>NZ_PDOD01000002.1 GCF_003226325.1 Salipaludibacillus keqinensis | reverse complement strand
TGTCCAGTGACGATCGCGGAGAGGTCACACCCGTTCCCATGCCGAACACGGAAGTTAAGCTCTCCAGCGCCGATGATAGTTGGGGGATCTCCCCCTGTGAAAGTAGGACGTCGCTGGGCAATTATTATGGGGCCTTAGCTCAGATGGGAGAGCGCCTGCTTTGCACGCAGGAGGTCAGCGGTTCGATCCCGCTAGGCTCCACCAATTATACTTATTATAATAACATAAGATTTTTTTGTGGCGGTGTAGCTCAGCTGGCTAGAGCGTACGGTTCATACCCGTGAGGTCGGGGGTTCGATCCCCTCCGCCGCTACCATAATGATAATGGAGGAATACCCAAGTCTGGCTGAAGGGATCGGTCTTGAAAACCGACAGGGGTGTCAAAGCCCGCGGGGGTTCGAATCCCTCTTCCTCCGCCATTATTTTCTTCAAGGTCCCGTGGTGTAGCGGTTAACATGCCTGCCTGTCACGCAGGAGATCGCGGGTTCGATTCCCGTCGGGACCGCCATTTTTTTATTTGTATATTTTTGGAGGGGTAGCGAAGTGGCTAAACGCGGCGGACTGTAAATCCGCTCCTTCGGGTTCGGCAGTTCGAATCTGCCCCCCTCCACCATCTTTTAGGGGTATAGTTTAACGGTAAAACGAAGGTCTCCAAAACCTTTGATGTGGGTTCGATTCCTGCTACCCCTGCCATATCTATATTGAGGCGGTTGTGGCGAAGTGGTTAACGCACCGGATTGTGATTCCGGCACTCGTGGGTTCAATTCCCATCAGCCGCCCCATTTTTACGTATTAAAGGGCTATAGCCAAGCGGTAAGGCATCGGATTTTGATTCCGTGACCCGCAGGTTCGAATCCTGCTAGCCCTGCCAATTAAATGCGGAAATAGCTCAGTGGTAGAGCACCACCTTGCCAAGGTGGGGGTCGCGGGTTCGAATCCCGTTTTCCGCTCCATGAGCATCTATTCTATAGTTTATAGGACGAAACACCTAATAAGCTTATGAAGTAGGATGATATCTAATTACATATTTGTTTTTTCGCGGGTGTAGTTTAGTGGTAAAACCTCAGCCTTCCAAGCTGATGATGTGGGTTCGATTCCCATCACCCGCTCCATTTTTTTGTTTTCCTTAATGGGCCTGTAGCTCAGCTGGTTAGAGCGCACGCCTGATAAGCGTGAGGTCGGTGGTTCGAGTCCACTCAGGCCCACCATATTCCACAGTAGCTCAGTGGTAGAGCTATCGGCTGTTAACCGATCGGTCGTAGGTTCGAATCCTACCTGTGGAGCCATTAAGGAGAAGTACCCAAGTGGCTGAAGGGGCGCCCCTGCTAAGGGTGTAGGTCGCGTGAGCGGCGCGAGGGTTCAAATCCCTCCTTCTCCGCCACTTTATTTTGGCCCGTTGGTCAAGTGGTTAAGACACCGCCCTTTCACGGCGGTAACACGGGTTCGAATCCCGTACGGGTCACCACTTATTTTATAAAGCAGGTAAGATATCGAAGCATCATGAGTAAACCTCATTGAATAAGCTGCGAGCCATTAGCTCAGTGACGAGCAAAGCATCTATGAAACTACTACGAGTTGTTTCGACGCATGGTCATCATTGAAAAGCTAAAAGAGGAAGAAACAGGTAAGACCTCGAAGCAATCGCTTCGTCCGTAGGCATCATGAGTAAACCTCATTGAATAAGCTGCGAGCCATTAGCTCAGTTGGTAGAGCATCTGACTTTTAATCAGAGGGTCGAAGGTTCGAGTCCTTCATGGCTCACCATTTTAAACATTCAAAGCTTTCCTACTTGTAGGAAAGCTTTTTCTTTTTATACAACCTCGAAGGCTTATTAGTGGTCTTTATCCTTTTCCGCAACAGTCTCAAGAAAATCATTCATTCGACACCAAACGTTTGCCAAAAAACATTTTAATGATTTAGACAGTCAACAAACATGTCTTTGTATTCAAAAAAACAGTTAAGGAGCTCAGAATACTCTGATACAACTACTTAACTGCTTTTTTTTGTTTAATAGGTTGTCAAGTACGTCCATCGCTGTAAACGGTACGTGAAACGTTTCCATAAAGCTAAATCATCGTAATATTCGTCTATGGTGTCCGTATAGAGGATGTCGTCTTCATTGTTCCATATCTTCTGAAAATAATCATAAACATCCATTGCAAGTTCTGTGTCGTTTTCAGCGATAATTTTGATAGAGGCGTCTAAATTAAAGTCATCAAGGTTTCTTCGGGTGAAGTTGGAAGAACCTCCGAGCATGACTGATTCTTCGTTGCCTCTGATTAACATTAACTTGGTGTGGAATTGATTCTTTTCTGTGTGGAACCAGCGAATTTGAATATCACCATCTGATCTTTCAAACATTTCAGCCGCAGAAGGTCGATTAGGAAGGCCGGTTGTTTCTTGACCAAAGGAATAGTTATTAGGATCTAAGATGATCCGCACGTCTACTTGCCTTTGAGATGCTTCCACGAGCGCATCAATGATTGGAGATTTCGATAGTAAATACATACCTATATATATTGTCTCATCTTGGGCCGTTGCATTGATTTCTTCGATGATATGATTTTTAATCTTACCTTCAGTGAGATGCTGAGCGTATAGTTGAGGGTCCCCTTCCACATCATCAATAATGAATTCATCTTCCTCAGGAAAAGGAATCTCTTCATCAGTTGAAAAATCTATTACAGCTTTTTCCGCTTCCCACACATCTTTAATCACGGCGCCTTCAACTTTAAATCCAATGTTACTATAGTAGCCGCTGCCATCATGAGGATTTGCTGAAGTGATAAACGCCTCTTGTTCAGTAGCGACGAGTTTTCTATGGTTTGCTTTTAAGTTGAGCATCTTTAAATACGATCTAGCTGTTAATGACGGAGCATCATCACTTAGTGGATGTGGAAGCCAACCGCGATCGCCACGTCCAAACCATTGGAAAAATGTTCGATAGAAGGTAGAATATATTGGTTTTCCATCTCTCAACTCGGTTAAATCACTGATGACGACATGAACATTATTTTCTTTTAATGCATCTAAATGTTTAGAGGAGTGAGAACCATAACCGAGGTTAAATTCATCTGTAATAAAAATAACTTCAAGATCAGGATGATCCTGTTTTTTTTGAATAATCGCATCAGTTAATTGACCGCTTAATTCAGGCATATCTATCTCTCGATCATGATAATCATTAAATAAAAACATGTCGAGAATTAACCAATCTTCTGCTCGATCTATGACTTGGAGTATTTCATCATAGATTGATTGATCGGCGACCCATTCATTATTTTCCTCATATGTAAGATCATAATAAAATGCTGCATTATTGATTGCATGAAGCTCTCCTTCATAGCTGACCCCATCAGGTAAAGGTTTTAATAGACCGTATATGAACACACAGATTAATATAAAAATGATTAATAATAGACCAACGTAAAACCAAGTATTTTTAAATAAACGCTTTACTCTCATGGATTCTATTCCTTTCTTGAAACTACCTACTTATTCCCTTTCATGCTCTAATTATAAGCAGTGAACCTTAACTCTAGCATACCCCGAACAGAAAAGCATGATATCTCTCCAGATGAGAAAGATTAGGCCGCCATTTAAAAAGATTAATCATTAAGCTCTTCTCAAATTGGAATTCCCTGCAAATCATTATAGATTGCTGATGACTTGAATTGTTGTCCATTAGCAATCTTATTTGACTAGATTCCCATCGTTATGCTCCGATTTTTCTTTGCTGCAACGGTGATTGCTGGTGTTAATCACCAACCTCGACCTAAGCTCGGAAGCAAATATTTTAAATAATTTGATTTTTTTTGAGCATATGGGTTGTTTGTAAGAGTTTTCACATGTTTTAATAAGAAACATTGAAAGCGAAATGCTTTCTTACTTTAAAGAAATGGAGTGATCACAATGGAATTAAAACGAAGTCAAAAAATCTATCCATATCTTTTTAACAATGAGTGGAAAGAAAGTGACAGCGGAGAAACTGTTCAGATAAAATCTCCCGACGATGGACAAGTGGTAGGAGAAGTACCGGCTATGAGTCAAGAAGAGGTAGACAGAGCTGTTCAAAGCACATCTGTTGTACAGGAAAATTGGGAAGCATCAGAAGGGCATGAACGCTCTGAACTTCTTCATAGATGGGCGGATGAATTAGAAAAAATGGCAGATGAAATTGGTCAGATGATTCATTTAGAAGTAGGAAAGACTCCCTCTTCTGCTAAAGGAGAAGTGAAACGTACGGCACAATTGATTCGTCATACTGCTGAAGAAGGTTTACGTACTCACGGAAGTTTCATCCAAGGTGATGCGTTTCCTGGAGCGTCCAAATCGACAAAGGCTATGGTTCAAAAAGTTCCGCACGGTGTGGTTCTAGCGATCTCTCCTTTTAACTATCCGGTGAACTTAGCAGCATCAAAAATTGCACCTGCATTAATTACAGGAAATACGGTCGTCTTCAAGCCGGCAACTCAAGGAGCAATCAGTGGGTTGTTAATGGTAGAAGCACTTGTGAAAGCTGGTTTACCAAAAGGAGTATTAAATGTTGTAACAGGGCGAGGATCAATAATTGGAGACTATGTTGTGACCCATCCAAAAGTCGACATGATCACGTTCACTGGCGGAACGAGCACGGGACAACACATCGCGAAAAAAGCTTCAATGATTCCTGTTGTTCTAGAGTTAGGTGGAAAAGATCCAGCCATTGTATTAGAAGATGCAGATTTGGATAAGGCAGCAAAAGAAATTGTTGGCGGGGCTTTAAGTTATTCAGGTCAACGTTGCACGGCAATCAAACGGGTCATGGTCATGGACAAAGTAGCTGATGAGTTAGTGGCTAAGATCAAAGCAAATGTAGCAGAATTGACTGTAGGGACATCCGATCAAAATGCGAATATTACGCCGATGATCGATCAGAAATCAGCGGACTTCGTTGTTTCATTGATTGAGGATGCAAAGAAAAAAGGAGCTACTGTCGTTTCTGAAGGCATTCAAGAAGAAAACTTACTTGGTGCCACGGTTCTTGATCATGTGACGGAAGATATGGATGTTGCATGGAAAGAGCAGTTCGGGCCAGTGCTGCCTATTATGCGCGTTGAGAACGAATTAGAAGCGATTGGCTTAGAGAAGAGAAATGAATATGGCTTGCAAGCGAGTATTTTCACAAAGAGAATTGAAAATGCCTTTGCCATTGCAGATAAGTTAAATGTAGGTACGGTTCAAGTGAACGGGAAAACATCTCGCGGACCGGATCACTTCCCATTCTTAGGTGTGAAAAACTCTGGTCAAGGGGTGCAAGGGATTGGACGAAGCATCGATTCCATGCTCAGGGACAAAGTGCTCGTGTTAAATTTATAAATGATGATGAAAGCTGCTCAGTTAAACGCTGAGCAGCTTTTTTTAGGAGGAGAGGCAAAGGGATGAACTATGTCGAAATTTGTTATAGGCAGGGGCTTACGCGCTATGTGAACGAATGTATGCGCTGTGAGACAGAACTCCCACGCTATAGTAACGAATGTATGCGCTATAAAATGCAAATCACGCGCTATAAGAATAAATCCACGTGCTATACGAACTCAAGTTTTTTCGAAGCAACTTTAAAGGTGTTTGCGCGTTTAGCTTTTATTGTCCTGCACCCATCATCTCTTCCTCAGACATTTCTTTGGCATTATCTAGAACGTCTTGCGGGACTTCAATTGGATCTACTTCGTTAAAGTCTGTTAACACCATATCCACTGTTTGTTCTGTAGTCATGGATTCACCCATCATATCCATATTCATGGTCATTTCAATTGTCGATTCAGTTTGATAAAAAGATTCTTTATCTATGGTTATTTCATAATTCAATGCTTCTACATCAATGTCGCCCATCATCTCACTCATCATCGGATCCATATTTTCCATGCCCATACCATTCATCTCCGCCATGAATTCATCCATATCGATGCCTTCGCCTGTTAGGGTAATCAAGTAAGAATCATCTGTTGTCTCGATAGATAAGTCAGAAATATATTCTTTAAAGGGTTTCAGTTGGTCTTCCGGACTCATTTGCGCATCAGACATAGCTAATATCTCATCCATAAAACTTTCAGGTAACTTTATCCAATCACCTGTGGTCGGATCTTCAACAAAAAAGCCATCTTCCTCCGTGAAATAAGTCAAGTACTCCATGACTGCTTCTTCCCCCAAGCCCATGTCTCCCATATTCATTTCAGTTGTTTGCTTCATAGCGATAGGATCCAAGAATAGAGACGTGGTACTTGAAGAGTTGATAGACATCCCTTCCTCATCTCCCACGTTCATTACTTGCTGCATATCCATTGTCATTGAATAAGACTCTAAAGATTCCATTGCAGAGATTGATTCATTAAGTATTTCTTCAACACTCATTCCGTCATCTGAGGTCATGTCACCACAGGCTGTTAAAGCTACAAGTGTTCCGGCTGAAACAAGTGTTAGTAAACCTTTTTTCATAATGCATTCCTCCAAATATTTTCTATACATATTTCTACGACGGAAGAGTAGTGAAGTTTCACTTTCTATGGAATTAGTCTATATAGACCCTGTTATTCTCTTATGCACCATTAAAAAATCCATCAAAATGGCTCCGGAAAATTATTATCAAAATTGATAATTACCAGTAGACACCAAAAATTTAATCATATATGATAATATTATCGAATATGATAATAACGGAGGTTTTTATGTATGAATGAGTCTAAAGCTGATGCGATCCTTCACCCCATTCGCATGAAGATTTTACAAGCTTTAGCACGGCAATCGATGACCGTCCAAGAAATGGTCGAATATTTAGAGACTGTGCCTCAAGCTACCCTTTACAGGCATTTAAATATGTTGAAAAAGCATGATATCGTACATATCATGGAAGAAAAGCAAGTGAGAGGAACGGTAGAGAAGAGGTACACGTTAAACGAAGAGAGTGCGATCATGTCAGGTGACGAAGCGGAACAGATTAGTAAAGATGATCATATTCGATATTTCATGACGTATTTTGCAATGATTTTGAAACAATTTGAAGAATATTTAGACGGAGACGTGAATTTTGAAGACGATGGTTTTGGTTATCACCAATTAGATTTGTATTTGAATGACGAAGAATACAGGAAATTCATTTTGGAGTACCGGGAATTACTTCAAAAATATAGTCAGCAATCATCACTGAATGACAGAAAACGAACACTTTCAACAGTCCTCATCCCTGAACAAAAACGAAAAGGAGGAGAGGAAAATGAATGAGTTAACAGAAGCAATGCAAAATATTAACTGGGCTCTTGTAGCTCCAATTATTGTGTTGCAATTTATTCTAATGGTGGTCGCGTTAGTCGACTGTCTCAAACAGAATCAGACGAATGGACCTAAATGGATATGGATCATAGTGATTCTTTTTATCAATTTGATCGGACCGATACTCTATTTTATTTTTGGCAGGAGGAGTAATTAATGAGTTTAATTGAAACTTCCTCGTTAGGGAAACGGTTCAACGATACTGA
This sequence comes from Salipaludibacillus keqinensis, assembly GCF_003226325.1. Classification (GTDB taxonomy): domain Bacteria; phylum Bacillota; class Bacilli; order Bacillales; family Salisediminibacteriaceae; genus Salipaludibacillus; species Salipaludibacillus keqinensis. Next base: position 1,046,049 of record NZ_PDOD01000002.1, on the reverse strand, counting down.
AGCTGTTAAACAACTAAATTTATCTGTCCGCGAAGGAGCTTGTACTGCTCTCTTAGGTCCGAACGGTGCAGGGAAAACGACAACATTGAATATGCTGACTGGTCTCATGAAACCGACAGAAGGAACCATTCAATTTGATGCAGCTTACGAAGGAGATCGAAGAAACTATCTCGGTTACTTACCCCAATACCCTAAATTTTTCGGCTGGATGTCAGGGGAAGAATATTTGATTTTTGCGGCTGAGCTCGCAGGTTTACCTAAGAAACAAGCAAAAATCAGTGCTAGTGAAATGTTGGAACTGATAGGGTTACAAGACGACGGAAAAAAGAGAATCTCAGGATACTCAGGAGGGATGAAACAAAGACTGGGGATCGCTCAGGCATTAGTCCATAGTCCAAAATTAATCATTTTAGATGAACCGGTTTCAGCTTTAGACCCCATCGGTAGAAGAGAAGTGCTTGAATTAATGAAAAGGTTGAAAACACACACGTCTATTCTGTTTTCTACACATGTTCTACATGACGCTGAAGAGGTTTCCGACGATATTTTCATTATGAATAAAGGGACTGTGGTCATTGAAGGTAGCTTGAGAGAACTTCAACAAACGCATCAGAAACCTGCGTTTTTCCTAGAAACGGAAAAGTCTCCTGAGGAGTGGTTGCATACATTAAAGGAGCAAGACTGGGTTGTTGATTGGGAGCTGGATCATCATAGATTAATGATCACCGTTGATAATATGGAAAAAGCTCGTGCAAACCTCTTGAAGGATGAGCATTTACATGAATTGAAACTGGTGAAATTTGAAGTAGCCAAGACCTCTCTAGAAGATTTGTTTATGAAGGTGATTTCATGATGAGACAGTGGATGGTTCTCTTCAAAAAAGAGTGGACAGAGTCGTTAAGAAATTTCAAATGGCTGTGGCTCCCCATTGTATTTATTGTATTAGGAGTGATGCAGCCGATTACCTCTTACTACTTTGCAGATATTATAGAAAATTTTGGCGGACTTCCCGAAGGTGCCGTGATGGACATTCCATTGCCCACTGGAGCAGAGGTGTTAGCAGGTACATTGGGTCAATTCAGTCAAATAGGCTTTCTCGTTCTTGTCCTAGCTTTTATGGGAACCGTTGCTACTGAGAAGACAAGCGGGACGCATATTATGGTGTTAGTGAAACCTGTTTCTTACTCAAGCTACTTAACGGCTAAGTGGGTTCATATATTAATGCTAACGTTAGGTTCCTATGTTATTGGGTTTAGCGCAGCGGTATATTACACGTTTCTTCTTATAGACCAGGTACCCATGAGTCACGTACTGAGCGGAGCGTTGGTTTATGCTGTGTGGATCTCATTCGTCATGACCCTTGTATTATGTCTTAGTGCTTTGTTTAATAGTTCAGCCCTTGTGGCTTTTGGATCACTCGGCACAGCTCTATTATTAAGTATATTAAGCATGTATGTTCCTGAACTAATGATGTGGTCACCAGGCATGCTCTCAAGTCACAGCTATTCGTTGTTTTTCGTAGGAGAAGCGGATGAAGGATTTTGGTTAAGCATGGGGGCTACTGTTGCTTTGATGGTCGTTATGATGGTATCGACGATCCTACTATTTAATAAAAAAGAATTGGCTAAAGACAGTGGTGCATAATTATAAGTTGAACGACAGAATATTATCTGTCGTTTTTTTGTCTGAATGAGGAGGGGCATGTGCGTCTATCGGTGAAAATCGTGTGTCTATCAGCGAAATGCAGGTCTCTATAGGCGAAAAACGACCTTCTATTGGAAAATTTCACTGTTCTATCGGCATATTGAAATAATTATAAATAAGCAAACCCAATTAAAAAGTTAGTAAATTCAATAACGACTCAGTCCGACCTTTTAAAAGGACAACTTACTTAAGGGATCGCAATATAAACACACTATTAATATTAAAAAGTTTAAAAAGTTTGACTTTTTCGTGAATTGATGAATTTGAGGTTGTTACCCTTCGTGAAATTTGGTATAAATAAACTAAGGAAACGCTTTCAGACCTTTTTGTTTAAAATGTTTATAAAGATCCACTTCACTGGAAGTTTTTCTACTGACAAGAATTGACGAAGGGAGGAAAGCTGAATTATCGAATGGAAACATCAAAAAGATTGGATCTTTTTATAGGTAAGATAATCCTTGTTAAATAAAATATAGGAAAAATCTACAGCAATAGAGATGAACAGATGGAAGAAAAGAATGGTATGAAGCGATTCGTAAATTGCTGATCGTTTTTGCACCTATGTTCGTGAATGATTGAACAAACTTTTCTGCAGGTAACTGTTGAAATTAGTTTGATTTGCTGTGAGTTTATGAAGCTATGAAAATGAGAAAAGGGGAATTTTCTCAAACATCTGTGAAGCTTAGATGATAGTAAGGCGACTAATCTATTCTAAAAGACTAATGGAGTTAATCAAGATGAATGAAAGAGGGTGGGGAACAAATGAATATTCTAGTCTGTATTAAACAAGTACCTGATACGAAGATCATTAAAGTAAATCCGAAAACGAACACACTGGATCGTTCCAGTGCGCCAACTATCTTGAATCCTTACGATGCCCATGCAGTGGAAGAAGCTGTTCGGCTGAGGAAAGAGCACGGTGGAAAGATCATTGTCCTATCCATGGGACCGCCGCAAGCGAGGTTAGCGATTCGTAAGTGTATTGAAATCGGTGCGGATGAAGGATATTTGATTTCGGACCGTCGTTTTGCTGGAGCGGATACGCTGGCGACAAGTTATGCCTTGTTTAAAGCGATAGAAAAGCTCAAAGAAGAAGAAGGAATTGAATTAGTTCTTTGCGGAAAGCATGCGATTGACGGAGACACGGGGCAAACTGGACCAGGTATTGCAAGAAGAATGGGAATTCCTCCTTTGACGAATGTCATCAAGGTAGAAGAAGTGGATCTAGACAAAAAGCTCATGAAAGTACGTAGAAAGATTGAAAATGGTTATGAATTGATACAAACTTCTCTACCGTGTTTGTTAACAATTGAGAAAGAAATGAATGAAGTTTCCTATTCACCACTACCAAATATGATGAGAGCTGCACGTTACGAACCGATTGTTTGGACAGTAGACGATTTAAATGACGTAGATATTAAACAATTAGGTTTAAAGGGATCTCCAACAATCGTAGGGAAAATGTGGCCGCCAGAAAAAAGTTCAGGGGCCGAAATGATTGAAGGATCTACAAAAGAACAAGTGGAGAAACTTTTGTCTGTCACATACGAAAAGCGTGAGTTGTTTGGTGTGAAAGGTGGGGAAAAATCATGAACTTAGAGGAATACAGAGGCGTGTGGGTGTTTATCGAGCAACAAGAGGGGCAAATTATTGACGTTGGTTTGGAACTATTAGGGGCAGGAAGAGATTTAGCTGATAAATTGGAAGTAGACTTGTGCGGGGTATTGCTAGGGCACAATGTGAAAGATTCAGCAAAAGAATTATTCGCCTATGGAGCGGATAAAGTGTATGTCATTGATGATCCTGTATTAGAGAAGTACCGAACTGAGACCCATATGACAGCTGTTGGGGATCTCGTTCGTAAATACAAGCCGGAAATATTCATTTATGGAGCGACCTCCAACGGCAAAGACTTGGCAAGTGCTGTTGCAACAGAGGTCATGACGGGACTGACAGCAGATACGACGTTACTAGATGTCAACGTAGAAAAGCGTCTTTTTGAAGCTAGTCGACCAGCTTTTGGCGGAAATATCATGGCGACCATTTTGTGTAAAAAGCACCGCCCACAAATGGCAACTGTCCGGCCAAAGGTTATGCCTAAACCGGAGCCTGATCATACACGAAAAGGTGAAATCATTGAAGAAAAAATTTCGATTAAAGAAGAAGACCTCCGCACTAAAGTACTTGAAATCGTCAGAGATATGAATAAAGCAGTGAACCTAGAAGATGCGGATGTGATTGTCGCGGCAGGTAAAGGGATTAAAGATGAAAAAGGGTTCGCCATGGTGAAGGAATTAGCTGATGTTTTAAATGCCACCGTGGGTGCGAGCCGTGACTTAGTTGAAGCAGGACTTTGTGGACACGATCATCAAGTCGGACAAACAGGATTAACCGTCACACCGAAAATCTATTTTGCCATTGGGATCTCAGGAGCTGTGCAACATGTGGTGGGTATGCAAAATTCAGAAATGATTATTGCTATTAATAATGATCCAGAAGCAGCCATATTCAATGCAGCTCACTATGGAATTGTTGCAGATGCTTTTGAAATAGTACCAATGCTAACAGAGGAATTTCGCAAAGCGTTAAAAGGCGAAAAAGCAGGGGGAGTGACAGCCGATGTCTGAGAAATTTGATGTGATTGTTGTAGGAGCTGGTCCAGCAGGAACGAGTTGCGCATATACTGCAGCACAGAAAGGATTAAAAGTATTATTAATTGAAAGAGGGGAGTACCCAGGGTCTAAGAACGTGATGGGGGGGATCCTTTATCGGAAGCAGCTAGAAGAGATCATTCCTGAATTTTGGCATGAAGCACCCATTGAACGACCAGTGGTAGAACAGCGATTCTGGTTTTTAGATAAGGAATCTATGGTTACAACGAGTTATAAAGGTCTCGAATGGGCGAAAGAACCTTACAATAACTTCACTGTGCTCCGGGCTAAATTCGATAAATGGTTTGCAGAAAAAGCAGTGGAACAAGGAGCTTTGTTGATTAACGAAACGGTCGTCACCGAGTGTATTGTCGAGGACGGGAAAGTGGTAGGAGTAAGGACGGATCGCCCTGATGGTGATGTGTATGCAGATGTAGTTGTATTAGCCGACGGAGTCAACTCGTTACTTGCAAAACAACTGGGATTCCATAAAGAATGGAAGCCAAATGAAGTAGCGTTAACGGTTATGGAAGTATTGAAGCTCCCTTCAAAAACGATTAACGAACGATTTAATGTTCAAAACAATCAAGGGGTCTCTGTTGAAATGTTTGGGGATGCTACACACGGGTTATTAGGAACAGGTTTTATCTATACGAATAAAGATAGTATTAACGTCGGTGTCGGTACAACGCTCTCCTCCATGATAAAAAAGAAGTTAAAACCATATGATTTATTAGAGCATGTGAAAAATCATCCGATGATTCAGCCGTATGTAGAAGGAGGAGAAACACTGGAATATTTAGCTCACCTCATCCCTGAAGGTGGGTACAATACCGTACCAAAACTTGTTGGAGATGGTGTCATCGTCACAGGAGATGCAGCTCAATTTGTTAATGCTATTCATCGAGAAGGGTCTAACATGGCCATGTCCTCCGGTAAGATTGCAGCTGAGACGATAGCGAAAGCAAAAGAAACGGGCGACTTCTCTGAACGATCTCTCGATTCATATCGCACGGAAATCTATGATAGCTTTATCGGAAAAGATTTAAAGAAATACAAAGATGCAGCTCATACGTTCGAAGAGAACCCGCAATATTTCCAAGAATATGTACCATTAATGAACCAAGCGATGAACACGTTCTTTACGGTTGATGGGACACCGAAGTGGGATAAACAAAAGAAAATCATTGCGAAAATGACAGCCGGCCGTGGGAAAATTGGATTAGCAAAAGACATGTATAAAGCATGGAAGGCGGTGAAGTAATATGGCAAAAACATTGGAAGATAAGCAATATTTACTTCGATTTAACTGTGATCAGAAGTCACATTTGGAAGTGTTGGATCATCAAGTGTGCGCGACACAATGTCCAGATAAGGATTGTACGATCTTTTGTCCTGCTGAAGTGTATAAGTGGGAAGGCGATAGAATGTTTGTAGGATATGAAGGATGTCACGAGTGCGGCAGCTGCCGGATTGGATGTCCTCACCAAAACATCAAGTGGGAATATCCTAAAGGCGGTCACGGCATTGTATTCCGTTTAGCATAAGGGGAAAAAAGAAAGTAGGACCTCGAGAACCCTCGTCTCGAGGTCTTTGCTTGTTTAAGGAAAGGTTTCCAAAACAAAGCATTATAAATCAGTGGTAGATATGGCAAAGTTATATCTTAACACTATTAATATGGTGTTAATTATAGCGCATTCATGAAATTCCGTAAAGTCCGACAATTAAAGACAGAATATTCAATTTTTCATTAGTTAGATTCGTTTCGCCATTCATATTTTATCTTTTCAAGATCTAATTTCGTTGAGGGAGTAGTATCGGCTTTTAAGACCCGTTCCATCAAGTGAAGGGCTTCATCATTTTCTTCGCTAGAGTTTGAAGCGACACAATCCGATGGAATATATAATTTGTAGTCTCTCATAAATGCATCATTTGCAGTGAAGTGAACACACATATTGCCAGCAACCCCTGCAATAATCAAGGACTTTACATTTAAATACTCGAGCAGTAACTCTAGTGGAGTCATGAAAAACGCAGAATATTGAGGCTTTAGAATGAAATAGTCTGTTTCAACGGGTTCAAGCAAATCAACAATCTTTTTTCCCCGTTCTGACTGACGCATCTCATCGACAATTCCGGGGAAATCGGATTGCCATTTCCCATAATTGTCATTTACATACAAGACGGGGATTTCTAGTTGCTGAGCTTTCTTTTTCAATTCCGCTAAGTTCTCAGCTGCAGGCACCGTATGTTTAAAAAGTTTCTCACCATCTACAAAATCATAATCGCTAATCATGTCCACTAATAGAATAGCGACATGCTGGTAATCATGCACATGGGGGTTATTATTACTTGTCATAAAATAATTCTCCTTTCCGTTCAAGTTACACCTAGTATGAAGAGTCAACCTCGTGTAGAATATAGTGAAATCAACAATTATCCTAGTAAGTTGAACCACATGATTAGAATTCCCTTTACGTATAAATTAAAACAGGAATTATAGTCAGAGCAGGAGGCGCGAAATCACATGAATGATAAAGAGCAAGAATTACTATTATTGATTGAAAAAGAAGGTAGAATGTCTGAAGACAAGTTAGCGAAAATGCTGGATACTTCTCTAGATGATGTATCCGAGATGTTGAGATCCTTAGAGAAAAGGAAAATCATTCTTGGTTACTCAGCGATTATTGATTGGACAAAAGTCAATGTGTCAGAGGCAGTGACTGCGATGATTGATGTGAAAGTCACTCCTAAAAGAGGAGTGGGGTTTGATGAAGTCGCTGAAAGAATTTATCGATTTAAAGAAGTGAAGGCACTTTACCTTATGTCAGGTACGTATGATTTATCAGTCGTGATTGAAGGAAGGTCCATGTCTGAGATTGCCAATTTTGTTTCTGAAAAGCTGTCCACGTTGGATTCTGTTATCTCAACGACAAGTCATTTCCAATTAAAGAAATATAAGCATGATGGCGTCGTGTTTGGTGAGGATGACGAAGGAGATCACAGGATGGTGGTGTCTCCATGACGTCGGTGAAGTTAGACCATCAACCTCAATTATCAGACGCAGTAAACCGAATTCAACCATCTGGTATTCGTCGCTTTTTTGATTTAGCTTCGTCCATGGATAATATTATTTCATTAGGCGTAGGTGAACCGGATTACGCTACACCTTGGAATGTCCGCGAAGCAAGTATTCATTCTCTTGAGCGTGGTGTCACTTCCTATACAGCCAATGCAGGGCTAATAGAACTTCGAGAAGCGATCTCTAGGTATTTAGAGAGGAGGTTCCAAGTCTCTTATGACCCTAAAGATGAAGTAGTTGTGACAGTTGGAGCAAGCGAAGGAATCGATTTAGCTTTGAGAGCCATTTTAAACCCAGGGGATGAAGTATTAATTGCTGAACCCTGCTTTGTTTCTTATGCACCACTCGTCTCATTAGTTGGAGGCATTCCCGTTCCTATTCCCACGTCGATTGAAACGAATTTTGAAGTAGTGGCCCAAGATGTGGAAGCAAGAATAACAGAAAAGACTAAAGCGATTATGCTTTCGTTCCCCAATAACCCTACGGGAGCGGTCATGGGAGAAGCGGGATTAAAACAGATTGCTCAAGTCGTATTAAAACATAATTTGGTTGTACTATCAGACGAAATTTATGCGGAATTAACGTATGATGACGAGCATATTAGTGTGCCAGCTATTGCAGGTATGCGAGAGCGTACTATCCTTATTTCTGGCTTTTCGAAAGCATTTGCTATGACCGGCTGGAGAATTGGTTATGTCACAGCGCCGGCAACGTATGCGAAAGCGATGTTAAAGATTCATCAATACTCGATGATGTGTGCTTCAACCATGGCTCAGTATGCTGCACTGGAAGCGATAACGAACGGTCGGGATGAAATGGAAGAAATGATCATGAGTTACCGTCAGAGAAGAAATTATTTTGTGAAGTCTTTAAGGGAAATTGGCTTAACGTGTCATACACCTGGAGGAGCTTTTTATGCCTTTCCATCGATAACAGATACTAACCTTTCTTCAGAACAATTTGCTGAACAACTGCTGTTGGAACAAAGAGTGGCTGTCGTGCCAGGCCATGTATTTGGTGAAGGCGGTGAAGGGCACATTCGTTGTTCGTATGCCGCATCAATGAGCCAATTAGAAGAGGCCGTAGACAGAATGGGCGAGTTTTTAATAAAGCGAAAACGAGCATAGAAAAAAGAGCCCCTTTTCATGGGGCCCTTAACAAAAGGGGGAATACTAGGTTGTATAGTTGATATTTTAGCCATTGTTGATCATTCTATACATGACCGGGTCATTTTGTCCTAAATAATCCCTAAAACATGTAAGAATGCGAATACTATGGCGATTGGGATAATATACTTCACTAAGACAAACCAAATGTTAAACCAGAACATCTTAATCGAAGACCCTTGCTGAATCTCTGCGGCGAGGGTTTTCTTATTGATTTTCAGAGGTACAAAGATCGCAATAAGCAAGGCTCCTATCGGTAAAAGGATGTTACTGACGACAAAGTCAAGAAAATCAAAAAATGTTAGTCCGAAAAAATACGGGTCAGAAAGAACACCATAAGATAGAGCTGATGGAATGCCCATCATAAAGATTAGCATACCAGCGATCCAAGCTGATTTTTTTCGTTTAGTTGGGTCATTTTTTGTCATGGATGCTACGACCATTTCAAGTAAAGAAAAGGCAGACGTTAAGGTAGCAAATAACAGCAAAGCCATAAATAAGATAAAGAACAAATTCCCTAAAGGAATACTGCTAAACACTGCTGGAAGAACTATAAATAGTAAAGGCGGCCCTTCCGTTGGCTCTAATCCAAAAGCAAATACAGCTGGGAAAATAGCTAACCCTGCTAACAGGGAAATGAAAATGGTCAACCCTACGATGGAAACGGCTGATTTCGGTAAGCTTTCTTTTGATTTCAAATAAGAACTGTACGTAACCATGATTGAAACTCCAAGGCTTAGTGAAAAGAAAGCCTGACCTAAAGCATATAATATCGTATCCCCTGTCATAGATGAGAAGTCGGGTAATAAGAAGAACCGGACTCCCTCTGCAGCGCCATCCAATGTAAGAGAGCGGATAACGATAAGAATAAACAAGACAAACAATGCTGGCATCATCCATTTGGAAGACCTTTCAATTCCCTTCTGGACACCACCTTGAACGACGAGAATCGTCATTAAAATGAAAATTAGATGGGCAAAGACAGCCAAGTAAGGATTAGCAATGGTATTCTCAAACATCGCTCCGAATTCATCTGGTGACATTCCGTTGATATTTAACGTAAATGCTCGATACAAGTAAACGACTATCCATCCCCCTACAACACTGTAGAAAGACAATAATAGGAAAGAAGTACATACACCTAGTTTTCCTATCCAGTGCCATTTACTGCCGGGGGCTATGGTCCGATAGGCTGAGATCGCTTCTTTTTGCGTATGGCGACCGACTGTAAATTCTGCTAACAATAACGGGAGGCCTAATAAAATGGTAAATAATAAAAAGATGACAAAAAATGCGCCTCCCCCACTTGTTCCGGCAACATATGGAAGTTTCCAAATGGCTCCTAATCCTATAGCTGAGCCAGCAGCTGCTAAAATAAATCCTAATTTCGATGTCCACTGATCCGTTTTTTGTGGCATAAGTAAGTAACCTCCTCTATTAAGGCAATTGTTATAATATAAATCTGAAGATGACGCATGTCAAGAAAAATTAAATTTAAAGAAGCTTGATAATTTTTTTGTCATGTGTAGAAACCTGTGTTATAATTACACAGTTAATAAATAATTAGGAGTTGTTTTCATGTCAGGTCAATATGAAGTAGGAAGTATCGTTGAAGGAAAAGTAACTGGAATTAAGCCATTTGGTGCCTTTGTTGCGTTAGATGAGAAGAAGCAAGGACTTGTTCACATTTCACACATTGCTCACGGGTACGTTAAAGATATTAACGAGCAATTAACTGTTGGAGATCAAGTGAAAGTAAAAGTTCTTTCTGTGGATGAAGAGTCAGGTAAGATTTCTCTTTCCATTAAAGAAACGCAACCTAAGCCAGAGCGCACAGAGCGTCCTCGTCCACAAGGCGGAGCTCCTCGTGGCGGCGGTGGTGGAAACAAGCGTGCTGGTGGCGGACAACAAAGCCAAGCACAAGGGTTTAACACGCTTGAAGATAAGTTGAAAGATTGGTTAAAGCAATCTAACGAAATTCAAGCTGATTTAAACAAGCGCATCAAAAAATAATTGGTTTTCAGCTTTTCTGAAACGATAAAGAGGTAGCTCCCCAGGGGCTACCTCTTTTCTTTCGTCTTCTGAGATTGTGTTAAGCCATATTGGTTCATGGAAACATTCGAATGGTTTCATTAGAATGGACTAGAAGCCGATAAAGGGAACCGAAATTACCTTTGTGGTTCAGGGCTTCTCTCATATTCTTCTGATGGCTTAAACAATAGCGAGATACAATATAACCCTGCCAATCCTACGAGGGCATAAATGAAGCGAGAAAATCCAGCTGCTTGACCTCCAAACATCGCTGCTACGAGATCAAATCGGAAGAAACCTATTAATCCCCAATTCACAGCACCGATAATGGTTAATACTAAAGCTGTTCTTTGAATTCCGTTCATGCGCTCCTCACCTCCTTATAAGGGGTAAATTAGTCATCATCGAAGCAAAGCTGCTTCTCCCTTTAGAATGATGAAAGTAAACTAAAATTATTCATAAACTGAAAAGATATAGCGATAAATTCTTTGAATCCTATATAACTCAAGGATTTTTCTTGCGAATATCCAGCTGAATATAAATTTTTAACGGTTGAAAAGGTTTTAGTCTATCGCATCATAAAATCAACAGCTTAATTAAAATCCAATCTTTTGCTTTTTAGCAAACCTATAAGAGATAATATACATGGCAACCGAACAAACAGTTGAAAGGAGTAAGATATTTATGGATCGATTTATTTATCAAAATCCAACTAAATTGATTTTTGGTCAAGGTCAAGTTCAAGAACAACTAGTAGAGCAGCTTAAGCCTTTTGGTCAAAAAGTTCTGCTCGTTTATGGTGGAGGAAGCATTAAGCGAAATGGCCTTTACGATGAAGTGATTTCGTTATTGAAAGCTCATAATTTTTTCATCTCAGAACTAGAAGGTGTGGAGCCTAATCCACGACTTTCAAGTGTTCGTCGTGGTGTAGAGATATGTAAAGAGAAAGACATCGATGTGATTTTAGCTGTCGGAGGTGGAAGTGTCATTGATTGTACGAAAGCCATCGCAGCAGGTGCGAAATATGATGGAGATGCTTGGGACCTTGTAACGAAAAAAGAGACCCCAAAAGACGCTTTGCCTTTTGGTACGATTCTTACCCTTGCTGCAACGGGATCGGAAATGAATGCAGGATCGGTTATTACAAATTGGGAAACGCATGAAAAATATGGATGGGGAAGTCCTTTAGTATTTCCTAAATTCTCAATCCTAGATCCGGAAAATACATTATCGGTTCCAAAAGATCATACTATTTATGGAATTGTCGACATGATGACACACGTGCTAGAACAATACTTCCATGTTCAGGAAAATACGCCACTTCAGGAAAGAATGTGTGAAGCAGTTTTGCATACGGTAATCGAAGCAGGTCCTGAATTAGTAAATAATTTAGACGATGTTGAGCGTCGTGAAACAGTTCTTTATTCAGGGACCATTGCGTTAAACGGAACGTTGCAAATGGGGACACGAGGAGACTGGGCGTCTCATAACATCGAACACGCAGTGTCTGCTGTTTACGATATTCCTCACGCAGGAGGTTTGGCGATTTTATTCCCACAATGGATGAGGCATCACCTGAACCAAGGAGAAGATAAATTAGTTCAATTGGCCACACGAGTCTGGGGAGTTGACCCTGAAGGAAAATCTAGCCAGCAAATAGCCGAAGAAGGCATTCAAAAGCTGGAAGAATTTTGGACATCTTTAGGTGCTCCAAGCCGATTGGCTGATTATGATATTGATGACAGTCAACTGGATGTTATTGCTGATAAAGCGATGATTAACGGAGAGTTTGGGAACTTTAATAAATTAAATAAAGACGATGTGTTAGCTATTCTAAAGGCATCGTTATAATCTACATTTATTCCGGGAGATATTCATCTTCCGGTTTTTTATATCGAAATGTTCGTTGAAAATATGGAATAAATTGTTTCCCCGGGATTTGTTTGGCTTGTAAATACTCATTTCAGAAAAAGTTCACAATTGCAATCGTTTACATACGGAGGTTTACTTGATTCTTGTCATTCGTTTTAATAAAGTGAAGAGTGGAAGAAGTTAAATATACGGAGGAGATCAATTATGACAAAGACCCTTTCATTTGATTATTCAAAAGCTTCATCATTTTTGGCACAACATGAAGTAGATTATATGGCAGAGACAGTGAAATCTGCTCACGACGCTCTTCACAACGGAACGGGCGCAGGTAGTGAGTTTTTAGGATGGGTAGATTTACCGGTAAATTATGATAAAGAAGAATTTTCCCGGATCCAAAAGTCGGCAGACAAGATCAAATCTGACTCTGATGTGCTGATCGTCATTGGGATTGGCGGCTCTTACTTAGGAGCGAGAGCGGCGATAGAAGCGTTAACTCACACGTTTTATAACGAGTTAGATAAAGAAGATCGCAAAACTCCGCAAATTTTCTATATTGGAAACAATATTAGTTCCACGTATGCTCGTCACCTTCTTGAAGTCATTGAAGGAAAAGATGTTTCCTTAAACGTGATTTCAAAGTCTGGAACAACGACAGAACCGGCTATTGCCTTTCGAATTCTTCGTGAGTATGTAGAGAATAAATACGGAGTAGAAGAAGCTCGTAAGCGTATTTATGCTACGACAGACAAGGAAAAAGGAGCTCTTAAGCAATTAGCCAATGAAGAAGGCTATGAATCCTTTATCATTCCTGACGATGTGGGCGGGCGTTTCTCTATTTTCACAGCGGTAGGATTGCTTCCAATTGCAGCTGCTGGCCTTGACATTGAAGCGATGATGAAAGGAGCGGCCGATGCTCGCGATACTTACAGCTCTCCTGAATTAGCGAACAATGAAGCTTACCAATATGCAGCAGTTAGAAATGCTCTTTATAACAAAGGAAAACTCGTTGAATTGATGGTGAACTATGAGCCTGCCTTACATTACGTAGGTGAATGGTGGAAGCAGCTTTATGGCGAGAGTGAAGGAAAAGACGGTAAAGGGATTTTCCCAGCAGCGGCTGATTTCTCCACGGACTTGCATTCATTAGGTCAATATGTCCAAGATGGACGTCGTGACCTTTTTGAAACGGTTCTTCATGTTGGAAATGCCAAAGAAGAAATGACGATCGAGAAAGCGGAAACTGATTTGGACGGCTTAAACTACTTAGCTGGAAAAACGATGGGATTCGTTAATGACAAGGCATACGAAGGAACATTGCTAGCTCACCTTGATGGAGGCGTACCAAACCTCATCATTGAAATACCTGAGCTCAATGAATATCATTTCGGTCAGTTGATCTATTTCTTTGAGAAAGCGTGTGCGATCAGCGGATACTTATTAGGGGTGAATCCATTTGATCAGCCTGGCGTAGAAGCATACAAAAAGAACATGTTTGCTTTACTAGGAAAGCCTGGTTTTGAAAAGCAAAAAGCTGAATTAGAAAAGCGTTTAGAAGAAAAGTAATCGATCCGAGCACGTCTCATGTGAATGAGGCGTGCTTTTTTTATTTCGCATGCATGATTTGACCAAAAGCGAATGAATTCATAAGCTCATTTAATTTGGGAAAACTAATCCTACTTGAATAATATCAGGGAGGAATAGATCATGATTGAGGTGCCATCACGACTAGAAAATCAAACGTTCAAATTGTATGACTTAGAGAAAAAACTGAAGCCGATCGGTTATGTGATTGGCGGAGGATGGGAGTATGATCATGGATACTTTGATTATCAGATGGAGGATAATGGAAGTTATTTGTTTGTAAGGCTCCCCTTTGAAGCGGTGGAAGGTGAGGAATTGGATGTGAAAGGGGTCCATGTCACGCTTGGACGACCTTTCTTGTTAGCACACAAGTATCAACGGGGACTGGACGATGAGGTCCATGATCCCAATCCTTTGCTGAATCAGTTTTCTGAACCTCAAGATCCAGATGCGGAATTTCCTAAGGAATGGATCCAATCTGGACAGGACTATGTTCGTGAATTGGAACAAATTATTTTAAATGATGTGGAAATCTCTCCACGTAATTAGCACTATCGTTTCACATAAATGAGTTCGTCATCTTCTTTTAAGAAAAAGTCATCAGCAGGATGAAGAATCGTTTCAGTCCTACGTCTAACACCGAGCAAAAATTTTTCCCGGCTATTTTCCTTTTCAGTGGCATCGGCAAATGTTTTCCCAACAAGGGTATCAGGTAAAGAGTGGATACAAAGATGATCTTTTTGAGAGTGATCAAGCATTTGCGCAATGACATCTGTTAACCCGTGATAGAGAGATGCATTCATCAAGAGCAAACTGACGTGAAAAGAAGCTTCTATGACCTCGTCTGCTCCGGCTCTTTTAGCATTTTTCAGTTGATCTTGTGTAATGATTTCTGCAATACAATAAAGGTTGGGGTTTAAACCTTTCATCGATATCAATGTCAAAATGGTGTTAGCATCGGCCAACCTTTCTTCCACATGAAGGTTAGCTGTGATCACGACGGTTTCTGCATCTTTAATGTTTCCACGGACCAAGGCTTCGTCTTCTCTAGGACTCCCTTTGATAAAACGAACGGATTTATATTCATGAGGGAGTTTAGGGAGCGTTTCATCGATTAAGACGATTTCTTTATAAGGATAAAGTCGATGGGTTTCACGAATGAGCATTCTACTTCGCTCATTCCATCCGATAACGAGCAAATGTCCACTATTTTTGAAAGACCCTAACCCTTTCTCACGTTGCTCTTTGATCACGAGCGTGGAAGCAGCTAGATTCGTAACGAAAAAAGAAAAAATTGCGATCCCTGTAAGAATTAGTAACATTCCTAACACTCGCCCAAGTAAACTTTCAGGGACATAATCACCATACCCTACTGTAGAAATGGTCACGACCGTCCACCATATTCCTGAGAACACGTCAGGAAAAACGTTCGGCTCGATTTCGTGCATGATGAACCCAATCATTACGACAAACAAGAAAATTCCTAAGACCACTTTTATTAACATCATCTTTTTTCCGTATATTTCTGATAACAATGCTTCTCGGAACATGATCTTCTTCCTTTCAAACGGTTCTCTCCTTCATTATGGTCAAAACATAATGCAATTCATTCACAATTTTGGTACGATAGGACAAGTGAAGGAGGAAAGGCCATGTTCCAAGCAGTTGTTTTCGCCATTACCATGTTCATCGGATGGATTATTTTCGATGCAATTAAACATAAAAAAGTCATTAAAGAAAACGTGATTTCAGGCTTTATCGCAGCCGTTGTTGCAGGCTTCGTATGGTACATATTGTTTATTATTTTTTAAATGTAAACAAATTTCGCAAAACCTCTTGCCTTTCGACACATTTCTATATATAATTTTAAATTGTGAGTAACATTCTTCACAAATGGTTTATGGGGCATTAGCTCAGCTGGGAGAGCGCTTGGCTGGCAGCCAAGAGGTCAGCGGTTCGAGCCCGCTATGCTCCACCATACATAATGTGTATAACGACGCGGTTCTTCGTCTTAACGAGGAGTTGTGTCGTTTTTTTATTGTGGGGTATGTGCTCATTAAGTTAGCTTAAGTTTTATTGATAGCTCGGTTGGGAGAGGGCTTAGCCTAATGACTGAAAGCCGAACTTTTTCAAATTCATTCCATGGGAAAAGGGAGAAGTAACAAAGACAATAGCTACCTCTTTTAATATCCGATATTTACCAAGTTTTAGGGTCCCCCCATTCATTCTTAAAAGCCCTTTCTGTGCTCAGAAAGGGGCGAAACTTAGTTTATTCATTTTTTCTCAACGGGTACTTGCAATTCTGTGAGTTAATCTTCTTCGTTGTCTTGAATCCATTTGAATACGTAGGCATAGGCTTCACCTAGCTGATTGTAGGGCCCTTTATGCAGGAGGGTGACAGCCTGAACGCTGTTTATTCGTTTGAACGTAATAGTGTCTGTCTCTACCTCAAAGGTTTCTACGGCTTCGCAAAACTCCACCTCAAAATCTCTTTCTTTGTACTCACCGTCCAAGTATACAATGAATGAATACTCCGGTTTTTCTTATAGATTTAACCGTATTTATAAGTACAAAATAAATAAACCAAACAACACCGTGCTGTTGTTTGGTTTATTCCTCCAGTGTGATTATTCAGTGATTACAGATATTTGTTGACTTTCGTATAATCTTATAACATCTGGTTGAATATTATCTGTAATTAAATAAGTTAAGACGTTTGAAGGGGAAACAATGTGATTCGAAAAAGTATTTAATTTATCAGATGTGACCATAGCTAGTATCTCATTTGATATAGCTGCCATTTTTCTTTTAACAGCAGCTTCAGCTAAATTGGGTAAACTAATTCCAATGTTAGCATCGATTTTATGAATGCCCATTAAGTACAAGTCAGCCCTCATATTATTTAAGGATTCCACCGTTTCAATCCCTAAGTTTACCATGGATTCTTTGAATAAAGTCCCTCCGATCATGATGACTTCAATATGGTTATGATTTTTTAACGCCATGGCAATTGGCGGACTGTTTGTAATGACTGTTGCTTTTAACGTTAAAGGCAGCTGATTTACGAAGTGTAAATTTGTAGTTCCTCCATCTATTAATAAGACCATGTTTTCCTTCACAAATTCTAATGCCTTATTGGCCAAATCCATTTTAATTTCACTCTTTACTTGCTGCCTTGTATAAAAGTCTACTACTGGTGGGCCTACTCTCAATGCTCCGCTGTGTACTCTCCGTATTAAATCCTTTTTATCAAGTTCTTTTAAGTCTCTGCGTATTGTATCTTCTGAAACGGAAAGTCGTTGGCTTAGATCACTAGCAATCACCTTTTGTTCATCATTTAAGATATTTAATATTTTCTGTTGCCGCTCTTGTTTTAGCAAGTCATTTTCACCCTTTACAATTATCTAATTTATATTTAATGTTATCACAATCAAAGACGAATACGCAAAAATTAACACAAACATGCAAATAAACGCAAAATAAAACGTAAATAAGCGCAAAAAGTTGTTTACTTTTTAAAGTAAACGCTTTATACTTTAAAAAACAGCATATAAATGCACAAACAAGCAAATGGAATTAGGGGGTATGCGTAAATGTCATTTACGAATCTTTTAGTCCGATGAAAGACTTACCACTCGAATTTATTAAATTAAACCTGTTGTAAAAAGCTTAACTCTATCGGGGAAAGTATTATATGTAACATAAAAAGATGCAAGCCGAAAATGGTAAAGAACATGAAAATTAAGAAATAATTGCTATTATACTTTTAAACTTTTGAAAAAAAGCACAAGGAGGCAGTAACATGCAGAAAAGGGAAATAACTATTGCTCCGTCCATTATGAGTTCGGATCTATGTAATTTAGAAAAAAGTGTGAAGGAGATTGAAAGAGAAGGAATAGACACTTTACACATTGATATCATAGACGGTGCTTTTAGTCCGAGTATGCCTTTAGGTATCGATACAGTTAAACAATTGAGAAAAATTACAGATATAGATTTCGATGTTCACTTAATGGTCAATGATAATGAATTTTTTATTCAAGAGATGATTGATATAGGTGTGGAACAAATTTCCTTCCATTTAGAAACCAGCGTTCATATTGATCGTTATGTGAACTTAATTAAAGAAAGCGGAACAAAAGTAGGTGTCGCATTGACTCCTTCAACGCCATTGTCAGCTTTGGAGTATATATTACCTCAATGCGACACGGTGTTGTTAATGCTAATCAATCCTGGGTTTGCAACAAATAAGAACGAAAAGCAAATACCGTATGCTGTTCAAAAAGTAAAAGATCTAAACCAGCTCATTAAAGAGAAAGGCTTAAATACCAAAATCGAGGTAGATGGCAGAGTTTCCTTGGAAACTATTCCAGGCTTAGTTGAAGCTGGAGCGGATATCTTAGTTGCAGGAAGTACAAGCTTATTCATTAAAAATAGAAGCCTGGCTGAAAATAAACAAATCATGGAAGAACAAATTTCCAAAGGGCTTAATAAAGAGGAGGCAGTAAAATAATGAATTACAACGACGTTCAAAATGAAATCAAAGCAGAAATTTCAAATACATTGGGGCAGATTGATAGTGAAAGCGTAGAGAGGTTATTAACCGAGATTAAACAAGCGGATAAAGTATTTTTTGTAGGTGTCGGAAGAGTGCTGCTTTCATTAGAAGCGGTAGCTAAGCGATTGGCACATCTCGGTGTTAAAACTTATGTGGTGGGGCAAATCACAGAACCGGCCATTACAGATAAAGATTTATTAATAGTCGGTTCAGGTAGTGGTGAGTCTGCATTCCCATTAATTATTGCTGAAAAAGCAAAGAAATATAATGCTAGAGTTGCTCACATTGGGGCTAATCCTGACTGTTCAATGAAGGCGTATTCGGATCATTTTGTAAGGATCCCGGTTAGTACCAAACTACAATTACCTAATGAAATTCCGTCCGTTCAGCCCATGACGAGTTTATTTGAACAAAGTTTGCTATTATTAGGTGATTCGTTAGCATTAATGCTAATTCGCGAACAAAATATTGATATGCCTAGTCTCTGGGAGTATCACGCTAACTTAGAGTAATGATTGAATGTCGGAATTTTTGCGAATAAATGGCGACTATTATACATTGTTCAGTGGTTTGTAGAAAGGAGGAGACAGGATGCATGCATTGCATTTTGGTGCGGGGAACATTGGAAAGGGATTTATCGGTTATTTGTTAAATAAAACAGGTTACGAACTTTGTTTTGTTGATGTTAATCAAGAAGCTATTGATAAATTTAATTCTAACAATAGGTATCTTGTTGAAACGTTAGATGATGCCCATACAGTTGAAGTTGTTTCCCCAGTTTCAGCACTAAATGTTTCAACTCAAGAAGAAGATGTCATTAGAAAAATTGAAAGCGCTAATTTGATTACAACCTCCATTGGGGTTAGTAACCTCTCTCGTATTGCAGGTGTCATCTCAAAGGGGCTTTTAGAGCGGATCAAATGGAATGAACACAAGCTTGATATTATTGCCAACGAAAATGCCATTAATGCTTCTTCAACCTTAAAAGCAGAAATAGAAAAGCAAGTTTCACCTGAAGATATGGAGAAAATTTTGACTTTTGTCAGTTTTCCAAATTCTTCAATAGACCGTCTTGCTTTATCAAAGGAAACTGAAAAAGATGAAATTGCGTTAGTAGAACCCTTTTATGAGTGGTTAATAAATCAGAAAGAAATGATAAATGAAGAGCTTCCATCTATTACAGGTGCCACATATGTGGAGGAATTAAAACCATTTATAGAGAGGAAACTATATATGGTTAACATGGGACATGCAACCACTGCTTATATTGCATACCTTTTCAATAAGCCGACAATTCAAAGTGCATTAGATAATCACGAAATTGAACAGTTCGTCAGAGAAACAATGAAAGAATCAGCTCAGTACTTTATTCAAAAATTTAATGTTAAACAAGAAGAGATGGATAATTATATCGAAAAAATAATCATTCGATTTAAAAACAAAAATATTAGTGACAATATTTATCGAGTTGGAAGATCCCCTCTTAGAAAACTTGGACACAATGAAAGATTAGTTAAGCCAACAACAGAATTATTCGAGTTGAACTTACCAATCAAACACCTTACTGCAGCTGTTGCTGCTGGGTTCTTATTTGATAATCCTGATGATGACGAATCAGTCGCATTGCAAAACTTGATCCAAGAGCATGGACTGGAAGAGGCAATTAAACACGTTACTAAGATAACTGATATAAGATTATTAAATTCTATAAAAGATCATTTTGACAACCTGCAAAAGCAAAAGGATAAAGGTTTAATGACATTATTAAACGATTATTGAAAGAAAGGGATGAAAATATGTTAGGTCATTATTTGGAAGATACAATCGAGCTGATGGATTCAGTTGCAACTTGGGAGGAGTCTATTAAGGTAGCTGCTGAACCATTGTTAAATAACGGAAACATTGATGAAAGTTATATCGAGGACATGATTAGTAACGTCCATAAATTTGGTCCCTATATTGTCATTGTACCTGGATTCGCTATGCCACATGCCCAAAATAATGGTGGCGTAAATAAGAATGGTGTTTCTCTATTGAAGCTGGAAAATCCAGTTTTTTATCCAGAGGATAAAGAAGTCAATATTGTGATGGTTTTGGCAGCAACTGATAGTGATGGGCACCTTGATCTAATTTCAGATTTGTCTGCTGTATTGGCTGATGAAGATATAAAGAAAAGCTTAGAGAACGCTAAAAGTAAGGATGAAATACTTAGCATAATTAAGACTGCTGAGTAATCTTCATTAAGTTTCTAATAAAATGGGGATCTTCTTCTTGTTCATTTCTGGGTTCAGGTAATATGTCACTTTAATTTATGGCTCTTATTTCATTTTACTTTTTAATCTTACCTATTAATGAAAGGGTGGAAATGTATGTCAACTGAAAATGAAATGACAGAAACGTCTAAACCAAAATCGTCTATCCGTGCCAAAGTTCAAGCATTCGGCGGCTTCTTGACAAACATGGTGCTTCCTAACATAGGAGCTTTTATAGCGTGGGGGCTCCTTACTGCACTATTTATTGAAACGGGTTGGCTTCCGAATGAGCATTTGGCAGAATTGGTTGGCCCAACTATCACTTACTTATTACCATTACTCTTAGCTTACACAGGTGGGCGAATGGTTGGTGGTCAAAGAGGAGCTGTAATGGGGTCGATAGGTGCAATAGGTTTAATTATTGGCTCCGATATTCCAATGTTCCTAGGTGCGATGATTATTGGACCTTTAGGTGGTTGGATTATAAAACGGTTTGATAAATTGATAGAGAAGAAAATTCCTGCTGGATTTGAAATGGTTATTAACAATTTCTCTATCGGTATTTTAGGATTCTTTTTATTACTTCTTTCTTATACAGTAATAGGTCCAGTCATTCAAGCTGCTAACCAATCTGTTACAGTGGCGATTGAAGCGTTAGTTGCTACAGGTTTCTTACCGTTGTTATCTCTTATTAATGAACCAGCTAAAGTATTGTTTTTGAATAACGTCATTGACCAAGGGATCTATTATCCTCTAGGTATGCAACAAACGCTTGAAGCGGGTAAATCTATTTATTTCACTGTAGCGTCTAATCCAGGGCCAGGTTTAGGGTTGCTTTTAGCTTATACTTTCTTTGGCAACAAAATTGCTAGAAGGACTGCACCTGGTGCGATTATTATCCATTTCTTTGGTGGTATCCATGAATTATATTTTCCTTACGTTTTAATGAAACCACTTACAATAATCGGTATGATTGCTGGTGGTATGTCAGGTATAGCCACTATCCAACTTTTCGATGCGGGTCTTGTTGCCGGTCCTAGCCCAGGTTCGATATTCGCATATTTAGCATTAACTCCTAGGGGAAGCTTTACGGGAATTGTTTTAGGTGTCATTGTGGCGACCGTCGTTTCATTTATTGTTACTTCTATAATCTTGAAATTAGACAAAAAATCAGATGATGAAGATGGTTTAACCGAGTCTATCGAAAAATCTAAAACTATGAAATCAGAAGGAAAAGACATTTTTAATCCTTCTACTGATGCAGCTGACAAAAAAGCAATTAACAAAATTTCTTTTGCTTGTGATGCTGGTGCTGGCAGTAGTGCGTTAGGTGCTACAACCTTTAGAAAAAAACTTCAAAAAGCGAACATTGAAGATATCGAAGTCAAACACTATAGAATTGAAGATGTCCCTAAAGATTCAGACATTATTGTCGTTCACAAAAATCTGTTAGACAGAACAAAAATGTCTTTTGCAGATTATGAGATTATCACTATCGAGAATTATATTGGAGATCCAAAACTTGAAGAATTATTAGATGAGTTGAAAGAGAGATAACTATAGTCGTGTTCAGGGAGTTAATATATCTGAACTCAATTATTTAAAATGCAGGTAAAAAGGGGAATTTTTCATGTTTCCCTTTTACCATTTATTTTGGCGCAGCAGAAAAAGGAACTTAAAGATAAGTGTTAGTAATTAAGCAAAATTAGAGATTTGGTGGGATGGATATGCAGACTGAAATAAAACCTATTGATCAGTTATCGATCAATACGATTCGTACACTATCAATTGATGCTATTGAAAAGGCCAACTCGGGCCATCCTGGTTTACCTATGGGAGCGGCTCCTATGGCTTATGAATTATGGGCCAAGCACATGAATCATAATCCTAACAATCCAACATGGTTCAATAGAGACCGATTTGTGTTATCAGCAGGGCATGGTTCGATGTTATTGTACAGTCTGTTACATTTATCAGGCTATGAACTGACAATGGAAGACCTTAAAAACTTTCGTCAATGGGATAGTAAAACACCAGGCCATCCCGAATTTGGCCATACACCAGGTGTAGAAGCAACTACCGGTCCTCTAGGACAAGGAATTGCCATGGCAGTTGGGATGGCAATGGCCGAACGTCATCTTGCCGCAACTTATAATAAAGAAGGTTACGAACTGGTTAACCATTTTACCTATAGCATTTGTGGAGATGGAGATTTAATGGAAGGTGTATCTGCTGAAGCTGCATCATTAGCAGGGCATTTGAAACTGGGAGGGTTAGTCGTATTATATGATTCAAACGATATCTCGCTCGATGGTGACCTGAACCGTTCCTTCTCCGAGAGTGTAGAAAGTCGTTTTAAAGCCTACGGATGGCAAGTTATTCGTGTAGAAGACGGAAATAATTTAGTTGAAATTAATGAAGCGTTAGAAGAAGCAAAGAATGAACGAGATCACCCAACATTAATTGAAGTAAAAACAATGATTGGTTATGGATCACCCAACCTTTCAGGTACATCTAATGTACACGGTGCACCACTAGGAAAAGAGGAAATAAAATTAACAAAGGAAGTTTATAAGTGGCCATACGAAGAAGATTTTTTTGTTCCTGAAGAAGTATATAGCCACTTCCAGTCTGAAGTAATGGAAGCAGGTCATCAGATAGAAGAAGAGTGGAATCAATTATTTTCTGCTTATAAAAAAGAATATCCCGATTTGGCAAAACAGCTTGAAGATACGATTAATAATGAACTTCCTGAAAAATGGGCAGATCAGTTGCCCTCATATGAAACAGGAACAAGCCTAGCATCACGCGCATCTTCAGGTGAGTCTATAAATGCTATTGCAAATGCAGTCCCTCAATTTTTTGGTGGGTCAGCTGATTTAGCAGGTTCAAACAAAACAACGATTAAAGATGCTGGTGACTTTTTTGCAACTAATTATGCAGCACGTAACATTTGGTTTGGTGTACGTGAGTTTGCGATGGGAGCGGCATTAAATGGAATGGCACTTCATGGCGGTATTAAGGTTTTCGGCGGTACATTTTTTGTATTCTCTGACTACCTTCGTCCTGCAATTCGTTTAGCTGCTTTAATGAACTTGCCAGTAACCTATGTTTTTACACATGACAGTGTTGCGGTAGGTGAAGACGGGCCAACTCACCAACCGATTGAACAACTTGCTTCCTTAAGAGCATTACCGAATATTAGCGTGATTCGTCCGGCAGATGGAAATGAAACGGTAGCGGCATGGCAACTTGCAGTGGAATCTACCAAAACTCCGACAGCTTTGATCTTGTCTCGTCAGAATCTTCCGACAATAACTGGAACAAAGGAACATGCATATGATGGTGTGAGAAAAGGGGCATATGTGGTTTCTAAATCAGAAACTGATGTACCACAAGCACTGTTGTTGGCAACGGGTTCGGAAGTGCAGTTAGCTTTAAAAGCACAGCGTGAATTGGCTAAGGAAAATATCCCTGTATCCGTCATTAGTTTTCCATCATGGGATCGATTTGAATCCCAATCAAAGGATTACCAAGAATCAGTTCTTCCATCTAATGTAAAGGCTCGATTAGCAATTGAAATGGGATCATCTTTAGGATGGGAACGTTATGTAGGAGACCACGGGGATGTGTTAGGTATTAATCGTTTCGGTGCTTCAGGTGCAGAATCCAAAGTATTGAAAGAATACGGTTTTACCGTAGATAATGTCGTGTCTAAAGTAAGAGGGTTAATAAAATCTATACACAGTTTATAAAATCAGTTTTAAGTTTGATAATTGAAAAAATATAAAATAATGGAGGAGACTATGAAATTTTTTATTGATACTGCAAATCTTGAGGAGATCAAAAAAGCATATAGAATTGGTATTTTAGGAGGTGTCACAACCAATCCATCTTTAGTAGCTAAAGAAGGTGTGAAATTCGAAGAACGTATTGAAGAAATCTGCCAAGCAGTTCCACATGTAGAATCCGTATCGGCTGAAGTAACTCCAGATGCGATAACAGCTGATGA
This sequence comes from Salipaludibacillus keqinensis, assembly GCF_003226325.1. Classification (GTDB taxonomy): domain Bacteria; phylum Bacillota; class Bacilli; order Bacillales; family Salisediminibacteriaceae; genus Salipaludibacillus; species Salipaludibacillus keqinensis. The sequence goes on along the minus strand of NZ_PDOD01000002.1, from coordinate 1,021,140 downwards.
AATGATCGCTCAAGCTGAAGAACTTATTAATATTAACGGTGGGGATGAGAAAGTTACAATTAAACTTCCAATGACATTAGCTGGTTTAGAGGCTTGCCGTTATCTTGCAGACAAAGGTGTTAAAACGAATGTTACACTTATTTTCACTGTAAACCAAGCCCTCTTGGCTGCCCGTGCAGGTGCCACATATGTTTCACCATTTTTAGGGCGTTTAGATGATATTTCTGAAGATGGCGTACAATTAGTAAGCAAGATTGCTGAATTATTCCGTGTTCAAAATTTAGAATCACAAATTATTGCAGCTTCTGTTCGTCACCCAGATCATATAACCCGTGTGGCTCTGGAAGGTGCTCATATTTCGACGGTTCCTTATAGTGTAATTGAGCAACTTTCTAAGCACCCACTAACTGATCAAGGTATGGAAAAATTTGCTACTGATTGGGAAAAAGCGAATAACTAAAAGGACTTGTATGTCAGTTGGCGAATGATGCCACCTTTAACGTCATGTTAAAAAGCCGGACTTGAAGAATTTTCTCAAGTCCGGCTTTTGTTATAGCTGGATTAAAGGTCACCGCAAGATTTAACTTTGAAGTGCTAATACAATAATAGTATTTGTTTTAATTTCTAGGTGAAGGGTATAAGGATTCAAGTATTTCTAACTGTGAATGGAGGAGTAAGTGAAGGCCGGTAGCGGCGTTTATGCGTGGCAGTAAATTTAGGCCTACTCATGATTTGACTTTGCTATTATCCACATAGGAACATTTATTAAAGAAAAAATATCATCCTTTCTGAATGGTTTTACTTATTAAATGGAGGTTTTATATGAAGATTTCAAAATGGCTTCCCAGGTCATTGCTGAAGTACCGAAGCCTTTCGACGCATCAACTAAGATATGAAGTCCGTTCAAATTTAATATTTATCTGTTTACTATATGGTCTAATAGGATTTATTTTAACTGGTGTCGCTTATTGGCTTGATATGCGGATGTTTATTGGAGAAGAAGTCACTTCGTTTTTTCAAGTAGATTATGACTTGACGCAACAAATTATTGGTACACTTATTGCTGGAATCATTACTCTTAACGCTTTTACTTTAAACTCAATTCTAGTAGTATTGACGAATTTTTCCGGTCAATTTACTCCGAGAATGCTCAGCACGTTTATTTCCGATAAACGAACACAGCACTGTATTGGGATATTTAATTTGGTATTCGTTTTTATCTTGTTCTCATTTTTCATTATTGATGAATCAGTGATTTCTGTCTATTTTACTTTCCCGATATTAACGATCTTATTCATGTTTGGTGCGTTAGCGACCTTTGTCTATTTTATTAATCATGCGGTTAAATGGATGCAGGTTCCTACGATTATGCAAAATATGAAGATGGAGTCGACCAAACATATCCTAACGACGTTAGTGGAAGACTTAGAGCGTTATCGTACAAGGGAACCAAACAGCGCAGAGATAGAAGTAAATGAAGAAGAAGGGCATAAAGTCCGTGCTAAAACTTCTGGCTTTTTGCAGATCGTAGACTATAAGCGGTTAATTGCCTATGCAAAGGAAGAAGATTTGTTAATGCGTTTCGAAAAAAGAGTTGGAGAATATGTATTAGAAGGAACCGAATTAATCACTTATTGGAAAAGAGTGGGAAAAGAGGTAGATGAAGATCCGATTAAAAGAAGGATTTTCATTGGAATGAAAAAAACAGAAGTTCAAGATATTGAATTTGGTGTTAATAAGTTAAAGGAAATTGCCATTAAATCTATAGGAAATAATGACCCCAATTCGGCGAGTAATGCCATTTATCAATTGGGAGATCTCCTATTATCCATCTCAAAAATTACGAATTTTACTCCTTATCTGACGGATAAAGATAATACCTTACGAGTGATCATAAAAAAAGAATCCTTTGAATATTATTTGAATTCAACTTTTTCCCACCTTACGATTTATGCGAATGAAGACCCAGTAATTACGAATGACATTCTTGCAACGCTAAGCTTATTAGTAGACGTAATAGGAACGGAATACCATAAGGATTTATGGGAGTTTTCCCTTTTAGTAGCTAAAGGTTATAGTGCTCCCTTTTCGCTCTCATATAATGAAGAGAAGTTTTATAACTCCCTTCAGAGAATATCTGAAACAACTGGGAATAAACAGGCGTATGAAGATTTTGTTAAATCATATAGTGGACGTACGATAGATTCATAAAAAAGTTGTATTGAATGATGATGCATTATTTATTTGAATCAAAAAAGGACAGAAAAGAAGAATGATACTTTTCTGTCCTTTTTTATGCTCGTCTCCAAAAAAAGTTCAATTTCTACTTTACCTCATCCAACCAATTTAGCATCGTGTTAACAATTTCGTTCTGCTGTTCCAAAATGCTTATGGTCGCGTCCATGTCTCCTTGCTGCTCTCCGTAAACACCAAACTGGGCATGGTTTCCTCCTTCGATTTTATAAAAAGTCGCTTCGTCTGATAAGAGAGTTGAAGTGTCGTCAATATCCTCTAACGTGGTTAATCCGTCACGATCAGCATAAATGGATAACATAGGAAGACTACGTCCTGAAAAGTCATTTCTTCCTTGCGGATAAGAGGCAAAGAAGAATACACCGTCAACATCCGAGTCATAGGCATAGGTGGCCGCTGCGACACCACCCAATGAATGTCCACCAATTACCCACGTATCAATGGCTTCAAATTCCTCTATAATAGACTCAGCTTTGCTGATTTCGAAAAAAGCAAGGTTAAAACGCACCTCAGGAACCAGTACGGTATAGCCTTTATCTGCTAGAGAAACGCCAATATAACTGTATGCCTCAGGCTCAACCTTCGCCCCTGGATAAATGATAATCCCGGTTCCATTCGGACTGTCAGGCAAAAAGCGTACCCCATCCTCCCGGACAATGTCTTCCTTGTCCAAGATATTATACAATTCATCTGATGCTTCATAGGTCATCTCGGACCAGATCCAGAAACCGCCCAGAAGAAAAATGATAAGGATTCCAATAACGAGTGCACTAATTTTAACTATTTTCATGAGATTTCCCCTTCTTTTTATAGGCGTATCATATATGCCAGTTGTCTATTATATAGAGGCTTCCGCCAAAGTATTATTGGACCGGCTAGTTTTAGCAAAATATGACCAAAAGCTCATAGATCGCCATGTATCCATAATATCAGATACCGCCAGATAAAAAGAAATCATTTCTTCTAGCAAAGGGGGGGGGCAGACAAGGGAGGCAACATTAGGATGACAATAATATCTTATAAGTCTTATGGATATAAAAATAGCATCCAAATAAATGGATGCCATGGATTATTCAGTTATCACGTCGAAAGTGTTTTCGATGTACTGCTTCTCTTCTTCTTCAGTTAACAAACCTTCTGCATAGCCTTTTGTACCACCTTGTAGTCGCCAAATGGCATTGTGATCGTCATCGGCTTGGGAAAAATCGCCCTCTTCCCATCTTTCAAGAATATCGAGGTATATGTCACTGTGTTGTACTCATTTGAGTTGACCACTACGATTAATCGCTCAATTCGTTCTTGTGTCATAAGTAGCGCTCCCCATTTTTCATCTGCCCGTATTTTTTGGTGAGACATTTTATGAATCGATTCACGCACCTCACTCTCAGTCATATCTTCAGGAAATTCTTCTTCGATTGGCTCCGTTCTCTTTTCTTCTATTAATGAAAGTTCAAAAGTTCTGAGGCTTCATCATTGTTCTCTTCTTCGCTCATAACGACTTGAATGTCGCCACCTGGTTCAATCTCCGAATTATAAGGAAAACCTGAAACAGTGATTGCTACTAACAGGATAGCTCCACCGACGAAGTATTCTTTCTTTTTTGTCATAATCATAATCATCCTCCTAGACTTAATGCTTTTATATCATTTGAGGGGCTCTATAAAATCACCTCTAGTATTCCTGTGATATAAATGCTCTTAAGTATAGACGGATCGTAATGACAAAAGATGCTGTTTTTTAGAATTTTTTTCAGTAGCGACACACATGACTTAAAACCCCAACGTATCCCTGACCTTCTGAACATAACTTTGGCTAATGGATAGTGTCGTGCCTTCTGGTTTACTTAGTGTAATTTCCAAGTTAGACGCTACATCACGGGAAATTTGTTTCATATAAGAAATATTAACGATATAAGATCGATGGATTCGAATAAACGAATTTGATAAACGATGCTCTAGCGTCTTCAGAGGATATTTAGACTGGAAGCAGTCTTCCTCTGTAATGATGTGAGTTTTCTTTTGGTGACTTTCCATATAAATGATTTGGTCAACGGCGATGGGGATCCAAAGGTCGTCTTTTCGGCCAACAATAAAAGATACGGGAGAAGAATAGTATTCAGGTGGTAAAATCACGGTTAATGCACCGTTAATTCCTACTTCTTTGTATTCAAGGGGGTAGCCGACTCCATAATACGGAACCCCAAACACTGATTTATCTACCAAAGACTCTACTCTGCACTTCTGTGCATAAACTCGCTCAGTTATACTCCCAGAAGGAATGGGTTGTCCTTGATTGATTTGAATGTCATGGCTACCTGGTATATACGTGACATATTTATCTTCATCCGCAATAGCAATGGAAGCCTCTTTAGGAACCCAATCTTCAATGAACGTAGAAAATTGACGAAAATGATTATTATCCAACATTTCTCATCCTTTTCAAAAACGAATTATTATGAATTTTTTGATTAGTCTTAATTATTTACATTCTATCTGCAAATATTAGGCTCTGTCAATTTATTATGACATAATAATGTTTCTTCTATAGAATTAATAACATAACAATATTGCTAACAGTAAGAAGTTGCTTTAACACAGGAACAAATGGGATTCTCTTTCAATCGAGATGTGTCCTTTTTATTTTCGAGTGAAATGTAAGCGCTTTAATTAACTGATGTAATTCACTAAAAGACTATTCAGCCAAGGAGGCTATTAAAAATGATGTCAAAAACACTTTCTTCAACGAATGCAAATCACAACTTAGGAAATTATGATGAGGTTTACGACTCATATCAATGGTCAGAAGTAGAGAAAGAATTTTCCTGGTCAAACACAGGGCGGGTAAACATGGCTCACGAAGCGATTGATCGGCATGCTGAGTCTGACAAAGGGAATAAAGTTGCTTTATATTATTCAGATCAAGACAGAAAAGAAGAATATACGTTTAAAGAAATGAGAGATTACTCCAACCAGGCAGGAAATGTATTAAAAGATATAGGGGTTGTAAAAGGCGATCGCGTATTTATTTTCATGCCTCGTTCTCCTGAACTCTATTTTTTGCTACTAGGAACAATTAAGTTAGGGGGAATTGTAGGACCGTTATTTGAAGCTTTTATGGAAGGAGCCGTAAAGGATCGCTTAGAGGATAGTGGATCCAAAGTGCTTGTCACCACACCTGAACTGCTTGGTCGTGTTCCGGTGGATGAACTTCCAGAGCTTGAAAAAGTAGTGATCGTTGGGAATGATGTAAAAGAAGATGATCAAACCATAGATTTTCACAGGCAATTTGAACGGGCAAGCAAAACGTTGGATATGGAATGGGTAGATCGTGAAGATGGAATGATCCTTCATTATACATCTGGTTCAACTGGTAAACCAAAAGGAGTTTTACACGTTCATAATGCTATGATTCAACATTATCAATCTGCTAAATGGGTGCTTGATTTAAAAGATGATGATGTGTATTGGTGTACAGCAGATCCGGGCTGGGTAACAGGAACGTCTTACGGGATTTTTGCACCATGGCTAGCAGGTGTGTCAAATGTGATTCGAGGAGGGCGTTTTAGTCCAGAAGATTGGTACCAAACTCTCGAAGATTATCAAGTATCCGTTTGGTATAGCGCACCGACAGCCTTCAGGATGTTGATGAGTTATGGAGATAAAATTCTTCAAAAATACAACTTAACTTCTTTAAGACATGTGTTGAGTGTTGGTGAGCCGTTAAATCCCGAAGTGATCCGGTGGGGAATGCAAGCGTTGGACTTGCGAATTCATGATACATGGTGGATGACAGAAACGGGAGCACAACTGATTTGTAATTTCCCTTCGATGGAAATCAAACCGGGGTCCATGGGGAAACCGATCCCAGGAACTGAAGCCGCCATTGTCGATGACCAAGGAAATGTTCTTCCGCCTAATCGAATGGGGAATCTCGCCATTAAAAAAGGCTGGCCATCGATGATGAGAGCCATCTGGAACCGTCCAGAAAAATTTCAGTCGTATTTCCTTGCTGGGGATTGGTATGTATCTGGAGACTCTGCTTACATGGATGAAGATGGATACTTCTGGTTCCAAGGGCGTGTAGACGATGTGATCATGACCGCTGGTGAGCGAGTGGGACCTTTTGAAATTGAGAGCAAACTCGTCGAACATCCTGCTGTGGCCGAGGCTGGAGTGATCGGTAAACCGGATCCCGTTAGAGGGGAAATTATCAAAGCCTTTATTGCTTTAAGAGACGGGTATGAATATAGCGACGAGCTTCAAGAAGAAATCCGTAATTTTGTGAAAAAAGGATTATCTGCCCACGCGGCACCTAGGGAAATTGAATTTAAAGATACCTTGCCGAAAACGAGAAGCGGAAAGATCATGAGAAGAGTGTTAAAAGCATGGGAGCTTGATTTGCCAACAGGTGATTTGTCTACGATGGAAAAGTAAGTTGCAGTTCTTCGTTAAATATTTTGAGCTTCTTCAAAAGAGGCTAAAATGTTAAAACCTTATTAAGACCATGACCTTGTTGCACGTTCGAGTAATAAGCTAAGACCTTATGATAACCGAGGGAGGAAACGGTATGAAGGTAACTAAAAACAGGTGGCTCATAGCCTTATCAGCGATCGCTATTCATCTTTCTATTGGTGCTGCTTACGCATACAGTGTCTATACGAACCCTATTCGCGACACTCTGGGCTGGTCTACGACAGGGATTACGTTGTCCTTTACAATTATGATGGCACTGGCAGGGATCGCCGCAGCATTCTTCGGTCCGTTCGTTGAGAAAAACGGACCAAGAAAATCGGCGATCCTCGCAGCGATTCTGTTTGGGCTAGGGCAAGCTGGAGCGGGTGTTGCCGTGGCAGTTGATTCATTGCTCCTTTTTCTACTTACATACGGTCTTGCAAGTGGGTTAGGCATGGGCATCGGCTACATCGCACCTGTTTCCACCTTAGTGAAATGGTTCCCTGACCGTAGAGGGCTGGCAACGGGCATGGCTGTGTTAGGCTTTGGTACTGGAGCCCTTATTACTGCACCTATTGCAGCCAATTTAATGGGGACCATTGGTATATCCATGACCTTTTATATTTTAGGGATTAGTTACTTTATCCTGATGGTCATAGGTGCTTCTTATATCGCACCTCCTCCTGAGGGCTGGATGCCAGAAGGGATGGAGAAAGATATTGCTTCTGGGAAAAAGGTAGTAAAGAAAGATTTATCACAATTAACAGCTAGAGAAGCGGTGAAAACAAGTCGATTTTGGATGTTATGGTGTATGATGCTTATTAACGTTACCGCCGGAATTATGATGATTTCCGTTGCCTCCCCAATGGCTCAAGAAGTGGTTGGCTTATCCGCAGCTGGTGCAGCTACGATGGTAGGAATTATGGGGATCTTTAACGGAGGGGGCAGGCTTGGTTGGGCAGCAATATCCGATTATGTTGGTCGGCCAACAGTATTCATTACATTCTTCGTCCTTCAATTGATCGCATTTATAACCATGCCAAGTATCACAAATGTCCTACTGTTCCAGGCACTCGTGTTTATCGTCGTCAGTTGTTATGGTGGGGGATTTTCAAACTTACCTGCATTCATTGGTGATTTGTTTGGAACGAAACAGCTTGGTGCCATTCATGGTTACCTCTTAACTACTTGGTCATTGGGAGGAATTTTAGGGCCTCTGCTAGTCTCTCAGATCAGAGAGAGAACAGAAAGCTATATTCCTGTTTTCTACGTGTTCACAGGCCTGATTTTAGTCGCTTTCTTCGTCTCGATTTTCCTTCAATTAGATATTAAAAAGATCGAGAAGGAAAAACAGCACAAACAGCAAAAGACGGCCTAAGGCTTCAATTCAAGCAAGACTTTCGACCACGAAAACTAAATGGCTAGTCAAAAAAAAGTGTATCTTATAAAATGTTTCAATAATGACACTATTCCTCGTTCAGTAGGGGCTAGTGTCATTTCTCTTTTCAGCAACTTTCTTTCGAAATGGAGAAATAAATGATAAGCTATATGCTAGTACGGTTGAGGAGGAATTATCAAGTGAAAAAATTCATATCTGTTTTCTTTTTAGGGGTGTCAATGATTGTCGTTCTCGGCGCATGTTCTTCCAATGAAGATTCAGCAGACTACAATCATGACGATTATGATATAACCCTTGTTAATACGAATGGTGAACATAGAGAAGTCTTTAATGAAGACGAAAAAGCACTTTACTTATATTTCACAGGCGTAGACTGAGGACTTTGTATTTCTCAGCTAGTTGAGCTGAATTCATATGTAGAAGAAATTGAGCAAATGGGATATACCGTTTATGGTGTAAGCCCGAGTGATTCTCAAAGTCACGGCATGCTTCAACAAATTCAAGGTTTTGATTTTGAATTGCTATCGGATATGGAGTTACATTTTGCCACAGAATTAGGTTTCTATGATGAGGAAGAAGGATATATTTTCCGTGGATATACGGCTGTCAACCCTGATTCAGGAGCTATGATTACAGAGACCGATTATTTGGTCGGTGAAAATAGCGATGAAGTTATAGCTAATCTTGAAGACTTATAAGAGAACCAATGAGGATGCTTAAGAGATCACCCACACAGTTGAGGGTGATCTCTTTTGTTGTATCCTGCTGTTTGTTTTATTTTAGGAAGGAAGGGTAAATGGTAAAAAAAGAAAGGATGTGCTTAAGGTGACAAAAAGAATCCAAGCTTTTTTTAAAAATGAAAATGACGCTGAACGAGCTTCAGCAAAATTAGCAAAAGTAAACACAACAAACCAAATCATAGACAAAGTACCTGAACAGGAAAGTAACGGGCGGTTAGTTCTTATTCCAGCCATTCATTCAGGAACAGGAGCAGGAACGGCCGCAGGGAGTACAGCTGCTGTAGGAGGTAGCGTCGATCGGTTGAAAAGCCTTGTGTTCAAAGATAACCGTGAACAGTTCACACATATTCTTGAGTTTGAAGTAGCAGAAGCGAACATTGAAGAAGCTTTGCAAGAATTAAGGCAGACAGAGGCTTATATTGATGAGGAATTGCTAAAAGACAACTAATTTACTCATGCATTTAGAGTGAGCTCCTGAATTTCAGGGGCTTTTTTTGTTTGAAAAGCTGTATATTTTGGGTTGTAGCCAACAGCGAAGTGAGTATGAGCAGTTGCACGTATAAGACGGGGGTTAGTTCGTATAGAAACAGAGTTACCTCGTATAGTATGTGGGTTAGTTTATATAGAGTTGAAGTTACATCGTATAGCATCCATATTCGTTCATATAACAATTTTCGACAGGTTTCGCAACCACTACTCTCCCTTTATTTCAAAACATTTACAATTATATTTGAGAATTTCTAAATATATTGTGTGAAAATCTCTAAAACAGGGAACGTGTTAAACAGAGATATGGTAAAAGTGTTAAATATATGAAACCCATTACTGGAAGAATCGTAAAGATAGATATAGTAAGGAGGGAAGACATGATTAAAATGCTTATCGGTTTACTGTTGCTCATATGTGGTGCTTTTGGATGCTCTTCGATGGAAGAAAAGATACAACCTGCCACCGAACTCGATCTTCTGCAAACGATTGTTGACCAAAACCGTACGCTTACGTCATTTAATAGTGAGCTACCATTTGAAGCGACTTATCCCTTCAATGGGGAAAGCACGGAACTTTCTGACCAACAATTAGAAAGGTTGCGCATAACTGAAAATGAAGACCAAATGATGTCCAAAGAGGAAACCCTTGAAGATATTGATTTATTACATAGGACGTGGAAATATTCTTATGCTATGTATTCATGGCACGGAGGTGATGAGGCTTTTAATCAGGCTCACACCAACTTAACAGAGACAATTGATCAAGAGTACAGTGATGAAGACGAAATAACTGGTGATGAATTAGCGGAACACCTTTGTGATCACTATGGCTTCCTCACCGATCCACATGTTCAGATAGGCGGGTCTTCTGTAGTCATAAGTGAACATGATTTTTATACGACAGAAGAATTGGAATTTATTTTAGATGAGAACGGTGATTATTGGCTTCATAAATCTGACGAGTTACTTGATAAACTCGTCGCAATAAACGGAGCGCCGGATGTAGAAGATTTCCTTGTACCTAGTTTAAATAATGATGGGAAGTTGGTCTACTATCTCGGTTATTATACGAGTGAACCAGTAACCAATCCTTGGTCGTTAGAGTTTGAAAGTAAGGACGATAGAGAGGTCTTCGTTCGCAGAGTGGGCTTCGATTACTTGAGTGACCGATCATTTAATATGTATGAGAAAGATGAGGTAGACGTTGTTCAATTTCGCAATATGACTGTTTATGAAGACGATTCGCACACCTATGAGGATATGCTTGAATCTGCTCAAGAATTAAAAGACTCGCCATATTTTATTCTAGATCTTCGAAATAATGGTAGTGATAACGTTGATTTTGTGGCGAAGTGGTATGAAGAAATGTTTGACCAAGAAGCAGGATTAGGTGAATATTTAGTTCAACTTTCCACAACTACGAATGATGTTTTTCTAGAAGAAACGGTGAAATTATATGATGAAGAAGGAGCATTAATTGAACAATCCCTTCATCATGTAGACGAGGATGAAGAAAATGAACGCCGGGAGCCGAACTGGTACATCGAAAACAAGGATCTTACGTCCATTGATGACAACGATACGCCTATTTTTGTTTTAATAGATCAAGGGACCTCTTCAGCCGCTGAGCGTATGACGAAACAATTAAAGCAAGTGAATCAAGTGTATGTCGTTGGTGTTCCTTCGGCTGGAGCTTTAAGCAGCAGTCGCTCTCTTAATTTCGAACTTCCTAACTCCCAGATAAGGATGTCTGTGCCGAGCGAATTTTCTTATCACCCTCGATTAATGGAGAAAGAAGGAGTTGGCATTGAGCCTGATTTATGGATTTACCCCCGGTTCGCTAAAAACCGAGTGATTGCATGGATCGAAAATCATTATTAGGAATGATTTCTGAAAGGAGAGATCTTAAGATGAAAATTAATAATATTTACTGTGTAGGCAGGAACTTCAAGAAACACGCACAAGAACTAGGCAATGATGTTCCTTCAAAGCCGATGATGTTTAGTAAACCGACTCACTCTTTCGTTACGGCAAATGGTCAATCAGTTATGATGCCCAAAAATCGAGGAGCGGTTCATTATGAAGTGGAACTGGTTTATCGATTGGGCCGTCAATATGAAAAAGGGATGACAGCAAATGATTGCCTCACAGAAATGGCGGTGGGTATCGACTTTACTTTGAGAGAAGAGCAAGAAAAATTAAAGAAGAAAGGCCATCCATGGCTGATTGCCAAAGGCTTTCCGAATGCAGCTTTGGTTACACCATTTTTTGCATTTCCTGGGATAGAGAACATTCTACAATCTACTTTTTCGCTTCAAATTAACGGAACTCGAGTGCAACAGGGAGATCCAAACGATATGATTTTCCAGTTGGATAATCTGTTAGCTTATTGTTATGAATACATAGGTTTAGGCGCAGGAGATTTGTTATTCACAGGGACACCTGAAGGTGTAGGGGAAATCAACTATGGAGATGAAGTCACGATGTGGTATAACGAAGAGTTAAAAGGGACGGCTATGATAAAGTAGTTAGGCGAAAGAAGTGGGGTGCCCCAAAAGGAAAACTTTTTGGGGCACCCTTGCTAATTTTAATTGAACTGAGGAAGATCTTTTTTGTGGGCTTCAAGCATTTCATCCAAAATCGTTTTAGCTAATGTATCAGAAGGTACTAGAGGGTTGATTGTCATGGCAAGTAACGCTTTATGATAGTCGCCAGTCACCGCTGCTTCTGCTGAAACACGCTCAAACGATTTAATTTGCTGAACAAGACCTCGAACAGCTACAGGCAGATCGCCAATGGCAATAGGTTTTGGTCCGCTCTTTGTAATGATGCAGTTTATTTCAACAGCAGAATCATCAGGAAGGCTACCAATTGCGCCTTGGTTCAGTGTGTTCACCGGTTGAATGTCTCCTCGGTCATTGTAAATAGAGTCAATTAAACTACAAGCCGCATCACTATAATAAGCGCCGCCCCGTTTTTCTAATTGTTCAGGCTTTTCGTTTAAGTTCTCATCCTTGTAAAGTTCAAATAATTCATTTTCCAATTGTTGAACAACTTCTGCTCTTGTTCCTTTTTCTTCGGAGTCTTTCATTTCTTGAGCTAACATTTCATCCGTTTTGTAATAGTATCGGTGATAAGGACAAGGGAGCATGTTCAACGCTTTGATAAATTCAGGCTCCCATCCTAAATCGACGATGTTCCTCATAGTCATGGAAGAATCCCCGGAAGTGATCTTCTCTATCACTGTATCTGTGACGTTCTGACCATCCAAATACATGTCCATCCCAAATACCATATGGTTTAAGCCAGCAAAGTCCACGTGAACTCTTTCAGGAGAAACGTCTAAAGCTTTAGCAACACCCATTCTCATCCCCACAGGTACATTGCATAAACCGACGACCTTCTTCCAATTTGAATGACGGTAAATAGCTTCCGTCACCATTCCAGCAGGGTTTGTGAAATTAATCAGCCACGCATCCGGACAAAGGCGTTCCATATCTTTTACAATATCAAGGATGACAGGGATGGTCCGCAAACCTTTGAAGAGCCCTCCAGGACCGTTCGTTTCTTGACCGATCACTCCGTGTTTCAGGGGAATACGCTCATCTTTTGCTCTGGCATCAAGGAGACCTACGCGAAACTGGGTTGTTACAAAGTCTGCATCTTTCAGTGCTTCTTGTCGATTTAACGTTAGATGAACGTCCATTGGTACACCGGCTTCTTTTACCATTCGTTTAGCAAGAGCTCCAACGATGTTTAATTTCTCTTCTCCTTCTGGAACATCAACGAGCCAAAGCTCTCTTATTGGAAGAGAATCGTATCTCTTAATAAATCCTTCAATTAATTCAGGTGTATAGCTGGAACCTCCACCGATCGTGACAATTTTAAGTCCGTTTTGATTATTCATAAATAACTCTCCTTTTTTTCTCTATGGTTTCTATATTTTAAAACAAAATCATTTATAATAGGGGGATACATAGAAAGGCGTTGACGTACATGTTTACCTCAAATCAGCTAGCGAAGTTTTCTGACTTGGATACCATTTTATATCAATACATTTTAGCCAATGGTGACAAAGTGGCTTATATGCGCATTCGTGAATTGGCCGAAGTAACTCATGTCTCCCCAACAACTATTTTAAGATTTTGTAAAAAACTTGATTGTGACGGTTTCTCAGAATTTAAAACGAAATTAAAGCTTTATTTAGATAAAAATCAAGCTGAACGTGTTCATGACTCTTATGAAACAATGACCGAGTTTCTTGAACGAACGTTAATGACGGACTATCAATCGACGATCAGTCAAATCGCTCAGCTCGTGGCCCAATCAGAGCATGTGATTTTTTTAGGGACAGGCAGTTCAGGTATCTTAGCTGAATACGGATCTCGCTATTTTTCTAGCTTGAAAAAATTCTCTTTAGCCGTAAATGACCCATTCTTTCCGATTCATGGAAAGTACCTGAAAAAAAGCACGGCCATTGTTCTTTCTGTATCGGGTGAAACTCCCCATATCATCTCTCAAGTTCATCAGTTGCGTGAGAAAGGGGCGTCTATCGTCAGTATTACAAACAGAAAAACGAGTACGGTCGCTCAGTTAGCTGACTATCCACTTTCGTATTATGTGAATACTGAGTTTATAGACGATGCGAACATCACAACTCAGCTCCCAGTTCTCTATTTAATTGAAACGTTAGGAAAAGCGACTTATAAAGAACTCAATAAGGGATAGATTATTATCACTGGTATTTAGCATGAAAGAAGGCCAATGCGCCAACGATTCCAGCATCGTTCTTGAAGTGGCAGGAGTCAATGTCCACATGGAAGACAGTGTCAACACAATGAAGAGCTTGGTCTAATTCATTGATAAACGTCGGACGGCCGGTAACCCCTCCCCCAATCAGTACTTTTTGAGGGTTGATGATGGAGGTGGTGTTATAAATACCAATGGCTAAGCTTTGATAAAACGTGTCAATCAGTTCTCTAGCGAAAGCATCGTGTTGATCATAAGCCTGAAACAGTTTTTCACCAGTAACTTCTTCCAACGTCAGCTGCTTATAGCTGGCGTATTTCTTTCGAATCGCAGTTAAAGATGAGGAACCGTTAAGGCTGGATTTTAACGGAGAGTTTCCTTGAATTCCTTGCGTGATCATATACCCAAACTCCCCTGCTCGAAAGGCATGTCCCCGGTATAATTGATCATTCAACACGAGTGCACCACCAATGCCTGTGCCAACGGTTAAGCAAATGAAGTCAGATAAATCTCTCCCATTCCCTAGCCACTTTTCAGCTAAAGCTACACAGTTCACGTCATTTTCAACGGACACGGGAAGATGAAATTCTTGTTCCAAGCTGTCTTGCAAATGAAACTGATTAAAACCGATAATCGCTCCTCCGTGCTCAATATAACCCCTAGAAGAGTCTATGAAGCCAGGTGTACTTATGGCAATTCCTTCAATCATTGAGGAAAATTTGATAATCTTTTCTCTAACTCCTTGTAAAATGATGCGATGATTAGCTTGTTGCGAAGAAAAATATCCTTTTTCGATGATTTCTCCCTGTTCACGAACCAATCCCCACTTCACATGAGTTCCACCAATATCAAAACATAAATACTGCTTTTGCTTCATCGCAATCAATCACCTCCAACTTCGCACAATCAATGGTGCATCGTTTCTTCTAGTATTGATCTATTTCAATGACAGGTAAAGATAGTCAGGACATTTAGGGATAGATAAGAGAAAAAGAAACTTGTTCCTTAAGAGGAACAACACGTTTCGTTTACTATCAAAATTCCCCAGTTGCAAGGGGATTCTTAGCAAATTATATATCAAACTAAAAGAAGTCCTGCATATGGCAGGACTTCTTTTAGCAATATTATAGTATTCCAATGGAACTGAGGAAAATGATGAAAATGGCAATTGGTGCAAAGAAACGTAAAATCACCATCCAAATCGTTCCGATCACGGAGTCTCCCAAATCTGAAGCTTCAAGGACATCTGCTTTCTTCCAACCCCAACCGATAAACAAGGCAATAATGAGTCCACCAATTGGAAGGAAAACATTAGAAGCAATGAAATCCATCGTATCGAAAATATCCCGACCAAAAATACTTACATGATCAAGTACACCCATACCTAATGAAGAAGGAATACCAATCGCGAAAATGATTAGACCCACGAAGATCGATGTTTTCTGACGAGACCATTGAAACTTTCTCATGAAATAAGCTACTGCTACTTCTAGTAGAGAGACTCCTGATGATAAGGCAGCAGCGGATAATAGGAAGAAAAATGCCAGACCGTACAATCCCCCACCGGCCATACTGTCAAAAATTCCAGGTAAGGTGATGAAGACAAGTCCTGGACCTGAGTCAGGTTCTATTCCAAATGCAAATACAGCTGGGAAAATCATCAAACCTGCTACAATGGCAAATAACGTATCTAACCCTGCGACGCTGGCTGCAGCCCCTGGGAGCTTATCTTTTTTAGATAAGTAACTTCCATAAGTAATGAGGGCACCCATACCTAAACTTAATGAGAAAAAGGCTTGTCCAAGGGCAGCGAAATAAACATTTGGATCTCTTAATGAGCTCCAGTCAGGAGTAAATAAGAAGGAAAGGGCTTCTTGTGCTCCCCCTAAAGTTAAACTATATCCTGCAAGAACAAGAACTAAAACAGCTAATAATGGCATTAATATTTTATTTGATTTTTCGATTCCTTTTTTCACACCAACGAAAACAATCCCTACGGTTAACGCCATGAAGAAAAATTGCCAAATAAGCGGTGCAAGAGGACTACTTATAAATTCTCCAAAATAGCTTCCGTAGTCTCCACCGTTTCCAACATCTGGTCCTCCGGAAAAGTATTGAACGAAGTAATGAAGAGACCAACCAGCGACGACACCATAAAAGGATAAAATGATAAATGCAGATGCAACACCTAGAAATCCAGCTAATACCCATGGTCTTCCCGGTGCTAGTGTTTGGAACGATCCAACAACATCACTTTGAGCACGACGACCGATGGTAAATTCGGCCATTAAAATAGGAATGCCGATGGCTAAAATACATAAAATATAAATTAATAAGAACGCAGCGCCTCCACTTTCACCCGTTACGTAGGCAAAACGCCAAATGTTTCCCAATCCAACAGCCGATCCCATTGCCGCTAGGATAAAACCTAACCTGGACCCCCATTGCTCTCGGCCATTTTGTAAATCACTCATAAATTTTCCTCCTTTAAAACGTTGATGTATAAAATTAATTTAATTAATACTATATCATAATTGTATTTAAAGGTGTCAGTTTATTTAGATTTTTTTATATAAACGCTCTAATATAAAGGGATTGAGTCGAATGGAGCTAGTGACGAGATGATGTGATTGTCAAAACAATCGTTTCATGAGAAAATTAAATTAACAGAATATTCTAAATGGATGATCAAATAAATAGTGAATCCCGATAGTCGAAAGAAATGAGGTGGGGGAGATGAGTTTATCAGCTAAGGACATGTTAAGGCAGCCTATATTGCAGTCAGCGACAGTTAAATCTGGAGAACAATGGCTGGAAAAGAGAGAAATTGAATGGATTTCCGTTATAGAGATGCCAGTAGAAAATTTCGTCCGAGAAAATGAATTTGTATTAACAACAGGCATCGGCTGTCACGGAGACCCTCAGCTATTAGAGCAGTTTGTTAAAGATGTAATCCAATCTGGAGCTTCATTACTCGGATTTGCCACAGGGCGTTATGTATTTGATATTCCAGATCGGATTATTAAACTTGCTGAGGAGCATCATTTTATTATTTTGGATATACCATGGGAAATCCGATTCGGCGATATCATGCAAGTGGTCCTTGAAGAAATCAATCAAGACAAAAAATCTGAGCGACAACGAACAGAAGAAATACGTCAAGAACTCATTAATGATGTTCTACAAAACAAAGGCTTACAAGAACTAGCTGATGTCTTACACAAACATATTCAACTTCCTATCGTGATTACGGATTATACAAGGCACATAAGGGCTTCAAAAGAGATTGAAATGAAAACGTTAGTCAAGTTCAAAAACAATGAGAAGACACTAGTTTCTCCTGCTACATCACCTCAAGTGACGTATTTGGAACATCCTCTGTACCCGCACATTGAGAGTTATTTAGTGGATGAGCAAAAGTGGTATCAAATTCTTATAGCCACAAACCATCGGAAACAAGGGTTTCTCTGGTTTAAGCTTGAAAAAGATGAACAGCTAACTTGGTTTGTCATGAATGTCCTAGAACATACATTAACAGCCTGTGCTCTCTATTTTTTAAAAGAAAATGCGATTGAAATGACAGAAATCCGTTTGAAAGATAACTTCATTTTGCAATTGGCGAAGCAAAAGAACTCAAACCAGCAGCATTTAACGTCCAAGGCCGAATTACTAGGATATGACTTAACCCTTACGTATATTTGTATAGTGGGAGATATCAGATTGCGAGAAGAAACAGCCTCTTTTCCTAAATTTAAACGAGACAATCCACCTACGTCTTCTTTGCAAAGTTTGAATTATTACATTCAAAAGGAAATTACCAATGCTGGCAAATTAATTGATAGGAAAACGATGGCCACTTTTGATGAAGGAGAAGTTATCGTATATTTGGAAACGGATCACCATCTTCATACAGAAACGGCAAATCAATTCTTGGATACGATTGAGCGTAGACTCAATGAATTGTTAACTGAAGTTGAATTGTCGTGGGGGATTGCGGCACATAAAAATGAAAATGGCGGCTTCCATGAAAGTTATTCCGAGGCTAAAACGGCTTTGGCGATTGGAAGACAGAAAATGGGTCCTGGAGAACGGACTTTTTTTAAGGATACGCGAATTAATCGACTCCTCATGGCCATATCATCAGATGAAGAAATTAACCATATAGTTAAAGATACGATCAAGCCACTCATTGATTATGATAAAAAACGACAGACAGATTTAATTCATACCTTTATGACTTACAATAAATTCAAAGGGAACGTGAGTCAGACGGCGAGGGCATTAAATTTACACCGGCAGTCTCTATTATATCGACTTCGAAATATTGAATCGTTAACACAACTCTCACTAGTCAACTCCGATGACGTGTTTCTATTAGAGTTAAGCGTACGTCTATGGATGCTACGAAAAATTGAATAATAGTGAAGCCGCATCGAGAAAATTTCTTGGTGCGGCATTTTAATTTCGTGACTGGAACGGGTTACAGGGCTTCAACCCGTGTTGCGGGCTACTGAACTTCTCAAACGGAATACAAAAGGGCTCAAACCGACTACAGAAGGTGCCAAACGGAATACAGATCGGTCTACGGGCTACAGAGCCGCTCAAACGGAATACAGAAGGGCTCAAACCGACTACAGAAGGTGCCAAACGGGATACAGATCGGTCTCCGGGCTACAGAACCGCTCAAACGGAATACAGAAGAGCTCAAACCAGCTACAGAAAGCCCTAAACTGAATATCAAAGATGGCGAAACGATGTTGAATCTTGAATGTGTATTAAAACTGTCCGAAAAACTTCATACACTTTGCACATTACATTCATTCCACTATGTACATATACTTAAAGTAATTAATCTAAATATTCAGAATTAAAGAAAGAGGTGAAGTTCAATGCTACCGTTTGATATTTTAGAGTATCAAAGAAGAATTCATTTAACAAAAATAAAAATGGAAGAGAAAGGGATTGACGTATTATTAATTTCAGATCCTGCAAATATGAATTATTTGACAGGGTATGATGCCTGGTCATTTTATGTACATCAGATGGTGGCCATTATCATTGACGAACCTCAGCCGATTTGGTTAGGAAGATATCAGGATGCCAGCGGAGCAAAAGCTAAAACTTGGATTTATGATGAGAATGTTATTGCTTATCCTGATTATTATGTTCATTCGGAGACCCATCATCCGATGGATTTCATCGGTGAAATATTAACGCAAATTGGGCAGGGGAGACGATCAATAGGTTTGGAAATGGACCACTATTATTTTACAGCTAAAGCATTTGATAGATTAAAGAAAGCTCTACCGAATGCAACCTTTAAAGATGGCGATTTACTAGTCAATAACGTAAGACTCATTAAATCTGATCAAGAAATCGACTATATGAAAAAAGCAGCCATGATTGCGGATCAAGCGATGTTCCACGGCGTAGAAAGTATTCGTGCTGGGGTGAGAGAATGCGACACAGCAGCTAAAATTTATTATCACATGGTCTCTGGAACAGATGAGTTTGGAGGGGATTATCCATCAATTGTTCCATTATTACCATCAGGGAAAAATACAGGCATCCCACATTTAACGTGGACAGATCGAAAGTTTGATGAAGGAGACTCAGTAATTGTTGAACTGGCAGGCTGCTATAAACGATATCACGTTCCATTGGCAAGAACCGTGAGTATCGGTGCTCCCTCCCCTAATTTAGAGAGACTAGCTCCTATCGTTGTTGAAGGGGTGAATGAAGTATTGGAAGCGGCAAAGCCCGGATTAACTTGCGGAGAATTAGAAGAAGTTTGGAGAAAAAGTATTGGGCGCTACGGAATTGAGAAAGAAGCCCGTTTAGGCTATTCCGTTGGTCTTGGCTATCCGCCAGATTGGGGTGAGCATACAGCAAGCATTCGTAAAGGAGATGCAACCGTTTTGCAGCCGAATATGACGTTTCATCTTATTCCAGCACTATGGTTTGAAAACTACGGCATCGAGATCAGTGAAACGTTAAGAATCACCGATCAAGGATGCGAGACATTTACGAAATACCCAAGAGAATTAACAGTGAAACATCCGTTTATTATTCATCAACACGGTGGAGAGATTTCATAGCCTCGTTCAATAATCAGTCGTGAAATATTTCGATGAGTAGATAGTTAGTTTTCTACTTCGTTCAAAGGCGGTGGTCTCAGTTAGTCAAGGTTAATAATACAAAATACGAGGGGGAAACGACATGAAAGAACCAAGAATATCAACTAAAGCGATTTGGGCAGGAGAACAAGATTATCTAGCTTTTGGAGCAACTCAAGTACCCGTTGTGCATAGTGTCTCCTATGGCTATGACGATATGGATGAGTGGTATGACGTGGCGATAGGGAAAAAGGAAGGTCATATTTACGGTCGAAATACGAATCCGACAGTGCAAGCTTTTGAGAATAAAATTCGCATACTTGAAGGAGCGGAAGCGGCCACAAGCTTTTCTACTGGAATGGCGGCTATTAGTAATACGTTAGGCACGTTTCTATTTCCTGGGGATCGAGTCGTATCGATTAAAGATACGTATGGGGGAACGAATAAAATATTCACAGAATTCTTACCGAAGCAAAATATTGAGGTTGTATTATGTGAAACGGGGAATCATGAAGCGATCGAAGCAGAAATTGCTAAAGGGTGCCAAGTTGTTTATTTGGAAACGCCTACGAACCCAACCGTAAAGATCACAGATATTAAACGGATGGCAAAAGCAGGAAAACAAGTCGGAGCAATTGTCATCGTTGACAATACATTTGCTACACCTGTGAATCAAAATCCCCTTGAATTAGGAGCAGACTTGGTTATACACAGCGCGACGAAATTTTTAGGTGGGCATGCTGATGCTCTTGGAGGGTCTCTATGCGGACCAAAGGAATTAGTGGAGAAAGTGTATCACTATCGTGAAATTAACGGAGCGACGCTCGATCCTATGGCGGCTTATTTATTACTTCGAGGCATGAAAACGTTGAAGTTGCGAATTGATAAACAAAATGAGAATGCCATGAAAGTGGCTCGGTATTTAAAAACAGTTGATGGTGTCGAATCCGTGTATTATCCAGGTTTAGAAGAGCATCAAGGTCACGAGATTGCAAAAGAGCAAATGAGTGGGTTTGGAGGAATGCTAAGTTTTTCCGTTAAAGGGGGCGTCGATACTGTCCGCCACTTACTGCCAAAATTAAAATATGCAAACAGAGCAGCTAACCTTGGGGCGGTCGAAACGATTGTTGGGCCGACGCGAACGACAAGTCATGTGGAATGCACCCCGGAAGAAAGAGCAGCAATGGGCATTCCGGAAGGGTTGATTCGCTACTCAGCAGGAATTGAAGATATTGAGGATTTAATTGGAGATTTAGAACAAGCTTTTCAATCACTTCCAGAGCATCTGTTTATCCAAAGGTGAAATCATAAATATGAATAACAGAAGGCAGGTGATTTGATGAACATTGCGTTTATTGGATTCGGTGGAGTGGGTCAGGCACTAGTGAAAATAATCCAAGAACGGCGGGAAAAGTTAAAAGAAGAGTTCAACATGGAGCCTACAATTGTGGCTGTATCAGATATGATGAAAGGATCGGTCTACGATCCAAATGGATTAGATGTAGAAATGTTGCTAGAAACAATTTCAGAACATCATCATTTAGAGCACTATCCAGAGAGCACGTCGACTGTAAAAGGCTGGGATAGTTTGCGAACGATTAGAGAAACGAATGCAGATGTAATCGTTGAAGTGACCTATACTGATGTGAAAACCGGCCAGCCGGCGATTGACCATTGCAAAGCAGCTTTTGAAAACAATAAAAGTGTTGTGACAACGAACAAAGGTCCTGTAGCTATTGCATATAAAGAACTTCATGCTTTAGCAAAGAAGCATCATGTGTTCTGGGGATTTGAAGGAACGGTTATGAGCGGTACCCCCGCCTTAAGGCTTCCGTTTACAACGTTAGCTGGAAATCGGATTTCAGAAATCAGAGGGATTTTAAATGGCACAACAAATTTCATGCTTACTGAAATGGAGAAAGGATTAAGTTACGAAAGTGCATTGAAGCTTGCTCAACGCCATGGATATGCTGAAGCGGATCCCACAAGCGATGTGGAAGGATATGATGCGCGATATAAAGCAGTTATTTTATCTAATGTGGTAATGGACTACCCGATGAAAGCGAATGATGTGAAATGCGTTGGGATAACGAATATTAGCTTAGATCAATTACAGGAAGCCATTTCAAAAAATAAGCGTCTGCGCCTCGTAGCGAGAATCACTCGAGATGGAGAAAAAGTGAATGCCACTGTCAAGCCGGAATTACTGGATATGGATGATTCTCTAGCAACGGTGAGCGGAGCAACTAATGCAATTGTTTATGAATGCGATTTAGCTGGACCAATTATGTTAACAGGTGCGGGAGCCGGTCTGATGGAAACGGGTTTCTCCTTGTTGATTGACTTGATTCACTATCAAAAAGAAAAGGTGATGATGAAAGTATAAGAGAGGTGGTGACCCGCGATGCAAACTAAAGTGCGGACTGAAAAAATGTATATCGCAGGAGAGTGGATCACTGGTAAGAAAATGTTTGACGTGATCAATCCGCAAAATGGTGAAGTGGTTGCCAACGTTCCCACTGCTTCTGTTCAACAGATGTTGACGGCTATTGAACGAGCGGAAGAGGCTTTTCAGAACCTTTCATCTTGGCCTACTCATGAGCGTATCAAGGTTTTGACGAAAGCTGCAAATTATATTGAGGCTCATCACGAGATGTTTGCTGAAACGATTGCTTTAGAAGGAAGTAAAACGATTACTGAAGCACGGGGAGAAGTGAAAAGAGCGATTCAAACCCTACGAATTAGCGGTGAAGAAGCAAGAAGAATGAAAGGCGAAACGGTCAATTTCGATCAAAGAGAAGGTAGTGAAAATCGAACAGGGTACTACTATCGGTTTCCTATTGGGGTCATTGGTGCGATTACTCCCTTTAACGATCCATTAAATTTAGTCGCTCATAAAGTAGGACCTGCACTTGCTTGTGGTAATCCTGTCGTCGTCAAGCCAGCGACAATGACTCCTCTGAGCGCACTCATGTTGGCAAAGGCATTTGCTGAAGCTGGAGTACCTAAAGGATTTCTGTCTGTTGTAACTGGTGCTGGGCGAGAGATTGGTGAACCGCTAGTGACGCATCCCGCGGTGAAAATGGTCTCATTTACTGGTGGATTAGCTGCTGGGAAGAAAATTGCTCACCAAGCAGGTTTGAAAAAAATCGGCATGGAATTAGGATCTAATTCTCCTGTCATTGTCTTGGAAGATGCGTGTTTGGCAGAAGCAGTATCTTCCACTGTATCTGGAGCCTTTTCAGCAGCAGGGCAAAATTGTATTGGTGTCCAACGAATTTTCGTTGCATCTTCGGTGTACGATGATTTCGTTGAGGCCTTTGTGGAAAGAACGAGGGATCTGCAGGTAGGAGATAAAATGGCTGAATGGACGGATGTTGGACCTATGATTTCAGAACAAGAAGCGATCCGGGTAGAAGGGTGGGTTCAAGAAGCAGTTTATGAGGGGGCTGTAATCGAAGCAGGAGGTATAAGAGAGGGTGCGTTTTTCGAACCGACCGTTCTTACACACGTTTCTCATCAATCCAAAATTTATAAAGAAGAGGTATTCGGCCCGGTGGTTATGATCGAATCTGTTGAGAGTTTAAAGGAAGCAGTGAAGTTTTCTAATGAAGTGGACTACGGTTTACAGGCAGGGATTTTCACCAAAAATTTAGATCATGCTTTCTATGCTATCCAGCACTTGGATGTGGGAGGTGTGATGGTAAATGATAGTAGTGATTACCGGATAGATGAAATGCCATTTGGTGGTGTGAAAGGATCTGGGTTAGGACGTGAAGGCATTCGCCATGCGATGAACGAAATGTCTGAACCGAAAGTGGTTTGTTTTAAATTAGGAAATTTGTGGGGAGTGTAAGTAGAGAAGCTGACTGAATTTGATCAGTCAGCTTTCGATATTTGTTGAGGGTATTTGTTGGGGGTCTCTTCAGTAGATCCCTTCCTTTTTTTCACCGTGAGTAACACAGAAAGAATGACAAACAGAATGCCAAGTCCTTGCCAAAAAGTTAGAATGTCTGAGAAAACAGCCACGCCGACGATAATAGCCACAACTGGTTCTACCGTGGAAAGAATCGCTGCACGACTGGATTCCACATATGTCAGTCCGAATGTGTAAAAGGCGTAGGCAAGAACCGTTGCAAACAATGCTAAGCTTAGCCCATTAAGTAATACGCCACTATCAGAGAATGCCGAGGCTTTAGTCCACAATTGACTCGTTGGTAGTAAAAAAAGAGCACCGAACAACATGGAGTAAGCCGTAATCGTTAAGGTATGATACCTGGCACTTACATATTTTCCAAATATACTATAAAGGGCGTAAAAGAACCCTGACGCAATTCCAAACAAAATGGTAGTGAAATCAATCGATAATTGGCCAGTTGGAAGAAATCCAACTGTTAAGCTGCATCCGATCATCATAAGAAATAATGCGATCAGCTTATTTTGAGTAAAAGGTTCGTTAAACGTAAACCGGGAGATTAATGCGACAAATACAGGACCTGTATATAGAAGAACGACAGCAAGAGAGATCGTAGCTTGCTCCATAACTGTAAAGAAAAAATAATTGAAAAAGGCGATACTCACGATTCCTGTTCCGATAAAAAAAGGAACGTCACGAAGTCGAATCACCAACAAAGAACGATTGCTCAACAACAAATATGTAAAAATAAGCACCGCTGAGAATATTAGCCGAATGCCTACGACTTCCCAGGGAGTAAAGCCATACCCATATAAATTTTGTACAAATAAGCCAGTGATTCCCCATAACGCAGCGCCGAGAATGACCATGGCATAAGCAATTTTTTTGTTCAATGTATCAACTCCCCTGGAAATTGGAAAGACTAGAATTACAGTTTAATATGAATATTTAAAAATTGCACCTGTTGTTCATCAAAAAAAGAATCTCACGCTCCAAAGGGAACGTGGATTCTCTTAAGTTCTACTTGTTTTCGTTGTGCCAAATCATAGCAACTGTTCCTTCCCCTGCATGAACGGCGATCGAAGAACTGATCTCACCGATAAAAACATCTAACTTTGGAAATTGTTCTTTGACTTTTACTTTTAGTTCTTCAGCTTTATTTATCACGTTCCCATGCATAATTTGAACTTGGTTTATTTGATGTTTTTCATAGGATTGACCAAGTAGTTCGAGCATACGTTTCACAGCTTTCTTCTCTGAACGAACCTTCTGGAACAGCTCAAACTCTCCCTCAGATGTAATTCGAATAATCGGCTTGATTTGTAATAAGTTTCCGAGTAGAAAAGAAGTGCCCGACATTCGACCTCCTTTATAGAATTGATCGAGACTCCCAAGAAGGATATAGTTCTCTGAACGCTTTGCAGCAGTTTGTAAATCCTTTTGAATGTCTGTCGCTGATTTACCCTGTTCAGCTAGTCCCATTCCTTTTTCAATAAGTGTCGTAATCGCATAAGACATAGAATGTGAGTCCACTAAATGAACTTCGAAACCTGACAAATCTCGTCCTTGAGCTGAGCTGTCATACGTTCCACTTAATTTACGTGATATATGAATCGCTACTGCGGCATCGTAATTTTCTTTTAGTTCTTCATAAAGTTCTGCAAATCTTCCAGCAGATGGTTGAGATGTTTTGGGTACTTCTTTATTTGATTGAATCCGTTCATACAATTCTTCCGTTGTTAAATCCACTCCGTCGTCAAAAGCTTCCCCATTAAAAATAATTGCAAGAGGGAGGACATAAACATCGGGATGTTCTAAGAGTTCCTTAGTCATGTATGCGGTACTATCTGTAACCCACGCAATTTTCTTTTTACTCATATGCTCATCTCACTTTCCTGATATTCCTCATAATAGTTTAATTATACAAGTTTCGAGCTTTTATACCAAGTATTAATTTCAGGTACTAAATTGTAAAGGATTAAAGAAAAATAAGGAGATCCTATTTATCTTCATTTTCTTTCCATCATCAATAGAGAGTCATTTTAATGGTGACATTGATTCACCGTACCTTTATCCAGTTTACTTGTGTAAGCGTTTTTATTCAATCTCTAGCATGGTTCGTAGAAAAAATAAGTGATTGAACCTTGATTTTTTGAGAAAAGGTCATGTTTATTCTAAAAAAAAGAAATGCTTAGCATATGAACGAACGTGTAATTGTAGTATAATATAGGGTAGGGCTTCATTCCCTCAAACTAATTTTAACAACTGCCTACATGGAGTGTAGAACCTAAATAGGATAAATAAGTATTGATATAAAGGGAAGGTGTGGACGTGTCCGTGAGAACTTTAGATCAAGTGGAAACAGCCTTGAGATCTGCGAAAGCCTCTCTAGCTGTGGAAGGTCTGTCATTGAACTCTAAGCAAGAACAGCTTGTGAAAGATCAATTGTTGGGTAGGATTAGTCACGAGGCTTTCATGGAAAAAGCATTGGAAATGTCTTTAAATGAGTAAATACGGTACGGGAGAGTCAAAATATTGTTATCCCGGGACAAGCGTATTAATAAACCATTTTGAGGTTAAAGATGATGAACGTCTGGCTAAATTAGATGCGATTCTTACGTCTAAAAGACTGTCTGAGTTGCAAATAAATCCGATAAAAGGCGATTTTAGTTTCAATCATCTAAACAAAATTCACTACTATTTGTTTCAAGATATTTACCCTTTTGCAGGTGTTTTAAGATCTGAAAATATTTCTAAAGGGAACTTTACCTTTGCGCCTGCGCTTCATTTACAAGAAAGTGGAAATCAGCTATTTAGCAGGCTTCAGCAAGAAATATTTGATCAACGTTCAAAAGACGAAATCTGTCATTTATTAGCTTTTTATATGGCGGAAATTAACGTGCTCCATCCGTTCAGGGACGGAAATGGTCGATCTTGTCGAGAATTTATCCGAGTGCTAGCATTAACTCATGGGTATACGCTTGATTGGACGAAAGTCGATAAGAGAAAGATTCTACAAGCATCCATCGATTCCACAACAAGGCTAGGCCCATTAAAAAAGGTCATGAGTGAGTTGATAGAGTGATAAGGTGTCAGGCGCCGGTAACGGTCGTTTCTGACACCTTCTTTGATGAAAGAGAATATGGTAAAATGATATGCGGTGAAATCGTCTTAAAATCAAGGTGTTAAACGAATCGTATAGAGGGTATTCTCCTTACATAGTTTTTAAATAAGGAATATCAAAAAATAAGGAGCGGAACGATGAAGATTGAATTAAATGATGTGACATTGAACTACCACGTTTCCGGTGAGGGGAAAGAAGTGATTTTACTTCACGGCTGGGGAGCGAATATTCAAGCGTTCGCCCCTATTCACCAAAACTTAGAAAAGAACTTCAAAGTGTATTCTTTAGATTTACCTGGATTTGGAGAAAGTACAGAGCCACCTGAACAATGGGGTATCAAAGACTATACAGAGGTCTTGCGACAATTTATTGAGAAAATTGGCATCACCAAACCGATTTTAATGGGACACTCTTTCGGTGGAAGAATGTCCATTTGTTACTCGGCGACTTATAAAGATGTAGAAAAAGTCATTCTTGTAGATAGTGCGGGGATTAAACCGAAAAGAAAAGCCAGTTATTATCTAAAGGTGTATACGTTTAAGACAGCGAAAAACGTGTTAAAATTGCCAGGGTTAAATCGATATTCCGATCAAATCCTCTCAAAAGTGAAAAAAATGCTAGGCTCTAGTGATTATAAAAGTGCAAGTGGTGTCATGCAGCAAACGATGGTTAAAGTGGTGAATGAAGATCTACAGCACCTTATGCCAGAGATCGATGTACCAACGCTACTTGTTTTTGGAGAGAACGATACGGCTACACCTGTGGCCGATGGAAAGAGAATGGAAGAATTAATTCCTAATGCTGGCCTTGTCGTATTGAAAAATGCCGGGCATTATGCCTATTTGGATCAGTTAAATCAGTTTAATGTGATTATAAACAAATTCTTAGAAGATGATCGAAGGAGCCTATAATTATGTCTATCTTAATGGTCTTATTTATCCTTCTTCTTGCGTCCTGGATTTTACCTGTGACGTTGAAGGTTAAGCAGAGTGTGCACATGCTTCAATTAAATACCTATAGAAACGAACGCTACACGAAATGGATGAATAGCAATCGCGATAAAGTTTTTCATGGCTTTGAAGCGATCTATCTTCTTCCTATCATCCTTGTATTCATGCCTATTCCATCTACGGTGGTATTCGCAATTGGGATCGCAGTATTTATTATTGCTTTTCTAATCTTTTGGAAAAATAAGCCTACTGAGAAGAAAAAACTCGTTTATACGCAGAGAGTTCAGCGACTTTTAGCCATGACATATATTCTATACGGACTGATTGCTTGCGCAGCGATTGTATTAGGAGCTTTCGTTCATTTAGGAATTGTGTTGGTGCTTCTTGGGGCTACAGCAGTAGTTCCATTTTACATGGTGCTTATAGCAAATACGATTAACCTACCAATCGAAGCACGTATTAGCCAAGGTTTCGTAAACGATGCGAAACGTTTACTTAAAGCATCCCCTGACTTGAAAATCATCGGTATCACCGGAAGTTTCGGTAAGACGAGTGTGAAGCATTTTGTTCATGCGGTTCTTTCAACGAAGCACAACGTCTTAATGACTCCGGAAAGTTATAACACGAAGCTCGGTGTCACAAGAACAATCAATGAACATTTAAAACCTTATCACGATATTTTTATTGCTGAAATGGGAGCAAAGCAAGAAGGTGATATCGAGATGATTTGTGAATTAGTCAATCAACAATATGGGATTTTGACGGCTATTGGTGAACAACATTTAGAAACATTTAAAACATTGGATACTATTAAAAAAACCAAACACGAAATTATAGAAACCTTACCTGAAAAGGACGGAGTGGGGATCTTAAATAAAGACGATCAGAATATCACTTCTTATCAGGCGAAAAACCCTTGTCGTAAAATTTATTATGGAGTTGACGCAGAGGAGGTAGATCTTCGCGCATCCAATATTGAATTTAGCGCTAAAGGCATGTCATTTACTGTATCTTACAAGAATGGCGAAGTAGAAACATTTAAAACAAGATTGCTAGGAAAGCACAATGTCTATAATCTTCTAGCGGCCATAGCTATTGGTTTAGAGATGGGCATGACGTTGAAACAAATGGTTCCTGCCGTGAAAAATATCGATCCTGTCCCTCATAGATTAGAATTAAAACGAAAAAGTGGCAACATTACGATTATCGATGATAGCTTTAACTCAAATCCGGTAGGTTCAAAAATGGCCACGGATGTTCTAGGTCGGATGGATGGCTTCAGGATGCTTGTCACTCCAGGGATGATTGAGCTTGGGGACAAAGAGTACGAAATTAATAAAGAGTGGGCCCGTTATGCAGCAGATCATTGCGACTACATTATTCTTGTAGGGAAAAAGCAAACCATTCCACTTCAAGAAGGGTTGAAAGAAGCGGGCTATCCTGCTGAGCAATTTTATGTTGCAGAACATTTACAGGATGCTCTTAAACAAATGCACACTGTGGCAAAGCCGAACACGATTGTGTTGCTAGAAAATGATTTACCCGATACATTTAACGAGTAATGATGAATATGTGGAAAAGGAAGGTGTATGAATGAGAACAAGAGTAGCTGTTATTTTTGGTGGCGTATCTGTTGAGCACGAAGTTTCTGTCATTTCAGCTCTACAGGCGATCCAAAATATGAATCAAGATAAATATGAAATCATCCCACTATATATTTCAAAGGACCGAGTTTGGTTCACAGGGGAAGAAATGCTCGATATTGAAAATTATAAAGATTTAAAAGGACTCCTTTCTAAAGCACAAAAAGTAGTTATGGCCCGAACCGAGGACGGGAAAGTTGTTGTACAGAAAGAGCCGCGCCCCCGTTTCGGTAAAAGTATTCTATCAGAAGTGGACGTGGCATTCCCGATTATCCACGGTACATTTGGGGAAGACGGTGTCTTACAAGGCTTTTTAGAATTACTTAATGTGCCTTATGTGGGTTGTGACGTTCTCTCATCTAGTACAGGGATGGATAAAGTAATTATGAAGAATATTTACCGTGATTCTGATCTTCCTGTTCTTGATTATGTTTGGTTTTATTCCACGCAGTGGACGGAGGATCCGGAAGCCTGGACAACAAAAATCAAAGAAAAATTGGAT
Organism: Salipaludibacillus keqinensis; assembly: GCF_003226325.1. Lineage (GTDB taxonomy): Bacteria > Bacillota > Bacilli > Bacillales > Salisediminibacteriaceae > Salipaludibacillus > Salipaludibacillus keqinensis. Next base: position 990,809 of record NZ_PDOD01000002.1, on the reverse strand, counting down.
TACCCTGTGATAGTGAAACCAGCTAATCTTGGTTCAAGTGTAGGTATTAGCAAGGCGGAAAACGAAGAAGAATTAGAAGAAGCCGTGGATTTGGCCTCGAAATTCGCCCTTAAAATAGTTGTTGAAAAAATGGTGCAAAACATGACAGAAGTTAATTGCTCTGTTTTAGGCGATTATGAACATGTAGAAGCCTCTGTTTGTGAGCAAGTATTAGGCAGTGATGAATTTTTATCTTATGAAGATAAATACGCCGGCGGCTCTAAAGACGGTGGTGCTAGTAAAGGAATGGAATCGACGAATCGTGTCATCCCTGCCGAAATAGGTGATGGTAAAACGAAGGAAGTGCAGGAAATTGCTAAGAAATCATTCCAAATGCTTGGTTGCAGCGGTGTATCTCGAATAGATTTCATTATCGACAATGACGCTGACAAAGTTTACATTAATGAAATTAATACGATTCCTGGTTCTCTATCGTTTTATTTGTGGGAGCCAGCAGGCAAGCCATATAAACAAATGTTAGACGAATTAATTCAGCTGGCATTGAAGCGCGAACGAGATCGTGGAAGGCTCATGTTCTCCATTGATTCTAACTTATTCTCGTTACAAACCGGTGGTTCAAAAGGCAGCAAAGGTTCAAAGAGATAGTGACAACATAAAGGTGATTCCAAACAAAAACACGTAAATCCTTCGAGGATTTACGTGTTTTCATTATGTTTTGCAACGTTTATCTAAATGCGTACTGACCCAACTTAAAGTTTATTTTTAGTACCCTTCTTTATTCTTTCTTGGCCCAAAAGTTCTGCTACAAGGACGTAGCGTTCAGGGGCAGCACCTACAAACGTAAACGGATAGCAAGTGGAGACTGTGAGCGTGGCCCGAGGCTTAGGAACGATCACTGTTCGGTCATCTGCATCCACAATGCGGACATTCTTTACTTTATAGGTAAATTCACCGGCTGAGGTTGTCACCACTAACAGATCATTTACTCCTACCTCTCCCAAGTTTCTAAATACGGTATCACGGTGGCCAGCCAGAACAGCATTATCATTCTCACCAGGTAATACACTGCCGGCGTAATGTCCTACCCCTTTTGATAATTCATCTTCATCCGTACTGTGATAGATGGGAAGGGTTGACTCGAGCTTTGGAATATACAATTCTCCCATGAGGTCGCCTTTTTGAGGGCGTTCTGAATACAATGAAGACGGCTGGGCGTCTTCATCCGAATGATTTTCCACTTGTGATTGATGAGAAATTTCAACTTCTCTTTTTTCTTTAAAGAAAGAAGGATCCGTTCTCTCTTGAGCTGACGTCACTTCTCCGCTTTTATAAATAAGATAGCCACTTAAAAATGTAAAAGCATTTGTAGTAGTAAACCAAAGCCCGCCACTAATCATCAGGAAACTAAATGAAAGAAAAATAAATTTCTTCATTCTTCGTTTCTTTCCGTTCATCTTAGGCACCTCGGAATTTCCTAACAAAGACTAGCCCTGTGAGGATCAATGAAAGACCTAATGCTACTTGAACGAATGCGTTCGTTGCTGTTTCTGGAAGCTTCGCACCATGTTCTGTTTTGGTCAAGGGCTTACTTTCTTTCGATTGGTCTTTCGATAGTGGGTGCCCAAGATCTTTTTTCACTTCTATTTGTTCTGCTTGGTTTTCTTCATGTTTTACAATGATTTCTTCTGTTTTAATCAAGTCCTTTCCTGTTTCTTGGACCAAATCAGAATTCAGCATGTCTGCTGTTAATAAAAGATCCGCAAGAAAGTCTCCTTGTTTGTTGTATAGTTCAATCAAAAGATCATAACCATTCGTTGTAGTCATTGTAAAGAGCGTTTCTAGAGAGACTGGGTTCTTCTCTTCACCATTTACAAGATAAAATTTCACATCCATTTCAAAAAGGTCCAGAAGTTGTGTGAAGATATCTAGTAATTCAGCTATTTGACTAGCGCTTAATTCAGTCATACCATCAAAATCTTCAAAAGCAACCAGTCGATCAGCAAGAGCTTCTAACTTATTTAAGAAATCATCAGCATCAACATTAAGTTCTAAAAAATGATTGAACAATCTTTCTATCTCTTCTTCAGTCAGACCGATATCCGTAAACATCGAATCGAACTCAAGATCATCCCACTCTTCTTCTCCATATAAATAGTACCAGACGACCCAATCGAGATCCTCAATGTAGTCGTAGTTTTCGATACTATCATCATTTTCAGCTAAAAGAGCAAGAAGTTCATCATAAGATAGCTCGTATTCTAGTAATAACTCTTCGAGTGATTCGTCAGTTATAGGCGTTAACGTGTAAAAATATAAATCCATATCGACATCATCAAGGAAAGTATATTCCTCCAAGATTGTTTGTCCTTCTTCTAATTCTCCATTATGAATAAGGAGCTTCGTAGCTTCTTCTAATGAAAGCCCATACTCTTGCAGCAAATCATTCAGGTTATCCTCCGTTAACACTGGTCCAAGGAAGGAGTCCAAATCTTCCATGTCCTCAAAATCTTCTAAAACCAAATCATAGAAATCCAAGTATTCTAGTAAATCACTTTCAGTCCATTGAATTTCGTTGAGAAAAGAATCTAACTCTTTTCCGCTTGGAGCGGCCTCCCCAACAGATGGTAATACGACGAACATGAACCCAGCTAATAGCGACAACAATAACCCTTTCACTGCCATTCCTCCTAAAATATTCAATTGTCATTTCTAGAATATTATAATCTGCTATTTTTGAAAAAGATAGCAGAAATTTTGTAATATTTTCAAGTTATTGATTTGATATAAGAGCAAAGAGGGTCTTGATCATTTTTATTGCTAATAAGTACTCGATCATTAGGGTATAGCTTTACTAATATGAGGAGGGTGTATGATGAAAAAACGGTTTATAGTTCTAGTTATATCTGCAGTCATTTTTAGCTCGTGTCAAGCAGGTGAAAATAATGATCAGACGAATTCAGAGAGTGATAATAATGAACAATTACCTCATGTGGAAGAGTCAAATAATGATGGAGGTAATCAAGAAGACCATACAGAAGATGGACAACTGAATGGTAAAACGTCCGAAGATTGGGAAGTGGAGACGGTTGCGAATAATTTAGATGTCCCTTGGTCAGTCATGGTCCAGGAAGATGCGTTCTATATGTCAGAACGAAATGGATCCATAGTCGTAGTCAATGGCAGCGAAATGGAACGACAAGAATTAATGACATCAGACCCAATTGCTCATGAAGGAGAGGCTGGTTTATTAGGATTTGTTCTTGCTGATGACTACGAAGATAGTAGAGAAGGGATTGCATATTATACTTTTGTAAACGAACAAGGCAATTTAATGAACCGAGTAGTCAAAATTGAAAATGATGACGGTTGGGAAGAAACGGAGATTTTATTAGACGAAATTCCCGGAGATCGTATTCATAACGGAGGGCGTCTCGCGATAGGACCAGATAATATGTTGTATGTAACTACAGGGGATGCCAATATACCAGAGGATTCGCAAGATGAAACGAATCTTGCAGGAAGTATTTTAAGAATGACACATAAAGGAGAAGTACCTGAAGATAATCCGTTAGAAGGTTCCTATGTATACAGTTATGGGCATCGAAATCCTCAAGGATTAGCTTGGAATAGTGAAGGAAACCTTTACAGTTCCGAACATGGGCCAGCTGCGCAAGATGAACTGAATCTCATCGAACCGGGTAAGAACTATGGTTGGCCGGTCATTGAAGGGGACGAATCAGCGGATGACATGGAAGAGCCTATCATTCACTCAGGAGAGGACACTTGGGCTCCATCAGGAATCGCTTTTTGGACCGATCACCTTCTCATGACCGGTTTAAGAGGGGAAAGTCTTTATTACTATCATGAAGAAGAAAACAACATCGTACAAATATTTGAAGGCAAAGGTCGCCTTCGTGATGTGAAGGTTGAGGGTAATTCTATCTATATCATAACAAATAATACGGATGGGAGAGGATCCCCTGACGAAGATGATGACAAGCTGCTCAAGTTGACATTGAATGACTAACTTACTGAAGTCTGCCTTTTGGGTAGACTTTTTGCGCCAGGAATCGTTTAAACTGAAATAGATGATGACTTATATGATCGAAATAGCTTTGTGATACAGTTTTATTTAGAAAATGGAGATCGAATAAATAAACATGGTAACGATTTCACATAAAACTGATATTTTTCATTCACTAATTCAAGCAGTCGTCATTGAAAAACATTCGAGATGCTGATGACATAACGATAACAAAAAGATAATCCATATAGAAAAAAGAGCGTATTTTTGATACACTCATAAATATATGAAAAGGTTTTCACACAACTTTAACACTAAAAGAAAGACAAATATATCAGATAGGGTGTGGGAGAATGAGTTGGGTAATCTCAGATAACCGCTTAAATAAAGATCAGCTCCTTGTCAACGAAAGTTTGTTTTCTCAAGGGAATGGATACTTAGGAGTTCGTGGCAATTTTGAAGAAGGATATACAGACAATATGACCTCTATAAGGGGGACTTATTTGAACGCTTTCCATGATGAAACAGCTATTGAGTATGGAGAAAAGCTTCATGCTTTTCCTGAAACTCAGCAAAAATTAGTTAACGTCATCGATAGCCAAACGATCACTATTGACATCGATCAAGAACGTTTCTCTATGTTTGAAGGGAAAATACTTTCTTCAAGCCGTACATTATATCTAGACAAAGGATACTCAGAACGTCTTATTCATTGGTTATCGCCGAATGGGAAAGAAGTGAAACTTTGTTTTCGCCGGTTGATTTCATTTGTGACGAAGGAATTATTTGCTCAATCGATCCATATTGAACCGATTTCTTCCATTGATGAAGTGGTAATTACGTCCACATTGAATGGCGATGTTTCTAACTTTGTAGATCCATCAGATCCTCGAGTAGCATCCGGTCACGCGAAACGCTTACACGTTGTTGACGTAGATCAACAAGAGGATACTCATAGTGTTATCAATGAAACGTATGAAACGAAGCTTCGTGTGTCATGTGTGACGAGAACGGAAATGAAAGCTGAAAATTATAACTACCATATTGAAAAAATGGAATCATCCGTTAACGAAACGTATCGCTTTAACCCAGATCAAACGGTTCAGTTTACTAAATATAATGTATATACGGACACTTACCGTCACGGGGAGAATCTAAAAGAATGCGGGTTAAAATTGCAGGAACAATTGTCATCCGATTCTTTTGAAGAACTATTGACTAAGCAAAAACATTACTTAGATGCGTTTTGGAACAAGTCAGACATTCAAATTACAGGAGATAATGAACTGCAACAAGGCATTCGATTTAACCTTTATCAACTCCTTCAATCTGTTGGGAAGGACTCAGTCAGTAACATTTCGGCGAAAGGGCTCTCTGGTGAGGGATATGAAGGTCATTATTTCTGGGACACCGAAATCTATATGTTCCCTGTCTTTCTAATGACTCAGCCTGACATTGCGAAACAATTGTTGTTACATCGTTTTTCTATTTTAGATGCAGCGAAAGACCGCGCGAAAGAGGTAGGCCATAAAAAGGGGGCGTTATTCCCTTGGAGAACAATTACTGGAACGGAATGTTCAGGATTCTTTCCCGCCGGCACAGCACAATACCATATTAGCGCTGATATTGCCTATAGTTTCGTCCAATATTATCTTGCAACGAAAGATAAGACGTTTTTAAAAGAGTACGGAGCAGAATTATTAGTGGAAACGGCTAGATTGTGGATCGATACAGGACACGAAAAAGATGGTCAATTCCGCATTGATGATGTCACAGGACCGGATGAGTATACATGTATCGTAAATAATAATTATTACACAAATGTTATGGCGAAAAACAACCTTCAATGGGCAGTAAGAGCCTTGGAGATTGTGAAAGGGTATGACGCAGATGCCTACAAACAATTGCTGAATCGTTTATCTGTTACCCAAGTAGAATTGGCTGAGTGGACACGTGCTGGCGAGCGAATGTTTTTGCCATATGATGAGAAGTTAGGCATTCACGCTCAAGACGATACATTTTTAAACAAAGACATTTGGAATATTGAAGATACACCGAAAGAAAAATTCCCATTGTTACTACACTACCATCCTTTAACTTTGTATCGCTATCAAGTATGTAAGCAAGCGGATACGGTTCTCGGTCATTTCTTATTGGAAGATGAAGCAGACATAGAAACGATTAGACAATCTTATGATTATTATGAGAAAGTGACGACGCATGATTCTTCCTTGTCCTATTGTGTTTTTAGTATTATGGCAGCGAAACTAGGTTACGACGAGAAGGCTTATCACTATTTCAATGAAACAGCTAGACTGGATTTGGACAATACCCACAAAAACACGAAAGATGGTTTGCATATGGCCAATATGGGGGGCACATGGTTAGCTCTTGTCTATGGTTTTGCAGGGCTTCGCGTGAAAGAAGAAGGCCTTGCTTTCCAACCTAAGCTTCCAGAAGAGTGGAGTTCCTTACAGTTCCGAGTCCAATATGAGGGAAAAACGCTGTCGGTAAATTTAATGAAAGATACGGTGAAATACGCGTTAATTGAAGGAGATGAACTTTCTCTCATTCATTTAAATGAGAGTGTCACCCTCACCGGTAACAAAACAGTGGAAAAGAAAATGTAAATACTCATTGTATAAAGGCTATACCCTCGGGTGTAGCCTTTTTTTAACATTTAATACCTCGAATTGAAAGGGTTAAAGTTAGCTTTTTACGGGAATAAACTAAAAAGTTCATGATACAGTCGATATTACAAAACATGATAAAGGAGAACAAAAAATGATACAGTTCATTTTAGATGTGCTAAGAGACATAGGTTGGATTGGACTTGGACTAGGTGTTGCAATAGAAGCTCTGTCAATTCCTTTTCCGGCTGCTATTTTTGTTCTTGTATACGGTTATTTGTTAGACCCTTCTTGGGTTGAGATTTTATTGTTTTCTCTTTTTACTTCATTCATTTATGTGGCCGTCAGCTTTGTTCCTTACTATATTAGTATTCGTTACGAAGGTGTGGTCAGAGACAAACTCCCGAAACAAAAAATGCGCTTCGCTCAAAAATGGATTGACCGTTATGGTGATTGGATGATCGCCGTTGGACGTTTTATAGGGATGGGGTATATTACGTACATCGCAGGCCTAGGGAAAATGAACAAAGTGAAATTTGCCATGCTAACTTTTGTTGGTTTTTATCCCTTATCTGTGTTGATGTTTTACCTTGGAACGCTTGGAAATCTAGAAGTGATGGTGGATCGTTTCCAACAAGCACAATGGTTAATATTCACTTTATTAGGTCTTGCCATCAGTATGTATATCGGCTTTCGTTTCTATCGTAGAAAAAAATATAGACAGGAAAATCAAACGAGTCCTTCTCAAGCACCAACGAAATAACAACGCTTAATCGGTCTGTTTATAGCCAATATTCTCTAGAAACATAATAAGGTGAAATCTCATTTGGAGTATGATCAATAGAGGCTCTGTGCCTGCGAGTATTAAGGAAGACTTTCCATAAATTAAAAAAGAAAATCCCTTGACTTTATACCTTAAGGGGTATAGACTATGTATATAGTGTTAAATACCATATTGGGTATAAATAAAGGGAGGAATTTATGATGGCAACAGAAACAAAAAATAATGCGACAATGATCGTATTTGACGGAGATTTAGATAAGGCCATTGCAAGTTTTATCATTGCAACAGGAGCAGCGGCAATGGGGAAACAAGTGACCATGTTCTTTACGTTTTGGGGATTAAATGTCTTACGTAAGGAAGAACATATCGACATTAAAGATAAAAACTTTTTAGAGAAAATGTTTGCAAAAATGATGCCTCGTGGTCCTAAGAAATTAAAACTATCTAAAATGAATTATGGTGGAGTAGGCTCTCACCTAATGAAAAAAATGATGAAAGAACACAATGTTTCCACTCTACCGGAACTAATTGAAATGGCTCAGGATTTAGATGTGAAAATGGTCGCTTGTACTATGACTATGGACGTTATGGGACTTAAAGAAGAAGAATTAATGGATGGAATTGAATTTGCTGGGGTAGCATCTTACTTATCAGAAGCTGAAGATGCTAACGTGAACCTGTTTATCTAATTATTAAATTAACATTCATATGGGCGCTTTACGCTCGGGCTGAGTAATTGCTCGAGCGTTTTGTGAACCTTTATAAAGTTGGAAACTAGTTACATTCATATTGATAGATAAACGAGTTATTCTATAGTATTATGATAAGAGAAACATGGATTAAGTGGATGTACTAACTTTTATGCAATGTCTATGATTGCTTATTAACATAAGGTGGTGGAATAAATGGAATATTCATCAGATATGAAGAATCGCCTGAAGCGTGTAGAAGGCCAAGTTCGCGGTGTTCTCCGTATGATGGAAGAAGAAAAAGACTGTAAAGAAATCATTACTCAAATGACTGCAATTCGTACAGCGATGGATCGGGCAACTGCTTATGTTGTTGCGAGAAATCTTGAGACGTGTTTAAGAAAAGAAGCAGACACAGACGAAGAACGAGAACAAGTTATAGAAGAAGCCATTAAAATGCTCGTGAAAAGCAGATAATGATTGGCAAGAAACCAAGTGATTGCATTTGGTTTCTTTTTTTTGTGTGAAAAGGAATCAAGGCTTGAGTGATTGACTAAAAGCCTATTTATTCATATGTAAATGAAGATTCTTTAACTTTTAACCAATATAATTGCCAAATAAACTTTTAATAGAATGATTGTTTTTGATCGTTTGTGAAATAAATTGATTATTTATTGGTTGATTTTGATTGAATTTTCGTATATGATAACGGTAACAAGAGATGAGGTGTGACATTAATGCTTACTTTTGAGCGATATGAAAAAATATTAAATTATTTAGAAAATAATAAAGTAGCGAAATTAGCTGAGTTGGTTGAAGTCACTGATGCTTCAGAATCAACGATCCGAAGAGATTTAACAATTCTTGAAGGCGAAAAGAAATTAAAGCGTATTCATGGTGGAGCCTCCTTACTTAAAAGCAAAGTGGCTGAACCGTCCATGTTCGAAAAGCAACAGCAATTCACCAATGAGAAAAAACAAATGGGCGAAAGAGCTGCCCAATTTATCCAAGATGGAGACTGCCTATTCATAGACGCAGGAACGTCTACACAAGCGATCATTCCTTTTATTCAAGCAAAAGATGTGGTGATTGTTACAAATGGATTGAATATTATCGAAGATGCCATCCAACATCAGTTTCGAACTTATGTGATCGGCGGTTATGTAAAATCAGGGACACATGCATTTATCGGGAAAGGTGCAGTCGATTCTCTACAACAATTCCGTTTTGATAAGGCATTTATTGGAACCAACGGAGTTGATATTCAATTTGGGTACTCTACACCAGACCCTGAAGAGGCACAAATTAAACAACTAGCAATGAAGCAAGCCTCCCAGTCATTTGTTTTAGCGGACTCATCAAAGTTTGGTGATGCTACATTCGCTAAGTTTGCCAGTTTAGAGGATGCCGTCTTGATAACCACTGAGAGTGATGATCATGTCTATTTCGAAAAAGTTTCAAAAATAGCGAATGTTGAGGTGGTGTCTAACGATGATTTATACGGTAACTCTTAATCCTTCAGTAGATTATTTATTGGAAGTGGAACCTTTTCAAATAGGTGAGACGAACCGTGCAAAAGCACAATCCATGGTACCTGGAGGGAAAGGAATCAATGTGTCAAGAGTGTTGAAACGTTTTGGAATTAGCTCCGAAGCATTTGGATTTACAGCAGGATTCACAGGGGATTTTATTAAAGAAGAACTTAGTAAAGAAGGGATCACTCATCGTTTTATTGAAACGAACGGCCAAACTCGAATCAACGTCAAACTTCAAACGAAGACAGAAACAGAAATAAACGGACAGGCGCCAATAATTGAAAAAGCTCATATTGAACAGTTATTGTCCCAACTCGACATCTTAGAAGTAAATGATGTGCTTGTGTTATCAGGTAGCGTGCCTTCTATTCTTCCTAGTGATATATATAAACGGATCATTGAAAGAGTGAAACCAAAAAACGTCCCTGTCTTCGTCGATACGAGTGGAGCTTCACTTGAATCCGCGGTTCAGGCAAGTCCATTTCTAATTAAACCAAATCAGGATGAATTGGAAGACCTTTATCAAGAGAAAGTGACCGACCTTGGTTCAGCTGTGAAATTAGCTAAAAAAACAATCGAGAAAGGGGTAGAGAATGTACTTGTATCAATGGCTGGAGATGGAGCAGCGTTGATCACGAAGGAAAAAGGTTACGTCGCTACTGTTCCAAAAGGGATCGTAAAAAACTCCGTGGGTGCAGGGGATTCCATGGTAGCTGGTTTCTTATTTGCTCATATGCAAGGCATGGACGTGGAAGAAGCTTTTCGCTTTAGTGTAGCAGCAGGAAGTGCTACCGCTTTTTCTGAAGGATTTTGTACTCTTGAACAAGTGCAATCAATGATTTCCGAAGTATCCATTGACATCATTTAAGAAAGGGTGAGGGAAATGAAAATTACTGAATTGTTAACAAAAGAGACGATGATCTTGGATCTGGTCTCAGTGACGAAAGATGATGCCATCGATGAACTAGCAACGAAGTTGGACCGGGCTGGGAAACTTCGCAATAAAGAAAATTTCGTAAAAGAAATTCATCAGAGAGAAGAGCAAAGTTCCACAGGAATCGGGGAAGGGATTGCTATTCCTCATGCTAAGAGCTCTTCCGTACACGACCCAGCGATTGTTTTTGGAAGGTCTAAATGTGGAGTAGATTATGACTCTTTAGACGGTGAAAAAAGTCACTTGTTTTTCATGATCGCAGCAAGCGAGGGAGCTAATGATATTCACCTCCAAACCCTCTCGAGGCTCTCTACGTTACTTATGGATGAGAGCTTCCGGGAAACGCTAATGAACGCTTCTTCTGAAGAGGAAATTTTGAAAGCGGTTGATCTAAAGGAAAAAGAAAAGTTAGACTCTACGGAAAAAGAAAACAGTGCTCAACCTCAGCGCGGCCGACCGTTCATTATAGCTGTTACAGGATGTCCGACAGGTATCGCCCATACGTATATGGCCGCAGATGGTTTAAAAGATAAAGCTAAAGAGCTCGGCTATGATATTAAAGTTGAAACGAATGGATCAGACGGTGTCCGAAACAAATTAACGGCCGATGATATTCGTAAAGCGGATGCTGTAATAATTGCAGCAGACACAGATGTTGAAAAAGGAAGGTTTTCAGGTAAGAAAATGATTACTGCACCTGTTACAGCGGGGATTCGACGCCCAGCAGAACTGCTTGAAAAAGCGGCCAGTGGAAATGCGTCCATTTATCAAGGTGGGGAATCTTCTGGAGGGTCTGATGAAGAAAAAGATAAACGACCTGCTTTTTACCGGCATTTAATGAACGGGGTATCCAATATGCTTCCCTTCGTTGTCGGTGGGGGAATTTTAATCGCACTATCCTTTTTCTTTGAAGATCCAGTTGAAGGAGAAATTACGGCCTTTGGCGAGATTTTAGCAACGATCGGTGGAGGGAATGCCTTCTTCTTAATGGTTCCAGTGTTAGCTGGGTTTATAGCTATGAGTATTGCCGATAGACCAGGGTTAGCAGCAGGTATGGTAGGTGGCCTGATGGCCGCAAACGGAGACGCAGGGTTTTTAGGTGGAATCATTGCTGGTTTCTTAGCAGGGTATCTAGTTCTAGGATTAAGAAGAGTATTTGCTTTCGTTCCTACAGCTCTTGACGGCATTCGTACAATTCTTTTATTACCTTTATTTGGTATATTCTTGACTGGTTTAGCGATGTATTTTCTAGTTACACCTCTAAGCGCTATTCAACTAGGATTAGTGAACTGGCTCGGTGACTTAGGTACAGGAAACATCGTTCTTCTTGGTATATTGTTAGGCGCCATGATGGCAGTTGATATGGGAGGTCCGATCAATAAGGCGGCGTTCACATTCGGTATAGCGATGATTGAGGCTGGGAACTTTGCTCCCCATGCTGCAATTATGGCAGGAGGAATGGTACCTCCATTAGGTATAGCTTTAGCAACAACCTTTTTCAAAAATAAGTTTACCACTCAAGAAAAAGATGCAGGAAAAACGAATTATGTTTTAGGAGCATCTTTCATTACAGAAGGGGCGATTCCATTTGCAGCCTCTGATCCAGGAAGGGTAATTCCTTCAATCATTGCCGGTTCTGCTGTTGCAGGTGGATTAGCCATGATGGTTGGAGCTTCCACAGAGGCTCCTCACGGGGGAATCTTTGTTATCCCATTAGTAAATAACTGGCCGATGTATATCGTTGCCATTTTAGCTGGTGCAGCAGTCACTGCATTGCTCCTTGGATTATGGAAGAAAAAAATAGTGGCGTAGTGATAAAAAAGGCATGACGTGTCATGCTAGGTAGGGTGCTACCAGCGTAGCAAGACCCAATGGATCAGGACGAAAACGTGAGAAAAACAGAGAAAACTGGATTAAAACTAATAGAGGGTGTCACCGAAAATAAGGTTATTGGGGACACCCTCTTCTATTTTAGTTATGAATTAGTCCAATTCATTGAGCAAGTCGAAAAGCTCATGGAGGTTTTGTATTTCCTTATAAGGGATGACATCGTTTTTGCTTTTACCGAACCGATTAAGCCAGATGGACTTAATCCCTGTTCGATTCGCACCTAAGATATCAGTCATTAAATTGTCGCCCACCATAAGAACTTCTTCTTTTTTTACACTCATTTTTTCCAAGGCATAATGAAAAATGGCTTCGTCTGGTTTTCCACGATCGTGATCCCCTGAAATAATGATTTCATCAAAAAAAGGAGATAACTCCGGTGTGATGGTTAATTTTATATTTTGAAGTTCAGGCGAACCGTTAGTTAACATTAATAACGAATAGTTTTGTTTCAGCTTTTCTAATACCGGCAAAGCGTCTTCAAAAAGAAAAGGTGCTTTCTTCCTTTCAGCAGGGAATCGTTCAGCCAGTTCAGAACCGAACTTAGGATCATCTATGCCTAATTTTTTTAAACCACCTGTCCAAGCATCTTTTCGGTACGCTGGCACAATTTGTTTCATTTTATTGAATTGCTCACCTTTGTCACCAAAATCTCCCCATAAACCTTCAAACGGGTTGATGCCAATAACTTTAGTGAATTCATGCGTATCGTAACTTGCGTAAAGATCCCGTGCTTCTGAGCGGACGGCCTCTTCCAATTGTTCTGGTTGAAAATCGTACTTTGATGCAGCATAGCTACAAGTGGATTCAAACGCTTTTTTTACGCTCTTTTCATCCCAAAGCAGCGTATCATCTAAATCGAAAAAAATGGCTTTAATCATTTTGTCCTCCTCTGATCTTCTCGAAAATCGTATTTAAAGATTAGCCTATAGAAAAACAAGCCATCTGTAAACCTGCATTTTAGAGAATTTATTTGAAATAGTGAAAATAATATAAAGAGATCTATATAGAAAATCTTCCACAACAAACAAAAGAACCTTGAATGAGGTCAAGGTTCTTTGCATCGTGAAACATATTTTGCTGTTACTTCGAATGATTACGTGGTTGGTTTGAGTGGTCGTTTCTGATTATCAAATGTAAATCCTTCACCTGATACTTCTTTTACATCATTTACAGAGAAAAAGGCATAAGGATCTACTTCTTCAATCACTTTCTTTAATTGAATGAGTTCGTTGCGATTGACCACGCAATATAAAACGCTTCGTTCGTCGGCAGTGAAACTTCCTTTACCAGTTAATACCGTGGATCCTCGGCTCATTTTTTCAATTATCGCTTTCGATAGCTCATCTGTTTTGGATGAGATAATCATGGTTGATTTAGCTGCACTAGCTCCTTCAATGATGAAATCAATCACTCTTCCCGCAACAAAAACGGTAACAAGAGTATACATGGCATTTGTCATGGATAAATGAATTAACGAAATCGTAATGACCACTGCATCAAATGAGAACATAAATCTTCCGATGCTCATACCGAAATATTTGTTTGCTAATCGAGCAAGAATATCGGCACCACCAGTTGTGCCCCCAGCACGAAAGATCATTCCTAGACCTGTTCCAACAAAAACCCCGGCAAAAATCGATACGAGAATCATATCATCTTGCAACGGAAGCTCGGTTACAGGATAAAGTTCAAATATACGCAAGGAGGCAGAAAGGCAAATGGTCCCAATTAAACTGTACATAAGCATGAGGCGCCCGAATAATTTATAGCCAATTAAAAACAGCGGGATATTCAATAAAAGGTTGGACAGGGATGGCTCGATTGTAAATAAGTAATACAGCAGTAATGTGATCCCTGTAAATCCTCCGTGGGCCAATCCATTTTGTAAATTAAAGTGAATGATACCAAAACCGAATATAAGTGTTCCAATAATTATAATGAGTATAGGCTTTAAACGAATGCCTTCAAATAGCTGATTCATAGCCCCACAACCTCCTTTATGTTCTTAAGTCAGAGGAAGTATAACACAGCTTCAATCCCTACCCAACAGCGAAAAGGGAAGATGAGGTGAAGTTTATATTTTCAGAAATTCGCAATCGTTTTCAAACGAATTCAGTCTTTGTTTAGGACGTCGGTAAACAAGGAGAGCTTAAACGAGTTCACTAAACTTCTTAACAAGCCATCTTCTAATCAATGAACGCCAACAAACATATTGACGAGTTGTTATTAAAGTGTTAATATTCAAATAATTATCGACTGAGCTTTAAGCTAGTTGATGCTAACTACAACCTCACCCTTGATTTTTATTCTCTTATCTAGAGTGGCGGAGGGACTGGCCCGATGAAGCCCGGCAACCAGCTATGACTAGCATAGCAAGGTGCCAATTCCTGCAAAGCACCATGCTTTGATAGATGAGAGAGGTGTTTTTTTATGAATGTTCATAAGAAATCAGCTCTCTGTTTTTTTACAGAGGGCTTTTTTATTTATCAGCTCTGTTAATCATTTTTGTTCTAGATATGACTACGTGTAAAGATCAGACTGTTTACTCAATGTTTACTCCCTTCTTTTTCGGTCTAACGGTTCGTCAAATCTGAATATGAATTTTAACAGATAAATTTTTAAGGAGGCTGTAAAAATGGCGAAAAATGTGAATCATTATGGAACGACAACGCAACTACTTCATGCTGGACAAGTCCCTGATCCAACTACGGGATCGAGAGGAGTACCTATTTATCAAACGACTTCTTATGTGTTTGATGATGCGGATCATGCAGAGAGGTTGTTTTCGTTGCAAGAACCTGGAAATATTTACAGTAGAATCATGAATCCAACGGTAGATGTATTTGAAAAGCGGATGGCGGTCTTGGAGGATGGAGTTGGTGCTTTAGCAACGTCTTCTGGAATGGCAGCGATCACGATGACAATTTTGAATATTGCACACGCTGGAGATGAGGTTGTTGCTGCATCAAACTTATATGGTGGCACATACAACCTATTTGCAGTGACCCTCCCTAAGTACGGTATCCATGTTCATTTCGTTGATGTGACAAAGCCAGAAGCAGTGAGGCAGGCGATTACTCCGAAAACAAAAGCCGTATTCGCAGAAACGATTGGAAATCCGAGCCTTCATGTCCTGGACTTTGAGGCGATCTCTGACGTGGCACATGAGGCCAATATTCCACTTATTATTGATAACACATTCGGTTCACCGGCAAACTGCAAGCCACTTCAACATGGAGCCGATATTGTCATTCATTCAGCCACAAAATGGATCGGTGGCCATGGGACAACCATTGGTGGGGTCGTGGTAGATGGAGGAAGATTTACATGGAATGAAGAGAAGTTCCCTGGTTTTCATGAGCCTGATGATAGTTATGGAGGTCTTGTTTACGCACGTGATTTAGGAGACCTGGCCTTTATATTAAAACTTCGGGTTCAGCTCATGCGGGATTTAGGGGCAAGTTTAAGTCCGTTTAATGCCTTTCAGCTATTGCAAGGGCTTGAAACGCTGTCCCTACGAATGAAAAAGCACCAAGAAAATGCATTAGAATTAGCTAAAAAACTAGAGGCTCACCCTGCAGTGAAATGGGTAAAGTATCCTGGCTTAGAAGAACACTTTGCCCATAAACTTGCCAAGAAATATTTAAAGAATGGTTTCGGGGCAGTAGTCAATTTCGGAATTGAAGGTGGTTTGGAAGCGGGAAGAGATCTAATTAGTCATGTGAAGCTCTGGTCGCACGTGGCAAATGTTGGAGACGCAAAGAGTTTAATCATCCATCCAGCAAGCACGACTCACTTGCAACTGTCGAAAGAAGACTTGGTAACCACAGGCGTAACGGAAGACCTAGTCAGACTATCCGTTGGTCTAGAAGATATTGAAGACATTTATGATGACCTTGATCAAGCTCTTGCTTTGGCTACCGGCAAAAAGGAAGAGAAGCCTCAATATGTAAAACAGGAGATTCTAAATAAAGCGAAACGTTCAGCAATTGAACATACAGCTGAAGGACCGAGAAGGAAAGTCATCGTTACAGTTGATGATGTCTTTACGGATGAATCACTGAACAGCTGGAAGCGCCTTGGTTACCGTATCGTAGCTTCTTCAGAGTTAGTGGATTCAACTGTTATCGTGGACTACTTGTATGTTTCATCCCAACATCACGTAGATCGTCTCTCGGAAGTCGCTTCTAGATTAAAACCATTAGCCGTATTAACCAATGATCATGAGCTAGAAAGCTCATTGAGTGAAATGTTGAAAGGGTATGAAGTGATTACAGTATAACGAGGGATGGTTTCAACTCCCTGTCTTCTCTTGTATAATGATGTCAAAGAGGACGGGATGAATATGTTAAAGAAAATGTTTATTAGTATGATGACGATGACGATTCTTATTATAAGTGGGTTCATGTTTCTATTTCAGGGATCTGTCGACGGAACTTTAGGAATGCCAGATTCCCCAATTGGAGAGAAGATGGAAAAATCTTTTGAAGATGAAAGTTATGTTTATTATTTAAATGATGAGCAAATCTTAAGTGCTATTGAAAAAGGAGTAACGTCCACTGAGTTGATTGATGACTTCTTGCTAGATAAATCTGAAGTAACAGAACTACAAGAAACAGATGTAGCTTTTGCTTACGTAGAAACACCTTATTTAACTGTCTTAAAAGAATCACGTAACATTTTCGATCGCTACGGCAGAAGACCCGTTCCTCAAGAATTAAAACCGGAGTTAATGGATCAATTTCTCCCTGTTCACATACGTTTCTATGAAAATAAAGGGTACGTTTATAATGTGAAGGTTTTACAAGAGGATCATGAAGTGGAGTATTTCAGAAGAGAAACTCGTGGCTCCGGTTCAATGAAAACTCTGTATGTAAAGGTAGATGATTTAGATTTTTCTGAGCGGGCAATAGTCCAAGTAGAAGATAAGATAGATCCATCCATTAATCATTCATTCTATTTAGATTTTCAAATCTACAAACCATAAAGAAACTCGTCCTATAGAATATAGGACGAGTTTTTTACTTGATTATTCGCTTTCGAACATTTCTGGGTGTTTTTCAATTAAATCGTTCAAGATTTCTTGTTCAAAAGAGCGGAAATGTTGATAATCTTCATCTTCAGTGGAATCTTCAGATGTATCCGACGCTACCTGTTGCTTCACATTTTCCCATATGTATGGTTTTAAATAGTGAATTTCCAACTGTCGAATGTAGAGGTTTTCGTTTGTGTTTTCTAGTTCGTCAAATAAAATCTTCAGAGAACGCTCTTCATTTTCTAACAAATTTTCCTCCCGTATGAATTGGAGAAAATGGTCTTCTGAGTAGGTAAATTGATATTCTTCTACCGCATGATCGTACCAACCCTTAAGCTCAATGGCAGGCCACTCGCCCTGTGATTCATTCTCGTTCGAAGCAAGATCCTCTTCTTCACTAATAGTAGATCGATAATCACTAAATAACAAGAAATGATTGTATAAAGTTTCCTCAGATAATTCAGTTGCTGATTCATTTAAATCGTGTTGTAAGATGGTTTCTTGCGCAATTTCTTGAATTTCCCTATCATCTAACTCGTTCGTTCCTTCATTAGCTTCGTTCAACCCTTCGTCGCTTTGGACGTTCAGAGAGTTTTCACTATTACTTTGTTCATCATTTTGGATCTCGTTATTAGTGTTTTCGGTTGTTTCCGTCACTCCTGAATTAGATTGAGTAGTGTTAGGGGAAGAGCCTTCACGATCCAACCAACTCATGATGAAAATAAGAATAAGTAGAATAATGGTACCTGCTATTAAAATTATGATTTTGTTCCGCTGCATGCGTTCACCTCAATATGAAAATGATAAATACGACCATCAAACTTTTTAATATGGAAAGCTTGTCTATTTTAACAATAAAGCAATAATTTTATTATACCACGAGACCTAATAAGGAAGGTACGTTAACAAATGTGAAGTGGTTTATCTCTTATGTTTCTTTTCTTAAGTCCACTTGTGGTCAGAGAAAAATAATATCTACCCTTTTTAAGTGGGGACTTTTATATCATGTTTGTCTTTTTTTCACTAATGTGAATAGAAATTACTAGGTATTTTATCATTATTTACTATGATGGATATGCACACAATATGTCGTATTTTACCTATGAAATGATTCTAAAAAACTATATATCTAAAAAAAGGGTGAATATATTGAGGAAATTAAATAGTTTATCAATTAATATGAAAATATTAGGTACATTTGCTATTATGGTGTTTTTATTAATCGCAGGTTCTGGTATCACTTATTTTCAATTAAATCAAATTGGTAATGAAATGGATTCCTATGCTGAGTTCAGTGAACGTTCTATTGTGGTAACCGATGTTGCTTCATTGGTAAGGTCTAAATACATCATGGTTTCAGATTATTATCGAACAGGAGACACGAATGACACTGCGTTTTTTGAGGAACAGTCTGATTTACTGAATACATATTTGGAAAGTTTAGACGGAAGAATGTATAGTGAGGAATCTCAACAATTATTTTCATCAGTTCAATCGCAAATCGCCTCTTTTGATGAGCACATCACACGAATTCCTGAAGATAGCGGTCCCCTTCAACAGCAACGTCTCACAGAGCTTGCGGAGTTGCGGCATGAAATCGTTCAGGATTCATGTTGCTGAACAAACAAACCTTTTAGCTTTAAATGCAGCAATTGAAGCGGCTCGAGCCGGAGAACAGGGCAAAGGATTTGCAGTGGTTGCGGATGAAGTTAGAAAGCTTGCCGAACAAACCTCAGGAGCAACTAAAGAGATTAGCGGTCTAATTGGCCAGATTCAAAGAGATGTAAAAGAATCAGTTGCTTATACAAAAAATGATCGGGAAGCAGTCACGTCCGGCATGAAATATGTGAAAGATGCGGGAAGTTCTTTCGAAGAGCTGTCAGAATCCATTCAAGAAATTTCAGCGCAAATGCAAGAAGTTACTTCAGCTATGGAGTTAGTTGATGCAGGAGCGGATACAGTCCAAACATCAGTGAAAGAAACAACGGAAATAGCAGAACAGTCTGCAGGGTATACCCAAAACGTTGCGGCCTCGGCAGAAGAACAGAACGCCTCGATGGAAGAAATCAATGCTTCTGCCAATCAGCTGGCACATATGGCTGAAGAGTTACAAGAAGTGATTCGTAAATTTAATATGTAATATCATTTTGTTCTCATAAAAAAACAGTATCTGTTCACTTATACAGGTACTGTTTTTTTTGTAATGAACCGGGCACATTTATGAAAGTATGGGCATATGATGGGATTGGTCTTAGATAAAAGAGGAGGAGGGATTTTGTTATGATGTACAATGACCAATCCAGAAATCAACAGGGAGACACAGTGCAATATGTTGCCCAATATGATCCATTTGTCGTTCAAACTCTTCAATCCATTCAGGGTTCAAAGGTGGTAGTCCAAACAACTGAAGGGAGTATTCGAGGAGAAGTAGCTGATGTGAAGCCTGATCATGTTGTGATCCAGTCTGAAGGATCATCATTTTTCATTCGAATTCAGCAAATTGTATGGGTGATGCCTACTTAATGAAAATTGACTCCCTGCTAACCGAAGAGATAAACGATATCGTTTATCTCTTCGTTATATTCTTACTCGCGCTAAACATATATAAAATTCGGAAATTATCCATTTTTAATTAAGAGAGACAGGTTATAATTGAAGAGAAGATACTTTTCACTTAGGAGGGAATAACGATATGTTAGACGAAACTTATACTCACGTTTTAGTAGCTTATGATGGGTCAACTGACGCTAAGAAAGCTCTTGTAAAAGCAATTAACATTGCTAAAAGGAATGATGCAGCACTTACAGTGGCCTACGTAGTAGATTTACGATCTCCTCATCTATTTGCAGACAAACCAGGGAAGATAACTGAACTAGCCGAAGAGCACGCTAAAGAAATGCAAAATGAAATCGAAGAGAAGTTGAAAGAAGCAAAGTTTTCAAATTATCAATTAAGAATAGAAAAAGGGAATCCAAAAACAGTGATTACATACGATCTTATAGATGAGGTATCCGCTGATATCGTTGTATGTGGATCTAATGGGATTGACTCTTACGATCATTTGGTTATCGGCAGTACCTCAGAGAATATTGTCCGTTATTCTACCGTGGATGTTCTCGTTGTAAAGTAACGGTGCTACTCTATTAAGGTTTGACCGTCGAGCCGAACGAACGTATAACCTTGACTTTCAAGCAGTGGAATGGCGTTCATCACCCCTTCAGCCGTTCCGCTGTTTGGTTGGTTCATATGTAAGAGAGGAATGGACCCTGAAGTGGATTGAAGCAATGCTTCTTCTACTTGGGAGGCAGAAAAGGTAGCTCCAGCATCTCCAAGGACGTCATAATTAACCACCGTTAAACCAAGATCCTCTACAATTTCAACAGCTACATTATCATAATGGGCTGTTCCAGATCTGAAGTATTTTGGGCTCTCTCCAGTTAGTTCTGTCATCAGATGTTGATTATCCATGACTTCCTCAACGACGTCTTCCGCAGAAAAGGTGCCTTGAATTCCCCAAGCGGTATTTCCAGTGACTGATAAAGGCAAGTGTTCCGTCCCATGATTTTGCACAGAAAACAGTGGGTCTTCAGCTAAATCAACAAAAATTTCCTGATTACTCTCAATCCATCTAGCGTTAAAAAATAATGTAGCGGGAATTTGTTCAGAGCGTAAAAAATGAATTAATTCCTCGTCATAATCATCTCCGTAAGGTCCCCCACATGCATCAAATGTTAAAGCAATCACTTTATCATCAGTATCCATACGGTTTTTAACTCCTGAAACGGCCTCTCCCCATTCGGATTGTTCCAATGACGTATTTTTCCATTTTTCAATCACTTGCTTCTCTTTGGTCTCGATCGATGGAGAGTCCAAAACGAGTGCAAAGTCAGAAATAACTGTTTTGTTTTTTTCTAACGTTGTTTTTTGGATGGTGAATGACTCAGAATTATTAGCGGATTCTATGATAAGGTAACTAGCACCTGTCATGATAAGCAAAACGATTATAATGTAAAATCGATAAGGCTTCATTTAGTTCTCCTCGTTTATATATTAGACTAACTGTGAGTATTATAGTTCGATTTTGCTACCGTATGAACTTATTGTATCAATTTTCCATGCAGATACAACTATGATCGTTGGTCTCTTGTAGACACCCTTTCCTTTTGAAAGATATAATGAAGAAAGAAACTAGTCAGGATGGAGGGATTTGATGAATCCGAATGTCGTGTCTGAAGAGTATGTTGCCTTGCAAAAAGCAATCATAGATAAACAACAACAGCTAAGGAACTATTTAGCTAACAGTGTGAACAGCGGAGTTCAAGAACAAGAATTCAATTATGAAATACCTGTATTTGCTCAACTTAAACAATCACCTGTCCCACCCGATTTATATAGAGAATCCATTGTGGAAATTGAAAGCGTTCTATCTGAACATCAACCACCATTGAAAGAGGAATTATCTCGTCTGATCTCGAATTTAACAGAGGAGGACATCGTAAAATGGATTAAAGAATCAATTACATTTAATACCGGTTATTTTCAAACGTTTGCGGAGAAAAGAGAGTTATCTCCTTGGCTTCCTCACTTTTTAGCGGAGCAAGCGTTGCGACCTTTCATGCAGTTGCTCGCTTTCCAGTGCAAGGGCTTTATTAATGAATTCGACGTGATGGGCACATGCCCTTGTTGTGGCGAGCCTCATCGTCTTGCAAAAATTGATCTGAAAGGTGAGAAATGTTTATTCTGTCCTCGATGTGAAACAGAGATGAAGCAAAAACGTCTGGCATGTGTCCATTGTGGTGATGATCGGCCCGAGCATTTGTTTTATTTAAATATTAAAGAGGATGACGTCTCAAGAATCGAAGTGTGCGAAACGTGTAACAATTATTTGAAACTTGTAGAAACGTCGAAAATCTTAGAGAACAAGGCGGCGGCAATGTTGGATTTGGAAACGATCCATTTGGATTTCGTAGCCCAAGAAGAAGGTTATGGAGATGAAATGAAGTAACATGGTTTAAAGGAGTTCATCGCTTATGGAATTAACAGGTATTTTACTTGCAGGGGGAAAATCAAGTCGCATGGGGGTTAACAAGGCTCTTCTTATGATAGAAGGTCAAACCAACATTGAGAGGATGAAACAGAAATTAGAGACTGTCACCAATAAATTAGTCCTTGTAACGAATGAACCAGAAGTCTTTCGGTTTCTTCAGGTTCCAATGATAAAGGATAAAAAAACAGATCAAGGTCCGCTTGCAGGGATTGAAGCGGGCTTATCAGTAGTGAACAATGCATGGAACCTTGTTGTGGCTTGTGACCTTCCCTTTTTCGATCTTAGAGTGATAGATATTCTAGTGAATAAAACGAAAACATCTCCAAAGGCTCAAGCCATCATTCCGATTATTTATGGGCGAGAGAACCCTTTATATGCACTGTATCATCAGAAAGCTCTGCCTGTTGTGGAAAATCAACTGCGTCAAGGAAAGCGGCGAATCCGAGATGTTCTTGCCAACCTTCACGTCGAGAATCTTACAGAAAAAGATTTAATGGAGGCGGGCATGACAATGGATGAAATTGAACTTGCTTTTTTCAATATGAACCGGCCAGAAGATTATAATTGGGTGGTTTCCCGTAATAGCTTATAAGAGTGGAGGACAGTCTATGGACTTTTTTCGTGTGCAATCAGTCAAGAGAATGAGAGAGTTGATTGATCAACAAGTTAGAAGAACGGAAAAGACAGAAGAAGTTCGTTTATCAGAGGCTCTCGGTAGAGTATTGGCAGAAGATATAAAAGTAACAGAAGATGTTCCTTCTTTTACTCGGTCTACCGTAGATGGATATGCGGTTATATCAAAGGATACATATGGTGCAAGCGAAGCAATGCCAGGATTCCTGCAGGTTATAGGTGAAGTGGAGATGGGAGAAGTAGCAACCAAAGTTATTCATTCAGGACAAGCTGTTTACGTCCCAACTGGAGGGATGCTTCCTGAGGGAAGTGATGCAGTCGTAATGATTGAAGACTGTGAACAAGTCCAAGATCTATTGAATGTAACCAGGGCTGTTGCTAAACACGAGAATGTCATTCGAAGGGGCGAAGATGCTAGTTCAGGAGATGTATTATTATATAAAGGAAAAACACTCCGACCACAAGAACTAGGAGCCCTGGCATCATTAGGAATCGACTCAATCTCTGTCGTGAGAAAAGTCGTCATTGGCTACCTTTCATCTGGTGATGAAATCGTTCCTTATGATACAAAGGAACTGGCTCTCGGAAAGATTCGCGATGTGAACGGGGTGACGATCCCAGCTCTCGCAAAGCAATGGGGTGTAGACGTGAAAGTAAGTCACATCGCATCGGACCAGTTTAATGATTTTTATCAAAAAGCAGAGAGACTCTTTCAAGAATGTGACGCTTTATTTATTTCTGGAGGAAGTTCAGTAGGCGCTAAAGATTATACAACTGAGGTGATCGAATCTCTAGGCGACAATGACCCTGGTATTGTCGTTCACGGGGTGGCGGTCAAGCCGGGGAAACCAACCATTTTTTCCGTGTCATCTCGTAAGCCTGTCATTGGCCTTCCGGGACATCCAGCTTCTGCAATGATTATATTTCAGCTTTTTGGTAAACAAATTATTTCACGCCTTGGAGGAGAGGAAAAGTATAAGCCAGTCACGACCAAGGCCGTTCTGTCACAAAATATCCCTTCCTCTCCAGGGCGGACAGACTATATTCGTGTTACTCTTGAAGAAGGAACTCCCTTTCTTAAAGCAACCCCAGCCTTAGGAAAATCAGGGCTGATGAAAACCTTGGTGAAAAGTGATGGCCTTCTTGAAATTGAAGAAAAGAAAGAAGGGATCAAGCAAGGCGATATTGTCACTATTCATTATTTTCTGTAGGGAGGGAATTCTGTGAAAACAAAGCGAGAACGAACGATTTATTTAGAAGACACACCTCGAGAAGAAGCTTTAGAACAATGTTTTCGTATGGTCAATTTCCATGATACAACAGAGATTGTAACTACAGAGAAATCCGTCGGAAGAATTACGGCAGAACCCATATACGCTCATTCTTCCAATCCTCACTTTCATGCTTCAGCTATGGACGGCATTGCTGTTAGGTCAAGAGATACAGAAGAAGCGCATGAAACGAATCCGCTTCGGTTAACTGAACATGACGATTTTGTTTACGTGGATACAGGGAACTTAATCCCCCATGGATTCGATGCAGTGATTATGATCGAAGACGTGAACGAAGTGAAAACAGGCGTACTAGAAATTATAGCCCCAGCCTTACCTTGGCAGCGAATTCGACCAATTGGTGAAGATATTACTTCTGGTGAAATGTTGCTTGCGCAAGGGCACAAAATTCGTCCGATTGATGCAGGAGCACTGCTTGCTTCAACTGTGAAGAATGTGAAAGTAAAGCGCAAGCCGAAAGTTCACATTTATCCTTCGGGAAGTGAACTGGTGCCACCTAATCAACCTTTGCAGCCAGGTAAGCTTATCGAATTCAATGGAACGATTTTTTCTGAACTGGTGAAAGAATGGGGAGGAGAACCTGATCTGAAACCGATCGTAAAAGATGACCCTGAAAAGATTCGTGAAGCATTAGAAACAGGTGTTGCGGAGGCGGATGTCGTTATTATTAACGCAGGCTCTTCAGCAGGATCGAAAGACTATACTGCTCATATTATTCAAGAGCTTGGGGAAGTTATTACTCATGGCATTGCCACCCGTCCAGGGAAGCCTGTTATCATTGGGAAAATAAATGAAACGATTGTGATCGGTGTCCCCGGTTATCCTGTCTCTGCTTATTTTGTGATGGACTGGTTCGTCAAACCGATCATTCATCGATTCTTAAATATCCCACTGCCGCAAAAAGATACATTGACAGTACATGCCGGGAGAAGAATCGTTTCTTCTATGGGATCTGAAGACTTTATCAGGGTTCATATTGGCTATGTGGATGGGAAATACATAGCTAATCCTTTGACCCGCTCAGCAAGTGTGACGATGTCTCTTGTAAAGTCAGATGGCGTCATTACCATTCCCGCAGGTCAACTAGGGATTGAACAAGGGGAAAAAGTAGAGGCAGAGTTAATGAAACCACGTTCTGAAATTCAAGCGTCTATCTTGTTTTCAGGAAGCCATGATTTATCTATTGATGTCCTTTCATCTGAAATGAAAAAAACAGATTTATTATCGAAAGTGACAGCAAGTCACACAGGGAGTATGGCCGGGCTGTTGGCGATAAAACGACAGGAAACCCACGTGGCAGGTATTCATTTGCTAGATCCTGAGACGAATCAGTACAATTTATCGTACATCAAGAAATTCTTGCTAGGAATGGACCTTGTCCTCCTCCCCTTTTTAAAAAGACAACAAGGAATGATTGTACCAAGAGGTAATCCCCTAGGTCTCAAAGTCATCACTGATATCGCTCATACACAAGCTCACTATGTAAACAGACAAAAAGGAGCAGGGACACGGATTTTATTTGATCATTTACTGAAACAGAACGGAATTCTCCCCCAAGAGATTAACGGCTATGAACGTGAAATGTTTACTCATCTTAGCGTAGCGGCAGAGGTGAAAATGGATGAAAAAGCAGTTGGAATGGGAATATACTCAGCGGCTAAAGCGATGGAATTAGATTTTGTTCCGATTGAAGAGGAATCATATGATTTATTAATGACAAAAGATTTTTTCATGGGAACACAAGGACAATTATTACTAGACACATTGAAGAGCGAGGAATTTAAACGGAATGTGGAGCAATTAGGGGGATATAAAGTAGATGAAACAGTTACCCCTTTGTACGTATAATAAAAAAATTGAAAGGTGGAAATAACATGTTATCAAATATAGGTATTCCAGGATTAGTATTAATTCTTGCATTGGCGTTGGTTATATTTGGGCCGAAGAAGCTTCCGGAAATCGGACGGGCGGCAGGACAAACATTAAGAGAGTTTAAAAAGTCGACGAGAGAACTTACTAGCGATGTCGCCGACCCAGTAAACGACGTGAAAAAAGAAGCACAGAAATTCAAAGAGGATCTGAAATAGTTTTTTCTAAAGGAGACCGGCGTTTTATACGCCGGTTTCTATTTGTAGACCACGCAACTTCTACATTTTTTCATAAATTAGACAAACAGGTTCATTTTCATTTAAAATAATATTGAGAGCCTGTACAAGTTTTATGATGTACGAACTGTTTGGAGGTTATGGAGAAATGATAAAGGAACATTCATTTCAAGACTATTATCATAATGAAGTAAGCTTCTCAGCTGATGATCACCCTTATTCAGACGCTCCAAAGCACGTTTGGGTTGTTGCGTGGTATAAAGGAAGTTGGCTTTTAACGATTCATCCTTCTAGAGGCATCGAATTTCCTGGAGGAAAAGTGGAAGCGGATGAGAATGCAGAAGACGCTGCAATAAGGGAAGTGTTCGAAGAAACAGGAGGAGTCGTTCAGAAACTCTTTTACATCGGCCAATATCGGGTTAAAGGAAAAAGTGAAATCGTTATAAAAAACGTTTATTTCGCAATTATTGAGGAAATGATTTCAAAAAAGAACTATCTTGAAACGAAAGGACCTAAATTAATGAGCGAACTACCTAAGGATGTTCGTACGAACCAGCGATATAGTTTCATTATGAAAGACAATGTTCTTCCTTTAAGTATGGAAGAAATACACCGAAAGTATTTTCGTGAAAACGAATTGATAAACATGTAAAAAAGCTCGTTCTGTCATGATTGATGACGAATGAGCTTTTTTTCTATTAGTTCCACAGCCTGATACATGCCTGTGGCGAGAATGGCAATAATGACAAGTGCAAGCATAACCAGTGTGAAGTTGAAAACTTGAAAGCCGTATATGATCATATATCCTAAGCCTTGCTTTGATACGAGAAATTCCCCTACAATGACTCCTACCCATGCAAGGCCTACGTTTACTTTCAAAGTGGAAATCAATGTAGGGTAAGAGGCGGGAAAGATCACTTTAAAAAAGGTTTGCCTTTTGGATGCCCCGAAGCTTTTAATTACCTTCAAATAATTCTCATCTACTTCTTTATAAGCATGGTAAATGACCATCGTCGTAATGATCAGTGAGATAAGAACCCCCATAGCAATAATAGACGTGAACCCAGGACCGAGCCCAACAATAAGAATGGGGCCGAGAGCCACTTTTGGCATGGAATTTAAAATCACTAAATAAGGATCGAGGACTCTCGATAAAAAGGGGGACCACCAAAGCATAGCGGCGAGACATGTGCCAAGAAACGTACCGAGTAAAAAACCGAGGACGGTTTCAAACAAAGTTACGGATGTATGAGTAACCAAACTTCCGTCCATCATTCGAAGCAAAAACAAATCCCAAATTCGCGATGGGGAACTGAATAATAACGGGTCAATCCAACGGGCTGAGGCAGCCAGTTCCCATCCAGAGAAGAAAACGAGTAGAATAGAAAGTTGGGTGATTCGAATGAGTCTTGTACGCTTTTTCGTACGTTTTTTATACTGTATTTGCATCTCCTTGCGATTCACTTTCAAGGGACTCCATCTCCTTCCATATCTTTTGAAATAATGGATTGAACTGAAGATCTCCCCGAACCGCAAACGGAAGAGTCACCGTCAAATCGTCAGGAAGTATAAACTCTTGTTTAATTCTTCCTGGTCGACCTGTGAGTAAAATAATTCGGTCACTCATGGCGATAGCTTCACCGATATCATGAGTTACAAGGATCGCCGTTTTTTTGTGTTTTCGTATCGTTGTAAAAACAAGATCTTCCAGTTTTAATTTTGTTTGGTAATCTAAAGCTGAAAAAGGTTCATCCAATAACAGTAATTTTGGATCTGTTGAGAGCATTCGTACTAAAGCAACCCGTTGTCTCATTCCCCCAGATAATTGAGCGGGGTAGTGGTCTTTTTTATCTGACAAACCGAGCGTTTCAAGTAACTGAAATGCTAGATTCATTTCTTCTTGCTTGGTTTTTCCTAATGTTTTTAATCCTAAAGTAATATTATCTTTAATGGTCAGCCACGGAAATAAGTAATCTTGTTGAAGCATGTAACCTGTTTCAGGAGTGGGCTTCTGGATGACTTTACCGTCTAATAATATTTGACCGCTTGTAGGAAGAAGAAGACCTGAAATAAGAGAAAGGAGAGTGGATTTCCCGCAACCACTTGGGCCAATAATGGAAATGAACTCACCTTCTTCAATGGTTAAATCGATCTCTTCAACTGCTGTAGTGAAAGAATCATAAGCGAAGAATGTTTTTTCTACTTGTTTAAGCTCAAGAAAAGCGATAAGACTCCTCTCCTTTCCTTCGTGTTACTTATTCATTTATTATTTTCTCAGCTACTTCTCGGTTAACGAGATCATCATAGTCAATATCCATTGGGAGTTCACCTGCTTCATCCATAATTGCTTGTAGATGATACCAGGCGTCTTCATTTAAGAGAGGAGAAGTGGCATAAGAACCTTGATCTCGGTAGCGGATATACACTTGTTCTATCACATCTAAAGAAGTTTCATCGAAGAAGGGTTCAA
Source organism: Salipaludibacillus keqinensis (assembly GCF_003226325.1). Taxonomy (GTDB): domain Bacteria; phylum Bacillota; class Bacilli; order Bacillales; family Salisediminibacteriaceae; genus Salipaludibacillus; species Salipaludibacillus keqinensis. Next base: position 961,741 of record NZ_PDOD01000002.1, on the reverse strand, counting down.
TCGACTCAGCTACAGTGACCGCATCTTCCTGTTGGATCCACTGCTGAGCTCGGTAGAGAGCCCGAGTAAACTTCTCAATCGTTTCCGTATCTTTTTCTAGAAAACTTTGTTTCGCCATATACACAGTATATGGAATTTCACCAGATTGTGTGCCGAAGGAATCAACGATGTGACCAATGCCTTCTTCTTCAAATAACGTCGCTTGCGGTTCAAATAACTGAACAAAATCACCTGTGCCGGATGCAAAGGCAGATGGAATATTTCCGAAGTCGATATTTTGGATTAATTCTAGATCTTCATGGGGTTCGATCCCATTTTGTTTCAACACATATTCACCAACCATCTGTGGCATCCCGCCCTGACGTTGGCCCAGAAATGTGGTCCCTTTCAAATCTTCCCACTGAAAATCTTCAACCGGCTCACGAGAGACGAGAAATGTACCGTCCGTTTGGGTGAGTTGAGCAAAATTAATCGCTGGATCATTCGCTCCTTGTGCGAAGACATACATGGAAGTCTCAGCTCCGACTAAGGCTATGTCGGCCCCATCAGAGAGGAGGGTCGTCATCGTTGTATCTCCGCCCCATGTGGTTGTTAATTCAACATCCAATCCTTCTTCCTCAAAAAAACCTTCAGAAATCGCTACATATTGCGGGGCATAAAAAATAGACCTTGTCACTTCAGCTAAGCTCACTTCGGTTAACTCTTTTTCCTGATTACAACCAGTTAATAGAAATACAGCTGAACACATTGTAAATAGCCATATTTTCATGAATCTCATGGTCTGTTCCTCCTCTTAAAATGGGTGTTTGCTCATATCGTTGTGATAAAGTATGTTTATAGATGGAGATGTGTGCTGTTGAACGCGCCCATTCATTTCAGGAGGTTTTTATGCGATATATGATTTCAAAGGAACCGATCATTTCTCCTTCCGATCGCTTCTATCTATTTTTAGTGACGTACTGGTCTGAAGAATATAAAGTAAAAGGATATTTAATTGAACCGAAAGAAAAAGGCAATTATGAGGGAATGGTGTATTTACGCGGAGGAATCAAAAATGTAGGGATGGTAAGAATCCCAAGAATTATGCAATATGCCTCTGAAGGGTTTGTTGTATTTGCTCCGTTTTATAGAGGCAATAAAGGAGGAGAAGGTCGCGAAGATTTTGGTGGAGACGATCGGAAAGACGCCTTTGCTGCCTTTGAAATGCTAAGCACCCACCCTATGGTAAGAGAGGGACGAGTTCATGTAGTTGGTTTTTCCAGAGGTGGGATTATGGCAGGTTTAACGGCAGCGGAGTATCAGCCTGCTTCGCTGATAACTTGGGGCGGGGTATCCAATTGTCACCTTATGTACGAAGAGCGACCCGATCTGCGAAAAATGTTGCGTCGTACCTTTTCAGGAGATCCATCTCAATCAGATTCGATTTATAAAATGAGATCGCCTGTTTCGATGGCAGATGACATCAACTGTCCTGTGCTTATTATTCACGGCGAATTCGATCAGCACGTGGGTGTGGAACATGCACACCAATTACATGATCAACTTATAGAAAAAAAGAAAAAATCGGAGAAATGGATCATTCCTAATCGAGGTCACCTTCTCTCAGTCAGAGAACAGTTGACCTATACGAGAAAAGCGTGCGATTGGATGAAACAAGCTCGTAAAAACGAATAACTCCCCAGGCCCTCACCTGGGGAGTGTGTGTTCATATCGTTGGACCGCCTTCAGCGATAGGCTTTGGCATATCAGAAAACTTCCTGAAATTTTCTTTGAATTTCATCGCCAGCTCCATAGCTTTCTGATCATAAGCATCTGCGTCTTGCCACGTTTCTTTAGGTTGCAATACTTCATCAGGGACGCCAGGGCAATGGAGAGGAATCTGCAGTCCGAAAATGGGATCAACGATGGTCTCGGCGGCATTTAAATCTCCTTGTAATGCTGCACGAATCATTGCCCGTGTATAAGATAGCTTCATACGTTGTCCTACCCCGTAAGGTCCTCCTGACCATCCAGTGTTCACCAAGTAGACATCGGTATTGTGCTCGAGCATCTTATCCCCTAACATCTCTGCATATCTTGCAGCCGGTAGCGGAAGGAAAGGAGCACCAAAGCAAGTAGAAAACGTTGCTTGGGGGGATGTAATCCCTCTTTCCGTGCCTGCTAATTTACTCGTATAGCCTGATAAGAAATGATACATCGCCTGCTCCGGTGATAATTTACTAATTGGAGGGAGGACTCCGAAGGCATCAGCTGTAAGAAATACGATTGTATTTGGATGACCCGCTATGCTAGGTTCTATTGAAGATGGGATCGATTCAAGAGGGTAGGCAACCCGAGTATTCTCAGTGTAGTCATTTGCCTCATAGTCAGGCTCCCTCGTAATCTCATCCAATACGACATTCTCTAAAACAGAGCCAAAGCGAATCGCTCGATAGATTTCGGGTTCTTTCTCTTCAGACAGTTGAATACACTTCGCGTAGCAACCACCTTCAATATTAAACACACCATTTGGTGACCAAGCATGTTCATCATCTCCTATAAGGGAGCGATACGGATCGGCGGAGAGTGTAGTTTTTCCTGTGCCGGACAAACCGAAGAACAAGGCAACATCCCCTTCGTGTCCTACATTCGCTGAGCAATGCATTGAAAGTACATTTTTTTCTGGAAGTAAATAATTCATAATCGAAAAAATAGATTTTTTCATTTCACCAGCATATTCTGTGCCACCTATGAGAACTGTTTTTTTCTCAAAGGACACAATGATAAATGCTTCAGAATTTGTCCCATCGATTTCAGGATTAGCTTTGAATCCAGGAGCAGAAACAATGGTGAACTCTGGAAGTAAACTTGTTAATTCGGTCTCAGTAGGTCGAATGAATAGTTGACGGACAAACAAGTTATGCCAAGCGAATTCATTCACAATTCGAATGGGAAGCCGGTAGTTCTTATCAGCCCCAGCGAATCCGTGTCTAACAAATATTTCATCTCTTTCGGATAAATAGTGTAACACTTTTTCATATAAGTGCTCGAAAACTTCTGAAGAGATCGTCTTATTTACGGTTCCCCAATGGATTTTATCTTTCGTTGACACTTCGTCGACAATGTACTTATCTTTTGGAGAGCGTCCAGTATACTTTCCCGTCGTTGCGCGGAAGGATCCAGTTGAGGTTAACACTCCCTCGCCTCTTTGCAACCCCTTTTCAATAAGTCGAGGAACGGATAAATCTTTGTGAACTCGGTCACCTTGTAACAATCGACCTAACGCGGCTTCGAAATGAACCATACTCATAATTATCATTCCTTCCCTAATATCATTAAGCACTAGCGTTTTGTATGTGATGAGCGACGTGATCTAGTAAAATGAATGATTTACACCGTTATGATAGCGCTTTAATTTATTGGATTTGTAAAATAGTATAACACATTAGATGTAATAGTACATACTTTAAAAATGAGAATAACTGAAAAAATTTTTAGTCAAATGAAAGAGTAAAAGGAAGGGGTAATTACAGAGATTTTTAGTAAGACATCTGTAGCTGAGTGCAAAGTTGTGTTGTTGGAGGAAATTGAATTCTTTCTATAGTTAAATTTTAATACATTTTCCTAAATGAAGATATGATTTATCTAAAACGTCAATAGATTGCCATATACGTGAATCCTTGAGCATTTCATTTATAGTCATTCATTAAGCACATACCTTGACAGTAATTAAAAAATCATGTATTCTTCTTGCGAACGGATACTCTTATCCCGAGTAGGCGGAGGGACAGGCCCGACGAAGCCCAGCAACCATCACCACATTTAAAAAAAGGTGAACGGTGCTAACCTGCAAGGCATATCTATGTGTATGTCTTGGTCGATAAGAGGCGAAAGGCGAATGGAACGTAACCTTTTCCTCTATAGGGAGAAGGTTTTTTTATTTTTTCAGGTCGATGATTTGGACCATTCTGCTGGGAGAACGAGTACCGTCGATAATGAAGGTTATCTTATATACTAAAGATGTAATTTCCAAGGAGGTACGTATTGTGGCAGGTAGAACAAGATTATTTACGTCAGAATCAGTAACAGAGGGTCATCCCGATAAAATTTGTGACCAAATTTCTGATTCTATTTTAGATGAAATTATGAAAAATGATCCAAATGCTCGTGTAGCGTGCGAAACATCGGTTAACACGGGACTAGTTCTAGTAGCTGGAGAAATCTCAACATCAACGTATGTTGACATCCCGAAAATCGTTCGAGAAACGATTAAAGGCATTGGTTATACTCGTGCTAAATATGGCTTTGATTATGAAACTTGTGCCGTATTAACTTCTATTGATGAACAGTCCGCTGATATCGCTCAAGGTGTTGATCAAGCTCTTGAAGCAAGAGAAGGTCAAATGTCTGAAGATGAAATTGAAGCCATTGGGGCAGGAGATCAAGGGTTAATGTTCGGTTATGCTGATAACCAAACACCTGAACTTATGCCTTTACCTATCTCATTGTCTCACAAGCTTGCTAGAAAACTGGCAGAAGTGAGAAAAGATGAGTCGATTGATTATCTTCGTCCAGACGGTAAAGTTCAAGTAACTGTTGAATATGATGAAAATCAGCAACCCCTTCGTGTGGATACGATTGTTATTTCCACGCAACACCATCCTGAAATCAGCTTAGATCAGATTAAGAAGGATTTAAAAGAAAAAGTAATCAAACCTGTGGTTTCTCCGGAATTGTTAGACGCTGAAACGAAATATTTTATAAATCCAACGGGTCGGTTCGTCATTGGAGGGCCACAAGGAGATGCGGGATTAACAGGCCGTAAAATTATCGTCGATACTTATGGCGGATATGCTCGTCACGGTGGCGGTGCCTTTTCAGGCAAGGACGCGACGAAAGTAGACCGATCAGCTGCATATGCTGCTCGTTATGTTGCGAAAAACATCGTAGCGGCTGGCCTCGCTGATCGCTGTGAAGTTCAGCTTGCCTATGCGATTGGTGTAGCTCAACCTGTATCGATTGCTATTGATACGTTTGATTCTGGAAAAGTTTCTGAAGAAGTTCTCGTCCAAGTGGTGCGAAAAAACTTTGATCTTCGTCCAGCAGGCATTATTAAAATGCTTGATCTTCGACGTCCAATTTATAAGCAGACGGCTGCCTATGGTCACTTCGGTCGTACGGATATCACTCTTCCTTGGGAAGCGACGGATAAAGCGGAACTGATGAAACAAGAAGCATTACAGATTGCAGGGAAATAAACTATAGAAAGCGCGAATGGGATTTTTTCCATTCGCGCTTTTAACTATTAAACGCTACTGATCGTTGTCCACCATTGATTTGTAATACTGCCCTTTATCTACATAACTCGCCCGGATTCTTTTCATTTCCACGATATCTTCTTCCGATAAATCACGAACGACTTTTGCAGGACGTCCAAGAGCTAATGTCCGGGGAGGGATTTTCTTTCCAGGCGGTACAAGACTTCCGGCGCCAATAAATGCTTCTTCACCAATTTCTGCTCCATCTAGAATCGTAGAGCCCATTCCAATGAGGGCATTTTTTTCTACGACGCAACTATGTAGAATACATTGGTGCCCGATTGTGACGCCTTCTTTAAGCAATAATGGTAAATTGGGACTTTGATGCAAAGTGCTGTTGTCTTGGACGTTTACACCCTTTCCGATAATCGTTGGGGATACATCCCCGCGGATAACGGTATTGAACCATATGCTAGCTTGCTCATGGATCTTCACGTCTCCAGTAATTACTACACCGTCGGCTACAAATGCAGAAGAATCAATGACAGGGGTTTGACCTTTATAAGAGTAAATTTTCAATGTGTGTCACTCTCCATTCATAATCTTGAAAGTGATTATAGTGTATCAAATTAGCCTTACAAGGGGAACAATCTCTACTTCGTATGACTTGACGAATCTTCGTTGGAAGGGGAAGATAAAGAAAAAAAGCGGAAAGAGGGGAAGTTTATGTGGAAATGGGAAGTAGATAAAAAGAAAGCGAAAGGTGTTTTTGTAATTGTTCATGGCGCAGGGGAATACCACGTTCGTTACAAGTGGGTGGTAGAGAAGTTAAATCAGTTTGACTTTCATGTAATAATGGGCGATTTACCAGGACAAGGAACCACTGCAGGCCCCCGTGGACACGTTCCGACTTTCGATTTATACATAAACACCGTGTCTTCGTGGCTAGAAGAAGCTAGAAGGTATGATTTACCTGTGATCCTTCTTGGTCACAGTATGGGAGGTTTAATCACAACCCGTACATTGATGAATTTGGATGAAAGGGACTTGCCAACGATGGTGTTGTTATCTTCACCATGTTTCGGGTTATATAATAAGACGCCTGCAAGTAAAAAAGCGATCTCTTACATGTTAAATCGGATTACACCTGAACTTCGTTTTCCTTCGAACTTGGCACCTGGTTCTGGCACACGTGATCCCTCTATGAGAACAAGAGACGAGCAAGATGAATTACTCATTAAAAAAGTGAGTATTCGTTGGTACAGAGAACTTGAAAAGTCGATTCACCGTGCTCATCAAGAAATCGATACGTTTCCGGAAATTCCTCTACTTTTAATGCAAGGTGGCGATGATCGAATTGTGGACAAACACTCCGTAAAGCAATGGTTTGACCAAGTCGATCTTCAAGATAAATATTACAAAGAATGGGAAGGATTATATCATGAAGTTCTGAACGAACCAGAAAAGAGAGAGGTTCTTGCTCACATGCTTGGTTTCGTAACGATGCATCTTAACCGTTAATTGTGTGAACTGAAATGATATGTTGAATGCCGTTAATGATTTAAGAAAAATCCGTGACGCTCTATCTCAGGTAGCTGGTGGGTTCAAGTAATGTCCTTGAGACTCGGCCAAAGACTCATCTATAACAGAGCGAACTTGAAAAAAGGAGTAAGTTGTGAGAATTCCAAAAACTTCATGGACGTTAATGTATAAAGTTTATAAACACGTAATACCTGTCGTTCACGAGTACTTGGCAGAGTGGAGAAAAAAAGCAGAAGAAATACCAAATGAAGAATTACGAACTCAAGCGCTGATGAGCATAGATTCAAAAACGTTCCACTGTGAAGGTGGAGCCATCTATGCCTTGCTTTCAGGGGATGGTTTTCGTGAAGTTGTCCGCTTCATTGTTGCTTACCAAACGATTAGTGACTATCTAGATAATTTGTGTGATCGTAGTACGTCGTTAGATCCGGCAGACTTTCGTGCTTTGCACGAATCTATGCCGGACGCCTTAACTGAAGGAGCAAAAGTGAGAGACTATTATCGGTTTCGAGATGAAAAAGATGATGGGGGCTATTTAACCTCTTTAGTAAAAACGTGTCAAGAGTGCATCGGACATTTTCCGTCCTACCCCGCTGTTCAACAAGAAACAGTCAAGTTGGCCAATTTATATAGTGATTTGCAAGTTCATAAACATGTGAAAGAGGAGGAGAGGGTTCCTAGGTTAACCACTTGGTTTGATCACCATAAACAAAGTGTCGGTCCGATGCGTTGGTACGAATTCTCGGCTAGCAGCGGTTCCACTCTTGGAATCTTTTGCTTAGCTTCTTATTCTGCAGGCAAACAGTCAATGACGCCAGAAGAGGCAATCGAAATTAAGAAAGGCTATTTCCCGTGGGTTCAAGGATTGCACATTTTGATGGATTATTTTATTGATCAGGAAGAAGATCGTGAAGAAGGTGATTTGAACTTCTGTTTTTATTACAAAAATGAAGAAGACATGCTCTCTAGAATGGAACACTTCTTTAAAGAAGCTGACAAATCTTTGCGACCTTTACCCGATTCATCTTTCCATAGGCTAATTAACAATGGGCTGATAGCTATTTATCTCGCGGATGATAAAGTTAAAAAGGATCCTGCTCTTAAGAAAAAGGGCAAAAGGCTGATCCGAAGTGGCGGAGCGTCCACACTATTTTTTTATTTAAACGGATGGATGTACCGGACAAAAAGCGGTACATAGAAACCAAACGAGCAGCTAGAGACTCTTCTAGCTGCTCGTTTGTGTTACGGTTTTCTTTTTTCTATGGCAATAATAAATGGAGGGTCGTTATGTTGGTTAGTAAAACGATACTCCAATACATGGAATTCATGCTGAGGTAGAGACTGGACAAAAGGAAGGAGGTTCTCTTTTTCGATTTTTCCTTCTTCATGGCCATAGTACACGACGAGCACGATAATTCCTTTTGGTTTTAGATGGATGAGTAACTGTTTAATCGCCTCGATCGTTGTTGCAGATGAAGTGACGACTGATTTATCACTTCCTGGTAAATAGCCGAGATTGAAGATGGCTCCGTCAATGTGCCCTTGGTGATCAGGAAGAAGATGATCACTTAGTGTTTCGTGCCCTTCCTGAATGAGGGTGACTCGCTCTTCTAATTGTTCTTGTTTCAATCGATCTTTTGTTGCGTTTATTGCCTGTTCTTGAATATCAAAGCTGTAAACGGTCCCTTTAGAGCCTACAAGTTTAGCTAAAAAAGCAGTGTCGTGACCGTTTCCAGCAGTGGCATCTACGGCCACCCCATTTAAGGGAACCGCTTTTTGAAGTGTTTCTCTTGCGAACGGGAGAACCCCAGCTAAATTCATGTGCGATGAACCTCCCCATTTTGTAGTGACGCTGAATAGTATTTTCCCTGCCAACTTCCACGTCGTTTCATTTCTGCGTCGATCGAATTGAGAACTTCCCATTTATTCAAACTCCACATCGGACCGATCATCAAATCAGCTGGACCATCCCCTGTTAATCGGTGAATTATCATGGAAGGAGGAATCACTTCCAATTGGTCACAGACGAGAGTGACGTAGTCATCTTTATTCATGAGATCGACAAGCCCTTTTTCATATTGTTTCACCATCGGTGTGCGTTTGAGAAGATGGAGAAGATGAATTTTGATCCCTTGCACATCGAGTTTGGCAACTTCTTTTGCTGTATCGAGCATCATTTGATGGTTTTCCTGTGGCAGGCCGTTAATGATATGAGAACAGATGCGAATATTGTGGCGCCTCAATTTATTGACACCTTCCAGATAGCATTGAAAATCGTGAGCGCGATTTATCAGCTCTCCTGTCCGATCATGAGCACTTTGAAGGCCAAGTTCAACCCAAAGATAAGTCCGTTCATTCAGTTCAGCTAAATAGTCTACCACATCGTCAGGGAGACAGTCAGGCCGAGTAGCAATGGCCAATCCCACCACGTCTTCCTGTTGTAAAATGGTTTCAAACATCTCCCGTAATTCAGATACTGGAGCATACGTATTGGTGTATGCCTGAAAATAGCCAATATACTTTCCTTTCTTCCACTTTCGGTGCATTTTGTCTTTGATCGTGTGAAACTGAGTGACGAGATCTTCTTTACGATCGCCGGCAAAATCTCCTGATCCCCGAACGCTACAAAATGTACAGCCGCCACTGGCTACATTTCCGTCCCGGTTAGGACAGTCAAACCCTCCATCGAGGGGGACTTTGAATATCTTTTCTCCGAATTGAGATTTCAAGTGATAGTTCCAAGTACGGTATCGTTTTTCTCCAAAAAGGAGCGGTGTTTCTTGTTGCATGTTCTAATCATCAGCCTTTCTACTACAGTCTTTGAGCTTTTCAATGACGGCGTCTATATCTTTCTTTGAAACATCTAAGTTTGTAGTAAAGCGAAGAGCTTCTGGTTTATATTGAATAATAGCAACATCTTTCTCATTCATGGCGTTTACCCATTCAGGGGCAGTCATTTTGGATTCATGAGTGTCAGCAACAATTATGTTTGTCTCAACTTCATGATTGACTGAAAGGTCTGTGTACGTATTAATTGCTTCAGCTAATCTCTTGGCTTGATCATGGTCTTCGGCTAATCTCTGAATATTCGATTTCAGCGCAAGTAAACCAGGTGCAGCCAATATACCCGCTTGTCTCAGACCGCCTCCGAGCATTTTACGCTTCTTTCTCGCTTTCTCAATAAATGTTTGCTCACCTGCGAGGATCGAGCCAACGGGCGCGCCTAATCCTTTTGATAAGCAAAATTGAACAGAGTCCACGTATTGAGCTATGTCTCGTACCGAAGTATTTGAAGCAACTGCCGCATTAAATAATCTTGCCCCGTCCATATGGACAGGAATACGAGATTGTTTAGCAAGAAGATGAACATCCTTTAAGTAAGTTTGATTGAGAACAGCTCCTCCACTGCGGTTATGCGTGTTCTCAAGCCAAATCAAGCCCGTTTCAGGATAATGAACATCATCTGCTCTGATCGCTTCCTTTAAAGTTTCCATCGAAATTTCCCCTCTTATGTGAGGCAATGTTCGAGATTGCACTCCGGCAAAGGCGGAGATGGCTGCCCCTTCATAAACAAAGACATGAGCATCTTCATCCATGATCGCTTCTTGACCAGGCCTAGTATGAGTAAGAATGGCGGCTTGGTTTCCTTGTGTGCCACTTGTGACAAATAAGGCGGCTTCTTTTCCAAGCAGTTCAGCAGCATAACGTTCCAGTTCGTTCACCGTAGGGTCTTCTCCATATACATCATCGCCAACATCTGCTTTAGCCATGACGTCCCTCATAATTTGACTGGGCTTTGTCACTGTATCACTTCGTAAATCAATCATCGCGATTACCCCTTTTTATCTGTTTTTCTCATCCTATCATAATACATCACGATCAAAAATGAGTTTAATTGTAAAAAAACAATGAATCTGAGAAGAGTAGATTGCTAAATTGACCAAGATCTACTACTATTTTAATTAGAGTAACGAAATAATAAGGGGGATTAATGTGCCCAAAGCGATTTGGATCTTAGTGATTGGTATGGCAATCAACGTGACTGGAGCCTCCTTTCTGTGGCCATTAAACACCATTTATATGAGTCAAGAACTAGGCCAGTCGTTAACTGTAGCCGGAAGTGTTTTGATGGTTAATGCGACTGCAGGGGTCATCGGTAATTTAATAGGTGGCAAACTATTCGATCGAATCGGAGGTTACAGGACGATTATGATCGGAGTGACAATTACAATTATTAGCGCATTTACATTAGCTGTCCTTCACGAATCGTTTCTTGCCTATGTGCTTTTATTGATTGGTCTTGGATTTGGGGCAGGGATGATGGTTCCCTGTATGTACGCTATGGCAGGAGCCGTATGGCCTGAAGGAGGTAGACGTCCATTTAATGCCATTTATGTAGCGCAAAATGTAGGCGTAGCAACAGGAGCTGCTATCGGTGGCTTTCTTGCTAGCTTTCGATTTGATTTTGTTTTTTTAGGTAATGGACTCATGTATTTAGGCTTTTTCGGTCTAGCGTTCTTCTTCTTTAGACATTTGCAAGTGGACGGGGCGCAGAGTTCGACGACGAATGTGTTTGAACAGGCAGAGAAGGTGGAGCACAAAAAAAGGTTTCACGCCCTGTTGCTCCTATGTTCAGGCTTTTTAATTTGCTGGATAGCTTATGCTCAATGGCCGTCAACCATTTCTGCTCACACGCAAGCCCTAGGTATTCCTCTTAGTTATTACAGCCTATTGTGGACGATTAATGGGGGAATGATTATTTTTTGCCAGCCGCTCATTAAATTTTTTATTAACCGATGGGTTCATTCATTAAAAGCACAGATTTATGTTGGGATAGGGATCTTTATGATTGCTTTTCTCGTTCTTGCCCAAGCAGAGGTATTTACTGCGTTCGTCGTTGCGATGATTATCTTAACTGTTGGTGAAATGTTCGTCTGGCCTGCAGTTCCGACTATTGCTTATCAGTTGGCACCAGAAGGGAAAGCAGGCTTTTATCAAGGAATCGTAAATAGTATAGGCACCGGTGGTAGATTAATTGGACCGCTTTTTGGCGGGATCATGGCGGATGTATTCGGAATGTCAGCACTCTTTTATACACTCGTTGTGTTATTTCTCATTCCGTTTGTCATGACAAAGATCTTCGACCGTGGCATTCCTCATCTTTCGTTTACAAGGGAAGATGCTAAAAAATCAGCTTCTTAGAAAAGAGGAAAAGCAAGCGGCTAATGATCACGATGATAGCAATACTTACTTATGGGTGATGAATGGGGGAACAGCATAATTATATTTCCCTTCATGAAAGTGAATAGGTATAAAAGTATGACAAATCGTCTATGATGTTCCTACAGTTTCTTGACAGTTCAAACATCCATGCATACAATAGCATATAATGAACACTATAAATTCGCGTGTAAAGATGGAGAAAAGGAATAGTAATGGTTGTCCATGTTTCAGAGAGTTAACGGTTGGTGAAAGTTAACCATGGCCCATCATGAACTCACCTTGGAGTTGCAAAAGGGAAGTTATTCTGTACCTTTTGACGTATAGCCTGCGTTACTGGCTTTGAGTGAGTACATGGAATAAATGTACTAAACGTGGGTGGTACCGCGGGAAGGATTATAAACCTCTCGTCCCTAGTGACAGCTAGAGACGGGAGGTTTTTTGCTTTTTAGCGTTACTGTGCTAAATTATAAAAATGAAAGAATACAAGGGAGGTTGTTGAATTGGCTTTTAACCATCAACAAATCGAAAAGAAGTGGCAACATTTTTGGGAAGAAAACAAGACATTTAAAACAACTGAAGATCCTTCTAAAAAGAAGTTTTATGCTTTAGATATGTTTCCTTATCCATCAGGAGCGGGACTTCATGTAGGACATCCAGAAGGATATACAGCGACAGATATTGTTTCACGGATGAAGAGAATGCAAGGGTACAACGTGCTTCATCCTATGGGATGGGATGCATTCGGGTTACCAGCAGAGCAATATGCGTTAGATACGGGAAAGCACCCGAGGGAATTTACTGAACTGAATATTAATAACTTCCGTCGGCAAATTAAAGCTCTTGGTTTCTCCTACGATTGGGATCGAGAAGTGAACACGACCGACCAGTCATATTATAAGTGGACACAATGGATCTTTCTTCAACTGTACAAAAAAGGTTTAGCGTATGTAGATGAAGTAGCAGTAAACTGGTGCCCTGCCCTCGGAACCGTTCTCGCTAATGAAGAGGTGATTGACGGAAAGAGTGAGCGGGGAGGACATCCGGTAGAGCGTCGTCCCATGAAGCAGTGGATGTTGAAAATCACTGCCTATGCCGACCGTCTTCTTGAAGACCTTGAAGAACTGGACTGGCCTGAGAGCATCAAAGATATGCAGCGCAATTGGATCGGTCGTTCTGAAGGAGCGGATGTTCATTTTACTCTTGAGAATTCAGGCAAGCAACTGACCGTGTTTACAACTCGCCCAGATACACTATTTGGGGCAACGTATCTTGTATTAGCGCCAGAACACTCTTTCGTTGACGAGATTACTTCTGATGACCGTAAAGCTGAAGTTCAAGCCTATCAAACGAAAGTGGCAACAAAAAGTGATCTAGAAAGAACAGAACTGGCTAAAGAAAAGACTGGAGTATTTACAGGAGGATATGCAATTCATCCTGTAACAGGTGAGAACATTCCTGTATGGATTGCCGATTATGTCCTCGTGAATTATGGAACAGGAGCAATTATGGCAGTTCCAGGTCATGACGAGCGTGATTATGAATTCGCAAAGACCTTTGATCTGCCGATCGTAGAAGTCGTTTCTGGTGGAGATGTATCTAAAGAAGCGTACGCTGGTGACGGACCTCACGTAAATTCCGACTTCCTAAATGGTTTGGAAAACGAAGAGGCTATTTCTAAGATGTGCGAATGGCTTGAAGAAAACAATAAAGGAACTCAACAAGTGACCTATCGTCTTCGCGATTGGCTCTTTAGTCGACAACGCTATTGGGGTGAACCTATTCCAATGATTCATTGGGAAGACGGAACGATGGAACCAGTACCTGAGGAGGAGTTGCCGCTAACACTTCCTGATATGGATGAGTTTAAACCATCAGGAACAGGTGAATCTCCATTGGCTAATAACGAAGATTGGCTCTATGTAACTGATCCGAAAACTGGTAAAAAGGGACGGCGTGAGACAAATACGATGCCACAATGGGCAGGTAGTTGCTGGTATTACTTACGATACATTGATCCGGATAATGATCACCAACTGGCCGATCCGAAGAAAATAGAACAGTGGCTTCCAGTAGATATCTATATTGGAGGAGCAGAGCACGCTGTATTACATTTACTATACGCACGTTTTTGGCATAAGGTCCTTTATGATATTGGCGTAGTCGGGACGAAAGAGCCTTTCCAAAAGCTGTATAACCAAGGAATGATTCTTGGTGAGAACAATGAGAAAATGAGTAAATCGAAAGGGAATGTTGTAAACCCTGATGACATTGTGGAATCCCACGGTGCGGATACTTTACGACTTTATGAGATGTTTATGGGTCCATTGGACGCGTCAATTGCCTGGAGCGAGAACGGATTAGACGGAGCCCGTCGTTTTCTTGACCGAGTATGGAGATTGATGATTAACGATGAGAACCAACTAAATCCATCGATTGTAGATGCCCAGGGGACTGACGAAATGACTCGGGTTTACCATAAGACAGTCAAGAAAGTTACCGAGGATTTTGAATCTCTTCGCTTTAACACAGGTATTTCTCAAATGATGGTCTTTGTAAATGAAGCTTATAAACAGGAGAAACTATCTAAAAGCCATTTAGAAGGATTCGTCAAATTACTGGCACCTGTAGCTCCTCATGTAAGTGAAGAACTTTGGAGCCATTTAGGTCATGCAGGGACATTGTCATACAGTACTTGGCCGGTATTTGATTCTTCATGGTTAGTGGAAAACGAAGTAGAAATAGTCGTTCAAGTGAACGGAAAAGTCCGTTCGAAATTAACCATAGCTAAAGACGCTAGTAAAGAGGATATGGAACAAGCAGCTGTGGATATTGATAAAGTAAAAGAAGAAATTGACGGAAAAACCGTTCGTAAAGTTATAGCTGTTCCAGGTAAACTGGTCAACATTGTAGCAAATTAATGATTTGGTAAGAAGCGATGAACTTCGCTAGTTGCGGGTTTAGCGACGTTCAGGGTGTCGATGGGTTTCTGAACGTCGTCAACATTCGAAGCTAACACCCTAAAAATAAAACAAACAAAAAAAGCCTGTGATCAGAGTAGCACTCCTCTGATCGCAGGCTTTCCTTTATTCTTTTTCAGAGGCTGCACTTCCTGCTGTGAAGCCAGTCGAAAATGCAACGGTTATATTATATCCCCCTGTATAACCGTGGAGGTCCAGTACTTCTCCACAGAAGAACAACCCTTTCATAAGCTTTGATTCCATTCGCTTCGGTTGAATTTCTTTCACACTGACACCGCCGCCTGTTACAAACGCTTTATCGATAGACAACGTCCCTGTAGCAGTGAGTGGAAAATTCTTCGTTAGATGTGATAGGGTGCGAAGCTGATCTTGAGAAAGTTCTGCAAATACTTTCAGAGAATCAATTTCAGCCATTCTAAGAAGAACGGGAATCATTCGTTCAGGAACAAAACCAGATAAAGCATTCTTAACGGCTTTTTTCGATTGATCTTTAAGAGTAGTCATAATCCTTTGAAAAAGTTCCTCTTGGTTTACTTCAGGAAAAAGATCAATGGACATGGGTACTTTATTTACTTTATGTTTTTTCTTCGCCTTCACTATATATTGACTGCAACGAAGCCCAATAGGTCCTGAAATGCCGAAGTGAGTGAAAATCATGTCTCCTTCATGGGCCTTAATTAATTTTCCTTTTTTAGGATCCATTACAGAGAGTCGAACCTCCCGTAGTGATAACCCTTGAAGCTCCTTCTTTTTTATAAATTCATCACTTAAAGTGATGGGTACTTCAGTAGGATATAGTTCAGTGATTGTATGTCCAGCTTTACGAGCCCAAGGATAACCATCCCCTGTGGAACCAGTGTGAGGGACAGACATCCCACCAACAGCGATGATCACTTTTGCTGCTTTAATAACCTCGTTATTACTAAGTTTAACACCTGAAACCACTTTGTTCTCCTCATCATAAAGGACATCTTTCACTTCAGTTTTAGTACGAATCTCCACGTTCAATGATCGGATACGATTAAGTAAAACTCTTACCACTTCAATCGCTTTATCATTCACAGGGAACATTCGGCCACGATCTTCTTCCTTCAACTGAATTCCGAGCCCTTCAAAGAAGGCAATAATATCTTCGTTATTAAAGATAGAAAAGGGACTGTACATAAATCTCCCGTTTCCAGGGATGTGTTTAATAATTTCCTCTATATCAGCTCTGTTTGTTACATTACAACGGCCGCCTCCAGAAATAGCAAGCTTTCTACCTAATTTGCTTCCTTTATCAATTAGTAGTACGTCAGCGCCGTTTTCAGCTGCAGCAACGGCAGCCATGAGCCCTGCCGGACCACCACCGATGATGATAACATCTTTCATTACAATGACCTCATTTCGTTTCAGTAAGCTTTTCAAATTCATGATCTTTCTTGATTCTACTTCGCGAGAGTATACATATTCAAGTGTTCTCATTAAATGTCCCTTCGTCGAAATCGTATTTACTAATTAATTAAGGATAAGTACTACACCTAAAAATGTAATAGAAACAGAAATTATCAGATAATATTACTAAAAACAGCGATTTCAACCCATTTCAATGCTTAAGAGTAACTGAGATCTTATAAGGTAACAAATCGTTCAATTTTTTTCGAAAAACTCTATTTTATTTCTGTTTTGAGTATGCTACACTGCTTGTGGGGAAAAAATATAAACTTAAAAATCGTGAAAGGAGGAGATGCACATGTTTCAACAATTGAAAAATAAGTTTGAAGCTAAACGTGCTGTTTGGAGTCAAGAAACGCAGCAGAGAATGACAGAATACGCTGAACTTGAAAGAAAAACAGCGCTTCTCGAAATGAAAAGAAATGAAAAGATGCAATCTTTAGTAAATACGGAGGTTGAGAAGTACCTGAGAACCGTTCATCCAACTTTTCTATTAAAACCGGATGTATCTCGTGCACTGTTGAACATGTTGCATGCTCGCTCTGAAGGTACGGTTAGCATCAATATTAATATGACTAAGGAAATGAGAAAAGCTTATTCTTTTTACCATAGTGAATTGAAGATCTTTTTAAATTTACTTGAGAGAAAAGGATATGTAATTGAGGGTAGCGAAGAAACATTCTTAAATACTTTCTTAACAAAACTACGAGAAAACAACTACAGGCTTTGTCTTGATATTTATGGAGACTTTGTCCCTGAAGGTGCAACCTTATTTGAAGCCTTTGACCGTTATTTCGATATCGTAGAAGATGATTACAAATATGAAAGTGGAAATGTAGACTTTTTCGCTTCTTATTTAAATCAGAAAAATATTGATTTTTCATGGACAAAAGGACGACTTAAGCGAAAACTTAAGCAATATGAGAAAGCAAACAAACATGAATTCAAACTCAAGCAGCTTGAACGTCGTCTAAGAGAAATTAGCTAAATGAAAGTCTACAAAAGAGCACCATACTCGGTGCTCTTTTGTTATTGCTCTGAAATCATGTTATGTTAAATATCGTGATAAAGGAGTTGAATGATGATGAAGACAAATATATTATTTATCGGTGCAGGAAGAATGGCCGAAGCAATTATTAATGGACTTTTATCAAATGAAAACCATGAGCATGCGATTACAGTAACTAATCAATCTGATGAAGCGAAATTAAACCGGTTGAAAGCCAACTATTCTGTTGATATCTCTTCAAATTGGAAAGAAGAGATGAACAAAAACGATGTGATTGTTTTAGCATCTCCCCCTCATACCCATGATAAATTATTGCGAGAACTTTCTCATGAAGTTCATGAGCAGTTTATTATAACGGTGGCAGCTGGTATTGATCCAACATACATGGAAGCGCGTCTTCCTAAAGGGACTCCAGTGGCGTGGATCATGCCAAATACAGGAGCTCAAATCGGCCAATCCATGTCGACGTTTGCTTGTGGTAATTACGTGGAACAAAAACATAGAGAGATACTTTCACAAGTCCTTTCCTCTATTGGAGCATCAGAAGAATTATCAGAGGAAAAAGTCCACGATTTAACAGCTATCACTGGAAGTGCACCGGCATTTGTTTATGCTTTTGCACAAGCACTGGAAGAAGCGGCAGTTTCATATGATGTGAGCCCAGAGCAAGCTAGAAAACTTGTCGTTCAAATGATGCAAGGGTCTGTCGCTATGCTGGAAAATGGCCACGATCCACAAGAATTAATGGATCAAGTAGCTTCTCCAGGAGGATCTACAGCTGAAGGGTTAAAGAAATTAACAGAAAATGAATTCTCTTCTATCATTAAACACGCTGTGAAGGCTACAAATGACCACGCTAGAGGATAGAACATCGTGATGAAGGAGGAAGTAGAATGTTGAAAAAGTTAGCCATTTCTACTGGTTCACGTGACGAAATGCAAGACATCACTAAAAAAGTTCAGCAAATCATAGATGAAAGTGAAGTAAGTGAAGGGGTAGCTTACGTTTACTGTGCCCACACCACAGGTGGAATTACCATAAATGAAAATGCAGATCCAGATGTGAAAACAGATATGATCATGCGTTTAAATGAGGTGTTTCCTTGGGACCATTCGCGTGATCGCCATGCAGAAGGGAATACTGCTTCCCATCTTAAAGCAAGTACAGTGGGTGCATCGCAAATGGTGATTATTGAAAAAGGTAGTCTGATTTTAGGAATGTGGCAAGGGATATACTTTTGTGAATTTGACGGACCTAGACAACGAAAAGTCTATGTGAAAGTGATCGAAGGGTAGGGAAATCTGCGATTCAGTCCAAAAGCTGAATCGCTTTTTTTGGGGTGCAGTTGTCCGTTAAATAACAAAATATGATAAAATGCTAGCAGTGTTTTAATTTTAAGATGAGCTTTGTAAGAACTTATGTTGTGATAGAATTCGTTTTTTCCGGAATTGGCCTCAGGGGTCATAATCGGTAGAGATGCAATAAGTGGCTGTATCAATTAACTCGAATGGACCACAATGAAAATCATGATAAGCAACATAACAGAGTCATCATATTAGGAGAAAAGATATGTCTGAAAACCAATTAATTCGAGGCACAATGATTTTAACCGCCAGTATTTTCATTTCCAAAATGCTAGGTCTCATTTACATATTCCCATTCACGGCTATTGTAGGACATGATGGACTGGCTCTATATGGATATGGTTATACTCCATATACGGTTCTCTTAAGTCTAGCCACACTAGGTGTCCCGCTAGCCGTATCGAAATTTGTATCAAAATATAACGCCTTAGGTGATTACAGAACAGGTCAGCGCTTATTAAAGTCAGGGCTTATTGTCATGTCGATCACTGGATTCGTTGCTTTTATAGCTTTGTTCTTTCTCGCAGGACCGATCGCTAACCAAGTATTGGATCCAGACAGTCTGGAAGGAAATTCTGTTTCAGATGCCGTCTTTACTATCAGAATGGTAAGTGTCGCATTAATTATTGTACCAATCATGGCTTTGATTCGCGGATACTTTCAAGGACATCAATCTATGGGCCCGACAGCGATATCCCAAGTCATTGAACAAATCATTCGGATCGTTTTCATTCTTGCGTTAACATACTTCATTATTGATGTCCTTGATGGAGAATTAGGTACGGCCGTTGGTTTCGCCACATTTGGTGCATTTGTTGGAGCGTTAGGCGGGCTCGCTGTTCTTCTATATTACTGGAAAAAGAGATGGACAGGCCTGCAAAAACAAATAGAGGAAAGTACTGTCGATCATCAAATTCCTCTTCCTAAAATGTATAAAGAATTATTTGCTTATGCTTTGCCGATTTCATTTGTCGGTTTATCCATCCCACTCTATCAAACCGTTGATTTATTATCTTTTAATGAAGCGATGATGGGTGCCGGTTTCTCTCAGGGGATCGCGGAAACATATTACGCTTCATTTACACAGGCATCTCACAAATTGATCTTGATCCCTGTAGCTGTTGCTACGGCAATGTCGCTCACTATTTTGCCTACGGTGACGAGTGCATTTATTAATCAAGAGACAGAAAGATTGCAACGAACGATCACACAGACGTATCAAATTATTTTCTTTTTAACCATCCCTGCTGCAGTAGGCCTGATGGTGTTAGCGGAGCCTTCTTATGCGGCGTTATTCGGAATGGATGATTTTGTGATCGGATCGGAAGTCCTTCGATCTTATGCGCCTGTAGCCGTGGCTTTTTCCATTTTCGCGGTCACCGCATCTTTATTGCAAGGCATCAATAGACAAAAATATGCAGTCATTGCTCTAACGGCTGGGTTGCTTTTTAAAGCAATTTTTAACGGAATCTTCATATCATTGTTTGAAGCACAAGGAGCCGTGCTAGCCACTGGGATCGGCTACCTTATTGCCATAACAATTAACGTGTGGGCCATAGGGAAATTTGCTTCATACAATTATAGTTTTATTTTTAAACGACTATTACTTATTTGCTCCTTTTCCATCGTTATGGCGATCGTGGTTGCTTTTCTAAGTTATGGTTTTCAGCAACTCATCCCATTAGAAAGTCGATGGAATGCTATGTTCATTCTCGTCATTACCATTTTGTCAGGAGCTATCGTTTATATGAATATGAGTATTCGCTCAGGTTTGGCAGGGCAGATTTTGGGTCACCGCTTTGATTTTTTAAAAAAGGAATAAAATAAAAAAGATGCTTCCAGGTTTATTCATTCCTGAGAAGCATCTTTTTTTACTCCATCCACTGTTCTGCCCATGCTTGCACTTCGTCTAGTGCAGGTTCCAGTGCTTTTCCTTTATCCGTTAACTGATATTCAATTCGAACGGGGGTTTCTGGAAATACGGTTCGTTGAACTAAACCAGCTATTTCTAATTCTTTAAGACGGTCCACTAACATTTTGTCGCTCATACTTGGAATATTGGCGGAAATATCACGAAACCTGACTGGACCTTGGAAAAGAACTCGAAGAATTAGACCATTCCAGCGCTTACCTAATAATTGAAAGGCCGTTTCAAACTTCGGACATAAATTCATTTTTTCCATTGTTATCACTCCTTACAGTCATGGTGCTAATTTAATTATAACATAATCCACTTGACTTTAGTAAGTAAGTAAGATAATATACTTACTAAAGGTAAGCAACAAACGAAAGTATTGCTTATTTATAAAAATAAGAAGTTTAATCATTACCTTCGTAAGGAAGAATACACGTAGGTAATACATTAATTGTAAACAAATTATTATGGAGGAGTGGTTAAGGCTATGACAAAAATTTTAGTACCTTATTACAGTACCTATGGACATATTCACACGATGGCAAAAGCAGTTGCGGAAGGTGCTTCTGAAGTTGAAGGAGCGGAAGTGAAAATTGTTCGCGTCGAAGAGTTTGAGGTTGTAAAGGAAGCAATGTCAGGGCAAGATGCTTACGTTCAAGCGCAAAAAGCTCAAGAAGACATTCCTGTAGCAACTCATGACGATTTAAAATGGGCGGACGGCGTTGTATGGGGTATTCCAACACGCTATGGTTCCATGCCTGCTCAAATGAAGCAATTCCTTGATTCAGCTGGAGCGTTATGGATGAATGGTGAATTAGAAGGAAAAGCAACAGGGATCTTTACGAGTACTGGATCGATCCATGGTGGTCAAGAAACAACGGCTATTACTTCATTAGTTCCATTACTTCACTTTGGATTTGTTTACGTAGGACTTCCTTACGGAGAGAATCCAGAACAATTAACGACTGATGGAATTGGGGGATCACCGTACTCAGCTTCTACAGTTGCCGGTCCAGATGGAAGTGCACAGCCGGATGAAAGAGATCTTACAATGGCTAAAAGACTTGGTAAACGCGTAACAACAGTAGCGAAAGCTTTAAGAGGATAAAGAATAGATTTATACAACGTCTGGCCTTCATGGCCAGACGTTTTTTAAAATAAGCTGATAAATTTCGATCATTACGCAGGTAGATACACATGAGAGTATTTCTAAACCATGGTGAATGAAAATTTGTTTCGGCTACCCTATTTTATAAAATAAAAGGAAGTAGCAGCCTAGCTTGCTCGCAGGTCTAATCAATTTCTTCAATAGTTTGGTGTATTGAATGTTGATGCATTGTTAAAACTGAATTTCCATTTTTTCAGTGACCTAGGTGGTTTTATTGAGAACATTTCGTAGTTCATCGACGGAAAAGGAGTAAGAATCTTCCACGCTATATACTAATGTAGTCAACCTTGCGAGTTTAGCTACGTTCAGGGTTCGATTTCGATCTGAACGTCGTTAACATGCGAGTTTAGCTACGTTCAGGGTTTGATTTCGATCTGAACGTCGTTAACATGTGAGTTTAGCTACGTTCAGGGTTCGATTTCGATCTGAACGTCGTTAACATGCGAGTTTAGCTACTACGTTCAGGGTTCGATTTCGATCTGAACGTCGTTAACATGCGAGTTTAGCTACGTTCAGGGTTTGATTTCGATCTGAACGTCGTTAACATGCGAGTTTAGCTACGTTCAGGGTCTGATTTCCGATCTGAACGTCGTTAACATGTGAGTTTAGCTACTTTCACGATTTGATAAAGCTCTGAAAACAAAGTGAGTATCTATTGTGTTATTTCAGGGTAGTCATTTACTTAGTAATTAAGGAAAAAATATCGAAATTATATGTGAATGTAAGGTCAATCGCTTGTAAAAACTTTCACGTTCTATTGTAATTATCTCTGTTCATGGAAAATACGACAATCGTGTAAATTTTTCAGTCAGTCCTGAAGTCTCTTTTAGAGGATGATTCCATCTGCTATAATAAGAGGATTAGTATGGGCGATGCTCATCGTAACGGAGGTGAACGCCTTGGAAGAAGAAAAACAAAGAAAGCTTTATATAGATTGGTATTTAATTGTTAGTATTTCTTTTTTAGCTTTATTTGGTCTTGTAATGATATACAGTGCAAGCTTTGTGCAAGGTTATGAGCGGTATAGTAATATTACGCATTTTTTTGATCGACAGCTTCAATGGCTGATTATTTCAGCCATTTTATTTACAGTTTTTATGTTTTTCCCTTATCGACATTATCGCAAATTATCACCTTTTATCGTCTTAGGTTCAATTTTTCTATTATTGATAATCTTGATTCCAGGTGTTGGTCACGATGTCAATGGAGCGACACGATGGATTAATATAGCTGGTTTTACGATCCAGCCTTCAGAATTTGTCAAGATCGGTTCGATTATTTATCTAGCGTATGTCTATTCGCGAAAGCAGTCTTACATAAACAAATTCTTCAAAGGTGTCATGCCACCTCTCATTGTCGTCATTGTATTTTTTATATTAATTATGATGCAACCGGATTTAGGTACGGCTACTTCTATCGTTTTAGTCGCTGGATTGATTGCGTTTTGTTCTGGTGCTCGGATGTTACATCTTATTTCATTAGGCTCTTTAGCAGGCTGGGCGTTATATCATTATGCCCATTCAGCTCCTTACCGCCTAAATCGTTTGGTAGGCCACAGAAATCCCTTTGAACTTGAACAGACTGAAGGATTTCAACTTGTACAGTCTTATATTGCTATTGCTCATGGAGGAGTATCTGGAGCTGGACTTGGGCAGAGTGTGCAGAAATTATTCTATCTTCCAGAAGCTCATACAGATTTTATATTGGCGATTATCAGTGAGGAATTAGGCTTGTTAGGGATCGCAGCTGTATTTATTTTAATGTTCTTTGTCATCGGAAGAGGCGTGCTAATTGGGACCAGGTGCCGTGATACTTTTGGAAGTTTATTGGCATTTGGGATCGTGTTCCAACTAGGGATACAGATGATCTTCAATGCGGGAGCAGTTAATGGAATTCTCCCTATAACAGGGATCCCATTTCCGTTTTTGAGTTATGGTGGTTCGTCACTCATGATCACGTTTATATCTATGGGGATATTAGCGAATATTTCCAGAAGAACGGAGCGAGAGCGCCAAGAACGCCGAAGTGATGAAAGACATTTTTCTATGGAAGAGCGAAAAACACCATTTAGAAAAGCAGCAAGTAGCAAATAATTTAAGAATTTTTGGTAGGTGGAAACATGCAAGAACGTAAAAGTGCGTTCCAACAGTTGGATTATACATTGTTATTCTATTTATTCGTATTGATGTGTATTAGTTTATTAGCTATATACAGTGCTGCTTCTACAGAGCAATATAATACGCCAGGATTTTTTATACAACGTCAAATTATATGGTTTGCTATCGGAACAATATTTATGATAGGAGCCATGCTCGTAGACTATGAAATGTTTAAAAACTTTTCTGTACCGTTTTATATTGGCGGTATGCTGTTATTATTAGTCGTCCATTTTGCCGGAACTGAAATTAATGGCGCACAACGATGGATTAGGGTCGAGGGTCTTTTTCAATTTCAGCCATCAGAATTTGTAAAAATTATTTTGATTATATCCCTCGCCCATCTTCTGTATACCATTACTAAGAAGCCAAGAGAGAAGTCTTTTAGAACAGATTGTATTGTCGTAGGGAAAATTCTCGCCGTTGGTTTACCCCCTTTTGCGTTAATCTTAGTTCAACCGGATTTAGGGACAGCATTAGTGGTAGGGGCGATCATATTTATTATGATCCTTATGGCAGGCGTTACTTTTCGTATGATCGGTTTATTAACTAGTTTGGTTATCGCATCGATTGGATTTTTAGTTTGGCTCCATAACAACTTTTTTGAGCTTTTTAATATGGTTATTAAAACTCACCAGTTGAGTCGGATTTATGCTTGGTTAGACCCAAGTGGGAACATCGGTGCAGAAGGATATCAGCTATATCACGCCCTTCAAGGGATTGGAGCTGGTCAGTTATACGGTACTGGCTTAACGTCGGGGATGAAATCTCAAAGTGGGGTTATACCTGAATTGCATACAGACTTCATATTCACCGTTATTGGTGAAGAATTCGGTTTTGTCGGTGCCACAGTGT
Organism: Salipaludibacillus keqinensis; assembly: GCF_003226325.1. GTDB lineage: Bacteria > Bacillota > Bacilli > Bacillales > Salisediminibacteriaceae > Salipaludibacillus > Salipaludibacillus keqinensis. Next base: position 936,860 of record NZ_PDOD01000002.1, on the reverse strand, counting down.
TAATTGTTGTTTATTTCTTACTCCTTTATCGCATGGTAATCATAGCTTTTTCATGTAATAATTCTTTCGGTACGTATTTAGTTGCAGGAGTTATTGGTTTACTGGTGTTTCAAATATTTCAAAACATCGGAATGACCATTGGGTTAGTTCCAATTACTGGTTTAGCTCTTCCTTTTGTCAGTTACGGGGGGAGTGCTCTCATCACGAACATGTTGGCAGTGGGAATTGTTTTGAACGTAAATATTCGAACGAGACATTATATGTTTGGGGAAGAAGAGTAGAAGAAATGAGGGAGTAAGTTTGCGGACAGATAAGCTTTTAGCGAATACCGGATATGGTTCAAGAAAAGAAGTGAAAAAACTGTTGAAAAAAGGAGGCTTTACTGTCAATGGAGAAGTAGTCAAGGATGGTAAAGTCCACGTAGATCCGGAGAAAGATACAATCGAAGTCTTTGGCGAACCGGTAAAATATAAAGAGTTTGTTTATCTTCTCATGAACAAACCTAAAGGATACGTTTCTGCAACAGAAGATGCAAAAGAAAAAACGGTAATTGATTTGTTAGAGCCAGAAGAAGTTCTTTTTCAACCTTTTCCAGTAGGGCGACTGGATAAAGATACAACAGGCTTGCTGTTATTAACAAATGACGGTAAGCTCGCCCATCAACTGACTTCTCCAAAAAAGAAGGTGGATAAAACTTACCTTGTCCATCTTGATGCACCTGTATCACAAGTGGATATCGATGCTTTGGAGAGTGGCGTGACCCTTGATGACGGGTATAAAACAAAGCCAGCTACCATTGATCTAGTTGATCCTGAAGATCTGACCGTTGTAAAGATAACGATTCAAGAGGGAAAATTCCACCAAGTAAAGCGAATGTTTATAACAACAGGTAACAAAGTCATCGATCTCAAACGTGAACGTATGGGCTCTCTTTATTTAGATCCTCATCTCGAGAGAGGTAGTTACCGGGAGTTGACTGGGCTTGAGTTAGCGAAGCTCCAAAAAGGTGAATAAAATATATTAATTAAAAAAATCGCAAGACGGCTTAAGAGGCCTTCTTGCGATTTTTCATATTTAAGAAACTTTTATTTTTCTATTAGTCGTTGTCCAGACACCTCGTTCGTGGCTGACGACAAGGTTGTTGTATTCAAGCACATTCAAGTCCCGTTGAGCGGTTCGTTCGGTAATACCGAACTCCTCAACCAATTCCCTGGTGGAGACACTTCCCCTTTTTCTAATGTAGAGGTAGATGGATTTAATCCGAGTCAACATTCGGTCAGTTGATGGCTTCAAAAAATCACTCCTTAAGTTGGTCACCCGTTACTGCTGTGAATAAGGTTTGATGATCAGGGCGATGTTTTGAAATCAAAGTAGACTAAAGGTTCAAGTCGCTTGTATGGACAAACGGACGATGGATGTTGAGCCTTAGTCGTTTGGGGCTCTCTTTTTAATCTTGAAGCAAGGTTGCCAGAGTGGATAAGGAACGTTTCATTACTCTGGTATTTAGAGTGTTTTGTTATTGTTGAACTTATGCATCTATCATTGCGCTTAAATTCATGTCTCCCTCCTTATCTGTACCTTTATTTTAACGCAATAAAGCAGACAGAGTAAAGTAATCATCTTGTAAATATTTTTAATTTTATGTTAATGAGCCTATTTCGTCGTCCTGATGGTCGTGTCATGTTGCATGACTTTCTTCAAGTTCACTCATGATTATTTGCACAGGTTCCTTAAAGGCGTATACTTATATGAGGATGAGCTAAAAAAGGGAGAGAATGTTATTATGAATTGGAAAAATGAAGTAGATAAAAGAAAAGGTACGATTGTAAAAGACACACAATCGTTTTTGCAAATAGAGAGCGTACTAGACGAAAAGACCGTTTCTAAACAAGCTCCTTTTGGAGAGAAAATTCGTGAAGCATACGATTGGTTGTTACATAAGGCTAAACAAGAAGGATTTAAAGTAAAGGACCATGATGGCTATGCAGCTCATATAGAATGGGGAACAGGGGAAGAGATTGTAGGAATCTTATGCCATATTGATGTTGTACCCGGAGGAGACGATTGGACAAGTCCTGCCTTTAATGCGGAAATTCGAGACGAGAAGATTTATGCGAGAGGGGCTCTAGATGATAAAGGACCAACGATGGCCTGCTATTATGCTCTGAAAATTTTAAAGGACGCAGGAATTGAAACAGGTAAAAGGGTTCGACTAATTATCGGAACAGATGAAGAGAGTCAATGGCGTTGTGTGGATCATTATTTCAAACATGAAGAGATGCCTTCTCTTGGTTTTGCACCGGATGCAGACTTTCCAATCATTTACGCGGAGAAAGGCATCTGTGATTTTATTTATGAAACGAAACTTACTTCCAATACAGGGTTAGTTCGAAGTTTTCACTCGGGTCACCGGTTAAATATGGTGCCAGATCGGGCGGTCGCCAAGCTGGATATTAAACAAGTGGAGAACACATCCAAATTAAGGAACCTTTTTCATCAGTACCTCGTTCACAACGATTGCAAAGGTTCATTGAACATAAGGGACTCTAATGTTGAGCTCACATTAAATGGTTTTTCGGCTCACGGAATGGAACCTGAAGATGGCGTGAATGCAGGACTCCTATTAGCGGGCTTTTTAATTAAATTACCATTAAATATAGAAGAAAAGAACTTTATAACCCCGCTTGTAGCAATGTTCTTGAAAGATTCTCGCGGAGAAAACATAGATATAGCCTATTCTGATGAACAGTTAGGTGATCTAACGATTAATATTGGTCAAATGATGTATGAACAAGGGAGTGAATCCAAGATAGGAATCAATTTGCGCTACCCTGAAGGAGCTTCTTTTGATGTTATTAAAAGAAGTCTTGATGATCATTTCCAAGCTTACGGTTATGTGGGAGACACTCGTGTCCATGAGACACCGCATGCAATGGATAAAGACCATGAGCTAGTTAAGATATTATCAAAAGTATATGAAGAAGAGACAGGCGAACAAGCTGAACTTCTTGCCATTGGGGGAGGGACTTATGCAAGAGCATTAAATGCAGGGGTGGCCTTTGGACCGTTGTTTCCAGGACAAAAAGATGTAATTCATCAAGCAGATGAATACATCTCTATTAAACACTTATTAGCGATGACAGTTATTTACACAAGAGCTGTATACGAGTTAGCTAAAAGGTAAATATATAATCAGAAGGTCAGGGATGTTAGGAATGGATGCTCAACAACGTACGTTTACGAATATGAAAGTATTTTACTTTCTTGCTTATTTCAGTTTCGGCGGATTATTTCCTCTGTTGTCAGTATATTTTCAAAACGAGATAGAATTATCAGGCTCACAAATAGGAATGATTACTTCTATAGGACCAATAGTCATGCTGCTTACTCAACCTGTTTGGGGCCTTCTAAGTGACTATACTAAACGCCCTAGGCTGCTTCTGACTATTGCAGTGATCGGTACAGGAAGTGTGGGTTTCACTTATTTATTGGCAGAAGAGTATGTCATTCTAGTAGCAATTGCAGCAGGACTAGCTATGTTCCAAAGTGCAATCATCCCTTTATCAGATAGTATGGCAATGAACTATGTTTATAAAAACGGTGGAGATTATGGAAACATCCGTATGTGGGGAGCGGTTGGATTTGCATTGGCTGTGTGGTTCATGGGGATGTTATCTGACTGGCTGGGTCAAGGAATTATTTTCTATGGGTTTGCCCTTGTATTGTTTATTAGTGCATATTTTTCATTAGGAATGCCGAAAGAGTCTGTAACAGCAAAAGTAGATATTAGAGGTGGAATGAAAGAGTTAGTAAAAGTTCCAGGCTTCCTCCTGTTTCTAATAGTGACCTTCTTGGTATTTGGACCCATTATGGCAAATAATTTTTATTTCGGCTTGTTAATTCAATTTAGCGGAGGGTCATTAGCAGGCGTGGGGTTTGCATTCCTTCTAGCAGCAGGGAGTGAAGTACCTTTTATGAGATGGGCTGGTCAATGGATAAGGAAAAGAGGGATTTTAGTCATCTTATTCGTTGCAGCATTAGCTTCAGGTATTCGCTGGATTTTCTACTCTACTGGACCGACTCCTGAATTTATTTACATGACGACCATTATTCAAGGGTTTAGTATCGGATTATTCGTACCTGCTGCTTTACAATATGTAACTGAACTGGCACCAAAGGAGGTAAAAGCAACGGCTGTTGCTATATATTCAGCTGTAGGAAATGGGTTAGGTGCGTGGTTTTTCAGTATCAGTGCTGGGCTCATTATGGAGTGGTCTTCCATTTTGTCGGTCTATCTATTTTATGGAATTTTCACCTTGAGTGGTGCGGCTCTAACATTATGGATGATTCGTTCAAAAAAAGCTGAAAGCTCAAATGGTCTAGCAATCGCCGAACCAAAGTTAAAGGAACATTAGTTAGATAGCTATAAAGCCCGTCCATCTGCTAGACGATGTCTAACAATTGGACGGGCAATGTAGTTCTAACGGGAGAGATGCTTTCCTTTGTAATAGTTACTCAAAATCAAATAAATCTGTTGAAAGATAGCGCTCGCCTGTGTCACAAGCTATAGCTACAACCACTTCTTCAGGTTTAAGCCGTTTAGCTACTTGTAGAGCAGCGTAGCAGGCAGCACCGGAGGAAGGACCAACTAAAATGCCTTCTTCTTGAGATAACCTGCGAGTAATATCATAGGCGTCTTCATCTGAGATCCGAAAAATTTCTCCATACACCTTTTCGTTTAAAATTGGTGGAATAAATCCTGGACTTGTGCCAACAAGTTTGTGAGGCCCAGGTTTCCCCCCTGACAAAACAGGAGATCCTTTTGGTTCTACAACATGAATGGTAGCATCCGGGTATTCTTTTTGTAGTTCTTCACCCGTGCCAGTTATCGTTCCACCTGTTCCAGAGGCAGCAACAAATGCAGATAGTTTTTTCCCTAACTGATTCATACCATCAACGATCTCTGCCGCTGTTGTATAGCGATGGGCATCAGGGTTTGCCTCGTTTTCGAATTGCATAGGCATATAACTATTCGGAATTTCTTTTACAAGCTCATGAGCTCGTTCGATCGCTCCAGGCATTTTTTTGTCTCCAGGAGTCAATTCCACTTTTGCTCCATAAGCTTTTAACAAGTTGATTCGTTCTTTTGACATGGTGTCAGGCATGACTAAAATAGACTCATAACCTTTAGCAGCTGCATTCATTGCTAAGCCAATTCCAGTGTTACCTGAAGTAGGTTCAATGATGACAGAATCTTTATTAATTAAACCTTGCTTTTCGGCTTTGTCGATCATATTAAAAGCTGCGCGGTCTTTTACACTTCCACTGGGGTTCATAAATTCCAACTTCAAGTATACTTGAGCTCCACCCTGATCAGGAAGTTTTTGAAGTTTGACTAAAGGAGTATCGCCAATGAGCTCCGACATATTATTGACTATTTTCATGTTTACTTATCATCCTTTCTATTGCGAACAAAGTCGTTTATATTCGAGAGCAACTTGCACTTTTCAATCTCAAACTAAATAGATGTGATTAATATATTATATCATAGCTTCTTAAAGAGAATAAAGGAGGGAAGTATAGATGGGCAATCATTCGTTTATTGGGATTCCTATGAGTCAGAATATCAAAAATTCAAGTGAATCTATTCAAAAGACTTATCTTTTATCCAAATACTATAAAAATATCGTTCATATTGAGGACTTTCATATGACATTGTTATTTTTAGGTAGTTGGGACCCTGAAAAGAGGGTAAAGTTATGGAAAACCCTTGAAACTAAATTAAGTTTATTCCATTCTTTTTCCATGACTTTCTCCGCCATTCATTATTTTGGAAGTAGTCTAAAACCACGTGTGTTTTACCTAGAGCCTCAAAAAAACGATCAACTAGTGACGCTGCAATCCATCATCCAGCACGAGGCTGAGGAGCAGGGCTTTCCCGTTGAAAACCGTCCATACCGACCACATGTAACGTTAGCAAAAAAATGGAAAGATTCACAGGTCAACATAGAAAATAAGTGGAGCTTTCCTATGAAAATAGAAGAAACAGAACAAATCGTCGAACAGATCTGTTTGTACAACGTTCGACCGAATCAGAAACCTATGTACGAAAAGATATCTACGATTCAATTAGCAAAGTAAGAGTGAACAGAGGGGGATTATCATGGCTCAACTTGTAAAATTATCTGATTATGTATCCCGGTATGAAATAGATGTATATCGGTACCCAAGCCGCTATGTTCGCCTGAAAAAAGAGCGCTGGGAAAGGTTAAAACAAGATTGGGAAGCGGAGAGAAAAGGGTATGAACATCTTCCAACATGGAACATCTACGAAAATAATGAAGAATCTTTGTTGCAAAGGTCTTGGAATAAACTTCTTAGAAAGAAGCACACTGAAACAAAAGAAGAAATGAGTTTGCCGTCAAAAAATCAACTTTCTGTTCAATCTATAGAACAATTGAAGCAAGCTTATCGGGATGAACTGTTCCAGTTTCAGATGAATTGGGCAAGCTCAACGGTGTCTGAAATCTCTCAAGTGAAAAGAAGTTACTATTACGATTCGTTACTCAATTTTTTAGTTAAACAACTTCCCGATACGTGTTTTATCTTTTACAACCCGGTGTTTATGTTGAAGCAAGCTCAAGTTGACTTAGATGTGATCATTCTTACACCAACAGAAATCAGGATGATAAAGCCACTTTTTGGAAATAGCCGTACCATCTTTCAGGCTGAGACAGATCGCTTTTGGATAAGAAACCATAATGAAAAGAAAGAGAGATTTATTCATCCGTATATTTCTTTAAATAGAATGCGAACGGTGCTGCAAGGTCTGTTAGAAGAAATGAATGTAACCTTACCTATGAAGCATGTTGTCTTGGCTAAAGACAGTTTTATAGATGTTTCCTCTACTAACAAGAGAGTTCAGCTGATAGATAAACGAAACTTTCAACAATTCCGTCAAACGCTGCTGAAAAATCAAACACCTATCAAAAACCAACAATTGAAGATAGCAGATAAATTTCTTTCTCATAGTCTTACCATCTCTGAAAATCGTGTCGAAGGAAATCGGGATCGCTTTGATGAAAACTCTCATATTACTATTGAAAAAGACTGAGCCATTCGATAAGATAGTAAAAGTGTGTTATTTAGACAGATCATATTAAATGAGGGATAGAATGAATATAGAAAACAGACATGCTCGTTTAAATTCGAGGATCATTATTTCTCTTTGCTTATCCTATGACTGGAATGGAAGTAGAGGAGTAGAAATGTCTTTGAATAATGGAGATGTCACGGTGTTTGCTACCTCCGTTAAACAAGCAACGGAAGATTTAGAAGAATGGTGTAAGAGGCATATGGAAAGAAAACAATATCAATTATTTCAAAGTAACGAAAAATTATTTATGATTCAACCGTCAATGACAATAGCAGAAAAAGAAGAGGTTGATGTTTCTCTTAAAGAATGGGCTACTGACATATCATAAGCACTGAAGACGACCAGAATCGTCATTCAGTGCTTTTTCATAATATATGCTACCGTAACTTCCAAATTTCTGATGCGTATTCTCTAATGGTTCGATCGCTTGAGAACTTTCCTGAATAAGCTATGTTTGTTACACTCATTTTCTGCCAATATTTCTTGTCGCGATAAGCTCGTTCAATTAATTCATGAGATTCGATATAAGGATCGAAATCCTTTAATACGAAGTAAGGGTCATTATGGTAAAGAATGTTATAAAAAATATCCTTAAACTCAATCTCGTGAGCTCCAAATTCCCCGTGATTTAATTGATCTAAAATTTTTCGGACTCGATCATCATTATGATAGATATCTTTTGCGACATACCCGCCATGTTGGTAATAATTCAAAACTTCTTTCGCAGTTAACCCAAAAATAAAGATGTTCTCATCGCCAACAAGGTCTTTAATCTCTATGTTTGCTCCGTCAAGTGTTCCTAGTGTGATAGCTCCGTTCATCATCATTTTCATATTTCCTGTTCCGGAAGCTTCTTTACTTGCTGTGGAAATTTGCTCACTAATATCAGCTGCTGGAATGATTTTTTCAGCGAGACTGACGTTATAATTCTCAAGGAAAATGACTTTCAGTTTATCATTGATCGTTTTGTCATAATTGACGATGGAAGCCACATGGTGAATGAGTTTAATGACTTCTTTAGCTAAATGGTAGCTAGGGGCTGCTTTTGCTGCAAAAATAAACGTTCTAGGTGTGATATCCATCGTCGGATTTTCTTTAAGCTCATTATAAAGATAAATAACATGGAAAATATTTAATAATTGCCGTTTGTATTCATGGAGTCGTTTAATCTGTACGTCGAAAATAGAATGTTCGTCTATGACCACGCCCGTTTTTTGTTGAATGATTTTCGCCAATGTTTGTTTGTTACTCTGTTTAACTTTATTAATCTTTTCTAAAAATGGCGCATCATTTGAATACCTTAATAAACTAATTAATTTATTCGGTTGCTTTATCCACTGTGGACCGATGACGTCTGTTATTGCATTAGATAGGCACGGATTCACCTGTAAAAGCCAACGGCGATGAGTAATCCCGTTAGTCTTGTTGTTAAATCGATCGGGAAATAGCGTGTAAAAGTTTTTCATTTCTTTATTCTTTAGAATTTCTGTGTGAATCCTCGCAACACCATTTACACTGAAACTTCCTACAATAGCTAAACGGGCCATATGAACTTGGTCATCAGCGATAATCGCTAAACCAGGAATTTCATGACGAAGTTCCGGATGGTCAAACCAAATACCTTTGCAGAATCTCTCGTTAATCTCATCGATAATCATGTAAAGACGTGGGAGAAGCTGTTGAATCATCGTAGTTGGCCACTTTTCAAGAGCTTCACTTAACGTCGTATGATTCGTATAAGCAATGACGTTCGTCGTTACATGCCAAGCATCGTCCCATTCAAATCCTTCGTCATCCATGAGAATTCTCATTAGTTCAGGAACAGCTAAGCTCGGGTGAGTATCATTAATTTGTATGACTACTTTTTCATACAATGACGAAAGAGGCAGGTCGTGATTTTTCTTGAATTTTTTAATGATCCCTTGCAACGTTGCAGATACGAGGAAGAACTGCTGCTTTAACCTTAGTTCTTTTCCTTCATAACTAGAATCATCAGGGTATAAAAATCCCGAGATTTGCTCCACAGAATGTGTGTGATCTAAATGATGATAGTATTGACCGTTAGCTTCCGCCAAAAAATCTGACTCTTCTGGTGAAAGCTCAGCGCTCCATAGTCTTAACGTGTTTACTACTTCATTTTGATACCCAACGACAGGGACATCATAGGGGACAGCCATCACTTTATCTGTGTCATGATAGGAAAATTCCAACGACCCGTCATTTTTTGCGTGCATTTGAACATGTCCGCCAAATTCAACCTCAATCGCTTCATCTGTTTTTCTTGTTTCCCAAGGATACTCTTCTTTTAACCAATAATCAGGTAATTCAACTTGGTTACCGTGAATAATTCGCTGTTCAAATAGACCATATCTGTAGCGAATGCCACTTCCGTGTCCAGCATAATTCAATGAAGCGATGGAATCGAGAAAACAAGCCGCCAATCTTCCTAAACCACCATTTCCAAGTCCGGCATCGTGTTCATTTTTATAGATGTCTTCAGGATTTCTGCCTAGTTCTTTCAGTGCCTCATTGCAGACCTCAAGTAACCCGCAATTAAGCAGATTACTTTCCATCAATCGACCGATTAAAAATTCCATCGATAAGTAATAAACTTCTCGTGTCTCGTTTTTTACATATTTATCTTGTGTTTGCAACCAATGGGGGTTTAGTTCGTCTTTAACAATCGACGCAATGACATAATATAGATCCTGATCGGTGGCATCGTCTATATGTTTTATGTTTTTTCTTGTCAATTTATCTTTCAAAAGGGTAACAAAAGCTTCTTTATTGTATGTGTTCATTCCGTTCACTCCTCAATCATTGCCGGTTCTACTAATAGCTCGTAGATTTCAGCGTAAGCTTTTGCTGACTCTTTCCAACTAAATTGACTTTTATTAACATTCTTTAATAAACGACTCCAATGCTCGGGTTGGTGATAGACGTTAAGAGAATACATTAAGACGGAGAGAAGGTCATGAGCATTATAGTTAGTAAAGCTAAATCCGTTTCCTTCGCCTGTAAAATCATTGAATGGTTGGACTGTATCTTTCAATCCTCCGGTCTCGCGAACAATAGGTACTGTTTTATATTGCAAGGCAATCAGCTGAGATAAACCACAAGGTTCAAACATAGAAGGCATAATAAAGAAATCTGCACCTGCATAAAGGCGCCTAGCTAATCCTTCATCAAATTTCAGTAAGGTAACCATTTTATCTCTATAACGGCTTGCGATGTGTGAAAAAGAATCTTCAAATTCTTTTTCACCAGTGCCTAGGATAATGATTTGAACATCTTCTTGTAAAAAATCTTCTAAGATCCGTTCTAATAAATGGAATCCTTTTTGTTCAACCAGTCTCGATATGGCTACATACATAGGGATATCTCGATTGACAGGAAGTCCAAATTCTTCTTGAAGGAAGATTTTATTTTCTTTCTTTTTCACACGAGAATGCTTGTAGTTTACTTTAATGTATGGGTCTTTCATTGGATGATAATCTTTGATGTTAATTCCATTAATGACTCCTACTAAATCTGCATCTCGTTCGTGAAGGATGGGGTGTAATCCTTCACTATAATAAGGGTCTTTAATTTCTTCTGCATAGCTAGGACTTACAGTAGTGATTTTATCTGCATGAAAAAGACCGCTCTTCATACAATTAATCATGCCGTTCCACTCAAATCCGGAAAAATGTTCCATAGGCAAGTTAAACAAGTCATCGAAAGCTTGGTGTGGCATCATTCCTTGATATTTTATGTTATGAATGGTAAACACAGTTTTTAAATTAGGAAGGGGGGGAGATATTTTTGCAAATGCCATGACTAAGCCTGTTTGCCAATCATGACCGTGTAATACATTAGGTTCATAGTCTAGGTGTGGAAACGCACTTATCACAGCTTGGCTAAAAAATACAAAGCGTTCTCCGTCATCATAATAGCCGTATATTCCCTTTCGAGTGAAATACAGCTCATTTGCAATAAAATAGTAAAGGACGCCTTCATGCTCTAATGTATATAAAGTTGCATGTTGATCTCGCCACCCCACCTTTACATTAAAGGTTGCTTTTCTTTCCATTTTCTCTTTCCAGTAGGATGAGATTTCATCATATAAAGGCAAGATGACCCTTACTTCACTTAATTTGGCATCTTGAAGTGCTTGGGGAAGAGATCCAATCACATCAGCAAGTCCTCCTGTCTTCACAAAAGGGGTACATTCAGAAGCAGCAAATAATATTTTTTCCATTTGAATCTCTTCTCCTTTCTTATATTTCTTTTCTTTTCGCCACGACAAAAGGCTTTTCTTTGGACCCTATAAATGTTTGGCCCGCTGTAATATGAACGTCCTTATCTAGAATGACATTCTCTAAATAGACACCTTCCTCAATCGTACACCTCTGCATAACAATGGAATTTTTAACTTTTGCACCTTTATTTACCCGAACCCCTCGGAAAAGGACACTGCTGGACACTTCACCATCTATCACGCATCCGTTAGCTAACATGGACTCTGTTACATTTGAACTTTCTCTGTATTTAGCCGGAGGCTCATTACTAATTTTGGTTCGAATGAATTGATTTTTAAAGAAAAGGGATCGATAGTTTTCTGGCTTCAGTAAATTCATATTATGTCTATAGAAACTCTCAACTGAGTTAACGAATGCAGAATATCCGTTGTAATTGAAAAATTGTATATTTAATTTGTCTAGGTTTGATTTAATCCCATCAAAGAAAAAGTGGTCTTTATGAAAGGCAATACATTGATCTACTAAATCAAGAAGGACGTCTTTCTTGATAATATATATTCCGGTAAAAATGTGTGGGTTTTGTTGGTCATTCGTAAAATTGTTCACCCATCCATCTTCATTATGCTCAATCCGAAGCTGAGAGATGTGTTCTGGTTTAAAGTCGTCTACGTTTGTAGATATACATGTTACATCTGCGTCTCGTTCTAAATGATAATCAAAAACTTTCTTGTAAATCGTATTAGATATAAATTGACTGCCGCTAATGATGACATGATTTGCTTTGGAGCGGTGGAAATAGTCGCGGTTATTATGAAAGTGGCGAAGGTCACCTCTGGAAATGTCTGTTGGATCATTCCAGTCTGGAGGCAAAATGAACAGCCCCCCATGACGTTTGGCTAACTCCCAATCGGCCCCTGTTCCTATATGGTCCATTAAAGATCTGTATTTATGGTTCGTAAAGATCGCTACTTCTTCTACTCCTGAATTGACCATGTTAGACAAAGTAAAATCAATTAACCGGTATCGACCGGCAAAAGGAGCAGCGGCTCCGCAGCGGAAATAGGTCAATTCTTCTAAAAAATCATGTTCATGTTCTATATTGATTAACCCCATTAAAGAATCCATTGTAAACCACCCTCTTCGATTATTTTATAAACTCAAGTACATTTTCTTCGTCAATGACAACTGGTTCCTCATATTGTGTACCATCGATCGTTACACCATCAGGTATCGAAACGTTCTCCATGATAATTGCCCGTTTAATGGTGCAGTTATTGCCTACTCGAACAGCCGGATGAAGGATAGACTCGTGGATGGTAGAATCTTTTCCTACGTCAATTCGTTCAGATAGTATCGAATTAGTTACTTGACCGCTGATCCAGCAACCTGAATTGACCAATGAATTTTGAACTACGGCATTTTGGTCAATAAAATGAGGTGGATAGTTTGTGTCGTGAGAATACGTTCGCCACTCTTTATTATTTAAAGATAAAGATAGATCCTCTTCTAACAAATCCATATTTGCTTCCCAATAGCTCTGAATGGTACCGACATCTTTCCAATATCCTTGGAAACGGTAAGCATATAATGGAAGTTTATCGTTTAACATAGCTGGAATAATGTCTTTCCCGAAATCATGGGAGGAATCTTCTGATTGTGAGTCATCAGTTAAATACTTCCGTAATGTCTTCCAATTGAATATATAAATACCCATGGAAGCTAAATTGCTTTTAGGATTAGACGGTTTCTCGTCGAATTCATAGATCTCTAGATTTTCTTTTGTATTTAATATGCCGAAGCGTGAAGCTTCTTCCCAAGGAACTTCTATGACTGATATGGTTGCTTCTGATTTTTTCTCTTTATGATGCTCGATCAGTTTATCGTAATTCATTTGATAAATGTGATCTCCAGAAATAACTAAAACGTATTCTGGATCGTATTGATCGATATAGTGGATATTTTGAGAGATGGCATCAGCTGTTCCTTGATACCAATTTCCTCCCTTTTTAGCGGTATATGGAGAAAGGATCGACACCCCATCTTCTTGACGATCTAAGTCCCAGGGTTTTCCTATTCCGATATGTTTGTTTAATAACATCGGGGAATATTGGGTTAATACTCCTACCGTATGAATTCTTGAATTAGAACAATTACTTAGTGTGAAATCAATAATCCGATATTTTCCTCCGAAGTGAACTGCAGGTTTAGCGATAGTTTTTGTCAATAATCCTAATCGTTTCCCTTCGCCACCCGCAAGTAGCATTCCAACACATTCTTTTTTCATTTATGCATCCTCCTCAATTTCTGATTTATTTTTTTTGAAGATTGATATAGCTAAAGGTGGAACCATAATCTTGATATGTTGTCCGAAGCTGTGCCATTTTTCTGAAAAACTAAAATGGTCTTCACGATTCATTTGTCCGGATCCTCCAAATTCTTCCGAATCTGAATTGAAAATTTCTTTGTATTCACCTGGTTTAGGAACGCCAACTTTGTAGTCATAAATAACATTTGGAGTGAAGTTGCATACAATAATTCTTTCATCTTCAGGATCGTTTCCTCTTCGGATAAACGCAACAATACTTTGATCAATATTATGGGGGTCGATCCATTCAAAACCCTCTGGATCATGATCTTTTTCAAAGAAAGCCTTTTCTGTTAAATAAAAATGGTTTAAGTTTGTGACATAATCAAACATGTTTCTATGCAGAGGGAAATCTAACAAATGCCAATCTAACTGCTCTTTGTCTTTCCATTCATCGTATTGTCCAATTTCGCCACCCATAAATAAGAGTTTCTTACCTGGATGGGCTATCATATAGCCAAATAACAGTCGTAAGCTTGCAAATTGCTGCCATTGATCCCCAGGCATCTTATTTAGTAAAGAACGCTTTCCGTGGACCACTTCATCGTGTGAAAGAGGTAAGACGAAATTTTCGCTATGGGTGTACATAAATGAGAAGGTTAACAAGTTATGGTTCCACTTTCGGTAAAGTGGATCGTGTTCCATATAAGTAAGCATGTCATTCATCCAGCCCATGTTCCATTTGAAGTTAAATCCTAAGCCACCTTCATGGATCGGGGAAGTAACGAGAGGAACGTCTGAACTATCCTCTGCCATCATTAATGTATTTGGAAAATAATGAAAGACGGTTTGATTCAGTTTTTTTAGAAATGCAAGAGCTTCAAGATGCTCGTCACCGCCGTATGAATTGTAGACCTTTTCTTCGCCATCATTTTTATCGAAGTTCAGATAAATCATGCTGGCTACAGCATCTACCCGAATGCCATCAATGTGAAATTCTTTTAACCAGTAGATAGCGTTAGATAATAGGAAACTCTGCACTTCAGGACGCCCAAAATCAAAGGTTAGTGTTCCCCATGATGTTTTTTCCGCTTTTCTTTCATCGAGATATTCATACAGCGGTTCCCCGTCAAATTGACGTAAACCGTGTGAATCCTTACAGAAATGACCAGGAACCCAGTCCATAATTACTCCAATACCTTGAAGGTGGCATTGATCTACAAAGTATTTAAAATCATTTAGACTCCCGTAGCGGCTCGTAATTGAAAAGTAGCCAGTAATTTGATATCCCCAAGATAAATCAAATGGATGCTCAGCTACAGGCATTAATTCAATATGGGTATAACCTAAACTTTTCACATAAGGAATTAACTCTTGAGCTAATTCACGATAAGTATACAATTCATCTCCTAATTTTTTTTTCCATGTACCTAAGTGCACTTCATAGATATTAATCGGTGACTCATAAGGGTTGTAATTAGCCTTCGCTTGTTGCCATTCTTCGTCTTTCCACTCATATAGATCTTCATTTGGCGTTAGAGACGCCGTAGCTGGTCTAAGTTCAGATTGTCTAGCATAAGGGTCCGATTTGAGAATTTGCTGACCACTGGAATGAACAATGCTGTATTTATAAGTGGTGCCTGGTGGGATACTTGTAAAAAAACCTACCCATAATCCTTCTTTGTTTAATCTTTCTAAAGGATAATCTTCTCCGGTCCAGTGATTAAAATCTCCAACGATCGACACCCTGGATGCGTGAGGGGCCCAAACGGTAAAGCGAAATCCTTTTTCTTTTTTCCAAGTTGCTTCGTGACAGCCTAGCAACTCATAACTATGATAATGTGTACCTTGGTGAAATAAATAAATATCGTGTTCTGAAAGAGGATAGTTCATAGGCATAATCCTTTCATATTTTAGAGTACCTTGACACTATGTTTCCGATCGTAAATTGTTAAGATGACTGCATGGTGTAACGCGAAAAATTTAAACGATTTAGAAGACATGAATGTAAAATGGATCGATATGAAAACTAGGTAAAGAAAGAAGCACTTTCAGAGGAACAGGAATAAAATATAAAAAAACTTTTATCAGCTAACATATTACACATAGCTTAACTCATAAAAGATGTATATACTATAGATTCTCTAGTCTACAGAGAATCTCCTGTTTTAATGGCCAAAAATTTTAAAGTATGTAAAATTTCAAGAAACGATGTTGCATTTTTGCCTAATTATAAAAAAAAACGGATTTTCAGACGAATCATTTGGCGTATAACGCTCCTTTAATAATAAGTGTTTTTTCTCTGGGGATAGGTTTTATTCCTCTCATTATAGGTTAAGGACTATAAACAATTGGACGTAGAAGAGACTACTAATCACCTTGCTTTAAGGTTTGTACTTAAGAAAAGAGGGAGACATCATGGGAAAATATAAAGCCTGGCTTGACGATATTCACTTTGTTGAGGTTGAAGGAAACGATTTAGCCGAAGATACTATAGGAATAAAAAAAGCAAAAATTTCAGTTGATCATGATAAATGGACGTTATTGGTTGAAAAAATAATCGATCAAGATACCGTTCTTTTTCGCACATCGGAAGCATTGCCGATTGGAAAAGAATTGATGTTTCTTTTCAATGATAAAGAAATTCCCGTTCATACCAGAAAGATCGTTCGAACGGAATGGTTTGAAAAAGAATTCGCTGCTCCCAACGCGGAACTTGGCGCAACGTACCATTCTAACTATACGGTATTCAGAGTCTGGAGCCCTGTAGCAACAGATGTTGTGTTAAGTCTTTCTGATGAAAAGATTCCTATGATCAGAACAGATAAAGGTGTGTGGGAATGTTCTGTAGATAAAGATTGTCACGGATTGGCCTATTTATATTTGGCTACTGTAAATGGACGTAAGACAGAAGTCGTTGATCCATATGCAAAAGCTTTAACTGTGAACAGTAGGGCAGCAGTAGTCGCAAATCTCTCCAAGACAGATCCTAATGATTTTAAGGAAACACCAAAGCCAGTGATTGATCATTTACAAAATAGTTCAATTTACGAAATACACGTTCGAGATGCTACCATCCACCAAGACAGTGGGGTTTTAAATAAAGGAAAATATTTAGGTTTAACAGAGAAAAACACCAAGACGAAACAAGGTTATTCCACCGGACTTGACTATATTAAAGATTTAGGTGTTACACATGTGCAGTTATTACCTGTGAATGATTTTGCACGTATAGATGATCTCTTGCCTGACGCCCAATATAACTGGGGTTACGATCCTCTTTTCTATCAGGTGCCAGAAGGAAGTTTTTCTGTAGATCCGACAGACCCTTTTTCTCGAATAACCGAATTGAAAAGTCTGATTCAGGCTATTCATAAAGAAGAGTTATCGGTCATTTTAGACGTTGTCTATAATCACGTGTTCATCATGGAAGAATCATCTTTCGAAAAGCTCGTCCCCGGCTACTACTTTAGATATCATTTTGATGGATCGCTGAGTAATGGGACAGGGGTTGGAAATGATATTGCATCGGAAAGAATCATGGTTAGAAAATTTATTTTAGATACAATCGATTATTGGTTGTCAGAGTATAGGATAGATGGGTTTAGATTTGACCTTATGGGAACATTGGATATCGACACGATGAATGAAATTGAAAGACGCTGTCAAATAGAAGAGAACCCGATCATGCTGTTGGGGGAAGGTTGGGAATTACCAACGGCTTTTGCTTCTGAGCAACGGGCAACTAGCAGTCAATCACATCAGGTCTTAGGGATTCGCTTTTTCAACGATTTCTTCAGAGATTCAGTTAAAGGAAATCTTTTTGACTTCTATGATTACGGGTATATCAACGGAAAAGGAAAATTTATTGAGCGGCTTCCTCAACTTGTGAAAGGATCAAGCGGAGAGAACGAAACGATTCCTCCGTTTGTCCATGAAGTTACGCAAACTGTCAATTATGTTGAGTGTCATGATAACCATACTCTTTGGGACAGGTTAAAGCATTCAAATGGTGAAGAAGCAGCTGAAGAGAGAAGGGAAATGCATAAGTTGGCCACGGGCTTAACCATTGTTAGCCAAGGGATCCCATTTTTGCATGCAGGTCAAGAATGGTTCCGGTCGAAAAAGGGTGACGGTAACAGTTATATTTCTCCTGATGAGATTAATCAACTAGATTGGTCTGAACGTGAAAAGAGGGAGGATCATATTCATTTTGTTCGTTCTCTATTAAAGATCCGCAATGACTTTCCTGTGTTTCGAATGAAATCAAAAGCGGAAATAGATAGAAGGCTACACATTCTATCAACACCGGCGCCTGTATTTGGATTTACTTTATTAGGTAACGAGAGGGATTTTTGTGTTTACGTGAATCCGACTAGAAAAAGATTTCAGATTATCCTTCCTTCACCTGGTAATTGGGAAATTTTAGTTTCTAGTACAAGTAATGCTTCCGTCATAAATACATCAATTATTGGAGAATACACAGAATTAGAACCTTACGAATTCCTGCTTATAAAAAAATCACGAGTTTAAGTTGAAGAAACAAGCAAACTTATTTACAATGGTAAAAGACTTTTATACACTCAATGAATGATTGTATAAAGTAATTTGCGTCCGGATAAAAAGTGATGAATGAAAATGAGGGTGAAACGATTGGAACATTTCATGGGTGAAGGATGGCAGCTTAGGCCAGCGGGTGGAGCTACTGGCGAGGCGTATGTTGCTGAACAAGGAGAACAAAAAATCTTTATAAAACGAAATTCTTCACCGTTTTTGGCCGTTCTTTCTGCTGAAGGGATCGTACCCAAATTGTTATGGACGAAACGTCTTGAAAACGGGGATGTAATTACTGCTCAACGATGGGTAGACGGCCGAGAATTGAAATCGTACGAAATGCACGATAATCGAGTAGCCGCGTTATTATCTAAGATTCATCAATCAAAAGATTTACTGGATATGTTTAAAAGAATGGGAAACCGACCTTTAACTCCTGAAGCTATTCGGTTAAATATAATTAAGAAAACAGAGCATCTTCATATACAGGATCCGTATGTGAACGAAGCGTTAACTTGGCTTTCGAATCATACCCCTTATTATAGCGAAGACAACTATGTCGTATGTCATGCAGATGTAAACCATAATAATTGGATTCATAATGACATTAATAATTTGTTTTTAATTGACTGGGATGGGGCGCAAGTAGCTGATCCTGCACTGGACTTAGCACCTCTCTTATATGAATACATTCCCAGGGACGACTGGTCGTCTTGGTTACAAACATACGGAGTATCAATGGATGCTAATTTAATGAAGCGAATGCAATGGTACATGGTTGCTCAATGCGTAGAGAATATCCTATGGTACTGGCAACGACACGAATATCATGATATTACAAAATGGTCTGACCTTTTAAGTGAAATTCTTCATGAAGCGGGTCACCACAAAAAAGATAAGTAAAACGGAAGGGATGTGTCATTGGCTAAGCCGATGACACATCCCTTTTCGGAAGGTAAAAAAGTGTTCATTTGAAGGATCGTAAAAGAGATAGTCAGTGTTGACTACCTCATAAATGAAACCAATATTACTTTAATTGCTGGTTTGTGGATTGAACAGCTTGGATCCACTGTGAAAGTTCCGGAGAAGGTGAGATTGCATGCTGTCCTTCTTGGTCATGCTGATATGCATATTGTTCAATCGCTGCCAGTGTTTGTTTCAGTTCGAGAGGAACATCAGGGTTTTGTGTTAGCGATTGAATCAAACTTTGCAATTGGTGAAATTCATCGTGACTCCCATAATGTTCATCTAACTGGTTTTCAAGAATATCGTTTAACAATTCGAGTTGGTGATGGTAATCAATCGACATTTGTTCTCATCCTTTCATTTAGGGTTACAAAGGAACCCCTATGAGAAAAGGATGTGAGAATCCAACGATTTTATACGCATGAGGAGAAAATTAGACTTCTCTGCCTTTTCGTTGTTCATAATCAATGGTCACTTTGCCACCACCGTCAATTAATAAAGACAATTCCTCCACCCATCTGGATAAGTTCAATTTGTGGAATTGTACCCATTCATCCAAGCTATCTGTCTCTTTTGACTTATCTACGTACGAATGAATTTCTTGAATCGTACCGTCAAAATTTTCATTAATGTTTTCTTCTCTTAAAACTTTAATAATTCCTTCAATTTTATTGAATTCTTCTTTTGTTCCTCCACTATTCTCTTTTTGCTGTTTCAGTAACGACTGAAGCTGTTCTAAAATTTGTTGAATACTCATCTAAACACCCTCCGTTGTTTTATTTGAATCGTAGTTATACCTATTTTACTGTTTTCCCTTCTATGGAAAAAATACACATGTTTCGTACCATTAAAAAAATAACACGTAAGGAACTTAACGTGATTGTTTCGTTTATGATATTCTTAATTTTAAAGAGTTAGTATCGAAATAATACAGGTTTGGCTCTTTTGTAAAAAAGATCTTTATTAATAATGGAGTGTGAAATTCGAGATGCGTTTAAGAAATAAACCGTGGGCTGCTGAGCTCATTGAGAATCATCCTGAAGTAGTAGAAAGTGATCCGCAAAAGTGGAAAGGGAAGTGGACAGAGAGATTTGAAAAAACGTCTCCTTTATTTGTAGAAGTGGGCACAGGGAAGGGGCAGTTTGTCTCTCGAATGGCCGCTGCGTATCCTAATACAAATTTTATTGGGGTCGAAAAATATGAAAGTGTTCTTGTTACGGGTGTTCAACGCGTCATTGAAGAACCGAAATCGAATCTTTTGTTTTTACAAGAAGACGTTCATAACATTACTGATTTCTTTAGTGAAGGGGAAGTGGATCGTCTATATATCAACTTTACTGATCCATGGCCTAAAAACAAGCATGCTAAACGACGTTTAACTCACGAAAGCTTTTTGAAAAAATACGATGAAATATTAACAGACACAGGTGAGATCCATTTCAAGACAGATAACCAAGGGTTGTTCGAATATTCTTTAAAAAGTTTCACTCATTACGGTTTGAAACTGAAAAATGTCAGTCTTGATTTGCATTCCAGTGACATGGAAGACAACATTATGACAGAATATGAAGAGAAATTTTCCAGTAAAGGGATGAGGATTTTCAGGGTCGAAGCTTACCGATAAATTTTGAGGTCAAACTCTTTGAAGTTGATAAGCTGTTCTGACAGGTTAATCATGCTTCGACGCAGAAGAGGTATACTGATCTAAATAAAAAAGGTGGGATAAACACAAGATGGCAATGGAGCAATGGAAAATCTCAGATGATGTAACACTCACATGGTTAAACGGAGGAGACACCCATATGGATGGGGGAGCGATGTTTGGCGTTGTGCCAAAAGCGCTATGGTCAAAAAAATATCCTGTAAACGACCGAAATCAAATTGAATTAAGATCTGATCCGATTCTTATTCAAGCAGATGGTAAAAACCTTTTGCTTGAAGCAGGCATGGGGAATGATAAACTTTCTGAAAAAGCGAAAAAAAACTATGGTATGACGGAAGAATCAGCGATTAATACCAATTTGAAGGAACTTGGTTTAACTAGAGAAGATATTGATGAAGTTCTAATGACGCATATGCACTTCGACCATGCCAGTGGCTTAACAATGTGGCAAGACGACCAGTTGGTTTCTACATTTCCAAACGCGATCATCCACGTTCAAGAAACGGAGTGGGATGAGATACGTCATCCAAATATTCGTTCTAGAAACACTTACTTTGAAGAGAATTGGAAAGCGATCTCTGGTCAAGTAAAAACGTTTAAAGATGAAAAGGAAGTTCTTCAGGGTATTCGTCTAATTCATACGGGCGGGCACAGCGCCGGCCATTGTATCTTTCACATAAAGCGAGGTGGTCAAGAGGTCTGGCATATGGCAGATATTATGCCGACACACGCCCATCAAAACGTTCTATGGGTTCTTGCCTATGATGATTACCCAATCGATTCCATCGCCAAGAAGCAACAGTATGTCTTACCGGCAATTGAAAAAGAATCTTGGTTTATGTTTTATCATGATTATAAATATCGCCTATTAAAGTGGGATTCTTCTGGAAAAGAAGTGATTGATAGTCTTGAACGAGACCGATCGAATGAGTAAGAAATCTCTATAGAAAGAAAAAGCTGTTCAAAGGAATTCACCCCTTTGAACAGCTTTTATTGTTATGCTAAGTTAAAATTATTTTTCAAAATAGCCAACCACATATCCTTCTTCCACATCACCTTTACCGATAAATGTAACAAAAGCATACTCTCCAGGTGGAAGCAGATCATAAAAGTCTGAAGCATCCGCTGTAAGATCATGTTCCCCTTGAGGCAGGTTGCCAAATTCCTCTACAAAGGCCACTGGAGCTAGTCCAGCAGTGAAAATATACGTCTCTACGTAATCTACATCACGATTTAAATTTAAATAAAAGTCGAAGATTCCTTCATCGCTTACGCTAGTGATCCCTCCATAGCTCAAGTGAGGATAATCAGGGTCCATCACGAAAAGAATAGTCGGTACCTCGATCTCATCATTACCATGAGTGAGAGTGATCATCCCTTCATAATATCCTGCCTCTAATCCACTTGCATTCACTTCAACATTCATGTTTACCTTTTGACTTTTGCCTGCTTTCACATTCAAGTTATTATTCGTACTTACTCGAATACTATCACTACCATCGTAAATATCTACATCAATCTCGTAACGCTTTCTCTCGTTGGAGAGATTCATAATTTCAAAGTGCTGGCGTTCCACTTGTCGGCCATTCTCTTTTTCAAAGACACCGAAAGAGTAAGAGCCTGGCGTGACTAATGTTTCGGTTGTTAATGCTTCTACAAGACGAATACTACCAGCGCCTTGAGTATTGAATGGATAAACATTTCCGTCAGCGTCACTGATTGACTCTGCTGTGTTCATTAATGCAGCTTTGACCTGATCGGTATTCCAATCGGGATTGTTCTCTAATAAGAGTGCTGCAGCCCCTGCTACGTGAGGAGCGGACATGCTTGTTCCTTGAAGAGATGCATAACTGTCATCAGGGAATGTGCTGACGATATCTACACCTGGTGCTGAAACGTCAGGCTTAATCATCCATGTACCATATACTGGTCCTCTGGAAGAAAAGTCAGCCACCGTTTCTCCAACTTCTCTAGCAAAATCAATCTCAAAACTCACTTCATTATTCCCGTTTTCCAGTTCTTCAAGCATTTTTTGACCATCAGCGGCAGTTAGTTTCAATGTTGGAACGTCCATTCCAGGAATGACGAATGGAATCGGACCGTCTGCGTTATTGTAAACAATAACTCCAACAGCTCCATTTGCAGCAGCATTTTCAGCCATTTCCACGAATGGGATCGCCCCACGTGAAATAAGTGCAATATTTCCTTCTGCATCTGTTCCTTCAAAATCCGCTACTGTACCAAAACCTGCATTGAAGAATTCATACACCCCCTCATTAAGGGCAAGTAAGTCTTCATCATTACTGAATCCCATGACTTCCGTAGAAGGGTATTCTGTTCCTTCACTAGTGAATAGAGTAGCATCATATTCGTTGTATGGAAGTTGAGTGGCACCGACAGAAATGGCTTCACGACTCGTTCCAGGTGAACCGACGGTCCAATTGTTAGGTCCGCTGTTCCCATTGGACGTCACCGCAACAACTCCTTCAGCCATTGCCCAATCAAGTGCAATCGATGTTGCCCAATCGGCATCATTTATGCTTGCTCCAAGGGAAAGGTTCATAACATCTGCACCATCTTGCACAGCTAATTCAATCCCAGCCACAACGTCTGCAGTTGTTCCACCATTAGGACCTAGAACTCGATAGCCAAGAAGGCTAGCGTCAGGTGCAACACCTTGGATTCTTCCATTGGCGGCGATTGTTCCAGCCACGTGAGTTCCATGATATTGTCCTGGACCTTCTTGTGGATCGTCATTATTATCTACAAAGTCATAACCTTTATAATCACCAAAAGCATGGGCAAGGTCTGGGTGAGTATAATCCACACCAGTATCAATAACTGCTACTGTCACACCTTGACCAGTAATACCTAAATCTTCCCATACTTCATTGGCTCCAATGAAAGGGGCACTGTCCATCATTGCTGGTGAAAAAGCTTCATCAGAAATCAACTCAGGCTCAAATTCGTTCGCTTCGTAAGAAATTGAAGGATAGATGGCTTGTACACCGTCAACTTCAGTTAATTGAAGAACCTCTTTTTCAGTTAACGTTAAAGCTAAACCAGAAAATAAGTAGTCATATTCTCGGTCAACTTGACTATCCGGCAACTTAGCAGAGATGTCTGCGATGACTTTATCTCTGGCTGACTCAATCTTTCCTTTTGATTGCGATTTCCCTTTATGTTTTGCTTCTACTACAGATGGCTCGTCTAATTGAATCATGACAGTGACGTCGTCATCGGACGAAAAATCATAGGATCCTTTTAATTCCGTTAAACTTTCAAAAGAACGATCTGGTGTTTGCCCCATCGCCATTCCACCAAAACTAGACAAAAATAACAAAGTACTGAGAAAAATAAATGCGCTTTTCTTTTTTAATATACCTTTCAAAAAAACCCCTCCTAAAATAATTTAAAATGAGACTCTGTTTAATTCCCATGAAGCTGTCCGCTCCTTTGTGCTCAAATCAATACTCTTGTAAAAGAGAAATGAGGTTAAACAAAGTCAAAATTGTTATTCGTACCAAAACCGTTGAAATGAATCACCTCCAAAAATCGATAAAAAATGATTTGATTTATTTTCTACTCTTCTTTTATTTCGGTTGTCGATAGATTTTTTCCTTGCAACAATTGGATCATTATTCTAAATTTTCTAAATAAGTATGAGTTTAGAATAGTTAGGAAATCAAGCTCTTACTCCTATTAGACCAAATTTTCTACAAAATACGACAAATTTTTATGAGTCCTAAGATAGGTAAATAAAACAAAAAAAGATAAAAAAAATAACCGTTTATGAAAAAAATGAAATACAGAGGGAGAGAAGGGGGTAAGGAAACTTAAGGGGGAAAATGAAATGGGTCAAAAGAACGAATTAGATTTAGGACTTTTAAATACCAGTTCGTTGATAGGGCATTCGGGAATATGAATTCCGAGTTTTAATGGAAATCACGTTAGGAGAGTGACAAAGCAACTGTATAATCTAATGAAAAAAACCTCACAGAAAAGTCTGTGAGGTACTGAATACTAATTATCTTGTTTATTCAAGGCAAGGACAGTTCCAGTGGAGGAATCTACAAAAAATTCATAGGCATCCATTTTTCCATTTTCATCTGAACAAGTAATACCGCCACGATAGACTTGATACAACAAATGGTCATGCTCAAATTCTTCCGTAACCATATGTACCCAAGATCCCTCAATGGTTCCGAGATTGGTGGTTTTTCGTTTAACTAATTTCAAAGCTTTTTCCGGTGATAGTTTTCCATCTGTTTTATCCAGCTGATTTTTTGCAAGAATGGTAACAGCTACCCCAGCTCCTACACCTGCTGCGAATCGTTTCCAACCCATGAAATACACCTTCTTTCTAAGAATAATAAATAATCTTGTAATGGCTTTCATTCTAAGTATATCGAAACATCATCTAAAAGCCAATCTTCTTCAAAATTTTAAATAAAATAACAAAAATGAATTAGGGGAAATTGTTTCGTATTACGAAAAAAGTGGAAACCATTCTGACTATTCGTTAAAATGATAAGGAAGATACATAAACATAGGAGGAGTTTTTTTATGAATCAAGAAACGTATCAAATGTTTGAAACATTGACTCAGCTTCCTGGAGCACCAGGGTTTGAACATGAAGTAAGAGCATACGTAAAGAAACAATTAGGTCAATATAGTGATGAAGTGATTCAAGACGGCTTAGGTGGAGTGTTTGGTGTCAAGCGAGGGAATGAACAAGGTCCCAAAGTAATGGTAGCCGGACACATGGATGAAGTCGGTTTCATGGTGACTTCAGTAGATGAAAAAGGGTTGATTCGCTTTCAAACATTAGGCGGTTGGTGGAGTCAAGTATTACTTGCTCAACGATTGCAAATTATTACTGATAGTGGTCCAGTCACTGGTGTTGTTGGTTCTGTGCCCCCTCACCTACTAGATGAGGCAAAGCGTAGTAAACCTATGGAAATTAAAAATATGTACATCGATATTGGTGCAGATGACCATGCTGATGCGATGAAAATTGGTATTAAACCGGGGCAGCAAATTGTTCCAATCTGTCCTATGGAGACACTAGCAAATAACAAAAAAGTGTTGGCGAAAGCTTGGGATAACCGCTATGGTGTAGGACTATCAATTGAATTATTAAAAGAGTTAAAAGGGGAAAAAACACCAAATATATTATTTTCCGGAGCCACTGTACAAGAGGAAGTTGGTCTTCGAGGTGCTCAAGTCGCAGCAAACATGATTCAGCCCGATATTTTTTATGCACTTGACGCCAGTCCAGCTAACGATGCGTCCGGTGAAAAAGATGCCTTTGGACATTTAGGTAAAGGTGCATTATTAAGGATATTTGATCGTACGATGGTGACCCATCGTGGAATGAGGGAATTTATTCTAGATACAGCTGAGACGAATAATATTCCTTATCAGTTCTTTATATCACAAGGTGGAACGGATGCTGGGAGAGTGCATATTTCCAATAGCGGGGTACCATCTGCAGTGATAGGAATTTGTTCAAGATATATTCATACTGCTGCATCAATGATTCACATTGATGATTACGCAGCGGCTAAAGAGTTAATTACAACTCTAGTTCGCCAAACAGATCAAACGACTTTAAAAACCATTCGTGATAATGTGTAATAGAAACCATCTAGTCTCGATTCATTAATCGAGACTTCTTTTTTTGGATTTGGTCATACTCTTAGAAGAAGGACGATGCGCTTAACGGAGACTGATTAAGTAGGAATGAAGGAGAAGGAGTATTTTATGAGACCGACACTCTATGTGGGTTCAGAAAACCCAGCAAAAATTGCCTCAGTTAAAGCTGTGTTTGGACAAGAATATGTCATTAAAGGGGTGAATGCTCCTTCATCTGTGTCTTCTCAGCCATTCTCTGATAGGGAAACGAAAGAAGGAGCTTTAAACAGAGCTAACTTTCTTATTCATGATCAACAAGCAGAATTAGCCATTGGCCTCGAGGGAGGAGTGATGACCATCGATGATGAGTTGTTTTTGTGTAATTGGGGGGCTCTCGTCTCGAAAGATAAGCATCTGTTTGTGGCATCTGGCGCTAGAATCCCCTTGCCTAAGTCGATTGCTAGAATGGTTCAAGAAGGAAAAGAGCTAGGGGATGCGATGGATTCCTGGTTAAATGAGAGAGATGTGCGTAAAGGTCAAGGGGCAGTAGGCATTTTCACGGCAGGAAATGTAAACCGTGCAGAGATGTTTATTCATATTAATAAGCTCTTGTTTGGTCAATACAAAAGATTTCTTAAAGATTAGGCTATGATAAAAAAGATCATCAACTTCATTTAAAGTTGATGATCTTTTTTCAGTTCAATAAGATTTACTTATTTCAAACCTATTCTTCAAAAATATAAGATAAAGCTTGGATTGCTTGATCTATATTCTCCACCGTCACTTGTGCTTTTTCGGAAAGCTCCTTTAATGGGTGATGAAGCTCTTTAGGTCGGACTACTATAAGAGGTTTATTCAAGGCAACTGCTGATGCTGCATCTGCTGCGCTATTCCATTGCTTATACTTATCACCAAACAAAGCGATCACAACATCTGATTTCTCCATTAACACTTGTGTCCGTAAATTATTGATCTTTGAAGCTGCGTCGTCTTTGAAAATAGAGTTAGGTTGCTCACCTAATATTTCTTCGCCGATATTGTCTGAACGGTCATGGTTTTCCATCGGTCCAACAAAGTGAAGAGGTAAATTTTTTGCTTTCTCCTTTACTTCGCTTCTCCAGTTATCGTGGATTTGACCTGCTAAATACACGGTTAAGTTCATCGTTGATCTCCTCCTTAAAAGTTACATCCAGTTTATGTTTTTCCCTGATCACATGAAAAGAAAACAATATTTATCCTTGCAAAGTGAAAAGGATGATTGTGTTATGGTATATTTGAAAATAATAGAACTGAAAAGGTTCAAACCGTGGGTTAAGTGAACGATGCGGCTACTTCTTGTTCCATAGATATTTTAAAAAGGATAATAAATTTCATACGTTAAGGGGTTTGTCATGAGAGAGTTTTTCAAGCGTAAAGGAATAGAACCAACATTTCAAAACTATGTCGTAAACACGTTAAGTTACATGGCTTTAGGATTATTTTCCTCTTTAATTATCGGATTGATTATGGAAACGATTGGTTCCCAACTTGAAGGTGTGGTACCGGGGGCTTCTCTTTTAGTTCAGATGGGTCAAACAGCGATGAGTCTCTCAGGTCCAGCCATTGGAGTTGCAGTGGCCTATGGACTAGGTGCGCCGCGACTTGTATTATTTGCTGCAGTCGTTAGTGGTGCCGCAGGGGGTGAAATGGCAGGTCCAGTTGGTAGCTTTCTGGCAGCGTTAATTTCTACTGAAATTGGAAAAATGGTTTCTCAAGAAACAAAAATAGATATTATTGTCACTCCTCTCGTTACTATTATTACAGGTGTTGGAAGCGCTATGTTGATTGGACCACCTATTGCAAGCATAGTAAGTCAATTTGGTCAATTTATCATGTGGGCGACGGAGCAGCAACCATTTTTGATGGGAGTACTAGTTGCCGTATTTATGGGACTTGCTCTAACTGCCCCAATCTCAAGTGCAGCCATTGCCATTATGCTGGGGCTTGAAGGAATAGCTGCAGGGGCTGCCACTGTTGGCTGTGCTTCTCAAATGATTGGTTTTGCAGTGAGTAGCTTTCGAGAAAACCGCTGGTCAGGGTTATTAGCTTTAGGAATCGGTACGTCTATGTTACAAATTGCAAACATCGTGAAAAATCCTGCCATTCTCATCCCTCCAACTGTTACGGCAGCCATTGTCGGTCCTTTATCAACAATGGTGTTTTATATGGAAAACAATCAAGCGGGGGCAGGCATGGGAACCAGTGGCTTTGTAGGACAGATTATGACAATCCATACAATGGGGAGTGGTATGTCCGTCATCTTAAGTATTATTTTGCTGCATTTTCTATTACCCGCTATACTTAGTTTCGTATTATCTGAATGGTTAAGAAAAAAGAATATCATTAAATTAGGAGATATGGCCATCGAGAGGTCATAAGAAGGAGTGTTTGTCATGGAAGAACTAAAATCAATGGAACATTATCAAGAAGTCATTCAAGAAGAAGGTTCCGTACTGATGTTCACAGCAGGATGGTGTCCAGACTGCGTTGTGATTGAACCTGTTTTACCTGAATTACAACAAAATCATCGTGATTTGAATTTTTACAAAGTAAATCGTGATGAGTTTATTGAATTGTGCCAAGATCTACAGATTTTTGGTATTCCTAGTTTTCTTGTATTTAAAAAGGGAGAAGAAATCCATCGTTTTGTCAGTAAAGACCGAAAGTCAAAAGAAGAAATTGATTCTTTTTTGACGGAAGCAAAACAAAAATAAATTCAATTTAAGCGGCTCTCTAGGGGGCTGCTTTTTTCAAAAGATTAAGAAAGATTCGGCCCATGCTTTCATACAGCAATAAAGTATTTTTATAAAACTTCGTTTATTTGATCATATAAAAAGTTATCACTTGGGCTCCGTTAGAATAGATCCTTCTCCTTTCAGCTGACGAACTGCCGCTAAATGCAGAATCATTGGTGAATAATGAACATCATGTTAAAATGGGAACGTACTGGAGGTATTAAGATGAAACCAATTCAATTAAAACGTGAAATAGAGAGTCAATTAACCAACGAACATTGGGTAACATCCTTTGATAGAGAACAAGGAACCTTAAGAATTATTGATAAAAGAGTTGATAAAGGGTTGACAATCAATTTGGCTAACTTAGCGCCGAAATTTGAAGAAAACAAAGAGCAAGCTTTGGAAGATACTATGAAAACAATTAAAGAAGGATTAACGCTGTTAACGACTGAAGTGAAGCTAGCTGGAAATGAAAGTCACATCTTCCCGGTTATCCGCTCCACATCCTTTGAAACGGAAACAAATGACGGCCGTAAATTGCTTCATGCAGATCACACTGCTGAAACAAGAGTGTTTTATGCCGTGGACCAAGGAGCTTCTTATTCATTAATTGATGAAGAAATGCTTGCGAAGGAAGGGAAAACATTTCAAGAAATTCAAGAGGCCGCTAAATTTAATCTTCGGTCGTTAAAACATACGATGAAACAGGACAAAGTAGCGGGAAATACATTTTATTTTTTAAGTATGGATGATGGCTATGATGCCAGTAGAATCCTTAACGAGTCCTTACTTAAAGAAATGTCCGATAAAGCTTTAGGGGAATTAGCTGTAGCGATCCCTCATCACGATGTGCTTATATTTGCAGACATTCAAAATGAAACCGGCTACGATGTTCTTGCACAAATGGTCTTTCAGTTCTTTTCCCAAGGCAGAGTCCCTTTAACTGCTTTGCCGTTTATGTATGAGAACGGAGAACTAGAGCCAATCTTTATTCTCGCGCAGAAAAAGCCTAAAGAAGCGAAAAAAGATTGATGATTTTCCCTGTTTCTAAAGGTAAAATGAAAGAAGTACTTAAAAAGAATCACCTTAAAGGTGGTTCTTTTTTCGAGTGATTAGAAAGTCTCCATTTGCACCATGTGTTTATAATAGAGGATGTAAGGGACTAGAGTGATGATCTCCAGTTCTATTTTTCTTATGAAGAAAAGCCAGAAATAAATTTGAGAAGATCAAAACAATCGTTATAAGGAATAGGTGATGATAGATGGATAAGAAGGCACTAAATAACTATTTTTTCAAAATAAAGAAATGGATGTTTCCAGACAACGAAGAAGAGAAAACACTGCCAGAAAAGCAGTCATTTAAAAATACATATGCCTCTAACAGAAACGTGGATAAAAATAAAGATGAAGTGAGAATGATTAGCCAATATCCTAAACACGGGTCCTTTCGTTTTCCCCTGATCGAAGATGAGGAACCTAGAAAGATAAACGTGATTGAAAAGAATCAAAAAAGTACAACGGAAAAAGAAGAGGAAAAAGAAGAGGAAAAAGTGGTGAGTCCTCACGGTACTTCAATTTCTAAGAAGACAAAAGAGAAGTTTCAAGGGCATCACTTCGCCGTTCAAACCATTCCTTCGCCAATCTATGGTTACCAACCGAGAAAGAATCAAGATAAGAACCAATCGGATGCATGGACAAACAAAGAAGAAGCACCAGAAAAACAAAATATTAAGGAGCAAAATGACGATAGTTTGAAAGGAAAAGATGAAGTTTATGTAAGTGACTTTCATAAAGAACAGAAGGAAGCGGTGGATTCTAGCAAGAATGTCAAAGAGAACATCGTTCCATTTAAACCTAAAGCGAATAATAATAGACGAACAGTCAAACGAGTGGATGAACGTGAACAAACTATAAAGAAAAATGTTCAAATTAAAACTGAAGATACTGAAAATATAGAAGAAAAACAACCAAGTAGATCCTTTAGACAAACCGTACAACCCATCCGTCAGATTGATGACAATATTAGCGAGTGGGACTATAAGAAAAATGACTCATCTGTTCAAGAGAGTTCGAATCGTTCATCTGCGTACGCGTTCCCACCTCTTCATCTTTTAAATATGCCTACAATAAGATCGAATGAAGACCAATCTTGGCTTGATGAGCAGACAAAGAAATTAAATGAAACGTTCGATTATTTTCATATTCGAGCAGAAGTGGTTCATGTGACAAAGGGGCCAAGTGTCACGAGATTTGAAGTGCACCCTGAACCAGGGGTGAAAGTGAGCAAAATCGTCAACTTAACAGATGATTTAAAGTTGAGTTTGGCCGCGAAAGATATTCGCATTGAAGCTCCTATTCCTGGAAAAAGTACAGTAGGTATTGAGGTACCAAATGATGTTTCCGAACCGGTATTTTTAAGAGGGATTTTGCAACACCCAACATTTAAACAAGCCAAATCCCCGTTGACGGTAGCTATGGGAATGGATATTTCAGGTGAACCGGTGGTCACCGACTTGCAAAAAATGCCTCATGGATTAATTGCTGGTTCTACAGGGTCAGGGAAAAGTGTGTGTGTCAATTCAATCTTGACGAGTATAGTATATAAGGCATCCCCTGAAGAAGTACGTTTATTGTTAATCGACCCTAAAATGGTTGAGCTTGCGCCATATAATGACATCCCCCACCTTGCTGCTCCAGTAATTACTGATCCTAAAGAAGCAACGGAAGGATTGAAATGGGCAGTACTAGAGATGGAAAGACGTTATGAATGTTTTGCTGAAGAGGGTGCAAGAGATATATCCCGATATAATGAGAAAATGGATCGTTCAGGCCAAACAGATAAACGCCTCCCTTACTTACTAATTGTAGTTGATGAACTGGCAGATCTGATGATGGTGTCCCCACAGGAAGTTGAAGATTCCATCTGTCGTATTGCCCAGAAAGCGAGAGCGTGCGGCATTCATTTACTTGTAGCTACTCAACGACCTTCAGTGGACGTCATTACAGGGTTAATTAAAGCAAATATTCCTACTAGAGTGGCCTTTTCTGTTTCTTCTCAAGCCGATTCCAGAACCATTCTTGATGGAGGCGGAGCGGAAAGGTTGTTAGGTAAAGGAGATATGCTTCTTCTAGAAAGTGGAAGATCTAAGCCTGTTCGAATTCAAGGAACATTTGTCTCAGACGATGAAATAGATCGAGTCGTTGATTACGTAAAAGAATCAACTTTCTCCGGCTTTTTATTTGAAAAAGATGAATTAAAGGAGCAGGTGGCTGTTGAGGCAGAGGATGATCTTTTTGAAGAAGTGTGTGAATTTGTTTTAGAGCAGCAAACAGCTTCCGCATCACTTCTACAAAGACGTTTCAGGATGGGTTACAACCGTGCAGCGAGGTTAATTGATGATATGGAAGCTCGCGGCATCGTATCTCCTGCTCGAGGTAGTAAACCAAGAGATGTATATTTGACAAAACAGGACTAAAAAGAAGAAAATAGATAAAAGAGGAATTAAGACTACACATGACTCCTTTTTTTCTATACAATGTTTATCATATAGCTTGTTCCACGAACACGGTCACAATTGAATAAGGGATCCGCGAATACTTTTCAGGTGATGAAGAGAAAAACGAAGAATATGCTAGCGTAGTGACTCACATCGATTTCGTTTGCTTCAATCTTCACGCGAGATCGAACTAAAACCAGGGAGGGATGTTCAAATGCAACAGATGTCTTTGGAAAATTTGGTTCAATATGTATCTCCGCAGTGGCTTCACCTTTTAAGACTAGAAGAACGATCCCAATTTATCGTGTTAAGAAATGGGATTCAAAAAGTAAACGAGCATGATGTTGCTGAAATTATGGAAGCCGTTATTCAAGAGCATTCTAAAGAAACCCTTTATCATTAAGTTGAAGTAGGGAAGTTCAAGGAGATAAATTAATGAAGGAAATTGGTCTGAAGCTTGAAGGTAAAATAAAAAGGTTAACGAATAAGACGTTTAAATTTGATGAGAGAGTAGGCGAAGGCTGGTTTTCGGCCGTTTATTTTCTCAAAACAAAAGAAATTGCTGAAAAGTACAAGCCAGATAATGTCGTGACTATGCAGTTTTTTCAAAAGTCTCAGTCGGTATTGTGTGGTACCGATGAAGTCCTTGCCTTATTAGAAACATTCGCTACTAAACCTGAAGAGTTAGAAGTTTACTCTTTGGAAGATGGAGACAAAGTAGATCCTTTTGAAACAGTGATGACGATCAAAGGGCCTTACCAACATTTTGGATTTTTAGAAGGGGTCATCGATGGAATCTTTGCTCGCAGAACATCTGTAGCAACTAATGTGTATGAAGTGGTTAAAGCTGCAAAATCATCAGGAGTGGAAAAGCCAGTTATTTTCATGGGAGATAGAGACGATCACTTTATGATGCAATCAGGTGATGGCTATGCAGCGTATATAGGTGGTTCCAAAGCCCAGGCTACTCATGCTATGAATGAATGGTGGGGCAAAAGAGGAATGGGGACCATGCCTCACGCTCTGATTCAATTGTTCGAAGGAGACGTTGTTGAAGCTACGAAAGCCTACAAAGAAACCTATCCCGATGACGGACTATTGGCTTTAGTCGACTACAATAATGATGTCATTACGGATTCCCTTAAAGTCGCGAGGGCTTTTGGGAATGAATTAGAAGGAGTAAGGGTAGATACGTCTAATCATTTAATTGACAAGTATTTCAATAGACACCCTGAGGTTCTAGGGACGTTTGATCCTCGTGGTGTTAACCCTAAACTTTTGTTTGCTCTTAGGGAAGCGCTAGACATAGAAGGGTTTCAACATGTTAAAATTGTTGCTTCAGGTGGGTTTGATGCCAAACGCATTGAAAGGTATGAGAGAATCGGCGCTCCAGTGGATATGTATGGTGTAGGGAGTAGTCTTCTCAATATTCATATCGGCTTCACAGGTGACAGTGTTACATTAAATGGACAGCCTCAAGCGAAAACAGGACGCAAACTCCGTAAGAATGACCGATTACAAAAAATTGATTTAAATTAAATAAGAAGAAAAGCTGTTCAATTGTGTAAAGTTGAACAGCTTTTCTCTTTGATTTAATCATCGTGAAATAGAAACAGGGCAAGCTTATGAAAAAAGTATTGAAAGGTTTTTAGGGAATGAGTAAATAGAGATTGCTCGTTGTTATTATTTGAGCAGAACGATTAAAGGAGTATGTGAAATGGATCGTAAGAAAGCAGAATTTCTAGTAGATCTGCAGAAAGTAAAGAAATTTAAACAAAAAAAAGTGAATGGAATCTTTGCGGATCTTTATGATTGGATGTTTACCTATGTTGAATCGGAAACGAACCTTCGTGAGAAAGTTCGAGCAAAGCACCTGTTCCGTCATAAACTAGGATTAGAAACCGAACTAGAATTAGATAAGAATTTACAATTACATTTTGAGCATTGGTTATTATTTGATTATGTGACTGTAGTTGGTTCGAGATTACTCGATCTATTTGTTCGTACTAAAAAAACAGAGTTGTCAAAAGAGATGTTGGAGTTATCAGGAATTTTGATGCTCATGCACCTTGAGCCTATACGTGTTCATAAGGTGGAGAACGGACGAGTGATCTATACTCCTCTATTTAGTGAGGACAACAAGACACTGGAAGCTACACCCTATTTATTCTCAGCTAATCTAGAAGAAGGGGAATTAGTTTTCGCTCGGATAGCTTCCATTGGCTATGAGAAGAAGTTGATCGGTCCTACAATAAAAATTGACTCTAGAGAAGAAGATAAACTGATTAGTCAATTAGAAGCAGTATTTGCTAAAGGGAAGACAGTTTATAGAAGGTATTTAAAGGAATATGGCATTGACGCACTAAATTCTCAAAAACTTAGCTAACATCGGTAACTATGGGGCTAAATCGAGGAGTTGAATCTTTACAGAAAGAAGGACAACGGTTTGATGGTTCTTGGTTTCCTTTTTTGCTATAATGGGTTAACATTACCCATTTACTGCTTAGTTTAATTAATGTAAAACAGAATTCTTTAGTATAAATAAAGTTAAGATTTAAATCAGAACGTGGAGGTTCAATCATGACAGTTTACCATTTTATTGGAATTAAAGGATCGGGAATGAGCGCCTTAGCTCAAATACTAAATGATATGAAATATCAAGTGCAAGGTTCAGACGTGGACAAAGTATTTTTCACACAAAAGCCTTTAGAGCAAAAAGGAATTCCGATCCTTTCATTTGAAAAAGAGAATATTCGTCAAGGACAAACGATCATTGCTTCACCGGCTTATAATGAAAAGAATGCTGAAATTCAAGCAGCAGCAGAATTGAATATGGAGGTTCATTCATATCCTCACTTTTTGGGAGAATTCATCCAAAACTTCACTAGTATTGCTGTAACAGGTTCTCACGGCAAGACGACAACGACCGGACTTCTTTCTCATGTTTTAGGTGCGGCTAGACCGACATCCTACTTGATTGGCGATGGAACTGGCAAAGGGAAAGAAGAAAGTGAATATTTTGTTTTTGAAGCTTGTGAATATAGACGACACTTCTTGAATTATCACCCGGACTATGCAATTATGACCAACGTTGACTTTGACCATCCTGATTATTTCAAGGATGTCAGTGATGTGTTCCAAGCATTTCAAGAAATGGCGATGCAAGTAAAAAAGGCGATTATCGCTTGCGGTGATGATCAACATTTACAAGAATTGAACGCGCAAGTTCCGGTACTTTATTACGGGTTAAGTGAAGATAACGATTTCTATGCAAAGGATATTAGAACGGACGATCAAGGTACGCACTTTGATGTATATGTCCGAAGTTCATTGTATGGATCGTTTACCATCCCAGGATACGGTTCTCACCACGTGTTGAATGCTTTATCAATTATTGCATTATGTCACTATGAGGAGATCGAGTTGGAAACGGTTCAAGCTCAATTAAAAACGTTTCAAGGTGTGAAGAGACGTTTTACGGAAAAGAAACGAAAAGATCAAATTCTCATTGATGATTATGCTCATCATCCAACTGAGATTTCAGCGACGATCGAATCGGCTAAAAAGAAATATACAAATAAAGATGTAGTGGCGATATTTCAGCCTCATACGTTCACAAGAACAAAAGCGTTTTTAGATGAATTTGCAGCTAGCTTAAGTGAAGCGGATCATGTTTATTTATGCGATATTTTCTCTTCTGCAAGGGAGAAAGATGGGCAACTTTCTATTGAAGATTTACAAGATAAAATACCTAATGCCTCGCTAATTAAAGAAGAAGAAATGGACGTATTGCAAAAGCACGAAAAGGCTGTCCTTGTATTCATGGGAGCGGGAGATGTACAAAAGTTTCAGACGGCTTACGAAAAGACACTATAAACGACTAGAAAATTCAAATCATATAGCCAAAAGCCAACTCACATAAAACGAGTTGGCTTTTCCCTTTGGCTTATTCTTATAATCATGGATAACTGTCATAGCAGGAAAGTGAATCTACTAGGGACAGAACTCCTTATCAATTGCAAGAAGGGCGATTAAATCCGGATCTAACCAGTTCAAAAGCAATCTTTTTTTCTAAGAAGGAGTTTGCAATTCTTATTTCAAGTTTTCTGGATTTAATCCGTCTAATTCCGGGACGACAAAACGTCCATTTTCGCGAATGAGTTCACCGTCGAAATAAATATTTCCACCGCCATATTCGGGCCTTTGAATATGGACGAGATCCCAGTGGATGGAAGAATCGTTACCGTTATATGCATTTTCGTATGCTTGGCCTGGTGTGAAATGGAAACTGCCATCAATTTTTTCGTCGAACAAGATATCCTGCATTGGATGGAGAATGTGAGGGTTAACACCGATTGCGAATTCCCCGATATATCTAGCTCCTTCATCCGTATCAAAAATTTCATTTATTTTTTTTGTGTCGTTGGACGTAGCATCGATGATTTTCCCGTCTTTAAATGTTAGTTTCACATTTTCAAAGGTTGTTCCTTGGTACGGAGAAGCTGTGTTATAAGTAATTGTGCCGTTAACAGAATGCTTCACGGGAGCAGAATAAACTTCTCCATCAGGAATATTCAATCTTCCTGCACACTTAATTGCTGGAATGTCTTTAATTGAGAATGTAATGTCTGTATCTTTCCCTGTCAGTCTTACGGTATCAGTGTTATTCATACGCTTGACCAGTGCGTCCATCGCTAGTTCCATTTTGGCATAATCTAAGTTACAAACATTGAAGTAAAAATCTTCAAATCCTTCAGTGCTCATCTTAGCTAGCTGTGCCATAGAATGACTAGGATATCTGAGAACTACCCATTTTGTTTTTGCGATACGTATATGCCTGTGAACTTTAGTACCCACTGTTTGTTGATGTAAACTCATCTTCTCCGAAGGTACATCTGAAAGCTCATTTATATTATCACCAGCTCTAAGGCCAATGTAAGCATCCATTTGATCCATGACGTAGGCTTCAAACTCTGCGGTTTGTTCTTGTTGTTCTCTAGACGCTCCTATTAACAAACTACGGTTTATTTCATGCTCTTTAAGGGAAACAAAGGGAATAGCATCAGCTTTATAAGCTTCTTCTACCAATGCTTTCACCAATTCTTTTTGGACACCGAAGTTTTCGATCAGAATTTTTTCTCCCTTTTGAAGATTGACAGAATAATGTATTAGATTTTGAGCTAGTTTCGTCACGCGAGGATCTCTCATCGTTTGCCTCCTTGATTTTATTGGTATGATTACCATTTCTATTCTACACACTTCTTTCCAAATTAACCAGAATAGAGGGTGGAACGGCAATAATTCGCGAATCATAGCAGGAAATTTCGCAAAAGATGTTGAATCTTAACGTTATAAGGTTAAAATGAAAAATAAGGAATAATCAGGAGGTATGTGACATGGAATGGTTAATGTACGTTAGTGTAGCAATTATCGCAATTGCGTTTGCGTTTCTTGTGTTTTACATTATTCAAACGTTGCAATCAGTGAAAAAGACTTTGGAAAATGTTTCTACAACGGTTGAAGGAATGCAAAGTCAAGTGGATGGTATAACAAAAGAATCTACACAGTTATTACATAAGACGAATCAGTTAGCAGATGACTTACAACATAAATCTGATTCACTTAACTCTGTGTTTGATGCCGCCAAGGATCTAGGAGAATCATTCCAAAATATGAATCGATCTGTTAAAAAAGTTTCTAATGCTGTTTCTAGTAAAGCCGATGAACAATCAGAGCAAGTGGCTAATGCTGTGAAATGGGGCAATGTGGTCTTGGATTTTTGGACGAAATACAAAGCGAAGAAGGCAGCGAATACAACGAAGCAAAATCTTTAATACTTAGTTCAGGAAATAGTTAAGGGAGGAATGAACATGAGTGATCAAGGAATTAACACAAAAGACTTCTTAATCGGAGGTTTGGTTGGAGGCGTAATTGGAGCTTCTGTTGCGTTCTTGTTGACACCTAAATCTGGCAGAGAGCTTCGAGGTTCTATTAATGAGCAGGCGAAGGTAGCGAAACATAAAACGTCAGATTGGACAAATCAAGCTGTAGAAAAAGGAAGCACGATGGCTACAACGGCAGCTAGAAGCGTGTCGGATCAGTCTACTCATCTTTATGATAAAGTGAAACGACTTTCTTTTTCACTGAGAAAAGATATGGAGCAATTGACAGAGTCGGCCGATAACTTAGTGGATGATCTAGGCGGAATCAGTGAAGATATTGCTGCTTCTGTAAGGCAAGAAGTGGAAGATTTACAGCGCTCTGTAGAACAACTGGTGAAAGAAGTGGAAGAAAAAGAACGATTGAAAAATGAACGATGAATTGATTTAGGGAGGCATCATCTTGAGTATGAAAAAGATTGAAAGTAAAGAGCAACTCACTGAGCTTTATAAACAAAATGAACCTTTTTTTCTAATGAAGAACAGCACAACTTGCCCAATAAGCAGTGAAGCCTTTAACGAAATGGAAAGTTATGCAGATTCTAATCCAGCTTATCCTGTTTATTATTTAAATGTTCAAGAGCTACGAGACGTTTCCCATGAAATAGCTGAAGACTTAAATGTGAAGCATGAATCACCTCAAGTGCTATTTATTAACAAAGAAGAAGTGGTTTGGAACGCATCCCATTGGAAGGTAACAAAGAAAAACGCTGAAAAAGCAACTACTCAACTGTAATTATGGACCTAGCGATTAAATAAAGCTGTGCCAAACGAATCCGTTTGGTACAGCTTTTGTTCTATTCTAAATCTACCCATTTTAAAGCAAGAATATCACCATGGTGAATGTGAGAAGAGAACGAGGTTTCTTGCTCATTTCTTAAGATGACTGGTCGTTTCTGCTGATCATTCGGTTTTTGAATATTCACTTTCGCAAATACATCTTGAAAGATAAAAGAAATATTTTTTTTTTTGTTACTTCAATACGATCTCCTTGTTTTATGGGAGAATACAGAGAAATGTGTTCCCTGTTTTGAAAGCAATCGTACATTTCTTTTTCTAAACGGACAGGTTCATTATTAAATGTGACGACAATTTCACGATAGGAGAGATCATAAAGTTTTTCTATGGCAGATTTTAGCGTGAGATCTTGATCTTCTTCTGAAATAATGTCCAATTTATCACCGGACTTTATAGGTGCAGAAGTTGAGGCGTTGATCCCATTAATAAATACAGTTGCTTTTTTTTCATGTAAGGTGACCGACTGATTGTTAATATATACTTGTACTGGTGAAGAGGTGATAAGGTCTCCTTTTAAATCTAATTTGGAAGCCAAATCTTCAACAGTTTTCGGGGGATAACATTCTATTTCATCTCGATCGTTTAATTGGTCACTTAGCATTGCCTGCTGACCATTTTTCAAGATGATCGGTGCTACCCTTCTTTGTTGACCATTGAATATGATCGACAAGGTTGGTTGTTCATCTAAGACGTCTCTAATGGTAGCTGTTGCATCGGCACCATTCTGACCTTTTGAAACTTCAATATAGTCTTCATGAACTAAAGGTGCATCTAATTCTGTCTCCAAGCCGTTTTTCTTTAATACAGGCGGAGTTCCGTGTTGACCAGGGATAGATACTACTCTGCCATTCAATTTCAGCATAATCGCCATACCTGGTTTCCCATAAAGCTTGGATAATTCTACCCCACTAGATAACAGGCCGTCGCCTACCGTTAGTTTCTTAATATCAAACAAGCGAACGGTTTGTTCATTTACGCGTATACTGATGTATTCCACTGGACTTTCTTTAGCTGCAATAGCGATCCCGATCGGAGTCACCAACTCAGGAGTAGCCTCATATTCCTGTTCGAACGTTAGACCTTTTATAGCATCAATGCCCCTTATAGCTACTCGGCTTTTAGGAAGTTCTAACCGTTCAGCTATTTTCTCAGGTAGAAGGGGCGTCAAACTCCCACCGCCAACGAGCATAACGGCCTTTGGAGAGTGTCCATTCAATCTTATGATTTCTAGAGTGATTTGATCTGCTAAGTGGTTAATCGCTGGTTGAAGGGCTTCTACTACCTCTTCATTAGGATAACTGTTTTCCATCCCCAATATATCTTGCATGATGACTTTGTCTTTTACAGACAGATCTCGTTTTATTCTTTCTGCATCTGGAAAGTCCAATAGAAAGTGATCACTTAATTCTTCAGTAATCTCATCTCCTGCATTTGGCACCATTCCATAAGCAGTCACTGTTCCATAGTCTGTGATGGCTATATCTGATGTTCCAGCACCTATATCGATTAGGGCGACATTGAGTCTCCTCATTGATTGTGGGATTAATACATTGATTGCTGCAATAGGCTCTAATGTCAGCGCTTCTAATTCCAAATTTGACCGCTGCAAGGCAGATATGAGAGACTCAACGACTACCTTTGGTAGAAAAGTGGCAATCACTTCAACAGAGGCCGTTTCACCTCTTTGGTCCACAAGACTTCCAATTGCCTCTCCATCGAGCCGATAATCGATCACAGAATATCCAACACAATAGTCGTTCACTTTTTGATTTGAGTAAGAATCATTAGCTAGATCAAATTGTGCTTTTTGGACGGCACTAAGTTCCAGGTGAAGCAATGACTGCCGTTCAAAAATAGGTTTACCTAGAATATCCACTTCAACCTTCGATCGTTTTGTTTTTAGTGATCGCCCTGCTGCGGCGACACAGACCTTTTTAAGCGTCCCGTGTTTTCTTTCTAAATGAGTTTTAACATATGTAATCGTACTGGATACAGCCAATACATTATGGATTTGTCCATCTAACATGGAGCGTTCTTTATGTTCAACACTATACACATCGAGAACATGATAGCCTTGATCTTGCTTTTCTAAAATGAGACCGACAACTGAGCGAGTCCCAATGTCCAAAGCGAAAATAAGGCCGGGCGAAGGAGAAGACATATTGAATCACCTCTTTATTTATGAATTAAAATCGAGAAGAGTGAATAGCGCCTGCTTGTAGTGATCGAATGGAGCATAACTATTGACTCTTCTCTTACTAGTCCTTTTTAAATAAGAGTTTACCTTAAGAATAAAAAAGTTAGGAAAGACCTACACTCGTTCTGTTGGTTCGTTCTTTCACAAGATTATCAATGCTTAAAAAAAGAACATAAAAAGAGAGCGGAGAAATTCCGTCTCAAAAAGTGTAATAAGCAATCTTTTTTTCACTAATTAAGTGGATAAATGTCATTTAACAAAAAAATCATAATAATTTTATTATACATGAGGATTGGTCTTTGTGCTGACATATAGGGAATCATAAGACACTCAAAACACTTTATCGCTTAAAAGCGTTTAAGAATTAAAGAAAAGGTGGTGACAATCTTGGATGTATCGTTTATAATAGTGGCTAAATCGAAAAAGTCGT
This sequence comes from Salipaludibacillus keqinensis, assembly GCF_003226325.1. GTDB lineage: Bacteria > Bacillota > Bacilli > Bacillales > Salisediminibacteriaceae > Salipaludibacillus > Salipaludibacillus keqinensis. Next base: position 894,701 of record NZ_PDOD01000002.1, on the reverse strand, counting down.
AAAAGACTTTGCTGCAAAGAGAGGAGTTTTTTGTAATGGGCAACGAACAATTAGAAGAGTTGAGAGGCCAATTAGATAAAATTAATGATCAGTTGGTAGAGTTAATTAATGAGCGTGCTAAAATCGCTCAAGAAATAGGTCGAGTAAAGAGTGCGCAGGGTCTAAATCGATTTGATCCTGTACGTGAAAGAAAAATGCTGGATTTGATTGAAAATAATAATGAGGGACCATTTGAAACCTCTACCCTTCAGCATATTTTTAAAGAGATCTTTAAAGCCAGTCTTGAGTTGCAAGAAGATGATCATAGTAAGGCGTTGCTTGTTTCTCGTAAAAAGCACCCTGAAGATACTATTGTTACAATTAGAGGAGAAAAAGTTGGAGATGGAGAACAGCGTTTAATCGCCGGACCATGTTCAGTTGAAAGTTTCGAACAAGTTGATGAAGTAGCGAAAGCATTGAAAAAAGAAGGAATCAAATTTTTACGAGGTGGAGCTTTTAAACCAAGAACCTCTCCATACGATTTCCAAGGCCTTGGAGAAGAAGGCTTGAAAATTCTTAAAGAAGTAGCAGACAAACATGACCTTGCTGTAATAAGTGAAATTGTTACACCACATGATATAGAAAAAGCTGTCGATTACTTGGATGTCATTCAAATCGGTGCCAGAAATATGCAAAACTTCGAATTGTTAAAAGCTGCTGGAAGTGTCAACAAACCAATATTGTTAAAACGAGGATTGTCCGCAACGATTGCAGAATTTATCAATGCGGCTGAGTACATTCATTCAAAAGGAAATGGAAATATTATGCTCTGCGAACGCGGTATTCGCACATATGAAACAGCCACGAGAAACACGTTGGATATTTCTGCCGTACCTATCTTGAAACAAGAAACGCATCTACCGGTATTCGTCGATGTTACTCACTCTACTGGACGTCGTGATTTGCTTCTTCCTACAGCAAAAGCTGCGTTCGCAGTAGGTGCTGATGGCGTTATGACAGAAGTTCACCCTGATCCAGCGGTAGCACTTTCTGACTCAGCTCAACAAATGGATATTCCACAATTCCATGAGTTTATGTCTAAGTTAGAAGAATCAGGACTTTATAAATCGAGGAAAGTTGGAGTTAAGTAATCATGAAAGAGCATTGACCGCTCTGATAGAAAAGCCCCTTCATTGGGGCTTTTTCTTTTTTTACATAGTTTTCACTAGTATGAGACAATCTATATGTAAGAAAACAGCTAGCAGGATGACACTTACGCTCCTTTTGTTCCTTTATATGTAAAATAAATAGTTTTATTTATCTAAAAGGTATAAGGAATTTATTTAAGGAACTTAACATTTTAGGAGGATTTGTCGATATAAGTAAAGAATTTGCGCCCCTCCTAAAAGTGTCGTATTATAGCATTACATTATGAAAGTATGAAAACCATAATATGGAAGAAAAACAAGGAGGAGCAACAATGAATATAACTATTTATGATGTAGCAAGAGAAGCCAGTGTCTCAATGGCAACCGTTTCTCGTGTAGTGAATGGTAATCCAAATGTAAAGCCAACAACAAGAAAAAGGGTATTAGAAGCAATTGACCGTTTAGGATATCGGCCAAACGCAGTAGCAAGAGGACTAGCTAGCAAAAAGACAACCACAGTCGGTGTGATTATCCCTGATATTTCGAGCATTTTCTTTTCGGAGCTTGCTCGAGGAATTGAAGATATTGCCACGATGTATAAATACAATATTATCTTATGTAACTCGGATCAAAATAAAGATAAAGAAATCCATCTTGTGAACACTCTTTTAGAAAAACAAGTGGATGGCATTGTATTTATGGGTGGAGAAATTACAAAAGAACATGAAGAAACGTTTAAGAAATCACCTGTACCAATTGTTCTATCTGCCACAATCGATGATAAGAAAGAGTTCCCTTCTGTCAATATCGATTACAAGCAAGCCGCTTATGATGCTGTTAAATCATTTATTGATGAAGGTCACAAAAGAGTTGCTATGTTGTCAGGAACCTTAGAAGATCCGATTAATGGATATTTGAAATATTCAGGTTATAAAGAAGCCATGCAAGACGCCGGTCTTGATATCTCGGAGGAGCTAGTGGTGATTGGAGATTACACGCATGATTCTGGATTAGAAGCGATGGAATCTTTATTAAAACTAGATGAGAAACCATCGGCTGTTTTTGCCTCTACAGATGAAATGGCTCTTGGACTTATTCATGGCGCTCAAGATGCTGGATTGCAAGTTCCCGATGACATTGAAATAATCGGTTTTGACAACACAAGGTTAGCTACTATGGTACGCCCAACTTTATCAACAGTTGTGCAGCCGATGTATGACATTGGGGCTGTGTCCATGAGATTGTTAACAAAATATATGAACAAAGAAGAAGTTACTGAGAATGTTGTCGTTCTTCCTCATCGTATGGAATACCGACAATCCACTTCTTTTGGAGAAAAAGAATAGAGGAGCAGTACTAGATGACCACCATCTTTGGAAATCTAGCGGCACTTTAGGCTGTCTGTCATGTGTTCATGACAGAAGCCTTTCTTTCATAGGGATGTTCTCTACATAGAATGGCAGATAGATCAACGGGCAGGGTTGGGGAGAGAATTATGAAAAAAATCGACTTATTAACACCAGTAGGAATTTTCATCGGATTGACAGCAGTATTCACCGCAATTTATACGAATGCAGCAGGTGCAGGTAATTTAACTGACTTTATTCAAATCGCCTCTTTATTAATCGTCTTAGGGGGGTTATCATCTGCCATTTTAATTAACTTTTCCATAGCCGATTTAAAACTATTACCTAAAGTAATCAAAGAAACGTTTCAAACGAAAGACCAAGATTTGCAAGCTTTAATAGATACATTTGTGGATCTATCGGCCAAAGCTCGTCGTGAAGGATTGCTTGCTCTTGAAGCGGGATTGGAAGATGTAGATGATCCGTTTATTGAAAAAGGTGTATTGTTAGCTGTAGACGGAATTGAACCTGATATTATTAAAGATATTATGATGGCTGAAGTAATCGCCATGGAAGAGCGACATCGGAAGGGAAGAGTGATTTTAGAGAAAGCGGGGGAATATGCGCCGGCTTGGGGGATGATTGGTACTCTCGTAGGACTAGTCCTCATGCTTCAGAATCTAAATGATCCATCGACCCTCGGTCCTAATATGGCGATTGCTCTTCTAACGACCTTATATGGAACTTTGTTAGCAAATCTCGTTTTTAATCCTATGTCTAATAAATTAGCGCTAAGTACAGAAGAAGAAGTATTCATTAAGCAAATTGTTGTCGAAGGAGTGATTGGTGTTCAATCAGGACAAAATCCTAAAATTCTTCAAGAAAAGTTAAGTGCCTTTCTTCCAAACCACTCCAAAGGAGAAAAAGAAGAAGAATTAGAGGAGAAGGATAGTAATGAATAGACGACGACAATCTCGTGAAGAAAAGGGTGCGCCAAAGTGGATGGTTACTTTTTCTGATATGATGACGTTAATTCTCGTTTTTTTCATTTTATTATTTTCAATGTCCGTCGTCGATGCGCAAAAATTTCGCGCCATTGCCGATTCGTTTCAAGATCGAGCAGTTTTTGATTTTAATCCTTCTTTGATCCCATTTGAAAACCCTGCCGAAGACCGAGACGTAAAAGATGATCCGTTTGAAGAAGATATTGATCCTTTTGAGTCCTTTATTGAAATGGACGAAGACGATATGAGTGAACAATTGGATGATCTCTTAGAAGAAGTCACAGAATATTTAGAGGAGAACGAGTTAACCGAGGAGATTACAGCTTCAAGAGATGATCGAGGTGTGGTCCTTGTTCTTCAAGAGCAAGCTTTGTTTGAGTCTGCAAGAGCGGAAATTATTACGGACGCAGAACCTTTTCTTGGTAAAGTAGGAACTCTCTTATCCACGATTCCTAATATGGTAAAAGTAGAGGGTCATACTGACAGTCGACCGATTAGTACAGCTCAGTTTCCTTCAAATTGGGAATTATCTGGAGCGAGAGCTAGTAGTGTCATCCGGTTTTTGATAGACGAACAAGATTTGGAAGCAGAGAGGTTTCTTGCCGTTGGTTATGGAGATACAAGACCGGTTGCACCGAATACGACCGCTGATAACCTTCAGCAAAACAGGAGAGTCGTTCTCGTCATTTCTGATCCATCTTACAATGACAATGAGGTATATTAATTAGATAGAATATTCATCCGGGGAATCTTCTCCGGATATTTCTATGCAAGCATAACAAAGGAGCGTGACTTCATGACAATTGGAATTATAGGGGCTATGGACATTGAGTTAGAGTACTTTCAAGAGGCTATGACTGGCTTTGAAAAGAAGAAAGAAGGTTATCATACCTTTTACGTCGGGAGTTGGAAGAACGAAAAGGTTGTCATGGCAAAAAGTGGCGTAGGGAAAGTGAATGCTGCCATGACGGCTCAAAAAATGATCGACTTGTTCCAAGTGGAGAACTTGATTTTCACAGGAGTAGCAGGAGCAACGAATCCAGAATTGGAAGTTGGGGATGTCGTTGTTTCAACTTCTTGTCAACACCATGATTTAGATGCATCCGTACTGGGGTTTGATAGAGGAACTATTCCAATGTATGAAGGGACTTCAGATTTCCCAGGTGATTCATTGCTAGTAGAGTTGGCTTATCAAGCGGCTACAACTATTCAACTTAATGGCATGAAGGTTCTTAAAGGTAAAGTAGTGAGTGGCGACCAATTTATCGCAGATAAAAAACATGTAGAATGGTTACATAAACATTTTCAGGCAGATTGCGTGGAGATGGAAGGAGCAGCTGTCGCTCATGTAGCCCATTTTCATAACGTTCCATTCGTGATTATTCGATCCATTTCGGATAAAGCTAACGGAGAAGCAACTGAAAGTTTTCAAACATTTATGAGTAAAGCAGCAGAAACCTCTTCTAAAATCGTCGAACAAATGATCCACAAAATATATATAACACGTGATAAATAAATTTCTTTACCTTAGCCATTTGAAAAGCAATAAAGAAGATCTAATGCCTTAGATCTTCTTTATTATGGTATTTTTTTGATCATAGATGGGTTTTAGTGATTTTATAAGAGTTCGTTCATTTTTTTTCTCAATTTCTTTTTGTCTGGGGATTTGTGGATACATCCCTTTAGGATCTGTCCATATATTTGGGAGCTGCACAGGTGATTCTTCTTTCCATTGATCCAGCCAAGACTCAGGTATATTTTGTTGAGTGACAGCAGTTTGATCCGACATTTCTAACCAGAGGAGCGCCCATGCTCTTGGAACAACTCGCCAAATATCGTAACCTCCACCGCCTACAGCAATCCATTTTCCGTGACAATACTCGTGTGCTAGTTCATGGGCCATCTTAGGAATTTCATGGAATAATTGCATCGAACCGCAAAGGTGGGTGAGAGGGTCATAGTAATGAGCATCCGCGCCATTTTGAGTAATAATCACGTCTGGTTTAAAGTAATCTACGACTTCTCGCATAGCTGTTTTATACGCTTCTAACCACGATTCATCCTCGGTAAACGCCTCAAAAGGAATATTAAATGAATATCCATAACCTTCTCCATGACCTCTCTCATTCACGTGGCCAGTCCCTGGGAAGAGGAAGCGACCGCTTTCGTGAAATGAGAGGGTGCACACATCAGGATCATTATAGAAAGCCCATTGCACCCCATCTCCGTGGTGGGCGTCGGTATCGACATATAAAACCCGTGCGTCGTATTTTTTTCTTATATAAGCTATAGCAATGGAACTGTCATTATAAATACAAAATCCAGAAGCTTTTCCTTTGAAACCGTGGTGAAGGCCCCCGCCAAGGTTAAGGGCATGTTTGTAATCGTTTTCAAACACTTGATCAACAGCCTCTAACGTTCCACCGACGAGCCATGCAGCAGCATCATGCATAAAAGGAAACACCGGAGTATCTTCTGTACCGATCCCATAAGTCGTTTTATAAGATGAGCGGATTTGTCCTTCAGTAGCCCCTATAACAGCTTGAACGTAATCCTCATCATGGATTAATAACAGCTCCTCAACGCTTGCCTTTCTAGCAGGGATGATCGAATCTGGAGAAAGAGCGCCCACTTTGGTTAATAAATCGTTCGTAATCGATAATCGATGCTGATTAAAAGGGTGATCATTATGGAATTTATACTGAAGTTGTTCAGGTGAAAAGATATATGCGGCTTCATTCCTCATGTTTTCATCTCCAACTCTGTCGGCCAAATAATCTGGTAATTCCTTTGTTTTAATGTTTTTAAAAGTGGCCGTAAATCAATCGATTGAATCCTAAAGACAAGAATTTTTCGACTTGGATCATGGAATGAAGGATAAACTAGGACGCTTTGAATATTAATTTTATGCTCTTTAATAATATTAGAAACGTCAGAAAGTTGACCACTCTCATTAGACACTTCAATTTCAAGACGTGAAGTTGGTAAGTCAGCTCCTGTAAGCTTAACGAGTGTATTCAGTAAATCTGTTTCGGTAATAATTCCAACTAGAATGTCATCTTCTTCAACAGGTAAGCAGCTGATTTGCTGTTCTACCATGATATTTGCAGCTTCTTCTACAAAATCCCTAGGCATGGCCGTTATGACATCGTCAATCATAACTTTTGAAACGGGAAGGTTTATAAATTGCTTATGCTGATCGTCGAAAATCGATGGTGAAGCATCTCTTAAATCTCGATCAGAGACGATCCCGATAATTTCATTTGAATCATTAACGATAGGTAAGTGACGAATACGATGTTTTTTCATTAAATCCAATGCGTCACAAATGGTCATATCTTTATGAGAAACAATCAGTTGATCTTTCATTATGTCACGTACAATCAAAGAACGTCACCTTCCTGTCTTTAAAACATATATTTGTGTTTGAAGCGAATTCTGTTAAACTCATGGACAGCATCAGGGCCGACACGTTTTCCGATTCTTGCCATAAGACAATTTGCGGGATGTGAACAAATCTCCGGATCATCTGTGGCGTACCATTCTAATCCACCAGTCTTCATCACTTTTTCCATGATATCTCTATATGCCCAGATGGATAAACCTGTGCCGCGTAAATCCCAATGCCAATAGTATTCTGTCGTAATAATAATATAATCTTCGACAGCATCGTCCATCATGGAAACTTTTAAAAGGTTTTTAGCTAATTGGTAACCCCGGTAATCGGCTGATACTTCAATGGCCCCAAGTTCAATTAAATTCTCTAGTTCTACTTCTGACCATCTTTCTAACGGATCAGGAAAAAGATAAATGGCATAGCCGACGATCTTGTTTTCTTCTCTTACGAGGATAATTCTATTCTCAGGTAAATCAGCGACTTTCAGCAGTGCTTTCTTTTGTTGCTGAGGAGGTCGAAATGCTACAAGCCCTTCATCAAATTCAGCTTCTTCAATGACTCGTTTTTCTACTGGTCCTTCAACAAGAAATTTTTTTCCGTCCTTCCCTTGAATTTCTAACGAATGATATGTTTTATTGTGTTTCACAGACACCCCACCTTCAACCATTTGGCAAAAAAATGTTGTCTTAATAGTCAGAAAAGACCTTGTCTTAACTATATCATAAACGTTGCTTTTATGAGAAAAAAATGCTAATTAATGACAAAAAACAGGCAAGAGGAATTTCCTCTTGCCTGTCTGAAGTAGCAGTTAGCTGTTATTATTTTCTTCACCGTCATTACCGCTATTGTTGTTAGTGCCGTTGTTCTCACTAGTATTCGTGTTGCTGTTACTATCATTGTTGTTCGTATTACTACTAGCGCTGTTATTGTTCTCTGAGTTATTGCTACCACCATCGTTATTGCTACTGTTGTTATTGTTGCTAGAGTTGTTGCTCCCGCCATCGTTATTGTTACTGCTGTTATTGTTGCTAGAGTTGTTGCTCCCGTCGTCATTATTGTTACTGCTGTTATTGTTGCTAGAGTTGTTGCTCCCGTCGTCATTATTGTTACTGCTGTTATTGTTGCCGGAATTATTGCTGCCACCATCGTTATTGTTACTGTTGTTATTGTTGCTGGAGTTGTTGCTCCCGCCATCGTTATTGCCGTTGTTGTTACTGTTGTCTGAGTCGTTGCTCCCGCCGTCGTTATTATTGTTCTCTTCCTCGTCTTCATCTTCTCGGGTAGCTTCGTTATTATCATTATTTGAATCGTTTTCGTCTTGAGAACCTTCATCATTATTAGAATCATTGTTTTCTTCATCATTACCGTCACTACCATCATTATTATCATCTGAACCAGGTGAAGGACTTTCTTCAGATTCTTCCTCATCTTCATCAGAAGAAGATACACTTCCCAGAGTAACGTCACTGCTTGGAGATGATTCGCGTCCAGCTACGTCAACGGCTGTCACGTGATAAACGCCACTACTGCCAGAATAGTCATAGTCTTCGTCCCAACGGACGCTGTCTACCTCTCTGAAGCTTCCGCCTTCATTTGAAGCATAATATACGCGATACCCTACAACGTCACCTTCAGGATGTTCGTTCCATGAGATACTGCCACCTGATGCTGACACAGATTGCAATCTTCCTGGAGTGTTTCCATTGTCTGGAGCATCTCGATCTGGGATCAGGTCATCCCAGTCGTCAGGGATGTACTCAGAAATATCGCCATCATCAGCAAAGTCAAAGTATTCTTCTTTAACAGATACCCCTGATCGGGTAAATTCACTTGGAGTAGAATCCAACGCTTTGTACATGCCGTCGTCCACACGTACATATTGAACTCTTTCCAAACTGTCATCTTCCTCTGTTGGAACAAACTCTTTATTAAATAAGTCTGTTGTGACTAGTCCTGCTTCTTCACACAAATCAGATGGAAGCTTGCCAGAGATCCCGCAGACCGTCTCGCTTACAATCCCGCCTGGAGATTCAAAGTCCTCTGAAGGCGCCATAAGGTCAGGGTCTATTTCATAAGCTGCATTGGCTAATTGTGCCCAGAGCATTTGAGTACGAGGACCGTAACGAATGTTATCCACTTCTTCTTGAATAGGGTTTCTGTCATCGTATCCTATCCAAAGGCTTTGTGTGACATTTGGGTTAACCCCAACAAACCAAGCATCAATAATTTCATTTGAGGTCCCCGTTTTCCCCGCCCAATCTGCTTCAAAATCAAGAAAATCAGGTAATTGAGGAGCCGTTCCTCCAGATACTAATACATCGCGCATGATATCAATCATTAAATAAGCTGTTTGTGGAGAAAGTACTTCAGTTTCTGTTTCTTCATGTTCAAAAATCACTTCACCAGCAGAATTTTCAATTCTATCAATCATATATGGCTCTTTGCGATTTCCGTTGTTTCCAAAAGTTGAAAAAGCAGATGTATTTGCTTCTACCGTTAGGTCGACAGTTCCTAACGGGGTACTTGCATAAGGTTCTGCATCATCAAGGAATTCTCCAAAACCATAGTTAATTAATGCTTCTCTTGCAATATCATGATCAATCTTCAAAAACTCTCTCACCGCAGGGACGTTTCTTGAAGAAGCGTGTGCTTCCCTTGCTGTCATTAAGCCTCGATATTCATTATCAAAGTTACTTAAAGGTTGTTCTTCATCATCGTTATAGTTAAAAGGTGTATCAGGTGTAATGAACCCAGGCTGGAGAACTCCTGTTTCAAAACCGACTGCGTACGTTAATAATGGTTTCATCGTCGATCCAGTTGATCGATGAGCGGCGGTTGCATGGTTAAAGTTTTGGTGTTCAAAATCACGGCCGCCAACAAAGCTGATTACGGCACCAGTCGAATTGTCTAAAAGTACAGAACCGGGTTCTTCAATGCGAGTAACTTCTACATCTTCACCATCTTCACCTTCTAATATTTCAGTTCTATTAGGTCCATAATGTTCGAAGTTCTCAACAACTTCTTGCTGGGCATCATAAATTTCTTTGTTGATCGTTGTATGAACTTTGAAACCGTCTCTTTGAATAGCGCGTGTAGCTTCTTCTTCATAGCGAGTAACGAGTAAAGCTCTGCGGTTTTCATCTTCAATTTCATCTAAATCCACATCGTCTTGTTCTAGTAAGTAATCAAAGATTTTTTCTTCTGCTCTTCTTCTAGCTTCATTAATTACAAAAGGATATTCATCGAAGCTCCGAGGCTGAGGCTCGGCTAAATTTTCACGAATATCATAATTTAACGCTTCTTGATATTCTTCCTCTGTTATATAACCTCTGGACTTCATTCGGCTTAAAACTGTATTCATCCTATTTAATCCGGCATCAAAGCTTTCTTTGACCTCTCCTTGTCCAGTGAAGGGGGTGTAAGCAAAGGGGCTTTGTGGCAACCCTGCTATAAATGCACCTTGAGCGATGTTCAATTCTGAAGCATCAACACCGAAAATGCCTTGAGCTGCTGCTTGTGCACCAGCTACTTGTCTTCCGTTAGCGTTTCTTCCAAAGGGAACAACGTTCATGTAAGCTTCAAGAATTTGATCTTTTTCGAAGAAATTCTCAGCGCGCATGGCAAGTAAAATTTCAACTGCTTTTCTATCGTGTGTTACGTCGCTTGACAAAACTTGATTCTTAATTAGTTGTTGTGTCAAGGTACTTCCACCGGTTTGCGTACTTGCATTGGAGAAGTCTTGGAAGACAGCTCTAAACAATGCTTTAGGTACGATTCCTTCATGCTCAAAGAAGTATTCATCTTCTGTAGCAATTACGGCATTGACTAAATGCTCGGAAATGTTATCTAAAGAAACTTCTCTTCTTTCAAGAGGGCTTGGCAAATCGCCTAAATAAATATCGTCAGCGAAATAAATTTCTGTCGCTTCTTCATAATCATAAATGTCTCTTTCCATGTCCTCATAACTGCGAATGGGTTCATCTTGAACTAACGACGCAAAATAGCCTGCAGCAGCGCCACCTACAAAAAACATCGTTATAAGAGCAATGGTTGCAAAAATCAAGAATATATTCCAAAAAACTTGAGAGGTGATCCGAACCCCTTTTACTACATATTTAGGTTCTTTTCGACTAAAGAACTCTTTCATTGAAAATTTCTCGTTACTCATATAATAAACCCCCTAAAAAGTCACTCACATTATAGCATATCCCCACCTTATACATATAGCATAATTGATATAAATATTGATTGTATATTGACAATGAATCTGCCTTTATGATAAAAATATAAAATATATAAATGAAAAATGGACTGTGAAAAGGATCCAGTAGTTTTTGTCTCCCTGGCTCAGAGAATCGGTGGTAGCTGCGAACCGATGTAAAGACGGAAATGAATTACCCCCTTGGAGTTTAGTCGTGGAAACACGATTCGTATGTGAGGCGTTAACTCATTTTTTGAGGTGGGAAATTTTTCCAATCAGGGTGGTACCGCGATCTATTCGTCCCTTAGTTATTAAGGGGCGTTTTTTTGTGTTTAAAAATCGAAATAGAGGTGAATAACATGACATTATTAGAAGATTTAAAATTCCGCGGACTAGTTAACCAAGTGACGGATGAAGAAGGTTTAAAGTCGCTGATGGACAAGGAATCTGTAAAGTTATATTGTGGGTTTGATCCTACCGGAGACAGTCTTCATATAGGCCACTTATTAACGATCTTGACTCTTCGACGTTTTCAACTTCACGGTCATAAACCCTACCCACTAGTGGGAGGGGCAACTGGACTAATTGGCGATCCTAGCGGTAAGAAAGCTGAACGAACGTTAAATGAACAGAACGTCGTAGAGGGGTTTAGTGACAAAATTAAAGGCCAGTTGCAACGTTTTCTTGACTTCGAAGGGGAAGAAGGCGCTACGCTAGTCAACAATTACGATTGGATTGGCTCCATGAGCGTAATCGATTTTTTAAGAGATGTGGGGAAATATTTCGGATTAAATTACATGTTAGCTAAAGAATCTGTTGAATCAAGAATCTCTTCAGGCATTTCGTTTACAGAGTTCAGCTACCAAATTCTCCAATCTTATGATTTCTACAGATTAAACAAAGAAGAAGGGGTGAAGCTCCAAATTGGAGGTAGTGACCAATGGGGGAATATCACTGCAGGCTTAGAATTGATCAGGCGAATGTCCGGCGCAGAAGAAAATGACCGTCCAGATGCTTACGGCTTTACGATTCCCTTAGTGACTAAGGCAGACGGTTCAAAATTCGGGAAGACAGAAGGTGGAGCGATTTGGCTTGACCCTGAAAAAACGTCCCCGTACGAATTTTATCAATTTTTGTTAAATACAGATGATAAAGATGTCATCAAATTCCTTAAGTTCTTTACATTTTTATCTAAAGAAGAAATTGATGAGTTGGAAACTGAACTTCAAGAGCGTGCACATGAACGATTGGCTCATCGTCGTCTTGCTGAGGAGCTGACTCGTTTTGTTCATAGTGACAAGGCTTTGCAGCAAGCTCAAAGGATTAGTGAAGCCTTATTTGGAGGTGGTGACTTAAAGTCACTCACTGGAGATGAAGTGCTTCAAGGTTTCAAAGATGTCCCGTCTTATGAAGTTCAAGAAGCTGACAAAGGGCTTGTAGATCTTCTTGTAGAATCAGGAATCTCCCCATCGAAGAGACAGGCTCGAGAAGATATTAAAAATGGAGCTGTATATATTAACGGCGATCGTTGTCAAGAGCTGGACAAGGTGATGAGTGAATCTGATAAAATTGATGAGAAGTTTACCATTATCCGACGTGGGAAAAAGAAGTTTTTCTTAATTAAATATTAAGTTGGAATACCCTGGTCCATGACTAGGGTATTTTTTTGTGAAAAATGTGAAGGAGGAATTCTAAAGTGCCGGACAAGAGTGGGATCGCGCTTGGATAAGGAGTTATAGCACACACCCACCCCTTTAAAAGACAAAAAAACACAGCCAGATGGCTGTGTTTTCTGTTATTAACGTGAATACCACTCAACAATAAGTTGTTCGTTGATTTCAGCAGGAAGTTCTGAACGCTCAGGTAAACGAGTGTACTTTCCTTCAACTTTTTCTGCATCAAATTCAACGTATGCTGGCGTGAAGTTGTTAACTTCTAGTGCTTCTTTTACGATGTCAAGGTTAACTGACTTTTCCCGAAGTCCGATCGTTTGACCAGGACGTACACGATAAGATGGGATGTCAACGCGTCCGCCATCGACCGTTACGTGACCGTGGTTAACTAATTGACGAGCTTGTGCACGAGTACGAGCAAGACCTAATCGGTAAACGATGTTATCGAGACGTGATTCTAAAAGAATCATGAAGTTTTCACCGTGAATACCAGATTGCTTACCAGCTTGTTCGAACATACGGCTGAATTGGCGTTCGTTCATGCCATACATGTGACGAAGTTTCTGCTTCTCTTGAAGCTGAATTCCGTATTCTGTTAACTTTCTTCTTGAGTTGGGACCGTGTTGTCCAGGTCCGTAAGGGCGTTTTTGAAGCTCTTTTCCAGTTCCGCTTAGAGAAATTCCAAGACGACGGGAAAGCTTCCATGTTGGTCCAGTATAGCGAGCCATAAATAGCTCCTCCTTTAAAATATAAGATTTCGTGAAATAATTAACAGTAGTAATCCCGCGCACCTAGACATTTCATTTTAGGCATCTTCGCCTCGACAGCTAGAGGTTACACAATACCCCTCGCATTTAGCGGGAATGAAATGAACTACATGACGTTTACATTGGCTGTCTTATTTGCACAACGTACAGTGTATAATTATTTCAGGTTAAAGTCAAGTGATGATCGAAAACTACCAATGAATTAAAGTGATGGTTTTTCATGAACAGCAAGAACTATTCTCTTCTAGGTTAAAAAAGCACATGCAACTGCAAGTGCTCTTTTAAGTATATTAATGAGGCTCTTATTTAAAAGTGTGCAATACTACAAGTGTTTCACAAGCGTTTGAACAAATCGTTCAAGACCGTCTTGATCTTGTTCATTGAAGCGAGATTTCTGAGGGCTATCAATATCAAGAACTCCGAACAATGATCCATCTTTCATTATTGGAATAACAATTTCTGAATTAGAGGCAGAATCACAAGCAATATGTCCAGGGAATAAATGAACATCGTCGACTATTAATGTCTTTTGCTCTTTTGCTGCAGTCCCACATACTCCTTTACCGTGAGCGATGTTCACACAAGCCGGTAACCCTTGGAAAGGACCAAGAACTAATTCTCCATTTTTCCATAAATAAAAGCCTACCCAGTTCACGTCTTGGAGAAACTGGTTTAAAAGAGCCGAGGCATTGCTCAAATTTGCTATCTGATCTTCCTCGCCATCTAATAAGGCTTCTAATTGTTTAGAGAGGAGAAGATATTTTTCTTGCAGTGTGTCTTTTTTTGTTTCAGGCTGGAACAAAGTACTCACCCTTTCATAAACATTTTTGCAAAGTATACCATAGAGATCATAATGAATAAATAAATACACTTTGTTGAGTGATTTAGGCAGGAAATCACTCCTCTTTCAGTGAATAATGAAGATAGGAGTCTTATTTGAATGATTCTGCGAAAGTCGGGGGGAGGGGATTCGATGGAGAAAAAAGCCTCAAAAGAAAAGGTTATAGAAGCAGCGATAGAACTTTTTAATGTCAAAGGCTTTACAGGAGCTTCCGTTAGGGATATTGCAACAAAAGCAGAAGCTAATGTTGCGTTAATTTCATATTACTTTGGCAGTAAACAAGGATTATTAGAGCATTTAATGACTAAATTTTTAGAAGGATATGTATCAGCCATTGAAAAACAAGCTCTCCGCGTTGAAGAAAATAATGAACTAGTATTTGACAGCCTATTAAAAGCGATTTGGGACGTGATGCTGTACCAGCAAAAACATCATGGACTTGCTAGGTTTGTTCATAGGGAAATCACGTTAGATACTACGTTAGTTAGAGAATTAATGTCATCCTATTTGACTAAAGAGAAACACTTATATCATACCTTATTGAAGATCGCTTATGAGAGAGGCGAAATGGATACAAAGCCTAATGAGTATTTTGTTCTTCAGCTACGTGGGATGTTGACTATGCCATTTTTACATCCTCAATATATTAGGGAAGTGTATCACCTTATGCCTCACGAAAACCACTTTTTGGATCAGTATTTCTCTGAATTATGTGAGTGGGTGTCGATCCACTTTAAAGATACAGTTACAGCCTCAACTAGACCAGAAGAAGCTGTAAAACGTTAGAGCAAGGTTTCGACCATGTGTCGGTTTTGGCCAAGTTGCTTAGCAGAGTGGGCATCAGACCCATAATATAAGGGGATGTTCATATTTTTTGCTTTTTCGATCCAGGGAACCGGCGGATAGATTTCCTTGCAAAATTCTTTGACTAACCCTGCAACGTTCACATCCATTGCTTTATCGTGTTTTTTTAGTAATTGTAATGTTTCGTTAAGCATAGAGGAATCATCAAACTCTCTCGGGAATAGTTTTTGAAACTTTCGTACAAGTGAAATATGTCCAATACGATTAGGTGTGAAACTTCCTAAATCAGAAGAAATGGCCGAATGCAATGTGGCAAAATAGAGTTCATAAACCTTTTTTAAAGAACCACATTGTCGAACAAGGTCTTGAAAAGCATTTGCATCATAATCTAAACAAACATAAGCACCGCCCACAGGTTTCAAAAAATGAACAGACAAAATGCTGTCATCAAGCTCAGGGCCCCACGTGTTTAAAAAATTTCTTGTCTCCTTTTCGTAGCCTGCAACGTAATCCACTTCTAGCCCAATATTTATTTCAATTTGACCAATAAATCTTTCTTTTATTTGTTGGCATTTCTCAATATATTGCGGCAATATTTCCTTTGACATGGCGCTATCTAGTTGAGGGACGGGATCTGTAAATCCTTCAGGTAAAGGAGCATGTTCTGTAAATGAGATGGAAGACATTCCGAGTTCTAATGCCCTCTCTACGTACTGAAACATGGAATCCTTAGACCCATGGGGGCAAAATTGCGTATGAATGTGCTTATCGTGGGTAATCAATGAAACCATTCCTTTCTAAATTATCTGCAAAAAACATGAATAAATCCGACCAAAAGTGACATTTCCATGGTATGATAAAGGGGGTATTTAATCATCTTAGAGAATATTTGTAAAAAATTGAATTAATTGAGTTCATTTCATAATTATTGTTTCTTGATGGAGATGATTTAAAAAGAATAGGAGTATTCTTTTTAAACGTTTAATAATTCTTTGAATCGGGTATATTGTAACATAATTTTTATCGGTGGATTATCATAATCAGCAGTGTAGCAGGTAGAGGAGGCCTCATAATGTTATATATCATTTATGGTTTTATACTTCTGTTTCTATTTATTATTATCTATGGGGCATGGTCAAGGAAAAGGGTTTTCAACGAGGTAGACCGCTTGGAAAACAAAAAACTCCAATTAATGAATGAACCCATTACAGAAGAATTGTCCAAAATTAAAGGACTAAAGATGTTAGGAGAAACAGAGGAAAGATTTGAACAATGGCGAGAAGAGTGGGATCACATAGTGACGGTGCAATTGCCAAATATGGAAGAGAAGCTTTTCGACATTGAGGAGTTTGCCAACAAATATCGATTTAATAAGGCGAAACAAAATATAAAATTGGTAGATGAAGAATTAGAGGCAGTAGAGCAGCAAATGAATGACATGGTAGAAGAAGTGGATCAACTAGTACATAGTGAAGAACAGAATCGTCAAGATATCCATATAGTAAAAGATGAATTTGATGAAACGAAGAAAAAACTATGGGTACAAAAAGGGACGCTAGGTCAAGCGGGAAGTGTATTAGAACAAAAAATGCAAGGTTTACAGGATATGTTTTCTTCTTTTGAAGAACAAACAGAAGAAGGGAATTACTTTCAAGCAAGAGAGACTCTGTTGACCATTCAATCATTTCTTGAAGATTATGATCGTATGATTGATCTTATTCCGCAATATTTGGTGAAGATTGAAAAAGATTTGCCTAAACAATTAGAGGAGTTAGAGAATGGTTTAGAGGAAATGCAACAAAACGGATATGCTCTTCATCACTTTTCATTTGGATGGCTAACAGAGGATATGAAGCGACGCCTTAAAGATTCTTTGCCATTATTAGAGCATTTGAAATTGGATGAGGCTGCTCAACCGATAGAAAGTATTGAACAGGAAATCAACGATATTTATGAGAAACTAGAACATGAAGTTCTCTCAAGAAATTTTGTTGAGAAAGAATTGCCTGTTTTAAGGGAAAGATTGTATGAGCTTCCAAGTTTATTTCAAGCGCTCCGTGCTGAAACAGAAACAATTAAGCTAAATTATCAGCTTAATGAAGCTCACGATGAACAACAACTGAAAATTGAAAAACAAATAAAGGAACTTACTAACCAATATGCAGTTATTGAGGATGCTTCTGAAGAGAACAAACAATCGTTTACTACATTAAGGAAAATGACTCAGGATTTTGTCGCAGAACTGGAGAACGTTGAAAATGAAGTTCAGGAGACAAAAGAAAACCTAAACCACTTAAGAAGCGATGAAAGAAAAGCAGAAGAAGCGATCAGTGAACTTAAAACCACTCTTTTACAAGGTCAGAAAAATTTAAGGAAGCATAATATTCCGGGAGTACCCGAGAATATCATCTTTCAATTAGATGAAGCCGAAAAGAATCTCTATGAGGCTTCATACAAGCTAAAACAAATTCCTATTTCTATGAACGAAGTAAATCACAAAGTGGAAAAAGCGAGAGAGCACGTGGATGAATGCATGTTGAAATTAACAAAGACAATTGATCAAGCAAAGTTAGCTGAAGCTGTCATTAAATACGGAAATCGCTATCGAAGACATCATGACCAAGTGAATATCAAGCTACTGCAAGCGGAAGATCGTTTTAGAAGATACTTATACGAAGAAGCTTTGGAAATGGCCACCGACGCAGTGGAATCGGTAGACCCTAACGCAATAGAGAAAATAAAAGAACAAGAAAATTTGCTTGTGTCTAATTCATAATCAACGTTGATAGAGGGGATCGAAGATGAGAAAAGACTGGATAGGTATGGCAAGCATAGGCACGGTATGTTTGACGATATGGCTTTTTCTTCTTTTCTCTTTCTTTAATAATAGCGAAGGTGAACCTGATTCATTGGCTGAGAATGATCAAAATTCTCTATATGAATATTATGGAGAAGAGTTTGAAGAAGCTGAGGAAGACCCTCTTGAAGAGGTTAACCTAGACAAGGATTTAGACATTCAGAGAGAGGCAACAAAAGAAGTTAATCAACTTAATCCATCAGATGAATTTGTTGAAAAAAGCAGGGGGAATGGTGAAATATATCCTGGTGATTTTGATCACATAGCTCCGGATGGAACCATTTCCATCGATATCATACTAGAAGAATTATTAGAAGTTAATGATTAAAAGCTTACCGCCGCGGCGGTAAGCTTTTTTTTGAAAAAAGTACATTTGGATGCTCAGATAAATTTAATCGATAATATACCGACAAAAATGGTGAGACTGGACCTTGCCAGCAGCTCTAAAAAACGGGAATAATGATATCTATGCTTTTTTAATAGACGTTTGAAACACATGTGAAACAAAATAACCTATTATTCCTCCTACGGCTGCTGGTAGGAGCCATCCGATCCCTTGATCATATAAAGGGAATACCATGTAGAAATTAGTAATTGCTTCTTCGAAGAGTCCAGCAGCTTCCAGTCCGTCACCAACACTGACAAGAGCCGCACCAATGACAGATCCGACAAAGACTTCTTTTCTTCCTTGAAACAACTCTTCAAAAAGGGTCAAGATCATTAAAACGATAGCAATTGGATAAATTGTCACCAGCATAGGTAAAGAAAACTGAATGAGTTGAGTCAATCCCATATTTGCCATAACAAAACTGAATAAGGCTACAACACCTGTAGCAGCCCAGTAAGGAATGACAGGGAAAGACGTTCTAACATATTCACCAAATGCAGATATGAGCCCAATAGAGGTGGTTAAACAAGCAATAGTAATTATTACAGACAATAAAAGAAGCCCTGCTAATCCAAGCAACTCTTGAGAAATCCCAGTTAAGATAGCTCCACCGTTCTCTTGATATCCTAAAAGAGAAACACTGGTAGAACCTAAATAGGCTAAAGACAAATAAACTAGGATCAATCCTGTACCTGCGATGATCCCAACATGGATAGTTCTTCTTGTTAACTCTTTTCTGTCCTGTATTCCACGTTCTTTCATTCTTGTAATGATGATAATCCCAAATACAAGTGCAGCAATGGCATCCATCGTAAAATACCCTTCTTTAAATCCACTGAAAAAAGGAAGAGTCTCATATGCTCCAGTTGGGGCAGTTGCTGTTCCAACAGGTTGAATAATACCCACGAGAGTTAAAATAGCTAAAACGGTAACTAATATAGGAGTAAGGATCTTCCCCACCCTCGGAACTAATTTAGAAGGGTTTAAGCTAAGCCAATAACTGATCCCGAAAAAAACAGTCGTGAATAAAAGTAGCGATAAGGGAGTTGGACCATTGGCCAAATAAGGTAATAGACCAATTTCGTAGGCAACTGAACCAGTTCTTGGTATACCAAATAGAGGTCCTATCGCTAAGTAAACAGCTAAAGGGAAAAACAAACCAAATAGAATGCCGACCCGTTGAGAAATTTGCTGCAGGTTTCCACCTGATTTAGCGATTGTAATCATGGCTAAAATAGGCAAGCCTACTCCTGTTACGAGAAAGCCGATAATTGCTGACCAGACCGATGTACCTGCTTCTTGGCCTAGTGCAGGTGGAAAGATTAAGTTTCCGGCTCCAAGGAATAGCGCAAACATCATCAGACCAAGCATTAGTGTATCTTTAAAAGAGTAGTGATCATTATTCATAAATAAGCCTCCGTTTCAAATCATAGGGTGAATATTTGTTTAGAATATGTAGAGGATTGCCGAAAAATATTTTATCACAAATGGGAACATTGTGAAAACTATAAATTAAAAGAAAACGTATAGATCAAAGGTTGACAAAAAACTGTAGGTATCATTAGAAATGTGTTATGATAATTTGTTGAAAAGCTATGAACAATTAAAGGAGTTCTAACCAATGGTATATTTTGATAATAGCGCCACCACTATTCCTTATCCTGAAGTCATTGATACTTTCTCTACTGTAGCTCGTTCTTATTTTGCCAATCCTTCTTCACTTCATCCATTAGGTAAAGAAGCAGAACAGTTATTGAATCATGCTAGAAAAAAGGTAGCATCTATATTAGCTGTCGAAGCAAAAGAAATTTTCTTTACGTCTGGAGGAACAGAAGGGAACAATTTGGCTATTAAAGGTACAGCTAGACAACTTCAAAAGAGGGGAAAGCATATTATTACGACTAGTTTAGAACACTCGTCCACACATGACGCTATGGCAGAACTAGAAAATGATGGTTTTTCCATAACGTACTTAACTCCTGATATGAATGGGCAAGTAAGTGCTGAACAAATAGAAAATGCGATTACAAGTGAGACCATTCTTGTGTCTATGATTCATGTTAGTAATGAATTAGGTAGTAAACAACCGGTGGAAGAAACAGGTGCTATTTTACGCAAATATCCTAAAATTGTGTTTCATGTCGATCATGTCCAAGGGATTACAAAGGTTCCTTTGTCTATAAAGGATGCTTCAATAGATCTATGTACCATTTCCGCTCATAAATTTCATGGCTTAAAAGGGAATGGTGTATTATACGTTCGGCAAGGCCTAAAACTCTCTCCTCTTTTTTCAGGAGGTCAACAAGAAAAAGGGTTTCGACCAGGCACAGAGAATTTAGCTGGAATTGTTTCCTTAACGAAGGCCCTGAGAATGGCGTTTGACAAAGCTGACGACAAGATAGCTTCCTTAAAAGATCTTTCAACATGGATTGAGCGTGAAGTTTCAGAAATTGATGGGGTTGTCATGAATTCTCCTTTAAATAGAGCACCGCATATATTGAATTTTTCTATTCTTCATATGAAACCTGAAGTGATCGTACAAGCCTTAGCTGAAAGAGACATTTATGTATCCACTAAATCAGCTTGTTCATCTAAAAATTTTGAACCAAGCCGAGTTTTAAGTTCATTAGGATTCAGTGAGACAAGGGCCTCCTCGGCAATTCGTGTATCACTTTCTTTTGATAATACAAAAGATGAGGCTATATATTTTGTAAAAACGCTAAAAGACATTGTTTCTACTATGAAGAAGGTTGTGAAAGTATGATGAATTACGAACACATTCTGATCCGTTATGCCGAGTTATCATTAAAAGGGAAAAACAGAAAATTTTTCGAACAAAAGTTGCAGTCTAATATCCGTGAGGCATTAAAGCCGTTTCCAGCAGTTAAAACGAGCAAGTCATTTGGGCGCATGTTTGTCCAATTAAATGGGGAGGATGAAGAAAAAGTCTCTGATCGTTTGAAGAATGTTTTCGGTATTCATTCTTTCAGTCCCGCTGTTAAAGTTCCTTTGGAAAAAGAAGCTATTTGTGAGGGAGCTTTGTGGGCAGCCAAAGATGCATTACCAGAAGGAAATAGAACATTCAAAGTGTCCGTAAGACGTACGAACAAAGATTTCCCTATAGGATCTCAAGAAATGAATCAAATCGTTGGCGGACATGTGTTAAGAAATATGAATCATTTATCTGTGGACCTCCATCATCCCGATGTTCACTTAAAAGTAGAAATACGACAAGAAGCTGCTTACATTACTTGTAAAGTAATAAAAGCTTCCGGTGGATTACCAGTAGGGACAAGTGGCAAGGTAATGTTAATGCTATCAGGGGGGATCGACAGTCCTGTGGCTGGCTACCTTGCTTTGAAAAGAGGGGTAACGATCGAAGCTGTTCATTTTCACAGCCCGCCTTTTACAAACGAACGGGCGAAACAAAAAGTAGAAGATTTAGTTAAAGTTCTTACAAAGTTTGGCGGTAACATGAACCTGCACATCGTTCCGTTTACAGACGTTCAAACAGCTATTCATAAACAAGTCCCTGATAATTATGAAATGACCGTTATGCGACGATTCATGTTACGCATTACCGAAAAACTGGCAGAAATAAATCAAGCAAAGGGTATCGTGAATGGAGAAAGCCTCGGTCAAGTGGCAAGTCAGACATTGGAGAGTATGTACGCCATTAATGAAGTGACAAGTATTCCAGTTTTACGTCCGTTAATTACAATGGACAAATTGGAAGTCATTGATGTGGCAAGGGCAATAGGCACGTATGATATTTCTATTTTACCTTATGAAGATTGTTGTACGATCTTTTTGCCAAGTGAATCGAAAACAAAGCCTAATCATTTAAAAGCACAAAGATATGAAAGTTTTTTGGATATTGAAAAGATGGTCGATCAAACAGTTGAACGAATGGAAACCATGAAAATTCATGAAGGAATAGATGAAAATAAAGGGTTCGAAAAATTATTTTAATACCCTTTTATTGGATAATTTCCCATTGATTTTCTTGTATTGAGTATCTCCTCTTTACACATTCTATGTGTACAAGGGAGGTGAAACATATGGCTAACAATAATAGTTCAAATCAATTAGTAGTCCCTGGTGTTCAACAAGCATTGGATCAAATGAAATACGAAATTGCTCAAGAATTTGGTGTTCAGCTTGGTCCTGATTCAACTTCACGTGCTAACGGTTCTGTTGGTGGTGAAATTACAAAAAGGTTAGTTCAGATGGCTGAACAACAAATGAGTGGTTATAAGCAACAATAATAAAATATTCTGGCTATAAAGGGCATCTTTCATAGATGCCCTTTCTTTTTGATTTTCTTTCCAACTCCCTGTATGATTATCTTTGTTAACCATTATTGAGGGCACTAAAAAAGAAACTAATATTCACTTATATCAATCTAAAAATATAAGTATTTTTGTATAAATTAAATGAGATTAAGGGCAAGGGAGGAACATTCTTATGGGGACATTGTGGCATGGAGGAAAAGTTCGAACACTTCGGACAGCGGACGAGGTACACGATGCAGTATTTGTCAAAAATGGAGACGTCGTAGAGGTAGGAACATATCATCATATCTTAAAGCACCATAGCAACGATATTTCCGAGGAAATAAATCTACATGGTTCTGTAATGTACCCTGGTTTTGTAGATAGCCACTTACATATGATTGGGCATGGGGAAAAACTGTTAAAATTGGATCTTTCAGAGGTAGAGAGTATAAAGGAGTTAAAGGAAATTTTAACGAATGCCGCTCGATTCATTCCTGAAGGACAATGGCTATTGGCTGAAGGATTTAATGAAAACCTTTATCAAAATCACACGGTGCCCGATCGATATATTTTAGACGAAGTTTCTACAACACATCCTATTATGCTGACGAGGGTGTGTCGACATGCTATTACAACGAATACACTAGGGCTCGAACTTTCAAAGATTGATTCTAAGACAATTGACCCCCCAGGTGGTTTAATCGAAAGAGATGACTCGGGTGAACCTACTGGGTATATGCATGATCAGGCTCAGGAGCTTGTAAAGAAAGTTCTACCTGAAGAAGGTTTTACTTATATTGAGAAGGCTCTTTCAACGTCACTTGAAGATCTATTTAAGCATGGGTTTACAGGGGGACACTCTGAAGATTTAAACTATTATGGTGATGCAGAAAAAACGTTACAAACGTTTTTCAAAGTGATTGACGGTGAAAATAGAAAGTTCCGTACCAACCTTTTAGTTCATCACGAAGTTGCAGAGCAAATTTTTAAGAAAGCTGAACATCACCAACATCCCTATATTGACTTAGGTTCAGTCAAGATTTTCGCTGATGGAGCGTTAGGAGGTCGCACAGCATTACTCAGCGAACCTTACAGCGATGATCCTGAAACTCGTGGGATGTCTATTCACAGCAAAGAGCAATTGAGCTTAATCGTGAAAGAAGCTAGAAAGAAACAGATGCCTGTTGCCATCCATACCATTGGTGATCTAGCTCTAGACTATGCGGTAGCGGCCATTGAAAAATATCCGGTACCTTCTGGAAAGAGAGACCGTTTGATTCATTTGCAAGTTGTCAATCAAGACTTGTTAGACCGGTTAAAAAAGTTACCAGTCGCATTAGATATTCAACCAAGATTTGTTGCATCTGATTTCCCTTGGGTTGAAGAGAGACTTGGGGAGGAAAGGTTGGACTACTCCTTCGCTTGGAAGAAGATGTTAGATCACGGTCTTATCTGTGCAGGAGGTTCAGATGCTCCCATAGAGCCTATCGATCCTCTTTTAGGAATACATGCTGCCGTGACCAGACGTAAACCGTCTGAAAATCATGTTGGATATAATGAGAAAGAAAAATTATCGCTGTATGAAGCCCTTCAATTATTTACGATTGGCAGTGCGAAAGCTATTGTAAAAGAGGATCGACAGGGGATGATAGCTCCAGGCTATCAAGCAGATTTCACGGTGCTCAGTAGTGATCTATTTGATTTAGAGCCAGATGAGTGGCTTAACGTAAAAGTAGAAAGAACCATTGTAGATAACACGACGATGTATGAAAGAAAAAAATAGCCCCTTGTTTAGAGGGGCCTAGTAAACAGATTAAAGAAAGCTTCTCTTTACTTTATGAACAAAGAGATTATCTTTCATTCGCAAGGTTTTAATTTCTTTTTCAGATACTTTTATTCTTACTTCGTGAGAATGGCGAATACTTAATGCTTCATTGTCAGCAGCGATAATCGGATGATCGTTTCCATCTTGAATGATTTTCAATACTAGTTCCCGTTCTTTACTTAGCAGAAGAGGAGAACCTAGTGTTCGATACTGATTGTTGTTTAGGGAAGCTATTTCTGTTAACTGCATAGACTTTAGCTTTGGGTCTACTACCGCTCCTTTTAAAGACTTGTTGTATGCCGTACTACCTGTAGGCGTTGAAACAACCATTCCATCTCCACGGAACGTTTCGAAATAAATATCATCGATGTAAATGTCCATAGCGAATGTTTTAATAATGTTTGAGCGGATCGCTAATTCATTTAAACATTGAAAACTTTTCATCCCATCTACAGTTACTTCTATTGTAGGATAGCGGAGAACTTCAATATTATCAGATTGCAGACCTAATTCAATCTTTTCTAAATCGGTCGTACTGAAATCCGTATAGAAGCCCAATTTCCCGTCATTAACACCAATGTATAAACAGTCATCCCGGAAATTAGTTTTTCTAATAGACTGCAGGAATGTTCCATCTCCGCCAAAGCTCACAATTATATTCGCATCGTTTGGATCTTCAACTAACTGAAAACCGTGTTTGCGTCCAACTTTACGAATGGCTTGTACTTTTTCTTCAAGTTCATCGGAAGGTTTGTAAAATAAATACGTCTTTTTTCGATCGATCATAGCATAGATTCTCCCTTTCTCTTGTTAGATTCATCACTGTTCATGATTGGAAGATGATCGTTTGGAACTCTTTGTATTAAAGAAGTAACCTAGAACGACCTCTACATTAATAGTATCAGAAAAAGATCGATAAGTGGATAGTATTAGGAATGAAGTTGAGTATGTGAAAAGGGAGGATCGATTAAGAGAAACGGTATACATTGTTTAACACCATTTCTTTTGTTAATAGTAGGTGTTGATTAGAGGGTACTTAATTGTAACAAAAACGAAACAAGCCAAGTTCAAATTAAAGATGGAAAGAGGAGGATATTATGAATTTAAAAAGGTGGATAGCATTATCGATAGCAGCAGTTCTGTTTGTTGCCTCTCTTGCAGTGAGTACATTTACAACGGATGTTTCTGCAGGAATTGAAGGAGTGTTCGGGGGAAGTGGAGAAGCGTTTCATGAA
Source organism: Salipaludibacillus keqinensis (assembly GCF_003226325.1). Taxonomy (GTDB): domain Bacteria; phylum Bacillota; class Bacilli; order Bacillales; family Salisediminibacteriaceae; genus Salipaludibacillus; species Salipaludibacillus keqinensis. Next base: position 868,959 of record NZ_PDOD01000002.1, on the reverse strand, counting down.
ACAACTTTAGAAGAAGGGTCAGATCGAGGTAAGCTAGCAGTCATTCATTTAAATGGAGTGATCCAAGCAGACGCAGGTGGAGGTTTGTTTGCAGGGGGATATGATCATCGCTTACTCCTTGAACAATTAGACCATGCTGCCGAGGACCCTGAAGTTCACGGTGTAGTATTAAGGGTGAATACGCCAGGTGGAGGAGTTGTGGAAAGTGATGAAATTCACGACAAAGTGAAAGAGATTCAAGAAGATTTTCGCAAACCAGTGTATGTATCAATGGGTAGCATGGCCGCTAGTGGTGGTTACTACGTAGCCGCTCCTGCTGACCAAATTTATGCTAATCCGCAAACTATCACAGGTTCTCTAGGAGTAATCATGCAACAAATAAATGTAAGTGAACTTGCAGAAGAATGGGGAATCAACGCTGAAGTGATCAAGAGTGGCCCTTATAAAGATATCATGTCTTCAACAAGAGAAATGTCAGACGATGAACGGGAAATTTTGCAAAGTCTTGTCGATGATGCATATGATCAATTTGTCCATGTTATTGAAGAAGGCAGACAATTTGATCGCGATGAAGTGTTGGAATTAGCCGATGGTCGAATTTATACAGGGTCTCAAGCTTTGGACGTAGGTTTAATTGATGGCTTAGGTCACTTGGAAGATGTGATAGATGAGATGAAGGAAGATCTTGATCGCGGAGATATTAGCGTCGTGGAGTATGAGGCCAATGTTGGCTTTCCTGCTTTGTTAGGCGGGTCTATTCAGCAAATGGTAAATAATCATCAGTTAACGGATGTTAAGAATTGGTTTCAACAAAATCAAGGTCCACAATTAATGTACTTATATACGAATTGAGGTGAAGACTATGAATGAAGAACATAGCCATGTGCCGTCTGAGCATGAAATCATTGAACGACAAGATCAACGAACTGAAGAAAAGACTGTGGGATACGCAGGGTTTTGGATAAGATTCTGGGCATATCTTGTTGATTTAATCATTGTATCCAGCTTAACGGGAATTCTCCTCGTTCCTTTTTATCTACTTTTAAATGTTAATGAATTAACTTGGGGAGTCTTCACCTTAGGAGGATTCTTGTCGACAGTTACAGCATTTGGTTATTTTACATTAATGACGAAGTATTTTCGTCAAACATTAGGAAAGTTAATTTTTGGTATTAAGGTTTATTCATATGAAAATTCACACTTGTCGTGGCTAGATGTTGTTTTTAGGGAAATCGTGGGACGATTTATTCACCAATCGCTCGTTTTCACAAATCTTCTTTATTTAATCGTTCCATTCTCTTCAGAAAAAAGAGGAATTCACGACAGACTTGGCCATACTTTTGTCGGATTAGAACCAAGGAAAGGAAAAGTTATTCGTACTGAAGAAGAGGATATTTAAATAGTCATCCTGGCAGGTTTATCTGTCAGGATTTTTTTTGTGGAAATTGGTTACGATAAGTATGGAAGAAACTGGACGGGTGGAGTGGAGAGAATGGAGATTGTATTTCTTATAGTGTTAATCACCCTGTTATTACTAATTATGCTCTTGTTCATGAAACTAACAATAGAAATAGACATTCATCAAGAGAATAAAGATTTTGACGGAAAGATTGTCTTTAAAACCTTTTTCCGTTTACTTCGTTATTCCATGAAGATTCCAGCTTTGGATTTAGATGAGGAAAGTCCTTCTGTTGTATATAGAGAGACGAATGAGGGATTAGGAGTAGAAGAAACCGAGGAAAAAAAGTTTTCTGTATTTGATTTTATTCGGGATATAGAGCTATTTCAAGATTTTCTTAAGCAAATTATTGGATTCTATCTCATTCTAGAATATTTTTTATCAAAGGTAGAAATATCATCAATCGAATGGCAAACACACTTAGGTTTGGATGATGCGGCAAAAACAGGATCAGGGTGTGGATTAGTTTGGGGGATGAAGGGAAGTTTTGTAGGTTTATTAGCTCATTACATGAGAATGACTAAACGACCTGAAATAGAAGTGATACCTCACTTTCAAGGGATGACATTAGCAACTAATTTTCGGTGCATGGTATCATTCCGAATCGGTTATGCTATCCATACGGGTTTAAAGATTTTACGGCATAAGAAAAGTAGCAGTGCGTAGTTGATAATGTTTACTGAAGGAGGAAAACGTATGTCTGAACATCCTATTCAAGGACTTATGAAGACGGCAATGGAAAATTTAAAAGAGATGGTAGATGTTAATACGATCGTAGGTGATCCTGTTGAAACCCCTGATGGTAGTGTAATATTGCCCGTTTCAAAAGTGGGATTTGGTTTTGCAGCTGGAGGAAGCGAGTTTGTATTAAAGAATCAAAATTTGCATGGTCCTGGCCAAAGAAGCCCTGAAGGAGAAGAAAAGAAACATCCCTTTGGTGGAGGAAGTGGGGGAGGAGTCTCTATTACGCCTATTGCCTTTCTTGTAGTTAGCAGTCATGGAGTAAAGATGATTCACTTAGATCACCAAGCTCACCTGTATGAAAAACTTATGGAGTTTACTCCTCAAGTTGTGGAGAAAATTCAACAAATGCTTCAATCTTCAAATAAAGGTTCGCGTAAAGGAAAAGATCCTCGCCCAAACTCAAATGAACAACCTTTTGATTTTTAAAGGATTTGTTTAATAAGCAAACTTCTGTTTAATTGGTGGATATTTGTGGTACTCTTATTACGAAAGCAATTTGTAATTCTTAATAGGAGGCGATCTATAAATGGCAGAAGTAACATTTAAAGAAAATCCTGTGACACTTGTAGGAAACGAAGTGTCTGTAGGAGACAAAGCACCTGACTTCACAGTATTAGCTAACGACCTCTCTGAAGTAAAATTATCCGATTCAAAAGGTAAGGTTCGACTGATTAGTGTTGTTCCATCTGTTGATACAGGAGTTTGCGATCAACAAACACGTAAATTTAATGAAGAAGCAGCAAATCTTAATAATGTAGAAGTTTTAACAATAAGCGTAGATCTTCCGTTCGCTCAGAAACGATGGTGTGCAGCAGCAGGAATTGAAAATGTACAAGTTCTATCTGATCATCGCGGGCTGGATTTTGGAAAAAAATATGGAGTAGCCATAGAAGAGCTTCGACTACTTTCCCGCTCTATTTTCGTAGTAGATAGTTCAGACACGGTGGTATATGCGGAATATGTTCCAGAAGTTACTAACCACCCTAACTACGAAGCGGCAGTAGAAGCAGCAAATAATGCAAAATAATCTGATTTTTGTAAGAAAAGCATCTTAGTAAAGGTGCTTTTCTTTTGTTTTTATATCTGTTATCAACGAATCGTTATTACTGTTAATAACATCTAGCGTCGTTCAAGAGGTTACTAGGTGGCTCGTTATTTTTAGTAACTGGTTGACTTTCGTACTTAATCGTGTGAAGTTTATTGGTAAACACTGTTTAGATTGAAAAAGAGGAAGTGATATTCATGGAAAAAAATACAAACACTGAAAAAGTTTATTTATTATTAGACGAAGGTTCAGAAATTCTAAAAAATGAGTTAGATCTGCCTTATTTAGATGCACTTGGAGAGATGGGGGAGAACTTCTTCCAAAATAGAGTGGTTCAAGAGGTTTCTGAGGATAATAAAGAAAAGATCACATCAATGATAGATAAAATCCCAAAAGAAGATATTGCGCCTGAAGAATATCGGAGAGCGGTCCAATTAGCTGTTCTTAAAGGAATGAAAGAAGCTACACAGCCCCATCATGCCATGACACCAGATGCAGTTAGTTTATTTATTGGCTACATTGTAAATAAGTTGTTAAGTTATGACCAATCACAGCAAAAACCAGTTTTGTTAGATCCTGCTGTTGGGGTGGGCAACTTGATGACGGCTGTAATGAATCAAATGCATTCGAACGCACATTTCATTGGTGCAGAACCCGATGAAACCTTATTGAAATTAGCATTTGTAAATGCTAATTTACAAAAGCACTCCGTAGATCTTTTTCATCAGGATAGTGTAAGCACTCCTACAGTCACTAACGTGGATTTAGTAGTTTCTGATTTACCTGCAGGTTACTATCCAAATGATGAAGTAGTAACGAATTTTGATACGAGAGCAGAGAAAGGTCATTCGTATGTTCATCATCTACTTATTGAGCAGTCTATAAAGCATGTTAAACCAGGTGGATTTGTCGTCTTTGTCGTTCCGAATCACCTGTTTCAATCTGACCAGTCAAAGCAACTGCATCAGTTTATAAAGAAAGAAGCAGTCATTTATTCCTTTATGCAACTTCCTTCTTCCATGTTTAAAAATAGTCAGGCAGCAAAAAGTATTCTTGTATTGAGAAAAAGAGGAGAAGGAATTGTTGAACCAAAGCAAGCATTGTTAGCGGAATTACCTTCATTTACAAAGGAAGCACAACTTGCAGATATGATGCAAAGAATTAGTTCATGGTTTGATGATTTACTAAAACAAGAAAAATAGAAATTTCACAAAACTTTCACTTTTTCTCATCATCGGTCGTGTTTCATTCTTTTTATAACTGTACAGGGACAGATGAGAGTATATAGGCTCTATATTCACTATAGTTACTGGATTTTGATGAGAATTATTGTTATAGTCCTGTATGATAAATTAATTGAAACAGAGGTTGCAATCTGTTTTCTACCATGGTTTAATTATTAATGTTGAAAAAAAGTTAGTAGTTCTAAAATTGATTTTTACTAATCCAAACGCACCAATTCAAGATTTATTTATGATTACGAAAATTAGAAATAAGATAAGTTAGCATGAGAAAAGAAGGAGCGATTACGTTATGTCTAAAATTATGGCTATCAATGCTGGGAGTTCGTCATTAAAGTTTCAACTTCTAGAGATGCCAAGTGAAGAAGTAGTTACAAAAGGCCTCGTTGAACGAATTGGATTAAATGATGCGGTCTTTACTATTGAAGTAAATGGAGAAAAGAAAAAAGAAACGACAGAAATTGAAGATCACGCTAAAGCTGTTAAAATCTTGCTGGACAAGCTGACAACTTATGGGGTTATTCAGTCTTTAGACGAAATAGAAGGTATTGGACACCGAGTAGTGCACGGTGGAGAGAAATTTAATGACTCTGTGTTAATTTCAGAAGAAGTTATTCAGGGGATTGAAGATGTATCTGAACTTGCCCCACTTCATAATCCAGCGAACTTAGTTGGGATTCGCGCATTTAAAGAAATTTTGCCAAACGTTCCTTCGGTAGCTGTCTTTGATACGGCGTTTCATCAAACTATGCCAGAGGAATCATATCTATATAGTCTTCCTTATGAATATTATGAGAAGTACGGTATTCGTAAGTACGGTTTCCATGGTACATCTCACAAATATGTATCTGAAAGGGCTTCTGAAATGCTTGGTCGTCCCCTTGAAAACTTAAGATTGATTTCTTGCCACTTAGGTAATGGTGCCAGTATTGCTGCTATTGATGGAGGTAAATCCATCGATACTTCAATGGGATTCACACCTCTTGCAGGCGTAACAATGGGAACACGATCAGGGAATATTGATCCTGCATTAATTCCTTATATTATGGAAAAAGCAGATTTGTCCGCAGAGGAAGTTATGAATGTGCTGAACAAGAAGAGCGGAATGCTTGCTTTGTCAGGTTTTTCTAGTGATTTAAGAGATATAGAAATCCAATCAGAAGAAGGAAATGAGCGTGCACAGTTAGCTCTTGAAGTATTTACTTCACGTATTCATAAGTATATTGGTTCTTATGCGGCTAGAATGCACGGGTTAGATGCTGTCATTTTCACAGCTGGTATAGGTGAAAATAGTGACCTTATTCGGTCTCAAGTATTGAAAGGTCTTGAATTTATGGGGATTTATTGGGATCCAACCCTTAATAAAATCCGTGGAAAAGAAGCCTTTTTAAATTATCCTCACTCACCAGTGAAAGTCATGGTTATTCCTACGAATGAGGAAGTCATGATTGCTCGAGATACGATGAGATTAAGTTAATTACGTTCAAAGCTGTCCCTAAATACGGGGACAGTTTTTTTTTGGCTCTTTTTCGTGCCGTGGTAATTTGGTGGAGGAGGTAAATTACTCTGACGAATTGGCAGGAATTTCTATAGAGTTAGTTGAATCGTTAACGTAAGGTACATAAAAGAGAGGAGGATGTAGATGAGTTTATCAGATAGAGAACAAGAATTATGGAAGGAAATGATGACTTGGGAAAAAACGCAGTTTTCTCAAGGGGGGAATGATTTCTCACTTACTTATCAAAAATGGCTTAATCACTCCATACATCAACTAAATCCTGTTATTAAAAAACGGGTTCTTACCCTTTTAGATGAGACTCTTTTCCACATTCACGCTGTATTACAACAAGCAGAATTAGAAAAACGCTCGTTAGATAATCTTTTATTAGAAGCGCGGGTCTTCCATTCAGGTGTAAATGAACTGAAGGATATGAAAAAATTATCTATAGATCAATTGCGCTTCATTGCACATAAGCAATTAGCAAGACAAAGGATTACTGCTCTAGGACAAGGAGGATTGACAGGTGCAGGAGGGATCCTTGCTTTTTTAGCTGATTTACCTTTGATGTTGGCTATTAATCTTCGCACCATTCAGCTTATTGCTATGGTATATGGATATGATATGAGGAAACCGTTTGAAGTCATGCTTGTTTTGAAATTGTTTCATGCGATTTCTTTACCTAAAGAACTCCAAGGTATTGCTTGGCATGAATTATTTGAAGAAACTCTACCTGATCATCATGATCTGTTTTTTTACGAAGGAAAAGAAGATGTTGTGGCTCAAGCATGGATCCAACAACCATTAAAGCAATTAATTAAACTGATTATCGTGAAGTTTGCTAAGAAAAAATTGATTCAAGGAGTTCCTATTGTTGGCATCATTATTGGAGCAGGAATGAACTACCGATTTGCTTCTCAAATCGCAGAATCAGCTCATATATTTTATCAAAAAAGATGGTTACAAGAGAAAATGGAGCAAGGAATATAATTTCCTGCTCCATGGAGATCTTGGTATATTCATATTTTAATAACGGGCAGTAACGTGTACGTCATCACCTGTTCGGTACCAGATCCATAAATCGTTAATGATCGATGCCAATTCAGCAATATCACTATTGATTTGACAACTTCGGTTAAAATCACTTTCTCTGTAAAGCTGAGCTTGTAATTCATTAATCGATTCTTCTATGATCTTAATACGATCAGGTATATCCCCACGCACTTCTTCCCATTTAGCTAAGATCTCACTTTGGTTTTGAGGATCAAGGTCTTCCCAAGGTTTCTTTAATTCGGGCACTGGGATTCCTAATCGTGAATCGTAAATAAATGCCACTGCCATGCTAAATCCTCCAATATTAGTTAATCCGAGTCAGATCTAACAATTAATACATCGCAACTTGCGTGCCGGGTAATATGCTCGGATACACTTCCGATTAAGAAACGTTCTACGGCATTTAACCCTGTAGCCCCTGTCACGATTAGATCTACTTCGTATTTTTTCGCAACATCTTTGGCAATCTTAACCTTTGGAGAACCATAATCTAAAATCAAAGTCACATCGGTTAATCCACTTGCAAGAGCGAGCTTCTTATATTCTTCCAGCATGTCTCTTGCGTACTTTTCAGCTTCTGTGAAAATGGTCCGATCATAATGTTCAACAGAAGCAAATGTTCTCGTATCTACAATGTGAGTAAGGAGTAATTTTGCTCCTTGATCTTTCGCCAAAACAGACGCTTTCTTGAAAGCTCGCTTCGCTTCACTAGATCCATCAACAGCCACTAAGATAGTATTGTATTTAATTGGCATAGTATTACCTCCTTTTAGTAGGAAAAGATTGATGCGATACACCTATATTATAACAAATCCAGCCATAAATGACGAAAGTTATTATTGATTATTTTGACAATTCGGTTCACATATATTAAGTGTATATGTTTTTACAGTATCCATGCCTATTAGTATAATGACAAGAGGAAGTACTTATTCGAATCTTTTTCCCACAGTAAAAGTGACATCAAAGTTTTTCTAAGAAATGAGGGTTATAGAATGCGTCATGCACTGATCACAGCAGGAACTAAAGGCCTTGGAAAAAAAGTAGCTGAAACGTTGTTAGCAGAAGGCTATTCTCTGACAATTAATTACCGAAGTGACAATCAGACATTGGAACAATTACGTGATAAGTGGCATGATCACCTAGACCGCATTCAATTTGTGAAGGGTGATGTGACGAACAAAAATGATCTAATCTATATTGTTCAGCAAGCATACGATCGTTTTGAAAGAATAGATGTGCTAATTCTAAATGCTGGCCCTTATATATTTGAACGGAAAAAATTAATGGATTATTCCGACGAGGAATGGCAGCAAATGATTGATGGTAATTTATCGTCAGCTTTCTATTTATTTAAACATGTCATACCTATCATGAGAAAACAAGGTTATGGAAGAATTATTACCTATGGATTTCAAGAGGCCCAACATGCACCAGGATGGATTTACAGGTCGGCATTTGCCGCGGCCAAAGTGGGTCTTGTTTCATTAACGAAAACCATCTCTATTGAGGAAGCAGGAAATGGAATAACAGCCAATATGGTTTGTCCAGGTAAAATCACGGGGGAGATGAAAGAAGCAAATATAGAAGATTCTTCTTCTGTTTCTGATGCAGAAACGCCTGTGGGTCGTTCAGGAACAGGAGAAGATATTGCGAGAACAATCCTGTTTTTAGCCGACCCTAAATCAGATATGGTGACAGGGGCAGTGCTAGAAGTGACCGGTGGTGTGGACGTACTAAACAAATTTCGCTAAACAGGAATAAATATCCATGGTCTTCCACATCATACAAAAGAGGTGATCATGGATGTTTCTAAAAGTAGTATTAATGGCGTTTATGTTTCTCACCATTATCAATCCTGCAAATGAACAAGAATACAAATGGCTGCAAGATTCATCGTTAAAGATAAGAATAACTACAGAAGATACGCTATACGAATGGGAGTACGAAAATCCTAACCTGTTTGAATACGAAGCAGGATCAAGGATTTTGAGAGGTTCTGAAGCAAAAGAATCCTTTGAACAATTGTTAGAAGTGATCGATTTGTCTGAACCGATTATTTCTGAGGAGACAGTTGATGTGGTTGCTGAGCACTATGAAAATCCGGTCCGGATAGATGTGAAACGAATAGACAGTGATCGCTGTTTGCAAACATGGTTATGGAAGAAACCAAATGAAATGAAAGACCCTGTGAAAGGAAATTAACCTAGCACAGGGTCTTTTATCGTGGATCATGATTGAACGGATGAGGAACAAGTTAATGAAATCAGGTTCTAACGACCTTTGACAGGACTCTTGAATTCCACAACTTGCATCACTATTTACAAGGGACAACCGTTAATTCCTTTGTGAATTGGGTTAATGTTTCATAGCCGGTTTCAGTAATTAATACGTCATCTTCAATTCTAACTCCTGTTTGGTTTGGAACATAGATACCCGGCTCGATTGTAAATGTCATTCCTTTTTTGAGAAGGGTTGCGTTCTGGTCATTCAAAGAAGGGAATTCATGCACTTCAATCCCTAAACCATGTCCTATTCGATGAGGGAAATAAGAACCAAAACCTGCATCGGTGATATGTTTTCTGGCTATGACATCCAAAGATGAAATCGGTTCTCCAGGTTGACAAGAAGCTAATGATTTCTTTTGGGCTTCTAGAACTGTTTCATATATTTCAGCATCCTTATCCTTCACATGATCAAAGAAAACTGTACGAGTGATATCAGAACAATACCCTTTCCAAACGACTCCAAGATCAAAAAGAACCCCATCTCCCTTCTTCAATTTACGAGATCCGGGATTTCCGTGAGGATCTCCAGCTTTTTCTCCGAATAAAACCATTGTAGAGAAGGACATCTCTCGAATGCCGATTTTTTTAAGTGAATATTCAATTGTAGCTAGGACTTCCATTTCAGTCACCCCTTCTTTGAGAGCGGATATACCAGCTTGAATACCTTTATCGGCTAATTGAGCTGCTTCTCGCAAAATGTCTATTTCTGCTTCATCCTTTATAATTCTTAGCTCATTTAATATTGGATCAGCTTCAGTAAATGCGATGTCCTGATTGATCGTTTGCCAAGCTTGTAACCTTTCCCACGACAAACTCTTCTCCAAAGCAACTTTCTTCAAACTCAGTTGATTCGTGGTAAAGTAGTCGTTCAATTTTTGCCAAGGATTTTCTGAATCACTGTACCCAATGACATCTCCCTGATGAAAAACCTCTTTAACTTGATTCACTTCCATGTTAGGACAGATCAATAATGGATCGTGACCCTTAAACACAATGACAGCTACGAGCCGTTCGTGGGGGTCAGTGTCAAAACCACTTAAATAAAGTACATTGGCTCTTGTTTGTACCATTAATACATCTGTGTTTTCCTTTTGTAAGTGTTCTTTTATGTATGCAATACGATTTGACATTCATTTTCCTCCTCTAAATTAATATACAAATCTTCAGTCGTCTAAAGCTTTTCTTCATGATATCACATTTAGTTAAATTGGACGCTTAATGTGGAGAAGGGCAGGGTAAATAGTTGAGAGAGTCAAAATATCTTAAAAGGAGAGAATTCACAGATGAAACTTTCTTTTCACGGACACTCAGTTGTTAAAATTGAAACAAATGGAACAAACATTTATATCGATCCATTTATAACTGGAAATGGAATGACCGATTTGAAAGCTAATGATACGAAAGCTGATGTCATCCTATTGACGCATGGTCACAATGATCATGTGGGCGATACTGTAGACATAGCTAAAAGAAATGATGCACTAGTAGTTGCTCCTTTTGAATTAGCTACCTACTTGGGTTGGAAAGGTTTAAATACCCATCCCATGCATATAGGCGGCGCTCATGATTTTGCATTTGGTAAAGTGAAATACACGCAAGCCTTCCATGGTTCTGCATATACAGACGAAGAAAATCAACAAATTATTTATACAGGTATGCCTGGTGGGATTGTATTTTCCGCTGAAGGGAAGACGATTTACCACGCAGGAGATACAGCTTTATTTTCAGATATGAAATTAATCGGAGAACAACATGATATAGACGTGGCTTTTTTACCAATTGGTGATAACTTTACAATGGGGCCTGAAGATGCCCTGATTGCCGCGGATTGGATAGGTGCAAAGAAAGTTGTGCCGGTTCACTACAATACGATGCCTGTCATTGAACAAGATCCTCATAAATTTGCTAATAAAGTAAAAACTGGTGAAGGAATTGTATTGGAAGCAGGGGATGAGATAGACATTTAAATAACTCAAAAAAAGAGCGTACCGAATTTCTATCGGTGCGCTCTTTTCATTTACGTATTTTCTTCTAAGTACTCCAAGACCTCTTCTTCATATAATTGTCCCAAGTAAACACCATCCAGTGTTTGAGCCTCTTCTGATTGGTGTTTTTCTAATAATTTCGGCATGAGTTGCTGCCAAATGACTGAACGTTCTACATGGTCCCGGTCAAACTCTACCATGAACTCTTCGACGGATAAATCAAGTCCGCTGGACATCCCTTTAATAGAAGGTGGAAGGTTGCTTGTATAAATATCAAGATTATAGTTGGCTTGAGATTCCACTGCTTCGTCACTTACGGTTACTGAATAGGCTTCACTGGCATATTCTTTCCAAGCTTCCTCGTATTCATATCTTTCCTCTGCCAGTTGAAAAAGCTCTTCATTTGTAACATTTTCGTTATATTCATGCATTTGAATGTAGTAACGAATAAACCATTTTTGGATTTCAGTGCGATTTGGTTTGAAAAGGGAGGTCTCTTCTTCATATAACTCAATAGCTTCTTCAGTTAAGTCTTTATAGTTATTGGCTGTTAAGCTTATTTGTTGGTCACCAAAAATAACTTCGACAGTATCATTGTCTTCAGTTACTATCTGATTCTGATTGGCTTCTCGGTCATTACATGAAACAATAAAAAATAATATGAGTATGCATAAACCTATGATTGTCGTTAAACGCACAAAGAACCTTCTCCTTTCTCAAGGCGTACTTTTTCATGAATGTGTTTCTTCATCTTTCATATACCCCAAAATATAGCTCTGTTATACATTCTTTTTTAGAAGTTGTTTTTAATGAAACTTGAAGTCGTTCTTAAGGGCGATTATACTTGTAATAGTACAGAAGGACAAATAGGGTTATACAGTTTATCAAAGAGGGAGTGACCCCCATTATGACTAAGCATGAACAAATACTACAGCATATTCGATCTTTAGAAATCGGAAATAAAATTTCAGTTAGGCATATTGCTAAAGTTTTAAATGTCAGTGAAGGAACAGCATATAGAGCGATCAAAGATGCTGAAAATCAAGGGTTAGTCAGTACGATTGAACGAGTAGGGACCATCCGTATCGAAAAGAAACAAAAAGATAATATAGAACGTCTCACCTATGCAGAAGTCATTAATATTGTAGATGGTTCAGTCTTAGGTGGAAGAAATGGTTTATATAAAACCCTTAATAAATTTGTGATTGGTGCTATGAAAGCTGAGGCGATGATGCGCTATGTGGAAGCTGGAAATCTGCTTATAGTAGGTAACCGTGAACAAGTACATAAATTAGCTCTCGAAGAAGGTTCAGGGATATTAATCACTGGCGGATTTGATACAAATGACGAAGTGAAACAATTGGCGGACGAGTTAAATCTACCGATTATCTCCACCACGTATGATACCTTTACGGTTGCTACGATGATTAATCGAGCGATCTATGATCAACTAATTAAAAAAGAAATTATTTCTGTAGAGGATATTTTAATATCGGTAGAAGATACCAATTTCTTAACAACCGCTCATACAGTAGAGAAGTGGCACGAATTTAATCTACAAACAGGTCATAGTAGATATCCTATCGTAGATGATGAATTGAAACTGCATGGAATTGTCACAGCAAAAGATGTGATGGGAGTTAGTCACTTCACAGAAATTGAAAAAGTGATGACAAAGCAACCGATTACAGTGACTAGTCAAACGTCTGTTGCTTCTGCGGCCCATATGATGGTCTGGGAAGGAATAGAACTTCTACCTGTTATCAATTCATCCAAGAAGTTGCTTGGTGTAATTAGTAGACAGGATGTTCTTAAAGCTCTGCAGATGATTCAAAGGCAGCCTCACGTTGGTGATACCATTGAGGATTTAGTGACTAGGCACTTTGAAGATGTCTCTACTGCCCGTGAATTCGGATTTCAACTGGAAGTAACACCTCAAATGACCAATCATTTAGGGACGATTTCTTATGGGGTGATGACAACCATCGTAACGGAGGCAGGAAGTAGGGTATTAAGGAAGTATAAAAAAGGGGACCTTGTGGTTGAGAGTATGACGTTGTTTTTCATTAAACCTGTTCAAATTGATACGTTGATTCTCGTTCGACCTAAAGTACTAGAAGTAGGACGTAAATTTGGTAAAGTGGATGTGGAATTATTCCACCAAGATAAAATTGTAGGGAAAGCAATGCTAATGGCTCAATTAATTGATCGCTAAAAGAAACGTAGCGCCTAAAACTTTATGTTTTAGGGCGCTATCTAGGATTGATTATTTTGCTGTTTGCTTCTCATTTTCCGCCATTTCCTTTTTAGCGTATGGAGAGACGGCCTTATAATGCTTATAGCCAAAGAAAATATTTATCGCTCCGAAAGTAACGAATAAAAGGGCAACAATAGCGGCTACAGAAGATTGCAAGTTCACATAACTGTTTACCCCGAAAGCAATAAAAAATACGCCTATTGACATACTAGCTTTAGAAGAGTGCCAACGCGTTTCCATTGGACCAACTCCTCGTGACTGCTGTACTTTAAAATAGACAAAAACAACTATTGAACTGAAGATTAGAAATAGAAGGATCATCTTTATTTTCTCCTTTACAAATGCTTTTTCCACGAAAGACTTTCGTCCTTTATTGTAAAGTAGAAACTGCTTGTAAGCAACTTCATTGCGAATGGCAATAAAAAAGAATTTGATTAAAGAGGAGTGCTCCACTTGAAACAAGAAATTATTAATAAAATAAAAGAATATGACACAATCATCATCCATCGTCACGTTAGGCCTGACCCCGATGCTGTTGGATCTCAAGCTGGATTGAAAATGTTGATACAGCATCATTTCCCAAATAAAACTGTTTTACTGGCTGGTGAACAACAGAGTTCGTTAACGTTCTTAGCTAACATGGATGAAATATCTGATGGAACCTATACAGGTGCTTTAGTTATCGTGTGTGATACGGCTAATACGGAAAGGATTGACGATCAACGATATCTTCTTGGAAAAGAAACGATAAAAATTGATCATCATCCAAATCTTGATCATTATGGGTCGATTATGTGGGTAGACCCAACTGCTAGCTCCACTAGTGAAATGATTTTGGAATTATCTTTAGAGCTTGAAGAAGATTCCAACATGAATGATGAGATGGCCCGTTTATTGTATGCAGGTATAGTGGCGGACACAGGGCGCTTTCAATTTTCCAATACTACTGAAAAAACGTTCCAATATGCTGGAAAATTGATAAAAGCTAATTTCTCCAGGGCGGATATTTATAATCACCTTTATGAAACGACATTACCAGTGTTACGGCTTGAGGGGTACGTTCTAAGTGAACTGAATGTATTACCTTCCGGTGCTGGGTATGTCAACTTGACAAAAGAGACTTTAGAACAGTTTCAAGTCACATCTAAAGAAGCGGCGTCAATCGTGAATTGTTTTTCAAGCTTAAAAGGGTTAAAGGCATGGGTGTTTTTTGTGGAGGAGGAGGATGTCATTCGGGTTCGTCTTCGATCTAAAGGTCCTGAAATCCATGAGTTAGCCGGCAGGTTTAATGGAGGTGGCCATCCTATGGCCTCTGGAGCATCCGTCTCTAGCTGGGATGAAACAGAACAAGTTCTTAATGAATTAGATGACCTGTGCAAGATGAATCCATGAGAATAAATTAGTAATCAAAAAAAGAGCGTGGATTTCGCACCACGCTCATTTTTTTGGAATGAACCAAGATCCCACATTGGTCGATTCCTCAATATAATCAATTCCTAAATTGTGTAACTCCTGTCTGAGTCGTTCAGACAACTCTTTCGTTTCAGCGAAGGCCGTGTAACCAGACTGAAGAGTTTTTACTTTCTCCTGAGCCATTTTACTTCTACTGATCACTTTCATCGTTAACGCCTCCTTAACTTGTTTAATAATAACATAAATTGTGAAACGGTTCACAATATTGGCTGATAAATATCTTCTTGTTACTTTTATAATACCCTAAACCTTAACATATCGAAACAACTTAGAAAGAATGTTCACAGAAACGTCGATACTGCTTACTCTGCCGGGACAATCATCACGTGCATCTCCAGAGTTGTTGAAAGAAATAGTTGCTCTACTTTCAATTGATATCTTTTATCATTTACAATAAAAATCTTATTTTGAACGGTTTTCAAAATGAAATTTCTTGAATTAGCTACTGTTTCAATATTTTTATTTCGAACCTCTCCTAATTCACTTTCTACTGCCCCTCTTAATTCATGTAGTGTTAATTCACTCAATCTCACATCATCTTCATTCATGAAGTAAATGCGTATGTCTTGAACGGTTAGTAATTTTTGATTTTCCTCATTTTGTTCATCCTGATCTTCTCTTAAAATTTCAATCATTTTTACGTGTTTTTCGATTTCAGTCTGTTGATCACCGATTTCTAGAACTAACTTCTCATGAACTGTACCAAAATGGTATAAAAAAAACATCCAGCCGAATAGTAGACCTATAAAAAAGCCGGCAAAAAATCGTTGCCAGCTCTTGTCACGATAAAGTGGTGGAATTCTCATTTGACCCCCTCTTGTGTGATCCATTGAATGAGAACTGTGCCACTGTGTGCGCCAGATAAGGCGGCAAAGATCATCACTAACGTTTTGAAAATATCAGCATGAGTTCCTTCAAAAATTCCTCTCTCCAAGGTGGATATGGCATCAAAGGTACCTCCAATTGCTGCTACAAGCGCCCATATCTTTAAACTGGAAGCTAAATCATACATAATAGACAAGGGAGGTTTACCTATAAGATAAGCACCAATTCCTCCCACAATGGTTCCACCGATGATGACACCAAAAGCTACAAAAAAATCTATCACAAGTGTGGCTATAAAATCTTTATCCATGACGAGTCCTCCTTATCAATTGGTTCATAATTATAAATATGGACAATAGTGGACACGTATGACTTCGATTTTCTTTCGTGAAACAAACGTGTGTTTGCGTTATAATGTAGAAAAGCTTCTGTTATGACGATCGGAGAGATAGTACCAGTTGTTTCTGATACAATTTAGACAATAAGATTTTAGAAAGGAGGGGCTCCTATTGAATTATGTTCACCTTCATGTACATAGTGAATTTAGTCTTCTGCAAAGTGCAGCGAAAATAAAAGATTTAGTGAGAGAAGCGGTCACGTTAAACTTTTCATCCATTGCGATCACAGACGTAGATGCGATGCACGGAATTATTCCTTTTTACAAAGAATGCTTAGAGCAGGGGATCAAACCAATTATAGGTGTGGAGTTAGCTGTAGCAAGATCTGTTCTCTCTGAAAGAGAGCATGCGCCCTACCGATTGCTTTTTCTTGCGAAGAATAATCAAGGCTATCGTGATTTATTAACATTGACAAGTAGAGCTCAAACAAAGGAAAAAGCACTGAACCCTTATATTACTTTCCAAGAAATGATGACCCATTTATCAGATGTGTTTGTAATCAGTCCATTTGAGCAAGGTGAAATTCAACAGCTTGTGGAAACAGGTTCATCAAATGAAGCGAACGAGTTATTGAAACAATTACAATCTTTTGCAGGGAAAGAAAATGTTTATATAGAGATTCAAAATCATTGGAGAAAGAAAGAAAGAGAACGGTTATTAGCTCTTCGAACGTGGCTGAATGATAAACAGTTTCCTGTTGTGGCTAGCAATCATGTCCACTTCATCCATAAGAATCAAGTGGATGCTCATCGTGTTTTACAGGCGATACGTGCAGGTGAACGCCTATCTTCCATGTCTGATGAAGTGACTTGTGAAGAGTATTCGTTGAAGAGTGAAGAAGAGATGAGAGAAGTCTTTCCATCTTGGATCGAGGCATTAGAAGAGTCGGGCCGAATAGCCGAAAAGTGCCATGTAGAGATAGACTTAGGCAAGCCGGTTTTACCTCATTTCCCTGTACCGAAAGAAAGTAGCTCTCATCAATATCTGAAAGACATATGTGAGAGAGGTTTATATGAAAGATACTCGTCCCCTTCAGACGAAGTAAGAAATCGATTGGACTTTGAATTAAAAGTTATCTCTGATATGAATTATGAAGATTATTTTTTAATTGTTGCTGATTTTATGAAGTACGCTCACGAGCAGAAGATTTTGACAGGCCCTGGCCGTGGCTCCGCTGCAGGTTCTCTAGTGGCTTACGTACTAAAAATCACAAATGTTGATCCAATCAAATACGGATTGTTGTTCGAGCGTTTCTTGAACCCTGAACGAGTGTCTATGCCGGATATAGATATCGATTTTTCAGATCAACAACGTGATGAAGTAATTCAATATGTCGCACGAAAATATGGGAAGAACCATGTAGCGCAAATCGTTACGTTTGGGACATTGGCAGCTAAAGCGGCTTTAAGAGATTCAGGTAAAGCGTTAAGTGTAGAAGCGACAAAGATTGATCGAGTGGCTAAACTTATTCCAAGTCGCCCGAATATTCGTCTTCGTGATGCGGTTAAAGAAAATACCACCTTGAAAGAAATGATAGCAAATGATGAAGAACTTATTGAATGGTTTCGTATAGCTGAGAATATAGAGGGCTTACCAAGGCACACCTCTATTCATGCAGCAGGCGTCGTTATTAGTAAAGAACCATTAACAGAGGTCGTTCCTCTACAAATGGGGAACGATGGTCTCTATTTAACTCAATTCCCTATGGGAGACTTGGAAAATATCGGACTGCTGAAAATGGATTTTTTAGGTCTGAGAAACCTAAGTTTTATCGATAGAGTTTTGAGACTTATTCTGAAAAACAGAGGAGAAGCTGTTTCTATAAATAACCTTCCACCGTATGATGAGAAAACGTTTCGTATGTTAGGTGAAGGGGATACAAGCGGGATTTTCCAGTTAGAATCTTCCGGTATGAAAAGCGTCCTCCGACGATTGAAACCCACTCATTTTGAAGATATTGTGGCTGTAAACGCTCTATACCGACCGGGCCCGATGGACAATATTCCAGCATATATTGCCAGGAAGCATGGCGAGAAGCCTGTCTCCTATCCTCATCCTGACCTAGAAAAGATTCTTAAACCTACTTATGGAGTTATGATCTATCAGGAACAGATTATGCAGGTTGCATCTAAAATGGCAGGGTTCAGCTTAGGAGAAGCAGATGTACTTAGAAGAGCAGTTGGAAAGAAGAAAAGAGAAGTTCTTGAAGAAACGAGAGCGCAATTCGTAGAAGGGGCAAAGAGAAAAGGATACAGTTTTTCTGAGTCTGAGATTGTATATGATCTTATTGTTCAGTTTGCTGATTATGGCTTCAATCGAAGTCATGCAGTCGCTTACAGTATGATCTCTTATCAACTAGCTTATTTAAAAGCAAACTTTCCCCTTGAATTTCTGAGCGGTTTAATGGATATGTCGATCCATCATCAGGATAAGCTTTCTGAATATATTTCCGAGGCAA
This sequence comes from Salipaludibacillus keqinensis, assembly GCF_003226325.1. Taxonomy (GTDB): domain Bacteria; phylum Bacillota; class Bacilli; order Bacillales; family Salisediminibacteriaceae; genus Salipaludibacillus; species Salipaludibacillus keqinensis. The sequence continues at coordinate 850,235 of NZ_PDOD01000002.1, read as the reverse complement.
AAAGAAAGGGGATTGATGTAGACGGACCCTCAATTCTTCATAGTGAGGCTCTATTTACTGTAAAAGATCATACCATTTGGATTGGTCTGGCTTCGTTAAAGAACATTGGTTTTCAAGCGGTAGATATCATCACCGAAGAGCGGAAGAAGGCTCCTTTTGCCAGTTTATTTGATTTATGTGCAAGAATTCCAACGAAATTTTTGCCGCGTCGAGCATTAGAAGCGCTTACGTTTACAGGAGCTCTAGATGACTTCAAGGTAGATCGTGCCGTTTTGCTTGCTTCAATTGATGATGCCATGGACTTTGGTGCTAAAGAAAGAGAAAAAGCAGAAAGAGGTCAGGCCCCTTTGTTTTTTGAAGAAGAGCATGAACCTCGATACACAGATGTAGCTCCTCTTTCTGATCAAGATCGGCTACGCTACGAAAAGGAAGTACTTGGATTTTACGCTTCTGGTCACCCGATAGAACAGGAAAGGGAAATGCTTGATTCTTACGGTCGTTCAATGATTGCTGAAATCAATGAGGAAGCAGAAGAGCGTAAAATGGTACGGATTGCAGGGTTAGTAGAGGAATCAAGAGTAATTCAGACAAAGAAAAAAGAGCAAATGGCCTTTCTTCGAATGTCTGATGATACGGGAGAAGTAGAAGTCACCATCTTTCCTAAACCGTTTCAAAAGTTCCAAACGAAAATTCAAAAAGATGAGTTGTTATTTGTTGAGGGAAGATTGCAAGAGCATAAAGGGGCTAATAAAATACTTCTTGATAAATGCATAACAGTGGAAGAGCTTAAAAGAAAACAACAGGAACGAAACCAGCCAGTGCTATATTTATATATTACCAATTTGCACGAGCGGGACGGCACGTTGGATAAGTTGAAACGTTATCTTCAAGATACACCAGGAGAAGTTGCAGTCGTATTAAAATATGAATCAAATAAAAAAGCGATTCGCTTATCTGAAATGTGGAATGTTGCAAGTAACGACAGCTTTATTTTGAAAATTAAAGGGCTTTTAGGAAATAAGAATGTGTTTTTGAAAAAACCAAGGGTGTAACCAGATTAAAAATTTGTTATAATGAGAGTTGTCTATGGGGTGGTCAGACCACTTCGATTACGTTCATAAGGGAGAGTGGGGAAAGTGACGACACTAAGAGAAGAAGCATTACATATGCACCGCATCAATAAGGGGAAAATAGAAACGAAATCGAAAGTACCTGTTCGTAATGCAAACGATTTGTCGTTAGCTTATTCACCTGGAGTTGCTGAACCGTGCAAAGAGATCTTTGAAGATCCTCAAACTGTTTATGATTATACGGTTAAAGGAAATATGGTAGGTGTTGTTTCTGACGGAACGGCAGTTTTAGGTTTAGGCAATATTGGACCTGAAGCAGCAATGCCAGTAATGGAAGGAAAAGCTGTTCTATTTAAATCTTTTGCTGGTGTAGATGCATTTCCAATTTGTTTGAATACAAATGATGTTAATACCATTGTTGAAACAGTGAAATTAATGGAACCGACTTTTGGAGGAATTAATTTAGAAGATATTGCTGCACCTAGGTGTTTTGAAATAGAGGAACGTTTAAAGAAAGAAATGAACATTCCTGTTTTTCATGATGACCAGCATGGCACCGCTATTGTTACAGCAGCAGGTCTCCTGAATGCCCTTAAACTTTCAGGGAAGTCTATGGCTGAAATTAAAGTTGTCGTCAATGGAGCGGGGGCTGCAGGAATTGCCATTATTAAATTATTGATGAGCATGGGATGTAAACATTTTATTTTATGTGATTCTAAAGGAGCTATTTATGAAGGCCGTCCTTTCGGAATGAATAATTTAAAGCATGAGATGGCTCTTGTAACGAATCTAGAAAAACTAGAAGGATCATTAGAAGAAGTGATTAAAGGAACAGATGTGTTTGTTGGGGTATCTGTTGCAGGCGCATTAACTAAGCAGATGCTAGAAAGCATGAATAACGATCCAATTATTTTTGCTATGGCTAATCCCGTTCCTGAAATCATGCCGGAGGAAGCAAAGGACGCGGGAGCAAGTGTAATAGGTACCGGCCGCTCCGATTTTCCTAATCAAGTGAACAACGTGTTAGCTTTCCCAGGTATTTTCAGAGGAGCATTAGACGTTCGGGCTACTCACATCAACGAAGAAATGAAAGTAGCGGCTGTTAAAGCTATAGCAGAATTAGTTGGAGAAGAAGATCTTCACACTGACTATGTTATTCCAGCACCTTTTGATCCGAGAGTAGCTCCTGCAGTGGCCAAAAGTGTGGCCATAGCAGCGATGGAAACTGGCGTAGCTAGAAGAAAAGTGAATCCTGATGACGTTGAAAAGAGAACGAAAGAATTAACTATTATTGATGGAGATAACAAGTAAATAATCTCGATCTATAAAAGGTGATGAAAGGTTCTCCGAGAAGGTTTAGGGGACCTTTCATTACATTCTTTAAAGTCCAGGAGGCTAAAAGAAGGCAATGAGTGAAGGCGAGAAAGCTTATCTGAATATTTTGAAAAAAGTGAAAGAAATTATTGATCACGATCAGTTAACTGTTGGGGATAAACTCCCTTCAGAAAGGGAGCTGGCGGAACGCCTTCAAGCGGGAAGATCGTCAGTTCGTGAAGCGTTACGGGCTTTAGAACTGCTCGATTTGATAGAGACGAGAAAAGGTGAAGGAACGTTTATTCAGCAACCTGGAAGTCACAGGCTTGCAGAAGTGTTAGCGAGTTTTTTCCTGAAAGACCAGCAGGCGAGGCAAGATGTTACCGAAACTCGCCAAATCATCGAAATAGAAGCTGTTCGACTAGGCTGTAAGCGAGCAACACAAGAACAATTAAATCTTTTACGTGACTTGATTCATGAGTCTCATGAAACGTGGTCTGTAGGAGAATTACCTGTAGAAGAAGACTATCTATTTCACAAAACACTAGTAGAATGCAGTCATAATCAATTGATGTTAAATATATGGCGCCCACTAGTAGAATACAGCAAGATCGCTTTAAGAGAGTCTCTGGCTCGAGAAGGAAGACCTGAGAATTCGATAATTGAACATCAGGGAATTTATGAAGCCATCTTGAACCGTAACGAAGAGCGAGCGATCAAGAAATTGAAAAATCACTTGGAAAATAGTCGGTTTTAAACATCCCTGTTAATACAATATTAACAGTGTTTTTTGAAACTGAAATTAGGACTAGTTCCTAATAGCAGCCTTGAATCGTTTCTGGTAACAAGGTATGATAAAACAGATTTATAGGCAAAACTTTATAAAGAGCAACATTTTATATTAAATTTGAATGGTATTTAACGAAGGCTTCCTAACAACTAGGTCACTGAAAAGTCTTTTAAGTGGACGCCTGCCGCAATGGGGAAACTATTTTACCCATTCTTTACGTCGGTGTGTGTAAGGCACTTGCGCTTTTCTAATAAAAAGAGGTGAGATTGTGATAAGAGATTTGTTTTCTAAACGAAAAAAGTACGCTACGATTCCCACAGAGGAAGCAAAACAAGAAGTCCCAGAAGGACTAATGACAAAGTGCCCGCAATGTAAATCGATTATGTATACGAAGGAGTTACGAAAAAATCAGATGGTCTGTGACAACTGTCAATTTCACCATCGACTGACTTCTTCACAAAGAATAAATATCACACTTGATGAAGGAAGCTTTGTAGAATTCGATGCAACGATGATCGCTAAAGACCCACTTGATTTTCCGGACTATAAAGAAAAATCCGCTAAAGATCGCGAAAAAACAGGATTAAATGAAGCGGTTATCACGGGAAAAGGAACGATTGCAGGTATGGGCGTTGTGATCGGCGTGATGGACGCAAGATTTAGAATGGGAAGCATGGGATCTGTTGTTGGCGAAAAAATGTGCAGAGCTATTCAACATGCTGTAGAAGAAAAAAAGCCATTCATTATGTTCGCAGCTTCTGGTGGTGCACGAATGCAAGAAGGTGTATTCAGTCTTATGCAAATGGCGAAAACGAGTACCGCGTTAAATCGTCTACATGAAGCCGGATTATTATTCATTTCTATCATGACCCACCCTACTACTGGTGGAGTATCAGCTAGTTTCGCCTCTCTAGGGGATATAAACTTAGCTGAACCTAAGGCACTAATTGGTTTCGCAGGGCGCCGTATTATTGAACAAACGATTCGGCAAAAATTACCTGATGATTTCCAGACCGCTGAATTTTTAATGAATCACGGCCAATTAGATCAAGTCATCCACCGTAAAGAATTAAAGCAAACACTTGAGAACATATTGGATATCCATCAGCAACCTTTAATAAACAGAGAGGAGGACGGAACTGATGGCTGAGCAACTACCTTTTGAGAAACCGATCATAGAACTAAGAAACAAAATTTCAGAACTAAAAACATTCACTGTTGAAAAAGATATAGACTTGTCCGGTGAAATTGAAAAACTGGAAAATCGTCTAGAACAGTTGGAAGATGATATATATGGCAATATGAACGCTTGGGATCGGGTGCAGTTGGCTCGGCATAGTCAACGCCCCACAACAATGGACTATATTGACAGATTATTTACTAACTTCATGGAACTCCATGGGGATCGATTATATGGAGATGATGCAGCTATTATTGGTGGAATTGCCAAGTTTGAAGGTACACCTGTCACGATCATTGGCCATCAAAGAGGAAAAGGTACGAAAGATAACTTAAAAAGGAATTTCGGGATGCCTCACCCTGAAGGATATCGTAAAGCGTTAAGACTTATGAAACAGGCTGAAAAGTTTCGCCGACCTGTTATCTGCTTCATAGATACGAAAGGTGCTTATCCTGGAAAGTCTGCTGAAGAAAGAGGTCAAAGTGAAGCCATTGCTCGTAACCTTATAGAAATGGCAGGCCTCCGTACTCCGATTATTTGTATTGTCATCGGAGAAGGGGGAAGCGGTGGGGCGCTTGCTCTTGGAGTTGGTGACCGCATTTATATGCTTGAGAACTCGACATATTCAGTCATTTCACCTGAAGGAGCGGCAGCTTTGTTATGGAAAGATTCTGCACAAGCGAAAAGGGCAGCAGAAACGATGAAGATTACAGCGACCGATCTAAAAGAGTTAGCTCTCATTGACGATGTCATTCATGAAATACGCGGTGGGGCTCATCGGAATGTAGATGTTCAAGCTGGATATATTCGGCAGACATTGAAATCTGCGATTGTGGAATTAACAAAATATAACTTAAATGAAATTGTGAACAAACGTTACGAAAAATTTAATAAAATTGGTGAATACGACCATGTAAACGGTGTCATGGTTGATGAATAAGACTTGTGCTTTCTCTTTATGGAGAAAGCCTTTTTGATAGATGTCTGATCTCTATTGTTTTTAATAAATGAAAATGGTATTTTTAACACATATTAAAAAATAGAACTGAAAATTAGAGGTGAAACATTCATATGAAACGAATAGGTGTATTAACAAGCGGTGGTGATTCGCCCGGTATGAACGCGGCCATTCGAGCTGTCGTTCGTAAGGCGATTTTCCATGGTCTTGAAGTTTATGGTATTTATTATGGTTACGCTGGTTTGATCAACGGCGATATCGAAAAATTAGAATTAGGTTCTGTTGGTGACATCATTCACCGTGGAGGAACGAAACTTTACACAGCTAGATGTGAAGAGTTCAAAACGATAGAAGGTCAAAAACAAGGAATTGAACAATTAAAGAAATTTGGAATAGAAGGTCTTATTGTTATCGGAGGGGACGGTTCCTTCCGTGGTGCAGAGAAACTTGTGGAGCATGGGTACCCAACGATTGGGGTTCCTGGTACGATTGATAATGATATTCCCGGTACTGACTATACCATTGGATTTGATACTGCTCTAAATACAATCATCGATGCGATTGATAAGATCCGCGATACTGCAACGTCTCACGAACGGACGTATGTGATTGAAGTTATGGGTCGCGACGCTGGAGACTTAGCCTTATGGTCTGGTTTAGCTGACGGAGCAGAAACAATTATGGTTCCAGAAGTTGATGATGACATGGAAGATATTATTAAACGCTTAAAGCGAGGGCATGATCGTGGTAAGAAGCACAGTATTATCGTTGTCGCGGAAGGCGCCGGTTCAGGTGTAGACATTGGTAAAGAGATTCAGGAAAAAACTGAATTGGAAACTCGCGTGACTGTTCTTGGACATATCCAACGTGGCGGCTCACCAACAGCACAGGACCGAGTGTTGGCAAGTAGACTAGGAGCTAAAGCCGTAGAACTATTATTAGAAGGTGAAGCTGGAAAAATGGTGGGGATTGAAAAGAACGAATTAGTTTCCCACAATATTGATGAAGCTCTTTCAAGGCAACATGCTTTAGATGAAAAGATGTATAAGTTATCACAGGAATTATCTATATAAGGTACAGCTCACTTATTTGGTTCCATTAGAAACCATCGATTGCTGGGGCAACGTTGTTTGTCCTAGCTTTCGTGCGGGAAGAGAGGAATCAGGTAAGTATGACACTATTGGTTTCATATTTTTGAGGAGGATGAAAGATGAGAAAAACAAAGATCGTATGTACAATTGGACCAGCAAGTGAGTCCCCAGAGAAGTTAACAAAGATTATTAATGCAGGGATGAACGTTGCCCGTTTAAACTTTTCCCATGGTGACTTTGAAGAACATGGTTCTCGTATTAAAAACATTCGCGAAGCTGCGGCTCAAACAGGAGAAAACGTCGCTATCCTTCTGGATACGAAAGGGCCTGAAATCCGTACTCAAACATTAGAAGGCGGAGAAGTTACATTAGAGCGTGGAGCGACTGTAAGAGTATCAATGACAGAGGTCGTAGGGAATCAAGAAGTAATTTCTGTCACTTATCCAGGTCTCGTAAATGACGTACATGTCGGTTCAACTTTATTACTTGACGACGGACTGATTGAACTAAGAGTAACAGAGATCAAAGAAAATGAACTAGTTACAGACGTTGTTAACAGCGGTGTGTTGAAAAATAAAAAAGGAGTTAACGTGCCGAACGTTAGCGTCAATCTTCCAGGTATTACTGAAAAGGACGCAAAAGATATTGAGTTCGGAATTGAGCAAGATGTAGATTTTGTCGCTGCATCATTTGTCCGCCGCGCATCAGACGTTCTTGAAATTCGTGAACTACTAGAAAAACACAATGCAGGTCATATTCAAATCATCCCTAAAATTGAAAACCAAGAAGGTGTCGATAACATCGACGAAATTCTTGAAGTTTCAGATGGTTTAATGGTGGCACGAGGAGACTTAGGTGTTGAGATCCCTGCTGAAGATGTACCACTTGTTCAAAAAGAATTAATTAAAAAATGTAACAAGCTAGGAAAGCCGGTTATCACTGCTACGCAAATGCTTGATTCTATGCAGAGAAACCCTCGTCCAACAAGAGCAGAAGCAAGTGATGTAGCAAATGCTATTTTTGATGGTACAGATGCAATTATGCTTTCAGGGGAGACTGCTGCTGGAATTTATCCAGTTGAATCAGTTGAAACAATGAGAAATATTGCAATTAAGACTGAAACTGCATTGAAGTATGAAGATATTTTGCGCAAAAGGTCAAAAGAAAGTGAACATACGGTAACGAATGCAATCAGTGAATCAGTCACGCATACAGCTCAAAACTTACGTGCTTCAGCGATATTAACGTCAACTGAAAGCGGTCATACGGCTCGAATGATCTCTAAATATCGACCGGAATCTCCGATTGTAGCAATAACTAGCAGCGACCGTGTTTCACGAGCTCTAGCTCTTGTTTGGGGAGTTCATTCACAAGTAGGACCTAAAGCAGATTCAACGGATGAAATGCTACAATTTTCAGTTGATGAGTCTCTTAAAACTGGCGTTGTAAAAAATGGTGACCTCGTCGTCATTACTGCAGGTGTTCCAATAGGTGAAAAAGGAACAACGAACTTGATGAAAGTTCATGTCATTGGCGAAGTTGCTGCTAAAGGACAAGGTATTGGACGAAAAGCAACAACAGGTAATGTCATCGTTGCAAATAATGCGAGCGAAGCTATTTCCAAAACAAAAGATGGAGATATTCTCGTTATTTCAAGTACAGACCGCGACATGATGGAGGCATTTGAGAAGGCTTCAGCAGTTATTACTGAACAAGGTGGATTAACTTCCCATGCTGCAGTTGTCGGCCTGAATTTAGGCATCCCTGTCATTGTAGGAGTAGATAATGCAACCTCGTTGTTTAGCGATGGAGACATGATTACAGTAGACGGTCAGCACGGAAAGATTTACAAAGGACAAGCAAGTATCCTATAATAAATAAAGGGAAAAGAGAAGGGACTTGTCTCCCTTCTCTTTTTCTTTTGAACTCAAATAAATGTTGTTGATTAGAGATAACCTGTATTATAGGACTATGCCAGCCTGAGGTCTTGGCAACTCTCGAGGAAATCGAAAAGTCTTCCTCATCCTTGAAAAAGAAACTGAAACACACTCATTTATATTTCACGGTAGAGTTATATTTATTTGTAATTCGTTTATAAAGAGGTAAATTGATTTTTATGAGAGGAAGATTGTAAATGGGAAAAATATTCTTGTTGTTGCTCATTGTTGTTCCTGCATTGGAAATTTGGGTGCTTATATTGTCTGGAAATACGATCGGGGTACCTTTAACAATATTATTGATCATCTTGACAGGAGTTCTAGGAGCTGCTCTTGCTAAAAAGGAAGGCTTAAATGCCATTCGAACCGCACAAATGCAAACTTCTCAAGGGCAAGTTCCAGGGGGAGTGTTATTAGATGGGATATGTATTCTTGTTGGGGGAGTTGTTCTATTGACCCCAGGATTTCTAACAGATGCCTTTGGATTTTTTCTATTAATTCCACAGACGCGATCGGTTTTCAAAGCTTTTTTACAAAAAGTTTTTCAAAAAGCCGTGAAGTCAGGGAACTTTGTCTATGTATCTAATAACCGTTGGAATCGCAAACCATAATATTATGGAGACTAGCAAAGTCTAGATTTTCTTGGCTACTAACCGAAAAGAGATATTCTCATTAGAGAATATCTCTTTTGTGATTCATGATTTAATAAAAGCCCAAATACCGGTTCAGAAGTGCAATCTTAAATCGGAATAAAGATTTAAACATCTTTTATCTTCCTAAAAATGTTTTAATTTCGTCCACTACTCCAGCTCTGACAAAGGATTGCGTTACAATCAAGACTAAAGGTCCGAACAGAACTCCTGCAAAGCCGAAAAATTGGTAACAGGCAAAGATGGTAAAAAGAAATATGAGTGTGGGAGTTCCTATATGGTGTGAAATGATTTTCGGTTCTGAAATTTGTCTTTGAAGAACGACGATACTGTATAAAACCGCCAACCCTATAGTCATGAACCAGCTTCCATTTAAAAAAGAATAGATAATCCACGGAAGAAAGACAATGCCAGTTCCTATATAAGGAAGGATGTCTACCGCGGCAATGAGTAAGGAAGTAGTAAATGCATAATCAACATTTAAGACAAGTAGTCCAATGAAGACGATTACCCCAGTGATGGATACTAGCGTTAGTTGAGCTACTAAATAATGGCCAACTGCAGATTTCCATTCCAAGAAAATACGGTTTGTAAACTGGAATAAACGCTTAGGTGTATGTTTATCTAGCCAGGAAATGATTTGCGGCCAATCTTTCGTCACAAAAAAAGACGCTAGTAAAGAAAATAAAATCATTGTCATCGCGTGAGGAATGGCAAGGAAAAAATTCCTTAAATTATTTAAGATGAATTGAAGAGCATTGCCTACTTGAAGTCCTGCTTGACTTAAAAGTTGGTCGGTTGTTTGATCAAAATTCATATTCGCTTGTTTACCTAAACCGGATGTGAATTGAGCCATGGTATGTATAAATGGAAAGATGGTTGAATTTAGAAATGTTTTTGTGGTTGCTAAAATTTCATCAATATAGGCAGGTAATACTTTCATCAAATAGGATAAACCGTGAACGAGTTCGGCAATGATAAAAGTAACGATCGTTAATAAAACGAAAATAAAAGAGCCAATAACAAATAATGTGGCAAATGCCCGGTTCCAGTTCCAATGAGTTTCTAAAAAATTTACAACTGGTAGAAATAAAAGAGAGAACAGAAAAGCTAAAATAAAGGGATAAAAATAAACTACGGAAACGAACGAGAAAGATAAGAAACTTAGAATCATCATGGATAAGAGAATTAGTTTTTTTAAAGTATAGCTTGAATCATTCCTGTCCATAGATCATCATCTCCCGTTTGTTCACCTACTATAAGCTATGCATGTCCAGGTAATTTATGAGATGATTTTATTGAAATGAGCTGGGGAATGTCGGTGGAACGAAGGATATGTTAGAATAATTTGTACGAAATAATAGAGAGGGAGACCAAAATGAGTCAAGCAACAATATTTATGTTCATTTTGTTGGCCGTAGGAGTTTTTGCCAAAAACCAATCGCTGATTGTAGCTGTATCTTTTTTATTGATTGTCAAATGGTCAGGTTTAGCTGATAAAGTACTCCCCTTTGCCCAACAAAAAGGCATTAATATTGGGGTAACGATTATTACAATAGCTGTTCTTGTTCCAATCGTTACGGGAGAAATTGGTCTGAAAGATCTTCAACAAGCATTGAAATCCTCCTACGCGTGGATTGCTTTAGCTTCTGGAATCTTTGTAGCAGTGATTGCTGCTAATGGAATTGATCTGTTAAAAACAGATCCGCATATTACAGTAGCTCTCGTATTCGGTACTATATTAGCTGTTGCCGTCTTTAACGGGGTAGCAGTGGGACCATTAATCGGTGCAGGGATTGCCTACATGGCCATGAAAATAGCAGAGTTTTTTTCGTCTTTTGGTAGCTGAATGGCGTTCCTTCTAATTCAAAGAATTCAGGCAAATGTGAATGTTGGTTTGTTTTAAAATTTTACGTTCACAAAAATGTTAAAAATGGTATAATAGAAAGCGGATGATACCAAATACATAGAAATAACTATTTGGTTTTCGTTATTTAGCTTTTTCGTAACCGCTTACTCTTTAGTGACATGTTTGTTATCATTTGTTACGTAGGTAACATGTTTACCTTAAAGTATTTTAGGAAAATAAATTGATATCGGAACAATCATTGAGTGAACCTTCACTCGGTATTGGAGTGCTTATTGTTAGAAAAGCCATGGTTACGGGTGTTAACAATACATAAGCCATATTTATTGCAAAGGAGAGGTAGCATGAGTTCAACTAAAGGTTTAGAAGGTGTTGTCGCGACGACGTCAAGTGTCAGTTCAATTATTGATGGTGTATTAACGTATCACGGGTATAATATTGACGACTTGGCTGATTATGCTAGCTTTGAGGAAGTGGTTTATTTACTTTGGAACCATAAACTTCCATCAAAAGAAGAGTTGGCTGATTTTAATAAGCAATTAGCTTCAGCTGCTAAAGTTCCTGATGAAGTTCTCGATCAAATGAGAACGTATCCTATTGACAAAGTTCATCCAATGGCCGCTCTTAGAACAGCTGTTTCAACTCTAGCGCTATTCGATAGTGAAGCAGATGAGCAAGATGAAAAAGCAAACTACGAAAAAGCGCTTAAACTTCAAGCTCAGTTACCGACTATAGTGACCGCCTTTTCGAGAATTCGACAAGGAAAAGAACCAGTAGCACCTAAAGAGGACTTAAGTTTTGCAGCAAACTTCCTTTACATGTTAAATGGTGAAGAACCAGATGCCACTTCTGAAAAAGCGTTTAATAAAGCGCTTGTTTTACACGCGGATCATGAGTTGAATGCATCGACGTTTACAGCTCGTGTATGTGTAGCTACTTTATCTGATATGTATTCAGGTATTACGGCGGCTATTGGCGCCTTGAAAGGGCCTTTACATGGTGGAGCTAACGAACGTGTGATGTCCATGCTTTCAGAAATTGGTGAAGTTGACAAAGCTGAATCATATATTAAAGATGCTCTAGAGCGTAAAGTTAAAATCATGGGCTTTGGACACCGAGTATACAAAGACGGTGATCCAAGAGCGAAACATCTAAAAGAAATGTCTAAACAGTTAACTGAGATAACTGGAGAGTCTAAATGGTATGATATGAGTGTGAAAATTGATGAAGTGGTTACTAACGAAAAAGGACTTCTTCCAAATGTTGATTTTTACTCTGCATCTGTTTACCATAGTTTAGGTATAGAACATGATATTTTTACGCCGATCTTTGCGGTTAGCCGAGTATCTGGATGGATCGCTCATATTTTAGAGCAGTTTGAAAACAATCGTTTAATCCGTCCGCGTGCAGAATATACAGGACCGGATCATCAAAAGTGGGTACCATTAGAAGAAAGATAACCCGTGTTTAACAAGAAGAAGAGAGATGATTTTCTTTCTTCTTCTATGTATCAATACATATATTTTATAGGAGGTATTTTTTTATGTCAGGTGAAAAAATTACAGTAAATAATGGAGTATTAAATGTACCGAGTGAGCCAGTAATTCCTTATATTGAAGGAGACGGAATTGGACCGGATATCTGGAAATCAGCTTCTCGTGTAATCGAAGCAGCTGTTGATAAAGCTTATAACGGAGAGAAGAAAATTCACTGGAAAGAAGTTCTTGCTGGTCAGAAAGCTCATGATACAACTGGTGAGTGGCTTCCTGAAGAAACATTAGAAACGATCCGTGAATATTTCATCGCTATTAAAGGACCTTTAACTACACCGATTGGCGGAGGTTTCCGTTCATTAAACGTAGCTCTTAGACAAGAGTTGGACTTATATACTTGTTTACGTCCTGTTCGTTGGTTCGAGGGAGTTCCGTCACCTGTTAAACGTCCTCAAGATACAGACATGGTTATTTTCCGTGAGAACTCTGAAGACATTTATGCAGGGATTGAATATCAACAAGGGTCAGATGAAGTGAAGAAATTGATCGACTTCTTGCAAAACGAAATGGGTGCGACAAAAATTCGTTTCCCAGAAACGTCAGGTATTGGAATCAAGCCAGTATCTCAAGAAGGTACTGAGCGCCTTGTTCGTTCTGCGATTCAATATGCTCTAGACGAAGGACGGAAGAGTGTTACTCTTGTCCATAAAGGGAACATCATGAAATTTACTGAAGGTGCGTTTAAGAATTGGGGATACGAACTTGCTGAAAAGGAATTTGGCGATAAAGTATTCACATGGGCAGAATATGATCGTATTGTAGAAGAAAAAGGACAAGCTGCTGCAAACGATGCACAATCTGCAGCCGAAGCTGAAGGTAAAATCATTATTAAAGATTCAATTGCTGACATTTTCTTACAACAGATCTTAACTCGCCCTAAAGAGTTTGATGTAGTTGCAACAATGAACTTAAACGGGGACTATGTCTCTGATGCACTAGCTGCTCAAGTTGGTGGGATCGGTATTGCTCCAGGAGCGAACATTAACTACGACTCTGGGCATGCGATCTTTGAAGCGACTCACGGAACTGCTCCGAAGTATGCAGGACAAGATAAAGTGAACCCATCTTCTGTTCTATTATCTGGCGTATTAATGCTTCGTCACTTAGGATGGGTAGAAGCAGCAGATATGATCGAGAACTCCATGGACAAAACAATTGGAAACAAAACGGTCACGTATGATTTTGCTCGTTTAATGGACGGCGCTACTGAAGTAAAGTGTTCTGAATTCGGTGATGCATTAATTTCCAACTTGTAAATTGATATGAATCACTTATCTTCTATAGTCTTTATTAAAAAAGACTAAGTTATAGACAGTTGTTATTTTAGAAAAAACCGCAACACTGTCGCGGAAAAGCAGATCAATCGAGATTCTCAGAGGTAGATTCCTTTGGAATCTCGAAGTCTGTCCCCGTGAAGAAAGCGGTTACTTTTCATACTCTCAACTTATCGATAATTTAGTCATAAATATGGGAGGGCGATAGATATGACAATCAAACGAAGAAAAATCAGTGTTATTGGTGGAGGTTTTACAGGGACAACAACTGCGCTAATGACAGCTCAAAAAGAACTTGGAGATGTAGTATTAGTAGATATCCCTCAATCGGAAAATCCTACTAAAGGGAAAGCTCTAGACATGTTGGAAGCGAGCCCAGTTCAAGGGTTTGACGCTAAAATTACGGGAACGTCAGACTATAAAGATACTGCTAATTCTGATATCGTTGTGATTACAGCGGGTATTCCTAGAAAGCCGGGGATGAGTCGAGATGATTTAGTCGCGACAAATGCTGGAATAATGAAAAGTGTCACAAAAGAAATTGTAAAGTACTCGCCTGATTGTTTTATCATCGTCTTAACAAATCCAGTGGATGCCATGACTTATTCAGTATTCAAAGAATCTGGATTCCCTAAGAATCGAGTGATTGGTCAGTCTGGTGTATTAGATACTGCACGATTTAATACATTCGTAGCTGAAGAATTAAATGTTTCTGTCGAAGATGTAACAGGATTCGTATTAGGTGGTCATGGAGACGATATGGTGCCAATGCTCCGTTACAGCTTTGCTGGAGGCATACCACTGGAAAAATTAATTTCTAAAGACCGTCTAGATGCCATTGTGGAACGTACACGTAAAGGTGGAGGCGAAATTGTTAACCTTCTAGGCACAGGCAGTGCATACTATGCACCAGCAGCGTCTATTGTTCAAATGGTAGAGGCTATATTAAAAGATAAAAAACGTATTCTTCCGTCGATTGCTTACCTTGAAGGTGAGTATGGGTATAATGATATTTACTTAGGCGTTCCTACCATTTTAGGTGGAGATGGCATTGAAAAAATCTTTGAATTAGAACTTAATGAAAAAGAAAAAGCAGGTCTTGATAAGTCTGTTGACTCTGTTAAAGAGGTTATGAAATTAGTTCAATAGAGGATACGTAAATGAGAAACCCTAAAGAAAGGGTTTCTCTCTTCTTTACCCTCTATTGAAAGCGCTTACTAATCATAGTTATTATACAGTGGGGTGATGTAATTGTTTACAAGAAAAAGAAAATTAGGTAAAACGATTGACCAGTTAAACGTTGGAGATGTGTTTGAACAGGAGAAAAAAATTGAAGATAAAGATATTCTGCTATTTTTAGGCTTTACAGATGATTCAAATCCAATTTATATCCAACATGATTATGCATCGAGAACTCCCTTTAAGAAACCAATCGTTCCTCATATCATGTTGAATGGGTTTGTCTCATCCGTCATTTCAATGAATTTTCCTGGACCGGGCAGTGCAATTCTTCAGCAAAATTTATCATTCCCAAAGCCCTTGTATCATTATGGAACGTTTAAATTAAAGGCTACTATTACAAACTTAGAGAAGAAAGAGCACAAGGTATATATGGCTGTCACTGGGAAAGACGAGTATGATGAAACTGTTTTAGAGGGATCTCTAGTCGTTTCACCCCCTTATCCTTGGAAACCTATGACACACGATTCAGGAAACTTTGACAACTTTTAAATTGAACGGTTCCTCTTCTAAATACAGGAGAGGAACTTTTTTTGGGTATATATTCCTCCTTTTGTTTAATACATAAGAGAGGAGAATCATCACTATTTTAGTCATTCATCTATCTATTGGCCTTGTAGAGAGCTTTGTCATTAATTAAAAATGTAGTAAGATAAAATAAACAGTCACAAAAGAAATAGAAAGCTTTGATAAAATTGATCTTGGGGGTCAAAGCAAATCGGGAGGAAGAAGAATGTCACAAAAAATACTCATTGTAGATGATGAAGAATCAATTTTGACCTTGCTTCAATTTAACCTAGAGAAGGCAGGATTTGATGTTACAACCGCTATGGATGGAAAATCGGCGTTAGAAAAGGGATTGAAAGAATCATTTGATATGATTGTTCTTGATCTAATGCTTCCTGAAATGGATGGTTTAGAAGTTTGCAAAGAGTTAAGGCAGAATAAAATTTTGACACCGATTCTCATGTTAACAGCTAAAGATGATGAATTCGATAAAGTACTTGGACTGGAGTTAGGTGCTGATGATTATTTGACGAAACCATTCAGTCCTAGAGAAGTGGTCGCTCGCGTCAGAGCAATTTTAAGAAGGTCTCAGTCCGTTCATCCACCTCAAGAAACTAAAAAGAAAAATAATACGATTACTTTTGGGGATGTGGAAATTTTTCCAGATAACTACGAAGTATTTTTGCGGGGGGAACCTCTGGAGTTAACTCCTAAAGAATTTGAATTACTCGTGTATCTTACTACCCATAGAGGAAGAGTGTTAACGCGGGATCAATTACTAAATGCTGTCTGGAATTATGAGTTTGTAGGGGATACTAGAATCGTTGATGTTCATATTAGTCATCTTAGAGAGAAAATTGAACCGAATACTAAAAAGCCTATCTATATTAAAACCATCCGCGGTTTAGGTTATAAATTAGAGACACCGACAAAAGATGAATAGTTATCGTTTTAGATTAATTGTTCCATTGTCACTGATTATTTTGCTAGTATTAGCTGGATTAGGAGCGATCCAAGGACCATTTTTCAAAGAATTTTACTTAGAACGAATGAGTGATCGAATAGAAAAAGAATCAGACGTGGTTGCTTATTATCTGCAAGATATGGATCTTGGTAATCAAGAAAGTTTGCAAGAAGTCACTATGGAATTAGCTGATCGTTTAGATGTTCGAATCACTATAGTCGCTCCTGATGGCGAAGTACTAGCAGAAACGGACGCTGATCCGCAGGACATGGAGAACCACTTAAGCAGGCAGGAAATACAATCGGTCATCCAAGGAACCCCAGCAAGAGAAACACGCTATAGTGCTACCGTAGAAAGCGAACTTCTTTACTATGCTATGGCACTGGAATCTAATGGAGAACAGGCTGGGTTTCTTCGCTTAGGGATGGAAATGGAAGAACTAAATTCGGTTTATCAAAATATATGGACCTTGTTATTCGTCTCTTTCTTTATCGCGTTCCTGATCATTCTAGTGCTTGCCTCTAAGCTCACGAATCAAATGGTTAAGCCGGTAGAAGATGCAAGAAGAGTGGCTAATGAACTTGCCAAAGGAAATTTCAGTGCAAGAACATTTGAAGGAGCTAACTTGGAAACAGGTGAATTGAATCGTTCCATCAATGTCCTTGCTGAAAATCTGCAACAGATTACACAAACGTATGAGAACCAGCAAGAACGTCTAGAGACGTTAATTGAAAATATGGGGAGTGGCTTGATCTTAATTAATACGAAAGGGGATATTACTCTTCTTAACCGATCGTGCAAAGTAATCTTTGATGAAGAAACTGAATTATGGAAAAATCAACTATACTATAAGGTGATCAAACATAAAAAGATTATCAAGTTTATCCAGGAAATTTTCCTAACTGAAAAGCCCACTCGGAAACAAATTAAATTACAAATCGGTATTTACTATAAACACTTTGATGTTCATGGCGCTCCCATTTTGGGTCAAGATGATAAGTTGAAAGGGATTGTCCTTGTTTTCCATAACATTACAGAGTTGAAAAAATTAGAGCAAGCAAGAAAAGACTTTGTTGCTAATGTCTCTCATGAATTGAAAACGCCCGTTACATCATTAAAAGGTTTTACTGAAACATTGCTAGACGGTGCCATGGAAGATGAACATTTGCGGAAACAGTTCTTAACAATTATTGCCAATGAATCTGAGCGGTTAGAGGGTTTGATTTATGACTTGTTGGAACTTTCCAAAATCGAAGGGACCCAATTTCAATTAAATTGGGAGGAAATTTCATTGGATTCTTTAACTGATGAAGTCTTTCTCATATTAAATGACAAGGCAGAAAAGAAACAAATGAAACTGGTGAAGAAAGTCACTGGAACTCCTATGATTGCAGGCGATCCTCACCGAATTAAACAAATTCTAATTAACCTTGTGAATAATGCTATTGTCTATACACCGGAACAGGGGACAATAACGATAAGAGTAAAAGAACAAGCGGAAACGGTTTTATTAGAAGTTGAGGATACTGGAATTGGAATCAATAAAAAAGAAATACCAAGAGTTTTTGAACGATTTTATCGAGTAGATCGTGCTAGAAGTCGTAATTCAGGCGGTACAGGACTGGGATTAGCCATCGTGAAGCATTTAGCTGAAGCCCACCATGCTAACTTATCAGTTGAAAGTGATGAAGGAAAAGGAACGGTTTTTCGTCTCATGTTTTACAAGCGAAGGCCAGAGAATAAATAACTTCAATTAAAACTTTACAATATATTAACAGTCCCTTTACGTGGTGTTTACGTTCATCTCGTATAGTGAGAGGGTGAACTGTTTTATATGAATGCAATCTTTCTTCTGAGGTTGCTTCAAGTTTTACATCCCCTTTGATAGGAACGAAAGTCTCCCCTAGAGCTTTCGTTCCTTTTTTTATTCTCAGCCATTCGTGATAAAATACAGATATCATGAATAAATGAGGTGTTAGACGTGGAGAAACTAGTCCTAGTAGACGGAAATAGTATAGCTTACCGTGCATTTTTTGCATTGCCCTTGTTAAATAACGAAAAAGGGGTTTATACAAATGCTGTTTATGGATTTACAACGATGATTTTAAAAATATTAGAAGATGAAAAACCTACTCACATGCTTGTAGCTTTTGATGCTGGGAAGACGACCTTTCGTCATGAAACATATAAAGAATACAAAGGAAAACGAGAGAAAACGCCTCCTGAGCTATCAGAACAGCTGCCTGTCATGCGCGATTTACTTAAAGCGTTTAATATCCCTTATTTCGAAGTGGAAAATTACGAAGCTGATGACATTATTGGGACGCTCTCCCTCCAAGGAGCTAAGCAAGAAAATTTAGATGTGAAAATTTATACAGGTGATAAAGACTTGTTGCAACTAGTAACAGACAAAGTCCATGTTGCCCTTACTCGTAAAGGAATAACGAATGTTGATACATATGATTTAAAGATGGTGGATGAGAAATACGGAATCACTCCTATGCAAATTATCGACATGAAAGGATTAATGGGCGACAGCTCTGACAATATTCCTGGTGTTCCTGGCGTGGGAGAAAAAACCGCTTTAAAATTGTTGAAACAGTATGAAACCGTTGAAGGTGTTTATGAACACATTTATGAAGTGTCAGGGAAAAAGTTAAAAGAAAAACTTGAGAGCAATCAAGAACAAGCTCTTATGAGTAAACAGCTTGCTACGATTATGCTAGATGCGCCAGTTAGTTTGACTTTTGAAGATTTAGTGCTGGGAGAACCTCATCAACATGAATTGAAGGAGCTTTTTAAAGAGTTGGAATTTGCTTCTCTTTTAGACCGAATTGGTGTAGATGAAGGATCTGAAAAAGAAGAAATGGAAGAACTTGATGTCCAATTGGTGACAGAAGTGACTGACAACATGCTGCAATCCCCAAGCGCACTCGTTGTTGAGGCGTTGGACGAAAACTACCATCAAGCGGAAGTCATAGGTTTGTCTATTGCCAACAGTAATGGAGTCTTCTTCATTCCATCAGAGGTAGCGATTGCAAGTCATTCTTTTCAGACATGGGCAGCAGATGCTTCGAAGGAAAAGTATATCTTTAATGCTAAGAGGGCAGTTGTATCTCTCGGCTGGAAAGACGTGTTATTAGATGGTGTTTGTTTTGATGTTCAAATAGCTTCTTATTTAATTGATCCTTCTGCCAGTTCTCATGAGATGGGGGATATTGCTAAGCGAAAGCAAAGTCTCCGAGTTCAATCAGATGAGGTTGTATACGGAAAGGGAAAAAAGCGTCACGTACCTAATCAAGAAGAGCTGGCTCAACATTTAGGCAGGAAAGCAGCTGCCATATTAGATTTAAAAGATGATTTGGAACAAGAACTCATTGAAAACAGTCAGCTAGAACTATTTAAACATTTAGAGATGCCTTTATCCGTTATTTTAGGTAGGATGGAAAAAAACGGAATATCAGTTGATCAAGAAGAGCTTAAAAAAATGGGTGAAAGCCTAGTAGAGCGTTTAAATGAAATGGAAGAGAAGATTCATAAACTTGCGGGGGTCGAATTCAATATCAACTCACCGAAACAGCTAGGGGAAGTGCTGTTTGAAAAGTTAAATTTGCCTGCGATTAAGAAAACGAAAACGGGTTATTCTACTTCGGCTGACGTTTTAGAAAAGTTAAAAGATGAACATGAGATGATTCCTACCATCCTTCATTACAGACAATTAGGGAAGCTGAATTCCACTTATATAGAGGGGCTCCTTAAAGTTGTCCATAAACAGACAGGAAAAATTCATACAATCTTTAATCAAGCCATCACTCAAACGGGCAGATTGAGCTCAACAGAACCAAACTTACAAAACATCCCAATTCGACTTGAAGAAGGTCGTAAAATACGTCATGCGTTTGTGCCTGAAAAAGAGAAATCATTTATTTTGGCCGCAGATTATTCACAAATTGAATTAAGAGTGTTAGCTCACATTTCGCAAGATGAGAATCTAAAACAAGCATTCACAGACGAGATGGATGTGCATAAGAAGACTGCCATGGATGTTTTCGGAGTTAGTGGAGATGAAGTGACAGACCAAATGCGCCGAACGGCAAAAGCAGTAAACTTCGGAATTGTTTACGGAATAAGTGACTATGGTTTATCACAGAACTTGGATATCACTCGAAAAGAAGCAAAAACGTTTATAGACAGGTATTTTGAAAGTTATCCAGGGGTTAAAGACTATATGGAAAATGTAGTTGAAGAAGCGCGGGAAAAAGGTTATGTGACGACGATGCTAAACCGGCGCCGCTATTTACCAGAACTAACGAGCAGAAACTTTAATCAACGAAGTTTTGCAGAGCGGACAGCCATGAATACACCGATTCAAGGAAGTGCTGCAGACATTATTAAGAAGGCCATGGTGGATATGGCGGAAACGTTAGAAAAAGAAAACATGGAATCAAAACTTCTCCTGCAAGTACACGATGAATTAATATTTGAAGTGCCGGAACAAGAGCTGGAAAAAATGAAGAAACTGGTTCCGAAAGTCATGGAAGATGCAGTGAAGTTAGATGTGCCTCTCACAGCAGACGTTGCTTATGGTGATACATGGTACGACGCAAAATAGCCATCTGACATGTGAGAATTTGATAGATGAGAAGGTGAATGAATTGCCAGAATTACCTGAAGTTGAAACAGTCAAACGAACGTTATCAGAACTTATTATTGATGAAACCATTGAGCAAGTAAATGTGACTTGGCCGAAAATGATTAAAGAACCGGATGATGTGAATCAGTTTGTTCATCTATTGGAAGGGCAAACCTTTCGTTCAATTTCTAGAAGGGGAAAATTTCTTGTTTTTTGTTTAGATGATTATACGCTAGTCTCTCACCTAAGAATGGAGGGACGCTACGGTGTTTATCAAAAGGAAGAAGAAGAGGCTCCTCACACACATGTCCGGTTTACATTTAAAAGTGGGCGAGAGTTACGCTATGGAGATGTTCGTAAATTTGGAACGATGCACCTTTTCCAAAAAGGAGAGGAGAACGTGAATCGTCCATTGTCCCAATTAGGTCCAGAGCCATTATCTTCTCACTTTACGAGTGAAGAGTTAACTCAACGCTTGAGCCGAACGACAAGAGCTGTTAAAGCTGCTCTCTTGGACCAGTCTGTTGTTGTAGGATTAGGGAATATTTATGTAGATGAAGCATTATTTAAAGCGAGAATTCATCCTGAAAAGCCGGCAAATTCCCTTTCGCCAGGTGAAAGGGCCGTGTTATTTACTTCGGTTCAAGAAACATTAAATGAAGCGGTGAAACTTGGAGGCTCTTCAATTAAATCCTATGTGAATGGTCAAGGAGAGATGGGCATGTTTCAACAGAATTTACGTGTTTATGGTCGTACTGCGGAACCTTGTCATACGTGTGGCACTCCAATAATAAGAACGATTGTAGGTGGAAGAGGCACACATACATGCCCTTCTTGTCAGCCACAATTTCAAGAATAGAATGAAGGAAAGAAGTACGTTGGATGGGCTCCTGCCATATACTAACATAGCAAGAAAGGGAAGGGGCCCATCCTAATGACTGACTATCTACCTTTGTTTGTATTGGCTTTTGCTGTTAGTTTAGACAGCTTTGGTGTAGGTGTGACGTATGGATTGCGAAAGATGAGATTACCTTTATTATCGGTCTTATTTATCATGGGTTGTTCAGCGTTCGCTGTTTTATTGGCTATGTGGCTCGGAGGGGGAATTAGTGAATATATGTCCCCTGCGCGGGCTGAGCAACTAGGTGGAGCCATCTTAATAACGATAGGCTTATATGCATTTTATCAAGTCTTGCGAAAACCAAAGTCAGCACGGAAAATAAGAATTCAAGAAAGTACATTGCTAAATGTCGAATTAAAACGACTCGGTATTGTTGTGAATGTGTTGAGAAAACCTATGGAAGCTGATTTAGATGATTCAGGATCGATTACTGGCAGAGAAGCTTTTTTACTGGGGACAGCATTGTCGCTTGATGCATTTGGGGCTGGTATGGGTGCTGCTTTATTTGGTGGATCCCCTTGGGTTTTAGCAGGAAGTGTAGCTTTGATGTGCGGCTTGTTTCTCGTACTAGGGAAATTTACCGGGGAACGTTTGTTCACAACAGAAAAAATGAAACATGTAGCATATGCTCCAGGAATTCTACTCATTATGATCGGTATATTCAAACTCTAGAAAGGTAAATGACGAAGGGGGAGGCACAAATGATTATAGGTTTAACAGGAGGTATTGCTTCTGGTAAGAGCACCGTTTCTACGATGCTAAAGAATGAAGGAATACCAGTTGTCGATGCAGATATCGTCGCTAGAGAAGTTGTAGAACCTGGTCGTTCGCCTTATCTAAAAATTGTCGACCATTTTGGTTCAACGATCCTTCACGAGGACAGAACGATCAATAGAGAGAAGTTAGGGAAGATTGTGTTTGAGAGCGAAAAGGAACGAACAGTTTTAAATCAAATTGTTCACCCTGCTGTTCGAGAAGAAATGCGTCTTCAAGCAGCAGAATGGCAGAAAAAAGGCCACCAATTGATTGTCATGGATATACCATTGCTTATTGAGAGCGAATTACTCCATATGGTCGATGAAGTTCTTTTAGTATACGTATCGCCGCGTATCCAGCTTGATCGATTAAGAACAAGGAATAATTTTTCAATAGAAGAAGCAAATCAAAGAATAGATTCTCAATTACCTATAGATGAGAAAAAGAAATTTGCTTCGTATGTGATAAATAATGAAGGTACCTTAGAGGAAACAAGAAACCAAGTCATTCATTTGTTAAATGAATGGAAGAAGGAGTGCTAATTAACTAGCACTCTATTTTTTTTGACAAACGCCCTTTTTTTTCACAAAACTAATAACCTAAATCATATAATATGTTATACTATTTAACATAATAAGAGTAATTGTATGTACTATATAGTGTGGAGGGATCATGATGACGCGTATAGCAATTAATGGTTTTGGAAGAATTGGTAGGATGGTATTTAGAAAGTGTATAGAAGACAGTCAAATAGATGTGGTGGCTATAAATGCTAGCTATCCTCCAGAAACGTTGGCTCATTTAATAAAGTATGACACTATTCATGGGACACTAAATAAACAGATTGAAACAGATGGAAACTCTTTGATTGTAGATGGAAAAAGAGTGATTCTTTGTCAGAATCGTGATCCTAAACAATTGCCTTGGGGTAATTTTGACGTGGATGTGGTTGTAGAGGCCACTGGGAAGTTCACATCTCGAGCAGACGCGGGGCTTCATCTTGAAGCAGGTGCAAAGAAAGTTGTTATCACTGCTCCAGGGCGTGACGAAGATATGACAATTGTGTATGGTGTGAATGAAAGGGCTTACAACCCGGAGCGACATCATATTCTATCTAATGCTTCTTGCACTACGAATTGTTTGGCACCGGTTGTGAAAGTCTTGAATGAAGCATTTGATCTTGAGTCTGGAGTGATGACCACGGTTCACTCCTATACAAATGACCAAAAAAATATTGATAACCCTCATAAAGACTTACGAAGAGCTCGAGCATGCGGTCAATCAATCATACCGACGACAACAGGAGCTGCAAAAGCGATTGGGAAAGTACTTCCAGAATTGAACGGAAAACTTCATGGTATGGCCTTGAGGGTCCCGACTCCCAACGTTTCTTTAGTAGATTTTGTTGGCAATATAAAACGTGACACAACAGTTGAGGAAGTGAATCAAGTATTTAGCCAAGCAGCAAAGGGGTCTATGCACGGGATTTTGGATTATACAAATGAGCCTCTCGTATCAACTGACTTTAATGGAAATACTCATTCTTCCATTATTGATGGACTAAGTACCATGGTTATCAATCATCGACAAATTAAAGTGTTAGCTTGGTATGACAATGAATGGGGTTATTCTTGCCGTGTAGTTGATTTAGTTAAATATGTCGGAGCTAGTTTGCCACTAAAGTCGAAAGTGACTGCCTCCTAATCAAGGTTAGAATCTCGATTTAAATAGAAGTCTAGGTTCCCGCTGAACAAACTAAAACGATGTGTTATGAATAATCAACAGATCAATTCGGCACATTAACGACAGGGAATACAAAAGTAGCACTTGCAGATCAATGGCAAGTGCTACAGTCATGTATACAGGTAGCAATAACTTTTTATAAGGTGAGGGCTGAGGACAGTGGAAACGATGGGGCGTCATATCATAGCTGAACTATGGGGCTGTGCAGTAGATAAATTAAATAATTTGCAATACATTGAACAGGTTTTTATTGATGCAGCCCATCTTGCGGGAGCTGAAGTGGTCAAAGTGGCCTTCCATTTATTCGCTCCGCAAGGGATTAGCGGTGTGGTTATCATAAGTGAATCTCATTTGACTATTCATAGTTTTCCTGAACACGGATATGCAAGCATAGATGTGTATACGTGTGGAGTTCGTATGGATCCAAATGTTGCAGTTTCTTACATCGCTAAAAGTCTAGAAGCTAAATCATCTGAAATGATTGAACTGCCTCGTGGCATGGGCGAAATTCAAATTAGAACAAGAAGAGCTCTTAAAGGTTTATCAAGTTCATGAAATGATTCACGCTCTATCCTTTGCGAGGGGGCGTTTTTCAATTGAACAATTTCTTTTTTCTTGCTATCCTTAATAGAGACGAGGTGGGATGAAAAAATGGGAATGAAACAAACGCTGAAAAAGATATTTAGTACAAGCACTGAGACAAGTGAAAATCATCATGTAGAAAGTTTACAAACACATTATTATAAAATAATGAAAGATAAAGCGATCAAAGAAGTTGAAGCTTTGCTGAAAAACAAGGAAGGTTTTGAAGTGGCTTCCATCTCAGAAGACCATGGCGAAATTATCGTTAATGTTAAAAAAGGGAAAAAAGCATTTATGGTTGTTACAATCATAATGGTCAGACCTTTCCGGACAGCCGTTGATTTTTCAGTATCTACGGAAACAATGTTATTCAGTGATTTCGGCTTCAGTCGAAAAGTGATTGAAGTGATGTACAAAGAGTTAGATTCCAGGCTTCAATTTGTTGGAACTGGAATAGGGAATGAACTGACTTAATAACGACGGTTAGCCACAGAATGGAGTGAAGTGCCAATGATTTGTCCAAGTTGTCATCATAATGGAACTAAAGTATTGGATTCCAGACCGAGTGATGAAGGTCGTTCCATTCGACGCAGAAGAGAATGCGAAGCTTGTGGTTATCGCTATACAACTTTTGAACGTATAGAAAAGACGCCACTCATAGTCGTGAAAAAAGACGGAAACCGAGAAGAATTTAGCCGTGAAAAGTTACTAAGAGGACTCATTCGTGCCTGTGAAAAAAGGCCAGTGCCTTTGGAGAAGTTAGAAACCATTACCGATGATGTAGAGAAGGATATTCGAAATAAAGGACTTTCTGAAGTTAACAGCGATCAGATTGGCGAAGAAGTTATGGAATATCTTGCACAAGTGGATGATGTGGCTTATGTACGTTTTGCATCTGTCTACCGACAATTTAAAGATATAAATGTTTTCGTAGATGAACTAAAAGAACTTATCGACCGTGAAAACAAAAAATAAGTTAAATGAAAATGGGGCCTTGCTGCTCCATTTTTCTCTATAGATCATTTAAGTTCATTTTGTAGTTAGACGATTACTCTCAGCATGGTAGACCTACTCTTAACATCCTCAACAATCATCAATACCATAGCCTTATAAAAAAGGTTAGGCTTCATGGACTCAAAAGAAAGTATAGGTGAAATGAAATGCATTGGAAAGAAGTGTTGCCATCCAATCGTTACGTTGCATACATGAGTGAACATGCCAATCCTTTGGATCATGACGTTCTTACTTTGCTCTACCAGCCCTTAATCGGAGCGACCGCTTATAGTCTATATATGACCTTATGTTTAGACATTCAAAAACAGTCATCCAAAAAGGTAGAACGAACACATAAGTCATTAATGATCTTTACTGGACAGCATTTAGATCACCTCTTTAAAGAACGAAAAAAACTGGAAGCTATAGGCTTGTTAACTGTTTATCGTAAAAAGGAAGAAGAAGAGTATGTTTATTATTATCATCTTCATCCGCCAATGAATGCCGCCCAGTTTTTTAGGGACGATTTATTAAGTGTTTTTCTTTATAATAAATTAGGTAGTAAAGATCAATACCGAGAGCTTCGGCAATTATTCAGTATCGAAGCAATAGACACGAAAGAATTAGAAAATGTAACACAAGGTTTTAGTCAAGTGTTTACATCCATTCACCCATCGGAATTGAAAAGTACAAATCCCGAGATGCTTGAAATGCTCTCATCAACGGATTCTCTAGTGGGGCGTCCTGAACCAAATTCACCATATCAAATGGGAGAAGGGGATTTTGATTTTCAACAGTTAACTGCTTATTTACCTTCATTTATCCCTAAAGAAGAACTGGAAAAACCGAAACATCAGCGGCTTATTTATCAGCTGGCCTTTATTTATAAACTACCGCCAGAAGAAATGGCGAATGTTATTCAAGATGCCATGTTACACACAGATAAGTTGGATTTAGATGAGTTAAGAACTCAAGCGAAAAGGCGCTACCGCATGAATGAAAAAGATGAACCTCCAAGGTTAGGGTTACGAAAACAGCCTGATGAATTGAAATCTCTTAATAAAGTACCTGAAACGAATGAAGAGAAAACGATTCATTATTTTGAAACGACAGCTCCAATTGAATATTTAGAGGAATTGAGCAACGGGGCTAAAGTTTATGAAGGAGATATGGACACCATTGAACGGCTCATCTTTGAATATAAACTAGCCCCGGGCGTTGTCAATGTTCTGCTTGACTATATATTTATGGTAAACGACAAGAAATTGTCTAAGCCATTAGCCTTCACTATTGCAGGACATTGGAACAGGAAAAAGATACGTACCGTCAAACAAGCGATGGAGCTTGCGATCAAAGAGAATCAAAAACGACAAGAATTCAAGCAAAAACCTGATCAACCATATACTAAGAAATCCAGGTCTTACGCAGCACCAGTGAAACAGGAACCAGTCCCTAAATGGATGAAAGATGAAAAGTGGCAGAAAGAAGAAGGCAACGAAGAAGAATTAGTGAAAGCTAAACAGGAAGCGGCGAAATATCGGGAAATGTTAAGAAAAAAGAAGCAACAAAAGGGGGAATCATAAATGGATTCCATCAATCAATCGTTAAGCCAATTTTCAAAGGGTGGATTTAACGAACGTTTTGAAAAGATTAAAAAAGAGACAATGCAAGACGACCGCATTCGTTCGTTTATTGCAGGTAACCCTGAATTATCTGAGAAACAAATAGAGAACGGTGTTAATGAGTTTTATCAATATAAGAAACAATGGGAAAATTGCGATCACTGTCCCGGCCTTGCAAATTGCCCAAACTTGATTCAAGGTTATCAGCCTAAATTGAGCCTTTACCGAAACGAAATTCATCTTGAATATTACCCTTGTTCATTGAAGAAAAAAGATGAAGAGCGTAAAAGACAGGCTTCTTTTGTACAAAGTCTTTACATTCCAAAGGAAATGACTCAAGTTAGTTTTGAAGATTTTCATGAAGATCATCCATCAAGGATGCATGCCTACACGAAAGCGATGGCCTTCTGCGCAGAAGTGAAACCTGGCGGAGATGGAAGAGGATTGTACATTCATGGCCCATTCGGAGTAGGTAAAACATTTTTGGTTGGGGCGATTGCTAACTACTTAGCAGACGAAGAAATGTCTACGATGATCGTTTATGCTCCTGATTTTTTCCGGGAATTGAAGAATGGGATTTCTGATGGCTCGTATCAGGGAAAGATGGATTTAGTGAAGCAGGCACCTGTCCTGATTCTAGACGATATCGGTGCTGAAACCATGTCTAACTGGATTCGAGATGACATTTTAGGAGCGATCCTACAATTTCGAATGATGGAAAAATTACCAACAATATTCACTTCCAACTTTGATTTACACGAACTTGAAATTCATCTCTCTTCTACGCAACGTGGCGGAGTGGAAAGAGTGGATCAGTTAAAAGCAAAAAGAATACTAGAAAGAATCAAACATTTAAATGACGTGATTGATATGAAAGGCGAAAATAAACGAGAAAAGTCATAATAACGCCTTATTCCTCTGTCTCCTTGCAATAAACAGTCACAAGACCGTCATAATGAAGCTGATTTTTGACTCTTTACGAGCGAAATGGCTTCTATTTATGTTAGTATAGAAAAAGAGTACAAGCTTTTGAGAATGGGGGAAACACGATGAGTATAGATCATATTCTCGAACGTGCACGTAATGGGGAAAGACTTTCCGTGGACGATGCAATTAAACTTTATGAAAGTGATGAAGTAGAAAAAATGGGTGAAGTAGCCAATGAAAAGATGAAAAAATGGCATCCAGAGCCTAAAACAAGTTTTGTCATTGGTAGAAATGTCAATTACACAAATCTTTGCGATACGTACTGTCGCTTTTGCGCATTTTATCGACCACCGAATGCAGAGGATGGTTATGTATTAGACGACGACGTCATCTTTCAAAAAATTCAAGAAACCAAAGATGTAAATGGGACTGAAATATTAATGCAAGGTGGGACGAACCCTAACCTTCCATTTAGTTATTATACGAACTTACTTCGAGAAATCAAAAAACGATTTGATATTACGATGCACTCTTTTTCACCGGCAGAAATATATAAAATGGTAGAAGTATCAGGCCTTTCTTTAGAACAGGTGCTGACGGAACTTCATGAAGCAGGATTAGATTCTGTCCCTGGTGGCGGAGCTGAAATACTAGATAACCGTACTCGCCGACGAATTAGCCGATTAAAAGGGACATGGGAAGAATGGATCGAGTGTATGAAAATGGTCAAAAAAGTGGGTATGCATGGAACGGCAACGATGGTGATTGGTTTCGGTGAAACGTATGAAGAACGAGCTCTACACCTTCAGCGTGTTCGAGATGCTCAAGATGATGCCGATTGTTTTCTTGCATTTATTTCATGGACATTCCAACCTGAGAATACGAACATGAAAGGCGAGAAAGTCACTCCAAGAGATTACTTGAAAAATTTAGCGATTTCTCGTATATTCCTAGATAATATTGCTAATTTCCAGTCTTCTTGGGTAACGATGGGGCCTGAAACAGGGAAAAAATCTCTTTCTTACGGCTGTAATGACTTTGGTAGTACGATGATGGAAGAGAATGTTGTTTCAGCGGCAGGTGCGACGTATAAAGTGGATACAAATTTAATTATTCGCTTGATCCGTGAAGCAGGTAAAATTCCTGTTCAACGGGATACGAAATACAATACGATTCATGAATTTGCAGAAGGCGAAGTGGTCGAAAAAGACTTTGTCATGCAAAATTAAAAGATACAGGGCTGTCTCTTACGTTGATCAATCATCGACGTAGAGGCAGCCTTTCTTTAATTTCTGTCAAATTAAAGAGAGCTATAGATTTTCATATTATTATCCTTGTGTCCTCTATATCTCGCCTTTTGCCCCCCCTCATACATAAACAAGTCCTTCATTGACTAAATGCTTTTCTGATTTCCAGTAAACTTCAATTCATAAATTTAGAGCCTATCCATATATATGTATTAGCGCAAAGAGTTGAAAATCAGCTGGGATCGGACCAACAAGACCCTCAACTCGAATTGGACGATTGGGAGGGGCTGCTGTTGTTAACAATTGAATTCAAGGATTCACTTATTGGTGCATCCTTTTACGAACAACTTCATCATTCTTTATCTATGGTAACGAACAAAGCTCAAAAACAAGTAACGATTCAATTGGACCAAAAGGAAAAAAGAGCTGTTTTATCGATTGGTGGGTTTACTTCTGGGGACCACATGATAGAGCATGCTATTATTAGTGTGCTTACGAATACAACAGCGATGATTTTTTTCAAGAAGTGGGTGGAGGAATATTTGAAAGAGACTTTTCATTATGAAGAAGAAATGGAGATTCAATCCATTGTAGAAACGGCAAAATCACTATTTTATCCCTCGCCAACACATAAGGAGCAAAAAACACTGATAACATTTATACAATGGCAACAGGAAATTTATCAGAAAATCGCTCCTTTTGTAAAAGAAAACATTTCTTTTTCTTTCGACTCTTTCCTTTATTTTCGACTCCAAACATGTAAAGAAAGTCTACTGAGTATAGTAGAAACAGCCATTGATGAATACCGGATGGAGATTGATTATCAGATGATGCTTCAAAGGTGCAGGGATTTTTTAAATTCTCATGAACCAAGGATTGAGACTGTCTACGTTAGACTAAGTAGAGGGATAGACTTCTTTGACGGAAAACATCAACAAATTCCTTTCCATCAAATTTGTCAATGGCTTGAAACGGCCACGCCTTTCGAGAAATTTTTACCTATTCATGAGCGAATGATTGGCCCGTTAGTAAGCATGGCGCCAGCTAAAATTATGATTCACTCTGAAGAATGTGATGATGATTTATTTCATACGCTTAAAAACATCTTTGAAGAGAGAATTGTTTTAATTGATGATAAAGCCAATGAGCTTAGTACGTGCAATCATCCCCGCTTTAAATTTCTGTCTTGATTTTTTTAAAATGGATGATTATAATACTATCCATAAG
Organism: Salipaludibacillus keqinensis; assembly: GCF_003226325.1. GTDB lineage: Bacteria > Bacillota > Bacilli > Bacillales > Salisediminibacteriaceae > Salipaludibacillus > Salipaludibacillus keqinensis. Next base: position 819,210 of record NZ_PDOD01000002.1, on the reverse strand, counting down.
CACCATCATAATGTATGCAATGATGAGGACATGATTCATGGTAATTGCCTTACAGAGAAGGAAATCACGGCTGGAAGTTTCCTATGTGCAACTCATGTGTTACCCCCTCTAAGCATTGATGTGGAACAGAGAGAGATTAATGAATCTTAGTATACATCAACGTACTCCCCGTTACGGAATGAACGAAGCTGAATGCTTATTTTGTATTCAGAAAAAAGGGTGGAACCACGGTCTCACACTCGTCCCTTACTCAAGGGACGGGTGTTTTTTATTGTGCTTTGTTATCTTCTGTAAAAAGGAATAAAGTATAAATGAATAATTCGTTCCTATCGACATCTATTTTGTAAAAAGGAGTGTTACTAATGGCAGAACTAAAAGACAAAATTGTTTTAACGTTCCCTGATGGGGCGAAAAAGGAATTTGATAAAGGAACGACAACTGAGGAAATTGCCGCATCTATTTCTCCAGGTTTAAAGAAGAATGCGTTAGCTGGAAAATTAGATGGCGAGCCTATTGATTTCAAGAAACCAATCGAAAAAGATGGACGAATTGAAATTGTGACATATGATTCAGAGGATGGATTGCACATCCTTCGCCACAGTACGGCTCACTTAATGGCTCAAGCTGTGAAGCGACTTTTCGGTGATGTGAAGTTAGGTGTAGGCCCTGTTATTGAAGAAGGTTTTTACTATGATATTGATATGCCGGAAGCTTTAACTCCGGAAGACCTTCCGAAGATAGAGAAAGAAATGAAACGAATTATTGAAGAAAACCTGGAAATTAATCGAGTGGAAGTAACACGTGAAGAAGCGATTGAGCGTTATAAAGAAATTGGGGATGATTTAAAACTTGAGCTCCTTGAAGATATCCCCGAAGGAGAAGTCATCAGCATTTATGAACAAGGTGAGTTCTTCGACCTTTGTCGCGGCGTTCATGTTCCATCCACAAGTAAACTAAAGAAATTCAAACTAATGACGATCAACGGTGCTTACTGGCGTGGAGATAGTAACAATAAAATGTTGCAACGAATTTACGGAACGGCTTTTCCAAAGCAAAATCAAGTGGATGATTATTTAAAATTGCTTGAAGAGCGTAAAGAGAGAGACCACCGAAAATTAGGAAAAGAACTGGGCATTTTCACAGTAAATCAAAAAGTTGGACAAGGTTTGCCATTATGGCTTCCTAAAGGTGCGACGATTCGCCGGACGGTAGAGCGCTACATTGTTGATATTGAAGAGCGCCTTGGTTACGATCACGTCTATACACCGGTATTAGGTAGCGTAGATCTTTACAAAACATCTGGCCACTGGGATCATTATCAGGAAGATATGTTTCCCATCCTAGAGATGGATAACGAAGATTTAGTTCTTCGTCCTATGAATTGCCCCCATCACATGATGATTTATAAGCATGAGAAGCACAGTTACCGTAACTTGCCTTTAAGAATTGCAGAATTAGGGACAATGCATCGTCATGAAATGTCAGGGGCATTAGCTGGATTACAGCGTGTACGGGCTATGACTTTAAATGATGCGCATATTTTCTGTCGTCCTGATCAATTGAAGGATGAATTTATTCGAGTGGTGGAGCTCATTCAAGCCGTGTATAAAGACTTCGGTATAAATGATTATTACTTCCGCTTATCTTATCGAGATGCAGAAGATAAAGAGAAGTATGTGGATAATGATGAGATGTGGGAAAAAGCTCAGGCAATGCTCAAAGAAGCAGTCGATGATATGGGAGTAGATTACGTTGAGGCAGACGGGGAAGCTGCGTTCTACGGACCAAAGCTGGATGTTCAAGTGAAAACGGCCCTTGGAAAAGATGAAACGCTCTCGACTGTTCAATTAGACTTTCACTTGCCTAATCGCTTTGATCTGACATACGTTGGTGAAGATGGTAAAGACCACCGTCCTGTTGTTATTCACCGCGGTGTTGTCTCAACAATGGAACGTTTTGTTGCTTTCTTGATCGAAGAATATAAAGGAGCTTTCCCTACGTGGCTAGCCCCAGTTCAAGTTCAGGCCATTCCAGTAAGCGATGTGCATATGGATTATGTAAGAAAAGTTGAAGATGAGTTGAAAAAAGCAGGCGTTCGTGTTCATGTAGACGTTCGTAATGAAAAGCTAGGATATAAGATTCGCGAAGCTCAGATGCAAAAAATTCCTTACCTTCTCGTATTGGGAGATAAAGAAATTGAAGCGAACGGCGTGAACGTCCGCCGGTACGGTAAAAAGGAAACAGAAGAAGTCAGCCTTGAACAGTTTATCCAGCAAATCAAACAAGACATTGAGCGATTCTCTAAATAAACTATTTGACATGTCTATCTGGGTATGATAAATTATTCAAGTGAACAAAACACAGGAAACAAAGCAAGAAGAAGCGCCCGCTTCTCACCTGATTGACAAAGACGTTGACAGGTTTCGACTTTTTCAAACACGTATGTAGAAGTGTGGGCGCTAATGATTAGCACCCACGCTTTTTTTTGTGTCATCATCGTCCTTTCGATCGAAAGGACGATGATGAAGAGGAACATCTTGCTTTGATCCGCAATTATCATGGAGGTGGCTCAATATTAGTAAGGATATGTTCGTAAACGAAAACATCCGCGCTCGAGAAGTTCGTTTAATCGGCGCAAATGGAGATCAAATTGGTGTGAAGTCAAAACAAGAAGCTCTTGATATGGCAAGAACTGCAGATTTGGATCTAGTCATGGTTGCGCCTAATGCAAAACCTCCCGTCTGCCGCATCATGGATTACGGGAAATATCGTTTCGAGCAACAAAAGAAAGAGAAAGAAGCTCGTAAGAAACAAAAAGTGATTAACTTAAAAGAAGTTCGCTTAAGTCCAAATATTGAAGAGCACGACTTCAACACGAAGCTACGTAACGCTCGGAAGTTTTTGACTAAAGGAGATAAGGTAAAAGCAGCCATTCGTTTCCGTGGACGTGCCATTACTCACTCAGAACTTGGTCGCGATGTTCTTATGAAGTTAGCCAAAGAATGTGAAGACATTTCAACAATTGAATCGAAACCTAAAATGGAAGGCCGTAGCATGTTCTTAATTCTTGCTCCACTGGCTGAAAAATAGACCGATTCACCGTTGATCGACTTGATCAATTGCAAGACAACAGAAACCGACCGGAGATTCACCCACCGACAACAACAACGAATACTCGGACAGGAGGAATTTAGAATGCCTAAAATGAAGACCCATAGTGGTGCAGCAAAGCGTTTCAAGAAGACAGGGACTGGTAAACTAAAGCGTGGCCATGCTTACACAAGCCACTTATCTGCAAACAAATCTCAGAAGCAAAAGCGTAAGCTACGTAAATCTGGACTTGTAAGCAAAGGTGACCAAAAGCGCATCGGAGATATGATATAAAACACTTTTCCATTAATGGATTAGATGTAATGAATACCGTTCGTACAACAACTACGAATAATTTGACTTAAAAGGAGGGATTACGATGGCTAGAGTAAAAGGCGGATATGTTGCCCGTCGTCGTCGTAAAAGAGTTTTAAAACTTGCAAAAGGGTATGTAGGTTCCAAGCATAGATTATTTAAGACAGCACAAGGACAGGTAATGAAGTCATTCCTTTATGCTTACCGTGACCGTCGCCAGAAGAAGCGCGACTTCCGTAAGCTTTGGATTGCTCGTATCAATGCTGCAGCTCGCATTAACGGTCTTTCTTATAACCGTTTCATGCATGGTCTTAAGCAATCTGGTATCGACATGAACCGTAAAATGCTTGCAGACTTAGCTGTTCATGATGAACAAGCATTCGCTGATCTTGCTGAAAAAGCAAAAGCAGGTTTGAAGTAATAGTAGTAAGAATTCCAAGGGTGGCACGGAGGATTGTATATAATCTTTCGTTGTCACCTTTTTTATTTACGAAGATCATAAAGGAGCGAACGAAACGCTTATGGAATCTTTAATGTTACTCTTCATTGGCTATCTAGTCGTAATCAATCTTACAGGTGTCGCATTCATGGCTGCTGATAAGAAGAAATCCCAAAAAGGGGAGTGGCGAATTTCAGAAAACACTCTGATGTTCACCGCTTTAATTGGAGCGGCAAGTGGGATGCTAATTGCTTCTAATGTGCTTCGTCATAAAACTAGAAAACTGAAGTTTCGTCTTGGTCTCCCACTACTCATAGCAATACATGTTTCGGCTATGATATATTGGATGTACTAATCAGAAGTGGTTTTGTAAGCATGACCACCTTTGCCCGAACATACACTTAACACGAGAGGAGGATGACTGTCATCATGGAAACATTCAACGAGGCAATTCCTCAAATCATTGAAGAAGCAGGATGGCTTGCGCCTGTTTTATTTATCTTATTGCACCTTGTACGGCCGCTTTTATTTCTCCCTGTTATTGTTATATGTATTGTCGGTGGGTATTTATTTGGATTTGTTTATGGAACAATTTATTCTATCATCGGGTTATCTCTGATGAGTTTAGTCTTTTATAAACTAGTTTTTGTCTTTCCTTCGATCAGAAACAGAGTGATAAGATTAAAGAAGAAAATGTTTAAGGATAAAACAATGACAATCGGACAGGTTATGATTTTGCGAATGATGCCCTTTGTTCATTTTCATTTACTTTCCTTATATTTAATGGAGATGACTTCATCCTTTAAAGAATACATGCGTTATTCAGTAGTAGGAGTTATTCTTCCTTCGATGTTGTTCACTGCTTTTGGTCAAGCAATAACCGAAATGCCTTGGTACGTGTCAATCATATTCTTTGGAAGCTTAGCGCTAATTTTTTCTTATCTAGGAAAGCGAGGAACTGCCGTGTATAAATGGCACCGTTTTTTTCCCAGGAAAGCATACGAAAGAGGATAAATAAATAAAGCCAACCCTTTACTCACTCGATGAGTAAAGGGTTGGCTTTAACTATTAACAGAACAAGCCTTGATGAAAGGCTCCCTATAAAGAGGAGGTAGGAAAGAGTGCGGAAATAATTCTCCTTGCCTGTCGTATTTCATGTAGATCAGTTATTTTCCACGCCGTTCCAATCTTTTTAATAATTCTCGAATGGGACTGCGCCATTCTACTTCTGCTTTTGGATAGCGTAATAATAATTCTTTCTCAATAAATTGAAAGTCTCTTCTGCTTAATCCCTGCAATTGATCACCATCTTCTGTCCATACCATGATAGAAGTGACCTCGAACGAATCATTTGCTGCCCCGAGAAACTTCTCACCTTCAAACATCGTACTGCGAAACGTAAACAAGATGTTTTTGCGGACATTATCTGGATCGTCTAATAAATAAAAATTTCCTTGTCTATGGGCCGTTTCAAGCTTACGGCGAGGATCAATAAGGTATTTCGCTAAACTGAAAACGATGATTCCAACAGCGATCAGAAGGAATACTCGAAACAAGATCACGGTGAACATGATCATCTCTCCTTCATGAGGAACTCCTTGAAATTCCTAGTTTATTTATAAATAAATATCAAATTTATTCGTGTGAAAGCTTTCTTAATATATGCTACGATGAACGATGATAGAAAGTTTCATAAAATCATGAGAAATTTAGGTGTAGAAAAAAAGTTGGTATTTAAAACTATTAGAAGTTAACTAAAGTATAATGAAATGATTGATTATAAACAAGGAGAAGATGTAAACGATGAATTTTTCTAAATTGTTTAGGATGCAAAAAGACTTAGATAAGTATATTGAAGACAAACAAGGTCTAGTGGAAGAATCTTTGTTGGAAAGAAAACTGATGGCATTTCAAGTTGAGTTAGCTGAACTGGCAAACGAAACAAGATGTTTCAAATTTTGGAGTGAAAAAGGTCCTTCGGAGGAAACAATCATTCTTGAAGAGTACGTAGATGGTATACACTTTCTTTTATCAATCGGTATTGAGTATGGTTTTGATGAATTGATCAACATAGATTATCCGGAAGCAATAAAAGTATCCAAAGAAGATCTTGTTGAAGGCTTTTTTGCTACGATGAAAGATATTCTTTATTTACGTGAAGAAAATACGCTAGCTGCGTATGAGCAACTCTTTAGAGGATACATACAACTAGGAGCAGGATTGGGCTTTTCGGCTTCAGACATTAATCAAGCCTATGTAAGAAAAAATGAAGTGAACCATGAACGTCAAGACCAAGGATATTAGAAAAGATTCAATTATTTCGATTTACGAAAAGAATTGAGAAAACGCTCTATCATCGTTATAATGGTATATGTACATAATTTTTAGCTAATTATAGGAGGCGAATATGCATGGAAGATATGTTGAAAATGCTTAAAGAGCTAACAGACGCTAAAGGGATCCCTGGAAATGAGAGAGAGCCCCGTGAAGTAATGAAGAAATACATCTCACCGTTTGCAGACAATGTAGAAATGGATCATCTAGGAAGCCTCATCGCCAAGAAGACTGGATCTGTGGAAGATGGACCTAAAATTATGGTGGCAGGTCACCTTGATGAAATCGGCTTTATGGTTACGAATATCGATGACCGCGGATTCTTGAAATTTCAATGCGTTGGTGGTTGGTGGGAGCAAGTGATGCTCGCTCAACGTGTGACGGTTATGACAAGAAACGGAAATGTACCAGGCGTGATTGGGTCTAAACCACCACATATTCTTCCAGCAGAAGCTCGAAAAAAATCCGTTGATAAAAAAGAGATGTTTATTGATATTGGGGCAACAAGCAAGGAAGAAGCGGAAGAATTCGGAGTCCGTCCTGGAGACTCGGTTGTTCCTGTATGTGACTTCACTGTTATGAAAAACGAAAAAATGTTAATGGCAAAAGCGTGGGACAATCGAATTGGTTGCGCGATTGCTATTGAAGTGTTGCGTCGATTAAAAGATGAAGAGCATCCGAACACGGTTTATGGAGTTGGAACCGTGCAAGAAGAAGTAGGTCTTCGTGGTGCGCGGACTTCGGCTCATTATATCAAGCCAGATATCGGTTTCGGAGTAGATGTTGGGATCGCTGGAGACACGCCAGGAGTTACAGAAAAAGATGCCTTAGCTAAAATGGGTAAAGGTCCTCAAATTATTATGTACGATGCTTCCATGGTATCACATAAGGGGTTACGGGATTTTGTGACGGACACAGCGGACGCCAATGAAATACCTTACCAATTTGATTCAGTCCCTGGTGGCGGAACGGACTCGGGTGCGATTCATCTCACTGCTAACGGTGTTCCGGCATTATCGATAACCATTGCCACGCGTTATATTCATACTCACGCAGCCATTCTCCACCGCGACGATTTTGAAAATGCATGTCAACTGATCGTTGAAGTCATTAAGAAGATGGATCGTAAAACAGTCGAGCAAATTACTTTTAACTAAATAAGTTATCCAAGCTGGCCTTGAGAGGGTCAGCTTTTTTCATGCAAAAGACGGATTTATGCAAATAAATGTCACATACCTATTGACGATAGGCAGTATTAGTCATTATACTTCACTCAGTGTTTTTAACGTAGAGTGAAGTTAGGAGTGATCTCATGCAAAAAACGAGTCGTCTTCTTGTCATATTAGTAGCATCAATCATATTGGGGTTTGCCTTTAATTTATTTCTATTACCTCATGAAGTGTTAACTGGAGGAGTTACAGGACTCGCTATGGTTTTTGGACTGTTAACGCCAATCAACACAGGGTATTGGATCTTTATATTGAATATCCCAATCTTAGTATTAGGATGGATGAAATTAGGTAAAGAGTTCATCGGAAACAGTGTCTTCTCAGTTATCGTTACTTCGATTTCCATGATCTATATTCCCATTATCCAAGTGACAGATGATGCCTTATTATCTTCTGTCTTTGGAGGAGTCATTGCTGGTGCTGCAATAGGAATCATTATTCGCTTTTACAGCTCAACGGGCGGTTTTGATGTGGTCAGTCTTGTATTAATCAAGAAGTGGGATGTTCCCCTCGGAGGGTTAATTTTCGCTTTAAATAGTATCGTGGTCGTGATTTCAGGTTTTTTCTTCGCTTGGGATCTAGCTCTCTATACGATGTTGTCTATCTATATTACTGGGCTTGTTATCGATCGTGTGCACACTCGTCACATAAAACTGAGCTTAATGGTCGTTTCTAGTAAAGGAGAGGAACTGAAGAAAGAGCTTCTTAATAATTTAGTCCGGGGAATTACCGTCATAGAAGGTCAAGGAGCATACTCAGGTGAGAGTAAGAAAGTTCTTTATACGGTGATCACTCGCTATGAGCTGGCGATTATACGGCCTATTTTGAAAGAGATTGATCCAAATGCATTTGTTAGTGTCAGTGAGAGCATGGAAGTCATGGGGAACTTTAGAAGAGATTAAAGCAGTCTACCTCACCGTGATACTCCCATGGAAGTTTGACGGTTCCTCAGGAGAAAGGGAGCGTTGATCTTCCTCATTGGTTGATAAAGGATCAAGTTAAGAACGTAAAAGAAGAACATGAAAGCAAAGATCTTTGCTTTCATGTTCGAGCACTAAAATTTTGTTTACTGGAGGCCTCTGGAAATCCTCTCCGTTAGTGATTGCTTCTCATCTTCATTTGCTTCATTCCAGAAAATCTCCATTAATACACCTAATCCAGGAAGCATTTTTTCTTCTCCACTTTGAATGGCATCGACGATCGTAGCTTCTACGTCATCTTGACTACTCCCCGATACATTTTGTAAAATAGCTCCGCGTAAATTAAAGTTACTCATTAAAATCACCCTTTCTTTATTAGATCTATTAAAAATTAAATCGTTTTGATTTGAGAAATCTGTTATAGTATGGATGAAAACATCCAAGAATATGTAAAGATAGTATGGAATCATGTAACCGTTTATCGAACGCTGACGATTTTCTGAACAAGTGGGAAAGGAGAAAACATGGAAATTATTGAATCGATTCAAAATCCGAAAATAAAAGCATGGAAAAAATTGCATACGAAAAGAGAACGAGAGAAATCTGGCCTCTTCTTCATTGAAGGGAGGCATTTAATTGAAGAAGCATTAAAGTCACAATTAGTGATTAAAGAATTGATTATCCAAGAAGGGCTTGAAATGCCTCAAGAATGGAATGTGAAAGAATTATCATTAATTTATGTAAGTGAGCGAGTGATGAAAGAATTATCTGAGACAGAGACTCCTCAAGGGATGGCTGCTATATGTGAAAAGCCTTTAAATATGAATCTTCCTCTAGAAGGAGGAAAATATTTATTTGTTGATGGCGTACAGGATCCGGGAAATTTAGGAGCGATGATACGAACGGCAGATGCTGCAGGCATGTCCGGAGTTGTGTTAGGTGATGGAACAGCTGATCCTTTTAATGGAAAGGTGATCCGATCTACACAAGGTTCCTTGTTTCATTTACCTATTCAGAAGATGAATTTAGAAGAAGCAATTGAATTGTGTAAAGAAAACGATGTGCCTGTTTTTGGGACTAGCCTTAAAGGAAGTACATATACTGCTATTGAACCTCAAGAACATTTTGCTTTGATTGTTGGAAATGAAGGCAACGGAGTCAGTGAGAATCTGTTGAAGATGACAGACCAGAATTTATACATTCCTATATTTGGCGATGCGGAATCTTTAAACGTTGCGATTGCTACAGGAATTTTGCTTTATCATCTTCGTGAGACGTGATATTTGTTTACAAATAATACAGCTCGCCATTTCTTTTAAATGAAGGTTTGCGAAATGGAGACAAACCTTATATAATATTCAACATATAAGCACTGAAAAGACGAAGAAGGAGAGTAGTATGCTGATTCGTTCCCATCTAGGGAGGAAATGTCTTAGACTGAAAGCATTTCTATGAGGAACCCGGCAGAATTCACTCTGGAGTTGGCACTGGAAGACAAGGATGTCTTGTTAAGGTGATCCGGTAAGAAGACCGTTATCTTCTTCATTAGAGTGAATACGGCAATGTTTGACGTGTCGTATTAACAAGGGTGGTACCGCGAGTCTTCGTCCCTTTAGAGGGAAGAGGGCTCTTTTTGTTTTTTTAGATAGATTAACAGTTGAACCACTTCATCTTTTAGGTAATCCTACCTTGAAGAAAAAATGTAACATTCATGGCTTTGTTGAAACCCATTGTTAATAGCTAACCGGCTTTTCCAGTTAAAAGGTAAATAATGGGATTTCAGTGGAAATGATAAGTCTTACATTTGTCAATTTTGAGTAGTAACAAAGCATAATAAAAGGAGGAATATTCATGTTAGACCGCTTGCAAGAGCTTCATGATGAAGCGATGAAAAAAGTAGCTGATGCGTCGGATTTAAATGATTTAAAAGTAGTGAGAATTGCTTATCTAGGTAAGAAAGGCCCGATCACTGAAGTAATGAAAGGGATGGGAAAGCTATCAGCAGAGGAACGGCCGAAAGTTGGCCAAAAAGCCAACGAAGTTCGTGAATCTGTGACTAGCTATATTGAAGAAAAAGAAAAAGCATTTGAAGAAGCAGCTTTACTAGAAAAGCTTAAGAAAGAAAGTATTGATGTTACCTTACCTGGTCGTCCTGTTTCTAAAGGTGGCCGTCATCCTTTAACTTCTGTGGTAGAAACAATCGAAGATGTATTCATCGGGATGGGTTTCAATGTTGCAGAAGGACCGGAAGTGGAAACAGACTATTATAATTTCGAATCTTTAAATTTACCGAAGCACCATCCTGCACGTGACATGCAAGATACGTTTTTCGTAACGTCTGATCTGTTATTACGAACTCAAACGTCACCTGTTCAAACGAGAACGATGGAAAAACACGAAGGCCAAGGTCCTGTGAAAATTATTTGTCCTGGTAAAGTGTATCGCCGTGATGAAGATGATGCGACTCATTCTCATCAGTTCATGCAAATCGAAGGGCTTGTCGTGGATGAAGGGATTCGTATGAGTGATTTAAAAGGAATCTTTGCCACTTTTGTAAAGAAGTATTTTGGAGAGGAAAGAAACATTCGCCTTCGACCAAGTTTCTTCCCATTCACTGAACCTTCAGCCGAATTGGATATTTCATGTGCCATGTGTCACGGCAAAGGATGTCGCACTTGTAAACATACAGGGTGGATTGAAGTTCTTGGTGCCGGAATGGTTCATCCAAATGTTCTTGAAATGGGCGGATTTGATCCTGAGAAATATTCGGGCTTTGCATTTGGTATGGGTGTAGAACGATTTGCCATGCTGAAGTATGGCATTGATGATATTCGTCATTTTTATACAAATGATACTCGTTTCTTGTCTCAATTTACCCGTGTATAAGGTTTTAAATAGGAGTGTTGAAGTGATAATAAAGGAGGAAATATCGTGTTAGTCTCATATAAATGGTTAAAAGAGTATATTGATATAGATGAGTATTCTGCTAAGGAAGTCGCTGAAAAACTAACAAGAAGCGGTGTAGAAGTTGATGCCATTCACCCGCTTAATAAAGAGATCACGAATCTAGTTGTAGGAAAGGTTGTCGAGTGTGTAAAGCACCCGGAAGCTGATAAGCTCAACATTTGTCAAGTGGATGTGGGAGAGATTAAGCCAGTTCAAATCGTTTGTGGCGCGAAAAATGTTGGAGAAGGTCAATACGTGGCCGTTGCAAGAGTGGGAGCGCGCCTTTCTGGTGGAATGAAAATTAAACGGGCGAAACTTCGCGGTGAAGTATCAGAAGGAATGATTTGCTCTCTTCAAGAGTTAGGTTTTGAAGGAAAGTTAGTTCCTAAAAAATATAGCGAAGGCATCTTTAACTTCCCTCAAGAAATGCTCGCAGGAGAAGACGCATTATCTCCCCTCGGTTTGGATGATACAATTCTTGAGTTGGATCTGACACCTAATCGATCTGATTGCTTAAGTATGCTGGGAGTAGCGTATGAAGTTGCAGCGATTCTTGGTGTTGACGTGAAGGTCCCTGAGCCAGCCATTGTGGCTTCAAAAGAAAAAGCTAGTGACTTTGTAAAGGTTCATGTAGAAGCGTCAGGCGATAACCCTTATTACGGTGCAACTGTCATTAAAGGAGTGAAAATTGGAGAATCTCCATTATGGCTTCAAACAGCTCTTATTGCTTCCGGCGTTCGACCTATTAACAACGTTGTGGACGTAACAAACTATGTCCTTTTAGAATACGGACAGCCTCTACACGCTTTTGACTTGGATACTTTTGGATCTAAAGAAGTACTCGTTCGTCGTGCGACTGAAGGAGAAAAAATTGTCACACTTGATGAATCAGAAAGAACGTTATCTGGTGAACATCTTGTTATCACAAACGGAGAAGATCCTGTTGCTCTTGCAGGTGTGATGGGTGGGGCAACTTCTGAAGTGAATGATGACACAGTGAACCTCTTGCTAGAAGCCGCTTATTTTGATCCTGGTCCGGTCAGAAAAGCATCACGTGATTTAGGGTTGCGCAGTGACTCAAGCGTTCGATTTGAAAAAGGTGTCGATCCTAATCGTGTGGCTGCAGCAGGATTACGTGCCGCTTCTCTTATTCAACAGTTAGCAGGTGGAGAGATATTAGAAGGACCTGTTGAGTTTGATCAATTGAATCGTGAACCAAGAGAAGTGTCGATTACGCTTGATAAGGTAAATAATACTCTTGGAACACAATTAGAAGTAGAGCAAATCGAGCGGATTTTTGATCAGCTTCAATTTCCTTTTAAAGAAAATAATGCCCTATTTACGGTAGATGTTCCTACAAGAAGACAAGATATCTCGATTGAAGCGGATCTTGTGGAAGAGATAGCTAGGTTATATGGATACGATCATATTCCAACAACGTTACCGAACACACCAACTACACCAGGTGGACTTACGACGACACAATTGAAAAAAAGGAAGACTCGTCGTTTTCTAGAGGGAGCTGGAATGCATGAAGCCATTAGCTACTCATTAACTACTGCAGAAAAGGAAGCACATTTCACTGAGAATGTTCAATCTCGAGTGAAAGTGGCTTTACCAATGAGTGAGGAAAGAAGTACGCTTAGAACAACGCTTCTTCCCCATTTACTAGATGCTCTTAGTTACAATAAAAATCGTAATTCATACCATGTACACCTCTATGAAATGGGTTCTGTTTTCCATACAGAAGAGAATCAAGTAACGGTTCAACCTGAGGAAAAAACGTATGTATCAGGTGCATTTATGGGCTTGTGGCATGAACATAGCTGGCAAGGAGAAAAGAAACCTGTTGATTTCTATGTCGTTAAAGGGATCGTTGAAGGACTTTTGTCTGAGTTGGACGTAAACGGTGAGATTCGTTACGTTCAGTATGAAAAAGCAGGTCTCCACCCTGGACGAACGGCTTTACTTGAGATAGACGGAAAAGAGGTTGGCTTCTTAGGTCAACTACATCCATCAACAGCCAAAGAATGGTCGTTACCAGCCACCTATGTCTTTGAATTGAATTTGCAGAGTCTCATGGAAGGGACAGAGGAGAACCTTCGTTATGAAGCGATTCCTAAGTACCCAGCTATGGATCGAGACATAGCTCTTGTAGTAGATGAGAGTGTGAAAGCTGAAGACTTACAGAGGATCATTTTGAATCACGGAGGCAAGTTATTAACAAGAGTAGCAGTATTTGATCTCTATCAAGGGGAAAACTTGGCGCCTGGGAAGAAGTCCCTTGCTTTCTCACTTCGATACTTGGATCGTGATAAAACGTTAACAGAAGAAGAAGTGTCAGCTGTTCATGAAAAAGTATTGCTGGCTTTAGAAGAAAATGCCGGAGCTATTTTGCGCTCCTAATGACCCTTTCTGCACATTTCCCTAGTTTGGGAAGTGTGCAGTTTTTTTGTTGTTATTTACGATATAGTCTTCGTATAACTAAATGTAGAGTCAGTTCTGTAGATGTCTCTCTATGCTGAAAAAACAGGGGTTCTATGCACAAAAACTAGTGGTCTATGCTGAAAAATAGAGCGTCTATGCACAAAACAAGAGGTCCTATGCTGAAATTTCTACGCATGCGGTCTTTTTACCTCAAATATCACAATTGAAGCAAAACGATCAGCCTGCAATGAAGTATTATAAGAGAATGTTTCGGCTAAATTGTTAATAAAAAACGTTGTTGGGCTAAAGAACCCATCAACGCGAATAAAAATAAGAAAGCAAGCAAATTACATAAGCACTCGTTGAGTATTAGAGAAGTGCCATTTCGTTACTTTATATAGCGTCTCTTGCCCTTTTTTCTGAAGTAATTTTTTTGCTGCTTCGTCCACTTTTGGGCCTGCTCCTTTAGGAATTCTTACGCCTAAATTTTTCTCCAACTTGTCCATTTCCTGAAGAAAGGAATATCTGGCCAAGATGGATGCTGCTGCAACTGAAGGGTGCAAGCCTTCTGCCTTCGTGGCAAAATATAAAGGCTTTTCAGAAGTCCATGCTTTCTTTTGTGAGGCAAGATATTTATAGTAACCTGCAGGCGAAACGAACTGATCAATTAAGATTCCTTCATAGAAAAGGTTCTCTTCTTCACATTTTGCCATGACATTTTCAATCGCTTGATGATGAAGGAGAGCTTTCATTTGTCCTTGATTCATTCCTTTTTCTTGCAAAGAGTTGTATTTCTCATTATTAAGAATAAGTAAACTGTACGTACATTCCTTTACCAATTTTGGCGCTAACTCTCTTATTGTCTCGTCTTTAATCGTTTTTGAATCGCGAACGCCCCAACGATCAATCGTTTTCATTTGTTCTTCCGTTAAATGAACACAAACGACAGTCATAGGACCAAAATAGTCGCCTGTCCCGGTTTCGTCGCTTCCTAACATGATTTTTTGTTCTACATTGTTAGGAGGGTAGGAGGAATGGTTGTCTACACCTGAACGTTTTGAAGAGGAACTGGCCGTTTTTTTTGTAGTCGAAACGCCAGTCCTCTTCCATTTATCGGCCTCTGCAGATGCGCCTTTTCCTTGAAAGAGAACTTTACCGGATTGGTAGGCAGTAATACTGCATGCACTTGTTTTGGCAGCGAAAAAAGCTCCTTGAGGGGGCTGTCCTTTTAGTGATGAATGATAATATTTTTTTAACTCTGGAAGTTGTTTTTTCGGGATGACTAATACTTCATAACTCATATCAAGGCCGCCTTTCTCAGAAATTAGAAATAGGTATCTTTATCAAAGTATAGAGAAAAGGTAACTCTTTTTCATCTATTTAGTATAAAATATTTTCATTGAAGATATGACATGTTATGATATATGTTAGGATTTCTATGACGAATGGGGGATTATTGGTGGAAGAAGAACGCGAAAAACGTCGAACAAGCGTGACAATATATAACCAGCAATATACCATCGTCGGAGAAGAAAGCTCTGAGCAAGTCGAAGCTATTGCAACGCTTATAGATAGAAAAATGAAAGATTTAAAAGATCATAACCCTTATTTGGATTCTACGAAATTAGCGGTATTAACAGCTATTAATATAGGTAATGATTACTTGACTCTGTTGAAAAAATTGGAAGATGAAAAGAAAGATGAGGACTAAAAACGATGCTTAGTTTGATTTTATTTTTTATATTAATGATTAGTTTTTTTGTAGGTTTTCGTCGTGGACTCGTTCTTCAACTTGTCCACTTAATAGGTTTAGTCGTCGCTTTCGTTGTAGCTTATATATATTATCAACAAGTTGCTCAGTACATCAGGTTATGGATTCCATTTCCTCAACTATCAGACGACTCGGGATTGCACCTCCTTGTGGACTCATTTAGTGTAGAAGAGGTGTATTATAACGGAATTGCTTTTGTTGCGTTGTTTTTTATTACAAAGTTTTTAATGCAAATTGTTGGATCTTTATTCGATTTTCTTGCTCACTTACCAATTCTGCATTTTGTAAACGGATGGCTTGGCGGAATCTTCGGATTTTTAGAAGGACTAGTGATGATCGCCGTCTTCCTTCACTTGGCTGCTCTCATTCAAATTGATATGGTACAAGCGATCTTGCAAGGATCTTCATTTGCGCAAATGATTTTTGATTACACACCGATTATTTCAAATGAACTGAAAGAACTTTGGAGTAAGGGCTGGAACAATTAGCTTCTCGTCAATGGCGAGAAGCTTTCTTTTTATTTTGGAAAGGTACTTTTAGTTGGCTGTTCCTCCTTTGACTTGTCTTAGCTTTGAAGAGGGTTTAGCCTTTTCTTATAGCTTGCGGAGAAATAGACCGATTGGATATGATGGAGAAGCAGATAAAATCGTTAATTTTACAAGATCATTGAATGAGGTGACTGTGATGACAGCTATGAATAAAAAAGATGTGTTACAAGCTATGGAACGGATTGCTGTATATTTAGAAATCAAGGGAGCAAATGCCTTCCGGGTTTCAGCTTATCGTAAAGCAGCGCAGGCATTGGAAAAAGACGAAAGAACGTTAGCCGAAATAGAGGATCCCTCTAAGTTATCTGGAATTGGTAAAGGAACTGCGGGAATTATCAACGATTTAGTACAAACGGGCGAGACGCCATTGCTAAATGAATTAAAAGAAGAAATTCCTGAAGGTCTTTTACCATTATTAAAGCTTCCGGGGCTCGGTGGAAAAAAGATTGGGAAATTATATCAGGAATTAAACGTGACTGATGCAGACTCGCTCAAAAAAGTATGTAATGAACATAAGGTACAAGAACTGGCTGGCTTTGGTGCAAAGACAGAAGAGAAGATCCTGGCTGCTTTAGAAGAACTAGGTAAACGTCCTGAACGGTTAACATTGGCCCAAGTACTCCCTGCTGTTGAGGATCTTTATGATCGCTTGAAGGATATAGAGCTTATTAAACGTTTTGAGCTAGCGGGTAGTTTTCGCAGAGGAAGAGAAACGGTGAAGGACCTTGACTTTATCCTGTCGACAGAAGATCCAACAGCTGTGGGTGAGACGCTTGTATCAATGGATCATATTAAAGAGATTGTCGGTCACGGGGAAACAAAAATCAGTGTTGAACTGCAGTATGATGAGCTGATTGTTCCAGTGGATTTCAGAATGATTAAAGATGAGTCGTTTGCGACGACACTCCATCACTTTACTGGCTCGAAAGATCACAATGTTCTTATGCGTCAATTGGCGAAAGAGCGGGGTGAGAAGATCAGTGAATATGGTGTGGAGCAAGAATCTACAGGTGAAGTGAAACATTTCGACTCAGAGGAAGAGTTTTTTGCACACTTTGATCTACCTTTTATTCCGCCGGAAATCCGTGAAGGTAATAAGGAGTTGGAAAGCTACCACGACAAATATGATTTAGTCGATCTTTCCTTGATTCGATCAGACCTTCATATGCATACGACTTGGAGTGATGGAGCTCAATCGATTGAAGAGATGGTGCAAGCTTGTATTGAAAAAGGGTACGAATACATGGCAATTACCGACCATTCTCAATTTTTAAAGGTGGCTAACGGTTTAACAGTAGAGCGATTGAAACGTCAGCATGAAGAGGTACGTGCCTTAAATGAAAAAATGAATGACTTTACGGTTTTCACAGGGATTGAAATGGATATCTTACCAGACGGAAGTTTGGATTACACAGACGATACACTAAAGGAAGTTGATTTTGTTATTGCATCCATTCATTCTTCGTTTCAGCAAGATGAAGAGACGATTATGAAGCGATTAGCTAAGGCATGCTCTAATCCTCATGTGGCCATGATTGCCCATCCAACGGGAAGACTGATTGGACGTAGAGACGGATATCCTGTAAATATGGAAAAGTTGTTTGAACTAGCGGCTGAAACAGATACGATTTTAGAGCTCAATGCTAATCCTAACCGGCTAGACTTATCTGCCGACTGGGTTGTTAAAGCTCAAGCTATGGGCGTGAAGCTTGCTATTAACACGGATGCACATAGGTTTGATATGCTTGAGCATATGCCTATAGGTGTGAACACAGCTAAAAGAGGCTGGCTGAAAAAAGACACGGTGGTTAATACTTGGACAGCAGAACAATTCAAAGAGTTTATATGGAAAAACAGATAGAAACAGTAGGGAGTGACCTTCGTGATTGAACGAGTTTGTCGTATATTAGAGTACAACAAAATGAAGGATCAATTGATACAATTCGCTAGCTCTTCTCTTGGGAAACAACGAGTAAAAGAGCTCACGCCGTCTTTTGATATGCTAGAAATAACCGATGCTCAAGAACGGACATTTGAAGGGGCAAAGGTCATTCGTTTGAAAGGCCAAGCACCATTAGGTGGTTTAAGAGATATAAGAGGATCTATTAAACGTGCAGAAATAGGCGGCCTTTTAAATGAAATGGAGTTATTGGATATTTCATCGACCCTTTATGGAAGTCGCAGGTTCAAAAGTTTTATTGAAGGGTTAGTAGAAGATGAAGTGGACTTAACGATTCTTCCGCAATTAGTAGGTGAAATGGTTTCGCTATCTGAATTAGAGCAGGAAATTAACCACGCCATTGATGAGAATGGAGGCGTTCTAGATTCGGCTAGTACAGCCTTGCGATCGATCCGGCAACAAATTCGGTCCCATGAGTCAGGGGTAAGATCCAAGTTAGAAAGCATTACCCGATCATCTAGTGGTCGTAAAATGCTTTCCGATGCCATCATTACGATTCGTAATGACCGCTATGTTATTCCTGTTAAAGCAGAATACCGAGGACATTTCGGGGGGATGGTTCACGATCAGTCAGCTTCAGGAGCTACGTTGTTTGTGGAACCGGAATCAGTAGTACAAATTAATAATCAGCTTCGTGAAGCAAAAATAAAAGAAAAACAGGAAATACAACGGATTCTTCAGGAGCTTTCAGCACGAGTGAGTGAATTCGTGGAAGAGCTGGCGACGATTGTGGAAATCATGACAGAAGTAGACTTTATCTTTGCTAAGGCACTGTATAGTCAATCCATCCAAGGGACACAGCCTACCTTAAACGAGGAAGGCATCATAAAAATGACAAAAGCTCGTCATCCGTTGATTCCAAAAGAAGAGATTGTCCCCATCGATGTGGAATTAGGAGGAGAGTTTTCTTCTCTCGTTATCACCGGTCCGAATACTGGGGGGAAAACGGTCACATTAAAAACGGTCGGCCTATTAACGCTGATGACCCAATCAGGGTTACATATTCCTTGTGAAGAAGGGTCTACAGCAGCTGTTTTTCAACAAATATTTGCAGATATAGGAGACGAACAATCTATTGAGCAAAGCTTGAGTACCTTTTCGTCACACATGACTAATATCGTGCAAATCATGGAGAAAGTTGATTTTCAATCGCTTGTCTTATTTGACGAATTAGGGGCAGGGACGGATCCTACTGAAGGCGCAGCGCTAGCTATTTCAATCCTTGACCATGTGTACCAAGTGGGAGCGAAGGTGATTGCCACAACTCACTACAGTGAATTGAAAGGCTACGCGTACGACCGTGAAGGTGTGATGAACGCAAGCGTTGAGTTTAATGTGGAGACTTTAAGGCCGACATATCGTTTGCTAATCGGTGTACCGGGTCGTAGTAACGCCTTTGCCATAAGTAGAAGACTAGGCTTAAGCGATAAGATCATAGACGAAGCAAAGGGACATATTACTGCCGACTCAAACCAGATGGAAAAGATGATCTCTTCTTTAGAAGACAGCCGGAAAAAAGCTGAACAGGATATGGTTGAAGCTGAGCTGTTACGTAAGGAAGCTGAAACGATCCACCGTGAACTGGCGGCAGAAATGGAAAAGCTAGATGAAGAAAAACAGAAGGTGTTACAATCTGCTGAAGACAAAGCGGCCCATTCTGTGAAACAAGCAGCAGAAGAAGCGGAAAAAATCATCGCGGAACTTCGTGAAATGCAGAAGAACAATCCTACTATTAAAGATCATGAACTTATTGATGCTAAGAAACGGTTAGAACAAACGGAACCATCCCTTGTAAAAGGAAAAAAGAAACCATCACCGAAAGTAGTGAAAGGGAAAGTGGATAAATTGATCCCAGGTGATGAGGTGAAAGTCATTAGTTTTGACCAGAAAGGTCATATCGTAGATGAGATTAGCGAGAAAGAATATTACGTGCAATTAGGTATGATGAAAATGAAAGTGAAAAAAGATGATCTTCTTTATATAAACCGTCCTAAAGCCGTCGCAACGAAACCTCTTGCCACTGTTCGGGGAAGAAATGCTCAAGTTAAAACAGAGCTGGACCTTAGAGGAGAAAGATATGAAAGTGCGATGATGGATGTGGAAAAATATTTAGATGATGCTGTCTTGGCTGGATACCATCAAGTATCTATCATTCACGGAAAAGGAACAGGCGCATTACGAAAAGGTGTACAAGAATTATTGAAGAAGCACAGAAACGTCCAAGAAACTCGAATGGGTACACAAGGAGAGGGCGGATCTGGTGTGACGATCGTATCGCTTAAGTAAGCGAGGAGGACATGGGTGTGGAAGCTTTTTTCAGTCATGACTATGTATATACTGCTGGAATTTACAGTATTGTTGTCATGAGCATTATTATGACTTTAGCTATTTTTGAATGGGTAACGAAATACGGTACATGGACTGAAATTAAACAAGGAAATGTGGCCGTTGCCCTCGCTACTGGGGGAAAGGTTTTTGGAGTAGCTAATGTATTTCGTCATTCCATTATGGCTAATGATTCGGTATTAGCTTTGCTAGGGTGGGGAGTGTTCGGCTTTGTATTACTCCTGTTTGTCTATTTTATTTATGAATTTTTGACTCCGGGCTTCAAGGTAGATGAAGAGCTTAAAAGAGACAACAAAGCTGTTGGCCTCCTTTCTTTCATATTGTCGGTCGCTCTTTCATATGTGATTGGTGCGAGCATTGGATAACGAATGGTAAAGGAGATAGTTATTTATGGAAACACTTTGGAAAGTATTAGTCGTTCTGTGCGGCGGATTTATGATCGCCGGTGTGATATATCTTGCCTTTTTCACATGAATTGGGAATTGCAGCCTCTTTTTTAAGGGGCTGTTTTTTTATATCAATTAAATTCACACAACTTTCCAATCATAAAAATTCAAAAAATTTGAACAAATGTGTTTTCTTTTGAAGGCGTTTTCATTACAATGTTAATAAGAGGGGAGAATGCCTATCGATGAAAAGGTAACGTAACTGAGCGATTGTTCACTTAGCATCCGTTTCGTTCACTTTTCATCGACTACTATCTTTTAGAAGGAGAGGGTAAAGATAAAAAAGGAGGTTATGGTATGGAAACATTAACGGAAAAGCCGTGGTTTCAACATTATCCAAAAGAAATTCCTACATCCATTGATTACGAGGTGTCATCACTTCAAAGCTATTTGAAAAGGGCTTCTGAACGGTATCCAGATAAGCCGGCGCTTCATTTCATGGGTAAAGAGATGAATTATAAAGAGGTCTATGATTCTGCCCTTAAACTTGCCAATCAGTTGAAATCTTTAGGTGTGGAACAAGGGGATCGCGTTGCCATTATGTTAGCAAATACACCTCAAGCTGTTATTTCGTATTATGGGGCTTTATTTGCAGGGGCAATCGTTGTTCAAACCAACCCTCTCTATGTTGAGAGAGAGATTGAGCATCAAATGAATGATTCAGGGGCTAAGGTGATGATTTGTCTTGATCTCGTGTACCCTAGAGTAGCTGGAGTGAAAGAGAAAACACAGCTTAAGCACATTATTGTCACCGGAATAAAAGACTACCTACCTTTTCCTAAAAACATGATCTATCCTTTCATTCAAAAAAAGAATACAGGCATTAAAGTAGATTTAACATATAGTGAGCGATTGCATTCATTTGTTGAGTTATTAAACAAAGGTGAAGCAAAAGAAATACCTTTAGAAATTAATCCTAAAGAAGATTTAGCTTTACTTCAATATACAGGTGGTACAACAGGCCCTGCGAAGGGGGTCATGCTATCACATTATAATCTTGTTGTGAACACCCAGCAATGTGAAGAATGGATGTACAAAATGGTACCTGGGGAAGAGGTCATCATTGCTGCACTTCCTTTCTTCCATGTCTATGGAATGACAACGGTTATGAATTTAGCTATTCGAATGGGCTTTAAAATGATCATCTTGCCTAAATTTGACCCAAAAGGAATTTTAAAATCAATTGAGAAACACAAAGCTACCCTTTATCCAGGAGCGCCAACGATGTATATTGGATTATTAAATCATCCGGATATAAAAAAGCATGACTTATCTTCAATTAAAGCGTGTATTAGTGGTTCTGCACCGTTGCCGATTGAAGTTCAGACGAAATTTGAAGAAGCAACAAATGGTAGTCTAGTGGAAGGATATGGTTTAACGGAAACATCTCCTGTAGCTGTATCTAACCTAATATGGGGGAAACGTAAACCAGGATCAATAGGTTTACCTTGGCCTGATACGGATGTTTCTATTTTGTCTGCAGAGACTGGAGAAGAAGCTAAACCTAATGAGGTAGGCGAAATTATCATCAAAGGTCCTCAAGTAATGAAAGGATACTGGAATCGTCCTGAGGCAACCCAGGCATCTTTCCGAGAAGACTGGTTTTTATCGGGAGACATGGGCTATATGGACGAAGAAGGTTACTTCTACATTGTGGATCGGAAAAAAGATATGATCATTGCAGGAGGATTTAACATTTATCCTCGAGAAATTGAAGAAGTTCTTTATGAACATGAAGATATACAGGAAGCTTGTGTCATCGGTGTTCCTGATCCTTACCGTGGGGAGACGGTAAAGGCCTTCATCGTACTGAAAGAAGGAAAGACATTATCAGAGGAAGAGTTAGATGAGTATGCGAGAAAGCACTTAGCAGCGTTTAAAGCACCTAAATTTTATGAGTTCAGAGAAGAACTTCCTAAAACGATGGTAGGAAAGATTTTACGACGTGTGTTAGTGGAAGAAGAAAAGAAAAAAACAAAAGACCAATCATAAACAAAAGTAGCATCTGCATGGAAGCAGATGCTACGTTTTTAAATTGATTTTGATAAACGATCTCATTGGATGGTGTTTTTTTTGTTAATGTAGGCATAAATCGAACGTCTAACATGGTACATAGGCAGGAAAAATACGCTTTTATTACAAAAAATTCACAAAACTCTTCACAATTGGAAACGATTTCATTAGAATAGAGAAGAGAGAGGAATGAATGTCTTAGTTGAAAGGAGATTCAAAGGAGGATTTAACATGGATGCAGAAGTACAACGCCCATGGCTCGCTCATTATCCAGAAGACATTCCTAAACATATTGATTACGACGAAAAGACACTTCAAGAATACTTACGTGAAGGGGCAGAAAGAGAACCAAATAAGACTTTACTTCATTTCCTGGGGAAAGAAATGACATTTTCTGAAGTCTATGAATCTTCTCTTCGTTTTGCCAATTCTCTTCGGTCATTGGGAGTGGAACAAGGAGACCGTGTAGCGATCATGTTAGCTAATACACCGCAATCAGTCATTAGTTATTATGGAACTCTCATGGCTGGTGCAGTGGTAGTTCAAACGAATCCACTATATGTTGAACGTGAGTTAGAACACCAGATGGTAGATTCGGGTGCAAAAGTGATCGTTTGTCTTGATCTTGTTTACCCTCGAGTAATGAATGTGTTAGGAAAAACAAAATTAGAGCATGTCATCGTTACTCATATTAAAGATTATTTGCCATTTCCAAAAAACCTTATTTATCCGTTTATTCAAAAGAAAAACACTGGTTTAAAAGTAGATGTAAAGTATGGCCGGACCACACATTCTTTTGTTCAGTTGTTGAAATCTGCAGATAACCAGGAAATTCCTTTGGAGGTGAATCCAAAAGAAGATTTGGCACTGTTGCAGTATACAGGAGGAACAACCGGTGTAGCAAAAGGCGTTATGCTCACTCACTACAATTTGGTTGCGAATACGACTCAGTGTATTAAATGGATGCACAAACTTGACCATGGGAACGAAGTAATTCTTTGTGCACTGCCCTTTTTCCATGTCTATGGCATGACGGTGGGCATGAATTTCGCAGTGATGGATCGATCCAAAATGGTCATCCTTCCTAAATTTGATACAAAGCAGACGCTGCAAGCCATTGAAAAGCAGAAAGTGTCTATTTTTCCAGGGGCTCCAACGATGTACATTGGTCTGATCAATGATCCAACTGTGCAAAAATATAATTTGTCATCAATTGAGGTTTGTATTAGTGGATCAGCTCCCTTACCAGTTGAAGTTCAGCAACGGTTTGAAGATCTTACTGGAGGAAAGCTCTCAGAAGGATTTGGTTTAACAGAAGCATCTCCTGTAACGCATTTTAATTTAATGTGGGGCAAACGACCATCCGGAAGTATAGGTTTGCCGTGGCCCGATACAGATGTAGCCATTTTATCTGCTGAAACTGGAGAACCTGCTGAGCCTGGTGAAGTAGGTGAACTGATCATCAAAGGTCCTCAAGTGATGCAAGGTTATTGGAATCGCCCTGAAGATACAGGAGCGACCTTCCATGATGGTTGGTTGTTAACAGGCGATATGGGCTATATGGATGAAGAAGGTTTCTTTTTCATTGTAGATCGTAAAAAAGATATGATTATCGCCGGAGGATTTAATATTTACCCGCGCGAAATCGAAGAAGTTCTCTTTGAACATGAAGCGATTCAAGAGGCTGTAGCGGTAGGGGTACCGGATCCTTACAGAGGAGAAACGGTCAAAGCCTTTATTGTCTTGAAAGAATCGATGGATGTGACAGAAAAAGAATTAAATGATTTCTGTCGAGAACGACTTTCAGCTTACAAAGTTCCAAGGTTATTTGAATTTCGCAAGGAGTTACCGAAAACCATGGTAGGAAAAGTGTTAAGAAGAGCGTTACTTGAAGAAGAAAAGGAAAAACAAAAGGAAAAGGTAACAAGTTAAATAACAAAG
Source organism: Salipaludibacillus keqinensis (assembly GCF_003226325.1). Lineage (GTDB taxonomy): Bacteria > Bacillota > Bacilli > Bacillales > Salisediminibacteriaceae > Salipaludibacillus > Salipaludibacillus keqinensis. The sequence continues at coordinate 794,485 of NZ_PDOD01000002.1, read as the reverse complement.
AGACTTGACTTAAATGTCAAGTCTCTTTCTTGATTTAATGCTGTAACCAAGGTAACCAGGGGGACGGTTCTTACGGTTGAGTAGCGCAGCACCTATGCACTATGACTGTATATCAATTCATTACAACCAGTTCACGAAATAGATTTCTCCATTAAATAAATAGGGAAATATCGTTTAAGAATTTCTAGAACGGGTTGGGCGTGACTTTCTTTGGTCTCCACTGTGAGCACCGAATGTCCTTCTCTTGAGTGGAGATCCTTACTTCCCGCAGCTTCTTGTTTAAAATCGGAGTGTATAATAGTCTGAAAGAATCCTCCTGTATATGCCCCTGCTAAAGGTTGATCAAAAGACACAGTCTCAAGTAATGTTTCGAAAAAGATATTATTTGTGATTGGAGGGAGGGATAGGTCAGCCACTCTGTCCTTGAAAGAATGTTCGCTATCATCGAGTGAGATTTGTTCTCTAGAAACGATTGTTAATAATTGGTGGAAAGCTTCTTCAGCTATCTGTCTTTCCTTGTATACTGCAATAATGATCTTTTCCATAAATACAACCTCCTCGATGATAGTGTATTTTATTCAATAGGTGATCTAGAATTACATCAGAAGTCACGATGGGAGAGAGCGTCACTTCCATGCGCCGGACGAAGAGCTATGTCTATGTTCTAAGAATCCATGAGTTTTTTTTAAAAAGATGGTTGATTAGATTGATAATTAGGAATACCATAGAAGAGGAGCTGTAAACGGATGTTATGATTACTTTGCCCTGTACGGGCTAGCTATATTCGCTAAAGATGACAATGTCATGTTACTAATTGACAGAATCATAATAATACTCTAAAATATAAACATGAATGAACAATCATTCATTTATTCTGGAATTGATTGAGGAAGTGATCCGATGGGGAAAAAGAAAGGCCAAAAATATGAACAAATCATTGACGCCGCAGTGAAAGTTATTGCGGAGAACGGGTATCATCATTCCCAAGTTTCTAAGATTGCTAAAGAAGCAGGGGTAGCGGATGGAACGATCTACTTGTATTTCAAAAATAAAGAAGATATATTAATTTCTTTGTTTGAGGAAAAGATGGGATTTTTTGTTGATCAAATCAAAGAAAAAATTTCCGTCGAACCATCTGTTGAAAGAAAACTATTCATTTTAATAGAAATGCACTTTAAGCAATTAGAAATGGATCATGACTTGGCTATTGTCACCCAGCTTGAGCTTCGTCAATCAAATATTTCCATACGTCACAAAGTGAATGAAGTATTAAAAGATTATTTAAATCTTGTGGATTCGATTCTGATAGAGGGGTCTGATTCAGGAGTTTTTGAAGAAGAACTGGATCATCGCATTGCTCGCCAACTCATATTCGGTGCCATCGATGAGGTGGTTACGAATTGGGTGATGAAAGATCATCGATATGATTTGGTACCTCTTGCTGAAACCATTCATCGTCTGTTACTTAGAGGGCTGTCTAGAAGCAATGGATAATTAATGAACTTGTAAAGGAGTGAAATAATGAATAATTTCTCATTTATAAGATTAGAAACTGAGAAGCGACTAGGCATCATTACCTTGAATCATTCGCCTGCCAATGCTATTTCTCAGGAGATGATTCTAGAGCTCGAACAGGCTATTGATGAGTTAATTGAAACTCCAGAAGTAAAAGTGATTCTTCTTCGAGGAGAAGGACGATTTTTTGCCGCAGGAGCAGATATTAAAGAATTCACATCTGTTAAACATGGACAGCAGTTCAGGGAAATGTCTCGTGAAGGCCAGCGAGTCTTTAGAAAATTTGAATTATCGACGAAACCAGTGTTGGCTTGCATTCACGGTGCAGCATTAGGTGGCGGTTTAGAATTAGCCATGGCCTGTCATATTCGCCTAGTAGCAAATGATGCTAAATTAGGCTTACCTGAATTGCAATTAGGACTGATTCCAGGCTTCGCCGGAACTCAACGTTTACCGAGATTAGTAGGGAAGGCGAAAGCGACGGAAATGATGCTCACATCTGAACCCGTCACGGGTGAACAAGCCGTCTCATTAGGTTTAGCTAATCAAAGCTTTCCTTCAGAAAATTTCTTAGAGAAAGCGAAGGAGTTCGCTCACAACATTAGTGAGAAAAGCGCTCCGTCCTTATCGTACGTTCTTGAACTTGTTCAAGAATCTGAAAAAGAACAATTGGAACGTGGCCAAGAAAAAGAAGCGGTAAGGTTTGGCGATGTATTTGAAAAACGCGATGCTTCTGAAGGGATCAAAGCATTCATGGAAAAGAGAAAACCTCTTTTTGAAGATCGTTAATTAAGAGCATTTTTGTAAGCGGTTTATTCTAGTTGTGAAGATAACAAGATTCTATTGGGAGGGAAATATATGAACATTTATGTAATCATGAAGCGTACATTTGATACGGAAGAAAAAATTCAAATTGAAAATGGAGAGGTTGTCGAAGACGGAGCTGAATTCATCATTAATCCGTACGATGAATATGCCATTGAAGAAGCGATTAAATTACGTGACGAACACGGTGGAGAAGTAACAATCGTTTCCGTTGGAGATGAAGAAACAGAAAAACAGATTCGCACAGGGCTTGCTATGGGTGCAGATAAGGCAGTTCTTATTGAAGACGAAGATGTGGAACATGGAGATCCTTATTCAACAGAACAAATCTTAGCAGCTTATTTTAAAGATAAAGAAGTGGATATTATTTTAGGCGGAAATATAGCTGTCGATGGTGGTTCAGGTCAAGTAGGTCCCCGACTAGCTGAACAACTTGGTTTTAACCATGTTACTTCTATTGTGAAAATTGACATTGAAGATGGGAAAGCGAACATCGAGCGGGATGTAGAAGGGGACCAAGAAATACTAGAAGTTCCTCTTCCCTTGCTAGTGACTGCTCAGCAAGGATTAAATGAGCCTCGTTACCCATCACTACCTGGAATTATGAAAGCAAAGAAAAAGCCTTTAGAAACTCTCGACTTAGATGATTTAGATTTGGAAGAGGACGATGTTGAAGGGAAGACGAAAACAGTAGAAAAATATTTACCACCTGAGAAAGCGGCAGGAAAGATTCTTGAAGGTGAAACAGAAGAGCAAGTAACAGAATTAGTTTCATTATTGAAAAACGAGGCGAAAGTGATATAACAGGAGGGGTTGACCGATATGTCTAAAAAAATACTTGTAGTAGGCGAAATTCGCGACGGAGAATTTAGAAATGTTTCTTTTGAAGCCATTGCTGCGGCAAAACAAATTGCTGATGGCGGTGAAGTTGTAGGTACTTTGTTAGGAGAAACAATTGGAGACTTAGCTAATGAAATGATCCTTTATGGAGCAGATCGAGTCGTTACGGTTGAAAGTGACAAGTTAGCTCAATATACTCCCGAAGGATATACTCAGGCACTACATGCTGTAGTAGAAAAAGAGAATCCTGAAGGCATTCTATTAGGTCATACGTCGATTGGACGGGACGTAGCACCTAAGCTTGCCAGTCGTTTGAAGTCCGGGCTTGTTTCCGATGTCGTTTCAATGGAAAATGATCAAGGTGAAACGGTCTTCACAAGACCAATTTATTCAGGTAAAGCATTTGAAAAGAAAGTCATTGAGAGCGGCTTGGTATTCGCGACTCTTCGTCCGAACAATATTCCAGCTCTTGAAAGAGATGAATCACGTTCAGGAGGTACGGAAAGCTTAGATGTTGAGATTAAAGACTTACAAACCATCATTAAAGAAGTAGTGAAAAACACAGCATCAGGCGTGGATTTATCAGAGGCTTCTGTTATTGTAGCTGGCGGAAGAGGTATGAAAGGTGAAGAGAATTTCGCCATTTTAAATGAGCTAGCTGATGTGCTAGGTGGAGCGGTAGGAGCTTCCCGTGGGGCGTGTGACGCGGAATATTGTGACTATGCCCTTCAAATTGGTCAAACAGGAAAAGTGGTAACTCCAGACTTATATATTGCAGTTGGATTAAGCGGAGCTATTCAGCACGTAGCGGGGATGTCGAATTCAAAAGTCATTGTGGCCATCAATAAAGATCCTGAAGCGGAGATTTTCCAAATCGCTGATTACGGGATTGTAGGAGATTTGTTTGATGTCGTTCCTAAATTGACAGACGAATTTAAAAAAGTATTAGTATAAATCATATTGATCTATAAAAGGCTGTGGCAGGATTAGTAATCCTGCCACAGCCTTTTTGAAAAATTCTCTTGCTCTATATGAAGGTACTGTTAAAAGTTTTTGTTGATAATAGATCGTTCTAACTCTTTCTAGTTAAGCTGGTGCTAAGTCCTTTCTCAAGTTCACCGTTAGCATGACAAAAGAGAGAAGATGTGCCTTTCTTACAAGCATTTTTTTTGCGTAGTCTATATAAATTGGTTATGATATGGTTAGTGAAAAAGAATTAGGTTAGCCTATAAAGGAACTCAAGCATATTAGTTTCTTTTTTGAATGAGATTCATTACAATCTTTATAGGGTAATTTAAAGTGAAATCACATGTATGAATGATTAAGAGGAGGAATAAACAATGGCAATTGTAAATGTAACAGACCAAAACTTTTCAACTGAAACAAATCAAGGGGTCGTTCTTGCGGACTTTTGGGCACCTTGGTGTGGGCCATGTAAAATGATTGCTCCAGTTCTTGAAGAATTAGATGGAGATATGGGCGATAAAGTAAAGATTGTTAAACTTGATGTGGACGAAAATCAAGAAACAGCTAGTAAATTCGGAGTAATGAGCATTCCTACACTACTTGTCCTAAAAGACGGTGAAGTAGTGGATCAAGTGGTTGGTTTCCAACCTAAGGAAGCTTTAGCTGACACATTAAACAAACATCTTTAAATCGCATAATAAGAAAGCTGATTGCCTTAGTTGGCAGTCAGCTTTTTTTAGTGGATGGATATATTAAACAAGCGTGTTGATGTAGAATGATCCACGAACGGGTGAATTAAGGTGCATGCTGAAAATTGTCATTCAAGGACATCTGATGCTCTTCATACTGGAAACAGGATAAAATACCGTGCTATAGTAAATACAATCGTTGATTAAAGGAGCATGTTGATGGAAGAATTAAAAGAAAAGATTCAGCTCGTACCTGCTCAACCAGGCTGTTATTTAATGAAGAATAAACATCAAACTGTTATCTATGTTGGGAAAGCAAAAGTTCTTCGGAACCGGGTCAGATCTTATTTCAGAGGAACCCATGATAAAAAGACACAAAGACTTGTCAGTGAGATCACTGATTTTGAATATATCGTTACATCATCAGATCTAGAAGCGCTCGTTTTAGAGCAGAATCTTATAAAGAAGTATGAACCAAGATATAACATTTTGCTTAAAGATGACAAAACATATCCTTTTCTTAAAATTACAAAAGAAGAGCACCCCCGATTACTGACGACTAGAAAGGTAAAAAAAGATGGCGCTAAATACTTCGGACCGTATCCTAATGCGCAAGCTGCCAACGAAACGAAGAAACTATTAGATCGATTGTACCCGTTGAGAAAATGTCGAACGTTGCCCGACAGAGTTTGCTTGTATTATCATATTGGACAATGTTTAGCACCTTGTGAATTCACTGTGACAAAAGAAAGAAATGACAGTTTAGTATCAGAAATCTCCAAGTTTTTAAATGGGGGGCATCAAACCGTTAAAGAACAACTAACTGAAAAGATGTATAAAGCTTCTGAAGAAATGAATTTCGAGCGTGCGAAAGAATTAAGAGACCAAGTTCAGCATATTGAAGCAGTGATGGAAAAACAGAAAATGACATTAACTGATCAAGTCAACCGTGATGTGTTTTCATACTATGTGGATAAAGGTTGGATGTGTGTCCAAGTGTTTTTTGTGCGCCAAGGTAAATTAATTGAACGTGATGTCTCATTGTTTCCCACTTATCAAGATCCTGAAGAAGATTTCTATACGTTTCTAGGTCAGTTCTACTTAGAAGAGCATCATAAAAAACCGACAGAAATTCTTCTTCCAGAAAACATCGAAGTGGACATGGTTTCTCAATTTTTAAATATAAAAGCTGTGCAACCAAAAAAAGGTCAAAAGAAGGAATTAATTCAATTAGCTACGAAAAATGCTAAGTTCGCTTTGAAAGAAAAATTTGATCTGATCGAACGAAATGAGCAAAAAACAATCTATGCTGTGGATCGATTAGGACAAGCGATGAACATCGATACTCCCTACCGAATCGAAGCTTTTGATAATTCTAACATTCAAGGGGTGGACCCTGTTTCAGCGATGGTCTCCTTTGTAGACGGTAAACCAGATAAGAAGAATTACCGTAAATACAAAATCAAAACGGTCCAAGGGCCCGATGATTATGAGTCGATGCGAGAAGTGGTGCGCCGTCGCTATTTAAGACTTTTAAAAGAAGAACTTCCTTTGCCGGACTTAATTGTTATTGATGGGGGAAAAGGACAAATTTCAGCAGCTCAAGAGATTTTAGAAGATGAATTAAATTTAACGATTCCTGTGTGTGGGTTGGTTAAAGATGAGAAACACCGTACATCGTCATTGATGATAGGAGATCCCCCGAAAGTTGTAGCATTATCGAAAACGAGTCAAGAGTTCTATTTATTACAAAGGATTCAAGATGAAGTCCATCGCTTTGCTATCAGCTTTCATCGAAACGTACGTAAAAAGAATATGTTTCAATCCATTTTAGATAAAGTCGACGGAATTGGAGAAAAGAGAAAACGCTTGCTACTAAAGGAATTTGGTTCTTTGAAAAGGTTAAAAGAGGCGTCAGTAGAAGAAATTCAGCGTGTAGGGGTACCTCAGGCGGTTGCTGAAAGCTTAAGGAGAATCATCGACGAAGAAGAAAAGAAATGACGCTAGATGAGTGTTGCGATGATAAGAACCGTTTGGTAATCTATTGAATGAGTTTGAATAAAAAGATTTCGTCCTTCGGCTCTTGAATTAGATAGAGCTAGTGAAAACTAAGAGTAGGCACAAAAGAACGATAAGGTTCTATCTTGGTGGATTTCGCCGAAGTAGACATTAGTTCGGCAGTGAGATGAAGTCTCCCTGTCGATTCTCTTAATCCTTTAGCTAAGTGAATGAATCAACTTATTTTAAATTAAAGAAGTTTTACTAATCGGAAATATCGGAACATTCAAGTGATTTCAAGACTTTTGAAACTTTGCTATTTTGAAAATGTTCGAGGTCTTCTCTACAACGAATGAAGCAATATAAATAAAATAGATCGGTATAAAATTGAGGAGGCGTTCATAGTGACAACGGTTGTCCAAAAATTCGGAGGTACATCTGTAGGTGACGTAACAAAAATCAAGAGAGTGGCAGAAAAAATAAAACGCAAGATGGATGAAGGAAAAAAAGTGGTAACCGTCGTTTCTGCTATGGGAAAGTCTACTGATAAATTAGTAGAATTAGCTAATGATATTACAGATAATCCTGACCCCCGAGAGATGGATATGTTACTCACTACAGGGGAACAAGTAACAATCTCTCTCGTAGTTATGGCATTGAAAGAAATCGGAGTAGATGCTGTATCATTAACTGGTTGGCAAGCAGGCATCAAAACGGAAGATGTCCATCAGGATGCACGCATTACAGATATCGATCCAGTAAATGTGCAAGAACACTTAGATGAAGGAAAAGCTGTACTTGTAGCAGGTTTCCAAGGGGTAAGTGAGAACGGAGATATTACGACACTAGGACGAGGTGGCTCTGATACGACTGCCGTGGCATTGGCTGCAGCTCTAAAAGCACAGTCGTGTTCAATCTTCACAGATGTAACAGGAGTTTTCACCGCAGACCCTCGGTATGTAAAGAAAGCTCGAAAACTAGATAGTATCTCTTACGATGAAATGCTAGAGTTAGCTAATTTAGGAGCCGGTGTCCTGCACCCGAGAGCTGTAGAATTTGCCAAAAATCATCAAGTGACTCTGATCGTTCGATCGAGCATGGAGGAAGTAAAAGGAACGACTGTCGAGGAGGAAGCAACTATGGAACAGAATTTAATCGTAAGAGGCTTGGCTTTTGAAGACAAGTTAACTAAAATCACCATTGAACGATTACCTAATCAATATGATACAATGTCAACCCTATTCTCTTTGTTGGCAAATCAAGGCATTAATGTAGATGTCATTATTCAACAAGTGACATCTGATCACGGGTTAAATGTATCTTGTACAATTAACACGTCTGATCTTGGTAAGGCGATTGATGCCCTTCATGATAACAAACCAACATTATGTTATAGCACCATACGCCATGAGAGCAGTTTAGCAAAAGTTTCCATTGTAGGTTCTGGAATGGTATCTAATCCTGGTGTAGCAGCAGATATGTTTAAAGTATTAGGAAAAGAAGAAATTGAAGTGAAAATGGTTAGCACGTCTGAGATTGCCGTTTCAACTGTTGTTCCTGACGGTGATATGGTTCGAGCAGCTGAAGCATTACACGCGTTCTTTGGATTAGATGATAATGAAAAAGAGAAGATTAATAAGGTAAAAGAAGCTGCTTTATAGAAAAGCTAAGCCGGAAAAAGCTACATGGGAGAAACTCTCCCGTGTAGCTTTTTCTCTTGTATGAAGACAACCTTCTAAACTGTAGTTTTTATTTAAAGCATTATTCTTCTTTGTAGGGCCGTTTAAACGGAAGCCAGTTTTTATCACCAAAGATCCTAACCATCACAGGTACGAACAGAGGGAGCATGACTAACGAGTACAGAAGTAATCCTGTTAGCACAAGTGTGCCTATTTGAACTAAGGAGAGAACACCAGATGGCATCATGGCTCCGAATGTCCCGGCTAAAATAATCGCAGCAGAAAGGATCACTGTCCCTATCTGCCTCATCGCAGACAGGAGGGCCTCTTTTACTGGAAGTGTCTTTATATTTTCTCCGAAACGTCCCATAAGAAAGATTGAATAGTCTACTCCCAATGCCATGAGCATAACAAAACCGAAAAATGGAACGGCCCAACTTATTCCTGAATAGCCTAATACACTCACAAAGATTAGTTCTGTAAATGCCATTGAGGCGATGTAGGTGAGGATAAGTGAACCTATAATATAAATAGGCATGACCAGTGACTTTAAAAGAATGACAAGAACTATAAATATGCCTGAAAGCATAATAGTCGCTGTTCGATTAAAGTCCTCATCAGAAATCTGTTGTAAATCACGATTGACGACGGAGAGGCCACCAACGGAATAACGAGTATTTTCTAACGCGGTTCCTGCTAGAGCATTGGCCAGTTGACTTTCCACTGCTTCAACGATTTCAATGGCTTCATTACTGTAAGGGTTAACTGCTAGGACAACTTCAAATAAAGCGACTTGTTGATTAGGTGTCATGAATAATTCTATTAGATCTTCCATATCCCCGTCGTCAAAAACAGCTTGTGGAACGAAAAACCCTTCTAGAGGATGAACGGGCTGTTCTGCTATCTCATTTAAAATGTCTTCAGTATCTGTAAGACCTTGTTGGATTTCTTCTACTCCATCTGCTAAATCCAACATGGCATCAGCTAACTCATCATACCCGCCTTGGATACCTTCAAAAGCTTCCCCCATGTCCCTTTGACCGCTTTGCAATGCGTCTAAGCCAGTAGCAAGAGTTCTCAATTCTTCTGCAAGTAAACGTTGATTTTCAGCTAGGCTTCTCAAACCATCATCGACTTCTTGGAAGCCCCCAGTGAGTTCTGTAATTCCATTTGAAAAGGGCAAGAGCGATTGAGATAGTTCTGCAGGAAGTGAATTACTTTCTAATTGTTCGGCAATACCCTCATTGATCGTTGATAATTCAGTTCTAAGTTGAGTAAGTCCTTCTGCTGAATTTATTGTCCCTTCGCTTGTTTCGTCAACAGCATCGGCCAACTGTTCTTGACCTTCTTGAAGATCAGCAGTCCCATTCATTAACTCATTAACGCCTGTTGAAGCGTCAGCTAAGTCGTCCTCTTGACCACGGATATCATCGTGTATTTCGATGAGAGCGTCGTAGAGACCTTCAAGACCTTCTTCCATATCTGATAAACCATCAGCTAAATTTTCTGCAATCACTGGAATTCTAAAATCTTCAATAATGATCCCTTCAGGACGGGTTACACTGCGTACTTCTTCAACAGAATCTATTTTGGTTAGTTCAGCACTAATTAATTCAATATAAGGCATCATAGAAGGTTGGTCCCATGGAGCGTCCGATTCTATAACCACATTTACAGGAAAAGAGTGACCTTCTCCAAACTTCTCAGAGACAAGATCAACAGCGTGAACAGAAGGATAATCGCTACTAATTTCGTCCAAAGAATTATAGGAAAGCTTTTGATCGTAAAAGAGTGCTGCAGGAATTAAAACCAATGAGAGTAGCATTAACGTCCAACCAGGCTTGTAAATGGAGAATCGACCTAATACTCCCCATAACTTGCTTTGGGTAGCTTCTAATCCAGCTTTGGATGGCCAGAATAATTTTTCCCCTAATAATAACATGGCAGCAGGAATCCAAATCCATAGAGCCGCTATGAGGATAATGATTCCAACGGCAACCCCGACTGCGGACTGGTATAAATCAAAATCCGCTAATCCGATTGCTGCAAACCCAATAAAACCAGTTAAAGCGCTTGAAAAAACTGTAGTACCCACGGCTCGATAAGTTCGCATCATAGCTGTTAACCTGTCTGCTCCATGATACAATTCTTCTTTAAATCTAGTTAACAGTAAAATGCAATAATCCGTGCCAATTCCAAATAATATTGCAACGATAAAAATTTGCGTGAAGTTTGACACAGGGAATTGAAACGAATCGATCAACAAGGCGACGATAGAAACTGTCACAAAATACGTTGCACCAACGGTTATTAATGGAATGAATGGAGCGGCAAATGACCGGAAAACAAGGAATAAGATCGTCACTACAAAGATGACGGTGATTATTTCTGTTTTGGCTAAACCTTCTTCTGAACTGATGATTACATCGTCTTCAATAATAGAGGATCCGCTCACAAAATGGTCAATTCCCTCTACAGCCACCTCTTCTTCAAGGTCGTTTCTAACGAGAGGGATGTCATTCAGATTTATATCCATCGTAAGGAGGGCCATCATAGTGGTTCCGTCAGAGCTAATTAAGTATTCTTCCTGTTCTTCAGAATCAAGTGGACTAAGGACCTCCTCTACAGGAAACCCTTTAATTTCGGTACCTATAGATTCTAGTTGAGTGTGAACATCTTGTTTTTGAAGTTCTGTGATTCCTTGTTCATCATGATATACAACGAGAATCGATTCGCCAGAAGTACTTTCATTATCTTTTAGTATCTCTTCAGTGACAGCTGAAGAATATTCATCCGGAATGGAGAACTGTCCTTGCTCTCGTACGAGTTGATCCATATCAGGGCTAATGATAAACAGCCAGATACCGCAAACAATCCAGATAATAGGCAACGCATAAATCCACCGATAATAACGGCTCATAATGTTTGGTTCTCCTGTTCAAGCATTTTATTAATCTTTTTATAAACGTTTAAGAAGTTTTCTACTTCATCAGCCTCAAGCTGTTTGAAGTAAACGGCAATAAATTCAGCCATGGCTTCTTTTGATTGATCATAGATTTTTTTGCCTTCTTCCGTTAATTCTATTTTAATATGTCGTCGATCTTGATCACTTTGCGTTCGTTTAACAAGACCTTTTGATTCAAGTCGTGTCGTTTTGGCTGTCACAGCACTTTTATGCACACCTGTATATTCAGCCACCTCTTTGGCAGTTGCTGCCCCTTTCATATCTAGCACACGTAGAATTCCATACTGTTCTACAGACATAGGGATTACCTTTTCAGCTAAAATGTGTTCGATTTTTTTTGTAGCAAACAAGTACACATTGGCATATTGTTCAATCAATTCATTCATTTTTGTACTATTCACTTTCAGACCCCTTTCATCCATTCAACTTATAGATAGTTTATAGGATAAACTATTAGGCGGCAAGCGTCATTTTTAAATTATTGTGAATGGAGAAGGGCGACGAACATTTAGGGCGTCTTAACGGATGAAGTCTGTTATAAAAAGGGTGAAATAAAAAAGCACACTTCAAAATGTATTTGAAGTGTGCTTTTTATGTACTCTTTAACTATTCGCAGGATCTTTTTTGTCCCATCGTACTGTAATAGTAATGGTGAGAGGTTTGTTACGCTTGATCGCATAGGAAGATTCTGAAACGACTCCTTTTTCAATTTCAACAAATTGGGCGAGAAAGCCGGCTTCTAATGTGAAAGGTCTTTTATTTTCTTGGTGAGAAGAAGCTAATTCATATATTCTCTCACTTTTTGATTCTTTTACAGTTTGCAGGGATCCCCAATGGGCTTCGGTGAAAAAGTCATAAGGGTTAATATTTTTATTAAGATCCATTTGTTTTCTTGCTAAAGATTTACCTGCCCAATATAATATCCTTCCTTCGTCTTCACCTAATAATTCAGGAATAAGCTCGTGTCTTATAAGATCATAGCTAAATGCTGGAACTTGAGAGGGTTGTGTTTCGTCTTGATGATTTAATTTTTCTGGCATCAATCTCATCCTTCGCTGTTTGTCCAAGTTTTCTTATCCCATTTTACCATAAACAAAGGAGCGGTTGGCTGATATAAGCAAAAAATTCCTTTTCTTTTACTAACAGTTCCAATTCTTGTATGGAATCCTTTGTTAGTCCATGGTATACTAATTTTCGACTTTGCTTGGAGGGTTGAAAAGATGCAAATGAAGATGTCAAAGATTTTAAGTCCTTTTAAGATAATTGTATTTTCTTATATTGCTGCTATGTTAGTCTTCAGTGTCCTTCTTTTCTTGCCTATGTCCTCTCAGGATGGAGTATCGGTCTCTTACTCTGAAGCATTGTTTACTTCAGTTAGTGCAGTTAGTGTGACAGGACTTTCAGTTGTAAACGTATCCGAAACATATAGTTCAATCGGTATTTTCTTTCTAGCGATGGCGATTCAACTAGGGGGTATCGGAGTAATGACTCTGGGGACTTTCGTTTGGATGGTTTTAGGTAAAAAAATTCCGTTATCTCAACGCATGTTAATCATGGTCGACCAAAACCAAATATCATTCGCAGGACTAGTGAAGTTGATGAGAGGCATTTTATTCGTAGCATTAGGAATTGAACTCATAGGAGCCTTTATTTTAGGAACGTATTATTTAAATTATTTCGATTCAACTCTCGAAGCTTTTTATCAAGGAGCTTTTGGTGCGTTATCTGCCTTTACCAATGCAGGTTTTGACGTGACTGGGGAATCGTTAATCCCATTTGTGGATGATTATTTTGTTCAATTAGTGAATATATTGCTTATCTTTGCCGGTGCGATTGGCTTTCCGGTATTAATGGAATTAAAAGAATACTTTTCATCTAAAAATTCGAATTTCCGATTCAGTTTATTTACAAAGATCACAACTTCAACTTATTTCATTGTGTTTTTCATAGGGATGATTGGGTTGTGGCTAATTGAACGAACGGAATTTTACGATGGAATGACTTGGCATCAGCAATTATTCTTCTCCATGTTTAATTCCGCAACAGCGAGAAGTGGCGGACTCGCAACGATGGACGTTTCCAATTTAACGTTAGCTAGTTTGCTGTTAATATCTGGTTTAATGATTATTGGCGCCAGTCCTTCTAGTGTAGGTGGGGGTATACGAACAACTACGTTGGCTGTCATGTTTTTAACGATTCGAAGCTTTGCCCAAGGGAGAAGTGATGTGAAAGTTTTCGGAAGAGAGATCCATCAGGAAGATCGTCAAAAAGCTTTTATCGTCCTGTCGGTATTTGTAGTAGGCCTGTTTGCATCCATCATATTGATTTCGGCGTTTGAGAGTAGCAGCGAAGTAGCTTTGATGGCGATCATTTTCGAAGCTAGTTCTGCCTTTGGAACGTGTGGATTATCTATGGGAATTACTCCAGACCTCACTCTTCCTAGTCAATTAACGCTAATGTTGCTCATGTTAATCGGACGAGTGGGTCTTGTCGCTTTCTTATTCTCCATTCGAGCAAATGAGAAGAAAACACATTTCAAATACCCGACGGAAAGAATTATCATAGGGTAATGAAAAGTATTGTGAAAAAATACACTGTTAGCAAGTGAGCAATCTATTATTTTTTCGAATTGTTCCTAATTGTTCTTAATAGGAGGCGCCCTTCATTGATAGACGGGCGCCACTACCAAAAATTAGAAGATAAACCATTTTTATTTGGATTTTTTTATCAGAAAATTTCAATGATTGTGCCATGTTGAACGCTTTTCTGTTAAAATAAAGGCTGTATCCGCTTTCTTGACGAAGCAGGGTTTGAGGAGTAAAATGAAATTGTCATTTAATGTTCAAATTGATGGCTGTTTCAAATATTGACAAAGTTTTTAAAGTAATATATTTAGAAAAGGAGGTACGTGTTTTTATCGTTTTAATAGAATCTCCAGAAAACTACTAAACAGGGGGAGAGTAAGATGTCCACGAATCGTGAATTCTTTTACAGAAAACTTCATTCTTTACTAGGTGTCATCCCGGTAGGGGCTTTTTTGATTGTACATTTAACAGTAAACTATTTTGCCGTTAGAGGCCCAGAAGCTTACAATCAAGCCACTCATTTCATGGAAAATCTTCCATTCAGATATTTTATGGAAGTGACATTGATTTTCTTACCACTAATCTTCCATGCAGTTTACGGACTTTATATTGCATTCCAAGCAAAACATAATACGTCTACATATAGTTATTTCAGGAACTGGATGTTCCGACTTCAACGAGTAACGGGAGTCATTGTACTTATATTTGTTACTTGGCACGTGTGGGAAACAAGAGTTGCCGCTGCACTAGGAGCAGAAGTCAACTTTAACATGATGGCTGAAATTGTCGAAAATCCACTCGCGTTAATCCTTTATATTATTGGTATTACGGCAACAACGTTCCACTTTGCTAATGGACTATGGTCGTTTGCCATTACTTGGGGGATTACGATTACGCCAAGGTCTCAACAAATTGCTACGTACGTGACATTAGGGGTATTTGTAGCATTGACCTATATCGGAATTCGTTCCATTTTAGCATTTGTCGGATAGCCAAAAAGAAGGAGTGTTAATAATGAGCAAAGGAAAAACTATCGTTGTAGGTGGCGGCCTAGCGGGTCTCATGGCGACGATTAAAGCAGCAGAAGCTGGAATGTCAGTCGATTTATTTTCTGTCGTGCCTGTTAAACGATCTCACTCTGTCTGTGCTCAAGGCGGGATCAATGGAGCATTAAATACAATGGGTGAAGGTGACTCTACTTGGGAGCACTTTGACGATTCAGTATATGGTGGGGACTTTCTAGCCAATCAACCACCTGTTAAAGCAATGTGTGACGCAGCACCTGGCATTATTCATTTATTAGACCGTATGGGTGTCATGTTTAATAGAACTGCTGAAGGATTGCTTGCTCTTCGCCGATTTGGAGGTACGCAACACCATAGAACGGCATATGCAGGCGCCACGACCGGTCAGCAATTACTTTATGCTTTGGATGAACAAGTTCGCAGGCATGAAGTAAGCGGATTAGTTACAAAGTATGAAGGTTGGGAATTTTTACACGCCGTGATTGATGACGACGGAGTCTGTAGAGGGATGACTGCTCAGAACTTGAATTCATCTGAAATTCAATCATTCCGCGGGGATGCTGTTATTTTAGCTACTGGTGGACCTGGAATAATATTTGGTAAGTCAACCAACTCAATGATCAATACGGGTTATGCAGCAGCAGCTGTATATGAGCAAGGAGCGTATTATGCGAACGGTGAATTTATTCAAATTCATCCGACAGCGATTCCAGGTGATGACAAACTTAGATTAATGAGTGAGTCAGCTCGTGGAGAAGGTGGACGAGTGTGGACTTACGATGAAGATGGCAAGCCGTGGTATTTCCTTGAAGAGAAGTATCCTGCTTATGGAAACCTTGTTCCACGTGATATTGCGACGAGAGAAATTTTCCACGTGTGTGTAGATTTAAAGCGTGGAATCAATGGGGAAAACATGGTATACCTTGATCTTTCCCATAAAGATCCTAAAGAGCTTGATTTAAAATTAGGTGGGATCATGGAAATCTACGAAAAATTCATGGGTGATGACCCTCGTAAAGTACCGATGAAAATCTTCCCGGCTGTTCACTATTCTATGGGTGGACTATGGGTTGATTATAATCAAATGACGAATATTCCTGGATTGTTCGCAGCAGGAGAAGTGGACTATTCCATTCACGGGGCAAACCGTCTTGGAGCCAATTCGTTACTATCCTCTATTTATGGAGGAATGGTTGCTGGACCTAAGGCAGCGGAATATATTGAAGGTCTAGAGACCACATCAGAAGATCTTGATAGCACTGTATTTGATCGCCAAGTCCAAAAGGATCAAGAGCAGTTAGAAGAAATTCTTAGCATGACAGGAAATGAGAATGCCTTTAAATTGCATCAGGAGCTAGGTAGTTTGATGACTGAAAACGTAACCGTTGTTCGTGAAAATGATAGACTTAAAATGACGGACGAGAAAATCGTAGAACTTCTAGACAGATATCAAAACATCAATATTGACGATACAGCTAAGTGGACAAACCAAAGTGCCGCTTTCATAAGACAATTGCGATCTATGATGAACTTAGCTCGAGTGATTACTATTGGTGCTCATAATCGTAACGAAAGCCGTGGAGCACATTACAAGCCAGAGTTCCCGGATCGTAATGATGATGAGTGGTTGAAGACAACAAAAGCAAAGTATAATCCAGTAACAAAATCTCCTGAATTTGAGTATGAAGAAGTAGATGTTTCTTTAATCAAGCCTCGTAAGCGTGACTATACTTCTAAGAAGAAGGCTGGTGAAAAGGCATGAGTGAAAAAACCATCCAACTCGTAATTAAACGTCAAGTGGATCAAAATAGCGAACCATACGAAGAGAAATTCTCGATTCCATACCGTGCGAATATGAATGTTATTTCAGCATTGATGGAAATTCGCCGGAATCCTGTTAACGCTAACGGAGATGAAACAACGGCCGTTGCTTGGGATGCTAGCTGTCTAGAGGAAGTGTGTGGAGCCTGTTCGATGATTATTAATGGGAAACCGAGACAATCATGTACAGCGTTAATTGATCAATTAGAACAACCGATTAAATTAGAACCGATGCATACCTTTCCGGTCATGAGAGATTTAACAGTAGACCGAAGTCGTATGTTTGACTCGTTAAAGCGCGTCAAGGCATGGGTTCCGATTGATGGAACGTATGACTTAGGGCCAGGTCCGAGAATGCCTGAAGCAAAACGACAATGGGCTTATGAGTTGTCTAAATGTATGACGTGTGGTGTTTGTCTGCAAGCTTGTCCAAATGTAAATAGTAAATCAGAATTTATTGGCCCTGCTGCTCTGTCTCAAGTTCGATTATTTAATGCCCACCCAACGGGTGCGATGCATAAAGCTGAGCGACTTGAAACATTAATGGATGGCGAAGGCGGATTATCAAACTGTGGTAACTCGCAAAACTGCGTCCAAGCTTGTCCTAAAGGAATTCCTTTGACAACATCTATCGCAGCGCTGAATCGGGAAACGACATTACAATCATTTAAAAATTTCTTCGGTACAGATCATACAGCTTAATTTTGCTAAAGTGGGGGCAATTTATTTGCCCCTTTTATTCAAATAAAAAATGAATGATTATTCATTCATTGTCTAGGAGGATTTTTATGAGGCTACCAAGTTATATTGACCAAGTCGATCGTTGGAGAAACGAGTTCCAATATATTTATCCTGTAACGGTTCGTTTTTCTGAAACGGATGCATTTGGACACTTGAATAACACGAATGCTTTTGTGTTTTTTGAACACGCAAGAATTCAATTTTTTAAAGAGTCAGGATTAATGCAACATTGGATGAGTCACGATGGCGAAACGATACCTGTTACAGCAGACTTGCAATGTGATTATATGAAACAAATATTCTTTGATGAACAGTTGGAGATCGGACTGAAAGTTGTCGAAATTGGAAATTCATCAGTTGAAATTCACTATATGATTACAAATGAAACGAAAGAATTATGTATGTCTGGGAGAGGGAGGATTGTACAGGTATCCAAGAAAACAGGGAAGTCCACTGTTTGGGACGAGACAGCGATTGAAGCTTTGAAAACAGGTATTTATTAACAACATAACTCTTTGTTGTCACGGGCTCTGTACCTTTCACATAAGATATTGATGACTAAATATTCGCCAAAATATCGAAAGAACAGCCCATGCAAGGAAGGGTGAATGTATGAAGGATCATGATCTAAGGCCAAAACCATTGTTGACGAAAAGGGAGCGGGAAGTTTTTGAATTGCTCGTTCAAGATCAAACGACAAAAGAGATTGCTTCGCAGCTCTTCATAAGTGAGAAGACAGTTCGCAATCATATTTCAAACACGATGCAAAAGCTCGGGGTGAAGGGGCGGTCCCAGGCAGTCATTGAGTTGATTCGATTAGGTGAACTGAAGATCTGATGTAAACCGGCTTCTGATATGGAAGCCGGTTTATCGTTTTAGATTAGTTGATTTACACAGTGAATCTCTATATGATAAATGTAACTAAATGTCGAAGATATAAGAGAAGGTGTCTAAATGGTACAAGGACCTTTTACTGTTCAGAAAGCGCTAAACAATAATGTTGTTATTGCTCAGTCTGACCATAATCAAGAAGTGATTTTTATTGGAAAAGGTATCGGATTTGGAATGAAGAACGGTGATTACTTTGAGTCGACTACGTACGATAAAGTTTATTCCCTTGTAGATGAACAAGAACAGGAAAAATACATACGATTAGTTACAAAAGAAACAGAAGAAACATTATTAATTATCCATGAATCGATCGAGAAAATTCATGAGGTTATCGGTTTTCAATTAGGAGAACAATTACACTTTGCTTTAACTCAGCATTTGGCGTTGGCTCTTCAGCGAACCAGGGATCGGACAGAAATACAAAACCCTTTTTTAACGGAGACGAAATGGTTGTATTATGATACCTATCAGATTGCTGAGAGTGTTGTGGCGTTTATCCATGATAAGACGGGTTTGAGGCTTCCTGGGGCAGAGGTTGGTTTTATTACTCTTCATATTCAAAGTGCTATCCGTGACAGTCACTCTTCATTAAACAAAGAATCTGACCTTTTAGTAAGATGTGTCCGTTATATAGAAGAAAAGGCAGAAGTGAAATTAAGTCATGATCTCGTTTCTTTCCGTAGACTCATTCATCATATCAAACAAATAATGAAAGAGCCGGTGAATGATGAAGGATCGAAATTTAACGAAGAAGTGATATTAATGTTGAAGGAAAATAACCCTTTATGCTATAATATATCACGGAACTTAGTTCGGATGATTGAGAAGTCAGCAAGAGTATCCTTGGGCAGTTCGGAAGTCATTCATTTAATGATTTATGTCCAAACTGTGTTGGATAAACAAAATAAAACATAACTCGTTTACGTGTTACTGATATGATCAGGCATGAGTAAAGAGGTGTGTATGATTAAGGAATGTTGCAACATAATGCACCTTTCCATAGGGGGACCCTCATTTCATAGACAACCTTTACTCATGCCTTTTCCTTTTGATTGAAACCGCTTCTCTATTATTGTTACAGTGAAAGATAATGTTGTAAGATAAAGCGTGAGAAGAGATCAATTAGGGTAACAATAAGTAACGAAGGCGTAGACGAGTGTTTTAGTGCTTCTTGTCGTTCTAACAACATTCGAATTAAAAATGTAATTAAAATTTTACTAAACTTGAAGGAGTGTCTTAATCATGGCAGAAAAGAATTTCACTATTACAGCAGAAACAGGGATCCACGCTCGACCAGCTACACAGTTAGTAAATAAAGCAGGGCAGTATGAGTCAGAAGTTAGCCTGGCATATAACGGAAAATCCGTTAACTTGAAATCAATTATGGGTGTAATGTCTTTAGGTGTTGGCCAAGGTGCTGAAGTAACAATTAAAGCTGAAGGTCCAGATGCAGAGGAAGCTATTCAAGGTCTTGATGAAATTATGAAGCAAGGACTCGCTGAGTAATGTCAGTACAGCTAAACGGAATTGCAGCTTCAGCTGGAATTGCTATTTCAAAAGCATTTCGCCTTGAAACGCCAGATCTAACTGTTGTAAAGAAAACTGTAGAAAATGTAGAAGAAGAGCTACAAGTATTCGATTCAGCATTGGAAAAATCCAAGTCTGAATTAGAGGTAATAAAAGAGAAAACGAAAAATGATCTTGGAGAAGATCACGCTGAAATTTTCTCAGCTCATTTACTCGTGTTAAGTGACCCTGAATTAGTTGACACGATTCGTCAGAAAGTAAAAGATGATAAAGTGAATTCTTCTTTTGCGCTCAAAGAAGTTTCAGATACATTTATTACGATGTTTGAGAACATGGATAACGAATATATGAAAGAACGTGCTGCGGATATTAGAGATGTTTCTCAACGTTTATTAGCGCACATTCTTGGTAAACCTATCGTTTCTTTAGCAGAATTAAATGAAGAAGTCATTTTAATTGCTGATGATTTAACGCCTTCAGATACGGCTCAATTAAACAAAGATTTTGTAAAGGCCTTTGTAACAGATATTGGTGGAAGAACATCCCATTCAGCGATCATGGCTCGCTCGATGGAAATTCCTGCAGTCGTGGGGACGAAATCTGTCACTAAATCTGGTGAACAAGGAATGCAAGTCATTGTTGACGGTCTTGAAGGAAATGTGATCATAGATCCGACAGAAGAGGAACTGGCAGAGTATCGTCAGAAGCTTGCGGATTACGAAGAAAAGAAGAAGGAATGGGCGAAGCTTGTTCATGAACCTTCAAAATCTAAAGATGGTCAACTAGTAGAGTTAGTAGCCAATATTGGAACACCTAATGATCTTGAAGGGGTCATCAATAATGGTGCTGAAGGTGTAGGTCTTTATCGTACGGAGTTCCTTTATATGGGTAGAGATGAGCTTCCTACAGAAGAAGAGCAATATGAAGCTTACAAAAAGGTCGTTCAGAACCTCGATGGGAAACCTGTTGTCATCCGTACATTAGATATTGGTGGAGACAAAGAACTACCTTATCTAGATTTACCTAAAGAAATGAATCCTTTCTTAGGTTTCCGTGCGATTCGCCTTTGCTTGGAAAAGGATGATATGTTCCGAACGCAATTGCGTGCTTTGTTACGAGCAAGTGTATTCGGTAATTTGAAAATTATGTTTCCGATGATTGCTACATTAGACGAATTCCGACAAGCGAAAGCTATTCTTGAAGAAGAGAAGAAGAAGCTTCAAGAAGATGGAAAAGACGTAAGTGACAGCATTGAAATTGGAATCATGGTAGAAATCCCGTCTACAGCTGTCATGGCTCCGCAATTTGCAAAAGAAGTTGATTTCTTTAGTATTGGAACAAATGATTTAATTCAATATACTTTAGCAGCTGATCGGATGAATGAACAAGTCTCTTACTTGTATCAACCATACAATCCTGCAATTTTACGTTTAGTAAAAATGGTTATTGATGCCTCTCATGCTGAAGGTAAATGGACAGGCATGTGTGGCGAGATGGCTGGAGATGAATTGGCAATTCCATTACTTCTTGGACTCGGGCTAGATGAGTTCAGTATGAGTGCTACATCCGTACTCCCTGCCAGAAGTCAGATTAGTCAAATGACTAAAAGTGAAGCTAAAGAAGTTGCTGAAAAGGCACTTTTATTGAATACCGCTGATGAAGTAAAAGAATTGGTTGAAAAGTCATTTCTCTAATTCAGCACCTTTATACAAATGATGAATACGCTGATTTATAGTATGAATAACACTATAAATCAGCGTTTCTTTTTATTTAAAATCTCAAATGAGAGCTTTCTTTTCATTGAAAGACTTGATATTCTTATGAAAAACAAGGAAAATATAAAGTATCCTTATTTATATTCAACGACAGTGGAAAGAGATTTGAAAGGAGATAGGACAATGCCTGAACAGAGTAAAGAACAGACTGTGGATCTTACACAAGTAGCACATATTGAAAAATCATTACGTATGATTGCAGACATTGTCAAACAAAAGGGACGAGAAATCTTAAATGAATTTCCAATCACACCACCTCAATTTGTTGCCCTTCAGTGGTTACATGAATATGGTGATATGACCATTGGTGAACTATCATCAAAAATGTATTTAGCATGTAGCACGACAACAGATCTTGTAGATCGTATGGAAAAAAATGAACTTGTCGAGCGTGTAAAAGATACCAATGATCGTCGTGTCGTGAGAATCCATTTACTAGACAGAGGTGCTACGATTATTCGGGAAGTGATTAATGAAAGGCAAGCGTATTTACAAAACGTGCTTGGTGATTTTTCTACGGAAAATGTTGATTTTTTAGAAAAAAGTTTAAGCTACCTGTTTGATGAAATGAAGCGAGATGCAAAAACCTGGAAGTCATTTTAACTATAGAAAGAGGCCATTTGATTGTGAGAAAGCCTATTGGAGTTATTGATTCAGGAGTTGGCGGTCTAACAGTTGTGTCAGAGTTAATGCGTCAATTACCTAAAGAAGAAATCATTTATATTGGTGATACAGCTCGTTGTCCATACGGACCGAGGACGGAAGAAGAAGTTCGCACGTTTACGTGGGAGATGATTGATTACCTTCTTTCAGCAGATATTAAATTATTAGTAATCGGATGTAACACTGCCACAGCAGTCGTATTGGAAGAAGCGAAGGAGAAGTTATCTATTCCTGTGATTGGAGTCATCCATCCAGGAGCGATTGCCGCATTGAAGACGACAAAAAATAAAGAAGTTGGCGTGATTGGCACAGAAGGCACCATTTCCAGCGGAGCCTATCATAGGGAACTAACCTCAATCAACGATAAAGTAAAGGTAGTCAGCCTAGCTTGTCCTACGCTTGTTCCTCTTGTTGAAAGTGGAGAATTTAGTGGGGATGATGCAAAAGAAATTATTTCGGATGCTCTGTCTCCTATATTGGATTATGACATTGACAGCTTAATTTTAGGCTGTACTCACTATCCGCTCATTGCCCCTTTGATTCAAGATGTTACAGGGGAGAAAGTAGCTGTTATATGTTCCGGTGATGAAACGGCAAGAGAAGTCAGTGCTTTATTGTATTATAAAGAAATACTTTATACTGGGGAAAATCAGCCTAAACACATCTTCTATACCACAGGTTCCAAGAAGTTATTTCAAAAAGTAGCAGAAAGTTGGTTAGGGTGTCATCTATTCGAAGTAAGGGAAACAGATTTAAATTTAGTTACTACAAACCGCCAAATCAGATAACAATAATCAACAGAATATCTACCATTTTAAACACGACGTCTATGACGTTGTGTTTTTTCGTTACTCTGGAATTATCTTGGTATAAATACGTTAAAAGCTCGTATATATCATAGTACAAACAGTCAAGGAGGGAATGCAATGCAACGAGGTTGGAAACGAACAGGGCTCGCTATCTTGTTTTTCGCAACAATGGTGATGCTCTTTACTGCATGTGGATCACAAATCACAGATGATGTTCTTGAAGAGATTGATCCGCCACAAATTGATTATATTGAGGATGAAGATGAGCTGGAAGTAGAAGTGATGGACCAGGATGTTGATGACGGACAAATAAGTTCAATTACGGATGATATGGATGATGCAGAGGAGCCAATGGATGAAGAGGGTGCAGAGGAGAAAGGTGGTCCTGTGACCGTCGATGAAGAGCTCCATGAATTGTATCTCGTTGATCGGAATGGGATGGTTGCCCCTCAAACAATGAACATGCTTATGCCTGAGGATAAATTAACAGCACTTGTAGAACACCTAGTGCAGGAAGGGCCAGTGACAGAACAATTGCCAAATGGCTTCCAAGCTGTACTGCCACCAGAAACAGAAGTGTTAGGCGTTAAAGTAAAGAACGGAGTAGCTACCATTGATCTAAATGAGTCTTTTACGGATTATCATCCTTCTCAAGAAATGCAAATTCTTCAATCTATTACTTGGACATTGACGCAAGAAGAAGAAGTTGACCGAGTAAAATTAAGTATTAATGGAGAAGAGTTAGCGGCTATGCCACAAAATGACACGCCTATAGGGGAGGGGTACACTAGAGGACATGGTATTAATTTAGAAGTAAATGATCAAGCTGATCTTGTTTCAACTTCACCAGTTGTCGTCTATTTCCTTTCACAAACGGATGATCAAACATACTACGTCCCAGTCACGAGAAGAGTAGATCAACAAGATGACCTATATGAAGCGGTAATCAATGAACTGTTAGAAGGGCCATCTTACACGTCCCAGTTATTAACTGATTTCCGTCAGGAAGTAGCGCTAATTGAGGAACCAGATCTTGACAATGGAACGTTAACACTGAATTTTAATGAAGCTTTGTTAAGTCAATTGCAGGGCACGGCTATTTCAGAAAATGTCTTAAACATGCTCGTTCTTTCATTGACGGAACAAGAAGAGATTGAAAGTGTATCGTTGATGGTAGACTCTGAGTCTGCAATTATGATGAGTAACGGGGAGTCGCTCACAGAACCTGTAGTGAGACCTAATCAAGTAAATGTCGGTCAATTTTAATCTAACCTATATTTGAAATTGCTATTGGAAAGACTTATTATTAGAAGGAGCAGCTGTTAAAACCTGCTTCTTCTTTTCGTTTTTTAAGAAAAAATGGATTTACATAATTATAGTGAGACAAACTGAGGAGTGGTATCGTGCGTCAAGATCAACGACTTGATAATGAATTAAGAAAAGTAGAATTTATCACAAATTACATAAAGCATCCGGAAGGATCCGTATTGGTTACTTTTGGGGATACAAAAGTAATCTGTTCTGCCAGTGTGGAAGACCGAGTACCTCCTTTTATGAGAGGGAAGGGAAAAGGCTGGATAACGGCAGAGTATTCCATGTTACCAAGGGCAACGGAGCAGCGTAATATTAGAGAATCTTCTAAAGGGAAAATTACCGGAAGAACAATGGAAATTCAGCGATTGATTGGCAGGGCTCTTCGGTCTGTAGTGGATTTGGATGCCATAGGAGAAAGGACAGTTTGGATTGACTGTGACGTTATTCAAGCTGACGGTGGGACAAGGACAGTTTCAATTACAGGTGCTTTTGTGGCCATGGGGTTAGCATTTGAACAATTATTAAAAGCAGAGAAACTGAAGAAAAACCCTCTAAAAGGATATTTAGCAGCGATTTCCGTAGGTGTTAATGAAGAAAATGAAACGATCTTAGATTTAGATTATATCGAAGACTCTCAAGCCAATGTTGATATGAATGTTATTATGACAAGTGATGGTCAATTAGTAGAAGTTCAGGGAACTGGAGAAGAAGCAACATTTTCAAGAAAACAGCTAAACGAAATGTTAGACTTTGCTGAAAAAGGAATTTATGAGCTTTTCCAAATGCAAAAAGATGCATTAAAAGAATTCGGGGAAACCATCGAGAGCTCAGCTAAAGAATGACCTGAAATATTGAAGGTTAATGAAAACAAGGGGCGGGAAATAGTGAATAAAGAAATTTTTATTGCTACAAGGAACAAAGGGAAAATAGCAGAATTTAAAGCTTTTTTTCAACAAAAAGGTTTAACAGTGAAATCATTATTAGATTTACCGGAAGAGATAGATGTAGTTGAAGATGGGAACACCTTTGAAGATAATGCAATGAAAAAAGCGGAAACCATTGGTAAGAGAATAGGTAAAGCGGTTCTGGCTGATGATTCAGGATTGGAAGTTGATGCTCTTAATGGAAAGCCGGGGATTTTCTCAGCTCGGTATGCAGGTGAGGCTAAAAGCGATGAAGCTAACAATAAAAAGCTTCTAACTGAATTATCAGGTGTTCCGGACAAAGATCGAACGGCAAGGTTTGTTTGTGCATTGGCGATTTATTTTCCAACTGGAAAGGTGAAGACCGTCCGAGGAACGTGTGATGGAATCATTTCACAAACTCTAGAAGGAGATCACGGTTTCGGTTATGATCCCCTTTTCTATCTGCCTCAGTTGGATAAAATGATGGCGGAGTTAACAAAAGAAGAGAAAAATAAATTAAGTCATCGTGCGAATGCTTTAGTGAAATTAGCGGATTATTGGGAAGAGTGGTCTAAAGAAAATATTTAGAAAGGTGATTTGACATGAAAGCATTAGTAATGAGTGATAGTCACGGCTGGGATGCAGAAGTAAAGAAAATTGTTGATCGGCACCGTTATGAGGTGGATGCGTTATTCCATTGTGGTGATTCTGAACTCTCGGCCTCATCTTCAGCTCTGAATGAGGTTTACACAGTCCGAGGGAACTGTGATTTTGGAACTGACTTTCCTGAAGAGTGCGTGGAGGATGTAGCAGACATGAGATTTTTTGTAGCTCATGGCCATTTATTAAATGTAAAAACATCGGAAATGAATTTAATTTACAAAGGAATGGAAACGGAATCGCAGATCATTTGTTACGGTCATACTCACGTTCCACTGGCGATTCAGGAAAAGAATATGGTTATCTTGAATCCTGGAAGTATGCGTCTGCCAAGGCAGTATCCTAAGGGGACTTATGTAATCGTTGAAACGAAAGAAAATGAAATCGAAGTTAACTTTTATGACCTCGATGGAAACAAATTAGCTGACCTTAGTAAAAACTTTCACATAAACTGTTGACATTAAGGACGGAATTGTATATATTTATTATTGTCGCTGTTACGAAAAGTTAGATTAACAGTTAGCAAACACAATTCCGTCTTTTCTTTATGCGGGTGTAGTTTAGTGGTAAAACCTCAGCCACGAACAAAGCTTCAGTGAATAAGCTGTGAGTTGCTTCGACGGACAGAACTACAGAGCGATGCTAGAAGAGGAAGAAGCATGACAAAACAAAGTTTGAAAGAGAAATTTTTATAAGTGCGGGTGTAGTTTAGTGGTAAAACCTCAGCCTTCCAAGCTGATGATGTGGGTTCGATTCCCATCACCCGCTCCATTATTTCATTTAGTAACTCAAACAAAATATGAAAACCCAATGTCCCAGTAGCTCAGCTGGATAGAGCAACGCCCTTCTAAGGCGTCGGTCGGGAGTTCGAATCTCTCCTGGGACGCCATTTAAATTACTTACAGGTACCTTTTATAAAGGTGCTTTTTTTGTTGCTGTAAAAAAAGATGGACTCCTCAGTTGCTTATGTCTAGTTTAATTATATTTTCATCCTCGATCTGAATGATGATGAATGAACATTCTTCATTTGATGGTTCATCCGCTGAAAGGGAGCGAAGTTCTTCCTCGGTTCATGATGAAGAAACGAGCTGCATTTTTATTATCAGCGTAGTCTAAATGAAAAAGGCAAAAATAAAAACCTAGCCTGTCCTAGCTAGGATAAAAAAATACAAGTACCATGTCTCTCTTATTGTACTTTCTTCATATCATTCATGCTAGTCGGGTGGTACCCTTCAATTTCTGCAATGATCTCATCAAGTTGCTTCTCAGAACTTGGACTTGAGAACAAAATCGTCTTCCAACCTTTCATGTTTAAGTATACTGTTAACCAAGTGTTTTTAATGATTCCTTTATCTCGTGGGATAAGGGCGATTCGAAAAGGCTCCAAGGCAAGAGGAATGTCACTTCGTTTCTCTTTAATCTCACAACTTACGTAATATCCTCTCGATGTCAGTGCATCATATAGATATCGTAAATCACTAGGTAAAAGGCGAGACTCATATTTCTTCACAGTTGTAAAAGTCGGTCTTTTTGATCGGGGCTCCTTAAGAATGACATAACTGATCAGCGAAGCAATCATAACGAGCAAGAGCAATACCAGCATGAAGATTCCTCCTTCTTGAATAAGAGCTTTTTACTTCGTATATTCACCAAAAGACATAAATGAAAACATTTTTTTAAAAATTATGACTTTAGTCATTAATTAAGTTTGTCTTTCCATACCTTAATTGATAAACTAATGAAAAAGACACTACATAAAAAAGGGGGTCAGAATGTATGGGAAACGAAACAAATGGTTCAGACGATAACGTCATCCTTTTTCCAGGGCTTGTAGCTAAGCTTGTTGAAAAGGGAATGAGTTCCTTGAAGGAAAAAAAATACTATGACGCTTTATCCTACTTTAGACAATCAACTGAACTAGAACCAGATCATGCCCAAGCTCGTTACGGAATGGTTATTACAAATATTGAACTCCACCAACTAGAAGAAGCTAAGAAACATTGCGAATCAATGCTTAATGAAGGGATTGGCGATTACTATGATGTCCTACAAGTATATGTATCGCTACTTGTTCAATTGGGAGATTACCAAGAAGTCGTAGACATCTTAGATGCAGTGATTGCAGAAAATAAACTCCCAGCTAAGATGGCGGAATCACTTTATCATCTCTTGGAGTTTTCAAGACATATGACTGAAGGATTTGAAGAAGTAGATGAAGAGTTAGATATGATGGAGAAAGATTCTCTGGAGATTGTACCTTCGAAAGAAGAACTTATTCAAACACTAAAGAAGGGGAACCCTGATCAACAGTGGGGTGCGATTCAGAAATTAAGTCATCATGACTCTCAAGAAGTAGAGGAAGCATACCGGATATTTTTAAAAGGGAAAGAAAATCAACCTGTATTAAAAAGCTACATATTGCAAACGTTGAAAGAAATGAATGTTACAGGTGAATTTGAAGTACATAAATTTGGGCAACAGTATTCGGTAAGAATTGAAGATTTAGAGGATGTTTTTCATAAGAAATTTGGTACGTCAGTCGTAAGAAGGTTAGAACAAGTGTTAGGACAAGAGAATCCCTCTTTATTTGAAATGGTTCAACAAGTATGGTGGCATTACTTGTTCGCAATATATCCAAAGTCTCCCCAGCCTCTCCATATTGAAATATGGGCATGCGCTCTTCATCATATGGGCGTTGCGCTCCTTGAAGATGAGAAAAGCCTGAATGAAACGATCAAAAAGTATGAAGCTGATGAATTTGAAGTGAAGAAAGCGGTAGATCATTTAAAAGAAAGCGAGTCATTTTTATTTACGATGGGATCAAATCTTACATAACCAGAATTGGCATACATAATTAATAGGTTTAGCCGCTTCATATGAATGATCAATGATAAATCATTGAAAAGCAAGACACGTATGTTATAATATAAGGGTTGTAAATTAGACACGAGGAAAAAATGATTTATTTTATCTTGGAGGGAAAGTATATATGACTGCAAAATGGGAAAAAAAAGAAGGCAACTCTGGTGTATTAACTGTTGAGGTGAACAGTGAACGCGTAGATGATGCATTAGATCAAGCATTTAAAAAAGTAGTAAAGAAAGTTAACGTTCCAGGATTCCGTAAAGGACGTGTACCACGTCAGATCTTCGAACAAAAATTTGGTGTTGAATCACTTTATCAAGATGCGTTAGATATTCTTTTACCAGAAGCTTACTCAGAAGCTGTAGAAGAAGCGGCCATTGAGCCAGTAGACCGTCCTGAAATTGATATCGACGAAATTGAAAAAGGAAAGCCACTTACCTTTACTGCAACAGTTACAGTAAAACCTGAAGTGAAGCTTGGAGAATACAAAGGTCTTGAAGTAGAAGAAGAGAGCGTTGAAGTAACAGATGAAGACGTGGATCAAGAGATCACGCAACTTCAAGAAAAGAACGCTGACCTTGTTGCTGTTGAAGACGGCGAGGTTGCTAAAGGCGACACAGTAGTTATGGATTTTGAAGGTTTCGTTGATGGAGAGCCGTTTGAAGGCGGAAAAGCAGAGAACTATTCATTAGAAATCGGTTCTGGACAATTCATTCCAGGTTTTGAAGATCAGCTAATCGGCGTGAAAACTGGAACAGATGTAGAAGTAAACGTGGAATTCCCAGAAGAGTATCATTCTGAAGAGCTTGCTGGTAAGGCTGCTAAGTTCCAAGTTACGGTACACGACATTAAGCGTAAAGATCTTCCAGAATTAGATGATGAGTTTGCAAAAGATGTGAATGAAGAGCATGAATCATTCGAAGACTTGAAAAAAGACGTTCGTGAAAAACTTGAAACTGCTAAAAAACAAGAAGCTGAGGCGAAGATGAAAGATACTTTAGTCGAAAAAGCTACTGAAAATGCAGAAGTAGACATTCCACAATCGATGATCAACACAGAAGTTGACCGTATGTTAGAGGAATTTGGACAACGTCTACAATCTCAAGGAATGACGATGGATATGTATTATCAATTCGCTCAAACAGACGAAGAAGGAATGAAAGCACAATTCCAAGATGATGCTGCTAAACGTGTTCGCATGAACTTAACTCTTGAAGCTATTTCAATTGAAGAAAACCTTGAAGCATCTGAAGAAGATGTAGATCAAGAAATTGAAAAAATGGCTGAAATGTACCAACGTTCTGCTGATGAAATCAAGCAAATTCTTGCTATGCAAGGTGGTACAGATACATTGAAAGCGGACTTGAAAGTTCGAAAAGCGATTGACTTGTTAGTGAGCGAAAGCACTAAAAAGTAATCATAAATGTGAATGATTAGAAGAAGGCAGGGCGCGAGTTAATCGTGCCTTGTTTTATACATAAATAAAGACTTTACATTTGACAAGGAGATCATTTAACCACTAATCTTTAATCATACTACATATTGAAACAGCGTTCTTAAAGTGATTATTGATCAAACTAAATGTACCCTTTGATAATTAGATGATTGACTATCTATTTTCCAGAAAGTGTTTACGACTAATCGGATACCTCGTGCTTTTCTTATCATATTTAACTAAATTATGGTACACTTTAATGAGAAGGATAACTGAATTAATAAGCTGTTGTTTAAAATTTGTGTGAAAGTTCATCGTCCTTTTATGATTAAAAACACATATGCAGACGTACAATGTAAACATACAATTTGCGAGGGAACGAATTGTTTTCTTAATTAAAATATGTTTCAATCTTACCGTAAGGGGTGAAGAGGATGTTTAAATTTAACGAAGAAAAAGGACAATTGAAATGTTCTTTTTGTGGTAAAACACAGGATCAAGTAAGAAAGTTAGTGGCCGGCCCGGGCGTATATATATGTGATGAGTGTATTGAACTTTGTACGGAAATTGTTGAAGAAGAACTTGGAACGGATGAAGAAGTGGAAATGGAAGATATTCCTAAACCGCAGGAAATTCGTGAAATTCTAAACGATTACGTGATCGGTCAAGATCAAGCAAAGAAAACACTTTCAGTAGCTGTTTACAATCACTATAAACGTGTTAATTCCAGCTCAAAAAATGACGAAGTGGAATTGGCTAAAAGTAACATTTGTCTAATCGGACCTACGGGAAGCGGGAAGACACTTTTGGCACAAACGTTAGCGCGGATCTTGAATGTTCCGTTTGCGATTGCAGACGCTACTTCTCTAACTGAAGCAGGGTATGTTGGGGAAGATGTAGAGAATATTTTATTAAAATTGATTCAATCAGCTGATTACGATGTGGAAAAAGCTGAACGTGGAATCATTTATATTGATGAGATTGATAAAGTAGCTCGTAAATCAGAAAATCCATCCATTACAAGAGATGTATCAGGTGAGGGTGTTCAACAAGCACTTCTGAAGATTCTTGAAGGTACGACTGCAAGTGTACCGCCTCAAGGAGGACGTAAGCATCCTCATCAAGAGTTTATTCAGATTGATACTACTAACGTTCTGTTTATTGTTGGTGGTGCCTTTGACGGAATCGATCAGATTATTAAACGACGTTTAGGTAAAAAAGTGATTGGATTTGGTTCTGAAGTTGGGCAAGAAGATTTGCAAGAAGGACAATATTTATCTAAAATCTTGCCTGAAGACTTGCTTCGTTACGGACTGATCCCCGAATTTATCGGAAGATTACCGGTTATTGCCAGCTTGGAGCATTTAGATGAGGCCGCTTTAATGGAAATTTTAACACAACCTAAGAATGCTCTAGTTAAACAGTATCAGAAGTTACTGGAGTTGGATGATGTTGAACTGGAATTCTCTGATGATGCTCTTCGTGAAGTGGCGAAACAAGCCATTGAACGTAAAACAGGAGCTCGTGGTTTAAGGTCTATTATTGAGTCAATGATGCTCGATGTTATGTATGAACTGCCTTCTCGAGATGATATTGCTAAGTGTATCATTACGGATGAGACGGTAAGGGACCACAAACGCCCGACATTACTATCTGAGAACGGTGAAGAAATAAAAGATCAACAAGAGCCAAAAGAAAGTGCATAAGTCATAGAGGTCTTCCTTTTAAAGGAAGGCCTTTTCTTATGTGCTTCTTTTCTACACACATATCAAACTTACTAATTTCTACCTCCTTTGAAAAATGAGATTAACTCGATTCTGTTCGGAAACACTAATTTCACAAACAGTTACAGGAGGATGGAAAATGACCTTAACAGGATTTGCGTTTCTTATCCAGCTTTTTTTCGGTGTGGTGATTGGTCTCTATTTCTGGAATTTGCTAAGAAATCAACGAACTCAGCGAGTATCCGTCGATAAAGAATCTCAAAAAGAGATGGAACAGCTAAGACGTTTAAGACAGATAAAATTAACTGAACCTTTATCAGAGAGAGTTCGTCCTAAATCTTTTGCCGACGTGGTCGGACAAGAGTATGGGATTCGCTCTTTAAAGGCAGCCATATGCGGACCGAACCCTCAGCATGTGATTATTTACGGGCCGCCGGGTGTAGGGAAGACTGCAGCGGCTAGATTGGTCTTAGAGGAAGCTAAGAGAAATGCTCACTCACCTTTTACGAGAAACTCTGTTTTCGTCGAACTAGATGGAGCGACTGCGAGGTTTGATGAACGTGGGATAGCAGATCCTCTTATTGGATCAGTACACGATCCTATTTATCAAGGGGCAGGAGCTATGGGGCAAGCGGGGATTCCTCAACCTAAACAAGGTGCAGTAACCAAGGCCCACGGTGGAGTATTATTTATTGATGAAATAGGCGAATTGCATTCCATACAAATAAACAAATTATTGAAAGTGTTAGAGGAGCGGAAAGTGTTTTTAGAAAGTGCTTATTACCATGAAGAGAACAAACAAATTCCAGATCATATCCACGACATCTTTCAAAAAGGACTACCAGCAGATTTCAGGTTAATTGCAGCAACGACGAGACGGCCTGAAGAAATCCCCCCTGCTATTCGCTCTCGGTGTGTTGAGGTTTATTTCAGGGACTTAACTCCGGAAGAAGTGAAAGTGGTAGCGAAAAAGGCGATCAAACAATTGAATTTTCATGTAGAAGAAACGGTCTATGAGTTGGTAGCGAGATATGCCACAAACGGGAGAGAAGCGGTCAATATGATTCAACTCTCAGCTGGAATTGCCCTGAATGAAGGAAGAAATGTTCTCCGTTCCCTTGATTTGGAGTGGGTCATCCATGCAGGTCAACAATCTCCTAGGATGGAAAAGAAAATATCACCATTTGATAAAATTGGCTTTGTAAATGGCTTAGCTGTTGGTGGACCTGGGGTAGGCTTTGTATTGGATCTTGAA
The DNA here is from genome assembly GCF_003226325.1 of Salipaludibacillus keqinensis. Lineage (GTDB taxonomy): Bacteria > Bacillota > Bacilli > Bacillales > Salisediminibacteriaceae > Salipaludibacillus > Salipaludibacillus keqinensis. The sequence goes on along the minus strand of NZ_PDOD01000002.1, from coordinate 761,013 downwards.
GTGACCGCCATAAAGAAAGAAGGACTTGGGTCAATTACCGTTACGGGAATCGCAGATGAAGAAAGCACAGGCAATCAAATGAGGACAATGAAACGTAAAAGCATGGCCAAAAGCTCTGTGGAGAATGTATTAACAGTCCTACAGCATATGGGTGTCCAGATAGGAGATTATCAGCTCCACGTTAATTTCCCAGGGGGAGTCCCTGTAGATGGACCTTCGGCGGGAATTACGATGGCAACCGCTATTTATTCGGCCATTCATCAAATTCCAGTACCGTATTCAGTGGCGATGACTGGCGAAGTAGGGATCCATGGAGACGTGAAACCAGTAGGGGGCATCGTTGCTAAAGTTGAGGCAGCCAAACAGGCTGGAATAAAGAAAGTCATTATTCCAAAAGCCAATTGTCAATCAATCTTAACAGAAATGGAAGGGATTTCAATTTATCCTGTTGATCATTTAAAGGAAGTTTTTGATTTCACATTAAAGGTAAAAGACAAGCAAAGGGAAGAGAAACAAGAAGCAATCCTTTCATCTGTTGCATTGTTAGACAAAGAAGGGACAATAGGATAAAATTGAACAAGCATCAGGTTAGCCCCTAAGACGTGATCCAATGGGATGACGTCGTTTTTGCGAAGGGTCTACTCCATTTATAGTTCTTCACCCCCTTGTTAGAGAGGGATGTACGCGGTGAAGACGAACAATTATACGAAGAAGGCTTTCACTAAAAACTGTTGGTGATAAGCCTCCAACTCTAAATAGAGTATGGAAAATACGGAGGTGTTTTACATATGAGCGAACAAACATTGAGAAAAATACCACTACTTCCATTAAGAGGATTACTTGTGTATCCGACAATGGTTCTTCATTTGGATGTAGGTCGAAAAAAGTCCGTTCAAGCGTTGGAAAAGGCGATGGTGGAAGACAATGAAATTTTTCTTGCCACACAGCGAGAAATTTCCACAGATGAACCTGAAGAGAAAGATATTTATTCTGTTGGTACATTAGCTAAAGTGAATCAAATGCTTAAGCTGCCGAATGGAACTATTCGTGTCCTTGTAGAAGGCCTTCAGCGTGGGTATATTGAAAATTATATTGATCATGAAGACTTATCTGAAGTAGAAGTGGAATTGATAGAAGAACGGCAAGAAGCGACCGTTGAAGAACAAGCGATGATGCGCAATGTTCTGGAACAATTTGAACAATATATTCAAATATCGAAGAAGATTTCACAAGAAACGTTCGCATCTGTTTCAGATATCAGTGAGCCTGGAAGATTGGCTGACATTATATCTTCACATTTGCCCCTTAAAATTGTTCAGAAACAAGAGATTCTTGAAACAATTGCAGTGAACGATCGCATAGCTCAAATATTGGACATTTTAAGCAACGAGAGAGAAGTACTAGGGCTAGAAAAGAAAATCGGTCAACGTGTAAAGAAATCGATGGAAAAGACGCAAAAGGAATATTATTTACGTGAACAGATGAAAGCGATCCAAAAGGAATTAGGTGATCGTGAAGGCAAGGAAGGCGACATAGAGGAATTGACTGAAAAGATTGAAAAAGCGAGCATGCCCGAATCTGTGGAAGAAAAAGCATACAAAGAATTGAAGCGGTACGAAAAAATGCCTGCAAGTTCTGCAGAAAGTTCCGTGATCAGAAACTATATTGAATGGCTCGTGCAAATTCCTTGGAACAAAGAAACTACTGACTTGCTTGATATACATCGTTCGGAAGTTATATTAGATGAAGACCATTATGGCCTTGAAAAAGTGAAAGAACGAGTGTTAGAGTACTTAGCTGTGCAGCAGCTTACGAAAGAACTTAAAGGACCTATTCTTTGTTTAGCGGGACCTCCAGGAGTAGGGAAGACTTCTCTAGCCAGATCGATCGCAAGGTCCTTAGATCGTAATTTTGTGCGGATGTCTTTAGGGGGCGTTCGTGATGAAGCTGAAATTCGAGGGCATCGCCGGACGTATGTGGGCTCTATGCCAGGTCGTATTATTCAAGGAATGAAGAAGGCAGGCAGTGTTAACCCAGTCTTTTTACTAGATGAAATAGATAAAATGGCCAACGACTTTAGAGGAGATCCTTCTTCTGCTTTACTAGAAGTGTTGGATCCGGAACAAAATAATACTTTTAGCGATCACTTCATTGAAGAACCTTATGATTTGTCAAAAGTCATGTTCGTCACTACAGCGAACAATATTGGTGCAATTCCTGCTCCATTAAAAGATCGTATGGAAGTCATCCATATTCCAGGCTACACGGAAGTGGAAAAAATGGAAATTGCTAAAGGTTATCTCTTGCCTAAACAATTGAAGGAACATGGCTTAACCAAAAGCAAACTTCAAGTAAAAGATGAAGCTATTTTAAAAGTGATTCGTTATTACACGAGAGAAGCTGGAGTAAGAAATTTAGAGAGACAAATGGCCACGATTTGCAGAAAAGCTGCTAAAATGATTGTCTCCAATGAGAAAAAACGTGTAGTCGTAACTGATAAAACGATCGAGCAGATGTTAGGAAAACCGAAATTCCGTTACGGAAAAGCGGAATCAGAAAATCAAATTGGAGCAGCGACAGGTTTAGCCTATACAGTTGCCGGAGGAGACACGTTAACTATTGAAGTGTCTATAGCTCCTGGTAAAGGAAAATTAACGTTAACAGGGAAACTTGGAGATGTTATGAAAGAATCGGCTCAAGCTGCATTCAGTTATATTCGGTCTAAGTCAGAAGAGTTATCGATCGATCCAAGTTTTAATGAAAAGAACGATATCCATATCCACGTTCCAGAAGGGGCAGTACCAAAAGATGGGCCTTCTGCTGGGATCACGATGGCGACAGCCCTTATTTCAGCTTTAACGAATCGTGCGGTTCGACGAGAAGTTGGGATGACAGGGGAAATTACTCTCCGAGGTCGAGTTCTTCCTATAGGAGGATTGAAAGAAAAATCTATGAGTGCTCATCGCGCAGGATTAACCCATATCATTATGCCAAAAGATAATGAGAAAGACTTGGAAGATATCCCGGACAGTGTGCGGGATGACCTGACGTTTATTCCAGTTTCACACTTAGATGAGGTACTCAAACATGCATTGGTAGGGAATAAATAAATGAAAACAACAAGCGCAGAATTAATTATAAGTGCAGCGAAAGATCATCAATTTCCCGGAGGGCCTTATCCTGAAGTGGCTCTCTCAGGACGCTCGAATGTGGGCAAGTCCTCATTTATTAATACATTGTTAACTCGTAAAGGATTAGCTAGAACGTCTCAACGTCCTGGAAAGACTCAGACATTGAATTTCTACTTCATTAATGACCGTTTCCATTTTGTCGATGTTCCAGGATACGGTTACGCCAAAGTATCTAAATCGGAACGTGAAGCTTGGGGTCGTACGATGGAAAGTTATTTTGAAAAGAGAGAACAGTTAAAAGGCGTCGTTCAACTCATTGATGCAAGACACAAGCCAACGGTTGATGATGAGATGATGTATGACTGGTTGAAACATCATGACCTCCCTGTAATCATCGTTGCAACGAAGGCTGATAAAATTTCTAAAGGGAAATGGGATAAACATATTAAGCAAATCAGAGAAGGGCTCCAAGTGGACAAAGAAGATCCAGTTATATTATTTTCTTCTGAAACTGCCTACGGTAAAGACCGAGCTTGGAAGGAAATCACGCAACTGCTATTTTCAAAGACAGAGCGTTTTCCGAAAGAGAACGATGAAGAGAATGAACCTAGCTAATCTTTTAAAGAGGTTATCTGATTCAAAAACCTTCACAAAAAAAGTGAGCTACTTCACATCTTGAAGGGCTCACTTTGTGTTAATGTGACATTACAGCTATTTTTTACGAAAAAATAAAAGGTATAGTCCTACTAGAATAAGAATCACTGACCAATAAGAATCTAATGCTGGATGGATGGAATGAAGCCACTCCATAATTGAAGTGAAGAACAACGCAGATGCAGATATGAGCAAAAGAATGATTCCCGTTGCAGCCCCGTCTCGTTTATTAACAAAATATTTACATAGAAAAGCGATGGCAATGACTAACGTGAAATAGGGCCATTGAAAATTCCAATATTCAAATGTATGTATAGCGTGAAATAATATCCCGAAACCTAGTAAAACGATCCCTGAGAACATTTTATGGTCATCTCGGTTTGAGAAACCTTGAAAAGTTAGGGCGAGGCCAAAGAATAATAGGATTGAAGGCCATTTAAGAAGAATATCTGTATAAGGAAGTGAAAAATCAAACTGTTGGGATAAAAAATAAATTCCCACAATGATTAACATCACTCCAGGTAGTGTCCGATTTGATTTCATAGTAAGGGTAGCTCCTTCGATTTAGCAGAATTAAGTGACTAAAAACAGTCTTTTAGGGCAAGATATCATTTAAACATAGAATAATTTTCACACATAGGAAGTCATTGTCAGCCTTGTCACAAAGTTTTCACTAGAAAAAAAGCATTAGATTTATTGTGTTCAGATTAAAAATGTTATAATATAAGACGAGTTATTCATAAACGTACAAAAACAATTTTTTGTCATATTAAGATAAACAATGTAAAATAGATGTCGGTTTGAAGTCAGGGGGGTGACCATATGCATATTCTAGTAACCAGTTTGAATTATAAAACAACTCCAGTAGAAATACGAGAGAAATTTTCTTTCCAAGATGATCTTGACGAAGCGTTAACAACATTACGCCAATCCAAAAGCGTGTTAGAATGTGTGGTTGTTTCGACCTGTAACCGTACAGAAATTTACGTTGTAGCAGATCAATTGCATACAGGTCGTTATTATACGAAAGTTTTTCTTGCTGACTGGTTCGGTATTGAAAAAGAAGAATTCAGTCATTATTTGCAAATCCGTGAAGATGAGCATGCGATTGAGCACCTTTTCAGGGTAAGCTGCGGTCTCGATTCGATGATTTTAGGTGAGACACAAATACTTGGACAAGTTCGCACAGGTTTTTTAGCGGCACAAAAGCAACAAACAACTGGAACCATCTTTAATCACTTATTTAAACAGGCGATTACCCTTGCTAAAAGAGCGCACTCCGATACTGCGATTGGGGAAAATGCTGTATCTGTCAGTTATGCTGCTGTAGAGCTTGGCAAGAAAATATTCGGTGACTTTAAAGATAAAAAGGTTTTAATTATGGGCGCCGGTAAAATGAGTGAATTGACGGCAAAACATTTGTCTTCAAGTGGGGTAAATGATATAACTGTGATTAATAGAACGAAACAAAAAGCTGAGGAATTAGCGAAGAAATTTCTTGGTAAAGCAGAAGATATTAGTCACTTAGACAACTCTCTTGAATCTACGGATATTTTAATTAGCTCAACAGGTTCAAAAGATTATGTTATTCATAAAGAAGAAGTGAAGCAATTAATCAAGAAAAGAAACGGTCGTCCGCTGTTTCTAGTTGATATAGCTGTTCCTAGAGACTTAGATCCGGAACTTGCTGATCTTGATAATGTGTACTTGTATGATATAGATGATTTGCAAGGCATTGTAGCTGCAAATCTTGAAGATAGAAAACAAGAAGCTGAAAAGATTGAACTTATGGTTGAAGAAGAGCTAGTTTATTTTGGACAATGGTTGGATACATTAGGTGTTGTTCCAGTTATTACTGCTCTTCGTGACAAGGCTACAGCGATCCAATCTGATACGATGGAAAGTCTTGAAAGAAAACTATCCAGTCTATCTGATCGGGAAAAGAAGGTTATTAGGAAACATATGAAGAGTGTGATTAATCAGCTTCTGCGTGATCCGATTACGGCGCTAAAAGAAGTACCGGAAGAAGAAAACTCAGAGGAATTGCTCGCTTATATGACAAGAGTATTTGCTCTTGAAGAACAATTAATGAAACAAGAAAATGTGTTAGCTTGTGATATTCAGATCAACAGAATTGAGCGAGAGTGGAATATTCAGAAACGGAAATCAAAATTGGCTGCGCAAAGCGAAGCGGTCGCCCGCTCTTTCTAGAGAGGGGATTGGAGCATGTTAGGTTTAAATTTGCTATATATCCTCATCATCGTATTTTATTGTCTGAGTGTACTCGGATACTTTATTGATTTTATACAAAACAACCAGAAGGTGAATCGAATTGCCTTCTGGTTGCTTTCTATTGTCTGGATCTTACAATTGGTATTTTTAGGATTGAGAGCGCTTGAATATAGTCGTCTGCCAATTATGACGATATTTGAAGGGATGTTTTTCTATGCCTGGATTCTTGTGACGTTCTCTCTTATTATTAACCGATTGTATCGGATGGATTTTCTTATTTTTTTCGTCAATTTAATTGGTTTTTCTGTACTGACCATCAGTATTTTTGCTCCAGCAGGCGATGTATCTTCACAATTAGCTGAATTATTTATTTTAGAACTGCTGATTATTCATGTGGTCGTCTTGTTGCTGTCCTATGCCACGTTTACTTTATCGTTCTCTTTTTCGATGCTATATTTTCTACAGCATCAAATGTTAAAGAAGAAACGGTGGGGAGAACGGATGACAAGAACAGGAAATTTATCAAATCTAGAAAAGAGATCGTTTATTTTCGCATTAATCGGATTTCCATTGATGTTAATTGGTCTTATTCTTGGGATGATTTGGGCTTGGATCAAGTTTGAAACGATCCCTTGGTATGATTTAAAAGTGTTGAGCTCTTTTATTGTTCTTATTGTATACGGGATATATTTATTTCAGTATCAAGTCAAGAAAAAGAGAGGCTACAATTTAGCACTATTAAACATCGCTGCGTTTCTAGTCTTATTGATTAATTACTTTTTATCCAGTTCGTTTTCAGAATTTCATATTTGGTAGATAGATACATAACCCATGACAGTCATTGGGAAAGTTGATTAGAATAAAAGATATTTATAAGTACAACGGAGGTTCTACATGAGAAAAGTAGTAATAGGTTCAAGAAGAAGTAATTTAGCCATGACTCAAACTAGATGGGTGATTGATCAATTAAACGCTTTAAACCTCCCTTATGAGTTTGAGATCAAAGAGATTGTGACAAAAGGAGATAAAATTCTTGATGTTACCTTATCGAAAGTAGGCGGAAAAGGTCTATTCGTTAAAGAGATTGAAAAAGCGATGTACGACGGTGAAATTGATATGGCTGTCCACAGCATGAAAGACTTGCCTTCTGAAATGTCTGACGGGCTTGTGATTGGTGCTGTTCCCGACAGAGTGGATCCACGAGACGCATTCATTTCCAATAGTGGCGAAACGTTGATGGAATTACCTCCAGGATCCATTGTTGGAACGAGCAGTCTTAGACGGAGTGCGCAAGTTCTTGCTCAGCGCCCTGATTTGAAAATTCAGTGGATACGAGGAAATATTGACACAAGGTTACGCAAATGCCGGGAAGAGGAGTTTGACGCAATTATCCTTGCTGCTGCTGGACTAGAACGAGTTGGGTGGACAGAAGACATCGTGACGGAATTTCTAGATCCGACTATATGCCTTCCAGCCGTTGGTCAAGGAGCATTAGGGATTGAATGTCGAGAAGAAGATAAAGATTTACGATCTCTTCTTGCTCATATTAACCATCCTGAAACAGAAAGAACAGTAGCTGCTGAGCGGTCTTTCCTTCACACCGTTGAAGGCGGATGCCAAGTACCAATTGCAGGTTATGCTCAGTTAGAAAAGGATAATCAAGTGACGCTAACCGCTTTAGTTGCTTCCCCGGACGGACAAACTATTTTTAAAGAAACAGTTACGGGAAATGACCCTGTGGCGATTGGAAAACAGGCAGCAGAGAAGATGCTGAACGAGGGAGCAAAAGAAGTACTTGATAAAGTCAAAGAAGAATTGGAATAATTTCAAGGGAGATTTCTGATGAGCTCACTTCGAGGACTTCGAATATTAAATACAAGAGCTGTTCATCAAGCTGCCTCTTTAACAAATGCAATTAAACAACGGAGGGGAATTTCAATCGAAATTCCCCTCATTTCCATACAATCACCTAGAGACAAAAACAAACGATCGAACCAGCTGAACGGGATCTTTCAATGTGACTGGGTTATTTTTACAAGTGCGAATGGGTTTTACTTTACACGTAAAGCTATAGAAGAATGTGGCTACTCTCTTTTGGATGTCCTACAAACGAAAAAAATAGCCGTCGTAGGGAAAAAAACAGGAAAAATATTGGAGAGAGAAGGATATTCGCCAGCTCTTTCTCCTGCTCAATTTGATGCAGAGCATTTAGCAGAGGCATTGATAGAAGAATCTTCTGCGGAAGAGACATTCTTTTACCCAAGAAGTAGTCAGTCTCGAAATGTGTTAACAGACAGGCTGGCTAAATCTGGCCGAAAGATTTTTGATATGGTAGCTTACGAAACAGTCTCGAACACCGATCAACAAAAGCGCCTGAACGACTTGGTTGGCAGGAGGGAATTAGATGTTATTCTGCTTACTAGCCCGTCGGCTGTTCGGTCTTTTTTCTCTCAACTGGAAAAAGAGCATAGACCTTATGTAACTTCTCAGCTGATCTTTGCCGCCGTGGGTGTTGTGACAGCTGAAGCCCTTTCGCGTTATGATATAGAAAAGCTGATTATTCCAAATGAATTTACTTTGGATGCAGTATTATCCAAATTAGTAGAGTATCGTGAGAACATTTAGAGGAGGAAGTCATTCATGTCTGAATTAGAATTTCGCCGGCACCGCCGGTTACGCAGCACGCCAAGTATTCGTGCATCCGTTCGTGAGACACATGTACGAAAGGAAGACCTGATCTATCCACTTTTTGTGTTGGAAGGGGAAAAGATCAAGAATGAAGTTCCATCCATGCCAGGAGTATACCAACGCTCTTTAGACCTAATCAATGAAGAAGTAGATGAAGCAGTAGAATTGGGAATCGAATCAATCATTCTTTTTGGGATCCCAGCTTCTAAAGATGCCGAGGGAACGTGCGCTTATGATCATAATGGGATCGTACAATCTGCAACGCGTCAAATTAAAGAGCGGCACCCCCAGCTCACGGTAATAGCTGATACGTGCTTGTGCCAATTTACCGATCATGGACATTGCGGCGTCGTGGAGAATGGTGAAATTATCAATGATGAGTCTCTTGATTTGTTAGCCAAAACAGCCGTATCTCAAGCTGAAGCAGGAGCGGATATTATCGCCCCATCTAACATGATGGACGGGTTTGTAGCTGCCATTCGTCGAGGATTAGATGAGGCCGGCTATCACAACATTCCGATCATGAGCTATGCTGTCAAATACGCTTCAGCGTTCTACGGGCCATTTAGAGATGCAGCACACAGTTCCCCTCAATCAGGTGATCGAAAGACATATCAGATGGATCCAGCAAATCGTCGAGAAGCATTTAGAGAAGCACAATCTGATGTGGACGAAGGGGCTGACTATCTTATTGTTAAACCCGCTTTATCCTATTTAGATATTATCCGTGATGTTAGAGATCGTCACGACCTTCCAGTTGTTGCCTACAATGTGAGTGGTGAATATTCGATGATCAAGGCTGCTGCTCAGAATGGATGGGTCGATGAAAAGGCGATCGTGATGGAAAAAATGACGAGCATGAAACGAGCAGGTGCAGACATTATTTTAACCTATTTTGCTAAAGACGTAGCCAAATGGCTCAATGAAGATAAATAGAAAGGTGGACGAAGTGATGAAATGGGAACAATCAGTACAAGCATTTAATGAAGCGAAACCTCTAATGCCAGGCGGTGTAAATAGTCCAGTAAGAGCCTTTAAGTCAGTAGATATGGACCCTGTTTATATGGATCACGGCAAAGGATCACACATTTGGGATGTGGACGGAAACGAATACATTGATTATGTTCTTTCTTGGGGACCTCTCGTTCACGGTCATGCCGATGATCAAGTGATTGAAGCGATTAAAACAACAGCTGAAAAAGGGACGAGTTTTGGTGCTCCACATAAAATGGAGACGAAGCTTGCTGAATTAGTGATTGAACGGGTCCCTTCCATTGAAGTTGTTCGGATGGTTAACTCTGGGACTGAAGCAACAATGAGTGCGTTACGTCTTGCCCGTGGTTATACAGGAAGAAATAAAATTCTCAAATTCGAAGGCTGCTATCATGGCCATGGAGATTCTCTGTTAATTAAAGCAGGTTCAGGTGTGGCAACACTTGGATTGCCTGATAGCCCTGGTGTACCTGAATCTGTTGCTTCTAACACGTTAACAGTGCCATATAATGACCTTGACAGTTTGAAACTTGCCTTTGAAAACTTTGGTGATGATATTGCTGCAGTGATATTGGAGCCAGTTGCAGGAAACATGGGCGTTGTTCGACCGGAGCCCGGTTTTCTTGAAGGAGTAAGGTCGATCACGGAAGATCATGGTTCATTAATGATTTTTGATGAGGTCATGACGGGATTCCGTGTCGGGTACCATTGCGCGCAAGGAGAACTTGGCGTGACCCCTGATTTAACTTGTCTTGGTAAAGTGATCGGTGGCGGTTTACCTGTGGGAGCATTTGGTGGCAAGCGAGAGATTATGGAGCGAATTGCCCCAGCAGGGGATATTTATCAAGCAGGAACGCTGTCAGGTAACCCACTCGCCATGACTGCTGGGTATGAAACCCTTCGACAACTCTCACCTGAAAGTTATGAGCATTTTGACCAACTAGGGGATCGACTAGCGACTGGAATGTCAGCGGCCGCTGCGAAATACGATATCCCTCATTATGTGACGAGAGCAGGTTCCATGGTCGGTTTCTTCTTAACGAATGAAAAGGTCGTTAATTTTGAAACGGCTTCCTCTTCGGATTTAGATATGTTTAAGAAGTATTTCCGGCTTATGCTTGAGAATGGAGTTTCTTTACCACCTTCTCAATTTGAAGGAATGTTCTTATCAACGAAGCATACTGAAGAAGATATTGATCGTACCATAGAAGCGGCAGAAAAGGCCTTTGCAACAATTAGAGAAGAAAAATAGATGAAAAGTCCTCCGCTCGAGCGGAGGACTTTTTTTGTTGTTTATTCTTGAACTTCCTGAATGTTTTCAATCGCGAATATTTCATCTAGGGGGATGGTTTCTACATAGCCGTCAATTCGTAGTTGATCGACATCTACTGATTTGTTGTTCAAGTCTTGATATTCAGTAGTGTAGTGACGAGGTTCATCAAGTAAATCCCACTGATGTATAATAAGCTGGAAAGGATACTCTTCTCCGAGTTTGTCTACTACAATCCTAGAAGAAGGATAAAAAGAATCCTGTCTACGTCCGTTGGACATCCCATAAATAAACAAGTTTTCGTGCGTACGCCCTTCAATATACTCATCTGTTACTTGAATCGATACTTGATCTTGCTCATTAGTGAATTCATCTATGGTGAGTTGACCTTCTAAGAAATCGACCTCAAAGGGAAAGGATTGCTCTTTATTCAAATCGATCACCATCGATGTATCTACGTTTTGTTGTAAAAACTCAAAACTAACCTCAAGGTTGTTTATATTCTGAAATAAAATAGGCTCGAACACAACAATTTCATCTCTCGTATCTTCCCAAGAAAAATGAGTGAATCGTTGATTCCAATTAGAGAAGCCAGCGCGCTCGTTACCTACATATAATGCTGTTGGGGTAAACATATGCATATGAATAGAAGGTTCATAAATATCAAAATCTTTCCTGTACTCTAAATGGGTGCTAGTCGGACCCGTCTTTAATCCTAATAATGTAAATTCGGTCCCTTCAACCTCGACCGTTTGATTAGAAAGGTCATACTCCGAGATTTGAGATCTTTGAATAGGGATCTCGTACGACCATGGCCCATAAGTTTCTCCTATATAATCTTGAAAGGCATCAGTGGATTCTTCCACTAAATCCTCATCAGGAAGTTCTAATAACGAGTCAATCGTAAGTTGTATCTCCGTCTCCTTATTGTCGATCGGAGGAAGTTCAAGTCTGCCTCTCTGCCTATTCTCTTTAGCTGAGAGGTTTTTATTTACTACTCTATGTTTGTAGTAGTTCGAGGAATTTCGGGATTTATTCAAGTCTGACCATATTTCTTCTACGTTTTCTATATTAATGTCACTCATGGCATTAATAGAGTGATTTGTGTCCCCTTCTACATTCTCAAGCTCATAGTAAATGTGGGTAGCTAGTTCATCCGCCACGACTTCCGTTATGGTGATTTGTATTCCGCTCTGTTCTTCAACAAGATGCAAGTCCTCTCCATAGCCTTCAGCGATGGTTCGGTCCAACGAATCGTATTCAATAGACGTGACATCTAAAACAGTATAGTAAAAGCTTGGAGACGTAAACAATGCGAGAATAAATAACAAACATCCCATAATGACAGGCAGGCCAACTTTGTATTTCAAGCTTAATGGCGGTTTAACAGTGACGATCTCTGAAGGGAGCTTGGACTGCACTTGCTCTATAAACTCATCTGGAGTTTGGATGGCTTCCACTTCTAAAGTAAAATCATTGATGACTTTAGATAATTCTGCATGTTCTTCTGAACACGTTGCACATTGAGCTAGGTGAAGGTCTATTTGATGGTTTTTTCTTTTGGCTAAGTTTTGATCGTAGTAATCTAACAGAAGGCTTTGGCACGTCTCACAATTCATAGCTACACCTCATTTTAATAACACGCTCGAATATATTTAAATCCCCTGTAGACATGCCTTTTAACGGCATGCTCGGACTGGTTAAGAATTTTACTAATTTCCACGTAAGAGTAGCCACCAAAATGCTTTAAAACGATCATTTGTCTCGTAGGTATATTTAGAAAGGAGAGCAATTCTTTCATTTCTTTCTTATTTGTGTCGGATAAGTCAACCGTCCGGAGTTTTTCGCATTCATCAACGAATAGTTTTATAAACCAATGTTCGAAAGCTTGGTCCTTTACATACGAATCAATGTTATCTATTGCAAGCTGAATCGATTGAGCGACCGAGAGTTCGATCTCTTTGTTTTGATGAAAATAGGCTCGTCCAATTCCATAAATGATTTCTTTCTTCAACGTAAGCCACTCCATTAACGGAAGGGCGTTTTCGCTTTTCATGGAGCGAACAATATGACTAAAATCAGTAGAACGTTTAATTGGCACGAAGATCCTCCTGTCTTTGAAAAGCGGTTCTTGTTAAAATTATACATGATTGACCTTAATAGGTGGGGAATGGGATTCGATATCGTTACATTCCCTTGAGAAATTCACAATCTTTCTATGGAAAAAAGCAATATTCATAGTTGAATGAAACAAACGAAAGAATATACATTGAAATGGAGTGTTTAGATATGAGCTATTATCAAACGTTAAGAAAATATGTTGGAAACGAAACGCTAATTCTCCCAGGAGCAGCAGTGATTATTTATGAAGGGGAACGCGTGTTGTTGCAAAAACGTGATGATGGCGATTGGGGGTTGCCTGGTGGCCTCATGGAAGTCGGCGAAAGTTTTGAAGAAACGGCTATGAGAGAAGTGAAAGAAGAAACAGGATTAACTATAAATAAAGAGGACTTAGTTAAGTTTGATACTTTTTCAGGGAAAGATTATTATGTGGAAGCCCCAAACGGTGATCCATATTACGCTGTGACGTTATTATTTACGACCAATCAATTTTCCGGAGAGTTAACTATCGATTTAGAAGAGACGCTAGATCTTAAATTTTTTGAGATGAACGAGCTTCCTAATAAAATTAGAGCTTCCCACCTTCGTTTTATTCGACTCTTCCAAGAACAACAGAACTTGTAAGAATACGTAAGCCTCCGTGTTTCAAAACGGTATCCTTGGCCTGAATCTTTTGATAAGCGAAAGACGAACAAAAAACGAGCTGACGGCTTCCTCCAAGTCTAAAATTCTTCTCCACAGGCATAATTAAACCTTTTTTTTCATAGTAGTCTATTGTATGAGCCTTTGTTCGTACACTAAGAGCACAGGCACTAGAGAATTGTTCATTTATGTTTGTTCAGAAGAGGAGGAATCACATTGGCATATGAAGAATCTTCATCATTATCTTTTTCTATGAAAGAATCGGTTTGGCTTGACCGGGGGAAAAGAGTGGATGAGCTAATATCATTGTCATTAGAACCAGAAATTACGATTCATGAGGGGGAAGAGGAAGTATCTGTTAGAGGGGTTCTCCAGTTGCTTGGGGAGTACCGTAGTCCGGTAGAAGAAGTAGAAGAAGATGATTCTAATGCGTCTTTAGCTCACCGAGCAGACTTTCGATCAGTTGACGAGGTATCTGATATGGAAGGAGTGATCGAGGAAGTTCATCGACAGTTCCCAATTGATGTAACCATTCCTAAAGAAAGAATCAACAGCATGGAAGATGTCAACCTGTTTGTAACCAACTTTGATTATCAGCTGCCTGACAGTAAATGTCTTGAAATCAATGCGGACTTGTCGATTACAGGAGTGCGATCGGAGGAAGATAACTCTAATGAAGAGGAGAACGATGAAGAATTTGAAAACTTAGAAGGACGTTCATTCTCTTTTGAGCAAGTCCGAACGGAGAAAGGCTATACTGACGTGTATGATAATGATGAAGTAAACGATGCGGCAGTTCCTGAAGATTTTTATGCTCAAAAGAAAGACCAATTTGATGATGAGCGGGAAGAATCATTTATTCCAGAGGTGGAGGAAGAGTATGAAGAAGAAGTTCATCAACATGAGCCGAGGGTGAGCTTTCGCTCTGAAGCATCAGATAATAAGTTAAGTGTTAAGGATGAAGTGAAAACAGAAGCAGAAGCGTCAGATTACAATGAGTTCGAAGAAGACCAACGTCACGATCTTTATGGTGAAGAAGCGAATGTGATTGAGAATACGACAGATGCAGAGGAAGAAGACTCTAAAAACAGCGAAAGAGATGTAGAAGAAGACCAAGAGGAAGAAAGTGAAAATGCGCTCTATTTAACGAAAATGCTCTCAGACCGTGAGGAAGAAGGTTACTCCAAGCTTAGGATGTGCATCATTCAAGAGGGAGAATCACTGGATGTCATTGCGAATCGTTATTCTCTAGAGGTAAGCCATCTAATGAGGGTGAACAGGCTTAAGGATGAGGAAGTGTCAGAAGGGCAACTCTTGTATATTCCTGTACGTAAATCGTCTTCATCCAGATAGGGGGGAAGGAAGATGATTGAGCTTCATCATATTGAGAGTCACTTTCCTTTTCAGCAAGTAGAATGGCTCGAGAAAAATAAGTTCATAAACACCGAAAGAGGAATTAAAGCTCTACACCTTTGGACAGACGAGGAACAAATGAAGCATCATATGCAATGGCGAGATCGGTTTGCAGAGCACGCCGGAGTTCTAACAGATCGAATGATCCAAACGGTTAATGGAGACAAAGCTATACCTATAGAGGCAGGCTGGATGACTCTTCATGATGTCGTTGATTCATCGTTCCCTGTTTCAGATTATCCCGAGGAAATGGGTCAGTTCCTCGGTAACTATGTTTTAGTTCCAATAGAGGAAACAGATCCACCTGTAAACCAATCAAAGGAGCGTATATCAGCGTTCATTGACGTTCCTTTTCCTTCATCAACCCCTCGTTTTAGAGTGTTAGAAAAGATGAGAAAAGAAGCGAGACAGCGAGAAAAAAAAGCTGATGGATTAGCAAGAAGTGTTGAAGTAGATGGTCAGATGCAGAGGGTGCTTGCAATAGAATCTTTTAGTCAAGCAAAGGAAATTGATGGACAGCTGTTCTGGGAAAATAAAGGGACGGAATTAAAGCCTTCTGTGGACGTTCTTTGCTCGTGTTTAAGAAAGTGGGTAGAGAACTACGGAGAAGATCGTCTTGACCTTGTTTTCAACGGCTTAAATGAGTCATTTCCTTTAAAAAATGAAAACGGCCTCTTGTTGTTATCTCGCCTCGTTTATCCGACAGAATATGTTGAATTCGCCAGTTGGTTTAACAAAACAAGAAATGATGATGAAGTAGAAAAGCGATATGTTGCTCTTTCAAATCAATGGGATGTGTCAAAAAAGATCGTAGCAAAATTTGTTCATTGGTTAGAAGAAGCGAAGGAGAAGGTTCACTATGAACAAATTAACTAATCAAAGCACGGGCGCTGTCCTCTTTCAATATGATCTTTACCCTGAAAAGGTAGAACATATTGGAAAGGTCCAAAAGGTTGAAACGAATTATGGCACCTTTGCTTTAAAGAAAACGACGATGAAAAAAAGTGAAGCAGACTGGTTTATTAACGTCATGCGAAGGCTTGAGCGAATTGGTTTTCCTTATGTGGTTCCGGTACTCCCGAATAAATACGGGGATTATACGGTAACAGATGGTCAATTCATTTACTATCTCATGCCTTGGTACGAGGATCATCAACAGTTTCGCAACCCTGTCCAGCCAGAAGATACGCTGGTGGAACAAGTGGCTAAGTTACACAGTTTAACTGAAAAGACGCAAGATTACGCAGCAGACTCGCTGGATGAGTCTTCTCAATTGCTGAAAAAAAGATGGGACCTCCGGAAATTGGAAATTGATAAATATGTAGACGAAATTGAACAACATACGTATTATTCTCCATTTGAATTGACGTTGTTAACTCATTTCGAACGAATTAAATTCATGGCCCTTCAAGCAGAAGAACAATTGGAATTATGGCTTGAGAAGGCAAATGAAAAAAAGAGTTCTCGAAGTGTGCTCTGTCATGGTCGGTTGAAACGGAGTCATGCATGCTATGATGAGTATGGCACAGCTTACTTTCTGAATTTTGAGAGAGCCGTACTTGACACACCGGCTAGGGATTTAGCGATGCTATTTAGACACTTTTTCCAATCACGACCTTGGGACGAAGTGGAAGGACACCATTGGCTGAACTTATATGAAAAGCATTTTGCCTTTTTTGATGAAGAACGGCATTTATTTATGAGCTATTTAACTTTTCCAGAAAATATTTATAGAATGATTGATCATTACCGGCAAGCTGGCCGAACGAAGTCAGAACTTCAAATGGTTATGCAACTGGAGAGAAGAGTATTAACGATGAATCGGATCCACCGGTTTATGAACGTGGTGTTTAAGGATGAATCCTAAAGGACAAAACGGTTCACGGTGAGTGATCCGTTTTTTTCTATGAAATGGTCTGATAATTATCGAAGGGAATGAAGAGTCAAGAATGCCAGTAAAGGATATACAACAGAACGAAAATTGTTAAGATAATCACATCAAATGTCGTTGGCAAAAGAAGTGTTCGAATGAGTTGAAAGATGATCAGCGGAAGTAACAATTGGTAAAATAGGTCGATAACCCTTTGGAAGCGCCAATGCACTTTTTGTTTCCGACAACTGTTTTTAAATGATCGAGCCATCCGGTGATGGGTAAATTTCTTCACTGGTTTCGCCCCTTTCTTTTCGGTACAGTTATCATAAACTATGCGAATGAGGAGGATTAGGTGTTTACAAACTACATAGATCGTTTAGTAAGACAGAATGGTGGCAATACTATTAAAAATCTTGGACCTTTGTGTAAAGGAAGTGTTGATCTTCCTCCAAACATGATAGAGTAACGAGCAATGCATTTTTATCTTTCACTGGAGCCAAATCATTTAAAAGTAGCTGCTCCTTAATGAAAAACGAAAGGTAAACAAACTCATTGTTGATTCTCATGATAAGTCGAGGTAAAATAAAGACTATATTTGATAAGAATAGTGAAATGTTGAAAGGGAGGAGTACATCTCGAACCCACTAGAGAGGAAGACCAGTGTCACAGGCACTTGCTGAAAGGTTTTCTTGGATGTAAAGATGGAAAGTCGCCCTGGAGTTGTGATCATGAACAGGCTTCGTGCAGTAGTGATCGCCGGATCAGCCCCGTTATCGCTTTGAGTGTACAGTTCAACAAAGTCTTCTTCTTTTTTTCAGGAGAAGGGAAAGTAAGTGTTGTTCTGTAAACAAAGGTGGTACCGCGAGGATTCAACTCCCTTCGTCCTTTGACGAACGGGGTTTTTTTGTGTGTTTAAATAAGCATTGGACAATAAAAGGAGGCGTTTCAATTGGCAGAAGAACAACAGCAAGTATCCATGCCACCGAAGTATGATCCACAAGCAACAGAAGCAAAGTGGTACCCATATTGGGTAAATGGAAAGTTTTTTGAGGCAACAGGAGACAAAGACAAGGAACCTTATACGATCGTAATTCCCCCACCGAACGTGACAGGAAAGCTTCATTTAGGTCATGCATGGGATACAACTTTGCAAGACATTCTCGTGCGTGTGAAGCGGATGCAAGGGTTCGACGCTTTATGGCTGCCTGGCATGGACCATGCTGGCATTGCGACCCAGGCGAAAGTTGAAGGGAAATTAAAGGAACAAGGCATATCACGTTACGATCTTGGCCGAGAGAAATTCTTGGAAAAATCTTGGGAATGGAAAAGTGAATACGCGGAATTTATTCGTGAACAATGGTCGAAGATGGGCCTTTCTCTTGACTATTCCCGGGAACGCTTCACGTTGGACGAAGGTTTGTCTGATGCTGTAAGGGAAGTGTTTGTAAGACTATATGAAGAAGGCTTAATCTACCGTGGAGAGTACATTATTAACTGGGATCCTGAAACGAAAACAGCCCTATCCGATATTGAAGTGATTTACAAGGATGTTCAAGGTGGCTTCTATCATATGAAGTACCCATTGGCTGACGGTTCTGGCCATATTGAAGTGGCAACGACTCGACCTGAAACAATGCTAGGAGATACGGCTGTGGCTGTTCACCCTGAAGACGAGCGATATAAACATCTCATCGGTAAAAAGGTCACCCTTCCGATTATTGGTCGAGAAATAGAAATTGTTGCAGACGACTATGTAGATATGGAATTTGGTTCAGGAGCCGTGAAAATCACACCAGCTCACGACCCGAATGACTTTGAGATAGGAAATCGTCATGACTTAGAACGAGTTCTTGTCATGGATGAAGGCGGTAAAATGAACGAGAACGCAGGAAAATATCAAGGGATGGATCGATTCGAATGTCGCAAACAAATCGTGAAAGATCTTCAAGAAGAAGGCGTGTTATTCCATATTGAAGAGCACCCTCACAGCGTTGGACATTCTGAGCGAAGCGGAGCTGTCGTGGAGCCATATTTATCTACGCAATGGTTCGTGAAGATGGGACCTCTAGCAGAGCAAGCGATTGAACTTCAAAAAGGAGAAGGAAAAGTCAATTTCGTTCCTGATCGATTTGAGAAAACGTATATGCACTGGATCGAAAACATTCGTGATTGGTGCATTTCAAGACAGCTTTGGTGGGGACATCGAATTCCAGCTTGGTTCCATAAAGAGACTGGCGAAATTTATGTAGGTCGTACAGAACCAGAAGACATTGAAAACTGGGAGCAAGATGAAGATGTCCTTGATACATGGTTTAGTTCAGCCCTATGGCCTTTTTCCACGATGGGATGGCCCAATGAAGATGCAGCAGATTTCAAGCGGCATTACTCCACTGACGCCCTTGTAACAGGTTATGACATCATTTATTTCTGGGTTGCGCGGATGATCTTCCAAGGACAGCACTTCACTGGGGAGCGTCCATTTAAAGACGTGTTAATCCACGGACTGGTTCGAGACGGTGAAGGCCGAAAGATGAGTAAGTCACTAGGGAACGGTGTCGACCCAATGGATGTTATCGACAAATACGGCGCCGATGCTTTACGTTTCTTCTTAAGTACGGGCAGTTCACCAGGAAATGATTTACGATTCTACTGGGAAAAGGTTGAAGCCAACTGGAATTTCGGTAACAAGATCTGGAATGCGTCTCGCTTTGCATTGATGAACATGGATGGGCTGAAGTACGAAGAGATTGATCTTACTGGCAAGAAATCTATCGCAGATCAGTGGATTTTAACCCGTTTACAAGAAACGACGGAACACGTGACAAAGTTCATTGATGCTTATGAATTTGGGGAAGTGGGTCGTGCACTGTACAACTTCATTTGGGACGACTTCTGTGATTGGTATATTGAAATGGCGAAACTGCCGCTAAACGGCGAAGATGAAGAAGCAAAGCTTACTACTCGTTCGGTGTTAGCCTACGTGCTAGATCAAACGATGCGGCTTCTACACCCATTCATGCCATTTATTACAGAAGAAGTTTGGCAGCATTTACCGCACGAAGGCGAGTCCATTACCGTAGCCTCATGGCCAGAAAGAAAAGAAGAGCTAGTGAATAAGCAGGCCGTGAAAGATATGCAACTATTGCAGGAAATCATTCGTTCAGTAAGAAATACACGTTCTGAATTGAATGTTCCCATGAGTAAAGAGATCACTCTCTACGTAAAAGCGAACTCAACTGAAGTTTTAGAGCAGCTTGAACGCGGAAGAGAATATTTAGATAAGTTTTGTAACCCAGGCGAATTAACGATTGCTTCTGATTTAACTGCTCCTGAAAAATCTATGAGTTCGGTTCTCTCAGGGGTAGAGTTATACATGCCTTTAGCAGGTCTGTTAGACTTAGATGCCGAAGTTGAGCGTCTCCAAGGAGAGTTAAAGCGCTTGGATGGGGAAGTGACTCGAGTTCAGAAGAAATTAGGTAACGAAGGGTTTATCAAAAAAGCTCCTGAAAAGGTTGTGGAAGAAGAACGAGCGAAAGAAAAAGACTACCTTGAACAAAAAGAAAAAGTTCAAGCTCGTATCAACGAATTAAAGAAATAAAGAGTCAGGCAGGAGGCTTACAACACCTCCTGCTCCTCTAATTATGCAGTTGTAAAATTATCGGGAGGTGTAAGAGATGCCTGAAATTGCTTATTATAAGGATGCCTTTGTAGACATGGATGAAAAAGTCGTTCCTATTCAAGAAAGGGCCCATCAATTTGGGGATGGAATCTACGAGGTGATTCGTGTTTATAACGGAAAGCCCTTCTTTATGAAGGAACATTTAACGAGGCTGCAAAAAAGTGCCGATGCCATTGAACTTCAATTACCATATTCCATGAAAGAGATTGAGTCTCTCTGTGACGAAGGATTGAAACGATCGGGGCTTGCTGATGCAGAAATCTACATGCAGATAAGCCGTGGCATTCATCCTCGTCAGCACTTTTATCCAGATCCCGCGTGTTCGGTCTTTACGATGACGGTGAAACAGGCCAAAGTCATTCCAGAAGACCTTCGGAAACAAGGCGTGAAAGTGATGACGACCGAAGATGTCAGATGGAAGAATTGTTACATTAAATCGCTGAATTTGCTTCCTAACGTCATGGCTAAGCAAAAAGCTAAAGTGAATGATTGTGAAGAAGCCATATTCCATGAAGACGGAATTGTAAAAGAAGGATGTAGCACCAATGTCTTTGTCATTAAGGATGAAAAGTTGTATACCTATCCTGCTTTAAAGGGAATTCTACACGGGATCACAAGACAAATCATCCTTGATCTCGCTGCTGATTTGGAAATTGAAGCCGTGGAAGAACCGTTTGATGTGAATTTCTTGTATGATGCAGATGAAGCCTTTATTTCCAGTACGAACATGGAAATTATGCCTATTCGACAAGTAGATGATGCGAAATTGCCGAGCAATCGTCCTCTTACTGTTAAGCTGATCGAACAATTTCAAAAACTTTATTGATGATGTTTAAGACTCCCTTTGAGACAAGGGAGTTTTTTTGTGTTCGGATTTTTGAGTTGTGGATCATTTTCCTCCGGTTCATAAGTATCTATGGAAACAAAAAGGAGAGAAACAAGCCGCGCTGTTCCGTGGTTTGTCCCGAAACGAGTAGAAAGGAGACAAACGAGCCGCGCTGTTCCAAGGTTTGTCCTAAACCAAGCGGGGGCAGGTTAGAGCCGGATATGCTAATGCTTACTCTAAATTACGCCTCCAGTCTTAGTTGAAATATATCTCTAGTTCGTTATGTAACGACACGTTCCTCGGTAAACTAAAAGTAAGAAAGGTGAGAGGAGGATTGACAATGAAAACATTTTTACTTTTTCTAGCTGCGATCGTTGCTTTGTTTGTTTTTTTAATGAATGTAGGACCATTAATATTGTTAGGCGTTGGCGTATTTTTGCTGTATGTGATCTTCAAACAATTTGTTAAAGCAACGACTACCGGGGCCAAGGTGATGTGGATCATCTTAGGATTGATCGTGTTAAGCATGACCGTGTCGAATCTATTTGCCCTTGTTGGTCTGCTTGCTCTTTATGTGCTGTATGTCATGTTTAGAAGAGGGCCAAAGGAAGAAGGGATGCCTCCTGAAAAAAATCGATCGACGCAGAGAACACGGGACCCTTTTACAAATTTTGAACAGCAGTGGGCAGAGTTAAACAAATAATCTTATAAGGAGTGAGTCAAATGTCAAACATTTTCACAAGAATGATCAATGCAATCGAAAGTGATTTGCATCAGTTATTGGATAAAAAAGAAGAAAACAATCCTATCTCAGCATTGAATCACTATTTGCGACAGAGCGAGAAAGAAACGGAAAAGGTCCGCACGCTCATTGAGCGTCAACATCGTCTAAAAGAAGAATTCACTAGAGAACGGCAGCTGGCAGATGAGATGGCGGAAAAACGGAAACATCAAGCGGAAATCGCTAAGAAAGCAGACGAGCTAGAGCTTGCTGAATATGCTGAGAAAGAATATCAAGAGTATGTCCAGCGAGCAGAGCGGTTAACTTACAGCCAAGTAGAAGCTATGAGGCAATTGGAATCATTAGAGAAAAAATATGAAGAGATGAATCATAAGTTGAAGGATATGAGACTGAAGAGGATGGAGCTGATGGGGCGAGAAAATGTAGCAAGAGCCCGTCATCAAATGAGTCGACTGGCTCCAAAGCAAACCGATCAAGCGTCTACCCGATTCACTGACATGGAACGCTACATTGAAGAATTAGAATACAAATTGGATAGTGATGATTACCACTACACGCTGGATAGTAAGATTGCCAGACTAGAAAAAGAACTGAACGACCATGAAAAAACATCCGAAACAGAAACGAAAATGATATGATAGATGGGGTGCGATCATTACGCACCCTTCTATCTATTAGGAAAGTAACTAGACCATCATGGTGATAAAGAGGAGGAGGTTCTCGCGATGTTTAAAAGAATTCCAACACGAACATTCAACTGGATAATCATGATCACCATCGCGATCCTGCTTATAGAATTAATGTTTTTTGGTGGCGGATTTATATTCACCGCCCTATTTCTAGGATTCCTCATGTATTTAGGATGGAAGAATTACCATAGCCTATTTGGAAAAGTGTTGTTTTGGGTAGGGACGGTCAGTTTGGTACTAAATGTGTTGAATATGGTGGCAGTCAGATTTTTGTTTATTGCTCTTATTATTTTATTTTTCATCCAATATCGACGTTCAAAAGACGAACCAGATTATATAAAACCAAGATTCAGTGAAGGTGAGAGTCTGCAAGCGGAAGGGATAACGGAAGTGAAACCGTTGTTTCAACATCGCTTGTTTGGAGATCAACAAACCGATGACGTACCCTACCAATGGCGTGATGTGAATATTCACGGTGGATTTGGGGATCGTGTCATTGATTTAAGCAACACGGTTATTCCTGAAGAAGCGGTAATATCCATTCGCCATTTTATTGGTCATATTCAGATCTATGTTCCTTATGAAGTGGAAGTATCTGTGCATCATAGCGTCATGTTTGGCCAGTTATCCATCTTCCAACAGCCGGAAATGAAGCTTTTCAATCAATCAGTCTCATTTCAGACGAAGCATTTTCAGCAGGGCAAACCTCGAGTGAAAATTGTCACCTCGATTTTTTCAGGAGATATTGAGGTGAAAAGAATATGAGTTTATTTATTAGACAAATGATCCTAGCTGTCATTTCTTTTCTCCTCTTTGCTTTCTTTCTTTTAGGATTAACATTTATGGCGTTTCCCCTGGATAACTGGTCCCTGCTTTGGCAACAACGAATTTATGATGTTCCGTATCTCTCTTTTGTAATGATGATGATTATTATCACAGGTATTCTTATCGGGGCTTTTCACGGCGCATTCTGGAAAAAGAAATTAAAGATGGTCAGTGTCCAACTAGACGACTTAATAAAAGGTCAGAAGCGCTCGATCAATTCAGCTAATTCAAGTCCAGAACTGCTTCAGGTCCAAAGGAAGCTCGACGAACTAGATGAGAAAATGATGAAACAAGCAGAATTATCGCAAAAGCTTGCCACCGAAAGAGCCACAGATCGGGAGAGAAGTTTACAAGAAGTGGTCGTGCAAGAGAGAACGAGACTTGCGCGAGAGTTACACGATTCTGTCAGTCAGCAACTTTTCGCTGCCTCTATGATGATGGCCACGATCAATGAAACCAACCCTCCGAAAGATGAAACGATGAAAAAGCAGTTGGTCCTCGTCGAAAAGATGATCGATCAGTCTCAACTTGAGATGAGAGCCTTGCTTTTACATCTTCGTCCTGTGGCGTTAAAAGGAAAGTCATTGAAAGAAGGAATTGAGGAATTACTCGCCGAATTAACTGAAAAAGTCCCATTGAAAATCGAATCCAAACTAGAAGAATTTCCGTTGGATAAAGGAGTAGAAGATCATCTTTTTCGTATTTTGCAAGAATCTGTATCCAATACGTTACGTCACGCAAGCGCCAATCAATTACAGGTAGTGCTGATAGAAAGGGATGACAACGTGATATTACGTATAGCAGATGACGGAAAAGGATTTAATGTGCAAGAAGTGACAAGTCACGGATCTTATGGTTTGACGAACATGCACGAACGGGCCATTGAAATAGGAGGAACGTTAAAGGTAGTCAGTGTGGAACAAGAAGGCACAAGGCTGGAAGTGAAAGTTCCGGCGATTAAAAGGGGGGATCAACGCAATGATTAACGTTCTGTTTGCGGATGATCATGAAATGGTGAGAATTGGAGTGTCAGCTTATTTATCTGCTCAGCCTGATATTGATGTGATCGCTGAGGCAGATGACGGGACGGAAGCTGTAACGTTAGCATTGAAATTCAAACCAGATATCATTTTGATGGATTTAGTGATGAAAAAAATGGATGGCATCGAAGCGACTAGGCGAATCGTTGAGCAATGGCCAGAAGCTAAAATCATTATTGTTACAAGTTTCCTAGATGACGAGAAGGTTTACCCCGCTTTAGAAGCTGGAGCCACAAGCTACATGTTAAAAACATCAAAAGCCAGTGAGATTGCCAAAGCGATACGGGCTACACATGAAGGGCAATCTGTCCTTGAGCCTGAAGTTACGGGGAAAATTATGACCAAGATGAGGTCTACTAAAGCCCCCGGTCTTCACGAACAGTTGACGGGCCGGGAAAAAGAAGTGCTCCGACTCATGACAGAAGGGAAAACCAATCAACAGATTGCTGATGAATTATTTATTGCTTTAAAGACAGTAAAAGTGCACGTAAGTAACATCTTAAGCAAGCTAGAAGTCCATGACCGAACTCAGGCGGTAATCTATGCATTTAATGAGAAAATTTATCTCGACTGAGACAGAAAAAAACTCTCCACAAAGTAGTGGAGAGTTTCATTGGTTAGGTGTCATTTCTTGATAAATATAATCCATAAATAAATCAGCAATATTGATATCGCTACTCATGTATAAACTTCGACACCCTACTGCATCTTCTAGTTCATTAAATAGAAGACGGTTATCATCTCCAATGAGGAAATCAAGTCCTGCAAAATCTATTTGAATCGCATTGGTAATTTTGTGAACGATAGAGACTTCATCGTCACTTAGTGTATAAAGACTTGAATTTCCGCCCGTAGAAAGATTGGCACGGAAGTCAGTGGCTGACTCTCTAAGAACGGCACCGATAATGGTGTTTCCAACGATATAAACTCGTAAATCTTTCCCCTTTTTTCCGCCTACTGGTTGATGCAGAAGGTCTTCTTGTAACGTGGCAGCTATATTTCCTAATCCTTTTTTTGGATCAATTAATTCTACACCCGTACCTCCTCGACCTAATGGGTCTTTGAGAATATAGGGAGAAGAGAAGCCCGACTCATTTTCAGTTAAACGATTTCGATGGATCACGCTACTTTGTAGCATGGGGATGCCTATATTGGCTAATACGGCATGAGATAACCGTTTATCGTTGGCAATTCTTGAGACATAGGCCCGGTTAAAACAGCGAATCCCTAATAATTCGACTAACTCATTTAGCCATGGTGACACGGATCGGTTAATAATAAAATCAGGTTTGTCACCGTCTTTGGCTGGGAAAAAGCCTGCTTGCTGAGAAACATCAATTTGCAACTGTTCGTATGGAATAAGTTTTAATGTGATCTCTTTTGATGATGCCGCTTCTTGCAGCATGTCTATAAATCGGCGGTTTCTCACAATATCTTTTTCCCGATATATCAGCCATCCTGTTAAATGGGTCATAGTGGCCTCCTGTCTCTCAGCTACTGTGCTGGATAATATGGTCTATCATTGGAATAGCCACGTCAACACCTGTACATTCATAAATACTTCGGATATGTGGATTAGAATTCACTTCACAAACGAGAGGTCCATCTTCTCCAATTAACAAATCTACACCTGCAAAATCGGTCCCGACCGCTTTTGATGCGGCTAGGGCTAAATCCTTTTCTTCTGTAGATGGTTTATAAGGTTCCGTCGTTCCACCAGCTGTGACATTCGCTCGAAAATCTCGTTTTGAAGTCCGTTTCATTGCAGCGACAACCTGATTACCTACTACATTTAATCGAAGGTCCACGCCTATACTCGTTTTTACTGGTTGCTGATAGAGGTGGTCAATCCCAGCTAGCTTTTTAGCTATACTTACTAGTTCTGATCTCGTTTCCACCCAATACACTTGCTGGCCAAAAGAACCGTAAGCTTCTTTTACTATGAGAGGGAGACCAAGGTGATCTTCCACGGCTTCTAAATATTGTGTATGAGACAGTTTCATTCCAGAATAGATCATTGGGGCAATCATCGTTAATGGAGTTGGAATCCCTGAATGTAGCAACTGTTCATGCATGGACGATTTGTTGTCACATAAGGCAATCGCCTCTGGAGAATTAAATAATCGAATGCCTTGCCTTTTTAACTGACGGGCTAAATGCAGGTCTTTATCAGCAAAATGAACGAAATCAGGAAGCGCGATAGACTTCTTCTCCTCCACATCATAGATAGGACTATCCGTTGTGACGAGCAATTGATCATTTGTTTTTGCTGTGATTTCTATACCTTTTTCAGTGGCGGCTTCAATAAACCATTGAACATAATCAAGGAATTTATCTGATGTCAGATGACCGTTATAAACAATCCAGCCGGAAGTTTTTTTCAAGAGTGAGCTTCCTTTCCCCGTGTGATATTATAAGAGTGTTTAACTTCATTCTAGTAGAATCATGTGATGTTTATTGAATCATGTCATGTTTACCGGACAAAATCAACAGAAATTGTACAGAGGAGTTCGTCTATGATCACAAATATGGAAGATGCTAGACTTTTTATCGAATCAAAACAAGGGGCAGGAATTGTCTACACATTGGACCGAATGCAAGCGTTAATGACAGCCCTTGACCATCCGGAAAAGAAAATAAAAGCGATTCACGTAGCTGGGACAAATGGAAAAGGATCCACGTGCGCGTTTCTGTCATCGATCCTTCAGGAAGCTGGATACAAAGTAGGTGCGTTTAATACGCCCGTATTTGGCGATGCAAAGGACCAAATAACGATCAATCAATATCCGGTTTCAGATGAAGAGTTCGTCTTAGCCTGTCGGGAGATTGAGGGAGCAGTCTCGGCAGTAGAATATGAAAGAAAAGAAATGGTCAGTGAATTTGAATGTTTCACGGCCTTAACCTACTATTATTTTGCCTTCATCCAGCCGATAGATGTTGTATTGGTTGAAGCGGGCATGGGAGGAAGGTTGGATGCAACGAATGTCCTTGATGAGCCTGTATGTACGATTATTACGAATGTAGGTCTGGACCACCAACGTTATCTCGGAGATAGCATAAAGAGCATAGCGAAAGAAAAAGCCGGCATCATCAAACCGAAAGTTCCTCTATTTACTGCAAGTCAAGGAGATGCGCTAGAGCAGTTAGTCAATGTAGGTATAAAGAAGTGCGCGGATGTGATTTCTTTATTTGACAACGTTAAATTTAAAACAGAAAAAATCAATAATAGCGAGCAACTGTTTACATACGATGATAGCGAAGTGAACCAGCACTACACCATTCGTTTATTAGGTGAACATCAAACTGTGAATGCAAGCCTTTCACTCATGGTCGTCCATTACTTGTCCAAAAAGATATTTCCTAAAATTCATGAAGAGCACATTCAAAAAGGTTTGATGAGAGCATTCATCCCAGGAAGGTGGGAGGTCGTGCAAGAACATCCAACCGTCATCATGGACACAGCTCATAACATAGAAGCGATTCATACAGTTTGCCAGCTTACACGAAGGAAATATACAGAACAGAATGTGACCGTGCTATTTGCAGCTATGAAAGACAAACCGGTGAAAGAGATGCTTGCTTTATTAAGACAGTTGAACTGTCCGATCGTTTATACTACTTTCGATTCAGATAGAAGTATGACAAAAGAGGATTATAAACTTCTTGAAACTAAGAAGTTGACTGAGGAGATGTGGATAAAGGACTATAAATTAGGGATTGAACAGTGGATAAAAGCTGCCTCTGACACGGATGTCTTAATTATTACAGGGTCGCATCAGTTTATAAGTGAATGTCGGCAAAACATAAGAAAAAGTTCTAATTAGTATCGTAGGCCTATTGTCTAAATAAATAAACTTTTATGAGTCATTTGTCTTAACAAAAGAATGAAGCCATGGTAATATAAAAGTTGGATTGGTTGGAAAATTCAAACAATTACAATTTTAACTTACATAAAGGGTGTGTAGACAATGTCGGAACGGCAACAACGGATCGTTTGGTTTTTATGGCTAGTGACATTTCCGCCATTTATTTTTTATGTGGCTGAAAACACGTATGAACTTCTGCAAACAGCTTGGATTCCGATCGTGTCTTTTACTGTTCTGATTTTGATTGCCTCCCTTTTCCCTATTCAAGTAAAACAAACCTCACTCATCCCGCTCCATGGGATTTCTTTAGCGATTTTTCTACATTTTGGTCTTTTGGTTGAAGCGATGGTAACCCAAGTGGCCCTCGGGACAACATTATCTCAACTGAAGCTTTCTAAAAAAGAAAGCTACCGGTTCCCTTTAAATTCATTATTATTTCTCGCTACGTCCTTTGGTGCTGCCGGAATGTTTTATCTATTTGGCGGTCAAGTGGGTGAAGTGACGACAGCCTATATTTCGGCTTTATGGTTGCCAATCCTCGTTTACATTACCACGTACATTTTCTTAAACAACGGATTGATTTTTCTTATCCGCTATTGGTTCCTTAACATGAGAAACATTAAATTTTTTGATGAAGCGTTAATTTGGGAAACCGTTTCAGGTATCTTAATTCTACCAGTAGGGTTAACCCTTGCCGTATTATATCAAGAAATCGGTCATTTGGCCGTCCTGCTTGTTGGTATTCCAATTGTGACAGTATCACTCATTCTAAAAGTATACAATGAAAGCAAAAAGACGACTGGTTTATTAAAGAAGGCAAGTACTTTTGGCTATGAAGTGAACGACCGTCTTACTGTGGAAGAAATTTTAGAGCTGTTTATCGAGACATGTTCGAAAGTGTTCCCCGCACACGGTATTTTTCTTTATGAGAGAACAGAAGGAGATATAATCCGTCCACTTTACACGCAGCACTCACCGACCCATTCTCATGTGAAGTTAAGTGAAGGGGATCCTATCAGTCAATATGTTTCTAAAGAAGGCGAATCAATCTTATATCGATCGAGCAAACAATGGCAGGAATTGGATGAGCATGGCATGTGCGAAGGCGTTGAATCCATCTTATCGGCTCCTTCGATTCGAAATCATCAAGTGATCGGGGTTGTAACCCTCACCACCGAAAAGAAGAATGCGTTTGAAAAAAGCCATCAAATCTTGCTCGAAATTATTGCTAACTATCTATCTGTTGCCCTACAAAATGCGAAACACTTGGAGCAGACTAAAAAAGAAAGTGAACGATGTCCCTTAACAAATCTTTATAACTTCAAATACTTTGAGCGATTATTGCTCGATGATTATGATCGAGATAATGAGCAAACGAACTATGCAATAATTCTGCTTGATCTAGACCATTTCAAGAGAATTAACGATACGTATGGTCATCAAAGCGGCAATGAGGTACTGAAACAAGTTTCATCTGTTTTAACGAATACATTAGGAAGCGAAGCCGTTCTGGCACGTTACGGTGGAGAAGAATTTGTTGTGTTATTGAAGAACACACCGTTATTTAAAGCCTATCAAATAGCAGAAAAGGTTAGACAAGCCATAGAATGTCACTTGTTCAGTGTGTCTGAAGATCTTCAGAGTGGAGACAGGAAGTCTGTTCGAATTACAGCAAGCATCGGAGTTGCATCAAAAAGCGAAGAAGATGAGTCCCCAATCTCTGTACTTCGAAATGCTGACCGGGCTATGTATACAGGAGCTAAGCAAAAAGGGAGAAATAAAGTGGCTCAGTTTTCTTAAGAAATTAATAATATGAGGTAGCACATCGTAATACTAATGGGGCGGGCTTGCAAATAAGCGTGCTTCTTTTTTAAGGGCAGCTTTAATAATATAAAAAAGTTAAATTTTATCTCTCTTTCCTTTTAGAAGCGACTTGAACGTTGATAAAAGGGAATTACTTATAGATTATTATTGCTTAAGACCTATTACAGTGGTTTAATTAAAGGAGAGTATAAGTTTTTTAAGGAGTGAACGCGTTTTTATGGTACCTATTTTCATGGCGTTGATTGGCATTCTGATTCTAATTCCAATCCTATTACTTTTACCATCTGTATTTAATAAACTTACAACGTTCCTCCATATTATTCTTTCTGCTTTCTATTTTTATTTAGCATTGTTTTTGTTGGAAGTGGTGCATTGGGCGATTGCAGGTGCCATAGTGTTATTGTTAGTCATTTTGACAGCCACTCTATTTGCTCAACGTTCCCGTTCAATAGAAGTTTAGTAGACTTTGAGAATAGAAATGAATGAATTAGTAACTTATGAAAGAGGTTATTATATGAAAAAATGGCAATGGTTTGTGTCCTCATTAATGATTATGACGGGCAGTTTGATCTTTTTATCACTGTTTACATACTCGGCGACATTGGTTTACTCTACTTTTTTTGAGGAAGAACGGTTTGAACCGGAAACACAAATTGCCAATATGGATATTAGTGAATTAAATCAAGACGAAGCTAGTATACAAGTTCAGCAAAATGTAGAAAGTTGGAAGGCTGAGAGATCCATCGTATTACGCTGGTTTGATAAAGAAGAAACATATCCTACGTCAGATTTGAATTTTTTAGTTGATGAGACGATCGAGGACATGATGTTTTCAGAGGAACTTCAAGAGAGTTTAACTGTTCTCGGAAATGAACAGCAGCTCATATCTACGTTGGAAGCTTTCGAATTTTATTCAGACATTGAACAGGTGGTTTTTACAGAAGAGCTACTTTATGATATGGAAGAAGAAATTTCTACCTTGCCCAATCAAGATGTCGTGATTAATGTCCATGAATATGTGTTCGAAGACCAAGTAGATAAGGAACAGCAAATCCAGGAAACGTCACGCTTTATTGATTCTCCTTTACTTGAAGCAGTTATTCATGATTTGCCCACGATCACGATAGAGGCAGATAGTAGATTTTCTGTTTTAGATACGTTAGAAGAAGCGAGGATCGACTCTGTTACAGAGAAACCTCTTTCCGTGCTGGGATCTGCTATTTACGAATTGTTGCTTCAAAGTAATTTTCATTTAATAGAAAGAGCTCAGAACGATGTCATGATCGATGACATTCCTTTGGGCTATGATGCAAAAATCGTTTCAGAGCAACAAGATTTAGTTTTTGATAACCCAAACCCGATCGATTATGAACTTCAATTTCAATTTACGAACAATCAATTAACAGTTGGGTTTATTGGTGAAGAATTTCCTTATGTGATTACCGTTGAATTGGAAAACGAAGAAACCATCACGCCTAGAACAATCGTTCAATATTCTGAGAACCTAGCGAAAGGATCGACACAGATCGATCATCCCGGAATGGACGGAATGAATTACGAATTAGTGCGGGCAATTATCAATCCATTGGACGAAGAAAACACTAGTCAACAAATAGCCAATGATTACTACGCACCTGTTCACCGTGTGGAAATAAGAAGCAAAGAAGATCTAATTGAAGAAGAGGAAGAGCCAATGCAGCCAGACGGATTTTATGGTGAAAATGGTGATGGAAGTTATCAAGGCCCACCTCCATCAGAAGATCAACCATGGGGTGGTCCACCAGAAGGAAATGGGGAGCAGCCGTGGGGTGATTCGAATGGTGAAGGAATGCCACCAGGTCAAGAACCCGCCCCTGGAGAATCATGGGATGATTATGAAGGTTCAGGCAGCGGTTCAGCACCTGGAGATTTCTGGAATAATGACGATGAAGGTTTTGGAACCTCCCCTGATGGATCGTGGGGCGATAGTGGCGGCCAACAAGGTACCCCGCCAAGCGATTCATGGAATAGAGGCGGAGGTCAAGGAACCCCGCCAAGTGGATCATGGAATGACGATGACGATAGCTGGCAAAGAGGAGATACTGCGCCTAATAATGATGAAGAAGGACAATGGGGTGGCTACACTCCTGGAGGGGAGTCTTGGAATGGCCAAGATGACCAAGGAGGGGAATCCTCACCGAACAATAATTGGAGTGGAAATGGCCAGTCCGGAAATCCTGGAAGTTCTCCAGGTGGACAACAAGGCACATACCCCGACGAGTGGGACGAGGACTCTGAAGAGCCCTTTCCTAAATACGACGAAGATGGTCATCCAATTAAAGGGTATTAAAAAAGAAGGCGTCCAGGTGGGCGCCTTCTTTTGCTATTTTTTAGTTGAGTTTTGAAAGTAGATTACGAATCAGTTTGTACTTGACGTACCTATAGGGTACCAAACAGGGCCCGTTCCTTCTTCGCCCTCACCTGTTCCATTGTACTCAATAACTTCACCAACAACAAAAAAACCTTTTTTTGAATTAATATTCTGACAAGAGTCGATCTTCTCAAACTGAGTTGAAGAATTTAAAGGTTTTTTAACATCTCCCTGGACACATAAATATTCTTTCTGGTTGGATGAATTTTGAAATATTACCTCTGCATTCTCTAAATAGAAATCATTTTGGACGATCACTTCAGCCATATTATTTATTATTAAGTTACGATCTTTTACTAAAAGATTTCCACTTACTATTAACCGAGAGTGGGGGTTGATTCTCCCCCCACTAATCAGAGCTAGATGATCTGTCACTTCTACTAAGCCATTGTTTATTTGTAATTGGTCTCTAAATGTAGCATTACCATTTACTGTGATTTCTCTGTTGTTACCAGTTGTTTTAACATCGCGCGAATTTAATTGTTGAAAAGGTGGATCCTCTTCGATTTGACTCCAATCAAAATGATTCCCACTAGAGGTGCCACCGGAATTAGACCTTATTGTAAAGATCTCTTCTGTTTCTTTGTAACTACTTCTACTATTAAGAAGGTTTGATTCTATTTGATACGTAATAATAATTTCATTATCATTCGTTTGCTCTGGAATAAAGGAGCCATTTACTTTTCCTTTATAGTTTTGAAAAGAGAGATCAATAGGTTGAAAATTCAATTCACGTTCAAGGTAATTAATCACACTATTGACGTCCGTTTCAGATAATTGGTTTATATCTTCCACCTTTTCCAGAACCGAGTTCCGGGCGGACATAATCCCCATTTCATTCATTTTAATTAATTGACTGTTTTCTTCTGACCTTTGAGCTTGAGAGGCACTACTTAAGGCACTTCCGATAAGAGGAGGAATAAGCACACCAATAATAACAATTATTACTAAGGTTAGGACCAAAACATACCCTTTTTCATTATTAATGCCCATCTTTATCCACACACCTTTTATTTCAAATTAATATAATGATACACCTCAGAAGAAGCCGCTTGCCCTGATTCTGATATTTTCCCATGTATTCTAAATAAAGAAAGATCTACTTCTTGTTCAGTTTGTTGGCAGATTTTCACTTCGGCAACGTACCTTTTATTATTTAAGGGGTAATAGTAGCTTTCCGATTCTTCATCAAATAAAAGCCCAAGCTGAACCATATTAAAACTTGGAATACTCGATTCATCCTGAGGTAATATAATTCCTGAATCATTGTTACAACCTAAATTAAGTTGTGTGTTTTCTAAATAATTGATTATAGCCTCATTTCCCTCAACTTCATTAACGAGGCCGTTTACTAAGTTCGTTGATGAGTAATTATCTTCAGCTTTAGATGAAAAAAGTAGTGATTGCCCAAAAAAACTAAAAAAACTTATTAAAATAATAGATATTAACAAAAGTCCAGCCATCGTTTCAATTAGTGTGAAAGCTCGTTTACATAACAGATATTTTAAATATGTCACAAAGACACCTCATTCGGAAGTGATCGTAATTTCATAAACATGCAGAGCGATCGTATTAATTACCTAGCGGGAAATCTTCAGAACCACCTATGAAATCTAATAGTGGTTTGAAAGTGACATTACTTCCTCCAGATTCAATAAAAACCCCATCCTTACTAATAATAATACCCTCGAAAGAAGTGGTTTTTAAGGTGACCCTGCCATTTGGAGCAAGAAGGATCCCGGTCATGGTCCACCAGTTTTCACCATTGATAAGAATGTCGCCTTCACTTACAATCATGACATTTGTAAAATCGGATAACCCGTTTCGATTGTGTGAATCTAAACGAACATTATTTTGAAAAAATAATTTCATCCCGTCTTGTTTGACATC
The DNA here is from genome assembly GCF_003226325.1 of Salipaludibacillus keqinensis. Lineage (GTDB taxonomy): Bacteria > Bacillota > Bacilli > Bacillales > Salisediminibacteriaceae > Salipaludibacillus > Salipaludibacillus keqinensis. The sequence continues at coordinate 726,205 of NZ_PDOD01000002.1, read as the reverse complement.
ATACTCATTTATAGAATAGTCGTTCTCTTCAAACCACTGGTCGCTCCTTAAAGGTGGGAGCTTTTCTTCAGGAATTGTAAAAGATGGAACGGCTGGTACACTTGGCACTTGTATGAACCTATTTGTGATGTGAGATCCCATATTATCTATAGGATTGAATTCTCCTGTATAATATACGTTCGCATTATTGTAAAACTTAGGTTCCCAACCTACTTGAACATCGCCCTCCACATATACGTCTGAATGAATAGTCGCATTAACGATTGATAGATTTCCACCAATCATCACATCTTCAAAGAAAATCCCATTTTGAAATTCAGCATCTTCTCTTACGAACATATTCCCGTGAGTGGCTCCACCATTTACTTTAGCTGTTCCATCAACAAAGATATCACCATAAATGGGAGAGGAACCAGGGTTGAAAACATAATTCCCATTTACATATATAGAACCTGGAGAATTTTCTGAGCCCACACTCCCGACGGAGGTATTAAAAATAAAATCACCATCAACATATATGGTCGAAATATTAATATGTGAGCCTCCATTAAAATCCTTCGATTGAAATGGTCCATTTACACGTATAAAAGTGTCTTCTCCATTCATTTCATTTCCTGCAAAACTTAAAGCATCACCATCTAAAAACAAGTTATTACCACGAATAAAATCGAAATAAGGCTGATCTTCTCGATCCTCTACCGTAGGGACATCTTCAATAACAAGGTTGCCTAGGCGATCCACGACCGTTTGTATATCTAGCTCTCGATCATAACCATCAGTCAAAGTTACGGAGACATACAGTTCCTCGTCTTTAGTGACTTTCAAGGGAGAATCACATGTGGCAAGTTCATCTGAACTAATACGCTCACCGTTATGTTGAAACATCGTATGCTCCTCACCTTTTCCTTTGATCATGATATCTCTAGGAGTTAATGATTCTATCATGCGATTATCTATATATATCGTCTCATTTTCGTAACAAAGAGTATAATCTCCTTGATGGTGAGCTTGTTGCAATTGGGTGATGAGATAGTTACCTTCTTGTCTTAAATTGATGTGCGCTTCGGATCGTTGGTTATGATTGAAGGTGGAAAGTAATATGGAAACAAGCAACCCCACGACCATTGTTGAAATCGTGATCGTCACCAGAAGCTCAATTAACGTTAACCCCGATTGATAGTTAGCACGATTTTTATTCATAGATTTTCCCCTCTGTACAATTTATACCGCGCTCAAAGTCGGAGTTATTTGCGTTTGGAGCATGAGATTACTAGATATTAACGTAATTAAGCCTTAATTCACCTTCTAGGAGGCTAAAAAATATGTATAAATTGACAAAATTAAATAAGAAAATCTATAAAACGACTTTATTAATTCTTATTATACATTATAATAGGTACAGATAGGAATATTTGGTGCGAATTTATGTGATTTTAGTCCTAATAAAATTCAAAATAGAGAACAATACTACGATTAGAACTTATCGTCTAGGAAGTAAGGTGAGGTCGTGAAAAAAACTCGGAAACGTTTAGGGGATCTTCTTGTGGAAACTGGCTTAATTACACCAGACCAGCTTTCTGAAGCACTTAAACAAAAGACAGACAAACAAAAGCTTGGTGATTCTTTGTTGCAGCAAGGATTTATTACAGAGCAACAATTAATTGAAGTTTTGGAGTTTCAACTAGGGATTCCTCATGTTAGCTTGTATCGATATCCCATTGATACGAAAGTGACCAGCATGATTTCAAAAGAGGTAGCGATTCGGAACTTTGTCATGCCATTGAAGCGTGAGGAAGACAAGCTTTACATCGCTATGGCTGATCCGATGGATTACTTCACGATTGATGACATTCGTTTGTCCACTGGTTTTCAATTAGAAGTAGCGATTGCCACAAAAGACGACATTGTTCGAACGATCCATAAATATTATGACTTAGATGAATCGTTAGAAGAAATGATCGATGATGAGGATTTTAAGTCAAACCCTCCAGAAATCAATGAAGCAAGTGAAGAAGACTCGCCAATGGTGAAACTTGTCAACCAACTGTTACTAAGGGCTGTCCAAGAACGAGCCAGTGATATTCATATTGATCCACAAGAATCAAAAGTGGTCATCAGATACCGTATTGATGGAGTCTTGCGATCAGAACGAAGCTTACCTAAACATATGCAGAATATGTTAACGGCCAGAGTCAAAATCATGGCTAATTTAGATATAACAGAAACGCGTGTACCTCAAGATGGGAGAATCAAAGTAAATATTGACTTCCACCCTGTGGACTTGCGTATATCTACTTTGCCAACCGTGTATGGTGAAAAAGTGGTTATGCGCATTCTTGATCTAGGAAACTCTTTAAATGATATGGAGAAACTAGGATTTAGTAACAAGAACTTAACGCAGTTAAAGGGTCTACTAGCAGAGCCGAATGGAATTATTTTAATTACTGGACCAACAGGGTCAGGAAAATCATCTACTTTGTATGCCGGTCTTAATCGTTTGAATAGCGAGGAAGTAAATATCATAACAGTTGAGGACCCGGTGGAGTATCAACTGGAAGGAATCAACCAAATTCAGGTAAATACAAAAGTAGGCATGACCTTTGCTAATGGGTTACGAGCAATCTTACGGCAAGATCCTGACGTCGTCATGGTGGGTGAAATTCGTGACGCAGAAACAGCTGAAATCGCTGTGAGAGCGTCTTTAACAGGCCATCTTGTTTTAAGTACGATTCATACGAATGACGCCATTAGCACGATCAATCGTTTAATGGATATGAAAATTGAGCCTTTCTTATTGGCTTCTTCTCTATCAGGAATTCTATCGCAACGACTAGTTAAGCGAATTTGCAGGGATTGTAAGACAACCCGTCCGATAACCGTTCGAGAACGAGATATTTTTTCTCGGAGAGATATTCATCTGGCAACTGTTCACTATGGAGAAGGATGTCCTACGTGCAATATGACAGGGTACCGTGGACGGTTAGCCATTCACGAACTTCTTGTGATGGACGATAAGATGAAATACATGATTATGAACGAAAAGACCACTCAAGACATTCGCCGCTATGCCGTTGAAAAAGGAATGACATTTCTTGTGGATGACGGATTGCAAAAAGTGGTAGACGGCTTAACGACCACTGAAGAAGTGCTGCGAGTAGCAACAGAAAAGTAGGTGAGTGACCTTTGGAAGAAAAAATCATCCGTTTATTAACAAAAGCCGTTTCTATTCAAGCTTCGGACCTTCATTTGACGATTGGTATGCCGCCGGTTTTCCGGATTAACGGTGATTTAGTCAAAATGGATAGTGACAAGATTTTGCCTAATATGATGCAGGAGATGACAGAAGCTTTGCTGCCATCTTCCCATATGTACATTCTTAAAGACAAAGGGGAAGTTGATTTCTCTTATGGGATTCCTAAAGTCTCCCGTTTTCGCATCAATGCGTATTATCAACGCTCTCATATTAGTCTAGCTATTCGAGTGATTCCGACGAGTATTCCAACGCTTGAAGAATTGCAAATGCCACAAATATTAACCAAGATTTCAGAGAAAAAACAAGGACTTGTCCTCGTGACGGGGCCTACGGGAAGCGGGAAATCAACGACCTTGGCTTCCATGCTTAAACATATAAACGATACGCAAAAGAAACATATCATTACGCTAGAAGATCCGATTGAATATTTACATAAACACGGTAACAGCATTATAGATCAACGAGAAGTAGGCAATGATACGAAATCGTTTGCAAATGGTTTAAGAGCTTCTCTCCGTCAAGATCCAGACGTCATTCTAGTGGGGGAAATGAGAGATCTTGAAACGATTGCCACAGCGATTACCGCAGCGGAAACAGGACATTTAGTGTTTGCGACTCTTCACACGTCCAGTGCTCCGGCAACGATTGACCGGATCATCGATGTGTTCCCGCCTGGTCAACAAGCACAAATTCGAATTCAACTGGCTAGTGTCCTAACGGCAATTGTCTCGCAAAGGCTGTTTCCTACCGCGAACCGGCAAGGAAGAAGAGCTGCAACAGAAATTTTAATTAACAATCCGGCTATTTCAAACATGATCAGAGGCGAAAAAATTCACCAAATCCATAACGTCATGCAGACGAGCAAAAAAGAAGGAATGAATACGCTAGCCATGTCGATACAAGAGTTACTGAACCGAAAAGAAGTGAGTCATGAAGAAGTTTACCCTTATTTACAAGAGAGGAATGCCTAATGCCTCAATTTAAATATAAAGGAAAACTGAAAAATGGGATCAGAAAAGAAGGGACCATCTCAGGACAAACGAAAAAACATGCGATTGAAAAGCTTAGGAGCCAAGGGGTGGCTTTAGCCTCTGTAGACCAAATGGAACCAACTCTCCTAAATAAAGATATTACTTTTGGTAATCCAGTGAAGTTACAAGACTTTGTTTTGTTTTTACGTCAATTCGCTACGCTCTTAAATTATGGTGTTTCCTTACGAGATGCAACAGCGATTCTAGCAAAACAAACGTCAAGCAAACCGTTAGGCAGAGCGTTGGAACAAGTAGAGGACGAGCTTGTAACGGGAAGAGCCTTCTCAGAAGCCGCTGCCCAACATAAAAAAGTGTTCCCGATGATATTTATTCATATGGTTCGAGCAGGCGAAGCAAGTGGTTCATTAGATGAAACGCTAGATCAACTAGCCCTTCAATTTGAAAAGCAACATGAAACAAGACAAAAGGTGAAAGCTGCCATGGCTTACCCAGTCATTGTCGGAATCGTTGCCATTGCGGTGGTCATCTTCTTGTTATCATCTGTCGTTCCAACTTTTGCATCCATGCTCAGTGATGTGGGGGGCGAACTGCCTATGATTACTCTGTTTGTTCTTGGTCTGAGTGATATCGTAGCAGATCTTTGGTGGCTCATTTTACTAGTGGTTTCCTTACTCGCAGTAGGATTATGGGCGGTAACGCAAAAGCCAGATACCAAATACTACTTGGACTATGCCTTACTAAAAATGCCAGTTTTTGGTCCACTATTGCAAAAAGCAGCTTTGGCAAGAATGACACGAACATTGAGCTCTCTTTTCTCAAGTTCCGTCCCAATCCTGCAATCGATTCAAATGGTGGAGCGAGTGGTTCAAAATGAAGTGATTTCTAGGTCTCTTAAGAAGTCTCGGGAAGCTCTAGAAGGTGGACAGCGATTAACAGAGCCAATGAAAAAGCATTGGGTCTATCCCCCCCTCGTCGTTCAGATGATTTCCATTGGCGAAGAGACAGGGTCATTGGATGAAATGTTAACGAAAGTGGCGCAGTTTTACGAAAAAGAAGTGGAATACGCTACGGACAAGCTCAAGTCTTTAATAGAGCCGATCATGATTGTCTTGTTGGCAGTCATTGTCGGGACCATCGTCATTTCGATCATCGTCCCGATGTTTCAAATTTACTCAGAAATTTAAAAAGAGGTTTCCATGGAGCGATGAACAATGACCTGTACGTGGGCACTTAGGTTATCTGGAGCTAGTAGTGCAACCGGCCATAAATATAAAAAACAAACAAAAGGAGAGGTTCAACATGTTAAAAAGAATGTTAAAGAATCAAAAAGGTTTAACGCTTATTGAATTATTGGTCGTTGTTGTCATTTTAGGAATCATCGCAGCCATTGCCATTCCAAGTATTGGCGGGTTGATTGATAACTCAAGACAAGATGCTCACTTAGCAAACGCCCAACAGATGATTAGTTCAGCGAGGTTAGCATCTACAAGTGATCCAGATTTTAGTACAATTACTCTACAAGAATTAGTGGATGGAGGCTACATAGAGCCTTTAGAAAGTCCATGGGATGGAACATATTCAGGTCAAGTAGATTATGACGGAACTGTATACACTGTTACTCTATCTGATGGAGGTAATCCTGAGTATGATATTAGTGATGCAGAAGCCTCAGAACTTAACAGAAGTCAACTTCCAATAAATTAGTAATTAGAAGATTTTCATTTTTGAATAGGAATAACAGTAACTTGTAAATCCCTCCCAACCAGGGAGGGATTTACATATAACATAATCAATATTTTTTTCTACCAAACGACATAAATCTAGCAATTTCCGGAAAGGGCGTCTATTCATGGAAGTGTTTCTTCATGTATACTTGTTTTTAGTGGGAGCGGTTTTGGGCTCCTTTTATAATGTGGTCGGACTTCGTGTACCAAAAGGGATGTCGATCGTTAAGCCTCGTTCTCATTGTCCAAATTGTGGAAATACGTTGACGTGGATGGAGTTAATTCCTGTTATTTCTTACATAATTCAAAAAGGCCGTTGTCGAAACTGTAAGATTAGCTTTTCTGCAAGATACCCATTTTTTGAATTTATGACTGCATGTCTTTTTACGATTTCGCCATGGATGGTGGGATGGTCAAAAGAATTGCTTGTGGCGTTGGTGTTCATTTCTTTGTTAGTCATTATTACTGTATCAGATTTAGAAACGATGTTGATTCCAGACAAAGTGTTACTGTTCTTTCTCGTGTTGATCGTCATATTAAGAGTCGTTGAACCTCTTTCCCCGTGGTGGGACAGCTTAGTGGGGGCAGGGTTCGGATTTGTATTATTTCTCCTTTTGGCGATTGTTTCTAAAGGCGGTATGGGTGGAGGAGACATTAAGCTTATGGGAGTGATTGGTCTCGTTCTTGGTTTTCAAGGCGTATTGCTGACCGTTTTCCTGTCCTCTTTCATAGGGGCCGTGTTTGGTGTCGTTGCAATTGCGATGAAAAAAGCAAAACGAAAAAATCCGATCCCTTTTGGTCCATTTATCGCCATGGGAGCGTTGATCAGCTACTTTTATCACGAAGAAATATTTCATTGGTACATAAACGTATTTATGCATGGAGGGTTTGTATGGGGGCTTTAAGTAATTTTGGGAAAAAGGATCACGTCAGTTTGCAAATAAAAGACCATGTCTTTCGCTGTGTAGTAACGAAACAGGCGTCGGTTGATTCCATCACTGACTATTTCGAAAGAGTGATCCCAGAAGGCATATTGGAAAAAGGCAAGATCATTGACGCAGAGAGCTTTGAACTGTTTTTAGCTGAATGCGTAACGGAGTGGAAATTAAAACGAAAAGACATTAAATTTCTAGTTCCTGATTCATCGATCTTTTTTCGTCAATTAGAGGTTCCTAAAGAACTCTCGAAAGAAGAGATTCGAGGATACATAAATTTTGAGATTGGCTCCACTATTCATCTACCATTCGATGAAGCGTATTTTGATTTTCACTTGCTTGAAGAACAAGAAGAGGAAGAGACGAAACAAATTCTCTTATTTGCCGTACCTGAACAATTAATTAACGAATACGTTGCCCACTTTGAATCTGAAAAAATGGTTCCGATTGTAGCAGATGTTGCGCCCTTGTCGTTATATCGCCTCTATATGCAAGATCACATGGACGACACTGAGGAGCAGGTCATGTATCTGGAATGGGATTTAAGTTCAGTGAATATTAGTATCTTTCATGACCATAAACCTGTATTTATGCGGAACATCGTCCAATTTTTTAGCAGAGAAGACTGGGAAGTCACGCAGCAGGAAAATATTGCCGAATGGGTTTGTAAACAAGACGAGAAAGTTGAAGGAGAACTAAAGGGTTCGCTCGTTGAAATTGAGAGAGTCATAGATTTCTATAAATATACGATGAACAAAGGGGAAAAGGAAGTAACAAAAATCTTCTTAACTGGGGACCACCCTATGATGTTGCTTCTACATAAGTGGTTAGAAGATACGCTTGGAATTCCCGTGAAAACAGAAAAATCTTTAGATATTATATCAAAGGTGAACATGGATGTGCCTCATCGTTTCATTCTCCCTCTTAGCCTTTGTCTTAAAGAGGTGTAACTGATGAATGTAGAAATTAACTTACTACCAAAGAAACCGGTCAAGAAACGTATGCTTTTCTATGTGTTTTCAGGTCTCCTCATCCTGTTCCTGCTCGCGTTTATTTATGCTTATTTACAAAAACAAAATTTAGAGCGAGAACAGGACCATTTAGTACAGGAACTTGAAACGGTTCAACTCCTTCAAGAAGCAGAAAGAAATCAGGAGCTAGAGACTGGATCTGATGAAGAACGCTTAGATCGCACGGTGGAACTACTGACGTCACAGAATAAGTCCACGCCACGACTATTAAGCACATTCGTCGCGCAACTGCCTGAACGAGGATTTTTCACATGGTTTCAATACGAGGAACCAGGAACGGTCAACTTAGACGTTCAGTTTGAGTCACAGCGGGAAGCGGCAAGCTATTTACATGCGTTAAACGAGCATTACATTGTTGATGAAGCGATGATTACTGATTTGACTACAGAAGAACTTGATGAGAACGAAGATACAGTAACCATGACTGAATTACCAAGATATCATGCTTCTTACACCATTTCTGTCAATATGCCTGTGTATACGAATGTCGAAAGATGGGACGAGTTAGAAGCAGAGAATGAACAAGTAAGAGAAGAAGAGATAGAGGATGAGTTAGAAGAAGAGATGCAACAAGAATCTGAGGGAGGCTTTCAACCATCTCAAGATAATCAAGATAATGAGGATGTCTTTGAGGATGATTCTGAACAGGAAATTCAAGAAGGTGTAGACAATGATGATTTGGACAACTTCGATGATGATCAAGAAGGAATGGATCCCTTTGATAACGATGTTGAAGAAGAGCAAGAGGATATGTTTGAAGACGACGAAATAGAGGAGGAAGAATCTTGAATATCGAATTTAAAAGAATTCAAACGGCGATGATCGTCGTGGTTGCTCTTCTATTAGTGAGTGTTCTTACTTATTACTTTTTCATCTTACAACCGTTGAAACAAGATGTGGCTGAAAAAGAGAATGAACTGGCGTTTGAAGAAGAAATTTTAGCGTCTATAGAGAGCTCGCAGGAAACGGCTGATTCGTATGAAGACCATGAAATTCATGAGCTGCTTCGAACAGTACCAGTTCATCCATGGGTGGATCATTGGATGCTGGACATGGAGAAAGCCGAGCTTATTTCAGGGGCAGAAATATTCAGGTATACTTTTTCTAAAGACCTTCTTCTAAGCACTGTGTTTACCCTTCCTGAAGAGGAGGTTCCTGAAGATGGGACTGAAGAGACCGAAGAAGTCGTCGTGGATGAAGATGTTGTGGTGATGGACTCACCTGAAGACACTGTTGTTCTTGATGAGGAGATAAATCCAACAGAGGACTTGGAAGACTCTACAATAATCTTAGGAGACAATGAAGAAGTGAACCAAGTGACAGCTAGTCTTTCTGTTCAGGCAGAGACATATGAGCAGTTGTTTCAGTTTCTTCATGAACTTGAGCAATTAGACAGGCTCACAGAAATTTACGGATTATCTTTCACTGCACCTTCTGAGTCAGACATGTTACTAGATGAAGAAGAGAGTGAGTCCCCAGAACTTCTAACATTCGAGGTAAATGTGAGCACGTATTACATTGACGATTTAGTTGATACTTTTGGTGACTATGAGACAGCACGTCCGTTCATCCAGCCTGAGCTGAAAGAAACGCCTATTTACCAAAACCCATAGTTCCTAGTATCGTGAAATTAAAAAAGCAGGCTATTCCTGTTTATGCAAATGTGGAAGACCTCAGCTCCCTTTTCGAAGACGAACTTACAAGCCCTGATGAGAGGCCATTGTTGACAAGTTCTTCCCTAAGCGAGCGACAAGGTCTTTTTTTTCTGTAATTATGTCTTTCATCTTTTTATATGAAATGGTTCTATCATTTTCGGTTAATTAATAGACTTTAACAAAGGCTGATCCGATATGAAAGGAGCATAGACTTGCTATGAGAGAAGAAAAACAAGTTCACGTGCGTCTCAATGGAAAGCATAAAAAGATAGAAGATTTGTTAGGAATGGAAAAAAAGGGAACAAGCACATTGAATTCAGAATCTCGAAAAATCAAAGTTCCATTAAGAGATTCAGGAAAGACCATCGTTGACTTTGAAAAACATAAAGCCGCTTCTGAAGAACCGGTGCCCTTTTGGGATGATGGGAAAAGTTTAAAAAGTCCTAAACTGCCACCGGTGAATCGGAAAAAGAAAAGCAGTATTTCTACAGTGAAATTACCGATAGGTTTTTTACGAAGTAGAGTGTTTCTTTCAATTGCGGCGGCCATTCTAGTAGGCGGCGCCTTTGGTATGATGTTGTTATCGTTATTTACAGGAGGAGAAAGTACTGCTGGAGAATCAACCATGATGGGGACGCAGAGCACGAGTGGAGACAACCTTCCCATTGCAGCGGCAATAGATGAAGATGAAAATGTCATGGCATCTTTACCCCCTCTTGATTTATACTTAGTACAAGCAGGGGCATTTTCCACTGAAGAAAAAGGAAATGAAATAGCCTCTTCGTTGAAAGATAAAGGATTCCCTTCAAGGTTGATTGAGGAAAATGGAACGCACTATTTATTCGTTGGAGCGGGAGCAGATCGAGAAAGTGCGGACCAATTAGCGGCAGTCTTAGAAAGTCAAGGACAAGAAACATATGTGAAGCCTTATACTGTCAGTACAGACCATCTTCAACTGAATGAAGATCTTCATGCCTACTTATTGGAAGGGATCACATGGATCAGTAAAGCAGCTGATATCACCGTTGATGATATTGCCGGAGGAACGCCTTCAGATGAGGAAATTACTGAGTTTTTTGCTACGGGACAAGCTTGGCAGGACAACCTGGAACAAGTGACCGTATCAAATGATCAAGTGGAACAACTCTTGGTTCAGTGGATGGAACAGAGCCAATCAGTGATGAGCGTTTATTCAGCGAATGTGTCCTCATCAGCTTTTGCATGGGAGATGCAAGGTGCTATTTTAAACAGTCTGATCACTTATAAAGAACTACTTTCCACGTTGGAGTTGAATGAGGGAAGTTAAGCAAAATCTAGTTTTAGAGAAAAGCGGAAGGGGTCAATCATGACAACAGATCAAACCACAACAATGAGAATTGAACGAGATTTAATGGGAGAAAAAGAAATACCTGCTCATGCCTATTATGGAATACAAACAATTAGAGCGAAGGAAAACTTCCCAATTACAGGATATCCCCCGCATGAAGAATTAATTAAAGCGTTTGGATATGTGAAGAAAGCTGCGGCAAAAGCCAATTCTACAGTAGGTGGATTAAATAAAAATATCGCAGAGGCCATCATGCAAGCGTCTGATGATGTGATCGAAGGAAAACTCAATGACGAGTTTATCGTTGATAGCATTCAAGGTGGTGCAGGCACGTCGTTTAATATGAATGCTAATGAAGTCATTGCGAACCGGGCCATCGAAATCTTAGGCGGGAAAAAAGGCGAATATGTCAGAGTGAGCCCGAATACGCACGTCAACATGGCCCAATCCACCAATGATGCGTTCCCAACAGCGATTCACATTGCTTGTTTATATTTATCGAATGGTCTGATTACAGCGTTAAATGATTTAGTTGCCACCATGAAGAAAAAGGAAGATGAATTTGATGAAGTGATTAAAATGGGCAGAACGCACCTTCAAGATGCCGTTCCCATTCGGTTAGGTCAAGAGTTTGGATCATATCGACGCCTCCTTTCTCGTGACTTGGCGAGAGTGAAGCAATCCGTCGACCACCTGTATGAAGTGAATATGGGAGCAACGGCTGTAGGGACAGGCTTAAATGCCATGCCAGCTTACATCGACCAAGTCACGAAAAATCTTGCGGAAATGACGGGTATGCCCTTCCATCGTGCAGAAGATTTAGTCGATGCTACTCAGAATACCGATGCGTATACACAACTTTCAAGTACGATGAAAATATTGGCGATTAACTTATCAAAGATTGCTAACGACTTGAGACTTATGAGCTCGGGACCAAGAACAGGTCTCAATGAAATCAATTTACCACCGAGACAGGCTGGATCATCGATCATGCCTGGAAAAGTAAACCCTGTCATGTGTGAAGTAATTAACCAGATCTCTTTTCAAGTCATTGGGAACGATCACACGATCAGCTTAGCGTCTGAAGCAGGGCAGTTAGAATTAAATGTCATGGAGCCGGTCTTGGTGTTTAACTTGCTTCAATCCTTTACTATTTTGCAAAATGGGATGAACGTCTTTAGAGATTTTGCTGTTGAAGGAATCGAAGCAAATATCGAACACTGCAAATCTCTCGTGGAGAACAGTGTGGGTATTATTACCGCAATTAATCCTCACGTCGGCTATGAAACGGCTGCGAGAATTGCAAAGGAAGCCATCACTTCAAACCGCCCTGTAAGAGAAATATGTATCGAACGGGGCATTTTATCTGAAGAAGAATTAGACCGAATTCTAGACCCGAAAGAAATGACGAATCCGGGTATTGCTGCGAAAGAATTGATCTTTGGTGAGGAATAATTTCCACTATTAAGAAGAAACTTGAATATAAAGGAAGGGTCTAGTAAACTAATTACAGACTCTTCTTCTTTATTTTTACTAAAAAAAAGAAGGATGGGTACCCGCATGAAACCTTTCATATTAGCCTCTCAATCTCCGAGAAGAAAGCAGCTTTTAGAACAAGCTGAACTCACATTCACCATTATACCTAGTGAAGTAGAAGAAATAGTAAATGAACAGGATTCGCCGGAAAAAGTCGTCTCCTCTTTAGCTTATCAAAAAGCACAAGATGTCTTTAGTCGTTTTCCTAGCGAAGTCATTCTTGCTGCCGATACGGTTGTCGTCGTTGATGAAAAGATTCTAGGCAAACCTCAAGACAAATTAGATGCGAAAAAGATGCTTCAACGCCTTTCCGGAACAGAGCATGACGTACTTACGGGGGTTTCTTTGTTATCTGCAGAGAAAGAGATGACATTCGTAGACAAGACTCGTGTGTATTTTTATTCATTAACAGAGGCAGAGATTGATTCTTATATCGATAGTGGAGAACCGTTTGATAAGGCGGGAGCCTATGGAATACAAGGCTTAGGAGCAACGCTTGTGGAAAAAATTCATGGTGACTACTATACGGTTGTGGGGCTACCGATTGCAAAGGTTGTGCGAGCTTTAAAGCAATTTCATAGTGAATGAAAACTCCCTTCATTTTTCAGATATACGGGAAATGAAGGGAGTCAGTAAAAGGAGGTAGGAAGCATGACCATGGCTATGATGATTAGAGATGTTCCAAAAAGCGAACGACCGAGGGAGCGTTTAGTAAGGGATGGGCCTCAAGCTTTATCCAACCAGGAATTAATTGCCCTTCTCTTAGGTTCCGGCTCAAAGTCTGAATCGGTCATTCAATTAGCTGCAAGAGTGATTCAACATTTTGATGGTTTGAAATTATTGAAAGACGCCAGTGTGAAAGAGCTAATGGATATTCGCGGCATTGGTGAAGCAAAAGCTGTGCAAGTGAAAGCAGCCCTCGAGTTAGGTAGACGAGTGCAACAATTCCAAGCGGAGGATCGTTACGTAATCCGCTCCCCTGAAGATGTATCTCAATATATGATGGAAGAGATGCGTCACCTCAATCAAGAACATTTTATATGCCTCTATTTGAATACTAAAAACCAAGTCATCCACAAACAAACAATTTTTATAGGCAGCCTCAATGCCAGTATAGTACACCCAAGGGAGGTTTTTAAGGAAGCTTTCCGCTACTCGGCAGCGTCTATCGTCTGTCTGCATAATCATCCTTCCGGAGATCCCGCGCCAAGCCAAGAAGATATTGATGTCACGAAGCGGTTGAGTGAGTCTGGAAAAATGCTAGGCATCGACTTGCTTGATCATGTCATTATTGGAGACCAACGATTTTGCTCATTAAAAGAAAAAGGTTATTTATAAAGGTAGAACCCCCCTCTCCGTACTTCCACTTCTGCAAAACTCAAAAAATCTAAATCTCGCTAAACATCGATGATTCCTTTATGTACATGAATAGTTGCGTGTGTTAGGATAAAATGAGGATTTTTGTGGAGATGAATGAAAATACTACTCATCTGTTCAAAGATTGAGTATAATTATCCGTATGGGCTTTGTCGTCAATCGCCCATTACTAATTTTTACTAAATAGACAGATGAAAAGTTCGAATGAGCGAAGGGAGATTACATAGATGTTTGCAGGTTTTTCAAAAGATTTAGGGATTGATTTAGGAACAGCTAACACTTTAGTTTACGTGAAGGGGAAAGGGGTCATTCTTCGTGAACCATCAGTCGTAGCCATTCGCTCTGACTCAGGTTCGATTGAAGCGGTAGGAAATGACGCCAAGAATATGATCGGACGAACACCGGGGAATATTGTAGCCATCCGTCCTATGAAAGATGGAGTGATCGCTGATTTTGATACAACAGCTACAATGATGAAGTATTTTATTCAACAAGCTTTACGGAATCGTTCTATTTTCACAAGAAAGCCGAACGTCATGGTTTGTGTCCCTTCAGGTATTACAGCCGTTGAGAAACGTGCTGTAGAAGATGCTACGAAACAGGCTGGAGCGAAAGAAGCTTATACCATTGAGGAACCCTTTGCAGCAGCCATCGGAGCTAACTTGCCTGTTTGGGAACCAACAGGAAGCATGATCGTGGATATCGGTGGAGGTACGACTGAAGTAGCCATTATCTCATTAGGTGGAATTGTTACGAGCCAATCTGTTCGCGTGGCTGGTGATGAAATGGATGATTCTATTATTCAATATATTAAAAAGACATACAGCTTAATGATTGGTGAGCGAACAGCTGAAGCCATTAAATTTGAAATTGGTAATGCAGGAGAACCAGAACCAGATGAAGAAATGGATATTCGTGGCCGCGATTTAGTATCTGGTTTACCGAAGACGATTTCCATTCGTGCTGAGGAAATCAATTCTGCCTTAGCTGATACGGTGACACAAATCGTTCAAGCCGTAAAAGATACATTAGAACAGTCTCCGCCAGAATTGGCAGCAGATATTATGGACCGTGGTATTGTGTTAACTGGAGGCGGGGCGTTATTAAGAAATCTTGATAAAGTGTTAAGTGAAGAGACAAATATGCCTGTTCTTGTATCAGAAGATCCTTTAGATTGTGTGGCAATTGGGACAGGGAGAGCATTGGAAAATCTTCATTTATTTCGTTCAAAAGCAGGAATAACTGTACGGTCAAATCGAAAAGGGTAGTAGGTGTCGCATATGTCTTCGTTTTTTTCTAACAAGCGACTGATTGTCCTGCTCGTTTGTATGATTATCCTTGTGGCGTTAATCGGTTATTCCATGAGTGACCGCAGGGCTTTGTCATGGCCAGAGCAAGTTGTGATGGATACAGTCGGTTCGGTTCAGTCAGCATTTTCAAGACCCGCTCATTTCGTAGCGGGTTTCTTTGACAACATTAATGACATGAGAAATTTGTATGAAGAAAATCAAGTGTTAAAGTCTCACCTTGACGATTTTGCTTCCCTGCAAGTAGAGGTGAACCAGTTACGAAGAAGAAATGAAGAGTTAGAGAGCGCAGTAGATTTGCAAGATGATCTACATTTAATGGATTATACCGTTCGTTCTGCTCTCGTGATTCACCGGTCTCCAGATCGCTGGAATGAACAAGTAGGGATTAACAAAGGGGCACAAGATGGAATTGAAGAAAATATGGCTGTCATGACTTCCGGAGGGCTGATCGGTAAAATTGATCAAGTCTCTCAATTCTCTTCCTCCATTCAATTGTTAAGTGACCAAGATGTGACAAACCGTATCTCAGCGATGGTCGATGCAGATGAGTCTGTTTATGGCTTTATTGAGGGTATTGATCACGAGAACGGCTATTTACAATTTACGAAGATTGATATTGATGTGGACTTGGAAACGGGTCAAACAGTTTCTACTTCAGGTCTTGGAGGAGTGTTTCCAGAAGGATTGGTCATTGGAGAAATCGTCGATTACGAGAATGACGAATTCGGACTTACCCAGACCGCTTACGTGGAACCATCTGCTAATTATTATCATTTGGATTACGTAATGGTTATAGAACGGGACGCCCCATCAATTGAAGATGAAATCAATCTGGATGCAGAGGACGAAGATTCATGATCATTCGTTATTCAATGTTCATTGCCTTGTTTATTTTGTTTATTTTAGAAGGAACGGTTTATCAAGTGTTCGCCCCTGATTTTCATGGGTCAGCGTATCAATTGATCCCTCGGTGGATGTTTATGCTTATTTTAGTGGCTGGAATTCATCGTGGAAGAGGGAACGGGCTCCTTTATGGGATAACGTTTGGTGTTCTTTATGACATTATTTATTCACAAGTGTTAGGTGTGTATACATTCGGGATGGGGCTTATCGCTTATGTGTTTTCTAACTCCATTCCTTTTTTCAAAGATAACTTAGCGGTTCTGATCTTAACAGTCGTTGTTGGAGTAGGACTTCTAGAATACTATATTTACGGTATGATGACTTTATTAGGGAAGACTTCTCTTGCTCATGAAACTTTTTTAAGTACACGATTCATCCCTACGCTGATCATGAATTTCCTCGTAATCACAGTTTTTGCCTTTCCTTTGCGGCTGTGGTTTCAATATTTGGAAAGACGAATGGATGAAATGAATTAAAGGTATGACTCTTCTATAGATGGGGATTGATTCGCTCATGTTCTGCTTAAATGTCGAACAATTCCAACGAAAGTCTTTAACAAAACAATAGTATTCGCTATCGATAGTGAGGTGTAAGAGTTCTATGACGAGTAAACAAAGAAAAGCTCAGCATGTGATCATAAAGGGAACAAAGGACGGTCTAACATTTTTATTAGACGATCATTGCTCTCTGGATGCGTTAAAAAATGAGTTGAAAGAGAAGTTATCTGAACGACCCGACACCTCCAGTGGCGCACAAGGTCCAGTTAAAGTGAAGCTAGACATTGGTCATCGGTATCTAGATTCTGTTCAAGTAGAAGATTTTAAAAACTTATTTTCTGAAGAAATGAATGTGATCATTGAAGAAATTGCTTCAGATGTCTTGACCAAAGTTGAGGCTGAAGAGATGAAGCGGAATAATCAGATCACTCGCATCGTGAAAATGGTTCGTTCAGGTCAAGTGTTGGATTTAAAAGGAGACTTATTACTTATTGGTGATGTGAACCCTGGGGCTACGGTGAAAGCCACAGGAAATATCTACATATTAGGTCGACTTCGCGGAGTTGCCCATGCCGGATATGAAGGGAACGATTCTGCGATTATTTGTGCGTCGAACATGACTCCTTCCCAATTAAGAATTTCTTCGATCATACGTCGTCCTCCTGAACATGCAGAGGAAGATGAGGAAAAACAAGAAGATATGGAATGTGCCTATGTGAATGAAGATAAAGAAATGATTTTAGATAAATTGCAAAAGCTTTCTAACATTCGTCCGAACCTTTCTATGAAATTAGAATAGTAAAGGTGTATAATTTATGATAAATTTTACCTAATTAATGATAGAATAGAATGGAAGAAAGGGGAGAATAATGTGGGAGAAGCAATTGTTGTTACCTCTGGAAAAGGTGGTGTCGGTAAAACAACGACGACCGCTAATATCGGAACGGCACTAGCCCTTACCGGAAAAAAAGTATGTTTAGTAGATACGGATATAGGCCTTCGAAACCTTGATGTCGTCATGGGTCTTGAAAACAGAATTATTTATGATTTAGTGGATGTTATAGAAGGAAACTGCCGTCTTCAACAAGCACTTATTAAAGACAAGCGTTTCGATTGTCTTTATCTCCTTCCTGCTGCCCAAACCAAGGATAAATCTGCAGTTGAGCCGGATCAAATGAAAATATTGGTAGATGAATTAAAACAAGATTATGATTATATTTTAATAGATTGCCCTGCAGGGATTGAACAAGGGTATAAAAATGCTGTAGCAGGAGCAGATCAAGCCATTGTAGTGACGACTCCTGAGATTTCATCAGTGAGAGATGCGGATCGAATTATCGGTTTGTTAGAAAAAGAAGAAAATGTTGCTTCACCTAAATTAGTAATCAACCGCATTCGCAGCCATATGATGAAAAATGGGGAATCAATGGATGTAGAAGAGATCGTCTCCATCCTGGCTATAGATTTGTTAGGAATAGTTGTTGATGATGATGATGTTATTAAATCATCGAACAATGGGGAGCCAGTGGCCCTCGATCCGAAATGCAAAGCTTCCATTGCTTATCGGAACATCAGCAGGCGCATTAATGGTGAGACTGTACCGCTAATGTCATTAGAAGATCAGTCCAGTGTATTTAAAAAAGTAAAAAAGTTCCTCGGAATACGAGGATGACCGAACAACGGCTACTAGCCGTTGTTTTTTTAGTGGTTTGAGTGGTGTGAAGATCGTCAAGGCCTCTTAAATCGGAGGATAACGTAGTTCTATCGGCGGAAATGAGCATCTTATCGACGAAAAACAAGGTTCTATCGGCGAAAAAGAGCATCCTATCAGCGAAAAGCGATGTTCTATCAGCAAATAATAGCAATTCTAAATTTAACACATATAAAATTGTACCCCTTAATGGTAAGAAAATCCTCTATATTAAGCATTATCAAACAATCTATAAAAATATATAGTTTTCTGAAAAAAAGACTTGTAAACGCTATCATATAGTTCTATAATAAAAACATGAAAACGATTACATGTTGTTTCAGCTATTATTTATCATCTTTGTAACTGCATATATATAGAACGCCTTTTTTTTACAACATGTATGAAATCGTTATCATGAAAACATCTTGAAGGGGGAAACAAAAAAATGAGAATTTGGAAGAAAGTACTTTCAGGTGCTGTGGCTCTATCCATGGTTGGCGTCATTGCTGCATGCGGTGATAACGACAATGCCAACGAGACGCCAGTCAATGACGATCCGGCTAATGACACTGAAAACAATGTTGATAATGCGGACAATGATGGTGCAGACAATGCAAACAACGAAAACGATGGAGAAGCAGAAGCTTCAGAAGATCAAGAAGAAGTAACTCTCACATACGCCCGTGGTCAAGATGCAACTGGAGCAACGAATATCCTTGTGGAAGCGTTTATGGAGGAGAACCCTCATATTACAGTTGAATTTCGAGAAATGCCTTCAGACACTGGTCAATCACACGATCAATATGTAACTGAATTTAGTGCAGGTGATAGCACAATTGATGTCTTTGATGCTGACGTGATCTGGCCTGCGGAATTTGCACAAGGTGGATATGTTTTAGAATTAGACCGGTATATTGAGCGAGATGGTATTGATATGGATGACTATTTCGAAGGAACGGTAGACTCAGGAAACTTTGAAGGTCGCCAATGGGCTATGCCAAAATTCACTGATGCAGGCTTGTTGTTCTATCGCTCTGATATCGTAGACGAAGCGCCTGAAACTTGGGATGACCTTATTGAAATGGCTTCAGAATATCAAGGTGAAGAAGGCACAGATTACGGTTATTTAATGCAAGCCAATCAATATGAAGGTTTAGTTGTTAACGCAGTTGAATTTATTGCCTCTTATGGTGGTAGCGTGTTAGATGAAGATCAAAACGTGACGGTCAATTCTCCTGAAACGATCGCTGCGATTGAAAAAATGATTGAAATTGTAGAATCAGACATTACGCCAGGGAATATTTTAAATTTTGATGAGCCTGCTACGCACACCGCATTCCTAGAAGGTCAATCGGTGTTTGCACGAAACTGGCCATATATGCAAGCGATGACTGAAGATGAAGATCAGTCTCAAGTGGCAGGAAATGTAGAATTTGCTTTATTACCTGCTGGTGATGAGGGAAGTGCTGCAGGACTTGGTGGTTGGATGTCAATGATTAACCGTAATAGTGAGCATCCTGAAGAAGCATGGGAATTGTTGAAATTCATGACGGGACCTGAAGGACAAAAGATAACTGCTATTGAAGGTGGGTCTGCACCTACGTTACGTGACCTTTATGAAGATGAAGAAGTACGTGATGCAGCACCTTTGTTTGCTGATGAAGAATTTGTGAATACTTTGGAGAACGCTGTTCCACGACCAGTGTCACCAATTTATCCTCAAATTTCTGACTTGATGCAAATTGAATTATCTCGAGCACTTGCTGGGGAAATTACAGCTGAAGAAGCAGCTGAAAATATGGAGTCTTCCATTGAATCAGCGCTAGCTGAATAAATGACAGATTAGAGAGGAGTGGACGCACTGTTCGCTTCTCTCTTTATTTTAGACAAAGAAAAGCAAACAATCGATAAAACTTTAAGCTGTTATGTTAGGACTATTTTCCATGACAAATGTTTAAAGAATGTGAGCTTTTCTTTCAACCAAGTACAGGTGAGGGGATAACGATGGCAACCATTAAAGAAGTAGCGGCTAAAACTGGTTTGTCACCAACAACCGTTTCTAGAGTTATAAATAATCATCCATACGTTGATGATTCAAAAAGGAAAAAAGTTTTGCAAGCCATGCAGGAACTAGGGTACGTTCCAAACTCATCCGCTAGAAGATTACGGGGGCAGAAGACCAATACAATTGCAGTAATCATTTCTAGGATTGTGAACCCGTTTTTCAGTCATCTTGTTGATGCGATGGAGCGAATTGCAGGTGAAAAAGGTTATCAACTGATTTTATGTGACTCAAGGTTAAATAAAGATCGGGAATTAGCCCATTTAGAATTACTTAAAGCGAAACAAGTAGACGGGATTATTTTAGCTTCTCTTCAAAATGATTGGGAAGCCATTGAACCTTTTACAAAGTATGGTCCTGTTATATGTTGCAATGAATATGACATTAAAGCACAAATGCCTGTTATACGCTGTGATCAGCAGTATGGCGGATATATAGGAACGAAACATTTGATTGAAAAAGGTCATACTAAAATTGCTTATGCAGGTGGGGCAGATCGAATTCAACTTACCCTTGATCGCAAAACAGGATTTTTAAAAGCATTAAAGGAACATGGCTTAACCTTGCCAGAAGAATGGATGTTTCCCAGCTTTTACGGAATTGAAGATGGGAAAAATATCTTTCAGCGAATCTATGCGATGGAAGATCGTCCTACGGCGATATTTGCCGGAGGAGACGAAGTGGCTGCAGGAATTATTCAAGAAGCTAAACGGTTTCATTGCCGTGTACCTGATGAATTAGCTGTAGTAGGGTTTGATAATCAGCCTATAGCGGATCTAATCGATCCAGGAATTACAACCATTGAACAGCCAATGAAACTCATGGGGACAAGGGCAATGGAAATGATGGTGGATATGATTAAAAACAAAAAGAAAGTAACCTATAAAAAAGAGATTTTACCGCTACAATTAGTGGTTCGCCAGTCTACTTAGGAGAAGATGGTGAATTCGCTATTCCCTCTACTGAAATCGATTTCAGTTACACTTTAATTTTCTGTTTTTGACCTTATTTATAAGTTTTAGAAATTGAATCAATTGAATCCTGTAAAGGAGGATGAATATGGGAAAGAAGAAAGGTTTTCAGTTAAGTGAATCACAACTAGGTTATTTAATGGTTTTACCTGCCCTTGTCCTAATCGCAGCGGTTACTCTATGGCCGGTGGCACAATCATTTTGGAACAGTATGTTCGACTATCGTTTAAATGACCCAACAAGAAATCAAACCACACTCAGTTACCAAATTGACTTAGAAACATATGCGAATAACTACTTTTATATTGACCGGGATCTTAGTTCATTAGAGGATGAAGCGGAAGGGACAGATCTTCAGCCCATCGTCATGCAAGTTCGTCAGGATATAGACACGTATCATGAAGAGTTAACTACTCTACCTGAAGTGCAAGAGCAATATGAGATCGTTGATGAGATGGTGATGAATTTCGAACCAGTTAATGACAGGGATCTAAGATATTCACATCTTGACAATGATTTTGCTGAAGGATATATCGATCTATTGGAAGATGCACAAGATACCTTTACAGATTCGATAGCTGAAATCGGAGATGGGGATCTTGAATCCTCTTTATCCCAGGCAACGGCGACACTTGCTTCAGTTGACCGCAGTCTGATTCGGCCAAACTTCATTGGCTTGACTAACTACGGAAAGTATTTAACCGATGCTAGAATGTGGTCAGCTATGTGGAACACTGTCTTTTTCACTGTCGTGTCGGTGTTTTTTGAATTAACGATTGGTTTGGCTGTTGCGCTAGTCATTAACCGGGCATTTATTGGCCGTGGAGCGGTACGAGCGGCTGTTCTAATCCCCTGGGCAATTCCAACAGCGGTCAGTGCGATGATGTGGAACTACTTATACGATGGACAATCAGGGGTAGTCGCTCACTATTTCGAGCAACTCGGTTTAATTTCAGACGCCTCAGTTCTATTAAGTACAGGCTCAGGGGCGATGTTCTCAATTATTTTAGCTGATGTCTGGAAAACGATGCCGTACATGGCACTGTTATTGTTAGCGGGGTTACAAACGATCCCAGAATCATTGTATGAAGCCGCGGAAGTAGATGGTGCGAACAAAATGCAACAATTTATTAATGTTACCTTACCGATGCTTAAGTCTGCCATTCTTGTTGCTTTACTTTTCAGAACATTAGACGCATTCCGGGTATTTGACTTGATTTATGTATTAACAGGAGGCGGACCAGCGAACAGCACGGAATCCATTTCCGTTTATGCGTACCAAGTTCTTTTTGCACAATCGAACTTTGGTGAAGGGTCTGTTTTATCCGTGATTGTTTTCTTAGCGGTAGCCTTGATCAGTATCGTCTTTATCAAACTGATTGGCTCTGACTTATTTGATGGAAAAACAGGCAAAAACTAAAGGAGGTTATTCAACATGCGAAAACGAGCGGGTGCTTCATTTTATATCTTTTTGAGCTTGTTCATCTTTGTGATCATGTTCCCTTTCTTATGGGTTTTCCTTACATCGATCAAGCCAACGATTGAAATTTTTGGCGGGTTCAATTGGTTTACTAGTAATCCCACGTTTCAATCTTACGAAAATGCAATTAATACACGACCGCTTTTTCTTTATATGTGGAACAGTATCGCGATCTCATCTTTAACAACGATCATTGCCATTTCAGTGGCATCGCTTGCGGCTTACTCTGTCACACGGCTGCCGATTAAATTCAAAGGAACGATTTTGGGGATTGTCCTAGCGGCAGCAATGTTTCCGCAAATAGCGATTATTTCTCCTATCTTCAATTTAATCCAAGGATTAGGTCTTCGTAATAGTTACATGGGGCTTGTAATTCCTTATATCACAATCAGCTTACCTTTAGCCATATGGATTTTAGCTACGTTCTTTAAGAAGATTCCCTTTGAATTAGAAGAATCTGCAAAGTTAGATGGGGCAACTCCCTTTCAAACATTCAGAAAGATTATTTTTCCATTGGCTGCACCGGGAGTTTTCACTACGGCGATTCTCGTATTTATTGCCGCTTGGAATGAGTATTTATTCGCTTTAACAATTAATTCAGATGATAACTGGCGCACGGTACCGGTGGGGCTTTCCATGTACCAGTCCCAATATACGATTCCGTGGGGGGACATTACAGCCGCAACGGTCATTGTTACCATTCCGATTGTTATCATCGTTTTACTCTTCCAACGCCGTATCGTTGCTGGGTTAACGTCTGGATCGGTAAAGGAATAACTTAGAGACCTTTTAATCTGATTCGTTAAAAATAATTACTTGTTGTTCATCACGTTTACACGTGGTTTGCATATCATATCAATACCCCCTTATATTGATATAAATTTTCCCTTCTATTTATTTAGAAGGGCCTTTTTTTGTGTTGTAGACCTTGAAAATTAACGTCGAATCTATTGTTATGACATCGTCCTCTTCTACTACAATCACGCCCATGACAAATCAAAAGACTTTTCCACTAGCCTCCCTTTTTTTCATTGTGTTTCTGTTCTAACCCTTTAGGACAAGACATAACTATCAATTAAGACGACACTATTGACGAGGATGAGGGGCATATGGATCACAATTTATCTAAGTTAAAAAAGAAAATGGACGCTAAAAGACGCCAAAGAAAAGTGAAGAAAGTACCGGAAAAGCCTAGGACGAGGCTTTATGGTGAAGGTTACCCTATGTGGGGGATGAAACATGATGAAGAACGTGAGGACACAGTTTACTCATTTGATGAAGCGAAAGGTATAAAGGCTCCTCAGCAAGACACAGAACCATTTTTTCGAAAAGATGCTTTCATGATGCAAGTGTTAGCTAGTATTTGCTTGTTCTTGATAATAGGTATTTTATTTCAAACGAGCAGTCCGGCCTTGGAAGGAGCACGTAATTATATTCGTACCTCTTTTCAAGAAGAGTTCCAGTTTGACCAAGTAGCTTTGTGGTACGAAGATCTTTTCGGTAGACCTCTTGCCTTAGTACCTACTCAGATGGAAACCGTCGCCCCTGGTGATATGGAAGAAGAATTCCAAGATCAATTTGCTTTACCAGCTACTGGAACAATTAAAGAAACATTTGATGAGAATGGGCGAGGGATCTTTGTAGAAACGAACGTGAATGAATCTGTTGAAGCAGTTCGAAGCGGCATTGTTCGATTTATAGGCGAAGATGAGGAGAATGATTTAGGAAAAATAGTGATTGTCCGGCATTATGATGGCAGTGAATCATGGTATGGGATGTTGGAGAGTATTCATGTGAATCTTTATGATCATGTGGATGGAGGAGAAATATTAGCCCAAGTGTCCACACAGGAGACTAATGAGAATATTGGCGTGTATTATTTTGCCTTGAAAGAGGGGGATTCTTTTGTAGATCCTATTGAAGTGATCTCTCTTGATTAACCTAGTGAAGAAAATAAAAATTCATCCTATATTATGGGCCATTTTTGCTGTAGGAGCATTAACAGGACTGTTTAAAGAAATACTCATGCTCTTTGTCATCATTTTGGTCCATGAAATGGGACACGTTCTTATGGCTTATAAGTTTGGTTGGCGGATTCGACGCATCTTGCTGTTGCCTTTTGGGGGGATAGCGGAGATGGACGAGTATGGGAATCGCCCTGCGAAAGAAGAGATTTTAGTGACATTGAGTGGTCCGGTGCAACATGTTTGGATGATTGGAGTGAGCTTCCTTTTATTGAACAGTCCCTTTTGGTCTGAGGGAGATCATAAGCTGTTCCTTTTTCATAATGTGACGATATTATTGTTTAATTTTCTGCCGGTCTTCCCTTTGGACGGCGGGAAATTATTTTTCTCGTTACAGACCTTATTTCTTCCATTTCAACGGTCATACCATCTTAGCTTTACGGTTTCCTTTATGGTATTATTATGTCTAACTTACGGCAGTTTATTTCTTCTTCCTTTTCATTTAAACTTAGTACTCATTCTCTTTTTTTTATGGATTCATCAGTATTTAGAGTGGAAACAGCGCCACTATCATTTTCTTCGATTTATTCTTGAGCGGAAAAGAATGAGGAGAAAAAAGCGGAGGAAGTACTTAAAAGTCCTTCCGTCATTAACGGTATCTCAAGCAATAAGATCGATCTACCGTGAGAAAGAATTGACATTCATATGTTCAAATGATGCAGAAATTCCAGAAAGAATTCTTTTAGATGCTTTTTTTGAACGAAATTATAAAGATGTCCCCTTGTCGCAACTAATGAAGTAAGAATAAACTCGTCACTGGGCAAGTGGACATTCTCCAAATAAAGGGGAGCTGTGGAATGGACAGGAAAATTATTCTCCATAGATGGATGAATGATATGCGAGGAGCGCTACTTGAAGAAGGAAAAGTAGTTGAATGGCTATTCGACACACCGTCAGAAGGGCCTCAGCCAGGCATGATTTTCAGAGGGCAAGTGGTAGATGTTCTGCCTGGGATGGATGCGGTCTTCGTAGACATTGGAGCTGAGAAAAATGGTTTTTTATATAAAAAAGAACTAGTCAGTTATCACCGCTCCATAAATGAAGCGGATGGATCAGGCGCAGAAAAACCAATTTCTTCTTATATGACTAAAGGTCAATGGATCAACGTACAGGTGAAAAAAGAGGAAACAGGGTCAAAGGGAGCGAAGTTAACGGAACTCTTATCATTCCCTGGGAAATACCTCGTTTATCTACCTGAAGCGAATTATGTAGCTGTTTCAAAGAAAATGAACGATGAAGTCCGTGATGAATGGCGAGCTCAGGCGAGAGAGTGGCTCGAAAATGACGAAGGGATCATTATTCGGACAGTAGCAGAAGATAGGTCATCTGAAGAAGTGTATGAAGAATTAAGCAGACTAAAAGACACGTATCAAGAAGTTTTATCAATAGGGAAACAGACTTCAAAAAAAACAATGATGCTCTATAACGACTCCTCCTTAATGGATAGAGTGATCAGAGACTTTTTAGATGATGAGAATACAATGGTTGTCGTGGACCAACTAGATGACTACCAATACATTAAGAAGCATGAACACAAGCAATCGCTATCGAAAGTCGAGCTCTATAGAGGGAAAGAGGATATCTTTACTCATTATGATTTACATAAAACAATGGAAAAGTCGTTGAAACCATTTATATGGATGAAAAATGGCGGATCACTTCAAATCGATCATACAGAAGCGATGACTGTGATAGATGTGAACTCAGCTAAATTTATTGGGAAACAGGGATTAAGGGAAACTGCGTTAAAATTAAACGTTGAAGCAGCAAAAACAATCGCTGACCAGCTTCGACTAAGAGATGTGGGCGGAATCGTGTTAATTGATTTTGTAGATATGTCTTCAGATGAAGATCGTGCGGAGGTTTTGAAAGTCTTAAGAAACCAGTTGAAAAAAGATCGGACGATGACAAGTGTGCTTGGGTTTACGAAATTAGGGTTAGTTGAAATGACTCGAAAAAAAACGAGAAAGACGCTCCAAGAATCCTTGCTCCGGTCATGCTCAGTTTGTGATGGGACCGGGAAGGTATTGAAAGAAGAAGAAATAGCTCGAGAGATGGAAATAGCCATTTCCTCCTTAAGGAACCTAGAAGAGGACGCTGTCCTAATAGAAGTTGCAGAGAAAGTGTATACTTTATATAAGACTGAAGCGAGATCTAGGCTAGCTAGAATCGAAGAACAATCGGGAAAGGAAATTTACTTGAACAAAAGCAATACGAACACATTTACGATTCGTATAATTGGCTCGGTCGAAGAAGTTCGAAAACGCTGGGAAGGCCAAGGATAATTCACTCGATTTAAAAGGAAAGCTTTCATTGACATGTTAATTTCTTATATGGTATGATTTCCTTTGTTAGTTGTTTGGTTGCGCCCAAAGAACTGCAACCGCGCGGACCAGGTTTTAAAGCAAAATGTTAAGTTTTGCACCTGCGATGGCGAGTCTGAGTATTGAAGGAGGTGCGCACATGTACGCAATTATTGAAACTGGTGGTAAACAAGTGAAAGTCGTTGAAGGACAAGAAGTTTACGTTGAGAAGCTAGACGTAGTTGAAGGTGATACTGTTACTTTTGACCGTGTTCTACTTATTGGTGGAGACGAAACAAAAGTAGGTTCTCCATTACTTGACGGAGCTACAGTTACTGCAAAGGTTGAGAAACAAGGCCGCGCTAAGAAGTTGACTGTATTCAAGTATAAAGCGAAAAAGAACTACCGTCGTAAGCAAGGTCACCGTCAACCATACACTAAAGTAACGATTGACGCTATCAACGCTTAAAGGTGTGCTGACGATGATTCAAATAACATTTGATCGGAATGATGATGGATTTATTCATACCTTCACCATGTCTGGACACGCAGATTCAGGTCCTTATGGACATGATCTCGTCTGTGCCGGAGCTTCAGCTGTAGCATTTGGAACAGTAAACGCTATTGCAGAAATTTGCCATACAGAATTAGATGTGGAAATGAAGAATGACGGAGGGTTTCTCCGCTGTCGAGTTCCTGAAAAGTTACATCGTGACACAGATGAAAAAGTACAACTATTACTAAATGGCATGCTTGTTTCCATGAAAACGATGGAAGAGCAGTATAGCCAATTTATACGTATTGAATCGTAAATAGCAGGAGGTGAAGACCATGTTCTTGAATTTAGACCTTCAATTTTTCGCCCAGAAAAAGGGTGTAGGTAGTACAAAAAACGGTCGTGACTCAATTTCCAAACGTCTAGGCACGAAGCGAGGAGACGGACAATCTGTTACAGGTGGTTCGATCTTAGTTCGTCAACGCGGAACTCGTATTTATCCTGGAGTAAACGTAGGAAAAGGTGGAGACGACACACTATTTGCTAAAGTGGATGGCGTTGTTAAATTTGAACGCGTAGGCCGTGACCGCAAACGAGTGAGTGTATACCCAGAAGTACAAGAAGCATAAGACTGTCTATAATGAAGACTCTAATGATTAGCTGATAATCGTTAGAGTCTTTTTTGTTCTCTATTATTAAGCTTATTAGGGTTTCAATCGAAAGGAGTTTTAAGATGAAATTAACTGTCATTGGTTTTTGGGGAGCGTATGCAGGAAAAAATGAAGCAACCAGTTGTTTTCTTATAGAAGAGGAAAACACAAAAATTTTGTTAGATTGCGGAAGTGGCGCAGTTTCTCAACTGCAAAATTATGTAGAATTAAAAGAATTAGATGCTGTTGTCCTCAGTCATTATCACCACGATCACGTTGCTGATCTAGGAGGACTCACATATAGCCGAGTCGTAGACATGAATTTAAAGAGAACGGATCACCCTCTACAAATTTATGCTCATGGAGAAGATAAAAATGAGTTTCAGAAATTAGGGAAACCACCGTATTCGCTCGTTACACAATATGAAGTTGCTCAACCAATTACAATTGGCCCATTTTCAATATCTTTTCAGAAAACCTCTCACCCTGCTCCGTGTTTTGCGATGAAAATAACCTCTACTATTACAGGGAAATCGGTTGTTTATACAGCTGACACCACCTATGATCAAAAGTTGGTTCCGTTTTCTATAAAGGCAGACTTATTGCTCGCTGAAACGAGCTTTTATGCCGATCAAACGGCAAATACTTTTGGACATATGAACAGTGATGAGGTAGGTCGTTTAGCTAATGAAGCTAAAGTAGAAGCTGTGATGCTTACTCACCTTCCTCATTTTGGGAATCACCAGCAGCTAGTTAATGAAGTTTCCCAAAGGTATCAGGGACAGGTGATATTAGCAAAAACAGGTGAACAGATGCATATATAGTCATGGAACAAGCTCAACATTGAGCTTGTTTTTTTAATTGAATGTTAATTAGCTACTACCACACTTCATTATGGTATTAGACTACTCGCTCCATCATCCCCTTATAAATAGCCATGCTTCCATTTAAAAAAGGAACCCGTGACTATGTGTGGATCCTAATGAAAAAACGAAGTTTATTTAAGCAAAGGGTCCAAGCAATAAATGAACTCTTTACATACTATTTACAAATCATTTACGCAGCATTCATTCTAGCTTAACAATACAAGATTATACTTTGAATTGTGGTCAAGAGATCACTTATAGAGAAATCATAAGAACTAAGAGGAGGAAATGAATCGTGAAAAAGTACAGCTTATCAATGATGATTGTAGGTCTTATGGCAATAACTGCTGCTTGTGGTGGGGGAGAAGACGAAGCTTCTGGTAATGGAAATTCTAATAACAATAATAACTCGGCTGCAGGAGACAACAGTGCAGAAGAAATGCCTGAAGGATACTTAGATATAAGAGGTTCAGACACGATGGTAAACCTTGGTCAAGCCTATGCTGAGGAATATATGGATCACAACGAAAATGGTGATGTGTCAGTAACTGGTGGCGGATCAGGAACAGGGGTCGCAGCCATGATTAACAATGAAGTAGACATTGCTCAGTCTTCTCGTCCTATGACTGAAGAAGAATTGTCGGATGCTGAAGCGAATGGCGCAGAGCCCCATGAATTTATTGTAGGTCAAGATGGACTTGCAGTAGCGATTAATAATGATAACCCAGTTGAAGAATTAACGGTTCAACAAATTAAAGATGTCTTTACTGGTGAAATCACTGACTGGTCTGACTTAGGTTGGGACGATGGCGGCGAAATCACTGTGTATTCTCGTCAATCAAACTCTGGGACATATGTTTACTTTAACGAGAACATCATGGACGGTGAAGACTTTGCAGATGGCGCAATGTTTATGCCAGGTTCTTCTGCCATCCGAGAATCTGTAGAGCAAGAAGTTAATGCGATTGGTTATATTGGTATTGGTTATATTGAAGGAATAGATGCTGTAAATGTGGCATTAGACGAAGACAGTGAGTATGTTACTCCATTTGAAGAATCAAATGTAGATGACGGATCGTATCCGATTGCTCGCCCACTTTACTTTTATGTTAATGGAACACCTGAGGGGATCATGCTTGACTATTTGAACTGGGTATTGAAGTCAGATGAAGCTAGTGACATCCGCTATGATACTGGTTTCTATCAAATTGGGGATGACAACCAAGCTGCAAATGAAGAAACGTTTGAAGAATTAGGATTAGACTGGTAGAAAGAGAGAGTTGAGGAGAGAGATGTTCTAATTTGGAACATTTCATCTCCTTCTTTATTAACCGAGATTTCATTGATATGAAACAGTTTAACGTTCACACGTTTATGACAGGAACAGGAGGCAAGACAATGTCTTTACAACATGCTGAAAAAGAAGTGAATCAAGAAGTTGAAGACTTGAAGATTGTAAATAAAGAAACACTTACCCAAAAATCATTTAAATCTAACACACTAGATTTCTTAATAGAAAAAATGTTTTTCGTATTTGGTTCAATCGCTATCTTCGTTCTACTGTTAATTTTGTTTTTCTTGATTAGAGAAGGATCGGGCGCAATAAGAGAAGTGGGGATTATGGAATTTTTAACAGGTACAAGATGGTATCCGTCCTCTCCACAAGGAGCCGGTTATGGTGCATTACCGTTTATTCTTGGTTCTTTAATGGTGACAACTGGAGCGCTAGTGATTGCCATCCCATGGGGGATTTTTACAGCTATTTTCATTGCTGAAATTGCACCGAGAAGAGTGAGGGAAATCCTTAAACCAGCAGTGGAAGTGTTAGCGATTTTTCCATCAGTTGTCCTTGGGTTTATTGCGTTAGTGATCTTATCACCTATTGTTGCAAATGTTTTTGGCTTATCTAATGGATTAACAGCTTTAACGGCTTCGGTCATCTTGTCTGTAATGGCCTTGCCTACGATTATTAGTATCTCTGAAGATTCCATTAAAAGTGTTCCTAAAGATTACCGTGAAGCCGCATACGCTCTAGGTGCCACACGCTGGGAAACGATTAAGACCATCACTGTACCAGCAGCTAAATCTGGGATTGTTGCAGGGGTTATGCTTGGTTTTGGCCGTGCCGTTGGCGAAACAATGACTGTATTAATGGCTGCGGGAAATGCGATCAACATGCCAATTACAGAATTTCTTGGTGTTACTTTGCCGAACTTTCTCACGTCGGTGCGAACATTGACAGCGAATATTGCAATTGAAGGCTCTGATGTTCCATGGGGAAGCTTACATTACAGTTCCTTGTTCGTGATTGCTTTAATTTTATTTGTGATTACATTTATCGTTAATTTAATTGCTGATTTATTGATCTCAAGACAAAGGAGGAAGTTAACCAATGAGTAAACAATTAGAACAGAAACTATGGTTTACAATTTGTGGCGCTTTCGCCTTTTTCACCATAGTCGCGTTAGGGTTGCTGTTATTCTCTATTATCCGTGAAGGTGCACATGTTATAAGCTGGTCGTTTATTACGCAACCACCTCAAAGAAACATGACAGAGGGAGGAGTATGGCCTGCATTAGTTGGAACATTTTATGTGGCCTCTTTAACAATTATCATCTCAGTGCCTGTTGGGATTGGTGCAGCGATTTACTTAAATGAATATGCTACACAAGGACCGCTTGTTCGTGTGATTCGAATGAGCATTAGAAACCTTGCTGGTGTTCCATCAATTGTATATGGCCTTTTCGGTCTAGCAATCTTTGCTTCATTTTTGAAAATTGGCGTCGGGTTAATTACCGCTGCGATCACGTTAGCAATCATGGTTTTACCATGGGTCATTACCGCGTCTGAAGAAGCGTTGAAATCTGTGCCTACTTCTTTTAGAGAAGGCGGACTTGCCTTAGGTGCGACGAAGTGGCAGACGATCCGCCAACTAGTTTTACCTTCAGCTATTCCTGGAATGGCGACAGGATCTATCTTAGGACTGGCTAGAGCAGCAGGTGAAACAGCACCGATTATTTTAACGGGTGCCGCTTATTTCTCTAGAAACCTGCCTACAAGTCTAACGGATAATTTCATGGCTTTACCTTATCATCTATACATTTTAGCCACACAGCATGCTCAAGCTAGTGCGGTTAGACCAATTGCCTATGGAACAGCTCTCGTTCTAATTATGTTGGTCATTTTATTAAACATGTTTGCGATCCTTTTAAGAAACTACTACCGAAAGAAAAACGAAGTGTTATAGATAGATAGGAAGACAGTTTTTGAAAAATAGAATGGAGGAATGACAATGTCTGCGATTCAAACTGTAGTAAAAGAAAAACAAAAGTTGTCCTTAGATAAAGATGTGCAAGAAGAAAGTATTATTTCTGCGAAAGGTTTAAACCTTTGGTATGGAAACGATCAAGCTTTAAAAAATATTAACTTAGAAATTCCCGAGAAACAAGTGACGGCGATCATCGGTCCTTCAGGTTGTGGGAAATCGACCTTTTTAAAAACGGTTAACCGAATGGTTGAATTAGTACCCATTGTTAAAATCAATGGAAATATAGACTATCACGGAGTAAATATTTTCGATTCAAAAGTTAATTTAGTTGAATTACGTTCATCAGTAGGGATGGTTTTCCAGAAACCAAATCCATTTCCGAAATCTATCTTTGATAACATCGCATTTGGACCCCGAGTGCATGGAATCAAAAAGAAGGCAGAATTAACAAAAATTGTTGAAAAAAGTTTACGTGCATCAGGACTGTGGGACGAAGTAAAAGACCGCTTGGGCGAATCTGCATTGGGATTATCTGGGGGACAGCAACAAAGATTATGTATTGCTAGATGTTTAGCTGTTGAGCCTGAAGTCATTCTTATGGATGAGCCAACATCTGCGTTAGACCCTAAATCGACATTGAAAGTAGAAGAACTTATCCAAGAATTAAAAGAAAAGTATTCAATTATTATTGTAACTCATAATATGCAGCAAGCTGCGCGTATTTCAGATAAGACGGCCTTTTTCCTTAACGGTGAAGTGGTTGAATTTGATAACACGGATAAGATCTTTTCTAATCCGACTGACAAGCGTACAGAAGATTATATTACAGGCCGATTTGGTTAAGGAGAGTTGATATATGCCTATGCGTGGCGGTTTTTTAGCAGAATTAAGGGAACTAAAAGAAGAAATCATGTTGCTAGGTTCAATGGTTGAAAAGGCCTTTGAAGATGTTCTTACAGCGATTGAAAATGAAGATGTTGCCAAATTCAATGAAATTATTAAAAACGATAAAAAAGTAAACTCCCTTGAACTTGATATCAATGAAAAAGCAACGTTATTGATTGCGAAGCAGCAACCAGTAGCTTCTGATTTAAGAAATATCATTGTTGCATTAAAGATTTCAAGTGATCTAGAGAGAGTTGGTGATTTAGCTGTAGATATGGCTAAAGCAGCTCAAAGAATGGATCGAATGTCGTATTTTAAAGATTATCAATCGGATCTAATGGCCATGGCCACAAAAACAAGCAAAATGATGCGAGAAGTACTTATCGCATACCAGCAAGGAAATGTCATCGAAGCGCAACATATTGCCAACGTGGACGACGAGGTAGACGAGGCTTATGGACAATTCGTTAAATCTATTTTTACTATTAAAATTGATGATAAAGAAACAGCTGAACAAGTGACTCAAATGGCTTTTATTGCTAGATACATTGAACGAATTGCTGACTACTGCACGAACATAGCTGAATGGATTATTTACGAAGTGAATGGCGAACGCTTTGATTTGAACTAAGAAACTCTTGTGGAGGAAAGTTGTTGATTTCATGAGTGAGAAAAAAATGGCACCAACAATTTTAATCGCCGAGGGAAACGAAACGCTGCGCACAGATATGGAAGAAACCTTTCAGAAACACGGATTTGAGACTTGGGCAGTGGAGAATGGGTTGGATGCTTTAAAGGCGACCACGTCGTTAAAACCTGATGCGATTGTTATTGACCTAGACCTTCGGAAACTGGGTGGATTAGACTTATGCAGGGAATTAAGACAATCACACCACCTTTGGATACCAATCATTTTAATCTCGAGGAAGATCGATGAAATTGATGCTGTCCTAGGTTTGGAATTAGGTGCAGATGATTATATAGTCAAACCTCTTAGATTAAAGATACTAGTAGCTCGAGTGAAATCAATTATACGAAGAGGAAATTTGTGTTGCTATGATACGAATGAAAACCAAGGTGATAGAAATGGATCGTCACAGAAGTTATTAAGAAATGGAGATTTAACTCTGGATCCGACTCACTTTTCTGTATACAAAGATAACGAAGAAGTCATCGATTTTACCCGAAAAGAGTTTGAGCTTGTTTATTTTTTGATGAAAAACAAGGGAAAAGCATTTTCCAGAAAGCATCTGTTAAAAGTTTTGTCTGGGAATGATTCTGAGTTAGACGAAAGAATAATAGATGTCTTTATAAGTAGAGTTCGCCAGAAAATAGAACCTCATAAACGTAATCCAGTCTATATTAAAACGGTACGTAATGTCGGGTATATGATGAAAGAGATGCCCGTATTGACTAAGGGGATGCAGCAATCAAGATGACAGCGAGATATGATAATGAGGAAGCCGTTCAATAATGGACGGCTTCTTTTCTTTCCATTAAAACTGTTTACTACAATACTATTTACATATATAATCAATATTCGATATACTTCTAAACAGTGAAGGTATTGGATAAAGGAGGCAATTCAATGTGGCAATATGAGACGTTCATTCATTCTCATGCACTATTTTGGTTTATTACGATGGTCTTATTTGGATTGACAGTCGTTTTCTTAAAGACTGGGAAAAGAAAACCAGCGAAAATCATTCAAATGACCTTAAGAGTTTTCTATATTCTCCTTTTCGTTACCGGAGGAGGGCTAATCATCATGAATCTATGGTGGGGCACGGTTGTAAAAGGATTATTAGCTTTTTGGTTAATTTATGTCATGGAATTGATTTCAAATCGCATGTCGAAAAATGAGTTGACAGTCCGAACATCGATTTTATTTTGGATTCAGTTCATCGTTTCTTTTCTAGCTGTCCTTTATTTTGGTTATTTCGTTTAATGATATTTTCGTTTGTATATAATGAGTTAGCCCGGGATGAGCCAGAATTGTATAAACATGAATATTTAGCAATCATACAAAGGACTTGAGCGTTTTTCTCAAGTCCTTTGTTGCCGTTTCGACTCTAACCTTTTAATACCATATCTTTTACACAAGAATCCAGTGCTTCTGTTGAAGAGATGCTAGCGTCTGTAGAGGAGCAAAATAACCGAATACAATCAATCGTTGAAAGTTTTAATGAACTGGAGAATTTAACAGAGAAATTAGGTGTATTAGCTAGTCAAAAGGAAGCATAGAAGGCTTTGCTTTTTATGGTGGGGTCATGACGGTTCATGCTGCGCAGTCAGTACCGGCGTAGCATGAACCGTCATGACTCGGCTGATCAGGACGAAACGATGAGGGAAAATGTCTATTATACAAAATAGAGGCAGTCACCTAAAGTTATCCTTTAAGTGACTGCCTCTGTATTTAAATAGATTTATACTAGTTTTAATGCTTGCTCCACTGGTACGTAATCGTAATCTAAATCGTGGGCAACGGCTTCATAAGTAACATGACCATTAGCGGTGTTGACCCCTTTGATTAAACCAGGAGTATTTTTCAATGCATAAGGTAAACCGTGTTTAGCAATTTGCAATGCATAAGGTACTGTAACGTTTGTGAGACCAATTGTTGAGGTTCTTGGGACAGCCCCTGGCATATTTGCAACGGCATAGTGGACGACGCCATGTTTTGTATATGTTGGATCATCGTGGGTGGTAATCTTGTCCACAGTTTCAACAATCCCACCTTGATCAATAGCAACATCTACGATAACCGATCCTGGTCTCATTTCTTTGATCATCTCTTCCGTTACGAGCTTCGGTGCTTTAGCTCCAGGGATAAGGACAGCCCCTATAACAAGATCAGATTCTTTCACTGCTTGAGCAATATTTAACGGATTACTCATCAAAGTGTTGATTTCCGTGCCAAAAATATCGTCCAATTGTCGCAGTCTTTCTGGACTTAAGTCCATGATTGTTACATCGGCACCAAGCCCCATCGCAATTTTTGCAGCGTTTGTTCCAACAACTCCACCGCCAATAACCGTTACTTTCCCTCGCTTAACACCTGGAATGCCAGATAGTAGAACGCCACTTCCTCCATGAGGCTTTTCAAGGAATTGTGCGCCAATCTGAGATGCCATGCGACCTGCAACCTCACTCATAGGAGTTAATAATGGTAGAGTTCTGTTAATTTCCACCGTTTCATAAGCGATAGAGGTCACTCCTTTTTCTGTTAAGGCTTTAGCTAGTGCTGGAACAGCGGCTAAGTGTAAATATGTAAACAAAATCAGTCCATCTCTAAAGTAAACATACTCAGATTCCAATGGTTCTTTTACTTTCATCACCATGTCGACTTCAGCCCATAGCGATTTCACGTCGCTATATAGTTCTGCTCCTGCTGCAATATAATCTTCATCAGTGAAACCGCTTCCAATTCCAGCTTCTGTTTCTACAATAACTGCATGGCCTGCCTGCTTGAGTGTGAGAACTCCAGCTGGAGTTAGCGCTACGCGATTTTCGTTATTTTTTATTTCTCTAGGTACCCCGATTTTCATAAATACACCCTCCTCATTTCTGAAAAATAGCTTATCCACCGTCTATTGTAACGAACTCCTCATGGATCTACCACCTTTTTCAAGAAATAAATGAAAGATGAAATAAAGTCGGAATATTTAAAAAGGCAAAGCTTCAATGTGAAGGCTTTGCCTAATTATTACGTATTTACATTCCGGGATGGAAATCTTGGTTCAATTTTTTCGTGGAAAAAATCTTTCATTTGGTTACTGGATAAGAGCCCGACATAATCCATTTGAGTGACTTCAGAATAGATAATATAAGCACCGGAAGCAAATCGGACGTGTAATTGCCTTAAAGCTCCATCATAACCAATCGATGTAAAATAACTGTCGTTTAATTCTGTTGTTTCCATTATAATCCCCCTATTAAAACGATTATGGATAATATACCCAAACAGAGGGGGTTGCAAACACTTTATAAGAAACACTTTAAAATTTCTTCTTTGGATAAGACTTTCCCACTAGATATCAGGTTTCCATCTATATAGAGTGCAGGTGTATAAAAAGGATGCTGTGAGGATGCCTTGGAATGATCGACAGAAATAAATTCGGCCTGAAGACCTAATTGGTCCATAACATCGGATACTCTTTTCTCGAAAAGTTTACTATTAATTGTGGAATTTATATAGATTTTAACATCCATTTTTTCACCTCAAATTTACGTTTCGTTTTTTATAGTATAGACGATTAAAGAGCACTTCGACTCAATGAAGTGTGAAGATCACATGGCGAAATTGTTACTATTTTGCGAATAAATAAGAATGAAACCGAACTGTGGAAATACCAAATATAATAAAAAACTTGCGTCTAAAGACTCAT
Source organism: Salipaludibacillus keqinensis (assembly GCF_003226325.1). Lineage (GTDB taxonomy): Bacteria > Bacillota > Bacilli > Bacillales > Salisediminibacteriaceae > Salipaludibacillus > Salipaludibacillus keqinensis. The sequence continues at coordinate 688,579 of NZ_PDOD01000002.1, read as the reverse complement.
TCGTCATAAAATGTAAATAGTTGCTTATGAAGGAACAATCTCACAACTCTAGGAGGGGGAAGATGAGAAGATCACCAATCAACAAGGACGTTGACGATGCACCATTGAACAAAAACCGTTCATTATCACCTGAGTGGTTAAAGATATTATCTAAACGCATTCTAAAAGGGGATTCCTGGGATGAAAAAGAGTCCTTTTTAACTTCTTCCATTAGCGTTTTGAAAAAAGCGGTGGAAGATATCTCATTAGTAGTCGTTACAGGCCCCGATGGAGAAGTAACGTACGCAAGTGAGGAATACATACAAACCATGCAATTTGACCAGGAGGAAATTGTAGGTAAGAGCTATTTCGACAGAATTGATGTAAACACAATGAACGTCACTGATTGCACTGTGTTGACGACGGCGATAAAAGAGGGGTATGACATTAAAGTTGAGTCGAGGCATCAAAAGAAGAATGGCTCATTAGCTGTGTTGGAAACTGCGGTCTTTCCATTAGTCCATTCAGGGATGAGATTTGCGAACTTAATCCTTCATCAAGATATTACCCCATTAAAGGAAGCGGAAGAAACAATCAAAGAATTAGTGACCGTAGATGTATTAACAGGTCTGAAAAACCGAAAACAATTTGAACTGGATCTTCAGAAAATGATTACATCTTATCAATCCTTAAGTAAAAGTGCGGCTGTGCTTTTTATCGATTTAGATCGTTTCAAATACTATAACGACACGTTAGGGCATTTTACTGGAGATAAATTAATAGAAGAAATATCCAAGGAACTCGTTTTGTTTGAAAATAGCCAAGTGTCGGTTTATCGTTACGGCGGAGATGAATTTACAATATTAATGAGAAATGAACCTGAGAGAGAAGCAGTAGAGTCTGTTGCTCGAAAAGTGTTAGCAAGATTCCAGAAACCATTTCTCGTTCTAGATAATGAATTATTTATTACCGCCACTGTAGGTATTTCTCTTTACCCTGAAACGGGGGTCGCATCAACTCCTTTAGTTCAACAATCAGAAATAGCCATGCAACATGCTAAAGAAAGAGGGAAAAATCATTATCAAGTTTATGAAACCTCTTTAAGGACAAAGAGAGATGAGCGGCTAAGAATTGAGAAAAGATTAAGAAAAGCGACTGAAAATCAACAGTTTCAATTGTATTATCAACCACAAGTGGATTTAAAAGAAAATAAAGTGGTTGGATTTGAAGCGTTGCTTCGATGGAACGATGAGAAATTGGGCGACGTTTCCCCAGGAGTATTCATTCCGATTGCTGAAGATTCAGGACTCATTTTTCCAATAGGCGATTGGGTCTTAGAGCAAGCATGCTATCAAGCTAAACAGTGGTATGACAAAGGGTTCTCTACTAGAATGGGAATTAATATCTCTCCTAAACAATTTCAGAGACCTGACTTTGTCGGGAAAGTGAAAAACATTATTGAAAAAACAGGCGTAAATCCTAGTCTGCTTGACTTGGAAATTACAGAAAATGATTTACTGTATAATCGTGATGAATGCTTCAAGACGTTAAAACGTTTAAAGGACATTGGAATTCAAATTTCCATTGATGACTTCGGGACAGGGTATAGTTCACTTAGTTACTTGAGAAGATTTCCTATCGACACACTGAAGATTGACCAATCATTCATTAGAGAAGTGATAGAAAATACTAATGATCAAGCGATTGTAACGTCCATTATCCAACTTGCTCATAACATGAACATGAGAGTTATTGCAGAAGGTGTTGAAACAGCTGAGATGGTGATGTTCCTGAATGAACGAAATTGTGATGAGATGCAAGGGTTCTTATACAGTAAAGCTCTTCCAGCTGATAATGTCATGGACTTTGTCAATGAAAAAGAACCAACCGCTGTCCTCCACTCATAAAGCACGGGTCGAACTTCCAAGGAAAAGATGATCCTTGAAAAGTTCGATTTTTTGTGACGTTGTTGAACTATGGAGAGGTTGTCCTTTACAAAGGGAAGGTTCTTTCGATACATTAATAGTGGGGAAAAAAGCAATATAAAGATTGGAGAGATCAATTTGAAAACAAGTGAGCAAAAAATAGAGCTGGCTATGCTTTCGGCATGGGGGATTGCTCTGATGGCAACGCTAGGCTCGTTGTATTTTTCGGAAATCCTGAATTATATTCCATGTGAGCTTTGCTGGATACAACGAATTTTCATGTATCCTCTTGCAATAACGTTAGCGATAGCCACCGTGAAAAAGGATGTCCGCCAAGCCTACTACACGTTACCTTTGAGTTTAATTGGGTTAGGTTTTTCAGTCTATCATTATATGCTTCAAAAAATCCCTTTTCTTTCATCAGTAGGTGAAGCTTGTGGAATAATTCCATGTAACTATCAGTACATAAATTACTTAGGCTTTATAACGATTCCATTTTTAGCTACAGTAGCTTTTCTACTGATTTCATTGCTCATGGTTTGGGTTATTAAAACATCAAAGGAGTGAAACATCAATGAAAAAAGTTATTATTTTTGGTAGTGTCATCGTCTTACTGTTTGTGGCAATTGCCTTTCTAACTTCGTATCAAAATCAGCAGCAAGCAGAAGGAAATCCTTTCGAAAAAGATCGGCTACACAGTGAAACGATCGATCAACTTGATGACCCCCATTATCAGAATATCATTCTGCCTGAAGAATTAGATGAAAAGTTAGCGAATGAGGAAGACGTAACGGTTTATTTTTATAGTGGTCAGTGTGAGTTCTGTAATGAGGCGACACCAATCCTAGTTCCGAAAGCAGAAGAAATGGATGTCGACTTGAAGTTGTATAACATTTTAGAATTTGATCAAGGCTGGAATGATTATAATATTGAGGCGACTCCTTCGATTGTTCATTATGAAAATGGAGAAGAAGCTGCTAGATATGAAGGGTTGTTTGATGAAGAAACATACGGTCAGATTTTCCAGCAAATTTCTGATAGTGAATAATCTAAAAGAACTTACTCATCATACGTAATAGGAGGCGAATCGAAATGGAACGATTATTAAAATGGATTGGCATTGGTATTTTCCTTGGGTGGAGTGTAGCTATATTAGTTAATTACTCTATATATCAGCACGCAACGACTCAGTTAACCTTTATTCACCCCATTGTCGATGGAATTTTGTTTATGGGGCTGATGTTTGGCTTGTATTTAATGATCTGGAAAAGTCATAAGAAAAAAACGTCCACGGCTACAATGCAGTTAGGTGTTTTAGGTGTATTGTCAATGGTACTGGCAGTAATATTTTAAGTGTAAGTCAAGACAATCTCTTCCCGGAGGTTGTCTTTTTTGATAAGTTTGACGCTTCAACTTAGCTGAAGAGTTCAGTATTGAATAAAAAGTCAGAATTTTTAAATTTATTGGGTGTAATTGGTTGAGAGTAAAAAGTTCTTTATTCATGACCTTAAATGAGGGGTATTTGGATGATTTTGTATTAATATGTATGAAATTGATTGAATTTAGCGTATTATTGTATAAAATTTGTCTGTAAAGAATGAATATTAAACAACACCCAATTAATTTATTGGTTCACCCGATTTACCTCTCCTTTATTCCTTGATGTATAGAAAGAAAATGTGAAAAATCCTGTAATTACAACGAATTTTCAGAAAATAATCCCCTTTTTAGTAAATTGGCATAATCCTTGCATCTTATATACATGACAAACTAAAAAGGGGAGATGAGTGAATGTTAAGTAGAAAAGGAATCTGGTTATTGATTGTCTTGTCATTTATGTTTATTTTAGCGGCGTGTCAATCCAACGACGAAACTCCGAATGATGAAAGTAATAACGGGGTTACAGAAGAAGAAGTGAATGAAACAGAGAATGATAACACAAATGCAGGAAACACCAATGACAATGAAGAGGTTAATAATGAAACGGATGCAAGCTCCGAAAGCGGAGGGGAAGTAACTGTAGGAATTGAAGCAGAACCTACGTCCATGGATCCGCATAATACGACAGACGGAAACTCTGCTACTGTGCAAAGTACAATGTTTGAAGGATTGCTTCGCTTTGATGAAGATATGAATATTGTGAATGTGCTAGCTGAGGATTATGACTACAGCGATGATGCAACAGAGGTTACGTTTACTCTTCGTGAAGGAGTCACTTTTCACGATGGCACAGAATTCGATGCAAATGTAGTAAAAGAAAATTTAGATTTCGTTCGTGATTCTGAAAATGGCTTAGCCAGGTCTTCGTTTTTCTCTTTTATTGATGAAGTAGAGGTTGAGGACGACTTTACTGTAACGATCCGTTCTGAAGAACCAAACTCTGCGATGGCTTCTTATATGGCCCACTCTTCAGCGGCTATGAAGTCTGTTGATGAAATTGAGAAGAAACAAGAGGATGAAGATTATAACCTAGACAGAGAAGGGGCAGTTGGAACAGGTCCTTTCCAATTTGTTGAATGGCGTGATAGCGAGCATGTTATTGTAGAAAAATTTGATGACTACTGGAACGAAGAGGAATTAGCTAGAGTAGATCAAATTACATTTAGACCTGTTCAAGAAGCAAGTACGAGAGTAAATATGCTGCAAACGGGAGAAGTCGATCTTATTTTCCCAATCCCTACATTAAATGCTGCAGAACTTGAGGAAGAAGAAGAGATTGATTTGTTTACAGGTCCAACGACAGATGTGTTCTATATTGGGATGAACTTTGAAAATGACAAATACGAAGATTTAGATGTTCGTCAAGCTATGAACCATGCAGTAAATAAAGATGGCTTAATTGCGCAAGTTCTAGATGGTTATGGAACGATTGCTGATTCAGCGATCGCACCTAATGTCTACGGTTATTCAGGTCAACCGATCTACGAATACGATGTTGAAGGTGCTCAAGAACTTATGGATGGCAGTGAGCAATCTGATGGATTTGAAGCGACCCTTTGGACAAGAAATAGCACTGAATTTATTTCAGTAGCAGAATACGTCGCAATCCAGCTAGAAGAAATAGGAATTGACGTTGAAGTGCAAGCGTATGAATCTGGGACGTTGTTCGATATGTTAGATGCAGGCGAAGACACTGATATGTGGATCGGACGCTGGTCCCCAGGTACTGGTGAAGCTGATTACGGTCTCCGTCCGAACTTTGCTTCTGACAGAGTGCCACCGAATTTCAATAACTCAGGCTTCTATATTAATGAAGAACTAGATGAAATGTTTGATGAAGCGTTAGCGACGCCTGATGAAGACGAAGCGATGGAAATTTATGCAGAAATTCAGCAAAAGATTTATGAAGATGCTCCGTGGGTATTCTTGCATATCCCAGATGCGATCATAGCTAAGAATCGCGATTTAGTAGGTATTTATGTTTTACCTTCTGGTGCAGTGAACTTAAATCTAGCTGAATTCCAATAATTCATTAAGAGAAGATGAAGACTGGAAACTCAAAAGAATGAAGTAGGGTCTTTTGAGTTTCTTCTTCTTTTTCGAAAACCTGGTATACATTACATAACCATCGTCTATGGGAGTGTTCGCAATTTGAAAGGAAGGTGGTCAAATGCTTAATTTTGTTATTAGAAGGCTTCTTGGTATGATTCCTATATTATTTATTATTACCATAATTGCGTTTTTATTTGTTCATTTAACGCCAGGGGATCCTATCCGCATTATGTATGGGGCAGAAATAGACCAAGAGACCTACGAACAAATGAGAGAAAGAGAAGGGTTTAATGATCCTCTCGTCGTTCAGTATGGAAGATATATGTATAACATGGCGATTCAAGGAGACTTTGGACAATCGTACCGAACGAGGTCGGATGTGTCTGAAGAAGTCCTGAGGCGGTTTGGGTACACGTTTATATTAACGATCCTTAGTATGTTTTGGGCGATATTGATTGGAGTGACCGTAGGGATTATTTCGGCAACGAAAAGAAATTCCATCTTAGACCGATTAGGTATGATTTCTACCATCACTGCACTCAGTATTCCAGAGTTTTGGTTCGGACTTATGATGATGCAGATTTTTGCTGTTCAGTTTGGCTGGTTCCCGACAAGTGGAAGTGGAACGTGGCTTCATTTAATATTACCTTCACTCACATTAGGTTTCGGTGTAGCTGCGACCATCGTTAGGTTTACAAGGTCTAGTGTACTCGAAGTCCTTCGTGAGGATTATGTACGAACGGCGCGGGCGAAAGGTCAAAAAGAATCAGTTGTTATCTGGAGTCACGTACTAAGAAATGCGTTAATCCCTGTAGTTACGATGGCAGGCCTACAATTTGGCTTCCTGATCGGAGGGGCTGTTGTTGTAGAGCAAGTATTTGCTTGGCCTGGTTTAGGTTCCTATTTAATTGACGGGATTTTAACAAGAGATTACCCAGTCATCCAAGCATTAATTCTTTTATTTTCGTTTCAATTTTTATTAATTAATCTACTTGTGGATATCAGTTACGGATTTTTGAATCCACAAATTCGCTACGAATAGGAGGGGGAAACATAATGGACAAGCAAAAGAAAAATTCTCCTTTCCGGATCTTTTTACGGAAATTTCTAAAACAAAGATTAGCTGTTTTTGCTTTCGGCTTAGTCATCATGATTCTTTTAGTTGGAATATTTGGCCCATTGTTTGCTCCATACGATCCACATCGACCTGTCACTGCCCAGTACGCAGATAAAGGGATCGATGTCGATCAGTTAACAAGTTCAACGGTCCAATTAGAAGGAAGATTAAGTAATGGTGAGGTGGTTGACCAATCAGAACTTCCTCAATTGCAGACAGAAACGGAGAATCGCCGAATCGCCTCTATTCGAAGGACACAATCCGGTGTTCAAATTAGTGCTAATACTTCAGGAGCTACAGAGGCTGTTATAGAGAGTGGAGATGTATCTTCAGTTGCAGAGATCCTTGTAGAGGGAGAGGTACCCCTTGATGACGTGGAACCAATAGTGTCTCAGATTATCATTGCTCAACCTGAAGAAGCATTTTCCATAGGAGACGAGTATCAGATCAATTTCGAAGCATTGAAAACGGATGGATCGGAAATCACAACAATTGAAGAGTTACGCGCATATACAGAAGAGAAATACGGAGCAGACGAAGAAGAAGATACAAGCGGGTTCCAATCAGGGTCTTCCGAAAATGAAGATAGCGCTAGCTTTCAACTTCGTTCATTAACTGAAGACGTAGTTACAGTGAACGAACAAGGGGTAGTGCAGTTCGAGGAAGAAGGAGAAGGGATCGTTCAAATTCAATCTGGAGATGTGAGCTCTGTCGTTCAATTTCAAGTAGGGAATGAACAAGTGGAACCGATTTTAACTGGAATCTATCTTGAAAGTACAACGGTTGAATTAACCGATGCTTATAAACATCAAACACCTTCATCCATGCATATTTTTGGAACGGACCATCAAAATCGTGACATCTTAAGTCGAGTGATTCATGGAACGAAAGAAACGTTGCTCATAGGATTCGTTTCTGTTGCCATCGGTACAGTGATTGGAACGGTTTTAGGATTGCTAGCCGGTTATTACGGAGGATGGCTCGATAGTTTAGTCACTCGTATGACAGATGTGTTACTTGCCTTTCCGGGGATTTTATTAGCTATTGCCGTCATCGCCTTTTTAGGGGCGGGCTTAACGAATATTATTTTCGCTGTGGCGGTTTTCACCATCCCAGTATTTATCCGAATTGTGCGAGCCTCTACCCTTTCTTTAAAAGAAATGACTTACGTCGAGGCGGCAAAGTCCATTGGCGTTCCGAACACAGTGATTATCTTTAGACATATTTTCCCTGGGACGTTATCTGTTGTGATGGTGTATTTAACGATGCGTATTGGGGTAGCAATTCTTATTGGAGCCGCATTGAGTTTCTTAGGTCTTGGAGGAGATATTACTGCTCCAGAGTGGGGATCGATGCTGAGTGCAGCAAAAGATAACAGTAGCAACATTTTTCATGCAACATTCTTTCCCGGTCTCGCCATTGTAATTACAGTATTAAGTTTTAACATCTTTGGGGATGGACTTCGGGATGCCCTCGATCCAAAGCTGAAGGAGTAGTGATGACCATGACAAAAAATATATTAGACATCAAAGATCTTACAATTAATTTCAAAAGTGATGGAAAGGAAATTTCCGTTGTAGACGGGATTTCCTTTCACATCAAAGCTGGAGAAACGTTAGGCGTGGTTGGAGAGTCCGGTTGCGGGAAGAGTGTGACTTCTTTATCGATAATGGGTCTGATTCCTTCACCTCCAGGCAGAGTTGCCGGAGGAACGATCGAGTTTGAAGGGAAAAACCTATTAGATTTCAAGGAAAAAGACATGCGTAAAGTTCGAGGGAATGATATATCGATGATTTTCCAAGAACCTATGACCTCGTTAAATCCCGTATTCACGATCGGAAAACAAATCAATGAAGTGCTACTGCTTCACAATGACATGAACCAAACAGAAGCTCGAAATCGATCTATTGAGATGCTGAAACTAGTTGGAATTCCAAGACCAGAGCAAATATACAGTAACTATCCTTATCAGCTATCTGGTGGCATGAGGCAAAGAGTAATGATCGCTATTGGTCTTGCCTGTCAACCTAAATTATTAATAGCAGATGAACCTACGACGGCGTTGGATGTAACGATCCAGGCTCAAATATTAAATTTAATGCAAGATCTAAAAGAGAAAACAGATACATCGATTATGTTCATCACTCATGATCTAGGTGTTGTAGCTGAGATGTGTGATCGGGTCGTAGTCATGTACTCAGGGCAGGTCGTGGAAGAAACTGATGTGGATACACTGTTTAACGATCCGAAGCATCCTTATACGCTAGGTCTGTTAGGCTCCATTCCAAAAGCAACAGAAAAAATCGAGCGTTTATATTCCATTAGAGGTCAGGTTCCACAGGCAGGAACAGTGGAAAAAGGTTGTCGCTTTGCTGATCGTTGCGATAAAGTGATGGATCGTTGTCGTGAAGAGGATCCGCCTCTATTTCAAATGAAACAAGGCCATCAATGTCGTTGCTGGCTCTATGCTGAGGATTAGGAGGTGAAGAAAATGGCTGAAAGTACACTATTAGATGTGAAGAATTTAAAGATTTATTTTCCGATCAAAAAAGGAATTATCAAAAAGAAGATTACGTATGTAAAAGCTGTAGACAACGTATCCTTTTCCATAAAAGAAGGAGAAACTTTGGGTCTTGTAGGAGAGTCCGGTTGCGGGAAGTCTACGACCGGTCGGGGCATTACTCAATTGGTTCCAGTGACTGAAGGTGAAATCACTTTTGGTGGAGAGAATTTAGCCGCTCTGAAAAAGAGCGACTTAAGAGAAAGAAGAAAAAACATGCAAATGGTCTTTCAAGATCCCTATGCATCATTGAATCCACGCCTAACTGTTCAAGATATTTTGGCAGAACCATTAAAGGCCCACGGGGTCACAAATAAAAAGGAAAGAACGGAACGGATTAACAAAATGCTTGATGTGGTAGGGTTAAATCGTAATTACGCTTACCGTTACGCTCATGAATTTTCAGGTGGTCAGCGGCAAAGGATTGGGATTGCAAGAGCCCTAATTTTGAATCCGAAATTAATTATAGCGGATGAACCAGTAGCTGCGTTAGATGTATCTATTCAAGCGCAAGTTCTCAATTTGCTTAAAGACTTGCAAAAGGAATTTGATTTAACTTATTTGTTTATCTCCCATGATTTAAGTGTGGTAAGGCACTTGTGTGACCGTGTAGCCGTGATGTATTTAGGAAGAATGGCAGAGACGGGGTCTACAGAAAAGATCTTTGAGAACCCTTTACACCCTTATACTCAAACATTGCTCTCGGCTATTCCCATTTCTAACCCCCGAGATAAGAAAGAACGTGTCATCCTTAAAGGGGATGTTCCATCACCAGTGGACCCACCAAAGGGATGTGCATTCGTAGGACGATGTCCAAAAGCATTTGACAGGTGTCATCATGATCGTCCACAATTACAAAGGATGAATGAGGAACAAGAAGTTGCTTGTCATTTATATGATGAATAAACAATAGAAATCATCAATGGATTATAAAATAAAGGTGGAATTAGATGCTGACCCTTATTAAAGATGCTGACGTGTATGCTCCAACCTCTTTAGGTAGAAATGATGTTCTTATTGGTGGCGGGAAAATTATTGCTATCTCTAAACAAATAGATCCATCCAGTTTGACTGAACATGTGGAAGTAGTTCATGCAGACGGGAATTACTTAGTGCCTGGCCTCATTGATGGTCATGTACATATTACAGGGGGAGGAGGAGAAGGCAGTTTCAAAACAAGAACGCCTGAATTGATGCTCTCAGAATGTATTAAAGCAGGGATTACGACTGTGGTTGGTGTCATCGGAACAGATGGTACGACAAGAACAATGGCTAACCTGATCGCAAAAGCAAAAGGATTAAAGGAAGAAGGTATCAGCTGTTATTGCCAGAGTGGAAATTACCATATTCCAATAAAAACGTTAACGGGATCTTTAGAGAATGATATTATGCTCGTTGACGAAATCATTGGAGCAGGTGAAATTGCGATTGCGGATCATCGTTCTTCCCAGCCTACTTTGGAAGAACTAGCAAGGTTAGCTAGTGAAGCGAGAATCGGGGGCATTCTTTCTGGAAAAGGTGGAATCGTGAACATCCATTTAGGCGATGGAGAAGACGGACTAGACCTGATTGAAAAAGTGGTGGAGACGACGAATATTCCGATCACGCAATTTTGGCCCACTCATATTAATCGCCATGAGCGACTCATTGAAGACGGCATTGACTATGCCAAAAAAGGAGGAATCGTCGATTTCACGACAAGTTGCCTTGAAGAAGAAGTGAATGATGACGACTTAAAGTGCAGTAAGGGATTGAAACGTATGCTTGAAGCAGGTGTGCCGATCAGTCAAATTACCTTTACGTCTGATGGACAAGGAAGTTTGCCGAGATTTGATGAAAATCGTCAATTTGTTGGTTTAGGTATCGGACGCGTAGTCAGCTTATTCAACGAAATAAAAGATGCGATTGTAACTGAGCACCTTCCTATTGAAGATGTCTTGAAAGTGGCGACTGAAAATCCTGCACGAATCCTGAAACTACATGATAAAGGAACAATTGAAATAGGGAAAGATGCTGACGCTCTCATTATTGAGCGAAACTCCTTTTCTATAGATAGCGTCATGGCTAAAGGTCAATGGATGATGAAAGAAAAAGAAGCGATCGTGAAAGGCACATTTGAATAGGGACGAATGAACCTACATTCTATACTTAGGATGTGGGTTTTTCGTGTGTTTTGTTTATGAACCACGTATAATTGGTTTATCAGGTTCAACCAATAAACGTTAATGGGTGATAATATGAAGAAACCAAATCGGATTATCTTGATAGCAGGTTCTAAAGAGACGAAAAAAACGTTAGTAGACCAATTAGAAGATATTATTGGTGACTTCGTGCAGATCTCAGGATACTCCGCTGAAGATGATATACTGCCTGTATTCGAAAATGAAGTGGTGCTTCTGTCTTCCTCACTGATGAAAAATGAAGTCGCACCTTATATATCCGATAATTGCAAACAACTTATTGCAAATAGGATTGTGAATTTCCTCTATATTGATCAATTATTTGAACTTCCTAACGGGACTGAGGTTCTTTATGTGAACGATTATCCCGAAACGGTCAATGAAGCAATTGAATCACTAAGGAATTTAGGTGTAGACCATTTGAAGTACTATCCTTATTTCCCGGGAAAGAAGATGGTCAAGCGTATTCCCATTGCGATTACACCTGGAGAAATGGATTTAGTTCCTGATTTTATAGAGACAACGATCAATATTCGTCCTCGGCTAATCGACATGAGTTCCATCATTGCGATCCTTAGTGAACTGGATATTGCTAATGAAAAAAACCAAGAGGTGTCCAATCGATACATTCAAAAAATTATCGATCTCAGTAAAAGAATCTCTGACACGACAAAAGAAGCGACGAGAATAAGTGAACATTTAAAAAAAGTGGTCGATGGCGTTCATGATGGGATTTTAGCTGTGAACAATCAAGGGATCATCACCGTATTTAATGGAATCATGGAGGGAATTCTTCATATTAGAGGAAAACGGGTGATTGGTAAACCAATTCAAGATGTGCTCATGAATAAAGAGCTTGTCTCTTTTGTTTTAGAAAATAAAGGAGAGTCGAATCGATACTTTACGATTGAACAAGCAGATATTATCGTTCACAAATTTTCAATGGAGTCCGATGGGACGAAAGTAGTTACCTTTAAAAATGCAGGGGAAGCCATTGAAATGGAAAACAAACGAAGAAGAGAACTATTGAAAAAGGGTCACTTCGCTAAGTATACCTTTGAAGACATTATCGGGCAGAATGATACGCTTTTAGAAACAAAGAGAATTGCAAAAAAACTGGCAAAGTCTGATTTGACGATTTTGATTGAAGGGGAAAGTGGGACGGGAAAAGAGTTATTTGCAAGCTCGATTCATAATGAATCCAATCGGAGACAAGGGCCTTATTTGGCGGTCAATTTCAGTGCCCTTCCAGAGGATTTAGTGGAAAGTGAACTATTCGGTTATGAAGAAGGAGCCTTTACTGGAGCTAAAAAAGGAGGTCGTAAAGGCCTTTTCGAACAAGCTCATGGAGGAACAATCTTTCTAGACGAAATTGGGGATATCAGTTTGAAAGTTCAGGCAAGACTTTTGCGTGTCCTTCAAGAAAAAGAACTTCTTCGTATTGGAGGAAACGAAATCATTCCTGTTGATGTGAGAGTGATCGCAGCAACGAATCGCCATTTACTAACATTAATCGAAAAAAATCAATTCCGCGAAGATTTGTATCATCGGTTAAAGGTCCTATTTCTTCATTTACCTGAGTTACGATTTAGAAAAGAAGATGTGGACGGACTGATCCGCTATTTTATTCACCAGTCAGGGATGCAAGACGTTAAAGTACATCCGGCTGTGTTTCAACAATTAAGAAAATACCATTGGTACGGAAATATTCGTGAGCTAAAAAATACAATCGACTATATGCTAACCGTTTGTGAAAATCATGAAGTTCTTCTTAGAGATATACCGAATGAGTCGTTTTTCCAAGGGGAACCGAAAGAGCATCTCTTCCCTGAGGCAAGTAAAGGGAAGGATCTCCCTATGACGCCGGCTCTATCAATAGATGAAGAGGAACTTTACTTGGTTTTACAAGTGGTTCTTGAATTGGAGGCAAAGGAAACCAGTATTAGTAGGCAAAAAATTGTCAAGGAAACAGAGAAAAAAGCTATCCCCCTCACAGAACAACAAGTGCGGTATAGACTTCAGTTGTTAAGTGAACGAGGATATGTGAAGGTTCATCGAGGCAGGGTGGGCACAAGGATTACAGAAGCGGGCAAGCAGCATTTAGAGTCTTTAATTAAAAGTTAAAAGACAACAATTCACTCACATAATGGATACCATGAAAAAGACTGGGCTTGTAGTCCAGTCTTTTTCATGGTGTGGAGGTTGAAGTCGCATCATTCTCTGTGTGTGATTATTCTAAAATACGCCTCTGGTCTTAGCAAAGATATATCTCTTGGACATGATGGAATGACACGTCATTCGGTAAACTAAGTTAACAAGGAAAAAGCAGGGTGGACTGGACAACTTGTAGATAGACAAATGATTTGACAGTGAATGTCCGTGTGTTTATAGTTAAGAAAGTTAATTGTTTAATGTCTTAATAATTTATGGGGTGTTCAGTGGATATTAATAAGATCATTTGTGAGATTGAAGAGCGATTAGTAGATATTAGCTTAACGTTTAATCGTGAATTTGGTACAGGTTATGAAAATAGTCTATCTTCTAATCAGCAGCTTATGCTTTTTTTAGTGGCTAAAAAAAATGTGAAACATGTAAAAGATCTGGCCTATCATATGAATGTTTCGGCTAGTGCGATTAGTCAGATGGTTGCTAAGTTAGAACAAATGGATATCATTTATCGGGAAATAGACGAGTCTAATCGACGAAGCACCGTATTGAAAATGGGGAAAACGGGGTTGGATCTATTAAAAAAAATAGATGAAAACAGAAGTGAAATAACCAACAAATATTTATCAAAAATGAATGAACAAGATTTAGTTGAAATTCGAGATGCCTTTAAAAAGCTTCATCAAATAGTGATCGAGACAGAGAGAGGAGATCAATCATGAATGTAACAGGTTTTTCTATTAAACGGCCCGTTTTTACATTAGTAACGATGGTTTTATTTCTATTATTAGGGGCCATTTCATTAACGAATATTCCTTTAAAATTGATTCCTGATATTGAAGCGCCGATCGCAGCGGTCGTGACGAGTTATGATGACGCAAGCCCGGAGGAAGTAGTAGATAAAATATCGCGGCCGATGGAAAATAGTTTGTCGACGATTTCGGGATTAAACAATATTAGTACGATCTCCATGGAAGGGTCCTCTTTAACCATCTTGGAATTTTCTTGGACGACGTCTATTGATGATGTTGAAAATGACATTATTACGAGTATGAACCAAACTCCGTTGCCAAGTGGAGCAGGTACGCCACAGTTTTTGAAATTTGACCCTTCGCAGTTTCCAATCATTCAACTTTCGTTATCTGCGGCAGATGATGATGTAGAACTAAGTTCTTTAGTAAGGGATTTAGAAGCAGAGTTGTTAAAAATAGATGGGATTGCCACGATAGATTTGCTTGGTGACGCTATTGATGAAATAGAAGTATCGTTAGACCAAGAGCAATTAGAAGAAAATAATGTCGATCAGGCCGATGTCGTTCAGGCTTTACAAAGTCATAATGTCACAGCTCCAGGAGGCATCGTAGAAAGTGGAGATTCAGAGATTACGACCCGCGTTTTATTTGAAATGGGTGGCGTTGAAGATATTGAAAACATAGTCATTAGTACGGACCCAGAGTCAGGTGACGAAGTTTCTGTTGCAGACGTGGCCGAAGTAGCGGTAGGTCCAGAGCCTAGTGACGTGATCACTCAAACAAATCAAGATGACTCGATTTTAGTCAGTGTTCAGCAACAAGCTGATGCCAATACAGCACAAGTGTCAAGAACATTTACCTCGGAATTGGATGAACTTCTTTCAGAAAGTCAATATGAAGATATTGATTCTGCTATTTTGTTCAACCAAGGAGAGTACATTGATGATGCTATTGCGAATGTGGCATTAGCCCTTGTAGCTGGTGGAATCATTGCAATGATCGTCTTGTTCTTATTTTTAAGAAGTATTAAAACACCATTACTCATTGGTATTGCCATACCGTTTTCAGTGATTGTTACTTTTGTATTATTGTACTTTACTAACTTTTCACTAAATATCATGACGTTAGGTGGCTTGGCCCTTGGAATAGGGATGTTAGTAGATAACTCTATTGTCGTTATTGAAAATATTTATCGACATTTATCAATGAGAAAAGAACCTAAACAAGCGGCTTTAGACGGAACGAAAGAGGTAGCAACGGCAATTACCGCCTCTACGTTAACGACGATTTCAGTATTCTTACCGGTGGTATTTATCTCAGGGATCGTGGGGAACTTGTTTAGAGAATTTGCCCTAACCGTTTCTTTTAGTTTGTTAGCCTCCTTAGTGGTAGCGTTAACGGTTGTTCCGATGCTTGCTAGCAAATGGTTAAAAGCACCGGATGAAGATGTAGAAGAGAAACGGAAGAAATCCCGTTTTGTTAGGTTCTTTGACCGATCGACAAGATGGTCATTGAAAAATAGAGCAGTAGTTTTCATGATTACGATTGGACTGCTCATTGCTGGTGGATTTGGTGTGACGACTGTTGGGACTGAATTTTTACCGGCCACGGATGAAGGTTTCTTCCAGATTGATGTAGAAAATGAATCAGGAACTCCCATTGATGTCACGTATGAAGATGTTCAAGAGATTGAAGATATCTTAGACGGACAAGGAGATATTCAACACTATACGAGTGTTACTGGTTCAAGTGGAGATCAAGGACCGATGGGAGGTACTGGAAATGGTCATGAAGCGGTCATTTACGTGACGATGGCACCGATCGATGAGCGTGACATCTCCACAATGGACTTTTCTGAAGATATCCGAAGAGACATTGAACGTGCTGCACCTGATGCTGACATCTCCATCTCCATGGATGCTTCGTTCGGAAGTGATCCGAACACGTTCAGTTTTGATTTAAATGATTCAAATCCGCAACAGTTAGAAGAAGTTGCTGGGGACTTGTTAGAAGAGTTTGAAGATATGAATGAATTTACAGAAGTGTCCAATAGTCTTGAAGAAACGATTCCAGAACTTCAAATATTAATAGACGATGAAGCTGCTCGAGAAGAAGGATTTTCTCCAGCCCAAATAGCTGAATTTGTTGATAACAAAACTCGAGGTGTTTATGCGACACAAATAGTGACTGATGAGAATGACGTCTTGGAAGTTTACGTTCGTTATGATGACGAATTTATTGCAGATGTTGAAGCTCTCGAAGATTTACTGTTAAGAACCCCCGAAGGAGAGTATGTTCCGTTAAGTGACTTAGCAGAAATAGAAGAGGGAGAAGGGCCTGAAACGATTAATCGGATCAACCAGGAAGAATCGGTTCAATTCTCTCTTACGTTTGGCTCGGCAAATAATTTAGGGGAAATAAATACGCTCGTTCGAGATACAATCGATGATTATGGCTTGCCAAGTGAAACGAGCGTCTCTTTCACTGGGGACCAACAGTTATTAGAAGATGCCATTAGTGATTTAACCTTGGCGCTGATTTTAGCTGTCGTGTTTGTTTATCTCGTATTGGCTGCTCAGTTTGAGTCATTAAGATATCCATTTGTCATTATGTTTACAGTCCCGTTAGTTGTAATAGGGGTGGCGATAGGGTTAACCGTCACTCGGACGCCAATAAGTGTTACAGGCTTTATTGGAATCATTGTCCTAGTGGGGATAGTCGTGAATAACTCCATTGTTCTGGTGGACTATATTAACCAGTTAAAAGCAGCAGGTCATAAAAGCTACGACGCGATTGTAGAAGGAGTTAAGAATCGTGCCCGACCGATATTAATGACGGCCTCTACAACGATCTTAGCTTTAATTCCTTTGGCTCTTGGGTTCGGTGAAGGAACGGAAATCCAGCAGCCACTAGCGATCACAGTGATTAGTGGGATGATTAGTGCAACATTCTTAACATTGATTCTCATTCCGGTGATCTATAGTTTCTTCGATCGAGACACGAGGCATTTAAATCGAAAATATATGATGCCTGATGGTCAGTTGATTCCAGCCTATTTACTGGATGAAACGTATTCAAAAGATCAAGGAGAAGGACGAACACACTACCTTGCTAGACAGGAGTCAAATACAGAACAAGATCCTGATATTTCAGATTTCTACAAGGAAGCAGATGAGGAGCCATTGAGTGAATTAGACTCTTATAAAGATTCCTCTAGCCAACCTTATACGTATGATGAGCCTGAGGAGTTCGTACCGTCTGACTCTGCAAAAGGAAAGCCATTGTTGTTCGATGAAGAAGAAAACAGCAATCTTCCTTCCCGAAAAATGCGCCATCCATCTTCAGAAATGTCTCGAGATGATTTACTTGGGTTATTAGAGAAGATTGTAGAAAGAAATCAGCGGAACGATAAAGAAGACAAATAGACAGAAGATATGAGGGGAAGTAAAATTCCTCTCTTTTTTCTGTTTATAGGGTCAGTTGTCCAACCAAAAAAACACTTCTTAAATAAACTATGAATGAATAGGTTTAGGAGGTGAGGTATTGGAACATGTTCAACGGTATTATGACATGTGTTGTCGTTATAAAGGGAAGTACGTCCGAATAACAGATGTTTCAGGCGTGGAGTATCGAGGTCGGATTGTTAATGTGGATCGCCAGTATGTATATTTAGAACAAGATAATAAAGGGTTCGGAGGATTTGGTTATGGGTATTACGGTGGTTATTATCCACCACCTAGATACTACTATCCTGTCGTACCAGTAGCTTTAGCAGCAATAGGAGGATTCTTTTTAGGAGCAGCTTTTTTCTTGTAAACAAAATGGGAATAACAAAGAGCCTTGCGCCAGTCACCAACTTCATGTCGAATGGAGTTGGTTTTCTGGGTTTGAAATGTCTTTTCATTTGAAGGAAGAAAATGATAAACTAAAGAAGTTATAAAATGGAATGTTTTTAGTGTCTACTCATATTAAATCTGACAGATCCCAACTATTTATGGTCGTATGCCAATAAAACGAAAAAAGGGGAAAGAAAAATGAAAAAGATCTTACTCATCACCCTCTTATTCTTCATAGTGATGGTCGGTTGCTCAAATAACGATCCAGTTGAACCGGCGGCGGACTCAGTTGATAATACCGAAGATTTGGAAACGCTAATTTCCACGAATGAGAGACTGGTAGATCAGCTTGAAAAAGAGTTAGAAGAGAAAGAAAGTTTGTTTGAACGAATTCAAACTTTAGAAGAAGAAAACATGGAATTAAAAGATGATCTCCTCACCTACAAACAGCAAACGATTGAAATAGAAGATCGTCATGAAAAGGAATTATCGTTGAGGCACGATTTAGATTATAAATCAAGGGAGTTTTTTCAAGCTATGCATGAGAGAGAGCATGAACAAGTGGAAGAATTAACTTCGTCATCCATTACAATTGATTCTGAGGCAGAGATATTACATTTGACCGATCAGGAAGGAATTGAGCGCAGTTTTCATTACTTGCAGTTGGATTCGGTTATTTATAGTAGACAAAGATCTTTTTCATATGACCACGAGGAAGAAGTTTTTAGCACAGAGTATGAGTTTTATACATCTTCTGAAGAAAGCATGCATTTTGATGGTGGTGTAGAATTGATTTTTGAAAATGAAGAGGATTGGAAAGTATCCTCTATTCGATATGTGCAATAGGCATGATTGTGATTGATCGCTTAAAAGGAGTGTAAGAATGGGGAATACGCACGTGTTTACGAAGCGGGAAGAGACGGTGAATGCTCTTACCCACGGAATTGGAGTGTTGCTAAGTATTGCAGCTTTAGTACTTTTAATTGTGTTTTCAAGTATGGAAGGTGACGCAGTTCATATTATCAGTTTTACTATTTATGGAGTAACATTGTTAATGATGTACACTTGTTCTACTTTGCTGCATAGTTTCCCTAAAGGTAGAGTGAAGAATCTCTTTGAAATTTTAGACCATGCTGCCATTTATTTGTTTATTGCCGGTACATATACTCCCCTCATGTTAATTGTAGTGGAGGGAGCTAGAGGGTGGATTTTGTTATCAATCGTTTGGGGATTAGCAGTCGGAGGGATTGTATTTAAAGTTTTCTTTGTAAAAAGATTTATTTTTATTTCTACTTTACTATATATTGCTATGGGTTGGATGGTCATTTTTGCTATACAACCTATCGCTGCTAAAGTTGATACAATGGGTCTCGTTCTCCTCGTCTTAGGAGGCGTGCTCTATACTGTCGGGACTGTATTTTACATATGGCGAACCTTTTATTATCATCATGCTGTGTGGCATTTGTTCGTGTTAGCAGCAAGTGCAGCTCACTTCTTTTCTATTATCATGTATGTTTTACCATTAAACTAAACGACTTATTATTTATCATTGGATCTTGCATAAAGTAAGCTAAATCTGTCACGAATTTGTCAAGAGATTGATCTATTAATGTCACGAATCTGACGTTACTTAGATCAATTCTTCGTTATAATAACATTAAGAACTCTTATTTGTGAAATGGTGAGCTTGATAAATTGATCAGGTGGTGATACCGATGATAGAGATGCATGAGAATGTAAAATCTACGGAAGAAATCATATTAGATACTGCCATTGACTTAATGGAAAAGAAAGGATTTAAAGCAGTAACTACGAAAGAAATTGCATTAAATTCTGGCTTCAGCGAGATGACGCTATTTCGCCATTTTGGAACGAAATTAACTATTTTAGAGAGAGCAGTTGAAACACATTCTTATTTAATTGACATGAAGTCGATTTTGTACGATCAAGTGGAATATGATTTAAAGAAAGATTTAACGAGAGTCAGTGAAACGTATCATCAGTACAATCAACACAATTATAAGATGGTGTTACTATCTTTCCAAGAAAGAAATACGCATCCGTTTATAGGGGAGAAGCTATCCGAAAATCCAAAACAATTAAAATCGTATTTGGTAGAATACTTTATGGAAATGCAAAGAAAAGGAAAGATGATTGCTGTAGATCCTGAAGCTCAAGCGATGAGCTTTTTGTGGATGAACCTTGGGTATTTTATGTCTTTTCAACTTGGTGGAAGAAAAGTTGCTCAAGTGCCTTTAAAGGAATTTATTGAAGAGAGTGTAAATGTCTTCGTTAGAGGTCTGACACCGTCTAATAAGTAATAAATTAAAATCCTTGCCAAGGTTTCATCGGCAAGGATTTTATTATTGTTTAGGAAACTAAAGATTTTAAGTTGTGGATAAATTTTGGTTAAGGTGGTATTAGGAGGAGTTATTATCAATGGGCAAACAGTCTGAAGTTAATTACGAGACAAACAGAAAAGGGACAAATTAAAGCCGTCATTCTTTAAGAATGACGGCCTATTTATATGACCTAAATCTTTCAATTTGTTATTTTAAAGAAGGGAAACATACATGTGAAGATGGTTTACCGCGGGAAGGAAGCTTGATCTTCAAGATGCATTTTAATGGTTATTCACCGGATAGCAGTGCTGAGAGAAACCATCTTGTTCTATATGGTGCATTCTTCAAATGGACAATGGTGACAACGAAGGTGGTCTCGTAAGAAGTCAATATTATGAATGGTAATATATTTAGTGTTTACGGACAATATTTGTTCTTTCATTAACCGTTTCAAAATTCGGTTAATGCTTTCTCGAGTGGCTCCAGCATAATTGGCCAGCTCTTGATTCGTAATTTTTCTGTTGATCAAGATCCCTTGGCTTACCTCTTTGCCATATTCATTAGATAATCTGATGAGTATTGAAAATACGGCTCCTTGCTTTCCACAAAAGACAAGGTCACGAAATTGAGCTAACATCGTCTGGTTTTGGGCAGATAACCACTGCATGTAGGCTATCGATAACTGTTCATATTTCACCATTAATTGTTCTAATTCAACTCGGTCAAATCGAAGGAGAGAAGCATCTTGAGTTACTTCTGCATTAAAGTGATACGCTAAATTATTATATAAACTTAATTCGCCAATCAAGTCATGTTGATTTTTCTTTTGAAGAAAGAATACTTTACCGTCAGCAGAAGTTTTTGATAGCCGGATCATTCCTTGCTCTATAAAATAAATATGGTTTGGTGTGTCACCCTCATGAAACAAAACATTCCCTTGTTTAGCAAAAACTTCTGTACCCTGAGAGAGGAATAACTCCTTCATATCTTGAGGCAACAGTTCGTAAAAAGATGTTGGTCCAGCTTGCTGTTTAGATTGAATCATTCATTGTCCTCCTCTCTCAAAGTATACTCTGTGCCGTATTTCTAAAATACCACATGAAGAAGACTAAAATATGACCTATTCTAGAACATTTTATTACAATTTATTTCTTTAAAATGTTTGTATTGAAAACTTAAAGGCTAGTTAACCGTTTGAGTCTTTGACTAGTTTTGTAGTTGGTGACTGATACTTGTTAGGATTTAGCGGACAAGCTTGTTGCAGCTGTAAAACAGACTGGTTAAGTGTATCCAACTTTTTTTCGATTCTATATAACAAGTAAAAGGTAACGACTACAGGGAATCCATACTCGCTAATGGCTCCAAGCCATAGTTCTTCCATGTTTCTAACCTCCTTTACATTGGTCTTTAACAGAGCCTTTTAAGAAAACCGGAGAGGATTTCTCTCCGGTTTCGCTTTATCCTTCAATATTAATCATTTCTACCGTTCGTTCTACAAGGCGAGCTCCACGTTTTTCCACAAGACTACCACCAGAAGTAGATAAAGCACTTTGTTCAATAATGGTATTCATGGCTGCTGCTACTGCAAAACTATCAACAGGCTCAATAGGGTCATCGATCCCGATCGTCACGCTGCCGCCTGTTTCATTAAGAAATAATAATTCCAATCGTTTAGACATAGTCGGCACCTCCTTTCTCATTTTTATTTAGTCATTGTAGAGATTAATCGATTAATTCATACGTGTTATTTCTTTCGACTTTGTCCAATTCGAACTGTTGCAATGATGCCAACGCTAGAGCTGTTTGAAATAACGAGTCATTGCTTGCTTCCGTTTTAATGTTACGGAAATGTCTTGTTTGATACATCTCTTTCCCATTCTCATCAAACCCTGTTAAGAATGTAAGTGATAAGCGAGTAAATACTGCTTCATTCATGTTCATCACCTCCTTTCGTTTAATAAGTACAGCTATTGAACGAAAAAGGGGGAGAGAAAATGAAAAAAACTTGAAATAGATGAAATGAGAAGGGAGAATAGAGAGACAACAGCTTAGAGAGGAGAGAATACTTTGCGTATATTAATAAGTGGATTTGAGCCGTTTGGCGGGCTTTCATCTAATCCTACATTAGAGTTAATTGAGCGAGCAAAAGATTTCGAGATGGAGGGAATAGAAATCTTCACCATTGTATTACCTGTCATCTATAACCAATGCGTTCCACCTTTGCTAACTGAAATGGAGCGGATAGAGCCAGATGTGGTTGTCTGTTTAGGGGTAGCAGTAGGGCGATCAAGCATTAACCTAGAAAGAGTGGGAATAAATATACAAGACACAGCTGGAGAAGGGAAGCAAGGAGATAATAGTGGGGATCGACCTGTAGACCGGGAAATTGTTGATGAGGGGCCTGATGGATTATTTTCTACGTTACCACTGAGGTCAATATTAGAAGCACTCCAAAGTAACAACATCCCGTCCACCATATCTAATACAGCTGGAACATATATTTGCAACACAACAATGTATTCTATTTTATATGAAATCAACCGTCTCTCCTTAACTACGAAAGCCGGCTTCATCCATGTTCCGGCTACGCCTGACATGGTAGTGAATTCACCTAAGATCCCAAGCATGGATATTCAAACACAAACGGAAGCTTTACGATTAATAGTAGAAGAATTAGGAAAAAGATATATATAAAAAGAGAAAAAAAGCAGCCTAGGCTGCTTTTCTTATTTATAGAACGAAGTATTTTTACCGTATTAAGGCTAAATTTCTACGTTATGATACACCTGTTGAACATCTTCTAAGTCTTCCAATGCGTCAACCATCTTATCGAAGAGTTGTTGGTCTTCTTCAGAAAGGGCTACTTCATTTTGAGGAAGCATGGTGATCTCAGCTACCGTAAATTCAGTGACGCCTGCTTGTTTAAAAGCTTCCTGAACAACATGGTATTGATCTGGTTCAGTATAAACGATGACCGCATCCTCTTCTTCTTGAATGTCACGAGCATCTAAATCAGCTTCCATAAGGATTTCAAGAATTTCTTCTTCATCTTTACCTTCAATCCCAATCACAGCGGTTGCTTCAAACATATAAGCAACGGATCCGCTGACTCCTAAATTCCCACCATTTTTATTGAAGGCTGCTCTTAATTCTGCTGCTGTCCGGTTAACGTTATTCGTTAGTGCGTCAACGATGATCATACAACCATTAGGTCCGAATCCTTCATACCGGAGTTCATCGTAATTCTCTTCTGAACCGCCTTTTGCCTTCTCAATTGCACGATCAATAATGTGTTTCGGTACATTATAAGTTTTAGCTTGTTCTAATACAAATTTCAATGCCTGATTAGCTTCAGGGTCTGGCTCTCCGTCTTTTGCCACCATATAAATTTTCCGTCCGAACTTTGAATAGACACGAGCTGTGTTGGCGTCTTTTGCTGCTTTTTTCTCTTTTATATTGCTCCATTTACGTCCCATCACGTTCACTCACTTTCTATAAGTCTCTCTTATTTGTCAGACTGACTATTTCACCTATTTCATTATACATCAATTTCCTCATAAGTTATTAGTGAGTAAATTTCACATTTACAATTTCTTAATATTTTTAAGGTTGTCCTTAAATATAAATATGTTATTATATAATCATATCATTATATAAGTGGAGGTAAGACAATTGACAAAACCAGTAATTTATTTTTTATGTACAGGCAATTCGTGTCGCAGTCAAATGGCTGAGGCCTGGGGTAAATATCATTTAGGAAGTGAATGGGACGTTTACTCAGCAGGCATTGAAGCCCATGGGTTAAATCCGTTAGCGATAAAAGCAATGAACGAAGTGGATATAGATATTTCAGATCAGACCTCTGATAAGATCGATCCTGACTTGTTGCAACGAGCTGATATGGTCGTCACGTTGTGTGGACATGCTGATGATGTTTGTCCTGCTACCCCTAAGGATAAAGAGAGAGTTCATTGGGGATTTGATGATCCAGCCAAAGCAGAGGGTACCAAAGAAGAGAAGTGGAAAGTGTTCCAAAGAGTGAGAGATCAGATTGGTGAGCGAATTAAAACCTTTTCTGAATCGGGTAAATAAAAATAAAACCATCCAGGTCCTAGTGACCTGGATGGTTTTATTTTTCGAAATGCACGTAATTAGATAATATATCTTCTAATTCTTCGGTTTCATTATTGTCGATCGTTGTTTTGATTTTTTGTCCTTTGCCCAACTCCATAATTAATTGTGTTCGATTTTTTTTCTTTTTACCCCAAGCAATGTGTCGAATCTTTCCCCAGCGGGCATGATATCCTGCGAAAATAATTGCCTCGCCTTGAATCTCAAATATGCGATCAATTGTGATTAATACATAAGCACCTAACAATAAAATAATAAAGAACAAGATTGTAGCAGTGAAAAAGTTATTAAAGATTTCTACGTAAAGAAAAATGGTTAAAAATAGTACAAGATATGCAGCTCCGATTGAAAATTTATAAGGACGGGATCCGGTTCGTATTTTCTTTGGGTCGTTCAGTTGATGGATCACATAATCATTTGTTGATTTACGGTGTTTATGAGTAAATAGATGATAAATGGAGATCGCACCCATAATCGTCCCCGTAAAAAGATATATCCATTGCATTCGTCATTCCTCCGATATTAAAGTTATGGTATTAATCTTACCATAAGTAAACAGCAGCACAAAAAATCACGATGTCTGTATTTCACAGGACACCGTGATAGAATTAAAATTTCTTATAGGTTCTGTCAAATGCGTGAGCAGATTCAAAATCTTTTTGAGTAAGTCCACCTTCATCTAACGTGCTAAGTTTAACCGTTACCTGTTTATGATCGATCGTAATATGAGGATGATGTTGTCTTGACTCAGCCAAGTCAGCCATTTGATTTACAAATTGAATGGCTTTTGGAAAAGTAGGTAATACAAATTGCTTTTTAATCCACGTCTCGTTTTCCAGTTCCCAGCCTTTAGAGTCTTTTAAATTAGCTTTCACGTCTTCACTCGATAAAATCATACAAATATCGCCTCCGATTAGCCTGAATATTCTAAAATTTAGACAGTATCATCATATCAAATTCAATCTATAAAGAAAAGATTTCTTTAGTGAATTAGATAATCTTTCAAGGTTATGATTAGGGAATTAAAAGGAATGGTAAACAATCGAAAGGGGTTATTTCAATGCTTAAACGAGTAAAAGAATGGTACTTTAAAAAAATCGCAGCAAAAATGATAAACAAGCATGGCAGAGAGCAAGTCGAACGGCTGACCCAGGTAACGAAACCGATGAGAGAGTGGAATGTTTCATTTATTACAACTGCAGGAGTTCACCTGAAAACAGATCATCCTTTTGATGTTGACGGAGGGGACTGGGGAGTGAAATTCATCCCTCATCATACACCTGAGGATGATTTGACGATTACTCATACGCATTATGATACGTCTTCAGCCGATCAAGATGTAAATTGTGTTTTCCCTATAAAAATTTTAAAGAATTTAGTAGAAAAAGGAACGATTGGAGAGGTCAGTCAAACCTTATACGGCATGATGGGCTACATTCCTAGAGTTGATAAATTGATGAACGAAAGTATCCCTATCATCTTGAAAAAACTGAAAGAAGACAACGTAGATGTTGTGTTGTTATCGCCTGGCTGATATATCTGTCATCAATCGGTCGGATTGATTCAAAAAGAAATAGAAAAAGCGGGGATCGCAACGATATCTATGACTCATTTTCCAGACCTTTCAAGAAAAGTTCATGTGCCTAGGGCTCTTCATATAAAATTTCCATTAGGACGAACCTTTGGAGAGGCAGGAAGAGAAGATTTGCAAACACAAATTGTATCAGACATGCTTAATGAGATCGTAAACGATTCAGATAAAAATAACATCGAAACATTATCTTACCGTTGGAAAAGAGACTGACTTTGAAGGGGAGGGAAATTAATACTATACAAAGAATAAAAAATCCTGGAAATACAACTAAAATAGTTCTTTTTATATACATCTTTTGTATGGTAAAATGAATGTAATTATCAGACGTATGTAAAATGTCCTATTAGAGTTTCTATTGTATGTATTAAGGGTATCTCATAAGTATCCAATATCGTAAAAGCAGGTGAGCACTATGAATTCTTGTCACAAATGTCAAACAAAAATACCGCTTATGAACACAGGTGAAATGATTCTGTCCATTTGTGATGAAGAAGCGAATTTGGCTCTTATTAAGAAAATGGAGCAAATCGGTATCAATATTTTTTCAGGTTTAAATAAATTACACATCCCTTATGCTAATTGGGAGCAATTACAACGGTGCACATCGTTGATCCAATCGGTCTTAAATGATGAACAGTTAGACAAGTTTAAAGGGTATCTTAAGACAAACGAACAATCTGACGTGTTTGAAATGAAAAAGTATCCTTTAAGCCAATTGTCACTGATTATTGAAAATCCAATGTTTGTGAAAATTATTCAAGAAAAGCTTTTTCAATCTTTCATGCAGCCTATCATTTCGGCATTAGATCAAGAAGTAATAGGGTATGAATTCCTTTTGAGACCCAACAGTAAAATATATAGTTTCTCTCCGGGAGATTTATTTTTATTTTCGCAACATGCAGGATTACAATCGACGTTAGACAGTCAGGCTAGAGTGAACGCAATTCGTACGGGATCGCAATTCCTTCCAAAAGGTGTGAAACAGTTCATCAATTTCTTACCTTCTTCGATCTATGACCCGGTACATTGTTTAAAGAGTACGTTTGAAGCAGTGGAAGAGTACGACGTGGATCCTGAAGATTTGGTTTTTGAAGTAGTAGAAACTGAAAAGATTCGTGATCTTGTTCATTTAAAAAATATTTTCGAGCATTATCAAAGAGCGGGAATCAAGGTAGCTTTAGATGATATCGGGTCAGGCTATTCTACGATTGAATTGTTAAAGGAATTAAAGCCGGATTATGCTAAAATTGATCGAGATTTAATCAGAAACTGCCACGTGGATTCGTCTAAATTAGAAAAAGTTCAACAGCTTCGAATGGTTACAAAAGAAATGGGAATTATTCTTTTAGCAGAAGGTATCGAAACAATGGAAGAGTACAATGCAGTTCAACCTTATGTTGATTTAGCTCAAGGTTATTACTTTGGAAAGCCTATGAGAAACCCAGCATAAAAGTCTAGCTAAAAAAGATCTAACTTAGGAGTCTAAGTTAGATCTTTTTTCGGTTAACCACTGATCAAAATGCTGCGAAAATGGTGATTTTAAAAATAGATTTCAAGGATGTTCTTTAGGAGTATCGATTAAATCGTTGGAGTAATATATGCCATATTACCCGTCACAAGCAATAAACCGAGAATAATTAATAATATGCCGCTAATGATCGAAAGGACTTTTATATGTTTCTGTAGAAACTTCAAAAACTTTAAACTGGAGCTTCCGATAAAGGCAATAACGATAAAGGGCAGCCCAAGTCCCAACCCATAAATAAATAATAAGCCACTGCCTTGCCAAATCGTTTGTGAATCTGCCGCCATGATGAGAATTGAACTCAACATGGGCCCTATACAAGGTGTCCATCCAAATCCAAAAGCCATACCCATCAGAGCGACCGTAAGCAGTCCCCCTCTTTTTTGAAAAAAACGGTGGAAGCGGACCTCTCGTTGAAAAAGTTGGATGTTTAATAATCCTAGCAAATATAGACCAAAGATGATCACGATAAATCCTAGAAATTGTGATAAAAATGTAGAGACGGCTGGATTAAAAATCGCTCCTACTGCTGTAGCACCCATCCCAATTAGCATTAACGGAATAATCAGTCCGATAACAAAAGCAATCGACCTTGAAATCATCTTGAAACGTTTAGCATGAACCCCATCTAGATCAGTGATGGCCACTCCTGTAATGACTGCAATATAACTAGGTATTAAAGGAAGGATACATGCAGAAGCAAATGAGAGAATACCAGCGGCAAAAGCAAACCATATATCCATTATGATTTGCTCTCTGCAAGGTATTTTTCGTATGCTTCTTCGTAACGTTCTCCTAATTCTTCAGCTGTCGCAATAATATAAGGATGGCTTCCCATTTCGTTCCCATGTTCATCAAAAAATACGTAAGTAGGTGAGACCGATACATCATAGTAATTGGCTAAGTTTCGATCTAAATCAACAGCCCATTCGTGTGTTGCTTCATACTCATTTTCGAATTTATCTAGTATTTCTCTTTCTCTACCGTAGAACACAATGGTTATGATTTCTATTTCATCTTGCATTTCCACGTATTCTTGAATGAAGGGCATTGAATAACTACAACACTCGCAAGGAACGGCAACAAATTGTAAGATCGTTTTTTTGTTTCCAAGATAATCTTCTAACAAAAGGGGTTCATCTGCATGAATGCGTGAAACGGTAGAAATGTCCCCTGAGGAGCTGTCGGTAACGAAAGAAAAGGCAGTATAACCCATACCAGCCAAGATAAAAATCATTAATGCGATGCCTACTTTGTTCATCAAGATGATTTCCCCCAAATGAAATAAATGGTAAATGTAATGAAATGGAACGTAAAATTGATTATAATGTAACTAGTTTTATTATAGCGAAATAGAGGTGGGGGAAGTATGAGTAAAATCGTCAATTTATTGACAATTACCAGTATCATCATCTTATTAATAGTGGCTTGTCAATCGGAACCCGTGCTCGAAAAGATATCAATAGAATTCCATAATGAAGGAGAAGTGTTCGAAACGGGAGAGTTTCAGACATTTAGAGTCGAGCTGAAAGACAAGGCGGGAGAAAGGCTAGAGGTAGATGACGTAAAGATCCATATCAATATGGAACGGATGAATCACCCGATGATAGGAACGATGAATCTATCGGAGGATGGAGTTTATGAAGTGGAGTTACCCTTAGCCATGGCAGGAGAGTGGTATACTGAAATTACATTGACAGAAGAAGGAGAAGAAAGAGTAGAGCGGTTTTATCTCCAAGCAGAAGGGGAAATGGCTGAGGAATTTATGAGAGGATATCATGCAGATACAGGAGAAGTACCAGAACCTTAAGAAAAGGGGAATGATTATGAAGGTTTATGTTATTTACATGCACCCGTCAAAGGACAGCTTTAATGGAGCTATTCTTGAAAAAATGCTTCATTCACTAGCACAATTAAATGTTCAAGTAGAAGTCAAGAACTTGTACAAGGAATTTCAAGATGCTCACCTATCACTGGAAGAATATGAACAGAGTATGAATGGTAAATATGCTGAGGATGTATTACAAGAGCATAAGAAGATTATGGAAGCGGATCAATTCATTTTCTTATTTCCTGTTTGGTGGGGAGGTTTTCCTGCAATAGGGAAAGGTTACCTTGACCGTATTCTTTCTTATGGATTTGCTTATGAATTAGAGGGAGAATCACCTATACCTCTATTAAAAGGCAAAAAAGCATCACTAGTTTTCACAACGGGAGCCCCGGAAAAAGAATTTCATCAATCGGGAATGTATGACCATATGATTCATTTACTTGATAAGAGTGTGTTCCAATTTTGCGGGATCGAACTTGATCAAATTCTTCATTTTGGAGATGTCATTCAAAAGTCTGATTCTGATAGAAAGCAAATGTTAGATCATGTTGAAAATTTTTGTGCTCGTATACAATAAGTTCTGTTATTATAAGTAAATTGATAGCACCTTTTTTTTACAGTAGCGAATGAATTTATTCATTTTTAATAG
The DNA here is from genome assembly GCF_003226325.1 of Salipaludibacillus keqinensis. GTDB lineage: Bacteria > Bacillota > Bacilli > Bacillales > Salisediminibacteriaceae > Salipaludibacillus > Salipaludibacillus keqinensis. The sequence goes on along the minus strand of NZ_PDOD01000002.1, from coordinate 658,500 downwards.
GCATACCGATTACAGCGTAGAACATCTTCTAGGAAGGATTGGTTAATCATGGCTTCAGAGAGCCATTTCCATTCAGAGACTTATCATGTATTAAATTCATTAACGGATAATGTATTTTTAGCAGATCCCGAGTTACGATTAATATGGATGAATGAAGCGGCTGAGGAGTTAATGAAAGATTTTTATGAGTTATTTTCTATTACTAGTGCGGCAGAATTACTAGGAAGGAGAGTATCAGACTTACATCCATCACACTCCTCCTATCATCATGTGATGGCAAAAGGAGATATTTTCCCCCACGAGACAAGGATTAAACTATTTGATAAATATATTGCGAATATCGTTGTAAACAAATTAACAGATGATCAAGGACAACTCTTAGGCTATATCTTATTTTGGCAAGATATTACTAAACAAGAAGAAGCGAGAGACTTAGATCAGAAATTGATCGACGAATTATCCACTCCGATCCTTCCAAGCGTCTTACAAAATACTTTGTTCGTTCCTCTTTTAGGAACATTCAATGAAAAACGGATTGATCATTTAACCCATAAGCTTCTTCAAGAAGTACTAAAAAACAATGCGGATTATATCGTGTTTGACATGTCAGGAATGGTCGTTATAGACAATGAAGACATTGCTGAGCGACTTTACCAAGTTGTTGAGACGGTTACTCTTATGGGAGCCAAGGTGTTTTTTGCAGGATTTTTAAAAGAGCATGTGAAAAAATTCGTCAAATTTAATACCAAATATAAACTTTCCACTTTTCCTCACTACCGACAAGCTATTCAGCATGTCATGTCGCTAGAAGGCTATGAAATCGTAAGAAAAACCGATCACTAGGATCGGTTTTTTTCGTCTGCTTATTGAAGTTATCTTGTCGCCCTATATTATTCTACAAGTTCATGTAAGAAGAGAAGATTCCATTGTTGTAAAATGGACTTTCGGTTTTCCTTCTTTGGGATCGTAAAGAACAAACATCATCCCCCGTTCTTCATCGATCCGCCCGTCTAATAAATAAGCATCTATATTAAAGGGTGCTGGTTCGACAATTATATGTTTAGACATTGTCCTGGCATCTTTCATGTATGGCTGAAGTTCGTCGTTAACATCCAACGTTTTCTTACGAATATCTTGGACTTCTTCTTTACTTAACCGGTTGGTCCACCACATTTTCCTAGGCTTTTGCTGGAAATGAATCAAATAATCTATTTTCATTAATCCATCAATGATATCTCGACGGGAGACGTCAATGGAATCAAGAAATTCTGATAAACGAAGAAATAAATCTTCAAATTGATGTCCAATTTTGCCCCACCCATGAGAGTCCCAAAAATCACCAAATTGTTGGAAGAAATCAAAGGGAGTTTCAAACTGATGATTGATTAAATAGTGAATCGTATGGTCTAGCCGATGGTCATTCCAATACTTCTCTAAGATGTCTTCCACACGTTTAATGCGAACAACTTCGTCAAAGCTTAATATTTGATTGGATAAAATTTCATAAGGCGCATGATCCATATACTTGTAGTCATATTTATCTGCCATGGCACGCATTCCTGTTCCACGTAACATCTTCAGGAAACCTAGTTGCAGCTCCTCAGGATCCAGTGCAATGACATCGTTGAAAGTTCTCTTGAAAGAAGAATAGTCTTCTTCAGGAAGCCCTGCAATTAAATCAAGGTGCTGGTCAATTTTACCGCCTTCTTTAATCAATCTCACTGTACGAGATAATTTCGAGAAGTTTTGCTTACGTTTAACTAATACATTCGTATCATCATTGGTAGATTGCACACCAATTTCAAATCGGAAAACACCGGGAGGAGCGTTCTCGTTAAGAAACTCAAGGACTTCAGGCCTCATAATATCTGCGGTGATTTCAAATTGAAATTGACACCCTTGATGGTTATCAATTAGAAACTGGAAAATATCTAAAGCATAATCCCGTTTTATGTTAAACGTTCGATCAACAAACTTAACCATTTTAGCGCCACTTTCTATAAGGTAAAGCAGGTCACTTTTTACTTTGTTAATATCAAAATATCTCACACCTACTTCGATGGAAGAGAGACAAAATTGACACTGAAAGGGACAACCACGGCTCGTCTCAAAATAAACAATTCGTTTATTTAATTCTTCACGATCCTCATCAAATCGGTAAGGGCTTGGGATCGTGTTAATGTCTAAATTCGCTTTTGAAGGAGTGAGAATCACTTGACCGTTCTCACGAAAAGCAAGGCTGCCAATACTATGATACGATTCCTTGTTTTCCACTGCTTGTAATATTTGTTTGAAAGTCTCTTCCCCTTCACCACGTACAATCATATCCACTTCAGGAATGCGTTCCATCCATAGAGAAGTATCGTAGGAAACTTCTGGTCCTCCGAAAACAATCACCGTTTTAGGAAGTACTTTTTTGATCATTTTCGCAACCTGAATGGTTTTTTCAATGTTCCAAATATAGCAGCTGAATCCAATCACATCAGGTTTTCTCATATATAAGTCTGACACAATATCCATTTCTGGGTCTTTAATGGTGAATTCGCACATATCTACTTTAAACTCAGGCTCAGCGTACCCTTTTAATAAGCGTAAAGCTAAACAAGTATGAATATATTTCGCATTCAAGCTAGTCACAACTATGTTCATGTTGTATTCCTCCATATGTATAATCTATGCTCATCATATCATATCTTCGTCATATGAATCAGGCAACCACTGAAAAAGCCCAGTCTTTCCGGCATGATCATCCTAGAATCAACTGAATTATAGTAGTTTTATCAATTTACTTCTGGCAATGATTTTTTAAACGAGCGACTAAAATGAGGCGGAATTGGCAAAGCGTTTTGCCCCGGCACGGCTGATCAATCAAGACGTTGTCACAAATTTACTGGCTGTTCATAAGATAAAGTGAATCGTGACTTCTTCGGCGGAGTTACAGAATGAACATTTTGAAAGGAGTTCATCATATGAAATGTAAGTGTCAAAAACATCCAGGGCATCCGATGCCTTCGCCTTATTATGGACAAATGATGCCCTATAATCATGGGGCAATGCAACAGCCTATGCAAGGAATGATGATGCCTGAAAACCATTCTGGTGGATACGGAGAAAGCATGCAACCTATGATGGGGTATCCTCAACATTACCAACAAGCCCATCAAGGATTTAACAATAACATGGGGTGGCAACCGCCACAGCAAATGCAACAGTATCCTCAGCAAATGACACAGCCGCAAATGGGAGATCAAGGGATGCCGAACATGGGAATGGGCGGACAGGAGATGCCTTACATGGAAGGAAACAATATGCAACAAATGGGGCAGCAATACGATCAGTCTATGCAGAGTCCGGACCAGGGGAATTCATACCCAATGCAAGGACCAAATACTCACCAAAACCAAATGAATGGGTATCCCGGTATGATGCCGCAAACAGGCTACGTACCAGAAGAACATGATGACGACTTCGATTGATTAATCTTCCCTTATTTTTAAGAGGGACTTTGCATTTTCACGTAAGAACTCGAGCTGTGATTTTTCAAAATCATATGTCTATCGATATCAGAAGACAATAATAAAAGCGTAAGGCCTAAGCCTTACGCTTTATTCACTTGTATCGCTTTCGTCCATGGGTAGGAAAAAAGAGAAACGCCACTCTGGCAAATTTGCTTCTGTTCGTTCGATCATCAACCGAGTGGGAAGAGAAACAGGTTGTGCAAATTCTAATAGAACATGAAAGGAATGTTCGTCAGGTTCAATTCGAGAAAATAAAGGATAAATTCTTTGATTTTCTTGCAGACGAGTAAATAAATAAGAAAGATTTTCTTGATCGCTCATTTCAAAAGAAAGCGTCTTTTCTTCTAAGAAAATGTTCTCAAGAACGAGATCCCCTACTTCTAATCGATCTAAAGAATCTTCTGTTAAGAGAAAAGGATACCCTTCTTCAAACAGGCTAGGAACTATGTATAAAGGAATGTGAATATATTGATCTCTATTACTATCTGAAGGTGGCGGTGTTATATGAAGTGTGATCGATAGCTCATGATTTTCTAGCGTTCTTCCATTGACTTCACTGTGGCTGAAATCAACACTTTTTATTTCATAAATAACATCTTGGTCATCGGCAACATATTTAGGCCATTGGAACTGATAATCGTCTGAAGAGATCGGTGATTCATCTGTGTGCTCTAAAATAAACATAAATTCACCATATGTATCAGTATAATTCACCGATTCAAGGGCCATAGTTAATGGCGTTTTACTTATTTCTGTTGTTTCAGGAAAGGTCGTACTTGTTGACGTGTTGCTATCAGAAGAACGTTCCATCAAGCACCCGCTTAACAGAAGAGCCATAGTAATAACTATTAGAAGCAGTCGCATGCAGATCCCTCACCTATATGTGTACTAAATCTATTGTACTAAAAAATATGGAGAGAAGCGAAACAATTCGTAAGAAGAAAAGACTATTTTCATTGGATTGTAAGGAAGTGAAAAGAGAACATAATAAAACCAAGAGACCTCTATGGAAATAGAGGTCTCTTGGTTGATGGTGAATGATTACGTGACAGGTTGTTCTTTTTGAGCAATTTTTTCGTTTGCCCCTTTGAAATCATCCCACTTTTTCTTTGGTGCATCCCAATATTGTTCATTTCCAGGGAGGTCATCAAACCATGCTGCATCTTCTGGACAATCAAGAATCATGAATTTTCCATAGTTGCCGTCTCGAGATTGGTGATATTTCAGATAAGCTTTTCCATCTTCAATCGCAAGAATTTCAACTTTTCCTGATGTGTGGCTCATGGATAAACGAACTCGTTTACCAAGACCTGATGTGTTGGCCTTTGCTTCTTCAACAATATCATAAGCTTCTTTAAGTGACAGGACAAAGTCATTGTTTCCAGCGACAGGACGGTTAATAAAGAAGTAGTAAGGAGTGACACCTGCCCATGATAATTTATCTAGTAGCTCAGCAAGAACTTTAGGATCGTCATTGATTCCTCGAAGAACAGGAGTTTGATTCACAACAATAGCTCCTGCGTTATGCAAAGCTTCGAAGCCTTTCTTCGCTTCAGGTGTAATTTCTACTGGATGATTAATATGAGCCATGACATAGATTCGTTGTTCTGGAGTAGAATACTCACGAATCAATTCTAGTAATGCTTCATCTTCATAGATTCGCATCGGATTAAATACAGGCATTTTAGAACCAAGACGAATGATCTTTACGTGTGGGATCTCTCTTAATTGTTCAATAATTCCTCTTAGCTTTTTCGTTGCAAGAATAAGAGAGTCGCCTCCGGTTAACAGAACGTTTGTAATTTCCGGATGCTCTTTAATGTATTCAATTCCAGGCTGAACATCAGACATGGCTTCCTTGATATCATTTCTAAACAATCGTTTTCTAAAGCAATACCTACAGTAAGCACCACATACTTCAGAGACGATTAGGAGTGCGGTCTCGTCATACTTATGTTGACAGCCAGGTACTACATAGTTCGTGTCTTCATCAGAAGCATCCCAGCGACCGTACTCTTCTAATTCACCTTCATTTGGAATGACCAGTTTTCTAATTGGATCTTGAGGATCGCCCCAATCGATTAATCCTAAATAGTATTCATTCACTCTGAAAACGAACTTCTCAGTAATTTGTTTTAATTTTGCTTTCTCTTCGTCTGATAGGTGTGGCACTTTATCGATGTTCATAATGTACTTTGGTTGAGCCATGCGTAATCATCCTCCTAGTTGTAGTCTATCTTCATTTAACCACAACCGTCAAAATCGGTCAAAAACGGAAGAAATCATCAATTATTTTAATGAAATGAAATAAATACTTCATTTTTCTCGTTCTAGATTATATTTAATTTAGCGCACAGTTACTTCAGGAAAAAATTATGCAATCGCCCTTCACAGACAAGCCTTCTTGACATAAAATGAAATAAATATTTCATAAAAATGAAATTGAGAATGAAAGGTGGAGAGTTCGATACAATGGCCATGAAAAAAGTTCACAAACACCCATTCATAGAGTATGGACTAAGAACACAAGAATCAAAAAAACAAATGAAAGAAGCTGAAAACCATCTTCCAGGCGGTGTAACAGCTAATATTAAGTACTTTGCTCCCTATCCTGTTGTGATGGAAAAAGGGAAAGGTGCTTGGATCAAAGATGTAGATGGTCATTGGTATGTTGATTACTTAATGGGGTATGGCTCTCTTGCACTTGGTCACGGAGACGAGACGGTTAAAGAGGCTATTTTTCAACAGTTAAAAAAAGATGGGACGCTTTTATTTGGAACACCTCACAGATTAGAGTTAGAGTTTGCAATGAAAATTCAGGATTACTTCCCGTCAATTGAAAAAGTTCGCTATACAAATTCCGGCACAGAAGCGACCCAATTAGCCATTCGATTAGCTCAAGTATTTACTGGTAAGAAGCGAATTGCTAAATGTGAAGGTCACTATCATGGCGGTTATAAGGAGATGTTGTATAGTATTAATCCTTCTCTTGAGGAAGCAGGAGAAGAGGCGGCACCGTATCCAGTACCTGAATCAGCAGGAGTGGAAGTGGATGGTCAGGAACCTGTGATATTGCCGTTTAACCATATAGAAGGAATGGAAAAGCTGCTTAATAAGTATAAAGATCAATTAGCTGCAGTTGTGATTGAACCCGTACAAGCAGGTTTTATACCTGCAGATCAAGAATATATGAATCGGTTAAGACAGTTGACTCAAAAATACAATGTAGTGTTAATCTATGATGAAGTAAAAACCGGTTTTCGATCCTCGTTAGGAGGAGCTCAAAACGTTTATCAAATAGAACCAGATTTGACGACATTAGGAAAAGTAATCGGTGGGGGATTTCCTTTTGGAGTAGTGGGGGGAAAAAGTGAAATCATGGATCTCACCTCACCTATTCGAGGGGCAGATGTTTTCGAAGCAGGTTCAAAAGGAAAAGGTACAGCGAGAGACATATTATTTCATAGTGGAACGTATAATGGTCATCCAACGATTCTTGCTGCTGGTTTAGCAACAATGAATAAATTAGACCAGCAATTTGACCAGATTCTTCGTTATACAGATGAACTTCGAAACGGTATAGAAGGGATAGGTAAGAGGGTAGGCCTACCTCTTAAGACTTGTGGAATTGGTTCTATTTTTAATGTAATATGGAATGAAGAGACAAATCTAAGACACTACCGGGACCTCCAAAAAACGAACACGAAATTGAGAAGAGAACTAGACTTTGAATTGATGCGAGCAGGGGTTTATACGAAGCCGTTGAATCGGTATAGTATTTCTGCTGCACATGGTGAAGATGAGTTAACTTTCACGTTAAAAGCTTACGAGAAAGCGTGTCGGAATTTAAAAGGAGGAGCGGGGGTGTCCTAAAGGATGATGCAGCTTGCTTGAAAGTGATGTTTATAAACGAATGATTCACGCCAGAGAAAAGATGAGCAAATCTCATAAAAAGATTGCGAATTATTTAATAGAGCATCATGAAACTGCTCCTTTCCTAACTGCCTCGAAGCTTGCTAAAAATGTAAAAGTGGGCGAAGCCACGGTGATTCGCTTTGCTTTTTTTCTGAATTATCGAGGTTATCCTGATTTGCAAAGGCACTTACAAGAAGCTTTACAACGGAAAATGACGTCGGCGGAGGTCCTTGCCAGGACAACGGATGAAGATAATTTCACCGAGAATGTGGTAAGGGAAGTTCTAGGGGACGACATTCAAAATATGAAACAAACATTAAACCAAGTAGATACGGCTGTATTTGAACAAGTGGTTAATGAAATGATCAAAGCGAAAAGAATTTATATTATTGCTTATAGAAGTGCAACGAGTATCGGCACTTTTTTGGAATTTTATTTAGATCTGATCCTGCAAAATACGGAGATGATTCATCAAGCGGATGGGGTATCAGAACATCTTCTGGATATTACGAAAGATGATCTTGTCATTGGACTAGGATTTTCCAGATATACGAGGAGAACGGTGGAAGTGTTGAAGTATGTGAAGCAAAGTGATGCAAAGACCGTAGTCATTACCGATCATTTGTTGAGTCCTTTGGTACCTTATGGTGATTATAAATTAGTAGCGACCACTGAAATCAATTCTTTTATTGACTCGTTTGCGGCACCTATGAGTATAGCTAGTGCCTTAATCACTGCATTAACGAGAGCTGAGCATGTAAAGGTGGAGAAGAGGTTAAAAGAATTAGAGGGATTGTGGGAAACATTTGATGTGTTCTATGATTAACCGCCCTGAAAGAGCATACCTTAAGATATGCGGATTTTTTAAATAGGAACTATAATTAAAAAGCGTGCTAAACGAGGCTGCCTCGTCTAGCACGCTTTATTTATGCTGTTTCTTTTTTCTTACGTAGATGTTGTATTACTCCTATCGCAATAAATAGGGTCAAACCTGAAAGTTCAATTACTAAATTTTCAGGATAGATAAGCATGATCCCTGCAATTAACAGTAACAGCCGTTCGTACCATTTGAACGAATACACAAAGTAATTCATCATCGTACCACTGATCGCGGCCATACCCAATACGGAAGTAATCACGAGTAGAATTACAGTGACCACATCTGCATCTTGCAGTAATAGCGCTGGGTTGTAAACAAATACATAAGGAATAATAAACCCAGCGATTGCTAACTTGAAGGCGGTGACACCTGCTTTCATCGGGTTAGCTTTCGCTATTCCCGCACCGGCGTATGCTGCTAAACATACTGGTGGAGTGATGTCAGCCACAATTCCAAAGTAAAAGACGAAAAAGTGAGCTGCGATATCAGGAACACCAAATGAAATTAATGCGGGTGCAGCCATGGAAGCTGTGACCACATAGTTTGCTGTTGTTGGTAAACCCATCCCTAGTAAAATACAAGCAATCATCGTAAAGAACAATAGAAGGAATAAGTTATCTCCTGCAAGACTTAACAATCCACCGGCAATTTTGCCACCTAGTCCTGTGAATACGACAATACCGACGATAATCCCGGCGGTAGCACAGGCAGCAATAACCGGCAAGGCAATCCTTGCCCCTTGTTCAAGTGCATCAATAACATCTTTAGGTCCCATGCGCGTGTCTTTACGAAGGAAACTTACAGCAAAAGCCGTACCAATACCAGCTAAGGCTGCGTAAGTTGGTGTAAATCCATTAACCAACATAGAGATAATAACAACGAGTGGTAAGAGTAAATCAGCTCGTTTCACTAATCCTTTTAAAGGGGGGAGTTCGCTTTTAGGAAGACCTGTAATTCCGTGTCGTTTAGCCTCAAAGTGCGTTCCCATAAATACGCCTGTAAAATAAAGAAGGGCTGGAATGATCCCTATGATAATAATGTCACTGTATGAAACACTTGAAACATATTCGGCCATGATAAAGGCCGCCGCACCCATGATTGGTGGCATGATTTGACCACCTGTAGAAGCAGAGGCTTCTGCAGCAGCAGCGAACTCAGGTCGAAATTTCGCTCGCTTCATCATAGGAATTGTAAATGAACCAGACGCCACAGTATTTGCAACAGAACTACCTGTTACAGTACCTTGCATAGCGGAAGCGGCAACCGCAGCTTTCGCTGTTCCCCCTGTGAATCGGCCGGTAGCGCCGAAAGCTAAATCATTGAAATATTGACCTACTCCTGTTTTCGTAAGCATGACCCCGAAGAATAGGAAGAGGTAAATATAGGTGGATGAGATTTGAATAGGTGTACCAAATATAGCGTCAGACGTGAAAAATAACCGTCTTGAGAGTCCAGCCCAATTAAATCCGCCATGTCCGAAGTAAGGAATGTTCGTCCCGAATAATCCATATAAAATGGCTAAAGAAGCAATGATAATAATTGGCAATCCAACAGCTCGTCGAGTCGCTTCTAACAAAAGGACAATACCAATGGTTGCTACGGCAATGTCTAAATCGGTAAATCCTAAAATTCTAGCGGGACCTGTAATCCACTCATATCTGAATAAGATATAGTAAACCGATCCCATGGCCAAGAAGGCTAAAACCACGTCATACCATGGAATGCCTATTTTCTTCATGCCAGTACGTCGAAATGGATAAAGAAGAAAAATAAGACCCATCGCCGTTCCTAAGTGAACCGATCCTTGCATTAAATAGACGAGAGGTCCTCCAGATTGAGGAAAAGCTCTCCACAAATGAAAAATAGTTAATGAGATTGCTAAAAAAGAAATAACCCATTTCCATTTACCTGTATTCTGTCGGAAAGAGTTTTCTTTATCATATTTAGCTAACATCTCCTGCTGTTCTTCTTCTGAAAGCATCTCTTTCTCTTTTTCTTTCATACTTTCACCTCACCTTTATTCACTTTTATTCAAGTGTTTTTAAAAAATACTTACAGTTTTGATCCTGCCATTAACAGGCTCGTTGCATTTTTCTAACTATGTACCGAGTGATCGACGAAAAGGTAGGAGAAGTTGTTCCTGCACTTTCGTCGATGTTCTGTCTATGGGAACGACAGAGCAAAATGAACACGGATATTTATTTTTTATCATAACTTTTATCATTACACAATGGATGAATATGGATAAAAGGAAATAAAAAGACCGGACACTTTATAGTAAGAGGTCCGGCCCCGATCTTAATGTTATTAGTCTAGAAAACCTTCTTCTTCAAAATATCTTTCTGCACCTGGATGCATTGGAAGGCCATCAGAACCATTCATAGCATTCTCACCTGTGATGAATTCTCCTTGAGGATGTGAAATGTCTCCACTGTTTTCGTAAAGAGCTTTTGTAATTTCATATCCTAAGTCTTCATCAATAGAATCTGTTGAACCAACTAAAATAGCATAAGCTGTAATTGCTTGAATATCTTCTTCCAAGAAATCGTAAGAATCAGCAGGGATCGTTAAGGCTTCGTAACCACTGTTGTCTTCGACATGTTGAAGACCTTCATCGCTAACAGGTAATAGACGAATATCACGGGAAACAGCTAATTCTTCAATGCTTCCTGCAGGAAGTCCGAGAAGACCGAATGAAGCGTCTAAGTTACCATCTTGAATACGTCCGGCAGCATCGCCAAATCCTTCTTCGTAAGCTTCATAGTCACCATCTTCAATTCCGTATGCTTCAAGGATTAATTTAGCAGCAGATTGAGTTCCGCTTCCTGGAGGTCCGATCGCAATAGAAGCGCCTTCTAGGTCTGCAATGGATTCAATATCTGAATCAGCAGCTGTAACAATCTGCATCACTTCAGGGTAAATATGACCCATGAAACCAAAGTTGTCTACAGCAACTCCCTCAAAGTCTCCGTCACCAGTTAATGATTCTAATGCTGGAAGGTGGACTGTCATTCCTAAGTCCATTTCGCCTTGGAAAATACTAATGATGTTATCAACAGAAGCACCAGAAGAAACAGCTGAAAGGTCAAATCCGTCAACATCAATGTTGTTATTGATGACAGTCGCCATTTCCTGACCTAGTGGATAGTAGGTTCCACCTGTACTACCTGTTCCTAACTGCAAGTTACCAACATTCACGTCGCCAGCAGCTTCACCGTCGTTGTTGTCGGTATTGTTCTCATTGTTGTTCTCTTCGGTTACATTATTTCCAGTATCAGCGTTGCCGTTGTTATTATCATTGGCATCGTTGTTACCGTCTCCACAAGCAGCTAATACTAAACTACCTGTCAAAAGTAACCCGAACATTGAAGTCATTTTTCTCTTCAATTTACATTCCCCCTTATTTTTTAGATAGTAAAAATACCAAGAACCGCATAAACAGTTATTGATATTCTATTTTATTTAATCAAAAATAATTATAAATGTCAAAAGGTATAGTTATTAATAGAGAATGTATTTTCAGATGAATTGATCTACCGGTCTTTTAGACAATTATAAAAAGAGAAATTCTATATAATGTAAACTCATTGGGTGTCCATCTACTTCTCGGACTCCATTTTTTAAAAAATATAAATGTATATTTATGTAGTCATTTGTTGAAAAAAATCCCAAAAGCGTGTCATGAATATTTGAGCTTAAATGTAGAGGGGTCCTCGTTTTAAATCTTGTTCAAAATATAGCAAAGCGAGCCGCTGAGTCAAAACAAGGTTTTATGACTCAGCGGCTCGCTCGAAATATGATGTTACTGAGCGTATTCTTTTTCTTCGTCTGATCCTTGTTCTTCGTTATCTATAAAAGACATCTTCTCCCATTTCCTAGTCTTCCAGCGACGAAGCATGAGTAAGCCTCTTAGCCACTCATCTAATATTAATGCGATCCACACACCGATAAGTCCTAAACCTAACCAAATCCCTGCGGCATAGGAGATAGTCACAGCTACTCCCCACATGGATAAAATACCAATATAGACAGGAAATTTCACATCTCCTGCAGCACGCAAGGAGTTTATAACGATCAGGTTAAAGGCTCTGCCCGGTTCTAGAAGAATGGTCAACAGGAGGAGAATACTTCCTAGTTGAATGATATCAGGGTTATCTGTGAAAATATTCAGGATCTCCTCTCTGAAAACAGCGAAAATGATCGCAGCAAACGTTGAAACACTCATACCAATCCACAGGCTTCGAAGACACCTCTGATAAGCTTCCTCATGCCTTTTCTCACCGATTAAATGACCGACTAATATTTGTGTACCTTGCCCAATGGCCACAGAAAATAAAAGGGCAAACATGATAATATTTAGAGCATACACTCGGGTAGTCAGAGCGGCAGTCCCCATGCTTGCAATAAAATAAGTGATAACCATTTGTGAGGTGTTGTAAGAAAGATGCTCCCCAGCAGAAGGAATACCGATTTTAAGTAAATCACGCAACTCTCTTTTTGGAAATCCTTTTGTCAAATAGCTCCAAGGAAGTTCTCCCTTGACTCTTTTATATAAGACAATAAACAAGATAACCGTCCCAAGTCCTCGACTAACGGCCGTGCTCATGGCAACCCCCGTAGCCCCTAAAGTCGGGGCTCCAAATGCCCCGAAGATAAATATGTAATTTCCTATTACATTGACCACATTCATTCCTAATGTGACGTACATGGCATCCTTTGTAAAACCATGACTTTTAATAATCGCAGATAAGGTCATGATTAAGGATTGGATAAACGCAAAACCACCGACAATTTTCAGATATATTAGTGCTGTGTCCATTAACTCTTCTGGTAAATTCATTGCGGATAAGATGGATTCACCAAAGAAGAATAGAACAAAACTTAATAATAGTCCAAAGAGAATGTTGGCACAAATGGACACAACAGCGATTTGAGAGGCGCGTTGGCGTTTATTCGCTCCTAAATTCTGAGCAATTAAGATCGTGGTCCCCGTTGCTACAAAGCCAAACATCACGATGATGACACTCATGATTTGGTTTGAGACCCCTACTGATGCGACTGAATTATCATCGTATTGGCTTAACATTAACGTATCTGCATTCCCCATAAGCATATGAAGAAGGATTTCAATAAAGATCGGCCAAGTTAATGCGAATAAAGTGAGTTTAGCTGCTTTTTTTTGTTGAGTTTTACTCACATAAACACCTTCTTTTTCCATGTTAATTTTTCATTCATAACATTAAGAGAGACGATTTTAATGGCTAAGATAAAGCCTGAAATAGACAAATAATGATGGCATATCCGACATGGAATTGTCTTGAATTTTGATTCATTCGTGGTCTCTTATTGACTTTCTTTCTTATCATACTGGTAACTGTAGTAAGATTATAGATAGAAAATCGAACACTATTGAACAAATCCGACTTGGAGGTCATGTCCGTGCAAGCCATTTCTACTGTTATCCCGCCCTTACCCGTTTTTATTAAAGGATCACATTCCATGTTTCGTAAAGGCAAAAAGCACTTTCGCCGTCAATTTCATTTATTCGACATGTTATTTGTTACGAAAGGGACATTATATATGAAAGAACACGACAAACATTACTCAGTAAGAGAAGGACAATACATGATTTTAGCTCCAGACTTCGAACACCAAGGGGACTATCCTTGTGAGGAGGATACGGAGTTTTTCTGGGTTCATTTTTCATTCTCTTCTCCTTATCAATTAATAGAAGAAAAGAATATGGATTGGTCAAAAATTATTAAAAGGAATAGTTCATATACTCAATCAGAACTTTATGACTTGTACCTGCCTAGGTTCGGTACTTTCCAACGAAAAGATCAAGCGAAGGAACTTTTCTCGAATTTGGTTCAAGCAAATGAATCCAATGAGCCATCGGCGAGAATGAAGCAGCAATGTTCGTTTTTCGACATTATCACTCTCATTCAAAAGAACGCCTTAGAATTACCTTCTAGTGCGCAAAATGTAGCAAACCAGTGCATGAATTATATTAAAACTCACTATAAAAAGGAAGACTTCCGAGTTCAAACGATGGCTCAACAATTGTTATATCACCCTGATTACCTAACGAGAGCACTCAAAAAAACGATAGGAATGTCTCCGATCCAATATGTGAACCATTGCAGAATAACGAAAGCGAAAAAAATGCTTCAACAGGAAAATGTAGATTTAAAGACAATTGCAATAGAATCAGGCTTTAAGGACGTTAGTTACTTTTCGAGAGTATTTAAAAGAAAAGAAGGGATGACTCCCGGTCAGTATAGAAGAGTGAGCTTTTCAAATTATATGAACTTGAATAAAATTGGAAAAAAACAATAGAATTGCTGAATAATAATGGTATAATATGACTAAATGCAAACGATTGCATTTAGTTTATAGAGAGATATATAAGGGTTATGGGATAAAAAGAGGGGGTATTTAGGTTGGTTCAGCGGAAGGGTAAAGACAGGAAAAAGACGAAAGACCGGAAATTGATTTATAAGCTCTATAGTTTAACAGCGGTAATTTTACTTGTGTGTGTGTTATCAGGTGGTTTTATTTATTACTATAGCCAAGATGTTTCTGAGCAAAGTTTATTACTAGAAGAGTCAGCGAGCTTTCAACAAGATTACACTCAGTTAGTAAATGGCTTGAAGCAAATAAGCTTATTAAAATATCAGTTGGCGACGGCAGGGTATAACGAGGACCAAATTGATCGAGTCGAAGAATTGCTACAAGAAACGAGTGTTATGTATGACAACTTAAGAACAGATGTGTCAGTTAATCAAAATGTGGCCCATTATTTTCATTTTTTAGAAGGTGTTATTCAATCCTATGAAGGTACATATGAAGAATACTTTACAAGTATTTATGTTGGGGACGAAGTAGAACGAATTCGAAATCGGATCACGCCTATTATTACTAGAAACGAAGAATCTATTAATACGGTAGACGAAAGGATTCAGGCATATCTAGAAGATCAAAGAGAGCACGCGTCCACATCGTTGCAATCATCTATTGCCATAACTGAGGTGGTCACGATGGTTGCCCTTATCACGCTTATTATTGTTCCTTTAATATCATTATTATGGTTTGCAAGAAACTTAAGCAGTGGTGTAAAAAGAGTGATGAACAGAATTATGGCTTACAAAGATGGTCAGTTTGATTATGTTCAACAAGGCACTCGCTCCGATGAGTTTGGGCAAATTGACATGAGATTAGAGGAAATGGGCACGACATTATTTTCGATCTTGCAGAAAAATGATCAAATCAGTGACGACGTATTAGCCGTAGCTAAAACAACATCCAAACGATCTACAGACCAGTTAGAAGGTATGAAAGAGATTCAATCTACAATGGATGCATTTATAAATGAAATGGAACGGCAAACGGATTTCACTGGGACAATTTCTGCTACGACAGAAGAAGTGTCGGCTAGTTCGGAAGAAATCCAATCTTCCATTGAGTATATGAATGGACAAATGAAAAATCTAGAAGGTGTTTCTCACGAGGGACTGCATCTAATGAAAGACCTTCAGGGCTCAATGAATGAATTGAATCAAGAAACAGGAAGTACTGCAGAACGTGTGAAAATGATGCAGGACCAGTTGAATCATATCACGTCTTTCTTAAAGGGAATTGACGACATCGCTGATCAAACGAACTTATTAGCTATCAATGCGTCGATTGAAGCGGCTAAAGCTGGAAAAGAAGGGAGAAGCTTTGCCGTTGTGGCAAACGAGATTCGCAAACTTTCTCAAGGAACGAATACATTTTCTGAACAAACAAAAAAAGTGTTGGTGAACCTACAAAATGAAGCGAGAGAGGTCGTTAATGCTTTTCAGGCTTTTCAACACAAAAGTGTTGAAGTTCAGGATAAAACAACCTCGTCTGCAAAATTATTTGAGAAAATATCTACTGACAATAGTAAATACGTTCAAGAGCACCAGGATATCAATGAATCCATTATGCAAATCAATCAAGCAATCGAAGAAGTGGTGAGTTCTGTGACTGAACTAGTCGATGGTGCAAACGTGTTGCAAGAAAAAAGTGGAAGTGTCAAACAAATCGTATCAGAGCAAACAGACCGTCAAAGAGAGCTGTCAGATGAAGTTCTTACTTTAGAAGACATGGCGGAAAAATTACGAGGTCAAGACTGATTAAAAGTTTGAATTTTGCCGTGAATGTGACAGCTGAAGAAAATGAATTTTTTTTCAAAAAAAAGGGTTGTGTTTTTATAGAATCAAATAGTATAATGAGATCATAAAGTGGTGCAAACGATTTCACGAGACGCTCGTGAAATTCTTTTAAGCCACTTTGTGCAAACGGTTGTCTTATGTCAGACTTCTTCACTCAATATATACACAGTCTGGGTGACAGTGTAGAAAAAGATTTCTATCCATTCATTAGCAGTGAAGTTTTGAAAGCGATTACTTCTTGCTGACTGTAGAAGGTTTTTAATCTTAATGAGTGGCAAGTGAAGAGGTTTTATAGAAAGATAACTAAGGGTGCACAGAAAAGTAACATACTTAATAAGGGGGAAATCAGATGTTAAAAGGGAAGTCATTACTACTATCAATCATGCTTGTGTTGGTGTTGTCGATCGCTTTGGTCGCTTGTGGAGGAGACAACAATGATAATAACAATGCTCCAGCCAACGATCCAGAAACAAATAACGACAATGTAAACAACGTGGACAACGAAGAAGAAGTAAACAACACGGGAAACAATGATAATGCAGACAATATGAATAACGATGACAACAACAATGAGGCTGCGTCGGATGCAGATGCTCCGGAAAAGCCTGAAGAACTTGCAATGTGGGTAAATGATGAAGATGCACAATTAGATGCATATGAAGAAATTGCTCAACGTTTTACTGATGAACATGACATTGAAGTGAATGTTATTCCTTACTCTATGTTAGAGCAAACAGAAGGTATGTCTTTGGATGGTCCATCTGGTCAAGGGCCAGACCTATTCTTCCAGCCTCATGACAGAATGGGAGATATTCATCTTCAAGGGTTAGCCGCGGAATTAGAATTGACTGATGATCAATTAGATCGTCTTTCTGAATACAATGAAGAAGCAGTAACTGCATTTAGTTATGAAGGAATCCAATACGGAATTCCAGCTGTTGTTGAAACATATGCACTTTTCCGCAACACAGAACTTGTTCCAGATGCTCCTGAAACAATGGATGAACTAATGGATATTGCCCGAGACTTAACAGATGGAAGCAACTATGGATTCTTAATGGAAGCGACAAACTTCTATTTCACATATCCGTTCTTAACAGCTCCAGGGGGCTATGTATTTGCTCAAGACGAAGATGGCGTTTATGACGCTGATGACATTGGACTTAATAGTGAAGGCGCTGTTGAAGGTGCTGAAGTTATCCAGTCATGGTTCGAAGAAGACCTTATGCCTGACGGAATTGATGGCGACATCATGAACGGTCTATTTACAGATGGTCAAGTTGGTATGGTCGTTACAGGTCCTTGGTCTATTCCAGAATACGAAGAGGCTTTAGGTGACAACTTAGAAATCTCTATGCTTCCTGAACAAGATGGCGAAGTATTAAGCTCGTTCTCTGGTAACAAAGGTTGGTTAGTAAACTATTATACTGAAAATGAATATTGGGCTACAGAGCTAGCGTTGTTCTTAACTAACGCTGAAAACTCTCAAACATATTTCGAAACTGCTGGTGAGCTTCCTGCCCACACGGCTGTCGAAATTGATGATGAGTTCATGAGTCCGATTTTTGATCAAACTCAATATGCTGAGCCAATGCCGAACATTCCTGAAATGTCACAAGTTTGGGAACCAATTGGTGACGCACTTCAGTTCATCTCTCAAGGTGAAGATGCACAAGAAGTCCTTGACGAAGCTGTAGAACAAATTCGTGATCAAATTTCAATAATGAATTAATAAGTGGACATGATTAGGGATTGGGAAGGGTAACTTCCCAATCCTGAATCTTTAAATCAGGAGGAAGCAAATATGGCTACAAACAACAGTCAAGATAGACAAAATAAATTAGTCAACCCTCAACATAATCCGACTGTAGCTACGCTGCTCTCAATTATTCCAGGGCTTGGTCAAGCATACAATAAGCGATTCTTAAAAGGTGCTGCCTTATTCATTCTCTTTGCTGCTTTTGTAATTGCAATGATGGAATTCATCAGCTCCGGTTTACAAGGATTAGTTACACTCGGAGATATTCCACGAGAAGATGATTCTCGAGTCTTTTTAAGTAACGGAATTCTTTCATTGATTTTTACCGCTTTCTTTTTAAGCTTTTACATTTTGAATCTTCAAGATGCTTATAAAGACGCAAAGAGAATACAATTAGGTTGGAAAGTTCCAAATATTAGAGAAGGATTTAGAAATGCATGGGATACAGGTTTCCCTTATTTATTAGTGGGACCGGGACTATTCTTACTAATCTTTGTTGTTGTATTCCCTTTACTGTTTATGGTATTTCTTGCCTTTACGAATTATAATCTTTACAACGCACCGCCTAGAAACTTACTTGAGTGGGTTGGATTCCAAAACTTCTATGATTTATTTACTATAAATGAGTGGAGAAACACCTTTATCAACGTATTATCTTGGACGTTAATATGGACTTTTGTTGCGACGACACTGCAAATTGCTTTAGCGATGTTTTTAGCGATTTTAGTCAACGATCCTCGAGTAAGGTTTAAAAAACTTATTCGCACAGTATTTATCTTGCCTTGGGCTGTACCGGCATTCGTTACAATTATCATCTTCTCAGCTATGTTTAATGACAATTTTGGCGCAATAAACTTACAAATTATCGAACCATTATTTAATACTCGTATTCCCTGGCTTCAAGATCCTCTATGGACGAGAGTAGCTTTGATAACGATTCAAGTTTGGCTGGGCTTCCCATTTGTATATGCTTTATTTACAGGAGTCTTGCAGGGGATTTCCTCTGATTGGTATGAGGCTGCAGATATTGATGGAGCGAACCGTTGGCAAAAGTTTCGGAACATCACGTTCCCTCACTTAATGTTTGCTACCGCACCCTTATTGATCATGCAATATTCATTTAACTTTAACAACTTTAATATCATTTACTTGTTTAACCAAGGTGGACCAGCTGTTCGAGGTCAAACCGCCGGTGGATCAGATATTTTGATTTCATGGATTTACGGATTGACGTTCGAAAATCAGCAGTTTAATATGGCTGCAGCCATTTCAATTATTTTAGGACTACTTGTAGCGACGTTTGCGTTCTTCCAATTCCGTCGTTCTCGTTCCTTTAAAGAGGAGGGAACTTTCTAATGAGTACTACAACAGAGAAAAAACCTATGAGTAAAAAGAAGAAAAATATACTTGAAATGACTGCGATTTATACCATTATTGGGATTATGTTTGTGATTATTCTTTATCCTTTACTTTGGGCAGTAGGAGTATCATTGAATCCCGGAACAGGTCTCTATGGAGCGAAGATCATTCCGGAAAACTGGTCACTTGTTCATTATGAATGGTTGTTCTTCGATGCAAGAAGTAACTATTTAGTCTGGTATCGAAATACATTATTCGTAGCTATTTCCGTATCCTTTTTAGCAACGTTCTTTGTAGGAATCACTGCCTATGCCTTTTCAAGATATCGTTTCAAGGGTAGAAAATATGGACTGTATGCTTTCTTGCTATTGCAGATGTTTCCAATCTTAATGGCCATGGTTGCTTTGTATATCTTGTTAAATACTGTGAATTTACTTGATAGCCTGATCGGGTTAATCATCATTTATATTGGAGGAGCCATTCCTATGAATGCCTTTCTCGTTAAAGGTTATTTTGATACACTTCCTCGAGAACTTGATGAGTCAGCTAAAATTGACGGAGCCGGTCATTTCCGAATCTTTTTCCAAATCCTGCTTCCGTTAGCAAAACCTATTTTAGCTGTTGTAGCATTGTTCAACTTTATGGCACCATTTATGGACTTTATCTTGCCACGGATCGTATTAAGAAGTCCGGAAAACTTTACACTGGCATTGGGGCTATTCAATATGGTAAATGATCAATTTGCAAACACATTTACACGATTTGCTGCAGGTTCGATATTAATTGCCGTGCCGATCGCTTTAGTATTCTTATACCTACAAAAATACTTGATCTCCGGATTAGCATCTGGTGCGACCAAAGGTTAATATAGTCATGAATGTTCGAGGTACGGGCTAAGGAGGAGACCTTCTTTCTCCGTACCTCTCTTTAAATAAAGACGAACGATCTACAAATGCTTTATTTAATGGAACATGTCTGTTGTCATTCGAATATGAAAGCGTTAAAATAAGAAACCTATAGTTCAAAAGGTATGAAAGCTCAACTGAAGTTTTAAACTAAAAGAAGTGAGAAAGGCAATGAGGAGAGTGACCTCGTTGATCTTATGATATAGAAGGGATGAAAGAACATGACCGTGACAATTAAAGATGTAGCTAAAATTGCAAATGTCGCCCCTTCTACTGTTTCACGTGTAATCGCAAATAGTCCAAGGATCAGTGAGCCCACGAAAGAAAAAGTTCGGGAAGCGATGAAGGAATTAGGTTACCATCCTAACTTTAATGCCCGGAGTTTAGCCAACAAAAGTACGAAAACGATCGGATTAGTCATGCCTAATTCTGCAAATAAGACGTTTCAAAATCCTTTTTTCCCTGAAGTTATTCGTGGCATCAGTTCTAAAGCTCACCAGTTGGAATATGGTCTGTATCTATCTACTGGACAGTCAGAACAAGAAATCTTTGATGAAGTTCAAGACATGGTTCAAGGAAAAAGAGTCGACGGAATCGTCCTTTTATATTCAAAAGTGAACGATAAAGTCATGGATTATTTACGCAACCAGAAATTCCCTTTTACAGTGATCGGCAGACCTTACGATGAAAACATGAAAGATATTACGTATGTGAATAATGACAATTTAAAAGCAGCGAAAACAGTCACTGAGTACTTGATTTTACTTGGGCACCAACAAATTGCCTTTATTGGAGGGAATTTAGATACAGTCGTAACACTTGACCACATGAAAGGCTATGAAAAAGCGTTAACGAATGCAGGTATTGAGCCCCGTAAAGATTACGTTGTCTTCCATGAAGAGCTTCAAGAAGGTGGGCAAGAAGCTGTTATTGATTTGATGAGTTTATCGGAAAGACCGACGGCGTTAATTGTGGCAGACGATATTATGACATTTGGTGTGATGAGAATGTTAAATGAGATGGAAGTGAAAGTACCTGACGACATTTCCATTGTGAGCTTTAATAATGTCATGATTTCTGAATTGTCCTCTCCACCAATGACAACAGTTGATATCAATATATTTAGTTTAGGATACGAGGCCGCCAATTGCTTAATTGAGAAAATAATGAAACCTGGAACAGAACCAAGACAAGTGATTATTCCTCATAAAATGATTAAACGGCAGACATGCCAAAGGCTTGTAAGACGTCTATCGGCTCAGTAAACCTAGTTATAATTCACAGGTCAAGCTACTTGGAAGAAGAGTCACTCTTTCTAGTAGCTTTTTTGTTCTCTTTCTTGCTATCCTATAATAAGACTATTAATCAAAAGAAATGAGGGGGAGTATGTATCAAACACGTTTTCTAAAGTTCTTAGTTGTTGTACTTTTGCTGTTACTAATTATTCTTGTAGGTTCCCATGTGTCATTTATATTCAGACCTCTTGTTGTATTTTTTCAAACATTATTTATTCCATTTCTCATTGCAGGGGTTTTGTTTTATCTGTTACGCCCTGTTGTTCATTATCTACATAGTAAAAAAATACCTAAGTCTTTAGCGATCTTGATCATTTATTTGGTGATGATCGGCCTGATCATCCTGTTAGTCGTGTTAATTGGGCCTGTGTTCCAGCGACAAGTGACCAATTTGGTTGATAACGCTCCGATGCTGTTTGAAGAGCTTAGACGGCTTTTAATACAATTAGAAGACAATGAATGGGTTTCACAGTTCCAAGAAACAGAGAATTTTTCGATTGAAGAAATCACAAATAATTTAACAAATTACTTGGCTGAGGCATTTGATTTTATTACAACGAACATCGCCAGTTTTATCGGTGTAGTGACGAATGTATTATTGATTTTTATTGTCGTTCCGTTTGTATTATTTTATTTATTGAAAGATGGAGATAAAGCGCCTAAACAACTGCTTCGATTTTTACCTGAAAAACAGCAGAATCAAGGGTATCGCATCCTTGAAGATATGGATATGAAGTTAAGCTCTTACATACAAGGACAAATCATCGTAAGTTTTTGTGTAGGTGTTTTAATGTATATCGCTTTTTTAATCATAGGGATTGAGTATTCACTCATTTTGGCTTTAATTGCCATGTTCACGAATATTGTTCCCTTTGTAGGGCCTTGGATTGGAACTGTTCCTGCTGTAATTGTCGCCATTATTGATTCCCCTATGATGGTCGTTTGGGTCATCCTGGCGATTGTGATTGTTCAGCAAATAGAAAGCAATCTTATTTCACCTCAAGTCATGGGGAGAAAACTGGCGGTTCATCCTTTAACCATTATCGTCTTAATTCTCGTAGCGGGGAGATTTGCAGGCTTGTTAGGTTTAATTTTAGCCGTCCCAATGTACGCAGTAGCTAAAGTCATTATTTCCCACATGTACCGCCTGTTCCAACTGCGAAAAAAAATAGATGAAGAACTGAATCGAAAAGAATGATGGAGCCAATGAAGAGGAGATCGACATGCTTTACATTTCGTTTTTCGTTGGCTATTATGGGTAGAAAATAAGTAAATATTATATTAGAGGTGATGAATGTGAGTTTCGAACATGATGGTGTGAACCAAGTAGACAAAGAAGAATTAAAGAAAATTTTGGCACAGTCAAACCCGAACCAAGTGGTACTTGATGTCCGTGAACCAGA
Source organism: Salipaludibacillus keqinensis (assembly GCF_003226325.1). Taxonomy (GTDB): domain Bacteria; phylum Bacillota; class Bacilli; order Bacillales; family Salisediminibacteriaceae; genus Salipaludibacillus; species Salipaludibacillus keqinensis. Next base: position 635,268 of record NZ_PDOD01000002.1, on the reverse strand, counting down.
CGAATATCATAGCGGACATATCCCTGGGGTGCCTCTTGTACCTATGCACACGATTCCAAACTTATTAGATGGATTTGATAAAGAGAAGGAATATATTTTCATATGCCGGAGCGGGAACCGGTCGCAGAATGTGTCCTTATTTATGAAACAACAAGGGTTTGATCAAGTGACGAATTATGATGGTGGAATGTTGGCATGGGACGGTGATACTAAAGAAGGTCCCGAAAAGCAAATCACCACGAGTGATGAATTAAAACTATACTAGTGATATTGACCCAATTTCCTTCTGTGTTTTCACAGAAGGTTTTATTTTTTGAAATTATGGTAATAACAAAGACTAAGGGCAACCTTTAATCAAAAAATATAAAACGTATAATCGAAGAGGAGGATGTTGTAACATGTTATGGACTATTGTTGGTATTATTATTCTTATGTGGCTATTAGGATTTAGTTTTGAAGTAGGTGGCGGATTAATCCATCTATTGTTAGTCGTTGCACTTGTTGTTGCTATTGTGAATTTAATTAGCGGACGACGGGCTTGACCGGTCTCTTAACGTCAAGTCGTTTATATAGAATTTTTTGATTTTGAGACATAAATCTAGGAGATAATCCAAGAAGGAAGGAGTGAGCAGATTGGCAAATAAATGGCTCACATCTACTTTATTAGCAACCGCGGTCGCTGCAGGAAGTTATTATTTAGGAAAAGATGAGAATAGAGAAAAGCTTTCTCACAACTACAATCGTTTGAAATCTAAAATGAAGAAGGAAACAAAAGAAGATTATGATCCTTATTACGCTGAGAAATTAGGACATTCAGATCCTCAAGACATTGGAGATAATTCAATGGTTGATGAAGGCGCTGTGTTCTCAGTTAATTACTACAATGAAAATCTAAAAAAATAAAAGATAGAAGCCACTATTCGGTGAATGGTGGCTTCTATTTATGTGCCGGTCGTGATACATTGAACGAGAGCATAGCAGCAATGTGAATGGGAGGAATTTTCTTTGAAAAACCGAATGAATCTGGGAGAGGAAATAAAGGTATTTACCATTTCTGCCATAAGTGGTGCCCTTCTTGCCATGAGTTTAAACTTATTCTTAATCCCTGCAAATGTCTTTGCTAGCGGGTTTACTGGAGTGGCGCAAATTATTTCCGAACTCATTCCCTTATCGCCGGGTATCTGGCTATTATTATTAAATATTCCTGTGGCAATTCTCGGCTGGTTAAAAGTCGGGAAAAAATTTACGTTATACAGCTTTGTAAATGTAGCATTCACTACCCTGTTTTTAGAAATTATTCCTGTTCAAGGCTTTTCAGATGATATTATTCTGAACTCCGTTTTCGGTGGAGTTATTGGTGGAGTTGGTGCTGGGATCGTATTAAAATGGGGAGCTTCTTCAGGTGGACTGGACATTTTAGCCTTGTTAGCAGCTAAAAGAAGCGACCAGCCTATTGGCGTTTATTTTCTCATGATGAATTCCATCATCGTGATCACATCAGGCTTAATGTTTGGGATGGAAAAGGCTCTCTACACACTACTGACGTTGTATGTAGCTTCCCGTATTATTGATACGATTCATACTCGCCATGTGAAACTGACCGCGATGATTGTCACAAGTAAACCGGATGAGCTTCAGGAAGCCTTTCATCAGAAAGTTACGAGAGGTGTGACTAGGATCCCTGCAAAAGGTGGGTACACGAAAGAAGACAAAGAAGTGTTGATGATTGTTATTACTAGATATGAACTGTACTTACTCCAACAGGTCGTTGACGAAGTAGATCCTCAGGCTTTTACAAATATCGTTCAGACGACTGGCATTTTCGGTATGTTTAGAAAAGACGATTAAGAAGTGTAACAAAAAAGACAGTTTCACGACTAATGTTATACAAATGGATGTGACATACTTTTTTAGAGTTGGAGTGATGGAAATGATTAAAATCAAGGGACTCTTAAGTTTACTGATAATCATCATGCTTGTGTCTGCTTGTGGACAGTCAAACAGTAATACCAATGGGGATTCACTAGACAATTCACCCAACCAAGGTAATGAGAGTGAATCTGTAGACAATGATACCAATGGGAACAATGATCAAGGATCTTCAAATGAAGCATCTGAAAAGGAATCTTCCGATAAAAACGAAGAGGGAGAGGATCAAATGATTTTAGAGTCAGACTTGGAATATTCTGTGCAGCTCCATGAGGATGGTTCATCTTTAATTGTTCAAATGAAATTAGTCAATGTGGGAGAGCAAACGAAACGACTAGAATTCTCTTCAGGGCATCAATTTGACGTGGTCATACGAGACGACCACGGCGAGATCATCTATGATTTTGCGGAGGACAGAGTGTTTACACAAGCGTTTATTACAGAAGAGTTGGCACCAGGAGAAGAATTGATATTTGAAGACACATGGACTGATATGGACCCATCCGTTAGTCCGTTGCAAATTTCAACAAAGTTGAATATTTATCAATTGGATGGTCAGTCGTTACCAGGCGAGCCTTTTCAACTTGAAAAAACATGGTCTTCGGAAGAATAGAAAATGGAAGGCTGTCTATGAAGTCGATATGCAATCGGCTTGGTGGACAGCATTTTTTTATGAAATAAAGGTAAAAGTTTATAATGCGGTAGATTGACGACGTTGAGGAGGAGCGAGGGATGTGAACGTCGCTAACATGAGAGATTGGCGACGTTGAGGGGGAGCGAGGGATGTGAACGTCGCTAACGTGAGAGATTAGCGACGTTGAGAAGGAGCGGAGGGATGTGAACGTCGCTAACCTGGGAGATTGGCGACGTTGAGAGGGAGCGAGGGGTCTGAACGTCGCTAACATGAGAGATTGACGACGAACAGAGGGGAGCGGAAGAGTTGAACGTCGCCAACCTGATAGATTACCTACGAACCTGGAGCACACTTTTAAATATAAACATGCTATCAAAAAGTGAAAATGCTTTTTTACATATGACTTCAAATTTTAAGCCGTGACCACGTCACGGCTTTTTAAATAGTTCGTTTAATTCTGCTTTTGATAATGTCCAGATCGGGAGGGGGCGTCCGTCGATTACCGCTTTTTGCAGCTTTTTTTTCTGTTGCAACAGGTGGGCAATCCGGTCTTCAATCGTCCCGGCTGTTGTAATAGTATGGACTTGGACGGGCTTCGTCTGTCCTATTCGATGAATGCGGTCCGTTGCTTGGGCTTCCACCGCCGGATTCCACCAGCGGTCATAATGGATCACCTCTGTAGCTTCTGTCATATTGATACCGAACCCACCAGCTCGAAGGGAAATCACCATAATAGGTGCTGTTTGGTGAGATTGGAATTGTTCAATCATTTCTTCTCTTTTTTTTGAAGACAAGCCGCCATGAAAAAACGGAATTGATATGTTCCAATGTCGTTGTCCATAGGCTTGAATGAGAGAACCGACAAACCGGTATTGGGTAAAAATTAATCCACGTTTATTCGTAGTTAGCCAACTTTCCATGATCTTTCTCGCGAGATCCCATTTTTCAGATCGACCTTGTTCAAATAAGAAGTCGCCGGTTTCTTTAAATAGCTGTCCAGGGTGATTACATATTTGTTTTAGCTTGGTCATTGTTTTGAAAAGAAGCGCCCGTTGAAGGGGAACGGGATGATCTTCATCGTAGGAATCATTAAATTCTTCTACGACCGCTTCGTATAGAACTTGTTGTTCTGTAGAAAGGGATACTATATGGTCTACGGACGTTTTTTCAGGTAATGCTAATTCTTCCATAAAAGCTTCTTTCGTTCGTCTTAGCAAAAAGGGTCGAACGATTGATCGCAAATGTGATAATTTATCTTCCTTATCTTTTGAATTGGTGGTGGATAGAAAATTTTCCGTAAACCACACGTCATCTTTTAGTAACCCTGGGTTCAATAAGTCCATCATGCTCCACATTTCGATCGGATGATTTTCTATAGGTGTTCCTGACAAGGCAACGTGGTGCTTTGCCTTCAGCTCTTTCATTGCTTTACGTTGTTTTGTTCGGCTGTTTTTTAATAGTTGGGCCTCGTCGTATATACATCCGCACCAATGAATCGAACGGAATAAATCAAGATCTCTAGTGGCTACAGGATAGGAACAAACAATCACGTCAGCTGTTGATTTTTGTTCATTAAAATGTTGTTCTCTTTCTATAGGAGACCCGGAATGGTGATACACGGACAAATTCTCAGCGAATTTCTTTAGTTCCTTTGTCCAATTGTGAACTAAACTGGATGGACAAAGGATCAAGAATGGGGTAGACGACTGTTCATGGCTATGAACTTCGTCTATATATGCAATCGTTTGGATCGTCTTCCCTAACCCCATATCATCGGCAAGACAACACCCTAGATGGACTTTACGCATCTTCAGCAACCACTCGGTTCCCTGTTGCTGGTAGTCACGTAACAAATCGATCCATTTCAAAGAAATAAGACCTTTTGTTTGCCCCTTTTCTGCCTCTAATAAGTCTGTTGCTGCAGTAGATAAAGACCAGTCAATCGGGAGGGACCCTTGTTCATCCGCAGTGTTTTCCCCGGATGGATACGAATCTGTTTCATGTAAAGCAGCCCTTAATCCATCAAAAAAAGTGAACGGTGCTCCACTTTCGGCAGATTGATCCACATGACTCAGTAACTTTGATGCCATATCCAAGTCCCAAACAACCCAGGCGTCATGAATATGAATCACTCGCTGTTGTTGCTGAACCATTTTTCGAAATAAAGATTCTTCTATTTCCAGGTCTTGGACTTTTAACTGCCATGACACATGGCTTTTCACCCAAGGTCGAACGATTTGTATGTTCTCTTCGGGATCGTATAATGACAAGCGTGCTTTTAGGCGAGGAACAATTTTTTTCTTCAGACTTTCTGGGATTAATACAGAAACTCCTTTTTCCTCTAACCTTTTTACGCCATGTAGTAAATAGTCAGCAAAGGTATCGTGATCCATATAGAAACGATAACTTTCTTCATCAAAGTATGAAAAGGGTAGACCTTCCTTCTCAAAGATAGAGCTTTCCCGTTTAAGCCAAGGAATAGGATTTGAACGGAATGGATGGTCTCCAGCGACGATGTTTGTGATCGAAACAAACGTTTGAGTCAGCCATTCTTTTAAATACCACTCTAGTCGCCATGCTCCTTTATGTGATTCTGGTTCGTAAATAACGAGTTGAAGCTGAAAAGGTTCCGGCGTTTTCCCATTCCAAAGGTGAGTACATATGGGATAGAGGTGGTTAGATATCAAAAAAGATTGATTGGGATTGCTTAAAGCTTGGATCCATTGGTCTATATGAGGGTCGTCTGTGTTCATGGACAGCGATTTCTTATATATTTGAATGAGTTTACTGAACGTTTCAGACTTAGGGACATAGTGTTGGAGCCAATCTTCAAACCATTTCAAAACCTTCTCCTTATTCTTTTCAATAAAGACGACGGGGTCATCCGTTTTCTGACTGAGAACAGGAATAGCTAACTCTCTGATTTCAGACGAGAGCTGTGAGCTAAACGTCCAGTATCCTTGTGCTGTAGGCGTTACTTCTTTTTCAGTAAGATGATCAAGAAGTTCTTCTATTGTCTGCATAAAAGCTTTAGAAGATGGATGAAAAGCACCGTTGAAGCGGTCCAAATCCATTTGCATAAGGTAGTCCATCTTTTCTACGGGAATGAATATGCCTCGTAACGATTGAGAATGGTCATTATTCAATGGATACGATCGAATTTGCAAGTCTACGCCGAAGAAGGACTCATAGTGGGAAAAAAACAACTGATGCTTTGTCGTCAGAGCTTTCTCTTTTGACATAAGAATCGGTTGTTTTGTAAAAGAGTCATTCGCATGTTGAAGCAATAATAGTACGCCTTTTTCTGTCTTGTCTGTCACTATGGCAATAACCAGTTCATCCTTTGTTGCATACCTATGCTTCAACTTGCTTCAACCCCTCATAAAACGCCGAGTATTTTCTGTATTTTTTCCGTATCATTGCTAAATATTGTTCGAATCTGTTCTGATCATTCGTTCTCTCACTCATCTTTTGTAATTCTTTCAAATAGATGTGAGCTTTTTTGTAGTGAGCGGAAGACTTTTTTTCAATGAGTCGTTCAATCCACTGCATATAAAGGGGGACGGCTAAGTCTACCCTGTGTTCACAGATTTTCTTAAACAAGCTTTGTTCTTCTCGTGTAAACAAAAGAGGGTCTTGCGGAAAATAAAGCCACGCTCGAATTCCTTCATCATAATCAAGGTGATAATCAATAATTTGAAAGAAGGTTCTCCGTGTAGGTGTATGATTCTGCAACGGAAATAGTTGATTTATGACCTCTTTTTTCAATTGCAGTTGTTGGTTGGGTACGGATAGAGCCGTGTAATACTGTACATATTTTGAAAAGTGTGGACGAGTCAACCACTGTTTAAGCCAGGTCATTTGATCAGTTGTGGTGCATTCTAATCGCTCTCTTTGTTTTAAGAGAGGGAAATCCTGTTCACTTCGCTTCAAAATGGAGCTTAACTCCTCGTCATTTTCGATAGACTTAAATGTATCTGAAGAAAAAGTTTGCATAAAGGACAACAATAAGTTTTCCACTTCCTGCTTACGAAAAGAGTAAAAACCTAAGTGGATCAGTTGCTTTCTTACCTGTTGGAAGATCAGAAGCCCAAACAGGAGCTGCCACTTATTCATATTTGAATTGTTCTCTGAAACAACCTCTTCTACACCAACCATTGCTTCTTTGAGCCAATCTCTGAAAGTGAGTTTAATATGAGGTTGAAAGGTCCACTCTTCACAAAAAAATCCTACTTGATCTAAGTGGGACTCAACCAGTAAATGTAGTTGGTTTAGATGATTATGACTATTTGACATAGACCTAGCACCTGCTTCGCTTTTAAAAATTTGTATGACGTTGTTTAGCATACACAAGGTTAATCCCCTGAGGTCGCTCTTTCATCGCAGAAGACTTCTCTATTTTACAAGTTTGTGATTCTTTCCTCAAACGTTTTTGCCCGGATCACTAGAATATAGGCGAAAACAGTGTCTTTTTTTTTCGTTATAAACATAGGATAACTAATAAGATCTTTGACTTGGCAAATCAATAAAGAAAGGAGCGAGCGAATGAAGGAACCGGCCTTCAGGGCACAATTTAATGATATTTGGATTGAATTACATCGTTCCATGTTGAAAACGTTTATTCATAGGCTTTTATCATCAAACTATCGGTTAACATGGAGACACGATCAAGAAGGCATCGAATTAGTGATTCACTCCGGTGAGGCACAATTGTTACTCCCTATGAAATTAGAAAGTGAGTGCAAAACGATTGTTGACATTAAAGAAGTTGAAGTAAGTGAAGAAGATTTGGCAAATTGTCTTGAAGATCTCATTACAGAAAGTAAAGGAAGTGCCATTGTTCGCACCATTTCAGATGGTACGAATTATGTAAGTTATTTTGACGGTGGAAAAGTAGTATCCGTGCTGAAAACGAATGGAGGGGGGGAGCACATGTCGGATTATCCGATCGGCGTCAAAAAAAAGCAATCGTTAATATCCAATGCATCGGTTCGTCACTACGTTATTTGTGCGGAGATTGATTATCATCTAATGGAATTAAAAGAAGCCATTGATAATAATGATTATATAGCTAAAATCCAAATCAAGGACAAACTAAGAAAACTTTCAAAAGAAAAAGAGTTAAACATGAAAAAATTAAAAGCGTCTCTTCGCTAGCTGTCTTCTTGACAAGCTAGTTTCTTCTTGTTGCAGCTGTAGTTACTTTATCTTTTTAAACAAATCATGTTAAACTGAAGGTACTTACATAAATAGGAGGTATGCGATATGGCAATAGAAGTAAAAGGCGAACCAACACCTAATCCAAATGCAATGAAATTCACTGCAAATCAAGTTCTTTTCGAAGGGCCGGGTAGCGCTTCATTTAAAAAAGGACAAGACACGGATCATCCTTTAGCAAAAGAATTATTAGCTTTAGATGGTGTTGATAATATTTTCGGATTCCAGGATTTTGTAACAGTGAATAAAGAAATGGGTGCCGAATGGGATTCATTATTACCTGAGATCGAAGCTGCTTTCGAAAAGGTTTACGAATAGAACGACTAAACGAAGAGGAAACTCTTCGTTTTTCTTTTACCCTTTTCTGTGATTTAGATCACGGTGTCTTCTTACTATTGAACGTATACTGAAGATACTTCAAAATGAGGAGGGACAATGATGCAAGAATTCCAAGGATGCGCTAGTTACGATTTACAAACCCCTACCAGTTACTGTGAGGCGTTATCAGAGTTGTTAGAAGAGCATTGGCCGTTACGAGAACAAATGAATGCGCTTAAAGAATCGGCTATGAAAATTAAAAGGCAGAAATCTCATTCTGCTGGTGAAATAGACGGTCTTTATCAGCTGATGCGTCGATTCAAAGTGGAAATAGACCTTCATTCTTCGAAAGAAGAGGATGTTCTGTTTGAAATGATGGTGAAGCATATTGGCAGACAAGGTGGCCCCATTGCTGTCATGGAAGAAGAGCATAGCCGCGCTAAACAACATATAGGTTACTTCTTCGAAAAATACGGAATGGATAAGGGTCACCCTGTTGAGAAGGCAATTGAATTGGCTCAGCATGTTTTAGTGGTCTATCAAACCCTGACGGAGCATTTTATGAAAGAAGAACAAATTTTATTCCCTATGGCTGAAAAATTGTTATCAAAGGAAGAAAAAGAGACGTTAAAAGATCAGTTTCTACAAATAAAAATCAGCATGATTTAGCTAACTGCAATACCACTGACGCTTTGTGCAGTGGTGTTTTTTAAATCAACGAGAATCTTTCCGAGAGCTTTTATCACACAAGAAAGGCCCATTTGATTTCTGAATGAACAAATGAGAATCGATTACTTTTTGGATGTTCATAATACGTCGCCTAATTGATGCATAAACCTTGACAATAGAGTAAGATTGTAAAGTAAAATGAATAGATCATTTGTCATTTCAGTAAAGAAACAAATGGGGGAGGAAGTGATGAATTGGAAGCGGCAGCACAGATAGACGAAAGAGAGATCAATTGGCTAAAAAGGGGATTGGTTTCAGGAACTCCGATAGCAATCGGTTACTTACCTGTAGCGCTCACATTTGGTTTAATTGCTGGAAGCACAGGATTGACGGTTTATGAAGCAGTATTAATGAGCTTTCTTGTCTTTGCAGGGGCAGCGCAGTATATGGCTCTCTCCATGATAGCTCTTGGAGCGGGGGCGATGGAAATTGTCGTATCCACCTTTATTGTTAATTTCCGTCATTTGTTAATGAGTGCCTCAATACATGAGCGCGCCGAAAGAAGTTCAAATAAAAGTCGTGCACTTTATAGCTTTTTTCTTACAGACGAAGTATTTGCAGTTGCCTCTACAAGCGAAACACCGATTCGTAGCCATTACATATTAGGCGTAGGTTTAGTCGCCTACTCAAGTTGGGTTGGATTCACCGGGGTTGGCTATTTTGCAGGAGCATTTCTTCCAGGGATCGTCCAAGAGAGCATGGCCATCGCTTTGTACGCATTGTTTATCGCCCTATTGATCCCCTCAATCAAAACCCAAGGGAAAGTGGTCATTCGTTTAGCTTTTCTAGGTGCGTTATTTAATACTGTTTTTTCAATTTGGTTGTCCACAGGATGGGCAGTGATGCTGGCAACCATTCTTGCAGTAGTTGTTTATGAAGGAATAGAACAAGTCATGAACAAGGGGGGACTCAAATGAATCTAACTTTGTTTTGGATGATCGTAGGGATGGCCATCGTCACCTATATACCAAGATTGCTTCCACTGGTGATGCTGCAAACGGAACACTGGCCAGATTGGAGCAGAAGAATGCTTTCAAGAGTGCCCTATGCCGTGTTGGGAGCGTTGATTTTTCCAGGCATCCTCTATATCAATGAGGCCATTTGGTTCGGTTTGGCTGGCGGAATGGCAGCGATAGCTCTTGCTTACATTGGCGCTCCACTGATCCTAGTCGTTGGAGGGGCGATTGCTTTTCTTACAATCATACAGTTTATTATCTAAACGATATTGCAAGACTAAAAGACGTAGACAAATCTCATATGAACGTAAAAAAGGATGGGGCAGGGCCACCATCCTTTCGCTTAAGAAAAGAAGAAATTATCTTTATTTGTTTGGAAAGCGTTATAATTGCAGAATTATGTTAACGTTCTGCCGTAGCGTTTAGAGACGATATCATAAAAACCTAGTGAATTATATAATCTTTTTGTTGCCGCGTTGTTTACGCCAGTTTCAAGTTCAATCCCTTTGAATTCATGATGCTCTGCCCAATAGAGTACTTTGAGTAATATTTTTCGGGCAATCCCTTTTCGGCGAAATTCTTTTTTTACATACAAGTCATTGAGCCAAACGTAAGCCCCACCCTTGTCTAAACCAATTCCTTTGTTGAGGAATGCGCAGCCAACGAGTTGTCGGTTCTCTTCAGCCACGAAGAACTCAGCCTGTGATTCAGGATTCAAGACTAATTGAACCGTATGTAGAAGAGACTCTTCAGTTGTCCCGCCACTTAAGCTATTCATTTGTTCCATCATGAGTTCAGTAATAGCTTGAACGGTTTCTGTACTTGCAGGTTTTTCTACTTTGTAAACTTCCATAACGTCCATTCTCCTCTCTCAATTATGTTCTAACGGAGAAAAACTCCTCTAAAAACGTTGCCACGCCATCTAGTTCATTTGTTGACGTTTCCTCATTGGCTACGGATTTCAACTCATCGATAGCATTGCCCATCGCTACACCGCATCCAGCATATTCGAGCATTTCTAAATCATTATTTTCATCACCAAAGGCAATGACTCGTTCTTGGGGAATATTTAAGTGGGCTGAGATTTCTTTCAGACCAACGGCTTTATTCAATCCAGCTTTGACAATCTCAATCACGTGCCAAGGTGCACCCCAAGATCGTTGTTCAATGACCTCTGCATGAGCATTTGCAAGAAGTTCCTTCAATTGGTGATGTTGTTCATCATTTGGATGAATTAATAAAGATGTTGGATCATTTTTAATGAGGTGATGAAGATTTCCATGATCTGATGGAGACTGATTCAAGGTGAACACTTCAGCAAAACCTTTGTTCATGTAACGTAAATAGTAATCATCCATCACTTCTACCATAATATTTTTCACCCTAAATGTTTCGCACGTATCAATAATGGTTTTTGCCGTTTCTTTTTCTAATGGAGTGTGAATCGTTTTGAACGTTTCCGGTGCAGATGGGTGATGCACGAAAGCTCCATTGAAGTTTACCATTGGTGTATCAAGAGCAAGCTGTTGGTAGTATGCTTTACTGGCTCGATAAGGTCTACCGGTGGCAATGACTACTTGATGTCCAAGTTCACGAAGTTTGAACAACGTAGACCTGTTTTTGGGAGAAATTGTTTTTTCATCGGAAAGTAACGTGCCATCTAAATCAATGGCGATTAAATGTGGTTGCATCTATATTCCTCCTGAGTATAATTAAGGTCTAAGGGTTAGAAAACCTATTTCTTCCATCGTCAAAACGATAGGATTTACCATGAATTCATGTTATAAATATACTATAACACGGTTGATCTATGTTAAAATACGTTTGTTATGTCTTAAAACAATTTGAAATAGAATCTCTATAGGATAGGGGATAGTAAAATGGAACAATTCTTCTCAACATTTACTGCCCGAACGATTTGGACACCGGAATTAATCGTTGTTCTTGCGTTGGTCAGTGTCGTATATTTTTTAATTATCACGAAGTTTCGCCATCTTTTCAAGGATTCTAAGCCTGTTTCCTCGCGAAGAATCTTTTATTTCCATCTCGGCTTATTAGCTATTTATCTCGGGTTTGGTGGGCCTTTATACGTTTTAGGTCATATTATGTTAAGTATGCATATGTTATCTATGGCGATTGTTTACCTGGTTGCACCGCCTCTTCTTTTGATTGGTATTCCATCATGGTTTTTCAAGTTCTTTACTCAGTTTAAAGTGATTCGAGGGCTTTTTACTGTGATTGGCTTTCCATTAATAGGATTGATCTTATTTAATGGGATTTTTTCATTTTATCATTTACCCGTTACGTTTGATTATTTAATGACGAATGAAGGGATGCACAACTACTATCAAATTGCCATGCTGTTAGCAGCTGTATTGATGTGGTGGCACATTATTCCAAGAATCAAGACGAAATTTGATTTATCCGAATTAAAACGAATTGGCTATATGTTTATGAGTGGTGTATTGTTTACGCCTGCTTGTGTATTGATTATTTTTGCTTCCGGTCCTTTATACGCCACGTATACCGACCCTTCTACATGGGCGATTGCCATGGCTTACTGTTTACCTCCAGGAGCAGAGATCCCTTATGAAGTTTTCTCAGGGCAGCAATCATTAACACTGTTAAGTCCGCACCATGATCAACAGTTTGGTGGAGCGATGATGAAGGTCATTCAAGAGCTTGCTTATGGCGTGGCGATTGGATACACGTTCAGAATATGGATGAAACGGGACAAAGATGAAACACCGAAAATAAAATTTCAAGAATATGAAATGTATCAGACGAACGGATAACAAAGAGAGAGGGATTGTATGAAAGCAATGTTGATTCGGGCTGGGATGTTGTTTGTGGTAATGATAGCTTTCAGCGGATGTAGTTTCTTATATGATGATGCTTCTGAATCTGCTCAAGGCGATGCAGTCATTGACGTATCTCAAGCTGAAGAACCATGGGAGGTCATTGATTTTCAAGGGGAGAATCAATTTGGTGAAGAAGTATCAGTGGAAAGTTTAGCTGGGGAGTGGTGGATTACGAAGACGATCTTCACTCGTTGTCCGACTGTCTGTATGACGATGACACCAAATATGGTTGAATTACAAAAAGGTTTGGAAGAAGAAGGAGTAGATCTACGAATCATCTCCGTAACGGTTGATCCGGAGTTTGATACTCCTGAAAGACTAGAAGATTATGGAGAATCTTACGGAGCCAGCTTTGAAAATTGGGATTTCTTAACAGGATATGAATTCGAGGATGTTCGAGAATTTGCCTTAGAGTCATTGAAAGCCCCAATCCAAGAGGTACCAGAACAAGACGATATCATGCACCCTACCAGATTTTATCTCGTGAATCCTGAAGGGGTCGTAGTAAGAATGTATAGTGGTGAAAACAGCTTTGACTTAGAGACGACAGTGAATGATATTCGAGAAGTCACTGGTCAATAATATAGATGAAAAAAACTGTCGGATGACTTCGGCAGTTTTTTTGTCGCTGAGACTTAAAATCGTTTCTATGCACAAAAACTAAGGGACTATGCTGAAAAATAGAGAGTCTATGCACAAATTTCAAGATCCTATGCTGAAATTAGAATAATTTTCATCGATCTAATTGAAATACATAAAAGTTTCGAAATTGTTCCATACAATTTAATCAAAGAATTGTTAAACTAGAAGAAGATCAATGGGAAAGGATGTGATGACACGATGTATGAAAAACGTGAAGCGATTAAAGTAAGTGAAGCGGTCGCCCGTGTCATGAATTATACAAAAACAGGTGAGAAAGAGTATATAGATTTGGCAGAAGCAGAAGGAAGGTACTTAGCGGAAGACATAGTAGCTGATCATCCTATACCACCCTTCGATAGGTCTCCTCTTGATGGGTTCGCTGTCAGAAGCAAGGATACGGAGAAGGCAACGAGTGACAATCCAGTGAAGTTACAAGTAGTTGAAACAGTCGGAGCAGGACATGTCTCGAGTACATCCTTAGAAGCGGGGCAAGCGGTTCGAGTGATGACGGGGACAATTATGCCTTCTAGTTGTGATGCGATCGTCATGTTCGAACTGGCCACGGAACGAAACGAAGGTGACCAAACGTATATCGAAATAAAGCGTTCATTTGAGTCCGGTGATTACGTATCAAAAAAAGGAGAGGAAACAAAGAAAGGGGAAGTAGTTGTAGAAGCTGGAACGAAAATAACTGCTGGTGTGATTGCAGTACTAGCTACCTTTGGCTACAGCGAAGTCCCTGTTTCAAAAAAACCGGTCATCGGCATTTATGCTACTGGAACGGAGCTGTTAGACGTAGATGAAGAGCTGCAACCAGGGAAAATTCGCAATAGCAATGCGTACATGATTATCTCTCAAATTCGTCAATCAGGCGGAGAGCCAAAGTATTTCGGGAAACTAGCCGATGACTTCGATCTTTGTTATGAGGCAGTATCAGAATCATTAACAAGTGTCGATGCTTTGATCACCACAGGTGGAGTTTCAGTAGGAGACTTTGACTTTCTTCCGGAAATTTATACGAAGCTAGGGGCAAATGTCTTGTTTAATAAAATCGCTATGAGGCCAGGGAGTGTAACTACAGTAGCTGAAAAAGACGGGCAATTGCTATTCGGACTTTCTGGAAATCCGTCTGCTTGTTTTGTAGGGTTTGAGCTTTACGTTAGACCGTGGATGAAAACGTATCTTCAATCGCCAAAACCTTATTTACAAATAGTGAAAGGAAGTTTAACTGCGGACTTTCCTAAACCCAATCCGTTTACAAGATTTATTCGGAGTAAAGTAGAATATGACAACGGGAGAATCGTAGCCTCTCCTGTTGGTATGGATAAATCTCAAGTTGTCACATCGCTAGCTTATACGGATGCTCTTGTGGCCGTTCCAGGTGGGACAAGGGGCTATCGTTCGGGGGATGAAGTAGATATCTTGCTGCTCTCTTCAGAAGGGAGCAAAGAACCCATTAAAGATTTTATGAAAGTTCGTGAAGGATCACTATGAAGATCCATCAAATCGTAGGATACACGAATTCCGGTAAGACAACGATCATATCAACAATCATAAGAGCCTTATCTCTAGAAGATTTAAAAGTGGCGACTATCAAACATCATGGACACGAGGATCCTCTCGTAAAAGAATCAGAAGAAAAAGATTCTGTAAAGCATCGAAATGCTGGAGCGGTTGGAACACTCGTAGCCAATGAGAATGAATTCAACTGGATAGTTCATCATGAGGGGCAGTTTTTATTAGAGGACTATGTGCGCATGTATCAGGCGTTACCGTTAGATCTTCTTCTTATAGAAGGGTACAAGAAAGAGGCTTATATGAAAACTGTCATTCTTCGTTCAGAAAAAGACTTGGAACTTCTCCATAAAGCGAAAAATATCACAGCTGTCATTTGTTGGGATAAGGATTGTATGATACGTTTAAAAAGAAGCAGAACTTTGCCATTGTTCCATGTGGAAAACCTTGAAGAATATGTACAATGGTTTAAAGAACAAGTGATCAAGGGGGGGGAATATGAATGACTGAGAAGAACTTTGAAATAGTGCAAGAGCCGATAAAGATTGAAGAAGTGATTAGCAAAGTGGAAGACCGGAATGCCGGGGCAATTAATACATTTATTGGAACCGTTAGAGAATTGACAAAGGGAAAGAAAACGTTGTATTTAAAGTATGATGCTTATGTACCTATGGCAGAAAAGAAACTGTCGCAAATAGGTGATGAAATACAAGCAAAATACCCTGATGCCAAAGTAGCGATTACTCATCGAATTGGCGAACTTGCCATTTCGGATATTGCAGTTGTGATTGCCGTATCGACGCCACACCGGGCTGACTCTTTCGATGGGAGTCGCTACGCCATTGAGAGGATCAAAGAAATTGTGCCAATATGGAAGAAAGAACATTGGGAAGACGGGGAAAAATGGATTGGTGACCAATTAGAAAAAACAGCCTATCCAGATGGAAAACCAAACCCGGAGGAGGTTCAAAAGTGATCCGAATTTTGTTGTTTGCAGAATTAGAAGAAGTAGTGGGAAAGCGGGAAATAGAACTTTCAGATGAAGAAATTTCAGTAGGTGAGATTCGTGAAAAACTGGAAAAACAGTACCCAGATCTTCATAAGATTCGTTCGGCAATGGCTGCCGTGAATGAGGAATATGCTGAGAATACAGTGTTAGCTCACGAAGGGGATTTAGTCGCCTTTATCCCTCCTGTGAGTGGAGGCTAATCGAGATCGTCATGAAATAGTCACATTTATTAGCTGTAAAAGGGGAAGGATGTGATCAAGTTCACAGAAACATACATCCTACTGAATTATACTGTAATTGTCATTGGTTGAGATCTTTTAAGTGAGATCTCAACGCGATGCATAGCTTTACTTCCTTTATATAACAACCTAGCGTGGTTTTCCCCAAGAGCCAGCTAGGAGACCAAATGAAAACATGAAACAGACATCAAGAGAATTGGTTCATTATGACCCCCAATCATATGAACAAGAGGAACGGCTGCTTTTCGCAGTCGTTTTTTCTTTGTGTTTTTTAAATCATCTTTTAGGGAAAAACAATAAAGAATACGGTCATCTTGGAGGGAAACGAATGAAAATAACAGTAACAAATGAAGCTTTGAAGTGGTTTAAAAAAGAACTAGAAGTAGATTCAGGAGACCATGTACAGTTTTTTGTCCGATACGGAGGTTGTGGAGATTTTCAGACGGGATTTTCATTAGGAGTAACGGTGAAAGCCCCAGATGAAGAAGCAACTTCGACAGAAAAAGAAGGCATTTTGTTTTATGTTGAAAAGAAAGATGAGTGGTATTTTGACGGACAAGGTTTTGTCGTCACATACGACGAAGAGAAAGAAGAAATCTCTTATAATCATGATGATTCTTAACCGATCGGCGCCCTGTGGAATTTCACAGGGTGTTTTTTTTGTGTTCACGTGACATTTGTGTGAACGGTTTCAAACATACATACGGTCTTAACAGGCGCAGTTGAGCGTTTTTATACAAATAAGTTTATAAAAAAGACATATTTACCGCCGAGGTGTGACGAAAATCACACTTTTGCTGTGACAGAACGCACAGTGGGTCAAATAACGAAATTTTACAATGAAGATAACAAATAAGTTATGAATGAGTTTTTAACGGAGCACCAAGGCCGTTTAAAGAAGAGCTTTACGCTGATAACAGGAGGGAATTACGATGGGTCAATTAGAGAAATCTTTTTATTCAAAAGCAAGTATGTATTCATTTATTGTCGTGATGGTCTTATTTTTTCTTATGTGGCTAGGAACAGGCCAGTTTTCCCATATGGATTGGATGTTATTTGGTTACATGGTTTCGTCCTTTATCTTTTTTATCGGGATTACTGTGAGGCTCACCTCTTGGATGATGAGACCTGCTACCCATGAAGTGATCAAACGATCCTTTGAAAATATGCGATCTAGAAAAAGTCAAAAACGCAATTGGAAGGCAATCACTAAAACATTGATTGATAACATCATATTACAAAAATTTATTTTTAAAAGAGGCATTTATCGGGGGATACAACACTGGTTGATTGCTTGGGGATGTATCGGGTCTCTAGCTATCACATTTGGACTGACGTTCGGATGGATGCACTTTAAACTGATCGATGCCACAACATACCAAATGGTTGTATTCAATGTTCCGCTGATGAATATGGCTGCCGATGGCTGGGTGGCTCAGATGTTTTTTGAAGGGTTGAACATCACGGCATCGATGTTGTTTATTGGTCTAGCAATGGCGATTTGGAGAAGAATTCATAATCACGATCTTAAAGTGACACAGCGGGCAGAATTCGATTTATTTCCATTGTATATATTGCTTGCAGTTACACTGACAGGACTATTTTTAACCGTTTCCTATAAGTTGTTAGGAGGTTGGATGCATCCGCAATTAGCCTTGATTCATCAAATTACCGTTGTCATTTTTCTAGTGTACTTCCCATTCGGAAAGCTGTTTCATTTACCGATGAGACCGATGGCCATGGCCGTACCGATGAACTATCAAGAAGTGCTACAAGTGGATACAAGAAATTGTGCGGGATGTAACGAGCTTTATTCCAATGACGAACAAATTGCAGATGTAAAAACAATCTTGGATGCCCAGGCATTTGATTTAAAAAATAACGAAGGTGATTGGCTAGCTGATTATTGTCCAGCCTGTCGAAGAAAATTACGAGTGATGAATCAATTGAATATTCCTAAAGGATCTAAACAACCAAAACCAGTTGAAACGAATAACGGGATTCATATGCCGGGATTTGGAAGAAAACGCGCGGAAGAATTTTATCAGCCAGCCCATTCAAGTAAGGAGGAATTATAAATGACACAGTTTGTAGTGAAACCAGGAACGAAAAATTTACAACATAGAGGCGAGAAACTCATTACCACCCATTGTTGTTATTGCGGAATGCAGTGCGGAATGCATATAAGAGTCAATGAAAAGTCAGGCAAAGTTGTAGGTGTCGAACCACGCTATGATTGGCCGGTGACGATGGGGAAGATGTGTCCTAAAGGGGTTACCGCCTATCAAACGGTCGATCATGAGGAAAGAATCAAGAAACCTTTGATCAAGAAAAATGGCCAGTTCGTGGAAAGTACGTGGGAAGAAGCGCTTGACCTGATCGAAAAAAATTATAAAAAACTTCAAGCGGAGCATGGACAGAATGCTTTATCTGTTTTCGGCGGAGTGTCCATGACCAATGAGAAATGTTATTTAGTTGGTAAATACGCCAGAGTAGCGTTAGGAACGAGGTTTGTTGATTACAATGGACGATTTTGCATGTCATCAGCTGCTGGCGGGTTCATGAAAACGTTAGGGATTGATAGAGGATCCACATTGCCTTGGCCAGAACTTGAACATACGGATTGTTTCTTTATGGCTGGATCGAACACGGCGGAATGTCATCCGACAACGATTCAATGGCTATGGAGAGCGAGAGACAAAGGGGCTAAGATGATTGTCGCCGATCCTCGTGAAACACCTACTGCAAGAATTGCAGATGTTCACCTGGACTTGAAATCAGGAACAGATTCAGCTTTAGCCAATGGCATCATGCACATTCTCGTTTCTGAAGGCTATGTAGATGAGAAATACGTAAATGAGCGTTGCAATAACTATGAAGAATTACAACGTTCCGTCAAAGAATTTACACCAGAACGAACGGCCCAAATTACTGGAGTTTCCGTTGATAAAATCGTCAAAGCCGCTCACATCTTTGGACGTTCACCTCGATCCGTCGTCATGTTCGCCCGTGGGGTTGAGCAGCAAATGAAAGGGGTAGACAACGTCAGCTTATACACCTCGATGGCGTTACTGAGAGGCCAAATTGGAAAATTTGCTTCAGGGGTGGCAACCTTTACTGGACAAGGAAATGGTCAAGGAGGCAGAGAACACGGTCAAAAAGCGGACGCTCTTCCTGGCTATCGAAAAATAGATAATCCGGAGCATGTAAAATATGTTTCTAGCGTATGGGGCATCAAACCTGAAGACATGCCTAAAGCAGGGGTGTCTGCCTACGAAATGTTCGATGAAATACAACGAGGAAACATTCGCTCCATGCATGTGATTTGTAGTAACCCAGCAGTATCAGCCCCAAACAATAACTACATTTGGGATAGCTTCAAAAAATTAGACTTCATGGTTGTGTCAGATTTCTTCTTATCTGAAACCGCAGAGTTTGCGGACGTGGTTCTACCTACGACAACGTGGGCAGAAGATGAAGGGACGACGACCAACCTTGAAGGGCGTGTGATCCGGATTCGTAAGGTGAAGGAGCCTATTGGAGAAGCGAAGACGGATTGGGAAATTATGCAGCTTATTGCTGAACGGATGGGAAAAGGGGAGTTCTTCCCTTATAAAAATGTACCGGAAATTTATGAGGAATTCCGCTTAGCTTCCAAAGGCGGAAAAGCTGATTATTACGGAATTACGTATGATCGGATTGAGAAAGAGGACGGTGTTTTCTGGCCTTGTCCAAGTGAAGATCACCCAGGAACACCGACAATGTTTAGAGACTCCTTTGGAACACCTGACGGAAAAGCGAATCTTGCAGCAGTAGCTTGGCAGGAACCAGGGGAAGTTCCTTCAAAAGAGTTTCCTCACACGCTGACAACCGGTCGAGTGGTGTTTCATTATCTATCTGGAACACAAACACGGAGAACGCCGTTTTTAATGGAACAGTGTCCAGAGCCTTATGCAGAAATGCATCCTGAATTAGCTTCTAGGTATGCATTGCAAGATGGAGACTTTATTCACTTGGAAACGAAAAGAGGAGAAATGGAAGTCAAAGTAAGAATTACGAAAGCGATTAGAGAAGATCACTTATTTATCCCGTACCACTGGGGGAAAGAATTATCGGTAAATAAGCTAACGAGTCCGGCCCTTGATCCAACGTCTAGAATGCCTGAATTCAAAGTAGCGGCAGTTAAAATCAAGAAAGTTCTGTAACGATAATCCAATCAGCAGGAGGTTATAAAATGAGAAAAGTGATGTATTTAGAATTCGAACGCTGCATTGGCTGTCGAGCTTGTCAGGCGGCATGTAGGGAATGCGGCGGACATGATGCGAAAGAACGTAATTACGTGGAGTATGTAGACTTCTTTGAGAATCGTCAAACGTATCCAATGTTATGCATGCAGTGTAAAGATCCCGCTTGTGCGAAAGTTTGCCCGGCGAATGCGATCCAAATTACAGAAGAAGGGGTCGTTCTCTCAGCGATGGAAGATAAGTGTATCGGCTGTCGTAACTGTACATTCGGTTGTCCATTTGGTATTCCAAAGTTCGATTTTGAAGAAAACAAAATGTATAAATGCGACATGTGTTATGACCGGACAAAGCATGAAATTGCGCCAATGTGCGCATCTGTTTGCCCCTCTGATGCGATTCGCTTTATTGATCACGATGAAATGATGGAGTTGAGAAGAAGAAGAACGCAAATGAATTTAATCGAAGGAAAAAAACCTTCAGAAAATGATAAATGGGAGTACGTTCCTGAGTTTTTCGGAGTGTATTCAGATTAAGCGCTTTGCAGAGAAAGGAGAATGAACGATGACAAATGAATGTAAAAAAGGCCGAAATATCAAAGATTCAACATCAGACATGGTCAACTTAACAAAAAATGTGGATCAAACCGATGATTTGAAATATAACCGCAGAGCCTTCTTGAAAACGGCTGTAGGGGCATCGATGGCGCTAGGTTTGTCTACCGTTCCTTTCAGTGTCCGGGCGATGATGGGGATTGCCGAAGATGAAGGAGAGCGGTTGGAAGTGGCTCGAATGGATGAACTGCCAGAGGGAAACTCGATGACCTTCAATTATCCAACAGAATCAGATGCGGCGATCTTGGTTCATACCGTAAATGGTGAATTGGTTGCCTATAATTCAGCTTGTACTCACCTCATGTGTCCGGTTTTTTATGAGAAAGAAAGTGATATCTTATTATGTCCTTGTCATAAAGGATACTTTGATGTGAGTAACGGCCAACCAGTAGCAGGGCCACCACAACGAGAGCTGCCGTTAATTGAATTAGAGGTAGAGAATGGGATCATTTATGCCACGGGAAGGAAGTACCGCCATGGATAAAAAAATGTGCTGGATTCTCATCTTCCTTACGATTGCAGGCAATGTGGTCATGGTTCAGTGGACTGTAGAAGCTTACTTAGGAAGAGAGTTTGAACAAGTCGTTGTGTATTCAGGAATCGGAGTCGTCTTAGCTTTTATCGCACTTATTGTCTATATAAACTGGCGGAAATTAGAGTACAGCACAGAAGGCCACAGATAAACACCCAGGAAGGAGTTGTCAACTTCCTGGCTATAAGCGAAAATATGTGAATTATTACACATAGATGGAGGAGATCATCATGGCTCGAATAGAAAGATGGGACCCAGAGAACGAAACATTCTGGGAACAAGAAGGAAAGCATCATGCAAAAAGAAACTTATGGATTTCAATCTCAGCGTTGTTTCTAGCTTTTGCGGTATGGCAAATATGGTCTGTCATTGCAGCAAATCTGAATGATATTGGATTCCAGTTTACAGATAGTGAATTATTTTTATTAGCTGCCTTACCAGGTTTAACGGGAGCGACCTTACGGATTTTTTATACGTTTTTAGTCCCGATATTCGGGGGACGGAATTGGACGATCTTCAGCACGGCATCATTATTAATTCCAGCTATAGGAATAGGATTTGCTGTCCAGAATCCAGATACCTCTTTTGTCACGATGGCGATCTTAGCTGCCCTCTGTGGATTTGGAGGAGGGAATTTCGCATCAAGTATGTCAAATATTAGCTTCTTTTACCCTAAGAAAGCGAAAGGAACGGCTCTTGGTCTGAATGCAGGGATCGGAAATCTCGGTGTCAGTGCCGTTCAGTTATTGTCTCCACTCGTGATTACCGTTGCTTTATTCGGAACATTTGCAGGTGCACCTCAATTGTTAGGAGACGGCTCAGAAGTTTACATGCAAAATGCCGCCTTTATTTGGGTCATTCCGATTGTTTTAACTGTGATTGCTGCCTTCTGGGGCATGGATAATCTACCAGGTGTAAGAGCGTCATTTAAAGAGCAGGCTGTGATTTTCAAAAACAAACATACGTGGATTATGACTTGGTTATATACAATGTGTTTCGGCTCGTTTATTGGTTATGCCGCGGCCTTTCCATTATTAACACGAACCGAGTTTCCTGAAGTGAACGTCTTCCAAATTGCCTTTATTGGCCCTTTATTAGGAGCACTGATCAGGCCCTTGGGTGGTTGGCTGTCCGATAAATTAGGCGGGGCATTCGTTACTTTTTGGGATATTATTTTACTCATCGCCGGAACTTTAGGTGTCATGTACTTTTATAACGCGGGAAATTTTGCTGGATTTTTGACGATGTTTATTATTGTCTTTATTGCCACAGGGATTGCTAATGGATCTACGTTCAGAATGATTCCGTTTATTTTTGAACAGAAAGAAGCCGCAGCCGTGTTAGGTTTTACATCGGCCATCGCTGCTTACGGTGCCTTTTTAATTCCAAGTTTATTTGGCTGGTCGATGAACCAGACGGGTATGGCTAATCTAGCATTGATCATTTTCATCGTTTATTACGTGATCAGCTTGGCGATCCACTGGTTCTATTACGCTCGAAAAAAAGCAGAAGTGAAATGCTAAACCTAAACTAGCGCAAAGAGAAGAGGCCCATCATTCCTCTTTTCTATCTGGACGAGGAGTGAACAACATGTCAGTAAAAGAGCTGTTTCAGTTTAAGAATGAGCGGACAAAGACGTTACACATGACTTGGATGGCCTTTTTTGTTTCTTTCTTTGCCTGGTTTAACATGGCGCCATTAGCTGGAACCATGGTTGAATCAGTAGGGTGGCTTACGATGGATCACATTGCCGCCCTGGCGATTTTAAATGTGGCCTTAACGATTCCGGCAAGAATTGTGATCGGAATGTTGTTAGATAAGTATGGGCCAAGAAAAGTATTCTCCATTCTGTTAATTGTGATGGCGATCCCTACTTTTATGTTTGCTTTCGGGACAACGTGGATGCAACTGTTTATTTCCCGTCTTTTGCTAAGTAGTATCGGCGCAAGCTTCGTGGTCGGCATTCGCATGGTCTCTGAATGGTTTCCGCCTAAAAGTGTCGGTTTTGCCGAAGGGTTTTATGCGGGGTGGGGCAATTTCGGCTCTGCTTTTGCCTCGATGTTTTTGCCTTGGCTTGCGATTGTTTTCTTTGGTGGAGACGAAGGATGGCGTTATGCGATTGCTTTTAGCGGAGTCATTTGCATCATTTACGGAGTGATTTATTGGTTTTCAGTGAAAGATACCCCAGAAGGAAGAACGTATCAAAAACCAAGAAAAGTGGCAGCGATGGAAGTGAGTAGCTATAAGGATATGGTTTGGTTGATCATCTGGACCGCCCCATTATTAGCGGCACTCGGTTTGTTGTCATGGCGTTTAACAAAACTGGATTTCCTTTCTGTGACGGCACTTCATACGATTATCGTTATATTGATAGGATTATACATTTATCAAGTTTTCCAAATCCTAAGGGTGAATTTGCCCATTCTGAAAAAAGGAGTTCCAAAAGATGATCGCTATGAGTTCAAACATGTTGCTGCTTTAAATACAACGTACTTTGCTAATTTTGGTGCAGAACTTGCGATTGTGTCGATGTTACCGTTTTTCTTTCAAATGACATTTTCTTTGTCTGCTACGTCAGCCGGACTAATTGCTGCTTCATTTGCCTTTGTGAATCTTATCGCTCGTCCATTAGGCGGATGGATGTCAGACAAAATGTCCAGTCGGAAAAAGGTCATGCTGATCTACATGTCAGGAATTAGCGTTGGTTTATTGAGTATGGGTTTTATTTCAAACGGCTGGCCGATTGCCCTTGCTATTTTTGTTACTGTCCTTACGTCTTTCTTTATTCAAGGAGCAGAAGGCGCTACATTCGCTGTTATTCCTCTCATAAAAAAACGGATTACCGGTCAAATTTCAGGGATGGCAGGTGCTTATGGGAATGTAGGAGCGGTTGTTTATTTAACAATTTATACGATGGTTACGCCACAAGTGTTTTTCTTTATTTTAGCCGCAGGTGCCTTTGTTAGTTTCCTTTTTTGCTGGAAGTTCTTAGATGAACCTAAAGGTGCCCACAGCGAGGACTATGAATTATCATCGGTCGATCTAGAGCAAGATACGAAAGGACAGCAATCATCTTACGTCTCTTAGCTAGAAAAGTCATAAAACATTCACCGTTTGTCAGTTTTTTACTTTGGGTATAGTGTTAATATTAAATGAGAGAGCGCGGATCGGAAATGGACGCGTTGGGCATGCGTAATCTCTAGGATGGTGGTGGATGAACATGGAAAAACAAGAATTAAAAATGAAGCGGTTTTTCAATGAAATATCAGACGAAAATCGAGAACTTCTTTTAAAGAATGGGTTAGAAATTCATGTGAAAAGCGGGTCTTTTCTATTTTATGAAGGAGATTTTCCAGAACACGTTTATCTTGTTCGCTCAGGAAAAGTAAGGTTGAGCAAAATGACATCGGAGGGAAAAGAATTCTCTGTCCACCTTAAACAGCGTGATGAACTTGTAGGAGAAGTTGGGCTGTTTAATGAAATGGCAATTAGTGTGACAGCAGAAGTGACAGAGAATGCGACGTTAGTTCGGTTTGATCGCCACACTCTAGAATCATTATTCCGCCAAAACGGTGAAATTGCCGTGGCTTTTATGAAGTGGTTTGCGAGACACACCCAATCAACACAGGCAAAGTTTCGTGACTTGATTCTCTGCGGGAAAACAGGCGCCCTCTATTCAACATTGATCCGTTTTAGTAATTCTTATGGCATTCACAAAGAGGAAGGGATCTTCATAAATGTTCATTTAACCAATCAGGACATAGCGAATTACATTGGCACGACAAGAGAGAGTGTCAACCGCCTGTTGAATGAATTGAAGAAATCGAATGTCTTATCGATGAAAAATGGCTATATCACCATCCATGATATTCAGCACTTGAAAAATTATTTGCACTGCGGAGATTGCCCAGTTGAAATATGTACGATTTGAATAGAGGGTCATGAATAAGCTTCCTTATTCATGATCCTTTTACTTGTGAATACATACAAAGGAAAGATCTATAAGGGACTTGAGCTCCTGACTCAAGTCCGTTTTTTTATTCTACAACTGGAATGATTTTCAAGTGATCACCCAGAAACGTTTCTTCTCCTTCAGCGGATATGATTGTGCAATAAGGAGTTTTCGTCACAGGTTGCTCGTCACCTGTGGCTAAATCGGCTTGAACCATGATCCCTCTTCCTAGCAGTCGTTTCCCATCGTACACTTCAACCGTATAACCTTCCATCGATCGGTGTTTGGCTTGATCGAGAAAGTGGCTCCACGACTGGAAATTGGTTACTAAATGAGCAGGGTTTCCTAAAGAATCATATCCAAGCATGGCTTCCTCGTCATTGATGGAGGCCTCCAACGCTTTGGCTAAATGGACAATTAAGTGATGGAATTCTTTGCAGCCGTCAAATGACACTTCATCTTTGCAATAGAGTTCAAGAACGTTTGATTCTGATCTATTCACAGCTTTGACTAAAAAGGAGTCAGAATTTAACTTTTTCTGATAATGATCTGTATGAAAGTCAAAACCGAATTTGGTTAAGACAGGATAAAGCCCTCCATCCCTTTCATAGGTTAACTGGACGTTCAACATGCAGGTGCCTCCTCATTTCTTAATTTTATCTACTCATAGGATATCAAATTAGGATCTCATTCGCTGTGGGAAAAATCACAGTATACTTTGTGATGCGTATCACATACAAAAAGCGTGAGGGTTAGTAAAATGAAGTTAAGCCATATTGACGAAAGAGGAGATTTCTATGAAATGGTACATTCCTAG
Source organism: Salipaludibacillus keqinensis (assembly GCF_003226325.1). Lineage (GTDB taxonomy): Bacteria > Bacillota > Bacilli > Bacillales > Salisediminibacteriaceae > Salipaludibacillus > Salipaludibacillus keqinensis. The sequence goes on along the minus strand of NZ_PDOD01000002.1, from coordinate 609,063 downwards.
AGAACATGGGGCATGGGCGATGTTCATCGTCCCTTATTGGATCGGAGCAAGTATAACGGGCATCAATCTTCATCACGGGATTTTTTTTCTTGGTTTATTAAGTATTTATTTCGCTCAAGCCCCTCTACTAACTTATTTAAGACAGCCTAAACACAAAGATGTATGGCCATCATTTATTATATATATGATCTGTGGAAGCCTTTTTGCATTACCATACATCTGGATCGACCCTCAGCTACTAGTTATTGGCCTTTTCATTTTACCTTTTTTCTGTGTGAATTTAATCTTTGCAAAACTGAAAAAAGAACGATTATTTATCAATGATGTCGTGGCGATCACGGCCTTATCGGGGTTATTACTCTTTTCCTACCGATTAGGTCACGGAGTCATTACGGTTGAAGCCTTCCATTATGTTATAGTAACCATTGCGTTTTTTACAGGGAGTGTTTTCCACGTTAAATCGTTACTAAGAGAAAAAGGGAACGTTGTGTTTCGTAAAGTTTCCACCACTTATCATGTAGTGATGGTGATTGTTATGACGGTAGCCTCCTTTTATGGTGCAGCGGTGGCATTTCTTGTTTCTTTGCTTAAAACACTCGTTCTGCCAAAAAAATATTTCCAGAGACCAATGCAAATTGGTGTGATCGAAATAATCAACAGTAGTGTATTTTTTGTAGCGATCATTGTTGGTTACTATTATGGATAAAATCAGTTAATCTAGCTCACCTTATACCTAAATATGAAAATTGAGGTGAGGGTATGGGGCAAAGCAGGCAGTTCAAATCAGGGGAGAAAGCTCCCAATAATGGCATGTATGTAGAAATCGGTGAAACAGGAAGTATGGTACAAAACCCGCAGCAAGTTCATTTAGAAGCAGGAGCAACCTTTCCTGACACGACCAATAAAGATCGTGTATGGACATATAAACGTAAGCCATGAAGAATCGGAGGCGCTTCCTTCGATTTTTTTTCTTGTTTTTATAACGATTTTTTGCGACTCTTATAGAAGGAATGGAGAGGGGTATAGTATGCGGCTTGTATATGGAGTAGTGATCTTTGCAATCATTTCATTATCATTATTTATGTTCTTATCCCACACGACTGAGTGGCCAATGGAAGTCATTGTGATTACGTCGTTATTTGCAGGGGGAGTCAGTGAATGGTTATTTTTTAAATGGAAGAACGATAAATAAATCATCACCGATTCAATTTTCATAATAAGAGCGGAGCTTTAGCCGAAAGGGAACGATTCAGGGTTTCCGTGGTCAATATGTAAAGAAAAGAGGAAATTCCTAGCGGATGTCGAACTATTATTTATTAAGAACAGAATGATTAACGGTGACCTGCTTTCTACGTTCCATTTGGAAGCGTGGTTCAAACAATTAACCACATCATTTCATTTTAGGAATGATTCACAGGGAGTGTGTCATGAAGAATGGATAGAAAGATCATGGTATTCGTATTTTCTCTAATGGTTTTTTTGGTCGGCTGTGTTCAAGCTCAAGAGAAGCCTTTGGAAAAAGTCGGCTTTCTTCTTCCTCATCCAATCGATGATCAAGGTTGGAACGCAAAAGGTTACCAAGGAATGTTAAAGCTACAATCGTCATTAGATGTGGATGTTCTGATTAAAGAAGATATTCGATCTCAACAGCTAGTGCGAGAAGCCATTGATGAGTTCAGTGAGGAAGAAGTAGGGTTAATTTTTGGCCATAGTCATTTGTATGCGGACATCTTTATGGATATAAAAGACGAGTATCCAGACATTCATTTTATTAGCTTTAATGGAGAGGTGGAGGGTGATAATGTAACGAGCCTTCACTTTGATGGCTACGCCATGGGCTTTTTTGCAGGAATGCTTGCAAGTGAGGTATCTGATTCCCATTCAGTAGGTGTAATCGCAGCCTTTCCCTTTCAACCAGAGGTTCAAGGATTTGAAGATGGGGCTAAATTTCATTTACCTTCAGTCACTGTCAAGGTTGATTTCGTTGAAAGTTGGGTAGATGAAGAGGAAGCACTGAAAATATTTCGAGATATGAATCGAAACAATGTAGATATCTTCTATCCTGCTGGCGATGGGTATCATTTGACCATCATCGAAGAAGTGAAAAAAGAAGGACTCCATGCTATTGGTTATGTAGGAGATCAATTGGATTTAGGGGAATCTACAGTATTGACCAGTACGGTTCAAGAAGTTGAGAAATTATATGAATACGCTGCTACTCGTTACCAAAAGGGTGAACTTGAAAGTGGTAATATTTATTTTGATTTTCAAGATGACGTGATCACCATGGGTAAATATGGTCAAGGAGTTTCTGCAAGTACCCAAGAATGGCTAGAAGGGCATATTTCAACGTACATCGAGACTGGAGACTTACCTAATAACTTGAATTAACTATGGAGGGGAACAATCATGAGAGAATATTCTTTAGCACCTGCTTCTTCAAGAGAATCGGTTCATTTACTAGGAGGCTTAATTCAAACGAGAGAGCGTCTCCTCGGTCTACTAGACGAATTAGATGAACAGGACATTCATCATAAAGTTCACGATCTCCCTACAATTGCGGGTTATGCTCTTCACTTGGCGCAGATCGAGTTATGGTGGAACAACATGGTTTTGCGAGACACTGGAATCAATGATGAAGAACGAGAACGTTTTTATTTACAGGAAAAACAGGTGATTACAGCTCCCCCTGAATTGGAAAAGAGTTGGTTTCTATCTAGGTTAGGTGAAGCTCGGATGTTGACGAGAGAATTTTACTTGGAAGTGTCTGATCATGAGTTCCGAAAATCAGGTTATCATATTTTGGGTCAAGAATCAGATGGGAAGTACTCTGCGGAATGGATTCTTTACCATCTCATTCATCATGAAAGTTATCATTTAGGTCAGATGTATTTACTGTTAAAATGGATAAACGGCCAACGAGAAAAGTGGGATCATTTCAATAGCCCGTATTTGTCTATTTAATAGGCTTGACCCCGACAAGATTTTTAGAAAAACGAAACAGAAATGATGTTAGGAGTTTGATGTATGGCAGAAGAGCAATCAATAGCTATCAAGAAAATGGCTGATCGAATTGTAAAAGGGTATGAAGCCGTTCACAAGAAAAACTACCAAGAAGCGAAAGAATTACTAGAACCTCTTGTACCATTATTTCATCAAGAAGAGAAGCCAAATGTGACTCTTTTATGTTATGTTTCGATCGCTCAAATCGCTACGAGAGACATTGATGCTTATCTAGGAACATATGAAGAATTAAAGAAACATGAACCGAAAACAGATAAGGAAGCCGCGTTAGTAAAACGAGTGGATGAAATGTTTGAAGAACTAATGAAAGCGATCGATTCTGACACATTGAATGAGTAAGGAGTTACGCTAATTAGTAGAAGCTTAAAAAAGTATATTGATCGCTCAAAAACTGTGCACTGAGTGATGCACAGTTTTTTGTGCGAGAATTTGTTCAGCTGAACTGTAGGTGTTTAGCCAAAACCGGGAGTTGTTCTGCCAAATAGGGGAGTTGTGTAGCCAAACGAAGTGGTGTTCAGCTAAATTGAGAAGGTGTCCAGCCAAAATGAAGAGAAGTAAGTCTCGAAATGCTTAGATTGAGAACGACCGAAAAAAACAGGATTAACAAGAATGTTTAAGAACAGCAATTACATAAGACATCTATTTTCAAACCCGAAATATCCAGGATTGCATTTTTTTTAGGACTAGGTCATAATCATAAGTATAAAAAGTTATTTTAAGGAGGAAACGAGATGCGAGCAGGAATATGGGGAATGGGTAAATACGTTCCAGAGCATGTCGTCACAAATAAAGATTTAGAGAAAAAGGTTGATACGAACGACGAATGGATTCGCACCAGAACTGGAATAGTAGAGAGAAGAATTGCTTCTGACGATATAGATACTTCGCACATGAGCTATTATGCTTCTTTAGAAGCTATCGAAAAAGCAGGAATTCACCCAGAAGAAATAGATATGATTATCGTCGCTACGGTGACACCAGATCAAACATTTCCTTCCGTTTCTTCCATGTTGCAAAAGCAATTGGGAGCTACGAAAGCTTCAGCTATGGATGTAAGTGCTGCCTGTGCTGGCTTTATGTATGGACTAGTAACGGGTAAACAATTTATTGAATCAGAAGAATACAAACACGTATTAGTCGTAGGTACTGAAAAGTTATCTAAAATTGTTGATTGGGACGATCGAAATACAGCCGTTTTATTTGGAGATGGCTCAGGCGCTGCGTTATTAGGACCCGTCTCAGACGATCGTGGAATCCTTTCATTTGAGCTTGGATCAGACGGAACAGGAGGCAATCATATCCGAATGGAAGACCATCTGCTAATGAACGGTAGGGAAGTCTTCAAATTCGCTGTTAGGCAAATGGGAGAATCAGCTATGAATGTGGTTCATAAAGCAGGATTGACGAAAGAAGATGTGGATTTTCTGATTCCTCACCAAGCAAATATCCGGATTATGGAAGCGGCTCGTCAGCGACTGGATTTACCGGTAGAAAAAATGTCCATGACTGTAGACCGATACGGGAATACTTCTTCCGCATCAATCCCATTATCATTAGTTTACGAGCTTGAAAATGATAAAATTAAAGATGGAGACCTTCTCGTTCTAGTAGGATTTGGAGCAGGGTTAGTATGGGGTGCCGTCGCACTCAAATGGGGAAAATAACTAGACAAGGTAAATTCGAAAGGAGCAGAACGGATGAAAAAGAATCGAGTGGTCGTTACGGGTGTAGGAGCTGTAACGCCTTTAGGAAATAATGTAGAAACAACTTGGGAAAAGCTGATTAATGGCGAATCAGGCATTGATCATCTATCAAAATTTGAAGAGGGCACTTTCCCAGCTACGGTTGCGGCAGAAGCGAAAGAATTTGATCCCGCCGCATTTATGGAAGGCAAAGATGCCAGAAAAATGGACAGGTTCACACAGTTTGCCGTGGCTAGTGCGATGATGGCTGTGAAAAACGCGAACTTAACGATTGATGAAACGAATGCCAATCGCGTAGGTGTCTGGATTGGATCAGGAATTGGCGGAATGGAAACGTACGAGAAACAATTCCGATTATACGAAAAAAGAGGTTATCGACGGGTGTCACCATTCTTCGTTCCAATGCTCATTCCTGATATGGCTTCAGGTCAAGTTTCCATTCATTTAGGAGCTAAAGGAGTAAACTCATGTTCCGTAACAGCATGTGCGTCAGGAGCAAATTCCATTGGTGATGCGTACAAAGTAATTGAACGTGGAGATGCAGACGTGATGATCACCGGGGGCGCAGAGGCACCGATTACCGAAATGTCTTTTGCAGGCTTCTGCTCGGCGAAAGCTCTTTCCACAAATTCAGATCCGAAAACGGCTAGTCGTCCATTCGATAAAGACCGTGACGGATTTGTCATGGGTGAAGGAGCCGGAATCCTCATCCTCGAATCGCTTGAATCAGCTAAAAAACGTGGAGCTCACATTCACGCAGAGATTGTAGGCTATGGAGCAACAGGTGATGCGTATCATGTGACCGCACCAGCTCCAGAAGGCGAAGGCGCTGTCCGTGCGATGCAAGAAGCACTGGAGAATGCCCAGTTAACGCCAAGTGATGTCACGTATTTAAATGCTCACGGAACGAGTACAGGCTACAATGATAAATATGAAACGATAGCAGCCAAGACAGTCTTTGGTGATCATGCTGCTAAATTAGCAATTAGTTCAACCAAATCAATGACCGGCCATTTACTTGGAGCCGCCGGCGCGATTGAAGCGATATTCTCCGTCAAAGCGATCCAAGAGGGGATTATTCCTGCGACGATGAACTATGTAAACGAGGATCCTGAATGTGATTTAGACTATGTTCCTAATGAAGCTAGAAAGCAAGATGTTCCTGTCGTCATGAGTAATTCACTAGGTTTTGGAGGACACAATGTGTCATTAATCTTCAAGCGGTTTGCAGAATAACTTAACAACAAAAATGGAAAAAACATTAAAATAATGATCTGTATGGAAGAGGCTGTCCCAAAAGTACAACTTTTGGTGACAGCCTTTTCCTATGTTGGGGAGCGTTTTATACCTCTTAAATGCTCCTAATTTCTCAGGTTATCGTCCTGATCCACGAGGTCATGCTGCATAGGTGCTACCGGATTAGCACCTGTCTAGCATGACGCGTCATGAACCACTAATCAAAACAATAAAACTCAGACCTAAGGCGGAGATAAAAGCAGTCTGCAGATTGTTTGATGCAGCTTGGCTTACTATTAAACTATGAGTAGATCTAAAAAAATGGGAGGTACGTTAAAATCTCATTGGCGGATGGAAAATAAAAGGATACAATAAAAAAGAGAAGGAGTAGAGACGATCTTTTCTCTACCAAATTGAGGTGAACCTAGTATGAAGAAATTTTTCGGTATTCTTATCTTAAGTGTCGGTCTTGTTTTTTTACTAGTTAATACAGGATTAATTGATACAGAGGTGACAAGTTTATTCTCAACTTTTTGGCCGGCTATCATCGTTTTAGTAGGCCTAAAGATTTTGTTTGAAGGGATTATTTATTTTTTTCACGGTTTACGGAGAGACCGATTGCATATTGGGAAGATCGTTTGGGGCGCTATAGTTACGGCATTAGGCGGTGTGTTACTTGGTAATAATGCGGGGTGGTTTCAGTTCAGTCTGTCAGACTTGTGGAATTGGACGTGGCCGTTAATTATCATTTACATCGGTTTTAAAATTTTATTTGATCGAGAACCTTCTGTTGTAATCGATTTTGGTCCAGATCAAGTAGATAAGATGAAAAAAAGTGCCCAGCGTAAAAAGCATCGAACAAAACATAAAAACATGAACCATACGGGATTTGAAGACTCGAACACAAATCATCGAACGTTTATGGGAGACATTTCATTAGGGAGACAACCTTGGGAACCGGATGGCATGAACGTGAGTATGGGAATTGGGAGTATCGAATTAGACCTGACAAAAGCGATTTTAAAAGAAGGGGAAAACAGAATCGATGTCTCCAGTTGGGTTGGTTCTGTTGAAATCTATGTGCCAAAAGAAATGGCCGTTCATGCTAAAGCGAATGTCAATATAGGAGAAGTTACGTTATTCGATGACTCCCATGCAGGTACAGGAAGGAACGCCACGTATACAAGTCCAGGCTTTCACGATGCTGATAGAAAATTGATTCTTCATGTAGCTGTAAGCGTAGGGGATGTGGAGGTATTGACTGTTGACTAATCAAGAAAGCTCTCAGCCTTCTAAACAAAGAGTTTCGTTGCAAAGGGAGTCAAGTCTTCACGGAATTCTTTGGGATTTATTGCGTCTGCAATTCAAAATAGTGTTAACGGCAGGTTTATTCTCCATTTTGCTTATGCTCATTATCCAAAGTACAGTTTCCATACCTGAAAATCAAGAAGGAATTGGCTTTTACAGAGTGATTTCAGCTTGGATGGACCCTGTTATTTTCGGTTCTCTTACCTTGGTATTTATGTTTATCTTTTTAATTTCGGGACTGGTGTACTCATATTCGTATGGGTTGTCCCTAAAAAAAACGATCGCCCATATTATTCATCAGCTGAAGCAATTTCAAAGAGGGTCTTTAAAGAAGAAAATCTCAGTAGAGCGACAAGATGAATTGAAAAAACTAGCCGATGAAGTGAACGAGCTAACGGATGATTTAGAACAACAAATCGTGTCGATGCGTAGAGTTCTTAATGAGAATGCGAAATTAATTGATGAAGCTGAAAAAGGGGCTAGCTTAGAAGCAAGGAGACAACTTGCTAGGGATCTTCACGACGCTGTGAGTCAAGAATTATTTTCGGTGTCCATGTCGTTAGGTGCGATCCCAAAAGTTTTAAGAAAAGATCCTGAAAAAGCTGAAGCATTGTTCAAGCAAATTGAGCAGATGGTTCACCACGCGCAACAAGAATTAAGAGCACTAATAATGCATTTGCGACCGGTTACTTTAGAAGGGAAGTCCTTTAAACAAGCAATGGGGAGCTTAATGGAAGAACTCAAAAGGAAGCATCCGAATTTGACATTTCATTGCAACTTAGAAAAAGTGCCTATGATTGAGAAAGGTGTAGACGAGCAGTTATTCCGAGTTCTTCAAGAAGGGCTGTCGAATGCATTAAGACACGCTAATCCTAATAACATCTACTTAGCTGCACTTGTTCGAAAAGAGAGGCTGTTGTTGGTGTTAGAGGATGATGGGAGTGGTTTCGATTCCGAAGCTACAGCCAAGAACAAAACGGGGAATTACGGGCTAGCGTCAATGAAAGAACGAATGACCGAGTTAGGGGGCCATTTGACGATCGTGTCTTTTCCACAAAGAGGAACGAAGTTGGAATTCCGGATACCTTTAACACATAAAGATGCTGAGGGGGAGAACTGATAAATGGACAATAAAATCAAAGTATTGGTTGTAGATGATCACGACATGGTGCGCATGGGACTTGTTACGTATTTAGGTGTGGAAGAGGATATGGCAGTCGTCGGAGAGGCATGCAACGGTGAAGAGGCGATCACTAAGGCAAAAGAGACCTCACCCGATGTGATATTAATGGACTTGTTAATGGAGAAGATGAACGGCATCGAAGCAACGAAAGTGCTGGCTAAAACAAAGGCGAAAATCATTGTGTTAACAAGTTATTTAGATGACGAAATGCTGTTCCCAGTCATGGATGCAGGAGCATTTAGCTATTTATTAAAAACGTCTACAGCGGATGAGATTGCTGATGCTATTCGAAAAGCAATGAATGAAGAGCCAACATTCCAAGGCCAAGTAACGCAAAAAATGTTCCGTCATATGCGCGAGAAACCAAAGCATGATGAGTTAACGAAGCGAGAAAGAGAAGTTCTTTGTTTGATCGGCCAAGGGAAAACGAATAAAGATATTTCTGAAGAGCTTTATATTGGGATTAAGACAGTGAAAACTCATGTGAGTCATATTTTGGCTAAATTAGAGCTTGAAGACCGAACTCAGGCCGCTATTTATGCTAATAAACATCAGCTTGTTTAAGAGGGGGGCGTGCTTCGGCAGGCAAAAAAAGAACCGCACTCGCGGTTCTTTAGGTATTTATGAAATTGTACATATTTCCAGTGGGCATTTATCACAATGGAGATGCTTTTTAAGCTCCTCTAATTTTTTGATGATAATATAACCTTGTTCAAGCTCCGCAACGCCTTCTTTTTTTAACTCATTAAACATCCTATTCACCGTTTCTCTGCTTGATCCAATAAAATAGGCAAGATCCTGATTGGTTAGTTTTTTATCAATTTTGATTCCATTAGGATGTTCCACGCCATAAGAGTGAACAAACCGAATGAGAACCGAATAGAAGGCTCCCGTTTTCCCATACAGCAGTAGATCAGAAAATTTCGCTTGCGTAGATTGTGTATTTCGTGCGAAAAGCTTAATGAACGCTGTAGCGATCTCCCCGTTTTGAATGAACACGCCCTCTAACACATCAAGGTTCAATCGAATCAGCGTTGAATCACTAAGAACTTCTCCAGTCATGCTCGCGCGCATATCGTTAAACAAACTAAACTCCCCGACGATATCATTTTCTCTTTTAATATGCAGAACGAATTTCTTGTTTTCCATCGTCTTTTTACTTAACTGTACTTGACCATGTTTAACTATATAAATCTCTTTCACCGCTTCACCTTCGTAAAACAACGTCTTGCCTGAAGGGACAATAATTTCTTCGCCTAGAGAAATGAGCAAATTCTGATTTTCCTTTGATAGTTGTTTGAAAAAAGGGGTGTAATTTTTGTAATTAAAAAGGCGATTTGACATAGGCTAGGCCACCTTTCCAATATTAGCAATATCTTTCCTTTAGCATATCATACCATAATCGAAAAAAAGTGAGCTATATTACTTAATAAATTGAGGGGGGATACAGTGAAGATCTTCGATTCATCCTCGTGGGTCATTCGTCACTTTTATCAACATGTCCCAGTAGATAAAGCGTTTGCTTCCCTATTCAACCACGATAAAGCAAAATCGGTTCGAGATTGGTTTTATTTTTTAGAAGATCAGGGAATGCTTCCCCTTTCTAGAAAAACAAAAAGGGATTGGATAAAGTGGAGGAAGTCGTTGAATAAAGAGGAATTAACGACTTTTTTGCTAGCTTTAAAAAAAGACTTTTCAGGGCCTGATGCGGACGTATTTTTGTTCCCTTTAAACCAAGCCCATCAACGAATCATGAAGGAACTTGGCGGGAAAAATGGTTGTTCATTTCCTTCGCACATTCTCTTATTCTGGAAAGATACGTTACCTGTGGTGGAACAAAAAGCTGTTCTACTACATGAGTATCATCATGTCGCCAGACTATATTATCAAGAGGTAAATGAGGGGACGATTTCACTGTTAGAATCGATGATTATGGAGGGATTAGCAGAGTGGGAAGTTCAAACGAGATTGGGAAGTGCTTGCCTTGCTCCGTGGACATCGTTATACAATGAGAACGAATTGTTAACATGGTGGGAAAAAGTGTTTCGAAACAATATTCATCTAAAAGGACGAGCTTATCACTATCCTTTTCTTTATGGTGGAGAAAAAGGACTTCCACCATTAATTGGCTATCAATTAGGATACTATTTAGTTCAATCCTATATGAAAGACAAAGGAGGTCAATCATCGCTTACAATGTTAAAGACTTCTGCAGAACATTTTTTGTTAGAAAAGAGCTGATGATAATCCGTACCATTACTCAATAATTAATATAGGTAACTAATATTGCGCAAAATTCATAACTTCCTGCTTATCTTATTGAACGATTTAGTATGCTAAGGTGCTACTTTATCTAAGAAGCGAATGCCACGGGGGATTTAAGATAAATATTCCGCTAGTCTTATTGACATTTTCTTTTCATAGAATAAGTCATAGATGTCGCTTGTACTTGAAGAGGGGAGGAATGAACCTTGCGCATTTTCCTGCTTTGTCTTGGTTTTTTCATGGCCGTCACCGGAGGCATTAGTTTAGTAGCTTATTTAAATCTGTTAACAGTAGGCTTCTCTATCCAAGAGTTTAGCTTATTTCTCCTTCAACGGATTGAAACCTATATGTTTCTCATTGGTCTATTTCTCATTTGGCTCATTGTTTATTTGTCTAAGACTGAAAAAAAATCGTTAAATAACAGGAAGAAATATTGAAACGTGGAATAATATGGATGATATCTGCGAATACTGTGGGCAAAGAATGAGTCAGGAGGTATGTCCATGCACCACATGAGAGATGTCTGGGTGAATTGGTTTGAAGGGGAAGAGAATTGCTATAATGTTTGTGAATTTTTTGAATGGAAAAAAAATGATCGAATAGAATTGTTGGATCAAGTAGCGGTAGTGAAAGTCCAGACTGAATTATTGGATTATATTGAGAACACGTTGCAAGAGCTGCCTGAAGAACTATTGGCAGATGTCTACCGACAAAGCTTTATTCGGCAGAAAAATGAACGAATAGCGATGGAATATTGCTTTATAGCCACTAACGGTTCGCGAGCATTGGTTGTAGATACCATTGGTTATCATACGCCGATTCGAAAAAGCAGAATGGTACCAAGACAAGAAGAGCAACTTCTTCAATTAATTGAAAACGATTCATGTACCGAATACTATATGGATTATTTAGATTGTGAAAAGCAATATCACATGCTTTCGCCCAATCCTCAGCTAATGCATGGCCTTGTTCGAAGAGAAAAGCAATTAAAACAATTGTTGTTTATGGCACTAGACCAGCTATACGAAGATGCAGAGCTTCCTGAATTAAGGTATTGGTATACAGAATGGGCGCCACATAAATATAGTCTTATTCAGGGAATGAATTTTGATGACGCATGGACAGGCTTATTTAATGATATTAAACAAGGTTGGTCGAAGCGACACGAAATGTATTGTTATGCCATGATTAAAGGGCAGCCATTCTTCGAAAAAATTTGGGAGTTAGAACATGAAGAAGAGATGAAGAAAACAAATAAATCATAGAAATGACAAAAGATCTGGAGGAATAACCTCCAGATCTTTTTCAGGTGTCTTTATCGCTTTCTACCTAATCCCATGGCCTTTTCAGCTTTTTTCAGCATTTTCGTTGATACGAAATTTGCTTTGTCTGCTCCAGTGTCAAGAATGTCATCCAATTCTTTGGACTGAAGAAGTTCTTCATATCTTTCTTGAATCGGTTTTAACACGTTCACAACAGCTTCGGCTACATCAGACTTGAATGGACCATAGCCTGTATCTTTATACTTCTCCTCTAGTTCTGAAATCCCTATACCTGAACAAAGAGAATAGATCGTTAACAAATTTGAGACTCCGGGCTTATTTTCAGTATCATATCGAACGGTGTTATCTGAATCTGTGACGGCACTCTTGACTTTTTTCGTGATTTGTTTCTCATCATCCAACATGGAAATATAGCTTTTCGGATTTGGATTGGACTTGCTCATTTTTTTCGTTGGGTCATTTAAAGACATGATTCTTGCCCCAACTTTCGCGATCTTCACTTCTGGAATCGTGAAGATATCATTGTACCGATTGTTAAAGCGTTCAGCTAAATTTCGTGTTAACTCTAAGTGCTGCTTCTGGTCTTCCCCTACCGGAACCACGTCTGTCTTATACAATAGAATATCAGCGGCCATTAATGGTGGATACGTTAGAAGAGCAGAAGAGACAGCTTCTTTTCCTTCTGACTTGTCTTTGAACTGTGTCATTCGTTCTAACTCTCCGATATAGCTTACGCATTGCATCATCCATCCAAGTTGCGCGTGGGCAGGAACTTCTGATTGGATAAACAAAGTGGATTTTTCAGGGTCAATCCCTGTAGCTACATAAAGAGCGGCTAAGCTTTTTATATTTTTTCTAAGTTCTAAACGATCCTGAGGAACAGTTATGGCATGCTGATCCACAATGCAGAAAAAGCAGTCATAGTCTTCTTGCATATCGACAAAGTTTTTCATTGCGCCTAAATAGTTTCCAAGAGTTAAAATCCCGCTTGGTTGAATCCCAGAGAATATTGTTTGCATATCTTTCATCCTTTCGTAATTAAGCAATCGAATTTTCGTACATACAGGAAACGCTGGCCCTGAAACATAAAAAAGTCCATTCGTTCCCCTTGGATTAGGGACGAATGGACCGTGGTACCACCCTGATTATTTTCAATGAGCATTGAAAATCACTTGTTACCCTCGCCATTGAAATGGTAAGGGGACTCGAGGTAACGTTCGAGGGAACGAATCTGCCTACTAAATTCAGCGTATCAGCTCAGAAGCCCATTCCTTTTCACCACATGTTCTGCTTACACCAACCGCAGACTCTCTGATCATGCTACAGGAAAAGTACTCTTCTTCATCATTGCTTTTCTTTTTAAACTTAGGTTATTATACGACGATTGTAGAGAAAAAGCAAACAGTAAATAATTTAAAAATTGCGACTGTTCCATTATGACTTGATATCTTCCTTTAAACAAGGCAACATATAATTTACTTGAATAAAAAACAAAAGTCCGTCATGTGCGGACAGTTCGCGAGAGAGAGGAGAGAATGAGGAATGAAGTTAATATTAAAATTAATAACTGGTATTATTATAGGTATAGTTATAGGTTTCCTTGGTGTAGATTGGTTAACGAAATCATTACTCACTTTCAAGGATGTTTTCGGTGAATTTATTGGTTTTATGATTCCATTAATCATTTTATTTTTCATTGCTTCAGGAGTTTCTAAACTAGGGAACGAATCAGGCAAATTGGTCGGGATGACCGTAGGAACAGCTTACCTCTCTACCTTATTAGCAGGGATTGCTGCTTTTTTCATTGCTACGATCATTATGCCTTTGATTGCTTCTGACGGGGCAGTTCCTGATGAAGCGGCGGGTATGGAAGGTTTCTTCTCATTTGAAATCGAGCCTCTTATGGGTGTGATTACGGCCTTGGTTTTTGCTTTTCTATTCGGAATAGGGATGGCAAAACTGCAAAGTGAGATGTTAATTCGGGTTTTTGATGAAGGGAAAGGGATTGTTGAGTTAGTCATTATAAAAATCATTATCCCACTTCTACCCTTTTACATTGCAGGGATCTTTGCGGAATTAGCCGCTGAAGGAACTGTATTTGATACTCTTCAAGTATTTGGTATTGTGCTAGTAGTAGCTATAGGCACGCATTGGCTTTGGTTGATTATTCAGTTTATCGCTGCAGGAAGTTTTACAGGGAAAAATCCTTTTGTGTTATTGAAAAACATGCTACCGGCCTACTTCACTGCACTGGGGACGATGAGTAGTGCTGCGACAATCCCCGTTACATTAAAACAAACGAAACAAAATGGCGTAAAAGAAGACGTGGCAAACTTCAGCGTACCATTGAGTGCAACGATTCATTTATCAGGAAGTGTTATTACGATAGTCAGTTGTTCCGTGGCCGTGATGGCCGTCCTTGACGGTTATACCGTACCGTCCTTCTTTGAAATGTTGCCAGTCATTGCCATGTTAGGTGTGATCATGATCGCCGCACCAGGTGTTCCTGGCGGAGCAATCATGGCTGCCATTGGCGTATTAACTTCTATGCTTGGCTTTAGCGAGGCTGCAGTTGGCTTGATGATTGCCTTATATATGGCTCAAGACAGTTTTGGTACAGCAGCTAACGTTACAGGTGATGGAGCGATCGCCCTCGCTGTGGATAAATTCACATCAAAACTAAAGGGCTGATGGACTGAATTAAAAAGTTCTTTTTGAATGAAAGCTAATGATTGAGATTTTAGTAATGAAAAAAGACACACGGATGAGGATCTGTTTTAAAACCTATGGATAATCGGCTTCGGTAGGGGCAGCCCTTTAAAAATTCGACTTGCTGTGGATTGCGTTTATGGTAGAAGTGTAAAATCTTGGATGGTGTCGACGAACAGAGAGAAAGTCGAAGCTGAACGTCGCTAACATGAGAGATTGACGACGTTCAGGAAGAGCGGAGGGATTGAACGTCGCTAACATGCGAGATTGACGACGTTCAGGAAGAACGGAGGGATTGAACGTCGCTAACATGAGAGATTGACGACGTTCAGGAAGAGCGGAGGGATTGAACGTCGTTAACATGCGAGATTGACGACGTTCAGGAAGAGCGGAGGGATTGAACGTCGCTAACATGCGAGATTGACGACGTTCAGAATGAGCAGAGGGATTGAACGTCGCTAACATGCGAGATTGACGACGTTCAGAATGAGCAGAGGGATTGAACGTCGCTAACATGCGAGATTGGCGACGTTCAGAATGAGCAGAGGGATTGAACGTCGCTAACATGCGAGATTGACGACGTTCAGGAAGAGCGGAGGGATTGAACGTCGCTAACATGAGAGATTGACGACGTTCAGGAAGAGCGGAGGGATTGAACGTCGCTAACATGCGAGATTGACGACGTACAGAGTAATCGGCGGAGCTGAAAGTCGCCAACATGAGAGGTAGGGTACGAATAAATAGTATGTCTCTGCTTTTAAACATTTTGTTAGTTAATATGTTGTTAAATACATGAAAATCGTCAAACTAATAATATGCATCTAATGTATCGTACAGTTAGGATGCTTTTCCATTTAGAGAGTGGCCCTAAAGCGAGACTTTTGGGCCACTCTCATTTTTTATTAGGTTGGATTTTCCTCTTTTATCCAATGTTAAAGAGCAAGCGAGATATTAAACCCTTAGTGAGCCACGGAAACCCCGTGCACCATAGTAGGATTCCGCACCATTATGGTACATAAATACAGTGTCGTAGCGACGATCACAAAAGATGGCACCGCCAAGTTTTCTAATATAAGTAGGTGTTTGCACCCAACTCGACGATTTCAAATCGAACTGTCCAAGTTTCTGCAGCTCTCGGTATTGTTCTTCAGTTAAAAGTTCTATGCCCATGTCAGTGGCCATATCCATAGCGCTATTCTCTGGTTTGAATTTTTTTCTCGACTCCAGCGCTTCACGGTCGTAACAAACACTTCTGCGACCTTTGGGGCTCTCTTTTGAACAGTCATAAAAGATGTATTCTCCAGTCTTATCATCATAATCAACAACATCCGGTTCTCCACCTGTAATCTCCATTTCATTAAGCGACCACATCTTTTCAGGATTAGCTTCTAATTTAGCTTGGACATCAGTCCATTCAATTCCAATATGGCGGTTCAGATTTTTCTCGAATCTTGTTTTCAAAAATGTAATTAATTCTTCACGTTGTTCTAATGATAACTTTTTATTTCTATTTGCCATAGTCGTTTCCCACCTTTTTATATCATCGTTTATAGACTAAACTATATAGCTTAATTAGTTGAGGAATAGGCAGTAGAGAGAAGTGTTGATTATTCCGAAAATCAGACTGTCTACATAAAACAGCTTTTATTTCCATCAATTATAGTACAAGCCGTTAAATAGAATTATAACCGGTCCATTTGTGAGGTGCAAAACGGGAGGATACATTTTTCAAAAGCCAAATCGCTGTAGTAATTGGATTTCAAAATTAAATTACACATTAATACAAAGTTTAGTATTCCATTATCTAGGGCACAGCTTTATATATTATATAAGAGGAGTGTTTTGATGGAATGGTATTATTGGTTGCTCATTATCCTCTTCATTTTAACAGTTACTTACCGTGTGAGAAGTAAAATGAAGAGATACGGTGGGAAGGAGTAGTTTATGAACAAGAACGTTCTTATGTACATATTTGTTTACCCGCTCTTCGCCCTCCTCCTAGCTCTCGGCTTGCCTTATTTGTTCGGAGGTAATTTTTATATTTCGACGCTAACGGGCCCTATTGCCGTGTTTATTTTTGGCATCTTAAAGGTGAAAGACAATAAAGCTTAGGCTGGAAAAATTATGGTTGGAAAACAATTCTAATGGGTAAAAAACGCTTGAAATCAAGCGTTTTTTTAATTTCTTATTACGCTTTCGTAGAATAAGTTTTAACATGGAGCTCTATGTTGAATTTACTCCATTGAAGCTCTAATTCTACTCCACAGATTGACCCTTTACCGAAACAGCCCTTATAGTTGGAATTCATCACTTTCTTGTAGTATTCAACTTCAAAAACAGAACCTTCATTATAAAAACAATTAATATAAAAAATAATCTAACTTGTACTTTGTCCTCGCCTTATTTCATAAGTTATGAAAAGAGGAGGGACGTGGATTATGATAAGAAGATTGAAATGGACACTTCTACTTTTTGCTCTTGTAATAGGAGGAGTCTTCTATATGTATTCATCTAACGAATGGATCGTGGTTGAGAAAGCCATGTCAACGCCTGAGGAAGAGTCCAGTAAAATTATGGATGGGCTGGAGCAAGTGAAGGTGTTTACGATCGATGAGCAGGAAATCAGTCTAAGCGAACTACATGGCGAAAGAAGATTTGTTTTTTTCTTTACGTCTTGGTGTCAAGTTTGCGCAGAACAGTGGAATGAAGTGAAAATAGCTCAGAAAGAATTAGAGAATGAGGGTGTGGACATCTTGGCAATAAACTTAACTCAAGAAGAGAGGAATGGAGAAGATGTGAGGGATTATATTGAGCAGGTTGACGCAGAAGGTATCGATGTGGTATTGGACACGAATGGTGATGCTCAAAAACAATTCCGTGTCTTTGGAATTCCCACGAGTTTTATGGTTAGTGAGCAAGGTGAAATCGAGGGACGGACAGATGGGCTTGTGTCAGCAGAAAAAATCATTGAAAAGATAAAAAGTGGCAGGTGAGATCTGCCACTTCGAAGCTAATAAAATGACTGTCAAACTGGCTAAAAAGGGTGACAGGATTACAAAGCAGCTTGAATGGACTACAAGTGACGTCAAACGGACTACAAAGACCGTCAAACCAGTTACAAGCTTCCTCGAACTAGCCACAATAATGTATACGGACTACAAGTGTCGTCAAACGGACTACAAGAACTGTCATATCAGCTACAAGCTCCCTCAAACTGGATACAAAACGGTATGCGACTTACAAAACAGCTAGAGCAGATTCGATCGATACCAAACACTTCCATTCACCTTAACCAAGATGAAAAATCATGTAGCTGCAAACAAGGTAAAATGCGATGACTACAGTGGATGGAACAGGGTAAAGCTTCGATCTAAATCGTTCTGTTTGTGATAGAATCATAACGCCAATGACTAAACAATTTAACAATAGTACCGCTGAGACAGATATAAGCGTGACAGGATGAACGACAGACAAGATCGGTCCACTTCTGAAAAAAAGATCGGACAAAGCAAGAATCATTAAATTAAATAAGTTACTTCCAACAATATTTCCAACGGCTAGTTGATAGTTGGCTAATTGAATAGCAACGATTACGGTAACGGCTTCAGGGAGAGAAGTGGCTCCTGCTATAAGGAACGTTCCTACAAAACTAGAACCTAAACCAGATGAGATAGCAATAGCATCTCCAGTGATCGTCAACATAGAACCGGCAATAAAAATAATTAAGGAAGCTAAACCAAATCCGATTTTCGCTCTTTTCAAAGAAATGGCTCTCGTATGATAAGCCGGTTCTGAAGTAGCCGCTACTTCTTCTGACATTTCCAATGAAGGTTTTTGTAAAAGTAGCTTCATACTAACTAAGTAAAAAATAACGAGAAGATACATTTCTAATCCAATGTTCATAAAATGATATCCACTAGGGGAGAGGATGGCGATAAAGACGATTCCCGTTAATCCAAAACTTATGAATCCTGTTTTTATATGATCAAGCCCCACATGAACGAAGATTCTTTTGCGTCGGTAATAAATATCCATAGCAGCTAAGATAAATAGATTAAAAAGATTACTTCCTAACACATTGCTTACTGCAATATCAGGATTGTTCACAACGATCGCAGTTAAACTTGTGGTCACTTCAGGAAGAGATGTAGCCCCGGCTAGTAAAAGAGTTCCTACCATCATTCCCCCTAAAGAGGATCTTTCGGCAATAACGTCTGCATAGGTTGAGAGTTTAATAGCTGCTAAAACGGTAACAACCGCTGCGATCACAAAGATTAGATACATCATTTCAATGGCCCCTTTTTTTTAGGGAAATAGGGTTTCTCGAAAAATATTATAGCGAGAACTTTCCATTTCCAGTCTAATTTTAACTCAATAAAGAAGTGAAGCTTCAAAAAAGACAAAAAAACAGACCTCTTTATGAAATAGCCCCTCGTCCATGACGTGAGGTTGTTTCATAAAAAGGTCTTGCGTACTTTGGGATACCCACAAAGCTTCATGAACCGAGCATCTTATAAAGACGCTGTCGTGACGATTCAAGAACCAGATTGGTCGCTACTCCCCTTTTTATTTGGAAATCTGTTCATTTAGTAGATACTAAGAATGTAGCATGAACGGTTTGAAATAGCAATAAAAAATAATCTAGGAAGCAGATTGATCTTTAGGTGTTTGTTTGTTTAAAAAAGTGACGACTTTATCGTCCAGCTTTTTAATCATTTCTGCCGCTTTTTCATCAGTGATGTTCCTATAGTGGTGAGCGCCACCTGGCTCTTCGTCTGCTTCATCTGCTAACGCGACGACTCTTTGCAAAGGCTCACGTTGTATCCCTCGCTCAGGCAAGTAGGAATCAGTGTGTAACAAGATCGCAAGAGAAATTTCTTTGGCGGACACAGGATTTTCATCCAGTCGAATCAAGAGTTTATGAGCTCGCTCAGCCCCTTTAATGGCATGGATATCGTTCTCTTTATATAAATTATAATCCCATTGGCCATTGCGGTACCATGTATAGTGTCCAATATCATGTAAGAAAGCTGCTTTCACAGCTAAATCTGGATTCACATCAAAATCTTTAGCAATATGAAAGGCGTGATAGGCAGCGGAGATCGCATGGGCCAAACCGGCTCGTTTGACATATTTTTGGGCGATGGGATGTTCATGGATTTCAGTTAATGTCACACGTTTCATTTCGTATCTCCTCCTTGTATTAATAGTGCAGGGCATATGAAATTAAATCATTTTATCTATTCATGAGTCTTTTCTGAAAAAAATATATTGTCGTATATTATATCTTGCCATACATATAAAGTCAAAAGAAAAACGACCGTTCTTATGGTTGAGGTATCATAAGGAAAATAAATGTGAGGTTCTCAGTCTTCTGGAAGGAAAAGATAATCGTGTGTTGATTCCTTTTTTTGGTCTAATAAATCAAACTTCTGTTTCTTTCATCCATTCCGTTCATTCTGTTTTTTCATATGATAATAAAAAAACAGAAGCAGGAGGTTTCTATGATTAATGTGAAATGGATCACCATGAATGATCACACAGATATTTGTTTTCCAGAAAGTTTTAAGAAAACATATTCCATGACTAGGAAGAGGGTTAAATTCAAGTTTGGCACCTGGATAAGAACACTGAATGTAACTTACAAGAAGGATCTTCCAGTAGATGTTATAGCATTATCTGATAGGTTGCAAGATGACTTGTTTATACCGGAAGATCTACTTTTTGAAATGAAATTAACAAAGAATACCATGCAAATCGGGCCAATGATTTTATGGATTGCAGCTGCGACTCATGAGAGGCTCGATCAAAGATTAGTCAATCTAGAAAAACGTATAAATAATTTTGTGAAAGTAAGAGGGATGATCTGCGTGTGTGCAGAAGAGGGGATCAATATAGAAAATAAAAAAATTGAGGGCTATTATTATAGACCAGATGATGAGTTAGAAGGATCTAAGTGGGTTAAAGCTGTCTTTCACTATCCTGGTGGTATTTTCAAAAGAGTGCCACTATCCAAAAAAGTAAATGACCATTTGAATGAAACAACAAAAGGCAAAATGTTTAATTCCTATTTTTTTAATAAATGGGAAATGTGGAAATGGCTTTCGAAAGATAAGAATTTGGTAAAGCATCTTCCATACACTGAAAAATTGATGAACGTCGATCAAATTTCAAGAATGCTTGAAGCGTATCCATCTGTTTATATAAAGCCCAGTAAAGGTTCAGAAGGTAAAAGAATAATGAAGCTGGAGAAACAAAATCATCCATTCAATATTTTAAAAAGAACAAAACCAGTTATTTCAATTAAAGATGATACAAATAATGAAGAGAATTTACAACATATAGAAAACCACCCTTTAGTACAAAAGAGTCTAAATAGTTCGAGACAATACCTTATCCAACAAGGGGTACCGACAAAGTATAAATCAAGCCAAGTTGATTTTAGGATATACATGTTGAAAAACTCAAATTTTAAATGGGAATCAATGGGGATCACTGCCCGTGTATCAGAAAAAAACAGTATCATTACTAACTTGCGAAGGCTTGCATACTGGCAGAATGGGAGAGAGGCGTTGAAATCAATATACGGACTTAAAGAAGAAGAAGCTGTTATCCTGGAAAGAAAGGTTGTTAAAATTTGTAAAAGAGCTTGCAGAATAGCAGACGAAAAAGGAAATTATGGTGATTTTGCTATAGATTTTGTAATTGATAAAGACTTACACATGTGGATTTTGGAAATGAATTTGCGGCAGGTATATCCGGTAGAAGATCCGGCTTTTGAACCTAAAGTTAAAAGTACCCCCTTCTCATATGCAATGAGTCTAGATGGTTTCCCGGAGAACCTTTCTGTTAATTGAATAAACCATTTAAAGGTCCCTTGCATATAGTACATGCTGGGGGCCATTTTATTTCAAAAAACCGGGGCAAATTGCTTAATCTTAGACAAAATTTTAAAAAAGAGGGTTAGAGCCGTTACTAGTACATCCATGATTAATACACTAACAATAAATCAGGTGAGAAAGGATGACAAGTGTGAACATGGAGGATAAAGAGTATTTCGGTGTATTAATCTCAAGCAGAGCATGGAGAGCGGCCATAGCTAAAAATGAGCCTCATTACAGATTAAAGAAATTAGCCGAAGCGAATCAGGAAGTGGACTTTAATATGTATCTGTTTCCTGTGAAAAATGTTGATTTAAAAGCACAAACTATCAAAGCTTTGTATTTTGATCCTTCAGATAAAACGTGGAAAATAGCTGTATTTCCATATCCTGATATTTTATATCGACGGGGAGGCGCTTCTCGAAAATTCAAAGACCACTACAAGAAGTTTCTCAAGCAATGCGAAGAAAGAAATACTGTTATTCTAAATCCGTCTCCTATAGAGAATTGGCAAGTTTATGATTATTTTACGACGAAAGAAAGCCTAACCTCAAATTTAGTTGAAACTAATTTGTATGAAGGGAAAGAAGATTTGTTTTATATGATTAAAAAGTACGGTTCTGTGAATTTAATGGAAGCGGCAGGAAGTAATAAAAAGCGGGTGACAAGAGCAGACGCCAATAGGGGAAATCGCTATACGTTTTATTATTTTAATCCCAATAAACAGAAGGTGGAGTCTCGTAATAATTTAAAACTGAGAGAATTAAATAGAGCAATAATGGATTTTTATAAAGGAAGCGAATTTATGGTTCAAGAAGGAATAGATTTTTTGAAACTTAATGGAAGACAGGTAGATTTACGGGCTGAGTTGCAAAAAACTTCCGATGGTACCATAAATATTAGTGGAATCAGCGCCAGGTTGAGTAGAGATAAATCCCCAATTACCATTCAAACAGATGCATTTCCAATAGATGAATTGTTTGAATTGTTAAAGATATCACCGGCTGGAAAACAATCATTAATGCAACAAATTAATGAATTTTTAATAAGCGTCTACAAAAATACAGAGGAACAGTATGGTGAATTTGCAGAGCTTGGAATCGACTTTGCTTTAACCAAAGATTTGCAAATTAAATTTATTAAATGTAAATCGCAGAGTGCAAAAGGGTCTTTTGCTAAAGCATTTGGTAAAGAGAAATTACATCCTGTCATGGTAAATATTCTTTCATATTCGCAAGAAATGTTAAAAGGAAAAAGAGAAGGAGAGAATCTGACATTTTGGCAGAAGTTTTCGAGCTGGTTTAAAGGTAATTCTAATAATCTCACATAAAGGCAGCAAGAATTTGGGGTTATGAGAAAGGGTTAAATGAGAGGTCTTTAGTGCACCAGCTACATTACAAAATGATTAAAAAAGAAGGGGGGAGTTACTGATGATCGGAATTATTTTGTCACCAAGCATTATAAATCAAACAAAAAAAGCTGAGCCAAGTTTAATCATAACGTTTTATGAGGAACTATCAAAGCAACATAATATAGATGTTTGTTTTTACAGTGTAGACCGTTTATCTATGCAAGACCAAACAGTAAAAGCTATCGTTTATAACTTTAAGACGGGCGAAAGAAGTCAGAGGAAAATTCCAGTTCCTAAGGTAAACCTCTATCGCGGGTATTCATATTTAAAAAAACAGGAAAGCATAAAGAAAATAGACTATTTTACTGAGAAGCATGACACTGTATTTTTTAATATTATGACCAATAAAGCTAGGGGAAAGTTCGGTATTTATAACAATTTAGAGTCTGTGAAGGATTTGAAAGTTTTACTGCCGGAAACAGCCACTTTGTCTTTTTCAAAAATGATGACTATGTTAGATCGTTACGGAAAACTTTACATTAAACCAAAACGAAGTTCAAAAGGAAAGAACATTTACGTTTTACAGGAATTAAATGAGGGCTATTCAATGTCACATGTTAATCATGCAAAGGAAACAGTTGTGGAAATATCAAAAGGAAAACTGCGGAACTATTTTAATTCTCAGTTTGCTTCCTCTAGTAAATTTATCGTTCAAGAAGCAATCGACAGCAAGACGTACAAAGGGAATAAATTTGATTTTAGAGTATTTACCCAAAAAAACAAATCCGGCAAATGGCAAATAACAGGAATGTACTGCAGAATGGCAGATAAATGTAAAAGTGTGTCAAACCGTGATCAAGGAGGAGTCCTTAAATTTAATTTAAAAAAGCTGATCGATGATCAAACAAAAAAGCAAATTAAAAAAACGTGTATAGAAATTGCTGAGGCTTTGGAAGCAACATACCCTCAACTCGTCGACTTAGGTCTAGATGTGGCAGTGGATCAGCATGAAAAAATATGGTTAATAGAAGCTAATTTTAGGCCTTACAGAAGTAGAATTGACAGTCGTCATTACAGGGTCCTTTTTGAACATGCGAAATGGTATTATCAAAAGCGACTGGATAAGCAAATCATTTAAATGTTCCTGCTCTAATAGCACCTCAATAAAGTCGCTGAGATAGGAACAAGTGACATCATGTTTGGTTATGCAGATATTTACCGTATTCCAACGGGTTTAAAAAGGCTTGTTTAATCGTTTGTTTATCATAGGCTTTCATTAAAGACACTTTAGCTGACTGGGAATTAGTTTCGATATACCACAGGCGCCATTGATGGTCCAAGGCAAAGTCAATACCTAGCTCCCCAGTCGGCCCATAGTTTTTTTCAACACATTCATATACATCTCTCACAAAGGAGATCACCTTGTTTTTCAAAACGTTTGTCTCTTCAGAAGATAAATTCATATAAGTATTAAAAAAGTAATCAAAGGTATAGCTGTCAGCATGGGTAGTGATGGGCGAATTTTTACGTGCGAGTCGGACAGGCACTCCGACAATCGTAAGCTTACCATTCCCGTCTCTTTGAATCTCTGCCCGGAGATCATAAAACGATCCATTCATTTTTAATAAATCAATAGCTTGTTGAATAATAATCTCTTTTAGACCGAAAAATCGTGTTAAATAGTTATACATGCTATTAACGCACCTTGCTGTACGAACGTGTACACGGTCCTTAAAATAACTGTATTTAAATGCGCCATTTGGTTGTTTAGCAATTCTGATTATATTCTCTCCCCGTCTTCCTCTAGAAGCTTTTACGTATAATACATCATGATTTTCCAGCATTACTTTAAGATCGTCAATAGAACTCAGTAGCCTTGTTTCGGGCAGGTATTGTCGTAAGGCTTGGCATTTTATTAATTGATTATATAGCTCCCATTTACTAAAACCAGACTGATAATTGATATAACGGACTTCAAGCTCATTAAGCTGGTGTTTGAAGGCTTCATATTTTTTTGATTTATACTTAGTATCATCGCTCCGTTTATAAAGAACAGAAGGGTAAGGATACAGGTTGACTTCCCATTTATTCGTGTCATGGTCATAGATTATGCCATAGATGACTCTTTTGTTAATGTCAATATGTTTCAAAGAGAAAAAATAAAGACAAGTTTCAGCCGTTAGATTCGCTTTTGCCAATGCCAGTAACCTGCGATGAGGTCTTTGTTTTAACAAATTATGTGATTGTGCAGCTGATATGAGCACACCTATAAGAGGGGCATGATTTCCAGATTCAGCATTTACCATCCTAATACACCTCCACTAAACCAAATGGTTACGAAATAATCGATGAATAAGCGGGTCAGGCCAAAATTTCAGAATACGGGATATTCGCCTATGCAAAATACTTCCAGAGCCATATGTTATAATTGACTCTATTTTTGAAAGGGGATTTTACTCGATGGGAATGCCTGAAATACCTGATTTTTCTCCGCATATTAATATTGATCGTAAGGATGCTATCAATCTTTTATTAACATCTATTGCACTTGAAGAATTGTCCTTAGCGCATATTATGAACGCTGAAGGTGAAAAGCTTCAAAAGGTGATTAATGACGGAGACAGTACGTTTGACGACCTTATGGAAGCTAACAGCAGTGTTGAAAGAATGCTAAGAAATGTTATTAAAAAAGAAATGCTCCTACAGTTCAAGCTAGAAGATGTGATTGAACTAATTGACGAAAAGGATCATGATGAGGTCTGAAGAGCCCACATCAGATAAACCGAAAATGATTTAAAAGACCGCCGTAAAGCATGAAAAGGTTCCTGTTTCCTTTTCATGCTCTGTCTGCGGCAAAGCATCATCTCTGTGTGTCTGTTCTCCTTTTATATGATCCCTTGGCTATATTTAATAATGGCGGTGATGGTTCAGGATACATCTCTTCTTCAAAATAAACGTTAAGCATGTTTTTCTTTAGTTTATAATAGTGAAGAAATTCTTCGAGCTGCTCTTTCATTATATAAATGTCTTTAAACCAAGCATAATGAGTAATAATTGATTTAATGTTGCTTTCCAGACAGGCTTTTACAGCTTCCTGATGCTGTATACTATTCTGATGAAAAACACTGAATTGAGGCTGTTGAAGAATATCCTCTCTTGAAATAGTGTACAGTATTACAGTTTTTTTCTTCATAAGAATTTCTTGAAGTTCAATTAAATAACTGAAAAAAGATCTTAAACAGCAAGCCGTTTTAAAAAGACTGGTTTCATAGTCTTGATCCTGGTCAGAATGAATCACATATGAAGCTTCAATCATTTTTTCCGAAAGCCGGAAATACTGGATAACAGATGATTCCAATTGATCAATTGCCTTCAGGATAAACGTTTTCGATTCACAAAGATGCTGATCAGGTGGCATAATCATCACATTAAGCCTGTTTACATTCGTCACACTTGCAGCCCGGCGGACAAAGAGGCGGACATTTTTTCCTATGTGGTTTATCTTTATGATCTTTTTTCTTACATACCTTTTCATCTGTAATCTGCAGCGTTGTCTCCAACTTCCTCAGCAAAAGAAATTCCTTCATGACGATTGAACTCAATGTACTGTTTACAGAATTGTTAAAAGAAATTAATTTAACGTAGTCTGCTTTGTGATCTTCATGAAATTTACATAAAAAAGATTGGATTTTTTCAGCTTCTGCATTAAGTAGATGCGATAAAGCTACTTCCTCAAGGGCAATAGACTCCAGCAAATCAATAATTACTTTATCCAGATCAGGTCTGTGCGGTTGTTTCGGTACAATAGGCATACTCATTATATATTCACCTCCACGGTATCTTATGGGCGCTTACACAAAAATGTGCAAATCTCAGGTGAATTTTTTTGGTATTGCTCATGGACTCGATTCTTAACTTGGTAAGCATAATCGGTAACGGGGAAATGATTTGGTTACCACTTGAGTCCCACAAGAATGGTCAAACATGGTTCGAGCCGCCAAGTAAGAGTGGTAAGTGGGGGGTAGTTTAAACAAAAAATAAGTAAATGTCGTCAAAACATATAGACTCACAGTGTTCCCACAGGAACCTATATGTTTTGACGACACAAATATTGTTTGAAAAATCTCCAAGTATGTTCGAATTTTCTGCGGTTATTTACCTTTCTTCCATTCTCTTTAAAGTTTCAAAAATCTAGACTGAAGTATTAATATCCGTACAAACAAATGAATTTAGTTAGCCTTTTTTCCTTTATAAGCCATGATTTTATTATATTGGCTTTTATCTTCAAGGCTCTTAAATCCACCTAAAAGCGGCCAGCGGTTTAGTTCAAAAATGAACATTTTCCCTTGTTTTTGCACCCCAATATCGACTCCAAATATTTTTTGGTCAGGAAATGAACGCCCTAATGTTTTGGAGGCCTCCAAAGCCAAATCTTTAATTTCTTTTTCCATATTCTCCTTTATACCATGTGCAATATCAGAATGTTTTAACGCTTCCTCAAAAGGAATAGCAGTTCCATGGCGCCTCCGGTTAGTGATCTTGTAGCCTATTTCTCCTTTTCTTGCAAGAATTCCGGTTATAGTCCAAGGTTTATTTACTGATTTCCGCTGAACAATTACTCTGAAATCAAATCGTCTATCATCTATTTCTGACAGTTCAATCTCTTGCTGAATAATAAATTCTCTCTCACCGAACTGGCACTCAAGAAAATTTTGGACCCCTTGTATAGTGCGGAATGAATAGTTATTATTGTCAATTGTGATTTCATATCCTGATGCAGCGTCTTTGACGAAATAAATACTGTCTCCTTGTTTTCCATTGTTTGGTTTAATGACAACAGATTTATATTTAAGTAGCATTCGTCTCAAGTGGTATTTATGCCACATTTTGGTTACAGGCAAATATGGTAGTAAATTTTTGTTTTTCTTCAATGCTAAATACATGTGATATTTATTTCTGCCCCATAGTCTCAATCCTAATCACCCTCTCTTTTCGAAGTCCGAAGACAATTTGAACCATCTGGAGAACTTGTTCCAATAATAAAAAGAATCATCGTTTGCAAACTCCCAAATATTCTGCTTATCTTCATCCATTTTCAAAGGCTCATTTAGTTGAATTCTCTCTTTAGGTTTCGTTTTGCCATCAGCTTTCTTTCTTTCTGCAGCAACATGTTTGAGTAGAGCTGATTTAGACAAATTGTTCGTTGGAACGGAATTAATTAATATTCCTTGTTTATCTGAGGAAGTTGGTTTTTTCTTCTTCACTCGTTTTTGCTTAGAGGGTGACTCTTTTTTATTTTTACTCAGTTTTTCGGCAGGAAGTGTTCCTGAGTTAACGTTATTTTTTTCAGCGAATTGAATTGTGGTATCAGATGTTTTTTCTAATGACATTATCTGTTCTTCAGACGATTTCGTTGGCTTTATTAAATCTTTGGATTCTTCTTCAGAGCGTCTTTCTGAATTCACTGAATCGCTTGAATTGGTTTGAATGGAAGAAGAGAATTCTTCATAATTCTCATCAAGCAGGTACTTGGCGTAAGACAGGATGTTCACCAGTACATGATTTAACGTTTTCTCACCGTACGCTTTAATAAGTGAAACCTTTGCACTCTGGGAGTTACATTCTATAAATTTAATTTGTAAGTTCCGAGTTAAAGCAAAATCTATACCTATTTCTGCAAATTTCCCATATTTTTTTTCTGTTTCTTCATAGACCGTTATGAGGAAGTCTCTGATTCCTTCAGTTAGTCCTTCTTTCGTAATGGAAGGCAGGTTAAGCAATTCAAAAAGCTTAGGTAAAGGGAAGGCTTCAGAATGAATGGTAATAGGCGAATTTTTAATACTCATTCTGGCGCATATGCCACTTATTTCAATATTTCCTTCTGCATTTCTTTGAAGCTCTGCTCTTAAATCAAGTCGCCTGTCATTTAACTTTATTAAGTCAATAGCTTCTTGAACCATAAATTTTTTTCCGTAATAAAAATGATTCAGAAAAGGGACCATCTCCTCAACTGACTCATAATAGCTGTTATGAACACTGTTATTATTATGATCGAAATACTTGCAGGCATATTTGTTGTCAAAGTGTGTTTCTACTCTTACAACCTGTTGACCTTTTCGTCCCGTTACTCCTTTAAGGTAAACTGTCTTATACTTATCCAGCATATATTCCAAATCTCTAGGCTCTTTGTACAAAAAAGTTTCTAATAAAAACGGTTTTAATCGTGAAACACTGTTGAAATAATTATAAATTTCCCAGTTTCCCAAAGTGGTTGGGTTTAGAAAAAATGTCTGTCTTTTCTCACATTGGCTCAGAAAGATGTGATAATCATTGCGAAACTTTTTAGATGGACCACCACGACGATACAGAACATCGGGGTAGGGGAATAAGTTGACTTTCCATGATTCATCTGTGAAATCATAGTAATAACCAATAATTGATTGAGTTTTTATATCAATTTGCTTAATGGAGAAGAAAAAGAGATTGAGATTGATTGCTTTATTAGCTTCTGCTAATTGTTTTAATCTGTAATGCGCCTTCCCTTTAGTAATGGCTCTCCAAGCTCTATTTGATATCAAAACCCCCAGATGATTTTGTCTAATTTTCTGAGAGGTCAAGAAGTCTCACCCTTTCTTGTCTAATTTACTTATAGTGTATTAATAAAGGTGAGCACAGTAACGGCTGTACACCCGATTTTTAAATTATAAGTTAAAATAATGCGGGTATCATGGGAGATGATGTAGAACCAGGTTCAGATGTGGAAAAGTAAACTTGATTTTAAGAAAAGGGGAGGTTCTCATTTTATTCTATAAACCGGATAAAGCTTATGCATATTTAAATGGCGTTGGAAGAATGTGAGGCAGCACTACGTTCTTCTTTTTCAATGCTTTTAAATTAATGGAACGCTAATGAAAAATTGTTGAAAATAAAAACAAATGAAGATTCCTCAAAAAAATCCATTGGTAATGAGGACAATTCAATGTATAATTTATCAAGTAGAGATATTTAATAGCAGTTAGACGAATTTAATAAAGTTACATTCGAGTAATTTTAAAATGTAGTCATACATAATTTGTCATGATAGCAGTCATATTGTTATTAGTTCGTTAAGAATTTTATATTGATAAAAGGCAGGGAAGGTAAATGGGGAAAAAAAGTTTTTATAGTGTAGGTATTATGGCAGCCGCATTAACGGTATGGCTAGCGCCCGGTCAAGTTCATGGAGAAAATGAGGCGAAACAGGTTGCTTTTCATTCTGAAAAGCAAACCGTACTTGAAGAACGGGAATGGCCTGAGAGAGTGGCTCGTTATCGCTTTGATTCTGGCTACACCTTTGAGTATCCAGATGCAGTAAGAGGAGTATTTGTTACAGGACATTCTGCTGGGGGATCCAGATTCAATGATTTGTTGGATTTATTGGATACAACGGCGTTAAATTCGATGGTTATTGATATTAAAGATGATGATGGCTACTTAACATACAGGCCTGATGAAGACGATCCTTACTATGATATTTCGCAAAGTATGATTGGTGATCCTGAAGAAATGATGCGAACACTTGAAGAAAATGAAATTTATCCAATTGCACGTATCGTTGTTTTTAAAGATACATTATTAGCGGAAAATCAACCTGAATTATCATTTTTAGAAAATGGTGAGGTATGGAAGAACCGAAGAGGCGAAGCGTTTGTGAATCCATTCTTGGAAGAAGTGTGGGACTATAATATTGACATCGCCATCAAAGCAGCAGAAATGGGTTTTCAAGAAATTCAGTTTGACTATGTTCGTTTCCCTGAAGGATTTGAAAACAGGGATGATATTTTAGAATATGATGGCGGCGATTTTACTGATAATCCTGAAGAGAATGTGCAACGTCGAGTGACGGCCGTGACTGAGTTTGTTGCGCATGCTAGAGAAAGATTAGAGCCATATGATGTGGATGTTTCCGTAGACATATTTGGTTATGCCGCAACAATCTCAGAAGCGCCAGGCATTGGACAGAATTTCTCGCAAATCTCTGAAAACGTAGATGTCATCTCATCGATGATTTATCCAAGTCATTGGACACCTTATTTCGGTTTAGATAAGCCGGACCTATACCCTTATGAATTGGTAGATGAGTATTCAAAGGTAGAAAATGAAGTGTTAGGTGCTTTGGATGATCCGCCAGTTTCAAGACCGTGGCTTCAAGACTTCACAGCTTCTTACTTAGGTTCAGGAAACTATTTGAACTACGGTAAAGAGGAAGTGGAAGCACAAATTCAAGCGCTATATGACAACGACATCCATGAGTTTTTGTTATGGAATGCCGGTAACCGTTATACAGAAGATGTAGACTACATGTTGGATTTAGAATTAGATAACGAATAAAGTGACAGTCACCGCGTCAGAAATGATGCGGTGAATTTTTTTCATTTTGGAAGAAATGAAGAGGAAGATTAACCTTGTCTGTGAATTCATGTAATTCCAGAGTGTAATCGAAGGTTGTTTACTCAGAACCGTTGAAAATCAACTTTATGAAAATTAAAAAAAAGCGTATAATATAGGTAAGAATAGGTGAAACGTAGATTTAAAGATACAAAAATAGGGTATAGAAGATGTTGAACAGATGAATTTAAATGGAGGTCACTACTATGAATTGGTATGAGAAGTTAAGCCAATATTTTCCTGTGGAAGAAATGAAATCTAAAGAACATATGGAACTTCTCTTGAAAGATAAAGGGAGCGTCTATAAGAAAGACGATAGTCCGTTACATGTATTAATGTATGTTGAAATGGAAGATTTTACATTTATTGATTATTTATTTGTTTCTAAAAAAGCAAGAGGTCAAGGATTAGGAAAAAAATTACTAAATAAATTAAAGGAAAAAGAAAAACCGATTATTCTTGAAGTAGAACCTGTTGATTATGACGATACGGATACTGAGAAAAGACAGCGGTTTTACAGAAGAGAAGGGTTCAAGCATGCAAAGTCGATCGGCTATAGCAGACGTTCCCTTGATACTGGTAAAGTAAATGAGATGGAAATTCTCTATTGGTCACCTACAGATGAGTCAGAAGAAAGCATTTATCAAAAGATGTGTCACACGTATGAAAATATTCATACGTATAAAGATGAAGAGTTATATGGAGAATCATACGACACAGTTGAAAAAGTATTAACCTATGAGGAAGTGGCCAAGAAAGAACCCACTTCTTAACTCTTCTTTCCGTCTGGCTTTTCGCTAGGCTTTGCATATATGTCTATACCTTGTCAAAACATGAAAGGAGTGTGTTTTGTATGGGAAATAGGACTAGAAAGAAAACAAAGAAAAAAGTTTTGTTAAAAGACTTGTTAAAGCGAAAATGGGATGAAGTAAATAAAATTCCCAAGAAACAGCCCGTTTCTCAATGTAAATGGACAGCCTGACGGAATGGAAGCCAGCTCTCTGAGGAACATATTGAGAGCTGGTTTTTTTTGAGGTTTAGCGTATGGATTTTTGAGTTGTAGATAAGTTTCCAGCAGTTCATTTATATCTTTTCGGAGGAAGAAAGACAAACAAGCCACGTCATTCTGAGGTTTGTCCCGAACCAAGCAGAAAAGAGACAAACAAACCACGTGGATCCGGGGTTTATCACTTTTCCTACATATGTAGTACTTTATTAACTAAACAAAACGGAATGCTTTAATTCTAATTGATAATATATATTTTTAATTGAAAATGTGATATTGTAAACATAGTATATATTTACTTGAGGTGTTTAAGTTGTTAAGTTCTCGTTGAAAGAGGTTCCTATTCTTAATTGAACAGAGGCCATTATCAATGAAACGGAACATTAGTGAGAATAGACCCCTGAGAGCCCTGATTTAGAAGTGAAATGAAATTTTTATTAAAACTTTGGATTAAATATCATTTAAAGGTTTAATTATTGTGAAAACGGGAATTACCTTCAGTGTTACCATTTGTTTTGTACAACTTGCATAACTATTTTATAACTTTTTCATAATAGACTATTCAAATTAAATTATCTATAGTATAATAATTATTGTAAAGTGGTTAGTGTTTAAACAATGAAACACGAATAGATAACGATTAATTTTTGAAGGGAGAGATTTTGTCATGGTTACATTATTTACATCTCCGAGCTGTACGTCATGTCGAAAAGCAAAAGCATGGTTAGAGGAACATGAAATTCCTTTTGTTGAAAGAAACCTTTTTTCAGACCCTCTATCCGTAGAAGAAGTAAAGCAAGTGATTCGAATGACCGAAGATGGAACAGATGAAATTATTTCGACTCGTTCTAAAGTATTTCAAGAGTTAGACGTGGAATTGGATGCAATGCCTCTTCAAAAGCTTTTTCAATTGATCAGTGATCATCCAGGATTATTAAGAAGACCGATTATTTTAGATGAGAAGCGTATTCAAGTGGGGTATAACGAAGCGGAAATTCGTCGTTTCTTACCAAGAAAAGTACGTACTTTCCAACTACAAGAAGCAACAAAGCGATTAGTGAATGAATAATACGAACACCTTCCGTGGCGAAACGGAAGGTTTCTTTATTTCTTCTTACCTACTTGAAAGAATACCCATTCAAATCCTTTGATTTTGTTGTTTAACCAAGCGATCGTTAAACTAATAACGATTAATGCCGGGATGAAATAACTTACAGGGAAGAGATGATCTTGGAAAAACATAACAATATCCTGTTCATGGAGAATCATTTTTCCAGCTGTGTAAAGTAAAATGGCAGCTCCTATATAAATGATCAATGGAAATTTGTTCATTAAATACAAGATAATTTTGCTACCCCAGATGATAATAGGGACTGAAATGATCAGCCCTGCTAACACAAGGGTTGCGTTCCCATCAGCCGCTCCTGCTACAGCTATTACGTTATCAAAGCCCATAACCACATCTGCTAACACGATTGTTTTGATTGCCTCACTTACTTTTGTATGCGTCGTTAAAGAAGTATGATCTTCGGAACTTTTTAATAGTCTAAAAGCAATCCACACGAGAAACAATCCGCCGATCGGCATTAAATAGGGAACAGCTAATAGTTGCACAGCAATCACTGTTAAGGTTCCCCTTGCGACGACAGCGAACAAGATGCCAAGAAAGATCGCTTTATTTCTTAAGTGATCTGGTAAATTCCTGCAAGCTAAAGCGACTACAATGGCATTGTCACCGCCTAATACTATATCAATTCCGATAATTGTGAGAAGTGTCCACAATAGTTCTGAGCTCAATAGGATATCCCCCTTGGAAGAGCAAAAAAATATAATTGAAGCAAACGTTATGAAGAAATGGGCTTTTTTATATCCCTAATTTAAGAAAAGGCGGACCGCTTTCATTAGGACAAAGGGTCTTGTACACTATATACATTTAGTTGGTGATTCAGAACAAAAATGGAGCAGGAAAAGGAAAATTGGTTATTTTATAAAAAAAATCAAGCAAATATATTTCATTTCCGCACCGGATCCCGTAGAATAGGGTTAAGTTTAAATGATTGATCTGCAACAATTAAGGGAATAGATTTTACTAAAGAGATAATAAATATAGTGAATACAGTGAAAATGATTTTATCTCTCGAAAGGGTGAGAGCAAATGGAAATCGAAAGAATAAATGAAACGACAATTAAATTCTATATTACGTATCACGATATTGAGCGTCGGGGTTTTGATAAAGAAGAAATCTGGTATAACCGTGAACGTGGTGAGGAATTATTCTTTGAAATGATGAATGAAGTCAATGATGAAGACACGTTTGAAATGAACGGTCCTTTATGGGTGCAAGTACATGCTCTCGATAAAGGTTTAGAAGTGATCGTTACTAGAGGGCAGATGAACGACGGAAGTGTGAAGCTTGAAATCCCCGTTGGGGATGACAAAGAAGAATCTCCTGTTGATAAATCCATTGTTGACATGTTAGATCAGCAATTTGTCCAAGATCAAGACAACGAGCTAGTGAAAGATCAATCTCTTAGTGTTGTCATCGGATTTAGAGACTTTGAGGAACTTATTTCTCTCAGTCATAGCTTTACAGAGGACATTGATACAAGTTTGTATCATTTTGAGAATGTGTACTATGTTTTTGTTACGCTGGACGAATCTTACACAGACGAAGAACAAGATAATATGCTAAGTCGTATGCTTGAGTTTGGTTATGAGTCTGATGTCACGATTCATCGAATCCGTGAGTACGGCAAAACCATTCAAGAAAACAATGCCCTTCAAGTGATGAGAGAAAATTTCGCTCGTTAGAAAAACCGATCCTAGAATCGGTTTTTCTTTTTTTTACCTATTCATTCAAGTAAGATAAGGATAAAAGGATATTCATTGAAATTGTGGTGAGGAGAACTACATATGTTAAAGAGACTTCAAGTCCTGTTGTTTTTAATCATAGTTAGCGCTTTATTATTTCTATCTAGTGATTTATGGGAAAGTTGGATTGTAGGCGGATTTAGTATTATTGTCTCCCTATCTGCTTTTTTCGTTGCTGTAGTGATCTTTTTAGAAAACCGCCATCCTGCCAAAACGTTGACGTGGCTCGTTGTCCTCGGCACGTTACCCGTCGTTGGATTTTTCTTTTATTTATTATTCGGTCAAAACCTTCGCAAGAAAAAGTCGTTTATTGAAAAGGCCATTATGGATGAGCAAGCCCTATACCAGATCGAAGGAACGAAAGCGCTAGATCAATCGAAGCTGAATGCTATGAATCCCGATCAAAAGAAATTGTTCAGACTGGCTCATAAGTTAGCAAACAATCCTGTGTCGTTTCAAAGCGAAACAAAAGTGTTAACGGATGGCAGAGAAACGTTTACAAGTATAAAAGAAGCTTTAAAACGAGCGATAGATCACATCCACATGGAATACTATATCGTCAGGGATGATGAGATCGGTCAGGAAATAAAAAACATTCTCATTGATAAAGCACGTAGTGGTGTAAAGGTGAGGTTTCTATACGATGCGGTGGGCTGTTGGAAGCTTAGTAAGAGCTATATTAAAGATCTAAATGAAGCGGGCGTGACGGCTGTACCTTTTTCTCCTGTTCGATTTCCGATTGTGACTCATAAAATGAATTATCGTAACCACCGTAAAATCATCGTTGTCGATTCCCACTATGCTTTTATCGGTGGGCTGAATATTGGCGATGAGTATATGGGGAAAAATAAATATTTTGGTCATTGGCGTGACACACATCTCCTCGTTAAAGGGGAAGCCGTTCGTAGTTTGCAATTGATATTTTTACGAGACTGGTATTATACGACAGGTGAAACGGCGTTAACACAGCACTATTTGTCCCCCTCTCTTCCAACGAAACAGGTGGAAGGGGGCGTACAAATGATATCAAGTGGGCCGGATACGCGATGGGAAGTGTTAAAGAAGCTATTCTTTACGATGATCACTTCAGCGAAAAGGTCTATTTGGATTGCCTCTCCTTATTTTATTCCCGATGAAGATATTTTAAGTGCTTTAAGAATTGCGGCCTTAAGCGGAGTAGACGTCAGGCTGCTCGTACCAAACAGACCAGACAAAAAGATCGTTTTCTATGCTTCTAGATCGTATTTTCCAGAGCTGTTAGAGGCTGGAGTGAAAGTGTATGAGTATCATCGAGGCTTTATGCATAGCAAATTGATTATCGTTGATCAAGAAATGGCTTCAATAGGAACAGCGAACATGGATATGAGAAGTTTTCATTTGAACTTTGAAGCGAACGCCTTTTTATATCAGACGAGAAGTGTGGAAACGCTAGTTAGTGATTATATTTATGATATGGAGCATTCGACGATAATCCAATACGACTCTTTTAAAAAGCGGCCTTTAGTCCAGAAAGTGATTGAATCTACTTCGAGGCTACTATCCCCGATGTTATGATGAAACCAACTATTGAACATACGTTCCCTTTTCGGTATGATAGACGAAAAGAGGTGATGATCGTGTACAGGGCAGACCGAAGTGATGGAGAGACCATATCCTTGTATGACTTGAAGGCGTGCAAGGATGAATTAGACGACATGAGAAAACATTATCAGTTTTTTTGCCCCGCTTGTTCTGATAAGGTGATTTTAAAACTGGGAAATCGGCAAGCGTGGCATTTCGCTCACCAGCCTGACTCACCGTGTGTGTGGGCTAAAACGGGCGAGACATTGGAACATGGGGAAGGGAAGCAAGCAATCTTTAACTGGCTAAAATCATTTCAATTAAAACCGAAAATAGAACAGTATTTACCTGAATTGAAACGTAGGCCTGACATCTTTGTAAGGCTGAATGACCAGCCGGTCGTCATTGAGATTCAACGATCTCATATTCAACCTGAACTATTTTATAAACGTCATTTCACATATGTTGACGCAGGTTACGTACCTGTGTGGATCGGACTGCAACCGTCTTGTGAACATTGGAAATTATCGATAAAATCCTTATCCCAATTGGACTCATTTCTTATTAGGCCAACTCCGGTACCGCACGCAATTTACTTTGTTCCAAAAGCTTCTCACTGGGTTCTTTATTCAAGATTTCATTATTTGCAACCACGGAAAACGTTGCTACAAATCACACATCCCCCTTTAATGACCTCACCACAAACCTTATTACTGAATCCTTCATCTTTATTAATCCAAGACGAAAAGCTCAAAAAAGAACAGTTGACGAGTTTATTCAAACATTGGAAAAAGCAAACGATCACTAAACGTTCTAAATTATTTTTAAACTTAACAGTCACAGAAAGAAAGCTTCTCCCTCTTGTTCAACGGTATCAAATCAATCTTAATTATTTTCCCGCTATATGCCATCTTCCGTTAAGAAACCTCTATTTAATAGATACACCTCCGCAGTTGTGGCAAACATGGGTAGTCATAGCGATCATAAATGACACGCCATTGAATGAAAAGCTCAATTTATCTTCCATCACAGAGACATTCCATCATTATAGCCATTATTTTCACTTTACTTTACGCCCATCTACAGAGCACCCTAAAAAAATCATTCGAACGTTATTAGAGGAATATTTTCAGCTTCTTTGTTTCTTTAATGTACTGGTTCGAGTATTTCCAGGAGTATATAAAGTGATTCATCATGTTACATTAAACAAGACGCTGACAACTTTATATAACGATGATTTATACGTTATGGACAAATTGATCAAGTATCTAGACATGCAAAATAAATAATCAAATAAAGGGATTTATTCACTTTGATAGAATTGTATGTAAAGGTGCTTATTATTTGAATCACTTCTATGAAGTGGATTAAACTACTAAGTGAGAATAAAAAGTGAAGAAAAAGAATTTAATGGAGGTGCCATGTATGGCAACAAGCACGAAATTACCGAAAAGAGATGAAATTCCTAAAGAAAAAACGTGGGATTTGGAAGATATCTTTCCGACAGATCAAGAATGGGAGCAGGAATTCAAAGAAATCAAAGACATGCTTCCTAAGATCAAGGAGTTCCAGGGGACGTTAGGAGAATCGGGAAACCATTTATACGAGGCACTTCAATATCAAGATGAAATATCGAAAAAGCTAGGTAAATTATATACATATGCGCATATGCGCTACGATCAAGATACGACGAATTCTTATTATCAAGGGTTAAATGATCGGGCGAGTCAGCTATTATCCCAAGTAACCCAGGCTGCATCGTTTATGACTCCTGAGCTTTTAGCCATTCCAGAAGATAAATTGCGCCAATTTATCGATGAAACTTCAGAATTAAAGCTGTACGAACATGCCCTTGAGAAATTAAATAAGAAACGTCCTCATGTTTTAAGTGAGAAAGAAGAATCTCTACTTGCTCAGGCAGGCGAAGTAACTGATGCTCCATCTACCACCTTTGGCATGTTGAACAACGCGGACATGAAATTTCCTTCAATCAACGACGAGGATGGAAACGAAGTGGAAATTACTCACGGTCGACTCCTGAAATTCCTTCAGAGTGATGACCGTCGCGTAAGAGAGGACGCCTTTAAAGCTGTTTATGAAACGTATGGTAAGTATAAAAATACATTTG
The DNA here is from genome assembly GCF_003226325.1 of Salipaludibacillus keqinensis. GTDB lineage: Bacteria > Bacillota > Bacilli > Bacillales > Salisediminibacteriaceae > Salipaludibacillus > Salipaludibacillus keqinensis. Next base: position 570,127 of record NZ_PDOD01000002.1, on the reverse strand, counting down.
CCAGCACCTTAAGTGGGAATGTGAAGAAGAATATTTTCAAGGCAAACGTACGAAACTATCAATCGGCAAGAGAAGCAGCACTAAGCAGTAATCACATTCCAGAAGTGGTATATGATCAGTTGGTTTCTACTGTGAACGAGAATTTACATTTACTTCACCGCTATGTAGACATTCGAAAACGAGCGTTAGAAGTAGATGAGCTTCATATGTATGATCTCTATACTCCAATCGTAAAAGATGTAGATATGGAAGTGAGCTATGAAGAAGCAAAAAGTCTCATGGTTAAAGGATTGGAACCGTTAGGAGAAGAGTATACATCGATCGTTGAAGAAGGATTGACTAAACGCTGGGTAGATGTTGAAGAAAATGTCGGAAAAAGAAGCGGAGCATATTCCTCCGGTGCTTATGGAACAATGCCATACGTTTTAATGAATTGGCAAGATAACGTAAACAATTTATTCACTCTCGCCCATGAATTTGGTCATTCTGTTCATAGTTACTATACAAGGAAGCATCAGCCATACCCATATGCCAACTATTCGATCTTTGTAGCGGAGGTAGCTTCAACGACGAATGAGGCTCTTTTAAATAACTATTTATTGCAAAAGGAAACGGATAAACAGCGCAGGTTGTATTTGCTCAATAACTTCTTAGAAGGATTCCGTGGGACAGTCTTCAGACAGACGATGTTCGCTGAATTTGAAAAACTGATTCATGAAAAAGCAGCAGAGGGTGAACCATTAACACCAGATACGCTAAATGAAACGTATTATGAATTAAACAAAAAATATTTTGGTGATAATATTGTCATCGATGAAGAGATTGCATTGGAATGGGCGCGTATTCCTCATTTCTATATGAATTTCTACGTTTATCAATATGCCACAGGTTACAGTGCGGCGACGGCGTTATCTCAACAGATCCTTCAAGAAGGAGAGCCAGCAGTAGAGAGGTTCGTTGACTTTTTAAAGGCAGGTAATTCCGATTTACCGATTGAAGTATTAAAGAAAGCCGGCGTAGATATGACGTCAGCAGAGCCGATTAAACAAGCCTTATCGGTGTTCGAAGAAACGTTAGATGAATTAGAAGACTTACTGTTTGATAATTAATCATAGAGAACAAGCCTCTTTTAACGAAGAGGCTTTTTTCTGTGTGACCAGGGGTGTGACCAGGGGGACGGTTATTGCGGTTGAGATTCGCAGCACCTACGTAGCATGACGCATTGGATCAGGATGAAAACGAGAGAAATCAAAAGAAAAATAGAATGGCTAAATTATAGAGGGGGCCCCAAAAGGTTTTACTTTTGGGATACCCTATTTCTCTATAGGATTCGTTAATATTAGCCCTAGAATCCTTTAAAACGATGGCGATTGTTGAATGCATGGACGGTTATATAAATTGAAAGAAATAAGCTAGGAAAAGATAACCAAATTGGAAATAAATTCATTAAACTCATGACACTAAAATAAAAACTGGTGATGATTAAAAGACAGCCCACCCAAAACCATTTCATCACGAATCCCTCCTAATAAAGTAGCGCTGTTGTTGATAGTTATGACTTTTCCATACTATTTATCGCAGTGACACTTTCTGTCCACGTTTTATTTTTGGATAGATTACCATTTTAATTCCGCACCATAATGAATAAAAAATGTCAGACTTTTTACGTTTACCCTATTTTATAAGGGTTTGACATCTTTTTTAAGTCGCCAACATGGGAGTTTAGCAACGTTGAGAGGTTCGACCTCATTCTCAACGTCGCCAACATGGGAGTTTAGCAACGTTGAGAGGTTCGACTTCAGTCTGAACGTCGCCAACATGAGAGTTTAGCGACGTTGAGAGGTTCGACCTCAGTCTGAACGTCGTAAACATGGGAGTTTAGCAACGTTGAGAGGTTCGACCTCAGTCTCAAAGTCGCTAACATGGGAGTTTAGCAACGTTGAGAGGTTCGACTTCAGTCTGAACGTCGCCAACATGGGAGTTTAGCAACGTTGAGAGGTTCGACCTCAGTCTGAACGTCGCCAACATGAGAGTTTAGCAACGTTGAGAGGTTCGACTTCAGTCTGAACGTCGCCAACATGGGAGTTTAGCAACGTTGAGAGGTTCGACTACGGTCTGAACGTCGCCAACATGAAAGTTTAGCAACGTTGAGAGGTTCGACTACGGTCTGAACGTCGCTAACATGAGATTTTAGCAACGTACAGGGTTCGACTTCGGTCTGTTCGTATGAAACTATGGCTAAATTGTGAAATGATTCACGATATCGTTGTTTTTTCGAGAGAGGTTTGATACATTATATATGTGAAAGGTATCACATAACTCCCCTTAGCTTATGTGACACGTCTCAAACCCCTTGACAGGTCGCCTTTCAAAGAAATTGACAATGTTCCGAACGAAAAAAATCAGGTTACCCCACCTGATTTTTTTCGTTCTAAACAGATGTGATATTTAAAGTGAAAATATCTATGGTAAGGATTTGTCCAAATATGATTAGGTAGGACTACTATATGCAAGAGGGTGTGATAACTTTCTTGAAATAGATAGGCAAAGAAAAAAGTACTGAGTAGATCATCTACTCAGTACTAAGAAGGGCACGTGTTATCCAATATATCTCCAAAGAGAACCATGTTTTGTTTGGATTTCTTCCACCATTTGTTTTAATTGAAGTTTTTTCATATCTTTACGAACGTCTTTCATTTCTTTATCGAACACAACGGAAATTTCCTTTTCTGCGACTAAAGAATAAAAAGAAATAAATTGTTCTATAGAGATCGGTGGACATTTTTCTGGTTGCTTGCCAATCATCTCGCTAATGATATCTACATAAACATCATAGTCATAAGACCCTTGCACCTTTACACCTGGTTCATCTACATCTTCTCCAAAAAATACAAGAGTAGGCATACTGTTGACGTCCATTTCTTTCTTTGTTTTAGCATCATCATGCAAAGATTTTCTGGCTACTTCTGAATTTAAGTCTTTTGAGAATTCATGTATGTCCATACCTTGGACTTTCTTTGCACAAGCAAGAAGGACATCTTCATCAGCGATATTTTTTTTGTGTAAAAACAAAGCTTCTCTCACTCTTCGTAAATATTTAGATCCGATCGCTTTTCCTTGAAGTTCAGCAGCTTTAATCGCTAAGATCGCAGAGTAGGGAGTAGTCATAGCATTTTCATACCACACATCTCCGTCACATGGCATCCCTGTTCGACAAGCTGTTTCATTGTACGATTGAGCCATTTCATGCACTAATGTTTGGTAGTTTTTCCCGCATGGAGTGTTTAGTGAGCGAATCTCATTACCTAAAAAAGTCGTAATGGTGAAGTAGTTGGAGTACTCCATTTGCAACTTTTTAATTGTCGGTTCTAATGACCAGCATTCAGGACATAATGGATCGATGAATACATAAATTTCAACAGGTTTTTTTCTCTGGTCATTTATATAAAAGGATTCCGGTTCTGCAGGACAGCAGATTCCAAGATCGTCGTAGCATACGAAATTTCCTTGTTGTGAAGTCATGATTCATCCCACCTTCCAGCTTTATCTGACGAGGATGATTGCTCCTCACTGTTGATCATGTGGCGTGCTGTGTAAGTTAATCGCTCTAGAATCGCCGATCGTAATGGTTCTTCTATATTCGTTTCTACTAGTGCTTGAGCCATACATGAAAGCCAGGCTTCACCTCGACTTGGAGTAATAGGAAATGGCATGTGCCTTGCCCGTAACATAGGATGGCCGTGTTCCTCCGTGTAAATGGATGGTCCACCGAAGAATTGAGTAAGGAACTGCTTTTGCTTACGTGCCGTTTCCGATAAATCATCCGGAAAAATAGCTGTTAATTCAGGATGCGTTGATACTAATTCATAAAACCGATCAACAAGCTCACTTAATCTTTTTTTACCAATAAGCTCATAGGCGGTTTGTTTATTTGGCTCTGTCATGTCGTGCTCCTTTTATTACAGTTGTTAAATGTCGAGCTGCAGAATGTCGTTCTGTAGGCATGATTTCGAAGACTGCCAGAATAGGGTCTGCAGGGACTCTGTACTCGTATGTATCGTTATTGTAGCAAGGAGGCGTATTTGTAGCAACAAATGTGAACTATATGTGAATGGAAAACACAGTAAAAGGGCTCATTTCAAAGAATGAGCCCTTTTTCAGGGACGTTGCATAAGTTTTGTTTGGTTCAGTTGTTTTGCCGAGTTGTTTATACATTAGAACTTTTTCATTAAGCGAACGATTGGTTAGACAATTGCTCGTATGTGTTTAATACACGTGGGACATAAGCTTGGGTTTCTTTAAAGGGAGGAATTCCTCCATGACGATCCACATTTCCAGGTCCAGCATTATAGGCAGCGAGAGCCATAGATACATTTCCGTTGTATTTGTTTAACATCGCTTTAATATAACGAGTGCCTCCGTCAATATTGTCAACGGGATCGAAGCTGTTTTTCACCCCAAGGCCTTTGGCGGTATTTGGCATGAGTTGCATTAACCCTTGTGCACCGGCATGGCTTTGGGCATCGTGTTTGAAATTGGATTCGTGTTTGATAATGGAGTAGATTAATTGTTCATCAACTCCATGTTTCTCAGCAGCCTGCTTAATCATTGGCATATAATGCTGGTCTGACGCTGATTGGCTGGATAAAGTCGCCTCTCGCGAAGGACTAGAGAGTGGCTCTGCAGACATCGAATGAGATTGAGTGTTTAGCTGCTCTAAATTTTGGTTAGCCGTTTCTATTTGTTTCTGAAGGAGCTCGTTGAATCCCAGTTGCAAAGGTTGAGGCGTTTTATTTAGCTGGTTACTCTGGCGCTCACCCCAAGATTTTAATACCTGCCATTGGTAAAAATCATTCATAAAATTCGTTTTCATTCTTTACACTCCTCCAAGAAATCATCAATCCAAGTTATGGTGCTTTACGATCTTTCAAACCTTTGTTTTGCTTGATAAAATCGCTCAATTTTATTTGCTGGTTTAACCCAATCAAGCTTCCAGTTCTCCAATAATTTTTCAAAAGCGGCTTGTCCAGCCACAGCTTCAGTACATTCAAATTCAATTTCGTAATCTATTTCATCAAAATAATAACTCTTATCTAGAACGAGTAATCCATCGTTCAATGATATTTCAGTTCTCTCAGTTGTTAAATAGCCTAAATAATGAAGGGGAGGAAGGTTATTTTCCAGTAACTCAATCAATTGATGATAAACATCTCCGCTAGTAAGGGAGCCATGTTGTTTGAAAGAGAGAAACTCTGATTCAGAAATAGATTGATGCGTTTCAAGAATTGCTCCTTCATGTGGCTGTTTCAATGTTAAAATATAACCCTCTTTTTTATATCGGACACGAAGAGCGGCACCTTTAGCTTTTAATGAGAATAAATCAGTGTCAAAATAATGGTTTACTTGTTTGAAGATGGGAGAGCGTGAAGATTCATATTTCTTTAAAAGGTCGTGGTATACGTCTTTATTAATTAAGTTTTTGAATTCGATCTCAATTTCTTGATTCAACTTATTCACCTGCACATCTGATTAGTATCGTTTCAATTTTCCGAGTTAGGAGTCACAGTACTTGTGGTTTGATAATCATATTATTCCATACGTTTTTAGCATTTACAATAAGTCGATTGAATGAAATGAACCGTCTCTGTATGATTTTATTACGTAGAAAAGGGCGACTATGATAAAATGAAACTAATGATTCAAAGGAGGAAGATTTATGAACACACTTCTAGTAACAGATATTGTTCAAGAAGATGATCGCGTCATCTTCTCGGTCAATAACGACATTTCAGCAGTTGAATGGAAAACATTCGAGCCAGTTGGAAGGATATTGGTAGACTCTGACAACAAAGCTTTTATCTATTTATTAGAAAACGATGAAGGCTACCATCATCTACGCATCCCTCACAACCACTGGGTAACCATTGATGAGGTTATGACAACAAATAAACAAGCAGAGGTCATGGTGTCTCATCTAAAAGATGCGCCCATTGAATTGAAGAATTTTCAGGAAGAAATGAATCTTTTATTAGATAATATTAAAGGGAACCATAATTATGGTTCTGAATTTGTGGAAGAAGTAGAGCAGTCTTTCAAGTCGATCAATTTCGAATAATTGATGAGCTATACATATCTAAGATTATAAAATAGGTGGTGACGTTAGAATGATGGATTGGGATGTCATGCTTACGCCTTACAAACAGGCTGTAGAAGAACTAAAAATTAAACTAAAAGGAATTCGCGATCAATATCAACTTACTTCCAAGCATACTCCAATTGAATTTGTCACCGGTAGAGTGAAACCCGTTTCAAGTATATTAGAGAAGGCGAAAAGAAAGAGCATCCCATTAAATAAATTAGAAGATGAGATGCAGGATTTGGCCGGTGTCAGAGTGATGTGCCAGTTTGTTGGTGATATTGATACGGTAGCAGAGCTTATTCATGCCCGAACGGATTTTGAAATTGCAGAGGAACGGGATTATATCAAGAATGAGAAAAGGAGCGGCTATCGATCTTATCATATGATCCTTCGTTATCCTGTTCAAACGATCGATGGTGAGAAACCTATTTTGGTTGAGCTGCAAATCCGGACGTTGGCAATGAACTTTTGGGCGACGATTGAACACTCCTTGCAGTACAAATATTCAGGGAAGATTCCTGAAGAAATTGAACAGCGTCTACAAAAGGCTGCAGAAGCTGCCTATCAACTAGACGAAGAAATGTCTAAAATTCGTGGAGAAGTGCAAGATGCCCAGCAAATCATATCCAAACAAAGAGAATCATTAAGAAAAAGGGGCTAAATGAAAGGAGGGTTATTGGATGAAATTCAACATCCTGTCTCGTGGGGATCATGCTTCAAATAATCTCACTCAGAAAATCAAGAATTATTTGCAAGAGTTTGAGTTGACTTACAACGCAGAAGAACCAGATATTGTCATCTCTGTTGGGGGAGATGGAACGTTATTGGAAGCCTTCCATCAATATACCCATCGTCTAGAGCAAACATCTTTCGTGGGCGTACATACCGGACATTTAGGGTTTTATGCCGATTGGAAGCCTGATGAAGTGGAAAAGTTAGTGATACATATTGCTAAAACCCCATTTAAAATAGTTGAATATCCTTTGCTGGAAGTGATTATTCGACACAATGGGGAACAAAAATCAGAACGTTACCTTGCTTTAAATGAATGCACAGTGAAAAGTATGGAAGGGTCCTTAGTGATGGATATCGAGATCAAAGGGGATTTGTTTGAGACATTCCGTGGCGATGGTCTATGCTTGTCCACTCCTTCAGGAAGTACGGCTTACAATAAAGCCTTAGGTGGAGCCATTTTACATCCTTCTTTATCATCGATCCAGCTAGCTGAGATGGCCTCAATCAATAACCGTGTCTACCGTACTGTTGGGTCTCCACTCGTCTTACCTCAACATCACACCTGTTTGTTGAAACCTAAGAATGATGTAGATTTCCAAGTTACCGTGGATCATAGAACACTCGTGCAAAAACAAGTGAAATCTATCCAATGCCGAGTAGCAGAAGAACGAGTCCGTTTTGCCAGATTCAGACCGTTCCCCTTCTGGAAACGAGTGAAAGAGTCCTTTATAGCCGAATGATAAAGAAAGAGATTCGCTTATCATGGAAGGTTGCACATCATGAGTCAGGTCTAAAGTTGAAAGAGTACTTAAGAGATGTACAAAACATATCTAGAAAAACGCTGGCTGAAATCAAATTCAAAGGGGGTTCGATCTGTGTAAACGGAGCGGAAAAAACAGTAAGAACCCATTTGAACGGAGGAGATACCGTAGTCGTTATTCTTCCTAATGAAGAAGTGAGCCAAAAAATAAAACCGATTGCCTTTTCCCTGAACGTTGTTTTCGAAGACGACCATGTTTTAGTTATAAATAAACCAGCAAAAATGGTGACCATTCCTACAGACAATGTTGAAGATCCATCGATTGCAGGAGCTGTAATTAATCATTATCATTTACAGGAATGGCCAGCAACGTTTCACGCGGTGAATCGGTTGGATCGCGATACTTCAGGATTAATGCTTATTGCTAAACATCGTTATAGTCATCACTTATGTATGGAGCAACAACTTCATGGGTCTATTCAGCGGACGTATGTGGCTTTATTGACAGGAAAGCTGCGATGGCAATGGGGCTCCATTCACTTCCCAATTGCCAGGAACAGGGACAGTTTGATTGAAAGACAGATAAGCGAAGAGGGTCAATTGGCAACGACCCACTATGAACGGGTAGAAGGAGATCACCCTTTTTCTCTCGTTCGAGTCAGATTGGATACAGGGCGAACTCATCAAATCAGGGTTCATATGGCGGCGATCGGTCATCCGTTAATTGGGGACACTTTATACGGGGGAAAAGCTCTTCATATGGAACGACAAGCTCTTCATTCATCCGAGCTATGCTTTTATCACCCAATAACAAAGAAAAAATTATGTTTTAAAGCAGAAACTCCTGCAGATTTTCAAAGCTAATGTAACAAATTCCAGTCAATCAAATGACTGGAATTTTTCTTGAATATGGGGTTGTTTGGAAGGCACAGATTGCGTGCTTCGTTCAGGCCAGCGTAAAGCTGTGAGACTGCCACCAAATACACACCCTGTATCTATATTGACCGTTTCACCTAGCCAACGAGGTTCACTTACAGGTGTGTGCCCATAAACTACCAAGGAATGGAAGTGATGTTTCGCTGCCCAGTCCCGGCGAACAGGCCTACCATCCTCATGTTTTTCACCGGTTATATCACCATAGAGGACGAACGTTTTCACTTTTCCCCCATTTTTACCTATGTAGTCAGGTCGAATGCCGGCATGGGCAACAATGAGCTGTTGGTCATCCAGTTCCAAATAAAGTGGCGATTGCTCATACAATTGGATAAACAACGCGGACACCTTCTTGTATTCAGATGGGCTAAGCTGTTCCAGTTCTTCAACGGTTGTTTCCAACCCGTGTTTAATCATCACTTTTCGTCCTAAAAAGTACCGATACAATTTATCACAATGATTACCTGGACAATATAAAGCTTCCTCTCGGAAAACCCAGTTTGCTACTTCTTCAATGGTTTTAACAGAAGAGGGACCACGGTCAGTTAAATCTCCTAAAAAAACAGGCTTTCTTCCTTCTGGGTGAGTAAGATGACGCCCTTCTTGGGAATAACCTAATTGACTTAACAGCTCAATCAATTCTTCATAACACCCGTGAACATCTCCGATCACATCATACTTATTCATAAACAGTCCTCCGTTTACATTCGGTATACTACAGCAACTAATCATTACATTCCCCATATTTGTCGAAATTAACTACTTCCTTCAGCGGAAGGGAGATGCTGATTGACGTTTCTATCTAGCTAGGTTAAAATTATGACCAAGTACTAATATCACGTATATGTTATGAGGAGGAATCAGTCATGAAGATTGATTTAAGTCAACGAACCTATGTCATCATGGGTGTAGCGAATAAACGAAGTATTGCTTGGGGAATTGCCCAATCTTTACATAAAGCAGGGGCGAAACTAATTTTTACATATGCAGGGGAACGACTAGAGAAGAACGTTAGAGATCTAGCAAATTCGTTAGATGCAGACAATCATCTTGTGTTGCCGTGTGATGTAACAAAAGATGAGGATGTAGAGGAAACGTTCAACCAAATCAAAGAAGAAGTGGGCGTCATTCACGGAATTGCTCATTGTATTGCTTTCGCGAATCGGGAAGAATTGGATGGAGAGTATTTAAATACGACTAGAGACGGATTTTTGTTAGCGCAAAATATTAGCGCTTATTCTTTAACGGCCGTAACGAAAGCGGCGAGACCACTTATGACAGATGGTGGAAGCATTGTGACGCTTACTTACCTAGGTGGAGAGCGTGTCGTTAAGAACTATAATGTGATGGGTGTGGCCAAAGCTAGCTTGGATGCAAGCGTTAAGTATTTAGCTAATGATTTAGGGAAAGAGCAGATTCGTGTGAATGCGATCTCAGCTGGACCGATCAGAACGTTATCTGCAAAAGGGATCGGTGGTTTCAATGAAGTGTTGCAAGAAATGGAAGCCAATGCCCCATTAAAACGAACGGTCACTACAGAAGAAGTTGGCGATACAGCGCTGTTCCTTATGAGTGATTTATCAAAAGGAATCACCGGCGAATTGTTGCACGTGGACGGCGGCTATCACGTAACAGGATTAATGTAATTAAACAATTCAAAAATGGAAGCCTGCGATTTGGTCTACAACCAAGTTGTAGGCTTTTTTCGGTTGTGTAAAAGCTTAACTAAACAGAAGGCTTTCATACTTTTCCTTAAAAGATAATATAGTTAAATAAATCGTTTCTAGGAGAGGGCGCATGGAAGTTTCAGTGATTACTTGCACGATGAGAGATCATTATATGGAGAATGTGATCGAAAACTTTTCAAGGCAAGTGTGGAAAGAGAAAGAACTTATCATTATTTTGAATTGTGATGAAATAGATATCAATAAATGGAAGGTCCGAACAAAAGATGAAGATCAAATAACTGTCGTGCAACTTCCACAGAATACCACATTAGGAAATTGCTTAAATGAAGCTGTATCTAGAGCAAAGTATCCATATGTGGCGAAGTTTGATGACGATGATTATTATGCGCCGTTCTATTTAACTCAATCCTTGAAAGCATTTAGGAAAACAAACGCCGCGATCGTGGGAAAAAGAACGGTCTATACGTATTTTGAAGACAGTAGCCTATTAGGAATCCACAGACCTAATTTTGAAAATAAATATGTCAGAAATGTAAGAGGAGCTACGCTTATGTTTCAGAAATCCCTCTTTCCACAAATCCATTTTCCTAATATTAACCGAGGTGAAGATGGTTCTTTTTTGATTCAGAGTGTAAAGAAAGGAAAGAAGATTTATTCCACCGGGAAAGATAACTTTGTATGTATAAGAAGAGCAGATTTGTCATCGCATTCAGAGCCTAATCATCGGTTAATAAAGGGGTGTAAGAATCTAACTTTCACAAAAGACTTTAAGTCTATCATAGCTAAAGACGAGTAACCTTAGAATGGACTTTGGGGAAGGAAGTTTCTATGGTTTCGATTATCACGTGTTCTATTAGACAGCATTTGATTGCGAACGTTTTGCAAAATTATGAAAGGCAACAGTATAAAGACAAAGAGTTAATTGTTATTTTAAACAAAGATGACATGAATATAGATGAATGGAAAGATAAAGCCCAGCAGATAAAGTACGTATCCGTTTATCAATTACAGGAAACGTACTCCTTGGGTGAGTGTTTGAATTTCGGTATAAGGAAAGCTAAGCACAAGTATATTTCCAAATTTGATGATGATGATTATTATTCACCTTATTATTTGACGCAAACGATGAAGGCGTTTCACCAAACGAAAGCAGCTATCGTAGGGAAAGCAACCATATATGTCTATGTCAAGCAAGAAAAAGCCCTTTGTATCTTTAACAGAAATAAGGAAGACCGTTACGTTCAATATGTTGCTGGTGGGACCATTACATGTGTGAAAGAAGTAGGTAGCAAAGTTGGGTTTGGTCACCAGAGGGAAGGCTCAGACATTGCCTTTCAAAAACAATGTAGACGTCTCGGATATCGGATTTATTCTACAGACAAAGCCAATTACACGTTAATTAGAAGCAATCCGAACGAGCATACTTGGAAGATAGAGAATGAAAAATTTTTACAGAGCAACTTGGTGAAATATACGGAAGATTTTTCATCATTTATCACATCTTTAAAATGAATGCTGTGTTAGTGCTCTGCGTTGCAGGACGGGGTCATGCAAGGCAGGTGCTAACGGTGTAGCACCTGCCTTGCACCAACCCATTGGTCGGGACGAAAGCAAAAGATAACCTGTTACAAATAAAAAGAGATGTGATTAATCGCAGGAACTCCTTGTTTGATCTCATCGAAGAAGGCAAAACCTTCAATGATAATATGTCCCCTTAGGTTTGATGGATTAATGCGAAGATCGAAACTGGAGAATGATAGAGTCTCATTAGGTGTTATTTCGGTACAGTGTATCGGTCTTAGCCAATATTCTCCTTTTTTTCTCGACTTTTCCATCCAATTTTCATGAAGATGTTGCCACTCTTCATTGGAGGAATATAAAACACTTTCCTCTTTTCCTCCAATCGTAGCGATCTTCCCGCTTATTTTCGCTGCATTTACAGGCTTGATTCGAAAACCAATGATCGGGTGATTCAAGTTGCCACTTCCGGTATTCGTTATATAGAAATGACCTTTGACTAATATTTCTTGGTCTTCTTCCTCAGGGTCGGGGAGAAAGGTCGAATAAGTAAAGTGAGCTCTCGCTGAGGCTAGTGGATCATTGTTACGTTGTGATTCGATGGGGTGAAACGTCTTTTGATCCGTTTTCTCCTTCTCCGAATACGAAGAGAGTTTTTTCTTGAACTCTTGGCTCAGTCTTTTGTATTTCCTTAATTCAGCTTTGTAGTGAAGGATTTTTTGTTGTAACTGAATGAGTTGCTGAGTGGCCCCATCTTTTTTAATATTCATTAGCGTCTCCTCCTTCTATTACCTCAAAATGAATGATATAGAATACATATTCCAAAAAGAAGGAGTGGATTCAGGAAAAATTAAAAAAGAGAGAAATAATCTCTCTTTCAGGAAAGGATCAATATTTTCACTAAATATCCTCGTTTAATTAATGAGGTTTGTGCGGTCTAGGGAAAACCTCAGGACATTGCTCAGGGAACTTGAAATCAGGGCATTTTTTTCTTCGAACAGGAAGAAGAATTTCAGGTCTTGGTTTACAAATTTTCCCTTCGATGTCGATTTTCACCTCAGCTTCTACTTGGATTGATTGACAGATAAGTAATAGGAGGTCGATGGTCCATTCTGTTCCATCTCCATTACAAACGAAGGAACCTTCACAATCAAAATCGTAGACATGACAAAGGACATCGGTGCCAGGTGGTGCACACAACAAAAACTTTTCGATTTTAAAGAAGTTAATTGGCTCTGAGAACAGTGGCGCTAGACCGTTATTTTTATAGTTGTCTTTAGCTTCTAATACTATTTGAAACTGCCCTTGTTTTTGGATATTCACAAGTTGAAGAACTGTATCGTATTCCTCAACATGGACATCTTTGCGATCACCTACTTCTGCACACAGTTCCTCAGGAGGTTCTGGAGCAATAAGGACACAACTAACCTTCACACTGTTCGGCAAGAAATAGTCACAAATATCATCAACCAACGTATCCGTTGTTTGATCTTCTGGATCTTCTTCAGTGAAAAAGTCTATATCTCCAACCTCGAATTGAAATTCCTTTTCTGCCTGGTGTGTAATCCAGTCATAAACTTTAGGGACTTTTATACACAGTCGCTCTACTTTACTCATTATTTTCATCCTTCCTTGTTGTAAATATTTATTCGTAACTACTTCATCCTATGTATGAGCTGATTATTTGTGTACGATGAACGATAAATTTATTAAATAACTTGTAGAAGCTTTGTGATCGGGGTTGTTCATGTTGAAAATGTTCGTACTCGTCAGTTGGTCAAATGAAAGAGATCTCACGAAAGCACCTAATCGGAAGTGTCAATTTAGACAAATGATCCTAAAAATAGATATCATCGCAAGCCTTAATCTATGGTCGGTTGATCTAAGAGCTTTAAGGATTTACTTCTTTTACGACAGGCCTTGGAAGAGCCTAAATAAAAGTGTTTGAGTCGTATTACAGGTGATTTACCTATACCTCTTTTTGATTTCCAACATATAAATAGATGGAGAAGATATCTCTTCTTAATGAAGATGGGGAGGTGAAACTTGTGAGCCATTACAACAGTTTTACTCTCATTGTGGTTCTGTTTATTCTGTTGGTTATTGTTGGAGCAGCATATGCTTGCTAATCTCAGCTAATTAGAAGTAAAGGGAAACCTTTGCTTCTTTTTACATATAGTTAGACAAAGATCTCTATCAGATGGGATGTGATCATTTTGTTTACTTGGTTTGAATTCATTCTTATGGGGTTGGCTATTTTTCGGATCACTCATTTGTTTGTATATGACACCGTTACAACGCCGATCAGACGAATGTTTATAAATGAGGAGCAAGCAGTGGACGAAGCGGGAAATTTCATCTGGGAGTATACACCGAAAGGTATAGGAATAAGAAAGTTTATAGGAGAAATACTTAACTGTCACTGGTGTACGTCGGTCTGGGTAGCGGCATTCATGCTAATTGGCTATCTGCTTCTTCCTCAAATTTTTGTCTTGATTATGTGGCTGTTTTCCCTTGCAGCAATCGCAGTAATTATTGAAGAAATTGTTTTAAAACATTTGTATTAATGATCAATAAAGTTCTCCTCAGGTAAAGCACCTTAGGGGATCTTTATCTTTTGCTTTTCCCAAACAAAGCAGAGCGTGGGTCTACATCAGAGCTAGATAAAGAAACGAGCCATTCAATGTTTATTTTCAGGGTAGTCAAGTTTTCAATTTCACTACATATAGATGATAGAAGAATCTTTAGATGTAGGGGGTGATGTCTTGAAAACTGAAAAAAGAGAGTCAAATTTTTCTGAAATTCAATTACAACAACAAATGCTTCATTATAAGGCAGAAACGATCAAGTTAACGAGGCAAATTCAAAGGATGGAAATGCATTATGAAGTAAAGAAAATGAAAGAATTGCTCAGTAGTAACAAAGAATTGATTGAAAAAAACACCAGAATAGAAAAGTATAACAAAGAACTGAAGCAAAAAAAAATAAAATTAGAGGCTGTGTTAACTAAAGTTGAATCCCGGAGCGCACAATTAGAACGAACGTTAAAAGAGGTAGAAAAGGTTAAAAATAAATTAACCGAAGAGAAAATTCAATGGGAGGAAGATGAGAAAAAATATATGCAAGAAATAAATTCATTAACAGAAAAATTGAAGTCCTTTTCGAAAAAAACTATTGAATATGAAGTCGCCGATGCGTCAATGGATAATATGATTGAAAAGAAAGAACGGCATGAAATAAATGATGAACCTGATCAGAAATTGGTTCAAGATGACTACCGGAAAAATAATCATGAACGATTTTTTCAAACGTTTCAGGCGCTCAATCGCGACAATAAAGATGATGAGGCTTAACCAATGCTACCTTATCACCTTTTTTTTTCTGATTTCATATGGTGTGGTGTATGAACAGAAAAAGGAGGAATGAGGCATGTCAAATTGGGAACAAAAAAATAAACAAAGGGGTCTTGAACGTTCTAAGAGAAACAAGATCTACTCCTCACGGGATCATTCTAGAACGATTACAACTCCTACACCGAAAAAGGGCGGGTGTTCTTGTGGAAAGCCGTTAGGGCGGACACGAACCCGATAATACCTAATTAAAAACTTTGAGGTTATCAATATTTAAAAAGGGGTAAAGGAGGATAGAAAGAGGTGATCATTGATGGGATACGTTCCTCCAGTAAAAGATGAGCAAATGATGATTTATGGTCAGCGTCAAACCTCGCGTAAACCAATGATAATAGGGCCATCACCAGCTGAGCGTATAGAGTTTTTTGATGCCTTGAAAGATCAATCGAAACAACGTTATTATTTCGAACGAAACGAATCTAAACAAAGGTTGTTGAAAATAGCGAGAATGAAAGAAAAAGAGTTAACAGGAAAAGGTGAAATGTTCGACTCATCTATTTAAGTCTTACATCTACAATACGAATACATTTTAATAACGAAAAACATCCTGAAGGTTCCTTCAGGATGTTTTTCTGTGAGAAAGCTTTATCAAAAGTTTGCCTTTGCTTTGTTATCAACAAGCCTATGTCTGAATACAAGAGTGAACATGATCAGCGCAATGGCTGAGATGAGCGTAAGTCCGATAAATAAATTTGAATATATCGCGAACTCTCCGTTTGAAGCAAAGGGATTGATTTGAAAGCGAATGTGCTCAAGATCTAGTAAAGCTCCAAACACCGCACTGGAGATAGCGCCAGATAGGAAGTTCATTAAATTAAACATGCCAATTCCTACTCCTGTTCGATTCGCAGGCACCAGTTCTGTTAGTAAATTAGCAGTGGAGCTTTGAATGAGTGGGAAAGCCATGTACTGGACTAAAATACAGAGAGCCATTAAATAAGGTGGAAACCCGATAAACGTCGAGATGAGCATACTTCCGATAATAACCATAACAAAAGCCAATCTTAAAACGGGATAACTTCCCTTTTGTTGAACTAACTTTCCACCGTATTGCCCAATGAGACCTGCCGCCATGGCACCAGGAAATAACAACAGTCCGATCTGTACGGTGTCTAAGTCATAAATGGTGCGAGCCATGATCGGTACCACGAAGATCATCCCGAACATTGCACTGGTTCCAAGAAAGCTTGTGGCAATGGTCGCTGTATAATACTTATTTTTTAACATAGCTGGTTCAATGAAGGGAGAGTGAAACGTCTTCACTCTCCATATAAATAAACAAAATGCTATGAAACCACCGATAAGACCAATGAAGTTAAATGTGGTCACAAAAACAAGTAATCCAGTGATGCTACCAGCGATCAATAGAGCTCCTAACACATCTACTGTTCCTTTTTTCCGTTCCTCGTTAGGAAGCCATTTTCTCAAAAAGGGAATGGCAATTAACGATAGGATCGATAAGATGAACAAGTACCTCCAGTTAAATGCTCCACCAACGAGTCCTCCAGTAATAGGGCCCAATCCGGAAGCAAAAGCGACAGTAGCAGAAACGATCCCAAATACCCTCGCTCTATCCTCGGGCATGAAGCGTGCTGGAATGATAAAAGCTAAAGCAGGAATTGTGGCGCCACCCATAGCTTGAAGAATTCTGGCTGTTAAAAGGACAGAATAATTAGGAGAAAACAATCCGAGAGTAGCTCCCGATGCGAATAAAATGATTCCTATGGTTAACAATCTTTTGATTGGGAATAAATCTGCTAATTTTCCGTACATGAGAGACCCGATAGCGAAAACTAAAATATATCCTGTCATGACCCAGCTTACTTGTGAAGGAAGGAGATTAAATTCCTCAGCAATATCAGGGATCGCCACGTTGAACATCGTTCCGTTCATGACTGTAAATGTCAAAATGATACATAATAATAACGTTAAATTTCGTTTGTCTTTTCTATTTAATAAAGGTTTCCTTTGTTCACTGTCCATAAGGACCCCGCTTTCTTATCTGCTCCACTATTACAAAAAAAGAACGACGGACACAAGCAAAAGCTTGATCGTCGATAATTATTTCGAGTATAGAAATATATATTAATCATAATGAACAAAACCTTTCCTTGTCAACAAAAATGATCCGGCTTTTTACAGCTTCTTATATGAATTGGATCACTAGTCAATATGATTATCGTACCTTCTATGACCGTGTTTACCTTCTTAAGGGAACCACAGAAAATGACCTTAATTGTTCATTCATTCACAGAACAGACACCATTTCGCAACGAACTGTTCACAGGTTGCTCGGTTGTAACTGCAAAATCCATAATATACTAGAACTATAGAAAGCGAGTTAGTGATCACTATCAAACAGCTAAAATGAACTTATCATTCTTATAAATACAAGTGATCGTCGACTCCCTTCCTAAAAAAACGAAACCTTACGAGGAGGAATTATCATGTTTATGGATTTCTTAAGAAACAACAAAATTGCAGCGGGACTTTTGACAGTGTTACGAGTGTACATTGGGTGGCAGTGGTTAACAGCAGGGTGGGGGAAAGTCGTCGGCGAACCATTTGATGCGTCAGGTTATTTAACAGGGGTAGTCGGAAACGAAGCAGTCATGGAGCAGTATCCAACGTATCACGCGTTTATTGAAAACTTTGCCTTACCAAACGCAGGTGTGTTCAGCTTTATGGTCGCATGGGGTGAAGTGTTAGTCGGACTTGGTTTAATCGTCGGTGTTCTTACAACAGCAGCAGCATTCTTTGGAATTGTGATGAACTTCGCATTTATGTTTGCAGGAACGATCTCTTCTAATCCTTGGTTAGTATTACTAACAATCTTCATCTTAGCAGCTGGCTACAACGCTGGTAAATTCGGTGGCGACCGTTGGGCGATTCCTTACATTCGCACAGTCGTCTTCAAAAACAAGCTAACATCACCGGCTGAAAGAGCCGCATAAATTTCAAAGTACTAAGCACCCGCTTGTTAGTTTCTAACAAGCGGGTGCTTTTCGGTTGAAATAAGAACAAACATTCGCTATAATGAAGCAAATATCTAATAATTTGCCTATAATAAACATTGGTTTCTAAAATATTAGGTTCCGCTGGTAGAAGGAGTGCGAATTTTTTCAAAATTAACCCTTCCCAGAATAGAATTATTGACTTAAGGAGTGTAGGACATGGAGTTGACGGACTGGAGTTATGGGAGAAAATATCAGATAAAAGCATGGTTTGACAGCCACCCTCATTCGCCTGTCATTTTTCGTTCCTTTCCAAACTTTCACTTTGTGTATATGGTGAAGTGGAGTGAGCAAGATCCCACAGTCACAAGACAAGATCTCCAAGAAATGGAACGATTAATGAACGAGGAATTGGGTAGTTTAAGAGGCTACGAGTCTAGAAGATCTGTAACGAAGCAAGCCTATGTTAAATAAAATTTCATGAAAGGCCAGGCTCCCCCAATTAGAAACCTGGCCTTAAGATTAATTTCTTTCCATATTTATAATAAATCTATAGCGATCTGCTCGGTAAGATGACTTAACTAGCTCAAGAGGTGTGCCGTCTTCTAAAGATGTTTTTCGTTCTATTAGTAAGACAGGCGAATCTTTCTTTACTTCTAATAACTCCATTTCTGTCTCGTTGACGATGGATGACTCAATAATTTGCGTAGCATGCCCAATTTTTTTGTTTAATTTATTCTCAATGAAGTCGTAAAGAGACGATTGGACTACTTCTTCTGATAAACCTTGAACCAGTGTAGCTGATAAAAAATTCGTCTCTAACGCCATCGGAACACCATCGGCAAGACGGATGCGTTGAATTTCATATACAGGGGAGTCAACAGGAATGTTCAAAGAATGGGCTACATACGTTGAGGCAGGGATTGTCTTAAAGTGGATGAGGCGATTGCTCGCAGTCATCCCCCGGGCTTTCATATCTTCAGTAAAACTGGTTAACCCTTGTAAAGGCTGTTCAATTTTCTTTTCCGCTACGAACGTGCCTGTTCCTTTTTTACGATAGACATATCCATCATTAACCAACTTCGATATAGCTTGTCTAACTGTCATTCTACTTATCGCATAGTGATCTGCGTATTCACGCTCGGAAGGTAGCATATCTCCTGTTTGTAATTCCCCTTGTTCAATTTGGCCTTTTATTTTTTCTTCTAATTGATAATAGATGGGAATGGGCGAATTTTTGTTAATCATCTAGACATCATCCTTACTTGTAAAGTTACATAGACCACTAATCCACTCTGATTTTATCATATTTCCCTGTGAACAGACTAGTAAGTGAACTAAACAGGAGAGTCTGTCATCCTATTTCTATTCATAACAAAAAAAGTGCCGAAGAGTGGCATTTTTTAACATGGTTAGCTTGGATGGTGTTTTCTGCTCCAAATCGCTCTTTACGAGACGTTTATTGAGCTTGTTTTTTTAGAGATTTAGGAACATAGACACAAAACGGTTCGCTTTCTAAATAGTCACCAGTGACAGCGTATGTTCTAGATCTAGATCCCCCGCACACATATCGGTACTCACACACTCCGCATTTTCCTTTATACAAGTCAGGGTTTCTCAATTCTTTTAATACGGGAGATTCTCGGTAAATCTTTTTTAGAGGTTGATCTTTGACGTTTCCTACTTTGATAGGAAGGAGGCCACTCGGCATGACATCTCCTTTATGAGAAACGAAAATAAATCCATTTCCGTCATTTACCCCTTTGGGTGCACGCTTTAGACCGTCTACGAGCGAAGCGGTATCAGATATGGAATCTGAATAGTTGATTTGATCTTTCGAAATTTTGTTTTCTTTAGCTTTTTGTTGAATGACAACGCGTCTATGGTGTTGAGCTGCTGTTGTTTTAATGTCAAAGTTGGATGTTTTATTTAACTCGTACAGCCAGCGAAAGACTTTTTCATGTTCTGTAGGGGTGAGGCAAGCGTTCATTTGTCCTCTTCCAGTGGGAACAAGCAAAAAGATGTACCACATGACTACATCTAATTCCTCAACTAGTGCAGCCATTTCTTCTAAAGCATGATAATTGTAGCGAGAAATCACCGTGTTTATTTGTAGAGGCATACCGAGTTCTTTCAAATAGCTGATTTTTTCAAGGGTTAAATCAAATGAGCCAGACGTTCCTCTAAAATGATCATGTATTTCTGGTGTTGGACCATCTAAGCTAAACCCCCACCTGGACAAACCCACTTGTTTCGCTTTTTTCATTCTCTCTTTTGTGACATTGTCGGTGGCACTCGGTGTCATGGATACACGCATTCCTTTACTCACAGCATACTCCGCCAAATCGAATAAGTCTTCGCGCATCATGCAGTCCCCACCTGTAAATACAAGCATAGGATTGTTCATTTCATAAATATCATCGATCAATTTCATCCCTTCATGGGGAGAAAGTTCTTCTGGGTGGGGTTCAACTTGCGCGTCAGCACGACAATGAACGCAACGTAATTCACATGCTCGGGTAACTTCCCAGATGACGATAAAGGGATTTTCATCATAATCGAAGCTTTTACTCATGCCATGAGGATGGCCTTGTGAAGCATGGGGTTGTTTGTTATGCATTCTCATCACCACATTTTTCAGGATTTGTGTGAACACTAACCCAATTGTACCGATAAGATCGATTTTACATTGATGCTAAATGTTACAGAAAAGCAACACTTAAACAACGAATTCTTAGTATGAATCTAAGTGCTTTTTCGTTATAATATACTCAGCATAAAACGGTGGGGTGTAAAGTATTATGAGTTCAAAAAATGAAATCGAAGAACAAATTATTCAAAACTATCAAAAAGATGAAAAAATGATGATTCTCGTCTTTGCCCAATGGTGTATTAATCATGATTTAGAACCTGAAGAGCTTTATCTTAAAGCCTATCCTACACAAAGTGGGAATCAAGCTTTGAAAGAAGCACTGGAGTTAACGGTTTCAAAAGAAGAAGCTGGAGAGGTGCCTCACGATACCGTTCTCGGCGTGTTATCCTTATTCGGAAATGATGATCTTGCTTTTGTTGTAACAGAAGAAATGAATAAGCTGACTAAACGAAAATAGTCATTTCTTAAACGGAGAGTGTTCTAGTGAATGCTCTCTTTTTTTATTTGGATAAGATGAGCCCCTAGCTAGCCCAACGAATCCTGATGAGCGAAACTTCATAATAAAATATTATACTTTTTATAAATTTCCTTTATAATGAATGATACAGATCCGTTAAGAAGGGGAGTTTAATTTTTGAAAAGAAGATTATTAACAATGACATTGATGAGTAGCATTATTGTCCTAACAGC
Source organism: Salipaludibacillus keqinensis (assembly GCF_003226325.1). Classification (GTDB taxonomy): domain Bacteria; phylum Bacillota; class Bacilli; order Bacillales; family Salisediminibacteriaceae; genus Salipaludibacillus; species Salipaludibacillus keqinensis. The sequence continues at coordinate 548,647 of NZ_PDOD01000002.1, read as the reverse complement.
TTGTGGAGAAAATAATGAAGAGCAAGGAGAGGGAAAAGCATCAAGAGATCTGTTTGAAGTTGCGGTGATTCCGTCTCAGTCTATTGGCGAGATGGAGGAAGGACTATCCCGTTTAGAAGACCATCTTAGCGATCACTTAGAAATGCCTGTGGAAGTGACTCATTACCCGAACTACAATGCGGTAGTGGAGGCTATTAACTATAGTCATGTGGATTTAGCCTACTTTGGTCCAGTGACCTATTTGATTGCTTATGAGCAAAGTGGTGCAGAAGCGGTTGTCACCCAATCGATCGATGGTAATCCTTATTATTACTCTTATATCGTGACCCAACCTGATGCCCCGTGGGAAACGTTAGATGAATTATTGGAAGATGTGGAGGAAGTCGATTTTGCCTTTGGGAGTCAGTCGTCTACGTCTGGTTTTACCATTCCTGGGTTTGAATTAATGGAGCGAAATGTTTATGAAAATGAAGGATCATACGAATTTAGCAGTGTTAGATTTACAGGCTCCCATGATATTACGGCCAATGTGGTCGCAGATGGACATGTAGATGCTGGAGCGATTGATAGTGCCATCTTCCAAGCGTTGATTAATGAAGGAGCAATTGAGGAAGAGGAATATAAAATCATTTGGGAGTCCCAGCAACTCTATCAATACCCTTGGGCGGTTCCTCATGATACAGAGGATGACAGAAAGGATCAGATTCGAGAAGCATTTTTAGCGATCGATGACGAGGAAATCTTGTCTATTTTTGGCGGGGCGGACGAATTTGTTGAAGCAAGTCATGATGAATATGACAGTATTTTAGAAGCTGCGAGAACGATGGGACTATTGGATCCGGAAGAAGACGAGGATGAATAAGGTGGGCAGATGTGATGGTTTGGTTTCGTAAAAGACTGATTGTCTACGTACTGTTCATTGCGATTGCCATATGGTTCAGCGCAGTAACAGCAGAGTTCTCGTTCGTTTCTCTCTTCCGCTTGGAAAACACGTGGGATTTTATTCAGCGAAACTTTTGGCCACTGAGGTGGGAACTTGTTCCGTATTTATTGCAACAATCTTTAATAACATTATCGGTGGCATTCTTAGGAACATTGGTTGCCCTCTGTCTGGCATTGCCTATTAGTTTTCTTGCGGCTTCCAACACGTCCGTATCGAAGGCAGGCTATTACGCGGTTCGGTCTAGTTTAAGTCTCGTTCGTTCTGTACCTGAAATTGTTTTTGGACTTATTTTTGTTGTTTCGTTAGGATTAGGTCCTTTTGCGGCTTTGCTGGCGATCTTCCTTCATAATGTCGGTGTGTTAGGGAAGTTAATCTCTGAACTGATTGAAGCGGCAGAATCAGGCCCACAGGAAGCGATGAAGTCTGTCGGATCTTCAAGAAGAATAGGTCAGATTTTTTCAATCATCCCGCAAATTTGGCCTAATGTTCTCTCACATTATTTTTATAGATTCGAAGTAGCCATTCGCACCTCGCTAGTCCTTGGTATGATTGGCGGTGGGGGATTAGGTCAAAGCTTAATGAACTATTATAACAGTCTTGCTTATGAAGCGATGGCGACGGCGATTAGTATTATCATGATCCTCGTTATTGTCGTTGATGTCATTGGAGGCATTGTTCGTAAGAGGGTCATTTAGAAGAGGAGTGGTACGAATGCTCTCATTGGATAACGTGACGGTTACTTATGATAAAGAAACAGAGCCAGCTCTTTCTAACCTTACGTTAACAATTAAGGAAGGTGAGTTTGTATGTGTCCTAGGTCGTAGCGGAGCGGGTAAATCAACCTTCATCCGCACGATCAATGGGTTGCAGACTCTGACAAGGGGGGCTGTTCATGTTTCTGGAAAAGAAGTGTGTCAACTTTCTGAGAAAGAGACGCGTAACTTACGGACGGGAATGGGCATGATTTTCCAGCATTTTTATTTGATTCCCCGTCTTTCAGTGAAGCAAAATGTTTTGACAGGCCGTTTTGGAAAGAAGAAGGCTTATCAAAATTTATTAGGCCTCTTCTCAGAGGAAGAAATAAAACAAGCAGACTATTATCTTCAAGAGGTGGGGCTGGCTTCTTTTGCAAATCGAAGAGTAGAGCACTTAAGTGGAGGACAGAAGCAGCGAGTGGGTATTGCGAGGGCGATGATGCAAGAACCTTATCTGCTGCTTGGAGATGAGCCTGTCGCAAGCCTGGATCCGAGCACTTCCGATAGTATTTTCCGGCTAATACGAACACTCCATGAACAGAGAAATTTAACAACGATTATCAATGTTCATGACGTGGATTTAGCTAAGAAATATGCCAGTCGAATCTTGGCTTTAAAGAAAGGTGAGCTGATTTTTGATGGTCATCCAAGTGAACTGACAGATAAGGTATACGGTCTTATTTATGAAGAAGAAGCGTTAGACCAAAGAGCATTGTAGAAAGCCGAAAATAATGGGGGCAGCCTCATTATTTTTTTGTGTGTTTTTAGTCTTGTGAAAATTTATTTCGTAGGTTGTTGTGAAGAAGGTTACGGGAGGGTTTCTTTGGAGCTTTCGTCAAAACGTTGTGGGCCACCTAAATCTATTGCACTAGTGTTTTTGTATATCCTTTTCTTTAAGAGTATAATTTAACTAGTGAAACGACTTGAGGGGGATTGTTTATTGAAAGTGTTTGAGCAGTTTCAAAAACAGCTTGTGCTTAATTATTTATTAGGTTCCGTCATCGCTGTGTTTGGTGTAGGCAGTGTATTTATTTTTCATACTTTACAATTGGCCGCAGTAGAAATCCTCCTGTTAGTCACGGTCATGATAGTATCCGTAGCTATTATGCTTGCAGCAGAGCTGGCTCTATTTAAAAAACACATCCGTCCATTAAAGAAATTTTTTCAATCTGATCTACCTAACGAAACTGATTTCAAAAAGGCATTTACAGTGGCACACAGGTTTCCTATTTTAACCGTTCAAAGAATTTTAGGACCCCATTTATTCGGGTTATCTATTCCTGCTTCTATCTTGTATGCCATTCTTATTTACAACGGCTGGATCCATTTCGAGTATTACTACATTGCACTAGCATGGGCTGGAGCCATTTTAATCGCGGTGATGCATGCCTTAATTGAGTTTTTTCTTACATACCGTGCAAGCTTGATATTAGCTAATCATATTTATGCAAGAGCGAAACGAGAACAGGATGTTGAACTTTTTTTAGAGACGAATCAATTGATTAGTTATAAAGTAAAATTACTCATCAGTTCTTTATTTACAGCTGTATTTCCAGTCTTGTTATTTATCGTAGCTCTTCAAATAAGAACGGTGGAAAGCAACAATTATTCTTTAGAAAACTATTGGAGTTGGGCATTGGTTATTGTTCTTGTCATTTTAGGGATTTCGATTACTACCGGTATTTTACTTTATCGAAACATTCAAGAACCTATTGACCAACTTCGAGGAAGGTTTGAAGAAGTGGGTAAGGGAAATTTCGAGACGTTAGATAAATCATACTCCGACGAATTCGCTCATCTAGTCAGTGGATTTAATTCGATGGTGATTGGAATTAAAGAAAGGGACAATCGAAACGACCAATTAATTAATAGCTTCTTCTCGGTATTTGCAGCCACTCTCGATGCGAGAGATCCCTATACAGCGGGGCACTCATCACGAGTGGCAAACTACGCCGTTAGAATCGCCAGAAAAGCTGATTTTCCTGAGAAACAAGAAGATTTACTGAAAAAGTCTGCTCTTTTACATGACATCGGTAAAATCGGCATCCGTGATCATATCCTACTTAAAGAGAGCCGACTGACAGAGGAGGAATTTGAGCAAATTAAACAGCACCCTGTCATTGGGACGAAAATTCTTGAACAAGTTGACTTACCAGAAGAGTGGACACCGATTCTACCAGGCGTACAATATCACCACGAACGTTACGATGGGAAAGGATATCCCGAAGGCTTGAAAGGAAATGATATTCCAACGTTCGGTCGACTTCTCGCTGTGGCGGATGCTTTTGACGCTATGACTTCGGACAGACCTTACTTAAAGGGAATGGATTATGAGAGAGCACTTAACATCATCAAAGAAGGAAGGGGTACTCAATTTGACCCTTACTTTGCAAATTTATTTTTAGAGATCATGAAAGAAGAAACGAAAAATAGGTAGCTCCAGATTAAAAAGCTTGTAGCAACTAGGATGAGAGCAAGTTTTTTGCGAGATGATCACTCGCTGATAAAAGAAATAATAAAAAATAGGCTATTTGAATAAAAAATTTCAAGGAAGAGTTTCATTTTTATTTTAGATATGATACACTAAGGTTAACTTATTGACGTTCGGATATGACTGAAAGAGAAAAGCTTCATGTAAGTTATTTTCATCTTGAACGAATAAATGAAGAGCTCAAATAGTAATATTATGTGGGAAACCCCCACGCAGGAGGAATTTTTCATGACACAAGGTACAGTAAAATGGTTTAATGCAGAAAAAGGTTTCGGTTTCATCGAAGTAGAAGGACAAGACGACGTATTTGTTCACTTCTCTGCGATCCAAGGCGAAGGCTTCAAAACACTTGAAGAAGGCCAAGCAGTAAGCTTCGACATCGAAGAAGGACAACGTGGCCCACAAGCTGCTAACGTTCAAAAGTAATAATACAAAAAGATTCCTCTAGAGGAATCTTTTTTTTGTATATTTTAGGAAGGTTTGTCCATACTAGATGGGGAAACATTCATAAACAGGAGGAACATATCACATGACACAAGGTACAGTAAAATGGTTTAATGCAGAAAAAGGTTTTGGTTTCATTGAAGTAGAAGGACAAGATGACGTATTCGTTCACTTCTCCGCAATTCAAGGAGATGGATTCAAATCTCTTGAAGAAGGACAAACAGTCACATTTGAGATTGAAGAAGGACAACGTGGTCCGCAAGCTACAAACGTACAAAAATAATTGTACATAAAGCTCTCATTATGAATGAGGGCTTTTTTTAGTGGTTTTACAAAACTGGTCTCGATCTGTAGCTGGTTTGGAGTAAGGTGTAAGCAGTTTGAGGGAAGCTGTAGTCGGTTTGAGACATCCTGTAGCCCCCACAAAATAAACCAGGCAAGAATCATGATAAATGAAACCATTAAAACTAGTCCTCGGAGTAGAGGTAGATTTTAAGCAGCTGATTATAGTAGTTGAACTCATCATTTTCATAAAAAGGAGGATAATGGATTTTATAGAAGAATTTATTGAGTGAGGAGGTGTTGATATGAGATATCGTAATCGTGTCTCTGTATTGCTTGTAATGGTTTCAGTCATTATTTTTCTATCATCCGTTATCAGTGGATTAGTCTTTGGAACAGTGGACTTTGATGGCTATACATACTACTATGACTGGCCATTGATCTTGCTTTACTGGTTTATCGGATTGTTCGCGGCTGCGTTTTTATTTGCCTTAGCTGAAATCATTGAACAATTCAACCGGTTAAACGAGACACTGTCGCCGGATAAAAGAGACGAAACTTTGCCTCAGCCAACAGCTGAAGAAGAATTCACTAATGAAGATGAACCATCTTCTCCAACAGCGAGCGACCACTCAGGATCGTGGATTTTCGCTGTTTGTTTTATGATTGTGTTGGTGTTCTTAATTATCTTTTCTCTACAATGATAACTTGAGTTTTTCCGAACACTATGTGAACGTAACAGAAGAATGGTAGATTATGTGATGTAAATCACATCGGAACCTCCTTCCTGGCTTTAAGCTAAGAGTATAAGTTGAACAATACAGGAGGAATTCCTATGTTTTCTAGAGATTATCATGAAGATCCATTTATCGTGATTTGGGAGTTAACAAGAGCGTGTGAGTTAAAGTGTCTGCACTGTCGGGCAGAAGCCCAATATAGGCGGCATCCGCAAGAATTAACCTATGAAGAGGGAAAGAAATTAATTGATGATATTCACTCCATGAACAATCCTATGCTCGTTTTCACAGGGGGCGACCCGTTAATGAGAGAAGACGTATTCGATATTGCTAAGTACGCGATAGATAAAGGTGTGCGAGTATCGATGACTCCTTCTGCTACTCCAAATGTCACGAAAGAAGCGATGGAAAAAGCGAAAGAAGTAGGATTATCAAGGTGGGCATTCAGCCTCGATGGTCATAACGCTGAGATTCATGATCACTTCAGAGGAACGAGCGGATCCTTTGATTTGACGATGAATGCTATCACTTATCTTCATGAACTGGAGATGCCGATTCAAATTAACACCGTGATCTCAAACTATAATGTGAATCACTTAGAAGAAATGGCCCAGCTCATTGAACAATTAGATTGTGTCCTATGGAGTGTGTTCTTCCTTGTTCCTACTGGGCGAGGTCAAGAAAAAGATATGATCTCTCCTGTGCAGCACGAAAAAGTATTTCAATGGCTGTATGAGTTATCGACTCGAGTTCCCTTTGATATAAAAACAACCGCAGCTCAACATTATCGACGAGTAGTGATCCAAAACAAAATGCGAGAAAAGTTCGGTGCTAGGAATGGGACAGAGATTCGCTATGAGGATGCGTTGAAAAATGGAAATACAGGACAAATAGATGGGTTAGGGAGAGCACCAAAAGGAGTGAACGATGGCAATGGATTTGTGTTTATTTCGCACACGGGCGACGTGTATCCGAGTGGGTTACTTCCTATAAAAGCTGGAAACGTAAGAGACACTCCTTTGCCTGTCATTTACAGAGAGTCGGATCTCTTCAAATCATTAAGAAATCCAGACCTTTACAAAGGGAAATGTGGAGTTTGTGAATTCAAACATGTATGTGGAGGCTCCCGTTCAAGAGCTTATGCGATGACGGGAGATTACTTGGAAAGTGAGCCGTACTGCGTGTATATACCTAAATCTTTACGAAAGAAAAAAATAATAAATTAGTAAAACAAGCGCCCCTATAAGGTTTAGGAGCGCTTATTTTTAATTAAAAGTCTAATTTTCAAAATTTTTTAAATTTAGTGTTGACGAATAAAGAAACACTGTTATATAATACAAATATAAAATATTAACTGTATCACTACAGAAGAGGAGATGATTTGTATGAAAAGGCAAGAAAGAGAAAACATGATCAAATTTCTATCGCGAGTAAGAGAGATGTCTATGGAGAGACTGATGGTTTTGACTGATGAGGATGTAGAACATCTTTACACCCGTGCTTATACGGATCATGAGGCATATGAAGAAGTGATGTAAGTAAGCTTTCTTGATAGGATTATCGTACAGATTATCTCCTATGAAACGAAAAGATTGTTAATGAATAATGAAAACCGCCCTCGATTAAGAGGGCGGTTTTCATTATTACAGACTGGTACAGACGCGGACCGGTGACCGTGTTTAGAGAATATAGAATACTTTTAATCCAATTAATATAGAAATTGCTTTTAGATTTCCCTAAAAAGCTTTCAATTAAATTTTGCCTATTTTATCAGGGTCTCTCTCAATTCCGGGCATTCCAGGAACCCAATTAGCTGGCACACCTAATCCAGTGTTTAATCCATATTGAATTCCTTCCATCATTCTTAAAATTTCAAAAGCGTTGCGGCCTACTTCTCTTGGATAAATCATTTTCGATACAATAACGCCCTCGGGGTTCACAATGATCGTCGCTCTAAACGTGGCACCAGTTTGATCGTCTAGGACGCGGTAGGCTCGACTAATTTTCTGCGTTCGATCGCTAACTAATGGGAATTGTACTTGTTGAGCTGATGGAGAGATCTCTTTGAATACTTTGTGGGAGTATATGCTGTCTGTACTAATCCCCCACACAGCGGTGTTAAGCCGTTGAAAATGGTCGTAAATAGCAGCAACTGCTGCCAATTCGGTCGGTCAAACAAACGTAAAATCACTGGCATAGAAAAATAAAATGACCCATTTTCCCCGTTCTTTTAATAGATCAACGCTACTTATTTCATTGTTTATCAAGGCGGGGGCGTTAAAAGCAGGAGCAAAGTCATCCCTTGAAGCACAAAATGGTTGTTCGCACGTATCGAAGAATTCAACAGGGAGCGCTTCTTGTTCGTGGTCCGGATTCATTATCTTTTCAACCTCCTTTTATTATTCTAGGCATTATATGCTTAATGAATAGATGCGGTAAATGAATTCTAAGAAGGCGAAAGAGAGTGGGGCGCCCCACAACCCAAAAATGAACGAATAATAGTAGGTAAATAATTGATTGGAGAAAAAAATTAAAAGTATTGACTCCACAATATTCTCATTGTATGATTTATGTAAACGGTTACGTAATCGATTACGTACACCTTATCTTTGAAAATGAGGAATCAGCCTATGGAGAATATTAGTATGAAAGATGTGGCTCAAAAAGCAGACGTATCGACAGCTACCGTCTCACATGTGATTAATGAAACGAGATATGTGGCTGAAGAAACGAAGAAAAAAGTTTATGCGGCCATGGAGGAGTTAGATTATCGTCCTAATTCCGTAGCTAGAAGCTTGCGCAGCAGAAAATCAAATATTATTGGACTTTTAGTTCCTTTAGTAGCTTCAGACACTTCAAATTTCTTCTTTATGTCGATTGCGAATGGGATCGAGCAAGTGTTAAAGGAACATGGATACAATTTAATATTAAGTAATAGCAGTGAAGATCTTGCAGTAGAGCAAAATCAAATTAAAGTTTTTAATACCCAACTTATTGATGGGTTGATTATTGCTCCAGTTGACTCCGTTGAGCACGACTATCAAGAAAATTTACGGGGGAACTACCCAACAGTGTTTATTGACCGTCAACCGAAAGACTTAATGAGCGATACTGTATTGATTGATAGTGGCTCAGGTACTTATGAAGCAATTAAACTATTGATAACTAAAGGTCATCATAAAATCGGTTTCATCACAGGTCCATTGGGAATTACAACGAGTGATGAAAGACTGGCAGCTTATAAAGCTGCTTTAGAAAACTATGATTTACCGTTTGATCCTGAGCTAGTGAAAGTAGCTCCAGCGACATTTGATCAAGGTCGTTCTCTAACGAGAGAACTTGTTAAATCAGGCGTAACAGCTATTTTCGCTGCAAACAATGTGATGACAATGGGAGCGGTAAACTATCTTCAAGAACAGAGTATTTCTGTTCCAGATGATGTTGCGATCATTGGCTTTGATGATTATGACTGGTTAAGAATCACGTCGCCACCACTATCAGTTGTTAAGCAACCTTCATTTGAACTGGGGAAATTAGCGGTAGAATTGCTAATCAAACGTATTGAAGGGAACCAGGAGCCTTACCAAGTCTATCGCCTTCCATCAGAACTCGTGCTAAGAGGATCATGTTAACTTCCTAATAAAAGGAGGAGCAGGCATGATCTCTTTTATAAAACTTACGTAATCGATTACGTAATCGATTGTATTATATCCTAACTGGAGGTGAAGAGGGCAGTTCTGCTTAATGCTAGTTCAAATAATTATTATTAGGGGGAAACAATTATGAAAAAAATGTCTAAATGGTTAGTACCTTTGTCAATGTCCGCAGCTTTATTAGCCGCATGTGGAGGAAATGAATCCGGTGGGGAATCACTGGATGAGAACAACGCCAATAATGCAGGGAACAATCAGTCTAACAATGGCGAAAGTAATGGAGAACAGTCAGATGTCGTTGAAACAGGAGAAGCAGACCAAGGCGTTGAAGCAACAGGTGATGAATCCGTTCAACTAGATATGTGGATTCATCAAACAGGAGAGGAAGAAACAGATTTTTATATAAAACGAATAGATGAATTTAATGAAGCCCATGAGGATATTTTTGTGAATGTGGAAATCATCATTGATGATGGAGGAAGTTCTTATAGTGATAGCATTAACGCTGCGTTAGTAGCTGGGAATTTACCTGATATTTTAGCATTAGATGGACCATATGTGGCAAGCTTTGCTGAGTCTGATATTATTCGTTCCATTGATGAGTATATCTCCGTCGAAGATTTAGAGGACTTTGTAGATTCGATCATCCAACAGGGGTCCTATGATGGAGAATTATACTCCCTAGGAGCGATGGAAGCTTCTATCCCTCTTTATTACAATAAGGACATTTTTGAAGAAGAAGGAATTGAAGCACCGACAACGATTGAAGATGCGTGGACATGGGATGAATTTTTAACGGTAGCCCAAGATTTAACAACTGAAGATCGCTATGGATTGAATTTATTTATGAATTACGGTGTTGGTGAATGGCTGACCTTCATGGGTGGACCTTTCGTATGGTCAAACAATGGAGAATTGATTTCTGAAGATGGAAGCACTTCTGATGGGTATTTAAACAGCCCAGAAACAGTTGAATCGTTAGAGTTTATAAAAACCCTTTTTGAAGAAGGTGTCGTTAGCTTAACGCCAGGAGAAATGCAATTTGAAGAAGGAAATGCTGCGATGGCTTTAGGTGGCCCGTGGATTGCCGTATCTGCAGAAAATGCTGACATGAATTGGGGCATGATGCCTTATCCTTATAAAGAAGTGCCTAAATCTCCTTCTGGTAGTATGGCTTATGGGATTACGACATTAAGTGAACACCCAGAAGAAGCTTTTCAAATGATGCATTGGATGACCAATGAAGAGTCTACAATTGGGCTTTCTGAAGTGACTGGAATGCCTCCAGTTAGAGAGTCTGCTTTCAATGCAATGGATAAATATGATGAATTGCCTTGGTCTGTCATGAGAGATCAAGTATTAGAAACGGCTCACGCTCGTCCACAAACACCGGCATACCCCGTTCTGACTGATGCTTTTGCACAAGCATTCCATGCAGCCGCATTAGGTGAGGATGTAGAGGAAACTTTGAATCAGCAAGTAGAACGAGTAGAAAGAGAATTACGACGTTTCCAAGATTAGTATCCGATGGGCCTGGTCTGATCATCAGGCCCATTCATTACATATAAGGCTCTGTTAGCGGTCCGTATTGGTGAAAAGACTAACAGGAAAAAGCAAAAGGGGCCGACTATAATCGATATTGAAAGTTAACAGAGCCTAATATAAAGAGATCTGGAGTGGTCCACTATGAGAACTCATAAAAGATACAGTTTAAAAACGCAGGAAGGCAAAGAAGCTCTTACTGGATACTTGTTTTTAGCACCAGCTTTACTCCTTCTCGGTATTTTCTTGCTTTATCCGATGGGAACAGCCTTTTATTACAGTTTAACTGACTTTTATATTTTAAGACCTAATGAGAAAAATTTTATCGGCTTCGAAAACTTTCAAATGATTTTTGGGGATGCTGAATTTCGTCAAGCTTTTAGTAACACCTTATATTTTGCTTTTCTCGTTGTTCCAATTCAAATAGGCGTCGCTTTAGGTTTAGCTTTACTAGTTAATAAGAAACTAAGGTTCAAAGTATTTTTCCGGACGGCGTATTTTTCACCAGTGGTTATGTCTCTTGTAGTCGTTTCAATCTTATGGACGTTTATGTATAACCCAAATGAAGGGTTAATTAATGAGATGCTTAGCTTGTTAGGGATTCCGGAACAGCCTTTCTTAACTAGCCCTGATCAGGCGATGAATTCCATTATCGTCATGAGTGTTTGGCAAGGAGCAGGGTTTCAAATGATGATTTTCTTGGCGGGACTGCAAAATATACCTAATCATCTTTATGAAGCGGCTGATATTGATGGAGCGACTACGTTCCAGAAGTTCTTGCACGTGACGTTGCCGGGATTAAAGAACATTTCTTTATTCATCTTTATTACAATTACGATTGCGGCCTTTAAATTACTTGTTCAGCCGATGATTATGACGCAAGGGGGACCATTAGGGTCAACGAAATCCCTTGTCTATCATATCTACGAAGTTGGCTTTAATTATCGAGACGTCGGTTATGCCTCAGCCATGGCGGTTGTATTTACGATTATGGTGTTAGTGATTACGATCATCCAAAGAATTGCTGTTAAAGAGGAAAGGGGATAAGGGCTATGAAAAAAACATCAATCACAAGAAAAATCTTTCTCTACCTTACGTTAAGTTTTCTAGCAGTTATTTTCCTGTTTCCTCTCGTATGGATGGTCATGTCATCCATGAAAGACGATTTTCAAATTTTCAGAGATATGACGTCTGTGAAAGCTTTTTTACCGCCACTTCCTAATGAAGTGGACGGAGGGTATCTCCAAAACTACATTTTGGCCTTTGAACGAGTGAATTTATTAAAGTACATCATGAATAGTTTGATTTACACGATCGGCATCATTATCTTTGGTCTGATAGTCAATTCCATGGCAGGATATGCGTTAGCTAGATTTAACTTTCCGTTCAGAAATTTCTGGCTAGCGGTCATCATAGCTACACTAATCATTCCACCAGAAAGTATTTTCCTACCGCTTTATGTATTAGTTTTTAACTTGGGATGGGTCAATACATATACAGGGTTAATTGTTCCGTTCATTGCCAATGCTTTTGCCATCTTTTTATTCAGACAATTCTTTTTAGATTTTCCAAAAGAAATTGAAGAAGCTGCAAAGATCGATGGATGTTCTCAATTAGGGATTTTCGTTCGAATTATTGTCCCCCTAACTAAGCCAGTGTTTGCAACTGTGGCTATTGTGTTATTTATTAACCATTGGAACGACTTTCTCTGGCCTCTTGTTGTAGCGAATGACGATAGTATGCGAACCATTCAAATTGGTTTGCAGTTCTTTATGAATCAACAGCCCGTTCAGTGGGGTCAGGTGATGGCCGCCTTGACGGTTGCGACGTTGCCAATGCTGATTATCTTCATCTTTTTACAACGCTATTATGTTCAAGGACTCGCTCACACTGGATCAAAGAATTAATATGAAGATTTACTCGTAAACGATTTACAAATAAGGAGTGCTAACGATGACTATGGATAACGAATTGGAAAGCAAGACGCTTACGACGAATTACGAGGAACCTTACCGACCACATCTTCATTTCACTCCTGAATCACAGTGGATGAATGACCCGAACGGGATGGTTTATTACGAAGGAGAATATCACCTGTTTTATCAATATCATCCTGACGGGAAAGAATGGGGGCCGATGCATTGGGGGCATGCAGTAAGCGAAGATATGCTCCAATGGAAACATCTTCCTATAGCTCTTGAGCCTGATGATTTAGGCATGATCTTTTCTGGGAGTGCGGTCGTAGATTGGCATGATAGCAGTGGATTCTTTGGTGGTGGACATGGATTGGTTGCCATGTATACGAGTGCTGATGGCGATTTTCAACAACAAAGTATCGCCTATAGTTTAGACAAAGGAAGGTCATGGATAAAATATGAGGGGAATCCCGTCATACCGAATCCTGTAATAAAAGATTTTCGAGATCCTAAAGTCCTCTGGCATGAGCCTTCGAAAAAATGGATCATGGTTTTGGCAGCGGGGCAGGAAGTCATGTTCTATACCTCATCTAACTTAATTGAATGGACGTATGCTAGTCGATTTGGTGAAGGCACAGGCGCACACGGTGGGGTGTGGGAATGTCCAGACCTCTTCGAACTGCAGGTTCGAGATACGGATGAAACGAAATGGGTCCTTCAAGTAGATATTGGAGAAGGTGCGATTGCTGGCGGTTCGGGAGGACAATATTTCCTTGGAGAATTTGATGGGGAGCAGTTTGTGGAAGATCCATCTGCTGAAGACGTGCTGTGGGTAGATTATGGTAAAGATTTCTATGCGACGCAATCCTTTTCAGATATTCCAGCACAAGATGGCCGTCGGATTTGGTTAGCTTGGATGAGTAATTGGCAATATGCCAATCAAGTACCGACTGATCCGTGGCGTAGCGCCATGTCCTTGCCTAGAGAAGTTAGCTTGAAGCGCACCGTCCGAGGAAATGTAAAGCTTATTCAACAACCGATAAGAGAAGTAAATGATTTAATTATGAACACACTAATGGATGAAACGATTAAATTGAACAAAGAATCTTCGGTGATCTGTAAACAACCGGAGAGACCATTTATCATGAATTTCAAGTTGAAAAGTGAAGAGCTTAAGAAAGTGACCTTCTCTTTGTTTCATTCTTTAAACGATCAGAAAGAAGCCTTAACCATTGAGGTCGATCGAAAAGAAGTGTCTGTCAATCGCAAAGAAATGAAGCACAGTCAATTTCATGCTGATTTCCCAGCGGAAACGATCGCACCGATCGAATCAGAGAGAGAATGGGTGACATTGCAACTCATTGTGGATCGTGGATCGGTTGAAGTCTTTGTGAACGATGGGGAACAAACGATGACGAACCTTGTATTACCAAAACAAAATCAACCTTTCTCTATCGTTGGGTCTAGCGAGAACAACGAATTAGAGGTAGAATGTAAAGGTCACATATTAAAATCTGTTTGGACGTGAGTAGTCATCTTTTGATGATTACTCTTTCTTTTTACATAACAAGAGAAGTGAGGGTTGGCAACTCTTCAGAATTTCTCTATGACAAGGAGTGAGCAACATGCAGCTTTCAGGTACTTCTGGATTCATTTACCGTGTCGCTGATTGGATGATGAAAATCGCTTTTGCCAATTTATTATGGTTACTGTTCACTTTAATGGGATTAGTCTTGTTCGGGTTTTATCCAGCCTGGGTGGCTATGTGTAGCCTCATGACTTCATGGCATCAGGGAAAGGAACCCCCCATGTTTAAAACTTTCTGGCAAACGTATCGAAGAGTATTTTTAAAAGGGAATATCATGGCGGTCATCATAATGAGTGTTACCTTATTCATGCTTGTGAATTTAAACATTATCAGATTGTTTGATGGATTTGCCTTTTACTTTTTCAGTTTTAGTACGGTGGGTCTCTTTCTTTTATTTTTGATGTGGGGAATGACCTTTGGACTAATATCAGGAGAAAAAGAACAAGTGAGCTTTTCTAAACAAGATTTTATGGAGCCGTTGAAGCGTCTGGTCATGTCCCCATTAAAAATCTTGCTATGTCTTCTAGCTATAGGAATTGTTTATATAATGAATGGGCTCATTCCAGGACTGTTGCCAGTGTATAGCATCAGCCTAGTCGGTTGGGTAGTCACGATGCTGTTTACGAGCACTTCAAACCCGGAACGAAGAACATCATAGTTTCTTTCCTAGCAATCTTGAAGATTATGTATATAGCCCGTATCACTATCAAACAACGTCTTGATAGTGTAAAATAGACTTGAAAATCAGATTTTATTGGACGTTCGTTTATGGATCATCGTAGTTTTGAAATAAAGAGTAAGTAAGGAGCTTTTCACCTATGAATGTTTTTGTAACTGGTGGCACAGGATTTTTAGGAATGGATTTAGTGAATAGATTGGTAGAAGAAGGTCACGATGTATATGTTTTAGTGCGAAGCCAGAAGAAGGCAGACCAACTCTTCAATCGCTTATCACAAAAAGAGCAAGAACAAGTGCATATTATCGAAGGAGACTTAGGAAAAGAGAAGTTAGGTCTATCGGTTGTAAATATGAAGGAATTAACAGGCACGATTGATGCGGTTTATCATAGCGCAGCCTATTTGTCCTTTGATCCAAACGATCGGGATGCGTTGTTTGAAATCAATGTACAAGGAACGAAAAACTTGCTAGCGTTAGCAGAACAAATGCAAGTGTCCAAATTTATCCATGTTAGTACAGCGTATACCCTGGGAGATCGCAAAGAAGGATTTGAACAACTGTATCCCCTTGACTCCAACTTTGTAAATGCTTATGAAGAGAGTAAATGTCACGCTGAGCATGCAGTGATGTCTTATCAAGATCGTTTTGATGTACACATTATGCGACCAGCAATTATTATTGGTGACTCTGAAACTGGAGAAGCAGATACGAATTTTGGGATGTACGGCGTAATGAGGGCCGTTGAACTACTGAAGAAAAAGATGGCCAGATCTAGAGATAGTCTGTCAGATAAGAAGATGAAAATATTAGTTGGGCTAGAGGATACGACGCATATTGTCCCAGTGGATTATATTACGAAACTTCTCGTCGCTGGTTTGACACGGGCGAAGAAGAATCATGTGTACAATCTCGTCAATCCATCTCCACCTGACAATCATCTCATCATGGAAGCCATTAAAGAGGGCATGGACTTTCAGGCGATTGAATTGATACCCTATGAGGACTATTCGACGTTATCCTTGGAAGAACTGAAGCTGAATGAGCCGTTGCAAGTGTTTAAACCGTATTTAAATCGTACAATTTATTTCCACGATGACAATACTCGTGATTTATTAGCTAAAGCTAATGAACCTAGCTTGGAGATGGATCGTCCAATGTTACTGCGAATTGTTAGAGGATTTCGTGACCGTCGCAAAACATTGATTAAGCAATAACTGAAATCAAAGCTGTCTTAGAAGAGTGATTGACGCTCCTCTAGGCAGCTTTTTTGTTGTACGTATATTTTCGTTCAGGGGTTCAAGGGAGAGGAGCTGTATCCCGTTTGAATGGTTCTGTAGTCGGTTTGAGAGGAGCTGTGTCCCGCAGGCCGTTTTTAACCCCCAAATAAAAACAGACAGCCCATAAAGACCATCTGCAAATAAAAAATCATACTCCTTTACTGAACTTCGTCTAAAAACCGATGGATGTTGTCCAAGAAATCAGGGCTTCCTTGCAAGTCATTGTGATCATAGCCTTCTAGCCAAACGATTTCTGCTTCCCCACTCCATGATTCCACGGTTACTTCGGAATGCTCGGGTGGGATGACTTCATCTTCTGTAGCAAGAAAAGCTAGAAGAGGAGAGTCGATTTCACCGGCTTTTTCACTGAGTTTAAAAGGGTGACGAATAAGCCACTTTACCGGTAAATAAGGTTGTCGGTGTTCCATAAGACGGGTGCGAGTGTCGTATGGAGAAACAAGGATTGTTCCTGACACGTCTCGTTCTTTTGATAAGTGAGTGGCAGGAGCGGTGCCCATGCTGCGTCCCATGACTACTACTCGACTGGAATCGATGTCTTCTCGAGCAGTCAGTTCATCATACATATAGCGGGCGTCATGAAATAAGTTCCTTTCACTAGGCGTTCCTTCACTTAGGCCATATCCTCGATGGTTCATCAGCAACACCGACCAGTCATCCATTGAACTAAACTGATCGAAAGACCTTGAGAGTTCTTCCGAGTTTCCGCCAAAATAGATAAGGAGCGGTGCCGGATCTGAGGACTCACTTTGGCTTTCCAATAACCATCCATGGAGTGAGACACCTTCCTCAACTTCCATCGTTATTTCTTCGACCCTATCATTTTCACGAACGACCTCGGCTGCCCTCTCTTCTGAAAGATCTGGTTCTTGAAAGAGAATATCCTCTTGATTAAAGTAAAACAATCCCACATTCACACCGTAGAGGATCACTCCGACGATTGCGACACCAAAAATTATTTTTAGTAGTTTATGTATATTCATAAGCATCACCTTCCATCTTTGTTTCCCTATTCATCGTTTGTTAAAGCATCCAATTGTTATTTTTTGTCGTCTTACTTTTATTATTACTAGTGGTCGTTTTGCTAAATATTTTTCTCGGCACAATCACGTGGGTGAGTTTCTACATTGACATTGTTACCTCATTAATCAGTGTCATGATCCCATTGCTCTTATTTAATCTGATTTACGATCACTTTACGAAATCTCATCAAAACTTAGAAATGTCTGATAGCATTGCAAACGCGCTAATGTTAAACAAGTCGATCTTAAGCCGGTTTTCAAGTGGAGCAAGAAAATCGTTCATAAAAAACTCCACAGAGTCTTTACTTGGAAATGAAGAAGGGAGAATGCTTTATACAACGTTGATCGCCCCATACTTAGATAATAAATATAATTTTCGAAGGAATTTCAAGTACAATATTTGTTACTCTGAGTCTCCAAAAGTGTATTCATATAAGGACCACACTGCGCAATTTGATCCTGAGTATTACTATTGGGTGGAGGAAGAATTGTCTTTTTAAAGATCAATGAACATTTTCCAATTAAAGAAACGCAGGGTTACGGCGGGTTTCTCCTATTGGGAAAATGACTTAGAGGAATTGTTCAAAGATGAAGGAGTTTTCTTTAGAGAAAATTTATTTATAGGTGAAGACCAGAAAAAAATATTGCAACAACTTACTAACGATGAACTGAAATCATTTATTTCCAACGTTCTTCAATTCCGCTTCGAATTAGACGACAAAGAGTTATCCTATGAAGTAGAGAACGCAGAAAACGGATTCTATTTGCAATTTTATATCGATCCATCGATTGATGTGAGCGCAAATAAAGAGTGCAAATTCAAGTATCATTTATACTTCAGAGGAAAGAGACATACAATTGAATGCGTAGCAACCAGAGGGACGGTTCTCTTGGCCCAATTTACCGCAACAACCGTCCTTTTGGTTTGTCTCAAGACATAAGACTAACTAGGAAAATCCCGAGGTTTTCTTGATAGATCTCGTCGAATTGTTCGATCGGGAGAGGGTTGACACCGCGACCTAATTCAATCGTGAAACCTGGTCTGCGCCATTCTTGTATAAACCAATCTTTATAACCGGCGAAACTTTGAACGTATTGGATTGGACGATAGCCGCTCACCCGCTCAAATTCACGGACGATGATTTCTGATTCTGGCGGTTCAAGTCCTTGAAATCCCCAGAAGATGACTTTCCCTTGTGTGTGATAGGCAAGGGCTTGAGCGAAATCTCCTGCCCTTGTGAGGTCGGCCATCGCAATGGATTCTGGTTCAGATAAAGGTTCATATCCAGGGAAGTTGCTAGGAGAAGGTTGCTTCGGTTTGATTTCAGCTTCTTCTTCCCACAGGGCAGGGTATTGGTTATTCAAGTCGACTCCTCGAATATTCGCTTTCCATCCAGAGAAATCTAAACTACCATTATTTATCTCAATGACTTCACTTCTAAACGGTTCTTCATCTGGAGGACCATTGATGACTAAGTCCACCCCATCAGGATTCACCATTGGGACAATGGAAAGTAAAACAGCATTATAATAGGGCAACATTGTCAGTCCCCGAATCGGCTGGGAATTCGTTAAGGCTAATAAATACTCATTCAACGTCTGCATTAAGATCGGTGTCGTTATCCATTCATGGGCATGGAAAGAACCATTCATGTGAACGGTCTTAGATCCTTGACCAAGTCGGAGTTCAATTAAGTCCTTACCCATCACAGATTGACCGATGACGTTTGTGGATATAAAAGGGTAAATTTCAGTCAGTTGATTAATGTCCGAAACGAGTGCTGCAGAATCATAATTTCGTCTACCTTGGACGATAGGGGATTGTACCCTGACTGGAACATTGATTTGTTGTCCCACTTGCAAGGCAAAGGGGTTGATAGATGAGTTAAGTAAGACGAGTAGATCTACGTTCAAACCTAGCTGTTGAGAAATTCTCCAGAAAGAATCTCCGGACTGAATCGTATAAAAGCTAATAAAGTAGCCTGGAATTCTTACAATTTGGCCTATTTGCAAAGCCGATGGATTCGTATCTCGGTTGGAGTCGAGAATGAGTTGAAGAGGCAGTTGGAACAATTGACTATAATACCAGAAGCTATCGCCTTGCCGCACGCGTATATTCATGAAAGGTTCTCCTTTACTAAAGAGGTATGCTTCATCTTATGAAGCCTTGTAAGCAAATAGTAGTGTAGAGGTTGATAAAGTGACGAAAACAAAAAACTAGCTTGAGTGTTTATCTCAAGCTAGCATAATTGTTATAATATTTTACTTAAAAACTCTTGCGTACGCGGGTGCTGCGGGTTATCGAAGATGTTTTCCGGTGGACCTTCTTCCATAATGACTCCTTCATCCATAAATAAGACACGATCGCCCATCTCCCTGGCGAAGCCCATCTCATGAGTGACCACCACCATCGTCATACCTTCATTAGCTAGATCTTTCATGGCACCAAGAACGTCGCCGACTAATTCCGGGTCGAGGGCGGAGGTTGGCTCATCAAAAAGCATCACTTTCGGACTCATAGCAAGGGCTCTTGCGATAGCGACTCGCTGCTTTTGACCGCCTGATAAACTTCCTGGATACACGTGAGCTTTGTCAGATAAACCTACTTTTTCCAGTAAATCAAGTGACAGTTTTTCCGCTTCTTCAGGGGAGGTGTCTTTCACTTTCAAGGGACCTAAGGTGACATTTTTTAATACGGTCATGTGAGGGAACAAGTTAAAGTGTTGGAATACCATCCCTACTTGTGACCGTAGTTTGTTAATATTGATTTTAGGATCCATCAGGCTTTCTCCGTCAATGACTACATCCCCGGCAGTGATTTCTTCTAACAAGTTTAAGCAACGTAAAAACGTACTTTTACCAGAACCAGATGGGCCGATGACACAAACGACTTCTTTTTCCTGTACTTCTGCATCGATACCTTTTAACACTTCATTATCTCCGAATGACTTGTGCAAATCTGTAACTTTAATCATTAGACATCTAACCTCCGTTCAATACGCCTTAATAGTACCATGGCCGGGATCGTGATGATCAAGTAAGCGAAACAGAGCATGATATAGGGGATAAATGGATCCCCTGTAGTACTCACATACTGTCTCATTAAATAGGTCACTTCCCCTAATGAAATGACGGCAAAAATAGACGTATCTTTTAAACTAATAATAAATTGATTTCCAAGAGGAGGAATCATCCGTTTAAATGCTTGTGGCCAAACGATGTACCTCATCGTTTGAGTTGAACTTAACCCGATGGAACGTCCAGCTTCCATTTGGCCTTTATCAATCGATTCAACCCCACCGCGCACGATTTCAGCAATATAGGCTCCTGCATTGATGGCAATAGCAATAATTCCTGCTGTTAATGCATCGAAGTTAATTCCGAAAAAATCAGAAACTGCAAAATATAAGAATAATGCCTGAACGAGAATCGGTGTTCCGCGAACTAATTCAATATAGACCGTGGCAATGGCATATATGATTTTGCTCTTTGAAAGTCGGGCTAGTCCAAAAATACTTCCTAAAATAAACCCGAAAAATACACCGACAAAGGTGACGATTAACGTTAATTGAAGGCCTCTAATAATGAAGGGGAGGGTATCCCGGTAGTGCGGACTAGTAAATATTTCTGTTAAATTTTCCAACATTGGAAGTGCCGCCTCCTTCTAAATAAGTTAGTATGTAGGCGTTGGAACACAACAAGGGCGCTTGTTGTGTTCCAACTTTTTATAGTAATGAGATTGATTATTCGTCGTCTGGTCTTTCACCAAACCACTCTTCGTAAATATCTCCATATGTTCCATCTTCTCTCATTTCAGCAAGGGCTTCATTTACTTGTTCAGTCAGCTCGGATCCTTCAGGGAAGGCAATACCATATTGCTCACCAGTTAAACGTTCACCGACTGTTTTCATTTCTCCAATAGCTTCTGTATCCATGTAATAAAGAACATTCGGAATGTCATAGATAACACCGTCTACACGTCCTGCAATCAAATCTTGGTACGCATTGACAATGTCTGGGAACGTTCGTACTTCTGCATCGGTATTCTCAACTAAATATGTTTCACTAGTTGTAGCAGCTCTTGTAGCGATAGGACGCTCGCCTACATCGTCAATCGATTCAATTTCTTCTTCATCAGCTCGAACAGCTAAGATGAGACCTGCATCGTAGTATGGATCAGAGAAATCGAAGTTTTCTGCGCGCTCTTCTGTGATCGTCATACCTGCGATCCCGATATCATAGCGGCCTGTTCCCATTCCGGAAACAATGCCATCGAATTCCACAACTTCTAAATCAATGGTAAACCCAACTCGGTCGGCAATCTCATTAATTAAGTCAATGTCGAAGCCTTCCATCTCTCCCGTATCCGTATTCAAGTATTCAAATGGTACATAGTTTGAATCCGTTGCTACGGTGTACTCAGGCATCTCCCCATCTGCATTGGAGTCTCCACATGCTACGGCGACTACAGCTAAAAATACAAGTGCAAAAATAAATAACAGTTTCTTCACTTTTCTTCCCCCTTATGTTTTTTAAATATATTTTAAATAGCCCTAATATTGGAACTATTTAAAAGAAAAAAAGGTCATCATCGTTCCTAGGTTAAAAGAACTGTATGATAAAAATGATTTTAGCATAGTTATACACGTATTTCTACAAATAAATTTTCAGATAATAAATAAGACTGGTTGAATCCTTGTAATAAAAGGTTTTTTTAATTGGTTTTTAAAATAGAATATTTAGATAACTTATGATCATTGCATAACTAATTTTGTTGGTTATTGTCGATTTCACGTAAATCAACAATCTCGTCTCCAATCAGCCGGAAGATCTTTCAAGTAAGGGATCTTTTTCCGAGTGGTTTTGAGAGATGGAAGATCCACATCTCCATAAATGATTTCTTCTGAATTTCCATTACATTCAATCATCACTTCTCCTTCGGCACTAACGAGTTTGCTTTTCCCGCAAGTATGCTCCCCTGCAGCATTTACACCGAATACAAATAGAGAATTATCAAGGGCTCTAGCCGGAAGTTGAATGTCCCACCTTGATACAGCTGGCACACTCCAAACTGATGGGACGAACAGAAGTTCTGCTCCTTTGACAGCAAGGGATCTAGCAGGTTCGGGGAATTCGATATCATAACAAATTAATACCCCTATTTTACAAAGGGACGTTTCATATACCTGATAGGTTTTGTCTCCAGGGGTAAACATTTGTTTTTCATCTCCCCACAGCATGGATTTTCGATGAATGCCACATAAGGCCCCATCGGTATCAATGATTGCAGCTGATATATAGTTGTTTGTATTTTTTGAGTCTAATTCCAAAAAAGGAACGATGAGAACGACAGAAAGTTGACTGGCTAAATCACGAAAGACCTGAACGGTTTCTCCATCAGTATGTTCTGCTAGCTCCGGTATACTCTCTTTATTCACATGATATCCTGTCATCGATAATTCAGGTAAACAGATGATTTTTGCACCGTTTTTAGCAGCTTGTTTTATTAAATTTATTGCTTTCTTACGGTTTTTTTGCTTCTCGTGTAGAGTTGAGTTCATTTGGATGCCCGCTACTTTCAACATGATTGACCACCTCGGAGAAAATTGTGTTTACTTCTTTAAAGTATGCAACAAGGAGAACTTGAATGGTAATTTAATTTACTCAACGAAAAACAGCTCTCCCGGGATGGAAGAGCTGTCGTGATTATAGAAGTCTAAAAATCAATGGGAATCGATAATATTCTCCGCCAAACGCTTTTATTGCAGCAATCACTGTAAAGACAAACGCAGCAATACCTAGAATCGATGCTAAGGCAATCCCAACTAGAACAATGATGAGGATGGCGCTGATGATTCCGTAAACGGTGTAAGAAATAAAGAAATTTAAGTATTCTCGCCCGTGATGGTCAATGAACGTTGAATCGTTCTTTTTCATCAGCCAAATAATTAATGGACCGAGAAAAGCGGTGAAAAAACTAATGAGATAAATGAGCATAGCTAATGTTTTATCTTCTTGTGAAACCAATGTAACATCCCTCCAAATGAATAAGACAATATATGTGCAGTATATGTTCCATATTCCCGAGGAGGAACTAGGCTAATCGTGTATTTTCACCAAGAAATGTCAGCTTTTTCGCGAAATTTCTTTTAACCCTGCTGGAACGAGAAATACGAGCGGTACAAAGCCGAATGTGCTAATAAATAGAGGGAGAGACAGTCCTGTAATAATCATAATCCACCCTGATAACTTTGGACGTAGTTTCACAAAAGAGGCCCCAACGATTGCAATCGTGCTAATTGTCATCGCCGCCATACTGGTGCCAATCACGAAGGATTCGCCAAAGACAAACTCATCCGTAATGCCATAATAAACGGCATACAATGTATAAAAGAAACCTACTGTTCCGCCAATCAGTCCTAAGATAAAAGTCATCGTCTGGTTCATAAGTAAACTCCTCTATCATATTTACCTATATCGTTCACATCAACGGAGAAGACTATTCCAAGGATTTACTAGTAATCATTTCGGCGCCATTTTGATCATGAAAGACGTTTTAGCGAAGGAATAAATGATCAAACCAATCCAAATAAACGTAAACG
Organism: Salipaludibacillus keqinensis; assembly: GCF_003226325.1. Lineage (GTDB taxonomy): Bacteria > Bacillota > Bacilli > Bacillales > Salisediminibacteriaceae > Salipaludibacillus > Salipaludibacillus keqinensis. The sequence continues at coordinate 524,699 of NZ_PDOD01000002.1, read as the reverse complement.
ACACAGCATGAATCGGTGTAAAAGCTTCCCCGTAAAAAATGACACCGAGAATGAGCATGATCGTCGGTGCGATATATTGCAAAAAGCCAATAAAGGACAGGGGAATCTTTTGAGCACCAATTCCGAATAGCAGTAATGGAATGGCTGTGGCTATACCTGTTCCAATAAGAAGGAAGGCGGTCCCTGACTCATCACTGTAAAACAAAGATGAAAAGTCTCCATGAATCCAAATGAGAAACCCTAAAGCCACAGGCGTTAACAGCAAAGTTTCGATGGTGAGGCCCGTCATGGCACCTATCTTTGTTTGCTTTTTAATTAACCCGTACATCCCGAAACTGAAGGCTAATAGAAGAGCGATATAGGGAACTTGCCCAAAGGAAAAGGTCAGGACACTAACGCCTATGAAGGCCAAACCAACGGATATTTTTTGCCAAAAAGTTAAGGATTCTTTGAAAAATAGTACGCCTAATAACACGTTAAATAAAGGATTAATATAATAGCCAAGGCTTACTTCGACAATACGTTCATTTGCTACCGCCCAAATAAATAACACCCAGTTCACGCTAATAAAAAAGGCAGATAGTGAAATCCCTGCAATGATTTTCGGATGGGTGATCAAATAGCGAATATCGTAACTTAACTGACTGGCTTTTCTAAGAGCGAAGAACATGATGATCATAAATAGAAGAGACCAGACAATGCGGTGAGCTAATACTTCCATTGATGGAATATGATCGACCAGTTTCCAATAGATAGGAAGAAACCCCCAGAGTAAATAAGCGCCTGTACCAGCAGCAATGCCAATGCTTACGTCTTTAGATTCCACTTGGTTCATTTCATTGCCTCTTTTCTGACCGAAGCTAAGGTGCTCCAGATTAAATAATGAAACCTTTCTTGATCGTAACGTTTTTAGTTTAGAGGCGCAACGAAATAAATTTTAGGCTTGAAAAGAGGGTTTTTCTTTATTTCTGTTTTGGAAAGGTTTAAGATAAATGAGGAGCTTGTATAAGTTTAAACATTAAAGGTTTATGAAAAAAAAGGAGGAAATGACTTGTTCACTTCAACACATCCCCATATTTTAACATGGGTCGTCGCTCTGATTTTATTTGTTGTGGCCCTAGCGTTATTTAAAAATGGCATGGCAAAACAAATGAAAATCGTACATATGACGCTGAGACTTTTTTACATCCTGATCATTATCACAGGAGGCATTTTATTTTTCCATTTCGCCGGGAACGACCATATGATGTATGGCATCAAGTTTGTCTCCGGTATAGCGGTCATCGGTTTTGCCGAAATGGTATTGGTAAAACTGAAAAAAGGCAAGCCTGCCAAGGGCATGGCTATCGGATTAGTGATCTCTTTACTGGTTACTTTGTACTTAGGTTTCAGTATGCCAGTCGGTTTTGACTTTTTAGGTTAATCAGATTAAGAAAGACCATCTCTCGAACATGAATCGTTCGTGGAGAGATGGTCTTTTTTTGTGCCGCAAATCGTGTGCGGAGCGCAACAAAAAGTTGAGAGAGTGCCACAAATCGTGTGCGGAATGCAACAAATAGTTGAGGGAGTGCCACAAATCGGGTGGGTCATCCTAGGTAAGTGCTACACATCTTAACAGCAAGAACCGTCCCCCTGGTTAAACACTTCCTGCTGTATTTTCAACACTGCTTGTTCCTTCTTTTTTGCCTCCAGCATAATATCAGCATCTTGGCCGTTTAGGACGTTGAGAAGGTTTTGGAAATCGTCTTTGAACACAACGTCATGGTGTCTTCGGTCTGTCTTATGCTCGTTTCCGGAACTTATATGAACTTTAGGTATCCATCCTTTTGGCCACGAACGGAATACGCGATCCAGCATTGGCTCAAGAGGGGTGTCATCGTGATTGCATCGGTGGTGATGAATATCGAAACAGATCGGGATGGCACACAGGTCATAGATATCGAGAACATCTTTAAGTGTATAAGTGACGTCATCGTTTTCTAGTCGTAGCTTGTTTTTTATACTTGAAGAGAGTGTAGTATAGTTTTCTGCAAAGCGTTGTTTCGCTTTTTCTATGTCTCCGTAAGCCCCGCCGCCATGAATAATGATATCTGTGCCACCTACTAAGTTCAATAAACGGTCATGGTACTCAAGGTCATCAATGCCGCGTTCATATACTTTTTCTTTTGGTGTGCTGAGCACGGTATATTGACCAGGGTGCATAGACAAGCGCATGTCATGAGAATCTCGCAATTGGTTAATTTCATCCGTTAAGTTCAGCACGTCATCATCTTTCCACCATTCCCACGTCATTTCTTCATGACTTCCTAAAGGAACAATGTCAGAGCTAATGCGAAAAAAGAAAATGTCATGTTCTATATTCCATTTCAAAGCAAAGAGGACATTTTGCAAATTGTTGATCGTTAAAGGTTTAATCACGTCGGTGCCATTTTTTTGATAAGTGGCCAATCGACACGTCTTAAAGCGGGTCGGCAGTTCTGTATTGATACAAGCATAACCTAACTTCATCAGCGTGTTCTCCTTCATCTTCGAAAGTATATCTATCTATAACTGAGCATTACCCTAACTGCTCGAAATTCATGCGATGAGTATTGTAAGTTTTATCCTTTGTGAATTCGTGTCTATTTTTGGTATACTATTCTACGGACTTTTTTAAAAGGCTCTCTTGAAGAGAGGGAATAGATTTGGTAAAAATATAAAGAGTGGAAGAGCTTTGATTGCTTTTAATGTGAAGGGAAGAGGAAATTCCTACTTCACTTGTTCTTCATTATTCTTATCAGCTTAGCCTCTCCTTCTTCTATATAAAAGGTCTGAGGGAAGATCTCAAAATATATAAAATTTCTTATCTTTGGGATTAATGAAACCTCCGTAAACTTGCTTTTCATGGAGAAGATCTCAGTTTAACGACGTTGGGGTTAAGAATTTCATCTGAACGTCGTCAAGTTGGGAGTTTAGCGACGTTGGGGTTAAGAATCTCATCTGAACGTCGTCAAGTTGGGAGTTTAGCGACGTTGGGGTTAAGAATCTCATCTGAACGTCGCCAACTTGGGAGTTTAACGACGTTGGGGTTAAGAATCTCATCTGAACGTCGTCAAGTTGGGAGTTTAGCGACGTTGGGGTTAAGAATCTCATCTGAACGTCGTCAACTTGAGAGTTTAACGACGTTGGGGTTAAGAATCTCATCTGAACGTCGCCAACTTGGGAGTTTAACGACGTTGGCGGTTTGATTAGGGTCTGATCAAGTTATCCAACTTACTTTCTGGGTAGCTTTATAAAGGAAATATATATTAAAGTTAGTTAAAGGTGGTAAATGTTATGAACGATTCAACCTATCGCGTGTTGCTTTATTACAAGTATGTCCAAATAGAAAATCCTGCAGAGTTAACGGACGCTCATCTCCAGTTTTGCAAAGAGCTGGGCTTAAAAGGGCGGATTCTTATTGCTGAAGAAGGGATTAATGGGACGGTGTCTGGGACTTTTGAGCAGACGGAAACTTATATGAATGTGATGCGTCAAGATCCTCGGTTTGAAGATATGGTATTTAAGATAGAAGAAACAGAGGGGCACGCGTTCAAGAAAATGCACGTTCGGCACCGTAGTGAACTAGTCACGTTAAGGTTAGAAGACGACATTAATCCGAATGAACAGACCGGAAACTACCTAAGCCCGAAAGAGTTTTATGAAAAAATGCAAGATCCCGATACGGTGGTCATCGATGCTCGGAATGACTATGAGTATGATGTAGGTCATTTCAAAGGGGCTATTCGCCCGGATATTGAGAGCTTCCGTGAATTGCCGGATTGGATTCAAGAAAATAAAGAGAAGTTTGCCGATAAGAAAGTGTTGACCTACTGCACGGGCGGCGTTCGTTGCGAGAAGTTCTCCGGTTGGTTGTTAAATGAAGGATTTGAAGATGTTTCTCAGCTCCATGGAGGAATCATCACGTATGGTCAAGACCCTGAAGTGAAAGGGAAACTATGGGATGGTCAGTGCTACGTGTTTGATGAACGAATTACAGTTCCTGTTAATCAAGTGGAGCATAACGTAGTTGGCCGAGACCACTTTACGAATGAGCCTTGCGAACGGTATGTTAATTGTGCAAACCCAGAATGTAATAAACAGATTTTAGCATCTGAAGAAAATGAAGCTTTTTATTTACGGGCTTGTTCGCATGAGTGCAGAGTCCATCCAAGAAATCGCTATATTGCTGAACATGGATTAACAGAGGAACAAGTGGAAAATCAGCTACGGTTGATTGAAGAGACGAAGGACACAGTCGAAGGTAAATAGATGATGCTTATCTCAAAAAGAAATAGTCAGCATCAGGACGGCTATTTGCATATGATAGTAAGTAAGCAGCGGAGACTTTCTTCAAGTCTCTGCTGTTTTTTTAGTGTTTCGGAAAATCTAGGTCAAGTAGCCCGCACGTAGATCGTTCTGTAGTCGGTTTGAGGAGAGCTGTTTGAGAGTTCCTTAAGTTTATTCACCTGTTGACCACTCCTGCATAGCCTAGAAACATAAGAATAGGCTACCTATTGAAAAAGGAGAGTGTGCGTATGTCGGGGAAAGCCCTTCATTATTTTGCAGGAGATCATACCGCTAAAGGATTTTATCAACTTTATGAATCAAATTTCAGTCAGCTTAACCACGCTGTCTCATTGAAAAGCAAATTGAAATCAACGAAGTCCATCATCATGCAACAAATAGCGGACGACTGGTTATCGAAAGGTGACGATGTAGAATTCATTCATAGTTCTTCGTTCTTGGATGGATTGGATGGAGTGATTAACTCGAACCTGCAAAGGGGTGTGTACGATGGGGACCTAGTCCATGCTGGATTCGAAGGGGAAGTCAAAACCTATCATATTGATCACGAATGTTTTCAACAGGACTTGGAGATCAACCCCAATCAAGAAAAAATGTATGAGTACTTTCAAAAAGCTCAAGATTCCTTTGAAAAAGGATTAGATATTCACGACGGATTAGAAGAAATTTATATTAACCAAATGAACTTTGATCAAGCGAACCAGGTAACCAATCGCCTGATCACAGAGATCTTTCAGCATACTAAATACCAGCAACGACAGCAATCTACCAAGCACCGTTTCTTCGGTGCCTCCACAGCAAAAGGGGTCATTGATTTTATTCCTAATCTAACAGATGGGTTAAACAAAAGGTATCTCATTAAAGGGCGGGCAGGAACGGGGAAATCAACATTATTGAAAAAAGTCGCTCGAGAAGCTGAGAATAAAGGATATGATGTCGAAGTCTACCATTGCGGATTTGATCCAGAAAGTATTGATATGGTTGTAATAAGACAATTAAGTACCTGCTTATTTGACAGTACAGATCCTCATGAATACTTCCCTGAGCAAGATGGTGACGTTATCGTCGACCTTTATAGGGAAACCGTAGCACCAGGGACGGACGAAAAGTTCGCTAAAGCGATTGAAATACTAACGAACCATTATAAAGGGTACATGAAAATAGGTGCAGGCTATTTATTTGAAGCAAACAAAATTCATCTAGATTGGGAAGAAAGATATACGACTTGCCTAGATGACAAAAAGATTGCTGAATTTATTGACAAATTTCATCACAGCTCATAAATAGGGTGATAATGATTTCAGGAAATGAATGTGATTGCTGATATATCAAGGGAAAACAGGCATTTATATAGCCTGTTTTATTTTTTGCAGAAAATTTAAAAAATAGTCATATTATGTCCAAAATTACACTTTGCAATCAGATTGTAACATTCCTATTACATTCCTGTGATTTTTGAATGGTACTATTCTACCTAGTGAGTCATATTTCACCATTCTTTGGAAAAGATTACGAGAGAAAAAAAGATTTGACAGATAGATACATAGATTTTACGGGACAATATAACTTAGAGGTGTAAGGTGGGGGAAGTATTGAAAAAAATCATGGGATTTATTGCAGCGGTGGGAATGAGTAGTCTGTTTGTTTTACCTTCTGGTTATGCGGAAGCAACAGAGGCATTGGAAGAAGAAAAGAGTGAGATTCAGTCTGAAAGGTCAGAAATTCAATCTAACCTATCAGAAGCAGAGCAAGAATTAATGGAAGTATTAACAGAGATTGATAACCTCAACGAGCAAATTGACCGGGTGTATGAAGCAATCGCTGATAACGAAGCTAAAATGAACGACACACAAGAAGAGATTGCTGGGACAGAAGAAGAGATTGAAGAAATGGAAGAGGAAATCGTAGAGTTAGAGGAAGATATTGAACAGAGATTTAACCTCTTAAAAGATCGGGCTAACGCTTATCAGAAGAATGGTGGGAATGCACGATATTTAGAAGTTATTTTAGGCTCTGAAGACTTCAGTGACTTTGTTAGTCGGGTGTTTACGATTTCAAGAATTGCGCAAGCGGACACTGACTTCATTGAAATCCTGGAACAAAATCAACTGACATTGGAAGCGAAGCAAGCTTCTGTTTTGGAAAAATTGGACGAGCTTACTGACCTACATACGGAAATGGAAGGTATGCATAAACATATGGAGGATCAACAAGTGCAAAATGATTCTCTAAAACAAGACCTAGAATCAAAAGAATCACAAACAGAAGAAATGATGGCTCAACTTTTAGAAGAAGATGAGAACCTTGAGTCAGCAGAAGCAGATATTCAAGAAAGAATTGAAGCTGAAAAGCAACGCCAAGAAGAAGCACGTATCGCAGAAGAAGAAAGAATCGCTGAAGAAGCTCGTCAAGAAGAAGAGCGTCAAGCGGAGGCAGAGCGTCAAGCTGAAGAAGACCGCTTAGCTGCTGAGCAGCAAGAACAAGAAGAGCAAGCAGATCAAGAGGAAAGCAACAACGAGTCATCACGTTCAGCTAACTCAAATGGCAACTCGGCTGAAAACTCAAGCAACTCATCAAACAATAGTGAGTTGAGCAGTAATTCATCAGCTACTAGCTCATCCAATAATAACTCATCAATCAATACCAGCTCTTCAAACAGCTCTAACAATAGCAGCACAGCAGAAAATTCAAGTCATTCATTAGATAATAGTTCGTCAACTAGTAACAATAGCTCTAACAATTCAAGTAACTCGTCAAACGAATCTAGCGACAATAGTTCTAACAATTCAAGCAACACGTCAAATCAATCTAGCAATAACAGTTCTAACAATTCAAGTAGCTCCAATGAGTCAAGTAGTAACGTGTCAAACACTAGCAGCAACAACAGCTCGTCTAATGCTACGGCATCAAGTGGTGGAGGGTCGACCGCAGTAACGCAAGTTGGTCGCAAGTATATTGGGAACTCTACTTATGTATTTGGTGGAGGACGTTCAGCTTATGATGTAGCTAATGGTCGGTTTGACTGCTCCGGTTTCGTAGCTTGGTCTTTCTCTCAAGTTGGAATTAGCTTACCTTACAATACAGATGGTCTCGTTAGCTCAGGGCAACGTGTATCAACAAGTGAAATGCGTCCAGGAGACATTGTCTTCTTTGACACTTACAAGACAAATGGTCATGCGGGGATTTACATGGGGAACGGTCAGTTCATCGGTTCTCAAAGCTCTACCGGTGTAGCAGTTGCCAGTATGAACAGCGGCTATTGGGCAGATAATTTCAGAGGCGTAGTCGTTAGAGTGCAATAAAAAAATGGGTCATAACTAGCCCAAATAGTATAAAAGATTCGGATTATCGTTTGTGATAATCCGAATCTTTTTTTTGTTAGTCTCCTTAGAAGTAATTCCTTGCTTGCTTGTCAAAAAAACTCGAGACGGCTGAGGTATACGAAAACATGGAAATAATTCCGTTTGATAAACAAACACTATCTTCATTGATTCTTTAACTCAAATTTTTTTCCTATATCTTCATAGAATATGATTAATATCATTATGGCAAAATAAAATAGAATTTATTTGGAAGGTGGATGTGAATAAGTATTTTTATAAAGAAGACTTAATTAATATGATTGTGCCTGATAAACCAGATCCTCATGCTGCAAAAGTTCTCCAAGAAGCCCTAGGGGGTCAATTTGGTGAAATGAGAACTCTGATGCAATTCTCATTCCAAAGTGCCAATTTCAGGGGGAAAGCGAAACAATATCGTGACTTGATTAGAGGGGTATTTCTTGAAGAACTTAGTCACGTGGAACTTGTTCAAACGACAATTAATCAACTTTTAAACGAATCCGGCGGAGATATGCCCGGAAACCAGGCTTCTGACGGTGCACCATTAGATGATGTCATACAAGCTGGCGCAAACCCTCATCATTATATTATGGGTGCTAAATCTTCCTTACCGGTTGATGCAGGCGCAATCCATGGAACGGTTCCTGGGTATATGACCACGGAAACCTTGTAGCCAATCTACTTAATAATGTTGTACTGGAATCCACTGGTGTTTTACAGAAGTCAAGAATTTATGAGATGAGTAACAATAAAACGCTAAGGGAAACAATTGCTTTCTTGATTGTAAGGGATAATGCCCATCAAAATGCCTTTGCCAAAGCATTGGAAACATTGGGTGTTGATTGGGGGAAACTTTTCCCGATTCCAAATTACGATTTGAATAAGTACCCAGAATGCCGTAAATATGTCGAGATGGGATTCCATAATGCTCAATTCAATTTCCGCTTAGATGATACTCGAATCGGTGATATCTTTCAGGGCACAACGCCAAGCAGAAATGGAGAAGGATTATCAGTCATTGATCCTCCACAAGGCTATCCGGTTCCTGAAATGCCTGAGATGCCAAATGAGCATGCCCCAGGTCTCGTTGATCTCCATAATTAAATGCTTAATAACGTTTGATTTTCTTACTGCGCCCTTCTTTTTAAGGGCGTTTTTCATTTTTCAAAATTCCCCTTCATGTATCTTTTCATTAAATTTATATAAGTGGTTACCTTCATTATTCCAAATCTACTATATTTACATATATTGTTATAACGAAAGTGTGTAAGTTTGATACTTTACCTTAAGGATTATAAAGGAAGGCAAGGTTAACTGAGGAATAGGAACTTTTATAAAGAAGGAGGAAGAATTTTGAGATACACTGGAGGAAGTAAATGGAAAAAACATAAGCTTATGATGAAAAATAGAAATTTACAACCTCATTTACCGGAAACGGCTAAATTCACCCCAGAAATACTGTGGAACTATTTACGAAAATACAATAAAGTCGTCTTTAAGCCAGTAATAGGAAGAAGAGGAAGGAATATTTTAAAGGTCTCTCGTTTAGGTGAATCCCAATATGAAATTCATTTAAAAAATAAAAAGAATATTTACACCAGTGAGAAAGAAACACTTTCTTATATTGAGAAGTTTATTAGAAAACGAAAACATAGTCTTCAACGAACGTATATTGTTCAAAGGTACATTGACCTTGCCACCTATGAAAATAAACCCTTTGACATTCGAGTGGTTGTGCAAAGGCGAAAGGGATCGAGTGAGTGGCACGTAACAGGGATGGTATCAAAAGTAGCTGGAAAAGGTTTTATGGTAACTAACAATGGATTAAGTGGGGGGATTGTTCTTCCAGTAACTTCTGCTTTAGGAAAAGCAAATGATGATATAGCAAGAAATAGAAAAGAGATAATGAAGGAAATAGAACGTGTCGTATTGATTGCAACAAAAAGACTTGCTTCCTATTGGAAAAAACAGACAATCATGGGCTTGGATGTTGGGGTAGATAGAGAGGGTCACGTTTGGATCATCGAGGGGAATTTATGTCCCGGTATAAAAAATTTCTATAAATTAGACGATAAAACAATGTATAGAAGAATTAAGAATATTCGTAGAGAAAATAATAAGATCATTTAATTGATGGGCGAGCTTGGGGTGCTGTAAGATTTTGATTTTGAAGAAAAACACCCCAAACTTCCAACTTTCAATTTAAGTTGATGAGCCAATCGTTTCATTTTTTTCGCTGGCATGCTACTTTCCAATTCGCTTCAACACATTCTCCAACGTATCCGGCTGTAAAAATTCCACAGGTGAGACGCTCTTATCAAACGAAAACGACTCGCCTTCAATTAAAATTACATACTTGCCGTTCACTTTGGCAATATGAAGGTTTTCGCTGAAATCGGACAAGAGTGCTTTCACATCTATATGATCGAGCTTCAGCTTCATCTCGATTTCAGGTTGATGCTCAATGATTGGGGCTGATGCTTCTACCACTTGCTCCTCTGTCCACTTTTCCTGCATCTGACGCTCTGGCGTGTTGGACCAAGCTTCGATGGACTCCTCTTCTTGTATCCGCTCTTCACTATCCTCTTCATACGTCTCTGAAATAAATTGCGTCGCCGATTCAATCACTTGATCTTTAACGATGTCCGTCATCGTTTTGTGATACTCTACGTACTTTAAGAAATCCTCGAAGTACCTAGCGTGAGAAGATTGATGGATTTTCAGCTCCCATTCTTCAAGCATGCCTTCTTCCGGCATGAAGGGGTATTGAATCGACTTCATGTTTTTCGTCGTAATCGCCCTTTCAACATGTTGAATCAGCGAAGTTTCATCTGTGATAGTAGCTACTTTTTGTTCGAAATCGCATTTCAAAATGAAGATAAACGGGTCATCCAAATATTTGTTTAATTTAGCACGAACAACGAGCATGGCACCGCCTCGAATGGAACTGGTGTTCATGTAATTTCGAACGAGCTTCTCGCTTTCTTCTTTGAACTCATCCAAGTTTTCCGCATAGCGGAGTCGTTGAAATAAATTATAGTTTGGATTTGTATCTAATTCATGGCCCGGTTCCACGACGAAGTGACCTATCTTAGTAGGGACTTGATCACTCTTTGCGTTTCTTTCCACTTTCCTTTTTGTAATTTTCATTAATTCCCCATCTAAAAATGTTCTTAAAGGGCTATAGAAATATTGTTCCTCATTCATTGTTTGATAATGTTTAAACGATTTGTTTGCATTTTCTCCCTGACCTTCTACTTGTAAAACGAAAAAAGACAGCGACTGTATTTGAAAGTCCATATGATCCCCCTGATTGCTTTCCTTCATTAAATATACCGCTCGTATTATACCACACTCTCGAAAAAAGGTTGGTTAAAATTAAAGGAGGATATGAGTTTGAGATTGGGGACAAACGGAAGGAGCGAAGGGGAGGTTAGTCTCGAAAACACCACTATCCCTATCAAATCACGGTACAAAAAGAGCCAGCATAAGCTGACTCGTATCATAAAAAATTTATCTACCACTAGTCTAAAAGTGTTTGAACCGTAACGAACGTGTAGCCTTCAGCTTTTAACTGATCAATGATTCTTGGGAGTGCTTCAACGGTCCCATCAAGCATGCCTGGATTCACATCGATGTTATGTTGCAAGATGATACCACCAGGCGATATGTCTTGAATGACTCTTGAATAGATTTCGTCCCCAGATAAACCTGTCCAATCAAGGGTATCTACCGACCACAATATGACGCGAAACCCTCGCTTTTCTAAGAAATCTTCATCTGCTCTCGTCATTAAACCATAAGGGGGTCTAAACAAATCAGGCTGTCGCCTTACAACGTTTGCGATGGAACGTTGGGTATTCAATATTTCATTTTGGACGTCACTGGACTGAATTTTCGTAAAGTTAGGGTGAGTAAATGAATGGTTTGCTAGACCGTGGCCGTCGCGAACGATTCTTCTTACTAATTTAGGGAACTTATCGACTTGCTGGCCCACTACGAAAAACGTGCCAGGAACCCCTTTTTCCTCTAGAATGTCTAATATCTGTGTTGTGTAGGTGGCGTCAGGACCATCATCAAAGGTGAGTGCGATTTGTTTCCCGCTTGTTGGACCGGAACCAATTCTTTTAGCGGTTCGTTGGACAGGATTTTGAATGGACGTTGTCTTGGATTGGTCATCATAATGTATCTTTAATCCCAGCTTTTTTGCCACATCGACTAACGGGACGAACGTTTGATTGTCCACGTGAATGGAAGCAACAGGCCATTGATCTCGCTTCCATTGGTTCGTCGTTTCATCTTGATAATCTACATAGTTGCTTCCTGTAGGATTAGAAAACTTTACACTTCCTAATTCAAACACGATCGAATCATACGTCTGATTCCAATTAACTCGCGAACCTGTGTATTTAAAAAACAGGGCAGGGACCATCATTTGTCCGTCCTTCATAACGTATTGTGTTTGAATAGGCTGGTTATCTACAAAAATGGAAGATTCTAATAAACTGGACTCTTTTGCTGAAGCTGCGGAAGCGAAAACGGTCAAACAGATTAGCATCAATAGACAGCTGATTAGTTTCCGATTGAATAAGCTCAGATAAATGTTGCTCTTCCTAGTTAGTTTCATCATTAGCTCCTTTAAAATCATGATATATGCATCTCTGTGTTAATTTATCCAATAATTTCAATTTTACTAATGAGTTTCAGATCGGTTGTGAGTTTGACCTAGATTAGATAAAATAAGCGGATAACAAGATGCATTTAGGGAGGGACTCGGCATGAGTGAAAATGAAGTCAATCAAAAACTATTGAACAAAGCTACATTTGGGATGGGCTGATTTTGGGGTCCAGATGCCCAGTTTGGTCATCTTAAAGGTGTCGTGAAAACGAACGTAGGCTATACAGGTGGAACGTCGGCTCAACCTACTTATCGTCAAATGGGAGATCATACAGAATCACTACAAATTCATTACGACCCTGGAACGATCTCTTATAGAGAACTTCTTGACGTTTTTTGGGGGAATCATTCAGCGAAACAGCATGGCTATAAGAACAGACAATATATGTCCTTACTCATGACTCATAGCCCTGAGCAGGAGGAAGAAGCTATGTCAGTGAAAAAGGAATGGGAGGAGAGAACAAATAAGGTTATTGAAACAGAATTTGTGTCTGATGCACCCTTTTATGCTGCAGAGGACTATCACCAAAAGTTTTACTTGAACCGATGGAAACAAGCTACCGCTAAATTGTCAGAGCTTTACCCAACAGAAGAAGACCTGACTGATTCTACACTGGCTGCCAGGTTGAATGGTTTCGTGAAGGGACACGGTACTCTCAAAGACTTAAAAGAAGAGATCTTCGGCTGGAAAAAGTCTGAAAAAGATAAACAAAAAATAATTGCAACGATTGATTCCATCAAATGGTGATCCAGCGTTTGAAAAATCACTCATACACTGAAAAAAGACTAACAAGGTAAAAAACTTGATAGTCTTTTTTAGTAAAGTGCTTCATTCTTAACTTTTTTCATATTCTTATCAATGGTGAATATAGTGGAAGTGAAGGTTAAGAATTGGAGGTAGATAGGGTGGAAATCCATGTTGTTTCCCAAGGAGACTCGTTATGGACGATCGCACAAGCTTATCAGATCTCATACGAAGAGATTATGTCTGCTAATCAGATAACGGAAAACGAAGGACTAGTTGTTGGGCAAGCCATTGTTATTCCTATACCTGGACGGTTTCACTATTTACAAGCTGGTGAAAATATATGGCAGCTTAGTCAGAGATACCATGTTCCCCTAGAACAGATCATGAATATTAACCGGTTGAACGATTCTCCTTATGTTCCTGTAGGATCAAGGTTATTTATCCCAGACCTCACACGGCAAAGACCTTCTATTGATGTAGGCGCTTATGTGGATTTGCAAATTACAGGGGAGGATTCTCCTCAAGTAGTCGACCAAGTGGGCAACTACTTAACCTTTCTGCAAATCTTCAGCTACGAGCTTCAAGAGGATGGCACGCTAAAACCGCTCAATGACCAAGCGATTATCAATACAGCCTATGAGAATGAAATCGTTCCTTTAATGGTCATTACAAACATTGAAGAGGGGGGATTTAGTACTGAGCTTGTTACGACGGTTCTTAGTAGTGAAGAATTACAAAACACGTTATTAGATGAAGCGATTGCGATCATGGAGGAGAAAGGGTACTTAGGGCTGGATTTCGACCTAGAATATTTAGGGGCAGAAAATCGGGAGCGATACAATCAATTAATGACGAAAGCGAAAGAGCGACTTGATGAAAAAGGATTTTTCCTTTCTAGTGCGCTTGCTCCGATCGTTGAGCCTGGAATGATTGGCGTTTTATACGAAGGTCATGATTATGCCTTTCATGGTGAAGTGGCAGATTTCGTGTTTTTAATGACGTATGAATGGGGATGGACGGGAGGCCCTCCAAGAGCGGTAGCTCCTATTAATGAAGTTAGAAGGGTTGTGGAGTTCGCTGAGTCTGTTATGCCTGCTGATAAGATCATGCTAGGGATTCCACTCTACGGTTATGACTGGACTCTTCCCTATGTTGAAGGGGAATCGAGAGCTCGTGCTATTGACCACCAAGAAGCGATCCGGCTAGCCCGCACTTACAACGCAGCCATTGAATATGATGAAACGGCTCAATCTCCTTTCTTCACCTATTATGATGAGCAAGGTCGGCAGCACGAGGTGTGGTTTGAAGATGCAAGGAGCATTCAAGCGAAATTCGATCTTGTGAAAGAAAAGAATTTACGAGGCGTTTACTACTGGGTGCTGGGCTGGGATTTTCCGCAAAATTGGCTGTTACTTCAAGACAATTTCAATATTAATAAACGAATTTAACTCTCTTTTTCCTAAAGAGAGTTTTTTCACACACTTTTCATCGAAAAAGCACGGATATTCTTTGTCTATAAGGGGAACAGGTTTGGTATAATATAAGTTCTTCCAAAAGTTACAATAAAGAAAACCTTCATGCATAAATAACATGGATAGAAATGTGAGGAGATACGTTTAGATGGTCAGTTCGGGAAAGAGTATACATATAATGAAACAAACGTTTTTTTGGTTGAAAAACAGAGCGGTTCAAACGCCTGCATACGATTCGAAACTAAAGATGATTATTCTTTCTCTTTGGTTATTCACGGTCCTCTCTGTAATTATCGCAGGACTAGCAACACCCACCGGATTTGGTGCTCAAGTAGATTTACTTGTCTACATCGCGTTAAATACGATCTTATTTATCTTGTCTGCTGGAATCATCGGATTCGTCCTTTCAATGATTTATGTACCGTTGCCGAGAATGTTTATTGGAAGTCTCGCTTACTTTGTCTATATTAATCATTACATATTATCGGAAGCAAACCTCGGCACCGTTTTTTCTTGGATCGTCATTGGCGCTTATTTCTTGGTCGCGTTTTGCGTCGGGATCATTTTAACGGTCATCCGTACAAACCGCTTGTCACTGATGAATAAAGGGCTAGTATCACTAGTGCCTGCAGCAATCATTTTATTTATCTTGTTTTGGTCACCCACAATTGATCAACACGAGGTAGAACCGTCTTTTAGCGAAGATGATGGTGTCTCACCCTTAGCTGTTGAAAACCCTGCTGAAGAAGGGGACTATGAGGTGAAAACTTTTTCTTACGGAAATGGTTCAGACAATCACCGAAGCGAATTCAAGCATCCGGACGTGGTGTCAAACTCTGTGGATGCGTCAGAGTATACAAATGAATGGGAGCGATTCCGGAAGTTCTTCTGGGATTTTGATGAAACATCCTTTCCGTTAAATGGGCGAGTGTGGATGCCTGAAGGAGACGAGAGGTTCCCCGTTTTATTAATGGTTCACGGAAATCACCGAATGGAAAACTTTTCAGATGAGGGGTACGAATATTTAGGAGAATTGTTAGCAAGTCGAGGCTACATTGCCGTATCTGTCGATCAGAACTTCTTGAATTTCTCCAACTGGACGAAAACGCCTAATAATGACTATTTCCTTCGAGCTTGGATTTTACTACACCATTTAGTTCAAATTGATGAATTTAGCGAAAACTCTGATACACCTTTTTTCGAAAAAGTGGACATGCAGCGAGTCGCTGTCATGGGTCATTCTCGTGGCGGACAAGCTGCAGCGATGGTCGGTGACTATGAACGCTGGTTCTCTGAGGACGAAGGCTTAGCTAGAATGGACAATATCGACGTTCAAGCCGTCATAGGTGTGGCTCCGACGGATAATCAAGTAGATGACATGAGGGCGGAACTGCGAGACGTTTCTTATTTAACGATTCATGGAGCAAGAGATGGAGATGTTCACAACTATCATGGGGACCGTCAATACTCACGAACGTGGGTAGATGAAACAGATCACTTCAAAGCAGGAGTATACGTTGCCGAAGCCAATCACAGTCAATTTAATACAGACTGGGGCCACATGGACATGAGGCTCCCTGGTGGATTGTTCCTGAATCGCAGTCAAATGATGAGCGCTGAAGAACAGCAAGAAGTAGCTAAAGTCTATATATCAGCCTTTTTAGAAAGTACATTAGGCGGCAACGAGGAATATGTTCCCTTGTTTCGTGATATCCGTCATGGAAGCGAGTGGCTTCCAAACACTCAGTACGTGACAAGGTTTGAAAGTGACGCGTTTCATCCCCTCGTCGATTACAATTCAGCCAATGATAAAACAGAGCTGGACGACGGAATCCGAGCGGAAGGCCTTGGTTTTGACACATGGGAGATAGAATCTGCCGTCAACCGGGGGGGCAGTACGAAGCGAAAGCAAGGAATGGTGTTCGAGTGGGCCGAGAGTGGAAATTATTCCTTGTTTCTCCCTGAGGAGTACAGTCAGGAATTTTTAACAGCCTCTTACGACAGTTTCGTCCTGTCCATGGCCAATATGGAGAACGAAGAAGACGAGTTTCCAGATGTGCCAAATGTAGACGTGACATTCGAGACTACAGATGGTGAAAGTGCAACGGTACCACTGGAAAACTTTAGAGACGTAACGTCAGCGATTTATACTCAATTTACTAGAAATAAATATGCCGATGAGTTGATGAGAGAAGGAAAATATGAAAATGCTACAGAACCAGTGTTTCAAACATATGAAATTCCTCTCCACTATTTTGAAGAAATCAATCCTGATTTCCAAGTAGAGGAGTTGGAAAGAATTACTGTTTCCTTCTCCGGTGGGCCAGGCAGATTCATGGTCGACGACATCGGCTTCTTTGAGGAATAATGATAGCTACAGGAACAGTCAGCAGAACTTGCTGACTGTTTTTTTGGATTTTGGGATGGTGGGCATGACGTCATGCTACGCAGGTGCTACCAGCGCAGCACCTACCTAGCACCACCCGACGGATCAGGACGAAAACGCAAGAAATCAAGAGCTAAAAGGAGTGATATAAGCCTAACAATCGCCGCCCAATCCCACCTTAAACCCACCTCCACCAACATAAAAAAAGCACTACCAACGAACTAACGCTGGCAGCACTGCACTAACTTCATATGATCTAAATTTTCGAAAATCCCTCTTCATCAAGATAAGAAGTTGCTTCTTTATAGGTTGTGAACGTTCCGTCCAAGTCGTCGTCAGCGTAAACATTCCACATCTCATCTTCTTTGATTAACGTTAATGTTTGCGTGTTTTCGTTCATCCACAGTTCTTCACCATGATCTTCATCTTCACCTGGTGTCAAGGACAGGATCGCGTTTTGCAACACGTTACGAAGTGCTTTCTCCGTGAAATTGCGAATGTTGACCATGCCTTTTTCGTTTGTTTCGTAGCCAGTTAATTCTCCAGCATAAACAAATCCGTTGCCGTTTGGGTGTAGATGGTAGACGACGTTCTTTTTATCCGTGGAACTGTCGTTGAAGTGGAAGTTTACTCTACCTAATGAGACATCTTTTCTTTCTAATTCAGGGAAGGATTCAATTATCGTCAGTTTTTCTTCAAATGTTAACATGTTGCCTCCAAATATGGTTTTATTTTTTGCGATCCTTAATTATAACACATGTGAAAATCCGTGAGAAATACTTCGATGAAAAATGAAGATTTCTTTTGATCATTATATGAATCGCTTCTACAATAACCAAATATCAATAAGGAAAATAGCTATGAGCACAAACTGTATGAACCCTTTGGCGAAAGTGCTAGTCAGAAAACCGAGCAGCGTTCCTACAGCTACTTTCACAGATCGTTCAAACGATTGATTTTGCATCATTTCTACGAGCAAAACTAACGCGAAGGGGACTACGAAGATCCCAAGGGGAGGAATAATAAAACTTCCTACAATTAAACCGACAGTTGCTGCAGTCATTCCTTTTTTGGATGCCCCGTATTTTTTCACAAAATACATGCTGGCCACGTAGTCAGCGATGAATATGACAATAGTTAGGGCGAGAAAGGAGGTCCATGTCCACCAGGACAGCTCTCCCGTATCGATAAAGAAATAGTAGAGAGCAACGCCGCCCCACAATAACAAAACGGACGGTAAGATAGGATACAGAAGTCCAATAAAACTTAGGACAAATAAAAAGATAATAACTAGCCAAATGATTACATCCATGTGATTCACCTCTGATATATAGTTTAATTCATTAGTTGTTCCCTTTGGTAAAAAGAGTGGCTTGGTTCACTTTACGGATTTTACCGGAGCTTGACTCCCTTTCTTGCACCAGATCATCAATCCATTTGAGGGCACTCTCTTTTCGTGTCATCTTTGGAGCGTCAACTTTGTCAGACTGTGTCCTCAATACCTCCACCACTCTACCCTTTCCCAAAAATCATAGAATTAAAAAGCAAACGACCGTTAATATGAAGTGATGAGCAAATTTCCAATATTTATTAAAAAATTTGCACGAATTTAGCGAAATTTAGAGAAAATCCGAATAGCCCGCAACAAAAAAATAGAAATATTCATTTTTTCATGATACACTAGTCGAAATATTTAAAAATGCAGACAATTGCGAAGTTGGTACTTTTTCGCATCAATTTATAATGTCTTTGTCTGCATCATGAAATGATTTAAGGGAGGAACGTTGTCATGACACATCCAAGAAATCCATTACCGCAAGGGTTATATCACCCAGAGAATGAACACGAAGCATGCGGAATTGGAATGATCGCTCATATTGACGGTACAAAATCTCATGATATCGTTCAGAATGCGATTACGATTTTGTGTAATTTAGAGCATCGCGGGGGCCAATCGGCCGATGTAAGTACAGGAGATGGTGCTGGAATCTTAACTCAGATTCCCCATCGTTTTTTTGAGAAACAGTTTCACAAAGAAGATTTGGAACTACCACCTGAAGGCCAATATGGTCTTGGGATGATCTTCTTCCCACAAAGCCAGAAAAGTAAAAATGTCTGCCGCAGTATTTTCGAGAAAATCGTTGAAGAAGAAGGACAGTCCGTTTTAGGCTGGCGTAAAGTTCCAGTTAATGCCTCTTTCGTAGGTCAAGAAGCGAAAAAGACGAAGCCTTATATTAAACAGGTCGTCATTTTGCCATCTGAAAACATCAAAGACCAAGACGATTTTGAACGAAGATTATATATCATCCGTAAGCGAACAGAAATTGAGATAGCGAAGACAACTGAACACAATGATTTTTATATAAGCAGTCTTTCAACGAGAACGATCGTATACAAAGGTATGTTAATTCCTGAACAACTGGACTCCTTTTATATAGATTTAAATCACCCAGATTTCAAATCTGCCGTCGCTTTTGTTCACTCTAGATTTAGTACGAATACCTTTCCTAGTTGGAAGCGATCGCACCCGAACAGGTACACGATCCATAATGGGGAATTTAACACGATTCGTGGAAACGCCAACTGGATGAAGGCTCGAGAGAAATTGTGTGCATCAGCGAACTTCAGTGAAGAAGATTTAGAGAAAATACTTCCTGTTATTGATAAAAACGGAAGTGACTCTTCCATGTTCGATAATGCCTTTGAATTCTTACATTTATCAGGGCGATCCTTAGCTCACACAGCGATGATGATGATTCCTGAACCTTGGGCAAACGACGACACGATTCACCCAGATAAGCGAGATTTTTACGAGTATCATAGTACGCTCATGGAGCCGTGGGATGGTCCAGCGGCTGTTGCCTTTACTGATGGGCGACAAATTGGTGCCTGTCTTGATAGAAATGGATTAAGACCTGCGCGCTACTATGTGACGAAAGATGGCATGATTGTACTAGGCTCAGAAGTAGGCGCCTTGGATATCTTCTCAGATGACATTTTATATAAAGATCGTTTAAAGCCAGGAAAAATGCTTCTTGTAGATTTGGAAAAAGGAAAAATCATTCCAGACGAAGAGATTAAATTGCAAATCGCCAATGAACATCCATACGGTGAATGGTTACAAGAAAATATGATTCACTTAGATGAATTACCTAAATCCAAGGAAACTAAACAAATCAAAGAGAAACAAGACCTTGTGAATCACCAGCTAGCCTTTGGTTACACCTCGGAAGAAATGAACAAGATCATTATTCCCCTCGTAACTGGAGGAAAGGACCCTGTAGGATCAATGGGTTACGATTCACCTTTAGCTGTCTTATCTAAAAAACCACAGCTTTTATATAACTATTTCAAGCAATTGTTTGCTCAAGTGACGAACCCCCCAATTGATGCGATCCGCGAAGAACTGATTACGCAAGTGGGAACAACCATCGGTGCTGAAGGAAGCCTTGTAAATCCTACAGCAGAGAGCTGCAAACATATTTGGCTTGATCGACCTGTTTTACGAAACGATCAACTTGAAACGTTACGCAATCAAGATATGGACGGTTTCAAGGCGAGTACTATATCGAGTCTTTTTGCTGTAAAGAATCAGCCAGGCGAAATGGAAAAAGCGCTAGAGCGTATTTTTGCTGAAGCGGATGAAAAAATGAAGGAAGGTTCAACCCTTCTCATTCTTTCTGATCGAGGCATCGACGAAAATCATGCAGCCATTCCTTCACTTCTCGCTGTTTCCGGTCTCCATCACCACTTGATTCGTCAAGGCGTCAGGACGAAAGTGAGCATCTTGCTTGAGTCAGGAGAATCTAGAGAAGTTCATCACTTTGCTACTTTATTAGGTTATGGGGCTGAGGCGATCAACCCTTACTTGGCATTTGATACGATTGATCACTTGATGGACATCGGTGAATTAAAGGCCGAATCATTGGATGAAGCTGTCAATCAGTACATTAAATCTGCCACAGACGGCGTGATCAAAGTTTTATCTAAAATGGGTATTTCAACGATCCAAAGTTACCGCGGAGCGCAAATTTTTGAAGCTGTAGGGGTTCATCCGGAAGTGATTGATAAATACTTTACAAGAACATCTTCCAGACTTGGCGGAATTAAATTAGATATGATCGAAAAGGAAACACTGATGCGTCATGAGATGGCCTTTGGCGATGATCGTGGAGCGCAAAAAGCACTGGAGACAGGTGATGAGTTCCAGTTCAGACAAAATGGTGAAGATCATCAGTACAATCCTGAAACGATTCATCTCTTGCAATACGCTTGTCGTACAAACAATTACAAGGAATTTAAAAAATATTCCAAGTTACTGACCGATGAGAAAAACAACTTGCAATCTCTTCGAGGTCTGTTGAAATTTAAAGAGCGAGAGCCCATCTCCATTGATGAAGTAGAGTCTGTCGAAGAGATCTGTAAACGATTTAAAACGGGAGCTATGTCATACGGGGCGATCAGTCAAGAAGCCCATGAAGCCTTGGCTATTGCGATGAATCGAATAGGCGCAAGCAGTAACAGCGGTGAAGGTGGAGAAGACATCGATCGCTTCACTCCTGATGAAAATGGTGACCTACGAAGAAGCTCAATTAAACAAGTAGCTTCTGGACGTTTCGGTGTCAACAGTCACTATTTAGTCAATGCAGACGAAATTCAAATTAAGATTGCTCAGGGCGCTAAGCCAGGGGAAGGTGGACACCTTCCAGGGAAGAAAGTGTATCCGTGGATCGCTGAAGTTCGTGGTTCAACAACTGGCGTGGAATTAATTTCACCACCGCCGCATCACGATATTTATTCGATTGAGGATTTAGCGGAATTAATTCATAACTTGAAAAATGCCAATCCGAAAGCCCGCATCAGTGTGAAACTCGTTTCTGCTGTTGGTGTGGGTACGATTGCAGCAGGTGTGGCAAAAGGTCGAGCTGATCTTGTCTTAATTAGTGGATATGACGGCGGAACAGGAGCAGCACCAAGAACAAGTTTGAAGCACACGGGCTTACCGTGGGAAATCGGTTTAGCTGAAACGCATCAAACGTTACTATTAAATCATCTAAGGGATCGCATCGTCGTTGAAACAGACGGGAAGATGATGACAGGTCGAGATGTGATTGTAGCCACGTTATTAGGTGCAGAAGAGTATGGTTTCTCTACTGCCCCATTAGTCGTATTAGGCTGTGTCATGATGCGAGTCTGTCATTTAGACACTTGTCCAGTAGGTGTGGCAACGCAGAACCCTGAATTAAGAAAGAAATTTCCAGGAAAAGCCGATCATGTTGAGAATTTCATGTTATTCATTGCTCAAGAAGTTCGAGAGTTAATGGCTGAACTAGGATTTAGAACATTGACTGAAATGGTCGGTCGAACGGATGTATTGGAAACAAACGAAGCGGTCGATCATTGGAAAGCTAAAGGTGTTGATCTATCCGCCCTTCTTCATAAGCCTGACGTACCTGCACGCATCACACGTTATGCATCGAAGAAACAAGATCACGGCTTGGATGAGTCCCTTGATATGGAAGAATTGATTCCACTTTGTGAAGATGCTCTTGAGTCTCAAATTCCAGTGAAGAGGACGTTGTCGATCCGTAACATTAACCGAGTGGTTGGAACGATCCTTGGTAGTGAAGTAACGAGACGCTACGGATTAGAAGGTCTACCTGAAGATACGATCCGCTTAACATTCAAAGGCTCTGCAGGTCAAAGCTTTGGCGCATTTATTCCTAAAGGGATGTCATTAAAACTCGTTGGAGACGGTAACGACTATGTTGGTAAAGGTCTCTCTGGAGGAAAAATCATGGTACGCCCTTCAAGGAAGCGCTCGTACAAACCAGAAGAAAACATTATCGTCGGTAACGTATGTTTTTACGGTGCTTCAGGCGGTGAAGCGTATATTAATGGGATCGCCGGTGAACGATTCTGTGTTCGAAACAGTGGCGCGAACGTCATCGTTGAAGGCGTTGGAGACCACGGTTGTGAATACATGACCGGTGGAAAGGTTATTGTCCTTGGTTCAACAGGCAGAAACTTCGCTGCTGGAATGTCAGGTGGCGTCGCCTATGTTCTTCACGAATCAGACGAACCGTTTGAGAAGAAATGCAATCAGGAATTAGTCCATCTAGAGTCACTGGAAGATCAGGATGAAATTGACGAAGTTTATGAAATGATTAAAAAGCATATTGAGCATACGTATAGCGACAATGCGACACGTATATTGAAAAATTGGAAAGAACTATTGCCTAAATTTGTGAAAGTCATTCCGAAAGACTATCGCAAAATTGAAAACCGGATCCAACAATTGTTAGGTGAAGGCAAAGAGCAATTCGAAGCGGAAATGACCGCCTTTGAAGAAAGCAAAATAAGCGCAGAAGCGTTGAAACAATAAAGATAGGAGGGTGTCTACCATGGGAAAAGCGACTGGATTTATGGAGTATGATCGTCAGTCTCAACACGAACGAAACCCTTCTGAACGAACGAAGGATTGGGAAGATTACACAAAGCCTTTAACAGAAGAGGAAGTGAAACAGCAAGGGGCTCGCTGCATGGACTGCGGCGTACCGACTTGCCACACGGGAATGGAGATTAATGGTGCTACGACCGGTTGTCCGGTCTACCACCTTATTCCTGAATGGAATGATATGGTCTACAGAGGTCAGTGGAAAGAAGCATTGAGGAAAGAACACGAAATGAATAATTTCCCTGAATTCACTGGGATGGCTTGTCCAGCTCCATGTGAAGGGGCATGTGTCCTTGGTATCAATGAGCCACCAGTGGCCATTCGTACGGTGGAGCGTTCCATCATAGAAAAGGGATTTGAAGAAGGATGGGTCGTTCCTGAACCTCCTAAAACGCGAACAGGCAAAAAAGTCGCCGTCGTCGGTTCTGGACCCGCGGGTCTTGCGGCTGCCGCGCAATTGAATAAAGCGGGTCACACGGTTACTGTCTATGAACGCCACGACCGAATTGGTGGTCTGTTAACTTACGGGATTCCAGAAATGAAACTTCCTTACGAAGTGGTGCAACGTCGTGTGGATATTTTGGAGCAAGAAGGAATCGAGTTCGTAACGAATACGGAAGTAGGGAAAGACCTGCCAGCTTCTGAACTGGATGAAAACTTTGACGCTACCATCCTCTGCGGAGGAGCGACGGTTCACCGTAACATTCCAGCTGATGGACGTGAGTTGAAAGGGATCCATTACGCAATGGACTTCTTACACTCAAATACAAAAAGTTTGTTAGATTCCAACCACGAAGATGGAAACTACCTTTCCGCTCAAGATAAAGACGTGATTGTTATTGGTGGTGGAGATACAGGTACAGATTGTCTTTCAACGTCGTTACGTCATGGTTGCAAAAGTTTAACGCAGTTTGATATTTACACGAAAAAAGGCACAGAGCGTGATGATAATAATAACCCTTGGCCACAATGGCCAGTCATTCACCGCATTGAATATGGTCAAAAAGAAGCAGAAGCCGTATTCGGAGAAGACCCACGGGCTTATGCAGTGATGACAACGAAGTTCGTTGGAGACGACAATGGACACGTGAAAGAAGTTCACACCATCGATGTGGAAACGACGATTGGTGAAGGCGGACAACGAATCCGTAAAGAAATTCCAGGCTCAGAAAAAGTATGGCCAGCGGATCTTGTCTTACTAGCCATCGGATTTGCAGGGCCAGAACAAGGTCTTATTGAAGATCTTGGTGTGGAAACAGAAGAAAGAACAACGGTTAAAGCCGACTTTGAAAAGTACACGACGAATGTAGAAGGCGTCTTTGCCGCTGGAGACATGAGACGTGGACAAAGCTTGATTGTCTGGGCCATCAATGAAGGTCGCGGTGCAGCAAGAGAATGCGATCGCTTCTTAATGGGCACAACAAAATTACCATAAAAGAATTTTTAAGAGAGGCAGTTGCTAGTTTTAGCAGCTGTCTTTTTTTGTTGTTGGTGGGGGCGCGTTGACGAGATGTTGGCGACGTTCAGAGGGAGCGTCATCAAGCGAACGTAGTTAACCTGGGAGATTAGCGACGTTCAGAGGGAGCGTCATCAAGTGAACGTAGCTAACTTGGGAGATTAGCGACGTTCAGAGGGAGCGTCATCAAGTGAACGTAGCTAACTTGGGAGATTGGCGACGTTCAGAGGAAGCGTCATCAAGCGAACGTAGTAAACTTGGGAGATTGGCGACGTTCAGAGATTGCGTCATCAAGTGAACGTAGCTAACTTGGGAGATTGGCGACGTTCAGAGGGAGCCTTATCAAGCGAACGAAGTTAACCTGGGAGATTAGCGACGTTCAGAGGGAGCGTCATCAAGCGAACGTAGCTAACTTAGGAGATTAGCGACGTTCAGAGGGAGTGTCATCAGCGAACGAAGTTAACCTGGGAGATTAGCGACGTTCAGAGGGAGCGTCATCAAGCGAACGTAGCTAACTTGGGAGATTAGCGACGTTCAGAGATTGCGTCATCAAGTGAACGTAGCTAACTTGGGAGATTGGCGACGTTCAGAGGGAGCCTCATCAAGCGAACGTAGCTAACTTAGGAGATTAGCGACGTTCAGAGATTGCGTCATCAAGTGAACGTAGCAAAAGAGCTAGCGAGGCTTCAAAATAAAAGTCATGATGCTTATTGTTGCCCCAAAAATAGCCTGGGACAAGTGTCTCAGGCTGAGTAATTGGATTTTCCTAACCCATCAGTAACTTCAACCCGCCAAGAAAGGAGAAAAAGAGGATAATCACGTTAAATTGCTTCTGAGGGATGAGCGGTAAGAATTTTATGCCAAGATAAGTTCCTATTAAAATCACCGGAATCAGCCAAGCATTGAAAACTAGGCTGTCTAACGTAATCAAACCTAAACCACCGAATAGAGGGACTTTTATTACATTTACAGCCAAGAAGAACCATGCGCCTGTACCGATAAAATCTTTTTTAGGTAAAGCGATCGCTATTAAAAAGATGGCCATGATTGGACCGGCAGCATTCCCGACCATTGTTGTGAAGCCCGCGAGCGTCCCCATGACAATGAGGAAGCTTTTTGAGTGAGGGAGGGATTTTATCCATGAAGCACCTGATTTTTCTTTGAAAACTTGCAGAAAAATCATGGTTAAAATGATCAAGCCCAAAATCACTTCAACAGGTCTGCTTGCTGTCATAAAAAACAATAGTAGAAACCCTAGCACTAACCCACCTAGGACCCATGGAACCAGTGAGAACAATGTTTTCCAATTGACGCTTCTGCGGTAATAAATGACTGCAACAATATCTGCGATAATTAACATTGGTAGAACAAGACCGATCGATTCTCGAGCTGGAAAAATAGAAGCCATAATGGCAACAACTAAAATTCCAAGGGTCGGTAACCCGGTTTTTGAAATGCCGATCAACAACGCAGTAATGATGACAAGTACGATTTGTAACGCTTCTAATTCACCCATAATGTATGATCCCTCTCCGACATTTTATAATTTATTTACCCATCAACAAAAGGTGTGAAGACAATCTATTGATGAAAGTTTCCCTTCACTAAAGAAGATCTTTCCACCTTGAATTTTAGCACACGAAGGTGAAGATGGGTTAAATATCGCTGATCAAGAGACGAGTACGTCTTTAAAGGGTCAAGCGTAAACTAAATGGCACGATAAGTTTGAAAACGGACTATCAAAGTACAGCCTAGAGCACGGGCTGTGCTTTTTACGTGCTTTGTAATTGTCATAAATAAATTGAAAATCCACCTCTCTCCTAATTTGTCGCGCTTGTTTTTTATGTTGCGCTGCGCCCTAGATTTGTTGTGCTTTCTTGATTTTATGTTACGGTTCGCACCGGATTTGTTGCGCTGTCTCACTTTAATGCGGTATCATAAGTATGAGCTTATTTCGACATAAACTGAGCCGCGATGACAACTGTGGATAAAAGATGTAGCATAACTGAATTCAGCAAACTGTTGAAACGATTGAAGAACGAAAAAGGGTTATGCTGGGATCTATATGTTGAAATCATAGCTCTTTTTACCTAATAATGGGAGGTTACTGATTTCCTTAATTGGGTACTATAGTATAAAAATGACTTATGATTGGAGTCCCAACATGAACCTTCCTCACGTTTTAAAAGATCAATTGCTGTCTACCATTGGACCAGCTCCAAAAGAGGTTACTCACATAAATTATGACTCTAGAAAAATAACGAATAATGGTTGTTTTGTTTGCATAAAAGGAGACAATACAGATGGTCATCTCTTCATAGAGAAAGCAGTGTTTCAAGGAGCAGTGCAGATTATCGGGGACAACCAGGAAGTAATGATAGAGAATGCAAAGCGGTATTCTGACGTTCAATTTATTCTTGTCAGAGAACCTAAGAAAGCGCTTGCTCTTTATTCCTCTTATCTACAAAGTCATGCTCATAAACAGATGTCTTTAATTGGGGTCACGGGTACATTTGGCAAAACAACGATTACGGCTTATATTCGGAACTTGTTAAATGGTGCAGGAATTAAAACGGGGTCCATAGGTACCGCTGGTGTATGGGATCATAAAAGTTCCCTATCTCTCCATAGAAGCACACCTACAACACCAGAATCGTCCGACCTGCACGCCCATTTAAAGCGAATGAGAAATAGGGATATTTCTTGTGTAGTTATGGAAGCAACATCCATAGGTCTTGATCAAGAAAGGTTATTTGGGCTTCATTTTGACATTGCTGTACATTCAAATCTTCATCCAGAGCACCTTGACTATCACGGAACATTTGAGCAGTATAAGCAAGCGAAATTAAGACTATTTGAACAAGCAAATGTGGCAGTAGTAAATATTGATGATGAAGGTATGAGTAAGGATATCCTTTCTACGTTTAAAGGGGAACTTTGGACATACGGCATTCATCATAATGCTACCGTGCAAGCAGAAAATCTGAAAGCTACGCAGAACGGTAGCTCCTTTGATTTGCTTATTAAAGATGAGAAGCATCATATTTTTATACCCGTACTTGGTACACACAACATTTATAATTTCCTGGCTAGTCTTTGTGTATGTCTTGCAAAAGGCTTCACGATCCAAGAGATTTCTCCTCTGTTTCATAAACTTGAGGGCCCTCCAGGGAGACTTCAACTCATTCCTGAGTTCCCTGATCGAAAAATGATTTTTGATTTTTCTCACACTCCAGTGGCGCTAGAAAACTTACTTAAAACAATCAAGCCCATTCCTTACAAACGACTAATTATCATGATTACTGGAATTGGCATTAGAGAAAAATCTCTTCGGGCACCTATAGCGAAAGCGGTGGAGGGGAGAGCAGATGAGATTATTGTAACAGCCGACCATCCAGGCGATGAAGATCCAGTGGTTGTCGTTAACGATGTTATAGCTGGGTTTGAGACTACAACAAAAAATGTTCATCCCGTGCCAAATCGTGGGGAAGCCATTAAGAAAGCAATGGGACTCGCTAAAGAGGGAGACCTGATATTAATAACCGGTCTATGTATGGAAGAATTCCAAATTATTAAAGGAAAGAAAGTCCCTTATCATGATTATGATCATGTTAAAGAATTTTTGCACAGTAGCAAGCCTCAAGAATATCTTCGAGAGGTATCTGTTTATAAGTGAGCAGAGCATTACTTGAGAAAAAAAGTTGGAACTAAATAAATCGCGAACAAATAGCAAAGAGTAACATAGTCTGAATCTTCGTAACTGGTTTACTTCAGAGGTGCATACAAGCCATTATTAATAAACACATGCGATTTCACAATTGAAATCACATGTGTTTTTTACCGTATGAAATCAAATGTTATTAAATTTTTCTTCTGGATATTTATGTTAAAATTAACGGGAGGGAATTACAGACTATGTGAAGAAATGCACTTAAACTATTGGGGAGTTTTGTTTAAGTACATGATAAACTAAAGAAATTTTAAGTCTTTTTTATAAGATTGGAGATGATTATTATCGCGACACTTCATTTAATGGTTGGTCTTCCATGTAGTGGTAAAACTACACTTGCTCGTAAACTTGAAAAGAAACATTCGGCTCTTCGTCTTACTCCTGATGAATGGCACCTCCGTTTATTTGGGAACGATTTTGGGGAGAACATGACGGAATCAGACGAAGCAATGCACGATGCTAGACATGATGCAGTGGAAACTCTAATGTGGGACGTTGCAGCTAGGGTTTTAGTTCTTGGCAATGATGTTATTCTAGATTTTGGATGTTGGGGCCGGAGTCAACGAGACGAGTTTCGTTTTCGAGCCAAGGAACTAGGAGCTGATTTTAAAATTCATTTTGTTGATATATCAGAAGAGGTGTTGTTTAAACGTCTAGAGACTAGAAATATTCAAAAACCAGATGGGACTTTTTTTATACCGAAAGCTAAACTAAAAGAGTGGGTTCAAATCTTTGAACCACCTTCATCAGAGGAACTTGAATAGTCCGATGCTTAACTAACGGGGAGCAATAGTTGAACAAGCTGTACCCGTTGATGCATCGCTAAAGGGGAAACCAGTATCGAAAGAACTATTATATATACTCTTAATTATTCTAAGGAGATTTTCATTTGATAGACCAACAGTTATTTCACACGTATGCAACTATATTTCTTATTCTATATGTCATCTTCGACCAAATTCGTAACAGAAAGAAAGAACGTTCGTTATTCAAGAGGTTTGTATTTTATAGCTTTATTTATTACATGATTCATGTTATTAAATTGACGCTGTTTCCAATTATGTTTACACCATATACAGTTTCAGTTCAATTAGTTCCGTTTTACTTTATTATTGATTCCTTTAATAGTGGTTACCTGCCAAGAGCATACTTAGAAAATTTAATATTACTTTTGCCTTTAGGATTGTATTTACCGCTATTATATCAACGTTTGCGGAATCTAAAATGTACGATTTTTGTAGCATTTTTTACAAGCAGCTCGATAGAAATTATACAATTAATTACGGGGTTAACTATCGGATCACATAGAGTTTTTAATGTAGATGACATTATGTTAAATACGTCTGGAGCTATAGTAGGCTATTATATCTTTAATATAGTGATGGTTATTTTCGGGAAGTCCGCCTCGCGTGTATAATTATCCTCTGTCTTGAAGATTTCAGATGTTCCTAATAGACCACCGAACCTATCAACCCTCGTTATACAAGATTTTAAGCCTTTTTAACTCCACAAAAAAAAGCAGGTGTCCCAACTTTTCTTACTGAATTTGGGACACCCCTTAAAAGACCGTAGACCCGTTGATGTGATTGTATTTCTATCATAAAATCACCTATGAAGGTTCTCTTGAATTTTTGTCCCATTGTAGGTAGAGAACGTACCCAACCACGTTTAAAGTTACAACTAATATGACCCATCCAACCTTTAAATGATTTCGTTGGTAAAGGGTAATGATTCCCCAAATGTTGAATAAAATCCAGTAAATGACCATACCGACTAATACGACCATATTTGATAAAGGGGAATTTTTAATAATTTCATTTTCAATATGTGAATTTCCGGCAGACTCGGTTGTCGTTCCAATCTCCATGAACAGGGTCTTCTCTAATAATTCTTTATTTTCGTAATGATAAACTGGAGCATTATGTTCTACATGTGCCTCAACTAGATCATGATCGAATGACTCAACCTCTAAATCACTGATATAATAGTACTTGTACGCCGTGGTGTATTGAGTCTCAGCTAGCATTGAATCTAGCACTTCCTTTTGGTCGTCCGTGATCGTTTCTTGATCATCTAATATAGACAAGACCTCTGCGTGAATTTCGCCATCTTCCTCAATTGCTTTATTGCCAGCCAATGCAATCACTTCACCCAAAACGATTGATAATAGTAGCATAGCTACTCCGACAATCAGAACTATTTTTGAAAATAATTTTTGGGTGTTGAAAATCTCTCCTATGACAGACCCTTTTACTTTTTCCCCTCCAAACCTCTCTATAGCCATCTGTACGGCTTGTTTTTCTGATTTCCCTTCACTTTTTAATTCTTCCGCACATTCAATTAAATGATTTCTCATTTCCTCTTTTAATTCTTCAATCTCTTCTTTATCGCCCGAAACATGTTTATAGATAAAATTGACGTATTCATCTATTCTTTTCATCCTATTTTCTCCCTTCCAAAAAAGAGTCTATTAATTCTTTTAAATAGATCCATTCAACTTGCATATGGTTATATTTTTCTTTTCCATCATCTGTGATTTTATAGTATTTTCTTCTCCCACCGGGTCCTTTGTCTGCTCCCCAGTAGGATTCAATAAATTTATTTTTTTCTAGTCTTTTTAATGAAAGATACAGTGTCCCTTCTTTAATATCGAAGTTATGATGGCCTGTTTCTCTTATTAATTTGGCTATTTGATAGCCATATAAATCGTTGTTATGAAGCAGAGAAATAATAATTAAATCTATATGTCCCTTCAGAACTTCTTTGTTAATATCCAAATTTTTCCCTCCCTTTCAATTAGTATAAAATTGAAATACCTAATAATGCAAGGTATATACTAAAAAATATTATCCAAGAATGAAAATTTCGTAGATAGTCCTGTTTTATTTTTAGAATTGCCTGTATCGGGAAAAATCACAAGTTTCCTATAAAACGTCTATTATTACAAGTGCTTGTTCAACAAACTTGTTCAAACAAAAAATGGTCTTTTTATATCCAATTAAAAGGAAATAAATGTTAAGATATCTTAAAAGATAATTGTTCTTCAAGTATTGGAGTATAGTGCAATAACTGTTCTCATCAGCTATAGAGAAAATCATTCAAAGGACATACTTATAACGCTAGATTAAATTAAAGATTATGAATAAATGCAGAGGTACAGTTAAATTGTGAAAGAATTCACTTAAACTAACGGGTGCTTTCGTTGAAGAAGCAATAGATACTGTTATGAAGCTAACTGTGGATTTTAGCACTAGGAGTTAAACTTTCTGCCTATAAAATCTACTCTTCTTTTTATTAAACTTTGATGGGTCAAGTATGAATAAGGATAAACGTGAAGTTTGTTAAAGTGAAGGTATTATAATCTGATTTAATTGAACAGATAAGGAATATAAAATAGATTAATTTTGTAATGTTTGAGGTGGTAATTCGATGAATAGAAAATTAATTATCATATGTGTACTTCTTATAGTGGTTATAGGTGGGAGTTTCTTCTTTATACAAAATATAAATAAAGAAACCACTTATCAAGAACTCGTTTCACATCACATTTCTGATAGTGAAGCTATTTACAGAATATCCATTTCTAAACAAGGAAGTATAGGTACGTCAATAGATTTAACTTCTGAGGACGATATTCATGAGTTTTTAGAGGGACAGAATATAGATTTGGTAAATGGTTCTTCTAGAGTAGAATATGATTATTCTGTTTCTGTTAGAGGACAAGGTGAAAGGTGGGATTTTGAAATTAGAAGTGACCTCTTCATAGATAGATATGAAAAGAATATTACGAAGCTACTAATAACGAATTATTTCAATATATAGATTCATTAGAGTGGTAGTAATTATATACAAAACTTTCCTTAACAATTATTCTCATTTAAACTTCAACATTTAGCAATTGACGGTCGGGTGCATGTTCAACTAACGGAAGCATTTCTTTAACAAGGAATGCTCTTTTCTTATCCAATTAAAAGGAAATAAATGTTAAGATAAATTAAAAGATGAATGTTCTTCAAGTATTGGGAAGGTTTGTGGCAGAAGATAATAATTGGATGTGAGGGTTCTCGTGATAAAAATAATTAATATTAGCAATAGAAAACACGCTAAGGATGTTTTAAATGTTCAAATACCATCATATAAGGTAGAGGCAGAAATAATTGATTCATATGAAATACCACCATTAAAGGATACAGTTTATAATTTGCAAAATTGCGATGAAACCTTCATTGGTTATTATGAAAATAAACAATTATGCGGAGCAATTTCTATAAAAGTAGTTGACGATGAAGTTGATATTCACAGGCTAATCGTACATCCAAAGCATTTTAGAAAAGGAATTGCACAGTTACTATTAAATTTCATTGAAAGTAAGTTCAAGGTTGAAACGATAAAAGTATCAACAGGTTCTAAAAATGCACCAGCTGTTAGATTTTATAAAAAGAATGGATTCCAAAATATTAAAGAAGTCATGGTGAATAAACAATTATCCATAACCCTTTTTGAAAAGAAATTATAATTTTTTTATTAAAGTAAAGGGAGCTTTAGTCACACAAGCTAATATGAAAATAAATACACAAAGAAAAGAGTAAATTTGATCTAGAGGAGAATGTTTATGGCCCAAATATCAATTCAGGAATTAACGGTGAAAAACTTGTATAAATGCCTAAACAAGAAGTTAGCGGAAGATCAAATTAATCGAGTTGCTCCAAATGTTTATTCCATTGCAGAGTCTAAGGTAGATCCCAATTTTACACCGTATGCAATACATCTGGATGAGGAAGTTATAGGTTTTGTGATGACGGAAAATGATCCAAACGAGATCAAAGAGAGGAAGTATTGGATTCCTAGGTTTATGATTGATGTCTCTTATCAAAGAAAGGGTTACGGGAAAGAGGCAATGCGACATATCATAGATATGTTCAAAAAGAATGATGACTGTCATTATATTGGCCTTTCAACAGAGCCAGATAATGATTCGGCACTTCAATTCTATGAATCCCTTGGATTCGTAAACACTGGCGAGTTGTTAGAGGAAAGTGAAGTTATTTTACTACTCAAAGTATAGCTAGCAAATATATTATACTTAGAATACCTATGAGCAATTCAAATATGTAAACACAATTCACAAACCATATGTGGAGGTTAACATTGAATAAAATAGATAAAAGATGTGAAGAACTTGATATATTATTTGACTACTTGGAAAGAAATCGCTTGTTTAGTGGCGTAGTTCTATTATCAGAAGACGGAAAAGCCTTTTATAAAAGGGCAGTTGGTAAACTTTCTACAAAAAGGAACTCTCATAATGCAATTTTTGAAATTGCTTCGGTTTCCAAAAGTTTCACAGCAATGGCAGTAATGATGTTAATTGAAGATAAAAAAATGACTCTAGAGGATGAAATCACAACATTTTTCCCCTCATTACCGTATGCAGGTATTACTATTAAGAATCTATTGAACCATACTTCTGGTTTGCCAGACTATATGGAGTGGTTTGAAGAAGAAGAGAATTGGGACCATAATAAAATTGCTACAAATAGAGACATTATTCATTTTCTAGTAGAGCAAAAGCCAAAGCTATTATTTGAAGTTAATGAGAAGTGGGAATATTGTAATACAGGCTATGTATTATTAGCAGAGATCATTCAATTGGTTTCTAATATACCTTATGAGGATTACTTATATAAAAACATTTTTACCCCTCTAAATATGAAAAACACATCGACTCATTCCCAGTTTCTTGATAGTAAACTAGAAAAGTACGTAACAGGATTTATCTACGATTGGGAAAAAGATGTTTATTTTCTTCCAAATGAATTAGAGGAACACAAATATGTATATTTTTTCGATGGGGTTAAAGGTGACGGGGGTATAAAATCCACAGTAGATGATTTATTGATCTGGGAACAATCTATTTACAACAATCAGCTTATATCAAATGAAGCTATTGAAAGTATGTTAAAGCCTGCGTTAGTAAATGGAGAAACAACAGACTATTGTCCAGGGTTACACCGTGACTATGGAGCTTATGGTTTCGGATGGAAATTAGAAAATCATCCTGAATATAAGGGAATGGTTCTTCATGATGGGTATTGGGCAGGTTACTCTTCAGTTCTTATTAGTTATAAAGATTATAATAAGTCTTTAATCATGTTAAATAACTTGGACTTTATGAATGAAAAGCTAAAGAAAGTACCACATAATTTAGCTTTAGCACTAGAGAGTGTCTTATTTAATAAAGAAGTAGACCTAGAGGAATTTAAGTTGTTAACTAAGTAGTCTATCTAATCGTATGAAGGAGAATTGTCTCCTTGCGTTCGTTCATATTTATGTTGCGCTCCGCCCTTGATTTGTTGCCCTCAGCATCATATTTCAGGATCTACATATAAAAACGATGAGCTAATGGCAGGTCTGCCAACAGCTCATCGCATACTTACTATATTTAGTCTTTTACTTTATTGACTTGATCTTCCAAATGAATCGGCTTGTCCACGCGGTCATCAATTTTAATGGTGGTGACGACACGTTTGGCATTGTTTTTGATCTCATTTAAGTGGATCACTTGGGCTACATCCATTAATTTGTCGATCTCACCTTCAATAATGGTTGATGTGGGTGTCACTTGATACTTTAGCCCGTTTTGTTCAATAAGGGAAATGGCTTTTTCCACATCGCTGCTAAAACTTTCTGAACCTGTTCCTACAGGGACTACGCTAATTTCTAGTAAAGGCATTTAATAGATCCTCCTTTAAATGTTTCACTCTAATTTATGGTTATACTCGTTCTATTACCATTAAAAAGTAGTATTAAACATCGAGGGGCAATCTTATTCTTCCCGGCCCAAGTCTTGTAACTTTTTCATCAGATGAGGTGTTTTCCTGAGAATGAACAAGCTGATTTGATTTTTTTGTTTGTAACTTTTATTGATCGTCACTAACCCTTGAGTAATCAGAGCATGAACCGATGGGGTCAGACGATTCACCATACATATATGATCTTTGTTTGATCCTCGAATGAGTTTCCAAAGGGTTTTCTTCTCTTGCGTAGGTAAATGTTGAATAAAAAGAAACGTATCTCTTTCTTTTTCTGGCAAATCAGCGGCTTCAAGTTTCATCGGGCTTCACCTCAGTATCTTTGAAAAATAGTGTCTTTCTCCAGTATAATGGATTTGGACAAGAAATATCACATGAAAACGTGGCAGCTATTTTTTAGAGGAGGGATACAGATGAAAGCATTTGTTCATGAAGGAAAAAAAGGCATGGATGGCGCACGAATGAAAGAGATGGACGAACAGTCCCCGGAAAAAGGGGAAGTGAGGGTGAAGCTTAAAACAGCAGGGCTCAATCATAGAGATTTATTTGTTCTAGAAAAGCACGGAGAGGAAGACCCAGCGCTCGTTATCGGTTCAGACGGAGCGGGCATAGTAGAGAGTGTCGGGGAAGGTGTCAGTCGAGTTTCCATTGGAGATGAAGTGGTCATCAATCCAAGTCTTGGTTGGTTAGACAAGAGTGATGCTCCACCAGACACTTTCGGCATTGTGGGATTGCCAGGACACGGAACCTTTGCTGAAAAAGTGGTTGTCCCTGAAGATAATCTAGAGCAAAAGCCTGCCCATTTATCGTGGGAAGAAGCGGGCGTTTTTTCCTTAGCGGCTTTGACGGCTTATCGTGCTTTGTTTACGCGAGCTCAAGTAAAAGAGGGTGATACCGTATTTTTACCAGGTGTAGGGAGCGGAGCGGTCACATTCTTAATGATGTTTGCGAAAGCTGCTGGGGTGCGTGTCATTGTCACGTCACGCTCCGAAGAAAAACGTCAAAAAGCTCTCGAACTTGGAGCGGATAAGGCCATCGACAGTGAAGAAGATTGGGAAGAAGCGTTGAAAGATGAAAAAGTCGATATCGCGATTGAAACAGTAGGAGCGGCGACGTTCAACAAAACGCTCAAGTCGGTGCGCAAGGGCGGAACGTTGGTCACGTTTGGTGCCTCTGCAGGCGATGAAGTGACATTTGATCTTCGCAGTTTTTTCTACGGGCAGTACAATCTCCTCGGCAGCACAATGGGAAGTCGCGACGAATATCAAGAGATGCTCCAGTTTATCAGTGAACATAACATCAAGCCTGTGATGGACACTGTCTATTCGCTGGAAAATACAAAAGAAGCCATGATGCATCTTAGCGAAGCGAAACAATTAGGCAAGATTGCTTTGAAAATAGGAGAATAAAAATATGGCTGACCTGTCTGTATGATTAGACGGGTCAGCCCTTTTTTTAGAAGAAAAATGGGAAGAATAGGCTTCGAATGCCGAAGAAAGGGAACCTTCTTCTTCTGAATCTGCGGAATCGTCCAGGTACGCCATACCCTCCATAACCACCGTAACCTGGGCCGTATCCACCGCCATATGGAGGATAGCCTCCATATCCGCCGCCGTAACCGCCACCATAGCCACCGAAACCGATTTGTCTTGAAGAATGATCCATCTGCTCTTCTTCGTCAGGCATTAACATGGTGACTCCTTCATCGTCTACATCTTCAATAATTCCTTCAGCAGTGTTCCCATCCATCATCTGCATTTGCATGAAATGTAAGTGGTACTGTTTGCACATCGATTGCATTTCTTGTTGATGTTGAGCATTATTTTCCTGCCCGTCTGAGGGCATACCTTGTTGATAATGTTGCATATTTATCATGCCTCCTTCTCAAGATTCAATATATGCAATTGCCCATATTTTTGTGAAAAATGAAAATGTATAATTCCCTCAATTATTCCAACAATAGGAGTAAATAGAAAATGAGGTGAATCATCATGGGTTTATTTCAAGCCATAGCTCAATGGAACACCGCAAGACAAGAGAAATTGTTGAATGAGATGAAAGAAAGAGGCGATTGCCCGGACTGTTACGGAAGAGGATTCACGATCCCAACAAGCGAGTATTACATCTCACCTGATCACTTCGAATGTCCAAGCTGCAATGGAAGCGGCCGGTATGTGGACTGGAATAACAATACGTATCAATAAACTGGAGAAGGGATCACCCGACAATCACGGCGGGAGGTCCTTTTTTTCTGGAAAACAAGCAGTGGCGGGCTCCAGTCAGTGTATGCGGGCTACAAGTCAGCTGGAACGGAATACAGGTCGCGTCAAACGGACTACAAGGACCACCAAACAAGCTACAAACCTAGAAAAAACCTCCCAACAAAAATTTTTTGAATCTTCCTCCCCCTTTTTGTTCACTCAAGTGTACTTCTTATGTGAAGGGGGAGTTCAAAATGATGACAAATGGACAAATTCAGCAATTCAAACAGTTTTCAACGTTTCCTAGCTTAGGTGAATTCAATCAAGCAGTTAAAAAATGGATGCATACATATGGTGAAAGTTTTACAAAAGGCGAGAAGGTGGCCCTTATTCGCCTAACTCGCTATTGTGTAAAAGTGGTAGGGGTGGCGAATGTAAAAATAGGGACGATCCTTAAAGTGATCCACGAGGAATTCGGGGGCCATGGGATTTCTCGCTCCACGTTTAAGCGAATGATAGCAAAAGCGAAAGGAATCGGCATGATCAAGGTGATCGAATTGAAAAGAAACAGTGGAGGACAATCTAGTAATCTATATGTTTTCCAGCCCTACCCAACGGACCCAAGTGAAGTCTCAAAAAAAATTTCCGCACAGGCATCTCCGCAAACGACTTCTAAGCAAGTGAAAAGTTCAAATGTATCTTCTTCGCAATCAATTGAACTACCGAATCGCGAACAAATGAACCACCATAAAGCTAAAGAGAATATTAAAACTAATCCTCAAGAGAAAGAGATAACTAAACGTAAAAAAAGCGCGGATCATACCTATACGAGTGATGCCGTTCCTTCTTCTTTTAAACATCTCGCCAAATCATTTTTCGATTGCTCCGAGACGATTGAAGAACTCTGGAAGATGGTTCGTATTTCGGCGTATCAGCATTCTTTCGAAAAAGATCCGCAAATCATGTTGCAAGTAGCGACTGAATCTTTCAAGCAAACCGTTCGTGCCATGAAAAAGAAGACGATTCGAAAACCGATCGCCTATTTCTATGGCGTTATAACTAAAAAGTTTGATGAGTATTATGTTAGCCAAATTGCTGAAATGACCGTGTCTGAAAAGGCCGATCACTTATCTCCATCGATTCAGAACGTTCATTGGCTGTATGCGTAGCATTCCTCTAGGAGAAAAGATTGTGTTTATTTGTAATTTTTGAAATAATTGTTTTAGAGAACGCATGATGGGGAGACATAGAAGGGATACGTGGACATGGATGGATAGCGAAAAAATCACAGTTTTTGACGAAAATCAACGGGCACTAGGGACGGAAACACGAGGAGACATCCATCAAAAGGGTCTATGGCATGAGACGTTCCATTGTTGGTTTATCACTGAGGATCTTGGAGAATCGTTTATTTATTTACAGCTGAGAAGTGATCGCAAAAAGGATTTTTCCAGTTTGTTAGATATCACAGCAGCCGGCCACCTTCTCGCGAATGAATCTGTTGAAAATGGCATCAGAGAAGTGAAAGAAGAGTTAGGAATCGATCTTCATTTTAGCGACTTAACAAAGCTTGCGGTCATTAAAGATGTGATTACAATGGATTCATTTATAGATAACGAATTTGCTCACGTGTTTTTATATAAAATGGATGATTCTATCCAAGACTTTCAGCTTCAGCAAGACGAAGTGTCAGGAATGGTAAGAGCTAAATTTCAGGACTTCTACGACTTATGTTTTAAGCTCATAGAAAAAATAGGTGTTGAAGGCTTTGAAATAAATAGTTGCGAGGAACAGATCGAGGTTAACAAAACAATAACCTTATTGGATCTAGTACCTCATCAAGATGCATACTTACAAGAAGTCGTGACACGCATCAAGGATGAAATATCGTAGTAAGAGGCGAAATTATCAGCTTTTCAATAGATATTATTCAATAGAAGAATTGGAGGAACAAAATGAAAGGTATCGATGTACTACATAGATTCGGTTTTGACGCAGTAGAAGATCCTGAGAGTATCTATCCTTTTTCACCTGTTTATCGCGTGAACGATACGATTGTGAAGAGAACGCAAAGACCGATTGAACGTGCGAGTAGGCTAATGAATTATACTAGGATGCTAAAAGTCAACGGAGTAAACGTGGTGACCCCAGTTGAATTGAGTAAACCTAACCCACAATCGATGGGTGAACATACGTATGTCGTCTATCCATTTGTTGAAGGAAACACATATAAGGGAGAAGATCACGAAATCTTTCAGGCAGGTCGGCTGTTAGGTCAGATTCATCGTCTTTCTTATAAAGGCAACCCTTATCAGTTAGAAAAATATGATGTGTACGATTTTACTAAGGAAGAAGTTATCGAGAGTGTCCGCAAGATAGAAGAAAATGCTGCAGAGTATGCCGTTAACCATAATCAACTTAAAGAAAAGCTACTACGGATCGTTCGTCAGCAATCCACTCTTGAAAAAAGCGAGTTGCCACATGTAGCCACGCCGCATGATTATAAGGCGAATAACCTTATTTTTACCCCGAAGCCTTATTTAATTGATCCGGATAACGCCGCATGGGTACCACGTATCTTTGATTTAGCGCTCGTATTGCTCCTGTTTCATAATGAACTATCGACCGCCCCAGACGAAATGTTTACCCCGGACCAGTGGCAACAATTCCTCGCCGGATATAAAAAATCAATCACATTTACTGATATGGAGATAGCCAGTTGGTCGATGTCTTTGGAGCACGTATTCCTAGATGAAGTGATGTGGCTAATGGCAGAAGGAAAGGAAGATTGGGTTGATCCGGCTCAACGTAAATTATTTGAGAGCTTATTAACCTTCATTGCCGATTCTTCAGCTTATCCACTCGATTGAAGAGGTGCAGCATAACAACTCGGACGATGACAACTAAACGGAGGAAGATGAATTGTTTTATAAGAATGGAAGATTAATGATTAGAAAAGTACAAGAAGAAGATTTATTACGGCTATGGGAGTTAACTAGAAAAGAGAAGGATCCTGAATGGAAGAAATGGGACGCCCCTTATTTTGAACACCACACAATGACATACCAGGAATACGTAAGAAACAAAGATGCAGTGATCAATCGAGATGACTATTGGCTCATTGAAGTGGAGGGTCAAGTGATTGGGACAGTGGGATATTATTGGGAACATAAACCTTCCAAGTGGCTGGAAATGGGAATTGGCATTTATGATTCTAATTTTTGGAGTGGAGAATTTGGAACAACCGCTTTGACATTATGGATCAATCATCTATTCAACGAATTGGCCATCGTTCGTGTCGGCTATACGACGTGGTCAGGGAACAAGCAAATGGTCAGAGTCGGTGAAAAACTAGGAATGACGATGGAAGCACGGATGCGAAAATGCCGTTATTATAACGGAGAATATTACGATTCCATTAGGATGGGCCTGTTGCGGGAAGAATGGGAGGGATGGGCATAGGAGTAACTTTGGTGCGATGGCGTGAAAAGATATTTAAATGTAACTGTAATGATTGAGTAAATAGATTACTTAATGAGATATAGTTAAGCTGAGAGATTGGAGTCGAACAGGTGGATTAGAAGTCGTTGAACGTCACCAACATTAGAGATTGGCGACGTTAAGGAGGAGCGGAGAGATTGAACGTCGCTAACTTGAGAGTTTGGCGACGTTGAGGAGGAGCGGAGAGATTGAACGTCGCTAACTTGAGAGATTGGCGACGTTGAGGAGGAGCGGAGAGATTGAACGTCGCTAACTTGAGAGATTGAAGACGTTGAGGAGGAGCGGAGAGATTGAACGTCGCTAACTTGAGAGATTGAAGACGTTGAGGAGGAGCGGAGAAATTGAACGTCGCTAACTTGAGAGATTGGCGACGTTGAGGAGGAGCGAAGAATCTGAACGTAGCTAACTTGAGAGATTGACGACGTTCAGAGGGAGTGGAGGCATTGAACGTCGCCAAAAATCTGCATGACTGTTGACCTTGTAACTTTATCAACCTCTGCTCCGTAAATATATCTAACAAGGAAACCAATTCTAGGAGGGCTAAATATGGAATTATTGGTATTAACCATTTTGCTAGTTCTGGTACTTTACCTTATGGTCAAGATTGATAGACTTGGTGGCCGCATCAAGAGTTTGAATTACACGTTAGATCTAGTGAAAAAAAAGCTGGAAGTCCAGGAGTTGCCGGTGAATGATGAAATCCGCAAACTTTTAGAAGATCGAAAAGACGTGCAGGCGGTGAAAGTAGCAAGAGAAACTCTTGGCCTCTCATTAGTCGAAGGAAGAGAATACGTAGAATCTTTGAAACACTTGTAAACTTAGAAGATGTTGAAGGATGTGTTTGTTATTTTTGAAAAAATGAAATGGATCGCTTGGACGGTCGTGTTAGTTGGAGGGTTACTTCTAGTAGTTGATATTCCAGTGCTCTCGTATGTACCATATATTCTGATGATTTCAGGGGTGCTCATACATATTTCCGGCTCTCTCCTGTTTAAAAAACATCATCATCCTCTATGCAGAATCGGATTTCACCAGTTTGAATTAAAGTCGTATGACCAAGAAATGAAATCATTTGGCATTTATACGTGTAAGCGATGTGGGAAAACAAAGAAAGCAGTTAAAGCAGGAGGATAATACTACACAATGGAGGATTATGATTGTGTGGTGTGTATATTTTTTTCTGTAAAGTATGAGAGATAATTATCTTAGTAAACGAAAGCAACCCAACCTGGTATCATCGACACAGTAACACTGAGTGAACGAAAGTTGAGTATTGAAAAAACCTTATCAGCATTTTTCTGACAAGGTTTCGAAGGCAGTCTATGAATGATGTTTATATTGGGAAATTAGGTCTGCAACAGCCTGAAAGAATTCAAAAAACTGAAAGCCAAAAACAGAGAGAGCGGTTATGGAAAAGAGTCCGGTGAGTAAATTAATAAGCATATGCACGTCGGTTCCTCCTCCTGTTAAGGTAACTCATTATATATCCTGATTAAGGCTGGCTGCCAGTGGGAAAATATGTGAAATCGTGTAGCCGTGAGGAGTGGCGTCATTCCTGACACACGGAAAAATGACAAAGACATATGAGTATTGAAAAATTGATTTTATTGTTTTGTGCAATGTGAACTGGTTAATACTGATTGGGCAGAAATTAAAAGGAACAATATAGTTTTAAAACGAATTCATTATCAACTGAGATTAATGTTGCGAATGCGACGAGAAAAAGCTTGGATTTAATATCCAAGCTTTTTAATCATAGTATGTTATTTTAGCTGTTCGCCACGGTATCGGAACTACTTAATCCACAGCTGCAGTCCCCCTCATCTACCCAGGAAACGAAGTTAAATCAATACCGAAGACGATCGGTAGTAGTAGCATCACAAATGTAACGATACCAATAATAGCAATCAGGTTCATCCAAAAACCAGCTTTAATCATGTCACCCATTTTCAAGTAGCCGGAGCCGAACACAACGGCGTTTGGCGGTGTGGCTACTGGTAGCATAAATGCACAAGAGGCTGCAATAGCTGCCGGAACCATCATGGCGAACGGATGGACATCGATAGCGTAAGCAAGAGAAGCCATAATTGGCATCAGCATCGTGGCTGAGGCAGTATTTGATGTGATTTCTGTTAAAAAGACCACTAAAACCGTCACTGCCAAAACGATGACAATAAATTGAACACCGACAAGGACCGTTAGTTGTTCACCGATCCACTCATCAAGTCCCGTTTCACCAAAGCTTCCTGCAATGGCAAGACCTCCACCGAATAAGATGAGAATTCCCCAAGGTACATCTTTTGCGGTGTGCCAGTTCATTAGTTTCACTCCTTGATATTTAAAAGAAGGAATTAAAAACAGAACTAGCGCTCCGGTAATCGCAATCATTGTATCATCAATACTTTCGTGTACATATTCTTGCAAAACAAACGAGCGAAGAATCCAGGCAATAGCCGTAAGTGAAAAGACCGTCATGACCATTTTTTCATCAGCGCTCATCGGTCCTAAAGCTTTTCGTTCGTTATCTACGACCTCGCGTCCGCCGGGAATTTCTGTCATCTTCATTGGAAAGGCGAAGGTGATGAGATAAACCCAAGCAATGATTAAAAGAACTGCTGCAAGTGGAACACCAAACATCATCCAATTTGCAAAAGACAGGTCTACATCGAAGATTTCCCTAAGCTGCCCTGCCAAAATGGTATTTGGAGGAGTACCAATAATGGTTCCGAGTCCACCGATGGAAGCGGCAAAGGCGATAGCAATCATCAAGCCTTTTGCAAATATCTCCTCCTGTTGCTTGGCATTTGGTACAGTTTTTTCATCAATAAGATGGGAAAACTGATAGATGATCGCTGTTCCGATTGGAACCATCATCATCGCTGTAGCTGTGTTGGAAATCCACATAGAAAGAAAGGCCGTCGCAAGCATGAAACCAAGCATAAGACGTTTCGTACTCGTCCCGATTGTGTTAATAATTGTTAAAGCAATTCGTTTGTGTAGGTTCCATCGTTCCAAGGCTAAGGCGATGATGAATCCACCTAGGAATAGGAAAACAATATTGTCACCATAGTTTGGTGTGACTTCACCGACTTCCATTGTTGTTACAAGCGGAAATAGAATAATGGGTAATAGAGATGTGACTGGAATGGGTATCGCTTCAGTGATCCACCATGTTGCAATCCAAACTGTTCCAGCAAGGACCCCACGAGCTTCAAATGAAAGTCCTTCTGGTTGGAAGAAAAATAGAATAAAGAAAAATAATAGAGGACCAAGAAACAATCCGACAATTTGTTTTGTCGTAAAATCTCTTCCATCAGGAGAAGGTTCGCGATACGTCCCCGTCATCTTTCCGGACGCCTTCTCCATGCGTCCTTTTTGATCCGATGGCGGTTCTCCACCTGATCGGCCGCTCATAAACAATAGTAAATCCTTCGCTTGATAATGACTATCCCAAGCTTTGTTCCAAAGACGTTTAATCGTCATCATTCACAGCAGCTCCTTTTTCAAATATGTAATTGTTCACTGAGACAAAGTGTACCACCTAGGGAAAAGGTGTAGAAATGGTCTCTCAAAATGATACCTCTGGAAAATGAAGCGTTTGCAA
Organism: Salipaludibacillus keqinensis; assembly: GCF_003226325.1. Classification (GTDB taxonomy): domain Bacteria; phylum Bacillota; class Bacilli; order Bacillales; family Salisediminibacteriaceae; genus Salipaludibacillus; species Salipaludibacillus keqinensis. Next base: position 479,987 of record NZ_PDOD01000002.1, on the reverse strand, counting down.
AGAATAACTCAGGAAAACTAGTAAATGCTTCATTTTGCTAAATTTTCAAAAAAAGAGATAAAGACGGGGGACCTTTTTACGTGCTTTTTAGGAAAAACACGTAAAAAGGTAAAAATAATCCATTTTTATTCCTTTAAAAGGAAGCTAATGACTTTCTTTAAGAGTCGTGGCTACGAAGACCTATACCACAATAAATAGAAAATTAATCCTCCTCATGGAGACTCAAACCTTCGACGTGTTTACGGTCCAGATTATGCTTCGTTTTTCGATACTCAACAGACTTAAAGATGATGTCAAAATCGTAATCCTCAGGATAAAGTTCCCTAGCAGGAATCTTCAGTGTTAACCGCTTATGGTTCAATCGATGCTTTTCTCCTTTGATTTGAACAAGATAGTTTCCTGTCTCGTCTGGTCCTTTATAGACGATACCTACGGCCCCTTTAGGAGAGACGGTGACGTTATCCCCTTGGTTAAACAATGGAATGGACGCTTCCTTTGGCTTTCGTTGCTTTCTCGCGTACTTTGTCGTCGCAAGTTGTTTTTCATAACGTCGTTGCTGAACTTGGTCGGTTTGGTCAACAGGGAAACGATCCTCATTAGACTGCTGATCGGTTAGTTGATGAGCTCGTTTGATCAGCGCAGGATGCAGACCAAGCTTATAAGCTATATCGAATGCTTGACTGTTCCCCGTTTCACCTAGTAAAAGTCGGTATGTGGGCTGAAGCGTCTGAATATCAAATTCCATCGATCCGTTAAGGAATCCATCATGTGTTTGGGCAAGTGACTTTAGTTCACGATAATGCGTGGTCGCTAAAATGGTTGAACCTTTAGCAAACAATTGTTCAAGGATAACTTGAGCCAAGGCCATTCCTTCATTAGGATCCGTTCCGGAGCCAAGTTCATCAATAAGGACTAGCGTTTTATCATCTGCGTGCTCTAATATATCAATGATGTTTGTAAGACGAGAGCTAAATGTACTTAAATTTTGTTCAATGCTCTGCCCATCGCCAATGTCGACATAAATCTTTTGAAATACATGAAGAGACGTTTTTTCACCAGCTGGAATCATCAGGCCGGTTTGCGCCATTAATGTTAGAAGACCAACTGTTTTTAACGTGACAGTTTTTCCCCCCGTATTTGGTCCGGTAATGACAAGCGCTCGCTCTTCTATGCCTAGATGCAGTGCAAGGGGGACTGCTTGCTCTCCTAATAAGGGATGCCGCGCTTTATCAATGTGAATCGTGAATGATTCGTTAAGCTCGGGAATAGTGCCATCGATAGAACGACCATATTTCGCTTTAGCAAAAATCACATCATAATGATGCATCGTTTCCATTGCAATATGGAGATCTGCCTCTGTTTCAAGAACAAGAGCGGTTAGCTGGTAAAGGATGGTTTCAACTTCATGTTCTTCTTCCATGATGAGATGATTCACTTCCTCATATATAGTAGCTACTTCAGCTGGTTCCATAAAAACGGTTGCGCCTGAAGCGGAGGTATCGACCACGCTTCCATTAACTTTTGAACGATACTGTTTCTTGATTGGTATCGTAAAATGACCATTTTTCTCAACGACCATATTCTCTTGAAGATAGGGGGCTAGCTTTTTGGATCGGCACATCGCTTCAGCCTTTTCCTTCACTTCCGCTTGTTTTGAGCGAAGGTGGCGTCTTATATTCGCTAGTTCAGGTGTGGCATAGTCATCAATCTTGCCGTGACGTAGGCTGCCAGTAATCTCATTTTCAACATCTGTCATGTCTGCTATCGAATGAACATAGTTGGCAACATCCGGAGCTACGGAAATCTTGTCTTTCATAAATGTCTTAAGCTTGCGGCAATGTTCGAGAAAAGAAACGACACGCTCAAGTTGGCTTGGTCTTAAAAACAGTCCTTTATGTGCTTGTTCAAGATAAGTTGAAACCTCATCCAGAGAGTGAATGGGCACACTGGAACTAATCTCTAAAATGCGCGCTGCCTGATGTACCTCGTTGAGCATGTGGTCAATGTGTTTTTTCACAAGCTTTGGTGCACTTGCCAAGATCGTTCGCTTAGCTCGGTCAGTATGGGCAAAGGAGGCAACTGTATTTAATATTCTGTCATAGTCAAGTTGTTGCAATGATGAGTGGTTCATTATAATGATCTTCCTCTCTATTAAAAAATAGGCAATATTATACTTAACTTAGGCGACTCTATCGTCTTAAGATTTGAACCTTAATAGGGCGCTATAAATAGTTATTAAAAAAATGTACACAAAAAACGCCTCAAGCAATCGCTTGAGGCGTTTAACCGCCCTTCACGTTGAACAGACGCACCTAAAAAAGGATAGAAGCGTGCCATTTGAATGCTTGGTTCTTAACAAGTACGAAAAGGTACGCTAAATAAACCGACGTCATGTCGATTTTTTCCTTTTCGTACATATCCAGTTACGGATTAGTTAAGAACGCTCACACTCATAAAACATACTCCTCTTATGGACCCCATTATAGGTACTCAACGTGAAGGTTGTGTAATTGACTGTATTATATGTTCCATCCCCAATTTTGTCAACGATATGAAGGTGAGATTCAAGACGGCAAGTACATGGTTGTCTTGCTGTCTTTAAAGAAAATATATAAGCACAGTATAGATGAGCTTTTTCACAAATAGGTTTCTATAATGATAGAAATATTTTTTTTAAACCGTAAGCCCGACTTCTCTCACCTAAAATGTGCAAGTAACTATAACCCTAAATCCTTTCGTTTCTCTACAGAGTTACGTATGATTAAAGAAGATATTTAGCGTGGAAGTTCCAAATAGGAACGGGAACAGGGGAGAAGGGTCGTGCCAGATAAGATAAATAAAGTGCCACTCGTAGCTGTACTGCTTACAGGCACGTTTGTGGCGATACTAAATCAGACGCTACTTGTCACAGCTATTCCGCCGATTATGAGAGATCTTGGAATCGATGCCAATACAGCTCAGTGGCTGAACACTATTTTCATGCTTGTGAACGGGATTATGATACCGATCACGGCCTTTTTAATTGGAAAATTTACGACAAGAAAGCTGTTCATGACAGCGATGAGTCTTTTCGCTGTTGGAACACTTATTGCAGCGTTATCACCGAATTTTGAAATCCTTATCTTAGGAAGAATTGTGCAAGCGAGCGGAGCTGGAATCATGATCCCGCTCATGCAAACGGTCCTATTTATGATTTTTCCTATAGAAAAACGAGGGCAGGCGATGGGGCTTGTTGGTATGGTCATTGCTTTTGCTCCAGCAATCGGTCCGACCCTTTCAGGCTGGGTCGTGGACCAATATCCATGGAGAGCCTTGTTTTACATCGTCCTGCCTATTGCGATTATCGATTTAATTGCCGCTTATTTTGTCCTGAAAAACGTGACGAAACAGACGTTTCCTAAAATCGACTACTTATCGATCGTCTTGTCTACGTTTGGTTTTGGAGGCCTCCTTTACGGATTCGGTACCGCAGGCGCTGCGGGATGGGGGAGTACAGAAGTCATTGTGACGATGTCGATCGGGTTCGTTTCTCTCACGTGGTTTATTTTCCGTCAGCTGAACTTAAAGGAGCCGATCCTTGAATTTCGAGTGTTCAGATATAGCATGTTTACCCTCTCCAATATCATAGGAATTGTCGTGTTTATGTCGATGATTGGAGCAGCAACGATCCTACCGATTTATATGCAGGATATGTTAGGGTTAACCGCATTTCAATCGGGATTAATGTTACTGCCAGGGGCTCTGCTGATGGGCTTGATGAATCCCATTACCGGGCGTATTTTTGATAAAGTCGGAGCAAGGTGGCTATCCATTAGCGGGATGGGGTTACTGACAGTCATGACTTTTTTGTTTACAAGGCTGACAGAAGACACCTCGTTTACCTATATGACGACCGTTCATGCCTTTCGTATGCTCAGTCTGGCCATGGTCTTGATGCCAATTACAACTGCTGGCTTGAATCAGCTTCCGGAAAGACTCATTCCCCACGGGACGGCGATGAATAATACCCTTCGTCAAGTTGGCGGATCGCTGGGTACAGCTTTTCTTGTTACGATGATGTCGGTCGGTGCTGCATCTGCTGCCAATGGCGTGTCGGACAACGAAGCAATGATTCAAGGCGTGAATATCTCTTTCTGGGTCGCGACGGGGCTAGCATTTATTGGTTTTGTCATATCGATGTTTATCAAAAACCCGCAAAAGAAGGCAACTAAAGATTAAAAGAAAGAGAAAAAGCTCTCTGCGCTCACTTATAAAAGATACCTTACTGATTTCAAGTATCAGTGTGGTATCTTATTTTTTAAACAACTACCCGTAAGGATCACTAAAATGGTTAATCATTTCCCTTTTTTCGTCGAGAGCAGTAGCTTCCATCCTCTTTCTCTCTCAGTCATCATAAAACTAGGTACGTTCCCTAAACAAGTGCATAGGATAATTTTATCAAGTGTGAAAGGATTGAGAAAATGTACTATGTTCCTTATGGGTATCCGTATCAATATCCTTATTATATTTATCACCCCACTTATGATTATGGAAGAGGCTATGGGGCGTTTCCAAATGAGTTAGAGCATGGTCAAAGATTTGATGGATTTCGCTCTTCCAACGGTGGCGGAAACATCCATTTAACAGATTATGGACCAAACCCGTTTGTCATTGATATTAATGAAGCCACATTGCAAAATAATACGTACCGGACAGCTTTATGGACAGGAACACATTTACAATTGACTTTAATGAGTCTCAATGCTGGTGAAGATATCGGACTGGAAATGCATCCTAACCTTGATCAATTTCTGCGTATTGAACAAGGGCAGGGAATTGTTCAAATGGGCGAGAGTAAAGATCAATTGACCTTTGAAAAAGATGTCTATGATGATTATTCTATAATCATACCTGCTGGCACTTGGCATAATCTAACCAACACTGGTTCTGTTCCGCTGAAACTTTACTCGATCTATGCTCCTCCTAATCATCCATTTGGAACCGTTCACCCTACAAAAGCGGATGCAGAGGCAGCAGAAGAACATGATCATGATCATGGAAATTCAAATGTTTTTGGCAGAACTCCAGATGAATGGGTGAAACACACAGAGTTTTTGGTCAATGAAGGATTAGAAGATGTTAAAAGAGGAGTAAATGCTACACACATTCTTCAAGAATTTATATTAATGGGAGTCCTTGTAGGGAAAGGGTATTCGCCTGAAAGAGCCTATGAAACAGTTGAAGAATGGGAGCGCACAGGGGAATCCAAACTCCTTCAGCAAAGCAAAAATATGTAGCAGAAGGCCTATGATTAAAGGTGAAAAAAATTGGCGGTCTTTTTTTATGATTGGAATGAAGTTGAAGGGTAATTGAGGAATCCGACAGAGCCCGCTTAAAAGATCAGGACGAAACCGTAAAAAAACGCCGCACTTTTGCGAAGAAGTGCGGCATTTTTGACGATTTCATCGTGGTTTAGTTTGAAGTTCATATAGTATGATAATGAAATAGGGTACAATTGGCGGAAACTGGTCTTCTATCAGCGAAAATCGCATGTCTATTGGCGAAAAACCGCATCCTATCAGCGAATTCCGGTGGTCTATCGGCGAAAAACCACATCCTATCAGCAAAAATCACACCTCTATCGGAAAAAAACGCCAATCTATCGGCAAATCCCACAAGTGAAAGTCAAATCCTTTAAGACAGGGGTGCTGTTTATGCATGCGACATTTTTAGTCCGGTTAAAGGCTTTTATGTATGATTACGTTCTAATTTTCGCCTATTTAATCATCCTCTTCATGGCAACTGTATTTATTTTTCCATCTTTACAGAATTTTTTCACTGGATCACTAATGGTCGCCCAGTTGACAGGTTTTTTGCTGGTCACATCTCCAGTATCCCTATATTTTATTATTAGTGATTCGCGTATAGGAGGGCAGTCTGTTGGAAAAAAGTTAGCCGGAATCCGAGTCGTCAGCCTAAAAGGATCAGCTATATCTTTACCACAGGCAACTTTACGCACCACCTTGAAGTTTCTACCTTGGGAGCTGTCTCATTTCCTTGTTTACCGGTTAATTTATATAGGAGATGGGGACATGCCGTTCAATTACTATCTAATTGGTGGGCTCATCTACGCGCTGATGTTCGTTTATATTTTGACAGCTATTTTTTTGAAAAATAAACAGTCTTTGTACGATCTCATAACGCGAACACAAGTTATCAATGTTCATTCAAAATAATAAAGGCTTTCCGTTGGAACACGCCTGCTGAGAACAGAATCAGAGTTTAGTCGCTGGATGATCCCAGAAAGACTTGAGCGTGAAGGGTATACGTTTGCTTATCCGACGCTAAACGAGACGTTAACAGACATCTTAAAAAACGAGAAATAAATGTTTAAAGCTATAGAAAGTAGGTTGTTAACGTGGGGAAATGGTTACCTAAAATTTACGATAAGTTAATGGCACCGATGGAAAAAAGGATGTTTCGGTCGATTCGGAACTCGCTCGTAGGTCAAGCACAGGGACAAGTGTTAGAAATTGGCTCAGGAACCGGATTAAATTTCCCTTATTATACTTCGAAGACGGACAAGGTGACGGCGATTGAACCTGACATCACCATGCGTGAACAATCGTTGAAGCGTGCACAAGAAGCATCCTTAGTTATTGATGTTCAAGAAGCGGATGCTGAACGATTGCCATTTCCAGACGATAGTTTTGACACAGTCATCGGCACATTAGTCCTTTGCACCATCCCAGACCCTGATAAAGCCCTAGCAGAAATCAGAAGAGTGTGTAAGTCAGATGGACGTATTCTTTTCTTCGAGCATGTTCGTGTTCAACAACCTTTTCTAGCTCGAATCCAATCCGCTGTGACGCCGCTTTGGAAACGATTATATGATGGCTGCCATTTGGACCGGGATACACTTTCCACCATAAAAAAAGCAGGATTTTCCGTTGACCATGTGAAAGAATACAAACGAGGATTATTTATAGTGATCGAAGCTTCGAATGAAGATCCTCATCGAAGTAGACAATAATAGCGACCCTATTTTTATAAAACGAAAAGGTGGTGCCCCCTTTGATCGTTAGCTTATAGTACCCCAAAAGGAACGAAAGCAAGCTTTACTTCAGAGGACATGCCAGTAGAGAAAGCATTGTTGTTGGCAGAAGATTTAGAGCGGACGGGAAGAATGAAACAGGTAATGTTCGTCGACGGTCGTGACAGCTCGTGGACGTTAAAGGAAATGAAAAAGTATACGAAGGAAATTGAAACTGAGCCTCATAATATCACGGTGTTTTTCGACGGTGGTTTTGACATCGGATCGAAAGTATCAGGATTAGGCTGTGCCATCTATTATGAACAAAACGGCAACTCCTTTCGAATCAGAAAGAATGTACGTTTAACAGATTTGGGGACGAACAATGAGGCAGAATACGCCGCCCTTCATCTCGCCTTAAAGGAACTAGAAGAATTAGGGGCTCATCATATCCCTGTCACATTCAGTGGGGATTCTCAAGTGGTGATTAACCAGTTGAACGGAGAATGGCCATGCATGGAAGCTGTGTTAAATGAATGGGCCAATCGCGTAGAAGCGAAACTGAACCAGTTAGGAATCACACCGACATATGACCTCATTGGACGGAAGAAAAATCGAGAAGCAGATCATTTAGCGACCCAAGCGTTAAAGGAAGTTGAGATATACAGCAAGCTTGAGTTGGAGTGAAGGTGGATAAGTTTCCAATCGGTTCAAAGATATAGTCCCGAAATGAGCAGGAAGGAGACAAACAAGCCTCACCATTCCGTGGTTTGTCTCGAAAAGAACAGGAATACCCCAAAAGCTAGAGCGAATTCTTTTTTTAATTTTTGACAGTGACATCACCATAACCTGCCTATCGTTAAATGACGTAGTATACAGTATTAGTTTGCGATGCTGACCATGTATTATTCGTTAGGCAGTGCTTAACTTAAGCAAAAATCAAGCTATTTATAGGGAACTTCCATGATAATATAGTCATATCAATAGTTTTTAAGTGGATGGTGTTTACATATGAAAGAAATGAAGAAGCTGCAGGAATCAGATTTATACAAACCGATCCAGACCCATCTTGTCCGGGAAGGGTACGATGTTTATGGAGAGGTGAAGGACTGTGACATGGCAGCTGTGAAGGACGATGACCTTCTGATTATCGAATTAAAACTGAATTTAACGGTAGATCTGTTAGTCCAGGCAACAAAGAGACAACGATTAACGGATCTTGTCTACATAGCTATTCCGAAACCGAAGTACAATCTACGATCCAAACGGTGGAAAGATTTATGTCAGTTAGTGCGGAGACTTGAATTAGGATTGATTGTCGTGAGCGTTTCACCTACCCGTAAAAAAGCAGAAGTGATATTTGATCCTGCGCCTTTTAAACATAAAAAAAGCAGCACACATAACAAACGGAAACGGCTTGGGGTTTTGAAAGAAATTGATGGACGAAGTGCCGATTTCAATACCGGCGGAAGTAGTCGAACGCAAATCATTACAGCTTACAGAGAAAACTGTATTCAAATCGCTTGTTACCTCGAGCACGTGGGAGAACTATCACCAAAGCTGTTAACACAAATGGGTACGGGGACGAAAACTTCGTCGATTTTAACGAAAAATTATTACGGCTGGTTTGATCGGGTGAGAAGGGGAGTCTATGTACTAAATGATAAAGGGAAAAAGGAAATGCTAAACTACCCTGAATTAGTGATGTACTATAAAGAAAAAATACTTGAGAAAAAGGAAGTCGAACAGTAGCTGCGTTAAAGGTAAGATTTACAAAGGTAAAGGGAGAAGTATTAGAAAAGCTTAGAAAAAACCATTAAGCATTTGAGGTGATTTTTTGAAAATAAGAAAAGCTGAATTGTCTGATGCAAAAGGGATAGCTAAAGTACATGTTGATAGCTGGAGAACGACATACGCAAACATCATCCCAGATGAGTATTTAGATCAATTATCATATGAACGACGAGAACAATTATGGTTGAGTCAAATCCCTCAAAGCCAAGTTTTCGTGGCGGTGAATGACAAAAATGAAGTAATCGGATTTTCGTCAGGAGGAAGAGAGCGAAGTGGAAAATATGAAGGGTACGACGGAGAACTCAGTTCAATCTATATTTTAAAAGAGTATCAAGGCCTAGGGATAGGAAGATTGCTAATAGAACCAGTAGTAAATGAACTAACCAAATTAGGCATAAACTCGATGATCGTTCTTGTTTTAGAAGACAACAAATCAACGTTATTCTATGAAGCTATAGGTGGTAAAGTAATAGATACGGTTGAGGTAGAAATTGCTGGAAAGAAACTCAATGAACTTGTCTATGGCTGGAATCATTTGAACGAATGATGATTAATCTTTCATTCGAAAAGATAGGAGAGCCTATTTTTATCCCTATTTTTATTTGAAAAAAGTAGATTCTAGTTTTTGAAAGTAAACCGAGAAAAAGGACTGAATTTGTAAACTTCTAGGTGATTTAAACCTCATTATCACTATATATAACTTGTAAATCTATCATAATTATCATATGATAGAGATAATTTAAACTATATATTCTAGTGCATGATAATAAGGTTTTTAGTCAAATAGAAAAGTTGCGAGACGAGCTTATGCAAAGGTTGACGTTTCGATCTTTTCTTACAATCCTAGATGAAAAGGTTGATAGATATGAGCAACGGAGAAATGAAAACAGACGTGATCTTAATAGGTGCAGGCATCATGAGTGCGACTTTAGGAACTCTATTAAAAGAGTTAGCTCCTGATTGGAACATTACCGTGCTTGAGAAACTTTCAAAAGCGGGAGAAGAAAGCTCTAACGCCTGGAATAACGCTGGAACTGGGCATGCGGCACTTTGTGAACTGAACTACACGTCAGAAAAACCAGATGGGTCTGTGGACATAACTAAAGCCGTTAATGTAAATGAACAGTTTCAAGTTTCTATGCAGTTTTGGTCTTATCTAGTTAACAACAATTTGATTGGAAAACCACAAGAGTTTATCAGGCCATTGCCACATATTAGCATGGTTCAAGGCGACAAAAATGTAGATTTTTTAAAGAGAAGATTTAAAGCGCTAACATCTAACCCTCTCTTTGAAGGGATGGAATTTTCAGAAGACTCGAAAACATTGGAAGAATGGATGCCATTGATTATGCAAGAGCGCACTTCGAGTGAGCCGATCGCGGCAACGAAAATTGACTCGGGCACGGACCTTAATTTTGGGGCACTTACAACCAAGCTGTTTGACCAATTACACAATAAAAATGTTGATATCCAATATAACCATAGCGTGGAGAATTTGAAACAGATAAGCGACGGCTCTTGGGAATTGAAAGTGAAAAATGATAGCGGTCAAGTTGAACGTCGTACTGCAAAATTCGTCTTTATTGGAGGTGGAGGAGGAAGTATCCATCTATTGCAAAAATCCGGCATCCCTGAAGGTAAGCGAATTGGCGGATTCCCTGTAAGCGGCATGTTTATGGTATGCAACAATCCATTTGTGACCGAGAAGCATCATGCGAAAGTTTACGGCAAAGCGAAGGTCGGAGCTCCACCTATGTCTGTTCCACATCTGGACACAAGGTATATTAACAATAAAAAGGCGCTCTTATTTGGACCCTTTGCAGGCTTCTCACCAAAGTTTTTGAAAACGGGTTCGATGTTTGATTTAATTACGTCTGTGAAACCAGATAACGTATTAACGATGCTTGCAGCAGGAGCTAAGGAGATGCCACTGACTAAATACTTGATTCAACAAGTCATGTCATCTAAGGAACAACGTATGAATGAACTACGTGAGTTTATCCCGAATGCTAAAAGCGAAGATTGGGATCTCGTCGTAGCAGGCCAACGAGTACAAGTAATTAAAGATACAGAGGAAGGCGGCAAAGGGACGCTTCAATTTGGAACCGAAGTCGTCACGGCAGAAGACGGCTCAATCGCCGCGTTACTTGGCGCCTCACCAGGTGCTTCAACGGCCGTTCACGTCATGCTAGATGTACTAAATCGATGTTTCCCAGAACAGATAAAAGAATGGGAACCAAAAATTAAAGAAATCGTGCCTTCTTACGGTTTGTCATTAATGGAAAATCCTGATCTTCTAAAAGACATTCATGCTTCTACAGAGCAAACGTTAGAACTTCGTGAAAGAGAACCTGAGAAGGTTTTAAGTTAATTTTGATGCAAATGCTGAGTGCTTAAGAGAAATTAGTATTAAACTTTGGTTTCAATCATGTACAAGCGTTTCAGTTAAGATGAGCTACCACCTCGTGTGGTAGCTTTTTAAAGTCAAAAAAATTCTGAAAAATCGGAATACATTTACTCTTATCGGAAAATAGTGTAACTTAATATTCAATTACCATTTTACAATATAAATAAGGAGTTGTTATCAAAGTGGAAAGTAAACATGAAACAGGACGACCAACCATTATGGCACCAAATGCTATGGTAACGTCCCCTCATTACTTAGCGTCACAATCAGGTATGTCTATATTAAAAAAAGGGGGAAATGCTATCGATGCGGCAATTGCGATTGCTTCAACGTTGGCTGTTGTTTACCCTCACATGAACGGTATAGGAGGAGATAACTTTTGGTTGATACATAATGGTGAAACAAAAGAAACTCACGGTTTAAATGCAAGTGGTCGAGCTGTGAATCATGCAACGATTGATTTTTATAAAAAACAAGGCTATAAGAGCATTCCAGCCAGAGGGTATCTCTCCGCGAATACTGTACCAGGAGCGGTTGATGGGTGGGGAGAAGCCTACCATTATGCATCTTCCTCCATGTCGTCGTCCGTTCAGTGGCATGAGTTATTAGCAGATGCTATCTCATATGCAGAAGGTGGATTCCCCGTGTCACCTAGTCAACATCACTGGACAAAAGTGAATGTGGATAAGAGTGACCAGGAATTTAGAGATCTTGGAAGATTCAAAGAGTTTTCAAAAACGTTTCTATCCGAGGAAGGATTACCTTATGAACCAGGGGACTTGTTTAAGCAACCGGATTTAGCTATATCAATGAAGGAGATCGCCGAAAAAGGATCAAGAGCGTTTTATTTTGGTGAAATTGCTGAAAAAATTGTGAACGACGGGGAACTAAATGGTGGCATGATCACAGCTGCCGATTTAGAGAGTCACACATCAACATGGGTAGAACCCATTACTACATCATATAGAGGATATACGGCCTATAATTTACCACCCAATACGCAAGGTTTTGCTTCATTATCTATTCTTAATATCTTAAACAATATTGCCTTAAGCGAAGTAGAAGAAGGGTCCTCGTTGTATTACCAGTATATTATTGAAGCTACGAAAGCAGCATTTAAAGATAGGGATCAATGGCTAACGGATCCTGAATTTATTGATATACCTATAGATAAGCTTCTTTCTCAAGAGCATGGCAAGGACCTTGCTGAAAAGATTTTAGCAAAAGTACCGATGGAAATGAGTAAACCACTAGACCCTAAAGGTGATACCGTATCGTTTAGCGTTGTGGATGAAGATGGAAATGCCGTGTCGGTCATTCAAAGCATTTACCATGATTTTGGTTCAGGGATCATTCCTTCAAAAACAGGAATTGTATTACAAAATCGAGGGAGCTTCTTCTCGTTAGACGAGAATCATGTTAATGCCTTAGCTCCAAGAAAACGAACGTTTCATACGTTAAATCCTGCTATGTTATTTCATGGAACGAACCCCTACCTCGTTTACGGTACTATGGGAGGAGAAGGACAACCTCAAACACAAGCAGCTCTCGTTACAAGAGTTATTGATTATGGTTTCTCCGTGCAAGAAGCGATTGAAGCCCCAAGGTGGTTATACGGAAGAACATGGGGAGCTGGAAGTAACACCTTAAAACTTGAAGGTCGAATACCAGGTGAAGTGATGAACGATTTAAGAAAGGTTTACGGAGAAATTGAGAAGTTAGGAAACTGGGAAGATACGATGGGGCATGCGGGAATGATTTTAATTGATCAAAAATCAAATGTTAAGCATGGAGGTGCAGATCCAAGAGGAGATGGACTTGCACTCGGTTATTAGCATTAGATCATGAATGAGACGATTCGACTTCTAGTCTGATATATCAGACTAGGAGTTTTTTTTATTTACTTTTATTCTCATTATTATCGAAATTACCTCTTGTTTTCACGAAAATCCTTTGGTTAGCGTCCAGATCCATCGGGTCATGCCCCCATTCATTCCTTACCGAAAAATAATTTTTACTTATAAACACGTGAAATAAATTGAACCTTTTAGTGAAGCTTCACATTTTCGTCATTGGTAGATTAATTGACAATAAAACTAGCGAAATAGGGATAAATTAGTCTTGCAACGAAAAAGGTACATTTTTTCCAAATGTGCCTTTTTAGTAAGGAAATAAGTTCATAGTTTCTCCATATTTAGTGTGATATATATCACAATGGGACGATAACCAGCTTCTGTAAAATGGGAGTGAGGGAGACTCTATGATACGGAAGGGGTGAGGGGGTTTGAAAAAGCTGAGAGAGAAACTTAATAAAAGTACATTATTGTTGTTATTCACAGGCGTCTTTATTGGCATTGCGCTGCTTGCAGGAAGTGCAGGGGCAATGAAGGCAACAGATTCAGCCGAGTTTTGTTCTACATGTCATATCATGGATGCCGCGTATCAATCGTATACAGAATCCAGTCATGCAACACTGGCCTGTAATGATTGTCATGCACCAAAAGATAGTTTGACATCGAAAATTATTTTTAAAGCAAAAGCAGGTAGTCACGACATTTACATGAATACATTAGGTTCGAAAGATGTCCCCGATGTGATTCATGCAACCGAAGCTTCTCAAGAAGTCATCGAAGCTAATTGTATTAGTTGTCATGAGACGAGTATGTCAAATGTTGATTATCATGATATTAAAGACGGGGGTTGCATCGATTGTCATAGACAAGTTCCTCATGGAAGTGCTGGTTATAAACCGGCTGAATGGTTCGAACCCGGAGAATATGATGCAAGAAGTTAATGAGGGAAAGGATGGTGAAGATAATGAGCTTTTTAAGTAAAAAAAAGGTAGGATTCTTTATTTCTATGTTATTGAGTCTGGCAATAATCTCAGCTTGTGCTAACTCAGAGGCAGCGGAAGAAGAAGATAAAACAACAGGCTTATCTCCGGATGAAATATTAAACACTGCTTTTAAAGAAGAGTTTCCTTTGCAATATGAAAGTTATTTGAAAAACATGAGTCCGGAAGACGAAAATACATCGAAGTTTGTTGAAGAAATTGAGCCCAATTTGCCCATATTATTTCTGAACTATGGTTTTAGCTTAGAATACAATTTAACACGAGGACACACGTATGCGATTGAAGATGTCATTGATATCGTTCGAACAAATGAAGATTCGATCGGTTCTTGTATGACGTGTAAAAGTACTGCGGTACCAGTGTTAATTGATGAAATGGGTGATGATTATTGGGGAGCAAGTTTTGAAGATGAGATTGTTCCAAGGACGATGGCTCTAGGCGAAGGGCATGAAGTGGATGAATTAGGTGCAAGCGGCCATTTGGCGATTGGTTGTTCTGATTGTCATGACCCTGTGACGATGGAATTACGTATTACCCGCCCATCATTTACGAATGCGATGGAGCGTCGAGGCATTGATGTGACAGAAGCTAGTAAAAACGATATGCGTTCTTACGTATGTGCACAATGTCACGTAGAATATTACTTCGAACCAGAAAATAAAAAGGTTACTTTCCCTTGGGATAATGGCTTAAAACCAGAAGACATGTTTGAGTACTTTGAAAATCAAGGGTTGGAAGAAGGATTTGACTATGACTGGATTCACAGCATTTCAGGAGCACCTATGCTGAAAGCTCAACATCCAGAGTTTGAACAATGGAGTTATGGTCCACATGGTGAAGCGGGCGTATCTTGTTCCGATTGCCATATGCCTTACGAAAGAGTGGATGGAGCGAAAAAAATCACTTCTCACCACTGGGGCTCACCGATGGACAACGTGGAGCAAACGTGCCGTACGTGTCACTCGGATAAATCAGAATCAGAGTTAGTTGAACGAGTAGAAAACATTCAAGAAAGTCACCTAGATGCCATGCACGAAACACAAGAACATTCTGTTCGTGCTCACTATTATGTGAACCGGATGATTACTGCAGGCGCACCTGAAGACCGAATTGAAGAAGCACAGTGGTATATCCGTAAAGGACAATTGTTCTGGGATATTATTGCTGCTGAAAACTCCGATGGTTTCCATAACCCACAAGGTGGGATGGATTCGATGCGTACATCTTCAGATGCTTCCAATCAAGCTATACGAATTGCTATTGAAGAGTTAACAAAATTGGAAATCGACTTTGACGAGTTGGAAGAAGAAATGGAAAACATCATTCAAACCGTTTATAAAGAAGAGGATCCGTTTTTGAAACATACTCATGCGACAAATGATTATTTCCCTAACGTACTAGAATTAGAAGAGCAGTAAAAACAAAAGAACAGCTTTTTATCCCTCGAAGCTGTTCTTATTTTATCCTATTTCATTATAAAGAACATGGATATTAATGTTTTGATTGAACCCGTCTAAAATTAAATCTTTTTTCAAGGTGATAAGCAACATAAACACCAGTAATGGCAAAGATTCCCCATATCCAAGCATGGAGACTGAATGAAGCAATGCCACTAAAATAAGCACCAACGTTTGCACCAAATGAGAGCGTAGCCCCGTATCCCATCAATGTGCCACCTATAAGTGCAATCAGACCGATGCGGAAAGAAATTTTCGCAAAGCGGATCAAACCACCAAGAGTAAGAGTAATAAATGTACCGATGATGACTCCGAAGTTTAGAACGCTAGTAGAACTTTCAAATACCGATGAGTGGAGTGAATGCAGGTCTTCTTGTGCTCCCCAGTAACCCCACGTACTAACATCAAGGCCAAAGAACATGGCGATTTTCGAGCCCCAAAGACTAAATGCGGCGGTAAGTACCCATGGTTCTCCACGAATAAGCAGTGTGAGGGCATTCAGAGCTGCAAGGATTAAGGCACCGACCCATAGTGGCCAGAAACCAAACAGGATTTGCCGCCAATTTGTACCTGAAGGCATAGATGGTAGTGCTGGGGGTCTTTTCTTTTTTTTGTACAAATAGCTACCAATAGCGATCAAAGCGAAGATCGTCATTTGCATCATCCAAGCTCCAGGGTAACCAAAAGGATTACCAGTAGCTAGTGAGAAGGGAGAAGCTGAAGGAAGGGTTTCGTTCCAAAATCCAAAGTGTGCTGCTCCTAATGTAGCCCCCCCAGTAAATCCAAACAGCGTAAAGATCATGGCTGTCCTTCCACCTTCGACTTTATATAAAGATGCTGGGGCTAATCCACTACCTATTTCCATACCAAATCCAAAAAGAAACGATCCAACAATAAGTCCAATACTAATCGGCGACATAGCCGGTGCAGGGAAAGATCCAAAAAAACCTAGTTCAAAGTAGAAAATAGGTGCAAAAAAAGTAGCTGCCGCTCCGAGCATGAGCATATGTCCCCGAAGCATTTCGGTATTTCCATCTTCAACGATTTGACGGTAGACAGAAGAAAAACCAAATCTAGCATGAAACAACGTAAAACCAATCAATATTCCAGTAATAAATAATACAACGTATTGCATTCCTGAATATTGATAGGACAGGAAGCCGATAAGTACCGCGAGTAATATACCTATGAACGTTAAGGTATACTGCGAATTTTTATACGTGGGTGTTTTGTATGCCGGCTGTTGAGATTGATCTGTTGATTTCATGAGAACACTCCTTGAGGTCAAACGTTCGTTGACTTTTAGCTTTTCCTTATCTGCTAAAAAAACTACGGTCTCAATGAAGTTTCTTGAGTTTGTAGTAACTGTGAAAAACCTTCACAATTCTGCCTTGATATTATGTGATTTAAATCACAGTGCACAAAAGAGAACCGGTATACAGTCAAGGTATAGAAGAAATGGAACAGAAAGGAAGGTCCCTATGAAATGTAAAAACTTACTTAAACGATTATTAGTAATCATCATCATTTCTAGCTTATTTATTTTTCCTCAAGGCTATTTAGCTGAACCACTAGAAGATTCAGAGCTTAATTTTAAAGAATTAGTTGTACAGGTGATGCCTCAGTATGTAGAACCTGAGGGATGGGAAGAAGGCAAACCAGCAGTTTTAGTAGGGCAACACGGGATCTTTACGTATCAAGGCGAAACGAGCTTTGAAGGAGAGTTTCGTGTTTCAGTGCCTCATCAAGAACCCGCTTTTACACTCTCCCTAGTTGGAAAATTTGATGAAGAAGGGATCGTTCATGAAGTAGATGCTGAATTAGATGAAGAAACAGGCCATCTCGTATGGGAACCTGAAGAGGAACTTGAACAAGGTGATGAGTATCGGTTTGTCATTGAGTATTATTACGATCCGTACGAAGAGACTGATCCGTACCAATTTTTTTATAACTATGAACTTGAGTTACCTGCTGAAACGATGAGTTTATTACTATTTGAACCGTTCGGTGCTGAAGATTTCACAATGAGTGAAGAAGCGGATCGTGAAACAGAGATGTTTGGGGTTCTAGCGCATGCTTATGACAGTGAAGACGCGGAAGTTGGTACAACGTTTAATCTAGACATTTCTTATGAAAAAGAAGATAGCGTCACGACACTTGAAGCAATGGAGACGCAAACGCCACCAGATGATGATATTCACGCACAATTCCGTGATGATTCATCACCTGAAGCGGCTGCAGGAAATGGCGGAACACCACTAATTGATACAGAAAGTGCTCTAATGATTAGCTTATCAATTATCATCGCAGGAATGTTTGTTTTCTTCGGGCTTAGAAGTCGAGGGTCTCAAGTAAATGTAAAAGAGAAAAGCCGGTCGAAAGCTGTTCATGTCGACCCGGAAATTGATACGAAAGAGTTACGGCAAAAGTTAATCCGAGGCGAGATTGATGAAGAGACCTATAAAAAAGAACGATCGAAACGTTCATCTTAAGGGGGGACGAATAAAATGAAAAAAAATACGAAAGTACTTCTCGGTGGAGCGATGATTTTTCTCAGTATTATTGTATTACTTATTACAGCGACGCCTGCTTCAAGTGGATCAGAAATATCGATCGAGCAAATCAATCAGAACTCACAAGATTATATGGAACGATATATTACAACAGAAGGTTTTCTCGTTGAAGGGTCCGTCGATTGGAATGCAGATGAAATAAAACTAAATTTTGATCTAAAAGATGATCAGGGAAACATCCTTCCTATTTTTTATAAAGGAGTGAGACCTGATAACTTTTCTGATGATGTGATCGTAATCGTTCATGGTTACCTTGGTGAAGACGGAGTGTTTGAAGCAGATAAAGTACAGACGCGCTGTCCGTCCGTTTATGAAGGGGAAGATCCAGAAAATTATGATCCTGAACTTCATCGAGAAATGGATCGGGAGTTACACCAAGAAGACGATTAGAATGACCGACACTATTATTCAGCAAAGTAGGTGAGCACCATGCACATGATCGGAAACGTCTCCATTTATTTGGCTCTTCTTCTCTCTATTTATGCATTTATTGCGTTTGTTCTTGGGATCAAAAAACAGGATCAGCGATTGATCGACAGCGGTAAGGGAGCAACGATGGGGATTTTTATCTTAGCGAGTATTTCTATGACACTCATGTTTTATTTGCTAGGATCAAGCCAACTTCAGTTCCAGTACGTTTATCAATACAGTAGTACAGATTTACCGATTATCTATAAATTGGCCGCACTTTGGGCAGGAAACGCTGGTTCGCTCTTGTTATGGACCTTTTTCCTCGCCATGTATAGCGCCATGGTTGCCTTTTCTAAAAAAATGAAACGGAACCCGATGACGCCATACATTGTTAGTATTCTCATGCTCAACGTGATTTTCTTTTATCTTATTTTAAGTTTTGTCACCCAACCATTTACGTTGATGGACGGTATTCCTCCAGAAGGAAGAGGATTAAATCCGATGTTACAAGATCCAGGGATGATCTTCCATCCAGTGACTCTTTACTTAGGTTATGTAGGTCTAGCAGTCCCGTTTGCTTTTGCGATCGCCTCATTAATTGTGAAAAACATGGACGCCTTTTGGATTCAAATGACGCGAAGATGGACCATTATTGCTTGGGGATTTCTGACACTAGGGAATGTGATCGGTGGATATTGGGCTTACATGGAACTGGGGTGGGGAGGTTACTGGGCATGGGATCCGGTGGAAAATGCCTCATTCATGCCATGGCTAACTGTGACTGCTTATCTCCACTCGGTAATGATTCAGGAACGGAAAAACATGTTGAAAATTTGGAACTTAAGTTTGATCATCCTTTCTTACTCGTTAACCCTGTTTGGAACGTTTCTTGTCCGTAGTGGTGTACTCACCTCAGTGCATGCTTTTGGCGAAACGAATTTAGGAGCCTATTTCCTTGTATTTATGGCGTTCATGGTCCTTTTATCCATGTATGTGTTGATGAGTCGTTATCATTTAATTAAACAAGATACGGGACAATTTGAATCGTTTGTATCAAAAGAAAGTTCATTTTTAGTGAATAATTTGATTATATTAGGAGCCACATTTGCTGTGTTTTGGGGAACGGTTTTCCCCCTAGTGAGCGAAGCAGTGACCGGAACCAAAGTGACAGTAGGTGTACCATTTTTTAATACGGTCATGTCACCAATTTTATTAGCACTATTATTCATTATGGCGATTTGCCCGCTTATTGCTTGGCAACGGTCCAGCTTGAAAAATATCCGTGACAACTTTCTCATTCCAGCCATCATTAGTTTGGTGATTGCAGGTGTCGTTGTAGCTATGGGGATAAGAGATGCTTACCCCGTCATTGCCTTTGCGATCATTTCGTTCATGGTATTAACTCACCTCGTCGAATTTATTCGTGGGACGAAAGCGAGAAGAAAAGTAACGAAAGAAGCTTATCCTGTAGCTCTTGTCAGACTGATGGTTCGAAGCCGCAGAAGGTATGGTGGTTACATTGTTCACTTAGGGATCGCACTGATTGCTTTCGGGATTGTCGGATCTAACTTTGATATAGAACGGATGGAAACACTCCGCATCGGAGAGTCGATGGAAATTGATCGCTATACGTTAACGTATGAAGCTCTGGATCAACGAAGCGATGGTGTAAACGATGTGGTTTATGCAAGCTTACTACTAGAACAAGACGGTGAAAACTTAGGATATATCCAACCAGAGCGAATGTTTTACTTGAACTGGGAAGAACCATCAACCGAAGTGGCTGTTCGAAGCACCCTTCGTGAAGATTTATACGTTGTGTTAAGTGCTTGGGAAGAAGATCAGAGAGCAACCTTTCAAGTGAAGGTTAACCCATTGGTCAAATGGATTTGGATAGGCAGCTATGTTCTCATTATCGGAGCGATATTCGCTATATGGGGAGGACGATACGGTCAAGTCTCACCTAGATATGCCGGACCTGAAAGGAAGGTGCATTAGCCATGATTGGTCGGTTGCTTATCATAATGGTCCTCATGTTGATTGTCACTGTACCTGCTATGGCACAAGGAAATTACGATCGTAATTCACCTGAATTTCGTGAAAATACGTCCCAGTTTATGTGTTTATGCGGCTGCGGTCAAGATCATTTCGAATGCAATATGGAAGGTTGCGGCTTAAACGAGCAGTTCAAGACAGAAATTCTTGAAATGATGAATGAGGATGGCTATGACAAAAATGACATTAAAGAGCACTACGTCTCAATGTACGGAGAAGTGATATTGACGGCACCGGAAAAAAGCGGATTTAGCTTAACGGCATGGGTGACACCGTTTGTTTTACTAGCAGGTGCTGGCGGTGGAATCATTTATTTGATTCGTAAATGGGTTCGAAAGTCGAAACAGTTAATGAAACCCGACCCAACCGATGAGTTAGAGGATGAAACAGAAAGGGAAATTCTCCATTCCCTCATTGACGAAGAACGAAAAAAACATTTTTAAGGTGTGATGACCGTGGGATATATCGTAAGCACACTGATTGTCGGTCTATGTCTCTACCTTGTTATTCAGCCGTTTCTCTCAGGTAAGAAACAACGGTGGCGAACCGATGAGCTAAAAGACGATCTAGACGATCTGACGCTTGAGCAAGCCTATGCAACGATTAATGAGCTTGAAATGGAATATAACATGGGCAAGTTGCCAGAGAAAGATTATCAATCATTGAAAAACCAATACGAGCGGATTGCCGCGAAAAAATTAAAAGAGGATGCTTATTCTTTTGAAAGGAAAACAGACGAACAAAAAAATGGTGATGAGACGAAAGATTCGTCGATTGAGGCTGAAATTGACAAAGAATTAGCTGAATTGAGGAAGCTGCGAAAGGGGGAGTAGACAATGTTAGATTCGTTCATTGTGGCAGGTGTTTCCAGTTACACCCCATCCCTCCATCCGCAAGGCCACATGAACATGTGGTATAGCTCTCCTTTAACAAGGTTCGAACCGCACTTGGTGACAGCTTTGCTAGCAATCATTATCATCTTTGGCGTAAGTTATTTTATCTATGTGAAACGAAAGCATCGAGACGAAGAATCAAAGTGGACATCCACCGAGGAAGAAAAAACGTTCCGAGATTTAATGTCAAAGAAAAACATGACACTCAAGAAACTACTAGAACTAGAGGAAGCCTATGACAAAGGCGAGCTGAACGAAATGGATTATCAGAAGAAAACAGAAGCCTATAAAGCGTATTTGCACAAAGTGAAAAAGCAATTAAATCAGTTTTTGACCTAAGTTTAAAAATAAGAAATGCGTTAAACATTTAGACATACCGAAAGCGGGGGATCAAGATGATTGAAACAATAGGAATCACAAAAACGATAGGAGAAAAAATGATCCTTCGCGGGGTAAATCTTCGCATCAATCAAGGAGAGTCTGTGGCCATATTAGGAACAAATGGGGCAGGAAAAAGTACATGGTTGAAAATCGTTGCCGGCCTTCTAAAACAGTCTAATGGTGACGTGTTACTAGACGGTGTTCCACGAAAAAAAGACGATTATTCCCAGCAACAAAGGTTGGGCTATTTAGGCCATCAAAGCTTTCTCTATGAGGCCTTCTCTCCTGTTGAAAACCTTCAATTTTTTGCGAAACTATATCAACTTAAGTCACCAGATAAACGGATTCATCAATTAATTGATGACGTGGGCTTGTCGTTTTTCAAACATGAGCCTATACGTTCCTTTTCAAGAGGAATGATTCAGAGACTTGCTATTGCGAGAGCGATCCTTCATGAACCTGATGTGTTGTTATTAGATGAACCTCACACCGGATTGGATCAGCAAGCCGTTTCATTATTTAACCGACTCCTCCTCGATTTAAAGGCAGAAGGTGTGACAATCATCATGGTAACTCATGACTTTCCACAAATAAATGCGATTTGTGATCGAGCGGTGATCCTCCGAAAAGGGAAGATTGCCGAAGATGAATGCATCCGAGGGCGGCCGGTCAGTTGGATTCATTCGCTGTATGAAGGAGAGGCGTTGTCATCATGAAGCACCTTTTTGCTCCTGCGATGGCCATAGCTCGAAAAGACCTCTATGCGGAATGGAAAACGAAACAAACGATTACCACGATGCTGATATTTTCTGGGTTAGTGATTGTCACGTTTAGCTTTGCGTTTGACCCGTCCAACCAAGCTGTTTCAGCACTAGTTCCAGGGATGATTTGGGTGATAACGATTTTTTCAGGGATTCTTGGGTTGAATCGATCGTTTACGCAAGAGAAACAGAACGACCATTTACATGGATTGATGGTTGCACCTGTTGATCCTTCAGCTATTTATTTAGGGAAGTGTCTGGCTAACTTGATCTTTGTCCTGCTCGTTCAAATCATCTCCGTTCCACTTTTGTTTTTATTATTTGACTTTCAAGTTATTAGTGGTGTTGGGCTTATTTATTTTGTAATGATTGTCTTCTTAGGAACATTCGGTTTTATCGCTGTCGGAACCCTGTTAGCGGCGTTAGCAACACATTCTAAAAGTAGCGAAATGCTCTTGCCGATTTTACTTTTCCCCCTCGTGACACCCGTTGTAATTGCGGCTGTGCAGGCGACAAGAATTGTGTTAGTCGATCAAGAAGGAGTGTCCGCAGCCTTAAGTTGGATGCAGTTAATGGCTGCGTATGATGTGATTTTCTTTGTTGTAGGATTTCTATTATTTGAACATGTGCTGGAGGTGTAAGAGATGACAAACGAACAGAGTGAACTAACAGGAATTGTCCCATCAAAACTTCACAAAGTATTGCTGGCAATTGCGGTTCCAATGACGCTAGTAGCCATGTATCTCGTATTTATCTGGACCCCTATTGAAAGGATGATGGGGCCTGTCCAAAAAATCTTTTACTTTCATGTCGCTTCGGCGTGGAACGCATTTTTTGCTTTTTTTATCGTTTTTGTCTTTAGTTTGCTTTATTTATTTACAAAAAAACGGAGCTATGACTTAATTGCTGGAGTAAGTGGGGAAATAGGTGTCATTTTCACGGCGATTGTTCTAACAACAGGGCCTATTTGGGCCAGATCCGCTTGGAATACATGGTGGACATGGGAGCCAAGGTTAACGACGACGCTGATTTTGCTTTTCATGTATATCGCTTATATTATGATTCGCAATCTAGACATGGAATGGCAGAAACGGGCTAGATTAGCGGCTGTTTTTGGAATCATTGGTTTTGCGAATGTACCGATCGTGTATATGTCAATTCGCTGGTGGGAGTCTAATTTACACCCTGTGGTTATGTCTGAAGGAGAAAGTGCAGGCGGCGGTCTAGAACCTAGCATGCTGTTTACACTCATCTTCTCCGTTTTTACACTCATGCTTATTTATTTCATCCTTTTACAAAAAGGGTTATACGTAGAAAAACTGAAATTACAAGTGAAGAAGATGAAGGCAAAAGAACAAGAAAAAATGATTTCCTAAGGAGGAGAGAAGGTTATGACGTATTTATTTGCAGCTTATTCGATTATTTGGTTGTTCATTGCGGGGTACGTGTGGACGATTGGAAAAAGACAACATGATGCGATGAAAGAATTGCAGTTTATTCGTGAAATGAAAGAAGACTAATCCCGGTGGAACGGAGAGAGGGGGGAGGTTCTATGAATAAGGCAAAATGGATCCAAGGGTTTACTGGGTTGTTTGTGATTGGAATATTGATTACCTTTGTCCTTGGTCTGCGAGTCCAAGGAGATACAGTTGGCATAGGTGATCCCTCATATGATTTTCAACTGGAAGACTATTCGGGAGAGATGTACCAGCTATCGGACTTCGAAGGAAAACCAGTCGTATTAAATTTCTTCTCCACGTGGTGTAAGCCTTGTGAAGCACAAGCACCAGAAATGATGCAATTTACGGAAGAATATGACGGGGATGTTCAAGTATTTACGATCGTTAAATCAGAATCCAAACGAGCAGTCGAGAGATTCATCGAAAAAACAGGCTTTACTGATAAAACATATGTGTTTGATTTTGACCTCCACGTCTCCCAGCGCTACGGTGTTATTGGCCAACCAGAAACCGTGATTATCGATGAAAACGGCATTGTCGTTGATCATATCGTCGGATCTGTAACGAGAGATGTCGTGGCGAAGAAAGTAAGTGACTTGATCAAAGAATGAAGAAGGTCTCCAAAAAGGTTGTTAACAACCTTTTTGGAGACTAACGGGTTTCGATTTGGGAGAGAAAAATAGAATTCACAGGCATCATAACAATGTAATTCAACGTGAAATTTCAGGACAATCAACCTTATAATTAATACACTAAAACGCACAGAAATTAATATCTGTGCGTTTTACTCATCTTTTTTTACTTCTTCAACTAACGCTCTCCTTTAGTACAATTACACCAACGGACAACCAGTTTATGGAATTTTATAAAGTTTATAAATAAGCTTCTTGAGGGTCGTTAGAAAGTTCTTCAATTTCTATAAAATCAAACCTTACTTCCTGATCTTTCCCTTGTGGGCTACAAGCATATAACCCCGCTTTAACCAAAGAATGATCTGGGATATCCAAGTGAGCAATACGTATTTGGTTCCAATCAACCCCGTTTGATGAAAAGTCCACATAAACATTTTGACCAATTCTTGATAACCTAAAAAACAAATATTCATTATTATAGTCTACATTTTGTGATGACCAATCGGAATAACCACGATTTGTAACAACTGCACCCAATTTACTTAATCCATTTGGTATATATTCCAATGATGTTTTTATCCATATATCTTCCGAGAACCTTAACATCAACCCTGCTTGGTCATACCTTGATTTAGGTTTTGTCTTCACTTTTGCAGTTAATCTAAAATTTTTATTTGTTTCTCTATAAAGAAAATGTCCATTATCCGCTTCAAAACCATAATGTGTTTTCTTCCAATAATCGGTGTTCTCATCTGTTTGTATTACAAGTTGAGAGGAACTTTTGTCTATAAACCATTCTTTCGGTTCACAGAACCACACTAATTCATCACTAAGTCTGTTATTTTCAAAGTAATCGTTATAAATTATATTTGTTTTCAAAAAATCACCTCTGCATAAATTTCTAAACTTAACAAAAAGTTCAGTTAAGGTAATGAATATCATCTTAACTGTACCCGTCTTCAATTTAACGAAAAGAAATACTTTTGTACAGCAAACCTTCCCGTTTCTTCAAGTACACTTCTTCACAAACTCTTTATCTTCTACAATATAATTTTAACATATAATGACAAATAGCTGTTTTCCATTCACATTAGCGGTGTTATTTGAGATATGACAAAATAAATGTCATGCAGAGTTTACGTATGAAACTAAAATCATTGATATTTAATTAACTAATTAGATTGCTATTATCAATTTTCTCTCCGATAACCGAAACAGTTGACGCCTTATTTATGCTTATTTTGAAAGTAGCGGTAATGCCGGTTCAGGACCTATCATGGTAGGAAGGTGCTACCAACTCTGTCTATCTTCAAAATAGTAACCCCCCTTGCCGAGTGTTTTAGATAGGAACTTCTTGGGAATAGAAGTGCTGTAAGCTTACATTGGAAAAAATAGAGAATGACAACATATACAAAAAGGAGAGTTTTCCATGAGAAACGAACTGAAACATTATATTAATGGTGAATGGATCGAATCGACTGGATCGGAAACGATTGAGGTGATTAATCCTGCTACAGAAGAGGTCATGGGTAAAATTAGTTCAGGTACGGAAGAAGATTTAGATAAAGCAGTGAAAGCTGCCAGAGCAGCCTTCCCAACTTTTTCCCACTCGACGAAAGAGGAACGAATTCAGTGGTTAAAGAACATTGTGGAAGGATATGAAGCGAGAAAAGAGGAGCTCATCGACGTGATGACCGATGAACTGGGAGCACCTCTATCAGTTTCAGAAGAAGTCCATTATAATATGGGGCTTGGTCACTTCAAACAAGCTGCTGAATCCCTTGAAGACTTTTCGTTTACAGAAGACAGAGGCGGTCATACGTTACTCAAAGAATCTGTTGGCGTGAGCGGTCTGATTACTCCATGGAACTTCCCGACCAATCAGACATCAACGAAAATCGCCAGTGCTATAGCGGCAGGGAGTCCGGTCGTCTTGAAGCCGGCGTCAAAAACACCTTATGCAGCGATCATTCTGGCCGAGATCATTCACGAAGCCGGCGTGCCAAAAGGGGCATTTAACCTTGTGAATGGCTCCGGGTCTGTGATCGGAAACGGCATTAGCTCCCACCCGGATATTGATTTCGTTTCCTTTACTGGTTCAGGAACTACCGGAGAACATATCATGAAAAACGCGGCAGAAACGATTAAGAAAGTGGCATTGGAGCTCGGAGGCAAATCTCCTGTGATCGTTCTTGACGATGCTGATGTGGAAGTAGCTGCGAAAACAGCCTTGTCCAACATTATGACCAACACAGGTCAAGTTTGTTCTGCAGGAACGAGAGTCTTTGTTCCGAAGTCTATGAAAGAGGATTTTGAGAAAAAGATGGTCGACTTGTTGCCAACTTTCCCAGTCGGAGATCCTCGTAAAGAAGGCATTGCGACCGGACCACTTGTATCAAAAGACCAGTGGGACACGGTACAATCGTATATTGAAAAAGGTGAAAAAGAGGCGACTCTTCTCACTGGCGGAACGGGTAAACCAGAAGGGTTGGAAACAGGCTATTACGCTAAGCCGACCATATTCACAGACGTCTCCAATGACTCTGTCATCGCACAAGAAGAAATCTTCGGACCGGTCTCAACGATTATCACTTATGATGACCTAGACGAAGCCCTTGAAATGGCGAACGATACAGTTTACGGACTAGCGGGCTATGTCGTTGGAAAAGACGAGGAAACATTACGTTATGTCGCTTCTAACATTAAAGCTGGACGTATTAAAATCAATGACGCAAAAACAGATTTCAACGGCCCATTTGGTGGCTACAAACAATCCGGTATTGGCCGAGAATGGGGAGATTTCGGGATCGAAGAATATCTTGAAATCAAATCCGTCCACGGCATGCCGTCAGCATAATACATTTCGTACCAGCCTAGTGCTGGTACTTTTTTTGTTTTGGAAAAATCGAGTTGTAAGGTGTTAGGAGACAATCGGATTTATGGCATCATTATTAGGTAATGAAATGAGTTGTCGCTGATTTCCACGTCAAGAGGACGCTTTCCGCGGGCAATGCCGGAGCTAATCGGGGGAGAGCACCCCGATGGATCTCCGGCTATTGCTTTTCCCGCAGGAGTCGCCTCTTGTCGTTCCAATCTAAGGTATAATAACGATAAATTGTGAACTGTATTCTCTATTTTTCTGATCATAAAAAAAATAGAGTATCTGAGGGGGGAAATAACATGTCCGATTTTTCCAAAGAAGAAAAATTAAGCGGTGGCAACGTGTCAGATGTTTATCGATCTGGTAACACGGTTCGGAGAGAATTGAAGTCTGATAGCTCTAAAGTTCATCAGCTGTTGAACCACTTGGAGAAAAAGGGTTTCGAATTTGCTCCTAAGTTTTTAGGAATCGATGATAAAGGGAGAGAGATCCTTTCTTATATTGAGGGTGAAGCTGGGAATTATCCATTAAAAAACTATATGTGGTCCGATCAAGTTTTAAGTGAGATCGCGAAGATGCTCCGTTTATACCATGATGCTGTCAGTGATTTTCCTGGCATCAGTGAATGGAAGGCATTAGACGGTACTCCTCAATCATTCGAAGTTTTATGCCATAATGATTTCGCCATTTATAACATTATTTTTAATCATAAAAAGCCAATGGGTATCATCGATTTCGATGTGGCTGGCCCTGGACCCCGAATTTGGGATATCGCTTATACGCTGTATACATGTGTGCCATTAAGTAGATTTTATTTATCTGAATCTGAAGAGAAAATCTATTACGATTCGGCTACCGATGCAGCTCGTGTAAAGAAGCGAATTCAATTATTCTTTGATAGCTATGGAATGGACATCCCACCCAATCTATTAGATGTAGTCATCCTAAGATTAGAAGGATTATGTAAAACGATAAAACGAAACGCAAGTGAAGGCAATCAAGCTTTTCAGAAGATGATTGAAGAGGGTCACGTTAGGCATTATCAAGAGGATATTTCTTTTATTCGTGAGTACGGGAGTGATTGGGAAAATACGTAGGGAAGTAGGATTGTGAAGCAATTCGAGGTTCGTTTATCAGACCTTATCATTCGTGGTCCCTATGTCATATTATGGCAGATGATGTTAAAATGAAGTGGGAGGAGATCTTATGAACATTAGACTTGCTGAAGAAAAGGACATTTCTCAATTAATTAAAATGAGATGGGATTTTACTCTTGAAGATGATGAAACAGGACAAATAAAAGAGACCTCTTTTGTTGAATTTGAAAAGGAATGTCGCGATTTTTTAGAAAATGCCTTGAAAAATGATCAGTGGTTTATTTGGGTGGCTGAGGAGCATGGTAAAATCGTGTCACATATATACATAGAGCTTATTCAGAAAGTCCCTCGCCCGGGCAGAATCACCTATCCATTTGCATATATGACGAATGTTTTTACGGTGAAAGAATATCGGAATAAAGGCGTTGGAAGCAGGCTGCTTGCTGAAATAAATCAGTGGGCCGAAGAACAGAAGTATGAATTTATCATCGTATGGCCGAGCGAAGATAGTGTTTCCTATTATAAGAAAAACGGCTATGTCCATGGCTCAGAAGCGATGGAATTTATTTCTTCATGACAGATGAGCAGGAAGTTCAATCCATGGTCTAGAACAAAAGGGCATCAAATTTACTGAATAATTAAATATTAAAGCGGTTTTTTCACGAAAAATGAAAAGGAGTTCTCTGCATGAGACAACCTGATACTAGAGAAAAAATGAGACAACAAGAATTGAATAACAATCCTGGTGGCAATATGAGGGACGCTTCCCAGAGGTCACAGTCTGGTAGTCTAGTTGATTTAGCAAATAGTCATGGTTGGAAAGGGTTGGGTGTTTTAATCATTGTGCTCATAGTGGGGTATGTGATCGTATCTTTCTTGATCAATGGATAGACATGCAAAGCACTCTTTCATGCATGAGTTTTCGAAAAGGAGAGTTGATCGATGACCACGTTTCAGTTTCATAAACTAAATGGTGAAGGTAAAGAATTAATAGATTTCTATACTTTAAACAAGTGGGAATTTCACGCTGATCCTGTGCCATCAAAAGATGAAATTACCAAGCGATACGAATCAGGCTGGTTTGAAGACGATAAAGAGACGTTTTGGATTGAGGAGGGAGGGGAGAAGATTGGACTCATCATTATTAGTGATATATCGGATACGATGCCCTTACTTTACGATGTCCGATTAGCGAATTATTTTCGAAGCAAGGGGTATGGTTTGATAAGTGTGAAGTGGGCTGTGGACTACGTTTTTTCAGGCTTGAAAGATAAGGTTCGTTTGGAATCGTACACTCGTTACGATAATTATGCCATGAGAAAAGTATTTCATAAATGTCATTTCGAAAAAGAAGGGTATCTAAGAAAGTCATGGGAAAATGATGATGGAACCGTTGATGATGCAGTCGTTTATTCAGTCATAAGAGAAGATTGGGAGGAAGGAAAGAAAACCCCTATAAAGTTAAATGACGTTCCATTTTAATGAGGCGGTGAATGACGTGGAAGATAAGCAATTGGAAGAGCATATTTTACTACTTGAAAAACAAGTCATGGAGTATGATTATCAGAAATTAAGCTCGTTACTAGCAGAGGACTTTCGTGAGTTTGGTAATTCCGGCACAAAGTATACGAAACAGGATCAACTGGATTCGGTCATAAATAAAAACTCGCCAAAGCACAATAACCGGTTTTCGGTTACGGAATTTAAAGTCAACATGCTATCACCTGACGTTGTTTTAGCAACTTATAAGACCTTAAGAGAACGAGATTTGAAACAATCTTTACGAAGCTCTATTTGGCAAAACAACGGCGAGCGGTGGCAAATGACTTTTCACCAGGGAACACCGACGAGTTAGCCAAATTGGAACAACGATCGTGTGATCTATGGAAAATTGAAAAGAGAGTGGATTAAATAGATGCTGTTCAGTTGTTCAAAATACACTTTCAGTTAAGGAGTGTTTTAATGTTATTCTTTTACCTTCTACTTATTCTTGTAGGTGCAGTAGTAGCGGAGAAATTCGTTATCAGAAAGTATCATATCGAGAAGAGACGGCCATTTAAGTTATATAAGCCAGTGAATAAGGCTCATCAGTGGATCGAAATTTCTTTTTTGGCGATTTTTATCATTGGTTTATTTATCGTCGGTTTAGGTTTTCAAATAAGAATCGAAGCGTACTATTCAATTGGGTTCATTAGTGCTTTATATGCATTTCGAGCATATATGGAAAGAGCATATGAAAAAGAATCGAAACGCTACATGATCAGTACGTTAACGAGCGGTTTTTCGTTTCTAGCTTTTATAGTGTTCTTTATCTATTTATCCCCTCAACAAGTTGATGTGAGTCATGAAGCCTTCGTGTATTCAGAAGATGACTCGACGGGTGAACTCATTGACATAGAAATCACTGGTAAGGTAAGACCTAATATGTTTGGTGAAGAGTCCATTACTGGAGAGATCACGATAGATGAAGGGGAATATTACCTATCCGATGTTATCATTTCTGATGAAGGAAATAGACCTGATGCTCCGTTTACAGAGGATTTAGAGGAACATTTTGCTAGTTTTTTTGAAAACGACGGAAATCAAATAGGTGAAATCTGGGCTTCGGGTGATTTTACTCATGTGGCTGGGAGGGTGTATGGGACGAATCTTGAATCCTCACTAGTTTTTGTTGCACCAGCTAGTTCAATTGATGAAGGGAATGAGTTGATTCGAGAAACGGAAGAGAAGTAAATATCCATCTTGAGTTGGCCCAATCACAGCTTTGCGAAGTAAAAAGTGAGGAGTGACGACAAACAATGGAAATTCCTACGTTTCAATATCGTTGCCTGGAGCAATGGGTGGACTACAACGGACATATGAATGACGCTGCTTATGCACAAGTCTTCAGCTTAGCTCTCGACAGTTGGATTGAAGTCATTGGACTGGATGAGAAAACAAGAGCAAAACATCAGTATACGATGTTCACACTGGAAACACATCTATGTTATTTGCAGGAAGTAAAAGAAGGCGAGACATTACACATCACTCTTCAATTGCTAGATTCGGATGAAAAACGGCTACACATCCTACTTGAAATGAAGAACAATGACGGTACCTTAGTTGCCACGAGTGAACAAATGTTGATGGGAATAGATACTTCTTTAAATAAACCTGGTCCATTCCCTATACATGTATCAGACTATATCGCAAGGCTTAAAGAACAGCATTCCCGTTTAGAAATACCAAAACAAGTGGGAAGACGAATTGGAATCAAGAGAAAATAACCGTTAAAGACTTCACCGAAATGAGGTCGTATATAGCTGAACGAAAAGATTATAACGGCGGTGTTTTTACAGAAAGATTAAATGTTTTCAAGCACTATTTGGAATGGAATGAAGAGTAAAGTAAAAATACATTCAACTGCGCCCTGCCTTTGCAGGGCGCTTTTTCCCACCGGCTATATCCATGACTTTCCTCTTTCCATTTATTGTATTGCTCCCTTTGTCGAATATTGATAAGATTAGTCTATTCCTTTTTAGCTAGAAGGACATAGCCATTGATTATGAATGCTATTTTAATTTTTACCTAATAATAGAAATAACGAAGGCTTTGAGGAGGAACGTTACATTGGATAATCATGTATATGATTTAGTAGGAGTAGGAATTGGCCCATTTAATTTAAGTCTGGCCGCCCTTCTTGAGGATATTCCAGAAATCGATTCAGTATTTTTTGATCAGAAACCTCACTTTGATTGGCATCCGGGAATGTTGATCGTTGGCACAAGGCTGCAAGTTCCATTTATGGCTGACTTGGTCACCCTAGCTGACCCGACGAACAAATACAGCTTCTTGAATTACTTAGCGCAAAAAAATCGACTCTACCCTTTTTACTTTTTGCAGCGCTTGGATATTCCACGAAGAGAATACAATGATTATTGCCAGTGGGTTGAAAATGAGCTTGATAATTGCCGCTTTGGACATAAAGTGGTTGATTTAGAGTACTTAGAGAACGAAGGACATTATGTCGTGTCTGTGCAAAACATGGAGACTGAAGAAATAGGTCAATATCAAGCGAAAAATCTCGTCCTTGGTACAGGAAGTAGTCCAAGATTGCCAAAAGCCTTTCAAGGATTTTCATCTGAAAATGTCTTTCATACGGCAGAATTTCTTGACAGACAAGACCGCTGCAGACAAGCAAAATCGGTCACTGTTATTGGGTCAGGTCAAAGCTCCGCAGAAGCCTTTCGCGAATTGTTAAAAGAACGTATGGAACATCCTTATAAGCTGACATGGATCACACGGTCACGGAGTTTCTTTTCAATGGAAGAATCCAAGTTAACCGTCGAACAATTTTCACCTGATTACGTCAATTATTTTTACCGCTTCCCACAAGAAAAAAAGGATGAAATTTTTGCGTCTCAAGACTTGCTCTACAAAGGGATCAGCTCCCATACGATCACAGATATTTACAATTTACTATACGAAAACTCGGTGTCTAATGAAGATATGAACGTGGATTTGCAAGTGTTAACAGAAGTTCACGATATTAAAGAAAAAGGAGACACATATGAAATCTCCTGTCACCAATGGGAACAAAATCACGATTTTACCCATGAAAGTGATGTGGTTATCGTAGGAACAGGCTATCACCCAAATGTTCCCCCGTTTATTAAAAGCTTAAGCTCTTATATCGCCTGGGATGATAAAGGAAGATATGAAGTGGAGCCCGATTACCGGTTGCGCATGAATATTCCTAATCAAATTTATGTTCAAAGCGGGATCTCACACTCCCACGGCGTTGGCTCAACGAACCTAGGACTAGCTGTCCATCGAAATAAAATTATCATCAATCATTTACTGGGAGAAGAAAAATTCCCGATCTATGATAAGTATGTCTTCCAGAATTTTGACGCTGAGAAGTTTTAATTAGAAGTTTTTTGGCGCAGGGATTTGGTTCTATGCACAAAAACTAGGGGTCTATGTTGATAAATAGAGAGTCTATGCACAAAAATCAGGTTCTATGCTGAAATGAGGAACACGATCATGATTCACCAAACAAGGGTCAGGAATGAGCATTCATTCCTGACCCTTCGTTGTTGTAATCGTGGCTTCAACTTCCTTTAAGAATAGATGTATCCAGTTTGAAAGGTTCTGTATAGGTTATTATTGGAAAGAGCAAGATTATATTTGAAAACTAATGATCAAATATTCTTCCTTTACTATTGGATATTTATGTTAAAATAAAAGCGGTGTCATTTTTCGAAAATTCAATCATATGATCAAAAATTCATACATAGAAAGAAGGAAACCAATGATTTATGAAGCGGATAGGCAAGTGAAAAATAAGCTAAACCCTATGTTCGAATCGATGGACGATACGATTATTTTTTCGTGTCTGCAAGGACATTTGGGAACAGCGTGGGTAGACGATCTGGAAAATCCTTCAGTTGCCCAAATAATCGTCGGGATTTTTGTCATTTATGCAGGAGATCCTCACACAAAAGAAGCCGAAGAAATGGTGCGAAATCTACCTGAATTCGCTCTTGTCATTGGGGAGACGGATGAATGGAAACAACTGATAGAAACGGTTCATCAGGATTCTGCTGAAAAGTTCCAGCGATATCGGTTCGAAAAAAATCCTGACCATCTAGACCGCACACACATCCAGAATATAATATCACCCCTGCCCGAAGGTTATGAGATGAAAAAAATCGATAAAGCGATTGCGAACGAACCGTCACTCCATAAAGTGTCTGAAGACTTCATTTCTCAGTTTGACTCGGTCGAAGATTTCCTTGCTAGAGGAACAGGATTTGCCGTTGTGAAAGATGGAAAAGTCGTGTGCGGGGCCACGTCCTATAGTATTTATGATGAGGGCATTGAAATTGAAGTGGCCACACACCCCGATCATAGGGGGAAAGGACTAGCAACCATTACTTCAGCGACGTTGATCGAAGATTGCCTAGATAAGGGATTGTATCCAAGTTGGGATGCGGCAAATGAAACATCCGTTCATATGGCTAAGAAATTTGGCTACAAATTCAAAGAATCGTATGATACGTACTGCATTGAAAGATCTAGCTGATTCGCAAACGAACCGGATTTTGTCTAGTGATAAAGTTTATAAGACACTGTGCAGCTCAAAAAGATTAGGTTTTGTCTCTTACTTTTAAGGAGCATGATGCTTGCTGCCAACAAATCAATTAAAAGCTAAAACACATGCCATTTTACACATGAAATGATATCGCGTGTGTTTATATATCAAGATGGTCCTGAAACCGTTGAGAATGAGGAAAATAATTAGGCTTGTTTCTCCTGCAATCATTTACAGTACCTATTATGTGTAAAAAATTTGTGTGTTTCATTTGTCAAATTTCAAAAGACTCTCAATCGAATCCGATTGGGGTCTTTTTTTAGACGTTTTCTGAGGGAGGGATCCTGCATTTCAGGCTTCCTGGGACAGCAACCGCTTCGAATATCCTCTCGTGTGAATAGATTAGTATGAGTTATTAAAAAGGAGATGATGTTCGTGGCTAAGAAGAAGCTGATCGTGTGCTTTAAGCCTGGGACAAAAAGGTCTAGGTGTATGAGTATGCACAAAGAGATGAAAGCAGAACTTGTGAAAGAAATTAAGGAAATTGGCATACATGTAGTTTTCGTACAAGATAATGAATTGAAAACTTGTTTTAAAAAATATGATTCCTCCAAGGCTGTACAGTTTGTGGAGGAGGATCACTTAATACAGGTTGAACCGATTTTGGATAGGGGAGATCTTTCGTCGCGAGTAAAAATAGAAGGGGCAGCTGTTTCAACAAACGACCCTTTGCTGGAAAGACAATGGGGTCTTGCGAATATTAGCGCAGAGAGAGCATGGGAGCTGGTTGGTACTTCTCGTGTTTCAGCAAAAATTGCCATTCTTGATACTGGTGTAAATCGTAACCATGAAGACTTGAGGGGAAAAGTGATTCATCAGGCAAATTTCTCAAACTCTTCCACCGTGGAGGACATTCATGGGCATGGAACACATGTTGCGGGGATTGCTGCAGCCATAACAAACAACGGAAAAGGGATCGCTGGAATGAGTTATAATGCAGCTGATATTCTGAATATAAAAGTCTTGGGAGACTCAGGCGGCGGCATGCTAAGCGATGTGGCTGAGGGTATCATCCATGCCGCAAACCAAGGGGCAGATGTGATCAATATGAGTTTAGGAACTAGCAGGAGTGATGAAACGCTTAGAAGAGCAGTTAATTATGCCTATAATCGAAACATATTTCTTGTTGGAGCAGCAGGAAATAGCGGATCAAATACCAGGCATTACCCGGCAGCATATCAAAATGTCATGGCGGTAGCCGCTACAAATCAAGATAACGACTTGGCGTCCTTCTCAACCTATGGGTCATGGGTGGAGGTGGCCGCGCCGGGACAGGATATTCTCTCCACCTTTCCTGAGGACTCAGGAGAACCGATGTCTGGGTATAGGGTTAGCTCTGGAACGTCGCAAGCGGCTCCTTTTATCAGCGGTCTGGCAGGATTGATTAAGGCAGCAAACCCAGCGTTAACCCATAGAGATATCAGAGCAGCTATACAGCGGGCTGCCACCCGTTCGGTTTCCGGAGGGTCGATTCGATATGGAAGGATTGATGCCGGGACAGCCATTCAGCTTGCCTTAAATACGCCGAGCAGTCAACAGCCCCCAACGGAGGAACTTGAGGAACTTCCTCCTGTTTGGTTGAATATTTAAGGTGAGCAAGAGGGGAGCAAGAGGGACGGTTCTTGTGGCCAAAAGTACCTTATTATCCTCACACAAAAACGTGGATTATTTAGTATTCAATCCGTGCATATCGAGATAAATGCTTATCGACCGGAAGAACCGTCCCCGTGGTTGCTAGGTAAATACACAATTTGTGAGGTACAAGTTTATAGATAAATGACCAGTGAATAGAATGGTATTAATTAAGTGGATAAACGGTCGTCGCGAAAGAAGATATTTCCGCTGCATTTTTAAATAGAGCAATGGCAATTAAAGGAGGATGGAGAATTGAATATAAATTATTATGATGAAAATTATCATCATTATCAGTCTACAGACGAAAGGTTTATACCAGGTCTAGGCCTGGGTGGTCCTGGATCAGGCTTTGGTTTTTCACCAGGTTTAGGTTTTGGTGGACCAGGTTTTGGGATAGGCAGACCTTTTGGTTTTGGATTTCCATTTTTAACTGGATTAGCAGCTGGGGCTTTGTTAACTCCTAGACCACCATATTATCCTTATCCACCTTATCCACCGTACCCGCCATGCCCGTACCCACCGTGTCCATACCCATCGTATCCTTATAATTGTTGTAGGTAGGTTTGCATTTCCTTGCGATTGTCGAGATGAATAATACGAATATGCTAATAGACTCCCTAATCATTAGGCAAGTTAAAAATTATATCTGCTGCATAGGGGAGCGTTAGTTGAACTAAGAGTTGCAGTTTTGCAGCTCTTTTTTTGCATCTGCAGGATGGAAAATTGTGCTAAAATAAAGGGGGGTAATTCTTCAATTAGCTAAGGAATTGCATCCTTAAACGAATTAGTAATTTATTAAATAAGTAAATTGAGGAGCGGCTTCAATGACCATAAAAGTTACTGATACATTTCCCGTAATTGAGACTAAAAGATTAGTATTAAGAAAAGTAACAAAAGAGGATGCGAAAGACATTCTGAATTATCTGTCTGATAAAGAAGTAATGAAATATTACGGATTAGAACCTTTCAAATCAATAAACGATGCTTTGAGTGAGATTTCCTGGTATCAATCAATACATAAAAACAAAACGGGTATTAGATGGGGAATTACTTCAAAAGAGCAAGGAATTGTTATTGGCAGTTGCGGCTTTCATAAAATTGAATCTCAGCATTTTCGTGCTGAAATTGGCTTTGAATTGAGTAAAGAGCAGTGGGGAAAAGGTATAGCTTTTGAGGGTGTTGAATCCATAATAAGTCACGGATTTGAGCATATGAATTTGCAACGGATAGAAGCACTAATCGAGCCACCTAATTTTGCATCATAAGTGTTATTTTAAACTGTGTACAACAATCGATAAATGAGGAGAATATTGATGAAACAAGGCAGAATTATGATCATTACTGGTTCACCAGGGATTGGTAAAAGTACATTGGCATCTATTGTTGCTAAAGAGTCTAGCTTTTCAAAGTCGGTTCATATGCATACAGATGATTTTTATGACTTTATTCAAAAGGGAGCAATACCCCCATTTTTACCAGAATCACAAGAACAAAACTTGATCGTTATTGAAGCCTTTTTAGAAGCTGCAAAACGTTTTGCACGAGGTGGATACGATGTGATTATAGACGGAATTGTTGGTCCTTGGTTCATAGAGCCTTGGTTAAAAGTGGTACAAGATCACTACGAAGTACATTACATTATCTTAAGAGCGACGAAAGAAGAAACGATGAAGCGAGCAATCAATCGTACTAAATTGGACGAAGATACCAACACTGAACTGGTAGAAAAAATGTGGGATCAATTTAATAATTTGGGTAGTTATGAACCTAATATTATCGATACAACAAACCAATCAACTGAACAGAGTGTTGCTACAATAAAAGATAGGGTTGAAAAGAAATCTTCTTTACTCACTATATGATGAAATACAATAGCTAATCAAACAGGCAAATGTAACCGATGATAAAAGAGCCTTTTTACTGGAAGAAAAGAGTGCTTTTGCATTTGAATTAAAAGCAGGGGGATTAAACGATGTCTGGAATAAGCTATAGTATTATTATGGTTGCCGTTGTCTTCATAACCTATCTCTTTGTCAGACGGAAAGGTGAGAAGAAAAAGCAGGAGAATTTTTTAAAGATGCTCATTCCATTCTCTATTATCATTCTTCT
Source organism: Salipaludibacillus keqinensis (assembly GCF_003226325.1). Classification (GTDB taxonomy): domain Bacteria; phylum Bacillota; class Bacilli; order Bacillales; family Salisediminibacteriaceae; genus Salipaludibacillus; species Salipaludibacillus keqinensis. The sequence goes on along the minus strand of NZ_PDOD01000002.1, from coordinate 441,439 downwards.
TTATCTCCCTACCCAATTTACCCGGTCAGAAGAGCCAACTTATCTACTTTTCGTTAGTTTACTCTCTCTCCTTTCAATGAGGTTTGTCCATTTTGAGAAAAAAAGACTCTTTATGGGTACTGTTTTACTGGCACTCACAGGGCTGATTGTGTATTATATTTCCCTTATCTAAACCCTTCCTTTTAGATGTGGGTAAGGGAATGAAGAAGGAAAACAAAGGCTGTATTTATTCTTTTTTCATTAGCAGAAACAACTCTTTAATACGGCATAAAAAAAGCGCTTGGATCACTCAAGCGCTTTTTGGTGTGCCTCTTTAGTAATCATATTATAGAGATTTTAATTGTAGTAGAACGTAGAAGCATTTTAGTGACTATCAACATGATTAGAAATAGTTACGTTTACAGACTGGTCGAGGGTATCACGAAATGAGTATTCCTATAGCTCAGAATCACAAGTGCTGAATTTTTAGTTCACCCATTATTGATTTCCTTTTAACTGTTTTATATCATCCTACCCATAAACCAGTTCACTCTGATTATTTCCGTAAATTTCCAGCTAAACATTATCAATCACTTTAACGCCCAATTCCTCATAAAAGAGTCGAGAATCATTGTCTTTCAATACTAGAACAAGCATGGAGACGAGCCCCATCTTTTCCAACTCAGCAATAATTGGTTGTACGGGTGGAGCTTTCCTATTCTTTTTCCTGATGTTCTTTTAGGATGTAAACTGAACTGAGTTCTCCATCATATCCAGGATATTTTCCAGAACGTTATCTGCCACCAGAGAAAATCCTTTGATTTGTCCCTTGATTATTTCTAAAAGGATCTTTGTTTTCTGGAGTGAAAATAAAATAAATTTGGCACGTCAATTAGAAAAAGAGATTTTTTCGATTATAAAGGATTTCCTGAAATATGTAATTATGAACTCTTACACCATTTAATTAAAGCGAAGGAATTTTGGAGATCAATCAGCCCCAAACCACAACAGAAGTTGTAAAGTGACAAGGAACAGTTTAATAATTGTACAAAACTCCTGAAATCATAAGATACGAAGTTATATTGATTGGTTAATTTTACAAGTTAAATGTTAAAATGAAATTAGAAAGCGGTGGACTTTGTGAAAAGGTGTACTTAAAGTATTGGGGAGAATCCTTCAATATTAAACACAACTCAGGATACTTAAAAACTTTTGGATGGGAGTGCTGGATAAATGCCAACTTGTCAAAATTGTAAAAGCCATTGGAGTTGGAAACAAACTCTGAGAAGTCAATTTGTATTTGATACAGGGATGAAGTGTCCATTTTGTAATTCCAAGCAATACCTTAATGCGAAGACAAGAAAAAAATTTTTTCTGTCGTTGATTATTGTCCTACTACTTATGATTTTTCCAGCATTTTTTAATATTTCACCTGTAATTTCTGTAATTTTAATTTTTGTTCTAGCGGCATTGTCTCTATTGATTTATCCTTTTTATACTGAATTAACTAATGAGGAACCAACACTGGATACTAAGTAATTTTTTCACAAACGGGTAGCAATAGTTGAAGATCCAAGAAGCTGCATATGCGGCTTTTTTATTTAGTAAGACTTAATAACTGGATTTAGAAAATAAGGCGGGGAATAAAATGAATAATTATTGTAAAAGTGCTTTAAATCAAATAAAAATATCATTAACAAAAACTATCGAAATAATAGACAAATTAGATGAGAGGGATTTACTAAGAAGACCTTCCTCTGATAAACATTCGATTGGTGAGTTATTATAGCACATAGCCACTATATGTAGAGGAGATTTACTAATCGCAAATGGTGCTACACAAGATGAAATGAATCAATTTTATTCATCTGTGCAATACGTGGATATTAACGAAATTAAAACTGGAATACTAAATAACTTTGAACTACCAAAAAGAAGTGATTTTTTGTTGAAGTTCTGCTTCTGAATAATTCATATAGCTTTCTTGTGTTTCATATTCAAGATATGAATGGTTATTAGAAATTTTAGCTCACGTTTATCATCATAGAGGTCAGTTACACGCTATGCTTGTTCATTGTTATAACAAAGACCCTGTTTAGCTAACGGGTAGCGATCCTTAAAGAAGCAGGGACTGCTCTTTTTCTTATTGAAGTAACGAGCAGGATACTGATAAGAAGGATAATGCAAAAAGGCAACACTGTCGCCCAACCGTGAAACGTGCTACAGAAGGGAATAGAGGTTTTATGTTCCCTCAGCCGTTCTTACTTGAGCAAAGTTCTGAGGAATTTATATCTCATAAAAATAATCGTATTAGCGATAGGGAAGTGCTCCTGAGACCTGGTGCATTCTGAAAAAAATGCAAGGAGCTGCCTCTTTAGTCACCCATGACGAAGGACAGCTCTTTTTGCTTGTATTAATGTTATTGACAATTTCCAGCAAGGATTATACCTTCTAAGACAGGAGCACCTAAAGTGCCAGCCAATGAATTATAAGGGCGTACTACTACACGCGAGTTTGGCGTAACGGATGCAGCGGTAGGAAGTTCTATTCGGGATGACCAAGTAGGTGGGTCTTCCGGAGTAGCAAATAACTGGTTTCCAAAGCTACCAGTCCCGGGAATGATTATTTCACCTGTAAACTTGTCAAAATTACCGAAAACTTGAGGCTGCGGTAAGGTTACCATAATGCTCACAGCCTGACCTCCTCTTGGACCAAAATTCACATAAGCTACGCCACCTGTACCGAATGGTACTCTCCCTCGGGGCCGTAAAGACGTACAGCAGGGGTAAGGGATTAAACCCGGAACGCAGAGGATGTCCCCGGGGAATAATACATTAGGATTTGGAATATGGGGATTGTTAACTGCAAGTGCTTCTATTCTTACTCTGAATATCTGCGCAATGGTATAGAACGTGTCTCCTGGAATTACGGTGTACCGACCCAAAAACCCCGGTGGACAGTTCCCTGGTATTCTTGCTTGTTGTCTATACATAAATCTGCCTCCCAATCGTAAAAGCCTTATTTTACGGTATGTAGTAAGGTTTAAAGTGGGTATGCTTTTTGGAATTATGAATTAATTATCATCAAAACAGTGAAAACACTATCCTTTTTGATAACCGGTCCCTTCTCTAACAGTAATTCTGTCGTTTGGTGATACATTCTTTTTCCATCATTATCGGATGAATCATAAAAATATCTTAAATCCTTTCGCCGACATAGAACTATCAAGCTGTAAACCCCGAATCACTATTTTTTGTGATACGGGGTTTACTTTTACTTGAAAACACTAATCAAGCACTAGATGTAGAAGCAGAAGAAGCTCAATCCACTCAAATGCAATCGACTATAGAGTCCTTTGTTTGTGCTTTATACGACGTTCGAGCGAATAATGAAGATATGAGACGAAGTGAAGCGGAGTTAGTCATGTCTCAAGAGATGTTGGAACAACACTTCCCCGAAAGGGAAGGGGAAATTCAATACTCAATGGAATATCGAATAAATGAAATGAAGATGTATCCTTCTCTTCAACAAGAAAGTGTCTTTGTTGTCATGACTGGTTCTACAGTCAATCTTAACAACAATCAGAGAGAGGATAATCGAATTACAGTAGAAGTGTTCTTACAGCAAGAAGGGGATCGGTGGATTGTTACAGGCTTTGATCAATTGTATGCTGAGAATTTATGATGTGAAGGATTATACTTAAAATAACGGAGCAGCAGGAGTAGGTAAATCCACAACTTCAAAGAGGCTTGCTGAACAGTTTGATCATAGTGCATATATTGAAGGTGATTTAATCAATCATATGGTTATTGGTGGATACGTTCAACAGTGGGAAAGCGAGGAATTACTACCATTAACTTGGGAAAACATAGCCGATTTAAGTATTAACTTTGTTCAGGCGAATAAGAATGTAATCATTGATTATGTTGCACTTCCAGTAGAAGTAGAAAAATTTTCTCATAAGATTTATACAGAGGTAAAGAACGTAGAAGTTATATGTTGTTTTATGGGTGGATGGTGATGAATTACTAAGAAGAGATGCTTTAAGGATTAAAGAACATCAGATGGGAGTTAGATGTTTAGAATTAATAAACGAATTTGAAAGTAAAGGAATAGATAATCGCTTTGTCTATAATACAACAAACTTTCAGCCATCTGAATTAGATAAAATCCCTCTGAATATAAAAGAAAATCCTGCATTCAAATATTGATTTCTTCTTCAACTAAAGGAGAGCGTTAGTCGAAGAAGAAAAGATCAAAAAAGCAGATTTCTGCTTTTTTGATTTATTCATTTTCTGAGGTAATGAGATACTCATTTTTATTAATATGTGACTATGAGCCATTACTAAAGAGGAACGTGAGCAGTTAGAAGGTAAAGATGGATATAATTCAGGGAGGATGGGAAGCGTGGATTCAGACTGCAAGTTATTTACCATAAGTTCGCAGGTGAATTTGACGAATCGGCATATTATTATGATAGACTAGCGTTAATTCAAAATTTAGGGGGAGAAGAATGAAAATATTCATAACACTGCTTTTAGTTGCTTCAATTATTTCGCTCGCCATTGGAGTAAAAAAGAAACATCGTAACATGACAATAATTTCTGGGGCAGCAAGTGTTGGCTTTCTTGTATTGTATATGGTTTTATTTCAGCTTTAACATAGACCGTGCTGGACAATAATATTGACCTAAAGTTTCTATCTATTGTTAAAAGAGGTGTTGTTATCTTTCTCGTCTAACATAAAGAATATATTAAGTTAGACCAGAATTCATTTGAACAAGGTAGAGAAAATCAGCTCCAAGGCAGTTCTTTAATTAAAGATAATTGTAATCACATGGGTAAAATACTCGGAGTTAAGTAAAGTTTATTACTAAGCTCCTAACATTGAATACTTTTCAAGGTAAGGAAGGTATAGGGGGCATCATGCAGGACCAAACTAAGAAGAAAAGGAGTATTTATAAGTGAAGCATGTAAATGTCTTGTTTATTAAGTTTGTTGCCAGCCTTTTTATCTTTGGAATCAGCTTAGGTTTGCTGTTTGATGCCCCCCTTGTAGAAGTTGTTTCCTTCAGCTTACTAGTCACCATCATTTCTTATTTTATTGGTGATCAGATCATTCTTCCGCGAATCGGAAAAATGAACACCGTGGTAGTAGATTTTTTCTTAGTCTATTTAATTGTCTGGATTTTTGGCGCGATTTTCTTTCACAGCTATTTAATGATTGGTTGGGGAAGCATTATATCGGCCACTCTTTTTGCAGGGTCAGAAGTGTTTGTTCATTCTTATATTGTAAAGAATATAAAGCAAACCGTTCAGGAAAAACAACGCAGCTTTAATCAAAGTTTTGCTTTTGAAATGGCTGAAGATCAAGGTCCACATCCGACCCAAAGTAAAGATGAGTAAAAAAACGTATAAGGAAATAAAGACATCCGGTCAGGATCAAAAGTCTTGAGCTAAAGAAGGCACAACAAGAAGAGTTCATCTTCTCGTTGTGCCTTCTTTATGTTAAAGCTTCTCTATAAGGTTGAAGGGAGTCTATCAAGGTACTTTTTTCATTATTAGTTGTTTACAGGACTTACATAGGAGCAACAGCGTTAGGCGGGTTCGTTGTGATGGACGAAATGATACAGACCAGAACCAGAGGAACCTACTTCCAGAACTTCCACCAAGGTTTATCATTCCTTTTCTCTTCTTCCGTTGCGGCTGCTTGTAATTCTAGTTTTTTAGACTCCTGTAATTGACGGATTCCCTCCAATAAATCCTTATCTCGTTTATTAATGGCTTTTGCTTGTTGATCGAGTCGTTCAGATATTTCCTTGTTAAATTGTTTTTGCTGTTCCAGAGCTTCTTTTATTCCATGTTCCACTGCATCGTTAAGCATACTTTGTAATTCATCTTTAGCTAACACTATATTATCGCGTTTTTCTTGCTGGACGCTTGGTGTATTATTAGCGTTCATTTCAAATAAATAACGCTCAACAACAGATTTTATTGCGTTATTACGATTGCGTGTTTTTTTGAGTTTTGTCTTTAATTCAAATAACATTTTAATGTCACGCTCATAAAATATTCGTTGGTCTTTCTCGTTTCGTTCAAACTTATATCCTTCTTTTTCGATTGCTATGCACCATTGACGCATAGTACCAGGCTGTACATCTATTTTTAACGCTGCATCTTTTGAAAATAGTCCGTATTCCATAGCGTTCACCTCATTAATACCGATTCAATTTTAATCAAGTATAATCCTTCCTTTAGCAAAAAAAAATACAAAAAATTTTTTGATTTTTCCTGAAAAAGTACGAGAAAAGATAGCAGCCTTCTGCTACTTTTTTCTTGTTTCAGCAGGTAATTTTTTATACCCTACAGTTTTAAAAAAACAACCATGGAGGAAAGAAAGTAAGACACTTTTATTCGCTGATAACTACAGTTTATCCCGAGTCTTTCTATTAATTTACACTAAATCCACCCTTCTATAGCCCTGTTGTATAAAAAATGACACGGGACTTTTGATTATTTTTCCAAATAAAGAAGGTATTCACAGTGTTAATAGAGTATATCTCAGATTGTTAAATAAATAATTCAGGAGGTAAGTGAATGAAAAAAGCATCAATACTAGCGGGGACTTTGAGCTTTATACTGATAGGGCCATCCTTTATTTTTGCTCATGATGAGCTGGGAGGCGATGATGGTAAATGGCAGGAAGAGATTGAAGAAGGCCGGGAAATTAATACAGTTACGACGATAACAGGGAGTAAAAATTTAAAGAATTTAGTTGAAGTAGCAGATGTTCCGTGGGACGGGCTTGATGGAGTGAATAATAGAACGGCTGATCTTTATGCTCACAAAGGCTTTGCTTACGTGGCTACCAAAGCGCATAACGCTTCCGGTGTGCGGGTATTTGATTTAAAGGATCCATCAAATCCAATTGAAGTTTCCGCTTTTGCAGATGATTTACCAGGTACATGGCAGGAAAAAGTAGTTGTTAAATCAGTTAATACGCCATATTTTAAAGGTGATCTGGCTGCAGTCTCAGTCCAGCAATGGAGCAGAAATACCGTTGGAGGAGGAACCTTGTTATATGACGTGAGCGACCCGCTTAATCCAAAAAAACTTGGTTACTGGGAGCTTCCTGAATCAGTAACTGGAACTCATGAACTCTACTTAACAACACAAGGTAACCGTACGTTGTTACTAACGGCAAACCCTAACGCAAACCATTTTACTGGGGGAGAATATCAAGATTTTACCATTCTTGACGTAACCAATCCAGCCAGCCCTGAAGTGATTTTTGAGTGGGATCCTGCTGAGTTAGAAGAAACATATACAGGCGTCTCTTTTAAAGATAAAAATGATGTGACGAGAAGATCGTTTGCTCACAGCGTGATTACTGATACGACTGGAAAGTTTGCCTATGTTTCCTTCTGGGATATGGGAACTTTAATTTTCGATATTTCCACCCCTGAAGAACCAGAATTTGTCGGCAGAACGAGCTTTGAAAGAAACGTCCAAGGCGCCGCACATTCTGCAGCTTTAGCGAAAGGCGGGACGATTCTGATTGAAAACAGAGAGGTATTTAATCCTGACCCTGCCGATCCAGAGTTTGAAAGGGGATGGGGTTACGTCCGTATTTATGATATTAAAGACAAAAGCAACCCAGTGTTAATTGGTGACTATCGCTCTTTTAATTCCGTCGAACAAATAAAACCAGGGGAAAGAGCAGCAGGACGTTATACTGTTCACGACCCTAAAATTTTAGGTAATACATTATATTTATCTCATTATTCGGATGGTGTAAGAATGGTAGATATCACTGATCCGTCTAATCCTGAAGAAATCGGATCCTATGTACCGAAAAATGCAGATATTTGGGGTGTATTTGTGGACCGGAACTATATTTTAGCCTCAGATATGCAATCAGGTTTAAAAGTAATCCAAAAAAATAATAGTAATGCTGCTATTAAACAAAGGTAGTTTTTCAAAATAATAATAGTAGGTGTCTGGCCTCCGGACGTTAAAGCTAATGTAGGAAAGGAGGCGCGGATTCACTCACTGCCAGCTTTTTAAGAAAAAGGTTACGGAATAAATTATTTAATTATTCAAATTAATTATTTTCTGTCTGCAAACTGTGGACAAGCAGTTAAGCGCCACCGCTTAAAAAATATATTTCAGGAGGAAATCAGTTGAAAAATAAATTAAAAATTTACTCAGTAACGACGATGGCAGCTTTAGTATTTGCCACTCCAGTGATGGCGTGTGATATAGACGGGCTGGGAAAAGGCGACTATGAATATGAAGATGGAAGCAGTTACCGATTTGGCGACGAAGGCATGAATGAAATTCCGATTATGGAAGGAAGTAAAAATTTTAAATACTTAAATGAATCAGCCGCTGTTCCTCTGCAGGATTCAGACAGCGGACTGCCTGTTACAGGCGCTGATGTTTACGCACATAAAGGATATGCCTATATGGGGACCCACCGCCTCGGCTCCGGGTCAAATGAGGGCATTCGCGTTTTTGATATGAAAGATCCTTCAAACCCTGTAGAAGTCGCTAAGTTTGCAGACAACCTTCCCGGAACATGGCAGGAAAAAATCATTGTAAAGTCTGTGAACACCCCTCACTTCAAGGGTGATTTAGCAGTAGTCAGTGTTCAAAGGTTTAATGGGGACGCTGAAAAAGTCGGTACGGTTATTTATGATGTTACAAATCCTGAAAATCCAGTTGAATTAGGCTTCTGGGAAACGCCTGAAGCACACCTTAACGGCGGCGGTACTCACGAACTTTATTTAACAACCCAGGGGAACCGCGCGTTGCTGCTTGCTGCCAATTCCGGCTCTTACCGCAGATCAGGGGGAGCCATCCACGACTTTACCATTGTGGATGTCAGTAATCCGGCTGAGCCTGAAGAGCTGTTCCAGTTTGACCCGGCTACTGTGATTCCGAACGTGGACAGTAACTACCGGTTTGCAGATGAACATGGCCAGACACGTTCAATCAGTGTCCACAGTGTTATTGCTGATACGACAGGGAAATACGCCTACTTATCTGCATGGGACATGGGGACAGTTATTCTGGATATCAGCAACCCTGAAGATCCGGAATATGTTGGGCGCACCTCTTTTGAACAAGACGTTCAAGGGGCTGCGCATTCTGCGGCTTTGGCCAAGGGAGGGAACGTGCTAATTGAAACAAGAGAAGTATTTAACCCAACCCGCCATGGCTACGAACAAGGATTTGGCTATGTAAGAATTTATGATATTAAAGATAAATCAGATCCTAAGTTGCTGAGTACCTTCCAGACGGATAACGCGGCAAATAAGACCACAGGGTACCCTGGATTTACCGTCCACGACCCTAAAGTCCAAGGTAACACTCTCTTTTTATCCCATTATTTCGACGGTGTAAGGATAGTCGATATAACCGACCCGTCCACTCCTGAGGAAATTGGCGCTTATGTGCCGGAAAAATCGAACATTTGGGGAGTTTTCGCCCATAGAAACTATATTCTGGCGTCTGATATGGAAACTGGATTGAAAGTTTTACAAAAGAACAATAGAAATAAATAACATGAAGAGAACTCCCTGGGATGAGTGAGCAGGGAGTTCTCTTTTTCTGAGGGTTCGATGGATAATTCCTAAGCATTCAAGGTGGCATGATGGGTTTTATAATTGGAAGGTTGTTTAGCTTATTAGGAGGAAAATGGAGCCTTTTTGAAAAAACTTATTGGAAAAATGATTTGTTATGCTGCTTACTTATTTTATAATCACTATGAAAGTAATCATATGAAATCAGATACACTGATTAGAATATTAGAAGAAAATATGTCATTTAAAATACCCGAAAATTTTAATAAAGCTAAAGGTAAAATATTGGTTACTGTTGGAGTTAAAGAAAAAGCAGTAATGAAAAAATCTGAGGTAGATTTATTTCATATAACTCTAATTGCACTGGGATAATGATTCCAAAAGTAGGTCACGGAATTAGTTTAGTTAACCCTGTTTTCTTTAATAAATAGATAAAAAATTGGATTCAAGAAGGGAATTTATCTAAAAACGTAACAACAATACAGTAAAATGGTATTGAACTAACTGAGAGCATTTCTTCAACTAGGAATGCTCTTTTCTTATCCAATTAAAAAGGAAATAAATGTTAAGGTTAAATTAGAAGATGGTTGTTCTTCAAGTATAGGGGTTTGTTAGAAGGGATCGCAATATGATAGAGAGTATTTATTAATCTTATTGGGAGTGAGTTTATTGTGGAAAACATTTGGCAAGAAGAGAATGACTATGGCAAATTAGAACCGTTAACAGATAAGATAATAGAAATAGCAGAAGAAAAACTGAAGGTTTCGTTACCAAAATCTTATATAAATATCTTGAAACAACAAAATGGTGGTTACATCAAATTTAATGCACACCGTTTAGATACACCAACATCTTGGGCTGATGACCATATTAATGTTGACCATATTTTTGGAATAGGATTGGGTAAGGAAAAAGGAATATTAGATAGTGAGTATTTAATTAAAGAATGGGATTTACCTGAGAATGTGGTACTAATATCAGGAGATGGACATTCATGGATTGCACTTGATTATAGGAGTAGGAAAACCGAGCCACCTGTTATTTTAATTGATGTTGATGAAGAACAGATGATTGAATTAGCCCCAAACTTTGACACCTTTCTAAATGGGCTATATGAACAAACCACTGAATTTGAAGAGGAGTATACAGACGACATACAACGTCAATGGACAATACCTGAAATCAACGATACATTTTCAGCTAATAATGAATTAGAAATTGCCTACGCACTAGATTACCTTTCATCAAATGCCACTGAGCAAAAGCAGTTTATTGAGCAGAGTTTAATTAAACTGCTTCAACATTCTAAATTGGAAATAAGAGAAACAGCAGCCAATTATGCTTATCATTTTTATGAAAACGGAATACTGTCCACAAAGTGTGTAGAAAGTATTGTGAAAATTTTACGGAATGATCATGAAATAGAGTATTTCGCTCACATGTATTTTGCAGAGTTGTAAGATTAAAAAGCCATATGGTAATAATTATTTTGCTAACAATAGTAGATTTAGAAATTATAAAACTTGATAAACAATTAACAGGAAGTTGGGTTAATGGTGGAGATTATTAATCTTTTGTTTGGTGTTGGGATTGTAATATTTGTGTTTTTTACATTCTCTGTATTCGTGAGTTTTAAAAATAGGAAGTTCTATTATATTCAACTAATGAGGAGGAATTCATGTATTATGCATTTTTTATTTTATCTTTAATTGTTGTCATATTTATTGTATTTGCTATTGGAGGTGACGGAATGAGAAAGATTATGGTCGCTGTATATACTTCAATACTTGCAGTTCTAATTCTAAATATAGTTGAGCCTGTTCCATCTGAGGATGGAGGTTGGGTAATAGGAATTTTAGCATATTCGATTCACGTAGTACCTATTGTTTTCATTTACGGAATCATTTCATCTGTCATTTCGGATAGGATAAGTTTCAAGGTGAAAAAATACTCGAATGTTATTTCTCTTGCGCTTCATATTTTATTTGGAATGGCATTTATCCTACCGTATGGAGTTATTATTGAATCCATTCCCTTCACACAACTAACATTCAGCGAGATCTTTTTCAATTATGCTACATTACTTTTTTCAATCTTTGCTTTTATATTCTTTTCTATTGATTATATTTTAAAGCAAAAGTTTAAATTGAGAGTGTGAACTTCATAAATTGATAATCGCTGCAAACAATGAAGGCATATGCTACTTATTCACTATAATGAAACCCTTTACACAAGTGTGCGTATATGTATACCGAAGGAGTGAAGGGCATGATGAAAATATTGAGTTTATTAGCAATAGTATTTTTAGTATCTGCATGTTCTGATGAGGTAGAAGAGGTACTGATAGAAAAAGAAGAACTGTCGGATTTTTCAACGGATTACGATGTGTTGGCCTGGGAAATCGTCTATAAAAGTGATGATTACTTAATTGAAGGCTACGTGGTAAGCCCTGGTGATGAGGGAGAAAAGTATCCTACTCTGATTATTAATCGTGGTGGAAACCGGGACTATGGGGAGATAGAAGAAGAGTGGTTGGCTCACTATGAGGCATTTTGGGCCGATCAGGGGTATACAGTCATTTCCAGTCAGTACCGTGAAGGTGGCAATAGTGAAGGGGTAGATGAGTTTGGCGGAGATGATGTGAATGATGTGCTTCAGCTAGAGCATGTGGCAAGGGGAATTGAGTTTGCCGCTGAAGATGAAATCTTTATGTTCGGTTTCTCTCGTGGAGGCCTCATGACTTACCGGGCTATCCAGGAGGGTATGCCTGTCCAGGCAGCGGCTACGCTTGGCGGAGTTTCCGACTTGATGGGAGCATATGAAGCACGGGGACTGGCCATGAGACAGATGCTTGTGGAATTAGTAGGACACCCAGCAGAAGTGCCTGAAGAATATGAGAGGCGATCAGCTATGGAATGGGTGGTAGACATCAATGTGCCACTATTGTTGATTCATGGCGAGGAGGATGAAGCGGTCCCTTTCCAGCAGTCTTTGCAGCTTTATGAAGCACTAAAAGAAGAAGGACAGGAGACTAAGTTGGTCAGCTATGAAGAAGGGGATCACAGTCTTCATGACTTTTTCGTTGAATACACCAGTGAAGTGGCAGAGTGGTTTGAAACTTACAAACAGAAATAGTCAGGGGGGTTATTTGATTAACGCCTTGATTTACTTGAAATACATGAGGGATAGGGTCTAAGTAAGCTAACATAAAAGTTGATGTGTAAAATACATTTTGTGCTCACGGGAGGTTTTACAAATTCTAATTCAAATTATGATTATTGCAATAATCATTTTCGTGTTTTTTTATATTTTACGAAAAGCATCAGATGTTCATTATGAAAATTATGGTTCGTATTCAGGAACGATGGAAAACACAAAGATATGCTCATCATGCGGGAAAAAAATGAATGAAACATATCGTGGAGAAAAAACTCCTACTATTTGTACGAATTGCCGATAAACGTTGGACTGTATGTTCCTATGATTGCGAAAATGTACTCAATCAAAAAGGTGCCTTTCGTGAAACAAGCTGATGCTATTGTGGGTGGAAGGGGTTTGCGGCTGTCACTAAGTTCAACTTAAAACAAATAAAGAGAGAAGGGTGTCCCAAAAGTAGAATCTTTTGGGGCACCCTTCTAATATAGGCATACTATTTTCCTCTTGATTTCTAACGTATTCGTCCTAATCCGTTGGGCCATGCTGCGTGGATGCTAAGTACTTTGACCACAAGAACCGTCGCCACGGTTAAATAATATCACCTTCACCTTTTTCTTGCTTAACTAACTTCTGATCGTACATTTTAATAAATGGGAACCAAATGGCAAAGGCAATAATTGCAGAAGCGATTGCCATGCCTACGGCTAAAATGCTACCTCCTGTACTAATGAATGCACCTATTCCTATCGGAGAAGGCCATGGCATTTGTGCAATAACAGGTTGTACAATTTGAAGTTTAATTGCCCAATAAGCTAAGGATGCTGTAACCATTGGTGCTAAAAAGAACGGAATAGCCAAGAAAGGGTTGTATACAATAGGTAACCCAAAAATCAATGGTTCGTTAATATTGAAAACACCAGGAACAAGCGATGCTTTCCCTAACACTTTTAATTGTTGAGATTTAGCTAGAAAGGCAATAAATATGACTAAACCTAACGTCGCACCAGAACCACCAATAATAACGAAAGCATTGTTGAACTCGCCCGCAAGTGGAATATTTGCGCCATCCGCGTTTGCTTGCATATTTGAAAGAATCACTGGTGTTAAAAATCCAACCCAAATCACATTGAATCCATGGATTCCCACAATCCAAAGTGCGTGGATTAAAAAGTAAATAACTAGTACACCTAACCACGAATCTGTAATATTAGTAACAAATCCAAATGGAATAGCTATGACTTCGTATACATCTGTACCTAACGAAACGAGAACACCGTTAATGATTATAACAACAACAGCAACTAAAAATGCTGGAATTAACGCTGTAAATGATCTCGATACACCTTCGGGAACTGCATCAGGCATTTTGATAACCCAATTCTTTTTCACACAAAGTCTGTATAGCTGTACAGCTAAAACAGCCATAATGATCCCGGAGAATATTCCTGTAGAACCTAAACGGCTCACACCACTACCAACCATTTCCCAGCCATTAATAATTGTGCCACCATCATCCATTTGTTCCACAAGTGAGATTTGTCCATTATTAAACCCTAATTGAGGGACTGTCATAAACAAAGCAAACATAGATAATAAAGCACCATTTAACGGGTTGAGATTTATTCCATCTTCTTCAGCATTTATTTTAGTATATTCATAGCCTACTACGAGACCAAAGTACAACGCTAATATCCCCATGGTTGCCGTATTCGCTATCATATACAAATCACTGATTCTAAAAAACGTATTATTAAAAAAGCCTTCTAAAAATGTGAAAGTCTGCGGCAATACGTTCAACACTAGAAACATGGAACCTACGATTACGAAAGGAATGGAAGCCATCCCTGCGGCCATAATCGCACGTACAAAACGCAAAGCTGCTATTTTGCTTAAGGGTCCCATTAGATATTTTTCCATAAGACCAAATAGTTTGTTTTCGGAAGCCATTTTAATACCTCACTTCTGTTTAATTAATAACTTCTTCATATTGTTTGATACGTTTATAATGTTTGTCTTCATTATGTCTTATTTGATTTAATCGATTAAGAATGTGCTTGCTTAATAAGATTCCAGTTATCAATATAAAGAAGATTAATAGTTTAGACCTTGTTTCATCTATAAGAAAGGGGTATAAGTGTGTGAAAGACGATGAAAAAGAAACTGGTAAAATGAGTAATACATTTGTCCCCAACAAGGTTTGAAAACAGTACCTTGTATATTTAGGGTTATTTGTATGATCGCTATACATCTTTACTTGTTCTGCGATACTAATTATCAAGACAACAAGTAAAGTCAAAGGAACAAGAAATAGCGCTGATTGACTCATTAATAATGAAACGAACCAGTATAGATTCGTAAAAAAGAAGAAGGCTGAAACATATCTGACTAGTAAATATCGATTAAAGTACATCGATTTCAAACTTAATTCTTTTTTATTTTTTTCAACTGTTCTTTCATCGTTCTTCATACCTAATCCCTCACTTATTTTCGACTTTTTCATATAGATGGATCATTTCTGAAGCAATATCTTTCAGTGTCATAACAGTCATAAGATGATCTTGTGCATGAACCATGATGATTTCCATTGTGATGGTTTCTCCAGAAGAATACTGCTTTAATAATTCTGTTTGCGATTTATGAGCTAACACGATTTCTTTATTCGCTTCTTCTAACTTTTCTTCAGCATTTCTGAATTCATTATTTCTCATCATGTTAAATGCCTCGTGGATCATCGTTCTTGCTGATCCGCTGTGTAAAATAATCTCAAATGCTACCGTTTGAATTTTTTCCTGCTCCATAGTTATGTACATCTCCTCTTAACATGTTGGTATATTCTTATACAAAAGTAGTTAGAGGGATTAAACGCAAGGTTTAATCCCCCCAGGTATAAACGCTTCTCGTTATAGAACTTTATTCAAAAAAATTATTCACTTGGAAGTTCTTCTAAGATTACGTTTGCTAATTTTTCAATCCCCATCGGAATCGGAACGTATGCTTGTGGTGGGATGTTGATAACCGGCTTACCAACTCGATCACCAGTTTTTTTGAGTTTGTCATAATACATTTTTGTTTGTGGACTTATTAAAAACAAATCAAACTCACCATCTTCAATCTTCTGAGTTCCTTCACTAGTAGAAACTGCGTCTACTTTAATATCGTTTCCTTTGCTATTAAAATACTCTGTTGTTTTCTTTGCCATTAAAGAAGATGACATACCAGCTGCACAAATAATTAAAGCTTGTTTCATTTTAATTCCTCCATTGTTTAGTTCATTTTTTTGTTGCTTGTTTCTAAAATGTCTTGCCATTGACTGCAATCTCTTGCTTAGAACCATTTACAATATTGCTTCAGCGCAAAGTTCAATTTTGATAGGCAGGGCTGTCTGCCACAAGGAACTATTTGGTTATTGCGATTCTGAATTGAATCCATTTTAGTGGTGGTGAACCGCTTCCATTTTTTATAAAAAAGGTTCCTTCATGTTTGATCCACGTTCCAGATTCGTCTCTAACTCGAATGTGTTCCTTGTTTCTATATTCTTAATTTACAACGAAAGCGGTTTCGTTTGTAGAGAACCTTTTTCCGTTGTCAACGGAAAAAGACACAAATAGACACAAAATGACACAAAAAGCAGATGGCATGTATATCCATCTGCTTCTTAGTTGACTTGTGAATTATGAAAGGATCAACCCATTCAAATTTGTCTAAATCTCTTCTTGCCATGCATTTCTAAAAAATAAAAGAACAGAGAATAGAAATAAATCACTATTCCATGTTCTTTATAAGACTTTTTAATTGATCAAACGTTTTGCATTGTAAAAAGCCAGTCACTTTGTTCCGATCATCTAGTAGTTGCATCAGCGAAGTATACATTGGTTTTAAGTTTGCTTGATTGTTTTTGGCAATATTCAATAGGACAACGAATTGTACAGGCTTATCTATCCATAGTATCGGTTTTTTTAACGTTATAATCGACCAGAATGTGTCATCAGTTTGCGGGTCAAGGGGGTGAGGGATGGCCACCAAGTTCCCAAAACTTGTTGGTGAATAATTCTCCCGTTTTAGAACTGAATCCAGATAAGTATCATCAACTTCGTCAGCCTCTGTTAACTTATTACAAATGAACTTGATAACTTCTTCATGATGTTGAAAATCCTTATTCAAAAAGGTGTACTCTTCTCTTAAATAGGTTTCAACGGTGAAATTTTCTTGTGATATCACTTTCTCTAAGTTTATTAGATCGGTATCGCTTAAAATTGTACTCACTGTCTTTACAGGTATCGGCATTTCCTCTCGGATTGGAATCGTACTAATAATAAAATCTATGTTATGAAGGGATTGGTTTGATAAATTATGGTATTCTGTCGTCCCCATAATGATTAACTGATCTCCAAATGTCGTCTGAAGTTTATACTTCAGAAGTTGGGCACTACCCAATCCTGATGCACAAACAATTAAACAACGGGGAACATACTCCGTATTTTTCTTTTGCCGCTCTTGTGCTACTTCTATGTGAAGGGCTAAGTAACCAACCTCATTTTCGTCTATTTTTATATTTAATTTCTCTGATAATACTTCTTTTCCAATTAGAGCAGCTTCAAATGAGAGTGGATACTTTGCCTTAATATCTTCTAACATGGGATTTCTTATATTCATATTGTATTTATACCGGTTTATAGCTGGCTTTAAGTGTAAACTTAATTCTACTGGCAAATCCTCGTCTTGATGTATGTGAAGGTTAAACTTATCATCAATTCTCTTAATCATTTCCGTAACCACATCTGTAATTTCATCATTAATTAGCGATGTAACCTCTTCATTTTTGAGGTTGGAATTAGCTAATTTTGTTCCTTGCAAATGAATGGTTACATAAGCAACTTCATATTTTGAAAATTTCACTTTAAGACTGGACTCTATATCCCTGACAATCTCAGTTGCAACTTTATATTTTTCCTGTTTTTCCAATTCTAACATCTCGTCTTGAACCATTTGTATAGAATAATCTTCTCGAATCCGTTTACAAGCTATGGCAATATGTGTGATTAAATTTTGTAAACTTATATCTGAAATCATCGTTTTATGTTCCCGTAGTTTAGCTAATGTGATATCTTGAATGGTTTTCAACTCTTCGTTTGGCAAAATCTGAAGCCAATCTTCAGAATTACCTGCAAAAGTTGATTTTTGATTAAAAATATATTCGGAAATACAGAATCGTATTTGTGCTTCATTTCCAATGACCCTTATCCCATAATGAGGTTTCTGTTCTATGTTCAAATGATACTTTTTTAAGATTTCGCGAATGGTTTTTAACTCGTTTTGAAGGGTTGACCGACTTATATAGAGTGTATCTGCTAAATCCTCTACTTTTATATAATCTGAATTGAATAAAAGCCTCTCCATTAAAAAACGTACTCGTTCCTCATGTTTAGAGGGGATATCTTCGCGCTTTATATCACTATGATTTTCAAGGAATTCTTGAATCCCTTTATTATTTTCAGTGAAAAGTTGATATCCCTTCCCACGGTACGATTCTATTCTGGCATCTATTACCTTTAATTGCTGGTTTAATACTTTAATATCATTTCTAACCGTCTTGGAACTAACCAGTAAACTGGCAGCAAGTTCTGAACTTGTAATGGGTTCCTTTACTTCCAGTAGTTTTTTTATAATTTTTTGCAACCGAATATCCATAGATATCCTCCCTCTATTCATGCAAGCTATAGATTTGGAGCTTCATTCTATAAAATAAAAAAGACCACTTACCAACTTCTCAAAATAACTGTAAACTCCTCATTTGACCAAAAACGTTCGACAGGAGGTTATTAGGAGAGGATAGCAGTGGAACAAAATGATTATATCAGAAATAAAGTAAACCATGAAAAAATAGAATCGTCAAATCCTATTATGACGTCATAGCCAACTAAGATTCATCCATAAGCTATGAATATAGATCTCTCCAGTGCCTGTCTATTCCATCAAAAATAAGGGGGCTAGATCATTCCGTGTTTTCACTTTTCAGGAAAGAAAAATCGTTTAAACTGAAATCTACGAAGGAACAGTTTTTTTGGATGGTAAACGTCCGGTTATCTTCAAAGATCTAAGAAATCAGCTTGTTGATTAGTGAGTATTCATTCATACTATTGATAAATATGACTTTTGGGTCATGAAATGAAAGTCTTGAGACTTAAAGAAATGTGAAGGAGACGAGCATTATGGTTAAAAACATCGTCAAGTTAAGCATCGCAATTATTTCAGTTACTGTTGGAATCTGGACGAATAATATATGGTTCTTAGTCGCGGGGGCTGTATTGACCATCATGGTTCACTTCCTCTTTGATCCGGTCAGAGCGAAGTTTTTTCATCAACGATAAAGGGGGAGAGAGTTTATGAAATTTTATATTGCTTCTAGTTTTAAAAACAAGCAACAAGTGAAATTCGTGAGTAACAAATTAAAGGAAAAAGGCTTTATTCATACATATGATTGGACGAAAAACGACAGAGCGACCACAAAAGAACAATTAATAGATCTAGGAGTGAAAGAGAAAACAGCAGTATTAGAGTCGGATTTTATTGTCGTACTGTTGCCCGGTGGAAAAGGGACTCATATAGAATTAGGGATGGCCATTGCCCAAGGAATCAAGGTCTATCTATACTCTCCGAACGACGACATCAATCACTTCGAAACGACCAGTACCTTCTATCACTTACCTGAAGTCCAACAAATTATAGGCACGATAGAAGAATTAGTCGATCAATTGCAAAGAGAAACACGTTCAATAGATTAACAATCTGAGAGGAGTATGTATCACCATGGAACAATACAAACCGATAAAATTTTTAGAAAATAAACGAGTCTATCTTAGACCAATCGAGGACAAAGATGTGGATGCGTTCTTCTTTCAATCACTTTGGGATAGTGAATTTAGGCGACTAACTGGTACCAAAGCTGTGTTCACTCGCTCTGCTGTTCAAAAGCACTTTGAGACGATTGCATCTGATAGCAGTAGAATCGATTTAATCATCTGCTTACAGGAAAATGATCAGCCCATTGGCGACATCGCTATGATGGATATTGATCACCAAAATCGAAATGCCATCGTCCGCATTGGGATTTTCGAGCAAAACATGTGGGGCAAAGGGTTGGGAACTGAGGCAATGTCCTCACTTCTCGAATACGGCTTTCAAATGCTGAATTTGTACAGAGTCGGTTTAGATGTCTTTTCATACAACAAAAGGGGCATGAAGGCATATGAAAAACTAGGATTTAAGCAAGAAGGGACTATTAGAGGGGCACTCTTTTACAATGGTGAATATCATGATTCTATCCTTATGGGGGTATTGAAAGAAGAGTTCGTGAAGGTGTAGCGATAAGCTTCTCGTGACTTGCGAAAAATAGAGTCGTGGTACTAACTAAATGAGTTAGAAAAGGTGGACATATATGAGTTATCAATGGTTAGATTGGGCAAAAAGGATTCAAGCGCTCTCGCAATCCGGGCTGGCGTTTTCTAAAGACAAATATGATATTGAAAGATACAAAGAATTACGGAAGATTAGTGCTGAAATTATAGCTGAACATACGAATCTACCAATGAAAAAAATTCCTGAGTTGTTTATGAACGAAACAGGCTACCAAACGCCTAAAGTGGATGTTCGGGGAGCGGTGTTTAAGGAAGACAAAATCTTAATGGTGAAGGAAAAACATGATGATAAATGGTCGCTACCTGGTGGTTTCTGCGATGTCGGCTTGTCTCCATCTGAAAATATCGTTAAAGAGATTAAAGAGGAATCTGGTTATCGCGTAGACGCTAAGAAATTGGTTGCTTTATTAGATATGGAGAAGCACTCTCAAATTCCTCAGCCATACCATTATTACAAAATCTTTATTCAATGCGAGCTCGTTGGCGGTCATGCAAAAAGCGGGATTGAAACAAAAGGAGTAAAGTTTTTTTCTGAAAATAAATTGCCAAAACTATCTACCAAAAGGAATACAGAGGCTCAAATACAAATGCTTTTTGAATTCATGAGAAATCCACAAAAAGTTTGTGTGTTTGATTAGAGAATATTCATAAGGGGGAGTAAGTTTGGAAATCTTCAGGTTCGATCAAGGGGTTGGAAAGAAAGTTACTCATTTTCAGTCTGACTTTGTCATGTCACGTATCATAAAAACGGAAAACCCTGCTCAAATAAGTTGTATGCATCTAGAGGCTAAAGGCTTAATAGGTCTACACGAAGCCACTGTCTCTCAATTATTACTTATCGTTGAAGGTGAAGGCTGGGTTAGAAGTAATGGCTCGTCATTAATCAATGTGAAAAAGGGTCAAGCAGTTTACTGGGATCAAGGCGAGAACCACGAAACTGGAACTGAGACTGGCATGACGGCTATCGTTATAGAATCAGAATGTTTGTCACCCCGTGACTTTATGGCAATAAGAGATGAGGGATAAAGAAGATTAATCTATTAATGTAGTCCTCATAGAATATCGTTTAAACCGTCTGAACATTTTATCTAGATTGAAAGGTAAAATCTTAAGTAAGGTAGGTTCGTCTATTATTTTCAGACGAACCTTTTATTTATGTGAAGAAAGAATGTCAATTTATGTTAAAATAACCAAAAGGTATTCAGAAATAAAGGAGAGAGCTTATGAAATGTGTTCTTGTATTTGGACCCCAAGCGGTTGGTAAAATGACAGTTGGACAAGAGTTAGCTAAAGCAACAGGATTGAAACTTTTTCATAATCATATGACGATAGATTTGGTTACTCAGTTCTTTGATTACGGCTCTGAAGCAGGACAGAGATTAATTAACTTGTTTCGTCAAGAGATATTTGAAGAATTTTCAAAGAGCAATCTTTATGGAATGATCTTCACTTACGTTTGGGCATTTAATCTAAAGGAGGACTGGGATTATGTTAATCAATTGGCTCAGTTGTTCGAGTCTAGAGGAGGGACTGTCTACTATGTGGAGCTCGAGGCAGATTTAGAAGAAAGACTTGAGCGAAATAAAAGTTCTAACAGACTTGAACATAAGCCATCAAAAAGGAATATCGAATGGTCTGAAGGTGACTTGAAAAACTCCATGGAAAATACAGATTAAATTCGTTTGAAGGAGAAATAACATATTCAAACTACATCAAAATAAACAATTCAAACTTGAGTGCAGAAGAAGTGGCGAAGAAAATTAAAGAAGTATTTCAATTATAGAGAATGAGTAAGCGCTCGGAGAGCCACGCGCTTAAACTGCTGTGGGAGTTGTTCATTTTTGCCTGAGCTTGTTAGAAATAATGAAGAAATTTTTATCGTCATTTATTGTTTTCTACTATTGTGGATTAATATTAGCTACATAAAAGACTACAAAGATATTAAAAAAGGACTCGGTGAAGTAGAGGCGGAAAGTGACTTAGAAATTAATCCAAATGCCATCGCATTGATGTTTTTTAGCTTACTGTTTAATTTTTTTCGTAGATGGTTGTTTTATATTCTTGCAGTATTGATCACGGCGAACATTTTTGTGGTTATTGTTTCTGTTGTTTTATTTGTATTTGGTTTATATGATTGCCTGTTTAATTATAGTATAGAAAGAGTAAAAAAATCGAGATATGGCTTCAACTTGGCAGTTGGAGACACTTTATTTATTTCCATTTTTGTTATTTACCTGTTTGTGGGCCAAGTATAGCTGCTTCGAGTGATTTACTGAAATCATAAGCCATTGTGGTCTCTCCTTTTAAATATGAGATTTTCCATTAAACTTATAAGGCAGAATAGCTAAAAGCATATCCAGAGGATGCATCAATAGTAGAGAGCCATTTTCTTTTACTGTATTTACTTATTGCTTCACCACTCCTGTTTAGGTTGTCCGTAAACTAGTTTATCGACTACTTTTCACTCTTGCTCTCTCGTTTTCTACCGATAAATTGGTTTATCGACTTCTTTTCACTCTTGTTCTGTCCGTTTCTACCGATAAATTGGTTTATTGACTTCTTTTCACTCTTGTTCTGTCCGTTTCTACCGATAAACTAGTTTATCGACCTCTTTTCACTCTTGTTCTCTAAGTTTCTACCGATAAACTGGTTAATCGACGTCTTTTCACTCTTGCTCTCTCGGTTTCTACCGATAAACTAGTTTATCGACTTCTTTTCACTCTTGTTCTCTCAGTTTCTACCGATAACCTGGTTTATCGACTACTTTTCATTCTTGCTCTCTCAGTTTCTACCGATAACCTGGTTTATCGACTTGGTTCTATGCTGAAATCAGAATCACTGTTGGAAAAGGGTTCTCAAAGTGATTACTCAAAGTGATTTATTTACACAATGATTACAGAAATCGTCCAAATTATTTACAAATTCAGAATCTTTGGTACAATGGAACAGGAATAAGATTAAAGCGCTTACAATATTATTTTTCGAGGAGGGAAACGAGCCAAACAAAAAAAGAGAATAGTGGGAGGTAGAAGGATATGTCAGCTATTTTGGTAGCCATATTAGGTCTAGTAATATTTGCTTTAGGGTATCGTTTTTATTCGAAGTTTATTGCTGAAAAGATTTTTCGACTTGATCCTAATTACGTGACACCTGCTCACAAGTACAAAGATGGCGTCGACTTTGTACCAACAAACAAATTTGTATTGTGGGGTCACCACTTTACTTCTGTTGCAGGTGCTGCACCGATATTAGGTCCTGCCATTGCTGTTTATTGGGGATGGCTTCCGGCTGTTCTATGGGTCGTACTGGGTACCGTTTTTGCGGCCGGGGTTCACGACTTTGGAACTCTTGTTATTTCTGTCCGGAATAAAGGTCAGTCGATTGGAACTTTAGCGAACAAGCTAATTGGTCAACGGGGAAAGATCTTATTTTTATTTATTATTCTCATTTTAGTTTTGATGGTGAATGCCGTTTTTGCATGGGTAATTGCGAACTTATTCATAACCTATCCAGCTAGTGTCCTACCGGTATTTATTCAAATTCCGTTAGCAATATGGATTGGATATGCCGTTTATAAACGTAATATTAAGATGCTTGTCCCTTCATTAATTGCGTTAGCTGTGATGTATGCAACGGCGATATTCTCGGCGCAAAATGAATTTTTGCAAATTGACTTAGTCCGATATATGGGTGGGGAAGAAGCGGCAGGTCTCTTTGGACTTGGTGCTGTAGCGACTGCTTTCTTCATATGGATTGCTATTTTACTAGCCTATGTCTATGTCGCATCAACCCTTCCTGTTTGGAAACTACTTCAACCGCGAGATTTTATTAACTCGCATCAACTAGTTGTCGGGTTAGCCATTCTTTATTTAGGGTTATTTTTAACAAATCCACAGATCACGGCACCAGCAACGAATCCTGGAGCGGATACGTCCTGGCTACCGTTATTGTTTATAACGATTGCTTGTGGGGCCATTTCAGGATTTCACGGACTTGTCTCATCAGGAACAACGTCGAAGCAATTAAATAAAGAAACAGATGCTCGTTTTGTCGGTTATTTTGGTGCTGTCGGGGAAGGGGTCCTAGCCTTAGTATCCATCCTCGCTGTTGTCACACTCTTCGCCAATGCCGATGAGTTTTTAGGGGCATATGGAAGTTTTGCTGATGCCAATGCTATTGGACTAGGGAACTTTGTAGAAGGTGCTGGAGCACTTGCGCAAGGCTTATTAATTCCTCAAGGAGTGGCTACAACTATCGTATCGATTATTGTTGTTAGTTTTGCTGCAACGACGCTTGATACAGCCGTTCGTTTGATGCGTTATATTATTTCTGAACTAGGTACAGAGTATAATATTCCAGCTCTCACGAAAACACATGTAGCAACGACGGTTGCAGTAGGTTCTACGGCAGCGCTTGTTCTGATTCCTGAAGGGCCTCAAGGATTTGGTTCAGGAGGTTACTTACTGTGGCCATTGTTTGGTACGTCGAATCAGCTATTAGCAGGGATAAGTTTATTACTGATCTCATTATGGCTCAAGCGATTAGGTAGAAACTATATTTACACGTTCATACCGATGATCTTCTTGTTATTTATGACGATGTATGCCCTTTTCCAACAGGTCACTTTTACGTGGTCATGGTGGGGAACGAATTCAAATATGCTTCTATTTGTATTTGGTGCGATTAACTTTGTCTTTGCTTTATGGATTTCGATTACAGCATTTTCTGCTATGCGAGGGAAGTTTGATAATCGAATTGACAACGATTAAACTAGAAGGAACCAAGGGAGAGGCCAGCGTTGGTCTCTTCTTTTCCTTTCTGAAAGGTGGAATAAGAAGTGTTAGATAGTGTGAAAAAGCTGATTAAATACTATGAAGATGTCATTAGCCTTAATCATAAACAGGAGATTGCCAGAGAACTAAGAGACGAGGATGACCTGTTTTTGTTGATGCTTTATTCAGAAATGCTGGGCATTCCTAACCCTGTATACTACTATACACTTGAGCTTTATCCACATATGATTGAAGAATTTCACGACTGGCACTTACGAATGGGTATGGACAAATCGCCGTTAACAGGAATTCGCTGCTGCTAATGATAGAGAGGGTGTTATTTAGATGGAAGTATTGGATAAAAAAATCATTTTTGTTGGGGGCAAAGGGGGTGTCGGGAAATCCACTTCAGCTGCAGGAATTGCCTGGCGCGCGGCTGAAAAAGGGTACAAAACACTTCTTATTTCTACTGATCCTGCCCACAACTTAGGGGATATCTTTGATCAGTCGATTGGTGGAAAAACGACAAAAGTGAGTGATAATCTTTCTGCGCTAGAAATTGATCCAGATATTGAAACGGAAAAGTACATAAATAGTGTGAAAGAAAATATGAAAGGCACCGTCCATTCTGGCATGATGGAAGAAGTCCATCGACAACTCGATACAGCAAAGGCTTCACCAGGAGCGGATGAAGCGGCTTTATTCGATAAACTGATTTCAATTATTTTAGAAGAAAGTGAACATTTTGATAAGCTCGTTTTTGACACTGCACCAACAGGCCACACGATTCGACTTCTTACTCTACCTGAACTTATGGGCGTCTGGATTGAAGGGCTATTAAAAAAACGCAAAAAAACGAAAGAAAATTATAGCCAACTCCTAAATGATGGGGAACCAATCGAAGATCCGATCTACGATGTCCTTCGGGAACGTCAGGAACGATTTTCAAAGGCGAGAGAGATCCTGCTAGATGGCAATAAAACAGGCTTTATTTTTGTATTAAATCCTGAAAGGTTGCCGATTTTAGAAACGAAAAAAGCCCTTGAGCTTCTAGACAACTATCACCTTCACGTAAAAACACTAATTGTAAACAAAGTGCTGCCGGATAATGCGGACGGACAGTTTTTGCAGGAACTAAAGGAAAATGAAAAAGGGTATTTATCGAAAATAAAGGAGACGTTTAAGAAGCAGGAAATTGTTTATATTCCATTATTTTCCCATGATATTTCAAGTAAAGAGGAGCTAATGCAATTTAGTAAATATTATAGGTGAGGGTTCTAACAAACTCATTTAGAATGGATACAATGATGGATAAAAAGCCTGCTATGACGACTATTATCATAGCAGGGATGGACGAGAAGCCATTAGAAATTACGGAATAATTATCATAAGTGATTTTTTGAGTCTTCAGATCACTACTTTAAATAAAGGGGCGAGTTGATAACATTCCATTTTCTCCATCTCCACCTTTGTCCATGTTATTCAAATTTCTTCAAAGGTTTCGTTGCGGGACCTTCAATTACTTTCCCTGTGTGGGAAAATCTTGAACCGTGACAAGGGCAATCCCAAGATATTTCTGCATCGTTCCATTCAACATCGCAGCCCATGTGAGTGCAATTTAACGAAACGAGGTGGGACGATCCGTCCTCATCCTTATAGGCGCCAACTTGTTTGCCTTCATGTTCAATAACCGCTCCCTCATTTCTGTTTAAATCTTGAAGGCTCTTGCGGCTAGTGTGTACCTTTCCTTTAATAAATTCTTTCGCTGTATCGACATTTTCTTTTGCAAAATGAAAGAGATCTGTTTTCTTTATTTTGGAACGCATCGGGTCATATAAATCGTGATATGGATTGTCATTGCCGATGATTTTGTCTTTTAGTAAAAGAGCGGCTGCTACGCCATTCGTCATTCCCCATTTTCCATACCCTGTTGCTACTAAGATACGTTCTTCGCCGGCAACGTTTTGACCAATGTAAGGGACGAAATCAAGTGTTTTTAAATCTTGAGAAGACCAGCGGTATGGAATACTTTCAATGCCGAACCACTTCTCACCAAATTGCTTGAGTGATTCATAAGAAGAAAAGTTACTGCCTTCATTTTTCCCCGCAGTATGACCTCCTCCTCCAATTAATAAAAGGGGCTCACCATTAGGGCTTTTAGCTTCTCGTAAGGAAGTTCCGCCTGGATCAATGCTAAGGGACATGCCCTTAGGAACGTCAGCCCGAGGTTTAATAGCCAAACAATATGAACGTTCGACGTGAAGGCGAGAGAAGTACAAGCCTGATAGATCATTAAACGGGAAATGGGAGCTGACAATACAATGGTTGCTCTTAATTGTGTACCCCTCCGTTGTCAAAGCGGTCGGTTGTTTTGTTCCTTTTACGCTTTGAACTCGTGTTCCTTCAAACACCATTCCACCATTTTTAAGAATCGATGGAAGAAGGCCTTTAAAGAATTTCACGGGGTGAAATTGCGCTTGGTTTTGGAGGAGTAAAGCTTGATCAACTTCAAAGGGTAAGCCCACATCCCCAGTAGCCATGATGCCATCGATCCGTAATTTTTGGTACGCTTTTGCTTCTTTTTCCAGAATATTTAGTTGCTGACCGTTTGCAGTATAAATAAAGGCATTTTCCGTCTGTAAGTCGGCTTCTATCTTCTCTTTGACGGCAGTCTCTTTAATGAAAGCTAAAGCATCCTCGTTTGCCTCATAATATAACCACGCATTTTCCTCTCCTACCGATTGAATCAATTTATGATAGATTGCACCATGCTGAGAAGTCACTTTAGCGGTCGTGTAGCCTGTCGTACCATTCAGAATTTGATCCCCTTCAATTAGAGCTACGCTTAATCCTTGTTGCGATAACAAATAAGCAGATGTAATACCAGTCACACCAGCGCCAATAATTGCTACATCTACTTCAATGTCTTCTTGTAGCTTTGGAAAAGTGTGATTTTCTTCGTGAGAAAGCCATAGGGAATCAGGGTAATTAGATATAGGATGATTACTCATTGTTGTACCTCCTGTCTTTTTTGGGGTGAATAGGGTCGAGTGAAAAGCTCATATTGTGATGTACCCTGTGTGTTTCAATGTTCAAACAATCAAAGGCGTTATTGTTAAAAACTTGCAAAAGGGGACTTGGAAAAATCTTTAACTGTGAAAGAGGATTTAAAAGGAGCTAACCTCCATGACTTCTAGGACTACAGGAGGTTTTTGTTGTATAAATGCTTAACCTATGTGGTGGTTGGGTATAAACAAGCAAGTGAATGGGTAGAAACTGTAAAAATTGTAGATTTTGTAAGTCAATTCAAACCAACATAGACAGAAGCAGCTTTAAAGTTTTTTCAAATAGTGGCTCAAGGAAAGGAGTGATAGATATGAAGAAAGCCCCGACTAGACAACAACACCTCTTTTCTCGGAGGAATTTTTTATCAGGATTTTTGTTTGGACTTGGAATGGTCGCTTTTATTGACGAGGTCGTCTTCCACCAATTACTCAATTGGCATCATTTCTATGATCGATCTACGACTGAGATCGGGCTCATATCTGACGGACTTTTTCATGCTTTTAGTTGGTTTGCCACTGTCGGTGCGCTGTTTATGTTCGCTGATTTAAGGCGTCGGCATGCATGGTGGGGAAAGCGTTGGATAGGTAGTATGCTTCTTGGCGTAGGGTTGTTCAATTTATACGATGGAATTATCCAACACAAAGTTCTACAGATTCACCAAATTCGCTATGGTGTTAACCTTCTTCCCTATGACTTAACGTGGAACATTCTTGCCGCTGTCATCGCAATCATTGGAGGCACACTCGTTTATCAAACACATAAACAGATGAAGGGAATCGGTGGTGACGTAAGATCATGAATCATGATCATGGCTCGACACACACAGGACATTCCATCGATTTTCTTATGCAGTTCCTCTTAAGCGCACCATTTTTTATCGGGATAGTTCTTTATATATCGGCAATAATCGTGTCAACACGCAGAGGTAGACCTTGGGGTTCGTACCGCACCGCTTTATGGGTTGTGGGCAGCTTATTGTGTTTGATCACGTTAATAAACCCAATGATTACAGCTGCCCATGAGAATTTCACGATACATATGTTTGCTCACTTGCTTCTAGGTATGCTAGGACCGTTATTGATGGTTTTGGGAGCTCCCTTCACATTGCTTTTACGAGCTCTCTCTACTGGCAATGCCCGAAAGGTAACTGCCTTTCTAAAAAAACCATTGTTTCATTTTTTATCGAACCCTGCTGTTCCTGCAGTCTTAAATATAGGAGGGCTTTGGATCCTTTATACGACCCAACTTTATATCCTGATGGAAACGATGATGTGGGTTCATGTGCTCGTTCATTTACATGTCTTTCTAGCAGGCTACTTTTTTGCGGCGACGCTGTTATATATTGATCCAATTCCTTACCAATATAGTTATATCTATCGGTCTATGGTGTTGATCCTTGCCTTAGCTGGTCATAAGATTTTATCCAAATACATCTATGCTTATCCGCCCGAAGGTGTTCCTAGAGTGGAAGCTGAATCCGGGGGCATGCTCATGTATTATGGCGGTGATGCAGTAGATCTCATCATTATCATCATTCTATGCTATAAATGGTATCAATCGAAAAACCATCGTAAGGGCCGCTACCCTGTCACTGCATAGAGGGGAGGTTTCATCTTTTATTTGGCTCAATTCTTTCGTCGGTTATAGGTGGGTTCTTTGATATTTTATGTTAGCGACCTTCAACTCTGTTGCTCCTTCTGAACGTCGCTAAACTCGCCATTTGGCGACGTTCATAGCGAAACCACATCTCTGAACGTCGCTAAACTCACAAGTTGACACCGTTCATAGCGCAACCACATCTCTGAACGTCGCTAAACTCGCAAGTTGACGCCGTTCATAGCGCAAACGCATCTCCGAACGTCGTAAAACTCGCAAGTTGGCGACGTTCATAGCGGAACCGCATCTCTGAACGTCGCTAAACTCGCCATTTGGCGACGTTCATAGCGGAACCGCATCCCTGAACGTCGTAAAACTCGCAAGTTGGCGACGTTCATAGCACAACCACATCTCTGAACGTCGCTAAACTCGCCATTTGGCGACGTTCAGAGCTCATTTACTCCCTGTTTGTCGCTAAAACTATACGAACTTATATATTTATCAGACCGATTTTTATAAAACAGACAAGCGCTTTCCTCAGCTAGGAAAGCGCCTGTTTTAGTGACTTAAGCAAGCCAGATTACTGTAGAATTCAGCACTTTAAATTAGAAATTAATATGGAAAATTTATGTTAATATGGTACTAGTGAACCTAAGAGTTAGAATTTTTCAATTAATTCAAGGAGAAATTCATTTCATGACGAAGAACATTTATGAATAAGACAATTAAAGAGGAGTGATTTTTCATGTGTGGGATTAGAAAATAATCACCATGAAAGGGATTTGAAGATTCCATATTACCGTCAGACGATGGTGAATGAAATTGAGAAAGATTTATTAACAGATGAAAATGTAATAGCTGTGTTTTATGGAGGATCAATAGGAACTGGAAATACAGATTTATTTTCTGATATTGACCTTCGTATTGTTGTGAAAGATGAAGCGTATGAAGATTATCGGTTAAACAAAAAAGAGAGAGCTAAAAACTGGGGACGAGTCTTGTTTTTCGAAGATTTTCCTTGGGCTACTTATTGTGTTGCGCACTATGATACTTTCATAAAGATCGATGCATTTTATTATAAAACAGAAGATCTTAAACCATCTGTATGGTTGCAAAATATTCATATTGTTCATGATAAAACAGGATTTATAAAAAAAATATTACTAAGGTCGCAAAACCTGCATTATCGTCCAACTGTACAAGAAGTGGAAATATGGAGAACGAAATTTTTTGCGTATGTTCATGAAGCTTATCGAAGAGTAAATAGAAAAGAGCTGTATTATGCCTTGAATTGCTTGGATGATTTAAGAAAGTCTATGGTAACTGCTTGGTATATGGAGAAAGGAATACAACCTAATGACTTTGGAGATTGGGCGAAATATGAAGGAGAAAGAAGTAAATTAGATCGGTGGCAACTTTCACTATTAGCAGATTGGGATAGTAGTAGAGAACCGAATGAAATCATGAGCGTGATTGAAAAAATCATACCTGAATTTAAAAAAACTCATAAGAGCTTATGTGTGAAAGTGGAACTGAAAGAAGATCCTGAGTGGGTCGATGAAGTTTTAGGGATGGTATTAGAAGAGGGAGGAGATTAGAAGGTGATCTTAAAAGCAGGATATGGTCTAGACCGTAACGGTTTTATTGTAAGCGATGTTAGTAAAGATAAAATTAATAACGTCTATCTGCCTTGCATTCAAGATTCTGTCGAGAGTCTTAGGAATTTGTTTCATTCTCAATTGCACAGTGTTTATGTGTACGGTAGCGTAGCCAGAGGCGAAGCGGTTGCAATGAAATCAGATTTAGATCTTATCACTATGTTTAACGGCAAATTGAATTCCATTAACTTGGCTGAATTACAGAAACTTGCTGGAGAACTGTCTAAAAAGTACCGTTGTCTGGTTCGTGATGTTGGGATAGCGGTTGCATATTACGACTATACGGTTGACCCCTCTAATTATTACGAAAGTGCCTTTCTTAAGGAACTCTGTGTTTGTGTTTACGGAGAAGATTTAGGATCCCGGTTTGGACCGTACAAACTTACATCTGAGATCGCCATTCGCTTCAATGGTGATATTTGTGAAGTCCTAACTCGAACATTAAATAGGTTAGAAAAAGCTTCTAATAAAGAATTTAAAACAATTTCACAAAACTTCGCTCGTAAACTCATTCGAACATACTATTCCATGGTAATGGCGCGATCTCAAATTTGGTCGACACGACTCCAAGAGCAATCTGAAGTCATTATCCATCATTTCCCGGATAAAGAATTTATTATACAAACCTTGCTGAATTGGGTGGATGACCCGCCGATGAACCGTGAAACTGTAAACGAGTTTTTTAAGAAAGAAGGGAAGTGGGCTTGTGCGAACTTTACTGAGGAAGCCGAAATATTTTCTTAAACCAGTGGAGCATTAGGTTAAGGTCAAAGAAGCTGCAAATGGAGGATCTATATTTGACCCGTAAATAGGAAAAAATTGAGGTGAAAAGGAGTTTTCTTCAGCAAAGAACACCTTGAAATAATATCTTGATTGAAGGAGAGTTTTTACGAGTGGAAAAATCAGATAATTTTGAAGAATATGAAGATCCTATCTTATATGATAAGGAG
This sequence comes from Salipaludibacillus keqinensis, assembly GCF_003226325.1. GTDB lineage: Bacteria > Bacillota > Bacilli > Bacillales > Salisediminibacteriaceae > Salipaludibacillus > Salipaludibacillus keqinensis. Next base: position 409,262 of record NZ_PDOD01000002.1, on the reverse strand, counting down.
AATGAGTTTTATAGAGATGATGTGATTTTTTTAGAGAAATGGGCTAAGAAATCAAAAGGAATCATAATTGATGTGGCTTGTGGGACAGGTAGAGCGACAATACCTCTAGCACAAAAAGGATTCAATCTAATTGGGGTAGATCTTCACAAAGGGATGCTTCGTGAAGCAAAAAAGAAGGCTTCTAATCTCAATTTACAAATAGAATGGATTGAGCAGGACTGTACTAAATTAGAGTTGAAGGTAAAAAGTGAATTTATATTTTCTGTTGGAAATTCCTTTCAACATTTCATTACGAATGAGGCACAAGACGGCTTGTTAATGTCTGTGAACAGGCATTTGGAAAAGGGTGGGGTGTTTATTTTCGGTACTAGATTTCCAAGCTCAGAAGAATTAATTCAACCAGCTAGTGACGAGGAATTTTGGCGGAGTTATATTGATACGGAAACTGAAAATAAAGTCGATGTATATACGATTAGTAGCTATGACCCCTTAAAACAAGTACAGCACACTACGACTACAAGAAAGTTTAAAAATTGGGATGAAGAAGTAGTGGATGAAGTAAGGACGAACATAAGTCTACGTTATACATTTCCTAAAGAAATAGAACGGCTATTAACGATGAATGGATTTCAAATCATTTATGTGAACAAGGATTGGAATGAAACTCCTTTAACAGAAGATAGTTCTCAAATGATTTACGTTTGTAGGAAAGTGAAGAATATCTAAAAGAAATAATTAGTACTTGAACATTTCTTTAAATATTTACTGGGATGACATACTGCTAACGGGAGCGTGCAATAGTTGAAGATCTTGGAAGCTGCAAATGCGGCCTTTTTAATTGGTCAGAACGCAAATACAACTTAGAAAGTCTTGAACCGGCTTTAATAATTAAAAAATCTTAAAAACATCCTGTGAGATAAACGTACTTCACAGGATGTTTTTAAGTTGCTTATCGTGATTGTCTGTTTGGTACTGTGAAAACAAAATGATATACGGTAATTACTTATTTAGAAGCTAGAAACGGAAGCTTCCGGCTGATGAAATAGGCGGTATAACCCCCACCTACTGCCATTAATGTCAAAACCAGCAATACAAACTCATGGAAGCGAGTTCGCTGAAATAAGCGCCTATATTGGCTCCTGACGAAATGGCAACTCCGTAACCCATAAGTGTGCCCCTATCACAATCCCAAAATTCAATATACTGATACTGCTATGCCTCGAGGTACAAGTTGGACAGAAATTCTGTTTCGTACCTGGCCAATATGGATTGCCGCCACAGCCTTTGCCCTGTTGAACGCCGCAGTGCTTATGATGCAAGACAGCCCTTGGAAAGTAACAGCTGCATTTACCTGTGGGGCTCAAAGCTTGCCTATCAAATGGGCCTTGATCCAGCTGCATGGCGTTATTGGGGTGAACATGCTCCTGTTAACGAACGAACCACTTCAATTTTTCACGGCGGAAGAGGAGGTGGGAATTTTTGTTTTTGTTGTAAATAGGTGCCGATAATGACAATGGCAAAGACAGCGGATTGAAGGAGCCATGCACTTGTGTATCCGAGCCGGTATAAGTATGAAGCTGTCTGCAGACATAACGATCGTCCTCTCTGTTTGAATTTATCAAGTTCACCTCTTTATAACTTTCACATTAATGCGTTATAAGAATTTTTTTTACAAGCAAAGTGATTTGAATATGGTTTTAAAAATATTTGTGGAAATAGCACCTCTTAAAATCGTAATGAGAAAAGGTGGTACTTAGCAAAAAATTGTATTAAGAGACTGAGAAAAGGGAAAGAACAATGTATAGAAAGAAGTGAGTAATGAAAATACCTATACAAAGAAACCACATTAGAGTGGTAAAGAAGATCCGGGACCTCAATTCAAACGGTAGTTATAACCTTTAATCCTTGATAACTTTTATTTGAAATGAACTATTAGGAGGCTAACGATGAAGTACAAAGTAATACAGAAATTTCTTGATTATGGTGCTATGGTTTCTGTGGAACTGAATCGGCAGGCGTATGTCTTACTTTTAGATCCTAAAAATTACGAGAAATTTAAAAAGGGAGAACACTATAAAAGTTATGGCGGTTTAGCCAGATCTTCCCCTTATAAAATCAGTGTCCCTTCAACTGGTACATGGTTTATTGTTTTCCATCTAGGTAAGGATGAGGGAAACCTGAAATATAAAATCTATTTTCTGTAAGTTTTGTAAGTACGGTGGTGTACTTGTTTTAGTGATTCACTCTCATAAATGCAACAGACTTGCTTGGTCTGTAGTTGGTTTCACTTCTTATATTGGTTAATAGGCTGGCAGCGTGGCAAAGACCTTTATTCCTTTTTGTTTTGGGGTAGAGGTTTTTATTTATGAAACTGGTAGTTATATTCCTTTGCCCGGGCACTTTTAACAAGCCGGTTATTTGCAAAGGAATGACTTTCTTTCTGACCATGAAAGGGGCGTAGCTCACGCCTGAAAGCATTGATTTTATAGCCAATATCTCTAGGTAGAATAAATCGAATTTGTTCTCTATTTTATTTATATAAAAGGGGGGCAGAGTCAAATCGAGTCGTTGAAATTCCGAAAATAATGGAAAATTTATGTTAATATGATGGTGGATAACCTAGAAATCTATGATTTTTTCCTTAAATAGATAGTGTATTAGTTTAACAATAATACTTATAGAGGGAGTAGTTTAGTGGAGTTAAATAACATGGCCTCAGATATAGCAAAAGTTTATGAAAAAAATCGAAAAGTTGAAGCTGTCTTATTAGGTGGTTCTGTAGCGAGGAACTGGAATGATCAATATTCAGATATTGAACTGTTTGTTTTTTGGAAGGACTCCCCAACAGACGAGGATAGGTTAGCGTCAATCGAAAAAGTGGAAGGGGATATCATCGATTTTCACACCTATGAAGATGAGGAATGGTCTGAAACGTATATAACCCAAGGCATCAAGCTGGAAATAAGTAATTTTCTAACCGACACCATTAACCAAGTGATCGATGACGTTCTTTTATCTTTTGATACAAATTTAGATAAACAGTGTCTCGTTGCGGCAGTGCATTATGGAGTGTCACTTAGTGGTGATTTGGTTATTAATCCTATGAAAAAAAGAACTCATCACTATCCTACTGAGTTAAGTCTAGCTATGATAAAAGACAATATCCTTTTAGGGAACAGATGGAATAATCGTTTGGCGTTGCTTGATCGGGAAGATTGGTTGATGCTTTATAAGGTTATGGTGGATGTGCAAACAAATATCATGGGAATGCTGTTTGGTTTAAACCGTCTTTACGTTCATCACCCTGCGTTTAAATGGCAAAAACAAACTCTGGAATCAATGGAGATGACACCGACAAATACCGTCCATCGCCTAGGTTCCACGTTTTTAGAAGACCCTTCCGATTCAATAAAAAATTTAGAAAGAATAATTCGAGAAGTTTACGAGCTTATACAAATGGAACACCCTCAAATCGATTTATCTTCAGTGATAGATAAATCATTGTTTTTAAGACCGAAAAATTGAATCAAATAATCAATATAACTACAAAGAGCAGAAATATTTATTCATAGAATTTCGTCACCAATATAAATATTAGTAGGTGAAGGTATGGAGGTTAGGTTAGAAAAAGCAACAGTGAATGATGCACAAGCTATATTAGATATTCAAGTGAAGGCTTTTTTACCATTGTTAAACAAGTATAAAGATCTTGAAACCAATCCAGCTAATGAAGATATTGAAAAAGTAATCCAAAGAATTAAACACCCCAACGGCGGTTTTTATAAAATAGTAGCTGACAACAAATTCGTAGGAGCGATTTGTGTAAAGTGGAAAATAGACTGTCAGTTTTGGATCAGTCCGATGTTTATTTTACCAGCTTACCAGGGGGAAGGAATTGCTCAGAAGGCTATCCATTTAATTGAGGAATTGTTCCCGCAAGCAACATCTTGGGAATTGGCTACATTATTAGAAGAAGAACGGAATTGTCATCTCTATGAAAAAATGGGCTATATCAAAACAGGGGTTAGCAAGAAGTTAAACGATCACACGACCCTTATTTTTTATAAAAAAGTGTGTTGAAAAAAGATTAATTATTTCGATAACGGAGACCTTGTCAATTCGTAACTGTGAAGCTAAGGTGGAATTAAGTTCTTATTCGCTTTTTTTATTTCGGTGCTCATGAATTAGAAAGGAGAATCTTTAATGAAGTATAATGCTAATGCTTTGTCGTATGGAATCATAGCAGGGGTACTTACCATTCTAGTTTCTGGAAATCTGTCATTAGTGATAACAAATGTCTTATTAGGATTAATCGCTGGAAAGCTAATGGACAAGTAATTCAATAGGATTTTTTACAGATGGAATATTTACTACCAGTGGTGTCAGAAGTTCAATCCTTGAAATTTCAGGTCTTACAAAAATACAAAGTAGGTGGTTTAGTGAACAAACATAAGCTAGAAATTACAGCACATTATAAACAATCAATATCATTTGTAAAATCTTTAAATACCCTAAGTGAGAATGAATGGAGAACACCAGTAGGCAAAGGAAAATGGACCGTTGCTGAAATAATAGGTCACTTTAGACCTTGGGATGAATTTGTAATACATCAACGAATACCTTACCTATTATCTGCAGAAGAACTACCTAAAGGACCAGATGCGAAAGAAACAAATAATAGATCTGCATCAAAAGCAAGGGAAGAAGTTCAGCAGATAACAATAGATAAATTTATTACTACAAGAGTTGAACTATGTAATGCAATTGAAGAACTTTCGGATGAAAATTGGGAGAGAAACTTCACAATCGGAAAAACTACATTATCTTTGTATGAGTATTTTAAAGGATTAACTGAGCATGATCACCACCACTTTAACCAAATTAAAAATACTCTAAGTATTTGAGCTACGGAGGTTACCGGTGAAATCGGAGACTAATGCCATTTTGAACACTTGTACTTAAAAAATGGCTTGATTGGCTCAGTCCCATTGGAACATTATTGCTGTTATTGATTATATTTTCACCATTAATTATTGCAAAGACACAAAAGGATAGAACTGATGATATAGGATGCAAAATATATTTAAGTCAAAGTGGTTTGGTATTACGTTAATATTTCTTTTACCAATCTCGTATTGTTTATTTGATTTGCTCCTATACATAAAGTAAAGTTGGCCTCTAGTTTTTTTAAAACTAGAGGCGTATTAGATCGTTTACTCATGATGGAAACATTTCCTATGTAGCTAAAATGCACTTGTACCATAAGAGAAGAGCGATAGAGGCGAAAAATTTAGAAAATTTAGAATAAAAGCGTTTACTTTTTGAAGGAGGAGATATATACTCAAATTATAGATTGTCGACAATATATTATATAAAGGAGATGGTAATGTGAGTGAATTATTCGAAAAAGGATTAAAAGTAAGAAAAGAAGTTCTAGGAGAAGAATGGGTCGAGAAGTCATTGTCTAATGCAAATGAATTCAACATGGATATGCAGGAGTTAGTGACGGAATACTGTTGGGGTGAGATATGGACACGTCCCGGTCTTGAAAGAAGACATCGAAGTATGATTAATATTGCCATGTTGGCAGCCTTAAATCGTCCTAACGAATTAAAAATTCATACCGCTGGTGCTTTGCGTAATGGTGTCACTAAAAAGGAAGTACAAGAAATATTACTTCAAGTAGCTATCTATTGTGGGGTTCCGGCAGCTGTAGATAGTTTTCGAGTGGCGAATGAAGTGATTAAAGATTTAAATGACTAAAAATTTGGGACCGTTTTGGAGGGAAAAGGATGACAAGTAAAAAAGTCTTAGGATTTATTGGCTTAGGTAATATGGGGTACCATATGGCAAAGCATTTAATAAGAAATCAATACGAAATAAAATTATACGATATTAATCGCTCAATATTAGATGATTTTAAAGAAGATAACGTGGGCATTGCAAGTTCTCCAAAAGATGTGGCCGATCAGGCGGATATCGTTTTAGTTAGTCTTCCAACTCCTCAAGTAGTGAAAAAAGTAGCGTTGGGAGAGGATGGAATTATTTCCGGGAACAAAGTGAGTACGTATATTGATTTATCCACTTCTGGAAAAGATGTTTCTGCGGAAGTTGGAGAAGCTTTTCTTAAGAAAGGGATTAAAGTTTTGGATTCACCTGTAAGTGGGGGTGTCTCTGGTGCAGAAAAAGGAACCCTTGCTTTAATGGTTGCTGGAGAAAAAAAATTGTTTGAGGAACACTATGAAATGTTAAAGCTGATCGGAAGCAAGGTGATGTATGCTGGTGATCAAATTGGACAAGGTCAAGTTATTAAAGTTATTAATAATCTACTTTCTTCTTCTGCTCTAGCACTGACTTCTGAAGCAATGGTTTTAGGTGTAAAAGCTGGGTTAGATCCTAATACAATGATTGACATCTTAAATGTAAGTAGTGGAAGAAATTCAGCTACGGAAGATAAATTTAAGAAATCTGTGATTAATAGAAAGTTTGATTATGGATTTTCGACGAATTTAGCTTATAAAGACATGAAATTGTGTATGGAATTAGCTGAGAAAATGGAAGTACCTATGTTTTTAGGTCAACACATTACTCATTTTTGGCGTTATTCGATTACTCAAGGAAATGGAGAAGAAGACTATACGAGAATTATCAATCACTTTGAAAAATGGGCTGATATTGAAGTGGGAGAATTAGACGGAGAGTAAAAGTAGGGAGAGGAGGTGTATGTAATGAATTATGGGCTTAGAATTGGCGTCAATAATCATGTGACTGAGGAAACGACAGAAGTAAAAAATAAATTTACTGGCGAAACGATCGGTCATATCTCTGTTGCCTCTAAAGAAGATATAAAACATGCGATAAAGATAGCGTATGAAACGTTTCAGGTGGATTCTTTATCTCCTTATAAAAGGTATGAAATACTTAAACGGGCGTCAGATCTCGTTAAAGAACGAAAAGAAACATTAGCTGACGTTCTTGCTAAAGAAGTTGGTAAACCAATTCGTGAGGCACGAGTAGAAGTGGATCGGGCAATTCAAACGTTAATGTTGTCAGCGGAAGAAGCGAAACGAGTTGGTGGAGAAGTTATTCCCTTATCAGCAAGTCCTGATAGTGAGAATAAATTCGGCTTTTATATCCGTGTCCCGGTTGGGGTTGTCTGTGCCATCACACCGTTTAATGTACCACTCAATTTAGCTTGTCATAAATTAGGTCCAGCTATCGCTGCAGGAAATACAATCGTTTGGAAACCTTCTTCAGATACACCAATAAATGCTCACATGCTATTCGATATTTTAGTAGAAGCAGGTTTGCCAGCGGGCTATCTAAATTTAGTCACTGGTCCAGGATCTAAGGTAGGTAATTGGTTATTAGAGGATAAAAGAATTGACAAATATACCTTTACTGGAGGGCCGAAAGTAGGAATGTTTATAAAAGAAAAAAGTGGATTTAGAAATGTTTCATTAGAGTTAGGTAATAATTCTCCCAATATCGTTTGTAAAGATGCCAATATTGAGAAAGCGGCAACATCTTTAGCAAAATGGGGATTGTCTAACGCTGGACAAGCTTGTATTTCTGCTCAACGTATTTATGTTCATCAGGAAGTCATGGGTTCTTTTCAAAGGATTTTGATCGAAGAAGTTAAAAAAGTTAAAATGGGAAATCCATTAGATGAAGAGACTGGTATTGGACCACTAATTAGTAAAGCAGAAGCGGATCGTATTAAAAGTTGGATTGATGAAGCCGTCGCAGAGGGTGCAGAATTACTTGTTGGCGGAAAACAAGATGGAGCCTTTATAGAGCCTACAGTCATTTCTAAAGCAAATGCAAAAATGAAAGTCGTATGCGAGGAAATCTTTGGTCCTGTCATGATTCTTCTTCCTTTTATTGACATAGATGAGGCGATTACAGCGGCTAATAATAGTGACTATGGCCTTCAATCCGGAATTTATACTAGCAGCATAGATACTGCGATGTATGCTGTTAAGAAATTGCATACGGGAGGTGTGATTATCAATGATGGAAGCACGTATCGAGCAGACTTAATGCCTTACGGGGGAGTGAAGAATAGTGGAATAGGTAGAGAAGGCCCGAAATTTACAATGGACGAAATGACGGAGATTAAAACTGTAGTGATGAATTTATAAAGTGAACGAGCAAAATTATTTGGATTTATGAAAGCGTTTACTTATTTATTTAAGATTTTAATTTAAATATGTATTTATTAAAAGGAGGAAATCTTATTATGGGTAGATTTATGAAGGAAAGTAAATGGGCAACTTTAATGGTCATTGGAGTATTGTTCGTACTTTTGTTGTCTGCATGTGGAGGCAATGAAGATGAAGCAAATGGAAGTGAAAATTCTAATGATGGAAATGAGAATGTTGCTGCCGAGAATGCAAATAATGAAAACGAAAATGAGAACGAAAATGCGAATGAGCCTGCAAATGACGGAGAAACATATACGCTCAGCGTTGTCCTTTCTCTTGACGAAGACAACCCACAAATGCTAAGTTTTCCTATTTTCACCGAAATTGTGGAAGCAGAAAGTGATGGTAGGATCCAGATTGATTATGTGGGAGGACCTGAAGCAATACCGCCATTTACTCAAGGGGAAGCTGTTCAAAACGGTACAGTTGATATGGGGTGGGTCGCTGGTTCATATTATGCAGACGTAGTGCCAGAAGTATTAGGTCTTAGTTTTTCTCAACTTGAATATGAGGAAGAAGTGGAAAGAGGCAGTATCGAATATATCAGTCGATTCCACGAAGAAAAGATGAATACAAAAGCAATTGGACGAGCTGGTAAAGGGAACTTTGCTTTACACGTTGGTAAAGATATTGAAGTAAATTCCACGGCTGATTTTGAAGGTTTGGATATTCGTGGAACAGCAAACTATGTACCAGTAATCGAAGCTGTAGGAGCAAATGCTATTGCTCTCGAAGCAGGGGAAATTTATAGTTCATTAGAAAGAGGATTAATCGATGGGTATGCATGGACAAATTACGCCTTGCCAGAATTAGGCGCACAGGAAATTACGGGAAGCCAAATTATGCCTTACTTTAATGAAGCAGACCAAATGATACTAGCCAATCTAGATGTATGGAATGACTTACCTGAGGATCTCCAAGAAATTATTACAAATGCTGCTATTGATGCTTATTTAGAATCTCGAGATATGGTTGAAGAGATTTTGGCAGAAGAACGTATTGAAATGGAAGAGGCAGGAGTTCAATATGTCGAGTTGGAAGATGCTGATCGATTCGAAGAGTTAGTTGAAGAGAACTCGTGGGCATGGTTGGCCGAAAGAGTCGATAATATCGAAGAAATGGAAGAATATTTCAAGCAATAGATCTTAACTAATTGAGGTGCTCTCCTCAATAGAATGAATACAACTATTCGAAGGAGAGCTCTTCCTTTAAAGAGGTGATATAAATATGGATATCTTCAAAAAAGTGACTAAGGTAGTTAATCGTTATGTGACCATGTTAGAAAACATTTTATTAACTATTTCAGGTGTTTTTCTCATCTCGATGCTGTTGACAGTTTGCATTGGTGTAGGAAGCAGAGCGATATTTAATAATTCTATCTTATGGACAAATGAATTGGCTAGTTACTTGATGTTAGGGACAGTTTTTTTAGCCGCTCCATGGGTTTTAAGAAAAAACGCACATATTATCGTCGATATTTTCACATACAAGCTTAAAGGGAAATCGTTGAGGTTTAATACCATTTTAGTGTCTATTATCGCTGGAGTTGCATGTGCCATATACTTTTGGTTTAGCTTTAATATTACACTCAATCACTATAACAACGGAACGGTAAACATGGGAAGCTTTCCATGGCCTCGATTCGCGCTTTACATTCCAATGGTTATTGGATTCTTTTTCCTAATTGTTAGATTTCTAGTCATGATCATCACAAACCTCTTTGGTATTCAAGAGAAGATTGAGGAGGAAGATCCTTTGGAGCAAGTAAATAACTTATTACAATAGAACCGATCATAAGACAAAATGACGATCACATGAACTACATATGATGGGGGGTTAATTTATGGAGTGGTACACAATTATATTATTGTTTTTTGTATTACTCATATTTTTTGTTTTAATAGGAGTCCCAATCGCTTTCGCATTTATTACAGTCAACATTATTTTATCTACTATATTTATCGGTTTTTCATCTGGCGCTATGAATTTAGTCAACAGCGCTTTTAGTTCAATGACTTCTTTTAGTATTACACCTATTCCGTTATTTATATTAATGGGGGAGGTATTATTTCATTCAGGTTTAGTTCTAAAAATGTTAGATGTGATCTCGAAATTATTAGGAAAGCTCCCCAGCAGACTTAGTATATTAGCCAATATTACAGGTACAATGTTTGCAGCCCTTAGTGGTTCAGCAGTTGCGAATGCAGCCATGCTAGGATCAGCGTTGACTCCTGAAATGTTAAGAAGAGGTTATCACATTAAAATGATTATTGGACCTATCTTAGCTGCAGGTTCATTAGCCATTATCATTCCCCCCAGTACTGTTACGATCTTGTTAGGTAGTGTAGGGCAAATATCGGTTGGGGATTTACTGATTGCTGGTATTCTTCCAGGTTTAATGATTACGGTCATGTTCTTAATTTATTACATTTTCTTAGGTGTGAAGAATCCAAGCTTAGCACCAAGATATGAAATAGATAATTCAACATGGAAGGAAAGAATCAGATTATTAATCCAATATGTTCTACCCGCAGTCCTATTAATTGGTACTGTTCTCGGATTAATTTTCTTTGGAATTGCAACCCCAACAGAATCAGCCGCTATTGGTGCCTTAGGGTCGATTATATTACCTATGTTTTATGGTCGATTTAATAAAAAAATGATTCAGAACTCTGTGCTTGGAACATTAAAAATTAGTAGCATGATTCTATTAATTCTTGCCGCATCTGCGGGTTTTAGTCAGTTACTTGCCTTTTCTGGAGCAACGAGAGGATTAATTAGTGTGGTTTTAGCTCTCGACATTCCTTCTATAGTCACGATCATTTTTATGTTGCTCGTCATCCTATTATTAGGCACTTTTATTGAACCTATGTCTATCGTCATGATTACGATCCCGTTATTTGTTCCTGTGGTTGCAGTATTGGGTTATGACCTCGTGTGGTTCGGTATTATAGCATTAATTTGTTTAAGTATTGGAAATGTGACCCCTCCATTTGGAATGTTACTATTTACAATCAAAGGAGTTATACCTTCTTCAGTTACTTTAAAAGAAGTGTATAAATCGGTCATCAATGTTGTTGTCATCCAAATGATTGCAGTGATTATTTTGATCCTGTTCCCGGAAATAGTTACTTGGTTACCTTCATTACGGGCAAATTGATCTAAATACTTCAAAAGGAGAAGGTGTATGAAAAAATTAATGGATAAGGTCGCTGTCGTTACTGGTGCTGGTGGTGGTTTAGGCAGAGAAATATCTTTACATTTTGCTAGAGAAGGAGCCAAAGTCATTGCAACAGATATAAATAAAACAGAGTTGCGTAAAACCGTGAATATAATTGAAGCTGAAGTAACGAATTCAGTTCATGCTATTGAGATGGATGTTAGTGATCCTTCTTCCATTTCTCATACTGCAGACTATGTAAAAGAGACATTTACTAAAGTTGATATTTTAGTTAACAATGCTGGATTTTTGAAATATAATCATATTTTTGATTATGAATTAGATGATTGGGACAAGTTAATGAACGTTAATTTAAGAGGATACTTTCTAGTCACTCAAGCTTTTACAAAGATGATGGTCGAAAATAATCAAGGGAAAATCATTAATATTAGTTCTGTAGCGGCAACGAATGGTCTACCGGGTGGAACAGCTTATGCCGCGTCTAAAGGTGGGATAAACTCCATGACCAAAGTATTAGCGACAGATCTCGCTCCTTATAATATAAATGTGAATGCAATAGCACCAGGACCAATAGATGGAGATTTCTTAAATGTCAATGCTAATGAGGAGTCTCTAAAAAAGCGAATAGATAAAACGTTATTTAAAAGGTTGGGCACATACAGCGATGTAGCTAGACCTGTTGTCTTTTTGGCTTCTTCTGATTCTGATTGGATAACAGGAACGGTGCTTGTAACAGATGGCGGTTTTACAGTATAAGCGATATTGACTCAAAGGAGTTGGTAGTGATGAATCGTGCTAATGATTATGAAGTCTTTGCCATAAGATACGCAACCAGAGAAGCAAAAGCAAAAGATAATTTTTATGGACACTACAATGACATACATGAAGATCGATCTATGCCAATGGATTATTACGTTTGGTTAATTAAATCAGATCAACATACGATTTTAGTAGATACTGGATTTACTGAAAAAGTAGGAAACAAGAGAGGGAGAGAGTTTCTTCGTGCTCCAGTAGATTCTTTAAGAGATATTGGCATTAACGGAAATGATATAACGCATGTGATCCTTACTCATATGCATTACGATCATATCGGAAATTTGGATAGCTATCCTAATGCAACATTCGTTGTACAAGATTCAGAAATGGCATTTTGGACAGGAAGATATGCGTCAAAACCAATGTTTTTAAATCATATTGAATCAGAAGATGTTGTCTATTTAGTAAGAGAGAATTTAAAAAACAAATTAAAGTTCGTGGATGGTAATGAAGAGATATTTCCAGGAGTAAATGTTTATAAAACTGGTGGACATTCAGCTGGCTTGCAAATTGTGACAGTAGAAACGTCTATAGGAAGAGTTGTTCTGGCTTCAGATGCAGCACATTATTATGAGAATTTAAATCTTGAAAGGCCTTTTTCAACTATTCATGATCTAGAAAATATGTATAAATCATTTGATATGGTCAGGTATTTATCTGACGACCCAAACTTAATTATTCCTGGGCATGACCCTCTAGTCATGAAAAAATTCCCGAAATATAGCGATGATTTGGAAGGGTTGGTTGTGCGTATTAAATGAAAAAACATACAATTATTCACTTGTATATATAAATTTACCTATACTAAGTAAAGGTGGGAAAAATATGAAAGAATACCGACATGAATCCGAAAATATCCATAAGAAAAATGAAGAAGTCTTGGAACTCCAAGAGCAAATCAAACAAAAATTTAGAGATAAAAGAGGTTACTGGTCAGAGGGCATTTGGAGTAGTATGTTAAATCTTGATCCCTATTTTCTTGAACAATATTTAGATTTCTCATTAGTGCCATTTGAAAAAAAACATATAAGTCTGAAGGATAAAGAACTTATTTATATTGCTTTTGATGTTTCTGCAACACATATGTATGAACCTGGAACGCAAGCACATATGGAAAATGCTTTAGAGTATGGTGCTACCACAGAAGAAATATTGGAAGTCATTGAAATAGCAAGCCTTCTTGGGATGCAGACCTTTCACTTTGGGGGCCCTATATTAATAGATGAACTTGAAAAAATAGGCATGAACGTTTCTCAAGATTTAAGTGAGCAACAGCTAAAGATGAAGAATAGTTTTATAGAGAAACATGGCTATTGGGATGAAATATGGGATGCTCCATTACGGTTAAGTCCACAAATTTTTTCAGCATATTTAGGGCTATCCACCGTCCCTTTAAAACATGGGCAACTCACACAAAAAATGAGACAATTTGTCTCTTTAGCAGTGGATTCAGCTAGTACGCATTTAAACGAAAAAGGGATGAGAATGCATATTCGGAATGCTCTTGAATTTGGTGCAAGTAAAGAAGAGATTACGGAAGTATTTGAATTGGTTAGTACCTTAGGGATTCATGCAGCTACAACTAGTGTTCCAATTTTAGAGAAGGTATTACAACTTAGGGAGAAATAATGGTGGAGTAGCTGGCAGATAACGTGGTTTGACTATTTACATTAGCTTAGGTTCTTTATACTATTAAAATAGATTGTTTTCAGCGAGTGTGGATGGAGAAAAATAACCGCGTACGTCCTACCGGCAAACCTCGAGCCGCTTTAGAAACCACAAGAGCATTGGAAAAGTGTTTTACAGCCAGATTCACTCTGTTTTATATAGTCTTCCGTTTATTGAGGGTGATGTTTCCTAGTCCAAACAAAAGGCACAAAGGAGACATCGACTCCCGTTTCACTACCTTCGCACTCACGGTTACTTTTATAGAGGGTGCTGACTGTCTAACCTGTGAATCAGAGTCTCGAGGAAGTCTCTGAAATCAACAACAGTTATTTACATAACCTAATAAAAGTATATGGATTTTCTAATCTTAGAACACTACCAAAATATTTTTTAAGAATAGGAGGGTTATAAATTGAATCCTATAGCGAATGATACATTATCTCAAAAAATTGCCGATCATATTACTACTCAAATTGTTGAAGGTAAAATATCTCCAGGGGAAAGGCTTTTAGAGAAAGAACTCACTGAAATATACGGTACAAGTAGAGCACCAATTCGAGAAGCTTTGTATATTTTGGAGAATCAAGGGATTGTTGAACGAGTACCAAGGAAAGGTGTTTTTGCTCGAAAATACTCTTATTCTGAAATTGAAGAATTTTACGATGTTGTTTATGAATTGACGCGGTATGCCGTATGTAAGGGGATAGATTCCACAGATACAGATGATAAAGTGAAAGAGCTCGATCATTTGTTGAATAAAGTTGAGCTTTCTATTAGTAAAGAAGACTTTAGAATTAGCTTCGATTATATCGAAGAAATCCACGAAAAAATATTTGAGATCTCCAATAATAGAGTGTTACTCGATTTATATGACAAGCTTAATAAACAATGGACGACATTCCGATATATTACATTATCGCACCCAGAGAGTTTAATGAAATCTATAAAAGAGTATCGAAATATTTATTTGATCATCGTAAATAAAGATAAATCAAAAATTGAAGATGTGTTACTTGATAAAAAAACAAGAGCTTTATCTGTATTAAAGAAGTTATCTTAACGTTGTTGTCACTCTTTATTTTTAGACATAAACTAGTCGAAATTAACTCTCTTATACTAGAAACAACTGTTAAATGAATCCATTTTATTTCTTAAGTTGATAGCATAATAAACAAAAGGAAATGGTGGAATTTGGAGGTAACATGACTATTGAATTTAATCACATTATTAAATCCCGTGTTACTACTTACAACGATTGCTATTGCAGGATTTTTCATTTCTAAAAGGCTAGTTGTAACCAATCATGTGAAAAAGTTTGTTTCTTTTATCGTCATTAACCTTGCGTTACCTGGGGTTGTGATCCAAAGTGTGTTTAATTTAGTTTTAGATGAACAAACTTGGTCATTAATAAGTACGGTATTTTTTATGGGATTCTTGCTGAATATCATAGGAATGTTGTTAGGGTATGGTTTGACGCGTGCCTTTAATTACTCCTCATTTAGTTCTCGGCAAGCAGCCGTCCTTTCAGGGTTGGGAAACACTGGTTTTATTGGAATTCCATTTCTTGCTATCATGTTAGGGGGAGAAGCTGGAGCATTTGCAGCTTTTTATGATGCGTCTTCGATGATGCTAGTATTTTCTCTTGGGGTAATGTTATTGCAACCGGATAAATTTAAATTATATCAAATGAAATCTCTTTTCAACATGCCGTTTGTGACATTACTCATTAGTGTCATCATGTTATCTAATGATCGTTCTCCAATAAACTTTGTTATGGATCTAAGTGAAATTTTAGCTGGACTCTCAGCTCCTCTAGCCATGATA
Source organism: Salipaludibacillus keqinensis (assembly GCF_003226325.1). Lineage (GTDB taxonomy): Bacteria > Bacillota > Bacilli > Bacillales > Salisediminibacteriaceae > Salipaludibacillus > Salipaludibacillus keqinensis. Next base: position 393,563 of record NZ_PDOD01000002.1, on the reverse strand, counting down.
TATATCGGATTATTGATTGGAGAATGGGATAAAAAATCATTTAATCTAATAAAGCGGGATTATAGTAAATTCATATTGGTAGTAGTAACAACGAAAGTCATCTTATTACCATTCATCGCTCTAATCATTCTTTCCTTTAAAGACGCTCCATTAATCATTAAACAAGTTATCATTATTCAATCTGGCATGCCATCTTTTCTTTTAGCAATCGTCTTATTTGAAAATTATAAAGGGAATGTTCAAGCTGCTATAACTGTTATTATTGCTACAGTCTTTTTATTTCTTCTTGTAGTCCCTCTCATCGGCTATTTATCTTTTTATTTATTATAATGCAGTAATTGACTAATGTTTTATAATTAATTTCTGTTTCTATTGAAATTTGATCGCAGAGACCTACAAGACTCTTTAATATAATTAACCTTTAATGCGCATGAGATAAGCGTTTTGAGAATTGTCTATTGGTTAGCTATGTGGTTTACTACTGAGTAAAATCACGCTACCCATTACTTCGGAAAGCTTTTGGTTTATGGCAGGTATTCCTTACTCAATGTAAAGGGACACCCTAATAACCCAGTTCATTTTCATGGTAAACATCTAATAAATCCAAAATAAAAAACCTCTTGTTTTCAAACAAGAGGTTAAACATGTATGTATGGTGGGCTGTACTGGGATCGAACCAGTGACCCCTTGGTTGTCGACCAAGTGCTCTCCCGCTGAGCTAACAGCCCTTATGTAATGATGGTTGTACGCGTAACAGTGTTTGTTGCGACAAGTATTAATATATAAGAAAAATGATCTGAAGTCAATAGATTTTAGAAAATTAGGTTAGAGAATTTTCCAGTTGATTTATTCGTCGTATGTATAGCGGACGACATAGCGATCGTCTTTTAATTTTCGAATTTCAACGAGGGGGCCCACTTCGTAGCCATTGATCCAATTATCTTCAATTTTGGCTTTGAGGCAGCTTGCTTGAAACTTAGACGTGAAGATTTGCTTCCAATAAATCCATCTCGGTTTATTTGCCATCTTTTTTTCACCTCATAAAAGTACACTCATTGCTAGAAAGAATACCACTCCCAATAAAAAGAATCAAGTGAAGATGAACGAAAAAAAGATTGGACCACCTTTTCAGGCGTTCCCAATCCCTTTCAGTGAATTAACCAATTCGTTCTTCTTGATCTCGGTGCTCAATTTCTTCTTCCCGTAGTTTCTCTTCACGATCACGGATGCGGTGGGCAAGACGACTCGAGGCGTTTGCTGCAATGCTGCAAACGAGATCATCAAGGAATGTATGAACTTTGTCTGTATGGTCAGAGTCTAGCTCTTTAATAATCCCTACTTTTTCTTTGTCTAAATAGCCAAAGGTCGTCACGGCAATACTTCCGTAACCGAAAACGGAACCTAAGGCAATCGTTTCATCGACTCCGAAAAGGCCTTCATCCATTTCCACAATCGATTGGAGCGGTTCAGAAAGTTTCTTCTGTTCAGCCAATTTATCCAGTTCAACACCTACTAGAACAGCGTGCTGAATTTCCCTTTTTTCCAAAACTGCATTAACGCTTTCGACACAGTCATGCATGTCCAGCGTTTCGTTATATTCAATCTGCATATCATATACAATTTGTGCGATGGCCTCGATGGACACTCCGCGCTCTTTCAGAAGATTACGTGCTGCATTTTCCACGACATGACAGTGGATCGGTTGTTTTTTTGTCATATGGTTCACTCCTAAGATGATGTATTTTCTATTATTCTACCATTTTAGCATAATTTAAGGAAAATTCCGTCTAAGAGGAGTTTTCTCAATTAAACGCAGGTCAGCTTTACGTCGAAATATCGTGCTTTTTTATGAAAACGTTTTATATTTTAAAGGATTTTTGAATTGAATGAAGAAGTATATTATGATGAATAGAAATTCAATACTTATATAATAAATGTAATGAACTAGAGGAGGAAATAAAATGAAATACGGAATTGCTGTTTTTCCATCAAAAAAATTACAGGATATTGCGAACTCCTATCGCAAGAGGTATGACACAAAGTATGCGAAAGTTCCACCTCATTTGACGCTGAAAGATCCATTTGAAATGGAAGAAGAGAAAGCTAGTGAACTAGTGACTCACCTTAGAAAAGTTGCTGAGCAATCGGTTCCGTTCACATTGGGCGTGTATAAATATAGTTCCTTTTATCCGGTGACCAACACGATCTATATGAAAGTGCGAGAAAATGCCGAATTGACTTCATTACATGAAAAGCTAAATTCAGGCACATTAGAGAAAAAGTTGGAGCATGCCTTTGTTCCTCATATTACGATAGGTCAGGAAATGAATTACGATGAATTGTCTGATGTGATTGGGCGTCTTGAATTGGAAACAATTAACCATGAAGAAACGATAGATCGCTTCTCATTACTTTATCAGTTAGAGAACGGCACGTGGACCGTTTATGAAACGTTCCTGTTAGGTAAAAACGATCAATGATCCGTGTAGAAGTAGCGGGCACAGAACAGCAGCTGAAAGATGTTTACAACATTCGGCGGCAAGTGTTTATTGTTGAACAAGGTGTCCCTGAGGAAATCGAAGTAGACGATCAAGAAAAGGCATCGATTCATTTTGTGGCTTACGAAGAGGAACGACCTGTTGGAGCAGGAAGAATGCGCGTTATGGACCTGACAGCTAAGGCTGAGAGAGTGTGCGTGTTATCCGACGACCGTAGTCGAGGGATAGGCGCTTTAATTATTAATAAAATGGAAGAAGTCGCTCGTGAAAATGAGTTAGAACTATTGAAGCTAAATTCTCAAATTCAAGCTGAGGACTTCTACAAACGGCTAGGTTATGAAACCGTATCTGACACTTTTTACGATGCGAATATTTTGCATGTGACCATGCAGAAACAATTATGAAAATGAGCACCCTTTAGAGGGGTGCTCATTTGTTGTATTGGGATTGATTAGGCGAATATTTCTCGCCATTCGTTTTTCTTATTTAACATCTCTTTCGCAATGTCTTTAGCTCCTTCTAAGGAGTGAGAAGCGGCCCAACCACATTGAACCTCATTACATGCAGGGACTTCAGTTGCTTTTAGCACGTCATTAAGCGTTTTTTCAACTAGCTCGATGACGTTATCATAGCTTTCATCATTAATAATTGAAAGGTAAAAACCTGTCTGGCATCCCATTGGACTAATGTCGACAATCTGAGAATGGTGATCGCGGCTGAATTCAGCCATCATGTGTTCCAAAGAATGGAGTCCAGGCATGTTCATATGATCTTTATTGGGCTGGCAAAAGCGCAGGTCGTACTTGTAAATCGTATCCCCCTTCGCTCCTTCAGTAGTTCCAGCAAGGCGAATATACGGAGCTTTGACTTTCGTGTGGTCTAAATTAAAGCTTTCAACGTTCATCTTCTTCGTCATCAATAAATCCTCCTTCTATTGTGAGAACATTCTGTCTTTATAATAAACATAGCATTAGTATATCAGTAAACCTAGTGTCTGCAAAAGGAATATGATAAACGTATATATTATTTATTTATGATGAAAGTTGGGGAAGAGTTAATTAGGGGGGAGCGAAATTAATTTTGCCTCGTTGAGTTGAGAGACAAACAGAGGGAGAAAATCGATACTTAGTCCCGAAAGAGCGAGTTGCGAGACAAACTAAAGTAGAACTGTGAATACTTAGTCTTGAAACCTGCCAGACTCGAGACAAACAAAGCAGGACCCTGAAAAGTTAGTCCCGAATAGGCCAGATTCGAGACAAACAGAAAAGAGATCCTAATACTTAGTCTCGCAACGACGATATACGGGTCAAACAGAAGAGGAATCTAGAAAGTTAGTCTCGAATCTACGAGTTAAGAGACAAACAAAGCCGAAATGTTAATTCTTAGTCTTGAAACTTCCAAAACTAAAGATTAACAGTAAGTGTCAGTCCTACAAAGGCACACTTTATCATTAATGAAGTATCTCTGGAGTACTACGATTTCATAAAGCCCTTACCTTGAACAAAATCTTTCATATGCATTCTACGAGGTGTTTTTAACATATTTGACATTTGCTCCGTCCAACGATCGCTTCGTTTTCCATCGGTTCGATCATGATAATAAGCTGAAATCGTCTCGTTATAGTTTTCAAGTCCTTGTTGAACCTTCTGCTTTTCATTCGGGTACGTTTCTTTATAATACACGTTTTCTAACGGCAGGCGTGGCTTCTGATCTGTTTCAGCATCAGGCACCCCCACGGCCATCCCAAATAAAGGAATCACGTATTCAGGCAATTGAAGAAGTTCTGAAACTTTTTCAATTTCGTTTCGTAAGCCACCTATATAGCAAATTCCAAGACCGAGAGACTCTGCGGCGACGGCTGCATTCTGTGCTGCGAGAGAGGCGTCAATGACGGCAACCATGAATTTTTCAGTGGATTCAATAGCCGGTGTGATTTCGAGATCCTCCATTTCAGCCGCGACGGTATGCCGGTAAAGGTCGGCACAGAACACGAAGAAATGTCCGTTTTGTTCTACATAAGGTTGGTTTCCTGCAAGTGTGGCTAATTCTGCTTTCGTTTGTTTATTTTCAACGCCAATGATGCTGTAGGCTTGTATGTAGCTAGAAGTGGAAGCCATTTGCGCTGCGTGAACCAATTGTTCAATTTCTTGTTCGGCTAAAGGTTGATCCTTGAATTTTCTAATCGAGCGGTGATTTAGAATGGTTTTCATCGTTTCATTCATTGCTATCAACTCCTTAGCGACTATTTTATCATAACTTAGAGGTGTTTAAATGTTTTTCGTATGGCTGACAATTGTCCCGTTTTTTATTGCGTTTGTGGAAGGGATTGTACGGTTCTTCCAGATCAGAAAGCATGGCGTTTCAGAAAAACTCCCCTGGATTCAACATCTATTGGGGGGAATAGGGCTTGTAACTTTGATTTACCTAAGTTTCACATACTTATCTGATCAGGTCTGGTTAGTTATTGCGATAGGTATTGTATTAATGTTTTACATGATTTCCTCTTTAATCTCAGGTGTTTATCATCTAACTGTTTATCAATCATCTGGAAAAGAGGTAGAGGGAGTGGTTGATGATAAGTTAAAAGCATATGAAGGGCGCGTATCAAAAGAGATAAACAAGCAAAGCAAAAAGATAGAATACGTCTTGGAAGATACGAAAGAAAAGCTTAATCTCGATTGGGATGTGTCTCCTTTAAATAGCGATTTCGCTCATACTGTCCATGTGCGACTGCAAAGGAAGGTGCCAAGTGAATTGGAGAACGAGTGGTTTGATTTGAGAGAGACTCTAATCAAAAGAGGGGCAGAAAAAGACGTTCAAAAACGTCTTAAATGGCATGGGGCGTTGCTCTTAGCTGGGTTTCTGATTTTCTCCTATATCACAATACAAGCAATGTAAAAAAAGGAGACCTATTTGTCTCCTTTTAATATATTCATTTCGTTGTGAAAAAGCTGCCTACTTGTTTCACGAAGGGGGAGACTTGATTGGCTGTCTTGACGACTTGATCCATCGTCGTCATCGCTTTTTGAAAGTCGAATTTTCCTTCATTCGTTTGAAAAGCACTCATTAGTTTGGACGCAGGTTTCTGCTGAGCAAATGGTGCTGGGTATCCTCCTGGTTGTTGTTGATGATATTGAGGAGGATATCCTTGATAGGGCCCTTGCTGATAAAAAGGCGGCTGTTGATGCCCATGCCAATGGTGCGGCGGTGTATGATAGGGTGGTTGATAATCGTATGGTTGATAAGATTGTGGACGTTGAAAGAACATTTCTTACACCTCCTTCGTGTCAATTGGAATTCTCTTACGTTTGGTTGGAATCCGGATCGTTAACAACCCTTGAGATAGACTCGCTTTTACATCTTCTTCATTGACGGCAAAGGGAAGAGTCACAATCCGATCGGCCCGTTGATATCGAAGAGATTGCTCCAAGCTCCTTTTAGTATCGTCTTTTTTTTCAATGAAAGATTCGTTATGAACGCCAATTTTAACGTAGTTTTGATAAATATCTAATCTAATTTGCTCTCTCTTGATACCCGGCAATTCAGCCTCAATAATATACTGATCTCGTGTTTCATATTGATAAACGGGGATCGTCTTCGGACTGTGCAAGTGTTGAATCGCCTGATTGAAAAAGTTATCCATTGAATGTAAAATATCCCCAAAAGGTTTCTCGTGAATCGGTTGAATATCCCTGTTTTTACGCTCGCTCATTATGATCACCCCTCGGCACGATTTATCCTGTATTACTATATGTTTCCGACAGCCAAGTTGAGTGGGCGCATCGCTTAATTTAAGCGAAAGATGATTGGAAAGTAGCGGAAATTAGTGTGATTGACGACGAACAGCGTATAAAGCGCGCCTGAACGTAGCTAACATGAGAGATTGGCGACGTTCAACGTAAGAAAGAGGGCTTGAACGTAGCTAACATGAGAGATTGGCGACGTTCAACGTAAGAAAGAGGGCATGAACGTAGCTAACATGAGAGATTGGCGACGTTCAACGTAAGAAAGAGGGCATGAACGTGGCTAACATGAGAGGTTGGCGACGAACAGCTTAGAAAGAGGGCATGAACGTCGCTAACATGGGAAATTGGCGACGTTCAACGTAAGAAAGAGGGCATGAACGTAGCTAACATGAGAGATTGGCGACGTTCAACGAAGAGAGTGGGCTTGAACGTAGCTAACATGAGAGATTGGCGACGTTCAACGTAAGAAAGAGGGCATGAACGTAGCTAACATGAGAGATTGGCGACGTTCAACGTAAGAAAGAGGGCATGAACGTCGCTAACATAGGAAATTGGCGACGAACAGCTTAGAAAGAGGGCTTGAACGAAGCTACCATGAGAGATTGGCGACGTTCAACGTAAGAAAGAGGGCATGAACGTAGCTAACATGAGAGATAAGCGACGAACAGGTTAAGTGTATGATCTGAACGTCGTTAACCTGCCGCTAAGTTAGTAGCAAAGAAGTCCTCATAAGAAAGGTTGGTTTCCAGATGTATGTTAGCCTATTGATACCGCTTATTATTTTTTATTTTACTGGACTGGTTGAATGGATTCAGATGAGGATGAAGCAAGGAGTTTATTATAAAAATCATTGGAGTATTTCAGTCTTGGCATTCGTGGGAGCGGGGATACTCTTTTATATTGACCGAGACATCTTCATAGAATACTTTACTCTACAAACCGCTGTCATTTTCATTATTATTTTCTCCGCTCTCATATTCATAAGAGGCAGAGAGCATTTAGTCATTTATAACACGTCAAAAGAACAGGTAGAAGAGAGTCTCGAAAAGAACTTCCAGTTCTATCATGTCACGTTTTCAAAAGACCAAAAGGAAGATGAGAATCCCTTCGATTATTTACTGCCAGAGACCAATGAAAAAATAACATTCAGCTGGGATGAGTCCCCCATGAATGATGAATCGAAGAACACCATACATTTAAAGATTAAAAGAAAAGGGAGGTCCAGTTATTTAACTGAAGTGTTAAACGAGACGATCGATGAATTACGTGAACAAAACCTTGGACAAGGTCTCACTAAACGCCTTACTTGGCATGGAAGTTTTCTTCTAGCGGCTACCTTGGTCTTCATGTCTTTCTTTTTTGTGAATTTATTGGCATAATGAATTTTAGCGAAGAAAATATTTTTGTAAGTAGTCTTTAAATCATATAGGCTATAAATGAAGTCACGTTGATATAACAGACAAGTCACCTTCAACATGAATGGGCCAATGAATGGCATGGATGAAGGGTGCGTTCGATAATCTATCTACGGTATACCAGATAAATGAAAAGGTGTGATGAAAATGGGAAAAGTCCAAAAAGCTGCGATTATCTTATTACTTTTTGGCGCAGGGGCGGTTGTTATTACATATACGGTTCTAACTATTTTAGCCATTATGTACAGTGGTTCAAACGGCTCCTGATCCACGCTAACCAATATGCGAACACGAGAAAAGCCCACATCCTTTGTGGGCTTTTGTTTGTGATTAATGAACTTGTTCATCCTTATCAATTTCAACTAATTGGCGATTACTGACTGTGAAGTGACGGTCAGCTAAATGATGGATGGAAGGATCGTTCGTGACAATGATGACTGTTGATCCTTGTTTTTTAGCGAAATGGAGTAGCTTGTCAAGGACTGCTGCGCCATCTTCACCTTCTAACTCTTTCGTCGGTTCATCCGCTAAAATGATCTTCGGACTGGTCATTAGGATGCGAGCAATGGTCGCAAGCATTTGATGTTTATCATCTAGTCCTTCGATGGACTCTTTGAATTTATCTTCAGAAAAGCCGAGATCCGCTAAAATGGCTTTCGCTTCTTTTTCTCGTTCGGCGTACTGAGGATCTTCTTCTTTTAAACCGACTAACAGATTTTGTTTAGCCGATAAATAAGGCATTAAACAGCCTTCGTCATTAATGTAGCCGATGTTTGCTAAGCGCCATTCCGTGCGTTTTCTAATACTTACTAAGTCTTCACCGAAAACTTGGACGGATCCTTTGTTCGCAGGTGTCATGGCCGCGATCATTCGTAAAAGTGTTGATTTACCTATTCCTTCTTCGCCTGATATAACAACGAGTTCCCCCTCGCGAACGGTTAAGTTCATATCTTCAAACAATAACGTCATATCAGAGCCGTTCGAAAAACGTTTGACTACATTATTTAATTCAATGGCATTCATACATTAGCACCCCCAAAGTGTGGTTGGAATTTAGTGAAATGATGTTCAATGGTACAAGATGTTACTCCCTATAAATATATTAAACCACGTAGATAAGAGAAATGAAACCGCTATCATTAAAAAAGTTTGACAATTTTGTAAAGTTAAAAAACTTTCTACTGTTGGTATAGTAGAAAGCTAAATAAGTGCTTGTAGTGCCATTCCTGGCAAAGAATCCTTCTATTATCATTCGATTATTAAAGAGCCCCTTCTTGGAATCGCCTTAAATCTCTTTTATTTCCAATGACGACGAAAATGTCACCTTGGTGAAGTGGGTCATTAGGGTTCGGGGTCACGTCTACTTTCCCTTTTTGTTTAATGGCTAAGACGGTGCAACCGTACTTGGCGCGAACATCTAGATCGATTAACGATTTACCGTTCACTTTCTTCGTTGCCAAAATTTCGACAATGCTGTAGTCGGCAGATAAATCAATGTAATCTAATACTTTCTCAGATGTTAAAAACTCGGCAATACGATTTCCCATGTCTTTCTCAGGGTGGAAAATGCGATCTGCTCCGATCTTTTCCAATACTTTATGGTGGTAACTGTTCTGAGCTTTTACCCATACTTTCGGGACATCTAAATCCTTTAAATGGAGGGTACATAATATGCTTGCTTGAATATCTTCACCGATCGCTACAATAACGTGTTCGAAGTTTCGAATTCCAATTTTTATAAGGGATGCTTCGTCCGTTGCATCTGCGTAGATGGCATGGGTAGCAAATTGATTAGCCTCTTCGACTTTTTTTTCATCCTTGTCGATGGCCAGCACTTCGTGACCCATATGATATAATTCTTTACAAATACTTGTGCCGAATCGACCTAAGCCGATAATTGCAAATTGTTTTTTCATCTCAGGTACCTTCTTTATATCTATTATGATGACAAAGTATATCATTTACAGTCATAAATATTCAAGTTAATATAAAAAAAGACGTAGATTCTTAATAATTGGGGAATGGTCCTGTAGTCAGTGCGATATTATGGAGTGACAGTTATGGTATGTTGCATCTTTCTGTCCTGTTACTATCGTTTCTTATTACGGTTCTGCTCTTAATTTACATAGGACTAAAAAGCACTTATGTTCTTGAATGTAGACTTGGACTCTCTTAGGAATAGAGAGTTCTTTTTCATCTGAAACTACCTGAATCTAAAGCTAACTTAAAAGGAGTATTTTATGAATCATTGGATCTATACCTTCACTTGGGGAGAACTATTAATAGCATTAGGGATCTTTTTGTTATTTTTAGTGTTCAGAAAAATTTTCACGACGTATGTTTTTAAATTGATTTTAAGTGTAGCGAATAAAGCACCGACGCATGTGGTGACGAATGTGCTGCTCGCCTTTGAACGACCGCTGCGATCCTTTTTCGTCGTGCTCGGTATTTATGCAGCTTTTGTTTATCTTCCTTTTCCACACACCTATGACGTTTCTGTGATGAGGATTTTACAGTCATTGATTATTTTCCATATTGCCTGGGGGCTGTTTAACCTTTCTGCTTCCTCTTCAGCTCTCTTTACTAGAGTGGGTAAGAAATTGGAAATTGAAGTGGATCAAATCTTGTTACCCTTTCTTTCTAAACTGATTCGCTTTGCCATCGTGGTGATGTCTCTTAGCATTATTGCTGATCTGTGGGGGTATAACGTGAATGGATTTGTGGCAGGTCTTGGTATAGGCGGACTAGCCTTCGCCCTTGCTGCTCAAGATTCTATTAGCAACTTTATTGGAGGAGTAATTATTATTACGGAGAAACCCTTCACTTTAGGCGACTGGATTGAAACACCGTCTGTTAACGGTTTTGTAGAAGATATTACCTTTCGGAGTACAAAAATCAGAACCTTTTCTGATTCATTGGTCGTCGTACCTAACTCAACTTTGTCCAATGAGCCGATTGAGAACTGGTCGAAAATGGGCAAAAGACAAATTAGTTTTAATTTAGGTGTTGAGTATTTAACCCCTAGAAAGAAGATGGATACTTGCGTGGCCCGGATTGAAGGGATGCTCAGAGAAAGGGACGATATCGATCAAGAACTGATCATTGTTCGGTTCAGTGAGTTTAACGAAAGCAGTCTTGATATTTTTCTTTATTTCTTTACGAAATCAACTCTATGGACGGAATACATGGAAATTAAACAAGAAGTAAATTTAGAAATCATGTCGATCTTAGAAGAAGAAGGGGTGTCTATTGCTTACCCTACGAGACGTATTCATATGGATGATCATGCAGAGAAAACAGAACCTAAACAACCTGAATCAAAATCACAACTATAAGACTTATTACCCATGCCTAAATTCCACTGAAGTATTTTTAGAAAAAGGGAGTTGATCGGAATCATCTGTAGTAAACTAAATATATAGTCCTATCAGGTGGGAGTGGTGCAGGTGAACGGAGAGGTCATTGTTTATACTAGTAAAGGCTGTCCTTATTGTGAGCAAGTGATTGCGTTTTTACATGAACATAGGATGAAAGTGGATGAGCGAAATATTTCGGAAAATGAGGGGCATTTTTCAGAATGGAAGTCCATTAATCCTATCGGAACGCCTCTGACATTATACGGAGAACACCAAGTGATTGGTTTTCATAAGAAGAATCTTCAATCGATTGTTGAAGAACATGTTGGAAAATGAAATTTTGAGGGCGGTTAAATGAGATATGTATTTATTGATAAAGTGGAACAAGGTGAAAAACTAGGCAGACATATTTTTGCCAGTGATGGTCGAATTCTCTTGAACGAGGGAGTCACATTAACGATTGGATTAATTTCTAAGTTGCGTCAGATGGGGGTTTCATCGTTATTCGTCAAGGACGATCGGTTTGAAGATGTGGAAGTAGAAGAAGTGGTGTCTGAAACGACGAGAAGAAAAGCCGTCTCAGCTGTGGCCCATTCGATTCAATACATCCAGCAAGACAAACCCCTTGACGGGAAGGCAATCAGTGACGTGGTTGACCTAATGATTGCTGAAGTGATGGTGAATTCCGATGTGTTGTTCCACCTGACGGATATTCGCACGAAGGATAATCAGCTATTTGTACACTTAGTAAACGTATGTATCATGTCAGTCATGGTAGGGGTGCAAGTAGGTTTAAATAAAAAACGCATTCAGGAATTAGCTACAGGAGCATTGTTACACGATATTGGAAAATTGGTTGGAAGTGTTCGAAAAAAAGATATTCCCGTCGGATACGATCGCGACGATGAGCTCATGAAGCATCATTCGTGGAAAGGGTTTAATCTTTTAAGAAAATCGGCTGACATTAGCACACTTTCTGCCCATATCGCTTTAACCCACCACGAGAACGTCGATGGATCTGGTGAACCAAGGGGAATGGAGTCAAATGACATTCATTTCTTAGCAAAAATTGTGGCTGTGGCAAATGATTATGATCATCTCACCTCTCGCGGAGAGCAAGCGAAAGGAATGTTCCCTCATGAAGCTTGTGAACAGATCATGGGTCTGACAAATGTTCGGTATGACCATAGCATTGTCTGGAAATTTCTTCGTTGTATCGCCTTTTATCCGTCAGGGACTCAAGTGAAATTAAATACCGGGGCAATCGGTGTTGTCACCGGTCAGCATAAAGGACTCCCCCAACGCCCTATTGTCCGTACGTTCTGGCAAAACGGCGACGATTTCCTTTTCGACGAAGTCGATTTAGCGAGAGAGACAACCGTATTTATTACAAAAGTATTTTCATAGTTTCACAAAACCAGACGCTTAGGTGTCTGGTTTTTTTCGCTTTTTAGGAAATAATAGATCTTTGATTTGTGGATGCGTTTCTTTCGATTTTAGGAAGGATAAAGGGGACAAACGAACCTCGTTGTACTGAGGTTTGTCTCGAAACAAGCAAAAAAGGGACAAAAGAGCTCCGCCGTTCCGAGGTTTGTCCGGCGTATTAAACCCTTTCTATCATTTTACCTGACCATTTATCAGAATATTAAAAACACCATTTCATTTATATTTCTTTAATGTTACAATTATATTACAATACGAAATGAGATGGAGAGGGTATAGCTATGATGATACATAAAAATGTTCTTTTTTCTGTTGTTTTAGTCTTTCTGTTATTATCTAGCTTCATGTTCAGTGTAGATACTATAACTGTCTTGAGCCATCAATCGGACAAGGCCCAACAGGCAGTTCTTAAAGAAAACAATCGAGAAGAACTCACGCATATAACCGAAAGTGATTCATTCCATCTTGAAATGAATGATTCTGGACAAGGAACAGACTTCGTAGATTTTGCACGTGCAGACCTTGGTAAGTCCATCGCAACAATCATAGAGATCGAAGGAAAGCCATTGGAAGAAGGATATTTTGAAGGCGGCCCTTATTACATATATGATCACGCGACTTATTTTACGGGTCCAGAAACGGAAACTATTGTAGCCATTGCGGTTAGGGGAGATGCCCTCCCAGAGCAAGTAAGAAAAGACTTGGACGAGCTTGCTGATGAACAAGCGATTCATAAAGGGGTAAACGAAATGGACGGCTATTGGAATGAGATTTATGAAAGTGGCGATCATGAATTGATGATCGAAAGAGCAGATGAACAATCGACGATCCAAGTCGTTTGGTTCACAGAAAAAGGGTTATTTTCACAATGAATAGATAAACGATGAGAAAACCGGCAGCCAAGAAGCCGGTTTTCGTGTTTTTTGTCATTTCTAGACGCCTCTTCCATTGCATTTTTTTGTTGAAATGTCTATGATGAAAAGGAGTTCTAAGATTTGAAGGAGGAATTATTCATGAAACAAATGGATGCAAATGAAATCATTAGCTTTATCTCAAATAGTGAGAAATCAACACCAGTAAAAGTACATATTAAAGGTGACTTGGACGGAATCGATTTCGGTTCAAACACGAAATCATTTATTCAAGGGAATACGGGTGTTCTTTTCGGTGAGTGGAAAGACATTCAGCAAGCGTTGAAAGATAACGAGTCAAAAGTGGAAGACTTCGTTGTTGAAAACGATCGTCGCAACTCTGCGATTCCGTTGTTAGATATGAAAAATATCCACGCTCGTATCGAGCCAGGCGCGTTTATTCGTGAGCAGGTTCAAATTGGTGATTCAGCGGTGATCATGATGGGTGCTTCCATCAATATCGGTTCAGTCGTTGGAGAAGGAACGATGATCGACATGAACGCTGTCCTTGGCGGAAGAGCTACTGTAGGAAAGAACTGTCACATTGGAGCAGGCGCTGTATTGGCTGGTGTCATTGAACCACCTTCTGCTAAACCTGTTATCGTAGAAGACGGTGTTGTCGTTGGAGCGAACGCTGTTGTCCTTGAAGGTGTAACAGTTGGAGCAGGTGCAGTTGTTGCAGCTGGAGCAATTGTAACAGAAGACGTACCGCCTAACACGGTTGTTGCTGGAACGCCAGCGAAAGTCATTAAAGAAATTGACGATCGTACAAAAGGCAAAACGGAAATCAAGCAAGAACTAAGAAAGCTTAATAAGTGATCGATATGAATCAACAAGATCACAATTTGCAGGAGCGCCTGGTGGCTAGACGCCGGGCGCTTCATCAAATTCCAGAGCCCGGTTTCAAAGAAACGAAGACACAGCAATTTATTTTAGACGTGATAAAAGCCTGTCCACAAGATCATTTACAGATGAAAACGTGGAAAACAGGTGTGTTAGTGAAAATCAAAGGAAGTCAGCCTACGAAAACGATCGGTTACCGAGCAGACATAGACGGTCTTCCAGTTGTAGAAGAGACATCCCTTCCTTTTTCATCTACGCACGACGGAATGATGCACGCCTGTGGTCATGACTTTCATATGACGATTGGGATGGCTTTGGTTGAACATTTTGCTGTCAATCAGCCTAAGCAAAACATCGTCTTTGTTTTCCAACCGGCAGAGGAAGGACCAGGTGGAGCGAAACCACTTCTTGCTTCTGAAGAATTTCAGACTTGGAAGCCGGAAGAAATGTACGCACTCCATATTGCTCCCGAGTTACCAGTTGGAACGGTCGCTACGAAACCAGGGATTCTCTTCGCTAACACGAGTGAGTTATTTATTGATTTTCTTGGTAAAGGCGGGCATGCGGCTTACCCTCATGCCACTGAAGATATGGTCGTTGCAGCGAGTCATTATGTGACCCAATTGCAAAGCATCGTAGCAAGAAATATTTCCCCGCTTGACTCTGCCGTAGTGACAATTGGAAAAATAGAAGCAGGGACAAAACAAAACATTATCGCTGAAAAGGCTCGAATAGAAGGGACGATCCGCACATTGTCCATTGAGTCTATGAATGAAATCAAATCACGAATCGAAGGAATGGCCCGAGGGATTGAAGAAAGTTTTCAATGCCAACTCTCCATTGACTACGGAGCGAATTATTGCCAAGTTTTCAATGACGCTGACTTGACTGAGGCGTTTGTCCAGAGCGCTGAGAATTCTCAGCATGTGACGTTCGAAGATTGTGATAAAGCGATGACGGGAGAAGATTTCGGCTATTTTCTAGAAGAAATTCCAGGTGTCATGTTCTGGCTTGGGGTGAACAGTGAGCACGGACTCCATTCCAATAAATTGAACCCAGACGAAAAAGCCCTGTCCGTTGCAGTAAATTATTTGACGGAGTTTCTAGCTAGTAAGTAACGGGCAAATGCAGAATACTTCACAGGCAAAACATGTGATTTCTTAAGTGAAATCGCATGTTTTTTTATATCGTTGTTTTATCCCTAGCGTAAAAATCACATGCCCATTGCGTGAGCATGAGGAGGAGTTTATGGGGAACGTGTTCCTATAATTCTCGTGTTTTTCAAATCGTTAAATGTCTAACTATAGTCCTTAAATGGGCAAGCAAGAATAAACGTTATCAACTAATCGAAGACAATGCGAGTCTTTAAAAAAAGAACTCGATCAAAATTTATAAATCACGAGGGTTACTTTTAAGATTCTCTTAAAAAAACTTTAAGAAAGATCACTTTTAATCTATTTTCTCTATATTTTTTACTAAGAATAAAAAAGGTATTTTCCAACGTTTTTTATCTGCTGTTTTTCTTCTTCCCCTAAGAATATAAGCTATTTTAAAGGTAATTTTTGTAAGCGTTTTCTTTCGTAAATAGAGAATATTCACGCGAAAAAGATTGTTATATAACCTTACAAATGCTTTGAATTACCAAATTTCCGCCTGTATACTTCGTTTTATTGAAGTGTGGAAATTATCTAACAATTATAGGAATAATAGTATTGTTAGAAAAAACAGGAGGAAAATAATGTTAACGTCAATGACAGGCTATATGATTTTGTTAATTTTTGGAGTGTTTTTTATAAGTTTGACACTGATCATGCAGTGGAGACGAAAAACCAAAATGACTGCTGAGCAGTATAGTACTGCCGGCCGGAACGTGGGGGTAGGGCTGGCAAGTGCTTCTATTATTGCTGCCTGGACCTGGGCTGCAACATTGATGATGTCTTCTTCCACGGGGTTTCAATACGGGATCAGCGGGCCTTATTGGTACGCAGCCGGAGCATGTATTCAAGTACTGCTTTTTGCGATTGTGGCACTGCATTTGAAGCGAAAAGCACCCAAAGCGCACACATTTTTAGAATTTATCGGAAAGCGTTTTGATCAAAAGAACCACCGGCTTATGATGATGTTTGCTTTAATGACAAATATTATTGTAACGGCGATGGTGATCCTTGGTGGAGCGTTGGCGTTAAATTCATTAACAGGAATGAATATATATGCAGCAGCATTACTGATTCCATTAACTTTTACGATCTACACGATGATCGGCGGATTGAAAGCTTCCTTTATTGCCGACTATCTCAACACGGTCATGATTTTTGTGATTCTTACCATTTTTGCTACAGTTGTCTACGTACAGTTTGGAGTAGAAACAGTATATGAAGGACTTGCTTCCATGCCTGCATCTTCGGAAATGATTACGATGGCTTCCATCTCTGGTTTAATGTTCGGCATCATTAATATTATCGGGAATTTCGGTGCGGTGTTCGTGGACCAGTCGTACTGGCAGCGGGCGATCGCAAGTAAAGACGGAGCTGCGTCCAAGGCGTATATCTATGGAGGTCTTGCCTGGTTTGCGATTCCTTTTGCGATTGCGACCTTTCTCGGTGTATCAGCGGCAGGGCTTGGTTTAAATATAGGTGATCCTGATGCCTCTGCTCCGATGATGGCAGAGCATCTTCTCGGAGCGACAGGGTCTATTCTCTTTCTGGTAATGCTTTTTATGGCGGTAATGTCCACGGGGGCAGCAGAACTAACAGCAATTACAAATATTGTCGTTACGGATATTTATCGCCGTTCGATTAATCCACTTGCAGGAAGTGTAAAGACGTTAAGAGTTTCCCGTCTGATTACGCTCAGCACGGGTCTCGGAATGGGCGTTCTTGCAGTAGGACTGCTCCAGATAGGTATCGGACTGGGATTTGTTTATATGGCAATGGGTATTTTTATAAGTGGGGCGGTTATTCCGCTGACGCTCGGACTTCTCTCGAAAAGAGCCACAAATGGTGGTTGTTTTTACGGTGCATTATTAGGAATGATTTCCGGAGTTTCTGTATGGTTTAGTACGGCTTACTTCACAATGGGAGCCATCAGCGTAGCAGCATTGCAAGAATTACATGTGATGCTCGCTGGCAATCTGACTGTTTTTGCAGTAAGCGGTACGATAGCTATTGGACATGCGCTGCTTGCGAATGAAGAATTTGATTTCGAAGCTATGAAAGATGAATTCAAGAGCTTTGATGAAGAGGTTGTAGATGTTGGAGACCCAGTTGAAGTGAAAAGTGAGGTGGTTTAAGCAATGAGAGATAAACAGCTGAAAAAAGATACAAAATCAGTTACAAGATGGGCTATTGGTTTGACGTTTGTTTTGATTTTTGCATTTCCCGGTGTAATGTTTATAACTGGCTATACGTATAGCCTCGCCTTTTTTACAGGATGGACCTATCTTGCTTTTTCCTGGCTCGTTATTGGGGGTCTATATATTGCTGTACGACCATGGGTGGAATACTATCTGGATAAGAAAAAAGCAACGGAATAACCGTAATAATCTTTACCTTAATAGAAAAGCAGAAGATTTTCTTCGCTGTTTTACTGCGATTTATAGTATACTAATATTCTGTCAATTCTGTATTTAATAAAATATGAAGAGCGTATTAATAAGTCTCAGTTATCTTTAATGGATGTTTTTTAAAGGATTTTATTACAGTTGTCCAGGCTGACTTTGGGAAAAAAGAAGTTGGATGCGTAATGCTTGGAGCTCATGCAACTGTAAAGAAAGGAGCACGGTTATGAAGCTGACATCAAGAGAAATGGAAAAACTGCTCGTTGTTACGGCGGCCGATGTAGCAAGAAGACGGCAAGCAAAAGGATTGAAACTTAATTATCCTGAATCTGTAGCCATTCTCACCTATGAAGTGGTTGAAGGTGCACGTGAAGGAAGGTCTGTGGCGGAACTGATGCAGTTTGGAACAACCATTTTGTCGCGCGAAGACGTAATGGAAGGAATTCCGGAAATGATTAAGGATATTCAAGTTGAGGCAACTTTTCCTGACGGAACCAAACTCGTTACGGTACATAATCCCATACAGTAAAAGGAGGAGAACTGGATGATACCAGGTGAATATATTTTGAAAAAAGAACCGTTAATTTGCAATGCAGATAAGGTGCCGGTAGTAGTAACAGTGCTGAACCGCGGGGATCGGCCCATACAAGTCGGATCCCACTTTCATTTTTATGAAGCAAACAGTTTCCTACATTTTGACCGGGAAAAGGCTTTCGGAAAGCACCTGAACATCCCTGCAGGAACAGCGGTGCGCTTTGAACCTGGGGATGAAAAGGAAATTCATCTTGTTTCTTTTTCTGGAAAGCAGGAAATCTACGGTTTCCAGAATAAAGTGAATGGAGCTGTACAGAAGGGGGAAGCTGCGGATGAGTTTTAAAATGTCAAGAAAGCAGTATGCGGACATGTTTGGTCCAACAACCGGGGACGCTGTACGCCTTGCAGATACAGATTTATTTATCGAAATTGAAAAAGATTATGCAGTATACGGTGATGAAGTAAAATTTGGAGGCGGGAAAGTGATCCGGGACGGAATGGGCCAGCACCCGCTGGCTCTTCGGGAAGAAAGCGTGGATCTCGTACTCACAAACGCCATTATTGTTGATTATACCGGTATTTATAAGGCTGACATCGGTGTAAAAGATGGAAGAATCACGGCTATTGGAAAAGCAGGCAATCCGTTATTGATGGACAAGGTTGATATTGTAATAGGTGCTTCTACAGAAGTCATTGCCGCGGAAGGAAAAATCGTAACTGCAGGCGGCATGGATGCTCATATTCATTTTGTGAGTCCACAGCAGATTGAAACGGCTCTTTCTTCCGGAGTTACCACAATGGTAGGAGGCGGTACAGGGCCCGCTACCGGAACAAATGCTACCACTTGTACGCCAGGAAAATGGAATATTCACCGAATGTTGGAGGCTGCGGAAGAGTTCCCAATGAATCTGGGTTTTCTTGGAAAAGGAAATAGTTCCGGAAAAGAAGCCCTAGCAGAGCAGGTGGAAGCAGGAGCAGTAGGCTTGAAGCTCCACGAGGACTGGGGAACAACAGCCGCAGCGATTGATGCGTGCTTGAGTACTGCGGATGAATATGATGTGCAGGTAGCTATACATACAGATACTCTGAATGAAGGCGGGTTTGTAGAAGATACGCTCGCTGCAATTGACGGTCGCGTAATCCATACGTATCACACAGAAGGAGCTGGAGGAGGTCACGCACCCGATATTATTAAAGCGGCAGGAGAACCGAACATTCTCCCTTCTTCCACCAATCCCACAAGACCCTTTACCGTAAATACATTGGAGGAACACATGGATATGCTGATGGTATGCCACCATTTGGACCCGAGTGTACCAGAGGATATCGCATTTGCCGATTCCCGTATAAGAAAAGAAACGATCGCTGCAGAAGATATTCTTCACGATATGGGGGTCTTTAGTATTATTTCGTCTGACTCCCAGGCTATGGGACGGGTCGGAGAAGTAATCAGCCGTACATGGCAGACAGCAGATAAAATGAAAAAACAATTCGGAAATATGGCAGGGGATGAAGGAGTAGGGGATAATCATCGGGTGAAGAGATATATTGCCAAATATACGATTAATCCCGCGATTGTGCACGGAATGTCTGACGAGATAGGTTCTATTGAAAAAGGGAAATTCGCTGATCTTGTAGTTTGGGATCCTGCATTTTTCGGTGTAAAGCCTGAGTTAATTATAAAGGGAGGTATGATTGCACATAGTGTAATGGGAGATCCAAATGCAAGCATCCCTACACCGCAGCCGGTCCTGTACCGTCCGATGTTTTCATCTTTTGGAAAAGCCAAACATCAGACATCCATAACATTTGTTTCCCAAGCGGCGGAAAGAGCCGGCATTAAGAAGGAACTAGGTCTTGAAAAACTAGTAAAACCAGTGAAAAACACGAGGAACCTGACGAAAGCTTCTATGAAGTTAAACGGAGAAACTCCACTAATCGAAGTGGATCCCCAGACTTATGAAGTGAAAGTAGACGGCAACGTCATTATCTGTGATCCTGTAGAAGAAGTTCCTATGGGTCAGCGGTATTTTTTATTTTGAGGTGAAGGCATATGATAATTGAGAAAATAGTAGGCAATCTATCCACAACAACCGAGCAACCCCCCCACTTAGAACGCGTTTACATGGAAAGCGATGAGCTGGTGAAAAGGATTCAGCGAGTGACCACGGATCATGGAAAAGAAATTGGTATCCGGCTTCCGGAAAACAGAGAACTAGCAGATGGAGATATTTTATTTCAAGATGACAATAACATGATCGTTGTAAGTGTTACAAAAGATGATTTGCTGGCCATTCAGCCGATTTCCATACAACAGATGGGGGATATTGCACATCAGCTTGGCAACCGTCATCTTCCAGCACAGTTTGAGGGAGAAGAGATGCTTGTCCAGTATGATTACCTGGTGGAAAAACTTCTTAAAGAGCTTGAAATTCCTTATAAGAGAGAAAATCGTAAAGTGAGAAAAGCATTCCGTCATATTGGGCATTCTCATGATTAACCGACTGCTGCCGCTTTTGCAATTCAGCGATTCCAATTTTCCTTCCGGGGCTTTTTCACACTCTTTCGGGCTGGAAACTTACATTCAGGAAGAAGTTATTAAAGACAAGCAAACATTTTCTGAAGCGCTGAATGTTTACCTGCAAAAGCAGCTGGTATATGTAGATGGACTTGCCTGCCGCCTTGCCAGGGAAGCACTGGAAGAAAAAAACGAAGCAGCTTTTTTTCATCTGGACGAGCTGCTGTTTGCGTCCTGTCTCTCTAAAGAAACAAGGCTTGGCAATCAGCGGATGGGGGAACGGATGGCAAAGCTCTGCTACGAACTTTACCCCGAACCGATTCTGGAAAAATATATTAAGAATATGAAAGAAAAAAAAGCTTACGGACATTCAGCCCTTGTTTTTTCAGCAGTCGCATTTCATCTCGAAGTAGATAAGCATACGGCGCTGCAGACATATTTATTTTCAACGATTAATTCCCTTGTTCAGAATGCTGTCCGAGGTATCCCGCTTGGACAGACCAATGGACAGAAGCTGCTGGTGGAAATCCAGCCTGTGATCGAAGAAAGTACAAGAAAAATCATGGAGCTGTCTGAGGAAGATCTGGCTGCAGTAAGCCCCGGACTTGAAATAGCACAGATGAAGCATGAACGGCTGCACGTACGCATTTTTATGTCTTAGTAACAGTTCTGTTACCCTTCCAAGGTGAAGTTAGATACCTGTCTTAATTTTCAAACCAACTTACAGCTAAAAGAAGTATAGCTTAAAAAATAAAAAGGAAAGCAGGCGATAACATGAGTACAGTTCGAATTGGAGTCGGAGGCCCTGTTGGAGCGGGGAAGACGATGCTTGTAGAAAAATTGACGCGTGCACTGCATGAAGAACTCAGCATGGCTGTGGTGACGAATGACATTTACACGAAAGAGGACGCACAGTTTCTGATGAAAAATGGTGTGCTTCCAGAAGACCGGGTGATTGGGGTAGAAACCGGAGGATGCCCTCACACGGCGATTCGGGAAGATGCTTCTATGAATTTTGCGGCGATCGAAGAATTACATGAGCGGCATGACGGCCTGGAACTGATTTTCGTTGAAAGTGGAGGAGATAACCTTGCAGCTACTTTCAGTCCGGAGCTGGTTGATTTTTCTATTTATATTATCGATGTGGCCCAAGGGGAAAAAATTCCGCGTAAAGGCGGACAGGGTATGATTAAGTCGGATCTTTTTATCATTAATAAAACAGACCTCGCTCCATACGTCGGCGCAAGTCTAGAAGTGATGAAGTACGATACACAGAACGCACGTGGAAACAAACCATTCATCTTCACAAACCTGAAGGACAATGAAGGGGTGAATGATGTCGTTACATGGTTAAGGGAAGAGGCACTGCTTATTGGACTGGAGTCATGAGTCTGACAGGAGCAATGGAAATAAAAGCAGTGAAAAAAGCAGAAAGGACCATTTTGTCTCACTGCTACTATGAAGGCGCACTAAAACTCACGCGTCCTGTATACTTGGATGAAAACGCTCCTTCCGTCTACATGATCCATGTGGGCGGGGGATATGTGGATGGAGACGTTTATACAACGCAAATACAAGCTGCAAGGGAAGCGGAACTTTCTGTTACGACACAATCACACACAAAAGTGTATAAAACACCGAAAAAGCCCGTAGTGCAGAAAACTTCTATTCATATGGAAGAAAACAGCCTTGTTGAATATATGCCGGATCCGCTCATTGCTTACGAACAGGCGCGGTTTGTGCAGGAGACGGATGTTCATATGAAAGAAGGAGCTCGTCTTATTTACAGTGATATGATGACTCCCGGCTGGGCAGAAGATGGACGGTCGTTCAGCTATGACTGGATCCGTTCCATGCTGAAAGTATATAAAAATGAAAGGCTTGTTGTTTTTGATCATCTTTTTTTGGAACCGGATGAAAGTATCAGTGGATTAATGCAAATGGAAGGCTATTCACATACTGGCATGTTGTTAGTACTGCATGATAGTGTAGATGAAAAATTTATAAACATCGTATATGAACGATTAAACACAATGAATCTGGAAGCTCGTTTTGGAATTTCAGAGCTTCCGGTAAAAGGATTTATGCTGAGAATACTTGCTCACAGCACGAAAACTTTAGAGGAATTGATTTATAAAGCACATGATTACATCCGCAGCAACTTACTTCATAGAGAAAACATCCAGTGGCGAAAATATTAACCAATGGAATAATGAGATATGTGTCGTATATTTAAAAGAAACCATTGATACTCGTGGCTTTTTCTATTAAATAAAGAAATAGAATATATTCATATTTATTGAAATGGAGGATTTATAATGAAAGCCTGTTTAATGCTGTCAGGCGCAGGCCTTCTGCTGCTTTCTGCCTGCGGCACTTCGGAAAACAATGACACAAATGAATTGGATGAGAAGGGGGAGGAACAGGCGCAGAGTGGCAATTCAGAAGAAGTGGAGCCGGTGGAGATATATACAACGATCTTTGCATTGGAAGATTTTATTAATAAAATTGGGCAGGAGCATGTGGATGTCGAAAACATTATTCCTCCTGGAGTGGATGCTCATACATATGAACCCCCGATGCGTTTGATGACCCGGCTGGCTGAGGCCGACGCCTTTGTTTACAGTGGTGGAGGAATGGAAGGTTTCATTGATACAGCTGTGAACGTATTGGAAGAAGAGGATGTAAACATGGTTAAAGCTTCGCAAGGTATTGAATTTATCGACGAAACGTCCCATTCTCATGCACATGAGGACGAAGAACACCATCATGATCATTCCCACGATGATAACCGAGACCATTCGCATGACGACAATGATCATAATCACTCACATAATGACGAAGAAAATGACCACGACCATGCGCATGATCATGACGATAATAATCATCACAGCCACGGGGAAGAAGGGCACGACCACGGACCGGGAGACCCGCATGTGTTTATCGATCCCATACGGTCTATCCAGTTGGCAGAAAACATCAGTGAAGCATTGATAGAATTGAAGCCAGAGGAAGAAGATTTTTTCAGAGAGAACTTTGCGGATCTAAAAGAAGATCTGGAACGTTTGGATGAGAAATTTCAGGAAGTAGCAGTAAAAGCTGAAAGAAAGGAACTGTTTACCGCCCATGCCGGTTATACATATTGGGCGGATCGATATGGATTTGAGCAGGTACCTGTGACCGGCTTTTCTCCGCTGAATGAGCCTTCCCAGCGGGAAATTCAGGATTTGATTGCATTAGCCACGGAGAAGGATATAGAGTACATTGTGTTTGAACGCAACTACTCTATTCCTGTAGCAGATATGCTGATAGACGAGATTGGAGCGGAAAAACTGTATTTCGATAACATGGAATCTTTAACAGAAGACCAACGGAAAGAAGATCAAAACTACGTGGAATTAATGGAGCAGAATATTGAAACATTAGAGAAAGCTTTAAAATAAATATTTAGAATTGTTTTGTCAGAAATAATAACAACTTTACATAGGGGTAGTACCAACATTTTACCGTAAAACTCAAGCTAAGCTTTTTTACACCAAAGCAAACCAATTTGGAGTCACATTGTGGGAATTTGTTCTTTTAACTGGTAGGTTCTGGTGTCATTTTCCCACTCTATATCGTGTTTTCTAATTTTTTCTGATCCAAGAAAAATGAGGAAATTGAAGAAAATCATGAAGTTTATTAATGACAACAATCCATAAGCTAAATTGCGTGAATGGTTAATGAAGATAGGAAGTTGACTCTTATCTAATAGAGGTGTGTATAGTTTACGGTGAGAGATTAATCACAATTATAAAAATTCATTAGAATGGTAATGGCTAAATTTACAAGACTCAATTTGCTTAAGAAAAAGACAATCAGCTCCTTTTTGTATAACCTTAATAATTAGGCTCATACTAAAGGTTGAAATACATTTAGGAGGCGATCATTATGGCAAGAATCGGTGTAGAAGCAGCTTTAACGGATGTAGAGGAAGCCTTGCAAGCACAAGGACACGAAGTTGTAGCTCTGCAAAATGAAGAAGATGCTTCAGGGTGTGATTGTTGTGTCGTTTCTGGACAACAGGAGAATATGATGGGTATGGCAGATACAACAACGGATGGAGCGGTCATTTCAGCACAAGGGTTAACTGCGGACGAAGTGTGCCAACGTGTGGACCAATCGCTGCAATCAAGATAGAAAACAGAAAGAAAAGGACCTGACAATGTCGGGTCCTTTTCGTTTAAGTTAGCCGTGACTAGCTCTAGGCTATCGTTTTCTTATTAAGCTTTGTCTTTATTAATATACACTTGATGTGGAAATGGAATGTCAATATTGTTAGCATCAAGAGCTTCTTTCATCGCTTTTCTTAATCTTCGCTCTACGCCCCATTGTTCCATGTTCGCAGTCTGAGCGATGACGCGAATGACCACGTCGCTATCTCCAAGGTTCTGAACGCCGACGACATGAGGACCTTCTTTGATGAGGTCGTCTTCCATAGCTACCCTGTCACAAGCTTGCTGCATGACGAGCATCGCTTCATCAATGTTGTCATCATAACTAATGCTCATATCCACTAGTGCTCGCATTGTGGAACGAGAGTGGTTACTTAAACTGCCTATTTCGCGGTTAGGAATGAAATGCACCGTCCCATCAAAGCCTCTCACTTTCGTTGTCCGAAGACCTACTTCTTCCACAATCCCATCTAATCCTGCTACTGTGACATATTCATCGACTTCCATTTGTTTTTCTAACAGAATGAAAAATCCAGTTACCACGTCGCTAACTAAGCCTTGTGCTCCAAAACCAATGGCAAGTCCAATGATACCGGCACCAGCGATTAGGGCTGTGACATCGTACTCAAAGATCCCAACAATTAATGTGATTAAAATGAACAGCAGTATATATGAGAAAATGTTGTTTACGAGCCTTTCCAACGTTTTTACTCGTCCTTCAGAGACATTTTTCTGCGTGCTCATTTTCGCAAAGCTGCTAGAGATAAATTTCCGACCGATCGCTCGGATGATAAAAAATACGATTAAAATAGCAATTAATTGGAGACCAACAGTTAGAGCCTTCGTTCCAATCTCCGTCCAATTAATAGACTCAATCCATGCTTGCATATGTATTGCTCCTTCCAAGGTGTAGTTTTTTGCATACAGTAGAGTTTACCACAATGACCGTTCTCCTTAAACTTATTAAGTTTACTGACGTGGAGAGTGGGCATGATAGAAATAGTCGGGAAAACAAGATCGTCATGGTTGACGAGGGGTAGTGAGTATTTTATAATAATCACTGTTGTTCAGAAACAATATATGTGGAGGGATTTAGACATGTCAGAAAAGCGCATGGTAGCTAAACAAGCACCAAGATTTGAAATGGATGCAGTAATGGCAAACAAAGAATTTGGAAAAGTAAGCCTAGAAGAGAACATGAAGCAAGATAAGTGGACCGTTCTTTTCTTTTACCCAATGGACTTCACATTCGTATGTCCAACGGAAATCACTTCTTTAAGTGACCGTTATGATGAGTTCGAAGATTTAGATGCCGAAGTAATCGGTGTTTCAACAGATACAATTCATACCCATCTTGCATGGATCAATACGGACCGCGATGATAACGGTCTTGGAAAATTAGATTATCCACTTGCAGCGGATACGAACCACCAAGTCGCTCGCGAGTACGGTGTTTTAATTGAAGAAGAGGGTGTAGCTCTTCGCGGATTATTCATCATCAGCCCTGAAGGTGAGTTAATGTACTCTGTTGTTAACCATAACAACATTGGTCGTGACGTTGAAGAAACATTACGTGTTCTTCAAGCTCTTCAAACTGGTGGACTTTGCCCAGCAAACTGGAAGCCAGGTCAAGAAACACTAAAAGTGTAATTTGAATAAGAGAATCTAAAAAGCTTGGTAGCCTATGTGCTGCTAAGCTTTTTGCTGTCTAGGCGAGGTTTGAGAAGTTCTGTATCCCATAGACGGATTTGTAGCCGGTTTGAGGTGGAGTGTAGTCGGTTTGGATGGTAGTGTAGCCCGTTTGAGAGGTTCTGTAGCCCTTAGGCGGATATGTAGCTAGTTTGAGGTGGAGTGTAGTCGGTTTGAGAGGTTTTGTAGCCAGTTTGGGAGGGTCTGTAGCCTGAAGTATGATCTGTAGTCGGTTTGGTGTGGGCTGTATTCGGTTTGAGTGGGTTTGTAGCTGGTTTGAGAGGAGCTGTAGCCCGTTGGCCGATGTGTATTCCGTATGGAGCTTGTTGTGCCCCGTTTGAGAGGTTCTGTATTCGGTTTGAGAGGAGCTGTAGCCCGTTGGCCGATGTGTATTCCGTATGGAGCCTGTTGTATCTCGTTTGAATGGTTCTGTAGTCGGTTTGAGAGGTTCTGTAGCCCGCACCCCGTTTAATTCATCACAGTC
This sequence comes from Salipaludibacillus keqinensis, assembly GCF_003226325.1. GTDB lineage: Bacteria > Bacillota > Bacilli > Bacillales > Salisediminibacteriaceae > Salipaludibacillus > Salipaludibacillus keqinensis. The sequence continues at coordinate 366,356 of NZ_PDOD01000002.1, read as the reverse complement.
ATTCATATGTTTAGGTATATCAATTGAACATCGAAGAATTTGTCTGTATGATAGGAAGAGAAGTTTACAGATAAGGACCGGGGGATCACGATGAAAAAACAATTTGCCGTAATTGGCTTAGGGCGTTTTGGCGGAAGTATTTGCAAAGCTTTAAGTGAGCAGGGGATGGAAGTCCTAGCCATTGATACAAACGAAGACAAGGTTAATCAGTTTGCCTCGATAGCAACCCATGCTGTTGTAGCAGATACGACAGATGAAAACACATTGAAAAGTTTAGGTATTAGAAACTTTGATCATGTGATCGTAGCCATCGGTGATAACATTCAATCTAGTATTCTGACGACATTAATGCTTGTTGAGCAAAACGTTAACCACATCACTGTGAAAGCCCAGAATGATTACCACGAAAAGGTGTTACATAAAATAGGTGCTCATAAAGTGGTTCACCCTGAGAGAGACATGGGCATCCGAATCGCTCATAATATTGTCTCTAAAAATGTTCTCGACTATTTAGAGCTTTCAGAAGAATACAGCATTGTCGAGCTCGAAGCTGGAGAAGCGGTAGATGGACGATCATTGATAGATTTAGATATCCGAGCTAAATACGGCTGTAACATCATGGCGATCAAGCGTGGCGAAGATATCAACGTTTCGCCTGCAGCTACAGAACATCTCATGAAAGATGATATTATTATCGTCATCGGCGCGGATAAAGATATTACACGAATGGAACAAGATTTATTTGATGATGATTAATCATGAACTGAAGGTGTCCCAATGGTTATTAGGGTTAATAGCCTTGTTGGTGAGACCTTTTTTTATGATTTGTCCAGGATCTAAATGTTAATAACGTACTTGAAAGTTCTCTGTCTTACTGGTGTGAGGTCTTTTTTGCGAGTAGATTATTTGTTTTGCATTGTGTCATGCTAGGCAGGTGCTACCGGTGTAGCACCTGCGCATCATGACCCACCAGACCCCCACGTCATGCCGCCACCCAATATGATTCCTACCAACCAATGAAAAACACAGTCGAAAAGATTCATTCGGCTGTGCGTAACAAGCTAATCTTTCTTCTCCTGCTCTTTGGAAGTGGACTCATTTACTTTCCTTTCGCCTCTACGTCGCTTTTGCACAAAATATATCACTATGCCCGCAATGGCAATTGGGAGAATCACAGGCGACAAGCCTACAAGAAAGACAAATAATCTAGAGAACATCGTTATTAGCACGTTTATCGTATCCATAAACAAACTTTGGGCGTGTTGCATTGTATTCAGGGACTCTCGGTCTTGAATACCGGGAACATTGACGGCACGTTCATAGATTTGGATGGTGACAGTCGATAAGGCAACGTGATTTTCCAAATAATCCATTCTGCCTTTGACCCGTTCGATCTCTTGTTGGACTTCACCAAGATCTCGAGAAATTTCCAGTAAGTCTTCTGTATTTTCCGCTTCTTCAAGAAAAGCAAGCAGGCGTTCTTCCACAATCTCTTTGGAAGATAATCGAGATTGAAGATCGACAAACTCTTCAGTAACGTCTTGACCGTAAGTAGATTTATTTAATACTTTGGAGCTTGTTGACTCCAGTTCATGAAGGAAGGAGTGAAAATGTTCTTGAGGCACTCTTACGACCAATGTGGCCCTTCGTTGTTCATCCTCACCCTCTTGATACATAGAAGATTCTACTGTGAACCCGCCTAGACGATCCACTTCGTCTTGAATGCGGCTCTGGGCTTGATCATAGTCGTTGACTTCGATTGTTACATCTCCATTATAAATCACCATCTGCGTGGTAGAGGAGGGATCAGCGTCCGTACCCTCTTCTTCCCTAGTAACATCCATGTCAGCGTCATCGTACTCTTCTGCTTCAGTAAAACCAGCGTCATTAGAATTATTGCTCGCATCCATCATCTCGGGGGAACTGTTATCTTCACTTTGATTACTGCAGGCAAACAAAGTGAATAAAGAAAGAAATAGTAGCAGACTTAATTTAGCAAAGGTTCGCTTCTTCAAAATCAATCTCATCGCCTCCTCGTTTTTTCCCCGTGTAGCAATTACTTATCCTAGGGCTACAATATTTACAACTCTTTCCATGTTAGACGAGGAATAAGAGAGGAAGTTACACCAAACCCAATGGATGAGACACAAAAAAACAAGCAGGCCATCAAAGCCTGCTTGTTTCGTAATCTTATTATACTTCCATGATGATCGGTAAGATCATTGGTTTACGCTTTGTTTTTTCATAAAGGAATGGTCCTAGAGTATCTGAGATTTGGTTCTTGATTTCTGACCATTGCGTTGTTTTGTTCTCCATAAGTCCATTTAAATGGATAGCGAGCTTCTTCTGCGCTTCATGAATCAAGTCACCGGATTCTCGCATGTAAACAAACCCTCTTGAAATGATGTCTGGTCCTGAGGCCACTTTGAATTCTTTCATGTTCAGGCTGACAACAACAACGACTAAACCTTCTTCAGATAGAATACGGCGGTCGCGCAACACGATGTTTCCGATATCACCGATGCCATTTCCATCTACATAAATCGATCCTGATGGTATCTTTCCTGCAAGACCGGCTTCATTTTTGTCTAGAGCAAGAACATCACCAATGTCCATGATGAAACAGTTCTCTTCAGGGACGCCACAATCTTGCGCAAGTTCTGTGTGTTTCTTAAGCATTCTGTATTCACCGTGGATAGGCAAGAAATACTTTGGCTTCATAAGTCGAAGCATGAGCTTTTGCTCTTCTTGTCCACCGTGACCTGAGGTATGAATATCATTTAATGATCCGTGAATAACTTCAGCACCGGCACGGAAAAGCTGGTTAATAATCTTGCTTACACTTAATGTGTTTCCTGGAATAGGCGAGGAGGAGAAAACGACTGTATCACCAGGAATAATTTGAATTTGACGGTGAGTACCGTGAGCGATACGTGAAAGTGCCGCCATTGGTTCACCTTGACTGCCTGTACATAAAATTAATACTTGATCAGCCGGTGTTTTGTTTAGTTGAGATCCTTCAATAAATGTACTTTCAGGTGCTTTAATGTACCCTAGTTCCCGACCAATTCGAATGGCTGACTCCATGCTTCGACCGTATACAGCTACTTTACGACCATACTTGACCGCAGCTTCAACAGCTTGCTGAAGACGGTAAATATTAGATGCGAACGTTGCAAAGATGATACGACCGTCAACTTTTCTGAAAATAGCATCAATGCTTTCGCCCACTTTGCGTTCAGACATAGTAAAGCCAGGAACTTCACTGTTTGTACTGTCTGACAACAAACAAAGAACACCTTCTTCACCGATTTTAGCCATTCTTGATAAATTGGCCGGTTCTCCGACGGGCGTGAAATCAAATTTGAAATCACCTGTTTGAACAATGCTGCCTGAAGGTGTTTTCACGACGATTCCGTAAGAATCAGGAATGCTGTGCGTTGTTCTGAAGAACGATACAGATGTTTTTTGGAATTTGATGACGTCATCTTCACCAATTTCATTTAGTTGAGCTGTACGAAGTAATCCGTGCTCTTCTAGTTTATTGCGAATCAATGCTAAGGCTAACTTCCCACCATAAATCGGCACGTTAATCTCTTTTAGAAGATAAGGAACACCACCGATGTGGTCTTCGTGCCCGTGTGTAATGAATAGGCCTTTGATTTTATCAACATTTTTAACTAAATACGTGTAATCAGGAATGACGTAGTCAATACCAAGAAGCTCATCTTCTGGGAATTTAATCCCAGCATCGATAATGATGATTTCATCTTGAAATTGAACAGCGTACATATTTTTTCCGATTTCGCCCAGACCCCCGAGGGCAAAAATAGCTGCTTGATGATTTTTTGCTTTCATCGGTTAAGCTTGCTCCAATCGGAAATCTTCATTATTTTCTTTCTCGTATGCTAAAGCCTTATCAGACAATGGGGTCACAAATTCGATGTTGTATCGACGGTCTGTTAATTTTTTTCGCACTTCCTCTTCTGTTTCTGCTTCCATGTAAAGAGTCTTTGTTCGTTCTCTTACAGGGACTTCATCCAATGTTTTTTGATAAAATACTTTAAAAACCATGTAAACCTCTCCTTTAATTCATCTTTTATTTTAAAATATAGGATTTTTAGCATCTGATCCTATTTAATAAGCGTTGGAAAAACGGTCAATAAGTCATTTAACATATGCAATCACAAAGGGAAATCCTTCTTTCAACTTCGTCCAGGAAAGAAGGATGAGTGAATTATACGTATAAATGTTTCGGTAATAATAACCGGTATCTTTTCAATAATCGTTCTCTCCACCTTTTCAACATTTTAAACCCTCCTACCTTTTAATTCAAGACTCTTGTTTCAATGAGTGAGCATTTATACGGATTTTTTATGAAAAACAGGAGTATATAACCAATAAATCTGAACCACGCAACTTTCCTATTAGTATGCTTTACTCAGGCACACAAATTGTGTGGATATTATTTCCATGGCGCTAAAAAACCTCTCCTTTAATTAGGAGAGGGGCTCATCTAATTCATTTCGTTTTATCACTTCTTGAGGGGGAAGTGGTTTTTTAAACGGGTCATTTTCATCTATGCGATCGTAGAACATAATTCCGTTTAAATGGTCCAATTCATGTTGGAAAACAATCGCTAAAAATCCGCGAAGCCGTTTAACGACTTTGTTTCCATTTAAATCATAGGCTTCAATTTTAATTCTAGCGTAGCGGGGAACAATGCCAGAAACTTCGCGGTCAACGGATAAACAACCTTCGCCACTTTCTAAATAGGTGGTTTCAGCTGAATGGCTAACGATTCTAGGATTTACGAATGCATATTCCACCAATTCGTCCTGTTGATCCGTTGTTCTCATTACAACCATTCGTTTGCTGATGCCGATTTGTGGTGCCGCAAGACCGACGCCAGGTCGAAGTTTGTACTGTTCAGCGATCTCCGGATCTTGACTATGTACAAGGAACTCCATCATTTTTTCAAGTAACTGTTTATTTTCTGAAGTTAAAGGAACCTCTACTTCTTCAGCTGTTTTCCTTAAAGTAGGGTGTCCTTCACGTATAATATCATCCATCGTAAGCATGATTAGTCTCCTTTCAAGTATCAATGGGCAAAACTACGCGCATTGTTCTGTTATCATCATAAACAGTTTTCAAAAGAAAGAAAAGAGAAAATGAACCTTTTTGATTCATTCTCTCTAAATTCATTGCGAGATTAGCCGTAATATTTAGACGCTCCTACAATGATGAGCAGGATGAAGAGAACGACAATAAGGGCAAATCCCTTTCCACCGCCACAAGAACTCACACCTGCTACTTGAGGTTGATGTCCGTAACCGTATTGTTGTTGGCCGAAACCACAAGGGTCGCAACATTGGCCATCGTAATGTCCATACATAATTATGCCTCCTTTTGATCTTTCCACCGCTTTTCTCTGCGGCGTAATATCATGCTATGCAGAAGCCGAAGTATGGAATGGATGAATACCCAGGTTTTCGTAATTTTTATGGGAATATTTTCTGTTTAGAAAAGAAAAAATTCTTGTAAAAACCTCTAAAATAAGGTATTTTGATAAAGGAATGATGAAATTGTCGAACGAATGAATTTAGGAGGGGCTTTTTTGAAAAAGATCTATTTATTTATCGTACTAGCCGCGACATTGGCTATTTTCACTGCATGTTTTGGGGATCAGCCAGCTGAAGAGATGTATGAACATCTCGAAGAATCTGTTCAAATCGAGCAGGAAATCGAGGCTAAGCAAGAACCGCTAACCAGCGCAGAAGAAAATGAAGTCGCTCTTTATGAAGAAATGTTAACACTTTCTTCCGTTGAAGAGATTGAACCGTTAGCAGATGAAGCGATTGAATCGGCAGAACAAAGAAGAGAGCTAATGGATGAGGAAAAAGAATTAATTGAAGAATCTTTTTCTATTTTCCAAGAGGCAGAACAGCATGTTGAAGACATTGAAGAAGAAGAAGAGCGTCAAGCAGCGGAAAATTTAGTGAACACGATGAACGAGAGATACGAAGTGTATCAAGAACTGCATGAAGCTTACATGACTTCCATTGATCAAGACATTCAGTTATATGAAATGGCTAAAGATGAAGAAGTGGAAGTAGAACAACTTCAAGAACAGCATGATTCAGTTAACGAGTTGTATAACGAGATTACTGAATTAAACCAGCAATTTAACGAATTAACGAATCAGTACAATGATGCGAAAATGGAATTTTATGAAGCGGCAGAATTAAATGTCGTTTTTGAATAAGAATTAAATGTGAGAAAGGAGGCGGTCGTCTCCTTTCTTTTATTTATGTAAACGACGGAAAGTGCCCTTGTTCGATTTTGTTAACAATATTACGATAAAAGTATAACAGACAAAAAATAACTCTATAACAGTTCTAGGATTATTTGTGAATTTATTAACAACATGAACAAATGAGAAAACGATTAAATCAAGTTCAAAAGCGTTGACGAATCCGTTTAGTCTCGTGTAAACTAGAAAACGTAAATAGAGAGTTGTATCATTCCTTTTTAAATTTGATTGCTACAGTCTGACGCTTTTAGCTTCGATTGAAGGATTATTTTTAGCATGAAGGGGAATACAATCACTATGGTATGCAATGAACGTGTCGAATCACATGGAAAAACCCTAATTGGGTACTTTAATGAAGAGTGGTTCAAGCGAACGAAGTAATTAATGACTTGGATGATATGAAAGGATGAGGTGAAAAGATTCATGGAAAAAACAAAAGAATTGCAAAAAATTGAAGACCAATTCAAAACGTTCCAGATTCTTGACGAAAAAGGGAAAGTCGTAAACGAAAAGGCTATGCCTAAATTGTCTGATGAGGAACTAAAAGAATTGATGACCCGCATGGTGTACACGCGTATTTGGGATCAACGAGCTATCTCTTTAAATCGTCAAGGACGTCTTGGTTTCTATGCTCCAGTTGCAGGACAAGAGGCTTCAATGATTGGGTCACAATTTGCTCTTGAAAAACAAGACTGGATTTTACCTGGTTATCGCGATATTCCACAAATTCATTATCATGGAGTTCCTTTAGACCAAGCATTCTTATGGTCACGTGGCCACTTTGGTGGTGGACAAATGCCAGAAGGTGTTCGTGTTATGATGCCGCAAATCATCATTGGTGCACAAATCACTCAAACTGCTGGTGTAGCGATGGGCCTTAAGAAAAACAAAGAAGATGCTGTAGCAATCACTTATACTGGTGACGGTGGAGCTTCTCAAGGTGATTTCTATGAAGGAATGAACTTTGCAGGTGCATTTAACTCTCCAGCAATTTTTGTTGTGCAAAATAACCGTTTTGCCATTTCTGTACCGGTTGAAAAGCAATCAGCTGCGAAGACTATTGCCCAAAAGGCTGTTGCCGCTGGTATTCACGGCGTGCAAGTAGATGGAATGGATATTTTAGCTGTTTATGTTGCCACTAAAGAAGCTCGTGAACGTGGGTTGAAAGACAATGGTCCAACATTAATTGAAGCTTTAACGTATCGTTATGGACCTCATACCATGGCAGGGGACGACCCTACGAGATACCGTACTTCTGAAGAGGATAGCGAATGGGAAAAGAAAGATCCTCTAGTTCGTTTCCGTAAATTCTTAGAAGACAAAAATTTATGGACAGAAGAAGAAGAAGATAAAATTGTTGAACAAGCTAAAGAAGATATTAAAGCTGCCATTAAAAAAGCAGACGGCGCTCCTAAACAAAAAGTATCTGATCTTATAGAAAACATGGGTGAAGAGCTTCCAGCAAATCTACAGGAGCAATTAGAAGAATACAAAGCAAAGGAGTCGAAGTAAGCTATGGCGCAAATGACGATGATTCAAGCAATAACAGATGGAATGCGAAATGAACTAAAGAACGACGAAAAAGTTCTTGTGTTCGGTGAAGACGTTGGCCAAAACGGCGGTGTTTTCAGAGCGACGGAAGGATTGCAAAAAGAGTTCGGTGAAGACCGTGTCTTTGATACTCCATTAGCCGAATCTGGGATCGGTGGCTTAGCTTCAGGGTTAAGTGTGACTGGTTACCGTTCTGTCATGGAAATTCAATTCTTCGGTTTCGTATTCGAAACATTTGATGCGATTGCAGCACAAATGGCTCGTGTTCGATATCGTTCAGGCGGAACGTATAACGCCCCTGTAACGATCCGTTCACCATTTGGCGGAGGAGTTAAGACTCCTGAATTACACGCAGACAGCTTAGAAGGCTTAATGGCGCAAACTCCTGGATTAAAGGTAGTTATTCCATCTTCTCCTTATGATGCAAAAGGATTGTTGATTTCTGCTATTCGCGACAATGACCCTGTTGTGTTCTTAGAGCATATGAAATTATACCGTTCATTCCGTGAAGAAGTTCCGGAAGAAGAATATACATTGCCTTTAGGTAAAGCAGAAGTAAAGCGTGAAGGATCTGACGTGACAATTATCACTTACGGTGCTATGGTACATGCTTCATTGAAAGCTGCTGAAGCTTTAGAAAAAGACGGCCATTCAGCAGAAGTCATTGATTTGCGTACAGTGAGTCCACTTGATATTGAAACAATCATTGAATCTGTAGAAAAAACAAATCGCGCTATTGTTGTGCAAGAAGCACAAAAACAAGCGGGTATTGCAGCAAATGTGGTAGCAGAAATTAACGAGAGAGCGATTCTTAGTCTTGAAGCTCCTGTTTTACGTGTGACTGCTCCAGATACGATTTTCCCATTTGCTTCTGCAGAAGATGTATGGTTGCCAAATCATAAAGACATCGTAGCAAAAGCAAAGCAAGTCATTGAATTTTAATAGTAGATAACTTTTAACAAGGAGAAGTGATTTCATCATTCCTCCTTGGTTCTCTTTTAATTAAGATAAAGAATTGGAGGCATTAACATGGCATATGAGTTTAAACTTCCTGATATTGGCGAAGGAATTCACGAAGGTGAAATCGTTAAGTGGGAAGTAAAAGAAGGCGACGAAATTAAAGAAGATGACGTTTTATGTGAAGTGCAAAATGATAAAGCAGTCGTTGAAATTCCATCACCCGTTGACGGAAAAGTAGCGAAGATTCACGTTGAAGAAGGCGTTGTAACAGAAGTAGGAACAGTGATCATCTCCTTTGAAACAGATGCTGAACAACCTGCGGAAGCTCACGGAAGCGATGACGAAGAAGAAGAATCAAAAGAGGAGTCTACTCCTAAAGAAGAGTCAAAAGAAGAAAGCAAAGAAGAAGTTTCTTCATCTGATGAGGAAGAAGTGGATGAGAACAGTCGTGTCATTGCGATGCCATCTGTTAGAAAATATGCTCGTGAGAAAGACGTCAACATTCGTAAAGTCAAAGGCTCAGGTAAAAACGGCCGTGTGATGAAAGACGATATTGACGCTTACCTTTCTGGAGACAGCAAGCAAGCTGATTCATCTCAAGAAGAGGCAGAAGCTTCACAAGAGCCAGCTGCTAAACAAGAGAAAAAATCTGTTGCTGCTTACAAGCCAGCAAATGAAGAACTTGAAACACGTGAGAAAATGTCTGGGATCCGTAAAGCCATTTCAAAAGCAATGGTAAATTCCAAGCACACAGCTCCACACGTGACGCTTATGGATGAGATCGTCGTTACTGATCTTGTCGCTCACCGTAAGCAATTCAAACCTGTGGCAGAAGAAAAAGGCGTGAAGCTTACTTTCTTACCATATGTCGTTAAAGCTTTGACATCTGCTATTCGCGAATACCCAATTTTGAATACATCTCTAGATGATTCAACAGAAGAAATTGTTCACAAGCATTACTTCAACATTGGTATCGCAGCTGATACTGAAAAAGGATTAATGGTTCCTGTAGTAAAAGACACAGACCGCAAATCTATCTTCAGTATTTCTGATGAAATCAACCAACTAGCAACGAAAGCACGTGAAGGATCCCTTTCTTCTGATGAAATGAAAGGTGCTTCTACAACTATCACAAATATCGGTTCTGCAGGTGGCCAATGGTTCACGCCAGTTATTAACCACCCTGAAGTAGCGATCTTAGGCCTTGGACGAATTGCAGAAAAAGCAGTTGTTCAAGATGGAGAAGTGGTTGTTGCTCCAGTTTTAGCCTTGTCATTAAGCTTCGATCATCGTATTATTGATGGTGCAACAGCACAACATGCGTTGAACCACATTAAGCGTTTGTTAAATGATCCACAATTACTCGTAATGGAGGGATAATTTATGGTAGTAGGAGATTTTCCGGAAGAAGTAGATACGCTAGTCATTGGTTCTGGTCCTGGAGGATACGTAGCAGCGATTCGTGCCGCTCAGTTAGGACAAAAAGTAACAATCGTTGAAAAAGAAAACATGGGTGGCGTTTGTTTAAACGTTGGGTGTATCCCATCTAAAGCCCTTATTGAAGCTGGACACCGTTACCACAATGCAGGAAATTCAGACGAAATGGGAATTTCTGTCGGTGAAGTGAAGTTAGACTTCACTAAAGTCCAAGATTGGAAACAGTCTGTGGTTAAAAAATTAACAGGTGGCGTTGAAGGACTTCTTAAAGGAAACAACGTGGAGATCGTTAAGGGCGAAGCTTACTTCGTTGATGATTCTTCAGTGAAGATCATGGACGACAAGTCTTCCCAAACATATAAGTTTAAAAACTGTATCGTTGCAACAGGTTCTTCTCCAATTGAATTACCGAAATTCAAATGGAGCGATAAAGTGGTTTCTTCTACGGGAGCACTTGGCCTTAAAGAAGTACCTGAGAAAATGGTTGTCATCGGTGGAGGTTACATCGGAATTGAATTAGGTTCTGCTTATGCTAACCTAGGTTCTGAAGTAACGATCCTTGAAGGAACGAAATCCATTCTTCCAGGTTTCGAAAAGCAAATGAGCCAATTGGTTGCTAAGCGATTAAAAAAAGCTGGCGTAACCATTAAAACAGAAGCTTTCGCGCAAGAAATGGAAGAAACAGACAATGGCGTGAAAGTGAAAGCAGAAGTTAAAGGGAAAGAAGAAGAATTCGAAGGAAATGTTCTTCTTGTAACAGTTGGGCGTCGTGCAAACACGGAAGAGCTTGGACTAGAACAAGCTGGCGTGGAAATGGACGACAAAGGTCTTGTAAAGATCGACAAACAGTGCCGTACATCTGCTGATAACATCTTTGCTATTGGCGATATCGTAGCTGGCCCAGCATTAGCTCACAAAGCTTCATATGAAGCAAAAGTAGCAGCTGAAGCGATCGCTGGAGAACCTGCTGAGATTGACTATACAGCTATTCCTGAAGTTGTTTTCTCTGGACCAGAACTTGCGAGTGTTGGTCTTACAGAGCAAAAAGCGAAAGACGAAGGATATGACGTTGTTGCTTCTAAATTCCCATTCCAAGCGAATGGACGAGCACTATCATTGAATGAGTCTGAAGGATTCTTGAAGATGGTTACACGCAAAGAAGACGGTTTAGTCTTAGGCGTTCAAATTGCCGGTCACAATGCTTCTGATATGATTTCTGAAGCGTGTGTAGCAATTGAAGCAGGTATGACAGCCGAAGATTTAGCGTTAACCATTCACGCTCACCCATCATTAGGTGAGATTACAATGGAAACAGCAGAAGTTGCTTTAGGCATGCCGATCCACATTGTAAAATAATAGATTTAAAGAGCCTTGTTGCATTTTTGCAGCAAGGTTTTTTTCATGATTTAGGCAACTGTAGATTTTTGAGTTGTAGTCGGTTTGAGAGGTGCTGTAATCCGTAGGCCTTCCTGTAGCCGGTTTGAGGCGAGTTGTAGTCGGTTTGGTAGGTTTTGTAGTCAGTTTGAGAGGTGCTGTAGTCCGTAGGCCTTCCTGTAGCCGGTTTGGTAGGTTTTGTAGTCGGTTTGAGAGGTGCTGTAGTCCGTCTTAGGGTTGTTGTGTCCCGTTTAAAGATCATCTCTACAAAATTGTGCGCACCTAAACTCTAAACTAGATGCCTTTTTGATTGTCAAGTGGAGATCAAATACGAAAAGGTACAAGCACAAAACTAGCGAGGCTAAGCACGAAAATAGAACTCCTATGCATAAATTTCAATGTTCTATGCTGAAATTAGCACGGCTCTCTAATCATTATAGTTTTTATACACAACAAAGGCCTCTCGACGATTGAGAGGCCTTTTCAGGCGATTATGAAGATCTTTCTTGTTGTTTTTTGACGGTTGAGTCTAGTTTGCTATAAATAGATGTGACATCCTTTTCACCTTCAATGCGTAACATCACCTCTAAATCGTCTACTAACAGCAAGGTCGGAAACTGCTCTATTTCGTAAAATTGGACCAGTTCTGTGTCGGTTTGTGAAACGATATTAACATTAGAGAGTTTATTTGGATGTTTTTGCTGAACGTCAATGAGAGCATCATAGTAATTATTTTCAGTACTATAGTCATGGTCGTCGGAAAATAATATGGTAACTGCGGTGTCTTCTTCTCCGTCTGTATCTAGAAACGGATAATTAGAAACAATTGCTTGAGATCCACAGCTTGTTAAGTAAAAACATGAGGACATAAAAATTATAAGTAACATGCGACTCATCCGTTCGTGCTCCCTTCTGAAAAGGATCCTGCTTATCTAGAACTAATCGTACCATGGTCGATAAAGGAAATGTGGTTCGTAATCAAACTGTTATATAATTGAAAACTGATAGGAATAAGGAAGTTCTTACGTAATATTGGTTTTTCTTGTCTAATAGATTAGACGAGTGGGCGAAGGGAAATGTTTCGATAATTGTCAAATAAATTCGAGAAATAATTTTATTCTAAATGAGGGGCGTTCAGCCCAAACAGAGACTCGTCTAGCCGAACTATTGGGGTGTCCAGCCGAAACAAGCAGGCGTCCAGCCAAACTAGAGGGATTTCCAGCCGAACTGAAAAGACGACAAAAAACACATGTGATGTGAAATCACATGTGTTTTGGTTAGTGTACCAGGCAATGTTTAACAACAAGGGGAGTTTTCATTTTTATTGATCAGAATAACGGTCTTCTCTAAATTTCCTTTTAAGAGGAAGTTTTTCTTTCTTCAGAGACATCATTAAACTGATAATCATAAAGATCATGATAATCACAAATGGGAAAGCAGCAATAATGGCTGCAGTTTGAAGTGCATCTAAACCACCGGATAATAACAAGACAGCTGCTGTAGCTGATTGGATAATCCCCCATACAAATTTCACATTATTTGGAGGGTTAAGGCTTCCGTTTGTTGTCTGCATACCTAAAACAAATGTTGCCGAGTCAGCAGATGTAATAAAGAAGGAAGCGATCAACAGAATCGCAATGATCGACATGACCCATCCAAAATTGAATTGTTGTAGTACAAAAAATAATGCGGTTTCCATCCCTTGTTCATCCATGACACCGATAACGTCGACGCCTTGAATGTACTCTAAGTTAATGGCAGTACCACCAAATACAGAGAACCACAGTGCTCCAAAAACAGTTGGTACTGCAATGACACCGATAATGAATTCACGAATGGTTCGACCGCGGGAAACACGAGCAATAAACGTACCTACGAAAGGAGCCCATGCGATCCACCATGCCCAATAGAAGATCGTCCAACCTTCAACCCACGTAGATTCCAAGTTAAACGTATCTAATTGAAAACTCATAGACACGAGGTTTTGCGCATAGCTACCAAATGTTTGCGTAAATGAATTCATAATAAAGTTCGTTGGACCTGAGAATAGCATAAACAACATCAAAATAACGGCTAAATAAATGTTAGTTTTACTTAAGATTTTAATTCCCACGTTAAGACCTGTTTGAGAAGAGATCATATACAAAACGGTTACAACAAGAATAATGATCATTTGTAAGCTCGTTGTGTTATCGAAGCCAAAGACATCAGATAACCCACCGCCAATTTGAGCCGTACCAAAACCGAGTGACGTTGCAACACCGAACACAGTAGCAAACACTACAATGACATTGATTGTTGTACCTACTCCGCCGTCTACACGGTCTCCTAGTAACGGTCTGAATGCTGCACTTACAACTCCTGGAGAACCTTTTCTAAATTTAAAATAAGCAAGAGTCAAGGCTACGACAGAGTAAATAGCCCAAGGGTGTAAGCCCCAGTGGAAAAAGGAATACCTTAAGGCTGCTCCTGCAGATTCCATCGATCCGCCTTCCACGTTTGCAGCGGGAGAAGGTTCAAAGAAATGGTACATCGGTTCAGCGACGCCCCAAAAAACGAGTCCAATACCCATCCCTGCAGTAAATAGGAAGGAAAACCAAGTTAAGTAATTGTATTCTGGTTCTTCATCATCTTTTCCTAATTTAATCTTTCCGTACGGGCTGAATATAAGATAAATGGCAAAAGCTAGAAAGCCAGTTGCTGCAAGTAAATAAAACCATCCAAACTGGGCTGTAATAAAATTTTGAATGGAACCGGTCACGGCTTCTAAATTTTCTGGAGCGATAACACCCCAAATAATAAATGCTAATGCGATAACAAACGAAATCATAAATACTGGTGTGAGTTTTTTCACAAGATCATCCATCCTTTCAAGTTTTTATATTTCAATAAGTGTCTGAATAAAAAAGCAACGTTTCTATTGTACTTTAATTTTAGCCTAGGTCAAGATAATCGTGTCAAATCATGTCTATATTTCCCGAATCTTGTCGGCGCTACTCAAATTTCAATTATTTGTGGAGTACACTTTACTGTTTTATTGATCATGAGGGAAAGTGGGCTAGAAGAATGATTCAATTTTCAGCTTAAATATGGTAAAGTTTGAAAGGGAAATAAATAGAAAAACAGTGGAAGAGGGATAATGATGAAGAAAGTAAAATACATAAGTATGACGGTGCTATTAGCAGCTGTCCTGGCAGCGTGCGGAGACGGAAATTCAGATGCTAATGATAATGCATCAAATCAGGATGATCAAGCATCAAATACGAATAACGCTTCTACTGATAGTTCTTACAATACTGAGCCAGATGAAAATAATCAGGCAACTGAAAATAATGATTCCATAAATGACGACAATTCTAATGATGTCGTTGAGGAAAATAACAATCAAGAAAACAGCGATCAAGAAAATAACGATGAACAAACGGCTGAAGCAGATACAGAACCTATGTACGAAATGGACGGTCCAACGGTTAGACCTATTGACGACGCCGACGCAGAAGTGGTTCTTCTCACGATCGATGATGCACCAGACAACCACGGACCTGAAATGGCTAGTATTTTACAAGAGTTAGACGCAGGGGCAATCTTTTTTGTGAATGGTCATTTCATACAGTCTGATGAAGGAAAAGAACAGTTGCAGGAAATTTACGACATGGGATTTGAAATAGGGAATCATACGATGAACCATCCAAACTTAAGTGACTTAAGCGAAGAAGAGCAATACGAAGAAATTGTTGCATTAAACGATCTAATTGAAGAAGTGATTGGTGAGCGTCCACGATTTTTCCGTGCTCCGTTTGGTGTGAACACTGATTACTCTAAAGAACTGATGGAAGAAGAAGATATGCAGTGGATGAACTGGACGTATGGTTATGACTTCGATCCAGATTATATGGAAAAAGAAGCGCTAGAAACAATTATGGTAGAAACAGAGCTTTTAACAAATGGAGCCAACTTACTCATGCATGATCGTGAGTTTACGATGGAGGCTTTGGAAGGAATTGTTGAAGGTTTAAGAGAGAAAGGTTACGAAATCGTCGATCCAGCATCAATAAAATAGTTTTAAATAAGGGAAGGTCTTTACTAATGAAGAAATTAATAGGAATGTTAGCTGTTACTATGGTGATGACAGCCTGCCAAGCTCAAAACAATCACCAGGAAGAGACAGAAAGTAACGATGACGCTATAAACGAAAATACAGTAGAACATCAAGAAAACAATGAGGAAGAAGAGTCTACTGAAGAACAATATGAAGAATTCTCTACCTATACATTTGAAGATTATGAGGACCCTTTTGTTTCAGTTGATGAACTAACAGAAGTTTTAGGTGGTCAATATGAATATGATGACGTGAATAAAGCTTTGACCATCACGATGAATGACCGGGAATTCTATCTCGTATACGAAGTACCAGTATTAGAGGTAAATGGGGTATATCTTGATTCTGATGAAGTCTTTGTTATGGAAGATGACGAAGGGAATCCTTATGTGTCTAAGGCCTTTATTGAAGAAGGTCTCGAGACTGAATACGAGTATGAAGAGAGTAGCTCAACTTTACTCGTTCATTGGGAAGAAAACGTCGTAGAAGCATGGGGAGACTATGGCCAAGAGGAAGTAGATATTCACTCTTTTTCACCTGAAGAGATGGTTGACTTCTTGTCCTTTTTACAAACACCAATTGAAGGTGCTTCGGTCAGCACAGTAGAAAGTCATTTGCCAGGAGCACCGAGAGACTATCGCAATGGCGAGCATGAAGGAATTGATTGGTACGATTTTGCCTCAGGTACAGAAATCACTACGGACACGCCTATATACGCTATGGCAGAGGGAGTTGTCGTTCGAGTTGATGATGACTTTGAAGATTACCCATCTCATGAAGTTCGGGACGAAGATTTAGAGTTAGCTGCCGAAGTTGGCTTTACACCTGAATATATTTTTGATCGTCTAAGAGGTCAACAAGTATGGGTGCAATACGAAAACGGTGTGATGATTCGTTTTGCACATCTTGACTCGATTCCAGAAGAACTTGAGTTAGGACAAGAAGTAGACGAAGAGACAGTTATTGGATTTGTTGGTAATTCCGGTACAAGTCATGCCATGAATCAAGATGATGGTGGTCTTCACTTGCATAAAGATTTACTCATTTATGGTGAGTTGTTTTGGGAACCATTTACTCTAGAAGAAACATCTTACATTCTTCGAGAATTATGGTAATTACGCATTGGCTTTTCATGGAATAAACGTAGAGGAAAATTCCTTCTACGTTTATTTTTTTATACTTTCTAAGGACTCATTTTAAAAGCATATTTATTTTTTTTGAGGGATTAGACAAAAGCCGACATGATTTGGTTGAAAATTATGATAAACTGACCCAGTGGAATAAGAGTTTCGTGACATTTAAAATATGGTGGTGATTGTTCTGATGAATAAATCTGACTTTCTAGATGAACTGCGTTTGGAAATAGGTCTGGCATATGATTATGCGAAGAACAGAGATGATTTCGTCGTACGTGTTTTAAAAACGATTCATGCGATTAGCAAGAAAAAAGTGACGTTGACCATTCATACGTATAAAGAAAACCAGCTTTCTTTGATTTATGCTTTAGGGATTAAGGGATTAACAGAAAAGCAGAAGCAATTTGGAATAGGTTTTCTCTTTGGAAGTCAGCTCCATGCGGTGAGTTATATTCATAAGGATCGAGCCCATGTGTTATTCTTACCAATTTACGAACAGGAAGAGCTGGTTTATGTTATCACTATTCGCCTCATAGACAGCGACTACAAGTTTACAAAGCAAGATATGATTTTTGCTAATGAATTAGTACATTTCATTGAGTCAAAACGATCGTTGTTTTAAGGGTTTCGTGAGATTTTACCTGTCCTTTCATAGGATTTTTTAGGCAAAAGACTTATGAATTGCTAAATTGACAGAATTTTTGTATAATTAAAAGAACGACTTAAAGGAGGGATGGTTTTCATGGAGCTTTATGAGCGGCTTTATGACGAGACGGAACGGGTGAATGTGCAGTTTGTCGGGATGACAACGGAACAGTCGAGGTATGATTTTGGCATCGTCTATACGAACTTGTTTTTTGGAAAGCCACTCATAACATGTATGCAATCAGGAAGGTCGGTTCTTTTAAGCAGGGAAGACTTGGAAGACGTGGATTATTTGAAGAAAGTATTCCGTGTGAACAATGAACAAGATGCAGAAGCTCTGTGTGAATTCTTTAAATCAGCCTTACCAACAACGGTTCTGGAGAATCAATACTAACGGTATTAATTATGAAAAGCGTTCAGCTATCGATAGCTGAACGCTTTTTGTCTGTCTAGCTAACTATAGATTTTGGTATCAGGGGGGGGGGTAACCAGGGGGACGGTTCTTGCGGTTGAGATGCACAGCAGCACTTACGCAGCATGCATGACCCAACGGATCAGGATGAAAACGAAAGGAATCAAGAGGAAATGAAAGGTAGCAGGACGGGTGGTGCTAGGCAGGTGCTACCAGCACAGCACCTACGCAGCATGACCCAACAAATCAGGACAAAAACAAGAGGAATCCAAAGGGAAATAGAATTGTAAGTTAAAGGTTGCCTCAAAAGTAACATCTTTTGAGGCAACCTTTTAGTCTAAATTAAATAATCGCTCGTCTTTCGCGTATCACTCTTATATTGGTTAACGTGTGGTCTTCTGGACCTTGGACAGGTAGGCCAGCATCCATATTTTTATAAATATAATCTAAGTTTTCTTGTTCTATAATTTCTCCAGGGATAAAAATCGGAATTCCTGGTGGATAGATCATAATAAATTCTGCACTCGTTCTTCCTGCTGACTGGTCTAATCGGATGACTTCAGTCTCTGCATAGAAAGCATCTCTTGGTGACAAAGAAAGAATAGGGATATTTGGTACTTGCACTTGAATGGCTGGCTTTGTTTCTTGATTAGATCGATAATATTCTCTTGACAGTTCACTTAGAGCATCAATGAGTTTCTGAATGGTTTCTTTCGTGTCACCCATCGTAATGATGCAGAGAATATTGTACAAGTCAGACAGTTCAACTTCTATATTTGCATGGTTTCGAAGCCATTTTTCAACTTCGTACCCAGTAATGTTTAATTCTTTGATGGAAATAATCAGTTTTGTGGGATCCATGTCGTAAATTGCTTTCTCATCTAAAATAGTCTTTCCAGGACAGCGAATACCTGGAATTTGATTAAGCTCGACTCTGGCGTCTTCGGCTAAATCGATAGCTTGATCAAGTAATTCCTTTCCGTTCATCGCTAAATGCCGTCTGGCAGCGTCAAGAGAGGCTAACAGGATATACGATGTAGATGTGGTGGTCAGCATACTGATAATACTTTGCACTCGCAAATACGAGACCCGATCCCCTTGCAAATTCAAGACGGAGCTTTGCGTTAAAGAACCACCTAGTTTATGAACACTCGTGGCAGCTAAATCTGCACCGGCTTGCATTGCTGATAGTGGCAAGTTGTCATTGAAATGAATGTGAACACCGTGCGCTTCATCTACAAGAACGGGAATATCAAATGAATGAGCAATCTTCACAATTTCTTCTAAATTAGCAGAAACTCCGAAGTAGGTTGGATTAATAACGAGTAATCCTTTCGCATCAGGGTGCGTTTGCAGTGCTTTCTCCACAGATTGCACTGTAATTCCGTGAGAGATTCCCAATGTATCATCTAATTCAGGATGAATGAAGATGGGTGTAGCACCGGCGAAAATGATCGCTGACATAATGGATTTGTGAACATTTCTAGGCACAAGTATTTTCTCTCCAGGACCACAGACGGACATAATCATTGTCATAATGGCCCCGCTCGTTCCTTGCACCGAAAAAAATGTATGATCAGCGCCAAAGGCTTCGGCAGCTAAATTTTGGGCATCTTTGATCATTCCATGAGGATGGTGTAGATCATCTAAGGGAGCAATATTTATTAAGTCGATAGACAAGGCGTTCGGTCCAATAAATTCTCTGAATTCAGGGTCCATCCCTTCTCCATGTTTGTGACCAGGAATATGAAATTGTACAGGTGATGAGCGAGAATGCTTTAAGAGCCCATCGAATAAGGGGGTTTTTACTTGACGTTCTTTATAAGACAACAAATTCACCTCTAATTATGATAAAATCTTCTTGGTAAATAGCATTAAGAATAGTAGTATTCCGAGTTTAAACAAAATGAAGTATAACAGAAAGATTCAAACTTTGAAAGAAATTATTCAAGGAGGCAGGCATGAAGAATGATATAAACATTCCAATCACAATGGATTGGACGAAGGAAGAAATTGTTGACGTGGTTCATTTCTATGAAGCAATAGATCAAGCTTACGGAAAGGGAGTGGACCGAGATTTGTTACTAAAGAGGTATCAACAATTCAAAAAAATTGTCCCTTCAAAGTCTGAGGAGAAACAACACTTTAAAGATTATCAAGAGCAGACAACACAATCACCTTATCATGTGGTTAAAGAAGCAAGAGAAAGCCAACATTCTAAAAAAATCAAAATGTCATCTAGATAAGTAAATGCCGTAAAGAAAGTAGCAATTCCGCTTTAGAAGGGCGGACATGAATAAAGACACATTCGATGTTGAAATCGAATGTGTCTTTTTCGAAGAAACCGCCTTTTAGTTAAGCCTTTTCTTCGTAAATGCGCATAGATGTTTCGTATAAAGGCATTAATGTATCAAATACTTCCTCAATTTTATTCACTAACTTATCGCCATCTTTTAATAGGGGATCGTCTGAATCGATTTGGAGACCACACAGCAACTCAGCTTTCTTGATTGTTGAGAGACGTTCAAACATTTCTTCTAATTTTTCATTAGAAATATTATTATGTGGAATCACTTCTGGCTTCGTGTGATCAACAGACCACGAGAAAGATTCCGGTACTTGTTTTTTTATGTCGGTTAATTGGTCTTTGAACACTTGACCTAATTCTTCCTTCACTGGAGACTCATAAATGACGGCAAACCATACAAAGACATGGCTTCCGAAAAGACCTATTTGGAAATGAGGCAACTTCTTATAGCCTCGTTTACTGTTAGCGAAAGCTACCCATGTGTCGTCAGGAGGATTCACTTTCCGTCTAGCGTGTTTGGCGACATGGTGGTACATATCTTCATTTGTCTTATCTGATAATCTAGAGGCGAAATGCTCACCTAACCCTTCTAATTTTGGACGAATCGTCTGTTTGAGAGCCTCCATACGCTCATCCAAACCTTCTACAGCAAATACATCAAAATCTTCTGAAGAAAAACCAGTAAATTTCATTTGTTCTCGTACTCCTTCCTCATATTCCTCAATAGTTTATCAAATATGACCATTTTTAAAAAGAAAGATGAATTTTGTCTTCTCAATTAGGTTTTAAAACATGAGAAACGAGGTATAATAAAAGTAACAATTAAAAATAGTTGCAAAATTCGGATAAATAACATATTGTAGTGGTAACTACTAATTTCATTATTCAGGATTGTTGGTCTGTTCTAGGAAAAGACAGATACTTGAGAGAAAAGGGGTGCGGAACATGGAGAAGGTCATTCAAACACTTAAAAGAAGAGATGGGGAGAAACGTATCCCAGTCTTGAAACTGGAGATTGACTACGAACTCCAAACATTATTCGATGCTATTCAAGCCAATGAACAGGACCAAGTCATTGTCAGTAAAACAAAACTAGATAAATTAAGAAACGAATGGCTTCGATTAGAAGCATAAAAAAATAATTTCCAGTGGACCTTTATCGAGGTTCACTTTTTTTGGTTCGGCCTTACGTTGCTTAATTATAAAAGAAGCAATGGTAACGTCAGCTGCTTATTTTCAGAGCAGTTAAGGACATATATTTGCAGATTTCACATCAATTATGATATACCTTAAAATACATAATGAGCTCAATGAGGGGATGATCACTGTGACTAAAGAAGTGGAAACTTTAGAGAAAGTAAAACAGCAAGCTGAAGAATGGATTCGTGAAGCTGCTTTATACATAAAGAAAGAAATGAAAGGCTCTTTCGCGGTAAATACGAAAGCTCATCAGCACGACCTAGTGACCGATGTAGATAAAAATGTCGAGGCGTTTTTTCTCGAAAAGTTATCAGAAACGTTCCCAACTCACAGATTAATGGGAGAAGAGGGATCATTTGAACAAATCAAAGATCTTTCAGGAATTGTGTGGATTTTAGATCCTATTGATGGAACGATTAATTTCGTCCACCAGGAAAGCAATTTTGCCATTTCAATTGGAATCTTCCTAGAGGGCGAACCCATCATAGGATTCGTTTATGATGTCATGAGAGACGAGTTATTCTCTTCATTTAAAGGTAATGGAGCTTATTTAAACGGGGAACCTCTTCCAAAACTGCCGAAAAATGCTCTGAATGAATCGATATTGAGTTTTAATGCAGGCTGGATGCTAAAAGACAGACGGCTAGAAAAGCTTGTTCATTCTTCAAGAGGGATTCGTTCTTACGGTGTCGCAGCGCTGGAAATGGCTTACGTAGCTTCTGGGCGACTAGATGCTTATATCAGCTTTAATCTTGCCCCTTGGGATATTGCCGGGGGATACGCATTGCTTCAAGAAGTAGGAGGAAAAGCAACGAATTTCAGGGGAGAAGCACTGAATTTCCTTGAAAAAGATACACTTATTGCGGCAAATCCTTGGATTCATGATGAAATAATAAACACGATTTATAACCAGGATAACAAACAATAGTTGTGAAATGGCTTTCTAGAACATATTAGCGGACTATAGGTTAGTTGTTGGTCAACTTAATTAAATCAACAAAGGGTTCCTAAAGCATAACTTTAGGAACCCTTTGTTTAGTAGTCACTGATCTATCTAGTGTACGTTAGTTCATTTGCTGTTTAAGTTTTTTTCTTTTAAATCCTGCAAACACAGCACCGAGAGTCAAAACAAGGAAACTGAAAAACATCAGGAAACTTGTTTGAGCAAATGAAATTCCAATCCCCATCATTCCAATTGTGCCGAGCATAGCAAAGATGAAAAGGGGTATGTCGAATGATTTCATATTTCATCTCCTCCTTGATTACTAGTGTAACGGAAAACGCTTAACAAAAAAAGAAAAAATCGATCTTATTTCAAATCACCTTCAACGTGTGCTATAATCGGAACGTTAAAGTTACTTTTAGTTCGATTCTAAGCTCTATATTAATGCAAAGTAGGCGCTTGAATTCAGACACTTTAAGGCTAATACCTTTCTATCAATAATAGTCGTGAATGATTTTGACATGAATTTATACATATGTAGGAGTGACGTAAATGTTTTTTGCCAGTACCGCAACACCCGCACCTGATATGTCCCCCCTTGCCCAGTGGCTAGGCGCGACAGACCCGAATAATTTTGTAATGGCTTTTTGGATTATGTACGTAATCATCAATGCGTTAAGTATTTTAGTCTTTAATTTAGGATTCGCCCGAAAGCTTCCTTTACTTAAAAATGTTGTAATTTATGCGGTCATGTTTTTTGGGAATATGTTTATTACTCTGTTAGCTTTAACGTTACCGATTATTGAATCGTTGTTTATTGCAGCATTGGTTTTAGGTGTTTATAAATTACAACTTCGCCGACATAAACGAGAAGAAGCAAATGAAGAAAATGGCTGATAACAAAGAAAAGGCTGCCTCTAAAATTACTTTTAGAGGCAGCCTTTTTTGATGATTTAGCCAAAAATGCTAAATATAGTCGTCTGTTTCTTCTTGTGGTTTGTTTTCTTTGAATTTTCCTGTGTCTTTCCGTTCCATTGTTCGGTCTTCAATCCTGCTATGGCAAGTTTCACACATATAAGTGTGTATAGGTCTGTTTCGAAGTTTCTTTGCTAAGGGTAAATCATTGTCTATTGATTCTACAACGTCGCAAATCACACATTTTACTCTCATAGCGCACCTCTTCAATATAATAGATTCGATCGTTCTTATTCAGTATAACATGAGTGGTAACCCTTTTTTAATAGACCTTTCGGAATCTATTTCATGGTATAAGGTTCCTTGTCCGTGGTATGACAATCTATAAGGAAACTTTTCCAACAAAAACGCTCCAATTTTGTTAGAATGGTTTTAAGATATACGAAATATAGGTATAGTATAACTGTAAGGATGAAAAAGGAGGCGTTTAGACAAATGGCTAATCAAGTTGAAACAACATTAACAGAAGAGCTCCTGCCACTTTTAAGAGAAGAACGCTACGTTACCATTGCAACGGTTGATCACGAAACAGGTGGGCCAAATGTGAATGCCATTTCATGGGTATATGCATCAGACGAAACACATGTGAGGTTCTCCGTAGACAATCGGTCACGTATTGTAGAAAACCTAAAGAAACAACCCCTTGTTACTTTGACTGTAGTTGGGGCTGGTTCAACATACTCCATTACAGGAGAGGCAAAGGTATTGAGTGAAAAAATGGAAGATGTTCCTCTGAAATTAGCACTAATCGAAATTTCAGTCGCAGAAGTTCGTGATGTCATGTTTTATGGCGCAAGAATTACGACAGAGCCAAAATATGAGAAAACTTACGACAAAGAAGCGGCCGAGAAGTTAGATAATCAAGTGATGAGCGCAATGAAAAAATAATTAAAACGATGCTTTGCATGTTTTTGACATGTAAGCATCGTTTTTTTTACTATTTAGGATCGTTCATATGCACATTTATAAATCAACGATGACGTTTTAAACGCCATCATTTCAAACAAAGCTCTCTAGTGTGTGCCCACTTTTCCTTTGCTTTGTTTCCGCTGAGTATCTTCAAGCTCTTTGCGGTTTTCATTTGAAGGATCTTTACTATTTGATTCTAGTGGGTCTTCAGTCAAATGTTCGTCCGTTGGGACAACAGGAAGGATTCGTCCAAAAATAGCCGCGAATTCATCTGCTATCGCGTCTAAAGGCTGTCCGTCTCTTACTTCTCGTTGCATGTCTGCTATTCTATTCACGACATCAGGATCAGCTGTTATAGCAGCGTTGGCCCCATAGGGATCATCTGCTAAGGTTTCGGCTACTTGGTATTTAATGGAGCCTACATGGGATTGATCTAGATCCCCATCAACATTAATCCCAACGATTCCGTAAGGTCCTAACACAACTGCTGTTGCATGATTTACTTCCGGGACTCTGACAGCAAGTTCTGCTAAATGATCTGCCACTTCGTTGAATGACTGAAGCTCTTGACGTGAACCATCGGTCGTTTGTCCTTCTATTGTATTGGAGGAGTTTCCATTGTCTCCATTTGTCTGACACCCTGCTATGATTAAGCTGCTTAATAATATAGTCATAACAACATTTTTGCTCATTTGTCACCCTCACTCTCTATAATATTTAGATTTAGTCTTTGTTATCGTGATCATGAATATACTTGTTTGAATAGAATATAATCATCCCCACGTTCCAGCTTGAATATATTTATTATTGGGAGGGAACCAATTGGCTAAAACTTACATTCTCGATACGAATGTCCTGTTGCAAGATCCTTTGGCAATTTATTCTTTTGAAGAAAATGAGGTGATTATTCCTGCCGTTGTGCTGGAAGAAATAGATTCAAAAAAACGGTATATGGATGAAATTGGTAGAAATGCTAGGGAGGTAGCTCGTTTGTTAGATGACCTGCGAGGCAAAGGGTTGCTACACGAAGGAGTTAAACTACCTAATGGAGGATCATTAGTCGTAGAGTTAAATCATCGAACGTTTGATCAAATGAAAAAACATTTCTTTGAATTAACAAATGATAATCGAATCCTTGCCGTCGCACTTAATTTAAGTTTAGAGAAGACCCGTTCTGTCGTCCTCGTTAGTAAAGACGCTCTATTAAGAGTGAAAGCCGATGCTCTTGGATTACGTTCAGAAGATTTTCTATCTGATCGAATTGTCCAATTTGACCGAATGTATCAAGGGTATGAAGAGAGTTGGCTTGAACCTGAGAAAATGGATGAGCTCTTCGAAAAGAAACAGATCCCGATAGATAATATCCAAACGAAACACAAATATCCAAATCATTTTTACATTTTCAAAGATAGTTCTAATGGTACTCGATCAGCGTTGGCGGTGATGAACCTCAAAGGGACCCATCTTCAATTATTTGTTAATCAATTCGAAGCGACTTGGGGGATCAAACCAAGAAATGTTCAGCAAAAAATGGCTCTGGAATTATTAACTCGTGAAGATATTCCTCTAGTGACGATGGTAGGGAAAGCAGGTACAGGGAAAACGTTGCTCTCATTAGCTGCGGGTCTTTACCAGACGGAGGATTTAAATCGATACAAAAAATTGTTAGTTGCAAGGCCAGTCATTCCAATGGGAAAAGATATCGGATATCTTCCAGGAGAAAAAGAAGAAAAACTTCGTCCGTGGATGCAACCGATTTATGATAATTTGGAATTTCTGTTCAACACAAATAAAGCGGCTGAATTAGAACAAATTCTCGCGGGAATGTCATCCATTCAAGTAGAAGCTTTAACGTATATTAGAGGGCGAAGCATTCCGGACCAATTTATCATAATTGATGAAGCACAGAATTTAACGAAACATGAAGTGAAGACGATTCTGACAAGAGTAGGAGAGGGAAGTAAAATTGTGTTAATGGGAGATCCTAAGCAAATTGATCACCCATATTTGGATGAGTATACGAATGGACTGACGTATGTGACAGAAAGATTCAAGCACTTATCTGAATCAGGACACATTAAGTTGGAAAAGGGAGAACGTTCGGGGTTGGCTCAATTAGCTGCGGATTTACTATAAACGCCGACTCTGTTTTAACAAAATACTTTGAGGGAGTAAGCGCGTCTCTCTAAGGAAAAGTCGAGCTGGGACATTTCTTTTGAATACAAGTAAAGAAATATTTATTAAGCAAAAGTAAAAAAGCGATTGAAAAAAGTGTCCAAAAGTCTGACTTTTGGACACCGCTCTATTACTCAACAATAATTGATTCAATATGAGTGACGGGATGATCATAGTTTGAACCGTCGTCATAATAAAAGTGAATCGGTCCATTTTCTTTCAATGGCTTGCCTTTATGGGAGAAGCCTAAAATGGATTTTTTTGCTTCTTCTAAGGAACAACTAAAATCTTCATACTCACCATGGCGCACGAAACGTACACTCTCACTATGAGACAGTGGAGATGCGTTCTCTAAAAAGGGGGCTAATGGAACTCCAAGAGATTTCTCTGTTAAGTCTTTCTTGTCCACGTGGATTCGATTGCCGTTAGACTGGGGTTTGGCCCCCATTTGTCGCTGTTGGTCCCACGCGCGGCCCATTTGCTCGAAGGAAGGATCATATCCTTCTTCTCTTTCCTCAAGAAAATATGTATTCAAATCTACCTTCCGATCATCGAAAATCCACACCCCAGGATCTAGAGTAATCGGGTGTTTAACTAAACCTCTAATGGAAACAATCATAGATGACATCGTTTACTTTCACTCTCCTTTCCATTACAGTATAGAGGTGAAAAAGATGTTTGTCATTAATTGAACGGATGAGATCTATTTGGAGGTAAGTTTATGAGTATTTGTCGAGATTCAGAAGCGTTAAATGTCATGGTTAAAGAAGCCCTTCACTTTACGAAATACGGGAAGGTCGCAGATTATATTCCTGCACTCAGTGACGCTAATCCCGAAACCCTTTCCTTAGCGATTTATGAAGGAGGATCAACTTGTGCGTCTGCTGGAGATACGCAGGAAATGTTTACACTTCAAAGTATATCCAAGGTTATCACCTTGGCCCTTGCACTCATGGATATTGGAGAGGAGGGGGTGTTTGCCAAAGTGGGGAAAGAGCCTACAGGAGATCCGTTTAATTCAATTATTAAACTGGAAACCCACAGTCCGTCAAAGCCGCTAAATCCAATGATTAATGCCGGAGCTTTAGCAGTGACTAATATGATCCAAGGGAGCACAGTTGATGAGAAACTAGGGAGGCTTCTATCATTTATTCATGAATTGACGGGGAACACTTCGATTCAATATAATGAGAAGATTGCTCAATCGGAATACGATACGGCTTATTTGAATCGATCTCTTGCTTATTTTCTAAAACAGCATGATGTCGTAGACGGGAATATTGAACTTCTCTTGGAATTGTACACGAAACAGTGTGCGATCGAAGTTAGTTGTGATGATTTAGCTAAAATGGCTTATGTCATTGCTAATGAAGGACGCCATGTTTCTTCCGAACGTCCAATCATCCCTCTTCATATCGCACGAATCATCAAAACATTTATGGTTACCTGTGGCATGTATAATGCTTCTGGTGAATTTGCCATTAAAGTAGGCGTTCCTTCTAAAAGTGGTGTTTCAGGGGGAATCATGGCGGCTGTACCTTATGGACCGGGAATTGGTATTTACGGTCCTGCTTTAGATCAGAAGGGAAATAGTATTGCCGGCATGAAATTACTAGAAACGTTATCACAACGATATAATTTAAGTATCTTTTAAACGTGATTCTAAACGATCTGTTGCATTTTTTTAACAGAACAGATAATATAAGAAGAGATACAATGATATGAAGAATTAGTTATTTCAAGTATAGACAGAGTGACATATAGATGAACAGGAGGGATTCGCATGTCAATTGAAACCCTATCCGAACAAAGCGAGAAAGCTTATGCCCTTCTTAAAGAAGATGCGGAAAAAATATTAAAGCTTATTGAAGTTCAGATGACCAATCTAACGATGCCTCAATGTCCGCTTTATGAAGAGGTTTTAGATACTCAAATGTTCGGTTTATCACGAGAAATTGACTTTGCTATTCGATTAAACCTTGTTAATGAAGAGGATGGCAAGAAACTGTTAGGGCAATTGGAAAAGGAATTATCATCTCTCCATGAAGCTTCTATGAACAGAAAGTAAAAATAGTTCCTTTCCAAGCGCGCAGATTCCTGTGTGCTTGGTTTTTTTGTGTTGAGCGTAATGTTAGTTTGGGAGAGGTGAAATAGAGAGTCTATGCACAAATTTCATAGTTCTATGCTGAAATTAGAAACATAGGTCTGATAGAATCGGATCTGGATCTTATAGAAGGACAATTAGTTCATATAGAATCGTAGTTCAATCGTATAGAACGCCAATTCGTTTATATAGGTTCGAAGTTCATTTCGTAGAGAGTTGAAGTTACGCTGTATAGCCTCAGTATTCGTTCGCATAACAATATTCGACAATTTTCGCAACCGCCATAGAGAGAACCCCTAGTCCTGTTCTCCTTGTGTTTCTAATTATCAAAAACTATTACCCTCTTGTGAATGCTTTCTATGCTCAATCGAATTTGTCGGTCCTGTGACAATATGCTCATTCTCTTGGAATTCTCCAATCCTTTCGCTATAATTTATGTTGGAGGAGGGTCTAGGGGGATCCCTTTTCCACTGTATAGAACGCACTAGAAATGAACTTACTTAGGGAGTTGATCGAATTGGCACATGAGAAGACAGCAAAAATTCTTAATCGTCAAGTATCAAACTGGAACGTGTTGTTTGTAAAGTTGCACAACTATCATTGGTATGTAAAAGGACCACATTTCTTCACGTTACACGAGAAATTTGAAGAGCTCTACAACGAAGCGGCAGGTCATATTGATGAGCTTGCAGAACGCCTTCTGGCATTAAAAGGGAAGCCGGTCGCAACGATGAAGGAATACCTTAATCAATCGACGATTGCAGAAGCAGAAGGGGACAAAAATTCAGAGGAAATGGTGAGAGCGTTGATCAGTGACTTTGATCAACTAGCTAAAGAGTTAAAAGAAGATGTGGAAGCTTTAGAAGAGGATGCAGATGATGAAACTACAGCGGACATGCTAATTGAAATTCGTCAATCGGTTGAAAAACATACATGGATGCTTCGGGCATTCTTAGGTAAATAAATCAGAAAAAGCTGGCCTATAAAAGGCCAGCTTTTTCTATGCGTGCTATTTTTGGGAACGGTATGCTAGTAACGCTGTGTAACTGATAGAACCGAACAAAAGACTTACAAGGAAGGCATGAGTGAGTGTAGCATTTAATGTGAAACCAGTGAAAATAACAAACGCTCCACTTATAACTTGCAAAGTAATAAATATCGAACTAATAATCACAGAATAAGCAAGAGTTTTTTCACCTCTGTAGTTCTTCAAAATCATAAATAACGATCCAATAATGACTAAGAAAAGAACCCCTGCAGCCACCCGATGGCCAAATTGAATCAGCGTTCTTCCTTCTAACTCGGGAATCAGTTGGCCGTTGCAAAGAGGCCAACCACCACAAGCAGCGCCAGATTCTGTATGTTTCACATAAGCGCCTGTATATACAACAGCATAAACGTAAGCTAATGTGAAATAAAAATATTTTCTCATTCCTGAAGTCATCGATGGTGCAGTGTAAGATTTATCTTTACCGTATTCGAAGGCGAGGATCGTCAACAATAATACACTTGTAAATGAGATTAATGAGAACCCAAAGTGAAGCGCCATGACCGCATCCGATTGTCCCCAAACAACGGCCGCTGCCCCTAATAGACCTTGGAAAATAATAAATGCTACGGCTAAAATAGAAAATAATTTCGTTTCTTTCATCTGGCGAAGAGAAATCCAACTCCAAACGGCGTGTATGATGACCATAAGTCCTAAGATCGCTGATACGAGACGATGGGTATATTCTATCAATGTCTGAATCGTAGGATCCTCAGGAATGAGTTGTCCATAGCATAGAGGCCACTCTGCGCCGCAAGCATCTCCTGATCCTGTCTGCGTGACGAGAGCCCCTTGAATAATCACAACGAGCATTCCGAACGTTGTCATTACACCAAATATTTTTAGAAATCGAAGCATCGTTCCACCGTCTTTCTCCTATTTAAATACATTTTACTTTAAAATGTATAATAAAGTTATTTTAAAAAATTATCTACCTATCCTTTGCGAAATAAGAACTCGACCTTCATTTTATGAATTCTTTGTAAAAAAGTCAACGGAACTTGTTTGCCAGATCTTATGGGGACTTCCAGAAAAATTACTTTCAATCGATTCAACATCTATTATATAATATAGCTACAGTGCAAAGGTGGATTTCGACTTTTTTCTCACTAAAAGTAAAGGTTAGGAGAACTTATCAAAAAAATGTGATGAAAATCACTGAATCTTGCTTTATAATGTGAATGGATGACTTAAGTTTATTCTTTATCAACTTTCGTTTCTTTTGTTGAAGTTTTCAGAGAATAGTATTTTCTCTACTAATCCTTTACTTATTTTTCTAAAGATTTAGGTGCAAAAGGTTAGACTTAAATAAAGAAACATGGTTTGATTATGGAAAGATGATCACATTAGGGGGGTGAACGAATTGAGTAAAATGACCACAATTTCATCAGTGAATACGTTCGAACATGTGGATGCAGTCGAAGAAAGCAAACAAGCAAGTTGGCGGGAGTATCTTGCCATTTCCAAAACGGGGATCGTCATGTCAAATTTAATTACCACTTTTGCAGGGTTATATTTGGCAGCTTATTATACAGGTACGACTTTAGGGGCTGACCCTTTAAATGCTTTTCTAGCTTTACTTGGCTCAGCATTGATTATAGCTGGTGGGTGTGCGTTAAATAATTACATTGACCGCGATATTGACCACTTAATGGAGCGAACGAAAGAACGCCCTACAGTGAATGGTCAGTTGACGGGGAAACAAACGCTTACGTATGGCTTGGCTTTATCCATAGGCGGTACAGCGTTTCTTGCAATGACCACCTTCGTAGCCGCAGTGATAGGGGTTGCTGGGCTGATCACGTATGTCGTTTTATATACGATGTGGACGAAGAGAACGACAACACTAAATACGATTGTCGGCAGTTTTGCTGGAGCAGTTCCTCCGCTTATTGGTTGGGCAGCTATAGATCCAGGATTACACCCATTTGCATGGGCTCTGTTCTTAATCATGTTTGTATGGCAGCCACCTCACTTCTTGGCACTTGCTATGAAGCGGGCGGATGAATATAAAGCGGCTGGAATACCAATGCTTCCTGTCGTAGCAGGGTTTGCACTTACGAAACGCCAAATCATTTGGTATATCGCTGCATTAATTCCTGTATCGTTATTTGTGGCCGATTTCGGTGTCGTTTATACAACAGCTGCTATTTTATTAGGAGGAGGCTGGCTAGTTCTTGGTTTAGCCGGTTTGAAAATGAAAGATGATTTAAAATGGGCCAAACATATGTTTATCTATTCGCTTAACTATCTAACAGTTATGTTTGTGCTTATGGTTATCGTTCACATGTTTTAAAAAATATATTCAGTACAGAAAGAGGGGTTTGTGACGAGATGAAGTATTTATGGCGGTTACTTCCATTATCTCTCATCTTGCTGATGTCTGGTTGTGGAGTGCAGAATTTATCTGCTCTTGATCCACAAGGTCCGGTTGCAGAAATGCAATATTCCTTAATCCAGCTCAGCTTGTATATTATGATCTTCGTTCTTGTTATCGTATTTGCAATTTACATTTTTGTTCTTTATCGATTCAGAGAACGTCCAGGCGATACTCATATTCCAAAACAAGTGCACGGGAATCGAACGTTAGAAACAATTTGGACGACAATTCCGATCTTGCTCTTGTTAATGTTAGCGATTCCGAACGTGATGGACACGTTCACGCTTGCAGATGTGAGTGTTAATGAAGAGGGAGAAGAAAGTGAAGATGGAGAGATGGACCACGTAGTAGTGGAAGTTATGGCTCACCAATTCTGGTGGGAGTTCACATATCCTGACTATGACATCACAGCAGGGCAAGATATGTATATCCCGACAGATACAAGGATTATTATTGAACTTCAATCAAGTGATGTTCAGCATTCATTCTGGGTTCCAGCCTTAGCTGGTAAGCAAGATAATGTTCCAGGCATTCAAAATGATATGTGGTTCGAAGCACCTGAAGAAGGTGTTTACATGGGGAAATGTACAGAACTTTGTGGACCTTCCCACTGGTTAATGGACTTTAAAGTCATTGCCGTTGATCCAGATACTTTTGAAACATGGGCTAGTAACATGGCTGAACCACCATCCAATGTGACAGAGCCAGAAGGCGAAGTAGCTGTTGATGGTCGCGGTGTTTTCGAACAAAGTTGTATTAGTTGTCATGCTGTTGGAGATGATGGCGGAAATATCGGACCTAACTTAACGAACTATGGGGAAAGAGAAGTTCTCGCAGGTTATATGGATCCTACTGACGAGAATTTAGAAGCATGGTTACGAGATACACAAGAATACAAGCCTGGCAATGAAATGCCTAACTTTGATCATGAGGCAATTAATGATGAAGAAATGGCTGCACTTATTGAATATCTCAACGAATTAAAAATACTTGAAGAAGAATAGGTAGTAAAAGGGGGTATGAACACGTGTCTTATGAAAAGGCTCAGTCTAAAAATGTTATTTGGGACTGGCTGACCACGGTCGATCACAAGAAAATTGGGATTATGTATTTGGCCGGGGGAGCATTTTTCTTCGCCTTGGGTGGCTTGGAAGCAATATTAATGCGTATTCAGCTCATGTTTCCTGAATTTACATTTGTTCAGGCGCAAACTTTTAATGAATTATTAACGATGCATGGAACGACAATGATTTTCTTAGCAGCCATGCCTCTCTTATTTGGTTTTATGAACTTTATCATTCCGCTCCAAATTGGAGCACGTGACGTAGCATTTCCTTTCTTAAACGCTTTAGGTTTCTGGCTGTTTTTATTCGGAGGAATCTTACTGAATGTCAGTTGGTTTGTCGGAGGCGCTCCAGATGCCGGTTGGACAGCATATGTTCCGTTGTCTAGTGAATCTCCAGGTCACGGTCTAGATTATTATGTTCTAGGTCTACAAATCGGTGGCGCAGGTACTCTTATTGGGGGGATTAACTTCCTCGTAACGATTATTAATATGAGAGCACCAGGAATGAGCATGATGAGAATGCCATTATTTACGTGGAGTTCTTTCGTGGCTTCCATGTTAATTTTATTCGCATTCCCAGCTTTAACAATTGGATTATTATTATTAATGTTAGAAAGACTTTTTGGAGCAACGTATTTTGCCGTTGACTTCGGCGGAAATGTCATTATCTGGCAACATTTATTCTGGATATTTGGTCACCCTGAAGTTTATATTTTAATACTTCCTGCTTTCGGGATCTTTTCAGAAGTCCTGGCAACATTTGCTAAAAAGAGATTATTTGGTTACTCCGCGATGGTATTCGCTACGTTAATCATTGGTTTCTTAGGATTCATGGTTTGGGCTCACCACATGTTTACAGTAGGTATGGGTCCAGTAGCTAACGCAATTTTCGCTGTTGCAACGATGGCGATTGCCGTTCCGACAGGGATCAAGATATTCAACTGGCTGTTAACCCTATGGGGCGGACGTATTCAATTTACAACAGCCAATTTATTTGCCTTAGGGTTTCTTCCTTCCTTCGTTATGGGTGGGGTAACAGGTGTTATGCTTGCAACAAGTGCTGCGAACTATCAGTTCCATGATACGTACTTCGTTGTAGCCCACTTCCACTACGTTATTATTGGAGGGGTAGTATTTGGTCTCTTTTCCGGTACATTCTACTGGTGGCCAAAAATGTTCGGTTATCGTTTAAACGAAACGTTAGGAAAATGGTTCTTCTGGTTATTCTTAATCGGTTTCCATTTAACGTTCTTTGTTCAGCATTTCTTAGGCTTGATGGGTATGCCTCGTCGTGTGGCTTCATACCTTCCAGGTCAAGGGTTAGATAGTATGAACTTTATTAGTACAATGGGTGCTTTCCTTATGACAGTCGCCTTTATCTTGCTACTTGTGTGTATTTTCGTTTCCACTAAGAATCGCACAAACGTGGCAGATCCATGGGATGGTCGTACATTAGAATGGACGACACCAACACCAGTTCCTGAGTACAACTTTGCGCAAACTCCGTTAGTTCGTGAGTTAGACGCTTACTGGCATGAGAAGTACGAAGGTGATGGAAAAATGAAAGCTGCGGAACCTTTAGAAGACATTCATATGCCGAACGGAACGATCTTACCGGTAGTTATGTCATTAGGTCTTGTCGTTGCAGCATTCGGATTGATTTATTTAGTTCATCCTCTGACAATTGTAGGGTTTGCGATCACTTTTGGTGCCATGTTCGTTCGATCTATTAAAGAGGATCATGGATATCATATCCCAGTTGAAGCAATTAAACGTGACAAGGAGGAGGGTTAATTATGGCTGATCATCAAGCGGTAGAACAACACACCCTTCCTCCGAATCCGGAGAAGGCGACACTGGAAGGCAGAAATAAATATTTAGGATTCTGGTTTTTCCTTGGTGGGGAAACCGTCCTGTTTGGTAGTTTGTTCGGTACGTATTTAGGACTTCGTGATGGGGTTGTCGACGGTCCGGGACCAAGCGATCTGTTCCACTTGGACCTCGTGTTCATTATGACAATGATCCTTTTAACAAGTAGTTTAACGAGTGTGTTCGCAGTTATTAACATGAAGCGAGGGAATTACAAAGGACTTCTCATGTGGATGTGGGCAACCGTCCTTTTAGGGGTTGCGTTCCTAGGATTTGAAATTTACGAATTCTATGAGTACTATCATCTAGGGTTAGGTTTTACCACGAGTGCATTTGCTTCATCTTTTTACACACTCGTTGGTACTCACGGAGCCCACGTAGCTTTCGGTGTATCATGGATTACTGTCTTGTTAATTCGTTACAGAAAATCAGGATTAACGTTAACGAATGCACCTAAATTTTATACAGCAGTACTATATTGGCACTTTATTGATGTTGTATGGGTGTTTATCTTCACTGTTGTATATCTATTAGGAATAGGAGGTTGATCAAATGAGCTCTCATGTAGATCCTAGTGCTCCTCTTCAAGGGAAACCATCAAAAAGTACAGAACGAAAACTGAAAAATGAGATGAGAACGCAGCTTATCTCTTTTGTGTTTATGATCTTCATTACTTCAATGGCATTTTTGTCCATAGCAAGTGATGCTGTGCCAAGCGGATTTGCCATTCCATTTATTTTGATTTTAGCGAGTGTGCAAGTGATTCTTCAGCTTTATTTCTTCATGCACATGAATGCGAAAGGCACAGGCTGGGTCAATGTTATGATTTGGTCTGGATTATTCGTGGCAGCTTTAACTGTTGCGACATTGATGCTCTTAATAGGTGTAGTTAAATATTAAGTTAAAAAGTACCTCCCACTAAGGAGGTACTTTTTCTTGAAATGAGCTTTTGTTTTCATATATAATGTGGTTTGTGTGATTGTTTCACATTGAACGTATTATCATGAATTGACTAAATTTTTCGGGGGAGTAGCTTTGAGGGAAATCTTATGTGAATCAAGGGGAGCTTTTCCTTCACTTTTAGTGAATCTCTTACAAAGCTAAAGATAATAGAGGGAGTGGGAAATATGGCTACGTTTTTGCCATTTATAAGTACCGTTTTTATTGCGCTGAGTGCCATATTTGTTGCGGTAGGATGGTATTTGATCGCAAAGAGGAAGATAGATGCTCATAGAAAAGTGATGTTTTGGGCAGCCGTTCTTGCCTCAGTTTTCTTTGCTACATATTTATCTAAAACATTTTTTATTGGCAGTACGGCCTTCGGAGGGCCTGAAGATGTGGAGACGTATTATCGAATTTTTCTACTGTTTCATATTTCCATGGCAACGATTGCGGCTGTTCTAGGGATCATTCAGTTGGTCTCAGGATACAAGAATAATCTATCGATCCATCGTAAATTAGGACCTTACACATCGATTATATGGTTTATTTCTGCGACGACTGGGATCGCCGTTTACTTCTTGTTGTACATCATTTATCCTCCAGGAGAAACAACGCAGTTATTTCGAGCCATTCTAGGGACAATTTAAGTGTAATTGAGAAAAACCTTCGTTTATGGGCGAAGGTTTTTCTGTACTCTGTGGGGTCAATCGGTTCCATGCTGCAATTAAAACAATTCACGTCATTCTAAGCGGAATTTAGAAAAGACAACTCCTACACCGATTACAGGGTAGGAGTTGTCTTTTCTTTGTATATTGAACGCTTGTTAAATTTTGACATTCATTTTAATGATTCCTGCTTCGCGCGCGCTTGTAAATAGAATGACAGCAAGTGGTCCGACGATGAACCCTACGGCGCCTAAGAGCATTAAACCAATGTATAGTGAGATCAGTGTGGCTAAAGGAGATAAACCGATATGGTGTCCCATTACTTTCGGTTCTACGGTTCTTCTAATTGTTAATAGCACGGCTGCTAATACTAATAGTTGAACAGCCAAGGCCGTATTTCCTGCGATTAAATGGTAGCCTGCCCACGGACCAAGGACGGCGATCGAGCCGATAATTGGAATGAAGTCAATTAACCAAATGAAGATGGACATGATTAACGCTACTTCTGGTGCGATAAACCATAGTCCGATGAAAGTGACGATAAAGATGATAATACTGACAAGGAACTGAGCTTTGAAAAATCCGAATATCACATATGACAATCTACCCGACATAAAACTAACTTTCTTAGCTGTTTCTTCAGACATGTATGTAAATAATTTCGTCTTTAGTCTAGGTAAATCTAGAAGGAACAAATACAATGCAATTAAATACACAAGAAAAGAAACAATATAGGATGGTATTCTGACTAAAATACTCGTAGCGTAACCTATAATATTGATGTTTTGCAATCGGTCTCTCATTTCCAATAGCTGAGTTGTTACAGCTGCATCAATTTCCTTCACAATATCTGCAGAATACTGATCGAACTGAAGACGCAAATTTTCTAATAAAGACATCCAAGCGAGATTGATTTCATTGATGGTCATAGGTAGATTTTCTACGAATGAATTCAATTGTGTCAAGGCTCTCGTAAACGTAAAATATCCAACGAGAGCAATCAATAGCAAGAATGAGATAAAGATGATAAATACTGCTAGACTTCGGGAAAGCTTTGCCTTATTCACTAAACCATTGACTACTGGCGATAAAAATAATGCTGTGATTAGCGCTAAAATAAGTGGGATAGATACAGGTAAAACGAAATAGATGAACAGGGCAGTAACTAAAATCCCTAAAGCTATGTAGAAATATTTCTTTTTTGTCTGTGGTGTCAACGGAATGCCCCTTTCTCGTTTCGTTATGAATGACGACGCAGCTAAATCATTTATAGTAGGAAAATTTTTTATGATTGATGAACATACGTCACTTTAGAAAGGTAGAGTAGTATCAAATAAAAAGGTGTAAAAAAAAGCTTTCGATAGAGACACTAGGCTAAATGAGGCCTAAATTGACTGTATCGAAAGCGGATGATTGTCAAGACAATCTTTTATCCGTATTTACGGACAGTAAGCCTCTTGGAGTGAAGAGCATCAAGCCAAGATTTTCATCCTTCTATGTAGAAATGTTTGAAATTAAATGGCTTCGCTTTTAATTTTCTCGAAAATAAGTTCGATTTTTTTATTACACTTATCGATGACCTTTTTCGGAAATTCTTCGTCATATTCGACACCATGCGGGTAGTAATGTTTTCCTACATATGGAACCATCATCTTAACTGTTGCGTGAGGCGAAGGAATTTCACCGTCTTCCACGTGAGCAGGAACGCGCAAATAATAAACATCATCATGAACTTGATCAATCATTTTATAATCAAACGTGATACGCTCATAATCGTATTGGTTATGAAACCCTGCTTCTTCCATAATTTCTTCTAAAACTTGGAATTCAATGATTAGACTTTCCAGTCCAGATTCTTGAAACTTCATAATTATTACCTCCTAGAAATCGATCTTTCTTTTGTTTTTTGTCTGTAAGACGCTGTAATTGATGAGAAATGGTTTTTTCTATATGTTTTAGTAAAACATTTTACTTTTGACAAAACTAACATGATCAATGTAAGAACGGTTAGATCATCAACAACAGGTTATACAGAGAAATAATTAAGAAAGAATGGCATGTTTAAATGGTTTTGTTCAAAAAGATTCATCTCGTTAGAAATTCCGCTAAAGTTATTAAATAAATACTCCGAATCCATGGAGAATTTATTAACTCTTCCTTATAATATTACGAATTCACTCCCGTTGCAACGATACCACGTTAAAACATGGAAAAATATTTTCTGGGTTTAAAGGAAAGGATATAAATGAATCTGAAAAGGAGGAATTAACGATGACCACATTAAAAGATATCATGACCGAAACAGTAGATACGTGTTCTCCAGTAGACAACGTCTATGAAGCGGCCGTGAAAATGAAAGAACAAAATGTAGGGGCAATACCTATTTGCCAGGAACGTCAACTGCTAGGGATGATTACAGATCGTGATATTGTTGTGAGAGGTGTAGCTGAAAAACGCCCTAACTCTTCTTCATTAGAAGAGCTCATGAGTGATCACCTATTTACAGCCACTCCTGATATGGAGGTAGGTGAAGCTGCGAAACTGATGGCAGAAAATCAAATCAGACGGTTGCCCGTAGTTGAAGGGAACCAGTTAGTCGGGATCGTCTCATTAGGTGATTTGGCTATTCACACGTCAACGGAGCATAATGCAGCGATTGCTTTAACAGAAATATCAGAACGTCCTGAATACCACCATTAAATTCAGTCTATAATTAAATAAAGCATCATGAGAAGGCCTTCGAACGTATGAATAAGGTCTTCTCTTTTCATTTTTCTTTGAAAACAGGTAAGATGAATTTGAATGGAGTATCATCATATAGGAAAGGGGTGACGGGAATGAAGCCGTTCCTCGCATTTTTAATTACATTTATCGTCTTTTTAAGCGTAGCTTATATAGGATATGATTTGTTAGATGAGCTGTCCACAGAGGATAGACCTGAACTTCAACTGACACTGGAGCCGAACTTCGAGGCAGAATCAGAATTTCTAGCTCCGGATGAGGAAGAAGAAGAGAATACGGATGAAAACGAGAGCAATGAAGTCTTCCGTAGTTCAGAGGGAGATTTACATGAATGGATCGGTCAAGAGGAAGAGAAGCTTGTCGATGATTTAGGCGACCCGGATCGAGTGGACGTTACTCCCTATGGATATGACTGGCATGTGTATCAATTTGAAGATAGGTACAAACAATTTGGTATATCAGAAGAGGGAGTCGTTACAGCTTTCACTAATAGTGAAGCTGTCCAGTTAAAAGATATGGGAATAAATGAAGAGTATGAGACAGTTTCTGACATTTACTCTTTTGATTCGGAACAAACGGTGACACAGGGTCTCTCATCCTATACGTTTACACTAACAGAGACAGAACTCCGATCAAGGCCACTTGTTCAAATAGAAGATGGGGTGTGGGCGCAGTTATATTTTGACACGTTTACGAACCAATTATCTTCAGTAAGGTATTTGAATGATGAAGTCCTTCTTACACATAGACCGTATTCCTTGCAATACACGGGGGAGCTTCCCGAAAAAGAACAGTTAACTGGTGAAGAAAAAGAGGAATGGGATGAAAGCCAAGCAAGACAAATTTTTGATTTAAGTAATAAGATTAGAGAAAGACATGAATTGGATCTCTTGAGCTGGCATAGCGAGGCGGCAGAAACAGCCTATTATCATAGCAAAGATATGTTTGACAATGAATACTTTTCTCATACTTCTCCCAATCACGGGGAACTTAAAGACCGGTTAGAGAGTGATGATGTATCTTATAGAATGGCTGCTGAAAACATCGCAGCAAGGTACGTGGATGGCATTGCTGCTGTAGAAGGATGGTTGAACAGCGAAGGGCATAGAGTTAACCTCTTAAGTGAAGATCTGACTCATTTAGGGGCTGGGGTTTACGAAGATTATTACACACAAAATTTTATTACACCCAGATAAAAATAGGCGCACACCTTTCTCTCCATTTAATTATGATGTAGTAAATGGCAGTGATATGAGAGAGGTGAAGGAAGTGAGTCAATCCTTACATCCGGATGTGAAGAAGTTTAAAATTTTTGTGAAAGAAAACCCTTATGTATTAAGAGACGTGAATTCAGGTGATAAGACGTTGCAAGATTTATTTGAAGAGTGGATGTTGTTTGGAGAAGAAGACGACATCTGGGAATCATACAAACCCAGTGGCGAGGAAGAAGGGACTGGTGAAGAGAAGGAGACGGAAGGCGAAACGGAAGATAAAGCGGGTGACGTTGATCTCTTAGGTATGCTAAAGAAAATGAATTTAAATGATGTACAACATCATTTGGCTCAGTTCAGTACCGTTGTAGGGTCTATTCAGGAGTTGGTAAGTCAATTCAAGCAACAGCAAACACCAGAACCGCCTCCAAGACCTGAACAGCAGTCTCCTTTCTCATTTTGGGAAGATTAGTTAGAGGAGGGAGTCTATGCGACCCGAAGTTTATGAAGTGATTCGTTCCAAGTCCGAGCTTCACCAATACTTGAGATTACATCCTGCTTGGTATCGAAAATTAGGGAGAGATCCAGATCTATTAAAGCAAATGGTTCAAGAAGCAAATGTGTATTTCGGGAAGACGTTACCACAAAGAATGGAACAGATTCATAAAAATATGAATCTGGCGATGATGATGATTGAAATGATGAGACAGGTGAACGAAACATAGTTTCGTCGCCTGTTTTATTTTGAAAAAAAATACTTAAAAGGGGATCTCCCAAGAGGGCTTTGCTGATCGTCCAGGTTACCGACGAACACCGAAGAGACTAAATTAGTGTGAGTTTATTCGCTTTCCGAAGTTTCGTTCCCATGGTGATTCGTGGTATACTTATACAGTGGAGGTGTTAAAAGATGGTGACAACTATGACTGATGTAAATATTCTCCAAGAGTCCCATGATTTTAGCGAAATCATCCTTTCTTCGGATGTTTTCATTAACTATATAGAAATAAAAAAACAGGTACAGCAAAATAGTGAAGCTCAATCCATGCTAAGACATTTTAGCGGATTAAAAGAACAATATGAGGAAGTGCAAAGATTTGGGAAGTATCACCCTGATTTTCGTAAAATTACTTCTGAAGTCCGTGAATATAAACGAAAGGTTGATACACACCCGTTGATTGCTGAATATAAGGCGAGTGAAAAAGAATTAGAGAGTATGCTCAATGAAGTAAGTGCAATTATTGCCCATAGTGTTTCTACTGAAATAAAAGTACCTACTGGCAATCCA
The DNA here is from genome assembly GCF_003226325.1 of Salipaludibacillus keqinensis. Classification (GTDB taxonomy): domain Bacteria; phylum Bacillota; class Bacilli; order Bacillales; family Salisediminibacteriaceae; genus Salipaludibacillus; species Salipaludibacillus keqinensis. Next base: position 324,607 of record NZ_PDOD01000002.1, on the reverse strand, counting down.
TTTTTTGACCAATCCAGTGGATGTGCTGGTGGATGTGGTTCAGGCGGCAGTTGTGGATGCGGCTAACTTGAAGCTATATCCTTGCATAAATGTTATTACTAAAGTGCTAGTAAAGGAGAATTTTCTATGGTTAGAGGTCGTGTCGGATTAGCCGTTTGGGTTCAATCATTGAAACAAGTGAAACAAATTAAACGTTTCGGCAACATCCATTACGTATCTAAAAAAATGAAGTATGTCATTCTTTACTGTGATGAAGAACGAGCAGAAGAAACAATGAATAAATTGCAGTCTTTTCATTTTGTGAAGAAAGTATCTATGTCTATGCGTCCTTGGATCAAGACAGAATATCAAAATTCAGTGCCTCAAAAGGCGAAGAAGGACGATTATAAAATGGGAATTTAGCCTTCAGAGTACCTCTGAAGGTTTTTCTTTTTAGATTTGTTATCCGGACAAGTTGTTCGCAAAAAGAAAAAGGGGTGAACGTCGCTAACTACGGAGTTTAGCTACGTTTGCAAAGAGAAAAAGGGGTGAACGTCGTCAACTAGGGGGTTTAGCTACGTACGCAAAGAGAAAAAGGGGTGAACGTCGCTAACTACGGAGTTTAGCTACGTTTGCAAAGAGAAAAAGGGGTGAATGTCGCTAACTAGGGAGTTTAGCTACGTTCGCAAAGAGAAAAAGGGGTAAACGTCGTTAACTAGGGAGTTTAGTTACGTTCACGAATGGAAAAAGGATTGAACGTCGCCAACTAGCGATCTAAACTCCGTTTTCGAGTAGATAGCACTTGAAAACAATGAGAGTACTTCCTGTTTAATATCCACGCCAGCCACTATTTTTATCAGTTTTGTTTGCATTATAGAAAGAAGAGGATAGAAGTGAAGAAGTGGAAGAAAAATTTATACATACTCATGATTTGTCAATTTTTTGTGATGGGTTCCATGACCATGATTATTCCTTTTTTACCTTTGTACTTACAAGAATTAGGAGTATCAGGAAATGACAATATAAGCAGGTGGACCGGGGTTATTTTCGGGATTAACTTTTTATCCGCTTTCCTTTTCTCTCCTTTCTGGGGAAAGTTGGCCGATCGGCATGGACGAAAATTGATGGTTCTCCGGTCAGGTTTTGGTATGGCCATTGTCATCATTTTAACGGGATTTGCAACGGGTCCATGGTCTCTGTTAATTTTAAGGTTTTTGAACGGGATTATCTCTGGTTTTATTCCTGCTTCTATCGGGTTAATTTCGATTACGACACCGAAGAAGCAAGTTGGGCAAGCTCTAGGCTTACTCCAAGCTTCAGCTGTTGCTGGCGGTATTTTCGGCCCGCTGTTTGGAGGATTCATGGCTGACCTGATTGGATTTCGGATGATCTTTTATGTAACAGGAATAGCCATTTTATTTGCGGCTCTCATCGTTTTGTTTTTTGTTCATGAAGACTTTGAAAAAAAAGACAACGAAAAGCCGACAACACAAAGACAAGATTTTAGGAAGATTATCTCCAACAAGCCTGTTTTCTCCTTGTTTGTCGTTTTATTTATTGTTCAATGCGCGCTAATCGGAATCAATCCACTCCTGTCCATTTTCGTACAAGAACTCTCCCCTGGTCAAAATGTTGCCTTCTATGCTGGGTTGGTCATGTCGGTGATGGGATTTGCGAACATGTCTTCAAGTCCCATTCTAGGTCGATTAAGTGATCGTAAAGGTGCAGAGAAGGTCTTGTTAATTTCATTGATATTTGCCACTTTAGTGACGTTACCTCAAGCCTTTGTGCAAGATTACTGGCAACTTGTAGGGTTGCGATTTTTACTAGGGTTGTCTCTAGGTGGTTTACTGCCCTCCATTAACACGTTAATTCGTCATGTTTCTCCTGAAGGCATGGAGAGTCGAACGTATGGATTTTCTAATAGCGCGATGTATTTAGGAACGATGATAGGACCAGTTGCCGGTGGTTGGTTAGCAGGAGGGTTTGGGATTCGCAGTTTGTTTGTCGTTTCCACTGTCTTGTTATGTATGAATGTGGCGATCGTTTGGTGGAAAGTGATTCCTTTTGTCCATATAAAAAGAAAGAACCTGTAGTAATTTACTACAGGCTGCTTTTACGCAGACCGGTAAACCCGATCAGCCAAAGCAATGGGAGAGGAGAAACCGGAGGAAGAACTTATGGGGAAACGTAAGTCTTCTCCGCGGTTGTCCACAACATGGATTATCATGTTGCTACCTTTATTATGAACGTATGTGGAAAGTTTATACTTTGATCGAATGATTTATTTGGTTGAAGCAGCTAGAGTTCATTTTTTCATCATTTTCCATTATGATAAGATAGAACAACGATAATCAGTAGATAGGTGAGGTTTATGCGAATAATTAGTGGAGATAAAAAAGGCCTAACATTAAAAAGTGTGCCAGGCAACACGACAAGACCGACTTCAGACAAGGTGAAGGAGTCTATTTTCAACATGATCGGACCCTATTTCCAAGGAGGAGTCATGCTCGACTTATATGCTGGAAGTGGAGCGATGGGAATAGAGTCACTCAGTCGGGGGATGGACCAGGCTGTTTTTGTGGATCGGGATAAAAAAGCAATAGAAACGATACACTTAAACTTAAAGATAGCCAAACTAGAATCCAAAGGGGAAGTATTTAGAACCGATGCACAAAGAGCCTTGAAAGCTATTCATAGAAAAGAGAGAAAGTTTGATCTCATCTTTCTTGATCCTCCTTATGCGAAACAGCAATTAAAACAGGAAATTTCTTTCATCGATGAACATGATCTGTTAGTGGATGGAGGGGTCATTGTACTAGAGCATACATCCAAACTTTCACTATCAGACCATGGTACTTCGTATTCACTTGATCGTGAAGAGTCTTATGGGGATACAACGGTAACCATTTTAACTAATCGTCCAAAGGAGGAATTGTAATGGCAAGTATTGCAGTGGTACCAGGTAGTTTTGATCCTGTCACGTTAGGTCATGTCGATATTATTACTCGCGGGGCCAATGTGTTCGATAAAGTCATTGTCTCTGTGTTAAATAATCAAAAAAAGCAACCTTTATTTACTGTTGAAGAACGGATTCAATTGTTAAAAGAGTCCACGAAATCTCTTGAAAACGTTGAGATTGACAGTTTCGACGGGTTGTTAATTGATTATGTGAAAGAGAAAAAAGCGAATGCTATTATCAAAGGATTACGTGCCGTTTCGGACTTCGAATATGAATTGCAAATGGCTGCGATCAACCGGAAACTTGATGAAAATATTGAAACCTTTTTTGTGATGACAAACAATAAATACTCCTATTTAAGTTCAAGCATTGTAAAAGAAGTGGCAAGATACGGTGCGCCAGTTCATGACTTGGTTCCCCCAGAGGTAGAGATAGCATTGAAAGCGAAATTCAGATAGTAGGTAAATGATAGAACCTCTTTCTAGTCGTAGAGAACGTTCACGCTACCCTTCACAGTCTAATTAAGCTTTTTTGTTAATGATAAGACAATCCACGCAGAGAGACATACGAGCGTAATCGTACTACCATAAGTCGTAAGCCACTCATACATATGAACCAAAAAAGCTTGGAGAGACTCTTCGTTTCTCGGTTGTTGACTTGCAGGAAGAGTTGAATCCAGGATTCGATCAGTATACAGAGGTTGAAAAAGAATTAGCGTTAAGATCGCCGATATGCAACCGTGAAGACACCGAGCGACGAAAAAAGGTAAGAATCTTATATTTGTCTTGGCTAGGATGCTAGCTACTTGCGCTTGGACACTGAACCCGTTAAATGCCAAGATGAAGCTTGTAATCACTGCTTGTTGCAACAAAGAGGCCTGGTAAACATCGCTGATTCGCTGACTGCCGATCGTGATTTCAAACAATCCTGCAATGATTCCAGGGCTTAATTCTTTGGGCATTTCCATCCAATTGAGTATAATAGAAATGATAAATTGAAATACCAAAGAAAAGTGAATCATCTCTAAAATTTGATTTAATACGGCGAAAAAGATCATAAACCCACCAATCATCAATAACGTATGAATGGATGATTGAACGGCATCTCCCATCATTTTGCCTAAAGGTTCGTGTTGTTTCATGCGGTCCTTATGCATTTTTTTAATGGCTTTCTTCATGGATATGGATTTGTTCTGGTTGGTGGTAGTCTCATCCAGTTTAGATCCGTGAAAACGCATGATCAAACCAACGATTAAGTTCCCTGCATAATGAGCCGTGGCCAATAACAAGCCGAGGGCGGCATTCTGAAAAAAACCGACAGCAATAGCACCAAATATAAACAAAGGGTTTGAGGCATTACTGAAGGAAACGAGACGTTCTCCTTCAATTTTCGTTATATGTCCCTCTTCCCACAGGCGAGTCGTGTATTTCGCACCGGAAGGAAAGCCTGATGCCAAACCCATCGCCCAAACAAACCCGCCAGAGCCAGGGACGCGAAACAGGGGCCTCATTAAGGGCTCGAACAATGTACCGATAAACGAAACCACTCCGAATCGAATCAGGAAATCTGATAAAATAAAAAAGGGTAGTAAAGATGGGAACACGACTTCCCACCAGACCGTCATGCCTCTAGAAGAAGCTTCATAAGCTTCTTTAGGAAAGAGCATGAAACATATCGCTATAAATGTAGCAGAAACGCCGTAAAGAAACGTTCTGAACAGATCAATTCGAGACATGTGATGACTCCTTTAGTTCAAATTATCATGCACAAGCATTGAAAAATACCTCATGATGAATAGTTATTTATCTAAAAAGGATGAAATAAATTACAGGAAGGGATGAATGAACTCTTTTTTCTCCTCTATATATAAAAGAGGGAAAGTTGATTTCATACACTTGTCCATAAATAAATATACTGAAATGAGTCATTTTAGACCTGTAAATTATCAGCTTGGAAATAGTGGGGGAGATGTGATGAGGCCTAAAATAGGATTAGCTTTAGGTTCGGGAGGTTCTAGAGGGTATGCTCATATTGGAGTTCTTAAAGCGTGGACTGAGGCGAAAATCCCGATTGATTATATAGCTGGAAGTAGTATGGGAGCTTTAGTGGGTGTTTTGTATTCCAGTGGTTATTCTCCAGACACATTAGAAAGGCTGGCACTTCATTTTAGAAGAAAATACATCTTTGATTTTACCGTCCCGAAGATGGGATTTATTAAAGGGGTAAAGGCAAAGCAATTTATTCATATGCTCGTTCAAGGAAAAAAGTTAGAAGATCTATCGCCTCCTGTTCATATCGTCGCTACAGATTTGATTAAAGGAAAAAAAGTGGTTTTCAGTACAGGGGATATCGCTCAGTCTGTCCGGGCAAGTATTGCGATCCCTGGAATCTTCGTTCCTGAAAAAATAGACGACCGCTTATATGTAGATGGAGGAGTGATCGACCGTGTCCCTGTTTCTGTCGTTAAAGAGATGGGGGCCGATCTGGTTTTCGGTGTGGATGTATCCTATTTTAACTCGTCTCCTCAAATAACATCTATCTACGATGTGATCATGCAAAGCATGGATATTATGGAAAAGGAAATGATGATTTACCGGGAAATGCAGTCAGATTTAATGATCAGACCGATTTTAACAGAATACACAGCAACACAATTTACTGAAGCGAAGGAAATCATCGAACAAGGGAAGCGGGAAGCTGAAAAAGTGACCCCTACAATATTGCAACTTATTCGTGATTGGAAGGAGCCAACTAATGAGGGAAACCCCGAAACGTTCAAATAGATCGCTGATAAAGTGGGTGATTTTATTCTCCATACTTATCGCAGTTAATTTCATTCAATTGCCTTATTATTTTACCGTGCCAGGGGATGCCAAAGTCCTCAGTGATGTCATAGAGGTAGAAGATCGAAATGCTTATGAGGGAACGTTTATGCTTACAACGATTCGAATGGGAAAAGCAAATACGGTGAACTATTTATGGTCCATGTTTAGTGACCGACGAGAATTAATTCCTGAAGACCAAATACGTCCAGAAGGAGAAACAGACGAAGAATATAACCATCGTCAAATGATGATGATGACAGGTTCCCAAGAGCTTGCCGTCCTTGTTGCCTATCATCATGCGGACAAGGAAGCTTATTTTGAGAATTATGGTGTGTTTGTCACGTCGATCATTCCTGATATGGATGCAGAGGGAAAATTAGAAATGGGCGATCGGATTATCGCAGTTGATGGGGAAGAAGTTCTGGAAGCTAATAAATTATTTTCCCTTCTAGGAGAGTATGGTATAGGGGATGAAGTGGAAATCACCTATGAGCGTGAAGATGAGGTAGAACAAGTCTCGATTACTGTAGAGCCCTTCCCAGAAGATATTGATCCAGATGGCGATCGGGGTGGAGTAGGCATTGCTAACCCTGTAACTGATCGAGAATTAGTCCACGATCCTGATGTTGAAATTAACACAGATCAAATAGGTGGTCCTTCAGCGGGACTGATGTTTTCCCTTGAAATATACAATCAGTTGCTAGAAGAAGATATCACGAAGGGGCGGGCTATAGCTGGCACCGGCTCGATTGATGAAGAAGGGAATGTTGGTCGCATTGGCGGTGTGAAACAAAAAGTATATGCTTCTCATGAAGCAGGTGCAGATATTTTCTTCGTTCCGGACGAGCTAGGCGTGGAAGGTTCTAATTATTCCAGTGCTGCTGAGACGGCAGAGTCTATCGGCACAGAGATGGACATCGTCCCTGTGAATACCTTTCAAGATGCTTTGGATTATTTAGAGAGTCTCTCATAAAACGTGAATCCCCTGTGCTTGCGAAGCACGGGGGATTTTAGCATAACCATGGGGACGGTTCTTGCGGTTGGGACAAGACGATCGCAGGACGGATGGTCCTAGGCAGGTGCTACCAGCGCAGCACCTACGCAGTATGACCTAACGGAACAGGACAAATACGAGAGGAATCAAGAGGAATATAGAATGGCTAAATTAAAGGGTGCCCCAAAAAGTTTTACTTTTGAGGCACGCTCGTTTCTTACATATCGATGTATTGAAATGACTCCTCAACGAAATACTTGTTTCTCTTCGTCAAATTGGATGGGGATGGCTTTGTACTCATCCATGAATGTACTTTTCGTTGGATGATGAATCAACCCATGCAGTTGACTGGCTATCACATCTTTTTCCATAGCAGGATGATTCGACTCGCTTGCTCTTGAAATGACAGGAATGGTTCGATCTTTTTTGATTGACGACAGATATTTACGTCCGTTATTAGACATCCCTAACACACGTAAATAAGGTGGTTTTTTCTCAGCTAGCGTCTGTCTAACAAATGACTTGGACGATTGTAAATAGACATGAGTGAGAAGTCTCTGCAATCGAGTTCTCGTATAGCGTTTCGTCTTTAGTTTGTCGATAAACTCTTCGAAAGTATGAGATTGAACGATCTCTCGTTTCAATCTGTGTTCTAACCCTTCTTCACACTCATAGATCTTGTTCAGTTCCTCAGAACTAATAGACATTAATTTGTATTGTAAAAAAGGGAAATAACTCTCCCAACTATGAAAGGAACCTTTAGCTGAATAATAATTGGCTAATTCGTCTTTAGTATAGGAAGGGATATAAGCACTTACATCTTCAATACCCTTGTCTTCATTTAGCATCGTCCCCCGAATGGCTGTCGCACTAGCGATGCTTGTGTCGGACAATGTTTGATCATGGTAGCCTGAACCTGTTCTTGTTATTGTATGGACGTTTATGATAGACCCACGCTTCATCGCGGATTGCACATAATGAAAGCCAAGGATATTGTTCGGCTGGCTAAGGTCTAACAGTTGATCCGTTGCGGATAATGATTGATAAGCTTCAGAGAAGGCTCTTGGATAGCTTTTTCCTTGTTTTAAATGTAGTTGAATTCGATCATTTAGTTTCCCTTCGTTATGATTAAACCATTCCACCGCTTGCTTAAAAGGTTCAATCTCACCGTTTTCACTCCCGAAACAGATATCTGTTACAGATAGGTCTTGTAAAATAGATACAGCCCCGTCAGCAAATAGTTCTGCCTTTTGCGTTGCATAGATCGTTGGTAGTTCGATCACGAGATCAACGCCTCCTTGCAAAGCCATCCGCGTTCGCGACCATTTATCTACGATGGCAGGCTCTCCCCTTTGCAAAAAAGGACCGCTCATGACAGCAATGACGACATCAGCTCTGGTTTTTTTTATGGATTGTTGTAAATGATATAAATGTCCATGATGAAAAGGATTGTACTCTACAATTAAGCCTAGAACTTTCATAACTGTGGCACCTTCTCTCTAATTTGTGTACTATGAAAAAAATACCACAGTTTTCCTTGGTTTTCATCTTTAGCATTGAAACCTAGAGTGTGGTAATCTACATTTGTATGAGATTTTTCTTTATTTGGCTTATTCTCTTAAACGGGTTTAACGCGTTTGGAATCAAGGAATGAGAATAATAAATGTAAAGAGATTTTCTTGACAAACCTTTTTTTGAAAGATATAATAACATTTGTTGTCTTGAGGTGAATTGAAATGAAATGGTCGGTACAGCAGTTGATTGCCTTTAAACAAAAGGGAATGCACATTGACGAATCGGTCGACATGAGTAAAGTGAAAGAATTAGACCGTGAAATTCGTGAAATTACTCCTGTAAGAGTGACTGGTGACGCTTATTTCACTAAGCAAGCTGTTACGTTTCAGCTTGAAATAAGTGGAACTATGACGTTGCCTTGTGCTCGGACGTTGAATGACGTGGAGTATCCTTTTTCTATAAATGCCACTGAAATGTTTCAGTTAGATGAGTGGGCTACCTTTGAAGAGGATGATGAAGTTCACGAATTAGAGAATGACACGGTTGATTTGATGCCTTATGTTCAAGAACGCATTTTGCTTGAAAAGCCTATGCGTGTTTTCAGCGATAAGGACGAGGGACCCGCTCCTGCGTCTGGAAAAGGCTGGGAACGAGTCGACAAAGACGAAGAAACAACGGAAAAGGTTGATCCTCGTTTGAAAGAGTTGGAAAAATTTTTTCACAAAGAATAGCAGTCCTGAATCCGGGATTCGCTGATTTTTAATGATCATCAAGGAGGTGGGACTCATGGCAGTACCATTTAGAAAAACGAGTAAAACAAAGAAGAATCAACGTCGTGCGCACATTAAATTGCGTGTACCTGGAATGGTTGAATGTCCTGAATGTGGTGAAATGAAGCTTTCACACCGCGTATGTAAAGCGTGCGGATCTTATAAAGGACGCGATGTAGCAAGCAAATAGTCACGAAACAGGGAGGGCAGCCTTCCTGTTTTTTTTATTGCTTAAGAGATGATAGATTTTTGAGGTGTGGCTAAGATCGTCGTATATGTAAGTATTGCTCTCTGCCTTTCATTATGGTGGAGAGCTTTTCCATTTTAAAGAACTAAACTGTGTTCGTTCATTCTACAAAAACAGCTAAAACTTTCACAGTAACACATGTTAAATTATAACAATTTTTCCATTATACTTATGATACATTGATGAAAATTGGTGTTTTAAGGATGATGTTATGTGAAAAAATATAGTTTATTACTTGTTTGTACATGGATTTTAATAGGAGGAGCATGTAGTAATTTTGAAGGTGTAGTCGTTTCCGAGAATAATAAAGAAAATGTGGATAAGAAGGAAAGTAGAAATGTGGTTGTGGAGAAAGGTTTAGACGAACTACCGAAAGAAGATGCAGAAGGTCAAATTGAAGAACCTATAGAAGAACTTTATGAAGCATTACATATAGAAGAATATCATCACGAAAACATTCATTTTGATATCAATGGAGAAAAGGAACTTGAACAACGAACTCCTGAGGATAGTATGTTTCCAGAAGTTTATACGGAGGTAGAAGGCGTTCTAACGTTCAGAGGTGGGCCATTACGTGATTCACCTTCTTATGGATTGATAAGTGCTACGGAAATGGAGTTAGAGGAGCAGTGGAATTATAGGACTGGGGTTAATCCTGATTGGGGTGGAGGTGCCGGTTGGACGGGCCAACCAGCAATTGTCAAATGGGATAACGAAATAAAACAACTAATGAATATAGATGAAAAATTCAAAGAAAAGGATGATTTTGTAGAAGTCATTCAAGGATCTCTTGATGGACATGTGTATTTTTTAGATTTAGAAACAGGAGAAGAAACGAGGGATCCTATTGCGGTTAAAAATCCGATTAAAGGCTCGTTGTCGATCGATAGTCGTGGCTATCCCCTTTTATATCTTGGAGATGGGGTTCCGCAACATGAAAAATTCGGTTTTTACATATTTAGTTTGATAGACAGCCAGTTACTTCATTATATCCCTGGTCGAGATGAATTTGCTTATCGTAATTGGGGGGCTTTTGATGGATCTGCATTGATAAATAGACATTCCGACTCGTTAGTCGTAGGCGGCGAAAACGGCGTATTCTACAATATTGCTTTAAACACTGACTTCAATAAAGAGCAAGGAACAATTGCAATTGATCCCGCAATCAGCAACATGCGTTATAAAGTTGAGGGAAATGATCATCAAGGAGTAGAGAACTCTGTAGCGATCTTTAAAAACATTGCATATTTTGCTGATAATGGAGGTTCTATACTATCAATAAATTTAAAGAACAACCATCCGATATGGGGGCTTCCATTATTAGATGATACTGACGCATCTATCGTTGTCGATGTGGTAGAGGATGTGCCCCATCTATACACTGGTTCTGAAGTGGATATTGTAGGTGAAAATGGTCATGCTTATCTCAGAAAAATTCATGGGCTTACTGGGGAAGTAATATGGAAAAAGAGCTATCCAGCATTTTATAATCCAGATGTGAATGGAGGCGTTCTGGCAACACCAGTTTTAGGTAAGGGAAACATGGAAAATTTAATTGTGTTCACGGTTGCTCGCCATAGAAGTGCTAATGAGGGAATCATGGTGGCATTGGATCGAAAGACAGGTGAAGAGGTGTGGAGCTGGGATATGGAGCAGTATGCCTGGAGTTCGGCAGTAGATGTATATGATGATGAGGGTAATGGATACCTTGTCCAAGCGGACTCTGCGGGTAGTGTACATATCATCGATGGCGTTACAGGAAAAGTGTTGACTACGAAGAATTTCGATTACAACATAGAAGCCTCGCCGGCTATTTATAATGATAGTATCATCTTTGCAAGCCGAGGTGGACTGATTCATCACGTGAAGATTAAATAGAGAAAGTGGAAGTATTTGAATAGATGAGAAAATAGTAATAGAGAAAAAGGAAAGCAACTGCGGTTGTGCGTAGTTGCTTTCTATTCTTTCGATTCTTAGTTACACATTCACTTAGTCACGCCATACATGAATTGGCTTCCATCCGAGCAATTGTTTAGCTTTTTCATTGTTTAGGAAGCTACAGATTTTTAAACTGTGGATAAGTTTTGGTAAGATGAGGGCAGAGCCAAGGGGCCTGTGCGAGGTTCTATACAGAAATTAGGAGGGTGATCATGAAAGTCAAGTTAACCTACTTAGATAATCAAATTGCTAAACTAACATTAAACCGTCCAGAGTATAAAAATGCGGTGGATTTTGAGGTCATTGAGCAAATGAATCACCATTTAGATGAAATAGCTGCGAACGATGAAGTATCCGTTGTTTGGATTGGTGGAGAAGGCGGTGCCTTTTGCAGTGGTGGCGATTTACATGCCTTTCACAGTTTGCAAACTGCAGAAGAAGCTAAAAAAATGCTTTTGCCTATGTGTGGAGTGTTAAAGAAAATTGTCGCTTTGCAGGCGGTGACGGTCTCTTACTTGGATGGTCCAGCCATAGGAGGTGGTGCTGAAATTGCCTGCGCCACAGACTTTACCTTAGCTAACAGCAAAGGGAAAGCAGGCTTTGTTCAAGCAAAGTTAGCGATCACTACAGGCTGGGGAGGGTCCTCTTTATTACAAAGAAGGGTCGGGTATCATCATGCATTACAAATGCTCAGTTCTGGATCTATCTATCGTTTAAATGAATTGCTTTCACTTAAATTTGTGCATGAAGAGGTAGATAATGAGCAAGGTGTGATCGATTGGTGTGAAAACTTGCTTCAGCATAAGAACGTTGTGAAATCATATAAAAAGAATTTATTTTCTGAGATGCAACAGCAACAGCTATTCGCTGCTATGGATGAAGAGGTAGATCGATGTGCGATTCTGTGGGAAAGCAGTGCCCATCATGAAGCAGTTGCAAAATTCAAGTCTAGGCGATAGATTCACCATAAGTGTGTTTCTAGTCTTTTAATTATGTCTATCTTTCCTACTACTTGCATACATATTAGATGACGATAGAAAGGGTGAGAGGGAAAGGGGGAACGAGTGGCATTGATTAGACAAGATGCATGGAATCAAGATGAAGATCTATTGCTGGCAGAAACAGTGTTAAGGCACATTCGAGAAGGCGGAACGCAATTAGCTGCCTTTGAAGAGGTGGCTGAAAGGTTGTCACGCACTTCAGCGGCATGTGGATTCAGGTGGAATTCATCTATAAGAAAAAAATACCAAGCGGCGATTCAGTTAGCAAAGAAAGCGAGAAAAGAAGCGAAAAGACATCAGGTTAGGACCGACCCTGGTCAAAAGGGATCAGAAGGATATCCTTCTACGATCGCAGGAATGAAGATTTCTATGGATGAAGAAGAAGCTTGGTTTGATCAGATGATTATGTTCTTGACAAAGCAAAAAGAAAAACTCCACGTGAGGGATGGCACCATTCATGAGTCTGTTAACAAGCTTCAGCAAGAAAATGAAGAACTGAAGAAAGAGCTGGAAGAAGTAAAAGAGGCATACCACGATGTGAGGGAAGATTATCAATTGATGATTCATGCCCTCCAACGAGCATCCAAAAAAGAAAAAATAACTCATCCATAAATGGTTTATTACAGAAGCGAAGACAAAATGAAAACAGTTAAAAAGCTGGACTTCACATCTTGTCAGGTTTTACATTTATAGTGTACAACATGAAAAAAGAGTGTGCGGGAAGACTTGTTGTCTTTCCACGCCACTCTTTTTTTATTGTGGGCGAAGAATATTTAATCTTTCTGTTCGGATACTCCTTTAGGCAGCCAAACGTAAGGATTTTCTCCTTTATCTCGATCTGTTTGGTAAGTAAGTGGTTCAAATCCTTGTTTCAACCAAAAATCATCCGAACGTTGTCTTGCGTTTGTTTTCACTGGGAGACCTTCAGTTTTAGAGTAATCAACTAGAGCTTTCCCTATGCCTTTTCCTTGATAACCAGGAAGAACTTCTAACTTCCATAATTCCAAGTAGTCTTGTGGCGGGTCAAAATAACGGTCAAATTTTTTGTCCGTTCGATAGAGACTCATTCTTCCTACTAATTTTTTTCCGAAATAAATGCCATAAAAGGGTGATTCACTATCATTTTCAACAATGTTTGCTTCTAAGTCTTCTTTCATTGAGAGTTCTTGTTGGCCGTATTCTCTGAAATTCTCGAATTCTTCTAATGTTTTGAAATTTACTTTTAAGCGTACTACTTCATGCGAGTCCATTTAAAATCCCCTCCGGAGTTCATAAGTCATCTGTACTATTACTTGAACCATTCACATGTAATTGATGGAATGTTCTATAAACATTATAGTTGAAAAAAACAAAAAATGAAAACGTATTCTTTTGAATTTGTGTCAGAATATTATTAACTTATGCTAAAATATGGACAGAGAAAGTCCTTTGAAGGGGTGGGGATGTGAAGATTACGGTCATAGGTGCTGGAGCGATTGGATTGCTAACATCTGGGTATTTGCAAAAAGCTGGACACGAGATTCAGTTAGTTACTAGAACGAAAGAGCAGGCTGAACAGATTCTGTTAAAAGGCCTCTCTTACAAAAGAGAAGAGGAAACGTTAGCCTGCAGAGTAGCTGCCTCTCCCATACACTTATCTGACATGAACTGGGCAGATTTGATCATGGTCACGGTTAAGCAACCTCAACTTCCTAGTGTGATGAACGATTTAAAAGGGAAGGTTCCACCAGACACTCCTATGTTATTTTTGCAAAACGGGATGGGGCATATGGAAACAATCGAACAGACCTTCCACAACCCTCTCTTCGTAGGGGTGGTCACACACGGAGCAATGAAAACGTCTCCAGTTGAAGTGAAGCACACCGGAATTGGTAAAATCATCGTAGGCGGGAAAAAAGAGTGGCAGCCATTGCTTCTTGAGCTCCTGACCGGTGATGATCCATTTTCAATAGAATGGTCCGATGATACAACTCGTATGATGGAAAAGAAATTATTAGTCAATCTAGTGATTAATCCGTTAACGTTTATTTACCAAGTGAAAAATGGGGAACTTCTAAAAGATTCACGATTAAAAAGAGAAGTTTATGCCATTTTCAAAGAAGGCGCTAGTGTTCTAGGTTTTGAAGAGAATGCCTGGGAAGATGTCATGGGAATTATTCAACAAACAAGGGAGAATCAATCTTCGATGCTGAGTGATCGGAAAGCAGAGAGCATAACAGAAGCTGATGCTATAACAGGCTATATTCTGAATCGGGCCAAAAAGAGCGGGAAAACCTGTCCGAAAATACAAGAGCTTCATGATGAAGTGAAACACATAGAAGGAGAAAATGAGAATGCTTGAATTTGCTGCTATGTTTGTTGCCACTTTTGTGACTGTACCTTTGTTAGGCCTGTATTTAGTGTACATTGTCACAGTGAAAATAACGAAAAAGAAACAATATTCTTTGAAGAAGGCCGTAGATAGTTCGGCGATTTTGTTTATCATTTCTGTTTATTTTCTCGTTTTGGAAATTTGGAATTTCGAGATGGGCTGGTATATTGCTCTATTCTTCTTGATGTCTGCCGTGATCTTCACTATTTATCATTGGAAACGGTATGAAGACATTCAAATGAAAAGAGTGTTAAAAGGCGTTTGGCGATTTCAATTTGTGATTTTCTTTTTCTCTTATGGACTCCTTGTCGTTTACGGATTGGTTTTTCGTATTTTCTTGTCCTAGCCGATTAAGTCAACTTCATTGGTTGAATACAGAGATTCTGTTATAATAAAACAGAATTTCTTAGGTATGCGAAATAACTTTACTCAGACAGCCGGTTTAGAAAAGAAAGGTTGAATCGATATGCAGCTAAATGTGCAGTTTCCCTACGAGAATGATTCGTTTATACATAAATACATCCACCATGATCCATCGGTTTTATCCTTTTATGATTATGATTTAACCGATAAAGATAGCGCATCCCGTTATAAAGAATTGATGTCCAAGACGTTTGAACGGGAAAAAGTGATCGAAGCTTTGCACGCTTTCAATAAGAAATTTCATCCATCTGAGCGAGCGTATCAGCAAATCGAAAGACTAAAGGATCCTAAAAGTGTCACGGTTGTAGGCGGCCAGCAAGCGGGCATGCTTACAGGACCACTTTACACGGTTCATAAAATCATCTCTATTCTTTTAGAGGCTAAAAATTTGGAAAGCCAGTTACAAGTTCCGGTCATTCCTATTTTCTGGATAGCAGGAGAAGATCACGATATTGATGAAGTGAACCATACCTATTTTTATGATGGGGATCACTCAAAAAAAATACGGATTTCTGAGCGGAATGACGTTAAGACTTCCGCGTCTGAACGATATATTAATACTTCAGAAGCGAAAAAGGCTTTGAAAGAGGCTTTTCAGTTTCTGTATGAAACGGGCTTTACGAAAAAGTTGTATGATGACTTAATAGACGATATCAATGACGAGATTACGTATACCGAGTGGTGCGCGAAAATTTTACACCGCTTGTTTAAAGAGACGGATTTAGTTCTCATGGATGCCCATGATCCGAACATAAGAAGTATCGAAACCCCCTACTTTACTGACATGGTTGAAAAGAATGGTTCCTTTACTTCTGCTTTTCTCAGTCAAGCCGCTCAATTCAAAGAAAATGGACTGGGTGAACCAATATCGATTGAAGAAAGTAACGCTCACCTCTTTTTTCACGAAGGAGATCAACGGTTTCTATTAGAGCGAACGAAAACGGGTTATCAGGAAAAACAAGGTCAGCGGGCATGGACTGAAAAAGAGCTGGTAGAAGAAGTGAGACAGGGCAGGTTGCAGTTAAGTAATAATGTTGTAACTAGACCGGTCATGCAAGACCTTCTCTTACCTGTTCATACTTTTATTGCTGGACCTGGCGAATTGAAATATTGGGGAGTTTTGAAAGAAGTATTTCATTGTTTTGATCGGTGTATGCCCATCGTTCGTCCTCGACTTCACTTGACTTTCATCACAAGGAAATCCGAGAAAAGCTTGGTGAAATATGACTTGGACCTTAAGAGCATTACGGTGAATGGTGTAGAAAGCGTCAAACAAAGCTTAATCGAAGCAGATAAAACAGTAGATGAACATAAAGTCTTAACGGAAGCCGAAAAAGAATTAAAAGACTGGTTGAATAAAGTGACTTCGGAGCTGACACCATTGGGTAAAGGCATGACCCCGCTTAATGAACAGTTTAAAGCGAAGGTCGACGGAGAGTTAAAGACTTTTGAAAAAAATGTTCATGATTACCTTATGCGTAAAAATGAAACCCACCTTCGTCGTCTAGACCAAATTGAAATAGAAATAAGTCCCCATGGAAATTGGCAGGAAAGATATCTAAATATCTATCCATTTCTTAACTTATACGGAGAAGATCTAGCCCAAAAATCGTTTGAGAGTATTTTAGAATCGTCATTAGATCAAGTGGCTGGAAGTCATGTCTATATTTATTTATAACCGCTGCGGTGAGCAGCGGTTTTTTTTATTTAGGTTACGATTTTTGAGTTGTAGTCGGTTTGAGGCGAGCTGTAGTCAGTTTGGTAGGTTCTGTAGTCGGTTTGAGAGGTGCTGTAGTCCGTAGGCCATCCTGTAGCCGGTTTGAGGCGAGCGGTAGTCCGTTTGGTAGGTTCTGTAGTCGGTTTGAGAGGTGCTGTAGTCCGTAGGCCATCCTGTAGCTGGTTTGAGGCGAGTTGTAGTCAGTTTGGTAGGTTCTGTAGTCGGTTTGAGAGGTGCTGTAGCCCGTAGGCCATCCTGTAGCCGGTTTGAGGCGAGCGGTAGTCCGTTTGGTAGGTTCTGTAGTCAGTTTGAGAGGTGCTGTAGTCCGCATGTCTCTTTTTTATTGTTGCTTAACCGTTTTTAATGGTTTTGTAGTCCGTCTGAGGGTTGTTGTGTCCTGTTTAAGATCTTCTCTACAAAATAGTGGGGAACTAAACTAGATACCTCTTTAGAATTGTGGATAAATCTATAAATTGATCATTTATTTCCTATGGAAATGGACTTACCCACAAGTTTTCAATCTTTTTTAAAAAACTAAGTGGTTTAAAGTGGAGGGATGTGGTAAATTAGTGATAGAAAGTGGAGAGGGGGGATCCTTATGTTCATGGGAGAGCATCATCACAATATTGATGATAAAGGCAGGATGATTGTCCCTGCTAAATTCCGTGAAGAACTAGGATCCACTTTCGTTGTTACTAGAGGGATGGATAAGTGTTTATTTGTTTATCCAGAATCAGAGTGGAAGCAACTTGAACAAAAATTAAAAACCTTACCTTTTACTAAAAAAGATGCACGGGCATTTACGAGATTTTTCTTTTCTGGGGCAGCAGAATGTGAATTGGATAAACAGGGGAGAGTAAATATAGCTTCAACTCTTCGCTCTTATGCCAAATTGGAAAAAGAGTGTGTCATTATCGGTGTATCTAACCGAGTTGAAATATGGAGCAAATCGATTTGGGAAGAGTATTTTGCAGAATCAGAAGAATCTTTTGCTGAAATTGCTGAAGGCATCGTGGATTTTGAACTATAGATGACCGTGGGACAGGCTTCGGATAAAGGGAAGGGTACTATAATATGGCAGAATGGAAAGGAGGGAAATTGTTGTTCGAACACGAGACAGTATTAAAAGAAGAAACCGTTAAAGGTCTTGCTATCAAGCCGAACGGGATTTATGTGGATTGTACTCTTGGTGGTGGGGGACATAGTGAACGAATTTTACAAGAACTTTCTTCTGAAGGAAGGCTCATTGCCTTTGATCAAGATGAGAAAGCATTGAATTTCGCTAAACAAAGATTAGCCGCTTTTTCTGCCAACATTCAGTTTGTACATAATAATTTTCGCAACATAAAAACTGAATTGGAAAAGTTGGAAATCACTGAAGTGGATGGCTTTATTTTTGATTTAGGTGTTTCATCTCCTCAATTCGATGAACCGGAGCGGGGATTTAGTTATCGATACGACGCTCCACTAGATATGCGTATGGATCAATCGCAGAACTTGACAGCTTATGAAGTAGTGAATCAGTGGGATTTCCACAAAATAATGGAAATTATTTCTAAGTACGGGGAAGAAAAATTTGCAAAGCAAATCGCACGGAAAATCGAAAAATATCGTGAAGAGACGCCGATTGAAACGACGTATCAACTTGTGGAAATCATTAAAGATGCCATTCCTGCTCCTGCTAGGAGGAAGGGTGGACACCCCGCTAAACGGACGTTCCAAGCCATTCGCATCGCAGTGAACGATGAACTGAACGTTTTCAAGCAAGCCATAGAAGATGCGATCGAATTAACAAAGCCAGGTGGAAGAATTGCTGTGATTACCTTTCACTCGCTTGAAGACCGAATTTGCAAACAAGTGTTCAAGAAAAAAAGCAGTTTACCTGAATTACCAAAGGGACTACCTGTGATCCCAAAAGAATTTCAACCGGAATTAACATTGGTGTCCCGGAAGCCAATATTAGCTAATGAACAAGAACTAGAAGAAAACAATAGAGCACACTCTGCAAAGCTCAGGATCGCTGAAAAAAATGAACATGGGGAGGGACAAAGATGAGTCCATTAGTAGAAAAAAGAATGCACCACTCTTTCGAACCTGAACGGCAGAGGGAAACGAAGTCCATTCAAGAGCGGGTCTTCAAAGGCGGAATTACAAAAGGGGAAAAGCTCATTTATTCCATGGCTATGATGGCATTGGTATTTGTGCTCTATCTCATCCTGTCAAATTACGCCACAATGTATTCATTGAATCATGAGATGCAACAAACGGAAACGGAAATCACTCAGCAAGAAAGTATTAATGGCGGTCTGTCTTTACAAGTGAAGGAACTGTCGGACCCTGAAAGAATTCTGCATATTGCTCAAAATGATTTAGGGATGGAATTGAACGATAATAGCGTAAAAGTCATTCATGGCAATGATTAATCGTTCCTTTTTGTAAAGGCTCTGGGCTTGGTCGGTGTTGAGTCATGACATTTGTCACTCAACATTGAACAAGGACAGAGCCTTTCTAGTAGAAGAGAGGGGGACAGAATCGATGGAAGAAGTTAAAAATAAGCGGGTTACATCACGGGCACTTATATTTATGGCTATTATAACCGTAGTCATCGTGGTGCTCTTTTCCCGGTTTGTTTATATCCAAGCAGCAAAAGAAGTACAAGGGACAAATTTAGAAGAGCTTCTTGAAACAAGGTGGTCTCAGTCACGCACGATTGAGGGGCATAGAGGATCGATTCACGACCGAAATGGGGATGTTCTTGCGGAAGAAATTACTTCCTATACTATTACGGCGATCTTGGATGACCGTTTTGACAGCTATGTGACAGATCCTAAGGAAGCAGCTGAAAAGTTAGGTCCTGTGTTAGATATTGATGTTGATACTCTAGAGAATCAATTATCTCGGGATGCGGTTCAGGTTGAGTTAGGTGCGAAAGCAAAAAACATCAGCTATGAAAAAAGACGTGAAGTGGAAGATCTTGAGATTGACGGAATTCTCTTTCGTGAAGACCCTAGGCGATACTATCCAAAACAAACCTTTGCTTCTCATATAATAGGTTATACAGAACGGGATATGTCAGTAGCTAGAATGGGCTTGGAAAGTAGTTTAGATGACTACTTGAAAGAGACGAATGGAGAAATTACGTACCAAAAAGATGGGCGTAACCGCAGACTCGTCAATGCTGAAGAATTCATTACAGAACCTGAAAACGGGAACGACGTGTTTTTAACGATTGATTCTCGCATCCAAATGGCACTAGAACAAACGATGAGCCAAGTAGATGAGGAATATAACCCTGAAAGAATGATGGCCATTGTTGCGAATGCAAAGACGGGAGAAATTCTCGGGATGAGTAATCGGCCGAGCTTTAACCCTAATCAATATGAGTCCATCGAAAATTATACAAATTTCAGCGTTACCTCAAGGTTTGAACCTGGTTCCACGATGAAAGTATTCACCTTGGCCGCGGCAATAGAAGAAGGGGTCTATCGAGGAGATGATACCTTTGAATCTGGTTCATATGAAGTAATCGACCGGACGGTTAACGACCATAATGAAGGAAGAGGATGGGGAGACATCACTTATAATGAAGGTGTTCAGCGATCCTCAAATGTGGCGTTCTCTAAAATAGCTCTAGAACATTTAGGTCCAGAAAGGCTCTATAATTACGTGAGTGCTTTTGGATTCCGGGATGAAACGGGGATTGATCTTCCTAATGAAAGCAAAGGATTAATTGCAGAACAATATACGATTGATGCAGCGACAACTGCTTTTGGACAAGGGTCAGCGATTACTCCTATTCAACAAATTCAAGCAGCAACAGCTATTGCAAATGGCGGAAAAATGATGAAGCCATTTGTAATCGATCGAATTGTTGATTCTGATTCAGGCGATGTGAATTACAAAGGTGAACCTACAGTGAATGGTGAGCCAATTTCTGAAGACACAGCTAATGAAGTATTGGATATTCTAGAAACGGTTGTTAGTGCTGATGAAGGGACGGGACGACCATTTGCTATAGAAGGATTTGACGTCGCCGGGAAAACAGGAACAGCGCAAATACCTAGAGATTCTGGTGGCTATATGACTGGTCATGGGAACTTTATTTATTCTTTCTTAGGTATGGCTCCTGCAGACGACCCT
The DNA here is from genome assembly GCF_003226325.1 of Salipaludibacillus keqinensis. GTDB lineage: Bacteria > Bacillota > Bacilli > Bacillales > Salisediminibacteriaceae > Salipaludibacillus > Salipaludibacillus keqinensis. The sequence continues at coordinate 303,725 of NZ_PDOD01000002.1, read as the reverse complement.
GAAGTGATCGTTTATGTAGCCGTTGACAGACCTGATTTGGAACCACACCAAGTAGGGTCAGAGCCCGTCGCTATGATTTTCCGTCAGGTGATGGAGCAAAGTCTTCAATATTTGAATATTGCTCCTTCTGATGAAGACGAGGTATCGTCTGTTCAGAACGTGATTGAGCTTGAAGATTATCAAGGCGAATCTCCAGAAGAAGTGAGTGATTTTCTGACAGAAGAAGGCTTAAAAGTGACTGTAATTGGCGAAGGTGACGAGATTATTCGTCAATCTCACTCTGAAGGGGCAGAGGTGATTCATGGAGAAAAAGTCATTCTGCTTACAGATGATGAGTCCCCCCTTGTACCGGATCTGTCAAATTGGTCAGCTAGAAATGTTTATCTGTTAGGTGAAGTAACCGGCATTCGTATGGACGTGAATGGTGTAGGCTTTGTTCAGAAGCAGCGACCTTCGCCTGGGAGTGACATGAGCAATTTAAATCGAATGATTGTTGAACTGTCTTTGGAGGATGAGGAAATTTCTGAAGAGGGAGAAGAGGAAGAAGAAGAAGTAGATGATTCCGAACTATATGAAGAAGAAGAGGAAGAAGAGTTCTTCATGGATTAATGGTTAACGACTAGACACTTGTAAGAATGGGCAGGTTCTAACCTGTCCATTTTTTTCATATATGTGAACCAACCCATATTGTCTTTATGAGGAGGTCCATAATGAAACGAGTGTCTTATGTAACAGTGAGGAAAAGACTCGTATATACATTGATCGTCGGCGTCTGTTTATTCTTAATTATGATCGGACGATTATGGTATGTGCAGGTTGTGATGGGGGATGACATTTCTGCGAAAGCGGAAGATTCTTGGGGGAGAAATATTCCTTTTGAAGCAAAACGAGGAGAAATCTTAGATCGGCACGGTGAAATTTTAGCTACAAATGTGACAGCACCTTCTGTCTTAGTCGCTCCAAGGCAAATTGTAGATCCTGTTGATGCCTCAGAGAAACTAGCTAATGTTTTAACGATTTCTACAGAAAAAGCATATGAAAAACTGACAAAAAATGAATCCATCGTCCGAATAAATCCCGAGGGTAGAAAAATATCAAATGATTTAGCTAATGAAATTCGTGCACTTAATATCGAAGGTGTTTATGTAGCCGAGGATTATCGTCGACATTATCCGCAAGGGAATTATTTATCACACGTATTAGGTTTTGCAGGCATTGATAACCAAGGGTTAACGGGACTGGAGCTTTTTTATGATGATTTATTAAAGGGAGACCGGGGCCATGTGTCCTTTTATTCTGATGCAAAAGGGAGAAGGATGCCAAATTTAGCAGACAGGTACACCCCTCCTATTGATGGAAATCACTTGAAATTAACGGTCGATTCCTCGATTCAAACCATCATTGAACGGGAACTGGATGAAGCAGAGGCCATGTATAATCCTGATGGTGCCATGGCTATAGCTATGAACCCGAAAACAGGAGAAATACTTGGGATGTCTTCAAGACCTGGGTTTGATCCTGAGAAATTTCAAGAAGTCCCTCCTGAAATATACAACCAAAACAAACCGATCTGGAGTCAGTATGAACCTGGATCTACCTTTAAAATAATTACATTAGCTGCGGCACTTGAAGAGGGAAAAGTCGATCTTGAACAAGATCATTTTCATGATCCAGGCTTCATCGAAGTGTCAGGACACCGACTTCGCTGCTGGAAAAAAGGCGGCCACGGGTCACAATCTTTTTTAGAGGTCGTCCAAAATTCGTGTAACCCGGGATTTGTTGTTCTAGGAGAGAGACTAGGAAAAGATACCTTATTTAAGTACATTGATGATTTCGGTTTCGGTCAAGAAACAGGAATTGACTTGCAAGGAGAAGCGAAAGGGATTTTATTTGATATCGATGCCGTAGGTCCTCTTGAACTTGCCACAACCGCTTTTGGTCAAGGGGTATCTGTTACGCCGATCCAACAAGTGGCAGCTGTAGCAGCGGCCATTAATGGTGGAAAGTTATATCAGCCATTTTTGGCGAAAGAGTGGATCGATCCACTAACCGACGAAGTATTGGTTGCGAACGAACCTGTTTTAAAAAACCAAGTCATCTCTGAACAAACATCCGCTGAAATTCGTTCAGCACTGGAGCACGTCGTTGCAAAGGGAACTGGTCGGGGGGCTTTTGTGGATGGGTATAGAGTGGGCGGAAAGACAGGGACTGCTCAAAAGGCAGTAGGCGGGAGATACTTAGAAAATAACCATATTGTCTCCTTTATCGGATTTGCCCCAGCAGATGATCCAGAAATCGTTGTCTACGTGGCTGTAGATAACCCAAAAGGAACTGTTCAGTTTGGTGGGGTCGTGGCAGCGCCAATCGTTGGAAATATTATTGAAGACTCCTTAAGGGCGATGGACGTACCGAGAAGAGATGAACAGATCGAGAAAGAAGAGACTTGGAGCGATATACCAATTGTGGAAGTGCCAGATCTTATCGGCAGGACCATTCGAGATATTCATGAATCTTACTATGAATTAAAGTTAGATGTAGAAGGAGAAGGGGAAGAAGTAATTATACAATCACCAGAACCTGGCGTGCGCATTCAAGCAGGTTCAACTATTCGAATTTATATGGGTGACAAACGAAGTGACTAACAGTAAAATGAAACAGAGAAATGCAAACTTCATGTTTTCAATGATTTCAGCAAGAAACGAAAGAGGGATTTTAGATGGAACAGTTAAAAAAACTTACAGAAGTGTTACCGACGTTTAAATATATTGGAGAAGAAAACCCTTTTATTGAAAGTTTGGAAATGGATTCCCGAAAAGTGGAGAAAGGCTGTCTTTTTTTCTGTATACCAGGGTTTACCGTTGATGGCCACGATTACGCTGAGAAGGCGATTCAAGCCGGAGCGGTAGCCTTGGTCGTCGAGAAAGAACTTCCACTAGATGTTCCAATGATTAAAGTGCGGGACGCCAAGCGGACGATGGCTATTTTATCGGCTCACTTTTACCAATTACCAAGTTCCAATCTTCATATGATTGGAATTACAGGCACGAATGGGAAGACTACTACGACTCACGTGATCCATAAAATCATGAGCGACCACCAAGTGGAAACAGCCATTATCGGAACGATGTACATGAAGTACAAAGGGAAGGAGATTGCCGTAGCCAATACTACGCCAGAATCCCTTGTCCTCCAAAAAGAGTATGCTCACATGGTGGAAGCAGGAGTAGAAGCTGTCACCATGGAGGTTTCTTCTCATGCCCTTGAACTAGGTAGAGTGCACGGGACGGAATTCAATATTGGGGTGTTCACGAACCTTTCACAAGACCATTTAGATTATCACAAGACGATGGAAAAGTATGCTCAGGCGAAAGGACTTCTCTTTGCTCAATTAGGAAGCAGCTTCTCAGCATCTAATCAGAATGTAGCTGTGTTAAATTTGGATGATCCTTATTTCTCTCAACTAGAGACGATGACGGCCGTTCCAGTTCTTACATACGGGATGGGAGAGCAAGCCGATTTCAGGGCGGTTGATGTGAAGATTCACGAGAACGGAGCCGATTTCACGCTACAACTTGGCAGTGAACAGTACGACATTCATTTACAAATGACTGGACGATTTTCTGTTTATAACGCACTGGCGGCGGCTGCTGCCACGTATGCTTCTGGAGTGCCAATGTCCTCTATTCAACAAAGCTTGGCTGACATCCCTGGTGTCTCGGGGCGTTTTGAAAAAGTGGAAGCAGAGGCTCCTTTTCATGTTATTGTTGATTATGCCCATACACCTGATAGTCTGAAAAATGTCCTTGAGACGATCAAGGAATTTGCAAAAGGGAAAGTGTCGGTAGTGGTTGGTTGTGGCGGTGATCGCGATCGCTCTAAACGACCGCAAATGGCAGCGATTGCTGAAGAGCTTTCAGACTATGTTTATTTAACATCAGATAATCCGAGATCTGAAGATCCTTTATCCATTTTAAGCGATATGGAAAAAGGGATGACTGGTGACGAGTATCAAGTGATTAACAGCCGAAAAGAAGCTATATATAAAGCTGTACAACAGGCAGAAGAAAATGAAGTGATTTTGATTGCTGGAAAAGGACACGAAACGTATCAAATCATTGGGGATCATACGTATGATTTTGATGATCGTCTCATTGCTAAAGAAGCGATAAAGGAGCGGTCTTAATATGCTTGGCCACTTGGATAACCAACTTATTAAATCTGTTTGTAAACGAATCGAAGGGTCCTTTTCTTTCACTTTTACAGCGCTCGGTGTCTGTTCAGACGCTAATCGCATGAAACCAGGGGAAATTTTTGTTCCTGTTCAAGGGCAACGCTATGATGGCCACCAATTAATCGAAGCAGCTATTGAAAACGGAGCGATCGCTTCCTTTTGGAAGATGGAAATGCCTTTACCTAGCACTTTGCCAGAGGGTTTCCCTGTATTCTTCGTTGATGATCCTGAAGTAGCTGTGCGGCAAATGGCTGCTCAGTATCTATTCGAAGTGGATCCTGCTACGGTGGCTGTGACAGGAGATTATACGAGGTTAGCGACTAAAAAAATCTTAGCCCGAGTCTTATCAAGTTCTTATACCATTCATGAATCTCATCATTCAAGAGGAGATGAAATCAGTGTGGTAGAAACGATTTTGTCTATGCCAAGGGAAACGGATGCTTTATTGTGCACAGTATCAGCCAGTTCAAAAGCATCCATTACGCAAGTGAGTCAATTACTTCAACCTAGTTTTGTGATCATCAGCGAATTTGATCATTCATCGGCTAAAGATTCCCTTGCCATCTCTATCGAAGAAGGTATGAAAGCGAGCAGTACGATTGTGCTTGACGGCGACCGACCTGAATTTCACCGAGAGTGGAAGACCGATACGATGATGTATGGTTTCAATGAGAACAACTTGTTTAAAGTTAAGAACATTCAAGAGAAAGATCCATCAGTCACCTTTCAAGTGGAAGGGATCTTTATGGAATTTGAGATTCCTCTATTGCTCAGTCAGCACGTAAAACAAGTAACAGCTGTCATTGGTATGGCTATTCATTTAGGTATAGGAGCTGAACAGATTTATTCAGCGTTGAAATCCCTCAGCCTAGAAGATCTCGCTTTAGACCAAATTGGGATGGCAAAGGACTCTGTTGTTTTATTCGACCACGACCATGTAGAAGAGAGCGACGTGGAATATTCATTAGGCATGCTAAAGCATTTACACAATTTCAAACGGCGAATGATTATCGTCGATGAAGGTTTTCAAGCGAATCCTTTAGACAAAACCTTGCACGAAACGTTTGCCACACTCCTTGATCAGCCGATTACGGATGTGATCACCATTGGAGAAAAAGCTTTTTGGGTAACAGAGGCATTAAAAAGAATCGATGACGATACACTAAGTAGCGAGCACTTCGTGAATCATGCACAAGCAATTGATACATTCATTGAAGCCATCGAATCATCTAGTTTAATTATGTACAGAGGTGCAAATCGAGATTTATTAGAACAAATCATTACAGAGTTGAACAGTCGGTAGGAGGGAGTTCCTTTCATGTTGGAACAAGGATTATTATTCACATTATTACTATCATTTTTATTAACGGTGTTTTTGTCACCCATATTTATCCCTTTTTTAAGGAAATTGAAATTCGGTCAGAGCATTCGCGATGAAGGACCAGAATCTCACAAAAAGAAAACAGGTACACCAACGATGGGTGGACTTGTGATTATTCTCTCAATTGTATTATCTTCATTAGTCATGGCCAGTCAATTCCATTCCGTTGGCGTTGAAATATGGTTGCTTCTTCTTGTGACTGTTGGTTTTGGCTTACTCGGTTTTTTAGATGACTATATCAAAGTTGTGAAAAAGAGAAACTTAGGACTCACATCGAAACAGAAATTTTTAGGCCAAGTGGCCATTTCGGCCGTTGTATACTTTGTCTTGGTTCAAACCGGTCTTTCTACAGACATTCACATACCGGGGACCGCGTTATCTGTTGATTTCGGCTGGTTTTACTTCCCATTAATTATCGTGATGCTTGTGGGAGCAAGTAACGCGGTTAATTTAACCGATGGACTAGACGGACTCGTAGCAGGAACGGCTGCGATTGCTTTCGGGTCATTCGCAATCCTTGCTTACTTTACAGGAATGATGACAGTCTCCCTGTTTTCCATTGCCGTTGTAGGAGCCGTACTAGGATTTCTCGTATTTAACGCTCATCCTGCTAAAGTATTCATGGGAGATACGGGATCATTAGCTATAGGTGGAGCTTTGGCGATGATTGCCATCTTAACTAAAATGGAGTTGCTGTTAGTTGTGATTGGCGGTGTCTTCGTAATTGAAACTCTCTCAGTCATTATTCAGGTCATTTCGTTTAAAACAAGAGGAAAGAGAGTATTCAAAATGAGCCCTCTTCATCATCACTATGAACTTTCCGGCTGGAGTGAATGGCGCGTCGTCGTAACGTTTTGGCTTATCGGAATTATTTTCGCCGTCACAGGTGTGTACTTAGAGGTGTGGATTTCATGAAAATGATCAAAAAATTTACTGATAAAAAAGTTTTAGTCTTAGGTCTTGCTAAAAGTGGAACAGAGTCAGCGATGTTATTACATCGCTTAGGGGCTAACGTAACGGTGAATGATCGAAGCCCCTTTGAAGGGAACGGTCAAGCACAGAAATTAGATGAAATGGGAATAAGGGTTGTTTGTGGTTCTCATCCCGAAGACCTTGTTGATGATTCTCTGGATTATCTCATTAAGAATCCAGGGATCAGATATGATCACCCGTTAGTGGAAAAAGCAATGAATTTACAAATTCCTGTTTTTACAGAAGTGGAACTTGCCTACCTTATATCAGAGGCTGATATGATTGGGATCACAGGCTCTAATGGAAAGACGACGACGACAACTTATGTTGGCCACATGTTAAAAGGCGGAGAGAAAGAACCTCTTTTAGCAGGAAACATAGGCGAAGTAGCTTGTGGTGTAGCACAACACGCAACTGCTCAACATGAAATGGTTGTTGAGTTATCCAGCTTTCAATTAATGGGCATTGATACCTTCACGCCGAAAATAGCGATTTTATTGAATTTTGTAGAAGCCCATTTAGACTATCACGGGTCGATGGAAGAATATATTAAAGCTAAGAAAAATATTTTCAAAAACCAATCAGACAGCGATTATCTTATCTATAATGCTGATGATGCTGTTGTCTCCGATGTGGTGAAAAGTGGACGAGCTACATTAGTTCCTTTCTCCACGAAAAAACAGCTGTCCCATGGAGCTTGCATCGTGGATGGTTGGCTAACTGTGTTTAATGAAAAGCTTATAAAAGTAGACGAAATGTCTTTACCTGGGGAGCATAATATTTCTAATGCATTGGCCGCTGCAGCAGGAGCTTTGTTAGCTGGTGCAGATGTGAAGCAAGTTCGTCACGTGTTAAAGACGTTTTCAGGTGTGGAGCACCGGCTTCAATTTGTTTCAGAATCGGATCAGAGAAGATTTTACAATAATTCCAAGGCTACAAATGTTCCGGCAACCATTACGGCGCTAAATGCTTTTAAAGAGCCGATCGTCTTAATTGCTGGCGGATTAGACCGTGGTTTGTCGTTTGACGATTTGATTCCGTCGCTGGCTAAACATGTATCGGTCATTGTTACATATGGAGAAACGAAAGATAAATTAGCAGAAACGGCTAAACAAGCAGGGGTTCCAAAGGCCATGACTGTTGATACGTTAGAAGAGGCTACAAAAAAGGCTTACGAATCTTCTAAACCAAACGATGTAATCTTACTTTCTCCTGCATGTGCTTCTTGGGATCAATTCAAAACCTTTGAGCAGCGCGGAGAGACATTTGTACGGATGGTTGAAGAAATAACAAAAGAGAATTAGAAGGTATGTTTGTCCAATTTGATCATAGAAATAGGTAATAGATACCCTCTATGAGGGTGATGACGAATCGAGGTGTGTCTATTGCCTAAAGTAAGAACGACCCCTGATTTTCTCCTGTTTGTCGTGACACTCATACTTGTCATAATCGGCAGCACGATGGTTTACAGCGCCAGCGCAGTTTGGGCAGAGTATCGTTTTCAAGATCCTTACTTTTTTTTGAAACGCCAATTAATTTTTGTTGTAGTAGGATTCATTTCGATGTTCGTTATGGTGCAAGTTGACTATTGGAGATTAAAACGATTAGCAAATATCATATTGATTGTATGCTTTGCCTTGCTTGTGATCGTGTTAATTCCAGGAGTAGGTTTAGTGAGAGGGGGCGCTCAAAGCTGGCTTGGAGTTGGCGCTTTTTCTATTCAGCCTTCTGAATTCATGAAGCTTGCCATGATCTTGTTCCTTGCTAAATATATTTCTGAGAATCAGAAGTATATCACCACTTGGAAGAAAGGGTTACTTCCAGTGTTCAGTTTAGTTTTTGTGGCTTTCGGTTTAATCATGCTCCAACCGGACTTAGGCACAGGGGCCGTGATGGTCATGACTTGTGTGTTGTTAATTTTCGTAGCAGGGGCGAGAATTTCCCATTTTCTTTGGTTAGGTGGGGTAGGTGTTGCCGGTTTTGTCGGGCTGATTGCCTCAGCTCCTTACCGTCTCGAACGGATCAGTTCTTTTATGGATCCTTGGCAAGACCCTTTAGGAAGCGGATTTCAAATTATTCAATCGTTGTTTGCCATTGCTCCTGGAGGAATTCTTGGATTAGGGTTAGGTCACAGTCGACAAAAATATTTTTATTTACCTGAGCCTCAAACTGATTTTATTTTTGCCATATTAGCGGAAGAATTAGGGTTTGTCGGTGGGACATTCGTTCTCGTCTGTTTTGCCATCTTATTATGGAGAGGGTTGCGAATTGCCATTCACGCTCCTGACCTATATGGCACTTTGTTTGCTACAGGGATAATAGGAATGATCGCCATTCAAGTGATGATCAATATTGGGGTGGTCATTGGTCTGATGCCTGTTACAGGTATTACGCTTCCGATGCTGAGTTATGGTGGCTCCTCATTAACATTAATGCTGACCACGATCGGAGTCTTATTAAACATCAGTCGCCATATTCGCTAATAGGAAAGTAGCATCTACATCTGTAGGTGCTACTTTCAAGCATTTACAAGCAAAATTGACTTGATTACATAGTATAAAATGGAGATATATTGAATAATCAAGAAGAAACATTCAATAATGACTTAAAATTCCGGTTATATTGGGTTAAAATAGAAATGATAGCGTAAGCTGCACATGAGGAGGAAATTATGAAAATATTAGTATCAGGCGGAGGGACCGGTGGACACATTTATCCGGCCATTGCATTAATCCGTCATTTAGTAAAACAAGATGATTCTGTGGAATGTTTATATATAGGAACGGAAAATGGACTTGAATCGACCATTGTACCAAAAGAAGGAATTCCATTAAAAACGGTCAAAATATCAGGTTTCAAACGAAAGGTATCATTAGATAACGTGAAAACCGTTGTCCGATTTCTAAGAGCTGTAAAGCAATCGAAAACATATATTAAAGAATTCAAACCAGATGTAGTCATTGGTACAGGGGGATATGTGTGCGGGCCTGTTGTTTATGCTGCGGCAAAACTGAACATCCCTACGATCATTCACGAACAAAACAGCGTGCCAGGTTTGACAAATAAGTTTTTAGCTAAATATGCATCAAAGGTAGCGATTTCATTTCCAGACTCTGCTCACTATTTTCCTAAGGATAAAATAGTGATGACTGGGAATCCTCGGGCCAGTGAAGTGGTGAAAATGGTTCATCCAAAAGGGAAACCTCGTCTACAAGAGTTAGGCTTATCACCTGAAAAGAAAACCGTGCTAGTTGTAGGTGGGAGTCGAGGAGCCAAGCCAATTAATGATGCGATTATGGAAACTCTACATCATTGGAAAACAAAAAATTATCAATGTTTGTATGTTACAGGAGACGCTCATTATGAAAAAGTCAAAGAGAAAATTGAGCAACAAGAAGAAGCTATCGATCAGCTAGTCTGTGTACCATATATCCATGACATGCCAGCGGTGTTACATGAAGTTGATCTTCTAGTTGCACGGGCCGGCGCGACTACATTAGCTGAAATCACAGCGTTAGGGCTACCTTCAATTCTCATTCCTAGCCCTTATGTAACGAACAATCATCAAGAGAAGAACGCCCGCTCTCTAGAAAAAGAGGCAGCAGCAAAGGTTGTTCTTGAAAAAGACACCACTCCTGATAAATTAATGAATGAAATCGATACGATTTTAGAAAACGATCAAGCATGGTCAGCTATGAAGGATGCCGCGTTAAAATTAGGAAAACCCGATGCAGCGGAAGACATGGCTAAACTCATAAAAGAAGTAAGAGGTGGAGCCTCGTGACGGAGTCAGTCCTAAATGAGCTAAAATCTGTAATTGAGTCACATCAAGCAGGTCGTGTTCGATTGAACGAACCGCTTAAGAATCATACAACTTGGAAAGTTGGCGGTCCTGCAAAAGTATTCTATGAACCCAGTTCTGTGAAGGATTTGAAGATAGGTTTAGAAGAAATAAGGAAAAGGTCTCTTCCGTGGTTTGCCTTAGGAAAAGGATCAAATGTCCTCATATCTGATCAAGGAATTGATGGGGTAGTGATTAAATTAGGTGATAATTTAACTGAATTTCACCAAGAAGGCGATTTAGTGACAGTTGAAGCAGGATATTCACTAATCAAGCTAGCTACGATCATAAGTAAAAAAGGGTACTCAGGATTGGAGTTTGCCGGAGGAATCCCTGGATCTGTTGGAGGTGCGGTGTTCATGAACGCCGGAGCTCATCAGACAGATATATCAAATATTCTCACTAAAGCTTACGTTCTGATGCCATCTGGAGAATTTCGCTGGATAGAAAATGAAGAACTTGGTTTCGGTTACCGGACTTCTATCTTACAAAAAAATCAAGGCATCTGTCTTGCAGCTCAATTTCGCTTTAAAAGAGGAGATTCAGCAGAGATTCGCGAAAGGTTACAAAAGAATAAAGCTTATCGAAAAGATACTCAACCATGGAAAGATCCATGCTGCGGCAGTGTGTTTCGAAATCCATTACCGTTACACGCAGGTAAAGTTATCGAAGATCTCGGCTTGAAAGGCTACTCAGTAGGTGGCGCAAAAGTATCGGAAAAGCATGCAAATTTCATCGTGAATACCGGTGAGGCTACGGCGAAAGATATAGTAACGTTGATCTCTGAGATCAAACAATTGGCATTAAGAGAATATGGTGTCAGTATGGAGACAGAGGTTGAATATATTGGTTGACCCGTTTGGTAACCGGATCCGGGAACTTATAACTATACCTGCATAAAGCTATACAGGATAAATGTCACTTTTTGACGTTTTATGAAAATGCCTGTTTTCTCGTTCGATCCCTTGCTATACAATGGAGGAAAGACTCATGAAAGAAAGAAAAGTAGTGGAAATTGAAGAGAGAATACCTAAGCTAAAAGAACGAAGAAAACAACGGACGAATCGGCGTCTCATCCTGTATGTATCAGTCTTCTTTACGTTGATGTTGTTAATCATTTATTTCCAAAGCTCCTTTAGCCAGGTTCAACAAGTGGAAGTACAAGGAAATGCCTACGCTTCATCAGATTGGATCATTGAAGAATCACAACTCCTTAATGAAGTGAGTATGTGGAATATCGGCGAAAGTGAAGTGATTGAGCGGGTTTCTCAGCATCAGGCAATTGACGGGGTGGACGTTTCAAGACAATGGATGAACACGATCGTGTTGGACATCAATGAGTATGAGAGAATTGCTTATTTCCATAATGGAGATTCCTATTTTCCCGTCTTAGAAACAGGGGAAATATATTCCGAAGATGGTACTGAAGGGATCACCCCCTATGATGCACCGATTCTTCGAGATTTTGAAGACGAAGATATTCGCACAAGAATGGTTACTCAACTAGGTCAAACACCATCTGAAATTCGTCAACGAATGTCTGACATCTTTTTGGACCCTGTGGAAAATGATTCGTCTCGACTGACAATTTTAATGAACGACGGTTTTATTGTCAGCTCAACCGTTAGCAATTTTGCTGATAGAATTTCTTCTTACCCTTCAGTTGTTGAACAATTGGACCCTGATGAGGCGGGAATTGTTCATATGCGCATGAACCCTTATTTCGAAAGCTTCGAAATAAACGAGGAGGAAGATGACCTTGAGAGTGAAGGGTAATTATGTCATTTTTTCATTGGTCATGTTATTAAGTGGTTTTTTGATCTCTTTTAGCTTCCAGTATGCAAAGGAAACGGATAGAAATGAAAGATATCTGTCTGAGTCTCAATGGGAAGAGGAAGAGAAATTGCGTAATGATGTTCTGTATGAACAGCAACTTAACAGAGAACTGACGGATGATATAAGAGAAGTTCAAAATCGTATTAAAGGTATTGAGGAAGACATTTCAAATCAAGAACTTACTTACTTTAATATGGTTGAAGACATTGATAGGTTGAGGATGGTCACAGGAGAAGTTGCTGTAAAAGGGGAAGGTATTCAAATCACGCTAGAAGATGCTGACTATGTTCTCGGAGATGAAAATCCAAATAATTATATCGTGCACGAACATCACATTCAACAGGTGGTCGACGAACTATTTATTGCTGGAGCAGAAGCTGTAGCTATTAATGGCCATCGGATTAATCACCAGAGTTATATCCATTGTGTGGGCCCAGTTATTGAAGTGGATGGTGAAGTATCCTTTGCTCCCTTTGAAGTAACGGCGATAGGTGATCAAGAAATGTTAGATGAATCACTGAATCTGATTGGCGGCGTGAAAGATCAGCTAGTAAATGAAAATGTTCAAGTTAGAATTGAAAAGCTAAGTGAAATTATGTTAAATCCTCGTTTTTCTGAGAGAGTGGAAGACACATGAAAAATAGAATGTTAGTATTTGCATGTGTGACAACTGTGATTGGCTTCATGGTGGCCGTTCAATTTCAATCATTGAGTGAACCTTCTTCCCGTGATACGAGAAATATGGGTGAACTTAGGCAGGCTTTAATGACGGAAAAAGAAAGGCAACAAGAACTTAATCAAGAGTTGGACAGGCATTTGGAAATCTTGTATCAGCTGGAACAAACTGAGGATGTTGAGGGAGTTATGGCAGAAGTGATGGAAGAGTTGGAACACCAAGCTGGATTAACAGAAGTAAGCGGGCCGGGGTTACTCATTGAAGTGAATATCTTTTTTGATGAGAATTACTCAGGCGGAGCTATTCAAACTGTTCCTGCCTATCTTCTTCGGTTACTAATTAATGAATTGAATATCCAAGGTGCGCAGCATATAGCAATCGGAAATGAACGCATTGTTTCAACCACTGCCATTCGTGAAGCAAATGGACGAACGTTAGTCAATGGCAATTGGTTGAGTTACTTTCCAATTGAAATTAAAGTGATTGCCGATGATCCAGAATTGATCCATCATGCGATGATGTCTTCACAGTCCAATGAACTTTTCATTTATGAAAACATGCGCTTTTCTTCTACGCCTATGGACGAGGTCACCTTGCCAGCTTACGAGAAAAATTACCGGGTTCGTTTTATGGAACCTGTGCAGGAGGAGTCCTAATATGTGGTTGCCCGTTGTAGGACTCTTACTAGGATTATTATTAGGTTTTTTTACTGATCTACGTATTTCGGAAGAATATGCCAGTTACTTATCTATTGCAGTATTGGCGGCTCTTGATACACTAGTAGGTGGAACACGAGCTCAATTGGAAAAAACATTTGATGAGAATGTTTTTATCACAGGTTTTTTCACAAATATCTTCCTAGCAGCTAGTTTAGCTTTTCTCGGTGTGCATCTTGGTGTAGACTTGTATTTAGCAGCAGTTTTTGCATTTGGGGTTAGGCTGTTTCACAATATAGCCATCATTCGACGAATATTGCTGACTAAATGGACAACAAAACGTGCGAAATAAAGAGTTACCTTGATTGTGTGGAAGGATTCTCGATTTTTAAACAATTTAAAAAGAGGGAATGAGCAACCTATGTTGAATACTATCCATAATGGAAAAGAACGCTTTTGCGTGTATGAATTTATTACTGTATGTTTTAAAGGAGGTGCCAGCCAATGAATAATCATGATACATATGTAACATTAGACATCGGTACATCATCCGTTCGGGTCATTATCGGTGAAATGACGAATGGTTCTTTAAATATTATCGGAGTAGGTGAGTCTAGCTCTGAAGGAATAAAGAAAGGTTCCATTGTTGATATTGATGAAACGGTTCAATCAATTAAGAAAGCTGTTGAAAAGGCGGAACGAATGATTGGATTGAGTATTAAGCATGTGATTGTGGGAGTAACAGGGAATCACATTCAACTTCAGCCTTGTCATGGTGTCGTGGCTGTTTCCAGTGACGACCGGGAAATAGGAGATGAAGATATTACGAGAGTCATTGATGCGGCTCAAGTGATTTCCATTCCACCTGAAAGAGAGATCATTGATGTTATTCCAAGACAATTTATTGTCGATGGCTTAGACGAAATTAATGATCCAAGAGGGATGATCGGTGTTCGTCTTGAAATGGAAGGGACCATCATCACTGGATCTAAGACAATGTTACATAACTTGCTTCGTTGTGTAGAGAAAGCAGGACTACATGTGGCAGACATTGTGTTACAACCTCTGGCTGCGGGATCCGTTGCGTTATCTAAAGATGAACGGAGTCTAGGAGTGGCCCTCGTTGATTTGGGAGGAGGTTCCACAACTGTCTCAGTGTTTGAGGGCGGATCATTACAAGGGACGAGCCAGATTCAGGTTGGCGGAGACCACATCACCAACGATATATCCGTTGGATTCCGCACGTCCACAGATGAAGCTGAAAAGGTAAAAACAACACATGGACATGCTTTTGTAAATCATGCCTCCGATGATGAGACTTTCCAAGTTTCGGAGATTGGCAGTGATCAAAATCAAGAATTCTCTCAATGGCAACTGGCAAACATTATTGAGCCACGTTTAGAGGAAATGTTCGCGCTAGTTTTAAAAGAAGTGTATCGATTAGGTTATCGCGATTTATCAGGCGGTTTCGTACTGACTGGTGGTATTGCTAAAATGCCGGGTGTCCTTGAGCTAGCAAGGGACGTCCTTCAAAAAAATGTTCGAGTAGCTATTCCTGATTATATAGGGGTACGAGAACCTCAGTATACAAACGGGGTAGGACTCATTACTTTCGCACATCGAAACGTTCGCATTCAAGGAAAAGAAATTGAAACCGGATTAGAACCGATCAATGAAGGGAAAGCAGAACCACGTAAAGAGCGGAAAGAAAAGCCGAAGCAACAAAAAGAGTCTAAAGATAGTCCTGGCGTGAAAAAGAAAGTATCGAATATGTTTAAAATGTTTTTTGAGTAAAAAGAGAATCGTGTGAATTTGGTACGAACTCGGATTGGGGGATCGAAAATGTTAGAATTTGAAATGGATATGGAACAGTTAGCCACAATAAAAGTTATAGGTGTTGGCGGTGGCGGGAGTAACGCTGTAAATCGCATGATCGAAAATGGTTTGCAAGGTGTTGACTTCATCGCTGTGAATACCGATGCACAAGCCCTTCATCTATCAAAAGCGGATCACAAACTTCAACTAGGTGGCAAGCTTACGAGAGGTTTAGGTGCAGGAGCTAATCCTGAAATTGGTAAAAAAGCTGCTGAAGAAAGCAGAGATCAATTAGAAGAACAATTAACAGGAGCAGACATGGTATTCATCACTGCAGGTATGGGTGGCGGAACCGGTACAGGTGCTGCGCCAGTTATTGCAGAAATTGCCAAAGAAGCTGGAGCTTTGACGGTAGGTGTCGTCACTCGTCCATTTACCTTCGAAGGTCGTAAACGGATGCTTCAAGCGACAAATGGTATTGCGGCCCTTAAAGAAAAGGTCGATACGCTTATTGTCATTCCTAATGATCGACTATTAGAAATTGTCGATAAGAACACGCCAATGTTAGAAGCTTTCAGAGAAGCAGATAATGTCTTACGTCAAGGGGTTCAAGGGATTTCAGATTTAATTGCTGTACCTGGACTCATTAACTTGGACTTCGCCGATGTGAAAACGATTATGAGCGAGAAAGGTTCTGCTCTCATGGGAATTGGTGTTGCTACAGGTGAGAGCCGAGCGGCAGAAGCGGCTAAGAAAGCCATTTCCTCACCGTTGCTTGAAACGAGTGTAGACGGTGCTCAAGGTGTTCTTATGAATATCACTGGTGGAACAAACTTAAGCTTGTTTGAAGTGCATGAAGCGGCTGAAATCGTTTCGACAGCTTCCGACAGCGAAGTAAATATGATCTTCGGTTCTGTCATCAATGAGAATCTAAAAGATGAAATTGTCGTTACAGTGATCGCGACAGGATTTGACGAAATGCAAGCTGAGAAGCCGGCAACAAGCTCACGCCCTTCTCTAGGTCAACCTAAGCCTAGTCAACCTTCAACTCATTCACGAAATGAGGCGGCATCTTCACAAGAAAATCAACAAAAACCAGCTCCTACTCCGCAACAGCAGCAACCTGCGGAAGAAGAGATGGATACGTTAGATATTCCTACGTTCTTAAGAAATAGACGGAATCGTTAATAACAAAAAAGCAACCAAAAGGTGTCTCGTTCGGTCTTTTAGACCGCTGCGAGACATCTTTTTTTGTATAATATGTTTTTCTAATGCTTGTGCTTGTAAGGTTCATGGGGCGATAGTCTCGCTTATCCTTCACTTTCATGTCCTCAGAATAAATCAGATTCTCAATCGAAAATGCTCCATTAGCACTTAACAAATGTTAAAACCCTCAAGAACGTGTGTTTGTATTTTAATTATACCAAACGTTCGTTCGTAAGTGTAGTCTTTTGCCTAAAAGACATCCCTTAAAATTATTGTCGATTTATGTAATCTCAGATTGGATCACATACGAACAAAATCGTTATAAGGTGCACCCAGGAGTTGAGGTAACGGAGAAACTGCTTGAAGTATTACAGCCCGAGACGACTGTTTTTACTCACGGACCCATAGAGCGGGCCGAAGCGTTAGAAGGAGAATTAAGCAGTCAACCATCACGATTTTTATTTAAAAAAAGTAGGAGAGTTCGTAAACTTGGACTTAGCGGAGAATACCTATAAACAATAGGAAGAGAGGGCCCCAAAAAGTAAAACCTTTTGGGGCCCTCTCTAATTTAGCATCTCTATTTTCCTCTTGATTCCTCATGTTTTCGTCCTGATCTGAAGTGTCATGCTAGGTAGGTGCTACTCATCTCAACCGCAAGAACCGTCCCTATGGTTACCTATTTCAGATGACATTATCTTTAAAAATCTCTTAAAATAAGTCTCGTATTGGTTCCATAAAGTGACAGACTTAGTGATTTTTGTGGGTTATACTTATCCTTAAATTCGGAGTTGGACGGTGGTCCCATTGACTCTTTATTTAGACGTAATTTGGATGCTTAACTTTTTTATAGATCTCCTACTCTTGCTTCTAACTTCGATTGTGTTGAAAAAGAATGTCTCAAAGAAAAGGTTATTTTTAGGTGCTCTCTTTGCTTCTATGTACATTTGGTTCCTTTTCATACCTAGTTTGCAAGTGATGACTCACCCGTTAATGAAAGGAATTTATTCTGTCTTTATCATTCTAATCACTTTTAGGTTTCATCAAATTCGTTCGTTTGTCCAAGCCCTGCTGATGTTTTATTTTGTGAATTTCGCTGTAGGTGGAGGCCTGATTGGACTGCATTTTTTTTTACAAATGGATAGTTCATTTATTCATGGAACCTTTGCTACTAGAGGCAGTGGCTTCGGAAGTCCGATCAGCTGGTTATTTGTGTTGATTGGTTTCCCGCTCATCTTCATTTATTCTAAACAGCGGTTTGATTCTGTAGAGTCAGTGAAAATCCGCTATGACGAGACGATGGACGTTATTGTCAGTTTTAATGACTCTATACTTACAATGAAAGGTTTTGTAGATAGCGGCAATCAATTAACCGATCCGTTTACGAAAAAACCTGTGATGATTATAGATATGAAGGAAACGAAGGATCAATTCCCCCAAGACTTGTACAATTTTTCCATGGAGGAAGCTCATTCTGCAAGTCATGTGCCGCCACAATATCAGGGGAAACTTTCCATTGTTCCTTATCGAACCATTGGGACTGATCAACAATTTCTATGGACACTGCGTCCCGATAAAGTCACGGTGTATGAAAACGGCAAGGCTTATGATTGCAGCAAAACATTATTAGGGCTAAGTCATTTAAGTTTAGGAGAAAAAGGAGAATATCATTGTCTTCTCAACCCTAAAATGTTCCAAAATAGTAAAAGTGTGATTTGAAAGACCACTACATGAGGAGGAGTAGCAATGAAAAAATTAACAATCCGCTTTAAATTGATGTGGTACCGCTTATTAAAGAAACTTCGTCTGAAGTCTGATGAAGTATTTTACATAGGAGGAAGTGAAGCCCTGCCCCCACCTCTGTCCAAAGATGAGGAAGCGTATTTACTAAAGAAGCTTCCCAATGGGGATGAATCTGTGCGATCTGTTCTTATCGAGCGTAACTTACGTCTAGTTGTCTATATTGCAAGGAAATTCGAAAACACCGGTATAAATATTGAAGACTTAATCAGTATAGGGACGATCGGTTTAATCAAAGCAGTTAATACATTTAATCCGGAAAAGAAGATCAAGCTTGCCACCTATGCCTCTCGGTGCATTGAAAACGAAATCCTAATGTATTTAAGAAGAAACAATAAATTGCGTTCAGAAGTCTCTTTCGACGAACCATTGAATATAGACTGGGATGGAAATGAATTGCTGCTATCTGATGTATTAGGAACAGATGATGATATCATCACGAAAGGCATGGAGGAAAAAGTCGATCGGAAATTGCTAGTAAAAGCCCTATTGTCGCTGAACGACCGGGAAAAGCAAATCATGGAACTTCGCTTCGGTCTTGCGGGTGAAGAAGAGAAAACCCAAAAAGATGTCGCTGATATGTTAGGTATTTCACAATCTTACATTTCCAGGCTAGAAAAAAGAATCATTAAACGGCTTCAAAAAGAATTTAATAAAATGATTTAAAGAAAAGTGTTTATGCCACTTGCGTTTCAGCCTTTTTCTCACTATTTCGAATTGGCTTGTCTGCATAAATTTCCCTCCTCAGGAGATACTGATTTTGTAACATATCTCCTGATGGGAGGGAAACCATTGTCACGAAATAAAGTAGAAATATGCGGTGTAGATACGTCTAAATTACCTGTATTAAAAAACAAAGAAATGCGAATTCTTTTCAAAGAGATGCAAGAAGGTGACCCCGATGCCCGAGAACAACTCGTTAATGGAAACTTAAGACTCGTGTTAAGCGTCATCCAGCGGTTTAATAACAGGGGAGAGTATGTAGACGACCTCTTTCAAGTAGGTTGTATAGGATTGATGAAATCGATTGATAACTTTGATTTAGGACAAAATGTTAAATTTTCTACCTATGCTGTGCCTATGATTATTGGAGAGATTAGACGGTATTTAAGAGATAACAATCCCATTCGCGTGTCGAGATCACTGCGGGATATCGCTTATAAAGCCCTTCAGGTTCGAGACAATCTTATGAGTGAGAAAAAAAGAGAAAAAGAACCGACCGTTCAGGAAATTGCCAAAGTGTTAGGTGTACCTAAAGAAGAAGTGGTCTTTGCTCTTGATGCCATCCAGGATCCAGTATCCTTATTTGAACCTATCTACAATGATGGGGGGGATCCGATTTATGTCATGGATCAAATTAGTGACGATAAATTAAAAGATGTCAATTGGATTGAGCAAATAGCTCTAAAAGAAGCGATGATCCGTTTAAATGATAGAGAGAAGACAATCTTAGATATGCGCTTTTTCCAAGGGAAAACGCAAATGGAAGTAGCTGACGAGATAGGGATCTCCCAAGCACAAGTGTCTCGTCTGGAAAAAGCAGCGATTAAACAAATGAATAGGCACGCTGGAGAATAACCTGTCACCTGCAGGTTATTTTTTTAATGATTATAACCCAATCAAGCCTGGCATAAGATGAAATAAGGGTAGAGAAGTACAAGGAGGAGAGCGAACATGCTTAATATGTCAGAGTTACAAGCAAAAGACATTGTTAACTTAGCTGATGGAAAATTACTTGGTCACCTCACAGATATTGATATTGATTTAGAAAAAGGCAGAGTCGTTGCCATTGTCATTGGCGGAAGTCGAATGAAGAATTTGTTTCAAAAAGATGAAGAAACGATAGTTCCGTGGAAAAACATCGTCAAGATCGGGTCAGATGTGATTCTTGTTCGTGTCGAAGGAAGGGGTTCTTCTGAAAGTTTCTATGATGAACAACCTTAACGTAAAAGACAACAAATTCCACTTTTTTTCTAACATATGCGAGTTCCTTGATGGAAACCATTGCTTGATTGAATAACTTTCTTTATACTTTAAGAGAGTTTATCTTTAGTTTCTTGATGATTTAACTAGGCAAAGATGTTTGTTCAGCTCATTATTATCGACCCAGTGCATGTTTCGTTGCTTGAACAACATACACCGTGCAGATAGATATTGTACAGCACAGTCGCCATCGGGTAGCGCCTACTTGATTTCAGTAGGTGTCTACCACTCAAGATAGGGTCTGGCGCTTTTATTGAAAGGAGTTTATCCATTGTCAGTCAAACAGAACTTTGAACATGTACAAGCCTCGATTCAGTCTGCGTGTAAACGTTCAGATAGAGATCCTGCAAGGATACATATTGTAGCAGTGACGAAATATGTCTCAGTTGAGAGGGCCCAAGAAGCGATAAATGCAGGCATTGTTCACCTTGGAGAAAACCGGATCGAAGAAGGTTTAGATAAATGGACAGCACTTGGTTCTCAAGCAACTTGGCACTTTATCGGCAACTTGCAATCTAAAAAAGTAAAAAAAATGATTCACGCTTTTGAGTACATTCACTCCTTAGATCGCCTTTCGTTAGCCAAAGAAATTGATAAACGAGTGGAAGAAGGCGAGAAAAAAAAGTGTTTCGTTCAAGTGAACGTAACAGGAGAAGAGTCTAAATCTGGACTTCATCCTGACGAAGTAATGGGATTCATAGATGATTTAAAAAAATATCCTTCCATTGAAGTTGTAGGATTAATGACAATGGCTCCTTTTAAGGAAGACAAAGAAACCCTCCGACCTGCTTTCAAGCATTTGCGGCAATTAAAAGAGAGGGTGGAACACCTTCAACTTCCTCATGCTCCTTGTCATGAGCTATCAATGGGAATGTCTAATGACTATGAAGTTGCCATTGAAGAAGGGGCCACATTTATTCGTATTGGTTCATCACTTGTAGGAAAAGAAAAGTAAAAGTGGGGTGAAATCATGACCATAAAAACAAAATTGAAGCGTTTTTTCGAAATGGAAGATGAGTACAGCGAGTCAGAGGTAGAAGTGGAACAAGAACTTCATGAATCGGAATTTCCCCCTAAAGAATTTGAAAAGAAAAAAGAAAAAGCCAATATCGTCAGTTTAAGCAGTGTTCAGAACCAAGCAAAGGTGATTTTATTAGAACCGCACAGTTACGATGAAGTTCAGGAAATTGCCAACCAATTAAAAAATCGTAAAGCAGTTGTGATCAATTTACAACGAATCTCGCGAGATCAAGCAAAAAGAATTGTGGATTTTCTAAGCGGAACAGTATACGCTATTGGAGGAGATATTCAAAAGCTTGGTAGTAATATCTTTCTCTGTACACCGGATAATGTCGATGTTACAGGGTCGATCTCCGAAATGTTTAAAGAATCATAGAAGTAGAGGAAGGTGAAAAATTGTGGCTATTGTTGAAGCTATTGTATTACAAGCTATGCAAATCTATTGGTTTATCTGTATCATATACATCTTTATGTCTTGGCTCCCTAATGCAAGGGAATCAAATTTTGGACAAACAATTAGTAAAATAGTAGAACCTTATTTTGCTCCGTTCAGACAGATCATCCCACCTCTTGGAATGATTGATTTATCGCCGCTTGTTGCAATATTTGCTCTGCGTTTTGCTATGGACGGGGTCAGATATTTATTCTCCTTTTTTGCTTAAATAGGAGTGTGTACCATGTCATTGTATGAACATTTCAGAAAAGAAGAACATGCCTTTGTGGATCAAGTATTAGATTGGAAGGCCATCGTGGAACTGGAATATCGTCCTAAATTAACGGATTTCCTTGATCCTCGTCAACAAAAGATTGTCCAATTGCTTGTAGGGAGTCATGACGATGTTCACGTAAGCTTTTGGGGAGGTCATAGTGAGGCAGAGAGGAAACGTGCTTTGCTTTATCCTGACTATATTACGCCTGTGAATGAAGATTTTCGTTTGACCGCTTTTGAGTTGCGTTACCCTAGTAAGTTCATCACTATTGAACATTCTCAAATTCTCGGCTCGTTAATGAGCATAGGGATGAAAAGAGAAAAATTCGGTGATATTCTCTCAGAAGAAGACCAATTTCAACTCATCTTATCGGAGGAAGTAGCCGACTATGTCGTCTTAAATCTTCAGTCAGTAGGGAAAGCAAAAGTGGAGTTAAAGCCTATTTCAGAAGACGATGTCATGAAACAAGTGAAAGAATTAGAAGAAACGTTTGTAACAGTATCCTCTCTAAGAGTAGATACCGTGATATCTGAAGCTTTTCATTTATCTAGATCCAAAGTAAAGCCAGCGATTGTGAGTGAAAAAGTGAAAGTGAACTGGAAAGTAATTAATGATCCTGCTTTCCAACTTGAGAAAGGCGATGTCTTATCTTTCCGCGGAAAAGGTCGATGCGAGATCGTGGAAATGGAAGGACAGACGAAAAAAGGAAAACAGCGTCTCATTTTAGGATTTCCAAAATAAGTTTGTCAATTAGGAAGGGATTCTTCCTGAAACTGTCGAAACCATGTACATACTAATAAACAAACGGAGGTGTTTCTCGATATGCCATTGACCCCCTTGGATATTCATAACAAGGAATTTACTCGAGGTTTTCGAGGTTATGATGAAGATGAAGTGAATGAATTTTTAGATCAAATTATCAAAGATTACGAAATGGTTATTCGTGAAAAGAAAGAGTTATATGACCGGGTCCAAGAATTAGAAGATAAGTTGACGCACTTCTCAAACATTGAAACAACGTTGAATAAATCTATTCTCGTTGCTCAAGAGACAGCAGAGGATGTAAAGCGAAACGCGGACAAAGAAGCGAAGCTGATCATCAAAGAATCAGAGAAAAATGCTGATAGAATTGTCAATGAAGCCTTAGGGAAATCTCGTAAGGTTGCCCTTGAGATTGAAGAACTTAAAAAACAAGCTTCTGTCTACCGGACTCGTTTTCGCATGTTGCTTGAAGCTCAATTAGAAATGTTACATACTGACGATTGGGATGACTTAAGTCAATCCCGTGAAGAGGAAGAAGAAGAAACGTACGAAAATATTTAAAAATTCTTGACGGGGAAATTGAACTTATCTTATACTTTAAGAAGATTTTCAACCTTATCGTTTAAAACGTTAGTCTATAGGCGACAATAAATGGAAAAGGCGTTGACAGGGTCAGTAGAAATAGATGTGTGACCAAAGCGAACCGGTGATGGTGTGAGACCGGTGTCCAGCTATTTTGAATATCTCCCTCGAGCTGCATATTGAAAGAAAAGGGATCCTTTTCAAGTAAAACATGCCGGTTCATGACCGATAAATCATGCTGAGTGAGCATTTGTTATTTATACGAATAAAGACGGTGCTTATAAGGGTGGTACCGCGGGTTTTTCCTTCTCGTCCCTATGTGGATGAGAGGGATTTTTTTATTTTTAGAAAAGGAACTATTGCTCTTTCGAATAAGAGGGTCTCTTTACCTCACAAACGGAGACATGATTTTATGAAAAGAAACCAAATAACAGGAGGAAATAAAATGGATTACAAAGAAACGTTATTAATGCCTAAAACAGAGTTTCCAATGCGAGGAAATCTTCCGAATCGCGAACCTGACATGCAAACGCAATGGGAAGACATGAAGATTTATGAAAAGGTGCAAGAACGAACAAAAGATCGCCCATTATTTATCTTGCATGATGGACCTCCATATGCCAACGGCGATATTCACATGGGTCACGCTCTCAATAAAATCCTAAAGGATTTCATTGTTCGTTATAAATCCATGAGTGGATTTAACGCCCCATATGTTCCAGGGTGGGATACTCACGGACTGCCGATCGAAACAGCCTTGACGAAAAAAGGGAAAGTAGACCGAAAAAAATTATCGATTGCTGAATTCAGACAAAAGTGTGAGGAATATGCTTTAGGTCAAATCGACAGCCAACGAGAACAATTTAAACGTCTAGGTGTTCGAGGAGATTGGGATAACCCATATGTGACCTTGACTCATGACTATGAGGCTCAACAAATTAAAGTGTTTGGGGATATGGCTAAAAAAGGCTACATTTACAAAGGGAAAAAGCCGGTCTACTGGTCGCCATCATCTGAATCTGCTTTAGCTGAGGCAGAAATTGAGTATCACGATAAGCGGTCACCATCTATTTACGTGGCATTTGATGTAACAGACGGCAAAGGTGTTTTAGAAGGGGACGAGAAATTTGTCATCTGGACAACAACACCGTGGACGATTCCTGCCAATTTGGCGATCGCCCTCCATCCTGAGTTGACGTATGCAGTCGTGAAAGTGGAAGGAACAAAATACATTGTCGCAAAAGAACTTCTCAATCAATTAGTGGAAGAATTCGAATGGGCAAGTCATGAAGTGGTTTCAACGTTTAAAGGTGCAGAACTAGAGAATACAAAAGCGAAACATCCGTTGTATGACAGAGAGTCACTTGTAATTCTCGGTGACCATGTCACCCTTGAAGCAGGTACTGGTTGCGTACACACTGCTCCTGGACACGGGGAAGATGACTACATTGTCGGCCAACAGTACGGTCTAGATGTTTTATGTCCCGTGGATGACAAAGGGGTATTTACAGATGAAGCGCCGATGTTTGAAGGACAATTCTACGACGCTGCCAATAAACCAATCACCGAAAAGCTTGAGGAAGCAGGGGCGCTTGTTAAATTGACGTTCATGACTCACTCGTATCCTCATGATTGGCGTACAAAGAAACCTGTCATTTTCCGAGCGACAGCGCAATGGTTTGCATCCATTAAAGATTTCAGAGAAGATCTTCTAAGAGAAATTGAAGCAGTAGAATGGCTACCAAAGTGGGGAGAAACTAGACTTTATAACATGGTCCGTGACCGTGGTGACTGGTGTATTTCCCGTCAAAGAGCTTGGGGCGTTCCGATCCCTGTTTTCTATGGAGAAGATGGTCAACCGATTATCAATGATGAAACAATCAACCACGTATCCAAGCTGTTCCGCGAACACGGGTCAAATATTTGGTTCGAGTGGGATACGAAAGATCTTCTTCCAGAGGGCTTCACTTCAGAGCAAAGTCCGAAAGGCACGTTTACAAAAGAAACGGATATTATGGACGTATGGTTTGACTCTGGATCTTCTCACCAAGCCGTGTTAGAAGAACGGGATGATCTTGTTCGACCTGCTGATGTTTATCTTGAAGGGTCTGACCAATACCGAGGATGGTTTAATTCATCCCTTTCCACATCTGTAGCTGTTACAGGTAAAGCACCTTACAAAGCCGTAGTCAGTCACGGATTTACCCTAGATGGAAAAGGGAAGAAAATGAGTAAATCAGTCGGAAATGTCGTCATTCCAAATAAAGTCATGAAACAATTGGGAGCGGACATTTTACGATTATGGGTAGCTTCTGTAGACTATCAAGCAGATGTAAGAGTTTCCGATGATATACTGAAGCAAGTGGCCGAAGTGTACCGTAAGATTCGCAACACGTTCCGTTTCCTTCTCGGGAATTTGCATGACTTCGACCCTAACGTTCATGCTGTTTCTTATGATAATCTTTCAGAAGTTGACCAATACATGCTGGTAAAGCTGAATGATCTAGTACGTGATGTGAAAAAAGGGTACGAAGAGTACCAATTTGCTGCTGTCTATAACAAAGTCCATAATTTCTGTACGATTGAATTAAGTTCTTTTTATATGGATATCGCGAAAGACACGCTATACATCAAACACGCTGATCACATCGATCGACGTCGGATTCAAACGGTCATGTATGAAACACTTAAGAATCTTGTGACGTTAGTTTCACCTATTCTTTCTCACACAGCGGATGAAGTGTGGAAACACATTCCAGCGGTGCAAGAAGATAGTGTACAACTAACAGATATGCCTGAAGTGAAAACATTTGGCGATGTAACAACTCTTTGTCAAAAATGGGATCGTTTCATGGTTCTACGAGATGATGTATTAAAAGCATTAGAAGATGCCAGGAACGATCAAGGAATCAAGAAAACTCTCCACGCTCATGTCACTGTTTATGCAGATGGTAAAGATCGAGAGCTACTAGAATCAATTGAGGACTTGAAGAAGTTGTTCATTACCTCTGGTGCGACTGTTGCTGGAAGTCGAGCAGAAGCTTCTCAAGAAGCAAAAGCATATGAAGATTTAACAGTGGCTATTCACCGTGCTGAAGGGGAAACTTGTGAACGTTGTTGGGTCGTTTCAACTGAATTAGGATCAGATTCAGAACACCCAGGTCTATGTCCAGATTGTACGGATACGGTCGTGAATCATTACGCTAACTAAGGATATATTGAAAGGTGCCTGTTTGATCAGGCATCTTTTTTTTGCTTTGGTTGTAGTCAGTTTGGATGGTTTTGTATTCGGTTTGAGGTGAGCTGTATCCAGTTTGGATGGTGCTGTAGCCGGTTTGAGAGGTGCTGTAGTCCTAGACCGTTTTGTATTCGGTTTGAGGTGGGCTGTATCCAGTTTGGATGGCGCTGTAGCCGGTTTGAAATGCTCTGTAGTCCATAGACCGTTCTGTATCCGGTTTTGGGTCAGCTGTAGTTAGTGTGGACTCTCTTTCAGACGTATGGAAAAAGATCATTGTTGGCACGATACAAGAGAGACCATATTTGAAGGGAGTTATGAACATGTATGAAGATTTGAAAAAACAATTAGAAAAAGATAAACAAGATATTTTAAAACAAATCGAGCAAGAGGCGACGTATACGTCTGATAAAATGAATGACCCTGGTGAGCTTTCTCACGTTGATAATCATCCAGCCGATGAAGCGACAGAATTATATGATCGAGAAAAAGATATGGCTATTCGTAAACAGTGGGAGAAACACCTGCAAGAAATAGAGATCGCCTTAAATAAAATGGAAAAAGGAACGTATGGCATCTGTGAAAAGACAGGACAATCCATTCCTTATGAACGACTAATTGCGCAACCAACAGCGACGACCGTTGTGCTAGAAGAAGAGAGGACGAGGAGTGTGCCAAATGATCGCCCCGTCGAAGAAGCAGCTATGAATGAAATGGGACAGGGCTATTACAGTAATTACATGGATGAAGATACGTCTCCAGATGATGAATCTACAGGGTACACAGAAGAGTTGGAAGGGTTTTTGTCTACAGGAATGAATGGGTTTGAAGGCTCGGATCGTGTCACATTTCACAGAAATAAACAGTATGAACATTATATTGAGGAAAGACAAGAAGAATAAATAAGACAAGAATGAAGAGGTTCGATTGAGGTGATCTGTTCACGAAGGAATTACCAAGCCGCAAACGTAGCTAAACTCCCGAGTTGGCGACGTTGAGACAATGATCAAACCGTAAACGTAGTGAAATTCGCAAGTTAGCTACTTTCAAGCGAACCTCATGATGACTGACCCCCTCTTAAAAAAGGACTTTTGTCATTTTAATAAAAAATCAAGCTCGTAACAAAAATGACTAACCAAGCAATTGAAAGAAGATATTTTGTTCTGAGGTCCTCCGGAAGCAAGCACATGATAAAGAAGATACTGGTATTTTCAATTGTCTGATGACCTCCATTGTGCTAAAATGCATAAGGGTACATAAACAGGTGGAATGGGGGAAAGAAGTTTTGGTTTATTATTTCATTGCTGTTGCAGTCATCATTTTAGATCAATTTACTAAATGGCTTGTCGTTGAATATATGGAATTACGAGAAAGTATTCCACTCATTGAAAATGTATTGTATTTAACTTCACATCGAAATGCCGGAGCTGCATTTGGTATTTTACAAGGACAACTATGGTTGTTTTTTATCGCTACGGTCGTGGTCATCGGTGTGGTGACTTATTACATTCAGAAATATACAAAGGGCGAACCTTGGTTTGGCGTTTCTCTAGGGCTTGTATTAGGAGGAGCGATCGGAAATTTCATCGATCGTATACTTGAAGGGGCCGTTGTTGATTTTATCGACGTCTATATTTTTGCTTACAACTTTCCCATTTTCAATGTGGCTGATTCAGCATTAGTTGTAGGGGTAATTATGTTAATGATTCACGTATTTAAAGAAGAAAAAAAGCAAGGGAAGTCATAAAAATGAAATCACATAAGTTTGTATCAGAAGAAAAAGGTAAACGCATTGATAAATGGATTACGGAGCAGTCCGAAGATTGGTCAAGAAGTCACGTGCAACAATGGATTCAAGATGGTCACGTGAAAGTAAATGGCGTCGAGACTAAAAGCAATTACAAGATTCGCCTAGACGATGAAGTGGTTATTGAAGAACCGGAAGTGCAAGAGTTAGAAGTAGAAGCAGAGGATCTGAATCTAGATGTTGTTTATGAAGACAAAGATGTCCTTGTCGTAAACAAACCTAGAGGAATGGTCGTTCACCCCGCCCCTGGACATCCGTCTGGAACGCTTGTGAATGGTTTAATGGCTCATTGTGACGATCTGTCAGGCATTAATGGCGTCGTACGACCAGGAATCGTCCACCGGATTGATAAGGACACGTCAGGTCTCATTATGGTCGCTAAAAATGACAAGGCCCACGAATCGCTCGTCGACCAATTAAAAAATAAATCCACAAAGCGCCGTTACGAAGCATTGGTATCTGGTGTCATTCCTCACGATAAAGGAACGATCGATGCTCCAATAGGACGAGATCCTGAAGACCGCCAGAAAATGACCGTAACAGAACATCACTCAAGAGATGCTGTCACTCATTTTCAAGTGATTGAAAGATTTGAGCGTCACACCCATGTAGCTTGTGAACTTGAAACAGGGAGAACACATCAAATTCGTGCTCACATGAAGTATATCGGGTTTCCCATTGTAGGAGACCCTAAGTACGGTCCAAGAAAGAAGCACGACTTTCCAATCGTAGGTCAAGCTT
The DNA here is from genome assembly GCF_003226325.1 of Salipaludibacillus keqinensis. GTDB lineage: Bacteria > Bacillota > Bacilli > Bacillales > Salisediminibacteriaceae > Salipaludibacillus > Salipaludibacillus keqinensis. The sequence continues at coordinate 274,474 of NZ_PDOD01000002.1, read as the reverse complement.
TGCATGCAGAGCTCCTTGGATTTGTTCATCCCCGGACCGGTGAAGAGATGATTTTCAGAGCGCCACTCCCAGAAGATTTAAAAGCATGTTTGAAAGCTGTCAAACAGATTTAACTATTGACTTGCTACCTATTGCATGAAATAATAACTGAAGACAACTTAACAGTTTCCTTTAACTGCAGTCCAGAGAGGCTGAGAAGGTAAATAGACGACATGTTAGAGAATATCTCTATATTCTTTAGGATGGTTATTGAATCTATCTCATCACCCTCTCGCTTCTACTGCGGGAGGGTTTTTTATTGCAAACATAAAAAAACACTACCTTGCTCGTCAAGGCAGGGACTAGTAAAAGAAAAGAGGTGGGCCAAATGTCAAAAATCATTTTAGATGAACAAGCCATCCGCAGGGCACTTACTCGAATAGCCCATGAAATTATTGAAAGAAACAAAGGAGTCTCAGATTGTGTCCTTGTAGGAATTAAAACAAGAGGGGTCTTCATCGCCCAACGATTAGCCGAGAGAATAGAAGAGATTGAAGGTGAAAAGATCGACATCGGTGAAGTGGACATCACTCTATATAGGGATGACTTAACGCACAAAACAAAAGATCAGCAGCCTGAATTAAAAGGGACTGATATTCAAGTACAAGTGAAAGATAAAAAAGTGATTCTTGTAGATGATGTCCTTTACACAGGCCGAACGGTCCGAGCGGCATTAGATGCGATCATCGATTTAGGTCGACCTGCACAAATACAATTAGCTGTTTTAATCGACAGAGGTCACAGGGAATTACCCATTCGACCGGATTTCATCGGTAAAAATGTGCCCACATCGAAATCTGAAGTCGTGGAAGCTAAATTGAAAGAAGTAGATGGAGAAGAAGAAGTTATGATCACTCAAAAAACCTCCCTTTAACCCAGTCCTGAGAGGCTGAAAAGGGGTATATTCCTCCTCTTTATGTTCGGAGTGCCGATTTGTGTACTTTGCCATAGAGGGACGAATAACCTCTTTCGCCTGGAAAGAGGTTTTTTGTATAGAATCACGGAATTATTTAAGGAGGAATAAGTCATGAGCCAGGAAACGATACAAATTGAAGAGAGACCAAGATTAGATAAATGGATCGTATTAAGTATTCAGCATTTGTTTGCCATGTTTGGTGCAACCATATTAGTCCCATTGCTAACGGGTTTAAGCCCTGCTGTCGCCCTTGTTTCAAGCGGGTTGGGAACGTTAGCTTACATCGTCGTAACGAAAGGAAAGATTCCCGCCTACTTAGGTTCATCGTTCGCGTTTATTATGCCGATTATCGCCGCCATCTCCATAGGCGGACCAGAAGGTGCCATGATCGGAAGCTTCTTTGCAGGTCTAGTCTACGGTATTGTAGCAATCATTATTCGTGCGACGGGCGTTCAGTGGCTCATAAGATTATTACCACCGATTGTGGTAGGACCGGTCATTATGGTCATAGGTCTTGGACTAGCTGGAGTGGCGATTGATATGGCTATGAATGATCCAGCGACAGAGGCATATAGCGGACTTCATTTTTCAGTAGCCATGTTTACATTAGTGTTAACGATTATCGCGTCGATTTTCTTCCGAGGGTTCTTTGGACTTGTACCGATTTTGATCGGAATCGTCGGTGGATATAGTTTCGCTGCTTTTCAAGGTCTCGTAGATTTTTCAGCTGTTCGGGAAGCAAACTGGATCCAAGCTCCAGAATTTCTTGTGCCTTTTGTGACGTATTCACCTAGTTTTTCATGGGAAATTATCTTCATCATGGTCCCGATTGCATTCGTTACTTTGTCAGAACATATCGGTGACCAAATGGTATTAAGTAAAGTTGCTGAAAGAAATTTCATTAAGAAACCAGGGCTTCATCGGTCCCTTTTCGGAGATGGTTTGGCGACTGTGATTAGTTCATTTCTAGGTGGTCCTCCAAATACCACGTATGGCGAGAATATTGGCGTTGTGGCCCTAACAAGAGTCTTCAGCGTATTTGTCATCGGGGGAGCGGCGGTCTTTGCGATCTTCTTCGGTTTTATCGGGAAGGTTTCAGCTCTTATTACAACCATTCCAACAGCTGTCATGGGGGGCGTTTCCATCTTGTTATTCGGGATTATCGCTTCGAATGGTTTGAGAATGCTTATTGATAATCAAGTAGACATCGGAAAGAAGCGGAATCTAATTATTGCTTCAGTCATTCTCGTTGTAGGGATTGGTGGAGCGATCATTGAAGTAACGGATACGATTGAAATTGCAGGAATGGCGTTAGCTACTATCATCGGGATCTTCTTAAACTTGATTTTACCTGGCAGAGACCGAGTAAAGTCAAGCGATGAAATGTTCCACGATATGAGTTCAGATAAGAAAGATGAAGACGTAGCATAGTATCATCCTTTAACGAAGTACAGAGAGACTTCAAAGGGTGGCTTTCGTAGAGGAGAGAAGTATACTCCTTTCGGGCACCCTTGTATAGACAAGGGTGCCTTTTTGCACATAAATTGCCCCGAGTCTTCTACTAAAAAGAAGGAGAGGATTGTATGAGACAACTGCGAACATTGAACGATTTAACACTCCCTGAACTTCAAACGTTGCTTACGAAAGCAGACAAGGACGCGAAAAGTTCCTACTGGAAAAAAACAGAGCAGCCGATTGTGGCGAATATGTTTTATGAGCCGAGCACGAGAACGAAATGCAGTTTTGAAATGGCGGAAAAACAATTAGGGATCGACATTATTTCCTTTGACGTGTCTCATTCCAGTGTGCAAAAAGGGGAATCTCTTTACGATACCGCAAAGACGATGGAAGCACTCGGTTGCCAAGCTCTTATCATTAGACACCCGGAAAAGAAATACTTTCAACAATTAGATGGGTTAACGATTCCGGTGATCAATGCAGGCGACGGAGCAGGGGATCATCCAACGCAATCTTTATTAGATTTATTAACGATTAAACAAGAGTTTCAACGGTTCGAATCTCTCCATGTGGTCATATGCGGAGATATTCGTCATAGTCGAGTGGCTCATACGAATGGACAAATCCTCGAAAAATTAGGAGCGAAAGTTTCCTACTCTGGCCCTTTAGAATGGATGGATCCTGATTTGAAAGAAGATCAATACTTAACGATGGATGAAGCGGTAGAACAAGCAGATGTCCTTATGCTTCTAAGAATACAAAATGAAAGACATGACGGCCAAGGGGGATATACGAAAGAAACGTACCATAAACAATACGGGTTAACAGTAGCGAGAGAAAAACAGATGAAAAAACACAGTATTATCATGCACCCGGCTCCGATCAATAGAGATGTAGAAATCGCTGATGAACTCGTTGAGTGTGCTCGTTCTAGAATTTTTAAACAAATGAAAAATGGCGTGCACGTAAGGAAAGCAGTATTAGCACACGTATTAAATCTCAAGGGGGAAAAACGATATGATGACGTTATATAAAAATGCTTCGATGTACAATCAAGATCATGCTTTAGAGGTGCAACACCTACTCGTTGATTCAGTGAAGGGAACAGTAGTAGAGATCTCTTCTACGCCCATAAACGAAGAAGCCGTTGATAAAGTGATTGATGTGAAAGAGCAGTTACTCATCCCAGGAATGGTCGATTTACATGTTCACCTTCGCGAGCCGGGCGGAGAGAAGAAAGAAACGATTCAAACGGGAACGTTAGCAGCCGCACGAGGTGGATTTACGACCATCGCAGCGATGCCAAATACAAGACCTGTTCCCGATCGTTTGGAGAATTTCGAGATGATTCGTCAGCGAATGGAAGAAAAAGGATCGGTTCGTGTCCTTCCTTATGCAGCGATTACAGAACGACAATTAGGTCAAACGATCACAGATATGAAACAGCTAGCCGATCACGGCGCCTTTGCTTTCACAGATGACGGCGTGGGAGTTCAGGAAGCGGGAAAAATGTACGAAGCGATGCAACAAGCTGCGAAAACAGGAAAGCCCGTCGTCGCTCATTGTGAAGACAATTCATTGTTATATGGGGGAGCGGTACATAAAGGAGCGTTTTCGGAAAAAACAAATATTCCAGGCATTCTCTCTGTAACCGAATCGGTTCATATTGCCAGAGATGTACTTCTAGCTGAAGCCACAGGCGCTCATTATCATGTTTGTCATGTAAGTACGAAGGAATCGGTCCGAGTCATTCGCGACGCTAAAAGAGCAGGTATCCATGTAACAGCAGAGGTGACTCCTCACCATTTAATTCTATCCGAGGACAACATTCCAGGGGACGATGCCAACTATAAGATGAACCCTCCTCTTAGAGGGGAAGACGACCGTCAAGCATTAATAGAAGGCCTGTTAGATGGAACGTTAGATTTCATTGCTACTGACCATGCCCCTCACACACTAGAGGAGAAGCAGTTGCCTATGGTGGAGGCGCCATTTGGCATAGTCGGTTTGGAAATTGCCTACCCACTTCTTTACACTCACCTAGTAAAAGAGGGTGTCATGACGGAAAAACAGCTAATCGACTGGTTAACAGAGAAACCTGCAGAAGCTTTTCGTTTACCGTATGGAAAGCTTGAAAAAGGTGGTCTTGCCGATTTCACGATCATAGACCGAACGAAACAGATGAATGTCGATCCAAACACTTTTTATTCAAAAGGAAAGAATACACCGTTCGGTGGTTCATCCCTTCAAGCTTGGCCGACAATGACCGTTTACCAAGGAAACATCGCATGGCAGGAAAACGCAGAGGAGGAAGCGAAATGAAACGACAACTTATTTTAGAAAACGGAGAGCAACTGATCGGACAAGCCATTGGCAGTGAACGAGAAAGTACAGGCGAGGTGGTTTTTAATACAGGGATGACAGGGTACCAAGAGATCCTTTCTGACCCATCTTACTGCGGTCAAATTGTAACGATGACCTACCCTCTAATCGGAAACTACGGAGTGAATCGGGATGATTTTGAGAGTGTGGACCCAAGTATACACGGGTTGATTGTAAGGGAAGCGGCAGAGTATCCAAGTCACTTTCGCTCCCAGCTCTCTATTGATGAATGGCTTAAAAAAGAAGACATCCCTGGGATACAAGGGATTGATACGAGAAAGCTGACACGGATGATTCGTAACACAGGTACTCTTAGAGGGAAAATTTGCACGATGGATGTAGATATCCAAGCAATTGTTGAAGAGTTACAAGCGACACGATTTCCTTCTGACCAAGTTTCCCGAGTATCTACTAAGAATCGATACATGAACCCTGGAAACAAAGAGCGTATTGTTTTAGTCGATTACGGAGTGAAAAAAGGAATTGTGAAAGACCTGGTATCTGAAGGCTATGAAGTCCTCGTCGTTCCATACTCTATGACGGCACAAGACATTATTGATCTTCAACCTGATGGAGTCGTATTAAGCAATGGACCAGGAGACCCGATGGATATCCCTCAAGCGATTGAGACGGTAAAGGGATTACTTGGAAAGACGCCTATTTTCGGAATTTGTTTAGGTCACCAGCTTCTTTCATTAGCATGTGGCGCAAAAACGGTAAGAATGAAATTCGGTCACCGCGGTAGTAATCATCCGGTAAAGGATCTGAGAACAGGACAAATTGCCATTACTTCACAAAATCATGGATACACGGTAGACCTTCATTCATTAGAAGGCACAAATTTAGAACTCACGCACATCAATGTGAATGATCAATCTGTGGAAGGCGTCAGTCATAAAGAATATCCAGCCTTTAGCGTCCAGTATCACCCAGAAGCGTCCCCTGGACCTGAAGATGCGAAAGGGTTATTTAAAGAATTCAAACAAATAGTTAAAAGCAATGCGCAAACAGGAGGGAAAACCTATGCCTAAACGTCATGATATTAAAAAAATCCTCGTCATCGGTTCTGGACCCATTGTCATCGGACAAGCAGCCGAATTTGATTATGCCGGCACACAAGCTTGCCAAACATTAATGGAAGAAGGCTATGAAGTAATCTTAGTCAATTCTAATCCGGCGACAATTATGACCGATGAAACGACAGCCGATCGCGTATACATTGAACCGTTAACAAAAGAATTTGTAAGCAGAATTATCCGCCAAGAACGTCCTGATGGTTTGTTAGCTACATTAGGAGGACAAACGGGACTTAATATGGCGATGGAACTATCCGAAAGTGGCATCTTAGAAGAATATAACGTCACCCTTCTTGGGACAACTTTGCATGCGATCCAACAAGCGGAAGACCGGGAAAAATTCCGTACACTCATGAATGAACTGAATGAACCCGTTCCAGAAAGTGATATTATTCATTCTTTAGCAGAAGGAGAAGCTTTCGTTAACCGAATCGGCTACCCGGTGATCGTAAGACCTGCTTATACCCTTGGAGGAACAGGCGGTGGCTTGGTCTATAATGAAAAGCAACTGCACGAGATTGTAGCTAGTGGATTAGAAGCAAGCCCTGTTCATCAATGCTTGATCGAGAAAAGCATTGCCGGTTTCAAAGAAGTGGAATATGAAGTGATGCGAGATGCCAATGATCAAGCGATTGTCGTCTGTAACATGGAAAATGTTGACCCTGTAGGCATTCATACAGGAGACTCCATTGTCGTCGCTCCAAGTCAGACACTATCAGATCGGGAGTATCAAATTTTACGAAACTCATCATTGAAAATTATCAGAGCTCTTGAAATCGAAGGAGGCTGTAACGTCCAATGTGCCCTCGATCCTCATAGTGAGCAATATTTTATCATCGAGGTAAACCCACGGGTCAGTCGTTCATCAGCCTTAGCATCGAAAGCAACAGGCTACCCAATTGCTAAACTGTCAGCGAAAATTGCGGTTGGCTATCACCTTGATGAGTGTATTAATCCTGTGACGAAGACGACGTATGCCAGTTTCGAACCAGCGTTAGACTATATCGTCACGAAAATCCCTCGCTGGCCATTTGATAAATTCGATGCAGCGAATCGCACGCTTGGGACACAAATGAAAGCCACAGGTGAAGTAATGGCCATTGGCCGTTCGTTTCCCGAGTCCTTGTTAAAAGCGATCAGATCTACCGAAGTGGACTTGACTCACTTACAACACCCAAAGAAAACAGAATTTACGAAAGAAGATCTGGAGTGGCGATTGTCTCATGCGGACGATGAACGAATTCTTTATGTGGCTGAAGCTTTCCGAGTAGGTTTTTCCATGGAAGACATCCATGACTTAACGAAAATCGATCGTTACTTTCTGTTCCATATTGAAAAATTGATTAAGTATGAAAAGGAAGTAAATGAGCATGGACTCACGTACGACTTGATCTATCAAGTAAAGAGAATGGGCTTTTCAAATGAAACGGTCGCTGAGCTTTCTGGACGCTCGATAGGTGAAGTAGAAACTTACTTGCGTGACAACAATATCACCCCAGTTTTTAAAATGGTTGATACATGTGCTGCAGAATTTGCTTCTGAGACGCCTTATTATTACGGGACATATGAAGAAGAGCAAGAATCAAGGATTACAGATAAGCCATCTGTTGTCGTGCTCGGCTCAGGGCCGATCCGAATCGGTCAAGGGATCGAATTTGATTATGCTACTGTCCATACAGTGAAGGCGATCCAAGAATCAGGTTACGAAGCGATTATTATTAACAATAATCCTGAAACCGTGTCAACGGACTTTGAAATTTCCGATAAACTTTATTTCGAACCGTTAACGGTAGAAGATGTGATGCACGTCATTAACCATGAAAAGCCTGAAGGAGTGATTGTTCAATTCGGTGGTCAGACGGCGCTGAATCTAGCCGATGAATTAGCTGAACGGGGCGTGACTTTGCTAGGGACTAGTTTAGAAGACATGGATGCAGCGGAAAATCGCGACAAATTTGAGCAAAAATTAATGGAGTTAGACATTCCCCAACCGCTCGGTAAAACAGCCACTTCGGTGGAAGGGGCATTGAAAATTGCTGAAAGAATTGGGTATCCTGTCCTCGTTAGACCGTCTTACGTTCTTGGAGGGCGAGCGATGGAAATCGTTTATAATAACGAAGACTTGCTTCGGTACATGGAGCGGGCAGTAAGAGTAAATGAAAAACATCCTGTCTTAATCGATCGCTATTTAACAGGGAAAGAAATTGAAGTGGACGCTATTTCCGATGGAGAGACGGTCGTCATTCCAGGAGTAATGGAACATATTGAACGGGCAGGCGTCCATTCAGGGGATTCCATTGCCGTGTATCCTACGCAAAACATTACGGATCGGTTAAAACAGCAAATTATAGACTATACGATCCGGTTGGCGAAAGGCTTTAACATCAAAGGGTTGATGAATATTCAGTTTGTCCTTCACAAAGACGAAGCTTATGTGATCGAAGTAAATCCACGGTCAAGCAGAACGGTTCCCTTTTTGAGTAAAATTACTGAGGTGAATATGGCCAATATCGCGACGAAAGCGATTTTAGGACACTCATTAAAAGAACAAGGCTTTGAAACGGGCTGTTTACCAGAGCCAGACTTGGTTTCAGTAAAAGTACCTGTGTTCTCCTTTGCCAAGCTCAGAAGTGTGGACATTACTCTCGGACCTGAAATGAAATCCACCGGCGAAGTAATGGGAAGAGATTACTCATTGGAAAAAGCGCTCTATAAAGGTTTGATTGCATCTGGAATGAAAATACCGACTCACGGTTCTGTCTTGTTTACTTTAGCAGACAAAGATAAAGAAGAAGCGATGGTGTTAGCGAACCGCTTCCACCAAATCGGCTACCACCTTTTAGCAACGGAAGGGACAGCGGAAAGAATTAGAGAAGAAGGCATTCCAGTCACCGTCATTTCAAAAATCGGCGGAGATCGTCCAGATATGCTCGATGTGATCAAAGAAGGAAAAGCTCAATTTATTGTGAACACGTTGACGAAAGGGAAACAGCCTGCACGAGACGGCTTCCGCATTCGACGTGAAGCGGTTGAGCATGGCATCGTCTGTCTCACTTCCATGGATACAGCCGAAGCGCTCTTGAAAGTTCTTGAACTATTTACTTTTTCAGCAGATCCAGTTGGTAAAGCTGGAAAACGAAAAAAGGAAGTGCTCGTATGATCGTAGAAGATCTTCTCATCACAGAGCAAAAGCAAATTGCAGATAACATTTTCATGATGAAGTTAACGGGAAACTCCGTATCACACATGGATAGCCCAGGGCAATTTATTCATTTAAAAGTAGCGGACGGAATCGATCCCCTACTTCGCCGGCCCATCAGTATTTGCGATGTGGATGCGGGTTCTCAAGAGCTGAAGATCATATATCGTACAGAAGGTAAAGGGACGAAACAACTGTCCGAAAAGAAAGTGTCTGACACGGTCAATGTTCTTGGACCGCTAGGAGAAGGCTTTCCAACAGACCATATGGAACGTGGTGAAACCGCCCTGTTAGTCGGAGGGGGAGTAGGTGTCCCTCCTCTCTATTATTTAGCGAAAAAGTTGGCGGCTAAAGGAATAGACTTACAGATTATTCTCGGCTTCCGCTCGGAAAAAGACGTTTTTCTTGAAGAAGAGTTCAAAAAACTTGGTCAAGTGACGGTAACGACCGAGGATGGTTCTAGAGGATTGAAGGGATATGTGACCGATGGGATGGCTCAGTTGGACGTTCCATACCAGACTTATTATACGTGCGGTCCAACCCCGATGCTACGGGCTGTTCAACTAAGTGCTAAATCTGAAGGGTACGTATCGCTAGAAGAACGAATGGGCTGCGGAGTGGGAGCTTGTCTCGCGTGTGTGTGCGATGTGGCAGAAGATCACATTGGAGAAGGTAAGAAGTATCGAAAAGCTTGCAGTGATGGTCCAGTATTTATCGCAGGGGAGGTGATCATATGAAGAACTTACGAGTGGTATTGCCAGGGTTATCAATGAAAAATCCTGTTATGCCAGCCTCCGGGTGTTTTGGATTTGGTCAAGAATATGGAAGGTTTTACGATTTGAACGAATTAGGAGCCATTACTGTAAAGGCTGTGACGACCGACGAACGGCCCGGAAATCCAACACCAAGGGTTGCAGAAGTGGATGGCGGAATGCTAAATGCCATAGGACTGCAAAACCCGGGGCTTGACCATGTGACGAAGCATGAGCTCCCTTGGTTGGAAAAATTCGATATCCCTGTCATTGTCAATGTAGCTGGGAATGTGATGGAAGATTATATCCACGTCTCTAAGCAACTCTCCTCGATTAAAAATGTGTCAGCGATCGAGTTAAATATTTCGTGTCCCAATGTCAAAGTAGGCGGAATTCAATTTGGCAGCGATCCTGAAATTGCTGCAGAATTAACGAGAAAAGTAAAAGCTGTTTCTAATGTCCCTGTCTATGTAAAGCTCTCGCCCAATGTCTCTGATATTGTCGGTATGGCGAAAGCCGTTGAACAAGCTGGAGCCGATGGTCTCAGCATGATTAATACATTAGTAGGAATGAAGATCGATATTAAAACAGGCCGACCGGTCATTGCTAATAAAACAGGGGGCTTATCAGGTCCAGCAATCAAACCGGTAGCCATTCGAATGATTCATGATGTGAGTCAAGTAGTGAAGATCCCGATCATCGGTATGGGTGGCATTCATTGCGCCGATGACATTTTAGAATTTCTTATGGCTGGTGCCAGTGCGGTAGCTATAGGAACGGCAAACTTTGTTGATCCATTTGCCTGTCCAAATCTGATCAAGGAATTATCTCAACGAATGGATGAGCTGGGCATTGAAGATATTAACTCCATTGTTGGAAGGAGCTGGCGATCATGCGAGAACGTAACCTCATCGTGGCACTAGACTTTGCCACGAAAAAAGAAGTGGACGCTTTTCTTTCACAATTTCCAAAGGAAAAACTATTCATAAAAATAGGAATGGAATTGTTTTACCGAGAAGGACCTGAATTTGTTTACCACCTTAAGCAACTAGGTCATGAAATTTTTCTCGACCTGAAGCTTCACGATATTCCCACAACAGTGAAACGGGCCATGAAACAGCTAGCAAGTCTAGAGATCGATTTAGTCAATGTCCATGCCTTAGGTGGTGTCAACATGATGGCGGCCGCAAAGGAAGGTCTGGAAGCAGGAACACCTATGGGGAAGGAAATGCCCACTTGTATTGCGGTGACACAACTAACGAGTACAACGCCTGAGATGTTATCCAAAGAGATGGATATTCACACCCCTTTACAGGAGCATGTAGTTCATTTATGTCAACAAGTGAATAGTGCAACATTAGACGGAGTCGTCTGTTCAGCTCTAGAGGTGCCAATGATTCAAGAGTATTTCTCAGATTCCTTTATCACTGTCACACCAGGGATTCGACGACTTCAAGATGCGACAGATGATCAGGCGCGTGTAGTTACGCCTGCTAAAGCGAGAGAATTAGGCAGTCAAGCCATTGTTGTGGGAAGAGGAATTACGCGAGCTGACCAACCAAAGGTCGCTTATGAAGAATATTTACGGGAGTGGAGGCAATAATTATGAACCAGCAAACGGAAGTAGCAGAACTTTTATTATCCATAGGCGCTGTCACGTTAAGACCAGAGAATCCTTTTACTTGGAGTTCTGGGATCAAGTCACCGATTTATTGTGACAATCGATTAATCATGTCTTATCCAGAACAACGAAAACAGTTTATAGCCCATTTTGTTTCTTACATAAAAAAAGAGTTTCCAGAAGTAGAAGTGCTAGCGGGTACAGCAACAGCAGGGATTCCTCACGCCGCTTGGATTGCAGATCAGTTAGACTTACCGATGATTTATGTTCGTTCTTCATCCAAAGGCCACGGAAAGCAAAATCGAATTGAAGGGATTTTGGAAGAAGGCAAAAAGGTTCTCGTCATTGAAGATCTTATTTCCACTGGCGGCTCGTCTATCGAAGCGGCAAAGTCTGTAGAAGCTTCAGGTGGAAAAGTTCTTGGAATTTGCTCCATCTTCACATACGGACTTCCTCATGCGGAAGAAGCAGAGAAATCATCAGGGTATACGATTAAATCGTTAACTTCCTATTCGGAGCTATTATCAATCGCTGCTAACAAAGGAGTGATCCAACCAGCTGACGTTTCACTCCTTGAGAAGTGGCGTCAAGACCCAGAGAACTGGCTTGCTAACTAGTAACGAACCTTTAAAGCCTTTTTGTTTTGATAATATCGCAGAGAAAAATGAATAAGAAAAGTTCAGCGGTTTTTTCAACTAAAAGAATTTACGACGTCTTTTTATGAGGACATGCTGACTGATTACATTTACTAAAGGTTAAACAGGGGAATTCTTCTGTTTATCCTTTTTTGTTATTCCCTCATCAAGGGTAATTACGTTTATCGGCTGCTTTACCCGAGCGCACCTTATTTTTCTACCGATAAAATGAATTATCGACCACTTTTCGCTGCTCGCTCTCCCAAATCTACCGATAACTACGTTTATCGGCTGCTTTACCCGAGCGCACCTTATTTTTCTACCGATAAAACGATTCACTCGACCACTTTTCATTTCTCGCTCTCTTAAATCTACCGATAAAACGCCACGATCTTCATAGATAACTCAATTTAATAAATACTAACTTCATTAACTTACAAAAATATAGTATATAACATTTGAACTGTTATAAAATAAATGTTAGTATCAATATAGAAAGAATTATAAATGGATATAAAAAAGTTATAAAAGAAAGAGATGGCACTCATAATAACAAATCGTACATTCAAATCAGGAGGAATAAACATGAATGGATTAAAAGGCCTACATCACGTAACAGCTATTACCAGCAGCGCGGAGAAAAATTATGAATTTTTTACTTATGTTTTAGGCATGAGATTAGTAAAGAAGACGGTCAACCAAGATGATATTCAAACCTATCACCTTTTCTTTGCAGATGATAAAGGAAGCCCTGGGACAGATATGACGTTCTTCGACTTTCCTGGCATCCCTAAAGGTACCCACGGGACGAATGAAATTTCAAAAACTTCTTTCCGCGTCCCAACTGATGCTGCATTGGATTATTGGGTGAAGCGGTTTGACCGTTTAGATGTTAGCCACACAGGCATCAAAGAGCAGTTTGCTAGAAAAACGCTTTCTTTCGTTGATTTTGATGATCAGCACTATCAATTGATATCAGATGAAAACAACGAAGGAGTGGAATCAGGTACACCTTGGGAAAAGGGACCGATCCCTAATGAGTTTGCCATTACAGGGTTAGGACCATTGTTTATTCGCATTGAAAAGTTCGACTATTTGAAAGAAGTGCTGGAAAAAGTATTGGAATTCAAGGAAATGGATGCTGACGGATCAACTCATTTATTTGAAGTAGGAGAAGGAGGAAATGGGGCTCAAGTTATAGTTGAGCACAATACAGTGCTACCTCCAGCTCAACAAGGTTTCGGAACGGTTCACCATGCAGCCTTTCGTATTGAAGACCGAGCTGTCCTTGACCACTGGGATGAGAGGTTGAGAAGTTTCGGATTTCAAACTTCTGGATTTGTGGATCGGTTCTTCTTTAAGTCCTTATATGCGAGAGTAGCCCCACAAATTTTATTTGAATTTGCTACCGACGGTCCAGGATTTATGGGAGATGAGCCATATGAGACTCTTGGTGAAAAATTATCCTTACCTCCCTTCTTGGAATCTAAGCGAGCTCAAATAGAAAAATCAGTTCGTCCAATCGATACTGTTAGAAGTACTAAAGAAATCCAGAAAGAACGAGAGGACGCTTAAAGAATTTGTTTGAAATCGATCGGCTGTATTCAAAAATGAAAAGGAAGTTCCTTTCGTTGCAAAAGAAAATAAATAACATTACGCTTAGATCAACTGTGATCTAGGCGTTTTTTAAGTATTTTTTAAAATGAACGAACAGTCCTCGGCATAAGGTTGTTGAAAGGAGAGAGGTAGCGAAAATTCGTGTAATTGTAAAGAAAAACCAGTTAACGGCTACTTAATGAAGAATATTCAGCCTATTTGGATAAATTCAAGTCTATTGACGTATAGAAATTTATTTCGGAAACCGATATATTAGATCTACTGCTTTCATTTTTATTGTTAGGGAGTCCTAAATAGTCGGTGATTAAAGAGCGGAAAGATTTTCAGATTTTAAAGGAGGTGGGAAGATGGACACATTTAAACGTTTAAAAGAATTTTACTGGCCTTATAAACGGTATTTCTTTTTGTCCATTATTTTTTTATTAGCAGTGACCGGATTTACTGTAGCATATCCAATTATTTTACAAGTGACAATTGACCATGTGGTGTTAGATGGAAACTTCGGTTTAGTTCCTTATGTGGCGATCGGCTTTTTATTAATCACGTTATTAAAAGCAGTCGCTGTATACTACCATCAATATCTAGGAGATTTATTCGGAATTCAATCGGTTTATGAATTACGAAATGCTCTCTATCGAAAACTTCAATTCTTGCCTTTTCGCTACTACGACAACGCGAGAACAGGCGACCTTATGTCCCGTTTGACAGCAGATGTTGAAGGGTTTCGTTTCTTTTTATCCTTTGGTTTTGCCCAACTCATCAATTTAACGATGCTAGTCGGGTTAAGTATGGGGATTATGTTTTATTACAGCCCTTCCTTAGCCATAGTCACGTTGGCTGCCATGCCGTTTCTAATCGTCACAGTATATAAATTTGACCAAAAAGTCCATCCAGCATTTACGAGTATTCGTAAATCATTTGCCGGTATGACGACGAAAGTTCAAGAGAACATCAGTGGAATGAACACCGTGAAATCTCTCTCTAAAGAAGGATTTGAGATGGGCAGATTTGACGAAAAAAACACAGACTATAAAGACAAATTCATTCACACGGCGAATATATGGTCGCGGTATTTTCCGTTTATGGAATTGATCGGACATATATGTGTCGTGGTCTTGTTAGGATATGGTGGTTGGTTAGTTATAAACGGCTCCATTCAACCAGGGGTGTTAGTCGCATTCTTTAGTTTAATTTGGTTTATTATTAACCCACTCATGAACTTAGGGTTCATCGTGAATACTTTCTCTCAGTCAAAAGCTTCAGGGGAAAGAATCTTGCAGGTACTCGACGAAAAAGAAGACATATTCGATAAGCCTAATGCCATCGGAAAGGATTATCTAGATGGTCACGTCGTATTTGAGAATGTGAGTCACAGTTACGACGAAGAAGAAGATTTAGCACTGAAGAATATCTCATTTGAAGCGAAGCCTGGTAAGACGATTGGATTGATCGGAGCCACTGGATCTGGTAAAACATCAATCACCCAGTTGATCTCAAGGTTTTATGAGCCTGACCGGGGGAAGATTACGATCGACGGAAGAGAAATTACCGATTACACGTTGAAAACAATCAGAAAAAATACCGGGGTTGTTTTACAAGAATCTTTCTTGTTCTCATCTTCTGTGAAAGATAATATCTCTTATGGGGCCCCAGAAGCCACTTTAGAGCATATTATCGATGCTGCGAAACGTGCCGATGCGCACGAATTCATCATGGGTTTACCTAAGGGGTATGACACCGTGTTAGGTGAGCGTGGAGGCGGATTATCTGGCGGTCAAAAACAAAGGATTGCCATTGCCAGAGCGATTTGTATTAATCCAAGTATTCTTATTTTAGATGATGCTACGAGTGCTGTAGACATGGAAACGGAAGCCAAGATTCAAGCAGCGTTCCGAGAAGTCATGCAAGGCCGTACCACGTTTATCATTGCTCATCGTATTTCATCACTCATGCATGCTGATGAAATTATCGTGTTGGAAGATGGAGAAATTGTGGAAAGAGGTACCCATGAAGAATTGCTTCGTTCAAGTGAAGGGCCTTATCGCCGTATTTATGATATTCAATTCCAAGACAGAAAACAGTTTTTAGAAGAAGCGAAATAAGGGGGTGAGGTTATGCCGGAAAAAGAAGAAACGTTAACAGAAGACGAGCAACAAAAACAAACCGATTCACGAACGTTAAAAAGGTTTCATTACTCCTTAGATCAGGCCATTGAAAAACCATTTAACTGGATGCAGATGACCAGATTATTTGGTTACATGAAGCCTTACGCTAAAAATATCTTGCCGATTGCTATTTTAGGTATGCTATTATCAACGGCGGTTAGACTTATCGCCCCTATATTAATTGGTAGTTATGCTTTGGATCATATCATGGATTCAGGAGATGTAAATTTCCTTGCTCTCATGGTAGTGGTGATCACGGGTCTCTATGTGATTTCATGGATTGGGAACACGTTAAGAATCCGGTTTATGAATAAGTTGGGGCAACTTGTTATTTTTGACTTAAGAAAAGCGTTGTTTAATCATATTCAGCGCCTGTCTCATCGATTTTTTGATCAGAGGTCAGCAGGTTCCATTCTTGTAAGGATCACGAATGACGTTAATAGTTTACAAGACTTGTTTACGAACGGGGTAATTAACTTATTAATGGACGTGATTATGCTCATAGGTATTATCGTTATGTTGTTTATCATTAGTCCAGAGCTTACCCTTGCGATCTTGATCGTATTACCTTTGATGTTCTTTATTTCAACAAAGCTAAGACGAAATATTAGACGTTCATGGCAAGATGTTCGTATTAAACAATCCATGATTAACTCTCATTTGAACGAGAGTATTCAGGGGATTCGTGTAACGCAATCCTACACGCAAGAAAAACAAAACATTGGCTTCTTTAATCAAATGAATGAAACAAACTTTGAAGCGTGGAGAAATGCCACACAAAAAAGTGCTATGTTCCGCCCGTTAGTTGAAATGAGTGGCGCGATCGGGACAGCTGTCCTCTTATGGTATGGGGTTCATTTAATTCAAATCGAAGCTCTTTCGATCGGGGAATTTTTTGCCTTCTCTCTTTACATCGGAATGTTCTGGGAACCGATTTCTCGTCTAGGCCAAGTGTATAACCAATTGCTAGTAGGGATGGCGTCATCAGAACGAATCTTTGAATTTCTTGACGAGCAGCCGTCTGTTCCTGAGAAGCAAGGCGCGAAAAAACTTAAAGAGGTTTATGGAAGAATCCAATTTGAGGATGTAGAGTTTGCTTATGATAGTGATCGTACAGCTCTAAATAAGATAAATTTAGAAATGAAAGAAGGTCAAACAGTCGCCTTAGTGGGTCATACTGGCAGTGGGAAAACAACGATCGTCAACTTAATCAGCCGTTTCTATGATCCTACGAAAGGCCGAGTTTTGCTTGATGGTCATGATTTAAGAGATATTCGGTTGGATAGTTTACGAGAAAAAGTAAGCATTGTGTTGCAAGATACGTTTATTTTTTCCGGAACAATCATGGATAATATCCGATTTGGGCGTCCTGATGCGACGGAAGAAGAGATTATTGAAGCAGCGAAAACAGTGGGTGCGGATAAATTTATTTCTCAATTAAGCAACGGGTATGAAACAGAAGTAGAAGAACGAGGAAATGTTCTTTCTGTAGGGGAGAGACAGCTGATCTCCTTCGCACGAGCACTGTTGGCTGATCCTAAAATTCTTATTTTAGATGAAGCGACGGCTTCGATTGATACGGAGACAGAACAGCTCATTCAACGTGCACTGAAAAAACTACTTCATGGTCGAACGGCGGTCATGATTGCTCACCGATTATCGACGATCCGAGAAGCGGATAACATTATTGTGTTAGAGCAAGGAAACATTTTAGAGCAAGGCAACCATCAAGAACTGATGGATCAACGAGGCGAATATTACGGGTTGGTAAAATCTCAATTTAAAGTGTTAAATGCAGGATAGAATAATACAAGAGGGTCTCCCGAAAGGTTGTTAAACTACAACCCTGATGGAGCCCCTTTTTTGACTGTTGAATATTTATAGTAAGGCTGATTGTAAAAAATCTACTCGCTTGCCGTGGGCAAGGCTTCAGCATTGCCTGCGGCAAGCGAGCTAGGTTTTCAACATCATCAGTAGATTTTAAATCACCAAATATTAAAAGATTACTTTAAATATTCTACATTTCTGACTTGATTAAGAAAATGCATTATGAGATTGACTCATGTAATACCTGATTTAGTAAGTTATCTTCAAGGCATATAAGACCTTTAATTACGGGTCTCATGCTACGTAGGTGCTACTAACACCGCACGACCAAATTAAAATTAAATAAGCGGAGCCAACACAATGTTGACCCCGCTCATCATTACCGAAAATTACTTCTCAGTATTTAGCTTTAATTGACGTACAGTTTCTTCGTCCGGTGTAACGAATACCGTGGTTTGATTGTCATACGTAACGTAACCAGGCTTGGCACCGTTCGGTTTCTTCACGTGACGAATCAATGTGTAGTCCACGGGAACTTGTCCAGACATTCTACTTTTACTGAAATAAGCCGCTAGGTTGGCTGCTTCTAATAACGTCTGTTCTCCGAAGTCTTGGCTGCGAATAATCACATGGGAACCTGGGATATCTTTCGTGTGAAGCCAAGTGTCGTCTTGCCTAGCTAGACGGTTTGTTAAATATTCATTTTGCTTGTTGTTTTTACCGACATACAAGTCGACGCCTTCGCTTGAAACGAAACGGTCCACTGTTGGTTTAGACGGTTTTTTCTTCTTTTTACCAGATGACTTTTTCTTTAAGTAGCCACCGTTTTCTAGTTCCTCACGAATATCTTCCAAGTCTCTTGTAGACGCAATTTCCACTTGCTGAATAATCGTATCGAGGTAATCCATTTCTTTTGTAGCTACCTTGATCTGCTCTTCTACATAAGCAACGGAATTTTTTAACTTATGGTATTTTTTGAAGAATTGCTGAGCATTATCCGACGCGGACTTTTGAACGTTTAAAGGGATGGTGATTTCTTTCTGATCAGGGTCATAATAATCAATGACAGAGACTTCCTTTTGGCCAGGTTTCACAAGGTGCATGTGAGCTGTCAGTAACTCTCCATATTTTTGTTGTTTTTTTGCTTTGTCTGCATCTTTTAATGTATTCTCTAATTTAGCTATTTTCTTTTTATTTTTTTGATACTCATTTCTCAAAAACCTTTCTAAATCGTAGGCTTTTTGTTTCACCCGGTCTCGTTCGGCCTTATCAACAAAATACCGATCCAACATCTCGTGGACGCTATCAAATTGCTGGCGGTCTCCATCTAAATGGTCTAAAGGAATCACTGAAAAGGCATCTTTTGCAGAGTTCGTGATCATAAATGGAGCATAGTTTTGCTCGCGTACAGGTGCTAACACCTTTAGGAAAGCAGGTGGCAACGTGTCGCGGTTTGTAAATTTCGCTTGATAAAGAATCTCTTTAATGACTTGAGGGGATAACCCGCTAAACTGATCTCTCAATTGCTGGTCCATCTTTCCTCTATTATAATCTAACTTCTTTAATAACAATTCCTCATTCATTTCAAGGGGATTTAATTTATCTTGATGAGGCGGTTCTTTATAAGACTGTCCTGGTAATACGGTACGATATTGCGAGACAGACGGTGGAATATGTTTAATGCTGTCTAGAATCACGTCGTTTTCTTTGTCTAGAAAAATAATGTTACTATGTCTTCCCATGAGTTCAAGAATTAATTTTTTGTAGGAGACATCTCCTAATTCATTTCGCCCTTTGAAAGAAAAGGTGATGATCCTCTCTAATCCATCTTGTTCGATGCTCTCTAGAATACTACCCTCTAAGTGTTTTCTTAGCACCATACAAAACATAGGTGGTTCTTGAGGATTCTCAAATTTAATATTTGTTAAATGAAAACGGGCAAAAGAGGGGTTCACTGAAAAAAACAAGGAATGGTTTTTTCCGTTAGCCCGGACCGTCATCATTAAGTCAGTAGGAAAAGGCTGATGAATTTTAGCAATTCTTCCGCTAACAATCGTTTCTTTTAATTGATCGGTGACCGCTTTTGTTACAATGCCATCAAATGACATGAGGACACCTCCTTTAGTTATAAGTAAGTATTTCTTTGATCTTCTAGCCTCAGAGCCGTTAGAGTCTTCAAGGCTCAGTTCATGATTCACCGCTTGTACATTATAGCAAAATACATGACAGTTAAAAAATAAAAACATTCATTTTCATTCAGCTCCACTGAAGATATACAGTTAATTCACATACTCCCCTTGTTGTTAGCTAGAAAATTGTTTAGAATATAGATTGTGGATGTGATAGAAATGATTATGAGTATGACAGGATACGGGCGATCCACTAAGGAAAATGACAATTGTCAGGTGACAGTAGAGATGAAGGCGGTAAATCACCGTTTTTGCGAAATGAACATTCGAATGCCGAGACAATTATTCTTTTTGGAAGACCGTATGAAGAAAGAAATTTCCAAGTATGTGAAGCGGGGGAAGGTAGACGTTTTTTTAAATGTGCATGGTGAGGGGGTTGTAAAGAGGTCGCTGTCTATTGATTGGGATCTATTTCAACAATACCAGGAAATGCATGAAGAAATGATTAAATCTTCAGGAGCAGCTTCGGAATTCCCTGTAAACGAATTGCTCGTTCACGAGGAAGTGGTGTCCGTCAATGAAGCTGATGACGTTTCTGAGGAGCTAGAGACGATGGTTCAGGGTGCTGTGGAGCAAGCAGTCGTTCAGTTAATAGACATGCGTAAACAAGAAGGCGAAGAGTTACATAAAGATATGGTTCATCGATTAAGTCAAATAACAGCATACGTTGATGAACTTCGTGGTTTGTCCCCTTTGGTTCAAACTCAATATAGAGACCGGCTGTTAAAAAAGGTAGAAGATTTCGTAGGTAGTGATTTGGATATCGATCAATCACGGATTTTAACAGAAGTTTCCGTTTTTGCCGACAAATCAGACATAGAAGAAGAATTAACTCGGATTGATAGTCACGTGAAACAATTTATGACCATTTTAAATGATGCCCATGTGGTAGGAAGAAAATTAGATTTTCTCGTTCAAGAATTGAATAGAGAAACAAACACAATTGGATCAAAAGCGAATCATTTAGAAATTAGTCAAACCGTCGTGAATCTGAAAGCTGAGTTAGAGAAGATCAAAGAACAAGTACAAAATGTAGAGTAAGATAACACCGCAAAATTTAGAATAGAGATAGGAGACTGACCATTGGATATTAAACTTATTAATATAGGATTTGGAAATATTGTTTCAGCTAATAGAATTATTTCGATTGTAAGCCCAGAATCAGCACCAATTAAACGAATTATTTCTGACGCGAGAGAAAGAAATATGCTCGTTGATGCGACGTACGGTCGACGTACTCGTGCGGTAATTATTGCGGACAGTGATCACGTTATTCTTTCAGCAGTCCAGCCAGAAACCGTTGCTCAACGTGTCATCACTAGTAAAGAAGACGCTTCGGAAGATTAATCTCACAAGCGAAACGGTGCCACCGGATTTCCCGGTGGCATTCAGCTTGTTCTAAAAATAAGCTCTACTGAAGAATACCTTTCCTAAAGGTATAAAAACGTGATAGAATGTAGTGATCAAAGAAAGCTGGAGGTTCATATGAGAAGAGAAAAAGGTCTGTTAATTGTCCTTTCTGGTCCTTCTGGAGTAGGAAAAGGAACAGTTTGCGGAGCACTAAGGAAACACGATACTCATATTCAATATTCTGTTTCGGCTACGACACGAAACCCACGTGCAGGTGAAGAAGACGGGGTGAGTTATTTTTTCAAATCGAAACAGGAGTTTGAAAGAATGATTCGGGAAAATGAATTATTAGAGTATGCTCAATATGTGGATAACTATTATGGAACACCACGTCAATATGTGGAAGACACGATTGCAAAAGGTCATGACGTCATTTTGGAAATTGAAGTTCAAGGGGCATTACAGGTGAAAGAAACGTTTCCAGAAGGTGTTTTTATTTTCCTTATGCCACCGAGCATTAAAGAACTAAGAAATCGCATCGAAGGCAGAGGAACAGAGTCACAAGATTTGATTGACAGTAGGATGACAATTGCCAAAGATGAAATCGATTTGATGGATAAATACGACTATGTCGTTGAAAATGATGAAGTGGAACTTGCAGTGGAACGGATAAAATCGATCGTAACTGCCGAGAATTGTAAGAAAGAACGATTGATCCATCTTTATAAAGAACTAGTTGAGGAGTGATATCATGTTACAACCATCCATTGATTCGTTAATGACGAAAATTAATTCGAAGTACACACTAGTTACAGTGTCCGCTCTCAGAGCAAGGCAACTTCGAGAACATCCAGAACTATTTCAAAAGACCAGTGAGTCTAAGTCCGTTAATTTTGTTGGAAAAGCACTAGAAGAAATTGAGTCAGAGCATTTAACATACGAAATAAAAGAAGATGAAGAAACAACCTGATTATTAGGTTGTTTTTTCTTTTGTCTTTCTTGTCTTTTTTCGGTATCGTATAGAAGAGAGAGTAGATATCCATGAGAATATTTTTGAAACACGTCGCCAACATGTGAGATTAACGACGCACAGATTTAGAATAAGATTTGAACGTCGCCAACATGCAAGATTAGCGACGCACAGATTTAGAATAAGGTTTGAACGTCGCTAACATGTGAGATTAACGACGCACAGATTTAGAATAAGGTGTGAACGTCGCCAACATTCGAGATTAGCGACGAACAGATTTAGAATAAGAAGTGAACGTCGCCAACGTGTGCGAGTTTACCTAGGTTCACGAATAAATTAACTTTTGCGAAAAAAGAAACTATCTATGTTTTATTATTAGAGGAACTTAAATGCAATGAGACAAGGATTCCTGTTATCGGAGGCGAAGGATATGAACAAACATAAACGAATTTTATTATGCGTTACGGGTGGTATTGCAGTTTTTAAGGCAGCTGCTTTAACAAGTAAACTCGTACAACAAGGGTACGAAGTAAAAGTAGTCATGACCAGTTCAGCAAGAGAATTTGTTACCCCGCTAACCTTTCAAGCTTTATCAAGAGACCATGTATACATAGATACATTTACCGAACCCAATCCAGAGAAAATCGCTCATATCGACATTGCCGATTGGGCTGACTTGGTTATGATCGCCCCAGCTACAGCCAATGTCATCGGGAAATTAGCCAATGGGATTGCCGATGATATGGTGACGACGACTGTCATGGCTACGACAGCCCCAGTCATGATTGCTCCAGCTATGAATGTACATATGTATGCTCACCCAGCCGTAGAAAAAAACATGGAAACATTAAAGACGTTCGGCTATACCTTTATAGAACCAGATGAAGGGTATTTAGCCTGCGGATATGAAGGGAAAGGTCGAATGGCCGAACCAGAAGATTTATTAGCGATGGTTGATCATCATTTTATCCGTCGGGAAAATAAACTTTGGCACGGAAAAAATGTCCTGGTCACTGCCGGTCCAACGCAAGAGGAAATTGATCCTGTCCGTTTTTTCTCTAATCGTTCTTCAGGAAAAATGGGGTATGCCATTGCTGAAATGGCGGCAGCAAGAGGAGCAAACGTTACTCTTGTAACGGGACCTAGCTCGTTACCGCAACCTCATGGAGTTCAAGTCGTTTCTGTTCGAACAGCGCAAGAAATGTATGACGCCGTGGTTTCCCGATATGCTCACACTAACGTGGTGATTAAAGCTGCAGCCGTCGCTGATTACCGCCCTAAACATACATTCACTAATAAAATGAAGAAATCAGATGGAAATATTGAAGTGGAAATGGAACGAACGACAGATATCTTGAAAACGCTTGGTTCCCAGAAAACAGGACAACTCTTGGTCGGTTTCGCGGCGGAATCAGAAAATATTGAAGAAAATGCTAAAAAGAAGATTGCAGCGAAAAACCTTGATGTCATTGCGGCCAATTCCGTTACGGAAGCAGGCTCAGGATTTCAAGGAGACACAAATGCGTTAACTCTCTATTTCGCGAATGGGAACGAAGCATCGATTCCTCTTACTACAAAAAAAGACGCAGCAAGTCAACTGTTAGACCATATTAAACCTCTTTTGGAGGGGCAATAAATGATCGCTAAAGTCATTGTGGATGTAGCAGTGAACCAAACGGATCGTGTGTTTGATTACCTTGTACCGGCTGAGTTTGAGGATGCCATCGTTCCGGGGATGCGCGTGAATGTTTCGTTTGGGCCAAGAAAGGTTCAAGGATTTGTGCTGGCAACGGATGATCATACGGATTATGATCGAGGCAAATTAAAACCTTTAGCTGAATTGATCGATCTTTACCCTCCTTTAACGGAGGAGTTGCTTGAATTATCGAAATGGATTAAAGACGACACGTTATCTTTTCATATATCCGTATTAAAATCCATGCTACCTGCAGCTATGCGAGCGAAATATCAAAAGAAGCTTTCCCTAAAATCACCTGAGATTCTGAATGAACTTCCTTTATCTTTGCAACAGTTTTTTAAAGATGACAAAGAGATAGAAAACTGGGACGAATGGCGCAAACAAGCGAATGACGAAGACAAGAAACAGATGATGAAAGCTGTAAAAGATGGCGTTCTCTCCGTCACTCCACTAGTTATGACAAATGAAACAAAAAAGAAGCAAATGGTCGTCTTTACGGAAAAAACGAGTCAAGAACTGGCCCAAGCTTCAGAAACGTTAACTGCTCGTGCGGAAAAGCAAAAGAAGTTGTTAGCTTATTTCAGTGAAAATTTAGCTACTCATGAAAAAATCCCATTGGTCCAGCTATTGGATCGAGCTGGCGTCTCGAGGCAAACGGTACAAGAAATGGTGAAAAAGGGACTGTTAATCAAGGCGGAACAAGTGGTCGATCGAGATCCTTATGAAGGACGGACTTTTGAACAGTCCCAACCTCTAACGTTGATGGACGAACAACAACAAGCGCTTGATCCTATCCTTTCATCTTTACTAGAAGAAAGACATGAAACGTTCTTATTACGAGGGGTCACAGGGAGCGGAAAGACAGAAATTTACCTTCAAGCAATTGATTACGCTCTGAAAAAAGGGAAAGAAGCCATTGTTCTCGTACCTGAAATCTCTTTAACTCCGCAAATGGTCACACGATTTAAAGGACGGTTCGGCTCAAGAGTTGCTGTGCTGCACAGTGCCCTTTCAAAGGGTGAAAAGTATGATGAGTGGTTAAAGATTCGCGAAGGAAAAGTAGATGTGGCTGTTGGTGCACGATCGGCCATCTTTGCCCCATTTGAGAACTTAGGAATTGTGATTATCGATGAAGAGCACGAAACAAGCTACAAACAAGAAGAGGTCCCCCGCTATCATGCAAGACAAGTAGCGATTAAACGAGGACAGTTTTACAATTGTCCAGTCATTTTGGGAAGCGCCACCCCGTCGCTTGAAAGTTATGCCCGCGCCCAAAAGGGGGTCTATCATCTGTTAACCATGGAAAAACGGGTGAATGATGTGCAGATGCCACAAGTTTCCTTAGTGGATATGCGAGAAGAGTTAAGGAACGGCAATCGTTCCATGTTTTCTAATCAATTACTCTCGGCCATTCAGGACAGAAAAGATAAACAGGAACAAACCGTCTTGTTTTTGAATCGACGAGGGTATTCAACATTTATAATGTGTCGAGACTGTGGGTATGTGGCTGAATGTCCTCACTGTGATATTTCTTTAACCTATCACCGGTCGAATCAATCTTTACAGTGTCACTATTGTGGTCATATTGAGACCATTCCTAGCATTTGTCCTGAATGCAGTAGTGATTCGATCCGCTTTTTTGGGACTGGAACTCAGAAAGTTGAAGAAGAGATCCTGAAGATTTTCCCTGAGATTCGGGTGATTCGGATGGATGTAGATACCACCCGTCGCAAAGGCTCCCATGAAAAGCTTCTTCAGCAGTTCGGAGAAGGAAAGGGAGATATTCTTTTAGGGACACAAATGATTGCAAAAGGTCTTGATTTTCCTAATATCACTCTTGTTGGTGTATTGGCGGCCGATTCCATGCTCCACTTACCCGATTTTCGTTCGAGTGAAAGAACGTTCCAATTATTGACTCAAGTGAGCGGAAGAGCAGGAAGACATGAGAAGACTGGCGAAGTGTTAGTACAGACCTATACACCTGATCATTACAGCATCATGGATGTGAAGTCTCATGACTATCTCTCTTTCTTTGACAAGGAAATGAACATACGTAAACAGGGAGGATATCCTCCTTATTATTTCTTGGTGATCATCCACGTGAGCGATGAACAATTAGATCGGGTCGTTTCAGTTACAGAAAAAATTACCGGATTTTTAAAGAATCATCTTTCCACCGAGACGATGATTTATGGACCCGTAGCTTCAGCCATCCCACGGATCAAGGATAGATATCGCTATCAATGCATGATAAAATATAAAGTTGAGCCGAAACTGACTGAAACGTTGCAAGAAGTCATTAAAACGTATCAAGGAGAGATGGCTCGAACAGGTTTAGCGATTACGATTGATACAAATCCATATATGATGCTGTAGCTAGAAGGAGAGAGTGAATATGAAAATAGTATTTATGGGGACACCGGACTTCGCTGTGCCGGTATTACATAAAATGGTAGATCGTGGCTATGAGATCGCACTGGTTGTGACTCAACCGGATCGGCCTAAAGGCAGGAAACAAGTACTCACACCGCCACCAGTCAAACAGGCTGCTGAAAACTTAAATATCCCAGTTTTTCAACCAGAAAAAATAAAAAACGACTGGACAAAAGTGCAAGAGGTCAATCCTGATTTAATTGTCACCGCTGCATTTGGTCAAATATTACCTAAAGAGCTTCTCGATATTCCTAATAAAGGGTGTATCAATGTTCATGCCTCTTTATTACCGAAATACCGTGGTGGAGCTCCCATTCACCAGTCCGTGATTGATGGTGAAAAGGAGACTGGCATTACGATCATGTATATGGTGGAGAAGCTAGACGCAGGAGACATTATTGCTCAACGTTCAATCCCTATTCTTGCAGAGGACACGACTGGAACGATGCACGATAAATTAAGTGAATTAGGTGCTGACTTATTATTAGAAACGCTGCCTCTTATTGAAAGTGGTCGGGCGTCATCCGTTCCGCAAGTAGAAGAGAAAGTCACCTTTTCACCAAATATAAAAAAAGACCAAGAAAAAATACATTGGACGAAAACAGCAACAGATATTCACAATCAAATCCGCGGTTTGAACCCATGGCCAGTGGCATTCACTGAAGTGCAGGGAAAACGATTTAAAATATGGGAGTCCCAAATTTTGTCTGAACAAACGGATCAACAGCCAGGAACGGTCATTGACCTGACCAATGAGACTATCCATGTAGCATGTGGAGAGGGGACGGTCTTATCGTTACTTAAAGTGCAGCCATCTGGAAAAAAACCGATGGACGTGTCAACTTTTTTAAGAGGATCAGGGAACACATGGATTAGTGGAATGAAGTTAGGGGAGCAAACGGATGAGTAAAAAAGATTTACAAGGCAATGTACGAGAGGCCGCATTAGATATTTTACTGAAAATAGAAAAGAATCAAGCGTACAGTAACTTATTGTTGAACGACACAATCAAAAAAATGAAAGTTCCGGCAAGAGACATTCCGCTATTAACTGAAATTGTTTACGGAACGATCCAACATCAGAAAAAGTTAGACTTTTATTTAACCACTTTTTCGAAGAAGCCATTAAGTAAACTTGAAGATTGGGTCCGAATCTTATTAAGGTTATCGACGTATCAGTTATTTTTATTGGATCGGATTCCTCATCATGCGGCTATTAACGAAGCGGTTGAGATAGCGAAGAAGCGAGGGCACAAAGGAATTTCAGGTATGGTCAATGGCATTCTAAGATCCATGCTTAGAAATGATTTGCCAGACACATCAGAGATCGAGAATGACTTAGAACGACTGTCTGTTGAAACGAGTCATCCTAAGTGGCTTCTAAACAGATGGAAAGATCAATATGGCATGGACCAAACAGAGCAGATTGCTTTTGCCAATATTCAAGAGCCTGTTCACTCTGTTAGAGTAAACACAACTCTTGTTACAAAGGCAGAAGTAAAGGAATCTTTGGTACAAGAAGGACTAGAGGTAGAAGATAGTCCTTTTGTTGAAGAGAGTCTTCGTGTCAAAAAAGGGTCCATCATCACAACTTCAGCTTTTCAGCAAGGATGGATTTCCATCCAAGATGAGGGGTCCATGCTCGTTACTCATGTCCTTGATCCTAGAGCAGAAGAATCTGTGTTAGATGCTTGTGCAGCTCCTGGAGGGAAGTCTACTCACATTGCCGAACGTATGGACAACGACGGGAAATTAATCAGTGTAGATATCCATGGACATAAAGTAAAGCTTATTCTAGAGCAACAGGAACGATTAAAGCTGTCGTTAATTCAAGGTGAAGTATCTGATGCGCGAAAGTTGAGTGAGCAATATGAGCCGCAAAGCTTTGACAGGATACTTGTAGACGCTCCTTGCTCAGGTCTAGGCGTCATTCAACGAAAACCTGATTTAAAATGGTCAAAAAAAGAAACGGATATCCAACGCTTATCTGAGATTCAGATAGCGATCCTCCAATCAGTATGGCCCCTGTTAAGAAAAGGTGGGCGGTTAGTTTACAGTACATGTACGATTGATCAGGAAGAAAATGATCGTGTGATCACTAGTTTTGTGGATAATCATCAGGATGCCGCTTTTGATGAAGGATTGAAAGACCTTTTACCTGCTGTAATCGCTGATAAATCCGTGAAAACTCCGGGAATGGTTCAGCTGTTTCCAGGGGAGTACGGGACTGACGGCTTTTTCATTTCTGCCATTAAGAAACAAGTGGATGATAAAGCCTAAACGCAAAGTAGCAGAAATTATGGGGGGAATTCATATATGGAAGGTATTTTTCGTACAGATATCGGTAAATTAAGAGCTCATAATGAAGATAACGGGGCTGTGGTTGAAAACACACTCGGCCAGATGCTAGCACTAGTGGCCGATGGTATGGGAGGTCACCAAGCAGGAGACGTAGCCAGTAAAATGACACGTGATGGCATGGTGAAGCACTGGAATGAGAACAACATCTTCTTTACGCCTAAAGATGCAGAAAGATGGTTGTTAGAGACTGTAACGAAAGTGAATCAAGAGCTTTATCACTATGCTCAGTCCAACCCTCAATGTGAAGGGATGGGCACTACGCTTGTGGCAGCCATTTGTTCTGACGAATTTGTAACGTTTTCGAATGTAGGAGACTCGAGGGTTTATATATACGATGACAACAAGTTGAAGCAAATGACCGACGATCACTCATTAGTAGGCGAACTAGTAAGAACGGGTCAGATTTCTGAATCGGAAGCCGAACATCACCCGAGAAAAAATGTGTTGTTAAGAGCATTAGGAACTGACAATACCATTGATGTAGATGTAGAGACAATTAGCTGGAAAGAAGGAGCAATCCTGCTCCTTTGCTCCGACGGTTTAACGAATAAACTTTCAGATCAAGAAATTGAAACCCGTCTTAATGGAGACGAGACGATCTCTTCTATTTCTGAGCATTTAGTCAACCAAGCAAATGACTATGGCGGTGAAGATAACATCACAATTACACTTGTTCGCCATCAGGCGAAGGATGTGAGTCCTACATGATAAATAAAAGAATTAACGACCGTTATGAGATTGTCAAGCTTATTGGCGGCGGCGGAATGGCTGACGTTTATTTAGCAAAAGATTTGATCCTAGATCGATCAGTCGCAGTGAAAATGCTTAAGTCCCAATTCTCTAGAGATGATGAATTCATTAGACGATTTAGAAGAGAGGCTCAGTCGGCTACAAGTCTATCACATTCAAATGTCGTAAATATTTACGACGTAGGTGAAGAAGAAGATCTTTACTATATCGTCATGGAGTATGTAGACGGGTTAACGCTAAAAGATTATATTCAACAACAAGGAAAGCTTTCTGTTGAAGATACAGTTCGCATTTTAAAACAAATGACAGCGGCAGTAAGCCATGCCCATCATAATCACATCGTGCATCGGGACTTGAAACCACACAACATCCTTATTGGTCAGGACGGCGTTGCTAAAGTGACCGATTTTGGTATAGCTCGTGCCATCAGTGAAGCTACGATTACGCATACGAATTCCGTCCTTGGATCTGTTCATTACCTTTCTCCAGAACAAGCTAGAGGTGGACAAGTCACCTTTAAATCTGACCTGTACTCTCTTGGGGTAGTGACCTATGAAATGCTGACAGGAGAAGTGCCTTTCAGTGGTGATACAGCTGTCTCGGTAGCTATTAAGCACTTACAAGAACCTTTACCACTCATTCGCGAAAAAGTGCCAGGCATTCCACAAAGTGTGGAGAACTTCGTGATCAAAGCTACTGCGAAAGACCCTATGCAACGATACTCGTCAGCAGATGATATGTTGTACGAGTTATCAACGATTCTTGACCCAGATCGACAAAACGAATCCCCGCATTATTTGCCGATCAAGGATGAAGAGATGACAAAAGCAGTACCTATCGTGGGGAAACAAAGTGGTGATGACTTCGGAGAAACGATGGTTCATCCCCAATCAAAGATGAGAGATACAGCCACTTATCAGAAAAAAGAGCCAACGCCACCTCCTGGGACGAAGAAGAAAAAAGGATACAAACACTGGGCGAAGCTTTCGTCACTATTGTTGTTGTTTTTCATAGGTTTTGTGATTGTAGCTTTTTATGTAATTCCTACTTGGCTCCATGTGAATGAGGTAGAAATACCAGATGACTTAGTTGGGATGGAGTATGATGAAGCCTTTGAAAGATTGACTGAACTCAACTTAGAAGTGGAAGATGAGCGACGTTATGATGATGAAACAGAGGAAAATCATGTCATCACTCATCGCCCGGAAGTAGGACAATCTGTCAAAGAAGGAACGGTTGTTACTCTAGTCGTTAGTGAAGGGTCAGAACCAGTGGAAATGGCTGATGTCATTGGAGAATCTCTTCAAATGGCAGAAACAACATTGGAAGATTACGAGGATATTGAAATTCAATATGAGGAAAGCTTAGATCAAGTGGATGATACGGTAATTGAGCAGAGTCCTGCGGCAGGTGAACAAGTAATTCCACGAGAGACGGTTGTAAGATTGACGGTCACCGAACGTCCAACATATATTATGAGTAATTTGTTTGGGTATTCTAGAGAAGAGGTCCTTGAGTTCATTTCAAATGAAGAACTGCTGAGTCTCGAAGTAGAAGAAGAATATCATCCTTCGTTAGAAGAAGGAAGAGTAGTTTCGCAATCACCTTCAAGAGGGACTGAAATTCGAGAGCGTACCACGGTCACAGTCGTCTTCTCGAGAGGGCCAGAGCCTGAACCTGATCCGGAGCCAGAACAGGAAGAAGAACTAGAATCCGAGCCTGAAGAGGGCCAAGATCCGGACCAAGAGTCGGAGCCAGAGTCGGAGCCAGAATCGGAGCCAGATCCTGAAGAGCAGGAAGAAGAGATTGAAGAAGAACCGATTTCTGTAGAGGTTCCATTTACTGTTGAACTTCCAGAAGTGGACGATGAAGATGAGGCTAGTTCGTACCGAATCCGAATTTCTGTAACGGATATGGAAAATCGAACACCAGTACAAATCATTGATGAAGAAATCACCGAGGATACATCGTTTGATATTCCAATGACGGTGTCCCCTGAAGAGTCTGGATTTTTGATTCTCTATGTGGGAGATGACGAATTTGAAGACTCTCCTTATGAATACACATACGAGGAACTACAAGGGTCAGAAGAATAAATCTGAAGAGATGACAGAAGAGAGCCCCGACAGAATCTAACATTAGGTGCTCTCTCCTTCACTCATGATAGGAGAAAATCTCCTGTTTCAAAAATAAAGGTTTAAACGGATTGAAATTAAAGGAGGTTGGAATGGCTAGAGGACGAATTATAAAAGCTCTGAGCGGATTTTATTACGTAGAAAATGAAGATGGAATTTTTCAATGTCGCGGAAGGGGGATTTTCCGAAAGCGGAAAATTTCACCTCTCGTGGGCGATTGGGTTGACTTCGAGGCGGATAATCGTACCGATGGAACCGTTATGGATATTGATGAAAGGAAAAATGAACTAGTCAGACCGCCAATTGCGAATGTGGAGCAAGCCATTCTGATATTTTCTATTGAAAATCCTTCATTTAACCCCGTTTTACTAGATCGCTTTCTAGTGCACGTTGAAGCGAATGATATTGAGCCTGTGATCTGTTTTTCAAAGATAGATTTAGAAGTAGTTGAAGATCGCGACGCGCTTAATGCTTATGAAGAAGACTATAAAAAATTAGGTTATACAGTGCTGAGAACCTCGATCTATATCGAAGAGACACTTCAAACACTGGAACCTTATATAAACGAGAAAATTTCAGTGTTTGCCGGGCAATCAGGTGTTGGGAAGTCTTCGTTATTAAATGCCATTAAACCAGGGATAAACATTGAAACAAATGAAATTTCGAAAAGTTTGGGTCGTGGAAAACATACTACGAGACATGTGGAGTTAATTCCCCTAAATGGCGGCGGCTATGTTGCGGATACTCCAGGATTTAGTTCATTGGATTTCCAATCGATTAGAGCAGATGAATTGTCTTTGTTTTTTCCTGAAATGAAAGCTCGCATCAATGATTGTAAGTTTCGTCAGTGTACTCATGTGAACGAGCCAGGGTGCGCTGTGAAAGATGCTTGTGAAACAGGAGAGATTGCCGAATACCGCTATAAACATTATGTAGAATTTTTAGAAGAAATCAAAAGCCTAAAACGGAGGTATTAATCATGACTAAAATTGCCCCATCGATCTTATCAGCTGATTTTGCAAAGTTAGGTCAAGACATTACAGAAGTAGAGCAAGGAGGGGCGGACTATATCCATGTCGATGTAATGGATGGGCATTTCGTTCCTAATATTACAATAGGTCCCCTTGTGGTAGATGCGATCCGACCACTGACGAAACTTCCATTGGATGTTCATTTAATGATTGAAAACCCTGATCAATATATCCCGTCTTTTGTTAAAGCAGGGGCTGATATCATTAGTGTCCATGTGGAAGCTTGTCCTCATTTACATAGAACGGTCCATATGATCAAAGAGTTAGGAGTGAAAGCAGGCGTTGTTTTGAACCCTGCTACTCCAGTGGACACAATTAAACATGTCATTGAAGAGGTAGACTTAGTGTTACTTATGACAGTAAACCCAGGATTCGGCGGGCAGTCATTTATCCATAGTGTCTTGCCAAAAGTGAAAGAAGTAAAAGAGCTCGTTGATGCCGTAGGTAAAGAGATTGACATTGAAATTGACGGTGGCGTGAATCCAGAAACAGCGAAATTATGTGTGGAAGCGGGCGCAAACGTTTTAGTTGCCGGTTCTGCTATCTATGGAAAACAAGATCGTAAAAAAGCTATTGAAAGTATTCGCCAAACAAGATAGAATGAACCATAGATTTATATAAGAACCACGAGGGGAGTCCTTAGAAGGACTGAGAGGAAGCTGTTCGCTTCGACCCTTTGAACCTGTAAGTTCGCACTTGCGTAGGGATGTGGAGCCGATAATACTAAACGGCTGTTGCTCTTTAGGCAATAGTCGTTTTTTTGTGCGTCCGGATATCTAACCTGGTGGTTCCAACAAAACAAGGAGGAGAAGAGAATGAAAAATGCAAGACCTACTTTATTGATGGCTGAAATCTCCATCATGGCCGCACTAGCAGTGATTCTAGATTTAATGACTTTTTTAAGATTTTGGCCCCAAGGAGGATCTGTATCTCTAGCTATGGTACCGATTTTAATAATGGCCTTTCGCCGCGGGGTTAAAGCTGGGATGTTAACAGGACTGATTTTCGGGACAGTGAATATGATGTACAATTCGTTTATCGTTCACTGGCTCCAAGCTTTACTGGATTATCCTATAGCTTTCGCTGTGATTGGCCTGGCCGGGATTTTCGCGATCAATCATAATGAGTCACAAAGTCGTCGGATCATCATGATCACCGCAGGGGTGATTTTAGGGGTCGCTCTTCGCTTACTATCGCATTTCACTGCCGGAGTGGTTTGGTTTGGTGAATTTGCTCCAGAAGGGACGCCAGTTGCCTTGTACGCATTTACTTACAATTTATCTTATTTATTCCCGTCACTGCTTATTTGTTTAGCAATTGTCCTACTTTTAGGGAATGCAAGCAAAAAAATCATTCAGCCTTCTCTCTCAACGTGAGAAAGTGAAAGAGCGCCAGTCGGAAGGAGAGAGACCGTTGACATATATTTTAATGGCAGGTGGCCCGCTTCACCTAGTGCCATCGTTAAGTGTTATGAAAGAGCAGTACCCTAAAGCAACTTGGATCGGAGTTGACCGAGGAGTATTTGAATTATTAAGTGCAGGTATAGAGCCAACAGAGGCATTTGGAGATTTTGATTCTCTCACGGAAGAAGAACGTGACTGGGTGGAAAATACGAAGACAAGGTTACGGATCTATCCTTGTGAAAAAGATGAAACGGATATGGAGATCGCTTTATCGTGGGTTTTAGAACAAAATCCCTCCCAAGTCATTCTTTTAGGGGCAACTGGTGGAAGACTTGATCATTTATTTATGAATGCTCAATTATTGGCAAAAGGCCTTCCGGAACATATCCCTGTCTATCTTCAAGATCGCTGGAATAAAGTAACGATGTTAGCACCAGGAGAATATACAGTAACGAAAAGCGATTATCGGTATGTGTCAATTATTCCTGTACCGAAACAAGTAACGGGATTGAATTTAACAGGTTTTCGTTATGAATTAACCGATGCACGAATCGAGGCAGGTTCCAGTCTTTGTATAAGCAACGAAATAGCTGAACGTAGAGGCGAGATTTCTTTTGAAAAAGGAGAAATTTATTTATTTCAGAGTAAAGATGAAGGGAATTCATTAGATCAATCGTAAAAAGAGGTACTATTTTTCCTCTCCTGAATATAATGTGTAATAACGAGATAGTGATTAGTGATTTCTCAATCACAAGAGCACTTCGAATAGAGGTATTCTTTCGAGGAGGGGAAAGCATGAAATTTTATACGATTAAATTACCTAAATTCATTGGAGGATTTGTTCGCGCGGTGATAGGAACTTTTCGTAAAAATTAATAAGGCAGCAGAATTTAGCTTAAGAGGAAAAAGACTATATTTTTCATAACTTAAGAGTAAATGGACACGGACAAAGCCTGAGAACAGGTTCAAACAATCTTCTTTCATCTTAATGAAAGTATAAAAAAACGGCGCACTCTGCGCCGTTTTTTATACCTGTAAAGAATTAAACTCGTTCAACTTTTCCAGACTTAAGCGCTCGAGCTGAAACATAGACTCGCTTCGGCTTTCCGTCGACCATAATACGTACTTTTTGTACATTTGCACCCCATCGGCGCTTTGTAGAATTCAACGCATGAGAGCGTTTATTTCCAGTTCTAGGGCCTCTACCCGTTATAACACATTTACGTGCCATAAATATCCCTCCTTCTGTTTCACGATGAATACAATCATTCGTATGCTTTTTAAATTGAAATTAGACACTTGGTTATATTAGCATAGCAAGGGGAAGAATTCAAGTCATAAATTGATTTTCATCAAGGAAATCAACTTGACACCCTAAAATAAACAAAGTAAGGTAAGGATGCTTTTGTAATATATGAAGTTTTCTTTTAAAATTTGTTTTTTTATAGTAAAATGACGATAGCCATAAAGGTAAAACACCTTACAAGGAGGCATATTTCCTATGACCATAGAGATGAAAACAAAGTTTGGTAATATTGACGTATCAAAAGAAGTCGTTGCTGT
This sequence comes from Salipaludibacillus keqinensis, assembly GCF_003226325.1. Classification (GTDB taxonomy): domain Bacteria; phylum Bacillota; class Bacilli; order Bacillales; family Salisediminibacteriaceae; genus Salipaludibacillus; species Salipaludibacillus keqinensis. The sequence goes on along the minus strand of NZ_PDOD01000002.1, from coordinate 238,904 downwards.
CATTGCAGGTGGAGCAGCTGTAGATTGCTATGGCATTGTTGGCATGGCGTCACAAAAACAATTAAAAGACGGTATTACAGATTTATTAGGTAAAGAAAATTTAGGACGCGGTGTGGTCATCCGTGAAAAAGAAAAAGAAGAAATTCATATCGATATGTATATTATCGTCAGCTACGGGACTAAAATTTCTGAAGTAGCTCACAATGTGCAATCAAAAGTGAAATATCAACTGGATCAAATGCTAGGCTTGAAAGTAGACTCAGTGAACATTTTTGTTCAAGGTGTTCGAGTTACTAACCTTTAGGAGTTCATAGTTAGGAGGAACATTCGTGACTGTCAAGATAATCGAAGGGGAGAAGTTTGCACAAATGCTCGTAGAAGGTGCAGATAACCTTTCCAATAATTCAAAGAAAATTGATGCTTTAAATGTGTTTCCTGTTCCAGACGGGGATACAGGAACAAATATGAACCTGACCATCACCTCAGGGGTGAAAGAAGTTAAGGCTCAATCAAATAATCATGTAGGTCAAATCGCATCAAGTTTTGCCAAGGGACTCCTTATGGGAGCCAGGGGGAACTCAGGGGTCATTCTTTCTCAATTGTTCCGCGGATTTTCCAAGTCCGTTGAAGGAAAAGAAACGATTGCAGCAAAAGATTTAAGTAAGGCCTTGGAATATGGAGTAGAAATGGCTTATAAAGCTGTCATGAAGCCCGTAGAAGGAACAATTCTAACGGTAGCTAAAGATGCTGCTAAAAAAGGTAGCGAATTTAGTAAAGACAATGAGAATATCATTGCCTTAATGGAAGCAGTTCTTGAAGAGGCTAAGGCTTCTTTAGAACGAACACCGGATTTACTCCCTGTTCTGAAAGAAGTGGGCGTAGTCGATTCAGGAGGTCAAGGTTTAGTCACTATTTATGAAGGATTTCTTGCCATATTGAAAGGCGAGAAAATCACTTCTTCTGTGCAGGAAACAACTCCTGAAATGGACGAGCTAGTGAGGCTTGAGCACCACCAGTCTGCGCAAAGCCACCTTGCAACTGAAGACATTGAGTTTGGCTATTGCACAGAAGTAATGGTGAAATTCGAAGATGACAAGGTTAAAGAGAATCCCTTTAGTGAAGATGAATTTCGAAATCAGTTAGATGTTCACGGAGACTCCCTTCTCGTTGTAGCCGATGAAGATTTATTGAAAATTCATATTCATGCCGAGTACCCTGGAAACGTCATTTCAGAAGCACAAAAATTCGGTGCATTAGTCAATGTGAAGATTGAAAATATGCGTGAACAACATACGACGATTCTCAATGAAGCTGGCAGTGAGCCTTCAGCTCCGACAGCCAAAAAGAAAGAAAAACATACTGAATATGCTGTCATTACCGTAGGGATGGGCTCAGGAATTGCAGCCCTCTTTAAAGGGCTTGGTGTGAAAAAAGTCATTGAGGGCGGTCAAACGATGAATCCTTCAACTGAAGATTTTATCAAGGCGATCGAAGAATGTAATGCAGAAAAAATCATTCTATTGCCAAACAACAGCAATATCGTCATGGCTGCAAACCAAGCTGCGGATGTATCCGATTCGGAAGTGACTGTTGTCCCTTCTAAAACAGTCCCGCAAGGTTTAGCTGCAATGCTTTCCTTTAATCCAGCGTTAGCACTTAATGAAAATGCTGAAGGAATGGAAGAAGCGATGCAAGATGTGAAAACTGGTGAAGTAACTTATGCTGTGAGAGACACAAGTTTAAATGGTGTTTCAATTAAAAAAGGTGACTTCATGGGAATTCATGAAAAGAACATCGTTTCTACTGGAGCTTCTGTTCAGGAAGTAGCTAAAGCACTCATTGCTGAGATCCTAGATGATGAAAGTGAAATCTTAACGATTATCAGAGGTGAGGATCGAAGCGAAGAAGAAACGAATGAACTTGTAGCATACATCGAAGAACAACACGAAGAAATAGAAGTAGAAGTGCACGTTGGAAACCAGCCTCTTTACTCCTATATCTTATCTGTAGAATAAGAAGAGGGAAGGTTACCGGTAAGCACAATGATTGAACATCTCATACCAATGAGCAAATCCAATCATTTTAGAACTTCTACTACGATCAAATAGGGGGTTGTGAAGATGGCAAATGTAAAAATAGTAACAGACTCAACGGCTGATATCCCAGAGTCTATTCAACAAGATCTTGATATTAACGTTGTACCTTTGAAAGTACATTTTGGCGAAGAAACTTTTGAGGATGGGGTTAATTTAACAGCAGCTGATTTCTACGACAAATTAGCTGCTTCAGATTTAATTCCTTCCACATCTCAACCAACTCCACATCAATTTGAAATGGAATATCGTCGACTGTTTGATAAAGAAGCTGATTCTGATATTATTTCTATTCATTTATCCTCTAAAATGAGCGGGACGTTTCAATCTGCTTATATCGCTTCTCAAACTTTAGGAGATGATGTTTCTGTTGCCGTAGTAGACTCTAAAAGAGCTTCTTATGCTATCGGGATCATCGTGGTAGAAGTAGCTATGCTAGCAAAAGCTGGAGCGACAAAAGAACAGTGTTTAGCAAGAATAGACACCCTTTTAAAAGATACTTCTGTGTTTTTCATGGTTGATACGTTAGAATACCTTGAAAAAAATGGCCGAATTGGTAAAGCCTCAGCGGTCTTAGGCTCGCTATTGAAGATAAAGCCCATCTTATCATTAACGGAAGAAGGAGAAGTCTTTCCTTTTGACAAAGTGCGCGGGCAAAAGAAAGCAACCCAAAGAATTATCCAAGAATTCCAAGATCGTTATGGGAGAGACGATGTTCACATCGGGATTTCCCACGCTGCAGCTCCTTCTGAAGCAGAAGCTTTAATGAAGCAGCTTCATGAACATTTTTCTATAAAAAAAGAAGTGATCACGAATATCGGTCCGGTGATCGGAGCACATGTAGGACCTGGAACAATTTCAGTGGCTGTAACGAAAGTGGATAAATCATAATGATCACGGAAAACTGTCCTTTAAGGGCAGTTTTTTGCTTTTTAGGGAACGTCTTCACCAGTTCATAAATATTTTATCGGAAGAAGAAAAGGGACAAACAAGCCTCGTCGTTCCGATTTTTGTCCCTTTTTAGCGTACTATAGATTTTTGAGTTATGGATACGTTGGAGGGGCGGTTTCACATATTTCCAAATGTTTGCCCCTGCCAAAGATTTAATGCTTGAATATTATATAGAATTCTGACAGTTTAAATCAGATAGCCCTTTCACAGCAAATTTGATAAGATAAGCATGTTGAGGAAAAGTTCACTAAAATGGATATCATTTCAATTGTGATAAAGAGGTCACAACGTTCAGGGTGTAAATCAAAAAGATTTGCCCCCGCTAGATAAAGGAGGGCATCATATGAAATACAGAAGTGTTTTTGATATTATCGGTCCAGTAATGATTGGGCCTTCTAGTTCACATACAGCCGGTGCAGCAAGAATTGGTTTAGTCGCCAGGCAATTGTTTGAAAAAAAGCCTACCTGGGCAGCTTTTCATTTGTACGGGTCATTCGCTAAAACGTATCAAGGTCACGGTACTGACGTAGCTTTAGTTGGCGGGATCCTTGGCTTTGAGACTGATGATCAACGAATGACAGAGTCTTTCCAACATGCGAAAGACAACGGGCTTTCTTTTACTTTTCACGAAGAAGAAGCTCAGTTAGATCATCCGAATACGGTTAGAATTCGCATGGGGGATGGAAAAGACGAGATGGAGTTAGTAGGCGTTTCCATTGGTGGAGGAAAAGTGGAAGTGAAGGAGCTGAATGGGTTCGACTTGCGATTGAGTGGGAATCATCCGGCCATTTTGGTTGTCCACGATGACCGGTATGGGACCATTGCTTCTGTTGCTACGAAATTAGCTCAATCTGAAATAAACATTGGGCATATGGAAGTATCCCGAAAAGAGCAGGGGAAAGAAGCATTAATGGTGATTGAAGTAGACCAAAACATAGACATACAAACGATGAAAGAGTTATCAAAACTTGAGCACGTTAAGAAAGTAACGAAAATCCATGAGTAGACCGATTCTTCATGGATTGAAGGAGGAAATCGAATGTTTCGCAACGTAGAAGAGCTTGTTCAGATGTGTGAAGATCAACAGCTCCCTATTTCAGAAATTATGATTCAACAGGAAATGAGTGTTCATGGTCGTTCGCGTGACGAAATTATCTCCCAAATGGAAAGAAATTTGGGTGTGATGGAACGAGCGGCAAACAGGGGAATTGTCGAACAAGTGAGGTCTGTCTCAGGCTTAACTGGCGGAGATGGTAAGAAATTAAATGAATACATGCAATTAAATGACACGTTATCTGGACATGTCATGCTAGATGCAGTGAGTAAAGCGATGGCAACCAACGAAGTGAACGCTGCGATGGGGACCATTTGTGCCACTCCTACGGCAGGCTCAGCAGGAGTTGTACCTGGTACCTTGTTTGCCATGAAAGAAAAATTGAATCCCACCCATGAACAAATGATCAGATATTTATTTGTTAGTGGTGCCTTTGGTTTCGTCATTGCCAATAACGCCTCCATTTCTGGAGCAGCTGGCGGATGCCAAGCAGAAGTTGGCTCGGCTACAGGCATGGCTGCAGCGGCGATTGTAGAGATGGCTGGAGGAACGCCGAAACAATCAGCTCAAGCGATGGCCATTGCCCTTAAAAACATGCTAGGATTAGTTTGTGACCCAGTAGCCGGTCTTGTAGAAGTTCCCTGTGTGAAAAGAAATGCGTTTGGAGCCTCGAATGCTCTTGTAGCAGCTGATTTAGCCCTTGCTGGGATTGAAAGCCGGATACCTTGCGATGAAGTGATTGATGCCATGTATCGCATAGGCGAAACCATGCCTTCCACTCTTCGGGAAACAGGTGAAGGAGGCTTAGCGGCCACTCCAACAGGGAAACGATATAAGGAGCAAATCTTTGGTGCTAGCTCCAAGTAAGGTGTGATATATATGATTCAATCTGTTTCATCATTAAGCGGTGTCGGTCCAAAAGCCGCTGAGCAACTACGTTTAATGGGAATCGAAACGATCCAAGATCTTATCGAGCATTTTCCTTTTCGCTATGAAGACCATGCCATTCGTCCAATCAATGAAGTTCAGCACGATGAACGAGTGACCCTTCAAGGCAAAGTTCATAGTGAACCTGATTTACGTTTTTTCGGCAAAAAAAAATCTAGACTGACCGTTCGCGTGCTCGTGGACGGTTTATTAGTTCAAGCAATCTTTTTTAACCAACCTTATCTTAAGAAACAAATCCATTTAGGAGACGTGCTCGTTTTTTCAGGGAAGTTAGATCGAAATCGATTAGCCATTACCGGCGGGACAGTGAAGCCTAAAACACTGGAGAGAGATAACGAATTAGAACCGGTTTATTCAGTCAAAGGTGACCTGAAAGTAACAATGCTAAAAAAATTAATTGATCAAGCATTTTCCCAATATGGAGACGATATTCATGAAATCTTACCTGAACAACTATTGACTACATACCGTTTAATTGAGCGTAAGACCGCTCTATATCACCTGCATTTCCCAGCTGATCTTGATATGTTTCGCCAAGCTAAACGCAGGATGATCTATGAAGAGCTTCTACTATTTCAACTGAAAATGCAGTTGTTCAGAAAAAAAGAACGAGAAGAAGTGACTGGACAAGAAAAGCGATTTCCAGCTTCATTGATCGATGAGTTTATTCAACGGCTTCCCTTTCCTCTCACCGGTGCACAAAGTAGAGTGTTAAAGGAAATCACTGAAGATTTGATCTCGCCTTATCGGATGAACCGTCTATTGCAAGGGGATGTTGGTTCTGGGAAGACGATTGTGGCAGCCATTGGGTTGTATGCGAACGTCTTATCAGGTTATCAAGGGGCACTCATGGTCCCTACTGAAATTCTAGCTGAACAGCATGTGGAATCACTGACTCAACTTTTTGAAGGAATGGACGTTAAGATTGCTCAATTATCAGGTTCAGCTAAGGTGAAAGAAAAACGAGAGACTTTGGAAAAATTACGTTCAGGAGAAGTCGATATTATCGTCGGTACCCATGCGTTAATCCAAGAAGGGGTAGACTTTCATAACCTCGGATTTGTCATAACGGATGAACAACATCGTTTTGGTGTGGAGCAACGTAGAGTGTTGAAAAACAAAGGCCTGAAACCGGATATTTTATTTATGACAGCAACGCCTATACCTAGAACCCTTGCCATATCTGCATTCGGAGACATGGATGTGTCCACCATTGATGAAATGCCAAAAGGGAGAAAACCGGTTAAAACACACTGGGCGAAGCATGACATGCTTCCTAGAGTCATCGAATTTATGAAAAAAGAAGTGCAACGAGGCCACCAAGTCTATATTATTTGTCCTCTTATTGAAGAATCAGATAAACTAGATGTGCAAAATGCGATCGATGTCCATCAACAACTTTCAATAGCGATCCAAGGGGTCTCTGTTGGTCTCATGCATGGCAGACTGCACCATGAAGAAAAAGATACCGTCATGAACTCATTTGCAGCGAATGAAACACAAATATTAGTTTCAACGACAGTCGTAGAAGTAGGAGTGAATGTTCCAAATGCCACGGTCATGGTCATTTATGATGCTGATCGGTTTGGTCTATCTCAACTTCATCAGCTTAGAGGAAGAGTAGGACGAGGTTCTGAACAATCACACTGTATCCTACTTGCTAACCCTAAGACCGATGTAGGTAAAGAACGCATGGCGATTATGACTGAAACAACGGATGGGTTTGAGCTATCTCAACGGGATTTGGAGTTAAGAGGGCCTGGTGACTTCTTTGGAGTGAAACAAAGCGGTTTACCACAATTTAAAGTGGCAGATATTGTTGAAGACTATCGCATCGTTGAAATTGCCAGACAAGATGCTGCTAAACTTGTTTACTCTACCGCTTTTTGGACGAGTGACGATTATCGTATGTTAAGAGAAACATTAGAAAAACAAGGCGCTTTTCGGCAATCGAAAATCGATTAATCAATTTTTCGGTTGAAAACATAAGAATTCAGCTATATACTACTATTAGTACCTAGTCATATGAGTGTGGATGTGATCGAGATGAAATTATCTAAAAGACAAAGGCAACCGATGTTGCGAGAAAAAATAGAAGAAAATCCTTTCGTTACGGACGACGCCCTCGCTGAGGAATTCACAGTGAGCGTGCAGACGATTCGTTTAGACCGGTTGGAAATGAACATTCCAGAGGTGCGAGAGAGAATTAAGCATGTGGCAAAACAGCAATACGATACGGTGAAAGCTCTTCCTATAGAAGAAGTGATTGGAGAAGTCATTGATTTAGAATTGGATAAATACGCCATTTCTATTTTGGATATTAGGGATGATCATGTATTTTCCAGAACGGGCATTGCACGGGGGCATCACTTGTTCGCACAAGCGAATTCTCTTGCCGTAGCCATCATTGATGACGAACTAGCTTTGACAGCTCAAGCAGATGTATCTTTTGTTAGTCAAGTCAATGTGGGTGAGAGAGTAGTAGCGAAAGCAAAGGTCAAGGAAATTACTAAGAGTCGGACTTTAGTAGAGGTTCATAGTTATGTGGAGCAAAAACTTGTTTTCAAAGGCGAATTCTCCATGTTTCGTGAAGAGCAGACGGAAGGGGAGGTAAGTAAGGCATGAGATTAGCAGTAGATGCTATGGGAGGCGACAACGCCCCGAAAAGTATAATTGAAGGCTGTGAAAAGGCCCTGCAAACTTTTAAAGATTTACATATTATTTTCGTTGGAGATGAAGAGAAAATTCGGCCCCATTTAAAATCAACCGATCGTGTAGAGATTCTTCATACAGAAATGGTCATTGACGGAGAAGATTCACCTGTTCGGGCTGTAAGAAGAAAAAAAGATTCTTCAATGGTATTAACCGTTCAACAAGTAAAAGAAGGCAAGGCTGACGCTGCGGTCTCAGCAGGAAATACAGGAGCACTCATGACAGCAGGGTTACTTATAGTAGGTCGTACAAAAGGAATTGAACGACCTGCTCTTTCACCTATGTTGCCAACAATGGCTGGAGAAGGTTTCTTGCTCCTAGATGTTGGGGCTAATATGGATGCGAAGCCTTCACACCTTGTGCAATATGCATTAATGGGTGAGGTTTATATGAGAAAGGTCCGAGGCATTGAAAAGCCAAGAATTGGATTATTAAATGTCGGATCAGAAGCGGGGAAAGGCACAGATTTAACGAAGCACGTCTTTACCCAGCTTCAAGATAGTTCAATGAATTTTGTAGGAAATGTGGAAGCAAGAGATTTGTTAAATGGAGTAGCTGATGTCGTCGTATGCGATGGTTTCTCTGGAAACCTCGTTCTTAAATCGATTGAAGGAACGGCTATGTCTTTATTTTCCATCTTAAAAGAAGAACTGACTTCATCGTTGAAAAATAAATTAGCTGCAGGGGTGTTGAAACCATCCTTTAAAAAAGTAAAACAAAAAATGGATTACTCCGAATACGGTGGAGCGGGTCTCTTCGGCTTGAGGGCTCCTGTCATTAAAGCGCATGGTTCTTCAGATGCTCAAGCTTTTTTCAGTGCTATTCGCCAAGCCCATACGATGCACGAAGAAAAGGTAATTGAAACGATCGAAAAGAATTTGCAGCAGTTGCCGAAAGGAGAGCAAGAATGAAAAATATCGCATTATTATTCCCAGGCCAAGGCTCACAACAAGTAGGAATGGGAAAAGAGCTGGCTGACGTATACCCATCTTGTGCTGCGGTCTATCAAGAAGCAGATCAAGCTCTTAATGAAAACTTAAGTGAATTAATTTTCAACGGCGCTGAAGAAGAATTAAAGAAAACAGAAAATACACAGCCTGCTTTATTAACAACAAGCATCGCTATTTGGCAAATTTTAAAAGAGAAAAACATTACTGCGAATTTCGCGGCGGGTCATAGTTTAGGTGAGTACTCAGCATTGGTAGCTGGGGAAGCCATGAGCTTCACTGATGCTGTAAAAGCTGTACGCAAACGTGGACAATTAATGGAGGAAGCTGTCCCTGAAGGGAAGGGAACTATGGCCGCTATTCTAGGTATGGAACGCCAACAGCTCACGGACGTGACGAAACAAGCATCAGAGGAAACCGGTGCCGTTCAGCCAGCTAACTTCAATTGTGCAGGTCAAATTGTGATCTCCGGAACCGTTGAAGGAGTCGAGCGAGCGATGGAGTTGGCGAAGGAAGCGGGGGCGAAACGAGCGATCCCGTTATCTGTCAGCGGACCTTTTCACTCCAGTTTGATGCAACCAGCTTCTGAGAAGATGCAAGAAGAATTAAATAAAATTGTGTTCAAGAAACCAGACATCACGGTGTTGGCTAACGTCACGGCTAAACCAATTGAAACGGCGGATCAGATTCCGTCTTTATTAATTGAACAAATTTACTCTCCTGTTCTATGGGAAGATACAATTAAACAGTTAGTGGATGATGGTGTGGATACTTTTATTGAAGTAGGACCAGGGAAAGTTCTTAGTGGACTAGTTAAAAAAGTGTCAAGAAGAGCGACCGTTTTACCAGTTTTCGATCAAGAAAGTTTAGAAAAAGCTTTAACTAAATTAGAAGAAAAAGGAGAGTGATCCCATGAAAGGACAACACGCCCTCGTAACAGGTGGATCACGCGGGATCGGTAAAGCCATTTGTCTAGAACTTGCTAGTCAAGGCGTTCATGTCGCTGTGAACTACTCGGGAAATAAAGAAAAAGCTGAGCAAGTCGCTGACGAGTGTCGAACCTACGGAGTAGAGGCGATGACGATTCAAGCAAATGTAGCAGATTCAGCCAGTGTGCAATCCATGGTTAAAACAGTCATGGGCGAATTTGGAGCGATTGAAATCCTTGTAAACAATGCAGGAATCACTCGAGATACGTTAATTATGCGCATGAAAGAAGAAGACTTTGACGCAGTGATCGATACGAATTTAAAAGGTGTATTCAACTGTGCAAAAGCTGTTACGCGGCCAATGATGAAACAGCGCTACGGCCGGATTATCAATATCTCTTCTGTGGTTGGGGTTCTAGGAAATGCCGGACAAGCCAACTATGTGGCGAGTAAAGCAGGTGTCATCGGTTTAACGAAGTCTCTTGCAAGAGAATTAGCCAATCGTAATATTCGTGCGAATGCCGTGGCACCTGGATTTATTCAAACAGAAATGACTGACAAATTACCTGAGGATACAAAGGGAGAGTTGCTAAAGCAAATTCCCCTCGGTGAGTTAGGGAAACCTGAAGACGTTGCTAAAGTGGTAGCCTTTTTAGCAAGCGATGCAGCTTCTTACATGACAGGCCAAACCCTTCATGTAGATGGCGGAATGGTCATGCCTTAAATCAATCTAGTAATTTGATCTCGTTTGTCCTATAATAATTGAGAGGAGGTGAAGTAATCATGGCAACGATTCAAGATAGAATTTCTAAAATCGTATCCGAACGCCTCGGTGTTGATGAATCAGAGGTTAAAAGAGAAGCAACGTTTAAAGACGATTTAGGAGCAGACTCTTTAGATGTAGTGGAACTAGTGATGGAACTCGAAGACGAATTTGACTTAGAGATTTCCGATGAAGATGCTGAAAAAATCGGTACCGTCGGTGACGTAGTCGATTACATAGAGCGTCATCAATAATAGACTTTTCCCAAGTCCTTCTTTCATTCAGGAGGGCTTGGCTTTTACTTTGGAATCTAATGGTTTTCAAGGGAATGTGTTTAAACTAACGGAATGAACTCTATTTAAGGCAGATAAAAAAATATATGGCCTTTAAATGATATTGAGACAAGTGATGGGGGTTCTCATGCAACAATCCAGAAAGATCTACAGAAGGGGAATAAAGCGCCAAGCTAAGAAAATGCAAATGACGAATGCGCAAAAATCAAAATACCGTAATTTCTTGAAAAAGATTCATATTGAATATCAAAATGAAAACTTATTTATCCAAGCCTTTACCCACTCTTCTTACGTCAACGAACATAGAATTCGTCCGTATGATGATAATGAACGGCTTGAATTTTTAGGCGATGCAGTTTTGGAATTGGCCATCTCGCAATACTTGTTTAAGCTCTTTGACCATATGAGCGAAGGTGAGATGACCAAACTCAGAGCTGCAATCGTATGTGAGCCCTCTCTTGCAAAGAATGCCGATGAGCTTAACTTTGGTGATTATGTGCTGCTTGGTAAAGGAGAAGAGATGACAGGAGGGCGAAAACGTCCTGCATTGTTAGCTGATGTATTCGAAGCCTTTATTGGTGCACTATATTTAGATATGGGAATGGATGCTGTTTATCAATTTTTAGAAGAATATGTCTATCCGAAAATTCATAACGGGGCGTTCTCTCATATGATGGATTTTAAAAGTCAACTTCAAGAACTTGTGCAACGGGAAAACCAAGGACAAGTTCAGTACAAAATTATTCAAGAAAAAGGACCTGCCCATGCTCGCGAATTTGTTTCCGAAGTCTCTCTAGATCAGGAACAATTAGGAGTAGGTACTGGCAAGTCTAAGAAAGAAGCCGAACAAATGGCTGCCCAAAAAGCTCTTGAAAAGTTAAACGCTCAGTAGTTTGAGGACGTTAAATGTTGACTACACCCGTTTTTACTAACCTCTTTTGGGGAATAGTGAATACGGGTGCTTTCGTATAATAAAGGAAACAAGTACACACAAACGATCTTAATATTTTTATTAACTAAACCTAGTTGGACGGATGTTTAAGTAGTTGAAAAAAAGTGCATTTAACTAGGGTGAGGAGCGAATGACCATGTCTACAGTAAAAGAATTACGAAGCCAAGAAGAGATCGAAACGGCTTTCCCGATTATGCGCCAACTACGAAATCATCTTGAGGAAAAAACATACGTTGAATTAGTTTTAGAAGCTCAAATAAAAGAGCAATACCGCCTATTTGCTCTCTATGAGAACGACAAGATCGTTGCTGTTATAGGCTTTATGCCAATGATTACTCTTTATAATGGCCGGTTTATTTGGATTTGCGATTTGGTCACAGATGAAAAGCAACGTTCCATTGGTTACGGGGAAAAGCTTCTTCGACATGTTGAGCAATGGGCAAAAGACCATAAATATCATTCTGTAGCCCTTTCTTCTGGGATTCAGAGGACAACGACTCACCGGTTCTATGAGGAAAAGATGGATTATGAAAGGGTAAGTTATGTTTATCAAAAATCATTGGTGGACACTGAACATAAAGATGTTCAATAATGATAGCGGAGAGACTGATTTACCGAGATACTCCGTGAAAAAGGTGGCTGTTTGTTCATGTATTTAACTGTAAAAGAGACCTCGGAATTCTTATCTATACCTGAACCGACGCTCCTTCACTTGATTCATCAAAGTCGAATTCGGGCTGTCCATGATGGTGAGCAATATTTATTGAACCGGGACCAATTCAATGATCATCTAGATCAAATGGAGAAGGTTAAATTTCTTATCGAAGAATGGAAAAACGAACCGATCCCGGAAGACATCGATATAAAAGATGAGGACTAGAATAAAAACTGGGCAAAAGCCCAGTTTTTATTATTTGCTTAGAAAGTTTGTTTAGATTTACATTGCTTATTTGAAGTAATCTTTTTCTAAAGATCTTAATGATTCTAGAGACTTATCTGCCCATTCATTATTCATTTTGACTAAGTCATCCTTTTGGATTGATAACGCCTCCGCTAATGACTTCTTATACTCAGGAATTTCTCCGTCATACGGTTTAATATACGGAGCAGGAATGTTCGCTTTCTCCATATAACTAAGAGCTTTTCTCTCATGGAATAGGGGAACATTGACGCTTTGTGGATTGTGAAGATCTCCTTGGGTAGGATGCTTGATAACGGCAAGAACTTTTACAACATAAGATGTTTTAGCTCGGTTTACATCGATTATCTCCCCTGCGTATTTCCCTGTTTTGTAGATGCCAGTTACCATTTGACCTGTTTCATATGTGCCGCTCATCGATTAATCCCTTCCTTTCAATATAAGATTAGAATAGACGACGAAGCCCCTTCGGTTGGATACGAGGGGGCTTCAGTCTATTCGCCTTTACGATCTTTCATGCTGCCTAACTCGGACACTATGGCATCTAATTCACTTACACTAAATCTGTCTTTCTTCATGACCATCGTATGAATTTCTTCAATATCATCATATTTCTCATAGGAAAAGTGTTCTGGCTTAATGGCAGCCCCGTTTACAATATGCAATTTTGATTTGATGTCTTCAATCATAGCGGCTAGTGATTCTCTATTTTTTTCATTGGTAGACAATGATAACACCCTCTCAGTCATTAGTAGTTACTCATATATTTTAACATGATTGCGATAAAACACCATACCTTCCCATGAAAAGTCGTTTAACCCTATTGCAAAGGTATGATAAAATAAATTAGTTAAGGTCTATGTAAAAAATGGACTGAATTTTTTAGACAGAGGTGAATGACATTGTTCCTAAAACGACTTGAACTCGTCGGATTTAAATCATTTGCAGAACGGTTATCGATTGATTTCGTTCCGGGTGTTACTGCGGTGGTTGGACCAAATGGAAGTGGAAAAAGCAATATCTCCGACGCTATTCGTTGGGTCCTTGGCGAGCAGTCCGCTAAAAATCTCCGTGGAGGAAAAATGGAGGATGTCATCTTTTCAGGTAGTGACAGCAGGTCACGATTAAATATGGCAGAGATCTCTCTCATCTTAGATAACGAAGACCAGCATTTGGCCATTGATTATAGTGAAGTAGCTGTAACAAGAAGAGTATATAGGTCAGGTGATAGTGAATACTTAATAAATAAACAACCTTGCCGGTTAAAAGATATTGTCGATTTATTTATGGATTCAGGGTTAGGAAAAGAAGCTTTTTCCATTATCGGCCAAGGGCGTGTTGAGGAAATACTCAGCAGTAAGTCTGAAGAGAGAAGAATGATTTTTGAAGAAGCGGCAGGTGTTTTAAAATACAAGCATCGAAAGCAGAAATCTGAAAAAAAATTGGATGACACACAAGATAATTTAAACCGGGTGAAAGACATTCTTCATGAACTCGAAGGTCAAGTAGAACCTTTGAAAGAGCAAGCCTCGATTGCTACAGAATATTTGGATAAAAAGGATGAATTAAAAAATATTGAAGTAGGTGTCCTAGTTACAGAGATCGAAAACTTGCATGAGGACTGGACAAAAGGCAAAGAAGATTCAGTAGAGTTGCAAGATAGAGAAACTTCGCTTACGTCCAAAGTACAAAGCTTAGAAGCGAAAATTCAGCGTTACAGATCAGACATGCAAACGTTAGACGAATCGATTGAGGACTTACAAAATATTCTCTTATCAACAAGTGAAGACTTAGAGAAGCAAGAAGGTCAAAAAGAAGTATGGAAAGAACGGCGAAAGAACTTTTCTCAGAACAAAGATCAATTTCGTCAAGAAATCGAACAGCTTAAACAAAAAAAGCAAGAACTCACCGTCTCTTTAACAGAGGAAGAGGAATTGTTGAATAAAACAAGGAAGAAAGTGACTGAAACGAAAAGTCTCCAAAAAGATTTGGAACGACGACTGACAAAAATTGAAGAAGGTTCAGAAGAACATTTGGAACGTCTGAAGGCAGACTACATAGAATGGCTGAACGAAAAAGCGTCTAAATCAAATGAACAAAATTATTTAAGAGAGCAAGTGTCAAAAAGTGAAGAAAAAAGAGCGAGGTTAGAGCAGGACAATCTAGCATTAATCCGCAAGCGAGAAGACATACAAACTGATCGTGCAGCAGCTGAAACAGCATGGGAAAAGCTGAAGCAGAAGATTGAAGAAATGTACAAGGATTATCAGCAAGTGAAAACGGATCTTGAAAGAAAAGATAAAGAGTACGAAAAAAAGGAGAAGCTCTTATATGAAGCCCTTCGTCATTTACAACCGCTGAAGTCAAAGAAAGAAGTATTAGAAGAAATGCAGCAAGATTATGCAGGTTTCTTTCAAGGAGTAAAAGAAGTATTAAAAGAAAGGGATCGAAAGTTCAAAGGGGTATATGGGGCTGTCGCTGAAATGATCGATGTGAACACAGACCTGCAAACCGCTATTGAGATCGCACTGGGAGCGGCTCAGCAGCACGTGATTGTTGAAGATGAAGCGACCGCGCGACAAGCGATTCAATTTCTTAAGCAACGTCGTCTTGGAAGGGCCACTTTTTTACCTGTCAGTGTAGTGAAACCGAGAACCATTCCAGATTATGATCTTCAACGGGTTCAATCGTTGGACGGATTTATCGGTGTTGCTAGTGAGTTAATCCAATATGATTCTACCTATACGTCTGTTATTCGCCATATATTAGGGAATGTTGTGATTGCCCGCGACATGAAAGCAGCCCAGCAAATTGCCGGGTCCTTAAAATATCGTTTCCGTATTGTCACCCTCGAAGGAGATTTAGTTAACCCAGGTGGGGCAATGACTGGTGGGAGCATGAAACAAAAGCAAAGCCAAATTCTTGGCAGACAACAAGAATTGGAAAGAGTGGTCGCTAAGTTACAACAGTTAGAAACACAAACCGATCAACTTCAAAAAGAAGTGACGACGTTGAAGTCAGAACGAGAAAGTCTTCAAACAGATGTGAGAGAATTAACTCAAGATGGTGAGAAGATCAGGGCCGAAGAACAAGATAAAAAAGGAATTCTAAAAGAAATTCAACTCTCTGAAGATAATATGAATGAGCGATTGAAAGTGTATGACTTGGAGTATAGTGAATACAAGCAAGATTTATCAGAAAAGAAACAAAGAATCTCAGATTTGGACAAGGCTATAGATCAGTCTGAAAAGAAAGTACAAGAGATTGATGAGGAGATTCAAAAACTGTCTACCCAGAAAAAACAAGATCAATCAGCCAGACAGGAACTGACAAGCCAATTAACTAACATGAAAATACAGTTTGCCAAAGAAGAAGAACAACGGTCGTACACGCAGCAATCCTATGACCGTTTATCTAAAGAATTACAGCTGGTTAATCAGGCGATTGTGGAAAAAGACGAAGAATTTTCTCAGTTAGAAAAGGCCCAATCTGATCAGGCAGTTGATGCTAACGTAATCGAAGAACAAATTGAAAAGCGTCGAATAGAGAAAGAAAAGTCGATTAAGTTAATTTCAAAAAGGCGTTCAGAACGATTGTCTCTGCAGCAGCACCATGATGATCATGAGCAAGAGTTGAAGGAACAGAAGCGACAGCTTAAATTTGTTTCGCAAACTCTTCATGAAAAAGAAGTACTCATTAACAGACTGGATGTGGAGTTGGATAATCGACTCAATAAACTGCAAGAAGAATATGAAGTAAGCTTTGAAGGAGCTAAAAGTCAATTCGTACTGACGATGGATTTAGACGAGGCTAAAAACAAAGTGAAGCTAATCAAAATGGCCATTGAAGAACTTGGTACAGTAAATGTAGGAGCAATTGAAGAGTATGATCGAGTCAAGGAAAGGTTCGAATTTTTAAGTAGTCAAAAGATGGATTTAGAGGAAGCTAAGTCCACGCTTCATCAAGTCATTGCTGAAATGGATGAAGAAATGACGCGACGATTTAAAGAAACGTTTGACGAGATTCAACTTCACTTCACCGAAGTTTTCAAAGAGTTATTTGGTGGAGGACGAGCCTCCTTGAAGTTAACTCAACCAGATGATCTCCTGAACTCTGGCGTAGACATTGTGGCCCAACCACCCGGTAAGAACTTGCAGAATTTAAATCTTCTTTCAGGTGGGGAGCGGGCGTTAACAGCGATTGCTCTGTTGTTCTCCATACTTAAAGTCCGGCCTGTTCCTTTCTGTGTTCTTGACGAGGTTGAAGCCGCGCTAGACGAAGCCAATGTTGCAAGATTCGCTCAGTATTTGAAATCTTTCAGTCAAGACACACAATTCATTGTGGTGACCCACCGCAAAGGCACGATGGAAGAAGCAGACGTTCTCTATGGCGTGACGATGCAAGAGTCTGGCGTCTCTAACTTAGTGTCCGTGAGATTGGAAGAAACGAAAGAATTAATTGAATCATAAATTGAATGAATTGGGGGAGTTTACATGAGCTTTTTTAAAAAACTTAAAGAGAAATTCACGGATCAAACAGATACGGTCACCGAAAAATTCAGAGATGGTCTTTCGAAAACGAGAGACTCCTTTGTAGGTGCCATGAATGATTTGGTAAAAGATTACCGTAAAGTGGATGAAGAGTTCTTCGAAGAACTAGAAGAAATTCTTATATCTGCTGACGTAGGTGTCAATACTGTGATGGACCTAATTGATGACTTGAAAGATGAAGCAAGGACAAGAAATATTAGTGACGCAAAAGAAATCCAACCGGTCATTTCTGAGAAACTTGCAGAACTTCTCCAAAAAACCGATGAAGAAACGAAATTGAACATGCAAGAAAATGAGTTGACTGTCATTCTTTTCGTTGGGGTCAATGGCGTAGGGAAAACGACGACCATTGGAAAGCTTGCTCATAAGTTTAAAGGAGAAGGAAAGCGAGTGGTCATGGCAGCTGGTGATACGTTCAGAGCAGGCGCTATTGAACAATTGGAAGTCTGGGGCGAAAGAGTTGGCGTGGATGTGATTAAGCAACAAGCAGGGTCTGATCCTGCGGCTGTGATGTACGATGCCATTCGCTCAGCAAAGTCTAAAAAAGCAGATGTTCTCTTATGTGATACAGCAGGACGTTTACAAAATAAAGTGAACTTAATGAACGAATTGGAAAAAGTGAAGCGAGTTCTAACGAGAGAAGTTCCTGATGCTCCCCATGAAGTTTTGCTCGTGTTAGACGCAACTACAGGACAGAATGCGATGAGCCAAGCCAAAACGTTTGGCAAATCCACGGATGTGTCAGGAATTGTCTTAACGAAGTTAGATGGTACAGCAAAGGGTGGCATCGTCCTTGCGATACGCCATGAGCTGGATATCCCCGTCAAACTTGTCGGTTTAGGAGAAGGGATGGATGATCTTCAAGAGTTCGAAGCAGATCAATACGTTCACGGATTGTTTGCAGATGTTCTAGAGGAAGTAGAAGAAGCGGCAGAAGAATAAGTGTGGCCGTTCATTCGCGGAAAGTGAGCGATTGGAGTACATCGAGCTATAAAGAGTGGAATAACCCTTAAAAAGGGATGATTGATGACATTGATTTAATTGACAAGAAAAAAACTTGACAGGGTCTCTATGCTCTTGTATCATTAGTTTTCGTAAAGGAAAATACCTTAACAAGGCGGTGTGCTTCTTGATTGAAAAGACAATCCGCATGAATTATCTGTATGACTTTTATCAAGCATTGCTTACAAACAAGCAAAATCATTATATGAGCATGTACTACTTAGATGATTGGTCTCTCGGTGAGATTTCCGATCATTTCGGAATTAGTCGTCAGGCAGTTTATGATAATATTAAACGGACAGAAGCCTTATTAGAGGAATATGAAGATAAATTACAACTTCTTTCCCGGTACGAAAAACGCCTAAAATTACTAGAAAAAATGAAATCGATGATTCAAGAGAAAGAAAGTCCCGATAGGTTGATCCAGATCGTTGAATCTCTCGAGAAACTGGAATAGGGGGCATATGGAATGGCATTTGAAGGGTTAGCAGAACGTCTGCAAGGGACACTTAAAAAGATTCGCGGAAAAGGGAAAGTTAATGAACAAGACGTAAAAGAAATGATGCGTGAAGTTCGACTTGCCTTGTTAGAAGCGGACGTCAACTTTAAAGTGGTTAAAAAGTTCATTGCAGATGTTAAAGAACGGGCTATTGGCGAGGAAGTGTTGGATAGTTTAACACCTGGTCAACAAGTCATTAAAGTCGTAAATGAAGAGTTAACAAAGTTGATGGGGGGAGAGCAAAGCAAAATTGCTGTCTCTCAAAAACCTCCTACAGTGATCATGATGGTTGGTCTTCAAGGTGCAGGTAAGACAACAACAACCGGTAAACTTGCCAACCATTTAAGAAAAAAGCACAATAGAAATCCTCTCATGGTTGCCGCGGATATTTATCGTCCAGCAGCAATCAAACAGTTAGAGACATTAGGTAAACAACTGAGTATGCCGGTCTTTTCTTTAGGCGATCAAGTAAGTCCTGTCGACATTGCTAAACAAGCGATGGCGAAAGCGAAAGAAGATCACCACGATTACGTGCTGATTGATACGGCTGGACGCCTTCATGTAGATAATGAGCTCATGGATGAACTTGTTCAAATTAAAGAAGCTACTTCTCCTGATGAAATTTTGTTAGTCGTTGATGCCATGACCGGTCAAGATGCGGTAAATGTGGCTGAAAGTTTCAATGAACAACTGGGTATAACAGGCGCAATATTAACGAAGCTAGATGGTGATACGCGTGGTGGGGCGGCCATTTCGGTTAAAGCTGTCACCGATACACCTATCAAGTTTGCAGGTGTCGGGGAGAAGATTGATGCATTAGAACCTTTCCATCCTGAGAGAATGGCTTCACGGATTCTCGGAATGGGTGATGTTCTAACATTAATTGAAAAAGCTCAGACAAATGTAGATGAAGAGCGGGCGAAAGAATTAGAACGTAAGATGCGGACAAATGATTTAACTTTCGATGACTTCCTTGAACAGCTTGCCCAAGTTAGAAGCATGGGGCCGTTAGATGAACTCCTTGACATGATGCCAGGAGCTGGCAAAATGAAAGGATTAAAAAATATTCAAGTGGACGAGAAACAAATTGGTCACATTGAAGCGATCGTCAAATCTATGACAAAAGCTGAAAGAGAAACACCTTCTTTACTCAATGCAAGCAGGCGCAAACGAATTGCTAAAGGGAGCGGGACTTCTATCCAAGAAGTAAACCGACTGATTAAGCAATTCGATGAAATGAAAAAGATGATGAAGCAAATGTCTGGTATGCAAAAGGGTAAAGGAAAGAAAAAAGGTGGATTAGGCGGAATGAACTTCCCGTTTATGTAAAGGGGAAAAGCCTGTTCCAACAGTGTTTTAAGGAAAAATAGAAGGTGTAAAGTTTTTTTACTTTACTAGGGTTGATCCCTTGTACCTTTTATGATAATATAATTAATTGTGTGAAAGATTTATGGAGGTGAAACACATGGCAGTTAAAATTCGTTTAAAGCGAATGGGAGCAAATAAATCGCCGTTCTATCGTGTGGTTGTAGCGGATTCCCGTTCCCCACGTGATGGTCGTTTTATTCAAGAACTAGGAACTTATAACCCATTGAAAAATCCAGTAGAATTTAACGTAGATGAAGAAGCAGCGTTGAAATGGATGTTAGATGGAGCAAAGCCTTCCGACACTGTTCGTAACTTGTTCTCAAGAGTTGGTTTAATGGAACAACTTCACAACGCGAAGAACGCTAAATAGTCCTTCGTGTGGAAATAATCCAAGAAGGTGAGTGACATGAAACAACTAGTTGAATCGATTGCAAAGGCGCTTGTAGATCATCCCGATGACGTTCTGGTAACTGAAGTGGAAAACGGTCGTTCACTCACACTGAAGCTGGAAGTACACGCGGACGACATGGGGAAAGTGATCGGTAAGCAAGGACGAATTGCTAAAGCTATTCGCTCAGTTGTCAATGCCGCCGGCGCTAATCAGAACAAACGCATTCAGTTAGAGATCGGTTAAAAGGGTGAGGATGTTCCTCTCCCTTTTTCCGTATGTGAAAATAAATGTATGTTAAAATAGAACTAGTACATTTTTGGAGGTGCTCCTATGGAAATTATTAAAAAAGTTGTCGTGAAACAAATCTTAACTGAAAAGAGTCGCACGAAGTTGAAAGAACAATTTCTTTCAAGGCAGTATCAGATCACTAAGGAACTGAAACAACTGGAATTTGTTCTACATAAAAAGATGAAAGAAAACAAAAGTACCAGTTATCAAACGTCCTTAAAAGAGAGCTTTAACAAAGAAGTAGCTAAGCGAAAAGAACGTCTGCGCCAATTAGAACTTAAATTAGGTCAACTTGATGAGTTAGATCTAGGTGCAGAACTTCGAGAAGGCACGATTCAAATGGTTGAACAAGTGGCTGAAGGAGATAATTGGGAAGAGATCATGAAAGGGACTGAGATCGTTATTAAAGACGGACTCGTTCATGAATTAAGGCAAGGCGGAGGCATGGAAGATGACTGAGTGGTTAAACGTAGGTAAGATCGTGAACACTCACGGCATTAACGGAGAAGTCCGTGTCATCTCCCGAACGGATTTTCCAGAAACTCGTTATGCTACAGGAAGCGAGTTAATGATCTTTGAAAGTAAGACTCGCCAAACGCCAGTGAAAGTGAAGTCGTGGCGTCAGCACAAACAGTTTGACTTACTCACGTTTGAAAACTTTGGAAATGTTAATGATGTAGAAAAGTTCAAAGGATCTTTGCTAAAGGTAGACAAGGCTAAAGTGAATGATCATTTGTCCGAGGACGAGTTTTACTATCGTGACATTATCGGTTTGCATGTATATACCGAAGATGGTGATTATCTTGGAAAAGTGAAGGAAATCCTATCTCCTGGAGCGAACGATGTGTGGGTGGTCCAGTCAGCAGATACAGGAAAAGATTTATTAATTCCTTATATTGATTCTGTCGTCAAACATGTCAACGTAAAGGAAGAGAAGATTATTATTACCCCTATGGAAGGGTTGTTCGACTAATGAGGATCTCCATCTTAACCTTGTTTCCTGAGATGTTCCACGGGATCTTTTCGCACTCTATTTTAAAGCAAGCGCAAGAGAAACAAGTAGTGAAATATGATGTGATTAATTTCAGAGAATTTTCCGAGGCCCGTCACAAGCGAGTGGATGATTATCCATACGGTGGAGGCGGTGGGATGGTCTTAACTCCTCAGCCTATATTCGATGCAGTTGAGGCCGTCCAATCCTCTCAAGAGAAAGAAGAGAGAAAACCTAGAGTGGTGCTCCTATGTCCGCAAGGTGAACCTTACTCCCAGCAGAAAGCTGAAGAGTTTGCTAAAGAGGACCATCTAATTTTGATTTGTGGTCACTATGAAGGGTATGATGAGAGAATTCGCGAACACTTGATCACCGATGAGATCTCTCTTGGAGATTACGTTTTGACCGGCGGTGAAATTGGGGCCATGGCCATAGCAGATAGCGTGACTAGGCTCCTGCCAGGTTCTTTAGGGAACGAACAATCAGCTATAACCGATTCTCATAGTACAGGTCTATTAGAATATCCTCATTATACTAGGCCTGCAGAGTTTCGAGGGCTTAAAGTACCTGACATCTTGTTATCAGGTCATCATAAACGAATCAATGAGTGGAGGCATCACCAAGCGCTAAAACGAACCTACGAACGACGTCCAGATATGCTAGACGAGAAAGAACTTTCGTCAGAAGACGAGAAAATCCTTCGGCAGATTCAATCCGAAGAAAAAAATGGTTGAGATATTTACTGTAATATGATATTATAGCTTTTGTGGCTTTGGCCAGATCAAGATGTTCCGCTGTCCATTTTGAGACATGAAGATCTGTAGGGAAGGAGGCGAACAGACAATGGAACAAATCATTCGTGATATTACTAAAGAGCAATTGAAAACTGATCTTCCTGATTTTCGTCCAGGAGACACTCTTCGCGTACACGCTAAGGTCGTTGAGGGTACTCGTGAACGTATCCAGGTGTTCGAAGGTGTTGTCATTAAGCGCCGCGGAACTGGAATCAGCGAAACATTCACTGTTCGTAAGATATCTTACGGCGTTGGTGTTGAACGTACATTCCCTGTACACTCACCACGTGTTGACAAGATCGAAGTATCTCGTCGCGGTAGAGTACGTCGTGCGAAGCTTTACTACTTGCGTGCACTTCGCGGTAAAGCAGCCCGTATTAAAGAGCGCGCTTGGAAGTAATTTTCCCTGCAAGCTAGTTGCATAGCGACAATCAGCGTTTTAAAAGGACGCTTCTCTGTTATGAGAAGCGTCCTTTTTATTGTATTTAGTAAAAAAACTGTGAAGCTGACTAAGGGAAATGTCACTTAGGAGGATTATTCGCATCTTTTAGAGTGGATGTTCCCTTATAAAAGTAAAGTTACGTCATATAGAACATTAGTTAGTTCATATAGAAGTGAAGTTCCTTCGTATAGATTCTAAGTTAGTTCGTATAGAACGTCAGTTAATTCATATAGATCCGAAGTTACGCCATATAGCAGAAGGATTCGTTCATATAACATTATTCAACAATTTTTTCGCAAAAACCCACGCGCCCGGAGAGACTCACACAATCACTTTTTGGTGGTGTCTCACAAATGATTGGATGTATATCGTCAACGTCTGGACATTTAATGAAGAAATTGTGGTAAAATGAGAATCGGTTCATCATGCAAGATGACTTAAGAGACGGACTATTTACATATTGGCTAAAGGATGGATGTTGAATGGCAAAATCAGAATCTTGGGAATGGGTAAAAGCCGTGGCAGTCGCTTTGATCTTGGCGGTTGTTATACGTTACTTTTTCTTTGCACCAATTGTAGTGGATGGACAATCTATGATGCCGACACTAGGTCACAATGACCGTATGATAGTGAATAAAATAGGCTACAATATTTCCGAACCAGACCGTTTCGATATTATTGTCTTCCATGCTCCTCAAAATAAAGACTACATCAAGCGGGTGATTGGTCTTCCAGGGGATACGGTTCACTATGAGGACGACGTGTTATATATCAATGATGAAGAGTATGAGGAACCATATTTAGATGATTTCAAAGCTGAAGCAGCAAACCGACCGTTCACTGGTGATTTTCATCTATCTGACGTTACAGGCTACGATACGATCCCTGAAGGACACGTATTTGTATTAGGAGATAATCGTCAACATAGTAAAGATAGTCGTCATATAGGGGTTATTCCTTATGATGAAGTGGTTGGAAAAGCAAACTTTGTATTCTGGCCTGTTCAAGATGTACGGCTTGTAGATTAGGAGGAAATTCGTATGACAATTCAGTGGTATCCAGGTCATATGGCAAAAGCAAAAAGACAAGTACTGGAGAAGCTTAAACTCATTGACGTAGTAATAGAAGTGGTCGATGCAAGGATTCCGTTATCATCAAGAAATCCTATGGTAGACGAGATTACGTCACATAAACCTAGACTTGTTCTATTAAATAAATCTGATTTAGCTGATCAGGCAGTGACAGATAAATGGGTGACATATTTTGAAGATAAAGGCTGGGCTAGTCTTGTCATTGATGCACAAAGAGGCAAAGGCATGAAGGAGATTCCTCTTAAAGTGAAAGAATTGTGTAAACCTCTTTTAGATAAATTTGCTGCAAAAGGAATGAACCCTAGGGCTTTGCGAGCACTCATTTTAGGGATTCCTAACGTAGGGAAGTCGACTGTTATTAATAGAATAGCTAATAAAAAAATAACAAAAATCGGTGACCGACCAGGCGTAACGAAGAGCCAGCAGTGGATCAAAGTCGGTAAAGAAATAGAATTGTTGGACACTCCGGGAATTTTATGGCCTAAATTTGAAGATCAAGATGTCGGTTTTCGTTTAGCATTAACCGGTGCGATCAAAGAGGAGATTTTCGACTTTCAAGAAACGGTTGTCTTTTTATTGGACTATCTGAAAAAAAACTATCCTGAAAAGCTGAAGAATCGTTACAATTTAACTGAACTGCCTGAAGAAGTAGGAGAGCTTTTTGATGCGATTGGAAAACGACGGGGGTGTCTTGTACCTGGAGGCATTGTCGATTACGATCGTGTGGCAGAAATTGTGTTTAGAGATTTCCGGCAAGGGAAGTTAGGGACTATTAGTTTAGAGCGGCCCTAACACACTTTAAAGATAGAAGATACGCAATCATGCGTGTCTTTTCTTTTTGAGCAGGTCCAATAGAGCTCTTTCATGTAAAAGTGTATGGAAGCATGCTAACCAGCTGAATAAGGGAGTATTGATCACTGAACAAATAAAAACGAACAATAAATTAGATTGAAATACACGACAAGTATTCCGATAATACATGTAGGCAGGGGAAAATGAATGAAAAAAAGAACAATAAAAGAGATTAATGAACTAATGGCATCTATATCCAAGGAAGAAGATCCTCTTTTCCAAGAAATTCTTGAAGACGAAAGAAAAGGTGTTCATCAAATCATTGAACGATGGCATAAAAGTCAGCAAAAACAACAGCTGTTGGAAAAACAATTTAATGACATGTCAGTCTACGAACAAGAAGCACGCAGTTTTGGGTATCAAAAGATTGCAGGGATCGATGAAGTAGGAAGAGGACCGCTTGCAGGTCCGGTCGTTGCAGCGTGTGTGGTTCTTCCAGAAGACTTCAAGTTACTAGGTTTGACGGACTCGAAAAAACTTTCAAAAGGCCAGCGGGACCTTTTTTATGACGAAATTATGTATAGAGCGTTAGCTGTCGGAATTGGAGAAGCGACGGCAAAAGAGATAGATCACCTAAATATATACCAAGCATCAAAGAAAGCCATGATGAGAGCTATAGACGATTTGCATGGGATTTCACCAGATCATTTATTAGTTGATGCGATGGAGCTTCCTGTAGATGTATCACAACTCAGTTTAATAAAAGGGGATGCTAAATCGATCTCCATCGCTGCCAGCTCCGTGATTGCCAAGGTAACTCGTGATCGTTATATGGAAAAATTACATAGTAAGTATCCGGAGTATCATTTTGACAAACATATGGGATACGGCACAAAAGTGCATTTAGAGGCGATGAAAGAGTTTGGTATTCTTGAAGATCATCGAAAGTCCTTTGCACCTGTAAAAGCTTATTTGTAAAGGAAATGCCATCATGCTGTGTGAAAGGGGGAAGGGACAATGTTTGAAACAAAAATGCTACAAAGTATGATTCGAGGTCTCGATCCTGTTCATGCTAAAACCATTAAACTAAGCCCAGGTCAAGTTTTTCAAGGAACGATTACTCAACTTTATCCGGGGCAATTAGCTCAGCTTAAAATGGGAAATATGACATTAACAGCCAGGTTAGAAGCTCAATTAGAAAAAGGTCAACAATATTGGTTTCGAGTGATGGCAGGGGAGGGGATCCCTAAAATAAAGGTGATGGAAAATGTCCCTCCTGCACAAGTGTCAGGCAACCAAGGAGTGACCAATGCTCAAACTATCCTTCAACAGATGGGAATTTCCTCTTTAGGAGCCCATGAAAGGCTTTTATCACAACTTAATCAATCAGGCTTACCTTTTACAAAAGCGAATCTCACAGACGGAGCAAGACTACTTCAGCAGTCGACTCTGCCATCACAATCATCATTAGATTTAATTACGAGCATGATTCAGAGAAACATGCCTCTTACACAGGCAACGTTTCAGTCTCTTGCTTCTCTCCAGTCCAATGAAAGTATGTCTGAGACGATGTCCAAGCTTCTCATCCAGTTACGGGGAGCTAATCAGCAAACGCAACCCGTGCAGCAATTACTGTCGCAAATGTTAAATCAATCGGATCCGTTGAGGCAAGGGACGGCCTTGCAAACTCTTTTGCAGCAGATGAACTCAACTCAGCCACAGATGCAAGAACAAGCTCTTCAAACAGCAAGGCAAATTGGGATTATTCCTCAAAATACAAATGATCAACAGGTTTTTGAACAATTTAAGACATCCATTTTACGCCCGGAAAATCAAGAAATGATTCGTCAAATCTGGCCACAGCTTTTTCAGAACAGTTCAGGTAGTCATTTGCAAGAAATGAATCCTAGAGGTTTATTTTCAATGTTAATAAACAACGTAAAATGGGATCAGCCGTTAGTAGCTCAACAGCTTACTCAACTAATCAATTCTCAAGCTTCACCTAATCAGGTGACGACGCAATTAGATCAATGGTTATCAACTCAGCCTACGGATTCGTCGCGGGCTCTTTGGACGCTAGTGAATGAAGCTAGATCTGACTCTTCCTTTTTATTAGGGGGCAGTAAAGAAGACTCTCCTTTACGAATGTTTATGCAACAATTAGGCATGCAATACGAATCAGATATCCGTTCAGGATCAGGAGCTCAAGATTCAGCTCAGCGAGCAGCATCATTAAAATCAGCCCTTCTCTTGCTTCTTCAGCATCCTCAAGGGTTAACACAAGGAGTTAGAGAGCAGGCGGAATTCCTATTGCAACGAATTACAGGGTTTCAATTAGTATCTTCAGAACAACATGGGCCTGTTCAACATACGCTTTTTCAAGTGCCGATAAAAGTGACAGATAAATATCAAGATATGACTATCCAATGGGAAGGTAGGCAAACAAAGGATGGCTCCATCGACGAGGAACACTGTCGGATCTTGTTTTACCTTACGTTAGAAGCGTTGGAAGATACTGTTGTTGACGTTCAAATACAAAACCGTGTTATGACATTAACCATATATAATGAGAATGAAAGACCTGCGGGTGTTCAAGAAATGTGGATGCCTATATTAACAGAGAATCTTCAAAAGCTAGACTATCGCTTGTCTGCAATTAAATGGAAACAGCCATCAGCTCAAACCGAATCTTCTTCACCTAAGTTTGATCTAGGTAGAGGCTATCAAAAAGATGATTATGGTTACAGAGGGGTGGATGTGAGAATATGAGTCAGCATAACTCGTCTGAACACTTTAAAAGAAACAGCCAAAAACGTGCTGTCGCTTTAGGGTATGATATTAAAAAAGAATCGGCGCCTACAATAAAAGCGAAAGGAAGAGGATTTGTAGCGGATGAAATTCTTCGGCGCGCTGCAGAAAATGACATCCCTATTCAGGAAGATTCCTCCCTTGTAGAAATTCTCTCTCAGCTAGAAACGAATGACCGAATTCCGGAAAATTTATATGAAGTAGTAGCAGAAGTATTTGCTTTCATTTACAAAGTCGATCGAGACCAATTAACTAAAAAATAATCGTTTATTAAAATGATGAAAATAGGAGACCTTAACAGTAACGCTTTGTTCTCTTCACAGCTTAGAACGTTGCTTTGTTTTATAAACAATAGCTACATCTCTAACTTGTTTCAATATGGATAGCATTGACTAGAGCAGAGTTAAATGTAAGGAGGTTGCCCTATGAGAAAAAAATCACCACTAGAAGTTCCTGAAGTAGACAAGTACTTACAGCAGTACAGAGAAGAGATTGCTCACGAATTCGGGATATTTCAATCCCAACAACAGTTAGCGGAAAAATCAAGCATCCACCATGTAACCAATAAAATATTTAAAAAAAAGCAGGAAGCCAACAAAAAAGACAACGATCCATGTTAAACCAATGCTTTCCAGATTTTTTACACTAAGCTCTTTTTTAAAAGAAGCAAATATTCTTAGGAAAGAACTTAACAAGGACTAGACTTGAATGATGTTTTCTCAAGTCTAGTTTTTATCGTTGAAACCTCCTATTTTCTTTAAAATCAGGGTACTTATCTAACCTAATATAGAAATAACTACCTTTGATGCAAATAAGTACTCATTTGTTTCATAGTCTGATATAATCTTTAAATGTTAGTTAAAGGCATAATAGAGCGAAATGTATCACAAGGTCGAGAAAGGGTGTGACATCATGTTGCATTACCGTGAATTTATTATCGATTCTTCTCAACCATGGGTGACGTTCATTCATGGGGCAGGAGGAAATTCAAATACATGGTTCAAACAATTAAAAGAATACAAAAAACATTTCAATGTCTTGTTAATAGATCTTAGAGGTCACGGTAGATCAAGTGAAATTACTTGGAAAAAAGGGGATACTTTCGAGGAAGTAGCAACGGAAGTTATTCACGTCCTTGACCATTTGAAACTTCGATCATCCCATTTTATAGGGATTTCATTAGGGACCATTATCATTCAGACGATTGCTCAAAAATATCCAAACCGGATCGACTCAATGATTTTAGGTGGAGCGATCATCAAATTAAATATTCGAACGAAATTCCTCATCTCTTTAGGAAGCATTAGTAAATATTTTATTCCTTATATGTGGCTATATCGTTTTCTAGCTTGGATTATTATGCCGAAGAGTAACCACCTCGAATCACGAATTGCCTTTGTCAATCAAGCGAAGAAAATGTGCCAAAAGGAGTTTATTCGCTGGTTTACACTGACAAAAGCGTTAAATCCACTTTTAAACAGGTTGCAAAATAACTTCAATCAAATTCCGACACTCTTTGTCATGGGTGATGAAGATTATTTATTTCTTCCTTCGGTTAAGAAATTAGTGGAAGAGAACAAAGACCTATCGTTTCAATGTATTAAAGATTCAGGTCATGTCTGCAATATTGACCAACCAGAATTATTTAATGAAGTAACCATTAATTATATTCAAGATAATACAAGGTAAAAGCACAAGTGATGAAGCACTTGTGCTTTTATTTTTCACCAAAAGATTCATTTCCAAAAAAAAATTGAGGTTTTTGAGTGTATTATTCACAAAATTGTCGGAATGTATAGTAAGATAAATATTGTGTGAAAAGATAACAGGGTGAACCTCTGCTTTTCAACTTTCCTTTTATTAGATTATTTTGTGATAATAAAGGGAACGAGAACCATGCAGTACATAGTACTGTAAAAAAACATATCATTTTGACTCAGTAAGGAGGATGGCTATGAATATCCATGAGTATCAAGGTAAAGAGTTACTAAGAAAGTATGGCGTTGCTGTCCCTGATGGTAAAGTTGCTTATTCAGCTACTGAAGCTGTAGATGCAGCTAAATCTTTAGGAACAGATGTAACCGTTGTCAAGGCCCAAATCCACGCAGGTGGTCGCGGGAACGCAGGTGGAGTGAAAATTGCGAAGAATCTTGATGAGGTTCGTACATATGCAAGCGAGATTTTAGGAAAGACTCTCGTCACGCATCAAACAGGTCCAGAAGGGAAAGTAGTCAATCGTTTGTTAATTGAACAAGGCTGTGATATTCAAAACGAATATTATGTTGGTCTAGTGGTTGACCGAGCAACTTCTCGTATCGTGATGATGGCCTCTGAAGAAGGCGGAACTGAAATTGAAGAAGTGGCTGAGAAAACGCCTGAAAAAATCTTCAAGGAAGTGATTGATCCAGTTACGGGATTAATGCCTTACCAAGCACGAAGATTGGCTTTTAATATCAACATTCCAAAAGAAATGTTGAAAGAAGCTGTGAAATTTATGATGGGACTTTACAAAGTTTTTGAAGCAAAAGATTGTTCAATTGCTGAAATTAACCCATTGGTAACAACGGGAGACGGAAAAGTGATGGCACTGGATGCCAAGTTTAACTTTGATCCTAACGCGTTGTTCCGTCAAAAAGATATTGTTGAATTCCGCGATTTAGATGAAGAAGATGAAAAAGAGATTGAAGCATCTAAATACGATCTAAGCTACATTTCTTTAGAAGGTAATATTGGTTGTATGGTTAATGGTGCTGGTCTTGCCATGTCTACAATGGATATTATTAAACACTATTCAGGTGACCCGGCTAACTTCCTTGACGTTGGCGGCGGTGCTACGAAAGAAAAAGTAACAGCAGCATTTAAAATTATTCTTTCTGACAAAAATGTTAAAGGAATCTACGTGAATATTTTTGGTGGAATTATGAAATGTGACATCATTGCTGAGGGTGTCGTAGCTGCTACGAAAGAAGTTGGCTTAACGATTCCATTAGTTGTTCGTCTTGAAGGAACTAACGTAGATCTAGGCAAGCAAATCCTTGAAGAATCAGGTTTAGATATTACTGCAGCAGATTCCATGGCTGACGGTGCAGAAAAAATAGTATCGCTAGTTAAAGCGTAAGAAAGGCGGGATATGAATGAGCATCTTGATCAATAAAGATACAAAAGTGATTGTTCAGGGAATTACCGGGGCAACTGGTTTATTCCATACGAAACAAGCAGTTGAATATGGTACGAATATTGTTGGAGGTGTCACGCCAGGTAAGGGTGGTACCGAAGTAGAAGGCATCCCTGTATTTAATACAGTAACGGACGCCGTAGCAAAAACAGGAGCCAATGCTTCAGTTGTTTACGTTCCACCTCCGTTCGCAGCGGATGCTATTATGGAGGCAACAGATGCAGGATTAGACTTGGTTATTACGATTACTGAGGGCATTCCTGTTGTTGACATGATTAAAGTGAAACGTTATATGGAAGGAAAGAAAACAAGACTGATTGGACCAAACTGTCCAGGGGTTATTACTCCTGAAGAATGTAAAATTGGTATCATGCCAGGCTACATTCATAAGAAAGGTCACGTCGGTGTTGTATCACGATCTGGTACGCTAACTTACGAAGCTGTTCATCAGCTGTCTACAAATGGAATCGGCCAATCCACAGCGGTTGGAATTGGTGGAGATCCTGTAAACGGCACAGATTTCATCGATGTCCTTAAGCAATTTAATGAGGATCCAGAAACCTATGCGGTTATCATGATTGGTGAAATTGGCGGAACAGCAGAGGAAGAAGCTGCTGAGTGGATTAAAGAAAATATGACGAAACCAGTTGTAGGATTCATTGGTGGTCAAACAGCCCCTCCAGGAAAACGTATGGGCCATGCTGGTGCGATTATTTCTGGTGGTAAAGGAACAGCGGATGAGAAGATTAAGACGTTAAATGCTGCAGGTGTCAAAGTTGCAGAAACTCCAGCTGTTATGGGAGAAACGTTAATTTCCGTATTGAAAGAGACTGATCTTTACGATAAATGTGTAACACATAAAGTATAATACCAATCAGGGTCTGTCTTTATTGACAGGCCCTGAATAATAATTTAATAGAAAGAAGGGAACGTGCCTCGTGTTTATTCCTCGAACGTTTACAGATCGTTTGCTTCACCTTCATTACTCATCTTACGGTAACTATTCCTTTGTAAAGAAATGTTTCGACTATGATCAGAGTTTAGAAACAATCTATTTATTAACTCCTAACCAAATTAAAGACCTCTTTCCGAAAAACACAAACCGTGCGTTGAACATTTTTCGACAAATGAAGGACATTCACGTAGACTATTTAAAGCATGAATTTAATGAACAGAAAATCGATTATCTCCATGTCTTTGATCCCCATTATCCTACTCTGTTAAAAGAAATTTACGACCCTCCGTGGCTTCTCTACTTCAGAGGAGACCTAAACATCTTAAATCAACCTCAGCGCCTTAGTGTCGTTGGTACAAGGCACCCTTCAGAGAACGCTAAAAAAGAAATGTCATCGATCCTTTCACCTATTTTAAAGAAGTCCTATACCGTCGTCAGTGGAATGGCTCTTGGGATTGACGCATTAGCCCATGAACTGGCTCTAGAAAAGAGAGGAAAAACCATTGCTGTACTGGGTTTCGGGTTGAACCAGGTATATCCAGAAAGATTAAGAAATTTAAAGGAAACTCTTGAAACGCAACAACTCGTCATGACTGAATATCCTCCTTATGTTCGTCCCCAAAGATGGCAATTTCCCGAGAGAAATCGAATTATCAGTGGACTGTCCCATGCAACGTTTATTATAGAAGCAAAAGAGAAAAGTGGATCACTGATCACTGCTGATTGTGCACTAGAACAAAACAGAGAAGTCTTCGCTCTTCCTGGGAGAATATCGCAGCTGGAATCAGCAGGAACCAATCGGTTAATTCAGCAAGGAGCAAAAATGATTCTCAAATCAGACGACATTATAGTGGAGTATGAATAACTATAGTACTATGTGTTCTTCCCTTTCTTATGTTATCCTTTAGAAAGTCTAAGTCTTTTAATTTCAAATAAATGAAAAAATTTCTTTTTTAAAATAAATCCGCTTCACATAGCGATTAGAGACAATTGGAATTGGTCTCTTTTCAAGTTGTTTTTCCTTTAAAAGGTTTTATTTATGAAAAGGATGTTTGACAAATGGTAAAAGAGTGTTCAATAATAGGGAAGATTTAATTTACCTCTGAAGGGGAGGAAACAGTGTATGTCCGATTACTTAGTAATCGTGGAATCTCCCGCAAAAGCAAAAACAATTGGAAAATATTTAGGTAAGAAATATGCAGTGAAAGCGTCCATGGGTCACGTGATTGACTTACCCAAAAGTCAAATGGGTGTAGATGTGGAGCAAGATTATTCACCTAAATATATTACGATTCGCGGGAAAGGCCCGATATTAAAAGAATTAAAGCAAGCTGCCAAAAAAGCGAAACGCGTCTATCTCGCAGCCGACCCCGATCGCGAAGGGGAAGCGATTGCTTGGCATTTAGCAGATAGTCTAAATATTGATAAAGATTCCGAGTGCAGAGTGGTGTTCAATGAAATTACGAAACAAGCTATTAAAGATTCATTTAAACATCCCCGTACGATTAATACGAATTTAGTTGATGCTCAGCAAGCTAGAAGAGTCCTTGATCGACTAGTAGGTTACAACATTAGTCCATTATTATGGAAAAAGGTTAAAAAAGGTCTCAGTGCTGGTCGAGTACAATCCGTTGCTGTTAAAATGATTATTGATAGAGAAAATGAAATTAAGGCATTTAAGCCTGAGGAATACTGGTCTATCGAAGCTTCGATGGCAAAAGATTCACAAAAGTTTGAAGCGAAATTCATGACAGTAGATGGAAAGAAAACGGAATTAAAGTCACAAGAAGATGTAGAACGTGTTTTAGGGAGAATAGAAGGAGATCAATTTCATATTGATCAAGTGAAGAAAAAAGAAAGAAAAAGAAACCCAGTTGTTCCCTTTATTACTTCTTCTCTTCAACAAGAAGCAGCGCGAAAACTTAATTTCCGTGCTAAGAAGACGATGATGCTCGCGCAACAACTTTACGAAGGGATCGATCTAGGAAAGTCTGGAACTGTTGGTTTGATTACTTATATGAGAACAGACTCAACGAGACTTTCTGACACCGCTAAGAACGAAGCAAAAGAATATATTGAAACTCACTACGGTAAAGAATATCATCATACGACTGAAGCGAAATCTAAACAAGGGGCTAAAACGCAAGATGCTCACGAAGCTGTCCGCCCTACGTCCGTGATGATGGATCCTAAGTCTATGAAACCGCATTTAAGTCGTGACCAGTACCGATTATATAAATTGATATGGGAACGTATGGTAGCGAGTCAAATGGCTCCAGCGGTCATGGATACGATGGCAGTTGATTTAACGAATAACGGAGTGATGTTTCGAGCAACAGGTTCTAAATTAAAATTCCCTGGTTTTATGAAAGTTTACATTGAAGGAAACGATGACGGGAAAGAAGAGAAAGACCGGCTCCTTCCTGACTTGAAGGAAGGCGAACAAGTTATTTCTGAAAAGATAGATCCTAATCAACACTTCACTCAACCACCTCCTAGATATACTGAAGCGAGGCTTGTTAGAACAATGGAAGAGTTAGGAATTGGTCGCCCCTCAACGTATGCGCCTACACTCGATACCGTCCAACGAAGAGGTTACGTTGCTTTAGAGGATAAACGTTTTGTCCCTACGGAGTTAGGTGGGATCGTTCTCGAATTGATCGAAGAGTTCTTCCCTGAAATTTTAAATGTAGAATTTACAGCGGAAATGGAATCGGATCTTGACTCCATTGAAGATGGAGAAAAGAAATGGGTTCACATCATTGATCGCTTCTACAAAGGCTTTGAAAAACGTCTAAAAACCGCTGAAGAAGAAATGAAGGAAGTCGAAATAAAAGATGAACCTGCTGGTGAAGACTGTGAAAAATGCGGTCATGAAATGGTTTTTAAAATGGGTCGATATGGAAAATTCATGGCTTGTTCCAATTTTCCGAACTGTCGAAATACAAAAGCCATTGTTAAAGATATCGGAGTGAAGTGTCCGAAATGTTCGGAAGGAAATGTCGTTGAACGTAAAAGCAAAAAGCGGCGGATCTTTTATGGATGTGACAGATATCCAGAATGTGAATTTATTTCTTGGGATAAGCCTATTTCCCGGCCGTGTCCGAAGTGTGAAAGCTTATTGGTAGAAAAGAAATCGAAAAAAGGTGTCCATGTTCAATGTACAGAATGCGATTATAAAGAGGAAAGTAATTAATCATCTGCTTATTTAATGGACAGGAGCAGATAGAATCATTTATAGTAAATCTCTCTGAGTAACACTGGGTGCAGTCCACCAACGTTCTTGAGTAGCATGTGCTAAAATGGGCACAATTCAGAATTTTGTGAAAAAAAGGTAAAGTTTATTGAAAGAGCTACTAAACTGTGATAAGATTTAGTAGCTCTTAGCGTTGGTGCAACGAATGATATCAAACTTTCGTAAAATTTCAAGCGATTTTTTCAAAAAAGGTGAAGGACATGTCAAAGACTTGGGTCAAACAGTTCATGGAATATTTACAAATTGAAAAACGCGCATCTGCTCATACAATATTGAACTATCAAAAAGATATTGATGACTTTTGCCAGTTTACAGAGCAGCATTTGAGTAAATCAATCGCTGCTGTTTCGTATGTGGATATTCGTCTTTACTTAACGGAGCTACATAACAAAAGTTATGCAAGAAAAACTGTAGCAAGGAAGATTTCTTCGCTCAGGTCTTTCTGGACGTTTCTTGTTCGAGAAGATTATTTGCCGAAGAACCCATTTCAAATGGTGACGACTCCAAAGCTAGAGAAAAAATTACCATCCTTTTTTTATGAAGATGAAATG
Organism: Salipaludibacillus keqinensis; assembly: GCF_003226325.1. Taxonomy (GTDB): domain Bacteria; phylum Bacillota; class Bacilli; order Bacillales; family Salisediminibacteriaceae; genus Salipaludibacillus; species Salipaludibacillus keqinensis. Next base: position 203,390 of record NZ_PDOD01000002.1, on the reverse strand, counting down.
CGGACCATTTTTGAATCCATTGATATTGACTCTATTTTAGGTCAGCGCAATCTTGCTCTCGTTGAGGTGCTTTATGGTACCGGCATCCGAGTAAGTGAGTGCGTAGGCTTGAGCATAAACGATTATGACAAAGAATTAGGTACATTATTCATTCAAGGTAAAGGTCGTAAAGAAAGATATGTTCCCGTTGGTAGTTATGCTATGGATGCTTTGAATGTTTATCTTTCTGAAAGTAGACCGAAACTGTTAGAAAAGGCGAAAGATTCAACGAAAGCTATTTTCTTAAGTTATCGAGGATGGAAACTTGAAGCACGCAGTATTAGAAAGATCTTAAACAAGGTCGTAAAAGATGCAGCTGTATCTTCGAGGATGAGTCCTCACGCTTTGCGTCATACATTCGCCACTCATCTTTTAAATGAAGGGGCGGATCTGCGGACGGTCCAAGAGTTACTGGGTCATAGTGACTTGGCCTCGACGCAAGTTTATACTCACGTGACAAAAGATCGTCTTAGAGATGTGTATCGATCATCTCACCCGAGAGCTTAGAGATAGTAAGGAAGGAAGATGCATAGTGGATCAAATCAAAGGCACAACAATCTTTGCGATTCAGCACAATGGCGGGTCTGCCATTGCAGGAGATGGCCAAGTGACTTTCGGAAATGCTGTGGTAATGAAACATTCCGCTAAGAAGGTACGTAGACTCTATAGAGGCAAGGTAATAGCAGGATTTGCTGGCTCTGTGGCAGACGCGTTTACACTTTACGAGAAATTTGAAGGTAAATTAGAAGAATTTGGTGGCAATTTGCAAAGAGCAGCGGTTGAACTTGCAAAAGAGTGGCGCAGTGATCGTGTTCTAAGGAAATTAGAAGCCATGCTTGTAGTTATGGATAAAACGAATTTATATCTCATAGCTGGAACTGGAGAAGTCATTGAACCTGACGACGGCATTCTTGCAATCGGTTCAGGTGGTACGTATGCTTTATCAGCAGGGAGAGCTTTAAAGGAATATGCAGAGCATTTATCAGCTAAAGAAATTGCAGAAGCTAGTCTGAAGACAGCCGCTGATATATGTGTCTATACAAATCACCAAATTATCGTCGAAGAATTGGCCGTTGACTAAGCATACCGAAGATGGAAAGATATACTCTGATTGAATAAGTGAGGGATGATATTATGAGTACTTCGTTAACCCCGAAACAAATCGTTGAAAGATTAGATCAATCGATTGTCGGTCAAACACAAGCCAAGAAATCAGTCGCCATCGCTTTAAGAAATCGTTATCGCAGAAATTTGCTGAATGATGGATTGAAAGAGGAAATTACACCGAAAAACATTTTAATGATTGGTCCTACAGGTGTAGGAAAAACGGAAATCGCTCGGAGACTAGCTAAATTAGTAGGAGCCCCTTTTATTAAAGTAGAAGCGACGAAATTCACTGAAGTAGGTTATGTGGGCCGGGACGTAGAATCGATGGTCCGTGATTTAGTGGAAACGTCCATCCGAATCGTTAGGGAAGAAAAGATGGGCAGTGTAAAGGAACGAGCAGAACAAAATGCAAACCATAGACTAGTGGAATATCTTGTTCCATCCCAAAAGAAAGAATCTTCTTACCGAAATCCGTTTGAAATGCTTTTCCAAGGGAATCAGGAAAGTGAAGAAGATCAAAAGGAAGCGGATTCTGAAGAAACGACAACTCGGGATCGAAGGAGACAAATCGCACAAAAGCTTGCCGCAGGAGAATTGGAAACAGAAGAAGTGAGCATTGAAGTAGATGAACAACAAGCTAATTTCATGGATATGTTCTCAGGATCTGGCATGGAACAAATGGGAATGAATATGCAGGATATGCTCGGTAACATGATGCCTAAAAAGAAGAAGCGTCGAAAGCTTCAAGTCAAAGAAGCTAGAAAAGTATTAACGGACGATGAAGCTCAAAAACTTATTGATATGGATGAAGTCACTCAAGAAGCTGTTTCAAAAGCTGAACAATTGGGAATGATCTTCATTGATGAAATAGACAAAGTCGCAGGAAAAAGTCAGAAGCAGTCAGCAGATATATCAAGAGAAGGCGTTCAACGTGATATCCTGCCAATTGTAGAAGGATCTACGGTCATTACTAAATACGGTCCTGTTAAAACAGATCACATGTTGTTTGTTGCTGCAGGGGCTTTCCATTTCTCGAAACCATCAGATTTAATTCCTGAGCTACAAGGAAGATTTCCTATTCGAGTTGAGTTAAATAGTTTAACAGTAGATGATTTCGTTCGAATTTTAGTTGAACCTAAACATGCTTTGGCAAAGCAATACCAAGCATTATTAGAAGTAGAAGGAATAAAATTGAAATTTTCAGACGATGCTATTCGTAGAATTGCAGAAATTGCTACGGAAGTGAACGAGGAGACAGAAAACATTGGCGCTAGAAGGCTCCATACGATTCTCGAGAAGTTGTTAGAAGATCTTTCTTTCGAAGCATCTGAAATCACGATGGAAGAAATAGTCATTACACCGGCTTATGTAGAAGAAAAACTACAAAATGTAGTGAAAAATCGAGATTTAAGTCAATATATATTATAACAGGAGGAAGAATAATGGATTTATTATCAAAAACAAGAAAGATTAACGAACTATTGCAAAAAAGTGCTGGTCAAGCGGTGAACTTCAAGGATATGGCGGTAACCCTTCGAGATGTCATTGAAGCGAATACATTTATTGTTAGTCGTCGCGGTAAATTACTTGGATATTCAATTAAGCAAGAAATTGAGAATTCTCGAATGAAAAACATGCTTGAAGAAAGACAATTTCCAGAAGAGTATACATCAGGCTTATTTAAAATTGGAGAAACTTCATCTAATTTGGATATAAACAGCGAATTTACTGCATTCCCAGTAGAAAATAAAGACTTATTTGCCAATGGATTAACTACGATTGTCCCTATTCAAGGTGGAGGTCAGCGACTAGGCACACTTATTCTTGCTCGATTAGATGATTCGTTTGATGATGACGACCTTCTTCTTGCAGAGTATGGATCTACAGTAGTAGGTATGGAGATCCTTCACGAGAAAGCGGAAGAGATTGAACAAGAAGCTAGAAGCAAAGCTGTTGTGCAAATGGCAATCAGTTCATTATCTTATAGTGAACTTGAAGCCGTTGATCATATTTTTGAAGAATTAGACGGAAACGAAGGGTTACTAGTTGCTAGTAAAATTGCAGACAGAGTCGGAATCACTCGTTCTGTTATTGTGAATGCTCTTAGGAAACTTGAGAGTGCCGGAGTTATTGAATCGCGCTCTTTAGGAATGAAAGGTACATACATCAAAGTACTTAATGACAAGTTCCTAGTAGAGTTAGAAAAGCACAAGAACTAAACAGAATAACTGTTTCAATATGAAAAGTGTTAAGAAGACTAATCTTTGATTAGTCTTCTTTTTTTCTTTATTTACTCCTGTTGTGGGTTTGATAATCCATTCGCCTATCGAGGCTGGGGAGAGTTATACTTTCATTGCCATTGACTTTTTTTAAAAAATTTGTGTTAAGGTGCACGTAAATTTTAAGTGTGAAATAAATAAAAACATACAGAAAGATGTAAAATTATGATAGTGTATAAAAGGAGAAAAGAAAAATATTGTCATTAAAAGTCGAATGTGGAATATTTAAATGTCGATATGACTATTTCCTTAATTTATTGTAGGTCTATTTCACTGAAGTGAAGTCAATTTCCGAGACTGTTAGACAAATCGTTCTATATTATATAAAATACATCTAGACAGTGGTTAAAAAGGAAGATATTTCTTAGTTTATTTTTTTATATAAAGGGGAATAAGAATGAATTTGATCAACAATTCCACAAATCAATTATTAGAAACTGCTGTATCTTCTTCTATGACGAGACAAAATACCATTTCTCAAAATATAGCGAATGTAGACACGCCAAATTACAAGGCTCAAAAGACGGTGTTTTCTCACGAATTAAATCGTGCTCAAGAAGGCCAGCGACTCAATGCCCATAGACGGGACGATCGTCATGTGGAATTCGGCGGGAGACCATCGAATGATGCTGCCACTGTTATGAAACGGACTAATACGGCATACAACCATAATGGCAACAACGTAGATATAGATCATGAAATGAGCGAGATGGCTAAAAATCAAATTTATTATAATACGTTAGTGGATCGATTGAATGGACGATTTAATAGTGTCAGAACCGTACTTGGCCAAGGGAGGTAGATGAAAAGTGTCAATGTTTCATGGAATGAATGTTTCAGCATCAGCACTTACAGCTCAACGGTTACGTATGGATGTTGTTTCAAGTAATATGTCTAATGCAGATTCTACAAGAGGTAGGTTAGTAGATGGTGAATGGGAACCTTACCGCAGAAAAATGGTCACAATGGAACCCAATCAATCAGGAGGCTTTAAAAGTCATCTTCATAAAGCGATGGGGACAAGTGAGGACATAGGTAAAGGAGTGAAGATTGGAAATATCATTGAGGACCAGTCACCGTTCCAACAAGTTTATCAACCTGAGCACCCTGATGCCAATGAAGAAGGGTATGTCCAATTACCTAATGTCGATCCTTTAAAAGAAATGATCGATTTGATGAGTACAACACGATCGTATGAGGCAAATGTTACAACTCTCGACGCCCATAAGAACATGTTACTGAAAGCACTTGAAATTGGAAGGTAAAAAAAGGGGAGAAAAACATGGATATTAATGCTATTCAACAAATGAATTCTGTTATGAAGCCACACCAAACACAGGCATCGAATCAATCAACGCCGCATGAAGCACAGCAATCATTTAAAACGTGGATGAACAATGCCATTTCAGAAGTGAATGATGCTCAAGTTCATTCTGCAGACATGACAGAAAAAATGGCCAGGGGTGAACAAGTAGATCTTCATGATGTGATGATTGCATCAGAAAAAGCTAGCGTTACCCTTCAAACAACCATTGAAGTAAGAAACAAAGCGATAGAAGCCTACCAGGAAATCATGAGAATGCAAGTATAATCTTTATTTTTAAATAAGCGCTACTTCTTAAATATTGCTAAGTGATCCTTTCAATAAAAACTTAAAAGATCATTTGAAATACAATGTGTTAGAACAAAGTAAATAAATACGTCACCGACTACTTGCTTACTAAAAGCTGTAGTTGTCAATACATATTCAATTTATTCGGAATACATCTATATTTTATGAGGGTTATAATCATTTTATCGGAAAATTAGGTGGATTGTTTACACGAGATGACGAAAAGTAATAACCGATATGTTAAAAACTACATATTCTTCCTAATACCCAAAATGTTCTTTTGGTAAACATAATCAAAAGAAGTTAGGCGTTGTAAGCCGTTTTGCTTATAAGTGGAGGCAGATCAAAAACTAATAGAGTCGCTTTAGGGTAAAGAGTGCTTGATCAAGTTGTTGATACGTACATAGACACTAACAGTGATAAAAGCATGATAGGGAGGGTCACCGTAATGTTTGGTAGAACTCCGAATTTATTTAAAGAAGTGGCAGTGTGGGAGGAAAAATGAACGATAGACTGATTGAATATAAAAATAAAACAACTGAATTTTGGCAATCAAGAACGAAAAATCAAAAAGGGTTGCTAGTAGGATCAATCACACTTATCTTAGTTCTACTCCTGTTGTTTTCCTGGTTTGGTTCTCGTACAAACTATGTTCCCCTATACTCGAATTTGACCATTCAAGAAACAGGTGAAATTAAAGGGACGCTAGACAGTCGTGGGGTATCAAATGAAGTAAGTAGCGATGGAACGTCTATTTTAGTTCCCGAAGCCATGGTGGACGAATTGAAAGTTAGTCTGGCAGCAGAAGGAATTCCTCAAACAGGTAGAATTGATTATTCGACCTTCAGAGATAATATGGGATTTGGTACAACAGATAGTGAATTTGAACTACTTGAAAGAGCTGCAATACAAACATCACTAGAAGATTTGATTCGAAGCGTCGATGGGGTACAAGGATCTCAAGTTATGATTACTTTACCTGAAGAAAGTATTTGGCTTGGTGATGAGCCAGATCAAGCTACAGCGTCCGTTCTCTTAAATATGCAAGCAGGCTACTCTTTAGATGAAAATCAAGTAAGGTCTCTTTATCATTTAGTGGCTCAAAGTGTGCCGAATCTATCTGTTGAAAACATTGTCATTATGGATCAAATGTCTCGTTATTTAGAGCTTAATGACAATCAATCGATGGCTGATTCAACTTTATCTATCTATGAACAACATCGAAACATTCAACGAGATATTGAACGAGACTTGCAAAGAGATTTACAGCAGATGTTAGGAACAATGGTTGGCCCAGATAAAGTACTTGTTTCCATTTCTACGGATGTAGATTTCACTCAAGAGAACAGGCAAGAGGAATTAGTGGAACCCGTAGATGAAGAGAATATGGAAGGTTTAGCCGTGAGTGTCGAGAGAATTACAGAAACCTATGAAGGTGAAGAACTGGCCGAAGGTGGTGTACCTGGAGCGGGAGAGACGGACATACCGAACTTCCCTGGTGCTGTCGGTGCAGGTCAAGGGGACTACGAAAGAATTGAAGAACGAATTAACACCGATGTCAATCGAATTTCAAGAGATATCGTAGAAAGCCCTTATCAAATAAGAGATGTAAGTATTCAAGTGATGGTGGAACCTCCAGATCCTGAAGACCCTAACTCGTTACCTCAAGAACGGTTAAATGATATACAACAAATTTTAAGTCAAATTGTGCGTACATCCATTGATACTGAGCTAACAGCAGAATGGGGTCCAGAAGAACTTGAAGAAAGAGTCACTGTGACTTCACAAGAATTTTTCGGGAAAGTTGAATTTGAAGAACCGGTAACCGGTGCCACTTATTGGTATTATGTCGTTGGAGCATTAGGATTAGGAATTCTTATCTTACTATTCTTGTTATTGAGAAGGCGTCAAGATCGTGATGAGTCAGAAGGAATATCAGTTGAAGAACGGTCACAATATGAACTTCCTCCAATCGATTCGGAACCTGATTCAGAAGAAAAAGCACGAAGAAAACAATTAGAAAAACTAGCCAAAGATAAACCAGAAGAATTTTCAAAACTTGTTCGTACATGGTTATCAGAGGATTAAGAGGGGGAGAAAAGAGTGGCGAAGAGAAAAAATTTAACAGGCAAACAAAAAGCCGCCATCTTACTAATCTCTTTAGGTCCGGATGTATCGGCACAGGTTTATAAACATTTATCTGAAGAAGAGATTGAAAAGCTTACGTTAGAAATAGCAGGGGTCAGAAAAGTAGAACAAGATACAAAAGACGACATCATTGATCAGTTTCACAAACTAGCAATGGCCCAAGAATATATTACTCAAGGTGGTATCGGATACGCCAAAGATGTCCTTGAAAAAGCCCTTGGTTCTGAAGAAGCAATGCATATTATTAATAGACTTACTTCAACACTTCAAGTGAGGCCATTTGATTTTGCAAGAAAAACCGATCCAGTACAAATTTTTAATTTTATTCAAAATGAGCATCCACAAACGATCGCTCTCATTTTATCTTATTTGGACAGTGAACAGTCCGGCCAAATACTCTCTTCTTTACCACAAGAGGTTCAGGCAGATGTAGCGAAAAGAATTGCACTCATGGACAGTACTTCCCCAGAAATAGTCAATGAGGTAGAGAGTATTTTAGAAAGGAAACTTTCGGCATCGGTTACGCAGGATTACACTCAGGCAGGCGGCATAGAATCAGTGGTTGAAGTGTTAAACAGTGTAGATCGAAGTACGGAGAGAACTATTCTCGATGCGCTTGAAATTCAAGATCCTGAACTAGCAGAAGAAATCAAGAAGAGGATGTTCGTCTTTGAAGATATCGTTACATTAGATAACAGATCTATTCAACGAGTGATTAGAGATGTAGAAAATGAAGATTTACAGCTTTCATTGAAAGTAGCAAGTGATGAAGTGAAGGAAATCGTGTTTAATAATATGTCTCAAAGAATGTCTGAAACATTCAAAGAGGAAATGGAATTCATGGGTCCTGTCCGGCTTCGTGATGTAGAAGAAGCCCAAACTAGAATCGTATCGGTGATTCGTCGATTAGAAGAAGCAGGTGAAATCGTGATCGCTCGTGGTGGAGGGGATGATATTATTGTCTAAACTCATTAAATCAACCTTAACGAAGCAATCCACTAGTGGGGAGAAGAAGATTCAACTTCGGACAGTCCATGCCCTTCATCGTACAGAGTTTTCACATGAGGAGCCTGACAGAAGTGAACAACGTACTCAATCGGGAAACAATATTCACTATAAAGATCAAATTCAAACGTTACAGCAAGAACGAGAAGCTTTAGACCAATTAAAGGAATCATTTCAACATGAAGTAAACCAGTGGAAAGCAGACCAAAAAAATCAAAAACAACAATTGGCTGAAGAAGCGGATGTTAGATTAAATCAAGCAGCTGAAGCTGGTTTTAACCAAGGTTATGAAGAGGGTATCGAGCAAGGAATCAAACAGTATAGTGAGATGATCAATCAAGCACACGTCACTGTTACAAGGTCTAAACTTGATTATCACGATAAACTCAACGATTCCCAATCAGTGATGTTAGACCTAGCTTTTGCTGTGGCTGAAAAGATTATTGGCCAGACGTTTCAACAAGATGATCAAGCTTGGTTATCCCTTGTAAAACAAGCGGTCACAGAAGTTAGGGAGCAAGAAGAAGTGAAGATTTATGTGCACCCCACTTGGTATGAGACAACCCTTAAGCACAAGAAAGAGTTGCAAGGGATTGCTCTTCATACACGAGAATTGCTTGTTTTTCCTGATGAATCATTGAATAAGTACGATTGCTTTATAGAAACACCTTATGGACAAGTCAATGCTTCAGTAGACAGTCAATTGAGAGAGCTTAAGAGAGTGTTAGTTGAAAAGCTCAAAGAAGGGACATCGAATGAGTATTCATGAACTACTACCACAAATTAAAGACATCTCTCCGTTTAAGCACTATGGAAAAGTGACTCAAGTTTTGGGTCTGATGATTGAATCGAAAGGTCCCCAAGCTTCAGTAGGAGACTTGTGTTCAATTATAGTAGGGAAGGCTTTTCCTCGGAAGATACTCGCAGAAGTGGTAGGGTTCCGTGATCAAAATGTCTTACTTATGCCTTTTGACCGTGTGGAAGAAATATCACCAGGTAGTTTAGTAGAAACAATGAACCATCCTTTACAAGTAAAAGTAAGTTCAGCGATGATTGGTAGTGTTGTAGACAGTTTAGGGAGGTCCTTTGATGGGAGTGAACTAGAAGGTGGATTTCAATCGTTTTCCACTGACAATCCTCCACCTAATCCGTTAAAACGACCGAGAATTAGTGAACCGCTCAGTTTAGGTGTAAAAGCTATGGATGGTCTCTTTTCTGTTGGTAAAGGACAGCGTATGGGGATATTCGCAGGAAGTGGAGTTGGTAAGAGTACGCTCATGGCTATGATCGCTAAAAATTCAAATGCAGATTTGAATGTTATTGCTTTAATTGGAGAGCGTGGCAGAGAAGTCAGGGACTTTATCGAAAGAGACCTTGGCGATGAAGGCTTAAACAATACGATTGTTGTTGTTGCTACATCTGACCAGCCGGCGTTAATGAGAATTAAAGGAGCAATGACAGCTACGGCCATATGTGAGTATTTTCGAGATCAAGGTCTTAATGTCACCTTGATGATGGATTCCGTGACTAGAGTGGCTATGGCTCAGAGGGAAATAGGTTTGGCTATAGGCGAACCTCCAACAACTAAAGGATATACCCCTTCTGTATTTGCCATATTACCTAGACTGCTTGAACGAAGTGGCATGAATGAATCCGGCTCAATTACAGCTTTTTATACAGTATTAGTCGATGGAGATGATATGAACGAACCAATTGCTGATGCCGTCCGGGGGATCTTGGATGGACACCTTGTCCTAGACAGGAAATTAGCAAATAAAGGTCATTTTCCAGCGATTAATGTTCTAACAAGTATTAGCAGGGTGATGAACGACATTGTTTCTGAGGAACATCAGCAAACAGCTGATTATATCCGCAATATGCTTGCTACATACCATGATTCTGAGGATCTCATTAATATTGGCGTCTATAAGAAAGGCTCCAATAAAGAGGTAGATGAAGCGATCAATATGTATCCGGAGATTATGGCATTTTTGAAACAAGGTCTCAATGAATCAAATGATTTTAGTGAAAATGTAAAGATGATGATTCAACAGTTTGGCAAAGGGGGGCAAGCATGAGCTTTCAATTCACGTTAGAAAAAGTCCTGGAAGTGAAAGATTTTGAGAAAACCGATGCTGAACTTGCTTATACAGAATCTGTAAAACATTTTGAAGGCGTAGCTACGAAACTATACGAATTGCTGAAAAGAAAAGAAGAATTAATCTTAGCGAATGAAAGAAAACTTGAAAAAGGTTTAACTATTTCCATGATTCAACTGAATGAAGAAACGATTAGTTACCTACAAAAAGAGATTGATCATCTTCAAGTAAACACACAAGAAGCAAGAAAGAGGATGAATGAAAAAGAACGTTATTTAACTTTCAAATCGATTGATCTAAAAAAGTATGAAAAAATGAAAGAGATAAAAAAGACGCAATATATTGAAAATGAAAAACGAACCGAACAAAGGTTTCTAGATGAAATCTCTGTTCAACAGTTTGTCAGGCGATGAAATCAGGTGAACCTATGAGTAAAAACAACCAACCAAAAGACAAAGGTCAAAATAAATTACAAGTTTTCTTTATGGTCGTATTAATTCCTGCCATCTTCGCAGTGATTTTAGCCGTAGTGGTTCTTTATTATGTTGGATTTAACGTTGGCGGGACATTTCAACAAGCTGCTAGTATGCTGCCGTTTATAGATGATGAGACAGAAGAACAAATGTCTGATGAAGAACACATGGCTCAAGTAGAACATGAGAATCAATCTTATCTTCAACAGATTCAACAGCTCGAGAGTGAAATCGAAGCAAAAGACACAGAAATAGCCAGTTTAGAAGCGGAACTTTTCGATCAGGAATCAGAAGAAGTATTGGATGAAGAAGAAACGGAAGAAGTTACCGCAGATTTAAACGATATCGTCAAGACTTTAGAGGATATGACGGCTTCAAAAGCAGCGGATATCATAAGCGAACTACCAGAAGAAGAGGCAGTTACTTATTTAAGAATGATGAGAGTGAATAACCGTTCAAATATTTTAAGCCGGGTAGACCCAGAAGTTGCCGCCCAGTTACTCATTCAGATGGAAAATTAATTCGCAAGTGGAGATTGAAGGGAGGTGAGAATAGATGAACGGAATGATGGCCATGAGGCCAATGCTCCAACTGAACCATCTAGGAAAACAAGGAGAGTTAACGTTGAACTCCTCAGAAGAAGAGGGAAACGATACGTTTCTAACTTTACTAGGTTCTCTTATGAATGTGGAAGGTGACTCAGAGGAAGAAATGAATGGGAAGACCCAGCTCTTAAAAGAGATGGACCTGGCTCCTGAATTAATGGAATTACTAAGTTTTACATCCTTAGAAGAACTAGTTACTTCATTAAATGAGGAAGTTGAAAAGTTGTCAAATGTCATTGAAGAATTACCATTAGACGAAAGTTTTCTTTCTGACGATATGTTACACACTGCAGAAATGAAAGCATTCATCGAGGTTATGCCGGATCAATGGGCGGAAGAATTTGAACAATTGTTTCACGATCATGTTTCTCTTGAAGGACTAATTGAAGATTTTGAACGTAATGGTGATCCTGTACATTTACTAGCAGTGATTTCAACCTTCTCAGTCAAAGAAAATCAACTGAGTCCATTAGAAAACGAGCGTAACCACAAAGAGGCCTGGCAAGCGTTAAAAAACATTGTCTCTGCATTTTTTCCTAAGCTCATTCAAGAAGACAAAAGTTATACCTCCCTGCCAGTCATGACTCAAGAAGGAAAAGGTCAAGGGTTCCAGCAACTAATGACACAAGTAAAAGGTCTTTTCGAAAATCGTCAAGGAATGCTAAACACATCTTCGCCAGGCCGCTTAGACGGTCACGTGTTGAACACGAATCGATTTGCAGAGTTAGCCTATGTCAATCAATTAGCATCTACAAGCAATCCAGCTAACACGGAGGTAAAAGCTCAGCCACTTTCTATGATGTTAGACACAACCAATAGTCAGATGGCAAGGTTCCAAACGGTGATGGTGCCTTCTGGGGAGAGTAATCCTGAACGACCGTCCCAAGAACAATTTCTCCGGCAATTTCAGAACCTCTTATCCAGAAGTTCGTTTCAACAATTAAGTAAAGGTGTGCAACAACTTAACTTGAAGCTTCATCCTGCTTCATTAGGACGAATGGATATTACGATCCAGCAGGTGAATGGAGTGATGATGGCGACATTGATGACAACGACAAAGGTAGCTAGAGATTTGGTCGATGGGCAATTGTCACAATTGAGGAATGCGTTTCAAGGACAAAATATCCAAGTAGATAAGATTGAGGTCACGCAGCAGCAAACTCAACAACAGCTACTTAAAGATTCAAATCAAGAGAGTGCCAAAAAAGAACACGAACAGCAAGATTCAAAGACATTTAATGAAGATGAAGAAGAAGATGATCTGGATTTTGCAGAATTCTTAGAGAATACCATTAATACGGAAGCGTAAAGGAGTGGTGACTTATCCCGATTAATAATCATGTGACAGAAAGTTTGTACCATGCCGATTACATGCAAAAGCAAAAAGATAAAGGTGTAGGAAATCAAGATTTAGATAAAGATGCATTCATGAAAATTTTGCTTACACAATTGCAAAATCAAGATCCGATGAATCCTATGGAAGACAAAGAATTCATTGCACAAATGGCACAATTTTCAAGTTTAGAGCAAATGACGAACATGAACGAGAACATCCAAAAATTTATTGAAAGACAAACACAAACTGATTTTGTATCCCACAGTGACTTAATTGGCAAAAAAGTAGAATGGAATAAAACAGTAACTGATAAAGATGGAGACAAGCAAACGAACTCCACGGAAGGTATTGTTACATCTGTGGTATTCAAAGACGGACAAGCTAAGTTAGTCATTGACGGAGAAACGAAAGTGGCTGCTAAAGATTTATTGTCTGTGACAAATCCATAATTTTCAAGGTGAGGTGATCTCCATGAGCTCGAAAATCATGCCCCATCACCTTCAGCAATCATTACCGAAGCCACCTGTTAAGCGAGTTGAACAGCAAAAGGTTTCAGGACCCAGCTTCCAAAATATGCTCTCTAGTAAAATTGATGAGCAAAAGGAACTGAAACTCACCAAACATGCTGAAAAACGGTTAATGGACCGAGGAATTGAAGTGACCGGTGATGTATGGAATGAAATTCATGCCAAGGTAAAAGAAGCGAAACAAAAAGGCGTTCAAGATTCGCTCGTATTAACAAATGAAGCAGCCTTTGTAGTAAATGCAAAAAATGAAACGGTGATTACGGCGATGAATCGTGAAGAAGCGGCGTCACAATTATTTACGAACATTAACGGAGCGATCATTATTAACAAATAACGGCTGGACCTAAAGGAAGCCGATCGCTGTGGAATGACAGAAGCAGCGCAAATTTAACGAGAAACGAAAGGGGAACGAACAACATGATTCGATCTTTATATTCAGGGATAGGTGGAATGAACAACTTCCAGAACAAATTAGATGTTATTGGAAACAATATCGCCAACGTCAACACTTTTGGGTTTAAAAAAGGACGGGCGACTTTCAACGATTTAGTAAGCCAACAGATGGCGGGTGCAAGTACAGCTGTCGATGGAGGCCGTGGAGGAACAAACCCTATGCAAATTGGTCTTGGTGGAGGCATGTCCTCTGTTGATACGATTAATACGCAAGGGTCATTACAGTCTACTGGAAGAGATTTGGACATTGCCATTTCTGGAGATGGATACTTTGTATTATCTGAAGAAGATGGTGGCGGAGACGTTTACACCAGAGCAGGTAATTTCTATTTAGACAGCAATGGAACCATGGTCAACGCTGATGGGCTAAGAGTCATGGATGTGGGGGGTAACACAATTCAGATTGAGATTGGTCAACCGGCAGGGAACCCACTGGAAAGCTTTAATATCTCGCCAACAGGAGAAATTAATGGTGTATTTGCTGATGGTACAGTTGATGTCTTAAGCAATATTGCCATAGCTAATTTTAATAACCCAGCAGGTCTAAACAAAGCAGGCGGGAACACTTATGAAGCGACGAATAACTCTGGCGCTCCTCAAGTTGGTCTGCCTGGAGTAGAAGGCCGGGGCAATTTAGTCGGTTCCACTCTTGAGATGTCTAACGTAGACTTGTCTGAAGAATTTGCTGAAATGATCGTATCACAGCGTGGATTCCAAGCGAATACAAGAATGATTACAACATCAGATGAAATTCTCCAAGAACTCGTGAACTTGAAACGATAAGACTGGCTTGGCTTAGCATTCAGAGGATGCTAAGCCAACCCCATTTTACATAATGAGGAGGAAGAGTCTCGCTTTTAAAAGTGGTGCTCGTAACTAAATATGGTGACATTAACTCGCTTAAACAATCAAACGTTCACATTAAACGCATTATATATCGAGCAAATTCAATCCTTTCCCGACACGACCATTACTTTGTCCAATGGGAAGAAAATTGTTGTGACGGAAACCGAAGAAGAAGTGATCAATCGGATTGAGCATTTTTACAAGCGTATTGGATTAATTCCTCTCATATCCAAATTACAAGAAGATGAGGAGGGTTAAATATGTTTCAAAATCGATTAGTGAATATTATGATGATCATCCTCGTAGCATTAACGCTTATTGGTGTCATGGCATTGGTGGTTTACACCCAGCTTTTTCAAGTAGAAGAGGCGGAAGGCGAACCTACGATAGACCAAGTGCTTGAACGGTCAGTGGAGACAGAAGAAATCACAACGAATTTATTATCTAATCATATTATCCGTTCACAATTTGTTATTCAAATGGAAAACGCACAAGCGAAAAATGAATTTGAAAAACGAAGCTTTCAAGTAGAGAACATTATTATTCAAGAACTCTCAGATATGTCAGCAAATGATTTTCAAGGGTCAGATGGGATTGAAAACCTTGAAGATCGAATAAGAAGCAGGGTAAATCAAATTATGCAAGAGGGCTACGTGGTTCAAGTGTATATGAATCAGCGTGTGATTCAATAAATTAGCAAGAACGAAGCGAGGTGAGACTAGATGGCAGATGTTCTGTCTCAAGGTGAGATTGATGCACTCCTTTCAGCTATTTCTACAGGGGAAATGGATGCAGAGGAGTTAAAGAAAGAAGATACAAAGAAAAAAATAAGATCATACGATTTCAAAAGAGCGCTGCGTTTCTCAAAAGATCAAATTCGAAGTTTGACAAGAATTCACGAAAACTATGCTCGGTTATTAACGACTCAATTGTCTGCTCAACTTCGTACGTTCGTCCAGATGAA
The DNA here is from genome assembly GCF_003226325.1 of Salipaludibacillus keqinensis. Lineage (GTDB taxonomy): Bacteria > Bacillota > Bacilli > Bacillales > Salisediminibacteriaceae > Salipaludibacillus > Salipaludibacillus keqinensis. Next base: position 187,897 of record NZ_PDOD01000002.1, on the reverse strand, counting down.
TGTGGCCTCCGTCGATCAACTTCCTTACGATGAATTTATTCGATCAGTTCCGAAGATGACGATTTTAAATGTTTTCGAACCTTTTCCATTAGACGGTAGATTTGTCATGGAAGTAAATCCTAATATCGCCTATGCGATGCTTGACCGCATGTTGGGTGGTCAAGGAGAAGCGTATAACAAGGTGGAAAATTTAACAGAAATTGAAACGAAAATTATGTCCCAGCTTTTTCAACGATCGTTAGAAACCTTTAGAGAAGCGTGGCTTTCAGTGGAAGAGTTAGATCCCGTCATGGATGATTTAGAAGTAAATCCGCAGTTTTTACAATTGGTTTCACCGAATGAAACAGTCGTTGTTATTTCTCTTTCAACGACGATTGGGGAATCTTCAGGAATGATCAATATTTGTTTGCCACATGTCGTGATCGAATCAATTCTACCTAAGCTCTCTGTTCATTTGTGGATGCAAGCAAAGAAAAAGGATCGATTGCCAGGGGAATTACATTCATTGAAAAGTAATTTAAAAAAAGCGCCTCTTGATTTGGCGGTAGAGTTAGGTAAATCAGAGATTACGATAGACGAATTTTTGCACTTAGGCGTCGATGACATTATTGAACTTGATCAATTAATCGATGAATCGCTGTTGCTTCGCATAGGTGAAGAACCAAAGTATAGAGTGCAGCCAGGTAAAATGAAAAATCATGTAGCTGTACAAATTACCGATATAATTGAAGAGGAGGGGACTTCAGATGAATGATGATATGCTTTCACAAGAAGAGATAAATGCCCTGTTAAGTGGGATGGATGACGATAACGACGAGGGCGAACAAACAGAAGACAGCAGTCAAACCAAGTTGAAAGTTGAAAATTACCTTTCCGGAATTGAACAAGATGCTTTAGGTGAAATTGGAAATATTTCTTTTGGGAGTTCAGCAACAGCGTTATCTACTCTCCTTAATCAAAAAGTTGATATTACTACCCCGAAAGTATCGATCATTAGTCGTGAAGAATTGGATCAGGAATTCCCAAAGCCACATGTAGCTATCTCTGTGCAATACACAGCTGGATTTGAGGGCATGAATTTACTTGTCATTAAAACGACAGACGCAGCTATTATCGCTGATCTTATGTTAGGATATGATGGGAAAAATACTTCCGACGATTTAGGAGAGATGGAAATCAGCGCGGTCCAAGAAGCGATGAATCAGATGATGGGCTCAGCGTCTACATCTATGTCTACTATTTTCAATAAAAAAGTAGATATTTCACCACCAGGGATCGATCTCTTGGACTTACAAGAAAACCCTAATAAAGTTAAGTTGCCAGATGAAGAGATCTTAGTGAAGATTTCTTTCGACCTCAAAGTTGGCGATTTGATAGATTCCAAGATCATGCAACTAGTCACTGTTTCTTTTGCTAAAGACATGGTTGAACAACTAATGAACCCTGATCAGGCAAGTGAAGAGGTAGCTATAGAGGAAGAGAAGGCTGTTGAACAGGATCAACATCAGCAACACGAGAATCAACAAGCGCCTGAACATCGTGAACAAGCTCCTGCACCTCAGCAGCAAGCTCCACGATCAGAGCCACAACACTTGTCGTCTGGGCCTAGACCGTCAGAACGATCGGCTAATGTTCAACCTGCTGCATTTTCCAATTTTGAGGCACCTGTATTGAATGAAAATGAAGCCAAAAATTTAGATATGTTATTAGATATTCCATTAGAAGTCACTGTTGAATTAGGGAGAACGAAAAGGTCGATCAAGGAAATTTTAGAGTTATCGCAAGGGTCGATTGTCGAACTAGACAAATTAGCAGGTGAGCCGGTAGATATATTGGTTAATCACCGTCTCATTGCCAAGGGAGAAGTCGTCGTCATTGACGAAAACTTTGGTGTGCGAGTAACAGATATTGTTAGTCAAAAAGAACGTATTCATAATTTACGCTAAACAGGGGTTTAAAAACAAGGAGGACGAAACGAATGGGAACGAGAGTATTAATAGTAGATGATGCAGCTTTTATGAGAATGATGATCAAGGATATATTGTCAAAAAATGATTTTGAAGTGGTAGGAGAAGCGGGTGACGGTGCTCAAGCTGTAGATATGTATAAAGAGCACTCTCCGGATCTCGTAACCATGGATATTACGATGCCTGAAATGGACGGTATTACATCGTTAAAAGAAATTCGAAAGCACGATCCAAATGCAAAAGTGATTATGTGTTCTGCCATGGGGCAGCAAGCGATGGTAATCGATGCCATCCAAGCGGGAGCGAAGGACTTCATCGTTAAGCCATTTCAAGCAGACAGAGTCATCGAAGCAATCAATAAAACACTAGGCTAATGGCTCCAAGGGAGTGTCAGGATGAAGGAAATAGGACGAATATTTACTGTCTTCATTTGTTTGTCGGTTTACACCATGATGGATGTGTCAGCCGATGATTTTGGAGAAGGTGACCGCAACATTAATCAAATACTTAATTCAACTGAACAAGAGTCAGAGGAACATAATGAAGACATTGGTAATGAAGAGGATCTGCAAGAGGGCTTTCTAGATGAAGAAGAGGAAGAAGAGCCAGTCATTGGTAGTGGTCAAAACCAGAACTTATTCTTTCTTGTCTTACAAATGTTTTTAGCTCTAGGAGCCGTATTATTCGTTATTTATGCATTGCTTAAATTTATTAATAAACGGGCGCAAAATTTCAACAGTCACAATACGATTCAAAACATGGGTGGAACCGGTGTTGGACCGAATCGATCGGTACAAATTGTTCGTGTCGGAAAACGGGTTTTAGTTGTAGGTGTTGGCGATACCGTAGAACTGTTGAAAGAGATTGAAGATCCTCAAGAAATTGAGTTAATGATGCAAACTCATCAAAGCTCACAAGAGATATTTGAACAGCCTATTTCCCGTTTGACAGGCTGGCTAGAGAAAAGGAAGAAATCACCTAAAGGAAATGCGAATGAAGCCGCATTTAGAAGTTTGCTTGATCATGAAATGAAAGACGTAAAGAAATCGCAAACAAAGGTGCATTCTGTATTAGAGGAGAAAGATTAATGATTGCAATGATTGATATTCCAGCATTAGACATATTCAGTGACGACCCTGCGAATTTAACTGCAACCATTCAGTTATTACTCCTATTAACCGTCCTTTCACTGGCTCCGGCAATTTTAATACTGATGACGAGCTTTACACGCATTATCATCGTGTTATCCTTTGTCAGATCAGGGTTGGCGACGCAACAAATGCCTCCTAACCAAGTGTTGGTAGGTCTTGCGTTATTTTTAACGTTTTTTATCATGGCGCCTGTATTTTCTGAAGTAAATGAGAATGCCCTTCAACCCCTCTTTGATGGTGAAATTACTCAAGAGGAAGCATTTGATTCTGCGGCAGCGCCTATGAAAGAGTTTATGGCAGAGCATACGAGAGAAAAAGATTTAGCGTTGTTTATGGGATACGCAGGACAAGAAAGGCCCGAAACATTAGATGATATTCCATTAACTTCACTTGTCCCTGCCTTCGCTATCAGTGAACTGAAAACGGCTTTTCAAATCGGTTTTATGATTTTTGTTCCATTTTTAGTGATTGATATGGTCGTCGCCAGTGTGTTAATGGCCATGGGGATGATGATGTTGCCTCCAGTTATGATTGCTTTACCGTTTAAAGTACTACTTTTTGTTATGGTAGATGGTTGGCATTTAGTAGTACGGTCGTTGTTATTCAGTTTTTAGAGGAGGGGCATGATGAGTCCAGAAATGGTTATATCTTGGGCAGAACAAGGAGTTTTCACTGTTTTATTGGTCGCAGGGCCCTTACTGATTACTGCATTAGCAATAGGCCTGGGCGTGAGTATATTTCAGGCTACGACCCAAATTCAAGAGCAAACGTTGGCTTTTATTCCGAAGATTGCAGGAGTGTTGATTGCTCTAATCATTTTCGGGCCATGGATGTTGACGCAAGTGTTAACCCTTGCTGAAGAGATCTTCAGCAATTTACATCAGTTTATAGGATGATTTTATGTTAGAGTTTTTTGAATGGTTTCCTGCATTTTTACTTATACTTGTGCGCATCACATCTTTTTTATTAACACTTCCATTCTTTTCTTATCAAAATATTCCTGCCCAAATGAAAATAGGGATCGCTATTTTCATGTCTTGGATCATCTTCTTTACGGAGGACTGGCCCGCTTTTGAAATAAATTATGAGTTTTTTTTATTAATCATTAAAGAAGCTCTCTTTGGTTTAACGGTTGGACTTATTGCAACGATTCTTCTCTATGCGATTCAAGTAGCTGGGGGACTGATTGATTTAAAACTAGGGTTTATGATTGCCAATGTCATTGATCCGCAAACAGGGGCACAATCTCCCCTTACAGGGAGTTATTTATATACGTTCTCATTATTGTTCATCTTGGCAACGGACGCGCATCATTTGTTAATAGATGGAATGTTTTATAGTTATCAATTCGTTCCGATGGAGCAGCTTTATCTTCCTTTCGGAGAAATGTTTGTTATTGAGCACGTCGTTTCAAGCTTTAATACGATGTTCATCATTGCGTTTCAAATGTCTATGCCAATAGTAGGTTCGATTTTTCTCGTTGACGTGGCACTAGGTATGGTAGCTAGGACGGTTCCACAGGTGAATGTGTTTGTCGTAGGGCTTCCATTGAAAATCTTTTTAGGCTTTATCATGCTCGCTTTAACGATGGCACCTTTTTTTATTTTAGTAGAGCATTTAGTAGAAACGATGACATTGACAATGAGGACCTTGATGGAACTGTATGGAAGGGTGTAAAGAATGTATTTAACGTTGGACTTGCAATATTTTGCCCAAGAAAAGACGGAGAGAGCAACACCTAAGAAAAGAAAAGAATCCCGTGATAAAGGGCAAGTGGCGAAGAGTTCCGATGTCAATACGGCTTTTATTCTTTTATTTGTTTTTTTATTTTTTTGGTTCATCGGGTCATTCATGGTAGAGCAAATGTTTACGATGGCTAGGTTTACTTTTACGGATTATTTACTTATGAATCTCTCTGAAGAAAATGTGCAAGCCATGTTCTTGGAATTTTCTTATCAGGCAGTGATCGTCGTAGCGCCGATGATGCTTATTACCATTTTAGCGGCTCTATTCAGTAATTATTTACAAGTGGGGTTTTTGTTTGCCCCAGAAGCCGTGAAAATGAAGTTAAGTAAAATTGATCCTATTAAAGGGTTTAAACGAATTTTTTCCATCCGAGCGCTAGTGGAATTTTTGAAATCCATGTTAAAGATTGTACTTGTCGGACTGGTTACAGGTGCGGTCATGTGGTTTTTCATGGAAGACTTATTAAAACTGGGACTGTTTTCTGTAGAAGATGGCATGGGGTTAATTGGCATGTTAATTGTCCTTATGGGACTAGCGGTAGCTATTTTATTGGTTTTCCTTTCGATTTTGGATTACATGTACCAGAAATATGACCATGAGAAAAACATCAAAATGTCAAAACAAGATGTGAAAGACGAATACAAGAAAACAGAAGGGGATCCGTTAATTAAATCAAAAATCAAGGAAAAGCAGCGGCAAATGGCGATGAGTCGTATGATGCAAGAAGTTCCTAAAGCTGATGTGGTCATTACCAACCCCACCCATTATGCGGTTTGTCTAAAGTATGATGATTCAAATATGGATGCGCCTGTGGTCGTCGCAAAAGGGGTAGACTACATTGCGTTGAAAGTCATTAATATTGCTAAAAATAACGAGGTAATGACGGTTGAAAATCGTCCTTTGGCTAGAGCCTTATATGCTCAGGCAGAAATTGGAGATCAAGTGCCAGAAGATTTATTTAAGGCTGTAGCGGAAGTATTAGCATATGTTTATCGATTACAAAGAAAGATTTAAGAACGTTAGACTGGCTGTGTGAACAGTAGAAGGAGAGAAGCGCAAATGCCATTGAAGGATTTCAGCATATTATTAACAGTCATTTTAATTGTGATTATGCTCATCATTCCCTTACCAACAGGGATCATTGACTTTTTAATCATCATTAATATTTCATTTGCGCTGTTAATTATTTTAGTTTCAATGAATACGAGAGAACCACTCCAATTCTCTATTTTCCCAACGTTACTATTACTTGTCACGTTATTTCGATTAGGTTTGAACGTATCGACTACTCGAGCCATTCTTGGTAACCAAGGAGACGCTGGGAATGTAATTGAAACATTTGGTCAGTTTGTTGTTGGTGGGAATGCATTGGTAGGTTTTGTTGTATTTGTTATCTTAGTAGTCATTCAGTTTGTTGTTATTACGAAAGGTGCTGAGAGAGTTTCTGAAGTTGGGGCACGTTTTACATTGGATGCTATGCCCGGGAAACAGATGAGTATAGATGCAGACTTGAACGCAGGAATGATCTCTGATATTGAAGCTAAAGAACGAAGAAAGAAAATTGAACAAGAAGCTGATTTTTACGGATCCATGGATGGTGCCAGTAAATTTGTTAAAGGGGATGCCATTGCCGGGATCGTTATTGTTATTATTAATATCATTTTTGGTTTAGTTATTGGGATGCTTCAAGAAGGGTTGCCAGTGGCAGAAGCGGCTGACAAATACACTCTTTTAACTGTTGGGGACGGTCTAGTCAGTCAGATACCCGCCTTACTCATTTCAACAGCTACAGGTATTGTAGTGACGAGGGCGGCTTCAGAAGGAAATTTAGGTCATGATATTACGCAACAATTACTTGCCTATCCTAAAATGCTCTACGTAGCAGGTGGAACGATTGCAGCGCTAGGAATATTTACACCGATTGAGACGATGGTGACGACTTCAGTGGCTTTTGCCCTTGGATTAGGTGGATTCTTGCTCAGTCGAAATGAGAAAAAACTCCTCGAGATGGAAGATGTGGAGGATGAACAAGCATCAAGTGGGGAGGAAGACGATATGAAGTCCCCTGAGAGTGTTGTAAACCTTCTGCAAGTAGATCCGATAGAATTTGAATTCGGTTATGGGTTAATTCCACTGGCCGATGCTAATCAAGGTGGAGATCTTCTAGACAGAGTTGTGATGATCCGCCGTCAATTGGCCATTGAAATGGGAATGGTTGTGCCTGTTATACGGATTCGAGATAATATTCAATTGCAACCGAATGAATACTCGATAAAAATAAAAGGGAACGAAGTGACAAAAGGAGAATTGCTCCTCGATCATTTCATGGCGATGAGCCCTGGGGTAGAAGATGAGAGCATTACAGGGATAGAAACGATCGAACCTGCTTTTGGCTTGCCTGCTCTATGGATATCAGAGGAATTAAAAGAACAGGCGGAGCTTTCAGGTTACACAGTTGTGGATCCGCCTTCAGTTGTATCGACTCATTTAACAGAAGTGATTAAACGACATGCTCATGAATTAATTGGTCGTCAAGAGACGAAACAATTAGTGGATCACTTGAATGAAACGTATCCTACATTGGTTGAAGATGTGACACCTAACCCTCTTTCTACAGGAGATATTCAGAAAGTACTTAGTAACTTGTTAAAAGAAAAAGTTTCGATTCGAAATTTACCGGTCATTTTTGAAACATTAGCAGATTACGGCCAAATGACGAAGGATACTGATTTGATAACTGAATATGTAAGGCAAGCTCTTTCACGACAGATCTCCAAGCAATATGCGGGAGATGGGGAACCTCTATTTGTTATTACTGTTAGTGGCAAGGTGGAGAAAGCTGTGGCGGATGGCATACAGCAAACGGATCATGGAGCATTTCTCAATTTAGACCCTAATACAACTCAAGCGATTCTTGAGTCGATGATGGCAGAAGTTGAGAAAATGCAAGAAACGGGACAAATGCCGGTTTTCCTTTGTTCTCCAGCTGTTCGTATGTACATTCGACACCTAATTGAAAGGTATATTCCTCAAGTTCCTGTGCTCTCTTATAACGAGCTGGAACCGCATATTGAAGTTCAAAGTGTTGGGGTGGTGAACGTTTAATGAAAATAAAAAAATATTTAGCTAAAGACATGAGTGAAGCAATGACAAAGATTCGTGCTGAGTTAGGTCAAGATGCGGTCATCTTGAATTCTAAAAGAGTTGAAACAGGTGGTTTTCTAGGTTTTTTTACTAAAAAAAACATGGAAGTGATTGCCGCAATAGATCCAGAAAATCGGCCACTTACATCAAAGCGACCAATCGTTAATAAACAGAAACAGGCGATGAAGCCTAAACAGGATACAGTGAAACTTACTAATGAAATAAATGAATTAAAAAATATGATTAAGGAATTGCATCAAGGGGCTCCGGGGACAAAAGAAGATTATCCATCATCGTTAGATCCAATCAATCGTCGTTTAGTCGACCAAGAGGTGTCTGATTCTTATCGAATGCAAGTGATGAAACAATTGTTAAAACGGTGGTATCAAGAAGATGGTGACAGTAAAAGTGACGAAGAAATTGAGAAGTGGATGATCGAACAGTTAACTGAGTTACTTGTCGATAAAGATTTTGGCAGTTTTAATTATTCGAAGAAATATTTGAACGTTGTTGGACCTACAGGCGTCGGTAAAACGACCACGTTAGCAAAGATCGCAGCTAAAGCCGTGTTGCATGATCAAAAGAAAGTAGCGTTTATTACAACAGATACGTTTCGAATTGCAGCGATCGAACAATTAAAAACATACGCCAAAATTCTTGATGTTCCAATGGAAGTGGCCTATTCCATGAAAGATTTCAAAGAAGCCCTATCACGTTTTAGTGATTATGACTTTGTATTAATTGATTCTGCTGGTCGGAATTTTCGCAACCCATTATATGTGGAACAATTAAATCAAGTGATCGATTTCAATGAAGAAATGGAAACACATCTAGTCCTAGCGATGACTTCTAAATACCGTGATATGAGTAAAATCATTGAACAATTCAAATTAATCCATATCAACAAATTCATTTTCACTAAATTGGACGAAACTGACTCGGTTGGCGCCATGTTAAATGTGATGGTCGATTTTGGTATTGGTGCAAGCTATTTAGCTACAGGACAAAACGTGCCTGATGATATTGAAGAAGCTACCACTGAAAAAGTAATTGAGCGATTAGTGAGGAGATGAAGGTCCTGTGCATGATCAAGCAGATGCTCTACGACATAAGATGATCGGTACGAAACTCTCTTCAACCAACGAAGGAAGAAACGGCAAGGTCATTGCGGTAGTGAGTGGTAAGGGCGGAGTAGGTAAATCCAATTTTGTCGTCAACTTTTCATTGGGTTTACAAAAGAAACAGAAGAAAGTATTAATTATAGATTTAGATATTGGTATGGCCAATATCGATATTCTTTTAGGTCAATCGTCTGCTTATTCTATTGTCGATATGATTGAACGTGAAATGTCTATATGGTCAGTTATTGAAAAAGGTCCATTAGGTCTTTCTTATGTTGCTGGCGGGAGCGGGTTATCCTCAATATTTGAAATGGATAGAGAAAAGGCAGAGTTCTTTTTTAATCAAATGGAATCTTTACAAGAGGAATTTGACTATATCTTTTTAGATATGGGGGCAGGGGTGACGAGTAGCAGCACACATTTTATTTTATCAGCCCACGAAATTTTTCTTGTGACCACTCCTGAACCTACTTCGATCACAGATGCTTATGGAATGATCAAGTACATCGATATTCAAGATGCAAAGTTACCTATCTCAATCATCATAAATCGAGCTCATTCTAAAAAAGACAGCGATAACACTTCGCGAAATGTGATCAACGTCACGAAACAATTTTTAAATAAAGACCTCAGTTACTTAACAACCTTACCAGATGATGAAATTGTGTGGAAGTCGGTCCGCTCTCAAAAACCGTTTATGTTGTTTGCACCTAGATCAAAACCTTCCATAGCTATTGAAAAAGCGATCCAACAGTATTTAAACGATAACCCTTTCGATCAAACCAAAGAGAAATTGGTCCCTTCATTTGTGGCAAAGTTAAAGAAACTAATGAGAAAGTCATAGAAAGCAGGTGAAAAGATGATCAATGTTCTTGTAGTGGATGACTCTGCTTTTATGAGAAAAATGCTGTCTGAGATGTTAGCAAATCACGATAACATTCACGTGGTAGACAAGGCAAGGAACGGTAAAGACGCAGTAGAAAAAGTGCTGAAACTAAAACCCGATGTGGTCACAATGGATGTAGAAATGCCGATTATGTCAGGAATTGATGCCTTGAAAGAAATTATGGCGATACGTCCTACCCCCGTGATTATGGTGTCTAGCGTAACGAAAGCAGGAGCTGAAACGACGATTAAAGCTATGGAGTATGGCGCATTCGATTTTATTTCTAAACCGTCTGGGTCTATCTCTTTAGATATACATAAAGTGGAACAAGAAATCATTGAAAAAGTTCTTTACGCTTCTAAAGTCTCATTAATGAAACTAAAAAAAGAGCCCCTACCAAAAGTGCGAAAAAATCAAGTGAACCTCCATCAAGAGAGTCATTCAACTAGTATCCAAAAGTCTAAGGAGCCTTCAAAGGAACAGGTCAAGAACTTCTCAAAAGTGGTTCTAATTGGCACATCAACGAGAGGACCGAAAGCGTTGCAAAGTGTATTGCCTCATCTTCCTAGGGATTTTCCTCATCCAATATTAATTGTTCAGCATATGCCTAAAGGCTTCACCAAATCACTAAGTGAACGATTAAATACACTTTCAGAAATAACCGTCAAAGAAGCAGAAAATGGAGAAGTTTTAAAAAAAGGTGTTGCCTATATCGCTCCGGGAGGATACCATTTAAAGGTAAGAACTATCGGGACTTCAGTCGCGGTTCATTTAGATCAAAATTCTCTTGTCAACGGTCATCGTCCATCCGTCGATGTGATGTTCACATCCATCAGTTCAATGCCAGTTCAAAGCGTTATTGCTGTCGTATTGACTGGAATGGGATCTGATGGAAAAAAAGGCCTCGTTCGATTGAAGAAGGCTAAAAGAACGATTGCTCTTGCAGAAGCAGAGTCAAGTTCAGTCGTATATGGTATGCCAAAAGCAGCCATTGATACGAATCTTGTCGATGAAGTTGTTGATCTGAATGATGTAGCTACTACCATAATAAAATATTGCTAATTTGGAGGGATCATTTTGGATAAAAATCAATACTTGGATATGTTTATAGATGAAAGTACCGAACATCTGCAAGCGATGAACGACCATTTACTTAAGTTGGAGAATCAACCTGGGGATTATTCCATCATTGATGAAGTGTTTCGTTCGGCCCATACGTTAAAGGGAATGTCAGCAACCATGGGCTACGAAGATCTAGCCAGTTTAACTCATCAAATGGAGAATGTTTTAGATGCCATAAGAAACGACAAATTAAAGGCCACTAGTGACTTACTTGATGTCGTTTTTGAATCGGTGGATCATTTAGAAGCGATGGTTCAAGATATAGCCAACGGCGGTGAAGGAAAAAGAGATGTGACTGAAGTCGTTGCTAAACTAGAGAAAATTGAAAAAGGAGACTTCTCAGAAGAAATAGCTGCCACAAAAGAAGCAGATCAAAAGACTCATGGAAATCAAAACTCCTATGATGACTTTGAATTGACTGTATTAAGCCAATCAACGGAGCAAGGATTTCATGCATACTCCATTAATATTTCATTAAGAGCAGACGTCATATTAAAAGCAGCACGAGTTTTCATGGTTTTTGAAGTGTTAGAACAAATAGGTGAAGTGATTAAATCAACGCCTACAGTGGATCAATTAGAGGAAGAAAATTTCGATTTAGCGTTCTCTGTAACGATCGTTACAAAAGAAGCAGAGAATGATGTTCAGGCTAGAATCATGAAAGTTTCAGAGATTGATACAGTAGAGGTTCAAAGAATCGATGTTGAAGAGATGACAAAAGAGCAAGGCACTTCTCTCCAAGAATCAGCGAATGAAGAAAAAGTGCTACTTTCTGAAAAGCAGACTCAAAGGAATAATAAAGAGAACGGAACTGAAAAAGAAGAAAAACCATCGTCATCTCCAAACAAAACCATTCGCGTCAATATTGAACGACTAGACAGCTTGATGAATCTCTTTGAAGAACTAGTCATTGATCGAGGGAGACTGGAACAGATTTCAAGAGATTTAAAAAGCAGCGAGTTAACGGAAACAGTTGAACATATGTCCCGTATTTCAGGTGATCTACAAAGCATTATTTTAAATATGCGAATGGTTCCAATTGAACAAGTTTTTAATCGTTTCCCACGAATGGTTCGAGCATTGGCTAAAGACTTAAATAAAATCGTTCATTTAGAAATTATCGGTGCAGAGACAGAGTTAGACCGAACGGTGATCGATGAGATCGGCGATCCTCTTGTTCATTTACTAAGAAATTCCATCGATCATGGCGTAGAAACACCGGAGAAACGGAAGCAAGCTGGGAAACGAGAAGAAAGCACGATCACGTTGAAAGCTTATCATAGTGGCAATCATGTCTTTATTGAAGTGTCGGATGATGGAGCGGGAATTAACCGAGACAAAGTATTGCAAAAGGCGATCAATAGTGGTGTGGTTTCAAGTGAGAACGGAGCAACTCTTAGTGATAAACAAGTATATGAACTACTCTTTTCAAGTGGATTAAGCACCGCGGATGAAATTTCAGATATTTCAGGTCGAGGAGTAGGTTTAGATGTCGTCAAGAATAAAATTGAATCATTAGGAGGAAACGTTTCCGTTCATTCCTCTCCAAATGTGGGAACAACTTTCTCTATTCAATTACCGTTAACCTTATCGATTATTTCTGTCATGTTAGTGGAAGTCCAAGAAGAAATTTATGCCGTTCCTTTATCTTCCATTATTGAAACAGCTATTATCAAGAAAGAAGATATTATGGCTGCCCATAATCAAAAAGTCATTGATTTCAGAGGCAGTGTCGTTCCACTTATTAATCTCACTGACTTCTTTGATGTCCCTGTGTCAAAAGAAGAAAATGATTATTATTCCATTGTCATCGTTAGAAAAGGAGAGAAAATGGCCGCGCTTGTGGTGAACTCTTTCATAGGACAGCAAGAAATTGTCTTGAAATCACTGGGGAATTACTTAACTAATGTGTTTGCCATTTCTGGGGCAACGATTTTAGGTAATGGACAAGTGGCACTGATAGTAGATTGTAATTCTTTAATTAAATAACTATACAAACAATTATGAAAGAAATAGCACCACAATTAAAAGGAGGGTGTCAACATGAATGAAACAGTTATAGAAGACGTTAAAGTCATAGTATTTCAATTGAAGGATGAAGATTACGGAGTGGAAGTAGCGCAAGTGCGTTCTATTGAACGGGTTCAGCATATTACGCGTGTCCCTAGTACTCCGGATTTTGTAGAAGGGGTAATTAACCTTCGGGGAGTTGTCACTCCAATTATTGACCTTCGTAAAAGATTTGCTATACAAGGGTTGGACCATTCGGAGACAACAAGAGTCATTATTGTCACCGTAGGTCAAATGGACGTGGGGCTTGTGGTAGACGCGGCAAATGACGTTCTTGATATTCCTAAAAATGCTATAGAGCCTCCACCAAAAGTGGTTGGCGGGCTAGAAGCTGCATATATTCGAGGAGTCGCAAAGCTAGAAAAGAGATTACTGATTTTGTTGAATTTAGACAAAGTATTGAATCCAGATGAAATGGAAGAGATAAAAGAGATCGAAGGAAAAGTTTAATGAGGGATTTATCTTCTATTCAACCACAGCATTTAGATATTTTAAAAGAGGTAGGAAATATTGGTGCAGGAAACGCTGCAACGGCTCTATCTCAAATGCTTAGTAAAACGATTGATATGAAGGTCCCTGCAGTTAAGGTTGTCCCTTTTCATGAAATTAGCGATTCAGTTGGCGGAGAAGAAACGGTCGTAGCAGCTGTTTTTCTCCGGATTGAAGGCGATGCGCCAGGGAATATGTTTTTTATGTTGCCGTTGCATGAAGCGAACGAGTTAATCCGGCAATTGATCGGAGATCCGCAGTTGGATTTAAACGAAGAGCCTATGAACGAGATGGGGGCTTCAGCACTCAATGAATTAGGGAATATCTTGGCAGGCTCCTATTTATCAGCTCTTTCAGATTTCACGAAACTAAACTTACAGCCAACGCCACCTGCTTCAGCGGTGGATATGTCGATGGCGTTGATATCAGCAGGGCTTGTTGAACTTTCTCAAGCAGGGGATTACGCTATTGTCATTGATACTGAGATTAATGAGAAGGACAAAGATAATTCAACTCAATCAAAGGGACATTTCTTTCTTCTCCCAGATCCGGACTCATTAGACAAAATGTTCCTGGCATTAGAGGTTTGTGTGGATGAATAACTTAATCAAAGTTGGTATGGCGGATATAAGTTTAGCCAGTCCCCCTCATACAATACGAACATCAGGTTTAGGATCCTGTGTGGGAATCATCCTCTATGATGATCGAGCTAAGATTTCGGGAATGGCGCATATTATGCTCCCAGATTCCTCCTTTGCCAGATCAGGCCAAATGAATCGAGCGAAGTATGCGGATACGGCCATCCATGACCTAATTCACTTGCTTATTAAAGCAGGAACTTCTAAATATCGTCTGAAAGCTAAAATAGCCGGTGGCGCTCAAATGTTTAAGTTTTCTCTGAATTCTGAGGCTATGAGAATTGGGCCAAGAAACGTCAAAGCTGTAAAGAAAATTCTCAATGAATTAAATATTCCGCTTGTATATGAAGATGTTGGTGGAAGCAGCGGAAGAACCATTGAGTTCAATCCGGCAACAAGCCTACTGGAAATTCGTACCGTAAATAAAGGTGTGGTTCAAGTATAATGAGAAACAGGACACTATCGTTTATTATCATTTTCTCACTAATAGGATTTATCATCGTCTTTACAGGGTCTAGCTTGAATAATGAACTTTTAACCTCCATATACAGGGGAGGCATCGCTCTAATCATAGCGGTGATTTTAGGATTCATTTTTAGTCACTTGTGGAAGTGGATTACTATAGATTTAAAGACATCCCAAGATCCTCAGGAACAGGTGAGTAAAGCGAGTCCCTCTAAAGAAAAAGTGGGATCGGGTCGTAACGAAGTACCCGTGAAGAAGAACATGGATGAACAAGAAATAAAAAAGACGAGCGAACATGTCAAAGACTTAATGAGCGAATAGGGGGATTCCTATGCCTAAAACAAACGAATCACCATCACTTCAAAAAGAATGGGACAGCTGGATTTCCGAACGTAAAACGTCTGCAGGAGACAGGTTAGTAGAAGCCTATTTACATTTGGTAGATTACCATGTTCAAAGAATTAGTGTGAATTTACCTCGAAGTGTTCAGCAAGACGATTTAAGAAGCCATGCTTTAGTCGGGCTTTATGATGCTTTGGAGAAATTTGATCATACTAGAGATTTAAAATTCGATACGTATGCCTCTTTTCGAATACGAGGAGCGATCATTGATGGTTTAAGGCAAGAAGACTGGCTTCCAAGATCTATTCGCGACAAGTCTAAGAAAATAGAACAAGCGATTGAATCATTAGAACAACGACATGGTCGTTTTGTCACTCCTAAAGAAGTGGCTAATGAATTAGGTTTAAAGGAAGACGATGTGGTTCACACAATGAACGAAAGCTTTATGTCAAACTTACTGTCGCTTGATGAACCAACAAAAGATAGTCAAAAAAATGACACTTATGCCTCCACGATCATGGACTATAAAACCCCGACGCCTGATCAAACTATTGATAAAAAGGCTCAGTATGAAGAGTTAGCGGCCGTTCTGAAAACACTCAACAAAAATGAACAATTAGTAATCAGCTTATTTTACTTTGAAGAGTTCACACTCACGGAAATTGGCGAAGCCTTGAATTTGTCTACCTCAAGAATTTCACAAATTCATTCTAAGACGTTATTTAAGCTGCAGCAAAAATTAAAGCACATCGATGGATCCATATTCAAATAATTCACTGATGGAAAAGCAACGCCATTCATCGTGTTCTTAATAGATAAATTCAAGGTTTTTTCTCAAGGGGGATCTGTCATTGGGAGAGTTACATGACATATTTGAATTAGATGTATCAGAGGATCGCTTACAAGCGAAATTGAAACAGCACCAATCATTTCCGGAAGATTTAGACGTGAATCAATTGAAACTTTTTTTAGAAGAGTGTGGAATTACATATGGATTGCTCGAAGAAACGGTACAACGTATCATAGCTGAAAAAGTAGAATTGCCGGTGGTCGTCGCTAAAGGAAAAAGCTCGGTACCGGGAAAAGATGCCTATATTTTGTCTATTTTTGATCAAGTTACGACGAAGTTGGACGATGGAGATAAAAATGATCAAGAAGATGTGAATTTAAGAAAAGTTCTTGAAATTCCTTCTGTCTCGGCCGGTACCATTGTAGGTAAAAAGATAAGTGCGACAAAAGAGCAGAGTGGGATGACCGTTTACGGTGAGGAAATTCCAGCTAAACCAGGAAGAGATCTCAAATTAAGGGCAGGGAAGAACACGCGAATAGCTAGTGATGAAACAGAGATTATTGCTACGGTTGATGGTCAAGTTTCTATTGAGCCGAAAGTGATCCATGTCTTTCCTGTTTACGAAGTCAATGGAGATCTTGATTTAAAAGTTGGAAATGTAGACTTTATAGGAAATGTAAACATTCGTGGGAGTGTGCCATCTGGATTTGAGATAAAAGCAAAAGGTGATATCCGTGTTCATGGCACTGTTGAGTCAGCAAAGTTGTATTCAGATGGGTCCATCTTTATCCAACAAGGAGTTGTCGCTCAAGGGAACGGTCGAATAGAAGCAAAAGGAGACGTTCAAGCAGGCTTTTTGAATCAAGCGAATATTGTCGCTGGCGGAAATGTAAACGTTTCAAAATCGATCCTTCACAGCGAGGTGGATGCGAAAGGTTGTGTCATCTGTAAACAAGGCAGAGGGAATATTGTAGGTGGCATGGTCTCGTCTGGAAAAGGGATGGAAGTAAACGAAGTAGGAAATCAGATGAACACTCCTACAACGCTCTTTTTAGGTATTAGTCAACACTTTGTAGCTTCAGAAAAAAAGTATAAAAAAGAATTAAATGAAGCTCAAGCTGATTTACAGAAGCTTGGATTACTATTGAAAAGATTAGTGGATAAAGAAAAAAACAGCTCCTTAACACCGAAAGAAAAAGTGATGAAACTTCGTATACGCAATTCTTTAGTGGAAACGCATAATCTTCTAAATCGGGCGAAAGACCAATTGATAGATTTGCATGATCTGTTTGAAAACCAAGAAGAGGCAACCATTCGTGTTTATAAAATGGTTTATCCAAATGCTGATTTGCATTTCGGGAAATACAGAAGAAAAATAACTTCCCCTCATGAACACGTTGTTTTCCGAATGGAGCGGAGTGAAATCAAGTTTGAATCATTATAAATGCTCATAGATGTTATCATAGAAATAGATAAGGTTCTTTAAGGAATTAGTAGGGATCACAACCTAATTCCAATAGATAAGTAAGAAAAGAGCGGACAGTCAAAGCACCATTATTAAATCATTCGCTTTAATGCTTCATGGTAAAAGGAGTACGAGAACAGCATGGTATA
Source organism: Salipaludibacillus keqinensis (assembly GCF_003226325.1). Taxonomy (GTDB): domain Bacteria; phylum Bacillota; class Bacilli; order Bacillales; family Salisediminibacteriaceae; genus Salipaludibacillus; species Salipaludibacillus keqinensis. Next base: position 170,352 of record NZ_PDOD01000002.1, on the reverse strand, counting down.
TTTAGTAATAATCAGTTTGGTATTGCACTTAGTGAGTTTTTTTGTGATGATCGTTCTTTATCAGAGGATCGAAAGCCATAAACCGTTAGATCAGGAAAAGACGATCAAAGAAATGGAAGACCTACTAGTTTCCTATACAACGGAAATGAAAGAAAACAATGAAAGACTCGTTCGCAGAGTTTCAAGGATGCCCTCAAAAGATGTATTGAAAGGAAAGTCGGAGTTATCAGATCCAATTGTTCAAGACGAAAATGAAATAAAGAAAGCGTCTCATTCATCACGTAAATCAGCACTTAAAAACGAAGCGACGACAAGTACTGAGAAGGAAATGGAAGCTGATATTACTGAAGAGTATAATCGTTATGAACCACCAGCTCCTTCTGAAGAAAAGGAGGAGGTTTCTTTTGATTCCTCCAATACGGCGAGAGTTCTTTCATTAAGTGAACAAGGGTTCTCCCACAGAGAAATCGCTAAAAAAATGCAAATGGGTGCAGGAGAAGTCGAGCTTCTTCTTAAATTTTACAAATAATTTCTGAACATGCCTTGTTATCGAGGGAAGGATATGGTATATTATTTCTCGGTGTTACTACACACGCTTATGGATTTTACCAAGGGTGCTCACAAATGAGTCTTGCGTAAAAGGTGAAATAAGCGGAGGATTTAAAAAACCAGAGGAGGTGAGTGAATATGGCAGTGATTTCCATGAAACAACTATTAGAAGCTGGGGTACATTTCGGACATCAAACTCGTCGTTGGAACCCTAAGATGGATCGCTACATTTTCACAGAAAGAAACGGTATTTACATTATTGACTTGCAAAAGACGGTTAAGAAAGTGGACGAAGCATTTAACTTTGTTCGCGACTTAGCAGGACAAGGAGGTACAATGCTTTTCGTTGGTACGAAAAAGCAAGCACAAGATTCAGTGAAAGAAGAAGCTGAACGTTGTGGCATGTACTTCATTAATCAACGTTGGTTAGGTGGAACGTTAACGAACTTTGATACGATCCGTAAGCGTATCGCTCGTTTAGTTCAACTTGAAACAATGAAAGAAGACGGAACGTTCGACGTTCTTCCTAAGAAAGAAGTTGTACTTCTTAACAAGGAAATGGATCGTCTTGAGAAATTCCTAGGCGGTATTAAAGATATGGACCGTTTACCAGATGCTTTATTCATTATCGATCCTCGTAAAGAGCGTATCGCAGTGGCAGAAGCTCATAAATTAAATATCCCAATTGTTGGGATCGTAGACACGAACTGTGACCCTGACGAGATTGACTATGTCATTCCAGGTAACGATGACGCTATCCGTGCCGTTCGCTTACTTACAGCTAAAATGGCAGATGCAATCATTGAAGCTAATCAGGGTGAAGAGACAACTGCTTAATTGTTCGTCCACAAGGGTGATAGAGGGCTTGACCCTTTATCACTCTTTTTTTAAAAGGGAATCGATCTAAGCACTATGATTTACTTAAGAATAAAGAATACAAATATAAATTGATTTCAATCAAGGAGGAATTTGTTATGGCAATTACAGCACAAATGGTAAAAGAACTTCGTGAAAAAACGGGAGCAGGGATGATGGACTGCAAAAAGGCCCTTTCCGCAACAGATGGAGATATGGATAAAGCGATTGACTTCCTACGTGAAAAAGGAATCGCTAAAGCAGCTAAGAAAGCGGATCGCGTAGCTGCAGAAGGTCTTGCTCATATCGTTACTGAAGGTAACCGCGCAGCAATCATTGAAATCAACTCTGAAACAGACTTTGTTTCTAAAAATGAAAACTTCATCAACATGGTAGACCAAGTTGCAAAGCATATCTTAACTAACAATCCTGCTTCTGTTGAAGAAGCTCTTGCACAACCATTTGGTGAAACAGGGGATACTCTTCAAGATTTCATTACGAATCAAATTGCTAAAATCGGAGAGAAAATTTCCCTTCGTCGTTTCGCAGTCGTTGAAGGCGGAGAAAACGAAGCGTTTGGTGCATACATCCACATGGGTGGACGTATCGGCGTATTGACAGTTCTTGAAGGGACTAAAGACGAGCAAGCGGCTAAAGACGTTGCTATGCATGTAGCAGCCCTTAACCCTAAGTATGTTCGCCGTGAAGAGGTTTCTGAAGATGAAGTGAACCGCGAGCGTGAAGTACTTAAGCAACAAGCGATGAACGAAGGTAAGCCGGAAAACATCGTTGACAAAATGGTTGAAGGTCGTCTTGGTAAATTCTTTGAAGAAACTTGCTTGAATGAGCAAGCATTTGTAAAAGACAGCGATCAAAAAGTTGGCAAGTTCGTAGCTTCTAAAGGTGCTGAAATCAAAACTTTCTACCGTTATGAAGTTGGAGAAGGTATGGAAAAGCGTGAAGATAACTTTGCTGAAGAAGTTATGTCACAAGTAAATAAATAATTGTTTTTGGGGAGGGGCACATTGTGTCCCTTTTTCCAAAAAAAATTAGCAAATAAAAACTCATTCACGCAATAAAGCGATTCGAAACTGGAGGGTACTATGGAGGAGCCAAAATACAATCGTATAGTCTTGAAATTAAGTGGCGAAGCATTAGCAGGTGATCAAGGATTTGGAATTGATTCAAGCATGCTTCAGTCGATTGCCGACCAAATTAAAGATATCATCGCTTTGGATGTAGAAGTGGCGATTATCGTTGGTGGCGGAAACATTTGGCGAGGTATTGCCGGCAGCGCCAGGGGGATGGATCGTGCAACAGCAGATTACATGGGGATGCTAGCGACTGTGATGAATTCTTTAGCGCTTCAAGACAGTTTAGAAAACATTGGCGTACAGACAAGAGTTCAAACATCTATTGAAATGAGACAAGTTGCTGAACCGTACATAAGAAGAAGAGCGATCCGTCATTTAGAGAAGAAGAGAGTTGTGATTTTTGCTGCAGGTACTGGTAACCCTTATTTCTCTACAGACACTACTGCGGCATTGAGAGCCGCTGAAATTGAAGCTGATGTAATCCTTATGGCTAAAAATAAAGTTGACGGCGTGTATAATGCGGATCCATCCATTGATAAGGATGCATTTAAATATGAGCGTTTAACCTATTTGGATTTACTTAAAGATGGACTTGCTGTTATGGACTCAACGGCTTCATCTTTATGTATGGATAATAATATTCCACTAATCGTCTTCTCCATCTCTGAAAAAGGAAATATTAGAAGAGCTGTCATTGGTGAAGATATTGGAACAATTATAAGGGGGAAAGATTAATGTCTACACAAGTAATTAACCAAGCTAAAGAAAGAATGAACAAGTCGATCGATGCTTTTAAGAGAGAACTTAGTACTTTAAGAGCAGGAAGAGCAAACCCATCCATTCTTGATAAAGTGCAAGTAGAATATTATGGCATGATGACACCTTTGAACCAATTAGCTACTATTACGGTTCCTGAAGGTCGTATGCTTTTGATCCAACCATTTGACAAGTCTTCCATTTCAGATATTGAACGATCCATTCAAAAAGCGGACCTTGGCTTAACACCTACAAGTGATGGGAATATAATTCGTATCACCATTCCAGCATTAACTGAAGAACGTCGTAATCAGTTGGTTAAGTTAGTAGGTCGCTATTCTGAAGATGCTAAAGTGGCGATTCGTAACGTTCGCCGTGATGGGAATGATGAATTAAAGAAATTGCAAAAAGATGGCGAAATGACCGAAGATGAATTACGTCGTGGCCAAGATGAAGTTCAAAAATTAACAGATTCAATGATTAAGTCCATTGATGAGATCTCTAAAGAAAAAGAAGCAGATATTCGCGAAGTATAATAATCAGTCAGTAAGTAAAAGACCTTCTTACCTTAGAGGGTCTTTTATACTGTGTTCATGTCTGCTTTTTCCTTCTTCACTTATCATATTGCCCCGATTGATCGGCTATTTTCTTAAGAAATGACGAAAAATAAGATTTCCATCTTATACCTAGGGGTCGTTCGTGATAGAATGGAAAGTAAATCATTTAAAAACAATGGGAACTACATAAGAGTTTAAATGAGTTAAAAAGAATGGTGATATAATAATTAAATGTAGTTATTTGAATCATGCTGGAGGATATGAAATGCTTAATAAATTAACGGGTAGAAATAAAAGTGAACATAAAGAGGTAAAGCATGAATTAGAACCTTCAATAGAAAACATTCCTAAACACATAGCCATTATCATGGATGGAAATGGTCGTTGGGCAAAAAAAAGAGGACTCCCTAGAGTTGCGGGCCATCGTGAAGGAATGAATGTGATTCGGAAAATTGTCAGTTCTTCTAATGAGCTGGGAGTAGAAGTTTTAACTCTCTATGCTTTCTCCACGGAAAATTGGAAACGCCCTAAACCGGAAGTGGAATTTTTGATGCGGTTACCGGAGCGTTTTTTAAGCGCGGAATTGCCGAAGTTAATAGAAGAGAACGTTGTTGTGCGTATAACAGGTGATAGAGAAAAACTCCCTGAATACACCAAACGAGCAGTAGACAACGCAATTGAATCAACCAAAAATAACAACGGTTTGATCTTAAACTTTGCATTGAATTATGGGAGTCGTTCCGAAATTATTGAGGGAATTAAATCTGTATATTCAGAGATAGACGAAGGGAATATAGCGATAGAAGATGTCACTGAATCTCTTCTGTCTAACCATTTGATGACCTCTGATTTAGCCGACCCCGATTTACTTATTCGTACAAGCGGAGAAATTCGATTAAGTAATTTCATGCTATGGCAGCTTGCTTATTCAGAATTTTGGTTTACGGATGTTTTGTGGCCGGATTTCTCTCCACATCATTTGAAAGAAGCCATTTGCGTATATCAAAACAGACAAAGAAGATATGGTGGAGTGTAGAAAGGCGGGAAGGTCATGAAGCAACGATTAATTACAGGAGTCATTGGGGGAGCAGGTTTTATAGGGTTGATTATTTTGGGGGGCATTCCATTTACCCTCCTCATGATCGCATTAGCCACAATCGCTATGTGGGAACTCTTAAGGATGAAAAGAATTCAACCTTTTTCGATTAGAGGGGCAACAGGAATGTTGTTTATGTGGTTGCTACTAATTCCAGAAAACCTCGTCTCATTAAATTGGATTCACTTGCAAAGATTAGAACTTTTTTTATTGCTGATCGTGGTATTATTGGCACTAACAGTTATAACAAAGAATTCTTTTACATTTGATGAAGCGGGGTTTGTCATTCTAGCTTCTGTATACGTAGGCTACGGTTTCCATTACTTTATGTACGCGCGCTTCCTAGATAACGGTTTATGGCTTATTTTCTTTATTCTTGTGCTCGTTTGGGCGACTGATTCAGGCGCTTATTTTGCTGGGAAACGGTTTGGGAAACGGAAATTATGGCCTGAAATTAGTCCGAAAAAAACCATCGAAGGCTCATTAGGTGGAACGGCATTAGCAATTATTATAGGCGCTATTTTCACGTTGTTTATTCCAATCTTTCCTTCTTGGGGGATCGCGATCTTATTCATGTTAGTTGTATCCCTTACCGGCCAATTAGGAGATTTAGTTGAATCAGCATTTAAACGTCATTACGCAGTAAAAGATTCTGGACATGTCTTACCAGGTCATGGGGGAATTTTGGATCGTTTTGATAGTTTAATTTTCGTCATGCCTATCATATATTTACTAGGATTCCTATACTAATAAGTAAGCACGTTTGATAAGTAGTCAAGAGAAGAGAAATGTATGTGCTCAAATGGTGAGGAGATTATTATAATGAAAAAAATCAGTCTAATTGGCTCTACAGGTTCTATCGGAGAACAAACGTTGGATATCATTCGTTCTCATCCGGATCAATTTCAATTAGTAGGGTTAAGTTTTGGCAATAATATTGAGACGGGAATGAAACAAATTGTCGAATTTCAGCCGGCAATGATCAGTTGTTCTTCAAAAGAAGGAGCAGATAAAATAAAGCAACAACTTCAGTACACGGCGACGGTTCTTTACGGAAAAGAAGGATTAATTGAAGTGGCAAGTTACGGTGCGGCTGATATTTTAGTAAATGCAGTTATGGGTAGAATTGGATTAGAACCTACGTTAAGAGCGATAGAATCAGGTAAGGATATTGCCATTGCAAATAAAGAAACTCTGGTGACTGCGGGACATATTGTAACTGAATTAAGTAAAAAGATGGGGGTGCGTTTGATCCCTGTTGATAGTGAGCATTCGGCAATTCAACAATGTTTACATGAGAATAGTCACAAAGATGTATCTCAACTTATTCTTACAGCCTCTGGTGGAAGCTTTCGAGATCGGACTAGAGAAGAGTTAAAAGATGTTACGGTGGATGACGCCTTGAAACATCCAAACTGGCAAATGGGAGCAAAGATCACGATTGATTCCGCAACAATGATGAATAAAGGATTGGAAGTCATTGAAGCGAAATGGCTATTTGACATGCCTTATGAAAAGATTGATGTTTTACTTCATAAAGAAAGTATTATTCATTCCATGGTCGAATACATTGACGGTAGTATCCTTGCCCACTTAGGTACACCAGATATGAGAGTTCCAATTCAATATGCCCTATCCGAACCTAACAGGCTTGATTTAAAAGGTGGAGAAAGGTTAAAATTATGGGAAGTTGGCGCCCTTCACTTCGAAAAAATGGACTATCATCGGTTTAAATGTCTTCAATTGGCCTTTGACGCTGGAAAACAAGGTGGAATCACGCCAACGGTCTTAAACGCTGCCAATGAGATGGCTGTATCTCTGTTTTTAGAAGGGAAAATCTCGTTTTTACAAATAGAAGACTTTGTTGATCGGGCATTAGATGAGCATAAGGCACTCAGTTCGCCAACATTAGAAGATATTGTCGGTGTTGATGAGGAGACTCGGAGAATCGTTTTATCTTATATCAATTAGGCTGTGTAAAAGACTGGTTATCATTTTGAAGAAAACGTGCGATTTGCATAACATGATCGATCACTTTTTTCAAAATGAACAGTTAGGATTACAGAGCCATCAATTAAAGGGTGTGGAATTAGAATGAATACGCTAATAGCAGTGATAGTTATTTTCGGTTTACTAGTTTTTATTCACGAATGGGGACACTTAGTGTTTGCCAAACGCGCAGGCATTTTATGCCGGGAATTTGCTATTGGTTTCGGACCGAAGATTTTCTCTTTCAAGAAAGGTGAAACGATTTATACGATCCGATTACTTCCTTTAGGTGGATTTGTTCGGATGGCCGGTGAGGACCCGGAAATGGTTCAAATCAAGCCAGGCTATGAAATCGGCCTGTTATTTAATCAAGCAGGTAAAGTAAGCCGAATGATCATTAACAACAAATCTAAACATACAGATATTAAAGTTATTCAAGTAGAGAAAATAGACTTAGAACATGATTTATTCGTTCAAGGATACATTGAAGATGGAGAAGAATTAGTTACCTATAAAATCGATGAAAAAGCTGAATACGTATATGATGAGCAAGCAACCCAAATTGCACCGTATAATCGTCAGTTTGGATCGAAAACCGTAGGGCAAAGAGCCATGGCTATTTTTGCCGGGCCCCTTATGAACTTCGTGTTGGCTGTATTTGTCTTGATGGCTTACGCAATGGTTGCAGGTATGCCAGTAGATGAAGCAGTTGTAGGTGATGTCACAGAAGACGGTGTGGCCATTGAAGCGGGTCTTGAGAGTGGAGATAGGATCTTATCTATCGATGGTGAGAATGTGCAAACGTGGGAAGAGATGACCATGATCATTCAAGAACACCCTAATGAAACATTGCAATTTGAAGTTGAACGTGACGGTGAACAGTTTGATGTAGCGATGACTACGCAAGAAAGAATGGGACCTGAGGAAGAGGAACAAGGTGTTATTGGCGTTACAGCTCCAATGGAAAAAAGCATTAGTGGATCAATTTTATTCGGATTTACGCAAACCTACGAGTTTACTGTGTTGATTATTGAAGCTCTAGGAATGCTTGTGACTGGACAGTTTAGCTTAGATCACTTGGCAGGTCCCGTTGGTATTTATAATTACACCGGTGAAGTGGCAGCCATGGGGATTTTAGTGTTGTTTCAATGGGCAGCCATTTTAAGCGTCAACCTGGGAATTATCAACTTGCTTCCATTGCCAGCTTTGGATGGCGGACGTCTTATATTCATAGGTTTAGAAGCAATCAGAGGCAAGCCGATTGACCCTCAAAAAGAGGGAATTGTGCATTTTGTCGGTTTCGCACTGCTTATGTTATTAATGCTCGTTGTCACATGGAACGATATCAATAAATTTTTCCTTTAATTCATATCCATAGAGTAACGATCAATTCCATGTTTATGATCAAGGGAACCGAATGTAACAAATATAGAGAGTTAACATGAAAACAACACAACCCAATATATGAAGGCAGAGGTGGCTTTACATTGAGACAAAACAATTATTTGGCACCAACTTTAAGGGACATTCCAAGCGATGCAGAAGTGAAAAGTCATCAATTAATGTTAAGAGCAGGACTGATTCGTCAAAGTACTTCCGGTGTATACTCCTTTCTTCCATTAGGATTGAAAGTATTACAAAAAGTTGAAAATATCGTCCGCGAAGAAATGAATAGAGCAGGAGCTCAAGAAATGTTCATGCCTTCCATTCAACCATCAGAATTGTGGCAAGAGTCGGGTCGTTGGGAAGCCTATGGACCGGAACTGATGAGATTCAAAGACCGTCACGATCGTGAATTTGCATTAGGACCAACACATGAAGAAGTGATTACTACGATCGTCAGAGATGATGTGAGATCCTATAAGAAACTTCCTATGACTCTTTATCAAATACAAACAAAATTTCGTGATGAGCGGCGACCAAGGTTTGGTGTTTTACGAGGCAGAGAGTTTCTAATGAAAGATGCTTATTCATTCGATAAAGACTTTAACGGTCTTGATGAGAGCTATCAAAAAATGTTCGATGCTTACACGAAAGTATTCACAAGATGTGATTTGAATTTCAGAGCCGTTGTGGCAGATTCTGGGGCGATGGGTGGAAAAGATACTCATGAGTTCATGGTTCTTTCAAACGTCGGCGAAGACACCATTGCTTATTCAGACTCATCAGATTTTGCTGCGAACATTGAAATTGCACCTGTAAAGGTCGATTATGAAAAATCGTCAGATCCAGTGAAAGAACTAGAAACAGTTGAAACGCCAGGAAAAAAGTCTATTGAAGACATTACGACATTCCTCTCTATCGAACAATCCAACTGTATAAAATCCATGCTTTTTATCGTGGATGAAGAGCCGGTTCTCGTTTTAGTTAGAGGAGATCATGAAGTGAATGAAGTGAAAATCAAACACTTCTTTGATGCATCAAGCGTTGAATTAACTAATGACGTGGAGACAAAGAAATGGGTCAATACAGAAACAGGATTTATCGGTCCAGTAGGCATCGATAAGGAAGTGAAAGTCATTGCCGATCATGCGATTGAAGTGATTGTTAATGCCGTTTGTGGAGCCAATGAAGTGGACAAGCACTTTAAGAATGTAAATCCTGGACGAGACTTTCAAGTTGCGGATTATACTGATTTAAGAAATATTCAAGAAGGAGATCCTTCACCAGATGGTCACGGTACCATTCAATTCAAAGAAGGTATCGAAGTGGGACATGTATTTAAGCTTGGTACAAAATACAGTGAAGCTTTAGGAGCCTCTTTTTTAAATGATCAAGGTAAAGCTCAACCAATGGTAATGGGTTCTTATGGCATTGGTGTGTCAAGAACGGTGGCAGCGATTATTGAAGAGCATCATGACGAAGATGGCATAGTATGGCCTCTAAGTGTAGCGCCTTTCCATGTACACCTTATTCCTGTAAACGTAAAACAAGACGATCAGCGAGAATTGGCTGAAGCCCTTTATGAGAAGTTGCAAAAGAAACGCTATGATGTTCTGTTTGACGATCGAGCAGAAAGACCAGGTGTGAAGTTTAAAGATGCGGATTTATTCGGTCTGCCATTACGGATCACTGTTGGGAAGAAAGCAAGTGAAGGAATTGTGGAAGTGAAAGTGAGAAAAACAGGAGAAATGTTTGAAGTTCATGAGAATGATCTTCAGGAAATGATAGAGAAATATGTAGGTTAAATAACCAGGTGGTATCCCCACAGAAGCACGAACGATACAAGGGGATACCACCTCCTGTGTTTCTGTTACTCTTACATCTCTGAGGAGGCAACAAATGAGTGAAGATAAGCAAATCAGGCAAGAGCGATTTCAATTATTAATGGAACAAGTCGTCATGCCTGGAGATTTAATTTCAACTGACTTGAAAGGTTCTTACATAGAAAAATTGGAAGTCTATACGAAACAAAAAAAGTGGCATTTTCAATTTGTTCTCCCAAAAATGCTTTCCTTTCAAGCTTTTGAATTATTCCAGAGTCGTATACAACAAGGGTTAAAGCATATAGCTGATGTACACTTTACGATTCGATATGAGGAAGAAGTAAATGCTACCAAGCATTTGCAGCACTATTGGCCTTTCTTTGTAGAACAGCTTAGAAGCGTTACGAACGGATTAATTCACAGATTACAAGAACAGGTGCCGGCGGTTGATGGAAATAAAGTCGTCATCGCTGTTTTAAACGAAACGGAAGCTGAAATGATTCAAAGACGAGTCTTTCAACCTTTACAACAAGCACTGATCGATGTAGGTTTTGGTCCCTTGCAATTACAGACGACAATTAAAGAATCCAAGGAAGCTATGGATCGATTCGTTGAGCAAAAGAAAGAGGAAGACCATAACAAAGTGGTTGAGGCAATGATTGAGAAACAAAAACAGGAAGAAAAGTCTAAAGACCTCCAACACAATCGAGCAGTGGCGATGGGAGTGAAAATCAAAGACGATCTTCAGCCGATTAGCAACATCATTGAAGAAGAACGTAGAATTGCCGTTCAAGGATATGTGTTCCACTCTGAGACTCGCGAATTGAAAAGCGGTAGAACCCTTCTTATCTTTAAAATCACAGATTATACGGATTCAATTATGGTTAAAATGTTTTCTAATGACAAAGAAGATGTCCCAGTTTTGGAATCTGTCAGTGAAGGCATGTGGTTAAAGGTACGGGGAAGTGTGCAACATGATACGTTTATACGGGACCTTGTTATGATGGCGAAAGATTTTCAACAAGTGACTCCTGAAGAAAAGCAAGACCGTGCTCCAGAAGATCAAAAGCGTGTAGAACTCCATCTCCATTCACCTATGAGTCAAATGGATGCTATGACGGGGATGGGTGAGTATGTAAAGCAAGCGAAAAAATGGGGACATAAAGCGATTGGCATCACCGATCACGCTGTTCTTCAGTCATTTCCTGAAGCCTATGGTGCAGGCTCCAAGCATGACGTGAAAATTCTTTATGGGGTGGAAGCAAACCTCGTAGATGATGGAGTACCGATCGCCTATAATCCGGCCAATCGAAAACTTAGTGAAGAGACGTATGTGGTGTTTGACGTGGAAACCACTGGCCTTTCAGCTGTGTACAATACCATTATCGAGTTAGCCGCAGTGAAAATTAAAGAGGGAGAAGTGATTGATAAGTTTGAGTCTTTTGCAAACCCTCATGAAAAACTTAGTCCATTGATTATTGATTTAACGGGGATCACAGATGATATGGTTGAGACGGCACCTGAAGTTGATGAAGTATTGAAGAAGTTTCATGATTGGATGGGTGATGATGTCCTCGTGGCCCATAATGCAAGCTTTGATATGGCCTTTTTAAATGCCGGTTATCAGCGAATTGGCTATGATAAAGTAAAAAATCCCGTTATCGACACCCTTGAATTAGGGCGATTGCTTTATCCGACGTTTAAGAACCATCGTTTAAATACATTATGTAAGAAATTCAACATTGAATTAGTAGCCCATCACCGGGCAATTTATGATGCAGAAGCGACAGGACACCTTTTATGGAAAATGATAAAGGATGCAACAGAAAAAGAGATTTACACCCATGAAGCCTTAAATGAACAGAAAACGTCAGATGATTATAAAAAACAACGGCCTAATCATTGTATTATCTATGCAAAGACCAAAGAAGGATTGAAAAACTTATATAAGTTAGTTTCCATGTCTCACATAAACTACTTTTTCAGAGTGCCAAGAATTCCAAGGTCAGAGCTGGTTAAACATCGGGAAGGTCTACTAATTGGATCAGCTTGCGACAAAGGCGAAGTGTTTGATGCTCTTATGCAGAAATCTCCTGAAGAAGTAGAAGAAGTTGCTGCCTTTTATGATTATTTAGAAGTACAACCTCCATCAAACTATGCTCACCTCGTCGAAAAAGAAATCGTAAGAGATGAACTAGCTTTAAAAGACATGATCAAAAACATTATTAAAATTGGCGAGACCTTAAATAAAAGGGTTGTGGCAACTGGAAATGTTCATTATTTACAAGAGGAAGATTATATTTACCGAAAAATATTAATTGCATCTCAAGGCGGAGCGAATCCTTTAAACAAGCAAACGTTGCCTAAAGTTCATTTTCGAACGACGGATGAAATGCTTGAATGCTTCAGCTTTTTGCCAGAGGCGAAAGCAAAGGAAATTGTTGTAGAAAATAGTCAAGCCATCGCTGATGAAATGGATGAGATTAAACCAATTCCAGATGATTTGTATACCCCTCATATTGAAGGGGCAGACGAAGAAATGCGCGAAATGTGTTATACGAGAGCAAGAAGTATTTATGGAGATGACTTGCCAAAGCTAGTTGTGGATCGATTGGAAAAAGAACTAAAAAGCATTATTAGCAATGGATTCTCTGTTATTTATTTAATCTCACAGAAATTGGTTAAGAAATCATTAGAAGATGGTTATTTAGTTGGTTCCCGGGGGTCAGTAGGGTCAAGTTTTGTCGCTACAATGACAGAAATAACAGAAGTTAATCCTCTGCCTCCTCATTATGTGTGCCCATCTTGTAAACACTCGTATTTTTTCAATGATGGCTCGGTAGGTTCAGGTTTCGACTTGCCTGACAAAGATTGTGAAAAATGTGGCACAGCTTATGATAAAGATGGTCATGACATTCCCTTTGAAACATTTTTAGGCTTCAAAGGAGACAAAGTCCCGGATATTGACTTGAACTTTTCCGGTGATTATCAACCAGTCGCTCATAATTATACGAAAGAGCTTTTTGGTGAAGATTATGTTTACAGAGCCGGAACGATTGGTACGGTAGCGGAGAAAACAGCTTACGGATATGTTAAGGGGTATGAAGGAGATGAATCTCTCCAATTAAGAGGAGCGGAAATTGACCGACTTGTTTCTGGGTGCACTGGGGTGAAACGGACTACCGGACAACATCCTGGGGGGATAATCGTAGTCCCTGATCATTTAGACATTTATGACTTCTCGCCCATCCAATTCCCGGCAGATGACCGCGAGTCTGAATGGAAAACGACACATTTTGATTTTCATTCCATTCACGATAATCTGTTGAAGCTGGATATCCTTGGTCACGATGATCCGACAGTTATTCGGATGTTGCAAGACTTAAGCGGGATGGATCCGAAAGACATTCCTGTAGACGATCCAGAAGTGTTCAAGCTATTTGGTGGAACCGAAGCATTAGGAGTAACGGAAGAGCAAATTATGTGTAAGACTGGAACATATGGGATCCCGGAATTTGGTACACGTTTCGTTCGTCAGATGCTTGAAGAGACAAAACCAAACACATTCAGCGAACTTGTTCAAATTTCAGGTTTATCTCACGGATCAGATGTTTGGCTAAATAATGCAGCAGATTTGATCGCTCAAGGTACATGTGTATTAAAAGACGTCATCGGGTGCCGAGATGACATCATGGTTTACCTCATATACAAAGGTGTGGAACATTCTCTTGCCTTTAAGATCATGGAGTTCGTTCGTAAAGGAAAAGGACTTCAAGAAGAATGGGTAGAAGAAATGAAAAAGCACGGGGTTCCAGATTGGTATATCGGTTCTTGTTTGAAGATCAAATACATGTTCCCGAAAGCTCACGCAGCTGCTTATGTACTTATGGCTGTCCGAATTGCCTACTTCAAAGTCCATCATCCGATTTTGTTTTATGCAACTTACTTTACCGTGAGAGCAGATGATTTTGAATTAGACACAATGAATCGCGGTTCGGCATCCATTAGAAAACGAATCGAAGAAATATATAGTAAAGGTCTTGATGCGACGCCGAAAGAGAAGAGTTTAGTGACGGTTCTAGAATTGGCCCTTGAAATGTGTGAAAGAGGATTCTCATTTCAGAAGGTCGACCTTTACCGTTCTAAAGCAAAAGAATTCCTTGTCGATGGCGATTCGTTAATACCTCCATTTAATGCTTTAACGGGGGTTGGTACAAATGCTGCAATCAACATTGAAAAATCTCGTGAAGGCGGAGAGTTTCTTTCAAAGCAAGACTTAAGAGAGAGAAGTAAAATTACCAAGACCGTATTAGAGAATTTAGATGATCATGGTTGCTTAGAGGGTATGCCTGATTCCAATCAGCTGTCGTTGTTTTAAAGAGGGTTATTCAACGGAAGGGCGTTTGCATGGCCCTTGCGATTGTGTTATATTAATGAAGGACACAGATTATATCGGTTGCAAAAAGAGTGGGGGAACCCACTCTTTTCTTTGCACTTAATGGTTTTCCAATTCAAGGAAATGTGATAATGATTAAGAATTCAAGCGAAAGATCTGTTATTAAAGGAGGTTCAGTTATGTCAGACAACGTTCAATCAAGAGTAGAACAGCTTGTCGTTCCTATCTTAGACGAACTATCACTAGAGTTAGTTGATGTAGAATTCCAAAAAGAAGGTAAAAATTGGTTTCTTCGTGTGTATATAGATAAGAATCAAGGCGTGGATTTAGACGATTGTACAACAGTAAGTGAGCGTTTAAGTGAAGCACTTGATAACCACGATCCGATCGAGCAAGCTTATTATTTAGAAGTTTCTTCTCCGGGAGCTGAGCGCCCCTTGAAGAAAGAAAAAGATTTCGAAGCAGCTGTGGGGAAACACGTTCATGTTACCACGTATGCTCCTATCAATGGTGAGAAAGCATTCGAAGGGAAGCTTTCCAACTTCGACGGAACGGATCTCACGATTGAAATCAAAGTCAAGACTAGAATCGTCACTGAAACGATTCCTTTTGACAAAGTGGCCAAAGCAAGATTAGCGATAGCTTTTTAAATATGAAAGGGGGTACTAACTTCCATGAACAGTGAATTTATGGATGCGTTAGCAACCATTGAGAAAGAAAAAGGTATTGATAAAGAAATTATTTTAGAGGCAATTGAACAAGCCCTTATTACAGGGTATAAAAGAAACTTCAATTCAGCGCAAAATGTTCGAGTGGACATTGATCGTGAATCAGGGATGATTCGTGTTTTCGCTAGAAAAGAAGTGGTGGAAGAAGTATTTGACGCCCGTTTAGAAATATCTCTAGAAGAATCGAAGTCAATCAACCCGCTTTATGAAGTTGATGATGTTGTGGAGATAGAAGTTACACCGAGAGACTTCGGAAGAATAGCAGCTCAAACGGCTAAGCAAGTGGTTACTCAACGTGTCAGAGAAGCAGAACGGGGAATTATTTATTCTGATTTTATCGATCGGGAAGAAGATATCATGACGGGGATCGTTCAGCGTCAAGATCACCGGTTTATCTATGTTGATCTTGGAAGAGTCGAGGCACTAATGCCCATTGGCGAACAAATGCCAAATGAGAGCTATCGTCATAATGATCGAATTAAAGCGTTTATTACAAAAGTTGAAAAAACAACTAAAGGTCCACAAATTATGATTTCAAGATCACATCCAGGATTGTTAAAGAGATTATTTGAGCTTGAAGTACCAGAGATATATGATGGAACTGTAGAGATCAAGTCTGTTTCTCGAGAAGCTGGAGAACGGTCTAAGATTTCTGTTCACGCTGAGGATAGCGAAGTAGATCCTGTAGGTTCATGTGTAGGACCAAGAGGACAGCGTGTTCAAACGATTGTTAACGAGTTAAAAGGCGAAAAAATCGACATCGTCCGCTGGTCCGAAGATCCAAAGGTATACGTGGCCAATGCTCTTAGCCCTTCTAAAGTTGTCCAAGTCAAAGTGAATGAAGAAGAAAAAATGACTCAAGTAGTCGTTCCTGATTATCAACTTTCTCTTGCCATTGGTAAGCGTGGTCAGAATGCAAGACTAGCAGCAAAACTTACAGGTTGGAAAATTGATATTAAGAGTCAGACAGATGCAGAAGAATTAGGAATTTACGATCCTAATGCTCCATTGGAAGAAGACTCATGGGAAGATGATGAAGCGATTGACACTGATTATGAAGATGCGGTAGATTACGAAGAGAATTAGGAGGGGGAAAGATGGCAGGTACAAAAAAAATACCCCTAAGAAAATGTGTCATCACTCAAGAAATGAGACCGAAGAAAGAACTCATTCGAATTGTGCGATCTCCTGAAGGCGATGTGTTTATCGACCCGTCCTCGAAGAAGTCAGGCAGGGGAGCATACATCTCAAACGATGCTTCTGTCATTAAAGATGCACAAAAAAAGGGCAGTCTATCTAGACACTTGAAAACAAAGGTGCCTGATTCTATATATGACGAATTGCTCCATTATCATGAAAAAGGATCGCTAACATGAGTCATGAAGCATGGATGTCTTTATTAGGACTTATGCAAAGAGCTAGGCAATTAATTACGGGTGAAGAACTTGTCGTTAAGTCCATCCAAACAAAAAAAGCTCATTTTGTCATTATCGCAGGAGATGCTTCACAAAATACGATTAAAAAAGTTACTGATAAATGTCACTATTACGATACTCCTTATATTATTTTCAAAGATCGCTTCGTTCTAGGACAAGCGATTGGAAAAGCGGAGCGGGTGACCATTTCAATCATAGATAAAGGCTTTGCAAATAAATTTCGCTCAGTTATTGAGCAAGATTCATAGCAGATGACCTCGTAGTTCAAGAGGGTTTGTGATGAATACAGGAGGTATGTATATGAGTAAAATGCGTATATATGAATATGCAAAAGAACATAACACAACGAGTAAAGAAGTGATTGACCGCTTGAAAAAACTTGGAATTGAAGTGACGAACCATATGAGTGTCATTACGGATGAAACGGTTCAAAAGCTTGAGAAACCGGCTTCAGGTTCGGCAGAAAAGAACGAAAAAACAGCACCAAATCAAGCCAATAATAAGCGTCGTCCCGAGAAAAACTCTGATGATCAACCATCTAAAGAAAAACCTCGGAAACGAACGTCTAAAGAAGATGATCCAAAGAATAGACCCAATAAAAAAGATAAGAACAAGAAAAGAAATCCGCAACAAAATCAAAAGCAACATACACAAGGTGGTAAGAAAAACGACGTGAAAAAAGAGATGCCTTCAAAAATCATATACAGCACTCCAATAACTGTTGGAGAATTTGCTCATAAACTAAATAAAGAACCATCTGAAATTATTAAGAAGCTTTTGTTCCTTGGAGTTATGGCTACAATTAACCAAGAAATTGACAAAGATACTATTGCTATTCTTGCGGAAGAGTTTGGGGTAGAAGTTGAAGAAGAAATTATTATCGATGAAACGGATTTCGAATCCATTATTGAAGATGATGATCCAGAACTTCTTCAAGAACGCTCTCCAGTTGTTACGATCATGGGGCACGTTGACCACGGTAAAACAACGTTACTAGACAGCATTCGTCACACGAAAGTAACTGCCGGTGAAGCAGGTGGAATTACCCAGCATATTGGCGCTTACCAAGTAGAAGAAAACGGCAAGAAAATCACCTTCTTAGACACACCTGGGCACGCTGCTTTTACTACGATGCGTGCACGCGGGGCGCAAGTAACAGATATTACGATTCTTGTTGTAGCGGCAGATGACGGTGTTATGCCTCAAACGGTAGAAGCAATTAACCACGCTAAAGCGGCAGGTGTACCAATCATCGTTGCCGTTAATAAGGTTGATAAAGAAGGGGCTAACCCTGACCGTGTGATGCAAGAACTTACAGAGCATGAATTAGTTGCTGAAGCTTGGGGCGGAGATACGATCTTTGTAAACGTATCAGCTCTAAACGGTACAGGAATTGATGATTTACTTGAAATGATCCTTCTTGTTTCAGAAGTAGGAGAATTAAAAGCAAACCCTAACAAAGCTGCAATGGGAACAGTTGTTGAAGCTGAATTAGATCGTGGGAGAGGTCCTGTAGCTACCCTTCTAGTTCAAGCGGGTACCCTTCATGTTGGTGATCCGATTGTCGTAGGGAACGCCTTTGGTAAAGTTCGAGCCATGGTAAATGATATTGGACGAAAAGTTAAATCGGCAGATCCTTCTATGCCAGTTGAGATCACAGGACTAAATGCAGTGCCTCAAGCTGGTGACCAATTCCGCGTGTTTAAAGACGAGAAAAAAGCTCGCCAAATCGGTGAAGTTCGCGCTATGAAACAACGTGAAGCAAATCTAAAACAAACATCTAGAGTAAGTCTTGATGACTTGTTTGACCAAATTCAACAAGGTGAACTTAAAGAGATTAACGTCATTGTTAAAGCAGACGTTCAAGGGTCAGCTGAAGCAATGAAAGGTTCTCTTGAAAAGATCGAAGTTGAAGGTGTGAAAGTAAATATTATTCACACTGGTGTAGGTGCCATTGCCGAATCTGATATTATTCTCGCTTCTGCGTCAAATGCAATTGTCATCGGGTTTAATGTTCGCCCAGATGTGAATGCTAAAAGAACAGCGGATGTTGAAAAAGTAGAAGTTCGTCTGCACCGTGTCATTTACGATGCTATTGAAGAAGTGGAAGCAGCGATGAAAGGAATGCTTGACCCAGTATATGAAGAAAAAGTCATTGGTCAAGTTGAAGTTCGTCAAGTCTTTAAAGTGTCTAAAATTGGTACAATTGCCGGATCATATGTAACGGAAGGGAAAATCACTCGTGATTCTTCTGTAAGATTGATTCGTGACGGTATCGTCGTATTTGAAGGCGGTATTCGTGATTTGAAACGCTTTAAAGATGATGTGAAAGAAGTTGCCAAGAACTATGAGTGCGGTGTAACTCTTGAAAATTACAATGATGTAAAAGAAGGAGATATCATCGAAGCTTATATTATGGAAGAAATTAAGCGTTGATTTTAGCTACCATTGTCGTCGAGGCGATGATTTATAATTCACATTCGTTAAAGGATAAGCGCTCTGTAACCAAGAGCGTGTCCATACGAATGAGACAGCGTTTAAATGTCTCAATTGCTGAAATTGGCTATCAAGATGTTTGGCAAAGAACAGAATGGGCTATTGTTTCAATAGGATCCGAAAGAAAACAAGTAGAAAAAGAATTGCAACGGGCGATCTCTCTTTTGGAAACATATGATGATCTTGAATTAACAAAGATCACTTGGGAGTGGCTTTAATATCTTATTCAAGTTTATCAAGTCTATTTTAGTAGGAGTGTCGTGAAATGAGTAAAGTTCGAGCCAATCGAGTCGGAGAACAAATCAAGAAAGAATTAACAGATATCATTCAACGTGAATTAAAAGACCCTCGCATCGGCTTTGTTACAGTCACAGCTGTCGATGTAACAGGAGACTTGCAGCAGGCAACAGCGTTTATTACTGTTTATGGTGAAGATGATGAACGTAAGAAAACGTTAGAAGCGTTAGAGACTGCCAATGGATTTATCCGATCTGAAATTGGCAAGAGAATCCAGCTTCGAAAAACACCTGAATTATCATTTACGTTTGATGAAAGTATTGAACGAGGTAACCGGATCGATGAGTTACTTCGAAAGCTTAATCAAGAAGATAAATAATAGAAAGAGGGTAGAGTCAACTCTATCCTCTTTTCTCTATGCATATTTGGAGGCGGAATGATCATATGAATCGAGAATTAATGGGCGTGTTTCCATTATGGAAACCAGCAGGGATGACATCTTTCACGGCAGTGAAAGAAGTAGGGAAAAGATTTGGTACAAAAAAAGCGGGACACACCGGAACACTGGACCCAGATGTTGAAGGGGTTCTTCCTGTTTGCATAGGGAGAGCAACGAAAATCGTCGAGTATTTAACTGCCAACGATAAAACGTATATTGGTGAAGTAACTTTAGGCTTCTCAACGACTACAGAAGATTCTTCTGGGGACATGGTGAACCAGTTATCTGTAGATCGTCTCATCTCAACAGAAGAGGCTTCTTCTGTTTTGACCAGTCTCATAGGTCCTTTGGAGCAAACACCACCTATGTATTCAGCTGTGAAAGTAAAAGGAAAAAAATTATACGAATATGCTAGAGAAGGGATCGAAGTAGAACGACCTAGCCGCATGATCACCATCTATCAGTTAGAGTTACTATCAGACCCTCGCAGAAATGAAGACGGCACCGTTTCTTTTTCCTTTAGAGCCGTTTGTAGTAAGGGTACTTATATACGAACACTATCTGTAACGATCGGTGAAAAGCTTGGATTTCCGGCTCACATGTCTCATTTAATTAGAGAGTCTTCAGGATCATTTCAAAGAAAAGATTGCCTGACCCTTGAGAAACTAGATGAAGCAGTTGAACGTGAAGAGGAAGAGGAATGTCTCATTTCAATCGAAACAGCTTTATCCATGTTTCCGGTTTTGAAAGTTGATGAGAACATGGAGGAGCGAATTCTTCAAGGAGCCATCCTCTCCATTCCAGAGGAAGTGTCAAATGTAGACGAATCCGTGTGGGCTTTGTATAATCAACAAGGGGAATGCCTTGCCCTTTATAAAAGGGACGAGAAACGGGCAGGGAAAATGAAACCAGAAAAAATGATAAGAACGATTCGTAGTTAATAACTGAATGAGTATAGAAATAAATGAGGTGGCACCATTGGAAATCATACGTTTAAAACACCCACATGCTCCTTTGACTCTTCCAGATACGGTTGTAGCTCTCGGTTTTTTTGATGGCGTACACCGAGGACATCAAAAAGTAATTGACGTGGCCAAAAGCGAAGCTAAGAAACGAAATATCAAATCAGCAGTGATGACTTTTTTTCCTCATCCGAAAGAGGTCTTAAGAAAAGAAGAACAACATACGATTCAATATTTGTCTCCTCTTCCTGAGAAAATAGAACTGATGGAAGAGATGGGGATCGATTATTTATTTATTGTTACTTTCGATCGTTTTTTTGCTGATCTATCTCCTCAGCAATTTGTTGATCAATATTTAATAGACTTAAATGTGAAGCATGTTGTTGCGGGGTTTGATTACTCATATGGCCGTTTGGGCAAAGGGACAATGGAGACACTGCCGTTCCATTCCAGAAGTCAATTTTCGCATTCGGTCGTTGACCAAGTATCACATGGTGATGAAAAGATCAGTTCAACAGAGATTCGCCAAGCTTTGAACGAAGGGAATATGAGTAAAGTGAACGACTATTTAGGCAGACCATTCAATATATCTGGAAAAGTGGTTCACGGGGAAAAGCGAGGTCGAACGATTGGCTTCCCAACAGCTAACATTGATCCAGTAGAGAGAACTGTGGTTCCAGCTAAAGGGGTCTATGCGTGCATGTTAATCTCTCAGGGCCGTGCTAATCTCCCTAGTGTTTGTAACGTTGGGTATAAGCCTACATTTCATGACAAATCCCCTCTCAAACCAACAATTGAAGTGCATGTATTGAATTTCAATGAAAATTTATACGATGAGCATGTTCAAGTTGTATTTCTAGGAAGGATTAGAGGAGAAGAGAAATTTGACTCAATCGAAGGGCTGAAAAAACAAATTAGCGCTGATATTGAAAAGGCTCAACAGTTTTATTAGTTATTCAAACGAGTGAAAAGACTCTTTCCCTCGGTGAAGGACGAATTTCTTGCAAAAAAACTTGAAATTTATGATGAAAACTAGTATGATGTACTATGTTAGGAACCAATGCTTGGCAATACGAGTCACCAACGTATGCTCAGCAATTGGGGATTGAAATAGAAGGAGGTGGAACAGGATGGCATTAACTCAAGAAAGAAAGAACGAAATTATTGGTCAATTCAAAACTCATGAGAATGATACTGGTTCTCCTGAAGTTCAGGTAGCTATCCTTACGGAGCAAATTACTACGTTAAACGAACATTTGCGCACACACAAAAAGGATCACCATTCACGTCGTGGCCTTTTGAAAATGGTCGGTCAACGCCGTAACCTACTTACGTATTTACGTAATAAAGATGTTACTCGTTACCGTCAACTTGTCGACAAGCTTGGTCTTCGTCGATAATTACGAAAGCGGGAGATTCTCCCGCTTTTTCTTTATGTTTATTTTTAAGTAGGCTGTAGAATTAGGATTTGTGATATATATAATGTTGATAGCGTATTTTCCCGAAAATCCTGTGGTAAAAATCGTGTTCTCGTGTCAGCCTCGTGGTAGCACTTGAGCCGGAATTGGAAATGCTCATATAAGTTCAACAGTGATTTAAATAGAACAAGCATCCTCTATGAAATAGACTATTTCGAAACCTGATATTTTCTGATATGATATAAAAGCTAGGGTATAAATGTAAATACCTTTCTAATAAAGAGTTTTAATAGATAATTTTAACTACAAATCACACCATTTTTACGCTTTTCTGATCATACATCAGGTTTAATACATACAAAAAAGCGAATAATTATATTAAACAAGGATTTCAATTTTGAGAGGAGCAATAAATAATATGAATCAAGAAAAACAAATTTTTTCTATGGAGTGGGCTGGACGAATATTGACTGTGGAAGTAGGCCAATTTGCAAAGCAAGCAAACGGGGCTGCAATGGTACGGTACGGAGATACGTCAGTACTTTCCACAGCAACAGGTTCTAAAGAGCCGAAAGACCTACCTTTCTTCCCATTAACTGTTAACTACGAAGAGCGATTATATGCCGCAGGTAAAATTCCGGGTGGCTTTATCAAACGAGAAGGTCGTCCAAGTGATCACGCGGTGTTAACTAGCCGTTTAATTGACCGACCTGTTCGTCCGCTATTTCCAGACGGATTCCGTAATGATGTACAAGTAATCAGCATGGTCATGAGTAATGATCAAAACTGTTCACCTGAAATGACTGCGATGCTTGGATCATCTTTGGCTTTGTCTATTTCAGATATTCCTTTCGACGGACCGATTGCAGGGGTAACGGTTGGACTTATTGATGGTCAATTTATCATTAATCCAAGCACAGACCAAATGGAAAAAAGTGAAATTGACTTGATCGTCGCTGGTACGAAAGATGCGATTAACATGGTTGAAGCTGGTGCAAATGAAGTGCCAGAAGAAACGATTTTAGATGCCATTATGTACGGCCATGATGAGATTAAGAAATTGGTTGCTTTCCAAGAAGAGATTATCGCTAAAGTCGGTAAGACAAAAATGGAAGTTCAACTTCTAACCTTAGACGCTGAATTAGAAGCAGAAATCCGTGAAAAAGCAGAAGGAAAACTAATTAATGCAGCGACTGTTGTAGAAAAAGGTGCTCGTGAAGAAGCAATCAAAGCAGTATTTGACGAAGTTATAGAAGATTATGCTGATGAGGAAAACGATCGTACGAAAGACGCTAAAGAAGTTCTCAATAAATTACTTAAAGACTGTGTTCGTAAGTTAATTACGAAAGACAATATTCGTCCTGATGGTCGTAAAAAGGATGAAATCCGCTCATTAGCTTCAGAGATTGATATCTTGCAACGTACTCATGGATCTGGCTTGTTTACTCGAGGGCAAACTCAAGCACTAAGTGTATGTACTTTAGGCGCTTTAGGTGATGTTCAAGTACTGGACGGATTAGGAATTGAAGAATCTAAACGATTTATGCACCACTATAACTTCCCATTATTTAGTGTTGGTGAAACGGGACCAATCCGTGGTCCAGGTCGACGTGAGATTGGACATGGTGCTCTAGGAGAACGGGCATTAGAGAAAGTCATTCCTTCTGAAGAAGTATTCCCGTACACGATTCGTCTTGTATCTGAAGTTCTTGAATCGAATGGTTCAACTTCTCAAGCAAGTATTTGTGCAAGTACGTTAGCTATGATGGCAGCAGGTGTTCCGCTAACTTCTCCTGTGGCAGGTATTGCTATGGGGCTTGTGAAGCACGGAGAAGACATGACTGTTCTTACCGATATTCAAGGGATGGAAGATGCTCTTGGAGATATGGACTTCAAGGTCGCAGGTACCTCTAAAGGTATAACTGCAATTCAAATGGATATAAAAATTGATGGCATCAATAAAGAAGTTTTAGTTGAAGCTCTATCACAAGCTAAAGAAGGACGCTTAGCTATTTTAGAAAATATGCTTTCGGCTATTGCAGAGCCTCGCACTGAATTAAATGCTTATGCTCCGAAGATCTTAACGATGAGGATTCACCCTGATAAGATTCGCGATGTTATTGGACCAAGCGGAAAAATTATCAATCAAATCATTGAAGAAACAGGAGTTAAGATCGATATAGAGCAAGATGGTAAGGTCTATATTTCTTCCCTAGACCAAGAAATGAATAACAAAGCTAAAAAAACAATTGAAGATATTGTAAGAGAAGTTGAAGTTGGCGAGACATACTTAGGAAAAGTGAAGCGAATTGAAAAATTCGGTGCGTTTGTTGAACTTTTCAAAGGTAAAGATGGTCTTGTCCACATCTCTCAACTAGCCAAGGAGCGTGTTGGAAAAGTTGAAGACGTTGTTGCTATCGGTGATGAGATCATGGTAAAAGTTACTGAAGTCGACAACCAAGGTCGCGTAAACTTATCTCGCAAAGTTTTATTGCAAGATGAAACGAAATAAGAATTTATAAATAAGGGCTGTATGAATTCTCATGCAGCTCTTTTTTGATTCTATTCATTTCAGAAGAATTCTGTCCGTATAAGCACATTTTAGTCTTACATAAAAAGAGAGTGTTGGTTCTACATAACGTTGCGGTGGATAATAGTCTCTAAAGTTCTACCTTGTCCAGTTTCAGCATAATCCTTTTAATGAGGAGGTATGATAATGCTGAAACGAGCCTTTGTGCAAGCTGGTACTTTTTTTCTGTTAATGACAATGACGATTGCCGCTGGTCAAAATCCATTTACGAGTAACTATGTCATAGAGACAAGGGGCCAGGCTGAACAAGTCATGAAAGAAGAGAACCCTTTATATATGGAAATTCTCAAATATAAACAACAATTAGATGAGGCACCAATAGATGCTAAAGTAGATCCTGTTTGGAAGGCGGTGCCAGGGTATAGTGGTCGAAGAATCGATGTACAGAAATCCTTTGAAAAGATGAAGGAACAAGATAGGTTTCAAGAAAGTCAACTTGTCTTTCAAGAAATTCCTCCAGAAATAACGTTGAAAGATTTACCTCCAGAGCCGATCTACAGAGGAAACAGCGAAAAACCTATGGTTGGCTTCATGGTCAATGTCTCATGGGGAAATGAGTACTTACCTCAGTTGCTGAAGATCTTTCATAAACATCAAATTCAGGCCACTTTTTTCCTAGATGGATCATGGGTGAAAAATAACCCTAATCTTGCTATGATGATAAAAGAAGAAGGTCATGAAATAGGAAATCATGCCTACTCACATCCAGATCTTCAAAAGCTTTCAAGAGAACGAATTCATGATGAAATGACACGTACCAATGAAGTAATTGAAGCTGCACTAAATGTGACACCTCAATGGTTTGCTCCTCCAAGTGGCAGTTTTCACGGGGAAGTAGTGAAGATCGCTAGAGATTTAGATATGTATACTGTATTATGGACGGTAGACACCGTTGATTGGAAAAAACCAGACCCTTTTCAGATGGCAGATCGTGTGGTTTCAAATGTCGAACCTGGGTCTCTGATCTTAATGCATCCTACTGCTTCTGCTGTAAACGGGTTAGAAAAGATGATAGAAGGAATCAATCAAAAGGAACTAAGGGCAGGAACTCTGTCTGAAGTATTGAATGAACAACGATAGTTTGAAGAACAAACGCTGTAAGAGGTTCTTGAGAAAAGTGGCGACGAACATTGCTATATAATATATGAAACATCGTAGGAGGATTTTACGTGATTAAACGCTTTGTCAACAACAATGGTTTGCGTATCGTATTCGAACCAAATCACACTGTTCGCTCTGTATCTGTAGGCATCTGGATAGGTACAGGATCTCGATTTGAGAAAAAGAATGAGAATGGATTATCTCATTTTATTGAGCACATGTTCTTTAAAGGAACAAAAAAAAGATCTGCACATGAAATTGCCGAATCATTTGATTCCATAGGCGGCCATGTGAATGCTTTAACGTCTAAAGAATATACATGCTATTATGCAAAAGTGTTAGATACTCATGCTAAGTATGCTGTAGATGTCCTTGCAGATATGTACTTTAATTCAATCTTTGAAAAAAAAGAACTAGAAAAAGAAAAGGGCGTTGTGTTAGAAGAAATTAAGATGTATGAAGATACGCCGGACGATTTAGTACACGACTTATTAAGCAAAGCCAGCTACGGTGATCATCCGTTGGCATACCCTATTCTAGGAACGGAACAAACCTTATCTTCATTTTCACCAGATGATTTGTTTTCGTTTATGGATCAATATTACCATGCTGAAAATGTCGTTATTTCCATTTGCGGGAATGTTGATGAGAGTTTTGTGGAATACGTGCAAGAGTTATTTGCTTCACTTGAAAGGAAAAAGAATACAACTCAATTGGAGAAGCCATCCTTTCTTCCTGAAAAAATGGCCCGTAAAAAAGATACGGAACAAGCCCATTTATGTTTAGGATTTGATGGTTATCCAATTGAAGATGATCGTATTTATCCGTTAATTCTTATGAATAATGCTTTAGGTGGATCAATGAGTAGCCGATTGTTTCAAGAGATCAGAGAAAATCGCGGCTTAGCGTACTCAGTATTTTCATACCACTCGGCTTTCAAAGATTCTGGTATGTTAACTATTTATTCAGGATCTGCACTAAATCAGTTGGACGAAGTATATGATGTTATCATGGATACGTTGACAGATGTTCGTAAGATGGGTCTCTCAGATAAAGAATTAAGGAATGGGAAAGAACAGTTAAAAGGCGGACTCATGTTAGCACTTGAAAGTACAAACAGCCGCATGAGCCGTAACGGAAAAAATGAACTGTTGCTTGGAAAACATCGTTCGTTAGATGAAATTACAAAAGCGATTGATGAAGTGACAATGGAAGAAGTAAAACAAGTCGGTGAAGAGATTTTTGCCAACGACTTTTCGTTAACATTAATTAGTCCAGACGGACAATTACCGAAATCTTTACAATAAACGGTGAATAACATTAGACTCTCCGCGCATAAGTTTGTAATAAAGCGGAGGGGGATGTACACATGAGATTAAGTGAAATTAGTCAAAAGGAAATCATCGATTATCACAAAGGTGAAAGATTAGGTGTCTTGGGTCAGACAGATTTGATGATAGATGAGAAGAGTGGACAGATTGAAGCCTTTGTCATTCCTACTTTAAAGTGGTTTGGTTTAGGAAAACGAGAAAAAGAAGTCACTGTCTATTGGAATCAAATCAAAAAAATCGGTGCAGATATGATCATTATTGAAGTTCCACATTGATTGATAGTAAGTATGAGGGTGCCCCTAACATTAGGGGCACTTTTTTTGTGAGTGAAGAAACAAAACATGACTTCTATTCACCAATCATTATTACCCACATAAGATGTGATGAGCACGTCGCAAGGCTCTTGTATTCCCTTTCATAATTAAGGAGAGGGGAGTGGGAAGTAAGTGTTAACAGGCATGAAAATAGCAATCATTGGTGGAGATTTACGCTATATAGAAGTGATTCGCCGATTAACGAAATTAGATGCCACGGTTTATTTGATTGGATACGATCAATTAGATGACGGTTTTTTAGGTGTGGAGAAGACTTCCTTTGCTACGATTCAGATTGGTCAGCTTGACGCCATTATTCTACCAGTAAATGGAATGAAACATGATCACGAGATCGATAGTGTTTTCTCAGGAGAAAAGTTATATTTAACTGAAAAATGGCTTGGAAATACACCTGAAAAAACCAAAATTTACACTGGAATTTCAACTGATACATTAAGCTTGCTAGTGAAGAAAACGGATAGGGAACTAATTGAACTTATGAATAGAGACGATTTGGCCATATACAACTCTATTCCTACAGCTGAAGGAACCCTAATGCTTGCGATCCAAAACACGAACGTGACGATTCATCGCTCAAACGTCGTGGTTACAGGGTTTGGGAGGGTCGGTACAACAATTGCAAGATTGTTTCATTCGCTAGGAGCCAACGTGAAAGTCGTAGCCAAAGAGGGCGCTCTTAGAGCTAGAGCTTATGAAATGAACTTAGATCCATACCCCCTTGAGGAATTAGTTCATGTGGTTAAAGATGCAGATATGATCGTCAATACAATTCCAGCACTTGTCATTACATCAGAAGTCATATCTAAAATGCCTAGTCACGCCTTCATTATAGATATTGCGGCTTATCCAGGTGGGACAAATTTCGAATTCGCTAAAAAACGTGCAGTGAAAGCTCTTTTAGCCCCTGGACTTCCTGGACTCGTGGCACCAAAGACAGCTGGAGTTCAATTAGCAAATTTATTATCAACACTTTTGAAAACTCAATGGGAGAAGGAAGAAGGAGGCAAAGGTAAATGACATTGAAAGGAAAACATATCGGGTTTGGGCTAACAGGATCTCACTGTACTTACCATGAAGTTTTGCCCGAAATGGAAAAACTTGTAGAAATGGGGGCGAAGGTGACCCCATTTGTATCCTACACAATGGAATCAACAGATTCAAAGTTTGGTACGAGTGATTCATGGCTAACTAAAATCAGAGAAATTACACCAGAGCCTATCGTAAATACGATCGTGAAAGCAGAGCCATTTGGTCCGAAAACACCTTTGGATTGCATGATTATCGCGCCATTAACAGGAAATTCAACGAGTAAATTAGCTAATGCTCTCACAGATTCACCTGTTTTAATGGGAGCTAAAGCGACGATGCGAACAGGTCGGCCAGTCGTGATTGCCGTGTCTACAAATGATGCTCTAGGGTTAAATGGCGTGAATATCATGAAATTAATGTCCACCAAAAATATTTATTTTGTGCCTCTAGGTCAGGACCATCCTTTTAAGAAACCAAACTCCCTCGTCGCTGACATGACAAGGATTACAGCAACTATAGAACATGCATTAAAAGGGGAGCAAGTTCAACCTGTTCTCATAGAAAGATACAAAGATTAATGCAATTATCGTGAACTGTTGCTAAAATGAATAACATATAGTTTGAGTCGTCGTTAAGGTTTCACTTAACGACGACGACTATGTTGTATATAATTGTCGTATATGATAACAAAATTGATTTAATATTTGAAAGGAGAACTAATCATGACACAACAAGGTTTTCACGTAGCAATAGTAGGAGCAACAGGTGCAGTAGGAGAACAAATGCTTGATACATTGGAGAGAATGGAATTCCCTATTGCGTCTTTAAAGTTACTCTCTTCAAAAAGGTCGGCAGGGAAAAAAATCACTTTTAAAGGTGATGAACTAACTGTACAAGAGGCAACGCCAGATTCATTCGAAGGGATTCAGCTGGCTCTATTTAGTGCAGGAGGGTCCGTTTCCAAAGCATTAGCACCAGAAGCAGTTAAGAGGGGCGCGATTGTGGTTGATAATACTAGTGCCTTTAGAATGACTGAAGGTGTCCCGCTAATCGTTCCTGAAGTAAACGAGAAAGATTTAGAAAAGCATCAAGGAATTATAAGTAATCCAAACTGTTCGACGATCCAAATGGTCGCTGCATTAGAACCGATTCGTAAAGCATATGGATTGAAACGAATTGTAGTGTCTACATATCAAGCAGTATCTGGAGCGGGCGTCAACGCCATTGATGAAATGTATGACCAATCTCGTCAAATTTTAGATGGAGAAGAGATTGAGCCTAAAATATTACCTGTATCTGGTGATAAGAAGCATTATCAAATTGCTTTTAATGCTGTTCCGCAAATTGATGTATTCCAAGAGAATGGCTATACCTTTGAAGAAATGAAAATGATCAATGAAACGAAAAAAATCATGAGCGATGACTCCCTGCAAGTAGCAGCTACATGTGTGAGACTACCTGTAGAAACAGGACATTCAGAGTCCGTTTATATTGAAGTGGAGAAAGATGGTTTAGATGTTACAGGAGTTCGTCAGCTATTAAACGATGCACCTGGAGTAACGTTGCAGGATGACCCGGCAAACCAAGTATACCCATTAGCATCAGAATCAAAAGGGAAAGATGATATATTTGTTGGTAGAATTCGTCAAGATCTTGACCAAGAAAAAGGATTTCACATGTGGGTCGTCGCTGATAATTTATTAAAAGGCGCTGCTCTTAATTCGGTGCAGATTGGCTTTTCATTAATAAAATTAGGATTGTTAAAATAACCGCAGAACATAAGTAAAGGCAGAGGGATAAAGAGATGAAAATAGTTATTCAAAAATTTGGAGGCACGTCACTTAAATCAGACAAATTACGAAATCAATCGTCCGAGCACGTTCGAGAGGCAGTGAAAGATGGCTATAAGGTTGTCGTTGTGGTTTCAGCAATGGGAAGATCCGGTGACCCCTACGCCACTGACACACTTCTAGGGTTAGTGGGCGGTGTTTCTTCCACTGTTTCAAAACGTGAACAGGATTTACTGTCTTCATGCGGAGAGACGATCTCTTCCGTTGTATTCTCAGCGCTTCTTCAAATGAAAGGGTTAAAGGCTCTCGCTATGACAGGAGCGCAAGCGGGCTTTCGCACAACGGAAGACTATACGAATGCAAAGATCACAGAAATGAAAGTGGAAGGGATCACGGCAGCTCTAAATGAATATGATGTGATCGTTGTCACCGGTTTCCAAGGAGAGACAGCTAAAGGAACCACCGCAACCCTCGGGCGGGGTGGTTCTGACACGTCTGCCACAGCTCTTGGTGCCGCATTAAAAGCTGAAGTAGTAGATATTTTCACCGATGTGGCTGGTGTCATGACGGCGGATCCTAGAATTGTCAAGGGTGCTAAACCTTTATCAGTCGTCACATATAATGAGATTTGCAATATGGCATATCAAGGAGCCAAAGTGATTCATCCTCGCGCTGTCGAAGTCGCTATGCAGGCAAAAGTTCCAATAAGGATTAGATCGACTTCTGAAGGTGGTACTGGCACATTAATTACTACGAGTACATCTTCTATAGTAGGCAGAGATATTGTTGAGAGACCTGTGACAGGCATTGCTCATGTGCAAAATGTTTCTCAGATTAAAGTGACTGCCGCAGATGGTGAATTTGATCTTCAGGCAAAGGTTTTTAAAGCTATGGCGACAGCTGGGATATCTGTAGACTTTATTAATATTCATCCGTTTGGAGTAGCTTACACGGTACCTAGTCACCTAACTGAATTAACAGTTGAAGTGTTGAATGAGATGAATTTACATCCTGAGGTTTTACAGAACTGTGCGAAAGTTTCAGCTGTTGGGGCGGGGATGACAGGTGTCCCTGGGATCACTTCTAAAATTGTTGAAGCTTTAACAGACCGGCATATACAAATATTACAATCGGCTGACTCTCACACGACCATATGGGTGTTAGTGAAAGAAGAAGATATGGTTGAAGCTGTCAATGCACTTCACGAAATGTTTTTGATAGAAAATGAAGGAAAGTAAGGAGTGAAAGATGATGACTTTAGGAAATGTCTTAACAGCAATGGTTACACCTTTTGATTCTAAAGGGAATATTGATTTTCAAAAAATCCCCAAGTTAATGAACTACCTAATCGATCATGGCACGGACGGGGTGATCGTTGGAGGGACGACAGGGGAATCAGCTACGTTAAGTATTGAGGAAAAAGCTGTCCTTTACGACTATGCAGTAAAAGCATCTGCCGGTAGAATTCCTGTATATGCTGGAACTGGTATGAATGATACGTATGCTACAGCAGAGTTAACAATAAGAGCTGAAAAAGTTGGAGTAGACGGAATCATGCTTGTTACTCCATACTACAACAAACCGTCACAAAGAGGTATGTATGAACATTTCAAGACCATTGCTGAGAAGACTTCCCTTCCCGTCATGCTATATAACGTTCCGGGAAGAACTGTAGTAAATATGCTTCCTGAAACGGTCATCGCCCTTTCGAAAATTCCGAATATCACCTCTGTGAAAGAAGCAAGTGGTAATTTAGATCAAGTGACGGCTATTATTTCGAATACACCTGATGACTTCGCCTTATACTGTGGTGATGATAGTTTGACACTACCTTCATTAGCCGTAGGTGCTGACGGTGTCGTTTCAGTTTCCAGTCATATTATAGGCACGGAAATGCAAGACATGGTTAAAGCATTCAAAAAAGGTGACATCCACACAGCAGCATCGATTCATCAAAAGCTGTTGCCTATTATGAAAGGGATGTTTATCGCACCAAGTCCTGCTCCTGTGAAAACAGCGTTACAATTAAAAGGCATGGATGTAGGAGGGGTTAGACTTCCACTCCTCCCCTTAACTTCGGAAGAGCGGCAATTGATACAGGACGTTTTGTAGGGGGGTTGAATTAAAAGCCTTATAGATTGAGAAAAAGAACGACTAGGTCTTTTGATGAGATAAAGTAAAATGATTGAATAATATATGGTGAGATAAAAAGGAGCTGTTCTCAAAGGGACCCTGTTGAGACAGCCCTTTTTTTGTGACTTGAGAAGGGGAGAAAAAAAGTTTAGTTAAAGCTATTTGTTATAGATTCTAACGAATTCAACTTGGTTTCGTTTATTCTTACTTGTAGTTGAAAACGCGAATACGTTATACTAATGAACAGAGGGTGAACGGATCGAGTTAGAAAGTATAATAATAGATCATTTAATTAGGAGGATTTACCATTGTCGAATCAACAAACAGAAAAAATACGCATATTATCCCTAGGTGGATTAGGTGAAGTCGGGAAAAATATGTATGTGATTGAATTAGATGACGAAATGATGATCATCGATGCAGGGTGTATGCACCCAGCGGATGACATGCTTGGTGTGGATATTGTGATCCCAGATATTTCGTATCTTGTAGAAAATAAAGAGAAAATCAAAGGAATTATTCTTAGTCACGGCCATGAAGACCATATTGCAGCTGTACCGTATGTATTAAGAGATTTGAAAGTACCTGTTTATGGTTCCAAGCTAACATTAGCACTAGTGAAAGACCACTGTGATGATGTGGAAGTAGGCCATCAACCAAATTTTGTAGAAGTTCATTCCGATTCAAAAATCAAAATAGGAAAAACACCTATTAGCTTTTTCCGGACAAACCATAGTATTCCTGATTCGTTGGGAATTGTTGTTCATACGTCCCAGGGTCCAATTGTTTACACAGGAGACTTTAAGTTTGATCAAAATCCTGTAGATGGAATGCCTACTGAAATGGGGAAATTGACTGAAATCGGTGACAAAGGTGTGCTTTGCCTTTTATCAGACAGCCATAACGCAGAAATTCCGGGAAATACACCTTCTGAATCATTCGTAGCGGAGGGCTTGAAAGATGCCTTTCATGAAGCGAGCGGGCGAATCATCGTTGCTGTCTACTCTTCTCACATTCACAGAATTCAGCAAGTACTAAATGCTGCGGAGAAACAAGAGAGAAAAGTGGTCGTCATTGGGAAACCTATTGAACGTTCTGTGGGAATCGCAACAGATCTAGGTTATTTAAAAGATGAAAATGACACGCTAATCTCCAAGCAAGACATGAAAAAATATAATCGGGAACAAATAGTTATACTAACTACAGGTAGTCAAGGCGAGCCTATGAGTTGTCTAGCTAAAATGGCTAAAGGGTCACACTCGTTAGTGAAAATAGAGAAATATGATCGAATTGTTATTTCAGCTATGCCTGATCCTGGGAACGAAAAAGTTGTCTCACAGATGGTGGACCTCTTATCTAGAACCGGAGCTGAAGTCGTTTATGGAAAAACGAAAAAAGTTCATGTTTCAGGTCATGCTAGTCAAGAGGAATTGAAGTTGATGTTGAACTTGATTAGACCTCAACATTTCATTCCTGTTAGTGGAGAGTACCGTATGCAACACGCTCATCGCAACTTAGCTAAGACTGTAGGGACAGACGATAGTAAAATCTTCCTTCTTGAAAAAGGAGAAGTGGTCGAGTTTACAAAGCGAAAAGGGAAGCTAGCGAATAAAGTAACTTCTGGTCATGTGTTAATTGATGGTTTAGGAGTTGGAGACGTTGGCAATATCGTGTTAAGAGATCGTCGCCTTCTATCAAAAGACGGTATCCTTGTTGTGGTTGTGACGTTAAACAAACGTCATAATCAGATTCTATCTGGTCCGGACATTATCTCGAGAGGTTTTGTATATGTGAGAGAATCTGAAGAATTAATAAAGAACGCTGAGAAATTAGTGACTGAGACGTTAAATCAATCAATAGAGCAAAATCAAACAGAGTGGGCACAATTAAAAGGGCAAGTTCGCGATCAATTAAGTCGTTTCTTATATGAAAAGACGAAACGGCGCCCAATGATCATGCCAATTATTATGGAAACTTAATGAATAGAATCGTCGTAAATCCGAAAAGGACAAGCTTTTAGCTGTCCCTTTTGGATTTTTTTGTTCATATATTTACTTTATTTGTTGCAGTCTCTCCATTTTATGTTGCGTCCCTCACCGAATTTGTTCTCGATTGTCATTGCATGAAATCGTCTCCCTTCTTCCATACTAAAAGGAAAAGGGAGGATTAAATGATGAGAAACACTCACGATTACCAACAAGACCAAGGAGAAAAGCCTGAACCGGACAAAAACGAAAAGGGTGACGGCATTCTTGATAAAATTCAGCAATTGGGACAAACGAATGTTCCGCAAATGGAGGCAAGTAATATTCACGTCCTGACCATCATTGGTCAAATAGAAGGCCATATGCAGTTGCCACCACAAAACAAGACAACCAAATATGAACACGTGATCCCTCAATTAGTCGCCGCAGAACAAAATCCTAAAATTGAAGGACTCTTGTTAATTTTAAATACGGTAGGTGGGGATGTAGAAGCCGGGTTGGCCCTTGCAGAAATGATTGCTTCTATGTCTAAACCAACCGTTACACTCGTGCTAGGAGGAGGACATTCCATAGGGGTTCCTATTGCGGTAGCAGGCACTCATTCCTTTATTGCCGAAAGTGCTACAATGACCATTCATCCTGTCCGCTTAACAGGACTTGTGATAGGTGTCCCACAAAGCTTTGAGTACTTAGATAAAATGCAAGATAGAGTCATCCGTTTTGTTACCCAGCATTCGTCCATTACAGAAGAAAAGTTTAAAGATTTAATGTTGTCAAAAGGAAACCTAACTAGAGATATTGGAACAAACGTCATCGGGATAGATGCAGTGAATGAAGGGATCATAAATGAAGTGGGAGGTTTAGGTCCTGCAATAAGGAAATTAAATGAATTAATCGAACAAAACAAAGGAGAGAAAAAGGATGTGATTCAATGATTTTATACACTTATCAACAGATAGATTCGATCTTTCCCGTCGAAGAATCAGATTATCAAGCGCAGCAAGTTGTTGATATTCCAGGAGGACAGCTCATGTTGGAGCAAGTTAGCGATGAGTATAGAATCGTTCGATTATTGTCGACAGATCCTAATCTATTTTTAGATCCCCGGTATACTCCGGGACAGCCATATAAACCCTCGAAATAAACAAGACAAATTCTTGCCAATTCTAGTATTAAATCCTCTCTCTGTGCTATAATTAATGAAACAAGCGTTCGTGAATGTCAGGAATAGCAGCCGATCGATCGGCTGCTTCTTGCATTTGTAGTGAGATATTATGTTGAGGTGATTAGATGGCACAAAAGCGTAGAAAGAAGACACAAAAGTGGCGAAAACAATTAACATTTGAATTAACAGGATTATTTTTATTTATTATTTCCATCGTCACCTTTGCTTCACTCGGTATAGTTGGAGAAGGGTTAATAGAGCTATTCCGATTCTTCTTAGGGAGTTGGCATATTTTATTAACGATATCATTGTGCTTATTTTCATTGTATTTAATGCTGAAAAGAAAACTGCCTGTGTTGTGGAGCCGACGGTATATTGGAATTTATTTATTCGTTTTTTCATTAACATTGTTAAGTCATGTACAACTGTTCAGAGAACTAGGAACAAGAGTTGATTTTATCGACCGTTCTGTGGTGCGGAACACATGGGATTTATATTGGCAACAGTTGCAAGGAACGGCAATCACCAACGACCTTGGGGGAGGAATGCTTGGTGCTGTCGGGTATTCTGTCAGTCATGTCCTTTTTTCTTCTCATGGAACAGTGGTATTTGCTATCGGTCTGATGATTGCCTCTATCGTATTAGTTACAGGAAGATCGTTCATTGATTTTGTGAAAAACAATAGTGGAGGTTCAGCGAATCTATTACGAGCGATGAAAGATAAATTAGTCGATAGTTCAAAAGCTCTCGGTATGAAAATCAAAGACCGGATCGATGAGAAAAAAGCAAGAAAACATCAACGATCTCTAACAGAGAAAGAATCTTACCCTAAAAGTGAAGAGGTTCCTTTAGAAGAACCGATTATTTACGATTTTACGAAAACGGCTTATGAAGAAGAAAATGCTTCGGAAACAAAAAAACAAGATCGAATTGATGTCACGCCAATTGAGTCTGAACCAATTGATCAACCTATTAATAAAAGTAGCAAAGAAAAAACGAACGAAAATGTTTCAGTTGTTGAGGATGCTCATAAACAGACAACCTCTTTAGTAGTAGCGGTTGCAGAGAATGCTGATTACTTGCTTCCCGAAATAGATTTATTATCAAACCCAGCTAAATCAAGTCAAGCTAAAGAACATGCCATGCTCTCAAAAAATGCGAGGAAGCTTGAACGGACGCTGGAAAGTTTCGGTGTGAACGCAAAAGTAACAAAAGTCCATCTTGGGCCCGCGGTAACAAAATATGAAGTATATCCAAGTACTGGCGTGAAAGTGAGTAAAATTGTCAACTTAACAGACGATTTAGCGTTAGCACTTGCGGCAAAAGATATTCGAATGGAAGCCCCGATCCCAGGGAAATCAGCTATTGGGATTGAAGTTCCGAATCAAGAGGTTTCCCTTGTAACTTTAAGAGAAGTTCTCGACTCTACCGTTATGCAAAATAAAGAAAATCACTTGGCGATCGCTCTAGGAAGAGATATCTCAGGGGAAGCGGTCATTGCGGAATTGAATAAAATGCCCCACCTACTTGTAGCGGGGGCGACAGGAAGCGGTAAAAGTGTTTGTATAAACGGAATTATCATTAGTATTCTCATGAGATGCAAGCCCCACGAAGTGAAATTAATGATGATTGATCCAAAGATGGTTGAGCTTAATGTTTACAACGGTATTCCTCATTTGTTATCACCTGTAGTGACGGAACCGAAGAAAGCCTCTCAAGCATTGAAAAAAGTAGTGAATGAAATGGAACGTCGCTATGAATTGTTTGCGGCATCAGGTACAAGAAATATAGAAGGCTATAATGCATATATTAAAAAAGAAAACAAAAAGCGTGATGAAGCAGAAGCCTATTCACCTCTGCCATTTATCGTCGTGATTGTGGATGAATTAGCAGACTTAATGATGGTAGCTTCTTCTGAAGTAGAAGATGCGATCACTCGACTTGCTCAAATGGCACGTGCCGCTGGTATCCATTTAATAATTGCTACACAGCGTCCATCTGTTGACGTAATTACTGGTGTAATTAAAGCCAATATTCCGTCTAGAATTGCCTTTGGTGTATCGAGCTCAACTGACTCGAGAACCATATTAGATGGGAATGGCGCAGAGAAACTTTTAGGTAAAGGTGACATGCTCTTCTTACCTGTCGGGGCCTCAAAAGCAACGAGAATCCAAGGAGCCTTTTTATCAGATGAAGAGGTAGAAAGAATCGTCATGCATTGTATTGAACAACAAAAGGCTCAATATGCAGAGGAAATGATGCCTAAAGAAGGAGAGATGGATCCTGTTAAAGAAGAAGTTCAAGATGAGCTTTATTACGATGCCGTTCAATTAATTACAGAAATGCAAACAGCTTCTGTCTCCATGTTGCAACGCCGCTTTCGCGTTGGGTATGCTCGTGCAGCAAGATTGATTGATGAGATGGAAGTAAGAGGTGTAGTTGGACCTTACGAAGGAAGCAAACCACGGGAAGTGCTTATATCTAAAGAACAAGACTCGATGTCGAACGAATCGTCATAACAAAAGGCTTTACTTATGGTGATCAACGAAGTTGATCACCATATTATTGAATAAAATGTATGAAAACGTTTATTTAAACATAGTTTGAAATGGAATTTCATGTTACATTTACTATATTGAATCATGAGTAACTTGTTTTGCAGGGGGAGTTTAAATGATTAAATCCGATCAACGACCACTATATTTGCAAGTGATCGATAAAATCAAAGAAGATATTGACAAAGGTATTTATCAAACAGGGGAAAGACTCCCTTCAGAATTTCAACTTTCAAAGCAATTAGGTGTCAGTCGTGCTACGTTACGTGAAGCATTGAGGATGCTTGAAGATGAAAGTGTGATTATTCGAAGACATGGCGTAGGCACGTTTATTAATACGAAGCCACTGTTTTCATCTGGAATTGAAGAATTGTT
Organism: Salipaludibacillus keqinensis; assembly: GCF_003226325.1. GTDB lineage: Bacteria > Bacillota > Bacilli > Bacillales > Salisediminibacteriaceae > Salipaludibacillus > Salipaludibacillus keqinensis. The sequence continues at coordinate 131,749 of NZ_PDOD01000002.1, read as the reverse complement.
TAGTGTCACAGATATGATTAAACGAGGGAACAAAGAGCCTGGAACCAACTTCCTTTCTTCCTCAATTAATAGTCCATCTGAAGAGGACTGTAGCCGTTTCCTGGATGAAGAACTAAATGAAATGATTGTTATAGAACGTGTTCGAACAGCAGATGGTGAACCTGTTGTTTATTGTCTTGATAAAATTCCTAAACAACATTTACCTGATTATGTGTCACATGAGCATCAGTCTATATTTGATCAACTTGAGAAATCGGGTACTACTATTGCCTATGCGATGACTCAGATTGAACCCCTTGGTTATCACGAGAAAATATCTGAAATCTTGCAATGTGATCCAGAAACATCGCTTCTTGTTTTAAAGCAAATGCATTACGATGAACAGGAACAACCTGTTTTATACTCTATTAATTACTTTCGTGCAGATAAGTTCAAGTTCCACGTGTTAAGAAAAAGAGTATATTAATACTCATATTCACCAGTGCCTACATCATTGACTTGTAGGCACTGTTTTTTTAAAAAGAAACGAAGGATAACAAAACGCCTTTGGTTCTGATGGAATTGTTTCTTCACTATGGCATGAACTCTAGTCTTCGTTAAGTAAGCTGCTTTTAATATTTGCTATAGATTCAATCCTTTCGTAAAATTAGTATATTAAGGAAAGAAACATAATCATACGTTTTCTAGGTATATTATGAATAACAGAAGGAGGGAAAGAAATGGAACAAGAACAAGTAGTCCATTACCAAGTTGGTCCGGTTCGTGTGCACGTCATACCGTCTACCACTTTTAAAACAAATACCATTGTTATACAAATGAATGCCCCTTTACAAAAAGAAACAGTCACAAAGAGGTCGATTCTGCCAAGCGTTCTGCAAACAGGTACAAAAGATTATCCCACAAGACAGCATATCCGAAGCGCCTTAGAGGAACTTTATGGTGCATCATTGAGTGGAGATGTTGCAAAAAAAGGCGAACAACAAATCATCTCATTTCGAATGGATTTAGCTAACGAGAAATTTTTGAAAGATAGCGAGCCCCTAATGGATCGGGGTTTAAAACTACTTTCATCTGTTTTTCTTCATCCTAAGATCTCCAATAAACAGTTTGATTCTAAAATGCTCGATGAGGAAAAAAGAACACACCGGCAAAAGATTTCTTCTGTCTACGATGATAAAATGCGATTCGCTAACAAACGCTTAACAGAAGAAATGTGTGAAGATGAGCCGTTCGGTTTACATGTTTTAGGATACGAAGAAGATTTAGAAGCAATCGATGGTTCTAACTTATACGAATATTATCAACAGGCTTTAGTGGAAGATCAGATCGACCTGTATGTGATGGGGGACGTGAAAGTAGATGATCTGAAAAAGATGATCGAAAAATATTTCCCTCTACAAAGTGCAGCACCTGAGGACAACGTTTCTACTGAAAATAAATTTTTTCAGGAGAAGGAAAAGAATGAAGTCATTGAAGAACAGTCGGTTCAACAAGGAAAGCTCCACATTGGCTATCGAACCAACGTCACATATGGTGATGATGATTATTTTGCTTTGCAATTATTTAATGGTCTTTTTGGTGGTTTTTCTCATTCCAAGTTGTTCATTAACGTTCGGGAAAAAGCAAGTTTGGCCTATTATGCAGCATCGAGAGTGGAGAGTCATAAAGGCCTGCTGATCGTCATGTCAGGAATTCAATCTTCTAAGTATGATCAGGCAACGAAAATTATCTTTGAACAAATGGAAGAAATGAAGCAAGGGAAATTTACTGATGCAGATTTAGATCAAACCAAAGCCGTCTACAAAAACCAGGTCCTTGAAACAATGGATGTGCCAAGAGGGCGTATAGAACTGGAATACCATAATCAACTTGCAAGTAAAGCAGTCCCTATAAATGAATGGCTACAAAAAATCGATCAAGTAACCAAAGAAGAAATTATTAAAGTGGCCCAAAAAATCCAATTGGACACTGTTTACTTTCTAAAAGGAAAGGAGGAAGCTGCTAATGAATAAGGTGACCTTTGACCAATTGCAAGAAACCCTCTACGTGGAAGAATTATCTAACGGTTTAAAAGTGTATGTTCTTCCTAAACAAGGATTTCATAAAACATTCGCAACATTCACAACGAAATATGGCTCTATTGACAACCATTTTATTCCTTTGAATGAAGAAGAAGCTTTACGAGTGCCAGATGGCATTGCGCATTTTTTAGAACATAAATTATTTGAAGATGAAGAAGGGGATGTCTTCCAAGACTTTAGTAAATTAGGTGCTTCAGCTAATGCCTTTACTAGTTTCACACGAACGGCTTATCTATTTTCAAGCACGATGAATGTGGAAAAGAATTTGGACACCTTATTGAATTTTGTCCAACATCCTTATTTTACTGAAGAATCTGTTGATAAAGAAAAGGGAATTATTGAGCAGGAAATCAAGATGTATGAAGACAATCCCGATTGGCAGAACTTTTTTGGTCTGTTAAAAGCGTTGTATAAAAACCACCCGGTATCCATAGACATAGCTGGCACGGTTGAATCGATTAATAAAACAACGAAGGATTTGCTTTATACTTGTTACCATACGTTTTACCATCCTAGTAACATGGTATTGTTTGTGGTTGGTAATGTGGACCCTAACGAGATCCTTAACCAAGTACGGAAAAATCAGGCAGATAAATCATTTGCTGATCAAAAGGAAATCACAAGGTATGTTGAGGATGAACCGGCAGAAGTACGGGAGAAAAAAGTAGTCATCCCTATGCCTGTGAATACAGGAAAGTGTCTTGTGGGCATTAAAGAACGAACACCTAACAAACAAGGAAAAGAATTATTAAAACATGAATTGTCCTTGCAATTATTGCTTGAGATGATGTTTGGGCAAAGTTCTGAGAACTACCAGACCCTTTATGGGGAAGGGCTCATTGACGATAGTTTCAGCTTTGATTTCACAGCTGAGCATGGATTTGGCTTTTCTGTGATTGGTGGAGATTCTAGTGAGCCGGAGAAATTGGCTGACCGTATTGAAGAATTGCTTAGTAACTTTAAACAAAAACGTCTTGAAGAGGATGTAATAGAACGTATCCGCAAGAAAAAAATAGGCTACTTCTTAAAAGCAATGAACTCTCCAGAATATATAGCGAACCAGTTTACTCGTTACAAATTTAACGACATGGATTTGTTTGAAGTAATCCCGACATTGGAGTCGCTGACGAAAGAAGATTTGACCGAAACGATGAAGAGTCATTTTGACCTAGATACCCAAATAAGTAAATGTTTAGTGGTAAAAGAGGAAGGTTTACGTGCATAGCTCCTCACCATTAGCTTTTATTACAGGGGCAAGCGGAGGCATCGGAGGATCGATCAGCCTCCGTTTAGCTTCTCTTGGGTATGACGTCGTTCTGCACTACTGTCAAAATCGGGATTCAGTAGAGCAATTAAAGGCGACGATTGAAGACAAGTATGGTCAATCGTGTACCCTTCTTCAAGCAGATTTTCGTCACACGTCAGAAACACTTGAAAAAATCAACCATTTAAATCTCCAACCGGAAGTAATCGTACATAATTCTGGTTCAGGACAAACAACACTCTTTCAAGATGTTGGAACGTCGGAATTGACTTCACAAATATCGATTAATTTAACGACTCCTTCGTTAATTACAAAAATGTTTTTGCCAAAAATGTTATCCATGAAAAGAGGACATATCATAATGATTACCTCTATATGGGGACTTACTGGCGCCTCCTGTGAGGTGACGTACTCTATGGTGAAAGGCGGACAGAATTCCTTTGTCAAAGCATTGGCAAAAGAAGTAGCCCCTAGCGGATTGCAAGTGAATGGAATTGCACCTGGTGCAATTGATACGGAAATGCTTGCTCACTATTCCTCAGAGGATATTCGACTTCTTAAAGAAGATATTCCGGCGGGACGTCTAGGTTCAACACGGGAAATTGCAGGTACTGTGGCCTTTCTTTTGTCAGAAGATGCACGTTACATTAATGGTCAAATTATTTCAGTTAACGGGGCATGGTATTGTTAAAAAAATGTTCTCCAGCGAATATTATTCCTTCTTTGAGACAAGCTATGTAATGATTGTTAATACAAGCATACAAGGAGGAATATGAGTATGTCCGTACTAGATAACTGGGAACAGTGGAAAGACTTTTTAGGTGAAAGATTGCATCAAGGTGAAGAAGAAGGAATGGATCAGAACACTGTGAATGAAGTTGCCTATCAAGTTGGAGAATATTTATCAAATGAAGTGAAACCGAAGAATGAACAAGAAAAAGTGTTGGCAGATCTATGGCATGTAGCGTCTGAAGAGGAACAACACGCAATTGCTAATATGATGGTCAAACTGGTTCAACGGCAGTAGATTTCATGAGAGAGAAAAGTATCGTCATCATGGCGGTACTTTTTGACTTTATTTAGGTCATCATACATACATATTCCCTTGAAATTTCTTATTGAGTAATGATATGGTATCTATTTTACTAATAATGTGATAAATCTCTTTTAATGCAATCTAAAATCAATTATGATTATGAAAGAGGATAAAAAAGGATTGGCGAATTTTGACTAAATATGACGAGAGGGGTTGTCCTATGGAACAGAAGGAATGGTATATGGAATATCAAATCCATGAAAATCGCCCTGGTTTATTAGGAGAGATAGCATCGCTATTGGGAATGCTTCGAATAAATATCGTCACGATCAATGGAGTGGAGCATAGACGAAGGGGAATGTTAATTAAGAGTTCAAGTGACGAGGCCATTATGAGACTGAAATTCATTATGGAGACAATGGATGTTATTACTTTGCGGAAAATAAGACAGCCTAAACTACGGGATCGACTTGCGATCCGTCATGGACGTTATATCGAGCGGGACGAGGATGAGAAGAAGACATTCCGGTTTGTTCGTGATGAATTAGGTGTGCTCGTAGATTTCATGGCGGAGTTATTTATGAAAGAAGGGCATCGCTTAGTTGGAATTCGAGGCATGCCTCGTGTAGGAAAGACAGAGTCGGTTGTAGCTGCTAGTGTATGTGCGAATAAAAGGTGGTCGTTTTTATCTTCAACATTGCTAAGACAAACGATTCGGAGTACGTTAGCGGATGATGAAATGTCTGAAAACCATATTTACATTATTGATGGGATCGTTTCAACGATGCGTGCCTCAGAGCGCCATCAAATGCTAGTCTCGGAAATGATGCGTCTTCCTGCTACGAAAGTAGTAGAACACCCTGATATTTTTGTTCGGGAAACAGAATATACATTGGATGATTTTGATTATATTATTGAATTACGCAGCGACGAAAACGAAGAAATTACATATGATGCGGTGGAGTCTGGCTTCTCATCATTTGATATTAGTTAAGTGGTAGGTGTTTAGAGTGTCAGAATTAGGACTAAGGTTAAAAACGGCAAGAGAAGAGAAAGGCTACTCTCATGAAGAGTTGCAAAAAATCACAAAAATACAAAAGCGCTATTTACTCGCCATTGAAGAAGGTGATTTTTCGAAGATGCCTGGGGAATTTTATGGCAGAGCTTTTGTGAAAAGTTACTGTGAAGCGGTGGGATTAGACCCTGAGATGGTATTTGAAGAGCATCATGATGAATTGCCAAAACCGAAAAGGGAGCCGACCGATTTACCACCTCGTGTAAACCGGTCAAAGCCGAAAACAGTGAAAAAGAAATCAAAAATGTCTTCTCTTATCCCAACCCTGATAGCTATATTGTTTATTATTGCTATTGCTACGGCGTTTTGGTTTATGAGACTTGATAGCGGCAGTGACTCGGCAGGTGTGTCTAGAGAAGAATCACAAAGTTCGTCAGAGATTGACATGATTGACTCAGTAAATAACAATGAGGAAGAAGAAAATGAGCCGGTGATCAACGGAAACGTTGATAATAATGCAAATAGTAATGAAAATGGAACAAATGAAGAACCGGAAAATGAAAATGCAAACAATGAAGAAGACGAAGAACCAGCAGAACAGACGTTATCATTGGAAGGAACCGAAGGGAACAGGTCCACTTATAATTTAAGTGATGCTGAGTCTTTCGAGGTGACAATGGAGTTTACTGGCGATAGCTGGCTAGCTATCACGAACGGAGATGGGGATGAGCTTCACCAAGGAACTCACTCAGATGGAGATCAAGAAAGTTTCGATTTTTCAGAGGAGTCAGAAGTTACTTTTAATATGGGGAATGTTCGAACCGCAGAATTGTATGTAAATGAGGAACTACTAGAATATTCTTCTGACGATCATCGTCAATACATTATCATTCAAAACAGTGATTCTTGATTCACATCTTTTAAGGCAGCTCTTTCATTTAAGGGCTGCTTTTTCTTTCCTTTTATGATGCACAGGGCGCGATAATTGAATGGATTCTTGTCTTAATCCAGATTGCAAAGACTTCTTTTCTCGGACGAACTGCAACCTCTTTACGGAAGTGATAACAAATCATCAATCGAAAAACAGGTAACTGATTTAGGCTACTAAAGAGAATAGAGAAGGAGATTTTTGATTATTTTTCCAAGCTACTATTCGCAATATGTTAGTCTTTTTGATAAAATTAAATAGGTCTCATACATAACAAGGGAAACACGATTAAGTTAGGAGGTTCAAAGTGAATATACCAAATCAAATTACCATCTCTAGAATTATCCTCATTCCGATATTTATGATTTTTCTCCTAATCCCTTTTCAATGGGGAGAGCTGGGGTTACTTGGGGCAGAAATCCCGGTCCACCACTTTATCGCTGCAATCATTTTCATAATTGCCGCCGCGACAGATTGGTTAGACGGTTATTATGCACGTAAATATAACCTTGTTACAAATATGGGTAAATTTCTCGATCCTTTAGCGGATAAATTGTTAATTACCGCTGCTTTTATTTCATTAGTAGGATTGGATATGTTTCCAGCTTGGGCGGCAGTAGTTATTTTAAGCCGTGAATTTGCCGTCACTGGACTTCGCCTTGTTGCTTCAGGTGAAGGAGAAGTGATTGCGGCCAGCGTGTGGGGGAAATGGAAAACAGTCAGCCAAATTGTTGCTGCAGCAGCTATTTTGTTACATAATATTGTATTTGAAATGGTTTCGCTCCCCTTTGATACGTTCATGATTTATGTAGCCGTGATCTTGACCATTTTTTCAGGTGTGGATTATTTCATTAAAAATAAACACGTCCTTAATAAATCGATTTAATTTCGGAGAAGGGACGAAACGACATGAATGCTGAGATTATTGCAGTAGGTTCAGAATTACTTCTTGGACAGATCCAAAATTCTAATGCAACGTATTTATCAGAAGACTTATCATCTATAGGGGTCAATGTTTATCATCATGTAGTTGTGGGGGATAACCCTCATCGTCTAGCGGATGTAGTAAGATCAGGCTTGGAACGTTCAGATTTACTAGTGTTCACTGGTGGACTTGGGCCAACGAAAGATGATTTAACGAAAGAAACGATAGCTAAAGTGATAAATAAAGATCTAGTTTATGATGAAGCTACTGAAAAAAGGATTCAGTCTTTCTTTGCGAAACGTCGCCAAGTAATGACTGATAATAACCGTAAGCAAGCGATGGTTCTGGAAGGGGCTAAGATCCTTCCGAATGATCATGGGCTGGCTTGCGGTCTCGTTGTGGAACTAGATGGGAAAACGATCGTTCTGCTGCCAGGACCTCCAAATGAAATGATACCAATGGTGAAAAATTATGCGATTCCGTACTTGAAAAAACAATTATCAACAGCGGAGCAAATTCAGTCAAAAGTACTAAGGTTTTTTGATATTGGTGAGTCCCAACTAGTGGAGAAACTGGACGATCTTATTGAGAACCAGACGAGTCCAACCATCGCTCCTCTTGCTTCTGAAGGGGAGATTACTCTTCGCTTAACTGTCAAAGGTCAAGATCAAAAGGAAAATGACGTGTTATTAGAAAACCTTAAATCTAAAATCCTTGAGCGACTGGGAAACTATTATTACGGTGAAGATGATCAGACTCTTTCTCTTATCTTACAACAGGAATTACATGATACGAAGCAAACCCTAGCAGTTGCTGAAAGTTTAACAGGTGGATTATTTTCCACGACATTAACTGATCTTGCAGGTGCATCAACTGTTTTTGCCGGCGCTGTAATATGTTATAGTAATGCAGTGAAGGAATCAGAATTGTCTGTATCTCAGGAGATTTTTGAGCGTCACGGAGCCGTCAGTTCCGTTTGTGCTAAAACGTTAGCTGCTAATATTAAACAAAAACTGAACAGTGATATAGGGATTAGCTTTACGGGTGTAGCAGGGCCGGATAGTCATGATGGGCATGAGCCAGGTCATGTATTCATTGGGATTGCAACGAAGAACCGTGTTGTCTCATACGAGCTTCAACTTGCAGGAAGCCGTGATAATATCCGGCAACGTTCTGTGAAATACGGACTTTATTATTTAATTCAATGCTTACGTAAGGAAAAGGTGGATGAATAGAAATGATGAAATTTGAAGATTTTCAAGTATCCAATGACATTAAAAAAGCAATAAAAGAAATGGGCTTCGAAGCTCCCTCTCCTATTCAAGAGAAAATCATTCCGCAAATTTTGAACAAACATGATGTGATAGGTCAAGCCCAGACAGGCACTGGAAAGACAGCAGCTTTTGGTATTCCCCTATTAGAGCACATCACGAACGAGAAACATGTACAATCGTTGATCTTAACGCCGACCAGAGAGTTAGCCATTCAAGTTGCTGGGGAACTTCAAAAGCTGTCAAAATTTAAAAATGTGAAAACATTACCTGTATATGGCGGTCAATCGATCGGACAACAAATTAAATCGTTAACACGTGGTGTAGAAATTGTTGTGGGAACTCCGGGCCGAATTTTAGACCATTTAAATCGACGAACATTGAAATTACAAAACGTTCATACATTGATTTTAGATGAAGCAGATGAAATGTTGGATATGGGCTTTGTTGAGGATATCGAAAAGATTCTTCAACAAGTGAACCGTAATCGGCAGACGATGCTTTTCTCTGCAACCATGCCTCCGGCTATTCGAAAGTTATCAAATAAGTACATGAATCAACCTAAACACGTAACAATCAGTAAAGGTGAAGTTACGGCGCCATCAATTAACCAAGTGTATTACAAAGTTTTAGAAAAGAATAAATTAGATTCTCTTTGCAGAGTGATTGATAGCGAAACCATTGATTTAGGCATTATTTTCTGCCGAACGAAAAAAGGTGTAGCAGAACTAACGGAAGCTCTCCAAGCTAGAGGATATATGGCTGATGGACTCCACGGTGATTTAACCCAGTCACAACGGGATATGGTCATGAAAAAATTCCGCGACTCCTCTGTTGAATTCTTAATCGCTACGGATGTAGCAGCCCGTGGTATAGATGTTCAAAACGTAAGTCACGTCATTAATTATGATATTCCACAAGATCCGGAAAGCTATGTTCACCGAATTGGGCGAACAGGACGTGCCGGACGAGACGGGATGGCTTTAACGCTTGTAACACCTAGAGAAATGAAACACCTTCGCTCCATTGAAGCGGAAATTAAAATGACGATCCCATCTCGTAACCTGCCATCGGTTGAAGAAGTGGTGGAGAAACAACAACACGTTTGGAAAGGGCAAATTATCGACCTCATTGAAAATGATGACGAGGAAGTAAGTTTGTACGATTCATTAGTAGCTGATTTATTAGATCAGTATTCTCCGGAAAAAGTCGTCACATCTCTTATGAAATTAGCCTTTTATAGCAGAGACGATATGAACGATGATGGGTATGATTTTGGCGAAACCGGTGCCCAAAAAGGCATGACACGTTTCTTTATTAATGTTGGCCGAAATGTGAATCTTTCTCCGAAAATCCTTGTTGATGAAGTAACAAGATTAGTAGGAATTAATCCGAAAACTGTTGGCAGAGTAGATATCTTTGAGAATTTCACATTCATGGAAGTTCCTCAAGAAGTTGCTCCATTTGTTTATGAAGGATTGAAGTATTCTCGTGTTAACGGTGCGAGAATTAATCTGGAGCCAGCTAAACCTCGTCCTAAAAGAAAGTAGTTACTAGCACGAATTCCAGACGTAAATAGACGGCTAGGCAGTCCTGACAACATCATACATTAAGACAGTAAAAATAAATCCGCCTTTCCCTTTGACAAGGCGGATTTTTCCGTCTATAATAATAAGCGAACGGATGTTTGTAGTATCGTCAATTTCTTAATCATAGTTTATGAAAGAGTTAATAGATATATAAAGGAGAGAGTGTAAATGTCAGATAGAAAACAAGCACTAGATATGGCTTTGAAACAAATTGAAAAGCAGTTCGGTAAAGGCTCCATTATGAAATTAGGGGAACAGGCAGACTACCGAGTTTCAACAATCTCAAGTGGAACGCTAGCATTGGACATTGCCCTTGGTGTTGGTGGGTACCCACGTGGCCGAGTCATTGAAATATATGGTCCGGAATCTTCAGGTAAGACGACGGTCTCACTTCATGCGATTGCAGCGGTTCAGAGAAATGGCGGTCAAGCAGCATTTATTGACGCGGAGCATGCTTTAGATCCCGTTTATGCTCAAAATTTAGGTGTAAACATCGATGAACTTTTATTATCTCAGCCTGACACAGGGGAGCAAGCTTTGGAAATTGCTGAAGCCCTTGTAAGAAGTGGCGCCATCGATATTGTTATCGTTGACTCTGTAGCAGCCCTTGTACCAAAAGCAGAGATTGAAGGGGAAATGGGAGATAGCCACGTAGGTCTTCAGGCAAGACTGATGTCTCAAGCTCTTCGAAAACTCTCAGGTGCCGTAAGTAAATCTAAAACGATCGTAGTGTTTATTAACCAAATCCGTGAAAAAGTGGGCGTGATGTTTGGTAACCCAGAAACAACTCCTGGTGGACGAGCACTTAAGTTCTATTCTTCTGTTCGTTTAGAAGTAAGAAGAGCTGAAGCCCTAAAACAAGGAAATGACATCATGGGGAACAAAACGAAGTTAAAAGTCGTAAAAAATAAAGTGGCCCCTCCATTTAGAACGGCTGAAGTAGATATCATGTACGGACTAGGAATTTCAAAAGAAGGTTCTATTCTAGACATTGCTTCTGAGTTGGATATTGTCCAGAAAAGTGGCGCTTGGTACTCTTATAATGAAGAACGCATGGGTCAAGGAAGAGAAAATGCAAAGCAATTCCTTAAAGAGAACACAGAAATATCAAATGAAATTGAAAACAAAGTTCGAGAATACCACGGATTAGTTCCAGGTCAAGAAGTAATTGATGTACCTGAAGAAGACCTTCCGTTAGATCTTAAATAAGTCCTAATAAAAGATCTCAAACGAAAGAATGTTTGAGATCTTTTGTTTTGTCATTCATAATTTCGTTCTGCCTAAGTCACTCGCAGGGATTTGCGACATAACCGCTCTATACTCACGATAAGGAGGGCGGGACATTCCAAAAAGTAGGCAAAAGAAAATTCGTCTTTTCTATAGCTAAAAAACTTTTAAGGCATATGAACGGAGTAGAAAAGAACCGGATGTGTAAGGGGAATAGAGGTAGATGAACTTCGTATTCCGAGATAAATCTCACTCCACTGAACTATACCGATGAATAGCACCTTGATTTTCCACTATAGGGAGCATTCTTCATTTGTTCCATGACATAGGTATTTTCTCTGTAGTAATAGAGAATATTGATAGGTTTCAAGCCTTACCAATGCTTGACAATATGAATAATGAGACATACAATTAGTGAGAATACTGCATTAAACGACTGTTTATTTTCAGTTGTGCTGGATGTGTGAATGCTTTATTTATGAATTGATGAACTTGAAACGAAATGAACTATGTTCTAACAAAGAAATAGCATGAGGAGGTGAATCAGTCTTGGATCTGATCGTACAAGTCCTCATTTTGCTATTCACTGTAGTAATCGGTGTCTTGGTTGGATACTTCGTTCGCAAATCTATCGCAGAAGCCAAAATCTCCAGTGCGGAGGCTTTAGCTCGTCAAACGATTGAAGATGCTAAACGTGAAGCGGATTCCAGTAAGAAAGAAGCGATTTTAGAAGCTAAAGACGAAGCTCACAAGCTTCGATCAGAAGCGGAAAAAGAAGTCCGTGATCGCAGAAACGATATTCAGAAGCAAGAGAACCGGTTGGTTCAAAAAGAAGAAGTTTTGGATCGAAAAAGTGAAACGTTGGACAAAAAGGAAGAGACTCTTGAAAGACGTGAAGAGCGATTGTCGAAACGTCAGCATGATATCGACGAGATGAATAGCAAAGTCGAGGAGCTAGTGAATCAACAACAATTAGAATTAGAAAGAATTTCAGGATTTTCCAAAGATGAAGCAAAAGAAATCATTATGCAAACAGTGGAAAACGAGTTAACACATGAAAAGGCTGTTCTCGTCAAGGAATCTATTATGAGAGCAAAAGAAGAGGCAGACAAAAAAGCGAAAGAAATTCTTTCATTATCTATTCAAAGATGTGCAGCTGACCACGTTGCAGAAACAACTGTCTCTGTAGTCAATTTACCGAATGATGAGATGAAAGGTCGAATTATCGGTAGAGAAGGTCGAAACATCCGAGCTTTAGAGACGCTAACTGGAATCGATTTAATTATTGATGATACACCAGAAGCAGTGATTTTGTCTGGTTTTGATCCGATTCGCAGAGAAATTGCGAAGACGACTCTTGAAAAGCTTGTCCAAGATGGTCGAATTCACCCGGCTCGTATTGAAGAAACAGTTGATAAGGCAAGAAGAGAAGTTGACGAGTTAATCCGTGAATATGGTGAACAGACTACGTTTGAAATGGGAATTCACAATCTTCACCCTGATTTAATTAAAATTTTGGGTAGGTTAAAATTCCGTACAAGCTATGGTCAAAATGTACTAAAACACTCTGTGGAAGTTGCTCACTTAAGTGGGATCATGGCTGCAGAGTTAGGTGAAGATGTGCAATTAGCCCGAAGAGCCGGTCTGTTACATGACTTAGGTAAGGCTATTGACCATGAAGTGGAAGGAAGCCATGTTGAAATTGGTGTTGAATTAGGAACAAAATACAAAGAACATCCAGTTGTAATAAACAGTATTGCATCACACCACGGAGACACAGAAGCTACTTCTGTCATTGCTACATTAGTGGCAGCAGCTGATGCTTTATCAGCCGCTCGTCCAGGAGCAAGACGTGAAACGCTAGAAACGTATATTAAACGTCTTGAGAAGTTAGAAGAAATCTCTGAATCCTTTGAAGGTGTAGAGAAGACTTATGCTATTCAAGCGGGTCGCGAAGTCCGAATTATGGTCAAGCCTGATTCCATTACGGATGAAGATTCATACCGACTTGCAAGAGACATTACGAAGAAAATTGAAGATGAACTTGACTACCCTGGTCATATTAAAGTGACTGTGATTCGTGAAACAAGGGCAGTGGAGTATGCGAAATAAAGTGGTGCAACTCACCACTTTATTTTCTTTTATAGACATTTTTTAAATCGTTGAACTTTGTTTGCACTAACGGGCCATAATATGATAGAAGATATAAAGGAATAATTAAAGCTGATTGTAAATAAATCCAGTCTTATCAATTCCGTATTTTAGCCATTTTAGAAAAAACATCGTTTTTTAAAGAAGGAGTTAGAATTATGAACATTTTATTTATCGGAGACATTGTTGGATCTCCAGGAAGAAATGCATTAAAGGAGTACTTACCAAAACTAAAATCAAAATATCGCCCGGATATTACGATTGTCAATAGTGAGAATGCAGCTAGTGGAAAAGGATTAACTAGAAAAATTTATCATGAAATCCATGAAGCAGGTGCCGATCTTTTAACGATGGGAAACCACACTTGGGATAAAAAAGAAATCTTTGAATTTATAGACGATGTCCCTGATTTGATACGACCAGCTAATTTTCCCGATGGAAATCCTGGAAAAGGGTATATCATAAAAAAAGTAGGAAACAAAAAGATAGGAATTATTAATGCTCAAGGTCGAACGTTTATGCCTCCGATTGATTGTCCTTTTCGAAAACTTGATGAAATTGTAGAAGAAGTGAAGCAGGAGACGCCATTTATTTTCGTAGACTTTCATGCTGAAGCTACGAGTGAAAAGTTGGCAGTCGGATGGTATTTAGACGGAAAAGTTTCAGCCGTTGTTGGGACCCATACTCACGTTCAAACAGCTGATGAAAGAATTTTACCAAATGGAACCGCATATATAACTGATGTGGGCATGACAGGGCCGTATGACGGTATATTAGGTATGGACAGAGACGTTATTATTCAACGTTTTTTAACCAACCTCCCTGCAAGGTTTGAAGTAACAACAGGTAGGGAACAATGTAATGGAGTCGTGATACAACTTGATAATCAAACGGGAAGAGCCACGAAAATCTCACGTATTTCAATAAACGAGGATCGACCTTTCTTTGACTAACCTGACATTTAAAGCTGTGATTTATTCATAGGTTTGTCCTGATTCTTGTAGTTTTTTTGAATGTTAGTAACTTTTAAGAAACTGTCGTATCACGAACGCATCGCTCTCTAATACTTCTTTTTTGGAGTAAGTACTGGATGAAATGGAAAAAGTATATATTTTAAGGTTTTGAATATATACAAAAAGAGGTAATGTTCATATAAAGTATCAATACACTTTACACATTTTCGTGAATGAGGCTATTATGAGCTTAATGAACACGGTACATGTCTACTAAAGTGTGCTGAACAATCCACTAATTATATTCAACAGTCCTAAAGGAGGTACTGAAATGGAAGTATTAAAAGTTTCAGCAAAATCCAATCCAAATTCTGTAGCTGGTGCATTAGCAGGAGTTATTCGTGAAAGAGGAACGGCAGAAATCCAAGCCATTGGGGCAGGAGCTCTGAACCAATCCGTGAAAGCTGTCGCTATTGCCCGAGGGTTTGTAGCGCCAAGCGGAATCGATTTAATTTGCATACCGGCCTTTACCGATATTCAAATTGATGGTGAAGAAAGAACAGCAATCAAATTAATTATTGAACCAAGATAAACAAAGACTGCCTATGAGGCAGTCTTTTTTATTGGTATGTTATTTTCATAATAATAGATTCATGATAGTGAGCTTTTCTTAAAATAGTGAATTTTCATGCTTTTAGTAAATATGAATGTTATGTTACAATATAAAGGTAAGTAATAAAAAAAGAGTGAAAACGCTTACTCAATTGAGACGCTTGAGCTTTGGCTTGTTTTTTTAAAAAACGTTTTCATTTCATTTTTTAATAAAGACATGAGTAAGATGTCTTGAAAGGTGAGGTGTTTTAGAGTACATTTACTCAATGGGTATTTGACACCAAAGATGTACATAAATTGAAGAGTGTTATATGAATGTATTCACATTCACATAACAAACGAATAATGGTCCAATTCGATGTCGTAGGAAGCATTGTCAGATCATAAAGGGGTGTAGTGGAAATGATTAATCAACTTTCATGGAAAGTTGGCGGCCAGCAAGGTGAAGGTATTGAGAGTACTGGGGAAATTTTTTCAATGGCACTTAATCGTCAAGGGTATTATTTGTATGGGTACAGACACTTTTCTTCTCGAATTAAAGGTGGTCACACAAATAACAAGATCCGTGTCAGCACGTCAGCAACCAATTCTATATCAGATGATTTAGATATATTAGTAGCATTCGACCAAGAAACGATCGATGTTAATCACCACGAACTAAGTACAGGTGGTGTAGTCATTGGTGATAGTAAGTTTGGCCCGAAATTACCTGAAGGGTCCCACGCTAAACTATTTGCCGTGCCTTTCACTGAAATCGCAACTGAACTAGGAACATCCTTGATGAAGAATATGGTGGCCGTTGGTGCATCAGCTTCTTTATTAGGAATTAACACAGATATTTTTCAATCTGTTGTCGAGCAAATCTTCTTGAAAAAAGGCGAAGCGGTCGTCTCTAAGAACATGGACGCCATTCGAACGGGCATGGAGTATTTTGAGAAAGAGTCTCAAGGGAATGTCGGTGATTTCAAACTTGCAGAAGCAGACGGCCAAAGCCGTTTATTTATGATTGGGAATGATGCTCTTGCATTGGGCGCCTTAACAGGTGGAGCAAGATTTATGCCTGCCTATCCCATCACTCCAGCTTCAGAAATCATGGAATACTTGATTAAAAAGTTACCAGAATACGGTGGAACGGTCATTCAGACAGAAGATGAAATTGCTGCTTGTACAATGGCTATCGGAGCCAACTATGCAGGTGTACGATCGTTGACTGCGTCTGCTGGCCCTGGTCTGTCTCTAATGATGGAAGCTATAGGGTTGAGTGGGATCACGGAAACACCGTTAGTTATTGTAGACACTCAGCGTGGAGGACCAAGTACTGGACTCCCAACGAAACAAGAACAATCAGACATTTTTGCTATGATTTACGGTACGCACGGGGAAATTCCAAAAGTAGTGATGGCCCCCTCAAGTGTTGAAGAAGCGTTTTATGATGCGATTGAAGCCTTCAATATTGCTGAAGAATATCAAGTGCCGGTCATTATCGTTACTGACTTAGCTCTCTCATTAGGAAAACAAACAGTGAATCCTCTAGACTTTGAAAAGGTGGACATCCGCCGAGGGAAGTTGGATACGACAGAGGAATTACCTGAGCTTGATAAAGGCGTTTACTTCAAACGTTATGAAGTGACGGAAGATGGGGTCTCTAAACGGGTGATTCCAGGCATGAAGCACGGGTTGCATCATGTCACAGGAGTAGAGCATAACGAACAAGGTAAACCATCTGAAAGTCCGGAAAACCGAAAAGCGCAAATGGACAAACGAATGAGAAAACTGGCTCCATTAGCTGATAGATTTCCGAACCCAGTCTTGAAATTTGAAAACCATGACGAAGCAGATTTACTCGTTATTGGGGTGAACTCAACTAGAGGGACAATTCAAGAAGCGTTACCTAGGCTTGAAAAAGAGGGTTTGAAAGTAAACCATGGTCAAATTCGATTGTTACATCCGTTCCCAACTGAAGCGTTGCAGTCGATGATAGATAAAGCGAAAAAAGTCGTCGTAGTGGAAAACAATGCGACCGGTCAAGTGGCTCAGTTAATCAAAATGAACAACAAAGTCGATAAAGTAGAATCGATTCTGAAATATGACGGAAATCCGTTCTTACCTTCAGAAATACACAATGAATGCAAGGAGCTGTTCTAATATGGCAACCTTTAAAGATTTTAGAAATAACGTAAAACCTAACTGGTGTCCGGGTTGCGGTGACTTTTCCATTCAAGCTGCGATTCAGCGAGCAGCAGCGAATGTAGGAGTTATTCCTGAAGAGTTGGCTGTTGTATCTGGAATTGGCTGTTCAGGCCGTATTTCGGGGTACATTAATTCTTACGGTCTTCACGGAATCCACGGTCGCTCCTTACCGATCGCTCAAGGGGTAAAGATGGCTAATCGTGAGTTAACGGTCATTGCATCAGGCGGTGATGGAGATGGTTTCGCTATTGGGATGGGACATACGATCCATGCGATTAGACGAAACATTGATGTGACTTACATTGTCATGGATAACCAAATTTACGGACTAACAAAAGGGCAGACATCCCCTCGTAGTGAAATGGGATTCAAGACAAAGAGTACTCCGGCAGGTTCCATTGAATCTTCCTTAAGTGTGATGGAAATGGCCTTAACGGCAGGGGGAAGCTTTGTAGCTCAAAGTTTTTCCAGTGATTTAAAAGAACTGACTTCATTAATTGAACAAGGAATCAATCATAAAGGCTTTTCCTTAATCAATGTATTCAGTCCTTGTGTCACGTTCAACAAGGTAAATACGTATGATTGGTTCAAAGAAAACCTGACTTCTTTATCAACGATTGAAGACTATGACCCTCATAATCGGATGCAAGCGATGAACACGTTAATGGAGCACGACGGTCTAGTTACAGGATTGATTTACCAGAACAAAGAGAAGCCTTCTTACGAATCATTGGTAACTGGCTTTAAAGACGAAGCTTTATCATCTCAAGACATTTCTCTTAATCAAGAGCAATTTGATAAGCTAGCAGCAGAATTTATGTAGTCCTTCTGTCCAAAGTAAGCGCTCGGAATCCTCAACTCCGGGCGCTTTTTTGCATGAAATCGCTTCAAATGGAAATGAATTGACGCACTCATCTAACCTCAAATGTTGTGAACTTCTTGATTTCATTAGATCCTCATTTAAATGAACGAACCTGCTGCAAAAAAAATTCAATTAAATTTTCTGACGCAGTCAAATGTCTCTGAGTGAAGGACAGTGTTATTTACGAAGACATATAACCGTGCTAGAATAGAGTGGATAGTTCATGCAGTGTTCTGATAACGTTTTGTAATGAATGACTTATATAAGGCGAATAGAGGGAGAGGGTGGTCTAATGGATGGAAAGATGAAAGCGATTGTAAAAGATAGACGTGCTCCAGGAGCAACATTACAAGAAGTTCCTATTCCAAAAATAGGGGATCAAGAAGTTCTTATTCAAGTGAAAGCGACGTCCATTTGCGGGACGGATTTGCATATTTATACGTGGGACGAATGGTCGCAAAGTAGAGTCAAGCCGCCGTACGTATTTGGGCACGAATTCGCAGGAATTGTAGTTGAAAAAGGGAAATTGGTTAACAATGTAGAAATAGGGGATCATGTTTCAGCGGAGACCCATATTGTTTGCGGGCATTGCCCTCAATGTTTAACAGGCCAAGCGCATATTTGTGCGAATACAGAAATTATCGGGGTAGACCGGGATGGATGTTTTGCAGAATATGTGGCGTTACCAGCTGAAAACATGTGGAAAAATGATCCTAGTTTGCCATTTGATGAAGCAAGCGTACAAGAGCCTTTTGGAAATGCAGTACACACAGTGCTTGCGGGCGATGTTGTTGGGAAAACCGTTGCTGTAATCGGTTGCGGACCTATTGGAATGATGGCAGTAGGTGTAGCTAAAGCGGCTGGCGCTGCTCAAGTGATTGCCTTTGATTTAAATGATTACCGGTTAAATTTGGCGAAAGACATGGGTGCTACTCGAACAGTGAATTCATTGAATGAAAACCCATTAGAAGTGGTCAAAAGCTTGACTAACGGACAAGGGGTGGATGTTGTTTGTGAAATGAGCGGTCATCCTATTGCTATGGATCAGGGGTTTAAAATGGTCACAAATGGAGGAAGAGTATCAATACTAAGTTTGCCTGTGAAACCAGTGGAAATTGATGTAACAAACGATATTGTTTTCAAAGGGATTACAGTTCAAGGAATTACCGGGAGAAAAATGTATCAAACGTGGCAACAAGTCGCAGGGCTACTCCAATCCGGTCAAGTAGACTTGAAACAAATGATTACTCACCATTTTCCATTAGAAGACTTTGATAAAGGTTTCGAATTAATGATTGAAGGCAAATGCGGTAAAGTGGTCTTACACCCATAAAGAAGGAGGAGATTGATAGTGAAAGGTTTTGAATACTTAGAAGAAGAATTGCAAGAAATGAGAGATGAAGGGGTGTTTCGTTCGCTTGTTCCTCTTCAATCTGACCAAGGAGCGAAAGTTGTTATTGATGGCAAAGAAGTGATTCAACTATCTTCTAACAACTATCTTGGATTAACGACCCATCCCCGTATGAAACTTGAAGCTGTGCGGGCTGTCGACCAATTTGGTGCAGGCACTGGTTCCGTAAGAACGATTGCAGGGACGTTTTCTATGCATGAACAATTTGAGAAGAAATTAGCTGAATTCAAACATACAGAAGCAACGCTTGTCTTACAATCGGGCTTTACGGCTAATCAGGCGATTCTTTCTTCGATTTTAACTAAAGAGGATGTCGTGATTTCAGACGAACTAAATCATGCTTCGATCATTGACGGCATTCGTTTAACGAAAGCGGCTCGTAAAATTTATAAACACGTAGATATGAAGAGTTTAGAGACTGCTCTGAAAGAAACACAAGATTACAGAAAACGTCTTGTAGTAACGGACGGTGTGTTCTCAATGGATGGTAACATCGCTCCTCTTCCTGAAATCGTTGAATTAGCTGAAAAATATGACGCCCTCATCATGGTGGATGATGCCCATGCTAGCGGTGTATTAGGCCGTAATGGACGTGGCACGGTGGATCACTTTGATTTAAATGGACGTGTGCATATTCAAGTGGGAACATTGAGTAAAGCGATTGGAGTTCTTGGCGGATACATTGCCAGTACGCAAGCCGTGAGAGATTATTTAATCCATAAAGGGCGTCCATTCCTATTCAGTACCTCTCACCCACCTGCAGTCACTGCAGCATGCTCAGAAGCGATCGATATTCTTCTAGAAGAGCCAGAGCGAATTGAACGCCTATGGGATAATACAAAGTACTTCAAAGCTGGATTAGAGAAATTAGGATTTAATACAGGACACAGCGATACGCCTATTACTCCTGTAGTAGTGGGAGACGGCGCCAAAGCTCACCAACTATCAGATAAACTTTTACAATATGGTGTTTTTGCACAAGGGATCGCTTTTCCAACGGTTCAAAAAGGAAAAGCCCGCGTAAGAACAATCGTTACAGCGGATCACACGAAAGAATTATTAGATGAAGCTTTAGTGGCATTTGAAAAAGCAGGGAAAGAGTTAGGGATTATATCTTAATAAACTTTCAAGGCAGAGGCACTTCCTCTGCCTTTTCCCTTGCACTCACGGTTGTGTAACGGTAGTAAACCCTTTATAATTGTAGGTTGTGGAGAATTTATTTAAGGAGAATGATGAATATATGAATGAAGAACAACGTAAGGAGCAAACTCAAGCAAGAGTGGGGACTTCTTCTGCGGACAAAAAATCCGATCAGACCAAGGACTACTCACAATATTTTCAAACAACATTTACTCCGCCGGATCTTAAACAGGCTAAAAAGCGAGGGAAAGAAAATGTTGCCGTCCATTACGATTTCGATATCCCTGAAGACATGCAAGGGATTGGAAACGGGAAAAAGTTCTTAATCCGCACTTACGGGTGTCAAATGAACGAGCATGATTCCGAAAATATGGCTGGCATCTTGCTACAAATGGGATTTGAATCCACAGCATTTTCAGAAGAGGCAGACGTTATTCTATTAAACACATGCGCCATTCGTGAGAATGCTGAAAATAAAGTGTTTGGCGAGATTGGACACTTAAAACCATTGAAACTAGAAAAACCAGGACTCATTGTTGGTGTCTGTGGATGTATGTCTCAAGAAGAATCTGTCGTCAATCGAATTTTACAAAAGCATCAGCATGTGGATATGATTTTCGGTACCCATAATATTCACCGCTTACCAGAACTACTGAAGAACGCGATTTTCAATAAAGAGATGGTCATAGAAGTGTGGTCTAAAGAAGGCGACATTATTGAGAACATGCCTCGGGCAAGAAAAGGCCAGATTCAAGGCTGGGTAAACATTATGTATGGCTGTGATAAGTTCTGTACGTACTGTATTGTTCCCTACACACGAGGGAAAGAACGAAGTCGCCTTCCTGAAGATATTATTGAAGAAGTACGCCATTTGGCTAGGAACGGTTATAAAGAAATCACACTCCTCGGTCAAAATGTCAATGCGTACGGAAAAGATCTTGTGGACAGTGATTATGGATTAGGAGACTTAATGGATGAGATTCGTAAGATTGACATTCCTCGTGTCCGGTTCACTACCAGTCATCCGCGCGACTTTGATGATCACTTAATCGAGGTTCTTGCTAAAGGTGGAAACTTGGTTGAACACATTCATCTGCCGGTTCAAAGCGGAAACAGTGAAGTACTAAAGTTAATGGCCCGTAAATACACGAGAGAACAATATATCGAATTAGCTCAAAAAATTAAGAAAGCCATGCCTCATGCATCCTTTACTACGGATATTATTGTAGGCTTTCCTAATGAGACAGAAGAACAATTTGAAGACACACTGTCACTCATGAAAGAAATGGAGTACGATAGTGCTTATACGTATATTTATTCAGCGAGAGAAGGTACACCTGCGGCTAAAATGGAAGATAACGTACCGATGGATGTGAAAAAAGACCGGCTTCAGCGCTTAAATGCGATCGTGAACGATCTTTCTGCTAAAAAGAATCAAGCCTATGAAGGCAAGGTTGTTGAAGTACTAGTGGAAGGTGAAAGTAAAAAGAACCCAGATGTATTAATGGGAAGAACGAGAACAAATAAACTTGTCAACTTCAAAGCGCCAACATCAACAATCGGAACACTTTTACAAGTGAGAGTGACCGAAGCGAAGACTTGGTCTTTAAATGGTGAAGTTGTGGAAACTGTAGGGGTGAATTCATAATGGAACGTAAATATTCGAAACAAGAAATTATTGATAAAGCACGGGAGTTAGCTGCAATGGTAGCTGAAACAGAAGAAGTAGATTTCTTTAAGCGCGCAGAAGGACAAATCAATGAACATTTGCGCGTGCAAGAAATTATTGGGCAAATCAAAGCCTTGCAAAAAGAGGCCGTTAATCTGAAGCACTACCAAAAGACAGAAGCACTAAAAGCGACAGACGCCAAAATAGATGCCCTTCAAGATGAGTTGGATGAACTTCCACTAGTTCGTGAATTCAAGCAGTCGCAAACAGATGTGAATGCCTTGTTGCAAATGGTAAGTAACACCATTTCCAATACAGTCACAACGAAAATAATTGAGTCCACAGGTGGCGACCTTTTAAAGGGCACCACGACGAAAAACCCGTTAAACTCCGGTGGATGTCAATAATAACTGAATGATTTAGTCCTAGTGGACAAAGGGTAGACCGTTTCTCTTAGTGAGGGGCGGTTTTTTTCATTGTGACTTTCAGGTTTGAAATGATCCTTCACGTGTAATGAGATAACTTCACTACAATTTTTAAAAGAGGTGTAGAAGATGTCCTATTTCAGTGAGACCTATGAAAAATCCCGTGAAAAATTTCGAAAACAGTTAAATACAATCAAAGCATATTGGCCAAATGCCACTCTAGAGAATTATCATATAGGATCTAGAGACCAAGACAATACAACGGATATCCTTCTTGCTGATGCAATCGAGGAAAAGCAACACTTAATTACGATCACGTCTGGTGAACATGGCATCGAAGGTTACGCAGGTAGTGCTATAATGAATGTGTTTATTGAAAAACATTTGCCTTATGTGAATCCTCGTACAACAGGGATTCGACTCGTTCATGGGGTGAACCCTTGGGGAATGAGGAATTGGAGAAGAGTCTCAGAAAACAATGTTGATTTAAATCGTAATTATATTAGAGACTGGACAAGCGTAGATACCACTGCTACACATGATGTTCACGAAAACATGTTTGCTCCAACCGAACCAATGAAAGATTTAAAGATGCATAATGAAAAGTTGTCCTTGAAATTGGCAACAATGTTTACCATGGAAGAACTTGAACAATTTAAAAATACCCCTGAAGGGCAACATGCTTATCCAACAAGCATTTTTTTCGGAGGAGAAGAATCTGACGAACCTACCGTTAAGTTTCAGAACAATTATTTCGAGTGGATCAAAGAATATGACCATCTCATTCATTTAGATTTGCATACAGGCGGAGGGCCTAAAGATGAGTTATCTTTGAATTTTATGGAGGGAGACCGACGTTCGGAAGAAGAGTTAAAAAAACAGATCGATCATTCACCAGTTGAAAAAGTATCTACCTCAGTGCCGGGCGATTCTACACAGTATTTCGATGAAAAATTAAGGAAGTTATATCCTAATAAACAAAGTACAGTCTGTTTATTTGAGTTTGGGACGCTTGAGGAGTCAATAGATGGCTATGTTCAATGCACGCAGACGATGATTAATGAGAATCTATTGTATTTTAAAGGTGTGGAAAAGAAAGAAGATGAACAAAAAATAAAAAAAGATTTTCGTCTTCTCTTTTATCCAGAAGATGAAAGTTGGAAGCAGCAAGTGATTGATAAAGGAAGGAAAGGGTTACAAGCTGTCTTAACAAGCGAACAAGTTCTTAGCGACGATGCCATAAATGAACAATAACTTTTCGGACTTGAATTTTTTCAAGTCCTTTTTTCTATGTACCATTATGATGGATTTCTTCACGGATGCCTGCTAAACCGGTATAAATGCTACAGATGTACGTTCTTGTCCTGTTGATTAGGGAGAAAAGTGAATTTTAAATTTTCATCATGTTTTAGAATATCGAGTCATATACATAATTGAACTCATGATACAAGTATCCGGTCTAATTAATGCTCAGACCACTATTCATCGCATACTTGTCATTTTTCAAGCATACGTTGGAATGTAATCTTATTAAATTGCAGGGAATGATTTAGGTTCACTTACGCGTGAGGAGGGAAAGCGATGTCAGCAACAGACAAAGATGTTCATTACAGAGAGATTATAACGAAGGCGGTTTGCGGAAAAGGACGGAAATTTTCTGAAACAAAGCATTCTATTACTCCAGGGGATAAGCCTACTAGTATATTAGGATGCTGGATCATCAACCACAAGTATGGTTCTAAAAAGAAAGGAGACGCTGTAGAGATCAATGGGAATTACGATATTAATATTTGGTATTCTTACTCCGGCAACACGAAAACAAATGTAGCAACGGAAACGGTCGCGTACAACGATGTGGTGTCATTAGTGATGCAAGATAGCGATATCCTTTCGGATGATGTTGAAGTCATAGCACGAACGATTCAACAGCCTAATACGCTGGAAGCTCTGATCGCTTCAAACGGAAAAGATGTTGAAGTCCAAGTGGAAAGAGAATTTTTAGTAGAAGTCATCGGGGAAACAAAAATGAGTGTGCTTGTAAATCCTGAAGGAACTTCAGATGAGATGGATGAAGAACTTTGGGAAGATCCAATAGAAGATGAGAAGTTCGAGGATTTAGATCCGAATTTCTTAATGGGTGAATTAGAAGAATAAAGCCATCCTCAAGCAGGGAGAAAGAGTCACTTTCTTCCTGTTTTCATTGTTTCGAAAATATGAAGTCATGGCTTGGATTATGATATAATAAAGCCGTATTTATGACGAAATGACGATACTTAAAGGTTGGATGATATATATGGCAACAGTCACACCTATGATGGAGCAATATTTACGGATTAAAGCAGAATTTGAAGATGCTTTTTTATTTTTTCGTTTAGGCGACTTTTATGAGTTGTTTTATGACGATGCGAAGAAAGCGGCGAAAGAACTTGAAATTACGTTGACTTCGAGAGGTAAAGGGGAAGATGGTATCCCAATGTGCGGAGTACCTCATCACTCTTCTGAACAATACATAGCGCAATTAATAGAAAAAGGATATAAGGTGGCTATCTGTGAGCAAACAGAAGACCCTGCGCAAGCCAAAGGTGTCGTCCGCCGTGAAGTGGTTCAAGTGATTACACCAGGGACGGTTATGGAAGGACGAGCTGTCGGTGAGAAAGAGAACAATTATCTTCTTTCTGTCACACCCTTTGAAGGAGATGAACTAGGTTTAGCTGCTGCAGATATGACCACAGGTGAATTCCTTGTCACGACGTTATCCGATTTCACAGATTTAATGAATGAAATGGCAGGTTTTCGCCCGAGAGAGGTGATTGTTCCATCTTCGTTTTCTGAACAAAAGAGGGAAGAATTGACAAAAAGACTTCGTGTGACATTGTCATTTGAAGACCACACAGAGCCCATTGACGACGGGATTTCCTTAGTCAATGGCTTGTCCGACGGTAAAGTGAAAGAAACTTGTTTTCAATTAATCTGGTATTTAAAACGGACGACGAAGAGATCCTTAGACCATCTTCAGCCGGCTCAATTCTATTTACCACAAGAATTTATGTCGATGGATGTTCACTCTAAACGAAATCTTGAATTAGTAGAAACGTTGAGAGAAAAGAAAAAGCAAGGTTCCCTTCTTTGGGTCCTTGATCGCACGGCAACAGCGATGGGCGGTCGGATGCTGAAACAATGGATCGAACGTCCCTTGTTAAATCGGGAGGTTATTGAACAAAGACATGAACTGGTTGGTAAACTATATGATCACTTTTTTGAAAGAGAGCATTTACAAGAGCAATTGCAAGGTGTGTATGATTTAGAGCGTCTGTCCGGTAGAGTGGCCTTTGGAAACGTGAATGGTCGGGATTTAATCCAATTAAAGAAATCTCTAGAGAAAATTCCGGCGATTTTTGAGACGATCCGCTCTATGGAGAGTTCATACGGGAGTTCATTAATGGAAGATGTGGGGGAATGCCAACAACTGAGGCAACTTCTTGAAGAAAGTATTGAGGAACAATGCCCTATTAGTATTACAGAGGGCGGACTCATCAAGGACGGATACTCCACACAACTTGACGAATACCGCGATGCGATGAAAAATGGGAAGGCGTGGATTGCCCGCCTTGAAAAACAAGAAAAAGAGGTTACTGGTATTCGATCTCTCAAAGTAGGTTTTAATAAAGTTTTTGGATACTTTATTGAAGTGACCAAACCAAATTTACCTCATCTTCCAGAAGGCAGATATGAACGAAAGCAAACACTGACGAATGCAGAGCGTTTTATTACGGATGAGCTAAAGGAAAAAGAGACGCTCATACTAGAAGCGGAAGAGAAAAGTGAGAAACTGGAATATGAATTGTTTATGGAAATTCGCGAAAAGGTGAAACCGTTTATCCGGCCGTTGCAACAATTAGCTAACGTCATCAGTACGTTTGATATTTTACAAAGTTTTGCAGAGGTAGCTGAACGAAATCACTATGTTAAACCGGAGCTTCAAGCTGAAGGAGATGTCGTCATAAGTGAAGGGCGTCACCCAGTTGTAGAAAAGATGATTGATGAAGGAAAGTATATAGCAAATGATATCGAGTTAACCGAAGACCGTGAACTGCTCCTAATTACTGGGCCTAACATGGCCGGAAAGAGCACGTATATGCGCCAGCTTGCGTTGATTTCAATCATGGCTCAAATAGGGTGCTACATTCCAGCCAACGAAGCTAAACTCATTATACTTGATCAAATTTTCACTAGAATTGGCGCTGCTGATGATCTAGCTCAAGGGCAGAGCACGTTCATGGTTGAAATGCTTGAAACAAAACACGCTGTATCGAAAGCGACAAGAAAAAGTTTAGTATTATTAGACGAAATTGGCCGAGGGACGTCCACCTATGATGGGATGTCATTAGCGCAGGCAATTATCGAATATATCCATGATGAAATCGGTGCTAAAACGCTCTTTTCCACCCACTATCATGAATTGACCACATTAGAAGCGAAGCTACCGAGATTAAAGAATGTCCATGTTTCAGCGATGGAAGAAAATGGGGCGGTGGTCTTCCTTCATAAAGTAATTGATGGCGCCGCTGATCGCAGTTACGGTATTTATGTGGCTGAACTTGCTGAACTCCCTGAGAAACTCATATCGAGAGCAAAAGCTATTTTAAAAGAGTTTGAAAAAGACCAGTCTGATATGAGAGATTACCAAAAAAGAGTGGCTGAAGGGCAATCCTCTGAAGGGGAAAGTCGTTCGTTTTTTCGAGAGGCCCCAAAGGATGAGCCGGAACAATTGACGTTATTTCAAGACGATGTGGCACCGTCTGAAAAACATACTAAGTCCAACTTGAAAGACGATCAGAAAAAAGTGTTAGCAGAGCTTTCTTCTGCCAACCTGTTACACATGAGTCCAATTGAAGCGATTCAAATGTTAGATAACTTGCAAAGAAAGTTGAAAAAATAAGGAGAGGAGGTGCAGTATGGCCAATATTCTTCAACTAGATGAATTTCTATCAAACAAAATCGCCGCCGGAGAAGTGGTAGAACGCCCTGCCTCGGTAGTGAAAGAACTGGTAGAAAATGCGATCGATGCAAACAGTTCAAACGTCCGTATTGATATAGAAGAAGGTGGCCTTTCATCGATTCGAATTCTCGATGACGGTGATGGGATTGAAGAAGATGATCTTGAAACGGCTTTTTATCGACATGCCACAAGTAAAATTAAATATGATCAAGATTTGTTTCGAATTAAAACGTTAGGTTTCCGGGGAGAAGCCTTACCTAGTATTGCTTCTGTATCGAAATTGTCCTTAAAGACGAGTACAGGAGGACGGGAGGGGCACGAACTCTATTTAGAGGGAGGCCATATTAAGCATCGAAAAACCGTTTCTCCTAGAAAAGGAACAGAAATTACCGTTACGGAGTTGTTTTACAATACGCCTGCACGGTTGAAATATTTAAAGACGATTCACACAGAGTTAGGTCACATATCCGATGTGGTCAATCGGATGGCCCTTTCACACCCAGAAATCTCATTTGTATTAACTCATAATCGCAAGACGATGCTGCAAACGACTGGGAATGGAGACTTACCAAGGGTGATTGCTTCGATTTACGGGTCGACTATAGCGAAGAAAATGGTCAAGATTGAAACGGAAACGATGGATTTTAAAGTAGAAGGATATCTTGCGAAGCCGGAAGTGACGAGATCCAACCGCTCTTATATGTCGACAGTTTTAAATGGCCGATATGTGAAAAATTATCCGTTATTACGAGCCATTCAAGAAGGCTATCACACGCTTTTACCTATCGGGAAATTTCCCCTCGTCGTGTTGCATATTACGTTGAATCCAATTTTAATAGATGTGAACGTTCATCCTTCAAAATTGGAAGTTCGAATTAGTAAAGAACATGCGTTGCAAGAACTCATTACGTCTACGATTCGAGATGTGTTTAAACGGATCCAATTAATTCCAGAAGGTCCTGCGAAGATGAATTTCCAGTCCCCAAGAGAAAAATCGGAGCAAATGGCCTTTTCGTTCGATCATACGCCACAAGCTGCAAAGAACGATGAGCCTTATGAAATCAGGGAGACTCTAATCCCTCAGAAACAAGACGAGTATCATTCATATAGGGAAACGGGCAACAAAGACATTCATAGTTCTAGCGACGTTCTAGAGCCATATACTAAGCCATTGGACAATACGCCTACGTCTAGCCCTAACGAACCAACCCCTGTTGAAGAGTTAAACGAAGACGAACCAGCCGGGGGCGTGCCAATTCTTTATCCAATCGGCCAACTGCATGGAACGTATATCTTAGCGCAAAATGACGAAGGGTTATATATGGTTGATCAACATGCTGCTCAGGAGAGGATCAAGTACGAGTATTTTCGCGACAAATTAGCTTCGACAAATAAAGAGCTACAAGATTTACTTGTGCCTTTAACGTTTGAATTCACATTAGCTGAAGAAGAATTAATTAAAGAACATCAAGAACAGTTAGAGGCAGTTGGCCTATTTCTCGAACCCTTCGGTACAAAAACGTTTGTCGTCAGAGCTTGCCCCACTTGGTTTCCTAAAGGACAAGAAGAGGAAACTATTGAAGAGATGCTTGAACAATTAAAGAAAGAGCGTGTGATCAAGGTCGGGAAAATTCGTGAAGAAGCGGCTATCCTAATGTCATGTAAAGCGGCAATTAAAGCGAATCGTCATTTAACGAGAGATGAAATGTTCCAATTGCTTGAAACTTTAAGAACGTGTGAGGATCCTTATACATGTCCTCACGGGAGGCCGATTTTAATTCATTATTCCACATATGAAATCGAGCGAATGTTTAAACGAGTGATGTCTTAGTCAATAATCTTATAGAAATGAATGATGACCATGAATATATGCGGAATCGTTACCACACCTGGAAGGCCTTCTTTGACAGTGAAGGCCAAAGCGAAGCGGATAGCTGAGAAATGGAACCTTCCATTCGAAGAACGACAAAAACGCTCGATCCCCTTGCTACAGGAACAATTTAATACAACGGTGTTTGTGGTCTCTTCTCAGCGCATAGAGGCCTTCGAGAAAGGAAGAGATGAACCTTTCTTCTTTCACCCCAATGGAGCCATGTTTCGCGCCAAACGTTGGCACCGAAACGGTGACGATCCATTAGTTCACGCTTGCAAGATTGAAAGAGGAGATACGGTGGTAGACGCTACCCTCGGTCTCGCATCAGATGCTCAGCTA
The DNA here is from genome assembly GCF_003226325.1 of Salipaludibacillus keqinensis. Classification (GTDB taxonomy): domain Bacteria; phylum Bacillota; class Bacilli; order Bacillales; family Salisediminibacteriaceae; genus Salipaludibacillus; species Salipaludibacillus keqinensis. The sequence goes on along the minus strand of NZ_PDOD01000002.1, from coordinate 101,789 downwards.
GCAAGTATGGCTGTTGGGAAAGGGGGCCAAGTGATCGGGTTAGAGTCTTCGCCTGTGGTCGCACAGCTTGTTAAAGAAGGGTTAAAAACATATGAAAGCCACTTTTCCCCATTGGATCAGGCCATGAGAAGGATCGAAGTAGTCTGCACTGACCATTTGAAGTGGTTACGAACTCAACCGCACGATAGCGTGGATATTATTTATTTTGATCCCATGTTTCAAGAAAAAGTTAACACCTCAGATGGCGTGAAGAGTCTTCGCTATCTATCCAACAATAACTCTTTAATGGAGGAAACCATGGAACAAGCGAAAAAGGTGGCTAGGAAAAGAATCGTCCTTAAAGACCACTTTCGCAGCCACCTCTTTCAACAACTTGGCTTTACCGTTCAGGTTCGTCCATCTGCAACCTATCATTTTGGAGTAATCGAGTTAGAAAAGAGTGAATCATATGACTAAAAAGAAGCCCCTTATTGTCATTGTAGGTCCTACAGCTGTGGGGAAAACAGCCGCCAGTATCCAGTTGGCAAAACATTATAACGGTGAAGTGATCAGCGGGGACTCGATGCAAGTATATCGCGAGATGGATATTGGTACTGCCAAGATTACTGAAGAAGAAATGGACGGCGTACCGCACCATATGATAAATATCAAACAGCCAGACGAACCTTTTTCTGTGGCAGACTTCCAATCGTTAGCGAAAAAAAAGATAGATTCCATTCACCAACAAGGCAAGATCCCATTTATTGTAGGTGGCACGGGCCTTTATGTAAATGCAGTGATTTATGATTATCATTTTTCAGAAGTGGCCGAGGATTCAGGCTATAGAGAGCGGTTAGATCAATTTGCTGAAGAACATGGAAATATTGCTTTACATCAGCAATTGAAATCTGTTGACCTCCAAAGCTATCAAGAGCTTCACCCTAACAACCGTAGACGGGTCATCCGAGCCTTGGAGGTGTATCACGTCACAGGAAAACCTTTAAGAAATCAAGAAGAACCTGAAAAAAGTAGCCCTTACGATACGACTGTGATCGGTTTAACGATGGAGCGTGAACTCCTATATGAGCGAATCAATCAACGGGTGGATGCGATGATAGAAGCAGGTTTGATAGAAGAAGTGAAAAGGCTCTCTGAGGCAGGGTATGATCAATGTCAATCGATGCAAGCGATCGGTTACAAAGAAATTCTCGCATATGTGAAAGGGGAGGTCTCAGAAGAGGAGGCCATTTCTCAACTGAAACAGAATTCAAGGCGGTTTGCTAAACGGCAATTGACGTGGTTCCGCAATAAAATGCAGATCGAATGGTTTGATATGACAGTTCACAGGGAAAAAAGGATAAAAGAAATTCATCAATTTTTGAAGGAAAGTTATTATTCGTAGCGAATATAGTTAATAATGCGATTAGAGGAGGCCTGCATACGATGAAACAACAATCTGTAAATATTCAAGATCAATTCTTAAATCAACTCAGAAAAGAAAACATCCCTGTGACTGTATTTTTACTGAACGGCTTTCAATTACGAGGACATGTAAAAAGCTTTGATAACTTCACCGTAATATTGGAGACAGATGGAAAGCAACAACTCGTCTATAAACATGCAATCTCCACTTTTTCACCGCAACGGAACGTGCAGTTAAATCAAGACAATAAGTAATTAAAAGAGGATGTTCCTAAAGCATTTAGCTTAGGTGACATTCTCTTTTTCAGTTGTTCAATCAACCACCCAGTGTTTCAAATATACTTTTATATACTTCAGATCAGGTCACTCAAAAACTGAGAGGAATCCTGTCATTTGGAAGTACGTTTCTGAATTAGAAAAGAAGACCTTTCATTTAAGTTCCGCCAAGTCCTAGTTTTTTCATTAGGCATTTGTCACGTCTGGTGCCGTTTTGCGTAAGATAGTTGTGACAGAAACATATCCACTTTGAAATTGAGGATGGTGACTTCAGTGGCACAGTCGGCTAAAATGAAAAAACGGGGACAAATTAACGTCGTCATTCAATCGACTAAAACGACAGAGCACGTTCATTCCATGCGTACGTCTCATTTCACCCCTTTTGTTCAGCATAAAGAATATATGGAAATGATGAAGGAATTTGAACAATTTGTAGGCTTAGATTCGATGAAAGCATTTATTCACGAATTATACGCATGGCTCTATTTAAACAAGCAAAGGGAAGCCAATGGACTGAAAGCCGACAAACAATCTCTTCATATGGTTTTCAAAGGTAATCCAGGAACTGGGAAAACCACGGTGGCGCGATTAATCGCTAAGATGTTAAAAGAGATGAATGTTTTGGAAAAAGGTCATTTTCTTGAAGTAGATCGGGCAGACCTTGTAGGAGAGTATATTGGACATACCGCACAAAAGACGAGAGAATTAGTGAATAAGGCAATGGGAGGGGTCCTTTTCATTGACGAAGCCTACTCTTTAGCAAGGGGCGGAGAAAAAGATTTTGGTAAAGAGGCGATTGATACTTTAGTGAAACTGATGGAAGATAAACAACATGGGTTTGTTTTAATATTAGCAGGGTATCCCGTAGAAATGGAGAACTTTTTACAACTGAACCCTGGTCTGCCATCAAGGTTCCCGATGATTGTCTCCTTTCCGAATTACTCCGTAAATGAACTATTGGACATGTTAAAGCAAATGGCGTGGAAAAGAGATTATCAAATAGAACAGAGTGGGCTTGCTTATATCAAGGAAGTGCTCGTATTTGCTAAGGAGTATCATAAGGAGCGCTTTAGCAACGGACGATTTATTCGAAACTTCTTAGAGAAAGCCATTCGTGTTCAAGCTGTTCGACTACTTGAAGAGGACACATACCATAAAGAAGCGCTGTTAACATTAGTTAAAACTGATTTTTCCAAAGCGTTTCATACGATTTTTCTAGAATAGGTTATTGAAATTCATGTATTAAAAAACGACATATAAAAGAAGGTGAAAGCAATCGATAAACAGTCAAAAGTGAATCAGGAATCTGTGATCTTAGTTGGAGTGAAATTGAAATCTGCAAAAGAGGAAGATTTCTTATATCGGATGGAAGAATTAGAATCATTAACAAAGACGGCTGGAGGACATGTGGTCGCTCAATTATCGCAAAACTTGGATCATCCCCAGGCATCGACGTATATCGGGAAGGGGAAAGTCGAAGAATTAAAGATGTTCATCGAAGAAAGGGAAGCTGATTTAATCATTTTTAACGATGAATTGTCGCCTTCGCAATTGAGGAACTTAACGAACGAAATGGACACCCCGGTCATTGACCGAACACAGTTAATCCTTGATATCTTTGCCAAAAGAGCAAGATCTAAAGAAGGAAAACTGCAAGTGGAATTAGCGCAACTAAGCTATTTGCTTCCTCGTTTGCGTGGTCAAGGCCATGTGCTTTCCCGGCTTGGCGGCGGAATTGGTACGAGAGGACCTGGGGAAACACAACTGGAAATAGATCAACGACACATTCGTGAACGACGAGATGAAATTAGACGGCAACTCTCGCAAATTGTGGCTCATAGAGAACGTTACCGCGACAGACGGAAAAAAAATCAGGCGTTCCAAATCTCATTAGTAGGTTATACAAACGCGGGTAAATCAACATTGCTTCAGAAGTTGTCTGATGCGGATGTATATATTGAGGATCAGCTTTTTGCTACGCTCGATCCTACAACGAAGAAACTTAAGCTTCCATCCGGTATAGAAGTACTTATGACGGATACGGTTGGCTTTATTCAACAGTTACCAACGACACTCATTGCCGCCTTCAGATCGACGCTCGAAGAAGTTAAACAAGCAGATTTAATTGTTCACGTTGTAGATGCTTCCAACCCTGACTTTGTTAATCATGAAGCGACAGTGTCCAAATTATTAGAAGACTTAGACGCGAATCACCTTCCTACGTTAACGGTGTATAATAAACGAGATCGTATTGAAGGAGACTTCTTCGCTAACAGCGAAGGTCCGTCGATCCTTATTAGTGCTCATAACGAGGGAGATTTAGACAAGCTCAAAGCCAAGATTGAGTCCGTGATGGAAGAACAATTTGTCCCCTACATTGTGTTTCTATCATCAGATGAGGGGAAATGGCTTCACCGATTGCAGAAGGAAACGATCCAATTGGAGCAGAAATTTGAGGAGTCCTCTGAACATTACATAGTAAGGGGATATGCCCCAGCTGAATCTGCGATTTATCACGAGTTGAAAAAAAGACAAGAAGAATAAAAGGAGATACGACGTTGCAACAAATGATGAATGAAAATCAACTAATAGCATTAGCAAACGAAACAACGAAACACCTACAGCCTTCTTTTTTGGAGAGAGCTGTCATTTCTGAACAAAATCAACGGAAAGTGTTGAAAGCTTTCAAAGATCAAGGAGTCTCTGAATTTCATTTCCATCCATCTACCGGCTATGGCTATGATGATATCGGTCGAGAAACGTTAGAAAAGGTGTATGCTCAAGTTTTTGGAACAGAGGCTGCGGTAGTTCGACCGCAATTGGTCTCAGGAACTCATGCAATTTCAACCGCCTTGTTTGGTGTCCTGCGGCCAGGAGATGAGCTGATGTACATAACTGGGAAGCCTTACGATACGTTAGAAGAGGTGATAGGAGTTAGAGGTTCTGAAAATGCCGGATCACTCATTGACTTTGGAATCACATATAAAGAAATTCCGTTGCTTGATCACGAAGTAGATATGAATCTTATCCGACAAGAAATGACAGATCAAACAAAGGTGATCGGCATTCAACGTTCGAAAGGCTACGCCGATCGCCCTTCATTTACCATTGCAAAAATCAAAGAGATGATCGATTCCGTCAAAGCCATCAATCCGAATGTGATTATCTTTGTAGACAACTGTTACGGCGAGTTTGTTGAAACGAAAGAGCCATCCGACGTAGGAGCAGATTTAGTTGCAGGCTCACTAATAAAAAATCCCGGCGGTGGAATTGCCAAGACTGGCGGCTATCTCGTTGGAAAAAAAGCTCTCATTGACCTATGTGGCAATCGATTGACTGCACCAGGGATTGGTCTGGAGGGAGGGGCAAGCCTAAACACACTGCTCGACATGTTTCAAGGATTCTTCTTGGCTCCTCATGTGGTGAATGAAGCGTTGAAAGGGGCGATGTTTACCTCTAAGTTTCTTAGTGAACTAGGCATGGAAACTTCTCCTGCATGGGATGCAGACAGAACCGATTTAATCCAGTCGGTCTCTTTCCCAAATGCGAAGTCAATGATTTCCTTTTGTCAGGCCATCCAAGGGGCATCTCCGGTAGATGCCCATGTTAAACCACATCCAAGCTATATGCCTGGTTACGAAGACGATGTTATTATGGCTGCAGGAACGTTTATACAAGGTTCAAGCATTGAGTTGACTGCTGACGGTCCTATCCGGCCACCTTACACGGCGTATGTTCAGGGTGGCTTGACATTTGAACATATAAAGATCGCCGTGACAGATGCAGTTCTTACAATTTATGAAGAAATTTCACTAAAATAATAAAAAATCGGTTATGAATGTCAGAAAGAGGGTAGGTTTAAATTAACCTGCTTTCTTTTTCTTTGTCAGAAAATTTCTCTGTCAGATAATCTGACAAGATCAAACAATTGGAATTAGATCTTCGTTATCATATGATTATCGTTAAATAATGAAGAATTCGAATGTTCGATCTTTTTAGACAAGAACAGATTCTTCTGATGAAGGAGTAAGACAGGCGATAGACAACCTGTTACTCCAATTAAACTAGTAGCAGACATTTTGAAGGAGGAGACTAAAAGAATGAGTAAGTACGCTAAAGAAGACATTTTACGCATGGCAGATGAGGAAAACGTAAGGTTCATTCGATTACAGTTCACAGATTTAATGGGGATCATTAAAAACGTAGAAATCCCAGTGGATCAGTTAACGAAAGCATTGGATAACCTTATGATGTTTGACGGATCATCAATCGAAGGTTTTGTTCGTATTGAGGAGTCAGACATGTACTTATATCCGGATCTTGATACTTGGGTTATCTTCCCTTGGACTCCTGAAAAAGGTAAAGTAGCAAGATTAATCTGTGATATTTACAGCCCGGACGGTACCCCATTTGAAGGTGACCCGCGTGGAGTGTTGAAAAGAGTTCTTCAAGAAGCGAAAGATCTTGGTTACTCTGACTTCAACATTGGACCAGAGCCAGAATTTTTCCTTTTCAAGAATGACGAACACGGTGAACCAACTCTTGAATTAAATGATAAAGGTGGATATTTTGACTTAGCTCCTACGGACTTAGGTGAAAACTGCCGTCGAGATATTGTACTTGAACTTGAAGACATGGGCTTTGAAATTGAAGCTTCTCACCATGAAGTAGCTCCAGGTCAGCACGAAATTGACTTTAAATATGCGGATGCAGTAACTACGTGTGATAATATCCAAACGTTTAAGCTTGTTGTAAAAACAATCGCTCGTAAACACGGATTGCACGCAACGTTCATGCCAAAACCATTGTTTGGCGTAAACGGAAGTGGGATGCATGCAAACATGTCTTTATTCCAAGACGGTAATGTCAATGCATTCTATGATGAAAATACAGAAAATCAATTAAGTGAAACGGCGATGCAATTCCTAGCAGGAACATTAAAGCATGCACATGCGTTTACTGCAATTACGAACCCTACAGTAAACTCATACAAGCGTCTTGTTCCAGGTTATGAAGCACCTTGTTACGTAGCATGGTCTATGCGCAATCGTTCACCACTAGTACGTATTCCTTCATCTAGAGGATTAAGTACTCGTATTGAAGTACGTAGCCCAGACCCTGCAGCGAACCCATACTTAGCGATGGCAGCAATGCTTGCAGCAGGTCTTGATGGTATTCGTCATAAGATGACTCCACCTGCAGAAACTGATCGTAACATCTATGCGATGGATTACGATGAGCGCCAAGCAGAAGGCATCGAAGCGTTACCAGCAACGCTTAAAGAAGCACTTGAAGCGTTAAAGAAAGACGAAATTATTGCAAAGGCAATTGGTGCCCACGCATTAGAGCACTTTGTTGAAGCAAAAGAAATCGAATGGGATATGTTCCGTACCCAAGTTCACCCATGGGAGCGCGAGCAGTACCTACAAACGTATTAATAAGACAACCCCTGTTGCCATTAGGCTTCAGGGGTTTTATTTTTGTTTAGGAAACTATAGATTTTTGAGTTGCGGATAAGTTTCTTTTTGAAAGCAGAAACGGGACAAACAAGCCTCGTCGTGCCGAGATTTGTCCATTAAATTCTTTTAAAATTAATCTTTAAGGATTTTTAGTTATAAAAGTTGATGCTGTTTTAGAAATCTGTAAGCAAAAGGAACATAGGAAAGGGGTTTTAATGCAACAGTTCCCATCACCGTAAATAATCGGAATAAAACAGAGTTTTGAAGATTTTAGTATCAGACATCTCCTCTAGGTCATACATTATGAAAGAAAAAAATTGAGGAGGAAATGGATGAATCCTAAGATAGCTTTAAACATGTTGATGGGTATTTTTTTATCTATAATGATTTTTGGATGTGCAACAGGAAATACGGATGAGGAAAACGATCCGTCTAACAATGAGTCAGAAGAGACGAATAATTCAGAGGATGTGGGTGCAGAAGAGAATACGTCCAACGGAGGGGCGGATGAGGAGAACGCCGTTGAGGATAATGATAATGAGATAGCAGAGAACGAAAACGCAGATGAAGAAATTGATTCATCTAATAATGAGGCAGAAGAGACCGATAATGCGGAGGATTTGGACGCCGAAGAGAATATGTCCAACGAAGTACCTGAGGAGGAGGAAGGCGTTGAAGAGAACGATAATGAGATGGCAGAGAACGAAAATGAGGTTGAAGAAGACCTAAGTGAAGCAGAGTTTGACCATCCAGCTGCAGAAATGACATTCAATTATTATCAACATTTAAAAAATGAAGAGTTCGAGCAGTCAGTTAGCTATGTTAATACAGACTATCTTCATTTCTTAGGACTAACTGAGCGTGATTACGTAAATACGTATAAAGACAACCAAACCTTAAATGACTGGCGTATTGAAGAAATATCAATCCGATCTGTTGATGAAGTCACAATGGATGTAAGAATTCCAGAGGTGTTTGAACAATTAATTACTCAAAGTGAAAATTATATCGTTATTGTTGATCTTAGAGTCTCTAATTTTGGAGAAGTCTCTGGGGTTGTTGATGATGTCCTCGTGTCAGTAGATGAAGATGGTGATTGGAAAATCTATGGGATTGTATCGTATTAAACTGTAAAGTATTTTTCAATCAGACCTCCTACATGTTAAATTTAAGTATTTGATTCATGTTATGAACATGCTCATCTTTGTTTGTTATGACCTTCTTAGATAACCTTTACTTATGTTGACTCTTAAGAGCACGGTTGCACCTAAGCACATATCATTAGAAACACCTCTTAGAAACATTGTGCTTCTAAGAGGTTTGTTTTGCCTAGTTTACCTGAGGTTTGAGTACAAACATTATGCGAAGTTGTCCGGACTGTTCTTAATACCCATTTTTCTGTCGCAGGGAACACAGTACTAATAACGTAAGAATCATAGCGGGGATCCTGGTTATAATATGAATGGTGTTACCTTATTAACGTGAATAAAGATAGAGCAACACCATAGCCTTACTCACTTATATAACTGAAGGTTGAAAGGAAAAGGGTTCATATGCAGGAATCACTCGTTGTTATTGTCAGAGCAAGTATTACTTTTTTTACTATCCTTTTATATGCCAGACTTATTGGGAAACAGCTAATAGGTAATTTCACAATGTTTGATTATATAAATGGAATTACTATAGGCTCGATTGCAGCAACGTTAGCTACAGACTTGTCTTCCAAAGCACTAGTTCATTGGATCGCGTTGACTGTGTTTATTGTCTTAACAATATTACTGCAATTTATTGGGTTAAAAAGTAGGTACCTGTCTAAAATACAAGATTCTGAACCTGTAATTTTAATGCAAAAAGGAAATATATTAGAAAAAAATTTATTAAAGGTTCGTATTACTAAAGACGAACTCATGCAACAATTGCGATCAAAGGATGTGTTCTCACCAGTTGAAGTAGAAATAGCGATATTAGAGCCAGATGGGACACTTTCCGTCTTGCCTAAATCTGATTATCAGACGGTCCAGAAAAAGGATTTGCATGTCCCTGCTGAGCCCGTGAAACTTACCACAGAATTAATCATTGACGGGAAAGTCATTCCACAAAATCTTGAACAAAGACAAAAGAATGAAGATTGGTTAATGGATCAATTAAAAATAAGAGGGGTAAAATCCTTGAAAGAAGTATCGTATGCAGCACTATTACCTAATGAAATGTTTTATTTAGACAAAGTAGATGACAATATATCAGATGATTTAAATATAAGTGATTACGATGGTCCTTATTAGTGAGATTGAAATATGCATATGAGGAGAAGGATCCCATGAAAAAATTTTTCATTTATTTCGTACCTATTTTATTTGTGGCATCGTCTTTCATAATTATGACAAGTGGTAGTTGGCTCAAAGAACCATTTCGCTCTGACGATGATTTGGCAGCTTATGTAGAGAATATTGAAAGTAACGTAAGAGAAGAAAATTGGGAGGACGCAAATAAAGAATATAATAGAGCGAGGAAAGCATGGGAATTGATCAAGATTCGAATCCAATACAGTGTAGAAAGAGAAGATATTGTTGCCATTAATGAAGCACTTTTTAGAGTAGAAGGAGGGATAGAGGCTCATGATTCTCAAGCAATTCTTTCTGAGATTTATTATTTTTATGGGCTATGGAGAGAGGTAGGGTAAACCAATTTTGAAAAAGTAAAAAATGAGTCGCGTGTTTTTAAAATTCAATGATAAGAGGTAATGAAATCTGAGGGACAAGCTTGTCATTAAAATTTGGTTGTTGGACTATGTTCGTTCACAAATCTCTCTATTTTTATGTTGTGAAGAGAAGTCTACAAAAAAGTAATTATATTTCGGTAAAGCTATGGCGCATTAGTAAGGTTCTCAAGATCTGTTGAGCCGAACAATACCAGTGCTATAAAAATAATGACTAGTATAAGACCAATGAATCCAGTACCATTAAATTCGGCCTTTTCATTACATTGTTGTTCCATCTTAACCTACTCCTTTTTCTTCATTCTCGTTTGAAATGCCTCAAAAATTTCATCTATGGTCATGTCTCCATTTTGATCCATAAAATCGACCATCTTATTTACCTTCTTATTACTTGGGATCCGATATTCTCCTACAAGACCAACGGATACGGTTGGTGATCCACGAAATATCTCTACAGAATCTACTTTTAATTTTCCCGTAAGTAAAAGTGCAGCGGCTATAATATCTAAGTTTTTCCCTTTATAAAGATCGTTAATTGAAAATTGATTTAGTTTTTCCATTCCTCTTTTATCTTCGGCCATCCCCGTCCCCTCCGTTCGGATACATTAATATATGTTAGATTTCATTCAATTGTTCACTCATTCTTCGCCTTTCCATATGAGGCTAAGATTATACCATCATCTGCTTATTTGAGCTCTACATAGAACAAAAATAACCCTCCTTGTCCAAGGGGAGTTATTTTTGTTCTTACCGATCTGACGGCTGCTATTGTGCTCGACATAATTTATAGTTTTTTCGCGTGCGCTTCTTTTTACCGATATTTACACGCGGTCAATCCGTTTAAGGACCGTAATGTTTATCCATTCACCGTTTAGTTTCAGTCGTTTGCCTAGGCTATCAATTTCGTCGATCACTCCTGTAACCCGCTGGTCATAGCCATCTTGCCAGTACACCACAGTCACTTCAATCGTGTGATAGAGAGAGTCCATAGCGACATGACCAAGCTCCGTTAGTTCGTCTTCTGTTAGGTTAGGCTGTGGATCATGTGTTGCCTTTCTTTTTCGTTCCCGAAGCGCTTGGATGTGTTCGGGAAGCATCATACGACTTCCTTCCCACATAAGGTTTCCCCGTTTTAAGAAATTGCTCATTTGTAGTGACCTCCTATTTTAGCTGAACGCTCTTTCACTTGGCTAGCAGGTAACAAAGACGCAGCTCGAATCACTGCCGTTTTGCCGTATTTTTTTACGAGTTCATCGGTTACATAGCCCAACTGGATGTTCTCCCCACGTTGTTCTTCAAATAGACTCAGCTGAATCGTTTGATCGCTGTGAAGACTGGAAAGGGAGACGTGGAGCCTTCGAATGGGTTCTCTGTCCCAAAAACTTTCAAGGAGATCGCAAGCATAGCGAAACACCTCCATCGTCATGTTCGTCGGTTCCGCCATCTTTTGTTGACGGTGAAATCCTGTTCTGATCTCATAGCTGGCACCGGAAACGCCTAAAGACACCGTTTGTCCCATGACTTGGGCGAGTCGTGCACGCCGGCAAACCTCTTCGCACAATTCCAGCAGGACGACTTTAATTTCGGCTTTTTCGCTGTAATCCCGGGGAAGGGTCATCCCGTTTCCAATCGCCTTTTGCCCATTAGTCGAAGTAAGAGAAATAGGGGAATAATCGACCCCGTGAGCATTCATCCAAAGAACTTGCCCGTGAATCCCCCATTCTTTCTTGATTTTATTTACATCCGTTCGAGCTAATTCACCGATCGTACGGATGGCTCTTCGCCGTAAGTGCTGTGACATTTTCCCCCCAGCTCGGAATAGCTTCTCAATAGGTAAAGGCCACAAGGTATCTTCCAATTCTTCTTTTTTTAAAAAGAAGATCCCATTTTCGTTTTTCTTAGAAAAATTATCACAGGCCATTTTGGCAAGGACTTTGTTCTCGCCAATTCCAACTCGTGCGAACACTCTCAGTTTAGAGTGAATTTCATGCTGAATATAGCTAGCGATTTCATAAGGGTCACCGAAAAGTTTTTGAGAGTGAGTGACGTCCATGAATTGTTCATCTATGCTGTAAGGTTCCACTAAATCGGTGACACTTTCCAAAATTTCCGTAATGACGATGGAGTTGTCAATGTATTCTTGCATATGAGGGGGGACAGTCACGAGGCCAGGGCATTTTTGTTCTGCTTCCCATAGGCGCTCGCCGTTTTGAATGCCGCTTTTTTTGGCGAGAGGACAAGCGGCTAGAATCACACCGGAGCGTCGTGTTGGATCCCCGGAAACAACGAGTGGTCGGTTTAAATTGTGGTAATGCTTTGCTTTTTCAACCGAGGCAAAAAAAGATTGCATATCAACTAAAAAAATGACTTTCTTCATGATGTAATCCCTCCTTATCATAAGAATACATAATCAAGAGAAGAAAAACAAGAACGTTTGTTCGTTTTATTGAGCAAAAAGAAAAACGGGCACTTAGCCCGTTAAAAATTTTTAGTGTAATGTTCGGAATACACCAATGACTTTTCCTAGAATGTGTACATTGGTTAAGATAATTGGATCCAACGTCGAGTTCTCAGGTTGAAGTCTGATATGATCTTCTTCTTTGAAGAATCGCTTCACTGTTGCTTCGTCTTCCTCGGTCATAGCTACGACAATATCGCCGTTATTGGCATGAGTTTGCTGCTTAACGACGACATAATCCCCATCAAAGATCCCCGCTTCTATCATGGAATCACCGGATATTTCCAAAATAAATGATTGTTCGTCTTGTACAAAGCTTGCAGGAAGGGGTAGATACTCTTCCACGTTTTCGATCGCCGTAATCGGCTGTCCCGCGGTGACTTTACCAATGACAGGAATATAAAGAGAAGGTGTTTCAGACACTTCGTTCGCTCTTCGCTCTAACCCAATCACTTCGATCGCACGGGGTTTGGTAGGGTCCCGGCGTATGTGTCCCTTCTTTTCTAAACGTGATAAGTGACCGTGGACAGTAGAGCTGGATGCAAGTCCTACCGCTTCACCGATTTCTCTTACCGACGGGGGGTACCCTTTAGCTTTCACTTCTGATCTAATAAATTCAAGTATAGCTTGCTGTCGAGAAGATAACTTTGACATGTAAAACACCTCTTTAAAAATTATTTGATATTGTTAGTTCCTTTATCGTTGTTCTATTACATGCTTGTCCATCATATGAATGATTTAGTTTCATTTATAATACAGGAACATTATACCATGAGAACATAAGTTGCGCAAACGAACGTTCTGTATTTTCTCTTGACACGAACATTCGTTCTAGGTATAGTAAGGGAACAAACATTCTTATTAGAGGTGATGATGAACATGAATCATTTTCTGCGAAAGAAACTAGACGGCTCTATTTTAATTCTGTTATTATCTGTTGTATTATTTTCATGGACCCACTTTTCCGAAGAAAGTGAACCTTCGGAAGAGTTTCAACTATCTTCCCAGTGGACTGTATCTGAAGGGGAGTCACTCTGGACAATTGCAAGCATGGCTTCAAAAGAAATGGAATTAACGATTGAAGAAGCTATTCTATGGATACAAAAAGAAAATGAATTAAACAATGTAGCCATTTATCCTGGCCAAACATTGAAAGTACCAACTGAAATGAAAGGTGTTGCCACGGAGTGAACGGACTTATATACGTAAGAGTAAGTACAGAGAAAGAATCGCAACAAACCTCTCTTCTTAGACAAAGAGAAGAACTTCTCCAAGCAGCGAAAAAATGGGAAGTTCGTGTTGTAGATATCATTGAAGAACGAGCGAGCGGATACGACGTGGATCGAGAAGGAATCTTAACCATTTTAGACCGATTTAAAGAGAAAGAAGCAGATAGCTTACTTATTCAAGATGAGACAAGACTAGGGAGAGGAAACGCGAAGATTGCCCTGATTCATCAGTTAAATAAACTAGGAATCTCCATTTACACGATAAAAGACGATGGACAGTTGCTTTTATCTGAAACAGATACGATGATCTTAGACATTGTAGCCATTGTTGAAGAGCATCAACGAAAACTCCATAACGTCAAGATTAAGCGAGGCATGAGAAGAGCGGTAAACGCAGGTTTTTCCCCATACAATAATTTGACTCATGCGGATCACTCCGGTGGTCGAAAACGTAAAGATGTTCCCTTAGATGAAATCATCCGACTGAAAGAAAGTGGGATGACCTTTCATGAAGTGGCAGCCATGTTGAGAGGGTTCGGGTATTCCATTTCGAAAGCGACAGCCCACCGAAGATATCAAGAACACATGAGAAAAAAAGACGTCCTATAAGCAGTTATACTTGAAAACCCTTCTATAGTTTATTAAGATAAAACAAGCATTTTAATAAATGGAGGAATTCAAGTGCTTAGTAAAGATAAAATTCAGCGCATAAACGAGTTAGCTAAAAAATCAAAGTCTGAAGGACTTACATTGAAAGAACAAAAAGAACAAAAAGACCTTCGACAACAATATTTAAAAAATGTTCGTCAATCTTTCAAGAATCAATTAACTTCTGTGAAAGTCGTTGATGAGGACGGGACCGATGTGACCCCAGACAAATTAAAAGAAGAGAAAAAGAATAATCAATACAACGGCCCATTGCATTAATGAAACCATTTGCAAGGCAACAATAAACGCATGAGTAAACAATATCCGGACTATTTCCCTTTAAAATAGCCGGATATTTTTTGTGTATTTAGTCGGAATTTAGCGAATCCTAATCAAATGATTAATAAATTGTTCAATTTTCATAAAGGGAAACGGTTGTCTAACGTCTTTAGAAGGTATATGATTGTAGTATATTTGAGTTAAATCATTTGAAAAGAGGCTGATATTTTATGTCAACAAACATTGATAATCTATCCATTAATACGATACGTACCTTGTCAATCGACAGCATTGAAAAGGCTCAATCGGGTCACCCTGGAATGCCAATGGGTGCTGCGCCAATGGCCTATTCATTATGGGCGAAATACATGAACCATAACCCTTCAAACCCAGACTGGTTTAACCGTGATCGTTTTATTCTATCAGCTGGACATGGCTCGATGCTTTTATACAGCTTGCTTCATCTACATGGTTACGATGTGACAATGGACGACTTAAAAGGATTCAGACAGTGGGGAAGTAAAACTCCTGGGCACCCTGAATTCGGTCACACTCCTGGAGTAGAAGCAACAACAGGTCCTTTAGGGCAAGGAATTGCTATGTCTGTAGGGTTTGCCATGGCAGAAAGCCATATGGCTGCTACCTACAACCGAGATGATTTCAATGTCGTCGATCATTATACATATAGTATTTGTGGAGATGGCGATTTAATGGAAGGTGTCTCAGCAGAGGCTTCTTCATTAGCAGGTCATCTTAAGCTTGGCAAATTAATCGTTTTTTACGATTCCAATGATATTTCATTAGATGGTGAATTACATCAATCATTCTCTGAAAGTGTAGAGGATCGTTATAAGGCATACGGATGGCAAGTGATTCGAGTGGAAGATGGAAACGATTTAGAGGCAATTACAAGTGCCATTGAATCGGCGAAATCAGATGATCGTCCAACACTCATCGAAGTGAAGACAGTCATCGGATACGGTTCTCCAGGTAAGAGTGGAAAATCAGCTTCACACGGGGCACCATTAGGTGAAGATGAAGTGAAACTGACAAAAGAAGCTTATAAGTGGACATTTGAAAAGGATTTCCACGTTCCTGATGAAGTAAGAGATCATTATGAGAAGCTTGCTGCAGAAGGCCAAGACAAAGAAGATACTTGGAATCAAACCTTTGCAGAATACAAGAAAGCTTATCCTGAACTCGCAGCTCAATTTGAAACAGCCGTGAAAGGTGAACTGCCTGAAGGTTGGGACAAAGATGTACCTGTCTATGAAGAAGGTGACAGCTCGGCAACTCGCGCATCCGGTGGAGAAGTCTTGAATGCTCTTGCACAAAATACTCCTCACCTGTTCGGTGGATCGGCTGACTTAGCCTCTTCAAATAAAACGATGTTAAAAGGAGAAGAAGATTTCTCCCGGGAAAACTATGCAGGCCGAAACATTTGGTTTGGTGTCCGTGAATTTGCCATGGCTGCTGCAGTGAACGGTATGGCTCTACACGGAGGTGTGAAGCCTTATGCGGCAACGTTCTTCGTCTTCTCTGACTATTTACGTCCTGCACTAAGACTTTCTTCATTAATGAAAGTACCTGCAACGTATGTATTTACACATGACAGCATCGCAGTAGGTGAAGATGGTCCAACGCATGAGCCAGTAGAACAATTGCCAGCGCTTCGAGCGATTCCAGGACTCTCTGTCGTTCGACCTGCAGATGGAAATGAAACGGCTGCCGCTTGGAAAATCGCTTTGGAAAGCACAGACCAACCGCATGCATTAATATTAACTCGTCAAGGGTTACCGACACTTCCTTCAACGAAAGAAAAAGCGTATGAAGGAGTGAAGAAAGGTGCTTACGTCGTGTCTGATGCCAATGGAGATGTTGACGGACTTCTTATTGCTACAGGTTCTGAAGTCTCATTAGCAGTGGACGCACAGCACGCTCTTGAAAAAGAAGGAATTCACGTGTCTGTTGTCAGCATGCCTAGCTGGGACCGGTTTGAGCAACAATCTGCCGAGTATAAAGAATCTGTCTTACCTTCCCACATTAAGCATCGCCTAGGGATCGAAATGGCTGCTTCATTAGGATGGGATCGTTATACTGGCAGTGAAGGTTCTATTTTAGGAATCGATACATTTGGTGCTTCTGCTCCTGGAGACCGTATTTTAAAAGAATATGGCTTCACAGCTGAAAACGTCGTGACTCGATTTAAACAACTATTAGAAAAATAATAAGATTCTTTAGAAAGCACTTGGGGTTATTCCCAAGTGCTTTCTTTTGTGATGTCATTTTAATCGTTGAAAATCCTCGAATTTAGACAAAATTAGTCATTCTCTCCTTACACATTGTGACAGATGTTCATGATCTTGTCTTTTATAATAGAGGTAGCAAGGGTCAAGAGATCTTAACTCCATTTTTATTTTAGGGGTAGTGAATAGATTGAGAGAGGGTGATCCAATGAGAAAATATGAAATCGTCTTGATAGACGAAGAAGTGGCTTATATGTACAGCGGGATGGAAAAGAAACTTTTTCAACTTTTCTATGAACATAGACATGCTCATGGAAACCTGAAACAAATCACTACTGGCCAAGTTCAATACATTACAAAAGACTTTTATCAAAGTAATTTGGATCATTTTATATATCAGTATTTCTTTCACCAGAAAGACTACTCCTATTCCAAACACACGCATACGTTAAATATGGTGAAAGAGCAAAGCTTCGCAAGATTAACATTGTTTCCAAAGAAGATGATTCTTTTTGCTAGTGGAGGAATTGACGCTGAGACGAGCTTTTTCGAAGTGTTAAGAAGGTATCAGTCCTTCTTTTTGGCTATGAATTACGAGACAAATAAATATGGGTGGTTGAAACCAATCCAAGTGATGAATATCATGCAAGAGAGATCGGGGATATAAGACAAAATTTCTCAACCCTCTTTTAAAAGCGAGCTTCTTCATGTATAATAAATGAGGTTCATAAGAATATATTTCTATCCGACAACTTAAGTAGACAGAAGAAGGAGGGTCAACGCCGATGTGGGTAAATATTTTAATCGGTGTCATCGCTCTGTTAGCAGGGATCGCGCTTGGATTCTTTATTGCTAGACAGTACATGATGAGTTACATGAAGAAAAATCCGCCAATTAATGAAAAAATGCTTCGAGTGATGATGATGCAAATGGGCATGAATCCATCACAGAAGAAGATCAACCAGATGATGAAAGCGATGAATAATCAAAAATAAGGATAAACACTCCGTGATGGAGTGTTTTTTCATTTAGTGAAGAATAATGGTAAAGTAAAGGAGTTACAACCTAACTAATTTTAATGAAATAGGTGAATACATACATGCAATCCTATACGTTTCCGTCCATTACCTATGACCAAATAGATCCTCACCGTCACTATGTGATTGATGTTCGCTCCCCATCAGAATATCAAGAGTTTCATTTACCAGACAGTCTGAATGTACCTTTATTTACCGATGAAGAACGTAAACAAGTAGGGACCATCTACAAACAAGAAAGTTCAGAAAAAGCGAAGAAAATCGGCATAGACATCTATTCAAAAAAATTACCTGAATTTTATCATAAATGGATGCAATTAGCAGAAGCGAACCCGACGAAAACGGCTGTAGTGACCTGTGCAAGAGGCGGGATGAGAAGTGGATCATTTGTCTCGATGATGCTTGCTATGAAACTTCCCGTTCGCCAGTTGGAAGGGGGCATGCGTTCTGTCAGAAAGCATGTTCAAGCAAAGTTGGATCACTTCGCATCACTGAACTGGAAAACAATCGTTCTAGGTGGCAATACAGGTACCGGGAAGACAAAATGGCTATTGGAATTAAAAGAGAGGGACTATCCTGTCTTGGATTTAGAAGGGCTAGCCTGCCACCGAGGATCCGTATTCGGTCACATTGGACTCAAACAAACGAGCCAGAAACAATTTGAGTTCCATTTAGTTGAGGAACTTGAACAGCTTGTGGATAAAAGAATGATGATTATTGAAGCTGAAAGCAAACGAATTGGTCGAATCATTATACCGCCTTTTATATTAGAAAATAAACAACAAGGAACGTTTATTGAAATTCAAGATCGGATGGAGCGAAGAGTCAATCATATTATGGAAGACTATCAACCTTTTCAATACTCAGAAGAAATTGCTGAAGGGGTAGGTAAAATCAAAAAACGACTCCCTACTAAAATAGTCGGAAGTGCAGAAGAGGCCCTTGCCAATCAACAGTACGAGGAATTGTTTGAATTACTTCTTACACATTATTACGATCCCAAGTATAATCATAAAAACAATGAATACGTTCCTAGCGATAAAGAAAACATTCTTAAATTAAACAAGTATGAAGAGTCACAAATTACCACAGTCATTCAAGAGAAAATAGATCAGAATTTGTAGCCAATACTAGGTAAAATTATTGTAAACCTTTTCACCGCTACTACGCCCAAATATGGTAAAATAATTTTTGTTATACAAATATATGGAAAAATTTATGTCCTGATGAATTGAGGTGGGCGTGCTGCGAGTTTTTATTGATTTAATGTGGTATTTCAAACAGGAGAAGTGGCAATACGGTGGGGGAATCGCTATTTTAGCGGTTGTTTCTGTTCTGTCTTTGTTACCTCCCTACATTGTCGGCGTCATCGTTGACCATATTTCCATGAATACATTAACAGAACAAATATTATGGCAGTGGATGCTAGTGTTGTTCGTATTAGCCGTCATGGTTTATATATTAAGATTCGTTTGGCGGATTTTAATTTTTGGTTCGGCGATTCGCTTAGCCCGTCTGTTACGTAATCAATTATATGAACACTTCTCAAAAATGACCTCCTCCTTCTTTCAAAAACGGCGAACAGGAGACTTAATGGCCCACTCAACCAATGATATTCGTGCAGTTGAACAAACGGCAGGAGCGGGTGTTCTTACTTTAGTGGACTCATTAACGATGGGAGGCTTTGTCATCATCACAATGGCCGCCACGATTAGCTGGGAGTTAACGCTAATTGCCTTGATTCCTATGCCGTTTATGGCACTGGCCACTAGTAAATACGGTTCCATGTTGCATGCCAGATTTTCCAAAGCTCAAGCCGCTTTCTCTACGTTAAATGACAAAGTCCAAGAGAGTATGTCAGGCATTCGCGTCACGAAAACATTCGGTTATGAAACTGAAGACGTAGAATCCTTCAAGAAGGAATCTGATCATGTTGTTAAGAAAAATGTTGAGGTAGCGAAAGTCGATGCTTTGTTTGACCCGACTATTTCGTTAATTGTCGGCATGTCTTTCTTTTTATCTATTGTATTTGGTTCAAGATATGTGGTAGCCGGGGAGATAACGATAGGGCAGTTAACGAGTTTCACTGTTTATTTAGGATTGCTCATATGGCCCATGCTCGCTTTTGGCTGGCTTTTTAATATCGTGGAAAGAGGTCGTGCTTCGTATGACCGGGTGAGAAATCTATTATCTGTTAAACAAGATATTGTAGATGAGCCTGGTGCCTTGACAAAACCTCCTAAAGGAGACTTAACATTTGAGATTAACGAATTTTCTTATGATCAAGAAGAAGAACCCGCACTATCGTCGATTCAATTGCAAATCACCCGCGGAGAGACGCTCGGGATAGCAGGTCGTACAGGAAGCGGCAAGACGACACTCGTTCGCTCACTTATGAGAGATTATGATATACAAAAAGGTTCGATCTACTTCGAAAATCGTCCCATTACCCAATACACGTTAGAGGCGATTCGAACGACGGTCGGTTATGTTCCACAGGATCACTTTCTTTTTTCGGCCACGATTGCCGATAATATCAGCTTCGCGAAACCGGATGCTTCGTATTATGAAATTATTCAAGCGGCGGAACTGGCTGCCATCCACGAAGATATTCTTCAATTTGAGGAAGGATATGAAACGATGGTTGGCGAGAGGGGAGTCACCTTGTCTGGAGGACAAAAGCAGCGGATTTCCATTGCTCGAGCAATTCTTAAAGATCCGGAAATACTCGTTTTAGATGATTCGTTGTCTGCCGTCGATGCCAAAACAGAAGAAACGATCCTTCAACACTTGAGGGACATTCGTCGTGGAAAAACGACACTCATCACCGCTCACCGATTAAGTGCTATAAAGCATGCTGATCAAATCATTGTCATGGACCAAGGGACGATAGCAGAACATGGTTCTCATGACACTCTAATGGATAGAAATGGATGGTACCGAAATATGTACGACCATCAGCAGTTAGAATCGTTGGTTCATAAAGGGGGGGAATCATCATGATCGACCGCCACAAACATTTGCTTACCCCCTTGCCACAAGGACCCGTATTTAAGAGGTTACTAGATTATGCGAAACCTCACTGGAAATGGCTTACGATTGCGATGATTCTTCTTATTGGAGGAACGGGTGCCGAACTGATTGGACCCATTTTGATTAAAATTTTTATAGATGATTTTCTTACGCCGCGAGTGTTTGAATTTCAACCTTTGCTATTATTAGGGGCAGGATATTTGTTCCTCCATTTTTCAGCTGCGATCATGAATTATTCTCAGCTCTTGCTGTTTCAAAAAATTGCACTCAAAATCATTCAAAAGCTGAGGATTGATATTTTCGCCAAAGTAGAAAAGCTAGGTCTGTCGTTTTTTGATCAATTTCCTACGGGAGGTCTCGTATCTCGAATCACCAACGATACGGAGCAAGTGAAAGAGTTGTACGTCAGTGTCATGGCGACCTTTATACAAAATATCGTCTTTCTTGTCGGTGTCTTCATCGCTATGTTTTATTTAAATCCGCAGTTAGCCCTGTTTTGTCTTGTGTTATTACCGATGATTCTCACCATCATGCACTTGTATCGAAAGTTCAGTTCAAAATATTACGCAGAGATGAGTGAGAAACTTAGCGAATTAAACGCTCGTTTAAATGAATCCATTCAAGGAATGACGATTATTCAGCTATTTCGCCAAGAACGCCGGATGAACCGGGAATTTCAGGAGATTAATGAGGGTCATCATCAAGCTTGGTATAAGAGTATGAAGCTAGATGGCTTACTTCTTAGGCCAGCGGTTGATTTTATTTCTATCATTGCTCTCGTGCTCGTATTAACCTTTTTTGGCATCACGTCGTTAAATAACCCTGTGGAAATCGGTGTTCTCTATGCGTTCGTGAATTATTTAGACCGTTTCTTTGAACCAGTGAACCAGATCATGCAGCGATTATCGATCTTCCAACAAGCGATGATCTCCGCAGGCAGAGTCTTTCGATTAATGGATCACGATGAGCTCGCTCCTCAGAAACAAGGAACAAATGAACCGATCGTATCTCAAGGAGATATTGAATTTAGAAATGTAACTTTTTCGTATGACGGAAAACAAGATGTGTTAAAAAATATAAGTTTCAAAGTCAACAAAGGAGAAACATTAGCGTTAGTGGGACATACCGGCAGCGGGAAAAGTTCGATCATCAATCTGTTAATGCGCTTCTATTCGATTGAGCAAGGGGAGATCCTTATTGATGGACAGCCAATCGAATCGTATACGAATAAAGAGCTAAGAGAAAAGATTGGACTCGTTATGCAAGACCCTTTTCTGTTTGTAGGCGATGTGAAACATAATATCCGCTTGTTTGATGATACGATGACAGAGGCGAAAGTAAAGGAAGCGGCAGAGTTTGTACACGCAGATTCCTTTATTTCCAAGCTTCCTAAAGGCTATGACCACCCTGTTGGTGAAAGAGGATCGACGTTTTCAAGCGGCCAGCGACAGCTGCTTTCCTTTGCGCGAACGATGGCAAAAGCACCTAAAATTCTTGTTCTAGATGAAGCGACAGCTAGTGTAGATACGGAAACAGAAACGGAGATTCAGTTGGCTTTGGAGAAAATGAGAAAAGGCCGAACGACCATTGCTATTGCTCATCGATTGTCAACGATAAAAAACGCCGACCATATCCTTGTATTACACCAAGGTCAAGTAGTGGAACAAGGAAATCACAAGGAGCTACTGAAACAAAAAGGATTATATGAGAAAATGTATTTGCTACAGCAAGGGGCAGAAAAATTAGAAGAATCCCCTTCCAACTAGTTAATTGAAAGGATGAGCGTTAAGTATGGCTGATTTATTTGAGAAAGTTCTGATAGACCGACCGATTGATGACGTATTTAACACGATGGCAAACCCTGAAAATGCCGCAAAAATGTTTGCCAATGTGACTGAAGTGGAAAGAACCAACGATCAAGAGCAACAAGTGGGGGCTACCTACCGGGAGTATCGACAGTTGACAAATAGACGAGTAGGAACTGATATTGAAATTACCCGTTATGAACAGGGGAAGAAATATAGCTTTAAAAGCACTTCGAACGGTTTAACAGTAGAGTATGGGTACACTTTTGACACAGAAGATGGGAAGACAAAAGTGAGCTTTGAAGGAACAGTGTTTCCTGAAAAATTGATGATGAAGCTAACGAAACCATTAGTCGTTAGAATGTTGAAAAAAGAGGACCAAGATCATTTGAAATATGTGAAACAGTACTTGGAAAATGAACAAGAATAGAGAGGTTCGAAACGCCCATGGAGTCAGTTTAGCTGATCCTCCATGGGTGTTTTGCATTTCCGTGATCATGTGAAGAATAAGTGAACACGGTTGACATATATACCAACCGGGGGTATGGTATATATAAACAAACAAAAATTTGAGGTGATTATCATGGACGAAAAGTTTACGATTCCCCTTTCACCGGAAAAGACACCCGTGAAGATGAGGACTGAAGAGGAAAAGAAGCAGTTGATTCAACGGTTAAAGCGCGTAGAGGGACAAGTACGTGGGATTCAAAAAATGATTGAAGAAGAACGTTATTGCGTCGACATTCTTGTGCAAGTATCTGCCATAAATGCTGCGTTGAAAAAAGTAGGATATCAGTTGTTGGAAGACCACACGCGAGGTTGTGTGACGAATGCTGTTCAGCAAGGTGATGGAAAAGAAACAATTGATGAGCTTATGAAAGTGATTCAACAGTTTTCCAAGTCTTAAGAAGAGGAGGTGAGACGATTTGGGTATTAAAAAAATTCATTTGCCTGTTCAAGGGATGACATGCGCCTCTTGCTCCTCACGGATTGAAAAAGTGTTGAACAAACAAGACGGCGTTGAAGCCTCAGTGAACTTGACGATGGAAAAAGCAACGGTTCAATATGATGATGAGAAATATACCGTGCAACAAGCGGTTGAAAAAATAGAGAAACTTGGATTTCATGTTCAAGAAGAAAAATTAGATTTAGCCATTGAAGGCATGACATGTGCCGCCTGTTCAGCAAGAATCGAGAAAGTCGTCTCTAAATTAGACGGGGTTCAACAAGCCACGGTGAATTTAACAATGGAACGGGGTACGATCGAATACACCCCAGGGGTAGTCGATGAAGAAACGATCATCAAGCGTATTGAAAAAATCGGTTTCAAAGCGAAACCTCATAGGGCAGATGACCAAGATAAAGCAAGCAAGAAAGATGAAGCTGTTCGTAAGCAAAAGTTCTTATTCCTATTTTCACTCGCTTTCTCGATACCTTTGTTTGTCACAATGATTGACCATTTTTACCCTGAAACGATGTTATTACCCCATTGGCTTATGAATGGATATTTACAGTGGGCACTTGCTACACCCGTTCAATTTTACGCAGGTCTGCAGTTTTACAAAGGAGCATATAAATCCCTCCGGGGTGGAAGTGCCAATATGGATGTCCTCGTGGCAATGGGAACGTCAGCGGCTTACTTTTATTCTGTCTATCTCGTCTTAACTGGCGAAGTGTACTTGTTCTTTGAAACGAGTGCTGTGATTATTACGTTGATTTTACTAGGGAAGCTGTTGGAAGCAAGGGCAAAAGGCAGTACCTCAGAAGCGATCAAAAAACTCATGGGACTGCAAGCTAAAAAAGCCACGGTGATTCGTAACGGCGAAGAAATGCTAATTGCGATTACGGATGTAGAAGTGAATGACCTCGTTCGGGTAAAACCAGGTGAAAAGATCCCTGTCGACGGCATCGTGGAAGAAGGTTATTCGACAGTAGATGAATCAATGTTAACAGGTGAGAGCCTTCCTGTAGAAAAGCAGGCAGGAGAAGAAGTGATTGGAGCTACGATTAATAAGCATGGTTCGATCACATTAAAAGCAACGAAGGTAGGGAAAGAAACAACCTTATCACAAATCATTAAAGTCGTTGAAGAAGCACAAGGATCTAAAGCACCAATTCAGCGGATGGTTGATATTATTTCAGGTTACTTCGTGCCTGGGGCTGTCATGATTGCTGTACTGTCTTTTCTTGGCTGGTACTTTCTTGCGGGAGCATCATTCCAAGATGCACTGATCAATTTCACAGCCGTGCTTGTCATCGCCTGTCCATGTGCCTTAGGGCTGGCCACACCTACATCGATCATGGTCGGTACGGGGAAAGGCGCAGAAAATGGTATTTTATATAAAGGTGGAGAGCACTTAGAGCGGGCGCATCATACGGATACGGTTGTCCTAGATAAAACCGGTACGATTACGAAAGGGACTCCTGAAGTGACAGACATTGTGTCTTTTTCTAGTTATACAGATGAAGAACTATTGCAGATGGCTGCTTCGATTGAAAATTATTCAGAGCATCCTCTTGGAATGGCGATTGTGAATAAAGCGAAGGAAGAAGCACTAACTTTCGTTGAGATCAGTCAATTCGAAGCGATCCCAGGCCATGGGTTGCAAGGAAGCTTCCATGACAAAACGTTACGAATCGGTACGAGAAAACTAATGATTGAACACGGCATATCCGTTGACGTCTATGAAGATGAAATGATGAACCTAGAACGGGACGGAAAGACAGTGATGTTAGTAGCTGAAAACAATCAGCTTTTAGGCTCCATTGCTGTAGCAGACCAAGTGAAAGAAACGTCACAAGAGGCCGTGACGGAATTGAAAAAAATGGGTTACCAAGTCATGATGATCACAGGTGACAATGAGCGTACAGCTAAGGCAATCGCTCATTCGGTTGGAATCGACCACGTCCTGGCTGAGGTGCTGCCTGAAGAAAAGGCAGAACAAGTGAAACAGTTGCAAGAAGATGGAAAGCATGTGATCATGGTAGGCGACGGGATTAATGACGCTCCAGCTCTTGCCACCGCAAATATTGGCATGGCGATCGGTACCGGAACAGATGTAGCGATGGAAGCGGCGGACATCACACTCATGCGCGGTGATTTACGTTCGATCCCGCAAGCTATCCGCTTAAGCCATTTAACGATGCGAAATATCAAGCAAAACTTGTTTTGGGCGTTTATTTATAATTCCATCGGTCTCCCTATCGCGGCCCTCGGATTATTAGCGCCTTGGATTGCAGGAGCGGCGATGGCCTTTAGCTCCGTATCTGTTGTTTCTAATGCTTTGCGCTTGAAAAGAGTAAAGCTAGAATATAAATCTTAATGAAATTAAAGGAGAGATTCAAAAATGAGAAAAGAAACGATTCTAGTAGATGGTATGACGTGTAATCATTGTAAAGCCGCAGTAGAAGGGGCTCTTACGAAAGTAGACGGCGTTTCTACAGCAGAAGTAAATTTAGATGCGAAAAATGTGACCGTAGAATTCAATGATAACGAAGTAACGGTGGCAACTCTAAAGGAAGAAATCGAAGAACAAGGCTATGACGTTCAATAATAACCATGTGTGGGAAGTGGTACCTGACTATAGGTGCTGCTTCTTTTTTGTTATTTATGGAACGATAGAATTTTGAGTTGTCTTTAAGTAGAGGAGTAGTTGCGCCTAGGAGAACGGCTGTTAGTTCTTATAAAAACGTAGTTACTTCCTATAGAACGTCAATTAACTCATATAGAAACGAAGTTCATTCGTATAGAGACAGAGTTACGTCGTATAGAGTTTCAGCTGCGCTGTATAGCCAGAGTATTCGATCATATAACAACTTTCGACAAATTTCGCAACCGTCACAGGAGCACCGTTATCCCCCATAATTAATTTTTTATGTTACCATAATACCTATACACGTATTAAGGAGCAGGTGAAACAATGATTCTAATAAAAAGAGTAATTTTTATCGTCATGATGGCATCTGTATGTGCCTTTCTATGGCTCGCACAAGAACAGCAAAACTTAGATCAAGGAACAACAGGGGCCCCCGCTCACGCTCAAGCGGGCCATCAAGCACCGGATTTCAGTGCGGAGACCTTTTCAGCAGAGCCTTTTGATCTAACCGATCAGTTAGGACAAAAGGGTACGGTGCTCTATTTTTGGACTTCTTGGTGCCCTTATTGTCAAGCATCCAGCGAAGCGATGGAAGAAGCGCACCAAACTTTCAGCGACGAGGTGAATATTGTAGGGGTGAATGCCACCATGCACGATCGCCAGTCTGAAGCAGAATCATTTATAAGTCAAAACGAATTGACTTTTAAAAATATTTTAGATGAAGACGGCATCATCTCAAGAAACTACTACGCACCTCCCGTCCCAGCGACCATTTTCATTGATCAGCATGGTATGATTACATATCGAAAAACAGGAGCGATTTCCTATCCGGAACTTGAATCTGAAATTCGCTCCCTTGTAAAGGAGGAGGAGTAACTTGTTTCATCCACTGCAAACTTGGTCCTTAGGGCCTTTGACCGTTTCAATAGAGTTACTCTTTTTGATGTTATCAGCTCTCGTAGCAGTCACCGTCGTTTCCTTCTATTTAAACAAGTCCGGTGTAGAAGATCATGAAGCAGTTGTCGATAAGATAACCCTTGCTTTGATCATTTGGATAGTGATTTTCAAATTATGGCCATTCATCTTGCAACCGGGATTAGTGACGGACTTACGGAACTTGATCTATTTCTCTGGAGGACCTTGGGCCGTGCCAACAGCTTCAACCGTTGCATTCGCACTCATCGTCTATTTTTACAAAAAATTAAAATGGACGTTTATCGTCTGGGAAAGTCTTTTAACGGCAGTCATCGTCTCAATAATTTTTTACCATGTATTTGTCCAGCAATTTGGAGCAATGACGCCACTGCCTTTCGGTTTTCAATTAGACGGAGGGACCGTACATCCGGTGAATTTCTATTATGTATGGTTTTACAGTTTGACACTGCTTGGAGCGATGTTCTTCTTTAAAGGCACGATCTGGTACGCTCGCAGTGTTTACTTGATCATTGCCATGGGAGCGATTTACTTTCTTATTGCTCCATTTCAAGTATAATCAGACTCGTTTTTTTGAAATATGGTATAATATCCGGGATGATTAAAGTAAGGTGGAATGCCTATGTACGCAACTCTATTTATGATTTTAGCTGTGTTTATGGCTATTTTTGCTCTTTTCGTTCGGATGAAAGCGATGAAGCGACCAGCCAATGTAAAGAAAATTCTGATCCCGCCGATCGCGATGTCCACAGGATTTCTCATGTTTCTCTATCCTCCTGTTCGTGAAATTACGCCTTTAGAGGTAATCGAAGCGTTCTCGGTCGGATTGCTTTTTTCAATTATTCTGATCAAAACGTCTTCTTTTGAAATTCGGGGGAAAGACATTTACATGAAACGATCCAAAGCCTTCCCATTTATATTAATTGGACTGCTTGTGATCCGGATTGTTTTTAAACTCATTTTCGGAATCTATTTTGAATATGAAGTACTTGCTGGAATGTTTTTTATCCTTGCATTTGGAATGATCTTGCCATGGAGAGTGGCTATGTACTTGAAGTTCAAAGAAGTGGAAAAACAATTACGAGCTACTAGATCAGGGTCAAAATGGCCTGTAAAATCAGAAAACCCAACACCTTAAAGGAATGTCGTATCATTCTTAAGGGTTGGGTTTTTCTATTGGTGAAAATAAGGCTCATAAGGAGTGGCGTCAATATCCTTTTCCTTTAATTTTTTTCGCAAAAACTTGTGGTCTCGCTTAGGTGTCGCCAGAATGTAGCCTTTAATAATGAGTTCTTCATGCATCTCATCGGCGTCTTCTTCCATCGCTAATTGTCCAATTTTTCCTGCAATCTTTCCTTTAGCTACGTCACGAAATAATTCCGGTACAGGCTCGACCAATTCGTTTAAAAACTTCTTCTGTTCGTCCGTCCATAAGTGGAGAGTTTCATGAATGTAATAATCTTGCCAATCTAAAATCGACTTCCCATCTTCTTTCGGCATCTTCTTCAGAAACTTTCTAAACATAAAGTAGCCGCCAATAGAGACAAAAATAAAAATAAATAATGACCATAAAGCTATAAACCACATAAATATATCGCCAAGCACAGATCTACACCTCTTTCTTGTCCATCTATCATTTTACGATACTTAACCACAGATGAAAAGTTTCATCTTACTTAAATCGTATTTTTGTATCAATGGACGAAGAAGACAGATAGATAAGATTTTATGCGATAAAAGATGCACACCTTCTTCCAAGAAAAGTAGGATAGCCCATTTGATAACTCTAGGAAATTTATCTCAACAAATATCTGGAATAAACAGGTAAATGGCCCATGTAATACACATCCATTTCTTATAACCTTAAATAGACAGAAAAAACTAAAAATTACATAAGAGGAGATGGTGGGTATTTTTAGCAAAAAAATATTTTTTCGTTTTGGGGCTGTTTTTGCTTTAATGGCGATGTTAGTTGTATTTCAAATGGGGACGGGAGCTGATTCTGACTTAACTGCGGAACAACAATTAAGAGCAGATCTATTAGACATCTTGCAGAATGAAGATTTAGACCATGCTTTACCAGCTGTTCACGTCCAATCAGCCGAATCAGATGAAGAACTCTTTTCTTATAATAGTGACATAAGTGTGGTTCCTGCATCAGGTCAGAAAATGTTAATTGGGGCAGCGGCTTTAGATACGTTAGGGCCTGACTATACTTATACAACAGGCGTTTATAGTGATGGTAGTCATACGGGAAAAGTGTTACATAGCGATTTATACTTGAAAGGGACTGGAGATACGACGATGCTGCCAGAAGACTTTGATGATCTAGCAGCTCAAGTAGCAGATCAAGGAATCAAAGTCGTGCAAGGAGACCTTGTAGCTGATGATTCATTTTTTGATGACATGAGATTATCTCTTGACTTGTCTTGGTTTAATCAACGACGCTCAACAGGTGCTCAAGTTTCCGCCTTAACAGTGTCACCAGATGAAGGGTATGATGCAGGAACTGTGATTGTCGAGGTGTTTCCTAGCGAAACGGCTGGTGAAGATACGACTGTTAGCGTATATCCAGAAACAGATTATATTACTGTATTAAATGACGTCGAAACAATTGAAGCAGGCGGACCCCGGACAGTGGACTGGGGGAGAGAGCATGGAAATAATAATATTTTTGTAGATGGTACGATCCCCACAGACGGCGCACGCTGGAGAAATTGGATTGCTATATGGGAACCAACCGAATTGGCGCAAGACTTATTCCATCAGGCACTCGAACGCCATGGAGTTAAAGTGCAAGGGGAGCTAACATTAGGAGAAACTCCTGAAGGGGCAAATGAACTAGCGTTGAAAGAATCGATGCCTTTAGAAGAATTATTTGACCATATGATGAAACCAAGCAATAATGGGATCGCTGAAAGTCTCACAAAAACGATGGGGCAAGAAGTCCATGGAGAAGGTAGTTGGAACGCAGGTTTAGACGTCGTAGAAGATTATCTTCAAGGAGCAGGGTTAAATACAGAGACCATTCAGTTAAGAGACGGTTCAGGAATGTCTCACTTAAACAAAATTCCCACTGAAGAAATGACGGCTTTATTACAGTCCGTTCAACAAGAAGATTGGTATGAAATTTACTATAACTCCCTTCCGGTAGCAGGAAATGTTGACAGTATGACGGGAGGAACGTTAAGGAATAGGATGCAAGGTACGGCGGCAGAAGGGAATGTGCAGGCTAAGACTGGTACAGTCACTTCCAAAACCTCATTGTCAGGCTACGTCACATCACAAGATAATGAAGAGCTTATCTTTAGCATTATCATAAACAACTATATTGGCAGTCATCCAAAGTTCATTGAAGATGAGATTGCCATTGCGTTAGCCGAGTTTTCAAGAAATTTAGAAGAATAAACGAGTGCATGAATACCTGAAAAGCGATCCGTCGCTTTTCAGGTATTTTTTATTGTCTTCTGTAGTCGGTTTGGGGTGGGCTGTATCCAGTTTGGAAGGTTCTGTAGCTGGTTTGAGAGGTCCTGTAGTCCGTAGGCCGATCTGTAATCGGTTCGAAGAGTTTTGTATCCGAATTGGAAGCTTCTGTATCCAGTTTGAGAGATCCTGTATGTGTATGAGAATCAACTGGAAGCATATTACGAGAAGAATAACTAAACAATGTGCCTTAACAGTAAAAACGGTCAAATTCAAAAAAATAGAAAGTTGATAAATTAACTATAATATTATTATGTAAACTATATAGTCGAATATTTTTAAGAGAACGAAGTGAATTATTTCTATTTAATTGTATTTAGGAGTTCTAAATGTTTAGTTAGTGTGTAATAATAAGGAAAATATGTATGATAAAAGCTATGAAAAGGAAAGTAAATCAATATTCATTTTCTTACAGAGAGCTTCGGTAGCTGAAAAGGGGCAGAAAATCGTTGATTGAACATGGCCTTGGAGCTGTAAAGTCGACTTTCAAAATTGAATTAGACTTTGCCGAGAGTTGGCACTCGTTATAAATGTCAGAGTATAAGAGTGTTAAGTCACTCCGTACTTGCAGAGGCTGATCACGCGAGTGGTTAGTAAATAAAGGTGGTAACACGAGAGATACCTCGTCCTTAGACAATGATTTTGTCTATGGGCGAGGTTTTTTAATGTTATAAAATAAGGGAGGAAATGAAAATGAATGTTTTTATAGGTGGTGCTTGGCCTTATGCAAATGGCTCATTACACTTAGGTCACATAGCCAGTTTGTTACCAGGTGATATTTTAGCAAGATACTTTCGATTAAAAGGGGACCATGTTCTTTATGTTTCAGGGAGTGACTGTAATGGAACGCCAATAGCCATTAAAGCTAAACAGGAAGGAGTGTCAACGAAAAAAATAGCCGATCAGTACCACAATGAATTTAGAGAGAATTTTAATCAATTGGGTTTTTCTTATGATTGTTATACTCGTACAGATACGAAATTGCACCATGAAGTTGTTCAAGATCTATTTCTTAAGCTACTCGAAAAAAACAAAATCTACAAAAAAGAAGTCAAACAATGCTACTGTAATTCTTGTGAACAGCATTTACCAGATCGATTTGTGGAAGGGAATTGTCCACACTGCCACCAGCAAGCAAGAGGAGATCAATGTGATCATTGCTCAAATATATTGGATCCATTAGAACTTTTAAATAGAAAATGCAAGGTGTGTGAAGATACTCCTGTAACAAAAAATACAGAGCATTTTTATTTTGAATTAAGTTCATTACAAAACGATTTGGAGCAGTATGTGCTGCAAGCGAAAACAAATAACTTATGGCGG
Organism: Salipaludibacillus keqinensis; assembly: GCF_003226325.1. Taxonomy (GTDB): domain Bacteria; phylum Bacillota; class Bacilli; order Bacillales; family Salisediminibacteriaceae; genus Salipaludibacillus; species Salipaludibacillus keqinensis. The sequence goes on along the minus strand of NZ_PDOD01000002.1, from coordinate 69,867 downwards.
GATAACGCGATTCAATTAACTGAACGATATTTAAAGGAAGGTCTTCACGATCGGGCAGTTTCCAGAGACCTTCCCAATGGAGTAAGTGTTCCAGTTGAAGGATATAGGAACAAAAAAATTTATGTTTGGATAGAAGCCGTATCTGGCTATTACTCCGCAAGTAAACAATGGTCTCAGGAAAAAGGTACAGATAATCTTTTATTTTGGAATGATCAGACCATTTCTTACTATGTTCATGGAAAAGATAATATTCCGTTTCACTCTATTATTTGGCCGGCTATTCTTAAAAGTACTGAAATAGGTTCTCTGCCTACCCATATCGTATCAAACGAATACTTAACGATAGAACAAAAGAAACTTTCAACTAGTCGAAATTGGGCTGTCTGGCTTCCAAAGATGATTGAAAACTACCATCCAGATTCAATTCGATACTTTTTAACCGTAAATGCTCCAGAAAATAGAGACGCTGATTTCTCATGGAGAGAATTTGTCTATAGCCATAACAGTGAATTGTTAGGAGCATACGGTAATTTTGTTAATCGGACACTGAAGTTTATTAATAAATATTATGATGGAAAGGCCCCTATTGGTAAGGTAGATCCTGTAATGAGGACGAATATTATTCAACTTTATGAAAAAGTCGGTTCTCTCATTTCTAATACTCGTTTTAAAGAGTCCTTAGAAGAAGTGTTTACTTTCGTTCGTTATTCAAATAAGTACTTTGATGAAAAGAAACCTTGGGTGCAAATAAAAGAAAATGAAGCGTCATGTGATGAAACAATGGCAAACTGCTTGTATATCATTGCCAATCTGGCACAGTTACTCCACCCTTTTCTTCCATTTTCAAGTGAAGAGGTAAAGAAAATGTTAAGTTTAGATGCTTTTAAATGGGAAGAAATAGAATTGAATTCTTCTACTTCCTTAAAAAATGTCAGACCACTTTTTGAAAGAATTGACGTAGGCAGAATTGAAGAAGTGGCTAAATTAAACGAAGAGACTTCCTAAGTTCTTTGCCTAACAATCGAAAGGAGAACAATATGAACTTCCAAGACCAGTTTGTTAAAAATGTCCGGTTATATTTCAAAACGAAGGGAGAAAAATGGTTACAACAGTTACCTAGTTTGATTCACTATTGTGAGGAGACATGGTCATTAACAATAAAGGACCCCTATAAACTGTCTATCAATTTTGTCGCTCCAGCGATGGCGAAAGACGGAAGAGAAGTCGTCGTGAAAATATGCCTCCCTGGAGAAGACTTTCTTAATGAACGGGAAGCCTTGCAGAGTTTTAATGGAAACGCCATGGTTAAATTAATTGATTCAGATAAGGAGAAGGGAATCTTCATTTTGGAGAAACTATCTCCAGGTTTTACTTTAGCGGAATTAAAAGATGATAGAGAAGCCTGCAGATTAGCAACAAAGATACTGCAAAAGTTAACTACCCCTGCTCCAAATGAATCGAAACTACCTTCTACAAAAGCACGTGAACAAAGCCTTCGTGACATTGTAGCTGATCACAAACATTCATCCGTAATCACGATGGGAACGCTTCAAAAAGCTTTGAAAATCTTTACACACTTAAATCAGACTACTACTGAATGGCAGATCCTTCATGGCGATTTCCATCATTATAATCTTCTATACAGTGAGGATAAAGGGTGGAAAGCGATAGATCCGAAGGGATTAATCGGGGAGCGAGAGTACGACTTGATTCAATTTATGTTAAATCACTTGCCTGATAAAGGTGCTTACGAGGTCGTTGCTAACAGAGTGGATATTTTCATAGATGAATTAAATTTAAATAAAGAACGCTTAATCCTATGGGGTTATTGTCATACCGTGTTAGCAACCTATTGGAGCATAGATGACGACGGAACCTTCGATAAGAGCTTTCATCAATGCATCGAAATCTTTGAGGAGCTCTATGAAACTCTTTATGGCTCGATAAGTGAGGTAGCTAGAAGCTAGTTGCTATTTCGCTTAATATGATCACGAGTGATGTTGGCTAAACCTGCTCATTAATGAGTGGGTTTATTTTTGTATGCTTCATTCTCAATTTCACCTAGAACGTACCTCAACTCCTTACCAATCTTAGGGATGGTTATTGTTAAATACTTTTGCTAACGAGAAAGACTCGGAAATAATGTTCTAAATAAGTTGAATTACTAATTCAATTAATATAGAATACATAATAAGGAAAAATTAGAACAAGAGGTGCTTACAAATGGATGTATTAAATATGACAAGTAGGAAGAGAGAGACGTATAAAGTGAAATTAGAATACTCTCTTTTATGGGAATGCGCTTTAGGAATTGCTGCTATAACAAATAAGCCAATGTTAAAGACGATGGAAAAGTCTTATGAAGAGTGGCAAGAGATGAGAAGAAATCTTTCTAGGTCTTTATCTAGTGAACTTGAACATGTCGAAAAAAATAATACATGGAAAGCATTATTACAGTTACTCCACCAGCATTCCTTTTCTGACATAAGCGCGTTTTTTTCTTATCTTTCCAAGCTTTCAGATCAAGAATTCAGACGAGTTTGTATTCCCTATACAGGTTTGCAATTTGAAGATGTGAGGTTAAAGGCGGCCCAAGGAGACACTTCCTCAATGGATGAATTAAAACAGATAACAAAAGAGAATCCATTTTTTCCGAAATATATCGAATTTATATGTGTGACGGATGTTCAATCGTTAAAAAATCATCTCGAATGCGTTATGTCAGGCTGGTTTGAAGAGGTGATAAAAAAAGATTCAGAGACGATATCTAGAATCTTGAAAACAGACTACGAAGCGAAAAAACAAATGGCAAATAAAATGAATCCTGAAGAATTAGTTGAATGGGCGACTGGAGGGGTTACATACTTACCGGAACCAAGTGTGAATCAAGTCCTGTTAATCCCTCAATATATTTATCGTCCATGGAATATTGAAGCAGATGAGAAGGGAACGAAAATATTTTACTATCCTGTAGCAAACGATAGTATTTCTCCAGCTGATCGCTTTACACCGGATCATTTTTTAGTACTTAAACATAAAGCACTAGGTGATGACGTTCGCCTGCGTATGGTTAAATTATTGAATGAACAGGACCATTCTTTGCATGAAATGAGCGATAAGTTGAATTTAGGCAAGTCCACCACCCATCATCATCTAAAAATACTTAGAGGAGCGAAGTTAGTAGAAATCACTTCATCAAAGTATTCGCTCAAAAAAAGAGCAGTGGAAAGCTTATCTAAAGAATTAGATCTTTATTTAAGTGGCAAAGTTCAATAAACATAGAGTTTTCTTATGATTAATGAATGCGATTAGATTTCGAGTATGAGTTAAAAAATGACTGGTGGTGGGGATTTGACGAAAAAAATCTTGAAAAATCGTTCGTTTGTATCTGTGTGGATTGGAAATGCTACCTCCGAATTAGGCGGAGCTTTCGGTACATTTGCAAATTCTATCTTGATTTATCAGCTAACGGGATCCGCTATGGCTTTAGGAAGCATGTGGCTCTTGTATTTTGTTCCTTCACTCGTTCTCCAATTGTTCATCGGTCCTTTTATTGATCGTTGGAGCAGGAAATGGATTATGATTTTCTCCCAATGGGCAAGGGGGTTGATTTTTCTTGTTCCGATCGGGGCATTACTGACAGGAACTCTTGAACCGTGGCATATATTTATCGTTCAGTTGTTTATCGGTCTTATTTCACCTTTCTATGTTCCGGCCAATCAGGCAATTTTACCGACAATTGTCTCGAAAGAACAACTTCAGTCCGCGAATGCTTATATCGATGGAACCGTTAGATTAATGACTTTTATGGCCCCTCTTCTAGGAGGAATCGTCACTGAATACATAGGCGTTCAGCCAACACTAATATTCGTTAGTATCATGCTATCATCTAGTGGCTTTTTGCTAATCTTTATCCAAGAACCTTCTACGTATCAACGAGAAAGAAAAACATGGTTAGTTGAATTTATGGAAGGGACTACTTTCTTCTTCAGAAAACCAATCATCGTATGGCTCGGTGTCTTTCTTGCCTTTGTGCAGTTCGGAGTAGGGGTGACTATGGTAACTACTTTGCCTTATATCACCGATGAACTATCAGGAAGTTATGCTGATTATGGCTATTTCATGGCCAGTTTTCCGATTGGGTATATTCTTGGGGCAATGATCGTTGGAAAACTGAAATTCAAAAGTCGGCGAGTATTAATGCTCGGATCCCTTGTAATCGGTGGATTGACGTTTATATTTCTAAGCTTCAATCAAAGTATTAGTTTAGGTATCTTAACGGAGATCATTGGCGGTGTCATGATGGCAGTTTTTAGTATTCATAATGTGACGATTTGTCAGCAAGTGATCCCAAATCACCTTATGGGCAAAGTGTTTTCTGTGAGATTACTAATCGTAAGAGGAGCCATGCCATTAGGTGTCGTTGCAGGAGGTTTATTAAGCGAAATGATGGGAGTAAGACCTCTTTATTTTTTCATAGGTTCATTGATTAGTATTGTCGCTTTAATCGGAATTTTACACCCCTATTTTAGATTTATTGATCAAGAAGTTCAACAAGAGAACGTTTCTTAATCTTTAATGGAGTTTTCAGAGGTCTGTCTGTCAAAAAATGTTATTATATACATAATTAAACCTTGGAGGGATGTCCATGAAAGTGAATTTTGGAAACGTAGCCAAAAGTTATGCCAACTATCGAAATGATCTACCAGTAGAATTATTAGATAGTTTGAAACTTAGAGGAATTGATTTCCTCAATAGAAGAGTCGCAGATCTAGGATCGGGAACTGGTGTCCTGAGTCGTGCTCTTCATAAAGCAGGGGCAGAGGTTATAGGCGTAGAGCCTTCAACAGAATTGTTATAAGAGGCTAAAACAATCGACAAGAATGAAGGACTGGATATAAAGTACATAAATAGTTATTCAGAAGATACATTGCTGGAAACGGGTCAATTTGATTATGTAACCGTTTTAAGGGCCTGGCATTGGTTTGATTCCGAAAAGACTCTTTCTGAAGTGAAAAGATTGTTAAAGAATGATGGTACTTTACTCGTGATGGATTCAGGCTTTTTATCAAAAAGTAAGCTTATTAAAGACACACTTGAAATAATTAAAGGACATATGCCAACTGGTCAATTAAAGCCTGCTGGAACGAAAGCTGAATCGAAGCAGACCATTAACGGTTTTCCAATTGAGTGGTTTCAAGAATGGAAGGAAAATAACTTTGACTTGCAAGAAACGTATAAATTTACATACACGGTCTCTTTTTCTGCAGAAGAATGGTGCGGAAGAGTAGCGTCTTTATCTTGGCTTACCGGCTTTACCGATCAAAAACGTACGGAAATTCTTGATGGAATTTACAACCATGTAATGAATGAATTTGGGGAGATAGATCACCCGGTTGAACATGGCTGCTATGTAACTATCTTAAACAAAGGGTAATTGTTTTGCTAATATGACCGAGATTATGTTCATATGGATAAGGAGACATGACAGTTGAAGCTTCACGACATGTTCCGTGAAAAATTCATTGTCTCTTCACTAACTTAATCAAACGAAAGATACTACTAAGACCAATCAATACGCCCATTAATATCCACATAACTGTTGTTCTTTCTGTTTCTTCGTATTCTAGAATTGATGATATTATAATGAAAATTGCAAATAAAATTATAAAAATATGAAATCCTATCTCTAATTTCCTTGTACTTTTTTGATTAGTCAACTAATATCCCCCTATCTATTGTTTAATTTTAGCATATTTTGGTATACCCTTTATGTTGGATTAAAAACAACAATCTTTACGAAAATAGCTTAAGTTTTTAATGGGACCTAATATATTCTTAGCCATTCCTTTCAAACGGAATGGCTTTTGTTTTTTATATCTATAAAAATGAAGCTACCGCACCTTTCAAATCTTGAAGCTAAACCGTGTACCTTCATTCATTGTGAAGTACATTTACTTGATAGTTTCATCAAAGACTCCTACACTTATCTTTTAAAGGTCGATCTTGGTTGATATCAGATCGATTTTTTTCGATTGAGATTACTAGATTAACCGTAGGGTATAAGAATTCTAACTATACTTAGGAGATTAACTATGTCACAAACTGAGAATTACAGCAAAGTGTTAATTGCATCATTATTAATTTCAGGTTCGTTTATTGCCGTGTTAAATCAGACACTGATGATCACAGCGATCCCACCTATTATGGCGGAAATGAATATTACAGCCAACACAGCCCAGTGGCTGACAACGGTATTCATGCTAGTAAACGGAATCATGATACCCGTTTCCGCTTTCCTCCTTGAAAAGTTTACAACGAGACAGCTATTCATGACGGCGATGGCGATCTTTACGCTTGGAACATTAGTGGGTGGAGTAGCACCAAATTTTGAGACACTGATTGCAGGAAGAATTATTCAATCAGCTGGAGCCGGTGTGATGTTGCCGCTTATGCAAACGGTATTTTTGCTTATTTTCCCCGTCGAGCGGCGAGGAACGGCAATGGGGTATATCGGTCTCGTAATTTCTTTTGCGCCGGCTATAGGACCGACGCTTTCGGGGTGGGTCACATCGAACTATGAGTGGCGAGTTTTATTTTGGGGTGTCCTTCCCCTTGCGCTCATCATGCTCGTGGTTGCTTTTTTCTTTATGAGAAATGTGACGGAATTGAAGAATCCAAAGGTCGATCCTATTTCAATTATGTTATCTACTCTTGGATTTGGTGGATTGCTTTACGGGTTTACTAGCGCAGGTAATAATGGCTGGGGCAGTCCAATTACATTGATGGTTCTTTTAGTATCTGTCATTTCTGTTACGATGTTCATTTTACGTCAGCTTCGAATGGATCACCCGATGCTTGAGTTTCGAGTGTTTAAGAAACGAATCTTTACCTTATCAACGGTCATTTGCAGCATAGGTTTCATGGGTTTAATCGGCCTGGAAACATTAATTCCTCTATATATGCAAAACATGAGAGGATTTACGGCAGTGGAAGCGGGACTTGTCTTATTCCCCGGAGCGCTAATTGCAGGATTAATGGCACCAATTACTGGTCGGATATTTGACAAAATTGGAGCAAAAGCGTTGGCGATCCCTGGATTAATCCTCATGACCATTTCGACGTTTGCCTTTCTGTTCATTGATACAGAAACCTCACTTGTTTATTTAGCGGTGATGTATGGGATTCGAATGTTTGGCTTTTCCATGGTGATGATGCCAACGAATACAGCCGGATTAAATCAGATGCCACGGAAAATGATTCCCCATGGAGCCGCGGTGACTAACACGGTGAGGCAACTGTCTGCCTCCATCGGAACAGCACTTCTTGTCACGACGATGACGACTACTGAACAGGCAACATCTGAGAATACGGCTGTCGCTAACCCAGACATCCTTGGAGCGATCGTATCCTTTGGTCTTATTGGATTGTTAACGGTGGTTGCATTAGTTCTTTCATTTCAATTGAAAAAGACCTATCCTCCAACAGACGAAGAGTGGGATGAAGCAAACAAAAAGTAACTGATCAAAGGGACGGTTCTTCCGGTTTAGAAAATCCTTATACGATCGCAATAAGGTGTACGTATTTTTAGATTCAGGTTGTCCTCAGCGAATATTTCACCTTCACAAAAATATGGTAATAAAGGAGTTGTGATTAAAATTGCGAGACAAGATGTAGTGTCTTGTAAAGAGGTGAGATCATGGGGGCCATTAGTGGGTCGGAGTATATAAACCGGATTAATCGATTGAAAAATGACGTATGGATCAATGGAGAGAAAGTTCAAGGAGATATCTCTGAGCACCCATCCTTTCATGGTGTGATCCACAGCCAGGCGAGATTATACGATCTACAAAAAGACCAATCCCTAAAAGAAAAGATGACGTATGAATCTCCAACTTCGGGAGCACGAGTTGGGTTATCCTTTTTATTGCCCAAGACAAAGAAACATTTAAAGCAGCGCCGAGCTATGATCCAAAAATGGGCGAGCACCAATGCAGGAATGATGGGAAGAAGTCCAGATTATATGAATACAGTTTTAGTTTCACTCGTGGCGTCTCATCACATCTTTGAGAAACATGACCATTGTTTCCCAGAACACGTTCTCTCGTTTTACGAACAAGCGAGAGAGAACGATTGGTCTTTCACTCACACGTTCATTAATCCACAAGTCAATCGATCTTCTTTTCAGATCTTCGATGATCCTGATGAAATGGTCGCTGCTAAAATCGTTGGAAAGAACGACCAAGGAATGATAATCAATGGGGCGAAGCTGCTCGCGACTCAAGGAGGAATGACCGACGAAATTCTCGTGTATTCTTCTGCAGGCTTGGTTGATAAAGCTTACTCTTATGCTTTCTCCATCCCAAGTAATACGAAAGGGTTAAAATTTGTATGTAGGCAGCCCTTTACAAATACTCTCTCGACTTATGATTCCCCTCTAGGTGCACGATTTGAAGAGAATGATGCTCTAGTCGTCTTTGACCATGTGTTAGTTCCTTGGGAGAGGGTTTTCCACTATGCAAATATTGTCGTCAATGATATTTTAACCTTACAAGGAGCCTTTGCCCCATTAGCGTTACATCAAGTCGTTTCTCGTCAAGTGATCAAGCTAGAGTTTATTCTAGGTGTCGCTCAATTAATGGTAGATACAATCAACTCAGGAGAGTATCAACATGTTCAAGAAAAAGTAAGTGAGATCATTGTGGCACTTGAGACCATCAAAGCTCTCCTATTGGCTTCTGAAACAGGGGCACAAAAACAAAATGGATTTATGCTGCCTAACTTAAATCCATTATACGTTGCGATTAATACGTTTCCACGTTTGTACCCGAGGTTAATGGACATTATGCAGTTGTTAGGGGCAAGTGGATTGGTTGCTCTTCCCACAGAGCAAGATTTTTCATCGGATAATAAAGAAGATTTAGATCTATATTTGCAATCTTATACGAAGAATGGAAGGGACCGAGTCAAGTTATTCCGGTTAGCTTGGGACACGTGTATGAGTGCCTTCGGTTCGCGGCAAACGTTATATGAACGGTATTTCTTTGGAGACCCTGTTCGGTTATCTAGTATTCTCTACAAAACTTATAATCGGAAGTCGCTAGTTGATCGTGTGGAGAACACATTTTTAAAAAATGACTAGACGAAAAACACAGCTAGAGGGGACTCCTCTAGCTGTGTTTCGTACGTCTATATCAATGATACTTAAGCTTCAGCTAATGTGCGACGGAAAGCTCCGTGATCCGTTGGTCCAACATATTCGTTGAGCTTAAACGATTCTCTAATGGCTTCGGTAATAAACGCTTTCGCTGTATGGACAGCCTCGTTAACAGTGCGTCCTTTGGCAAGTTCAGCTGTAATAGCAGCTGAGTACGTGCACCCTGCACCGTGAAGGTAAGGAGTTTCGATTCGTTCAGATTCTAGTAACTCAAAGTTTTCTCCATCGTACAATAAGTCTACCGCTTTCTCATGATCGAGCTTACTTCCACCTTTTATTAATACGTTCTTAGCACCTAACTCAAGAATCTTCACAGCAGCTTCTTTCATTTGCTCCACCGTTTTGATAGGGCCAACGCCGCTTAATTGCCAAGCTTCAAATAAATTAGGTGTCACAACAGTCGCTTTTGGTACGAGTAATTCCTTCATGCTTTCTGTCGTTTCCGGGTGAAGAACCTCATCTTCTCCTTTACAAACCATCACAGGATCGACGACCACGTTCTTTAGCTGGTTTTCTTCAATGGCCTTAGATGCTAGTTCAACAATTTCCACTGAACCTAGCATTCCCGTTTTCATTGCTGAAACGCCAACGCCTTTGACAATCGTTTTCAACTGTTGTTCCACTGTATTTGCCTCTTGAGGAAAAACTCCGTGAGACCAGTTGTTATTTGGGTCCATCGTTACGATGGTCGTTAATGCCGTCATTCCATATACGCCTAGTTCCTGAAATGTTTTCAGGTCGGCTTGAATACCAGCACCACCACTACTATCAGAGCCGGCGATTGTTAATACTTTTTGCATTGTCATAAAGATCCTCCTAACAAGTATAAAAACTTTGTTTCTCTATTTACATTCCTTTATTATAACGATTATTCTTTGAATTGTAAGGGGGAAAGGGGAAGGAAGTCAACTAACGTAGGTTAAGAAACGATAAAATCTGGAGGTAACTTGAAATGTCTGGTCACCACGATTGACGATTACTAGTCTCGAAGGTTCAAACAAATATAGATTAGCTATAGAGCCGAATATAAATGCAATTGTCCTAATCCTTTTATGGTACTCTTTAATAAGAGGTTGAATGATAAAGAAAGGATGTGTCTAACTTGAGGAAAGTTGAAGTAGTGCCTCACCAAAAAGAGTGGATAGCTTTATATCATTCTGAAGCGAGGAAACTAAAGCAGGTTTTTGGTGATGAGATGGTAGAAAGTTATCATATCGGAAGCACCGCCATCGAAAGCATATATGCTAAGCCTGTCATCGATATTTTAATAGAAGCTAAAAATATTGAGAGAATAGATTTATATGATTATGAAATGGAACAGCTAGGTTATGTGGCGAAAGGGGAGAACGGAATCGCAGGTAGAAGATTTTTTATGAAAGGAGGAGACGACCGTACTCATCACTTACATGTATTTGAATCGGAAAATCCAGAAATTCAGCGTCATTTACTATTCAGAGATTTTATGAATGCCCACCCAGAAGAGGCAAAAAAATATAGCGATTTAAAACGTGAGTTAGCTAGAGAATTTCCTAAAGAAATAGACGAGTACATTGCAGGAAAACATGATTTCATTCAAAACATAGATGAAAAGGCTCAAAGTTGGATAAATAGAAACACCGAATAATTGTCCGTTAATCATTTGAAAAAATGGAATCAGAAGTGATCGTCTCCAGTAGACGGTGACTTAGATTATTTGTATAATTCTACATAGGTTATTTTCGGAAAAATCTAAATATTGATTCTTTTTGAGGGGGTGAACAGTAGAATAAAAGACGAATCCCAACTAAAAAAGAAGGAAATGGAGGCTTGTTTTATGAAAACGCTTACAAATTTTTCAACTAGATTGATGCAAAGGTATTTACCTGATCCATTTTTATTTGTTGTGATTTTAACGTTAGTTGTATTTCTCATGGGTTTGGTGCTTACTCCTAGTAATCCAGTTGATATGGTTGTTTATTGGGGAGAAGGGTTTTGGGATTTATTAGAATTTGCGATGCAGATGGTGTTGGTATTAGTGACTGGATATGTCCTTGCCAGTAGCAGAATATTTAAGAGAGGATTGCAACAGTTAGCAACGCTTGCGAATACACCTGGTCAAGCAATAATCGTCGTTACCTTAGTGGCGTTACTTGCCAGTTGGATCAACTGGGGGTTCGGCTTGGTCATTGGGGCTCTATTTGCAAAGGAGCTGGCCAAAAGGGTAAGACATGTTGACTATCGACTTCTTATTGCCAGTGCTTACAGTGGGTTTATCGTCTGGCATGGGGGATTAGCGGGTTCTATCCCTTTAACGATTGCTACAAATGGACATTTTTCCGAAGATATTATTGGAATAGTCTCTACAAGTGAAACGATTTTTGCCCCTTTTAATTTATTTATCGTTGCAGCACTCTTTATCTCCGTTCCTTTGTTGAACTGGTTCATGATTAATCCTAAAACAGCTGTTCAGGTAGATCCGAAACTACTAGAGGACCCCGCTGACAATATGATGAAAGAAACAAAGGCCAAAAGCAAACAAACGCCAGCGGAACGAATGGAAAACAGTGTAGTGTTGTCTATGATTACCGGGTTTCTTGGATTAGCATTTATTATTTATTATTTAAGCACAAGTGGATTTAACCTCAATCTGAACATCGTTAATTTTATTTTCTTGTTCCTTGGTATTTTGTTTCATATGACGCCTCGAAATTATTTGGCTAGCGTGTCAGGAGCCGTTAAAAATGCTGGGGGAATCATCATTCAATTTCCATTTTACGCAGGGATCATGGGGATGATGGTCGCTTCAGGTTTAGCCGTTCAATTCTCAGAATGGTTCGTATCCATTTCAACAGAAGTGACGTTTCCACTTTTCGCATTTATAAGTGCCGGAATCGTTAACTTCTTTGTCCCCTCAGGTGGGGGACAATGGGCTGTTCAAGCGCCAATCATGCTTTCTGCGGGCGAGGCATTAGGAGTAAGTCCTGCAAGGACAGCGATGGCCGTCGCTTGGGGTGATGCTTGGACAAATATGATCCAACCGTTCTGGGCTCTTCCAGCATTAGCGATTGCAGGTTTAAATGCTCGTGACATCATGGGCTTCTGTATCTGGGTGTTGTTTCTCAGTGGGGTAGTGATAGGCTTAGGTCTGATGATTTTATAAAAATCCATATTTAAATGAACCGGTTGCTTAGGCAGCCGGTTCATTTCGTCCATTAGGTAATACTACTAGTTTCATTCCATGGTTAAAACCCCTATTTTTTGTGAATTAGTTTCTCTGTCTATACTAGTTTTCATCTCATGAATATAAAATATAAAGCTGACTGTTCATTTAAAGGTAAAAGTATATCGATGATAACAATTAGTAAAGGTGAAATCTGAAAAGAAGGTGATCTATGTGTATAGAAAGAAAAGGGGGCATAAAAAGAATCGACGGATAGAAGCGGTGAACATCCCAATAGAATTATACCAATCGGAGAAGGGGCGTTATTTTGTTGGCTATGCAGACGAACTTGACTTTGGTAAAGGGAAGAGTGCATGGGCAAGGTTATATAATCCTCCTAAATCAAAAGTAAATTTGCATGTCAATGTTTGGACAGTTTCAGATGTATCTGAATCCACCTTTCGCGCTCAATTTTGGTTTAATGCAGATCCACCGGGAAAGCCATTTACATCAAAATTTGTCACTTCTGCTAATACAGCAATTGAACCGATTCCGAAACCAAAAATAAAACTTCAATTCTCAAAGAATGTCACTGGTGAACCAACTGGGGGAATTAAAGCTTTCGTCAGAAGGGCCCAGCCTGAGACTACATTAGTTGATGTAGAAAACGGTAAGTTTATTTTTCCACCAGGAGGTTCATTTCTTGTATTTATATCAAATCCAGAATCACCAAATATTAAGACGTCTGGTAGAATTGCATTTGGATGGTGGGAAGAACCGATAAACTGTTCTTCACGTAAATAAGTATTTTTTATCAGATACGTTTCATATCAAAACCAATCATTAAGGTAACTGCCTCCACACAGGGTTAGTTGCCTTTTTGTATAGGATAATGACAAGATCTAAAAAACAGTTAGATAGTAAGCAGTTCTTTGTGAAGTTTACTCATCAAATAATAGTGAACGTTTAATGAATTAGCTTTTGCCTTTCGTTTTTCTGAAGGTGAAAGAGATCGTCTCCTCGAATATGTAGATTAAGTATCCCAAATAACCTCAAGGGGAGGCGACGTCAATGATTAGAAGGATCAATAAGGCCACGTATGGACGACATGCCGAAACAGTGGTGATCCCGTTCGGCCTTACGTACAAACCAATTAAGAAACTGGCTATCATAAATTTCGAGAAAAATACAGATTCCATATATAAAGGACTCGAGCTACAGTATTTGGATGGAGAGGAAAGTGGATCAGGTTACCGGGTAATCGCGTATCGGATTGATGGTTATGTAGACGTATACGACGATATCAACTTAAACGATACAGACAATGAAACCTTCGATGTAGCTGGGAAAGGTCTTATGGAACGACGGACGATTGAGATGACAGACACGATTTTTCAAACCATCGAGGGTTGTGTAGAGATTTCTTTCTCGTTCATAGATATATCAGGAAGAACGGTGTCCGTTCGTATAACAGAACGATCAAAGAAAAAGACAAAAGGAATGAATTTGTTAGCACCTATTGGTTCGTCTACAGAGACTCCATCCTACTTCCCATTGTTCTTTCTGTTCGATTTTGATTTCATTAGAAAAAATAAGACTGAGGCTCATATCACCATCGATCACCAGAGAATCGTACAGGATCCCTTCCCATTGCCTTTTGCAAAGGATTTCCAAAAACGGTATTATTCCCGTTATACGATGGACTGTCATATCGTGGAGTTCGCAAATGAACACAATGGTGTCCTTAAACAATTTGTTCTTGATTCTTCCGGTGTTATATCAAATGGCTCCTTAGATTATCAATATTCTAAAGGCGTGCTGCAGTCGATCAGCTTAACCAATTCTTCTCATCCTTTGATGGTTGAATTTGTTGGCGGTTTCCCAGACATTCGAAAATTCGAGGAAAACACGAGTTATGAGGATGCCTTTACTATCACGACTGATGAAAGCATGGGAAATCTATCAGGCATCTATTCCATTAAAAGAGAAGGTGATTCTGTCACTATTGACTTGACCCCATCAGATGGATGGATGGCCCGACCAAACTCTTTATTAACCAAGGCGATATTCAGAAATAAGTCTGTTTTTAGCAGTTGGCCTAAAACATACAAGTATCACCAAGTGGTGGATCTTAAAACCCTTCGCTCAGTATCACAATGGGAGAGGATTTAAAGGGAGTTCAGTAGACGTTAACAAAGCACCAGAACCTAGATCCCAGTTCGGTTAAAGAATCAAATTTAAAACGATGAATCGTTCGCTTTATTTCCAGTTTTATACTAAAATGAGACAAAAGGATTGGGGTGGGTAGCGTGAATAAACAAATCAATCTATATGTGGATGATTTGAGAGATTGCCCTAAAGGTTTTGTCCTAGCTAGAAACATAGATGAAGCGATCTATTATTAGGAAAATTATACAGTTCATCTACTGTCGCTCGATCACGATTTAGGTGAAGATAGTGAAGGAAATCTTCTTCCTACCGGGTATGACCTTGTTAAGATTTTCTGTGAAAAAGGTTATCGTGCCAATAAAATATATCTCCACACAGACAATGGCGTTGGCCGTGAAAACATGTTCCACACGTTAAAAGGTGCTCAAAGAAGAGGATTCATTGACCAAGACATTGAGATTTTTCATTATTCGATAACTGAGAATAAATATACTGGGGGATGAAACCAGGTATGAAAGATATGGATGAGGAAGCTGTAGCTTGTAAGTGAAAATTAATTAACGTAACTAGTCGTTAAGCTTAGCTTAACGACTAGTTAGCTTTATCTACTTCTCTATAATAGTAAAAGGTAGTTAAGCCGGGACAGATTTAAACTTTTTTAATCTTAATGTGTTTAACACAACGGATACAGAACTAAATGCCATTGCAGCTCCAGCTAATGCAGGATTCAAGAAAATACCGATAAACGGATATAGAATACCTGCTGCAACTGGAATCAATACGACATTATAGCCAAATGCCCAACCCAAGTTTTGCCAGATCATATGCATTGTTCTCTTAGCTAATTTTAATGAAGTAACGACACTCATGATATTGCCGCGCATTAAGGTAATACTTGCTGTTTCCATTGCTACATCGGTGCCAGTCCCAATCGCAATACCCACATCGGCTTGGGCAAGGGCAGGGGCATCGTTAATCCCATCACCAACCATGGCAACGACTTCACCATTAGCTTGTAATTTTTTGATCTCTTCTGCTTTGTGCTCTGGAAGGACTTCTGCGATAAACTCATCGATACCGGCTTCTTTAGCAATTGCTTTTGCTGTTCGGTAGTGGTCCCCAGTAAGCATGATTACTTTTACATTCATTTCTTTTAGTGCTTTTACTGCAGTTACAGTATCCTTCTTTAACGTATCTGCAACAGCAATGATCCCGGCATATTCACCATTAATTGCTACATACATAGGTGTTTTTCCTTGATCTGCAAGGTTTTCTGCAATTTGTACCATTTCTTGATTGGAAATGTTGTGTTCTTTCATCAATTTGAGATTTCCAACTAATATCTCTTTATTATGAAGCGTTCCAATTAAACCATGACCTGTTATGGCCTCAAAGGTGTCAGGTTCTTGAAGCTCTAAGTTTCTTGATTTTGCTTCCTGAACAATTGCCTCCCCAAGTGGATGCTCGGAAACTCGTTCAACAGAAGCTACTAGTGTTAATAATTCTATATCAGTAATGGAATTACTAGATACAATATCCGTTACTTTCGGTTTTCCTTCTGTAATCGTACCTGTTTTGTCTAATACGACTGTTTTTACTTTATTAGCTCTTTCGATACTAGCAGCATCTTTAATTAAAATCCCATTTTCAGCACCTTTCTCAGTACCAACCATAATCGCGGTAGGAGTAGCTAAACCCAATGCACATGGGCATGCAATGATTAATACTGCGATAAAGGAGGTAAGCCCGACTATGAAACCAGGTTCAGGACCAAATGTCCACCAAACCCCAAAGCTGATGAAAGCAAGGATGACGACGGCAGGAACAAAATAAGCAGAAATTTTATCAACAATACGCTGTATAGGAGCTTTTGAACCTTGTGCTTCATTAACCATCCGTATAATTTGAGAAAGTGCCGTATCTTTTCCTATTTTGGTTGCTCGTAATGTAAAGCTTCCTGTTTTGTTGATAGTAGCCCCAATTACTTCATCACCTATATGTTTTTCAACGGGAATGGATTCTCCGGTTAGCATCGATTCATCTACGGAAGACTTGCCTTTTATTACTTCACCATCTACCGGGACTCTTTCTCCTGGACGAACGATAATTTCGTCATGAATTTCAACATCCTCAACACGTATTTCTAATTCTTGCCCACTACGGATCACTCTTGCTGTTTTTGCTTGTAAGTTCATTAGTTTTTTTATGGCGGAAGAAGTTTCTCCTTTCGCCTTTGCCTCAAGGTAACGCCCAAGAATGATCAGCGTTGTAATTACAGTGGTTACGTCGTAGTATAACTGATATGGAAATCCCATATTGGTTAGAGTAGTAGGGAAGAGTGTCATAGCGCCACTATATAACCACGCTGCTGTCGTTCCCATTGCTACTAGAACATTCATGTCAGCCGATTTATTTTTTAATACTTTATAACTGTTACTGTAAAATCGCCATCCTGGACCAAGCTGAACAAAACTTGTTAATAATAGTAACCAGTAAGGGTTTGTCATAAAGCTAGGAATCCAATTTCCCCAACCTTCCATCATGTGTGGGATACTGCCTATTAGAACGATGGAAGTTAGAATAGCCCCAAATATAAAATCCTTTTTTAGTTTTTTCGTTTCTTTCTGCTGTCCAAGGCTGGAATCAGCCTCATTATTTTCATCGATCACATTGCCACTATAACCAATGTTCTCAATGGCTTCAATAATTTTTTCTGTACTTGCCAAGGAAGTATCATAAGAGACTTGTGCTTGATTTGCCGCTAAGTTTACATTAACGGATTGAACTCCAGGGACTTTAGCTATCTTTTTTTCAACGCGATTAACACAAGAAGAACAAGTCATTCCTCTAACAGAGAATAAGGATTTTTCCACTTTAATCACTCCAATCATAAATATTTTTATACTATACCCGAGTAGGGTATGTTAATTTTAGTAAAAGTACACTTGAATATGGAATTCAAGTGCAGATCTTTCTATACTAACTACTCATAAAAGGTTTTTGCCTTAATGATTATGATTATTTTTACATTGGCATTGTCCTTTTAAACAATTACACTTCACTTGTTCAACAGCAGTTTTCTTCTTCTTTTCTAATACTTCTTCTATTAAGGCTATATCGTCAAAGCTCAACGTGGAGGTAGAAATCATTTCTGCAATAGTTTTACCAACATCCTTACTACAAATGTTATCAAAAAATTCATTGGTAACATTCTTCACTGTTTCATCTTCACTGACAGTTGCAGAGTAGAGGTAACGTTTTCCATGAGGCTCTGTATTAAGCATTCCTTTTTTTACGAGACGACCGATAAATGTCTTCGTCGTTGCTGGTTTCCAAGCTTTTTTTTCTTGTAAAACCTCAATAATTTCTTTACTTGTCACTTTATTGAACGTCCAAACTACACGCATAATTTCCCATTCTGATTCGGTAATCTTAGTATTAATTTCTGTTGCCATAGCGTCACCGCCTTCCGTTTACACTTGTAATCGATTTATTAATTTCAGATTACACTTGTAAACGATTTTTGTCAACACTTTTTTTAATGGATTTTTTATTGGGCTATTAAAGCATCATCTTTAGACATATTATTTAGTTGTATCGTCGGTAGAATACATATAATATGTGATTCATCTCAAAAGTTAAAGTTGCGTAACTTACTCATTCTTAACTAATTTACTATTATAGTACCTACCATTCCTCTTTCTTTATGGCCAGGTATTGTGCAATAAAAAAGATAAGTTCCTTTCTGAGTAGCTTTAAAACTAATAGAATTTTTACTGTGAGGTTTTGAATGGATATGTAGCGCTGAATTATGAGAGTGGTTTGTATGATTTTCTATTACAGGTTCAGTATTTAATGTTTCAAATGGAAAATCTATAATTTCTAAATCATGTTCAATGTCATCATTATTTACTAATTTAAGCTCTGTAGACTCCGATTTAGTAACAGATATTTCATTAGGGGTATATTCAAACCCCGTTACTTCGATTTTTAACTGATTATCAGGATTATTTATGTCAGGTGTGTGATGACTTTGATTGTGGTTGTCTGAGTTTACATTTATTTGAGCAATCGATCCAAGAAGTAGGAATAACACAACAAAAGTTGCGAGGGGGCGTATCATCCATTTAAAATTAGCGTTTTCTTCTTTTCTATTTGTTTGTAATAGAAATAATAATATGATAATTGTCGAACAGATTGAAATAGTCAATAAAATTTTCACTAAAAGTATAGCATCTGCAGGAGAAATCATTTCTCCAAGCATGGCACCCATCATTCCTCCCATAATACCCGCGAGCATCCCATCCAACACGGATAGCGCGTTGAATGGAATTCCTACTAAAATACCCGCAAACATTCCAATTGCCATAGAAATGATCGTAGAGGTGAATAGGTCTCCTTGGAATAAACTACCCAGTAAAACACCGATAGTTAAACCAATACACATCCCTATAACCATAGCCGCCATCATTCCTGTCATTACGGCACTTCTCTTTCTTTGTATGAATGAAGTTGTAAACGAAGTAATAAGAATAATCGATAACAAAGATACAACTATAATAATAAAAGTGGTCATTGTACTTTCCTCCTAACACCTAATACTAGAATAATATGTACAACCAATAATAAAATGCATAGGATCGTGATGTTCTAGAGGGAGGAAAACAAATCAATCTATATGTGGATGATTTGAGAGATTGTCCAACAGGTTTTGTCCTAGCTAGAAACATAGATGAGGCGATCTATTATTTGGAAAATTATACAGTTCATCTACTGTCCCTCGACCACGATTTAGGTGAAGATAGTGAAGGAAACCTACTTCCTACTGGGTATGACCTTGTGAAGATTTTCTGTGAAAAAGGTTATCGTGCTAATAAAATATATCTCCACACAGACAACGGAGTAGGTCGTGAAAACATGTACCACACGTTAAAAGGTGCTCAAAGAAGAGGATTCATTGACCAAGACATTGAGATTTTTCATTATTCGATCACTGAGAATAAATATACTGGGGGATGAGACCTTAGCGTGAAGAGTAAGTAAAATCTTAGGAGATCTTCAGCAACCACTTACGGAAGAAAATTTTAAAGAGCAGGTATGATCTGATAAAAAATGAAAGGTGGTTCTAATATGGGGTATGCTATAACAAATTCTCCTATTGTTATAGTGGGGGGCAGTATTCATTCGTCTAAACGGGTGCGCGAAGAAGCCTTAAAAGCACTCCCAAACGATCATCGTCTAACTAAAAAGACCTACAAAAAGCTGGCACGTATGTATCAGCTTTTATTTGTTTAGTGCTTTATTTGCTTTTGCTTTTTCATTTCGGCGTTTTAAATCCTTTATCATTTGGTGCATTTGCTTGGATGACTCTAATTTACTCACTTTCATACCCTCCTACACCTTCTTTTGTCACCAATATTTCCTATATGGATTGGAGGTATATAGGAGGGTACTCTTCCTTGTTACTATACTGCCTTGTCCTTGAGCTCTAATTCTATTTTCTCAGAGACTGTTTGAGGGAGTGCTCCTTTAAAGCCTTTCGTTAAGTAGCCAAGATAGATCATTCCAATCGCTACCCAAGTTAATCCTCCCAGTAGGGTTGGAACATCGAGTAAAAAGAGCAACCAGAGTATAAAAACGGCTCCCACTATAGGAGAGATCAAGTTGAAGATCATCCTTTTTACCGAGCGTTCCTTTGTTTTCTTTGAAACATATAACGTGATTACACAAAGGTTAACGAAAAAGAATGCTGTTAAGGCACCGAAGTTTACAAATCTCAATGCTTGATCGATCGTAATAAAAATAGCTAAGAGGGACACAACAGATGAGAAGATAATATTGAAGACTGGCGTTTTGTATTTAGGGTGAACATAGGAAAAGAAACGACTAGGCAAGATCGAATCCCTTCCCATTACATATAAAAGACGAGAGACTGCATTAACTGAAGCTAGTCCTTGAGTAAAGATCGCTGCAATCAATACCGTAATAAAGCTCATCTTCTTCGTTCTCCACGACGGTTTCATGTTCAGAAATGTATTCAGCAACCCCCAGCGCCCTCCAGCTTTCGCGCTCTTCCTTAAATGCATCCTGTTGTTTCTTACGGAAAATTTCTGCTCCCAGAAGGGGTTGAAGCAGTTCGATGCTCGATGCCAGGAAGTGTATGGAAGGTGCTTGTAGAACAAGGTCAACAAGTGAAAAAAGGCGAGACTATTATAATAGAAGAAAGTATGAAAATGGAGTTCCCACAGCATGCCACTTGTGATGGATATGTAGCATCCATCCATGTGAAACCGGGAGATGAAGTTCATGCAGGTCAACTCATAGTAGGAATTATGGAAGAAAAAGAAGAGGCGGTGTCGATCAAATGATCAAGATAAACCTCCCAGAACAATTAACAGTTGATTGGTTAAGAGAACAGTATCTCGCATATTCACTCTCACCAGACGAAGTAGCTCAAGAAATCATCAAACGCGCTGAAACAGACGCTGAGATGAACATTTGGATCACACCACCTTCTATCGAGCTGATGAAACCTTTTATAGAAAGACTAGAAACGATTGATAGAGAAAGTGCTTCATTATGGGGAATTCCTTTTGCAATTAAGGATAATATCGATCTTGCCGGTGTGCCAACGACGGCGGGGTGTAGCGAATATACGTATACACCAGTGGAACATGCGGCTGTTGTTGAAAGGTTGATTGCCGCTGGTGCGATCCCAGTTGGCAAAGCAAATCTAGATCAATTCGCTACAGGGCTTGTGGGAACAAGAAGCCCATACGGAGAAACGCATAACTCACTCAGACCGGAATTAATAAGTGGCGGTTCGAGCGCGGGATCTGCTGTTGCCGTCGCAAGAGGCCAAGCTGTCTTCTCATTAGGAACCGATACAGCAGGATCAGGGCGCGTCCCAGCTGGTTTGAACAATCTTGTTGGATACAAACCGACTTTAGGGGCTTGGTCTATGAAAGGGGTTGTCCCAGCTTGTGCAAGCCTAGATTGTGTCACCGTTTTTTCTCAGAGTGTAGAAGAGGCGATGCTCGTTGATCGTTTTGCAAGAGGAGTAGAAGAATCTGATCCATGGTCAAAAGACGTTGCTACACCGCAGCAAAGCTTACCATCAAAAATAATCGTTCCATCAAATCCAATTGATTTCTTTGGTTCTTATGCCAAAGAGTATAGTGAAGCTTGGGATGTTGCACTAGATCAACTAAAGAAAACGAACCTTCCGATTGAATATGTAGATACGACATTTTTAAAGGAAGCCTCCGCTATTTTATATGAGGGACCGATGGTAGCAGAGCGATGGGCTGCGGTTGGGTCATTTGTAGAAGGAAATCCGAGTGTCACTTTCCCAGTAACAGAACAAGTTCTTCGTTCTGGATTAAATGAAACATTCAATGCCCCGTTCGTTTTTCAGGCGATCCATCAGCTTCAAGCCTTTAAGTTAAAGGCAAGAAAAGTATTTGCTGATGCTGTACTTGTAATGCCGACAGCAGGGGGAACTTGGACGAGAGAACAAGTAAGAGCACAACCAATCCAAACAAATAGTGATATGGGACGTTATACGAATCACTGTAATCTCCTTGATTTATGTGCGATTGCCATACCTGCAGGAAAAGCCGCAGAGAAGCTTCCGTTTGGCATTACTCTCTTTGGCTTAGCAGAAAATGAAGGCTTAATCTGTTCAATGGCTAAACAGTTTCTTAATACTACTAAAAAAAACGAAGCGACCACATTAGTTGCTGTATGTGGCTTGCATATGAGAGGTTTTCCACTGGAAAAACAAATGAAGGAGTGTCGTGCAACCTTTGTGTGTGAAGCATTGAGTGCACCTAAATACCAAATGGTGAAACTAACTTCGACACCTGAAAAGCCTGGAATGATCAAAGACGAACGAAAAGGAGGAGCGATTGAATTAGAGCTGTGGGAAATGCCCTTATCTGAATTTGGGGCATTTGCAGCCTCCATCCCTTCCCCTCTAGGCATTGGGAAAGTAGAGTTAGAAAATGGAGAAGAAGTACCAGGCTTTGTTTGTGAAGCCTATGTAGCAGAAACGGCCGAAGACATAACCGCAACAGGGGGATGGCGAAATCTATTCGTGAAGAATTGATAATATAAAGTGTGTTTTTAACTCTATGGTTCCTGATCCTTATGCTAAAGCACTCATTGCTTTGATGCCAGTTGGAATAGCTTTTTCATCGAAGACAATGGATTGACACAGATATCGTAACATTTTTTGCTATAATGTTATCGGCATTACCACCATGAATTTGCCCAATGGTTAATACGGCTGATTAAAGAGGGGAGATGTGCCTCGAAATGATCGTTTGCATAGCATTAATAATCTGAGCAGTAATAGGAATTGGATCAATTGCTATGTGGGGGTGGGCCGCATGTCCGCCTGATCCATCAGTTTCAATGGTGAATTTATCTGCTGCAGCCATGATTGGTCTATGTTCTATTATTTCAGATGTGTGAGAATGGATATCCATAAAGCTATTCCTCCTGGTGTAAATTCATTTGGTTAGTAAAGTTGATAACTATTAGATAGGGAAAGAGGCTCCCCCGGATAGTAAGCGGAAGGAGCCTCCAGTTTAACGATTAGTTTAAATCGGATTGGCCAATTTCTACGATGTCGTTATACGTTTCCTCTCCCCAAATTTCTACACCCATCTCGTCTCGAACATTTTGCGTAGCTTCCTTAAATGCATCAGATCAGGGTCAATGAATTCTACTTCACTATCTTCCATTTCTTCAACCGTAGCTGCTGCACTATCTTCTAAGCTCTGATTAGCCACCTGTTCTCCTTCTTCAGCAGCTTCTAGAATTAGTACGGCATTCCAATGATCATTTGATGCCATCAAATACGGTAGGGAGAGGTACTCAATTTCGTTAATTCTTGGGTCTCCACTCGATATCATCTCGATTGAACCGGTGCTCACTTGTTCCATTTGTTCATGTGCAGACCCTATCTGGTTTCCTAGGAATATTTACTGTGATGTTCCCTCCGGATCTTTCTTCAAGAATTTCTTTAAATCGTTCCATTCCATAGTAAGCTGGTTCTCCCTTGCTTGCCCACGTACTATAGGTGACTTCAAATGTTTCGTCGATATCCAGTACGTCATTGGCACTAAATGCTCATGTTCATATGTGTATTCAGAAAGTTCTACTTGCTTCACTTAATTAGAAATATTGATATAACAAGGTTTAGGAGACGTATTTAACTCTATTGAAAGGGTTAATAGATGGGCGGCATGATGTAATATGCTGGTACAATTTCAGAGAAAGATTTTAACGCTGTAAAGGTTGGGGTTTAATAGATTAATTTCATAACTTATTTTGAAGTGTTGAAATTTATCGTATCTGTTATCTCAATACAGTTTACGGAACAATATTATTCGACAAGTGCCAGGCACCTAAACTAGTTTCTCCTTTTACACGCATTTCAGCATCACGGTCGGTGAAAGAGTCGTTCTTTCCGTTTTAAGAAACAACGCTTTGGTTATGAAGACTTTTGGATTCGTATTTTGACATCGATGAATAATTGTTACTGAATGTTGCAATATAATATTGATTTGATCGGTCGGCTTGTGAAAATTATGACGAAATGACTCATAACGTTGCATAATGAAACAAATATTGAAACAATAGCATTTGAATAATGAAACACACGACATTATAATAAATGTACAGCGCTGATGTAAGCGCTTAAAAAAAAGGGAGGTAAATCTATTGAATTTATTCAGAAAATTCCTATTATTGTTATTATTTGGTCTATTTATTATCGTTGTAGCTGCTTGTGGAGGCGAAGAATTAAATTCCAACAGCGAGGTAGATGCTAGTGAAAATGCGGAAACGGATGATAGTGTAAATGCAGAAACAGAGAGTAATTCGGAAGAAATAGAAAGTATTACGATAGATGTTGCTAGTGTTTATGAAGATGCTGCTGCACCTATTCAAGGTACTCATATGTTTGCGGAATTGGTAGATGAAGCAACGGATGGTAGAATCCAAGTTAATGTTTTTCCAGCAGGGTCCTTAGGGTCGGAAAATGAAATTTACGAAGCTGTGAGCTCTGGAGATTTAGATATGGTGATGGGTGGTTTCACAGGTGTAGATATGTATGCGCCCGAGTATATGTACTTTATTACACCATTCTTGTTTAGTTCAAAAGAACATCTAGAAAATGCTTTCTACAGTGAACTTGGTGACGATATGTTTGAGAGTATGAAAGAATCCAACTTTCAGTTCCTTGCTGCAAATTATCGTGGAGTTCGCCATATGACCTCAAACCAAGCATTTTCTAATCCGGATGAACTGTCAAATGTACGCTTGCGTTTACCAGAAATTGAGGCTTGGGTTGCGGCATGGAGTCAGATTGGTGCGACGCCAACGGCTGTAGCTCTTCCAGAAATGTATAGTTCTCTCCAAACTGGAGTTGTAGATGCTTCTGAAGGGCCGTTTGAACAGATGGCTACTTTTAATCTTGAGGAAGTTCAAGATTATTTGATACTTACAGAACATGTACATGAGATGGTATTCCTGTGGATCAACAATGGATTATTTGATTCTTTGAGTGCGGATGATCAAAACATATTGCAAGATGCAGCTGAAGAAGCGATGGCATATGCTGATGAACAGGCGGAAATAGATGCAGATGTTTTCTACCAACAGTTAGTAGATGGTGGCATGGAAGTTATTGAACCTGATGTAGCTTCATTTGTTGAGAAAGCTCAACCTGTCTTCGCTAACTTCTTTGAAGAGAAGTGGAATGTAACGACCCTGGATGAGGTTAATTCTTACAGGTAAATCATCATGAGAAGGCTACCTTTAGGTAGCTTTCTTAATAAACTCTCCATCGAAGATGAGCTAAAGGAGGGGTACTATGAAAAAGTTACTGTCTTTTTTGGATAGAGCGTTAGATATTGCAACAATATCATTGACTTTGCTACTTGTTTTGTTAGTAACCAGTCAAATTTTATTTCGTTTTGTTTTGAATGTATCCGCACCTTGGACCAGTGAATTATCTAGGTATGTCTTCGTTTATTTAACGTTTTTAGGTTCGGCGTTAGCGATCAGACATAAAGGACATATTGTGATTGAAGTCATGGTAGATCGATTGCCAAAATATATCAGATATATTGTTTTGATGTTTGTCCAATTGGGAATTCTTTTTTTTCTTTATATCGTAGCAGTAGGAAGTTGGTATATGGTTTCAGTTAGTTCAGAAGTATCCACTTCAACAATTAGCTGGTTAAAAATGTCTCACGTTTATTTTGGTGTATTTTCAGGAACCATCCTCATGATATTTTATAGCCTGTTGAATTTCACTATTTTTATGAGAGGTTTTTTTCGTTGGAATGACAAAGGTAGTGGAAATGGAAATGATGAGGACCATTCAGATGGTAAAAATGTTGTCGTAGAAAGCGGTGAGAAATAAATGAACTTTTTATTGAATCCCATGGCTATGTTTCTTTCCGTGCTTTTGTTTCTATTCATCATTGCCATGCCCATTGCATTTAGCATGGGGTTAACTTCTATCATTTTAATGATGATGAACGGAAATATTCAATATGCAAATATTGCCCAACAATTAATGGGTGGTGTCAATAGTTTTGTCATATTGGCGGTTCCTTTGTTTCTGTTAGCTGGGAAATTGTTGAATTCAAGCGGTATTACAGATAGAATTTTTACATTTTGTAAAGTGTGTGTAGGTTATTTGCCTGGTGGTTTGGGTCATGTTAATGTAGCGAGCAGTATGGTTTTTTCTGGAATGTCTGGAACAGCAGTATCGGATGCAGCGGGATTAGGTGAAATCGAAATTAGAGCCATGCGAGACGCGGGCTATACAAGCAAATTTTCAGGAGCTATCACAGCTGCTTCCTCTACTGTTGGCCCTATCATACCGCCTAGTTTACCAATGGTTATATATGGTGTATCCGCGGGTGTTTCTGTTGGAGCGTTGTTCCTGGCAGGTATTATTCCGGGACTTCTGACAGGTGTAGCTTTGATGATACTTGTGGCCTACTTAGCCAAGAAACGCAATTTTCCTCGTGAAGCTAAACCGAGTTGGAAAATGTTTTGGATTGCTTTAAAAAGAGCGTTCCTGCCATTGATGACACCCATTATTATCATTGGTGGAATATATGGGGGAATCTTTACGGCCACTGAGGCTGCTGCTGTGGCCGTTGTTTATGCTTTTGTTTTATCTAAATTTGTTTATCGAGAACTCAAATGGTCGGATTTAATTCCTGTACTTAGATCAACCGCTAGGGATAGTGCTGTTCTAGGCTTGATTGTGGCATGTGCCAATTTGTATGGAAATGTAATTTTACGAGCGCAGATTCCAATTGATATATTAGAATTTGTCTCTTCTTTTGCAACGAATCAAATTACTTTTCTCATAATTGTTAATGTTGTTTTACTTATAGTGGGAACTTTTATGGAAACCATATCAGCGATCACCATTATGATGCCTATTTTATTGCCGCTAATGCACTTATATGAGGTTGATCCTGTCCACTTTGGAGTTATTGTGGTTTTTAATTTAATGATTGGTTTAATAACTCCGCCATTTGGCCTAGTTTTGTTTGTTATTTCCAAGATATCAAATGTCAATATCTTTGTATTGACAAAAGAACTACTTCCTTTTATAGCCATTCTGTTAGTGGTGTTATTAATTATTACCTTTTTCCCAGCACTGGTTTTGTGGTTGCCTAATCTAATGGGGCGGTAAAAATTCAAAAATAAATTATTAGAAGGAGTCCATAATATGGATAGAAAAAAGAGTGATCATACAATACATTATCATAACTTAATTGGGGGATCTTGGGTAAAGAGCGAACAACAATTTGAAGTTCAACATAAATTTACAAACAAAACACTTGCGTTTGTGTCTAGATCTTCACAAGACGATATAACAAAAGCGGTTCAGAATGCTTTGGATACTTTTAATGATCGAGTTTTAACAGCAACCGAAAGGTATGATATTCTAACTAAAGCTTCATCTATTTTTTTGGAACGCCAAGAAGAACTAGCAATGACTATTACGTGTGAAGTTGGGAAATGTATTAAGGATGCTCGATTGGAAGTGCAAAGAGCGGCAGAGACATTTATTGCTTCGGCGGAGGAAGCGAAACGAATCTCTGGAAATGGAATTCCAATTGAAGGGCAAAAAGCCCAGGAAAAGAAAATGGCTTTTTCTATCCGGGTTCCCGTAGGTGTTATTGGGGCGATCACGCCTTTTAATTTCCCTTTTAATTTGACGGCTCATAAGGTTGGACCTGCTTTAGCTGCAGGGAATGCAGTGGTCTTAAAACCAGCGGAATTGACACCGATAAGTGCTATTAAAATGGCTGAAATATTAATGGAAGCTGGTTTGCCTGGAGGATATTTAAATGTCGTCAATGGGTATGGGCATGAAGCTGGACAATATTTATTGGAGAATGAACAGATTTCTATGTACACATTTACAGGAAGTCCAAAAGTCGGTCGTCATATCAAGACTGTAACGGGTATTAGAAAAATAACACTTGAATTGGGTAATAATTCTCCCAATATCATTCATCACGACGTTCCGGATTTGACCAAAGCTGCCGAATTATGTGTAACAAGAGGCGTTATGAACTCTGGGCAAGCTTGTGTTTCGGTCCAACGAGTTTATGTGCATCGTGATATTTATGAAAGGTTTATAGAGGAATCGACTAATGTCGTAAAAAAAATGACGTATGGTGATCCGGAGCTTGAAATAACAGATGTTGGTTGTATGATCTCAGAAAAAGAAGCGGAAAGAGCAGAGTCATGGGTTAAGGAGGCTGTTGATCAAGGTGCGGTCTTGGTGAGTGGGGGATCTAGAGATGGTGCAGTTATGCAACCAACCGTTCTAAAAGATGTGACCCAAAATATGAAAGTGGTATGTGAAGAAGTGTTTGCGCCTGTCGTCAGCATTATGCCTTATGATGATATTCAAGTGGCATTTAGGTTAGCGAATGATACACCGTATGGTCTGCAAGTTGGGTTCTTCACATCTAATTTGCAATTGGCTATGCAAGCCGCAAAGGATTTATGTTTTGGTGGGGTCATTATTAATGATGTTTCAACATTCAGAGCTGATATTATGCCATATGGAGGACTAAAGGATAGCGGAATTGGCAAAGAAGGACCAAAATACGCGATTCACGAAATGACAGATGAAAAAACAATTGTTATCAATTTATGAAAAGGGTTTGGTTAAATGCGATCATGGGAGCATTTTTTCTCAAAAAGAGTAGTTTACGGCAATGGAGCTATTGCGAAGTTGCCGTATTTGATCGATCAATTCGGGGCTAACTTTGTTCTTATTGTTACGGATCAAGGAATTAAAGAGACGGGTGCTTTAGAGAAAATTACGAAATTATTGCAGGGGAACAGAGTGTCTTATGTTACCTTTGACGATGCTAAGCCAGAGCCGAATGTTGAATTGGCACTCGAATGCTATCGCTTTGCGCAATCTCAACAGGAAGTTGATCTCGTAATAGGATTGGGTGGTGGGAGTAGCATTGATTTAGCCAAAGTAGTGGCTTTATTGCTTTCTTTTCATGGTCATCCAAGTGACTATTTTGGCGAAAATCTTATACCGGGTCCAATCACACCCCTCATTGCCGTCCCTACTACTGCCGGATCAGGATCTGAGGTAACGACTGTTGCTGTGTTGACGGATGATGAAAATGTAAAAATGAGTATTTCTGATCACTTTTTGCGTCCTTCGGTAGCTTTATTGGATCCTGAGCTGACATTATCATTGCCTCCGTATGTAACCGCTTGTTCTGGAATTGATGCACTCTGTCATGCTATTGAGGCATATACTGCTAAGTCATCCACTGAAATGGAAATCAAAGAGGGGGCGGTTTTTCGAGGGGCCAATCCTATAAGCGACATGATTGCTTTAGAAGCCATTAAACTTTTGAGTAATCATTTGACTTTAGCTGTTCTGCAAGGTGATAACCTTGAAGGACGATCGAAAATGTTACTTGGAAGCATGTATGCTGGAATGGCATTTTCGAATGCGGGGACTGCGGCCGCACATGCGCTTGCCTATGCGATTAATACAGAGGTCGAGCGTCCTCATGGCGAAATGACTGGTATCCTGCTTCCTTATGTGTTTCGTTTTAATGCCAAAGCAATCCCGCAGGACAAAATATTAAAAATAGCAGAAGCAATGGGTTCTGATAAAACTATTTTAAATCAGCATATAGCAACCGATGTCATTGTAAAAGCGCTATTTGATCTGTTAAAAAGAATAAACCTTCCATCTAAATTGTCAGCCATTGGCGTTGGTCAATCTAGCATTCCTGATATAGCTGAAAAAAGCAAGGGAATAGATCGGCTTATGAGAAATAACCCCAGAACGCCATCTCTCAAATCATTAATTAATCTTTTAAAAAAAGCTTATTAATTCGATCAATGTATCTAGAGTTGTTGTTCGTCTTCTCTTGAAATTTTTAATTTTCTCCATAATGTAGAACGGTTTATGCCCAATCTTTTGGCTGCCTTTGACTGATTGAAATCTTCTTCTTGCAAGACCAAATGAATAATATCTTGTTCAATTTCTTCAAGTGTTTTGTCTTCAAAATTAAGATTTTCAATCAATTTACGTTTTTCGTCTTGCTTTAATTTGGTCAATAGAGGCTGTACATCTTTTTTTTCGATAAAAGGTCCGTCGCTCATTGTGCACATCTGGTCGATTACATTTTTTAGTTGTGCAATATTTCTTGGCCACGATAATTGTTTAAGTTCGGAAAGGACGTCCTCGTTCACCTTCACAACTTGTTTGCCGAATTTAGTATTATAGGAGGATAGAAACAGACGAATTAAGTTTTCTAAGTCATCCATGCGTTCTCTTAATGGTGGAATGGTTAATCTAAATCCAGCTAGGGTGTTGTATAAATCTTTTCGAAATTCGTGATTGTCAATTTTTTGGTCTAATTCATCCGTATCAGACGATAAAATTCGAATATCTAAGTCGATTTGATGGTTCCCGTTCATCCGTGTCACTTTATTGTTATGCAATGCATGATAAAGTTTTCCCTGTAAGACAGGAGGGAGGGATGCCACAGAATGGAGAAAAAGTGTACCGTGATTAGCTCTTTCTACTGCGCCAGGTTGAATGAAGTGTCGGTCCTCATCCTCAAAACCGAAAAGCTCTTTTTCTAGTTGTTCAGCTCCGAAGGCTGCGCAATTAAAGCTTATATAAACATTATTAAAGCGATCACTCTTGTTATGGATGGCTTGCGCAAAACTGTTGCGTCCAGTACCGTGTTCTCCTTTGATTAGAATAGGGCGATCTGACTTGCTTGTTTTGCGGGTGAGTTCAATCAGAGATTTCATTTTTTTTGAGTTGCCAACTAATTGGTTAAAGTGAAAGTGTGCTTGATTTCTAAATGTCGATTTGGAGTTGTCATTATAGCTAATTCCTTTTTTCAAGATAGCTCCAGCTCCAATAAGCTTCCCCTTGGAGGAAACAGGTATCAAGTGCACATGAACGCTTTCATTCTTTAACTGAATATAATCAGAAAAAACCGAAACAGGCTCACCGGGTTTTTGGTTTAATTTGAGTGAAGGCAATTGCTCATCTAATTTATGATTAATCACGTTATCTTTCTCCGTTTGCAACATGTCTGCAGCACTTTTATTTAAATACAGACACTTTGTTTCATCGTCAATGAAGGCGATTCCATCTTCAATTTTTTCCATTGTTTCTTGTCCGATCTGGTTAAATCTTTTTTCCATAAATGTATACCGTGCAATTTGTGTGGCCTCATCAATGGCCTCTTTAACAGCTTCACTACCTGATGTGATAAGAATGCTATTTATTCCTCCCTCTTTCTCTGCTTTCTGAGTTGAGATGACGTCGCCTATAATAACTTCAATGCCCTCTTGAGTGGCCTTTTGTATGTTTTCACTGACTTCTTGCTCTGTATGAATAGGATAAAAGACAATTTGCATATCTAAAAGCTTTCCAATGGTATCTGCCTCTTGTATGGTATTGAGGTAACTCATCATACCTATTTTTCCTAAATAGCCTTTGACAAGTGTTAATGTTCTTAGTATATCGTATCCAGTAATTTTGATTTCAACAACAGGTATTTTACTATACTGGCGGATCAACCTTGCGGTGGCACCCCTGCTAATAATGACGTCATAATCTTTGTCTGTAAACCTTTTAGCAATTTCCAGTCCATCATATAAATTACCTACAAAAATATCTGAGTGATTGTTTAATCCCTTGTTGACATCAATCATCAGATTTTGTAGCCCTTCATAGGGAGCAATAAATAAAAACTTGTACATAGCGCCTCCGATATGTTGTATTATAATACACATTTTATATTTTTTTTTTTCAAACTTCAATAGTGTATCTATATTTTCATTATAAAACAAATCCCCTTTCTGTGGAAGCTTATTAATATATATATATATAAATTAAAGTAGTTGAATAATGCAACACTATGTAGATGTCTGAATATTGTAAAAACAGACACTTCTCATTTATAATATAGCTATTATGATAGCGTTTACTTTTTTAATTGTATACTCATTCTTCAAGGAGGCGAGTGCATATGACTGGGAAAAAGACGAAGGGTAGTCAAGATATTACCCCAGAAAAAAAAGTAGAGATGTTGGAACAGATGATTGTCATCCGGCATTTTGAACAGAAGGTTGAGCAGATGTTCATGCAGGGCAAGATTCATGGGACAATGCATCTGTGTACAGGACAGGAAGCGACAGCAGTTGGAGCTATTGGAGCATTAGAAGCTAAGGATAAAATCACCAGTACTCACCGCGGACACGGTCATTGTATAGCTAAGGGTAGCGACATCGGTCGCATGCTAGCGGAACTGTTAGCTAAAGAAACAGGATATTGCAAAGGTAAAGGGGGTTCCATGCACATCGCTGATCTAGATCTAGGTAATCTAGGAGCGAACGGTATAGTTGCTGGGGGCCATCCTTTGGCCACGGGTGCCGCACTAACCTCCAAAATGAAAAAATTGGGCTATGTGGTCATTTGTTTCTTCGGAGATGGGGCTTCCAACGAAGGTAGCTTTCATGAATCATTGAATTTGGCAGCTGTATGGGATTTACCGGTCATCTTTTTCTGTGAAAATAATGAGTATGCTATGTCAGGTCCAATCAAAGAAATGATTAATATTGAACATATTTCCCAGCGTGCATCGTCCTACGGCATGCCTGGAGTGACCATTAACGGCAGTGATGTTTTGGAAGTGTATGAAGCGACCAAAGAAGCGGCTGAACGGGCTCGTTCTGGTCAGGGGCCAACCTTGATAGAGGCCAAAACATACCGTTTTAAGGGTCATTCACGTGCGGATGCTCGCAAATACCGCACAAGAGAAGAAGAAAAAGAATGGATTACCAAAAAGGATCCGATTGCCCTATTCAAAAAGAGTCTAATTGACGAGGGTGTTCTGTCAGAGGAAAAGGCACAAGCGATAGAAGATCAAGTGCAATCTTTCGTGGAGAAAGCGCAGGGATTTGCTGAAAACAGTCCAGAGCCATCACCAGAATCATTGCAAGAAGACGTCTACGCATAAAAATTGAGAGGAGGTACTCACATGAGAGAAATTACGTATGCAGAATCAGTTAGGGAAGCGATGAGTCAAGTGATGAGAGCTGATGAAGATGTGTTCATCCTTGGGGAAGACATTGGTATTTATGGCGGAGCATTTGGGGTAACTAATGGGATGTTGGATGAATTTGGACCAGAAAGGGTACGCACGACTCCCATTTCAGAAGCCGCTATTACTGGTTGTGCCATCGGGGCAGCTATGACGGGGATGCGGCCCATACTGGAACTGCAATTTTCCGATTTTATAACTATCGCTACCGATCAAATTGTAAACCAAGCCGCCAAATTGCGCTATATGTATGGTGGTAAGGCGAGTGTACCCGTGGTCATCCGAACCCCGGCTGGATCAGGTGCAGGATTGGCCGCCCAACACTCGCAAAGTTTAGAAGCGTGGATGGCGCATATTCCTGGATTGAAAGTAATTCAGCCCTCCACCCCAAGTGATGCCAAAGGGTTATTGAAAGCAGCGATTGAGGATAATAATCCTGTCATGTTTTATGAACATAAATTGCTGTATGGCATGAAAGGGGATGTAGCTGAAGACTCTTACACCATTCCCATTGGAGTCGCAGATGTGAAAAAGGAAGGGACAGACCTAACTGTAGTGGCCACTTCTATCATGGTACATAAGACCCTTGAAGCGGCCGAAGAATTGGGTAAAGAGAATATTCATATTGAAGTTATTGATCCAAGAACCCTCGTGCCGCTTGATGAGGAAACCATCATTAAGTCTGTTCTTAAGACAAGAAGAGCCTTGGTCGTGACGGAAGCTGTCAAACGTGGCGGGTATGGGGCAGAAATTGCCAGTATGATAGGGGAAAGTGAGGCCTTCGATTTCTTGGATGCCCCCGTCAGTCGTTTAGGTGGAGTTGACACTCCTATGCCTTACAATCCAACCCTTGAAAAAATGGCCGTGCCACAGGTGGGGGATATTGTGCAAAAAGTACGAGAGATGCTAAACCGAGCATAAGAAAGGAGGAACCACATTGGCAGTAGAAATTCTTATGCCTAAAATGGGAGCAACGATGGAAAGTGGAACCATTATCCGTTGGTTTGCTGAAGAAGGAGAAGCCGTTGAAGCTGGACAAATGCTGTTAGAAATCCAAACCGATAAAGTCAACATTGAAATAGAAGCAGAGGCTGGTGGGATACTGTTAAAAAAAGTTTATGTCCATGACGATGAAGTGCCTGTGCAGGAGGTGATTGGTTATATTGGCAAAGAAGGTGAGGAAATACCTGCTGGAAAAACAGCAGAATCAAATCAGACAATCTCTTCTGGTACTTCTGAAGGAAGTCCGGTTATGCCAGACCTTACAAAAGAACAGATAGATATAGATGAGCGATCAATTCGTCGCACTCCCGCAGCACGACATGAGGCTCAAAAACAACACGTATCTCTTAGGGATGTCTTCGGCAGTGGACCAGAAGGTCGTATTCACTTGCAGGATGTTCAAGACTATGTCCTCCAACAGCAATCGTCGGTCCCGCGTGTCACACCATTAGCTAACAAAATAGCGCAGGATCATGCAATTGCGTTAGATGAAGTATCAGGAAGTGGTGTGCAAGGGAAAGTGAAAAAGCAGGATGTGCAAGATTACATGCAGAAAGGCTCAAGGATTGATGCAATACCTAGTTTAGATCAACTGATTTCTTCTACTGAATCAGTGGAGGAAGTTAAGGTAGAGGGAATGCGTAAAATTATAGGAGAACGCATGGTGCAAAGCGTCCAAAGCGCTCCACATGTCACCTTGGTTAGCGAGGTAGACATGTCTGAAATTATCCGTCTCAGAAAAGCTCTATTGCCAATTATCGAACAACGGACGGTGTACCGTCTTTCCTATACCGAGATCATCTTAAAATCTGTGGCCATGTCACTAAGGGAACATCCCGATGTCAATGCTTCGTTGCAGGATAATGTCATCAGGCGCTATACAGATGTACATGTCGGGCTGGCGGTAGCCGTGGAGAATGGATTGTATGTGCCTGTAGTACGGCACGCGGATCGAAAGGGATTGTGTGAATTGACCACCATATGCAAAACCCTCGCTCAGGCCGCAAGAGAAGGCAAATTAACAAATGAACAAATATCAGGTGGAACATTCACCATTAGCAATCTGGGCATGTATGCTGTAGATGCCTTTACGCCAATCATTAACCAGCCGGAGTCTGCCATACTCGGTCTGGGAAGAATAACTGAGAAGCCAGTAGGTATAGAAGGAAATGTAGTCTTGCGTCCCATTATGTCCTTGAGCCTTTCCTTTGACCATCGTGTCATGGACGGAGTACCGGCGGCGGCCTTCCTGACCGCTCTTAAACAAAAGCTTGAACAACCATTTCAATTGCTGATTTAAAGGGAGATGCTCATATGGAATCATACGATATTATTGTTATCGGCGGAGGTCCAGGGGGCTATGTTGCCGCATTACGTGCGGCCAAGTCAGGCGCTTCCGTTGCACTTGTGGAAGGCGATCATCTTGGTGGTACGTGCTTGAACAGAGGCTGTATTCCCTCCAAAACATTATTAAGGCATAGTGAATTCCTCGAACAAATGGAAAAAGCGAGGGGTTGGGGCATTGAAACCGGTCCTGTTTCAATTAACTTTGAGCGGATGTTAGCCAGAAAAGATACGGTCATTCACACATTGCGCAAAGGGATTGCCGGGCTCATCAAAGCAGGCAAGATTAAACATTACCAAGGATTTGGTCATGTGCGTCAGGATTTAACCGTCCGCATCGATCTTTTTAAAGATGAGCAAGAGGTTTATATCAGGGGTAATGACATCATTGTGGCCACAGGTTCAAAGCCTGCTGTGCCTCCTATTAAAGGGATAGAGGAAGCTGGTGTACACAGCACTGATACAATCTTTAATGTTCAAGAATTGCCTGAATCTGTGTTTATTATGGGAGCTGGATTCATTGGTGTGGAGTTCGCTTGTATCTATTCGGCATTAGGAGTAGAAGTCACTTTGGCCGAAATGGCTGATCGTCTCTTGCCTTTAGAAGATGTTGATGCTGCACGCATGTTGAGCCAATCGCTAAAGAAAAAGGGCGTACAGATACTAACCAAAACGAAAGTAGAAGAACTAAAGCGAACTACACAAGGGACAACCGTTCAGTATGAAGATGCCAAGGGCAACACTGGACATTGGAATGGCGACCTAGTGCTTGCTGCAACAGGTAGAAAACCAAACCTCAAAGGACTCGAAGAATTGTCTCTTGAAATGGATGGTCCTTTTGTAGCCGTGGACGAATACATGCAAACGAGTATACCGCACATCTTTGCAGTCGGAGATGTCATCGGCGGTTGGCAGTTGGCACACTCAGCCAGTGCCGAAGGTTTAGTGGCTGTAGCCAATGTGCTTGGCCACGAAACCAAATGGGGCCAACAAATCGTGCCTCGTTGTGTCTATACAGCCCCAGAAATCGCCAGTGTGGGTATCTCTGAAGAGCAAGCCAAATCAGAGGGATACGATGTAAAGGTTCAGAAAATACAAATGGGTGGAAATGGAAAAGCTTTGGCTATGGATGAAAGAATGGGCTTCGTTAAACTGATTGCCGAACAGAAATATGGTCAAATCCTTGGAGTAGTTATGGTTGGCCCACATGTGACTGAAATGATCGCCGAGGCTGTTGCTATCATTGAACTAGAGGGCACAGTGGAAGAATTGTCCCGCATGGTTCATCCTCATCCGACATTGTCTGAGAACTTATTTGAAGCTGCAGAAGCCTGGCTTGGTCAGGGTATTCATCACTAGGAAGTACTGAGAGTGTTAAGAAACTTTCCGAATGAACATAATGAAGTGCAAAGTTCACCTAAATTCGAAGTGAAGCGAATAGACAGCCATGTTGAGATTGAACAATATAAAATCTGAGTGGTTATGCAGAGAATATTGATAATTAACAAATAAGTAATAGGTAGGTAAATAAATAGGTGATCTTATATACGGCGAGCTACTTTTACAATAGTTGCTCGCTTTATTTTAATTACTTCAGATACGGAGAGTTCAAACACCCAATTCTCCCTCTTTTCAAAACTTAGCAACACCACCTCTATGACAGCCCCTTCTCTTCTACCATTGCGACAAACTGAGATAGAAGGGAGCGGCATGAAATGAGCATGAGGAAAATATCTTACTCGAACCTTAGGTAATCATACCTAATTCCAATTTATTTGCAACAATTAGGTATATTTATAGAAGGACGAACTTGTAAAAATAAGCCCCTCAGAAATATTTCACAAAATAAATGCTCATGTTTATATGTGTATTCAGCATATCCTATTTGTTTTACTGGAGTTAAAACGCTAATATATCAAGGTATATGAAACGTATTTTGAGATATTTATCGAGTTAAAAGATGGGCGGCATGATATAAACCTTGCCCACACATGTAAAAGCGTTAACTTCTCTATTATCGGGGTTGGCGCTTTTTGTGTAGAAGAAAATAAATGAAGGAATTAGCTGATGATCTAAGCAATGGCAGATGAAAGCGATATTTTCTCAGCTTTATCACGATTTTAAATAATATTGACTCTACATTTAAACAGCTCATTAACTTAAATCGTTTAGCCGGGGGATGTCTAATTTGTAACAAAAATTGACGCAACGGATAAGAACTGCACTTATGAAGCATCGTTTAAAATCCGCCTCTTTCCACAAACGCTTGAATCGTGTAAAATATATAAGGTTAATAAAATAATAAGATGCCTTCATAAATATATTTGATGAATTTCTAGGATAGAGACAACAAGAATTTGGATGAGGGACAGACCTTTATCTCATAATGAAAGGAATGGAAGTTGATTATGAAAGAAAATTTTTGGCGTGATTTGCCACGACCGTTCTTTGTATTAGCACCGATGGAAGATGTGACGAATGTTGTTTTTCGCCATGTAGTGGCGGGAGCAGCAAGGCCTGATGTGTTTTTCACAGAGTTTACGAACACTGAAAGTTTTTGTCACCCGGAAGGGGTCTTCAGTGTGCGGGGGCGCCTTACTTTTACAGAAGATGAACAACCAATGGTTGCTCACATATGGGGAAATAAACCTGAACACTTCAGGGAAATGAGTATCGGTATGGCGGAACAAGGCTTCAAAGGGGTAGATATCAATATGGGCTGTCCTGTGCAAAATGTGGCAGCAAAAGGAAAAGGCAGTGGTCTCATCCGGCATCCTGATACTGCGGCTGAGATCATACAAGCAGCAAAAGCGGGTGGATTGCCTGTCAGTGTGAAAACAAGGCTTGGCTATACCGACGTGGACGAGTGGAGGGGCTGGCTGACACACGTCCTAAAGCAAGATATCGCCAATCTATCGATTCATTTGCGTACGAAAAAAGAAATGAGCGATGTGGATGCGCACTGGGAGCTGATTCCTGAGATCAAGAAACTCCGCGATGAGCTTGCGCCGGATACACTGTTGACAATCAACGGGGATATTCCTGATCGTCAAACAGGCTTGGAGCTTGCCAATAAATACGGCATCGATGGAGTCATGATTGGACGAGGGATTTTTCATAATCCGTTTGCCTTTGAAAAAGAGCCGAGAGAGCATAGCAGCAAGGAATTGTTTGATCTCTTACGGCTTCATCTGGATCTGCATGATAAATATTCAACAGAAATGCAGGCGATCTCATTCAAACCGCTCCGCCGTTTCTTTAAAATATATGTCCGCGGAATTCGCGGGGCCAGTGAGTTGAGAAATCAGTTGATGACTACAGAGTCGACGGATGAAGTGCGCACCTTGCTCAATGAATTTGAGCTTGTCCAGAGCGATAGAGAAAAACAGTTGAATTCCTAACGGAAGTGCACCGGACGACATAAAGTGTTCTTTGCCCTTTCACTGTTTGGACTGCAACATGCATTTTTCTTCATATATGAATAGCAGCATCGAAACAAATGCTGAAGTCATCTTCTCAAAGAAAGCCCGCCTGTTTATCCAGGCGGGCTTTCTTTATAGGAAAGGTTACGCAATTGAAGCTTATGCGTAAAGAGAAACTTCAAATAACAATTGTTTTATTGATACCTTATTTTATCTTTTCCTCCGTCTTTTCCACCTTCTTTTTTTCCTAACTCTCTTCCTTGCCTTTACTGCAGGGTTAAGATTAACAGATCGTTCTTGGTGATTTAGGGTAATAGAGTTATCTCTAATTAGTATCTCTTTTACAATTTGTTCAGGAGTTTTAATATTTAGTTTTTCTTCGTCTTGAATATGAGGGCCTGTATAATTTATTTTTTCTTGGATTGGGGGAAGGGGTGTGTTTGTCCAATCATGGTAGATTTCCAAGTCCATTGATTTTACTTGCTCTAAGAAAGGATCTAAATAATTTAATAAAGAAAGGTCCTTGAACAGTTCAAGAGGGCGCTCTTGTTCACGTGTAAATGAATAGACATGATCAATTAATTTTAATCCATTAATGGTTAAAATGGTGTGACGTAGCGGAGCATCAATTAGTTTAAATCCTTCATCTTTCATTGTTTTTAACATTTCGAGAATTTGTCTTGTTATAAATTCTGGGAGGGAACGTTGGAAAGCACGTTGCTTTTTTAGAAAGGAATTTAAATCTGGTCCTAATAGATATTCCATTAATATATAATTTGTGCTAGTTTCAAACACTCTTGGAATAAATGGCAAGTGTTGGCATGAAACAAGAACCTCTTTCTCTTGTTTTGCATTGTCGGAGTTCGGGTAAATTTTCACACATTGATCGTCAGATACTCTATACACAGCACCTTGATGTCCTTGACCAACAAGCGGAAGTGGAAGAGCGCTATTAACGTTTACCGAATTCCCCGAACCTCCAGTTACTACTTCAATATTTCTAAAATCAATCTCTCTCTCATTGAAAAAATTCTGCCATTCTCGGTATATCTTAGGCTCTAATTTTGCAACATGCATTAAAAATGATTCCTTTAGTAGGATTAATTTTAATTCTCTTAAAAGTTTTATTGGGACGGGGTGTTCTCTTTTAAATGCGTTAACGTGGTCAATCACCTTTAATTCTTCATTTTCTAGGACGAAAATATGACGTAAAGGAGCATCTACCATACTATAACCCGATTGATTTAATTCTTTTAATAATGCTAAAAGTTTCTTTGCTAGAGATTCTTTCATATACATACTATTCTTTAGGTACTCCTTCAAGGTAGGAGCATTAAAATAGTCCATGATGATATAATTAGGTCCAGTTTCAAATACTTTGGGCATGAACGAGAGGTGTTGCCCTGCTTTAAGTGCTTCTTCCTCCATTGTTGCTTGTTCCTTGTTTGCATATATTTTTACACAGCGCTTTTCAGAAAGTTTAAATACAGCCCCTTGTGTGCCATGGCCAATCAGTGGAAAGTTAGTAGGATTAATAATATCTAAAGTTCCTTCACCTTTGGTTACGGTAATAGATTTAATGTCCTCCATATTCTCCTCCTAACAGTTCATCATAAAACTTAGCTTGCTGTTGCAGTTGATGAACTTGGTCAAAGTTTTCTTCCACTTTACGACGCGCTGCATTTGTATATTGTTCCCATCGGTCTCTGTTTTCTAGCATAAATATTAGAGCTTCTGTTAGTTGATTAACATTATTCTCCTCCACTAATACTCCTTCTTTATGGTTTGTGACCAATTCAGGAATGCCTGCATGTGTAGTTGAAATAACTGGTAAGCCAGTGGCCATCGCTTCTTTTATAGTATTAGGGATTCCTTCTACATTCCCATCAGACGCTATTAAGCTTGCTGCGCAAAATAAGTCTGCTTTAGCCATCTCTACGTAAACTTGATCTTTAGGAAGATGTTTTAATATACGGAAGGATTCTCCTAAGTTAAGTTGAGTAGCTAATAATTTCAGGGGCTCTTCAAGCTCTCCTCTTCCGATAATGGTTAATGTGGCATTAGGAAATTTATTTTTGATTTTTTGAAAAGCTTGCATTAAGATATGGTGTCCTTTTTTCTCTACAAGTCTTCCCACCGATAGAATATTTTGAGTTTCTCTTTGCTGAGGAGGTCTGTAAGTGAATTGATTAAGGTCAACTCCGCCATATAAAACCCTGATTTTTTCTGCTGGACAGCCCCAAGCGTTAATTCTGTCAGCTAAATATTGACAAACTGGAAAAAAACGGTCTCCTTTCTCAAAGAGCATTTTCATATTTTCATAATAGCCAACTCTACCTTCAGCAAGAGTGGCGTCTGCTCCGCGGATACTAGTTATTAAAGGGAGATTGGTTTTTTCTTTAAAAGGAAGTAATAATAATCCTAATTGACCATGATGGGCATGTAAAAGAGAGATATTATTTTTCTTAACGTATTTTTGAGCGGAAAGAATTTCGCTAAGGTAATGAACTTTTTCATTTAGAAGAGACGAATCAATCATATACTTAGGTTGTCGAATTAGATGGATATAGTCATAACCTGGAACTTGTCTTATTTGTGGAATATATTGTGTCGGATCAACCCGTAAGTTTAAATGCATAACCGAAGACATTTTCTATGATTCTCCTTTCAAAATAGTTGCCTTTTATACTAGATATGTGAAGGGAGAATATTTGGAGTGGACAAATATAAAATATAAGAGAAAATGTGCTCCATTTTCCAAGTAATGACGATAGTGGTTAATCGGATTATGAATAAGCTTACGGATAGTAACGACTATAAGTCTTTTATTATTTCTTATAATTCTAGAGTTGAAAGTATACTTGAATTTTTGCAAACTTTTATTTAGATTCAGTACGTAGAATCGTATTATAAGTAAATGGTTTTAATATTTAAATTACAAAGTTTAACTCTATATATTAGTTAGAAGATGAACAGTCGATGGTAGCTCATATACGGTTAAATAAACCCGAACACGTCTTGGAAATGAAGTTTGCACAATTGCTTATTTTATAGAAATGGATTTAAGTTGTTAATCTAGGAGAAGAACTTGAAGAAGTATTAGACTT
Source organism: Salipaludibacillus keqinensis (assembly GCF_003226325.1). GTDB lineage: Bacteria > Bacillota > Bacilli > Bacillales > Salisediminibacteriaceae > Salipaludibacillus > Salipaludibacillus keqinensis. The sequence continues at coordinate 27,796 of NZ_PDOD01000002.1, read as the reverse complement.
GACTTCTGCGGATCGGAGGCCATTTCCGCACCATAAAATCGGTGTCATTAATAAAATAATAGAGCAGCTTCATAAAAATAAATTGTATTTTAATGTCAATTTGATATAATTGAAATATTTAAAAAATACTAAGTGGTCAGTATGTTATGTTAGCTAGTAGTATTATTTTCCGTAACACTATTTTATTGTTTAATGAAGGACATTTAGGAGGAATCAGAATGAATGTATTTAAATTATTTGATTTAACAGGAAAAGTGGCATTAATTACAGGGGGTGGCAGAGGACTCGGTAAACAAATTGCTGAAGCTTTTGCAGAAGCTGGTTGTGACATTATTGTTTGTTCTAGAAAGATAGAAAATTGTCAAGAAACAGCTGATATGTTAAAAGAAAAGGGAATAAAAACAATCGCTATAGCTTGTGACGTCACAAGTAAAGTAGATATTGAAAATGCTGTAAATAGAGCTATTGCTGAGTTTGGAAAAATCGATATATTAGTTAATAATAGTGGAGCAACGTGGGGTGCCTCTGTTGAAGATATGCCCGAAGAGGCTTGGGATAAAGTAATGAATGTCAATGTTAAAGGTACATTTATGATGTCACAAAAAGTGGGGAACCATATGATTCAAAATGGTTCAGGAAAGATTATTAATATTTCTTCTGTTGCTGGTATAAAAGCAGAACCTCCAGAAGTTTTAGATGCCATTGGCTATAGTACGAGTAAGGCTGCGATTATCCATTTCACGAAAGACCTAGCTAGAAAATGGGCCCAAGACGGTGTTTATGTAAACTCCATTGCACCAGGTTTTTTCCCTACAAAAATGACGAATGCTCTTCTTGATCAAAAAAGTGACGAGATAATTTCACGTGTTCCATTAAAGCGTATAGGTGATGAGAATATGCTAAAAGGTATAGCACTTTATCTTGCATCGACAGCGAGCGATTTTGTCACTGGACAAATCATTGCTGTAGATGGTGGGGCAACTTTATAGAATAAAACAGTGATACTTCTGACAGTTTTATAGAAAAGCATTGTTTTTTAAATTTCGATTCTTATAATTAAAATATTCAAAACATACTAATCGGTTAGTATTTAAATGTTTAGCAAGTATGAAATTGTAATGGCTAAAAGAAAATCCAACATTGTATAGGAAAGGGAATTTAAATGACCAAACTATGGCTCAAACATGTTGCTGAATCAAACCCAAAAGAAATTGATATACCTGAAATTTCCTTGACTGAGTTATTTACTGAATCCGTACGCAAATATTCCAGTCATACTGCTGTTACTTTTTTTAGTAATCACTATACCTATGAGCAACTTGACGCACGCATTAAAAATGTCGCCAAATCTTTGCAAAATATTGGAGTAGGCAAAAGTGTCAGAGTAGCTTTAATGTTGCCAAACTGCCCGCAATATCCTATTAGCTATTATACAGCGCTTTTATGCGGTGCCACAGTTGTTCAAGTTAATCCAATGTATAAATCAACAGAATTACTGCACGTATTAAATGATTAAGTTCTGATCGTTTTAGATCAACTACTTCCAGCTGTAGAAGCTGTAATGGATCAAACCTCTTTATCTACATTAATCCCTGTTTCTCTTGAGAGCGCTTGCAAGTTTAACGAGCTTCTCAGGGACAATGGAAACCCAGTTCCTGATGTATCCGTGGATCCCATAGAAGATATAGCTGTTCTGCAATATACAGGGGGGGGACTACAGGGCGTTCATAAGGAGCAATGCTGACTCATTATAATTTAGTTGCAAATACCTTGCAAAGTTATGCAACTTCCCAGGCGAGAACCAAACTGGGCGAAGAACGTGTGCTTACAATATCTCCTTTATTTCACGTATATGGAATGACAAGCTGTATGAATCTTACCTTTTATATTGGTGGGAATTTAATATTAGTTCCAAAATTTGAAGTAGAACAAGCTGCACAAGTAATAGAGCAGGCAAAGCCAACCATATTCCCTGGTGTACCAACAATGTTTATTGCTTAACTTAATTATTATAAAGAAAATAATTTTAATCTCAGCAGTATAAGGACTTGCACAAGTGGATCTGCACCTTTGCCTGTAGAAGTTCTTAACAGTTTCAATGATACAAGTGGAACGAATGTGGCAGAAGGTTATGGTTTATCAGAGGCCTCTCCTGTAACACATAGAAATCCAATTTCTGGAATCCGAAAAGCTGGTAGCATTGGTATCCCTATTCCAAATACAGATGCAAAAATTGTTGATGCTATCACTCTGCTGTTCTCGGGGTGCCGGATAAGTACAGAGGTGAGTCTATCAAAGCCGTTGTTGTCCTTAAAGATAATGAGGCACTGACGGAAGAAGAACTTATTAAATTTTGTCGTGAAAGAATTAATTCCATTAGAGAATGAAGTCCTTCGCAACGAACGTAAAGGAAAGCCAAGTTTATCTGCTGAAAAGCAACAAGAACTAAAAATGAAAGCCAAGAAAGCTGGATTTTGGGGGATTAATACACCGGAAGAATATGGTGGAGCAGACATTGGTCAGATGATGCAAGCTTTTGTTTCCATGGAAATTTCAAAAACCTTTGTACCAATTTTTCCAAAGAACGTAAAACATTTGGAAAACCAATTACTGAGAGACAGGCGATTCAATGGCAAATTGATGATTCTGCCGTTGAAATCGAAGCGGCTAAATGGCTGGCACTAAATGCTGCATTTACACTCGATGAAGGGGAGGATAACCGTCATTTAGCTTCTATTGCTAAATTATATGGAGCGAACATGGGTAACAGAGTAGTAGATCGGGTGATGCAAATTCATGGAGGAATGGGATATACAAGAGAGTCACCAATTGAGCGTTGGTACCGTGAAGCAAGATTATGGAGAATCTATGATGGGACAGACGAAATTCAGAGATTAATTATTTCCAGAAACTTAATCAAAGGTAACGTTAAATTAGGTCAATTTGTTTAAATTCTGAAATAAGGGGAGGACTTTGTTATGTCAGGAAGATTTGAAGGTAGAGTAGCATTTGTTACAGGAGGAAGTCGTGGTATAGGGAAAGCAGTGGCTCAAACTTTTGCTGAAGAAGGAGCAAAAGTAGCTATTATTGATATCAATGAAGAAGCTATGAGTGAGACAGAAAAAGAATTTAAGGAAAAAGGCTACGAAGTGTTTGTCAAAAAGGTAAATGTTGTGGAAGCAAAAGAAGTAGAAACAGCAATAGAGGAAGTAGTTAAATCCTTTGGAAGCCTCGATATTCTCGTCAATAATGCAGGGATCATCAGGGATAATATGTTATTTAAAATGACGGACAGTGATTGGCAGATGGTAATGGATGTCCATTTGAAAGGTTCATTTAATGTTTCTCGTGCCGCTCAAAAGTATATGGTCAATCAGAAATATGGGAGAATTATCAGTATTTCCTCCGCCTCAGCACTTGGTAACCGGGGACAGGCTAATTATGCAACAGCTAAAGCCGGGTTGCAAGGTTTTACGAAAACGCTTGCTATTGAACTTGGTAAATATGGAATAACCTCAAATTCGGTTGCACCTGGTTTTATTGAGACGGAAATGACGAAGGAAACTGCTCAACGAGTTGGTGTTCCGTTTGATGACTTTATCAAAGGAGCGATCCGTACGATACCGGCAGCAAGAACTGGTAAACCTGAAGATATTGCAAATGCAGTAGCCTTTTTTGCAGATGAGAAGTCCTCTTTTGTTAATGGGCAGGTTATTTATGTTGCGGGCGGCCCAAAGAATTAAGGGAAAGGAGCAATCCACATGTATAAGTATTTGATTGGCAAACAATCTAATAAAGTCAAAAATACCGTAGAAAGGAGATTGGTCACTCGATTTGCTGAATCAATCGGTGATTTACACCCAATTTATGTTGAAGAAGAAACAGGAAGACAGTCAAGATATGGTCAAAATATAGCACCACCTACATTTCCACGAGTGTTTGATTTTGGGAGTGTCGAAGGATTGAAACTTCCGGAAAAGATGGACACGGTTGGAAATAAAGAAGCAAAAGCAGAAATTGCTATGATTAAAGTAATTGCTCCAAATATGGCTGCAAGAGTGATCGATCGTACTATTCAAGCTTTTGGAGCGGCTGGTGTAAGTAATGACTTTCCATTTGCCGCAAGCTGGGCAAATATACGAACTTTGCGATTAGCAGATGGGCCTGATGAGGTTCATCGCAGGACTGTTGCAAGGCAGGAATTAAAAAAATATCAATAAATTAGTCTTGCGTGAAAACCTAAGAGGAATGAAAGCCATTTGTAGCGCCTCTTTGAGCATCATCTATGAGAAAAGATTTTTTTATGCATGTTAAAAAGCTATTTAACCTGACTGGAAAGACCGCTATTGTAACTGGCGGAGGGCTTGGGCTAGGACAACAAACCAGCTTCGAATCATATAAGAGGAGAAACTGGAGCAGGTCAAGGAGTAGGGGGGATAAAAAAAGTTCAAACAGTTTCACAAATAGTGAAAGAATTGCTGGAATCATATAAAAAGGCTAAAACCGCACTATAAAGTAATGGAAATAGACGCAGGGGTGAATACTTGGCAGAAAAGGTTCCTTGAAAGGTTTCGTGGTAACTATGCCCTTGCAGGGGTACCGTTATATACTGCGAATGATATGACAGTGAATACCGATGAATTTGTTTCCTTGGTTACCCCATATCCTTAAGTAGACTACTATTTTCAGGAAGGTGAGAGGATTTAAGTTTACAAAATTATAAATATGTGGTTATTTTACCCTATGGAACTCGGATGAGAGGCTGAAAAAGTGGAAAGTTAAACTGGCAATTCTTTTTCTAGAAATATTTTTTGTGTGTAGGTGGGTGTTAAGCATACCCCCTACATACAACTTGAACATTGTTTCTAGTCTCTTCTTATTATAATAGGTTTAGGTTACAAACCTTTATTTCGTCGATTTAGCTTTTGCACAGGTTAAACATTTACCGTTGCATGTTGGCTTGGAAACTTTGTTTTCTCGAAGAGAAGATTGAATGATTGTTTTGTTAGGGAAGCTTTTTTTATCATTAATAATAATACACAATAGGATCTCATCCTTTCATCATAAGATAATAAAAGCCAGTTATACATCCGTTATATTTGAACGGGTATAACTGGCTCTAGTTTACGTGTTGCTTCAGGTATTAAAGCAAAGGTAAGACTAGACAGTCGCTAAAATTATCGCTCTGTTAATATTGACCGCTGGTTTTATAGACCGTGTACCTCCTCGAGACAACTCGCAGCACTTCCGTGATTATAGGCTCAGTCCTAAGTGGTATCGTCGATCCCTTAACGAAACGGGAGGGCAAAAAGCTGTATCTCTATTATTCAGAAGCTAAAGGTATTTTTTAAATTATTATACGTGGAAACGGCCACGTTGACGTAATAATTCACGATGAAGGTTTTCATTAGGTTCGAAGGCTGCTCTCCCGTGTAACCAGAACAAATTGTTGACCATTACAAGATGTCCTACAGGAAGACCTAATTCAATAAGGTTTCTGTCGTTTTCCATAGAACTGGATAGATCTTTGAGATATCTGGCTTCATCTATTGATTCGGGATTCGCGAATTGATCGATAAAGCAGATACATGGCTTTCCGTCTTGATAGAAGAATGTTTTTCTCTTGATCTCTTGGTCAACATTTTTACTGGATGGTGCTTTATATGTGATTTCTTTTCTTGCATACGGATGATTCACGAAGTGGTTAGCGTCTTCCCAATCATCTAAGTGTAGAAGACGAGACTCTCCACCTACAGCGTTCTCTTCTTGCATTTTCATCATTAAGAGCCAATCCGTGGATTCATCTACGAATGTTCCGTCTGTATGAAGAGTAAACAACCGGTAAGCTTGGCGCAAGTACGAATCACTTTCATCAGTATGTTTTACAGTGAATCGAGCATAGTATTTACCTGACATGGCATCAAAATTACATTGTCCCATTAAGTGCGTTAATGCTGTAGAGAAGATAACGTACTCATCGGCTGTTAACTGTTTATCATCTAAACCAAGTGTGTAACCGCCAGTACTTCGATCCTGGAGTATTTGTTGTAAGGTATTAGTAAATTCTTCACCAAAAACATCTTGTAGAATGCCTGAAACGATATAACGCATATAAGGAACATATTCTAATTCTTGTACTTCGATTGAACGCGTCTTTTCAAAGAATGATTTAAGAGCTGAATCCTCAAGTTCTACATGGTACATGCGACTTGACTGTGAATGAGGTGCGATGTTGTACTGACTTGTTTTTTGCGAGAAATCTAAGACATTTTTTTCTAACATACTCATTAAATAGCCCTCCTAGGGTTGAAAATATTTTTTTAAACAATACAAAAAGCCAGCCCAAATCGCGCAATGATCCCATGAACGCGATAGGCTGGCTTTAAAAGACCGTGTGAGTTTTATTGGTAGATAAAACCCAAGTCTTATAAACAGCATTATTTAAAGTTTTGTAGACTTACAATTTTTGTGATTCACTTACGAATTGAAAAAGATCATCTCTTAATCAAAGTAAGATCTGTTAACAATATACAAAAAGATGTCACAATTGTCAATGTTTTTTCAATATTTAAAATATATTTCTTGTAAAATTAGTATTTGATGAACTCAAAAGTTCTTTTAACATCTTAATGACAGGGGATGAGTAGGGATATATCGTAATGAACTATTCACTCTTTTAGCTATCTGTGGTTGGCAATGTAGTATATTGTGAATATAAATCTTTCAAAGCTGCGATGATAGCATTCTTTGCTTTACCAGAGTAATTACTATGGATAGCTCTGATAGGAGCATCAATTCCATTCTTTAAGCTATAGCCTCTGAACATTTGATTAATAAAATCTCGGCCGTGATCAGTGGCCAAAGTACAGGAACATTGCAATATTACTCCGTACTGCCGTTCAATTTCCGCAGTTACTGTTAATGTTTGAAACATACTTTGAGCCGCCATACCCTCTGGAAGACGGGCATGACCAGCGATAAATACAATATTCTCATTATTCATAGCGACACTCCTTAAAATTAATTTTCTTCATCTTGCTTAAAATGACACATTTAAGAGAGAAGTTATCAGTTCTCGATACTGCTGTGTGACGGACGGGCTGGTCTAACATCAGTCGCCTCGCTTTGGCTCCGTATACTTCTAATTATCGGTAATTCCTAAAACTAGGTTATAAATAACGTTTTTTAGGTTGTTACCACTGCTTCGGTCAAATGGGTTTGTTGAGGCAGCTGCTTTACAACCTCTTTCCCGATTTCTATAGATGCTGTCGCAGCAGGAGAAGGTGCGTTACAAACGTGAATTGTTCGATTTCCATGAATAATATGGAAGTCGTCGACCATTGAGCCATCCTGACTAATAGCTTGTGCTCTGACACCAGCAGGAGCAGTAATTAAATCTTCTTCTCTGATATCAGGTATTAATTCCTGTAAACTTTTCGTAAATTGCTTTTTACTAAAGGAACGGACATACTCTTTTGTGCCCTCTTTCATAAATTTACTCGCTAGCTTCCAAAACCCTCCATAGCTTAACACTTCATACAAATCTTTTAAATTTAAATCAGTCTTTTTATACCCTTCTCGCTTAAAACTAAGGACCGCGTTAGGTCCTGCTTCAATTTCTCCATCAATCATTCTGGTGAAATGAACGCCTAAAAAAGGAAAGTCTGGATTTGGTACGGGATAAATTAAATGTTTAACTAAATCTCTCTTTTCTGGTTTCAATTTGAAATATTCACCTCTAAACGGAACGATTTTCATATCCGTTTTGTAACCAGATAAAGTGGCAACGCGGTCACTATGTAATCCAGCGCAGTTAATCACGATATTAGCTTTTACAGTCTCTTTACTTGTTACAATCGTTACTCCGGTCGTCTCTTCGTGGATGGACTTAACTTTACTGTTAAGCTTAATTTCACCACCATTATCCTGAATGATTTCAGCAAATTTTTCGCTTACTTGACGATAATTAACGATACCAGCTTGGGGGACTCGGATAGCGCTTAGACCATTAACGTGAGGCTCAATTTCTTTTAACTCAGATTTATCAATTTTTTGGATATCTAGCTTATTTTCTATACCGCGCTTATATAAATTTTCTAGTGTTGGTAACTCCTCTTCTTTTGTAGCTACAATTACTTTACCGCAAATGTCATGATCAATACCATAGGTTTTGCAAAATTCGGTCATCGACTTACTTCCTTCTCGGGCAAACCGAGCTTTGAAGCTGCCAGGTTTATAATAAATGCCAGAGTGAATAACTCCGCTGTTATGTCCTGTTTGATGTTCGGCGAGACCTGCTTCTTTTTCTATTACTACGATTTTAGCGTTTGGAAAACGTTTATTCAGGTTCATTCCTGTAGACAAACCGACAATTCCTCCACCAATAATTGCAAAATCATATCCCATACCTATCACTCTATTCTTTATTATTTTTGTTTAAGAATTCCATGTGAGCAATTAAATTATTTTTCGTTCGTAAAATGTGAAATTCCAATGCAGAACGCAGTTCGGATGGGTCACCACGTAAAACCGCTTCGTAAATCATCTTGTGCTCTCTTTGAGTTTCGGCGTAGTATTCTTCAAGTAAACTAGGTGCTATTGGAGATATTCCTAACGAATCTATTGTTTTTTTAAGTCGTGACCAAGGGCAGCCCTTCCGAAGTGTTTTGTGGAATCTCGCATTTAATTTGATATACATTTCGTTTGTTTCATCCGTTAAAAGAAGGTGTTCCATTTCATATAGAACTGATCTTAATTCTTCTTTATCATTATCCGTTAAGTGAGGTAAGGATTTTTCTACAGCTAGCCCTTCCAATAAAGAGCGTGTGTGATACAGCTCTTCAATATTTTCTTTAGTGATAGGGGTAACGACTGCGCCTTTATGTGGAACAATCTTCACAAGACCTTCAAATTCAAGTTGCGTAAGAGCTTCTCTAATAGGCATGCGGCTCACATTGAGGCGGTTTGCCCACTCGGCTTGAACAAGGCGCTCTCCTTTTTGTAAACTGCCATCTAAAATAGCGATACGAAGTTGTTTCGTCACATAACTTACAGTTGTAGAATTTTCCCCATTTATCTGGGTCATGAACTACCCTCCTTATGAAGGTTAAGATTGGATACAATTTAAAGGGATAATATCATTTTTTTTGAATAAAAACAAATAAAATGATAAAATTGGATATAATATTACCTGCTCATGTAATTATATCACCCCAACAATTGAGTGTATGACTACCGTACCCCCTCCGTTTATTTAATATATTTGATAGAAGTATCGACCTAGGATAATACGAGATTTTCAAGAAATACAGTATATTGTTTGAGTTTATATAGGGAAAATTACTATTAAAAAAAGGTTGAATAATTCTGTGGAAAAGAGTTATAGTGACAAAATAAACAGGTTAAGACTATTTTTTGAAAGAAAGACGTTGCCTATTAGTGCTAATTTTATTTAACATATTACTATCACAAGTAAAATATTAAATCATATTTTGTAAGCGTTTAAACACTAAAACAAAGATAGTATTTCCAGAGAGAATCATCGTGAAATATCAATTGTTAGAATTTTAGATAAAGTCTTAAAATAGATCTTTCTAAGGAAGGGTGAGATTTCATGAATATAACAGTTGCGGGTGCAGGAGCAATTGGTGGGTTTTTAGGTGGTATGCTTAGTCGTCAGGGGCATAACGTTTCTTTCATTGCCAGAGGAGAGCATCTAATTAAAATGCAAGAAAATGGTTTACAGTTAACTAGTGGTTTGGATGGTGAAATTGTTAAAAGTCATTTCACAGAATCATTTGAATCAGTAAGTGAGGCAGATCTCATTCTATTTACGGTTAAATCTACTGAAACAGAGCGAATGGCTAGGAATATAGCCCCTTATATTAAGAAAGACAGTTTTATTTTAACTTTTCAAAACGGGGTAAACAATGAAGAGATTTTGACTGAAATCTTTGAGGAGGGTCAAATTCTTTCAGGTGCAGCACACATTTCAGCCCAAGTCGAATCGCCTGGAGTTGTGAGACAGGACGGCAACCATATTTTCTATGTGGGAGGTTTAACCACTACCAATGAGGAAAGTATTAAAAACATTGTAAAGATGTTCGAAGAGGCAGGGCTTCACACAAAGTACAGCGATCGTATTATCGGACGTAAATGGGAAAAGTCCCTTTGGAATGTTACGTTCAATCCGCTTTCTGCTATTAGTGGAGCTACAGTTGGTGAAATATTGGACAATCCGGAACTTCTCAACACTTCTAAGGCAATATTAAAGGAAATTGTACAAATCGTTAAGAATTTAAATATAAATTTAAGAGATAAAACCATCGACAGGGTATTTGAAACTGCTAAATTAGTCAGGGGTCATAAAACCTCCATGCTGCAAGATAAAGAAAAGGGAAGAGCTATGGAAGTTGAATCCTTGTGTGGATACTTTGTTAAAACGGCTGAGGAGCTAAATCTTGAAACACCAGTATTGGACACTCTTTATTCTTTACTAATATTCATTGATCAACAAAGGACAAGCCAATGAGTGTCATCACATCATATGACCTCCCTTATGCTTTTTTTACTGTTGATAAAAAAGCTACTATTCTAACCTGTAATGAAGTAGCTTTTAAGCTTTTCCAAGGGATAGTAAAACCGGGAGCACAGGCAGACCGTATTTTCACTGCGTTTGATACGAGTAAAACTACCTTCTTAGGACGGCTGGACGATAAACCTTTCTTATTCTTTTTGAAAGAATGGAATATTGAAGACCGGAATGAACTAGCGTGTATCGCGCTATCTGGGGAAGATTACGCGAAAATGGAAGAACATATTAAAGGTCTGAATAAATTTAATCGAGAACTGGATGCGATTATTGAGAACTCATACGATGGAATTTATATTACGGATAATAAAGGAAATACATTAAAAACAAATTCTGCTATTGAGCGTATTTCAGGTATTCCTAAACATTATTATATAGGGAAAAATGTAAAAGATTTGATAGAGCGAGGCATTCTGAAAGAGTCCATTACTGCTAAAGTGCTTGAAACCAAAAAAACAGTAAATATTATACAAAAAAATTATAATCAAAAAGAGACGATGATGACAGGCAGTCCAATTCTTGACGAAAAAGGTGAGATTGACAAGGTTGTGACGAATATCCGTGATCTCTCTGAGTTAAATCATTTACATGAGCATTTAAAGGAAGTTCAAGAATTGAATAAGAAATATGAAGTAGAAGTGGAAAGGTTAAAAGCCTATACGAAACAAGATCCAGAGGTGGTCATTAAAAGTGAGAAGATGATTGAGATTTTCAACATTGCAGATAGACTTGCAAATGTTGAAACTACTGTATTAATTACGGGGGAAACAGGTGTAGGAAAAGATGTTCTTGCTAGACATATTTATCGTGTGAGCGATCGCTCAGATAAAGGAGAGCTTATTAAAATCAATTGTGGTGCTATTCCTAAGGACTTATTGGAATCAGAATTATTTGGATATGAAGCTGGAGCTTTTTCAGGAGCAAGTTCTTCCGGTAAACCAGGGGTCTTTGAATTAGCTAATAATGGAATAATATTTTTAGATGAAGTAGGAGATATGCCTCATGAACTGCAAGTAAAACTACTCCGAGTTCTACAAGAAAAAGAAATTCAGCGTGTAGGTGGTACCAAATTAAAATATGTCGATGTTCGAGTGATAGCAGCGACGAATAAGGATCTTAAGAAGATGGTTAATGAAGGATTATTTCGTGAAGATCTTTATTACCGTTTGCACGTAGTTCCAGTTCATGTTCCTTCCTTAAGAGATAGAAAAGAAGACATTTTACCACTAGTAGAATCAATCAGAGAGAAGTATAACAAAAAATACGAGCTTTCCAAGAAAATTGATCGTACGTTAAAAGAGTTTTTTTACCATTACGATTGGCCGGGAAATGTAAGGGAACTTGCTAATTTAGTAGAGCGAATGATGCTTACTACTCCTGCTAATGAATTGACATTTCATGATTTGCCGGAAGAATACAAACAAGATAATTGTTACATGTTTGAAGAGACGATTCTCCCTCTAAAGGAAAGTGTCGAAAAAGCCGAAAAACAAACATTATTATTAGCGGCAAAAAAATGGAGCACCACATACGAAGTGGCTAAACATTTGAAAACGAGCCAAGCAACTATCGTAAGAAAATTACAAAAATATAATATAAAATTAGAAGATTAACTTCGATACAAAAATGAATCGTGATACAAAAATGAATCGACAAATTGCCTTAAATTTCAGAATATTGATACAAAAATGAATTCACAAAATAGACACATTTTAAAAAACGCTTTCATATAGCGTTTTTTATTTTTGGCATCATTCTTGCATATATAAAAGAGTGAACAAAAAATTAATGATTTAGGGAGTGTTTTTAATGTCAGCTACAGCAAGTGAAGTATCCCAAATGAAAACTATGATTCGGAATTTTGTTGAAAATGAAGTTGATCCTTATGCTCAGCAAATTGAAGATGAGAATCATATTCCCCAACATCTAGTTGATAAAGCGAAAGAACTTGGTCTTTTTGGGTTAAGTATTCCTGAAGAGTATGGAGGAATTGGCCTAAATGCAACAGGAAAAGCAATTGTTCTTGAACAATTAGGAAGAACACATAATGGGTATGTCTCTTTAATTAGCGCTCATACAGGTATAGGAAGTACAGGCTTAGTCAGATTAGGTTCGGAACAAATCAAACAAAAGTATTTGCCAGATATGGCAGCCGGTAATCTAATAGGAGCGTTTGCCCTTTCAGAGCCAGGCGCTGGTTCGGATGCTACAAATCTATCCACCAAAGCAGAAAAAAAGGGGAATAAATGGATCTTGAATGGATTGAAACACTACATCACAAACGGACCGATTGCAGATGTCATTACTGTATTTGCTATTACAGATAAAGAAAAAGGAGCGAAGGGTGGCATTACTGCTTTTCTAGTAGAGAAAGATTTCCCAGGTTTCAGCGTAGGAGCAGAAGATAAAAAAATGGGATTAAGAGGTTCTCACTCGTCTCAAATTATATTCGAAGATTGTGAAGTGCCTGAAGAAAACGTTATTGGCCAAGTAGGGATGGGGTATGTTTCTGCTTTAACAATTCTCGGCGAAGGTAGAGTTGGCCTCGCTGCACGTGCAGTTGGATCATCTGAAAAATTAATTGAGATGTCTGCCAGATACGCAAACGAGCGTGTTCAGTTTGGAAAGCCTATTGCTGTAAACCAAGGTATTCAATGGATGTTAGCGGATATGGCTACAGAAACAGAAGCTGCCAAGCAGTTGACGATGAAAGCAGCGAGCCTAATTGACGAGGGAAAGAAAGCGATCAAAGAAGCCTCTATGGCTAAGATGTTTGCTTCCGAAGTGTTTAATAAAGTAGCTGACAAAGCAGTTCAGATTCATGGTGGAATGGGGTACATAGCTGAATACCCTATTGAGAGATTCTACAGAGATGCAAGAATTACGAAAATTTATGAAGGTACAAATGAGATTCAAAGAGTGATCGTGGCGAAACATATTTTGAATGAGAACAAGATTTAGAACAAAGGAGGAGTGAACTTGAAGAAAAGGTGGCATAAGTTCTATCCAAAAGACATACCGGAAGAAGTTGAGATCCCTAAGATTAATCTATATGAAATGTTGGATCGTTCGGTCAAAGATTATCCAGAACAAACTGCAGTGGTCGATGAAAGGCAAGAGTTAACATATGGGGAACTAAAAGCGAAGGTAGACCGATTAGCTTCTTCTCTTCATCATAACGGCTTTAAAAAAGGGGAACGTGCCATTCTCATGTTTCCGAACTGTGCTGAGTATATCATTTGTTACTATGCTGTTCTTCGCTTAGGAGGCGTAGTTGTGCAAGCGAATCCTCTCTATCAAGTTAATGAACTCAATCATTTGCTTGAAAATTCTCGATCGAGCTGGTTTTTTAGCACTAGAGATCAAAGGGAGAAAATGCAAAAAATTTCTGGGATAACTAAGAATGTTTACAGCTCTGGAGAACAAGAGCTTTCAGAAGACGAGTATGATTTATACAGCTTGATAGAAGATATCAAAATGGTAGATCTTCCGGAAGTTTCTATTCTACCTAAACAAGATCTCGCAGTCCTTCAATACACGGGGGGAACGACGGGTAAAAGTAAAGGTGTTATGCTGACTCACTATAACTTAGTGGCAAACGTGTACCAGAGTTTTATTTTTACGACGAAAGGTCTAAAACGTCCAGGAGAACGTGTTTTAGCTGTGGCTCCTTTCTTTCATGTCTACGGAATGACGAGTGGATTAAACCTTTCAGTCTTAAGAGCTGCAGCTCTTATATGTATGAAGAAATTCGATGTTGATAGGTTCATACAGGTGATGAAAAAGCATAAACCAACACTATTTTCAGGAGTTCCAACAATGTACATAGCTATATTGGATCATCCTGAAGCTTCAGCGGAAACACTGCAATCTATTAAAAGGTGTATTAGTGGCTCTGCCCCATTACCATTAGAGATTATGAATAAATTCGAAGAAAAAACCGGTTCACAAATTATAGAAGGGTACGGTTTATCTGAGTGCTCGCCTGTTACTCATAGAAACCCTGTTGGGGATAATCGAAAACCCGGTAGTATTGGCATTCCAATTCCTAATACAGACGCTAAAGTAGTCGATCAATTTGAAGGCGAAGAAGAAGTTGATCTAGGAGGAGTAGGGGAATTAATCATTAAAGGTCCCCAAGTAATGAAAGGCTATTGGAATAATGAAGTAGAAACGGCGTCCTGTATGCGGGACGGATGGTTTTACACAGGTGATTTAGCAACAATGGATAAAGATGGATACTTTTATATTGTTGGCAGAAAAAAAGACTTAATTATTGCAAGCGGTTATAACGTATATCCAGCCGAATGCGAAGAAGTACTGTACGAACATCCGAATGTTAAAGAAGCGTGTGTGTTCGGGGTTCCTAATTCGTACCGAGGTGAAACGGTAAAGGCTGTGATCGTACCTAAAGAAGGTGTTTCACTTACAGAAGATGACATAAAATCGTGGTGCAACGAAAAAATAGCCCGTTACAAAGTGCCAAAAGAAATTTCATTCAGAGATGAATTACCGAAAACCACAGTAGGTAAAGTTTTAAGGAGAAAATTGGTTGAGCAAGAAGTTGAAAAAGATAAAATTGGCGCAAAAGAAAAAAAGTAATTCAAAGGTGGTCTGAAATTTATGAACGCTGAACAAATAAAGAAAATAAGTGTCATTGGTGCAGGAGCTATGGGCTCACAAATCGCAATGGTAAGTGCTTTATCCGGTTTTAAAGTAAGTTTGCAAGATCTTAATAAGCAGAGCTTGGAAAAAGCGGAAAAAGAATTAAAAGATAGATTATATAAAAGAGTTGAAAAAGGAAAAATCTCTAAGGAAGAAGTAGAAAGTGCCTTTAATCGCCTTTCGTTTATCCCTTCATTAGAAGAAGCGGTAAAAGATAGTGATTTTGTAATCGAAGCTATCGTAGAAAATTTAGAGATAAAACGAGACCTCTTCGAAAAACTGGATCAATTTACGCCGTCTCATTCCATTCTATCTACAAACAGCTCTACCATCGTTAGTTCCCAGATTGCCGATGCGACGAAAAGACCGGAGAAAGTGTGTAACTTCCACTTCTTCAACCCTGCTTTGGTAATGGAGCTGGTAGAAGTTGTTCAAGGACCTCATACTTCAAAAGAAACGGCTGAAACTGCATTTGATCTAGCTAAGAAATTAAATAAAACGCCAATTTTACTTAAAAAAGAAATATCCGGGTTCGTGGCTAATCGAATATTAGGTAAATTAATGAATGAAGCGTTGTACTTGTATGAAAATGAAATCGCGACCGCTGAAGAGATTGATCTAGCTTGTATGAAAGCCTTGAATCACCCAATTGGCCCTTTTGCATTGATCGACTTAACTGGGTTGGATGTTCATTACAACGTTCGTCAACAGCGTTATAAAGAATCAGGAAAAGAAGAAGATAAACCGTCGCAAGTCATTATAGATAAAGTAGAAAAAGGCGAATTAGGACGTAAAACAGGAAAAGGTTTCTATTCATACGTATAAAACATTCGATAATTTATGAGGGGGATATCTATTAGATGAGTTATGAAAACATTTTAATAAATACAAACGACAAATTAGCAACCATTACCATTAATAGAGCAGAAGTGAGAAACGCAATTAATAAAGATACGTTAGATGAGATCCTTCAAGCTCTAGAAGAGATTAAAAGTAATAATGAGATAGAATGTATCATTTTTACAGGTCAAGGGGATAAGTCCTTTGCAGCTGGTGCTGATATTTCACAATTACAGAAAAAAACAGCGATCGACGCCTTAGAACACAATACCATGCAACAAATGTATGACTATATCGAAGGATATGGAAAACCAACGATAGCTATGGTCAATGGATATGCTCTAGGAGGCGGATGTGAACTAGCGATGGCATGTGATATTCGCGTTGCTTCTGAAAATGCAAAGTTTGGTCTGCCTGAGCTTAACTTATCAATTATTCCGGGGGCCGGCGGTACACAAAGGCTTTCCAGATTAATAGGGAAAGGAAAAGCGATGGAATGGATTCTTACAGGTAAAATCGTATCCAGTGAGGAAGCTTACCAGTTTGGGCTTGTCAGTGAAGTTGTTCCTCCAGAGGAACTTCTTGAACGCACTAAAGGAGTAGCGGCTCAAATTCTCAACAAAGGACCTCTAGCCGTAAAGCTGGCTAAATTAGCAGTTACTCAAGGCTATGAGACAGATGCTAAAACAGGTCAAATTATTGAAAAACTATCACAAGCAATTTTGTTCAACTCTGAAGACAAGTCAGAAGGAACCACTGCTTTTTTAGAAAAAAGAAAACCAAATTTCAAAGGTTCTTAATATAGGAGGGGTTCCAATGACTGTAAAATACGCAACATTAGAAGAGAGATTCAACGCAAGTCCCTTTTTCGCTCATTTAGGTTTTAAACTATTACAAGGAGACAAAGACGGAATAGTACTGGAACTCCCGATAAAAAAACATTTGATCAATACGAATGGCACGGTGCATGGTGGAGTTTACGCGACGATGTTAGATAACATTATGAGTATCTCAGTTCGAGACGTGGTGAATAAAGATATCGTCACAGTGAATTTAAATGTAAATTATTTTGCAGCGATACAAAAAGGAGTATTAATAGGAAAAGCAAAGATCTTGCAGCAAGGCTATCGCATTGTTACCTGCGAGGGGGAAGTAACAAATGAAGAAGGAGACGTTTTGGCAAAAGCTACTGGCGTCTTTAAAGTAAAACATTCTACAGGAGGATGATTACATGGATCTCATAGTTATTATGAAAAGGACATTTGATACAGAAGACAGAATTTCGATCAAAAACGGACTGATTGATGAAGAAGAAGCTGAGTTTATCATTAACCCTTATGATGAGTACGCGATTGAAGAAGCTATTCTTCTTCGGGAAAAGCACGGAGGAGAAGTGAAGGTAGTAACTGTAGGTGATGAAGAAGCAGAGAAGGAGCTTCGAACAGCACTTGCTATGGGAGCCGACAAGGCAGTATTAATTGATACAGAAGATGTGGACGTGGAATTAGATCATTTCTCTATTGCTGAAATACTCACTTCCTATTTGAAAACGCAGGACTTCGATATGATTCTCGGCGGAAATTTAGCTATTGATGATGGGTCAGGGCAAGTGGCACCACGTGTAGCTAGAAAACTTGATATTAACTTAGTAACAACAATAACCAAAATTGAGGTCGAAGGTGACAAAGTAACGATTGAGCGTGATGTTGAAGGGGATGTTGAAACTGTTGAAACAACTTTACCGGTTTTAGTAACGTGTCAGCAGGGGCTCAATGAACCTAGATATCCTTCGTTACCTGGCATTATGAAAGCAAAGAAAAAGCCTTTGGAAACGATTGATTATGATGATCTCGATCTTGAAGAAGAAGACATTCAAGCGAAAAGTAAGTCAGTTGAACTTTATCTTCCACCAGAGCGAACGGCTGGTAGAGTTTTAAAAGGTGACATGGAAGAACAGGCAAAGGAATTAGTTGAACTGTTGAAAACAAAATCCAAGGTTCTTTAATGGAGGGTTATAAATGAATAAAAAAGTATTAGTTATTGGAGAAATGCGAGAAGGCGAACTTCGAAATCTATCATTTGAGTGTCTAGCAGCGGCACGTAAAATTGCTGGTGAAGGTGAAGTTGTAGGCGCTCTATTCGGTGAGAATTCCCAACAACGTGCAAGCCAGCTAATTCAATACGGAGCAGATCGTGTTCTCGTTTCTGAAGATGATAATCTTAAAAAATATACGACAGATGCTTACCGACAAGCTGTCATTCAATTATGTAACAACGAAAATCCAGAAAGCATTATTCTGGGACACACTTCTATGGGGAAAGATTTAGCGCCCCAGGTAGCAGCTGAATTACAATCAGGACTCATTTCAGATGTTGTTGACTTGGAAGTGGAGGGCGATAACGTTATATTTACACGCCCGATTTATTCTGGAAAAGCATTTGAAAAAAAACAAATAGAAGAAGGTCCGATTTTCGCTACAGTCCGGCCAAATAACATCCCTGCCCTTGAAAAAGATGAAGCAAGAAATGGGGAGATTACTTCTGTGGACCTTAGCATTAAAGACTTGCGCACCATCATTAAGGACACAGTGAAAAAGTCCACTGGAGGCATAGACTTGTCTGAAGCTAATATCATTGTTGCAGGTGGACGAGGTGTGAAAAGCGCAGAAGGTTTTAATACATTATATGAGCTTGCAGACATATTAGGGGCGGGCGTAGGAGCATCTCGTGGTGCATGTGACGCTGAGTATTGTGATTACTCTTTGCAAATTGGTCAAACAGGTAAAGTAGTCACCCCAGACCTTTATTTCGCGATTGGACTTTCCGGAGCTATTCAGCATTTAGCGGGAATGTCGAATGCTAAAGTGATTGTAGCAATTAATAAAGATCCAGAAGCTCCGATTTTAGAAGTGGCCGATTATAGTATTGTTGGTGACTTGTTTGAAGTTGTACCGTTACTTAAAGAAATATTAAAAAAAGAGATATATTCAAACGCATAATGGAGGATACATGATGATCAACAACTTAGCAGTTATTGGCTCCGGCACGATGGGCAGAGGCATAGGTTATGTCGGTGCTCTAGCTGGATTCCAGGTTAAGCTTCAAGATATAAGTGAGGAAGTTCTGCGTAAAGCAGAAGAATATCTGACTATGCAATTCGAGAAAAGCGTAGTCAGAGGTTTTATAACTGAAGAACAAGCAAGAATTGCACAAAACAATATCTCCTTCACTACTGACATCAAGAAAGCAGGAAAAGATGCAGACCTTGTGATTGAAGCAGTTCTAGAATTAATGGAGTTAAAAACAAAAATCTTTAAGCAACTAGATGAAATTACGCCACAGCATGCCATATTTGCAACCAATACTTCAACAATGAGTCCGACAGAAATTGCAGCACAGACAAGTCGACCAGAGAAATTTATAGCTATGCACTTTTTCAATCCTGTTCCAAAAATGAAATTAATTGAGGTTATTTGCGGGCTTGAAACATCTGAGGAAACAATTGAGAAAGTTTTTGCAGTTGGGGGGAAGATGGGAAAAGAATGCGTAAAAGTGAACGAATTTCCAGGCTTCGCTGTTAGTCGTATGAACTGTCTTATTGGTAACGAAGCAATGAATATGGTTATGGAAGGAGTTTCTACGCCAGAAGGTATCGACAAAGCTATGAGTTTAGGTTTAAACCACCCTATGGGCCCTCTTGAGTTAGCCGATCTAGTCGGACTTGATACTAGACTTCGAAATATGGAATATCTCTATAAAACTTTAGGCGAGAAATATAGACCGTGTCCAATACTAGTTAAATACGTGAAAGCAGGTCGGTTAGGAAGAAAAACCGGCAAAGGTTTTTACGATTATTCATAAGAGGTGAGAAATATGGACTTCAGCTTAAATGAAGATATTCAATTTTTAAAAAGAAATATTAGAGAATTTGTAAAGAATGAAGTAGATCCATTCGCAATGGAGATCGAAGAAAAAGATGAAATCCCTCATAAGATAATTGCGATGTCTAAGGAAATGGGACTCTTTGGATTGAGTATTCCTGAAGAATATGGCGGTCTTGGCATTGGCATGGTTGGAAAGTGTGCACTTTATGAAGAAGTAGGCAAGACTCATAACGGTTATACGACATTAATCGGTGCTCATACCGGAATTGGAACTGTGGGTATTGTAGATATGGGAAATGAAGAGCAAAAGAAAAAATATTTACCAGCCATGGCTAGAGGGGAAAAAATTGGCGCTTTTGCTTTAACAGAGCCGTCAGCAGGTTCTCATGCTACAAACTTGAAAACCACTGCCGTAAGACAAGGTGACAAGTTTATATTAAATGGGTCAAAGCACTATATTACGAACGCTACTGTTGCGGATGTCTTCACAGTGATGGCAATAACAAACCCAGAAAAAGGAGCGAAAGGGATTACATCCTTTATTGTTGAAAAAGATTTTCCTGGATTTAAAGTGGGAGCTGTTGAAAAGAAGATGGGTTTAAAAGGATCTCAATCAGCAGAGCTATTCTTTGAGGATTGCGAGGTACCAATTGAAAATGTTCTTGGCGAGGAAGGTCAAGGATATGTAAACGCTTTAAAAATTTTAGCGAACGGAAGAGCAGGATTAGCCGCTCGTAATTTAGGTTCATGTCAAAAATTAATAGATATGTCGATGGAATTTGTAGAAGAACGAAAACAATTTAATGTGCCAATTATTGAACACCAGGCCGTTGCACATATGTTGGCAGAAATGGCGATGGACACGGAAGCTCTTCGTTCATTTACATATCGAGTAGCTTGGATGGTAGATCAAGGACAAAAAGTAATTAAAGAAGCAGCAATGCTCAAGTTATTTGGATCGGAAGTTTATCAACGAGTGGCAGATAAAGCAGTGCAGGTTCATGGTGGGATTGGCTATATCTCTGAATATCCAATTGAACGTTATTTCCGCGATGCTAGAATTACTAGGATTTATGAGGGAACATCTGAAATACAAAAGAATATCATTTCCGGTCAACTTAGAAAAGAATACAAGAAGTAACTCTTAGAAGATCGAAAAAACGTAATAATTGAGGAGGAGAAACGAATGACGCAACAAAAGGAAGTCGTAATCATAAGTGCGGTAAGAACAGCTATTGGAAAATACGGAGGTTCATTGAAAAATATGGATTCGGGCTATCTCGCTGCTGAGGTTATTCAAGAGTCTCTTAAACGAGCTACTGTTGATCCTGCAATGGTAGATGAAGTGATTTTAGGAGAAGTAAGACAAACTACAAAGTCATCAAATGTGGCTAGAGTAGCGGCATTAAGAGCTGGAATTCCAGTGGAAGTCCCAAGTTATACTATTAATCGGCTCTGTGCTTCATCCATACAAAGTGTAGGGTCAGCTGCCCAACAAATTATGACAGGACAAGCAGACATTGTTGTCGCCGGGGGTACAGAGAATATGAGCGATTCCCCATTATATTTAAGAGAAGCTCGATTTGGTGGTACTCCTAAACTCGTGGATCCGAACTCTGAAAATGGCCAACAGCCAATGGAAGTGTACGGTGAAGGACTAGGGATGGGCCAAACTGCAGAAAATGTAGCGGAACGATATCAAGTGTCGAGGGAGGATCAAGACGTTTTTGCTGTACAGAGTCAAGAGAGATATAAAAAAGCTAAAGAAAACGGTATTTTTGAAGAAGAGATCCATCCCATTACGATCGAAGGCCGGAAACAAACGTATACCTTTAGTGAAGATGAATTTCCAAGACCATCCACTACTTTGGAGAAGTTAGAAAAATTAAATCCTGTTTTCCGAAAAGAAGGATCAGTAACTGCAGGGAATGCGTGTGGAAGAAACGATGGAGCTGCAGCTTTAGTGTTGATGAGTCGCGAAAAAGCGGAGGAGTTAAATTTGCAGCCTCTAGCCAAAATTACCGGATGGTGTTCTGTTGGTGTAGCGCCTGAAATTATGGGTGTAGGTCCAATTCCAGCTGTTCAAAAATTGTTGAGGCAAACAGGTGAACGAGTGGATGGTATCGACCGATTTGAACTGAATGAAGCTTTCGCTTCTCAGGCATTAGCAGTAATTCGAGAACTTTCTCTACCAACAGACAAAGTAAATGTAAACGGAGGTGCTATTGCTCTCGGTCATCCTCTCGGTGCAACAGGAGCAAGGATTTTAACCTCATTGGTTCATGAACTAAAAAGAAACGAGCTGAAAAAAGGAATTGCGACACTTTGTGTTGGAGGTGGACAAGGTATGGCCATGATGGTCGAAGCCTTGTAGTTATAAGCCTCGTATTCAAACAATGCAAAGGATAAAGGGGGTATTAGATGAATACCAATAAAGATGAAAAAATAGATTTAGAAGCAGATATGGAAGAGCGAAGCAACATCGAACAGTCGCTCGATTTTACAAACAACATGTCTGTAGGGTATCGCGCGTGGAGATTGTTTTTATCTGCTGTAAGTATTGGATTAGCCCTTTATATCTTATACTCAGCAGCTTTTGGTGGGATGCCGGCTTGGCAGCATAGAGCGGTCTTTACTTCCGTGGCACTAATGTTATGTTTTAGTTTTGTCCCATATAAAAAAGGGCGGACTTCTTTGCACCCTTTATTCGATATGGTGCCTATTGGATTGTCGTTCATTCTTATATTCATTACATATTTCTCTTACCCCGACATTTCATTACGGAGTGGAAATATGATACCTCTTGATAAAGTGGCCGGAACATTAATGTTGGCCTTGATCGTAGAGGGGGTTCGTCGAACCATTGGAATAGCTATGTCTGTTCTAACTGTATTTTTTATTTTTTATGTATTTGCCGGACCGTATTTTCCAGGTTTAGCGGGACACCCAGGTTACAGCTTTAACCGGCTCATTGATACTATGTATATTTCAACCAATGGTATCTTCTCTGATCCTATTTATATTGCATCGACAGTTTTAATTTTATTCTTACTGTTTGCTTCTTTGTTATTAAGGACAGGTGCTGGTCAGTTTTTCATAGATTTTGCATTTTCCTTAACTGGAAGGATTCGTGGAGGTCCTGCTCTTGCCTCTGTTTTGTCCAGTGGTATGATGGGGACGATCACCGGTAATGGAGTAGCAAATGCTTCTATGACGGGCCCTTTTACGATCCCATTGATGCGTAAAGTAGGGTATTCTAAGAATTTTTCTGGTGGAGTAGAAGCAGTGGCTTCCCAGGGTGGTCAAATCATGCCTCCGATTATGGGAGCTGCAGCTTTCATCATGGCGGAGTACACAGGTATCCCGTTCATTCAGATAGCCGGATACGCGTTGATACCAGCGTTACTCTATTTCTTTATGGCCTGTGTAATGATTTACTTACAAGCTCGAAAGCAAGGATTGAAGGGTTTACCGAAGGAAGATCTTCCTAACTTTTGGGATGTAATTTTAAAACGAGGCTACTTAATTATTCCTTTAATTCTTATTGTTTATATGATGGTTCAAGGATTTAGTCCTATGAGGGCCGGTATGTGGGCCATTGTATCATTAATGATAATTAGTTTACTTCGTAAAGAAACAAGATTGTCTTTCATGAAGTTCTTAGCAGCGATCGAGGCTGGCATCCAGAATTCAATTTCTACAATCATGGCATGTGCCGGTGCTGGTGTTATTACAGGTGCTGTTATTATGACAGGTCTAGGAACACGCTTTTCCCGGTTAGCCATTGATTTATCTGGAGGTAATTTACTACCAATGCTCCTATTAATCATGGTTGCGTCTATTATTCTAGGAATGGGTATGCCGACTGTTTCTGCATATGTAATCTTGGCTACAGTAGCTGTTGGCGGATTGATTCAGTT
This sequence comes from Salipaludibacillus keqinensis, assembly GCF_003226325.1. GTDB lineage: Bacteria > Bacillota > Bacilli > Bacillales > Salisediminibacteriaceae > Salipaludibacillus > Salipaludibacillus keqinensis. The sequence continues at coordinate 3,896 of NZ_PDOD01000002.1, read as the reverse complement.
AGATGTACCAGTTATAGCGGCTCATTTATTTGTATTTTATTTCGGAATCTTTTCTGGAATTACTCCGCCGGTAGCAATCACCTCTTACGTTACTGCTGGAATAGCTGGAGGCCAACCGCTTCAAACTTCTTTTCAATCATTGAGAATTGGAATCGCAGGCTTTTTGCTCCCTTACATGTTCATCTATAATCCAAACTTGCTCTTAGATGGTAGTACAGGAACGGTTATATTAGGAGTAAGTACTGCGACCATTGGCCTTATTGCGTTTGCTTGCTTTATTCAAGGCTTTGCAGTTTCCAGAACAAACTTATGGCAACGAATGTCTTTCTTAATCTCAGCCGTACTACTTGTTACCTATGAACCAATCTCAGATTTACTCGGGGTAGCTGTTTTCCTAAGTATATTTGCGATTCAGTGGTATAACAATCGGAAAGAACTTATAACTTCTAACACTGTTGCTTAATATGAAAAAGCACTTTCGAGTTAGTGAGATTGGAACGTTTATTGATAAGTCCCTATTTTTAAAGTTTAGACATCTTGTAAAGTTGCATGATTATTATGACATTCTAAGCATTTAAAGGAGACTGACAATGACATGATACGTCCTTGGCATATTAATTACCCAAAGGGAGTACAAAAGCATGTTTCCATACCAAACTGTTCCTTGTTCTCCATTCTAAATGAGGCATATGAAAAGTCTCCGAATAATACCGCTGTTATTGATGGAGCGGATCGGTGGAACTACAAAACATTATATGAAAAAGTTGCAGCACTGGCCGATTCCTTATCTAATAAAGGATTCAAGCAAGGGGATAAAATGCTTATTTCCTTATTTAACAGCAAAGAATATATTACTTGTTACTTTGCAGTTCAGCGTCTGGGGGGGATAGTGGTACAAGCAAACCCCTTGTACACTAGCAGCGAATTAAATAATTTAATTATTGATTCAGAGGCAACGTGGGTGGTTGCCAGTACAAACCAGCAAGAAAAAATAGAAAAAGCTATCACTAATTCTCATGTGGAGCAAATATTCGTCAAGGCCAAATCATCGCCAACGGCCTCTTCTTTCGAAGAATTGATAAAGGAAGGGTTACCATACCAGGCTCCCAAACCTACTATTAACCCTAAAGAGGATATTGCCGTTCTTCAATATACGGGAGGCACTACAGGGAAAAGCAAAGGAGTAATGCTCACGCATCAAAATATTTACTCCAATATTTATCAAAACTATCATTTCACAGTTAAGGAAATGGACAAAAAAGATGAGAAAATTTTAGGCGTTGCACCTTTTTATCATGTATATGGAATGACTGCTGTTCTATTACTAGCTATGTTTCGTAGAACCGCCGTCATATGTGTCTCGCGTTTTGAACCGAAGAGTCTACTCGACTTGATTCGAAAGGAAAGGCCGACCTTATTTTCTGGTGTGCCCACAATGTACGTCTCACTCTTGCGACACCCAGAGGCGACAGAAGAAGCCATGCAATCTCTGAAATTATGTATGGCAGGCTCTGCACCTTTGCCGATAGAAATAATAGAAGAGTTTGAAAGAAAAACCGGTGCGCAAATATTAGAGGGCTACGGTCTATCTGAAACTTCGCCAACCACACACCGCAATCCTACAATGGGAATTAGAAAAGTTGGAAGTATCGGTATTCCAGTTCCCAATACAGATTGCCTAATTGTCGACCAAGCAGAAGGAATAGAAGCGCTTCCAAATGGCGAAGTTGGTGAATTGCTTATTAAAGGACCTCAAGTGATGAAAGGTTACTGGAGAAATGAAAAGGAAACAAATCGAACGTTGAAAAATGGTTGGCTCTATACTGGAGACTTAGCAAGAATGGATGAAGATGGATATTTTTACATCGTAGGAAGAAAAAAAGAACTAATTATCGCAAGTGGTTACAACATTTACCCAGTTGAGGTAGAGCAAGTGTTTTATGAACATCCTGCGATAAACGAAGCAGTAGTGTTCGGGGTCCCCGATCCTTATAGAGGTGAGACAATCTATGCTGCTGTGGTTCTTAAGAAAGGGGAAAGCGTTACACAAGAAGAATTAAAAGTATTTCTGAAAAAGCGGCTGTCAGTCTTCAAAGTGCCTGCTTATATTGAATTTCGTTCAGAGTTGCCTAAAACGAGTGTAGGAAAAATTTTGCGTCGTGAACTACAGAAAGAAATAAAAAATCTTAATAATACAAAGTAGAAAGAAGGGTTAATATTATGAAAAAATTTATGGTAGTAACTGGATTAGCAGGATTAATGACATTAACAGCTTGCGGAGACGATAATGCAAGCGGAGGTGGAAACGGAGATGGGGGCGGAGGCGAAGATTTAATGCACTCACATATTTCAGGACCAACAGCCTCTGGGTGGTATCCACTTTCCACATTATTGTCAGATATTTGGATGGATGATTTAGAAGGTTCAAATATTACTGTGGTTGAAGGCGGAGCTATTGGAAATATTAGAGATGTTAACGATGGAAGTGAAATGTTAACTGGTATGGCTTTTGCATCTGACTTCGCCGATGCAAAAGAAGGAAGAGGATCTTTTGAAGATGATCCTCAAGATGATCTTATGGGAATGGCAGTATTGTATCCTACATTATGGAACTTTGCGGTCTTAGATTCAAGTCCTTATGAATCTATTGAGGACGCTTTAGAAAATGGTGCTGATATTATTCCAGGAGAAGCAAATGATGCAAGTTCTCAAACGGCAGTGCGAGTTTTTGAAGCTATGGGTTATACAATAGAGGATATTGAAAACAACGGTGGGAGTGTGACCTACAATAACTACGGTGATGCAAACAATCAAATGAGAGACGGAAATATTGATATGGTCGTTCAAGGAGGGTCTCCTTACGTCACTGGACTGAGTGAATTAGATACAACAAATCCGATCAGACCTCTGGATATCCCTCAGGATGCACTGGATAATTTAGAAGAAGCAGGTTTCGGTTATACAACTGATCTAAGTATTCCTAGTGGTTCTTATGCAAATCAAGAAGAGGATGTAAACACTGTTACGACCATGGCTATGCTCGTTGTAAATAAAGATATGGATGAAGATACTGTTTATGAGTTAACGAAAGCACTGTGGGAGAATGTTGACCGTTTTGTAGAGGAACAACCGAACCGCGGTGAGTACTTTGATCTTGAAATTGGATATCATGAGTTAGTCGATGCTGAAGAAAATATGCACCCTGGAGCTAAGCGTTATTACGAGGAAATTGGTGTTGCTGAATAAGTCTTCCTCGAAAGCTAGTAATCTTAGAGTTTTAATAAATAAGATTTCAGCCTGAAATAAAGAATAGTATATAGTTTGAAGTGATACCTAACCAGGTCTCTTCTTCTAGAGAGCAAGACCTCATTTACTTAGCAGTGGCTGCATCATTTATTTCCTAGCCACTGCTTTAATTGTTTGGCATTTAACGTCTACTAATAATGGATCTACTAAGTAAATTAATGCTAAGAAATTACCCTCTCTATACTTAAAAGACTTCCCTATGAGAATATTAACCATAAAAATAGATGGAATCGACTTGAATAATAATTACATGGAGAAGCGGTTTTGAGAGGTAAATTGAGAGGACACAAAGAAAGGAGAATTCAATATGGATACATATCTATATATAAACTTAATTGGCTTTCTAGCAATTACGTTATATGCCGTTTATCTTTTCGTAAGTCTTGTCAAAACGAGAATGGCCTATATCAAAATGGGAAAGAAGCCAAAGTTTATTACCTCAATAAAAGACCGGCGTGTAGCGATGATGACCATGGTATTTGGACAAAAAAAATTATTGAAGGATAAGAAAAGCGGGATTATTCACGTCATGTTTTTCTATGGTTTTCTGTTAGTACAATTCAGTGCTATCGACGTGATTTGGAAAGGTT
>NZ_PDOD01000001.1 GCF_003226325.1 Salipaludibacillus keqinensis | reverse complement strand
AAGACACAGGCACCCGCGTGAACGAAGCGAGAACAGAACAAGCTCTTGCTACCTCTTCAAGCGTAATCGGCAGTGCTTGTCCATACTGTCTCACGATGTTAAGCGATGGAACAAAAGCGAAAGAAGTAGAAGAAAACGTTCAGACACTTGATGTTGTTGAAATTCTGGAAAGATCATTTGTGAGAAAAAAGGAAGCTACAGCAGTGTAAAGTAAAGGGCCCCGAAAAAACGGGAGACTCTGCGGAAGAAGCAATTGCTAGATCCCCGTCGTGCAGAGCTAAGCGCATTTATATTAATTCAATTGCACCTGCAATTTCCTAGAAAGATGACTAAGTCCATGAAGTCGTCTCACATATTCCCGCTTAAACGAATTGGAGACAAAAATATGTTAAAATGGGCAGCGTTATACCTCGGATCAACTGCAAGTGATTTTGTTACTGGGTCATACAAGTGTCGTCGTTGTTGGTTCTCACTTATAAATGTGTAACCAGAGTTAAAACGGAAAGAACTGAATTATAAAGGAAAGAGGTCATAACGTTGCAAACCGTGCGATCAAAAAGAGGGAAAGAAATTAAGCCCACATTAAAAAACGAAAATTTATTTTTTGGCGCACTGTTTTTAAACGTATTAATTACTGTCATGAATACAACGATGTTTAATGTTGCCATACCATCGATTACTACGCAGTTTAACTTAACGGCAACATTGGCATCTTGGGTGGTAACAAGTTATTCTGTTGTCTTTGCGATAGGAACAGTGATGTATGGCAGGCTAACAGGTTTGTATCCAATTAAAAGGTTGTTCACAATTGGTTTAATTTTACTAGGGATTGGCTCAACCATTGGTATATTGGCAGATTCCTATTATTTATTAATAGTTGCCAGATTAATACAGGCAGCAGGGACATCATCAATCAGTGCATTAGGTATGATAGTAATTACCCGCTATATTCCAGAGGGAAGGAAAGGAGCAGCTATGGGGAAGGTAGCTGCTGCTTCCACATTAGGATTCGGTTTGGGGCCTCTTGTCGGTGGTCTACTTACTGAATACTTCGGTTGGAGATTTTTATTTGTTGTCAGTCTTATCGGTGTCTTAATGATTCCTTTTTACCGTATGAATGTCCCCAATGAGGAGCGACCTAAAGAACACTTTGACTTTAATGGATTATTTTATTTATGCATTGGTGCTATTTCTCTTTTACTTTTTATCACAACTGAGAATGTAGTCTTTCTTCTGGGAATTGGCTTTCTTTTGATATTTTGGTATCATATTCAAAATACTCAACAACCATTTATCGCACCGAGTTTAATGAAATCAAAAACATACTTAACCATTATAGCTATAGGATTTTTAATCTTTTTTATTAATTTTTCAATTTTGTTTATTAGTCCATTGTTGTTAGCAAGTGTACACGAAGCATCCGTGGCTAGAATTGGATTTATCATTTTTCCTGGAGCGATCTGCTCCGCACTTTTATCGATATTAATTGGCAAATTGCTTGATCGCATCGGTGTGATTCCTATCATTGGCGGAGGAATATTATTGATGTTTCTTGCTGTATTTCTGTTTTCGAGCTACAGCTATCTTTCTGAATGGACAATTCTTTTTTTCTATCTTCTCTCGAGCTTAAGCTTTGCTTGTATAACAATGGGACTACCGAACTTTCTATCTAATTCATTAAAACCAGACCAATTCCCTTCAGGGTTTGGAATCCTGCAATTGTTACAGTTTTTCGGTGGAGCCACGGGTGTATCTGTTTCCGGGAAAATACTGGATATGGGAACAAGAGAATCACTTCAAATTAATTTCATTTGGAAAAGTAGTAATTATGTATACAGCAATGCGTATTTTTTATTAATGATTTTAGCACTCATTGCGGGTATCGTATTTTATTTTTTAAAAAAACATGAAAGTAGGAGCACTCTTCTATCGAAGGAAATGTGACTGTGGAAAAGAGAATTTTTGCTGGCCTTGCGGAGATTAGTTTAATAATCATGATTTAATAATATTAAAGGGTGCTCAATATTTTAATTTAGGCTTTTTATGTTTTAGAAAGGGTAAGAAACACTTTCAATTCAATTTTTTTAAAGGATGTAATTTATAAGAATTAATTTTACAAAGAGGTGCTTATCTATAATTACTTATTAATCAAATGTAATATGATGAAATTCAATTCAGGATATTATGGTAAGAGTTAAAATTATAACAATAGATGGTACTCAAACACTTGGAATAATGATATAAATATTACGGAAACAACAAGAATTTTGGATGAGGGGCAGACCTTTATCTCATAACTATTTGATCCCTTCCCTGACCTGATCCCCAGTGTTTTAAAGTACCAGGGGCCAGCGATCTTTACTTCAATATATTAACTAAAAGGATATAACCTTTGTAAATCTTTTATAAACTCTGGATGAATTTCACTTTCAGGACGAATTTCTTTCATTAATTGAATGCCTTTCTCTATTGAATCAACTATGTTGAATTCTAATAATACTCCTAATGCCACACTTCCAGTGCGGCTTTTACCACCTTTTCAATGAAGGACTACTTGTTTGTCCCCCTTATAAAATTGTATTACTTCAGTTACTGCTTCTTTAAGGAGCTTTGTTTGGTTAGGTTCTCCGTCGATTAAAGGGACATTCCTATAGATAACGTTACCTGGAATAGTATCTTCTTTTGCCTCTGCTCGTAAATCTACAATAGCCTTTACATTTTCATTCTTTATCACATCATTAACCGCAGGTAAACCACAAACAAATATGCCATTTATCAATGTTTGATAATCAATATTCATTTTCTCCCTCCAATAATATATAATTTTCTCTTTACTTTAAATAAACCAATTCCATTTTGCAAATATGTACACTGTTCTCTTTCATAAACTTTTTAAAACTGTAAAGGTTTTAATTATTTCCTGTTCGTTTTTGTTATTAGTCCATGTTGAATAACATACATTGACAGTAAACTTTATGTTACATGGAAGGAGAAGACTGCCTTGAATAGATCATTACTAAGTTCTCTTAGAGAAGGTGGATTGATATTCTATGCAAGGCATGGGGAAGCGACTGTAGGCATGGATTTACCCTCTTTCCATTATCAAAACTGCTTAGCCCAAAGAAATCTTTCTGAAGAGGGACGTAGGCAGGCTATTTACTATGGAAAAATTCTTCGCGCCCTACAAATACCTATTCAATCCCCTGTTTCGACTAGTCCATTCTGTAGGACAATAGAAACTGCACAGTTAGCATTTGGAAGTGGTAACGTTATAGTTGATCCTTTTTTGGCTGATTTATATAGGTTAAGTGGGGATTTATCTAGTAGAGATAGACAAAGAATCTTGGATAATCTTCAGGCTATGTTGGAAAAAAATCCAGAAGGAGGAGGCAATAAAGTTATTGTTGCTCATAGTTTCCCAGTAGGAGTTGGTCTAGGTCAAATACCTGATATGGGAACTGTGATTGTAAGGCCCAAAGGAGAAGGACACGGTTATGAAGTGATTAGTCAACTATCTCTAGAAGATTTTAGTATATTATGTAGTTAGTAAGAAAGTCTCTTTACCAGAAAAACATAGTTGAATCGTATTATATAGGGTAAACAAGAAAGTAGAAATAACAGTACATATAACTCTTAGGTGCCTGACCTTCATTATTTTAAAGCACTGGGGGTCAGGCACCTTTACTACGTTTGAGAGAAATGAAGAAGAAGCTTCATTGATGAGACAAGTAATAAGCATATTCCAATGGCTTTTTATAAACGGGTTCTATGTCAATACTGTCTTTATCTACTAAGAGATGATACATTGATTTTTGGATTTTTCCGTTTACTTCGATGATCCAGATGCTGCCGCTTTCATCTATGGCTAGGTCAATTCCTGTTTCGCCAAGCAACCCTGTCTTCGCCTCAAGGGCTTGACTTGCTGTAATACAAATTTGGTGAATTTCCTCAATGACGGAATTTCTCACTGTCGGGTCACAAAATAAAGTGCTGAGGACTTTGTTCATCTCTACTATTTTTTCACTGCAGTTTGTAATAAAAAAGCTGTAAAAAGCGATTCGACTGATGCCGTTTGTAATCCCCCAGTCGCCATTTCTATTCTTTTGCACGAGCATTCTTATATCCACAAACTTTCCATCCGCCTTTGCAAAATTAATTTTCTCCTGAATCAAATATTTCCTCTCGTTGGTAATTTCAACGATTTTTTCTGAAAAGGACTGCTCATCACGGTAGGTGTACCTTGGTTTTAACGTGTTCTGATAGATCTTATACTCGTTGTAATCTGTGACCTCCAGTAAATAGATGTGTTTTCCCTGGTAGCCGTAACACGGCTTTAAGATCAAATGCTTGTTTTTCCTCAGCTGTTTCATTAATTCTTCCGGATCATATAAACGTGTGCCCGGCAGGTGTTTTTTCAGGCTCGTTTCGGTAAGAAGCTTGTAGACCTTCCATTTATTAAAATACGTAATGCAGTTAAAGCATTTTTTTTCGCCAATATATTTTTCCAGGCGCTGAATGGTTTTCCCCTGTTTCCGGTAACAGCGGTTATATACCCCATCCGGGAACGGAAAATTCTTCGTTATCCACTCACTTTTTTCAAAGCTTCCACCGGAAATTCTCTTCTTCTTCCAGTCGATATCCTTTGGAGTGAACGAAAAGAGCTCAATATTTAAATCCCATTTAAAACGGTCATATTTTTTCAAAAGTTTTCTCCGCTGATTCCTCTTCAGAACCATAATACCGATTAGCGGTATCTTTTCCATGCGGGCATCACCTGCCTCTCCATTACTGAGTTCGTATATTATATGAAGGGGAAGGGGAAGTCGTATGGGGCAGAGAACATAAACATTTGCCGGGTTCAAAAACACCGTATTCATCATCTCTTATAGTAAGGACAAAAAGGAGCTGAGCATAATGGGGTTTACTGGAGTAACTGCCCGGGCGTATGTCACAAACCTTGGCAGCGGTGATGTTTACGTGTTCAATACATCAAATAATGCGCTCATTGGCATCATTGACGTTGACGATGGGCCATATGGCGCAGCGGTCACACCAGATGGCTTAAGGGTGTATGTGACAACGATTGTAAATGGCACTGTCAATGTGATCAGTACAGCCACAAACACCGTCATTGACACTATATTAATCGGCTTTTTTCCCGGCGAGCTGGTTATTACACCTGATGGCACACGAGCTTACGCCGTATTGATTGGGGAAGATGCTGTGGCTGTAATTGATACAGAAACAAACACTGTAATTGAAAAAATAGAGGTCAGGGACGGTCCATATAGTATAGCGGTCACTCCCGACGGCACACGAATATATGTTTCACATTTTGGCGACGATTTTGTTTCCGTGATCGATACAGATACAAATACTGTCGTTGACAGTGTTACGGTTGGTACCTTCCCGACTGGTATAGCGATCACACCTGACGGCACGCGCGCTTACGTCATAAACGGTGGGGATGAAAATGTATCGGTGATCCAGCTTGACGACAATACGGTTTCAGGCCCCACGATACCGGTGGGATTTGATCCAAGGCAGATTGTAATTACGCCTGATGGAACGCGGGCGTATGTGACAAATTTCAGAGACGATACGGTAACTGTGATCGATACTGTAAACGATCTGGCTATAGACACGATACCAGTTTTAGACGGACCATTGGGCGTGGCCGTCGCACCGGATGGAACACGTGTATATATAACCAATGCAAACGCAGATTCCGTTTCGGTCATAAGAACAGCTGACAATACTGTGATTGATACAACGGGGGTGGGGGATGACCCTAATTTCGTTGCCATCAGTCCACCGATATTGGAGTGACTTTTGGTGCCTGGAGTTACTTGAAATTTGTGAAAGGTCAAAAGTGATAATTGCAAGTGGCTGACCCCTGGGTCCAGTGAATTAAAAAAGTCTAAATATAATATTTCGTTGTAGAAGTCAGTAAAATTGTTAATAGACATACATTTACCGTCTGAGCCGAAGTGGTCTATAACTTTAGATTTTCAGCCTCGTCAGGAGGTTAAGTGTTTAGCTCTGGAGTGTGGCTGTGGGGGACTAAAATAGTTCATAAAAAATACCTTCTACAAATTTATTGTAGAAGGTAGATCTGTAACGGTACTCCCCAGTGGTCTCATTTAATAGCTCCAAAAGGTTTATAGTTATTTCAATTTAAAGACCTTTGGGGATAGCTTGTATAGTTTCACTTAAAAAGTAAGTATTTGGCGGGACCGTGTGGGAATCGAACCCACCGGAGACGGCACGCGCCTCCCTGAAGGTTTTGAAGACCTCGGCAAGCACCAGCTACACATCCGGCCCCATGAATGTGATATTTGCTTAAATGAGTAAATGTTTTTGACCAACAAAAGATATTATATCACGAGAACGAACCCGTTGCCTATACATAGAGCCGAAGATTTTCGGGAGTGGGTTAGCTTTGTCAGAAAAACTCTCCTGATTTCCCTAATGACGCGTCAGTTTACGATATCTTCAATCGTGATATGTTAAAATAAAAGAAGATAAGAGTGCATTATGTTAGGGAAATTGGAGGGGACAAGATGTCAAAACGATTTTATACCATTGGTATGGCAGGACATATTGATCATGGGAAAACGACATTAACTAAAGCGTTGACAAATATAGATACAGATAGATTAAAGGAAGAAAAAGAGCGGGCCATTTCCATTGAGTTAGGCTATGCTCCTTTGACATTAGATGATGAGTCACAAGTGTCGGTCATCGACGTCCCAGGACATGAAAAGTTTATTAGGCAAATGATTGCGGGAGTGGCGGGGATCGATTTAGTTCTTCTCGTCGTGGCTGCAGATGAAGGTGTCATGCCTCAAACGGTGGAGCACTTAGACATTTTGAATCTGCTTGGAATTCATCAAGGACTAATTGTTGTCACAAAAATGGATCAAGTGGAAGAAGAAATGATTGAACTCATTGAAGCAGACATTTCAGATCAAGTTGAAGGGACATTTTTTGAAGGGTCTGAGTTAGTCTTTGTCGATAGTCTTTCACAAAAAGGCATCCCCGAACTGCGTGAAATCATTAAGCAAAAACTATCGACAATTCCGGTGCGAGATGCCAAAGGGGCGTTTCGACTGCCTATAGACCAAGTATTTTCCGTTCACGGCCAGGGCACAGTAGTTAGAGGTACGGTGTATGAAGGGGAAGTACGTGAAGGAGACACATTGGAAATTCTTCCACAACAAAAGAAGGTTCGTGCGAGGCAGCTTCAAGTTCACCATGAACCACAGAAATCAGGCCGAGCAGGCCAGCGTGTTGCAGTGAACTTGGGCGGGATATCGAAACATGAATTAAATCGCGGAGATGTGCTTGTTTCAACGCAACATTACAGCACGACGAATACTATTGATATTTCCTTGGACACGGTAGATCAATTAAAATACCCTGTGAAACAACGAGGCTATATCAAATTACATATTGGAACTGCAGAGGTTTACGGAAAGATCGTTTTCTTCGATCGAAATGAGTTATCAGAAGATAAGAACGTCCTCTGCCAACTTCGACTAGATGACCCTGTTGTAACAAAACGGGGCGACCGCTTTATTTTACGCAGACCATCTCCAATGGAAACGATTGGCGGCGGGGTGGTGATTGATCCTCAAGGGGAGAAATATAAATTCGGTGAAGCGACGATCGAAAAGTTGCAGCGTAAAAAAGAAGGTTCTCCAGAAGAACGACTGATGGACTTATTGAAACTTAAAAAGGCATTGTCCAAAAAAGAAGTATGTGCAGAATTGTCACTGTCTGACGATGATTTCAATGAATTCGTTAACCCCCTTTTGGAAGAAGGAACTCTCCTTCGTTTTGGCAACCATTACTTATTAGCGAAGACTTATGAAGAAATGCTTGAAATCATCGAAGAGGAATTACTCACGTATCACAACGAATTTCCATTAAGAGACGGCATGGAGTTAGCTCAATTAAAGCAAGATTTAAATCCATACGGGAAAGAGATAGCCTCATCAGTCATTGATCAAGCAATTACCGACGGTCGTATGAAAAAAAGAGGCTCCGCTGTCGCTTCGACCACATTTGAGCCGGGATATCCTAAACAGTGGGAGAAACGAATGAAGCAAGTGGAGGAAACACTAATGGATCAACAGTTAGAAGTCGAACCCTTCAGTGTCATTTTGGAGCGTGCAGGGCTTCCTGATCAATGGGCGCAAGAGTTAAAACATTTCCTCGTTCGTCAGCAATGGATGAAGGAATTAGATGAAAAGCATCTAGTATCGGCTAAGTCATTTACCAAAGCGTTAAGTGACTTGTATGACCAGACAGGAGAGCGATTTACTCTACAAGAAGCAAAGCAAACGTTAGGTTTGACTCGCAAGTACTTAGTGCCTTTAATGGAATTGGTCGACAAAAGCGGCTACACAAAACGAGAGGACCAGGAGCGTGTTTGGGTCAAAGAACCAGGGAAGTAATTGAGAACGAGTGGGATAAGCTTAATTTTTCCAGGGAAGAGGTGGAGTAAAAAGTATAACTCGCTTCCAAAATTTATCGTCTTTTCTAGTAAAACTGGTATAATGTAAGAGTAATTGTTCATGAACTCATAGGGGTTGGCTTCATCTCCGTGAAAGGGGGTGATGCCTATGGTTACATTTGCAGAGACGTTAACGTTAATGATCTCTTTTGGGATGTTAATTGTTGCCGTTCTGGCATTTAACCATAAAAAATAAGCCCCTCTGAGTTAACGGCTCAGTAGATCAAGGGCTTATTTTATGGTCACCATCTACGCCAATCCCCTTTGAAGGGAACTGAACGATTACAGACCGTTAGTGTTACAGCACTAGCGGTCTTTTCTTAGTATTATTATACACTGGTTTTGTTAATTTAATCAACGATTTGTTGACATGATAGCAAAGAGGAAAAATGACCCTGACGAGAAGCGTTTAAATTTATAGCGGGGTGTCTTCTTCTATTATAGAGGCATCTCCTTCCGTATCAACGTCTATCTCTTCTTTTTTTATCGTTTCAGTTACTTGTTCCACGTCGTGGACTTGACGTTTAGAGAGGGTCACTTCATTCACTTTTACCGGCTGTTTGTTTATTTCTATCTGTTCTTCTTTTAAAGGAATTCTGTATTCTTCTTCATCGCCCGCTTCAACGACTAATTCTTGACGTTTAACAGGAATAGTAAATGTTTTATCTTCCTCTACGACTTCTTTATGAACATTTACTTCACCTGTTTGAATACGATTTTTTCTTATGTCTAATTGTTCTTCTTTTAATTGAATCTTCTCCTCATTAGCCTCAGTTATATCTCCATTAGAGGTATTTCTTTTCGTTGTGAATGTATAACTCATTCCTCCAACAGCGGCTCCTAGAACGGCCCCACCTGAAATTGGAACATTCATGAGCCAACCAATGACAGCACCTATGATCGCTCCGATGATCAAATATTTAGCCATATGTCCTCCTTAAAGGCTGCTTTAAAAGTATCGAATGGAAAAAGAGGGTGACTAAAGGGTTGAGGCACCTTTATGTCACCCTCAAATAACCTATCTTCTATCAATAGTTGTATCACCTTTCGCTTCAACGTCTACCTCTCCGTTTACATCGATATCTGCAACTTCTTTGTGGATGGTATCTCTGACTTGTTCGGTTTCTTCAACAGACCGCTTTTGGGCAGTAACTTCACCAGTAACGACCGTATGCTTATCGGTTTCTACGGCCTCGGCAGTAACCGGGATGTGGACCTCTTCCTCTTCCGTGATCGGTTCATTTGTAGGTTGATGATTGATTTCTCTTTGCTCAATGACGACTTGATCATGTGAAACGGGAACATTTACCGTTTGTTCTTCCTCAATGACATCTTTGTGAAGAGTCACATTACCCGTTTCATTGCGATGTTTGTCAATATCCAGTTCTTCTTCGCGAAGGTCGAGGTGCGCCGCCTCGTCCGCAAATTCTGTATCTGCCTCTTGATCACCTTGACGCCTCTCTTTACGCGTCTCTTCTTTTCCATAAAACCAGTCAAAAAAGCCCATAGCGAAATCCCCCTAAGAATTGAATTTAAAAAGGTGTACAGCCATTATCATTCCCTTTGTAAAGAGAGATATCCTTGGAAGAAAATTCTGTGTGAATCAATTTCCCAAAGGACATATAAATGAGATGGCGTTCATTATAGAAATGGAGAACATTTATGTAGAAAATATGGTATAAATAAAGCGAGAGACATGATGAATGGTCAGGTGGTGAAATCCATGGATCAACAAAAAAAGCAAACGACAGATCATGATAAGCTTGTTCGAGAATGGTTTCAAACTAAAAATGTAGAAGTTACTTTATCTGTTCCTGTAAAAATAGGGAAAATAAAAAAAGGTTCTTTTTATGCCGTTTTTTCAGATATCTATTTATATTTGTTCGAAGTGATTGATGACCGGGACGTGAACCTTTTAGAAAAGCATCCATGGGAAGATTTTGAACATGTGATGATGAATCCTTCTTGGTTCAAGCTGCGCGTCATGTTGGACCAAACCGTTGATCTTTCTTTTTCTAAAAATCAAGACCGGGTGATGAATTTCTTGACTAAAAAGCAGGAATTGAAAACATGGGAATTCGAACGGAATTGGTGGAGCAGAATGTTAGGAAAGTAAGCCAAAAAAATAAAACCAGCATATAAAAAATACCTCTACTCATTGTCCACTGAATAGGGGTATTTTTGTTACGCTATGATCGATTTTTCCGAAAGTTTCGACAAATATTTTCTAGAGCTTTAATGACCGGATCATTGGCCTGTTTCTTCCGATAAATAAATGAAAATTTCCGAGAGGGAGTAAATTCATGGATCACTTGGACTCTTTTATCTTCAACCGCTTTATGTACAGATAAATACGACATAACTGAAAAACCAAGTCCGTTTTCTACAAAGGCCAGCACCGCTCCTGAGTCTTGCACAGTAGCGACTGGCTTCAAGTCTTTGATGTTTTCTTTTGTGAGCAAACTTTCCATTTCTTTTCTCGTGGCACTATTTTTCTCGCGAGAAACGAACGGCATCTGACAAATGGTCTTGATATCAGTATCTTTATCCCATTGAGGTGGTGCGATGAGAACGAGCCGGTCATTATAAATGGGGAGACTGGCTAACGTTTCTGGAACCTCTTCAGTTCCTACGAAGCCTACATCACATGTTCCTTTTGAAACAAGATCTATAATCGACATCGTGCCACCAGTCTGGATATGATAAAAAAGGTCTGAATACGTTTCGCTTACATGCTTAAGAAAGGATGGAAGTAAATGGGTGATAGGAACAGTACTAGCACCTATTTTAACAAGACCTGACACTTTCTCTTCTGCAAGCTTTACTTCAGCCTCTAAGCTATCTAGGTCTTTTAATACTTTTTTTCCACGATCGTACATGATCTGTCCAGCTCTAGTTAAGGAGAATTGGTCTCTTTGGAGAAGGGTAGTACCGACTTCGCTTTCTAACAGTTTTAATTGTTGACTGACGGCCGGTTGACTCATACCTAATTTTTTTGCAGTCAAGGAAAAACTTTGCGTTTCCATCAGGGTAATAAACGTTTCCATGCGTTTTAGGTTCATGGGGGAGACTCCTTGTATAAAATAATTGAAGAAAAAGACCGCAATGAAGCGATCTTTTTTATTTTGGCTACCTAGATTTAACAGCTGGGTTGGCTTCATATCAGATAAAGCTAATCGTGTTTTATTTCAAGACGTAAATAGATTTCTCTTTTTTCTCTGTGACTCTTCCAATAATTTCAGCACTAAAAGGAGATTTTTCCTTCATTTCACTTACGTATCTGTCTGCTTCTTCCTCAGGCAGGCTAATCAGAAGTCCTCCACTAGTGATTGAATCACAAAGGATGAGTTGGTCGTGCTTTTTTAGCGATTGATCGTACTGGATATTGTCGTCCAACCATTTATGATTATCTCTTGCTCCACCGGGGATCACACCATTCTTAGCATGATTCACAGTTCCGTCAATCAGTGGGATATTCTTATAGTCAATTTCGAAACTAACATCGCTACCATTAGACATCTCATATCCATGACCGAGTAATCCAAACCCTGTTACATCAGTTACGGCATGGGGATGATAGTTCTTGAGAACTTCAGCGGCCACTTTATTCAAGGTAGCCATCGTTGTTGTTGCTGTTTCTTCTTCTTCTTTAGAAGCTTTTCCAAATTTTATTGCTGTAGTAAGGATACCAACACCTAAAGGTTTCGTTAAGATTAATTGATCTCCTGGCTTCGCACCAACATTTTTGAATATTTTGTTTGGATGAACGACACCCGTACAGCTTAATCCGAATTTAGGCTCTTGATCGTCGATGGAGTGACCTCCAGCAATGACCGCTCCTGATTCTTTAACTTTATCAGCAGCCCCTTTTAAAATCTTCGCAAGCATATCGTGTGGAAGCTTTTTAATTGGGAATCCAACAATATTTAATACCGTCTTTGGTTCACCACCCATGGCATACACATCACTCAATGCGTTAGCTGCGGCGATTTGTCCGAACATATATGGATCGTCGACGATAGGCGTGAAATAATCGACCGTTTGCACTAATGCAATATCGTCTGTTAATTGATACACACCGCCATCATCTGAAGTGTCAAGCCCGACGAGGAGTCGCTCGTCTTGATCTTTTGAAGGTAAATGACGCAAAACTTGCGCCAGGTCGTCAGGACCAATTTTGCATCCTCATCCTGCTTTTTTGGTCATTTGCGTTAACCTTTTTTCTGAAGAAAATAGATTTTTTACCATGTTCTGAGCCACCTCCTTTTTTCTAGTTCTCATTATAAACCTTTTTATTGACCTCCGACAAATGATCTTTTAAAATGAGTTCAAATCAACAAAAATTCACAAAACTTTCACAAAGGAGTTTTTCCAATGAAATTAAAGGTTACAGTAGAATTTTGCATGCAGTGAAACTACGCCCCTAAAGCTGCGAGTTTCGCAGAGGACGCGTTTGAGGATTTAAGAACAGACATCGAATCAATGGAGCTAATCCCAAGTTCGGGTGGAGCTTTTGAAATTTCAGTGAATGGAAAGAAGATATACTCCAAGTGGGAAACAGACCAATTCCCTGATCATAAGGAAGTCATTAATCAATTAGAATCCATCAAGAATTACGGGAGTTAATCGAATAATAGCGAGCGCAACAACAGTAAGAAGGAGCGCCACAGATCGAGTGGAGAGCGCAACATAAATAAGAAAGAACGCCACAAATCGAGTAGCAAACACTACAAAAGAAGAAGAGCGCCACAAAGCGAAGGAGAACTAGGCTCTTTTCAGTGGCGCTTATAATTGGTTTTCAACTTGTCCTACTTTTTGTATAATAAGAATTGGGAGTTAATAAATGCATCGATGAAAGGGGAGAGGGAAACATGGTGAAAATCTTTATTAAATGGCTAAGTGTCGGGATCGGCATTGGAGTTGCTATTTATGCTGCCGGATTTGCGAAGGATTACAGGGAACAGCAAGAAATTGCCCGCGAAAGAGAAACGTTTGGTAAAGGGGAATAAATATTACATATTAGCACATATATGTAAGCGTTTTGAGTTATGATCGTCACAACTAAAATTTTATATGCATGCAAATTGAAAAAGGTGGTCTCTAAAGACCACCTTTTTCTCGAGTGAATTTGTGTTTCTTCTAGGGTAAAGTCGATGTTTATCTTTTGTTAACACCTCATTACTTTCGTTTAGTTACATTCCTTGCCGATGCTGTTGCTTTCATACGTTATTCAAGCGAACCACCCCTCAAGGTACATATAAACGAAACCTTCAAAAACATTCACTCGTTTGAAGAAGGTCATTGACCTGTCTTCAGTAAATAGAATAACCAGATTAAGTAACGTTTATAATAGGTAATTATAGGAAAGTGAGGCTGCTTATGAGCTTATTAAAAAAATTGCCACCTGTTCATGAAGTGCTAGACTCAGAAGAATTGTCCATAATCCATCGCACATATGGTGTTCCGAAATCGCTATTAAAAGAATGGACTAATGAAGAGTTAGGTCAACTTCGCCAACAATTATTGAACGAAGAAAGTACATCTTTTCGGTCTTGGTCTCGAGAAGAATATACGTCATTTATTCATAAGCAACTTCAACTTCGAGCGAAGAAGTACCATCCTTACATACTCAGAAGAGTCATTAACGGTACTGGTACGGTTTTACATACAAACTTAGGGAGAGCTCGCCTGAGTGAGAGAGCGATGAATCAAGTCATACAATCGTCGAAATACTACTCAAATTTAGAATACAACATCAGTTCGGGAGGTCGCGGTTCTCGGCACAGCATTATTGAAGATCTTCTCATAAAAGCTACGGGTGCCGAAGCTGCCATGGTGGTAAATAATAATGCTGCAGCGGTTTACTTGATATTACGTGCATTGACAAAAGGCTCGGAAGTTGTTGTTTCAAGAGGAGAATTAGTGGAAATAGGTGGCTCTTTCCGTGTTTCTTCCATAATGGAAGAAAGTGACGCCACTCTCGTTGAAGTAGGCACTACGAATAAAACTCACCCTTATGATTACGAGCATGCCATTACAGACGAGACAAAAATGTTTATGAAAGTCCATACGAGTAATTTCAAAACCATCGGGTTTACTGAAGAAGTGTCTGTTAAAAAACTAAAAGAAATTGCCCGTGAAAACAAGGATCAGGCCCCGATTATCGTTTATGAAGATTTAGGAAGCGGATCGCTTTTTCCTTATATGAACGAAGGCATCGGTGATGAACCGATGGTTAAACAATCGATGTTGAACGGGGCAGATTTGATTTCTTTTAGTGGTGACAAACTTCTAGGTGGACCTCAGGCTGGAATTATCGCAGGTAGCAAAGAACTCATCACTAAGCTGAAAAAACATCAGTTAGCACGTGTCTTGCGTGTTGATAAAATGACGTTAGCAGCTCTTGAAACGACACTGTTTGATTATGTCTATGACCGTGACGCCATGAAAGACATTCCTGCGATCCGCGATATCATGAAAACACAGCAGGAGATTTCCACTCAACTGGACCAATTTATCACTCGTATCCAAAAAAAATACGATACCCTTTCGTTTTCAAAAGAAAAAGACGTTTCGAAAGTAGGCGGAGGAACCATGCCCACAGAAGAGCTACCTACATGGGGATTCACTGTGGAGAAACAAAGGACGTCGGCTAATGATGTGGAGGCTTTCCTAAGAAAGGGAAAGATTCCTTTGATCGGAAGAATTAAAGAAGACAGGGTTTTTATTGACTTTCGAACGATCACTGAGGAAGAGATGGTGATCATGGAAACACTTCTAGCAGACTTAGATAGACATAAGTAAAGAGAGGGATTATCCCTCTCCATTTGTCTGTGACACGTGGTTTTTCTTCTTTGTTTTGTGAGATCCTTTCATTGGTGCCGGTTGACCAGGTTGTTCTCCTTCAGATTTAGGGTTTGACCGTCGCTGGCTTTTGAACGTGTTTTTCTCCAAGACATAAACCTCCTTTATGGTTTTTCATTCTTTTAGCATACTCTGATCATGAAAATCCATACTATAAATGATCGCCATGAAAATAAAGGGGGAATGCATCTATGCCTTATGAGAAAAACAAACGGCAAGCGTTTGAACACGCCCAACAAGCATATACACAATTAGAAGAAGCCGTGACTCAACTGGATCCTTATTCGCCGGAATTCGGGCACCAAGTCAAATTGGCTGAACAGGAAATAAATGAAGCAACCCAAATCATTAACAAAGCTTATTCCGTTGCTTCAGAGCATCAAAAAAGGCAGCTTGATCAATATGCTCAAGAATTGGAACAGTTTAAATTTGAACTTAAGAATTGACTGTATAAATTGTCGATCCAGCTTCGTTTAAGAAGCTGGATTTTTTTGTTAATATCCATGAGGGTTCAGAGAGTTGCTAAGCGTAATGAAAGCAAAGTGAGCGTTTTCATATACAGGTATGAGGGGAAAGTGTTATAGTGTTATAGTGAAAATGTGACAAATTTTCGAAAAAAGGTTTTAGACAATTAAGAAAATGTATTATATGATAGTACTTGAAGGAGGGAATACATATGACAAAAGAAAATCAAGCATTGTATAACTCAAAGAAAACCTTTGATGTGAATGGAGAAACGTATCATTATTATGACCTAAAGGCGATTGAAGACGCCGGACTTGGAACCGTTACCAACCTTCCTTATTCAATAAGGGTCCTTTTAGAGTCTTTACTAAGACAATATGATGGTAAAGTCATAAAAGAAGAACACGTGGAGAATCTGGCTAGATTTGGTACAGATAAAGTAAAAACGATTGACGTACCTTTTAAGCCTTCTCGTGTTATTTTGCAAGACTTCACTGGTGTTCCTGCCGTCGTTGACCTTGCCTCTTTACGTAAAGCAATGGCAGACATGAATGGTGATCCAAAAGAAATTAATCCAGCGATTCCAGTGGATCTCGTTGTAGACCACTCTGTCCAAGTAGACGCTTTCGGGGGAGCCAATTCCCTCATGCGTAATATGGAATTGGAATTTGAACGGAATGAAGAGCGTTATAAGTTCTTAAACTGGGCTCAAAAATCCCTTGATAACTATAGAGCAGTGCCACCTGCTACCGGTATTGTTCACCAAGTGAACTTGGAATACTTAGCAAATGTGGTTCAAGAAGCGAAAAACGAACAAGGTGAGAAAGTGGCCTATCCTGACTCATTAGTTGGAACGGATTCCCACACAACGATGATCAATGGCTTAGGTGTTCTAGGCTGGGGTGTTGGTGGAATTGAAGCCGAAGCTGGCATGCTGAAGCAACCATCTTACTTCCCTGTTCCTGAAGTTGTAGGTGTGAAGTTACAAGGGGCTATGCCTGAAGGCGCTACTGCAACTGACTTAGCTTTGAAAGTGACGCAAATTCTTCGTCAACAAAGTGTTGTTGGGAAGTTCGTAGAATTCTTCGGTCCTGGACTGGCTGACATGACATTAGCTGATCGCGCAACTATCTCCAACATGGCACCTGAATACGGGGCAACTGTTGGTTTCTTCCCTGTTGACGATGAAACATTAAATTATTTACGTTTCACTGGTCGAAGTGAAGAGTTGGTTCAGCTTGTTGAGAAATATACGAAGGCAAATGGAATGTTCTATACTCCTGGTGAGGGAACTGATCCTGAATTTACGAGAGTTGTAGAGGTTAATTTATCTGAGATTGAGCCGAATTTATCTGGTCCTAAGCGTCCACAAGATTTAATTCCATTGTCTCAAATGAAACAAGAGTGGCAAAAAGCATTAACTGCACCTGTTGGAAACCAAGGTTTTGGCTTATCTCCAGAAGAAATTGCCAAACAAACTGTGGTTAAGCATCCAAATGGTAAGAGTTCTACGCTAAAAACTGGTGCTGTAGCTATTGCTGCGATTACAAGCTGTACAAATACATCTAACCCTCACGTTATGTTAGGGGCAGGTTTATTAGCGAAGAAAGCGGTAGAAAAAGGCTTGAATGTTCCTGATTATGTTAAAACAAGCTTAGCACCAGGATCTAAAGTTGTAACAGGTTACCTAGAGAATGCAGGATTAATGTCTTACCTCGATCAACTTGGCTTCAACCTTGTCGGGTACGGCTGTACAACGTGTATCGGAAACAGTGGTCCTCTTCCAGAAGAGATTGAAAAGGGAATTGCTGATGAAGATTTAACCGTTTCTTCTGTATTAAGTGGTAACCGTAACTTCGAAGGACGTATTCACCCATTAGTGAAAGCGAACTATTTAGCATCTCCTCCGTTAGTTGTGGCTTATGCATTAGCAGGTACGGTTGATATTGATCTTTATAATGAACCACTAGGTCAAGATCAAGATGGCAACGATGTATTCTTCCAAGATATTTGGCCGTCAAATGCTGAAATTCAAGACATGATGAAGCATGCGGTAGATCCAAAGTTGTTTAAGAAGGAATACGAACGAGTATTTGATGATAACGAAGAATGGAACAAATTAGATACTCCTGAAAGTGATCTTTATACTTTCGATTCCGATTCAACATATATCCAAAATCCGCCGTTCTTTGAAGACTTATCTCCAGAGCCAGAAGATGTGAAGGAGTTAAAAGAGCTTCGAGGCGTAGCGAAGTTTGGTGACTCTGTTACTACGGACCATATTTCACCTGCAGGCTCTATTGCGAAAAATAGCCCTGCCGGAAAATATCTTATCGAAAAAGGTCTTTCGCCAGCACAATTCAACTCATACGGTTCTCGTCGAGGAAACCATGAGGTGATGATGCGTGGTACGTTTGCTAATATCCGTATTAAAAACCAACTTGCTCCTGGAACAGAAGGCGGTTATACGACGTTCTGGCCAACAGGTGAAGTCATGGCCATTTACGATGCATGTATGAAGTATAAAGAAACAGATACAGGCTTAATCGTTCTTGCAGGTAAAGATTACGGAATGGGTAGTTCTCGTGACTGGGCTGCAAAAGGAACAACGTTATTAGGAATCAAGACAGTTATTGCAGAAAGCTTCGAGCGTATTCACCGCAGTAACCTAGTTCTTATGGGCGTTCTTCCATTACAGTTCAAAGCGGGTGAAAATGCCGATTCACTAGGTCTTACAGGAAAAGAGCACTTCAATGTGAAGGTGACTAACGATATTCAACCTCGTGATCACTTAACAGTAGTGGCGACAAATCCTGAAAATGGTAAAGAAACAAGCTTTGAAGTATTAGCTCGCTTCGATAGTGAAGTAGAAATTGACTACTATCGTCACGGCGGGATCTTACCAATGGTTCTTCGTAACACATTGGCAAAAATTAAAAAGTAACTAATAAAAGGTGTCCCATTACGGGGCACCTTTTTTGTATAATCATAGGGTTGATTTGAACTTAATTCTGCTCAAAATTAAATGAATTATGCTAAATCACAATTCAGTGAATGCGGATCGTATAAATCTCTCTTATGACGATATACTAACTCGTAGCATGTTTATAAGAAGTAGGTGATGAGAGTGTTTGATTTTTGGCAAGGTGCTGAAGGTCTTTCGATTTCGGGCTTTTTAATAAGAGCAGGAATTGTCTACATATATATTTTTCTTCTGATCAAAGTGTTAGGGCAACGCTCGATGACAACAATGAATCCGATTGATTTTCTATTTGGTGTCATCATAGGTGATGTTGTGGGAGAACCGCTATCAGATGGAGAATTGCCACTTGCAGGTCCTCTTTCTGCGGCTGCTTTTATTGCTGGTATTCACTTGTTTTTATCTTATATCGCGTTAAAAACGCCTCGATTCCGCCGAATAATAGAAGATGAACCAATCATACTCATGGAGAAAGGAATCATTCTTCATAAGGAAATGTCTAAAGCCAAAGTGACGGTCGAATCGTTAATGATGGATTTAAGGTTAAATAATTCCATCGATTTAACAGAGGTTGATTATGCCGTGTTGGAGTCAAATGGACAAATTAGTGCCATCAAAAAATCAAAGTATGACTCGTTAACACCTGATGATGTAAATAAGGAAATTGCGGATAAAGGCTATCCAACAGTACTCATTCAGGACGGGCATTACATTGACGCTAATATCGAAAAAGTGAAATCAAGAAAATGGGTGGATGAACAAATTCAATTACATGGCTTTAATCATGTGAAAGAGATATTTTTGATGACTTTAGATGGGGCAGGTAAAGTTTATTTAAGTAAGAAGAATCCTTCTATGTAAAAGGCTATAGTATAAATGGTCTGACATCTGGCTGATAATGTAAATGATGATCTAAGTGGAAGGAGGAAGAGTGATGAGGAAAAGAATGAAACAGAAATACGAAGAATTATTTAAACAAAACGTTTCTACATTGATGAAAGATGAGAAGGAAATGGCCAAGATCGAGGAACGAATTGATAAGCGCCACATGGACCGGTTAGGGAATGAATAACATAAGCCGAAAAGGAGGTGTTATTTTTGGGAGGAAATCGAAATAAGTCCGAACAATATAGACCTGATCATTTAGGTACACAACCAAGAAAAAGCGATTCCAACAAAGGAAAGAAAATGAATACTAAAGGCTCTGAACAACCAGATTACGTACCTGAAAAAGGGAAATAATAGCGGGTCTTTCGTTACAAAGGAACAGGACTTTCTGTTCCTTTTTCTTGTGTTCTCAGCTTCAATTCGGTTCCTTTCTTTAAACTAACGATGGGGGCGGAGAAACTTTACTTGTCAAACCTTCAATCCCGTATGATAATGGAGCAATGGAACGTAACATTGTAAGGAGTGCACCCATTGGCCAATTATCAGAAAAAGAAGCAAACCTTTCCAACCCCATTCATTGTATTTACTTTCATCGTTTATATGTCGATGTTGTTCTATGTTACATTATTTGCATGGAATTTTGGATCATCATTCGGTCCTCATGGCCCTGGCGGAAGAAACTATAATTTAGAACCATTTTTAAGTATTTACAACATTGCTGTATATAGTGAAAATTGGGTTGCTCCATTCAGAATTTTAGGCGGAAACGTGATTTTGTTTATTCCATTTGGATTGCTTTTTCCTATCGTCGTGGAGCGTATCCGCAAATGGAAAAGGGCTACAAGTATAATATTAACAGTTATTCTTGCTATGATGCTTTCCGTGTTTATTGAAGTGAACCAATATATCTTTACATACAGGGTAGCGAATGTAGACGATGTGATTTTAAATACGTTAGGTGGACTAATCGGAGCCGTAAGTTACAGGATCTTAAGGTTTGTTAAAATTGTTTAATTAAGAAGAAAAGCATTCTCACGTCAAAACATGAGAATGCTTTTATCTATTTATTTTTCATTTTCGGTTAGAGGTTGATTGTTTATCGCTTGTTTCTCAACTTTTCTAAGCCAAAGCTTGTACCCAGAATAAACAATAGCTAGAAAGATTGTGTAAATGACAATCATATAAATCAATTCGATTGGATCAGTCACAATCGTGTGACCGACAAAGGCAAACAGTGTCATAGAAGGGATTTTTCCAAGCCCAGAACCTATGGCGTAGATGACAAACCTTACACGACTCAAAGCGGCATAGGCGTTAATGATAATGGACGGAATGACTGGAATCATCCTCATAATGGTGATGGACATAAAGGCATTTCGCTCAAATAATAAGGTGAGCTTCTTTGTTGCTGAAAACTTCAATAAAATTTTTGTGCCAAGAGTATGAAAGCCGCCATAGCGAATAAGTGAAAAGAATAAGATGGACGCCAATGTAGAGCCAACCCATATAATAACTGCTCCTAGTCCAGGTCCGTATACTGCGCCGATCACACTCCCAACTAAAGGGTATGGAATGACCGGGAACAATGACATGGTTGTGGCGATGATGATCGTCAGAAAGACATGGTCTTGTTCATTATTTTGAATCCAATGGAGTAACGACTCATGATAAAATACAAGAGCAAGTATGACGAGAGTACTTCCTAATAGAACGAGGCCTTTTCGGTACATAACAGATCTCCTTTGCATAATGACAACAGCATTATTATACACGATGATACGAGTGGTTGTCATAACAAGAGAACAAACCTATTTATTTTCAGGTTACTCTAATTTCAATGTAGATGTTATTCTATGAATGACGATAGCCATCTTCAAATAGCCAAAATAAGATATATTTCCATTAGTGGAGAAAAAGGGGAATCGATTCATGAAGCGTTTATTAATTAACAAGCCTTGGCTTGTTTATGTGATGCTTGCCCTATCAACAAGCAGTTGGGGAAGTGCATTTATAGCAGGAAGTTATGCTACGGAAGATTTAAGCCCATTAGTTGTCGCTTTTTTCAGGTTCTTTTTTGCTGCGATTTTACTCATTCCAATTATGCTTTTCATGGATAAGGGAAGTCGGAGACCACAAGGGAAAGAATGGATTCTTGTCAGTTTGCTTGGATTAACAGGCATTGCTCTTTATAATATTGCCTTTTTTATAGCTACACGTGATGCTCCGATTGTGAAGAGTTCATTGTTTATTGCTTCAAACCCTATATTAATTGTCGTTCTTTCAGGGCTTTTTCTAAAGGAAGCCATTACTAAACGGAACATTATAGGGTTAGTATTGGCATTAACAGGGGCAACGATCATTATAACGGAAGGACAGTTCCAACAAATTATTGAATCAGGATTGGCACCAATTGACTTGGTCTTATTGCTGGCTGTTGTCTGTTGGGCATTGTACAGTGTTTTAGGAAAAGTTGCCTTGCAAAAGCTGAGTTCAATCACGACTACGACCTACGCCGTAGTTATTGGAACGTTGATGCTTTTTCCGTTTGTTTTTGTGGAAACAACTATTGAGGAACTACAGCAAGCTAGTCTGTTAACGTGGGGATCCATTCTACATATGAGTTTGATTGTTTCCGTCCTTAGTTTTATCATGTATTATCAAGGAATTAAAATGATTGGTGCTGCTAGAGCGTCTATTTTCATTAATCTCATGCCGTTGTCGGCAGTTATTTTAGCTACGATCCTTCTAGGTGAAAAGTTATTACTTGTACATATTGTAGGTGCTCTATTAGTGATTAGCGGCGTAACCTACGGCACGTGGAAAGTGAGACCAAAGGAAAAACGAGGTGAAAAATATGGAACAATCTCTTCAAGGTTTTGAGCATTTAAAATCCTCTTTAATAAAATGGCAAAGGACTCCTTCCCATCAATGGAAAGAAGGAGAATTGGCTCGTCTGTTAGATTCGTTTCAACAATTTTATGATGAGGAAGATAAAGAAGTTAAGCAGTTAACTGGTGAGCTTAAAGCGATGGTTGCAGCTGCAAGATTTCTCCGGAAAAAGGAGTGGGACACTCGAGTGGATCAAGAATTGATAGAGGCATTTGAACAATCACCTTCTTCTACGTTCGTGTCTGAGTTGTTTATTCATTTAGTATTAGATTTAATGAACGAACCTTGGTTTGACGAAGAGTTACCTAAAATTAGAGAAACAGATCATAGCCAAGGGAAGCGAAAATCTATCGACCATTTATTGATGTTGTTACACAAAAGCAAAGCGTGGCACCAACAACTTTCAACGAAACAAGACAGAATGAAACAGGCATTAGAGAATCAAGTAAGCGATCAAGATGTTGAAAATGCAGCTCTTTCATTGAAATTATTGAATCAAATAGGGAATTCAATAGATGCGGTGATCGCTTCAGCTGAAGGGTATCGCGAGACGATCAGTGGCATTTATTCTTCAAAAGACAAAAAGTCTCAAATGACTGAAAAAATAAAGGAATTGCAGCAACAGATCGAAAAATGGGAAGAATGGCGTCAATCTTTAGGAGAATCGGAAAGCCATGCCCTTGATGAATTGACTTCGATGGTCGGCATTGAAGAGGTCAAAAACAAAGTGAAGACGTATTATTACTATTTAGAATATCAACGTGAACGACAGCGACAAGGATACCATTTTGCTAATGAACGCAACTTGAATATGATTTTAACCGGAAATCCCGGAACTGGGAAGACGACCATTGCTCGACTTTTAGCTAAGATTTATCATCAGCTTGGCGCCTTGCCGAGAGAAAATGTTGTCGAAGTGGATCGTTCTCATCTTGTAGGAGCCTATGTAGGTCAAACTGAAGAAAAAACAATGAATGTAATACAGGAGGCCGTTGGTGGTATTTTATTTATTGATGAAGCTTACAGTTTAAAACGTGAAGGAGCCAGTGGAACTGATTATGGACAGACGGCCATTGATACGATCGTCTCAGCTATGACGAGCGGAGAGTATGCAGGTCAATTTGCTGTAATCTTAGCAGGATATCCGGATGAAATGCGAACCTTTCTCTGGAGTAACCCCGGTTTGCGAAGTCGGTTCCCGGAAACTAATCATATCCATCTGCCTGATTTTTCAATGGAGGAACTAGTGGAAATCGCTGAGCATGTGGCGTTAGATAATGACTATTCTTTAACTGAATCTGCTTTGAAACAACTGAGAAAACAAATCGATAAAGAAAAAGTAGATGAGAACTTTGGTAATGCACGAACGGTCAAGAATTTAGTTTTAGACGCGATATTCCAACAAGGATCCAAAGCTGCTCAAGAAAAGGATTATTCGAAAGACACCTTTACCATTCTTGACGAAGAAGCCTTTTTAATGGATGATCGCGCGGAGACGGATGAAAGTCAATCGGGTGAGAATAAATTACATCAATTAATTGGTTTAGACAATGTGAAGGAAGAAGTGAGAAAACTTGCTTCCTTTGTGAAAATACAAAAAGAACGGGAGGCGAAGGGTCTTCCTATCGTACCTGTTCAACTTCATGCTGTTTTCTCCGGCCCTCCCGGCACGGGGAAAACGACCGTTGCCCATATTTACAGTCAAATTTTGCACGAATTAGACTTGCTAAAGCGGGGACATGTGGTGATTGCTGGCAGGAGTGATCTGGTCGCCGGTTACGTAGGTCAAACGGCGATCAAGACAAAGAAAATCATCCGTGAAGCTCTGGGTGGAGTTCTATTTATTGATGAAGCTTACTCGTTGATTCATCAGGGAGAACAAGATTTCGGACGAGAAGCGATTGATACGTTAGTGGAAGAAATGACAAAGCACGAAGAGAACCTTGTCGTCATTTTAGCTGGTTACTCAAGTCCAATGAGTGCATTGTTAAATAGTAATCCTGGTCTAGCTTCACGCTTTAAAAAATCCATCTCATTTGCAGATTATAAAGGATTGGAACTGGTGGAAATCCTTGAGTATTACATTGAATCATTCGGATATGAACTAGAAGATCAGGCGCGAACTTTATTAAAAGAGAAATTAAGTCAAGATCCTCCAGAAGGAAATGCAAGAGCAATGAAAGATTTAGTAGAAGACGCAATCCAAAATCAAGCTTACCGATTGATTTATGATGAGAATCATCGAGGAGCCCTTTCTAGTTTAACGTCGAAAGACTTTTCCATCATTAACGAAGAGGAGAGAAATTAAATGATTACTACAACAGTTGTCCCAGTAAGGTATGCTGAGACAGATCAAATGGGTGTCGTATATCATGCTAATTACTTAGTATGGTGTGAAATTGGTAGAACTGCGCTCATCGAAGAATTAGGTTTTCGATACGCAGATATGGAAAAACGAGGTGTCATGTCTCCAGTGACCAGTTTGCAAATGAATTACAAATACCCAGCTAAATATGGTGAATCTGTCACAATCCATACATGGATCGAATCATATAACGGCTTTCGAATTAAGTATGGTTATGAAATTCTAAATAGTGAGGAAAAACCTTGTCTAAATGGGACGAGCGAACATGTGTTAGTGAATGCTGAAACATTCAAGCCCATCAAAATAAAGAAAAACTTTCCCGAATGGCATGAGGCCTACGAAAAACACAAGAAATCAACAGACGAACCACATACAAAATAAGTGTGAATGATTTTCAAGATGACGAACAGACTATGGATGTACAATCTATGAAGGAGGAGTTCGTTATGGCTAAAAAAGACGATCGTTCAAACAATGTTGAAAGGTTACAATCAATGGTAGAGAATACCGAAGAAAATATTAGAGAAGCACAATCAACGATGGAGAATGAACATTTATCTGAACAGGATAAACAGGCGATTCAAGCGAAAAATGAAAAGCGAAACCAAAGCATTGAAGCATTTAAAAATGAAATCGCCGACGAGCAAGGAGATCGGGAAAACGGAAGAATTTAATTCTAAAGATTACCTAACCTGAATGCTACAGCATTCAGGTTTTTCTCTAGTTTTTATATAGATAAGAAACACGTGTAAAAGGGAAAAAACAGGGGAAAACATGTAACATCAGCTGACAATTGAGGGGATAAGTCTTGAATCCATCTGGATTCTATTATTAAATAGGAGTGTGAAAGGAGATTCGAGATGGCATTTGGAGTATCAAAACACGAATTATCCCTTTGGAAAAAACAAGCAAGTGAAGGCAATATCTCATTTTTAACTCATTTCTGGTATGATGCCCGTTTTCCCCAATATAAAACAGTGACGAAAGCCGCCTGTTCTAATCGAGAAACATTGGTCAGCTGGGGAAAAAATCACGGTTTAAAAGAATCGTGGATTCATGATCGGGACCCCTTTCCTCATTTCGATCTCATCGGAGAAACAGAAAAAGTAATCTTAAAAAAAGAAGGGTGCGAGGAGAAACTAATCCGTTTGGAAGAAAAATTGAATTCCAACTACACCCGTTAGTATGTAATTAACTTTGAAAGGAATGGTAAGGAATGCTTAATCTTCAACAAGATATTATTGCGACTTTAAAAGTCAAGCCATCGATTGATATTCAAGATGAAATAAGGACTAGAGTCGATTTTTTAAAGGCGTATTTAAAGAAAACGGGTTTAAAAGGATACGTTCTAGGAATTTCAGGAGGACAAGATTCCTCTTTAGCCGGTAAATTGATCCAACAAGCAATGGAAGAGCTAAACCAAGAAGAAGATACGGATCACTATACATTTATTGCTGTTCGTTTACCTCATGGTGTTCAAGCAGATGAAGATGATGCGCAAATGGCTCTTGATTTCATTAATCCGTACCAACGGGTAAGAGTGGATATTAAACCAGCTGTGGACGCCTCCTTTGACCAATTTCGAGATGGGACTGGAGAGGCCATGAGTGATTTTATTAAAGGGAACACGAAGGCGAGAGAACGAATGAAAGTCCAATATGACTTAGCGGGACACTACCAGTGTTTAGTCGTTGGTACGGACCATGCAGCTGAGGCAGTGACAGGTTTCTTTACGAAACATGGAGACGGCTCCTGTGATATTGCTCCTCTATTCGGATTAAACAAGCGACAAGGGAAGGCGATATTAAAAGACTTAGGCGCACCAGAAGCACTATATGAAAAAGCACCTACAGCCGATCTGGAAGACGACAAGCCTTTATTATCTGACGAGGAAGCATTAGGGATTACCTATGAGCACATAGATGATTATCTTGAAGGAAAAGACATCCCCGACGATGCTAAAGCTAAGTTAGAAAAACAGTATAAAATAACTGAACATAAGCGTCAGCTTCCTGTAACTCGATACGATCACTGGTGGCAATCATAATATGATGAGTGAATACACAAATCAAAAGGCAGATATTCATATGCACTCCACAGCCTCAGATGGTGGCTACAGACCGGATGTGTTAATGGAATTGTGTGCAAAAGCAGGTCTTAATATCGTTTCTTTGACGGACCATGACACTACTGCTGGTCTTGAGACGGCTCGTTTAGTTGCCGAAAAGCACGGACTGCAATTTATTGATGGAATTGAACTGTCCACCAGGACGAACGGAGTAAGCGTAGATATTCTAGGCTATGGCTTTGATATTCATAATAAAGTACTGCAGGATAACTTGGCTTTTCACCGCAATATGAGACAAGAACGAATGGACCGGATGATTGAGAAATGTCAGGAGAATCATTTAAATATCTCGATTGAACAAGTGAAAGCCGAAGTAACAGGGGAGACCTATTCTCGTCCTCACTTGGCCAAAGCGCTAATAAAACAAGGGTACGTAGAATCTGTTCATGAAGCTTTTGACAAATACTTAGGCTATGGAAAGCCTTGCTACGTGTTTAAAGAAAACGAAATGAATCCTCAAGAGGCCATTTCTTTGATTCACAAGGCGGGCGGAATAGCTGTCGTTGCTCATCCTATTTATTACGACCTAGACGATCAGATCGTTCAATGGTTTGAAGAAGAAGATTTAGACGGAATAGAAGTGTATCATCGCGATCATCAACCAGAAGATGTTGAACGGTTCTTACAACTTGCTTATCACGCAGAAAAGCGTTTAAACAGAACGGTCTTTAAAACAGGCGGATCAGATTTTCATCATGAATCGTTTGGAAGAGCAGGGGAACAGTTAGGATTAACGAAACTCCCTTATGAACAAGGATTAAGAATTTTAGATTTTGCACAGAAAGCCTGATTTCTTCAGGCTTTTTCTGTTATGTTGTCTATTGTGAAGCCTCTTTTTATCGTTTGAAGAATTTAGCTCAATCTGGCGAAGTTCAAAGACCGTGGTATAATATTAATAGACAATAGAGAAAACGTTTGAAAAAGGGGGGCTTTTGATGGACCCATTAGACATCATTGAAAATGTATCTCATGTGTTTCCACATTTTCAACCAATTATGAATTCTGAAGAGTATAAAGTGATCGGGTACGAAGTTTTAGGTCAGATAGAGATAAACGGAGAAGCTCAATCATTAGCGCCGTTTTTTTTGGATGCAAATGTTCCCGTGGATTATAAGTGGGAAGTAGATAAAGAGATTTACCATAAAGCAGTCAAGCAAGCTCTAGACGATCCAAGTCAACCAAAGCTGTTTTTTAATATCGATCCTACGACCTTAGTCCAACTGGATTGTCTCGAGGAACTAATGGAGACTTTTGAACGCTTCACAAAACAAGGTCTTAATCCGAACAGGGTTGTTTTTGAGTTTAGAGTAAATGATTATAGTGGAGATTTCAATGATTTAAGCCACATGCTTTTATACATAAAAGCTAGCGGTTACCAAGTGGCCTTGGATGATATACGAACACATGACACAAATTTAGATTTTTTCTCTAAATTGGAACCGAATATGATTAAAGTTGATTTATCTGATTTAAAGGAAGGAATGAACTTTTTCTCCTACAAAGATGTCTTAAATGCTTTAGCTACTTTCTCAAGAAAAATAGGAGCTGCACTTCATTTTAAAGGCATCCAAAGTTTTCACCAACTCCATACGGCTTGGAAACATGGCGGTAGATATTTGCAGGGGAGCTATTTACAAAATCCAGCAAGTCATTTTATTGATCCTTTTTCCTCTAAGGCCATATTGGAAGAAACGATTCATTCTTTTATTGACATGGCTCACCGCAAACTTCAGCGACAAATTGATTTTATTCGCTCAATGGATAACGATATCGCTGTGAACTTAAAAGGTAAACAATTGACTACGGAAGAATTGGTTGAAGTGATCGCCCGAGCGACCCAAGCCGTTTCTTTCAGAGTCTATATTTGTGATTTATATGGCTATCAAAAAAGCGCCAACTGGCTGAAACTCGAAAACAATCAGTGGCACCAAGACTTACAAGCTAAAGGAAAAAATTGGAGCTGGCGAACCTATTTCTTAGATCAAATTATGCAAATGAGACATAGGAAAATGGGGATGCTGTCAGATAAATACCGCGATATTGAAACCAATGATCTTATTCGAACGTATTCGTATCCTGTAGATGACCAGCAATATGTATTTATTGATTTGGATCCGGACTTTCTATATGAGAACGATTGGTTGCGATAATTTGGTATTTCCGATGTATTTTCTGATTGGGAAAGGGATTATTGTATGAAATCTGTTTGGAAACTTAAAGGAATGTTGTTCTTTTTTCACTCGTCAATGACGATTATGATTAGTTATTTACCTGTTTATTTTCAATCTCTTGGTCTTACGGGCAATCAGATTGGTGTTCTCCTCGCTGTAGGGCCAGCTGCAGCGATAATTGCCCAGCCTTTTTGGGGATTTATGAGTGATCGCTTGAAAACGGTGAAGCGTATTTTATTGCTTTGTTTGTCCAGTGCTTTAGCGGTTGGATTTATCGTGTTTCAAGTGGCTGAATTTATCTTATTGTTGCCCTTGTTATATATGTTTTTCTCTTTTATGTCACCTGCAGGGGGACTAGGAGACAGCCTCGCTCAAAAAGTGTCGATTCAAAGAAGTGTGTCATTCGGAAGTATTCGGATGTGGGGCTCGTTAGGGTTTGCTTCGGCTTCTTTAGTGGGCGGATATATTTTAAGTGCCATTGGCATTGCTAATATCTATTAC
Source organism: Salipaludibacillus keqinensis (assembly GCF_003226325.1). GTDB lineage: Bacteria > Bacillota > Bacilli > Bacillales > Salisediminibacteriaceae > Salipaludibacillus > Salipaludibacillus keqinensis. The sequence continues at coordinate 1,412,236 of NZ_PDOD01000001.1, read as the reverse complement.
GTATACGCCTCCTTTCTTGTCGTTGCTCTTATCTTTACATATTTTGCGCCAGACAGTGTGCCGTCGAAAAAACCGGTTAAACTATCTAGTGCATTTAAATTAATGAAAAACAGGCAATTAGTTATTTTCTTTTTGCTAATTTTATCAATCAGCTTAACTCATAGGATGAACGATTCTTTCTTAGGATTATATATCATTGAATTAGGCGGAAATGAATCAATCATAGGTTTAGCTTGGTTTATTGGCGTAGCAACAGAGGCAACTGTATTCGCTTTTAGTGTTTATTGGTTAAGAGGCTATCATCCTTTAACTTACATTTCTATTGCTGCTTTTATCTATGTACTAAGGTGGCTTCTTATGTCGTTTGCTCCAGATCCTACTTTTCTTCTGTTTGTCCAAGTTCTGCACGGGCTAGCGTTTGCAACATTTTATTTAACTGCCTTCCAATTTGTTTCTAAATTGGTACCGGAAGAATTAGAGTCAACGGGACACTTGTTATTTATTTCAGTGTTCTTCGGTATTTCTGGCGTCATTGGTTCTATTCTTGGGGGAGTAATTATTAACTCCTTTGAAGTTCGCAGCCTTTATTACCTCATGTTCGGCTTGGCACTTGTTGGATTATTCAGTTCGTTGATCTACCGTTATTTTTATTTTAAACGAATCAATAGGGAAGCGGCTGTCGGTAATTAACGGCGAAACGTGGTCAGTTGAATGAACATGGTTTGCGCCAAGACGGTACCAGCCCTTCACTTGACTATAAAATGTAACAAACTATATAAGGAGGGAACGGTAATGATAGGATGGATTGCGATAGGTGCGTTGGTAGTTGTTGTCTTGCTTTGGATTTCAGGTTACAACAAGTTAGTTAAATTTAGAAATTGGGTGGAAGAGTCGTGGGCGCAAATTGATGTTCAGTTGAAACGTCGTTATGATTTAATTCCTAACCTAGTAGAAACGGTCAAAGGCTACGCGAAACATGAAAAAGAAACGCTCTCTCAAGTGGTGGAATTAAGAAACCAATTAGGGAAGCCAAACATGGATCGAAAAGACCAAATGGAAGTGAATGATCAACTAAGTGGTGCATTAAAAAACTTATTTGCTCTTAGAGAAGCTTACCCGGATTTGAAAGCAAATCAAAATTTTTCGATGCTTCAAGAGGAATTGACGCAAACGGAAAATAAAATCGCTTACTCTAGGCAACTTTACAATAATACGGTAATGAAATATAACACGAAAATTCAAACGATCCCAACAAACATTTTGGCTTCTGTCCACGGTTTTGGTAAGCGAGATATGTTAGAAGCAACAGCTGAAGAACGCCAAAATGTCCAAGTGAAGTTTTAATTGCAGGTGGTCATATGATTTTATATGAACAAATCCAAAAGAACAAAACGAAGACGGTGTTTATCGTTATTGTTTTCATTGCCTTTCTTCTAGCCGTAGGAGCAGCTTTTTCTTATGTGATGTATGGAGATTTCGTCATGGGGATGGTGTTATCCAGCTTACTCTCGATCGTCTATGTATCGATTATCCTTGCCTCAAGTACAAATGTTGTTATGAGAATGAATCATGCAAAAGAAATTAAATCAGCTGAAGATCACCGTTTTCTGTGGCACACAGTTGAAAATATGGCAATGGTTGCAAGAGTACCAATGCCAAGAGTGTTCATCATTCGAGATTCGTCTCCTAATGCCTTCGCAACAGGCTTATCGCCTAAAAGTGGAGCCGTAGCCGTTACTTCAGGTTTAATGGAAACGTTAAACCGTGAAGAACTAGAAGGTGTCGTGGCACATGAAATCGCCCATATAAAAAATTACGACGTAAGGTTATCTACTATAGCGTTAGCGTTAGTATCGGTGATTGCAATTATAAGTGACATAGGATCAAGAATGATGTTCTTCTCGCGAGGGAGCAGGAATCAAAAGCAAAGTCCAGTTATCTTAATTATAGCCCTTATACTCTTGATCGTCGCGCCGATTATAGCGATGATGATCAATATGGCTATCTCGCGAAATAGGGAATATTTGGCGGATGCCAGTGCGGCAGAATTAACTCGAAATCCGTGGGCGCTTGCTTCAGCGTTGGAAAAAATCACTGGTGTAAAGACTCCTGTGAAAGAAGCGTCTAACTCGTCAGCGCCTCTTTATTTCTCAGATCCAATGAAGAAAGGCTTTAAAGGGTTATTCTCTACCCACCCGGATCCAACAGAAAGAATTCGCCGCCTTAAAAACATGTAAATAAGAAATTTCAGGAAGGCCTATGTGAAAACGTAGGCCTTTTATCTATTTTTCGTCTATTCGATTTATCTAATTCAAAAGTCATGTGATATATGATATATTAATAATGGTCTGAATATCGAGGAATTCAGATAGTGCATAAAGCAGGCGAAGCTTTTGAGAGAATTAATCAGTCTATTGTGGATGTGTCTTCACAAATTCAAGAAGTCTCAGCGATATCTGAAGAAATGTCCGCAAGCTCACAACAAGTTAGTGCAACCGTAGAGGATCTGGCCAAAATGGCAGAAGAAACATCTGGACAGTTCCAAGGGGTTAAAACGAGAACAGATCATCAATTAGCCTCCATTCAAGAAATATCTTCTTCCGCAGTAGAATTGCATCAATTATCTCAAGAGCTCAAACACGAAGTAGAAAAATTTAAAGTTTCATAAAAGAAGCAGGCACAAGCCTGTTTCTTTTTCTTTTTAATAGCAAGTTAGTTATAATGAACAAAAGAACCCGTTACCAACTTTTTAATAGGTGTGATGTGATGAAAAAAGTATTCATAATATTCTTTGTAGCAATAACTATTCTAGTGATCCTGTTTAATTGGGAATGGGTCGTTCAACTTAGAGAAGACAATTTAAGCTATTTTACAGAAGAATTATTTCCTGAGTTAGGCTGGCGTATTTTATTAATCACCCTTCCGCTCATGATCGTTCAAAATGTAGTCACTTTATTCCCAATTCTCATTTTAATATTAATACATTTTATCTCTTTTGGTATGGTACCTGGTTTTATCATTAGTTTAATCGGAACGAGTTTAGGAGCTTTTGTCTGCTTTTGGCTCACAAGGTCGGTTAGCGAAAAGAAGGTGCAAACATACTGGGAAAAAAATGAAGAAAAACTGTCCTATATTTTCAAGTTAATCTCTTCCTATGGCGTCTTTATGCTTGTGGTGTTGCGAAGTATTCCCGTTATGCCTAGTAATTTAATTTCTATCGCTGCGGCAGTAAGCCCCATAAGTACTCGAGATTACGTGTGGTCTACGGTTTTAGGAAATATATCTATGGTTTGGTTGCTAAGCTTACTGTCTGCCCCTTTATGGATGATCGACAATCATTATCTAGCTTATTTATTAGGGTACGTCTTTTTTGCTTTAGTCGTTTCTATGTTTTACTTTATTAAATTTTATCGGCAGAAATTAAAGGGTTATTAGCATCAGAGAATAACTCTTATGGAGGTGACAGGGAAATGAGTCTACTTGGCATGTTTACTCCGTTTGAAAGTGGATTTTTTCTGTTTTTTATCGTTCTAATTATTGCCGTAGCGAGCTTGTTTTATCGAGAACGGTGGAATAGAAAAGTGGTTATTCACAAAAAGGCAGCTAATCAGATTTTATCTGAACATGATTTCCAATCATTCTCTCCGCCAATGATTTCTCAATTAATTTACGGAAGAGGAGCATATACTCGTCATATTACTGCGGGCTTGTTAAATTTAGTGCGTAAGCAAATACTGACATTAAATAAGGACGCTCGTGGCCCAACGTATTATTTTTCTGTAGATGCTGCCAAAGAAAAGCCACATTCTTTAGATGAAAAGTATTTATATGACTGGATCCTTTATGAAGTAGGGAATGATGGAGTGTTTTATGTTGACGATCTTTATTTCTATACTCAAGATGATGAGAAACGAGAGCAGTTTCTTCATCGGTTATCCGATTGGGAACAGACAATGCAACATGAACTAGAAAAAAAGAAATTCATCGTTAAGTTCCCAGTCTTTAAAAAAGTTCTTTTCGCTCTCTCTATTCTGATGATTTTACTTGGAAGCGGATTGATCATTTCGTCTCCCTTTCTTAGTATCTTGTATCTTGCGGCAGGAGTTACAACGTTTATTACGATGTTGGTCTCCTCTTCAAGGACTCATAAGGGTCTTTTAGAATATAATAAGTGGAGGCCTTTTGTTGAAGACTTGCAGACTTCTTCTGATTTGAAAGTGGAAGATGAAAATAAACTTACTGCCAGTTTCGTCTATGCGATTGCTTTTGGATTAAAAGATTCCTATGTGAAAAAATTCCCAATTAGGGAAGCAACTCAGTTGTCATTAAAAAATGATCAGTTCCCCCTCTACTTTGCAGCAGGATCGGGAACAACGATATTTTCTTTAGAAGGAATAAAGTTGGTCGATGATTTAGAAGCATCCTTGGATCAAATCGTCTCACCTGTTGGATTTAATGATGGAGAGGGGTCAGATGGATCGAGCCAATTAGTTGATTAGAGAGAATGTCTTATCGACATGATTGTTTTTTAAACTGATTCATCACGTAAGGGTGAAGGACCCCTTGAGTAAATTTGTAAATAGTCCAAGGGAGTCTCGGTCTGAAATGGGTAAGAGCAGTAGCTATCGTTTTTTTCGAAGGATCACTAGATAAGACAAACCAGAGCCTCCCCACGGGGGCTTTTTGTTTATCTGTTTTATTTAATACCCCTCTTTTAATGATCCATTCACTAATATACATTTGCTCAGTCACATTCGTTTTTTCTAAAACTAAAAGAGGAAAAGGGATTCCTCGTAAGTGAAAGTGAGCTTCTTGCCCTTTGATTTTCACCTTAATCAACTTTTTCGTGAATGAAGAGAGCCATGAAAAATAGTGATAAGCCCAATCGTCAGCTTCTATAGATCCATACGTGTCCCAACATTGAACGGACGTAACTGTATGTTTAGATCGTTGGATGGCTACTTCGAATTTATCATTATCCGAATGAACAAATGAGACCGGGTTAGTCAAAGAGCCTTGGTGTAGATGTTCAAGTGTGTCGTTGCTGTGAATAGAGAGAGCCGTGTTTGTCCTTTTAGCCACAGTTAAAAAAAGGTCGATCATGAACTGATTAATGGTCTTCTGGCTGCCTTGAAGGAGAGAGTCATTTGTATAGACGGGCTTCTGAAGAATGATCGCGTCGTATAATTTCATAAGATGATAAATTCCTTTTAATGAGATTGGGATCCCATTATCAAGGTCATGAGCATGAAAATGAAGGGAATTTACAACAACATCTGGTTCGGATTCTATGTAAATGGAGGGGGTAGATTTCTCTCCTATAATCAATACGTTCGTCATCGTTCCTCACCTCACCTTTTTTGATCAATATATCACAAAATAACGTCAGAAATATCCTTTTTAAAGAATTAACGACTGTTTTTTCAAGGAATAGAAAGGAAATGGGTGTGACGTTGAAGAAGAAGTAGTAAGATAGAAGTGGTAAGATTTTTTTGTTGAGGAAGGAGTTCTAATTATGAAAACATTTCGATTGTGTTCGTTAATGATTTTATTTGACGAAGAGATCGTCAAAGATAAAAACATGAAGGGGAAAGAAGTTCCACTTGTTGAAGGGTTAATCATCAATAAAGAAGAAGCAGAAAAAAATTGGCTTTTAGAAGCCGTTCTAGATCCTGAATGGGAAGCATTCTTTACAAATTATTTAAATACGAAACAATCATTTATGACGGAAGTAACGATTACGAAAAGAACCAATGATCCAGCTACCCTTGTGTGTGATGTGAATTCTATTCATAAGTTAGAAGATCACATTGTCGTTCATTTAGAGGGCATGCTCGTTGTAAAGAAAGATGATCTCTCTGATATGCTCATAAAAAACCTTATCGACGAAGGATATCAAGGAGATGAATTATATACAGAATATCGGCGCAGAAAGAAAGACCGCGGGAGGGCTATTCAAGGAATTCTATCTAACGCATACGAACAAGTAAAAGAAAAAGGCTTCTACAAAAGTGATGCCGAAAAAGAATAGCGGGTTTACAACGCCTCCTTATTGCTTAAGGCGGCGTTTTTGAAAGGAACCGGCGAGGGGAGGAGGGGATTTGCTTGAAAATTATTGATGCCCATGTTCATTTATCTCATATTGAGTCATTTCATCACACAGCGAAGAGACTATCACACATTGATTATTCCTATCGAGGATTAAAAAAAGAGATGAAAGAAAATAATATTTCTTTAGCTATTGGAATGGGTCTTCGTGAATTAGAAGGAGGGGAAGGTTTTCCCGATTCTGCTCCTTCCTCTCCAATGGGGCTTGATATGCTGCCTTCAGAAGGAACTGACGTCGTTTATTGCGCGGGAATTAACCCATATCGTTTGAAGCGGGCTGACCTCAATCAATTAACAAAAGAACTATTAAAACCGGAAGTGGTCGGCATTAAAATATACTTAGGTTATTATCCTTTTTATGCATACGATAAAGTATACGAACCGGTTTATTCACTGGCGAAAGATTTCAATGTTCCTGTTGTTTTTCATACAGGGGATACATACTCTGAACGCGGGCTCCTTAAATACGCCCATCCATTAACTTTGGATGAGGTTGCTGTAAGACACAGGCAAGTGACCTTTGTCCTTGCTCATTTCGGAGACCCTTGGATGCTTGATGCAGCTGAAGTGGTTTATAAGAACCGTAACGTATTTGCAGATCTATCAGGGCTCATCGTGGGAGATGAGAGAGAAGTGACTCGTATTGTGAATACCCCACATTTTTTTGATCATTTTAAAAACGCCTTTGCCTTTTGTGATCACTACGATAAATTTATGTTTGGTACAGACTGGCCGTTAGTTCGAATGGAACCGTATATTGAGTTTATTCAATCGCACATCCCTTCGTCGGCGTGGAATGATGTTTTCTATAATACTGCTCTTCACGTGTTTCCGAAAATCAAATCACATCCGTCTTTGAAATAAGCGAACTACTGTACTTCTTTTTTTCCATAAGTAAACAGATCTTCAATTTGCCGACTGACTTGATTTTTCAAGTGTGCATTTAAATACTTAGCGGTAAGGACGTACCCTCTAAAAAATATAGTGTATTCAGAGAAGGTTGCATCGTATTCATTAAGTTGAATTTTAAGCCCAAGACGCTTCATTTCAAGTTTAGTTGAATAAAGCTTGCGACTAAGTCGGTGCAAAGTGATTTCCAACAAACGAATATAAGGATCTTTCAACTTTAATGGAGTCTGGTCCATTCGTGCCAAGTCGATCTCCAACACTTTACGAGCCATCTCAAGCAAGATGTATGATTCTGTGAGCCGTTCTTCTGATGCTGTGAGTTTGGCCATTGACAGTACCTCCTTTTGTTCTTATATTTCCATTATGCGAACATTAGTTCTTATTATTATTCTACTCCATTCTTTAAAATAGTCAAGAAAAATACGAACAGAAAAATCACGAGAAAAAAGGAGCACCCTTTATCTCGTGATTCCACTAACTGATTATCGTTCATTCATTAGCCAACTGTGGAATCTTGCTGGTCAAATTCTAATTTCAACTGTGGGAATAAAATATTATTTTCCAGGTGAATATGTTGGAACATATCTGATTCCAATGCTTCTAGCCGTGTAAATGTTAATTTATAGGTTGTGCATGCCCCTTCTGGTAAGGTAAAATCATTGGTGATATGTCGAATCTTTTTTAATAAGCTACCTGCAGCCTCGTGCTCAGCCTCCAGTTCATCTATGCGCTTCACGGCTTCATCATAGTCGGATTGCGTTTGGCTTTGTTCGTATTGGTAAATAGCCGGAAATACGATCTGCTCTTCTTTGACCATGTGCTGTTCTAGTTCCAATTTTAAATGATGGAACAATGTGTGCAGTTCTTTTAGTTCAGGATGAGAAGATCCATGAACTCTGAATATTTTTGTTACATAAAAACTAAGATCTGGTAATTCTTCAGCTAAGTAACCGTGATGCTGTTTAACAACATGATTGATTAGTGACCCGTAAGACGCTGTCGTCCAATCTTTTCGGTCGTTTTCTGATCGTTCTTTGGCGTTCTCAAAGAGTGTCTGTAAAGCTTGAAGGATCGTTGCTTCATCTAGATTTTTTTCAGCAATTACTTCGTTAAGCGGACGTTTTCCACCGCAGCAAAAATCGATGCGATATTGCTTGAACAATTCGTCTGACCGGGGGATTTCAATGACTAGATCTCGGACCATAGCTTCTCGGTTAATGGTTGTCTTCATAAGTAATTCCTCCTCTATGTGATCTGCTTTCATTGTAGTAGAACGTGCCAAGTTCCGCGGTGATATGTATCACCATAAATAAAAACGATCATGATTTTTGAAGAAAATAGGTAAATAATTCTTTACAAAAAATGTTGCACATGGTTTAACAATAGAAGAGGGTTGCGCTAAAATGTAAAGTTCGACAGGCTTTCAAGGTGAAAATAGGCTTCAGAACCTTCTAAAGTAAAAGTAAATAGAAAAAGAGGAGTTTTAGAAATGAAAAAATCAACGAAGTATCTCGCAAGTTTAGGGATTAGCACACTTGTCATCTTGTCCGCATGTGGTGACAACAATGATAATAATGAAAACCAAGAGATGAATGAGGAAACAACTGAGCAAACAGACGTAAATAATGAGCAATCGGATGAGAACAATCAATCCAGTGAAAATAACGAAACAGCCATGGATGAAGAGACTCCGTCAAGAGACGAGACACCGGATGATTACCCTCAATTTAACGATGAAGTCGCTGAAGACGAAAGAGAAGCGATTATTTCAACGAATATGGGGGATATTCATATTAAGTTGTTCCCTGAAGTGGCTCCAAAAGCAGTAGAGAATTTTCTTACGTTAGCGGAAGAAGGCTATTATGAAGAGGTCATCTTCCACAGAGTCATTGAGAATTTCATGATTCAAGGTGGAGACCCTACAGGAACTGGCTCGGGGGGAGAAAGTGCCTTTGGTGGTTCCTTCGAAGATGAGTTTGATACGTCTGTCGCTCATTTCCAAGGGGCATTATCGATGGCGAACAGTGGACCGAACACAAACGGAAGTCAATTTTTCATTGTACATGCTGATTCAGAGGGTCTAAATGAAGAAGCCTTTGAAGGAATGGCTAGTCAAGGAATGACTTTTCCAGAAGAAACAGTTGAGAAATATTTAGAAGTAGGTGGCACGCCGCACCTTGATTTTGGACACACAGTCTTCGGCCATGTTATCGGAGGCATGGATGTTGTGAATGAGATTGCCACAGTTGAAACAGAGCCAGTGGATCGTCCCGTAGATGAAGTGTATATTGAATCTGTTGAAGTGATTGATTAAATCAAATAAAGCGTTGAGAAAAAGGCTGGTCCTAGCGCCAGCCTTTTTTTCTATGCTATTTTAGCTTGATCCGCGGAGCTAAGGTCTTATTCGTTATTCGTTCGTTAATATTACCGAAGAGTATGAGTCTATCTGTAACGTTCCATCTTCTTCTAAAGAAGATGTATCAGACTCACTGTAATAGAGGACATTGGCTTCGTCCTGTTTAGAAATATCTACACTCGTTAACTCACCACTTAAATTATGAATAACAAGAAGCCTTTGATCCCCAGATTCACGAATAAATGATACGATGCCATTACCTTCCGTTTCAGATTCAAGAAGTTCACCATACAGAAGCGCGGGTTGGGAGCGTCTTAAATGAATCCACGTTTGATAGTGACGCCATAAAGACCCATCATCTTCTTTCATTGACTCAACAGAAGGGGGATCGTCACGGTTGTAACGAGGTTGAATCCATCTCGTCTGACCTTCTGAAGGTTCATCATACCAAAGCATCGGTTCACGAATGTGCTCATCGGGCTTTTGACCTTCCATGCCAATTTCCTCGCCGTAATAAATAAAAGGAGAGCCAGGTAAGGAAAGAAGGAGAGAGGCAGCCATTTTGGCTCGTGAGTCATTTCCTTGTAGTTGACTCATGACGCGATCAATATCATGATTCGTTAAAAATGTGGCATCGATATAATCTTCGGAATAAGAATCATAGCGATCAAGCACCCCTAGTAATGAGGAGACAAGTCTCGATCCTCGCTCTTGTCTGACAGCCTGAATCATGTCTTCTCCTAAGTCGAAGTTAAATGTTGCATGAAATCCCTCTTCCAAATAGGGTCCAGTAACTTGAGGAATATCCCAAACCTCACCAACGAGAAAAACGTCTTCCTTTACAGCTTCCATTTCTGAACGAAATTCAGCCCACCATTCCAAGTTTTTATCATTTTCTCCTGGATAAATATGCTTAGCGGCATCTAAGCGAAAGCCATCCACACCAACATCTTCTAACCAAAAGCGCCCAATATCATAAATTTTTTCTCGGACGTCTGGATGGTCCATATTTAAATCAGGCATTCCTTCCCAAAATACACTCATATATTGGTTTGGTTCTTCGCCGTGCCAAAGGTTTTGTCCCCATTCTCCTCGATCATTAACATTCGTGTCTTCATCAGCCCAAATGTACCAGTCCCTATAAGGACTTTCTTTATCATTCAGCGCTTCCTGGAACCATTCATGTTCGTAACTGGAATGATTGACGACGAAGTCCATGATCACTTTGATATCCCGTTCATGGGCTTCTTCTATAAACTCACGAAAATCCTCCAATGTACCGTAATCGGGGTTGATATCATAATAATCTGTCACATCATAACCGTGGTACGTAGGTGACGGATTGATTGGCATGAGCCACAAAGCCTCCGCTCCCAGCTCATCTAAGTAATCTAACTGTTTCGTCATCCCACCGATGTCGCCAATCCCATCTCCTGAAGAGTCATAAAAGGCCCGTGGGAAAATTTCATAAAACACAGTCTCAGGAAAATAATCAATAAGTTCAATGGAATCAGATGGAAAGTCTACAGGAGTGTAAACTTTGTTGTCTACCTCATTTTCAGGTTCTACGTCATTTTCATCAACAGGCTCACTACAAGCTGATAAGAATATCACTGCCATTCCAGTGAAAAAATACGGTCTTATGTTCTTCAATAATACCACCCCTTATGAAAGCGTTTGCTCTATCTATTTTAGCCTAGTATAGGTGTGTAATCAATTTATTTCCAACTAGTAAGTTATGTTTTTACAACCGATTGCGCTAAAATGCAGCAGCTAGATCAACGTCTCTTAAATAAATTTTAATTGACACTCCTTATGTACCGGTGTACTATTTATCTAGTACACTAGAACATATGAAAGAATGGGGGGGATTTACATGAAACCTGCGATTGAATTAGCTCATGTAACGAAAAATATTGGGAATAAAACGATTATTGACGATGTGTCACTAATGATGTATCCAGGAGAAGTTTATGGACTTTTAGGTCCTAATGGAGCTGGGAAGACGACTACAATCCGGATGATGGTGGGCTTAATGAAAACAACGAGGGGAAAGATTACGATCTCAGGCAAAGATTTGCACGAGGATTTTGAAGGAGCGGTCTCTAAAGTAGGGGCGGTTGTTGAAAACCCTGAAATGTATGACTACTTAACGGGGTATGAAAACCTCATTCATTATCAGAGAATGTCAAAAGGCGTTTCAAAAGAAAGACTTCAAGAAGTCGTTAATCTTGTTGATCTCTCTAAAAGAATTCATGAAAAAGTAAGGACCTACTCCCTTGGAATGCGACAACGTCTAGGGTTAGCTCAAGCCTTATTGCATAAACCGGATTTATTGATTTTGGATGAACCGACCAACGGATTAGATCCTGCAGGTATAAGAGAAATTCGTTCGTACTTAAAAAAATTAGCCCATGAAGAAGGGATCTGCGTCGTCGTTTCTAGTCATTTACTTTCAGAAATGGAGAAAATGTGTGACAGAATAGCTGTGATTCAAGAGGGAAAAATTATTCAAGTGTCTCACGTAAACGATTTCGTTAAACAGGTGGAAGATCAGTGGTATTTAGAAGCTGAACCAAAGGAAAAAGTGATAGCACTACTGAAAAAAGATCATCATCTTGAAATGAAGACGAAAGATAAAGGATTTCATTTAAAAATAAAAAGAGAAAACATTCCAGCGTTGTTAAATCGCCTTACCTCAGAAGAAATTTCTGTCTATCAAATAAGAGAAGCAGATAAAAACACATTAGAAGAGCAATTCTTGATGTTAACAGGAGGGGGTCACTCATGAATATATTCACAAACTTAGTTCGAAATGAATCGATGAAAATTTTCAAGAAAACAGGAACAAGAGTCATGTTTGTCATTCTATTCGTGTTAATCATCGTGGGCGGCTTAGTGACAAAATTTCTTGATAACGAAGCGCTTGAAGGAGGAGATTGGCAAACAAATCTACAACAACAAATGGCTATGATTGAACAACAAATAGAGAGTGGGGAAGTTCCTCCACAGGCGGTGGAAGAGTTACAAGAACAATACGAACTTTACACGTATCATTTAGAAGGAGATATTGAACCGTTAAATTCGTCTCACCCTTGGAATTATGTCGTGACGAATCCTCCATTTGTCACATTTATAACAATGTTTACAGTGATTGTTGCAGCTGGAATCGTAGCCGGTGAACATAGTAACGGTACCGTGAAATTATTGCTCATTAGACCGGTTAAACGATGGAAAATCCTTTTATCGAAATGGATCGCTACGATGTTCTTCTCCATTTCGATGTTGATAGCCCTTATTATCTTTTCGGTCATTACTAGTTTTGTCATATTCGGACTGAATTTAGAGCCGAATAGGGTTGTTGATATAGTTGGAGGAGAAATTCGTGATATGCATGTATTCAGTTATGGTGGAGTGCTGTATGGACTTTCGTTTATTGAATTAGTAATCTTGACGACCTTTGCATTTATGATTGGCACAGTTTTCCGTAACCAGTCTCTATCTATCGGCCTCTCACTCGTTCTATTATTTACAGGCGGACAAATTACATTTTTACTAAGCAGTTATGATTGGATGAAATACTTTTTGTTTGCTAATACGTATTTGGCTCAATATTTCAGAGATAGTCCGATTATTTCGGGGATGACACCGCTTTTTTCAGTTACAATCCTTCTCATTTATTTTGTTCTATTCATGCTTATCTCTATCGTCACCTTTACGAAAAGAGATGTGGCCGATTAAAAGTTTTGATAGAATAGGGAGGGATGTTAAGAAGTAACCTCTTAAGGAGGGGAACGCCATTGGGGCTTAAATTTGATCATAACCGTCCCATCTATATTCAGCTGATGGAGTATTTATATGGGCAAATATGCCGATCTGAAATGAAACCGGGAGAGAAACTCCCTTCTGTCCGGGAACTAGCTGTTAAAGTGGGGGTTAATCCCAATACAGTATCAAGAACGTACATGGAAATGGAACGTACTCATATCGTGGTCACAAAAAGAGGCCAAGGGACGTTTGTTACTGAAGACGCAAAGACTATTCAGGAACTGAGAAAAACAATTGCCGATCAGCAAATTGATGATTTCATAGTCATGATGAATCAAGTAGGACTGAGTAATGAAGAAATTTCTCAATTAATGCTTGAAAAGCTGAAGAAACGAAGGGAGGAGAAGGAATGACTCCGCCTCTAATAAAGTTGAATCAGGTGAGTAAAAAATATTTAAATCAAACAGCGTTAACAAATATCACCTTCCAATTAACAAAAAGCGGTATTTACGGGGTGATTGGCCCGAACGGAAGTGGTAAAACGACCCTTTTGAAAATAATGGCAGGACTTTTAAGGTCGTCTAAAGGGACTGTAGAAATCATGGAGAAACCAGTGACTAGGCTTTCCTCACAGCATATCGCATTTTTATCAGAGGCTGATTCACTCTATTCATTTCAAACCGTTAACCAAATGGTTGATTTTTGCCACAATGTGATGCCCGACTTTTCTAAAGATAAAGCGTTGAATATGATTCAGTCGCTAAACATTGAGAAAGACAAGAAAATAAAACATCTCTCAAAAGGGAACAGGGCTAGGGTGAAAATTGTCCTTACTCTTTCACGACAAGTTCCGGTCCTTCTTATGGATGAACCGTTATCGGGCCTTGATCCGTTAGTGCGTGAAGATATTTTACGTATGATTGTGATGAATGTAGATGTGGAAGAGCAAATACTTGTTTTATCTACTCATGAAGTATCAGAAGTGGAACCTTTCTTGGACCATGTCATTTTTATGAAGAACGGAACATGCTTGTTAGAAAAGAGTGTAGAGCAATTAAGAGAAGAAAAAGGTCAATCAGTCGTTGAAGCGATGAGGGAGGTGCTCTCTTAAATGTGGTTAGCTCTAGTAAAAAAAGAGTGGCAGGAAAGCACTTTTCGATTTTTAGTATGTTTAGCGCTCTTGACGATTGTCTATGTGTTCATTTATACGATGATGGCAACGGCTACCCCATTAGTTGTCTTCATAGGTGTTGTCGTTGTCCTTCTACATGTTTTTTATTTGTTTTTGACCTTACTGGCTTCGTTAATTAAGGAATGGAAAGAGCATACGAGTCACTTATGGATGAATCTTCCTGTGCCTGGGTGGAAATTATTATCTGCTAAAGTCGCAATAGGATTTAGTCAGTTCATGATTTTAATCATCTATGGCATGGTTGCAGTAGATATAATGTTGCAAAAGCTTATCAATTTAAGCTTCGCTGGTTCAGGAATTGATTATACTGAATCATTGAACATTGGCTTGAACTTGTACAGAGAGTTAAGCCCTTGGATAGTATTAATGATTTCTCAGGGGGCCCTTCAATTAGGATTAGCAGCGTTGTTTATTTTTGTCTTCTCGAAAGTGATTCGACCTTTTGGTTGGCTTATTGCTATTATTATTACATTTGCCGCAAATCATCTATTATCTGCAGTGAAAAACACCGAAGGATACCAAACGATCACCCAGTGGGTTCCACTTCTAGATGGACAGCAAGTTCATGAGAAAGTAGCTATACATTTGCTTCAGCCCGTGGAAGCTGAACTGAATGAACAAATTATTCAAACCATTTATCTTGGTCAAGTTGTTGCAGAAGTTTTGTTTATTCTCGTTGTCTTCTGGATGATTACGTGGCTATTTGACCAAAAAGCAGAGCTATAATAAGAAAAAAGAAGAGGGCGTCCCTCTTCTTTTTTCTTATGTACCTATTAGTCTCGAATCGCATAATAGACCATCAAAATGAGTGTAGCAAAAGCTAAAATAATAAAAGGCCCTTCAAGTAAAGACGCTCCATTATCTCCATTTTCCTCTGCAAATACTTGAGTCACAGGAGTAAGAAGAAGAAATAGTGCTAAAAATCCTAAAGAAAACATTTGCTTAAACATCTTTAATAACCCCCAATCTAACAAACAAGTCTCACTATATATTATAGAAGGATTGTTCTAAGGAAGCAATTGAAATCTATCAATCAATTAATAAGGACTTTAGTAACAGGTATTATCAAGGTATTTAGAAGGAAATCATGGAAATTAGCAACTAATAGTGGTAATCTGTTCTTATGATGTTTTCTACATGTATTGACTGGGGCCACTGGCTAGAGGAGGAGCAACAATGAACGAAGAACATAAAGGAATTTTATTAGAAAGTGGAACGAATGAACTAGAAGTGATCGTTTTTGAAGTAGGAGCAGGTATATTCGGGATTAATGTGATGAAAGTCCGAGAGATTATTCAGCCTTTAGATGTAACCATTATGCCTCATTCTCATCCCAATGTGGAAGGGGTCATTAGATTAAGAGATGAAATCATTCCTGTCATCGATTTAGCAAAAGCCATAGGATTCCAACAATCAGAAAATCCAGGACAAGATAAATTAATTGTATCAGAATTAAATCAAGTCAAAGTAGCTTTCCATGTCCATTCAGTTTCTCGCATTCATCGTATTTCATGGGAGCAAATTGAGAAGCCAAATAAACTTAGTCAAGGGTTACAGGATTTAACCATTGGTGTCATTAAAATGGATGACAATATGATTTTATTGCTGGATTACGAAAAAGTGGTTTATGATATTATGCCTGAAGCAGGAATCTCATCAAAGAAATTAGAAGGAATCGAAACAAAGGATCGCTCGAATAAAAAGGTCCTTATAGCGGAAGATTCCCCGATTTTAAGACAATTATTAAAAAATACACTCAACGAAGCAGGGTACAATCAATTAGTCTTTACAGAAGATGGTAAAGAGGCGTGGGAGTACCTAAAAGATGCTTCAAAAGAAGATGTAGAATTATTAATTACTGATATCGAAATGCCTTTAATGGACGGCCACCATTTAACAAAGAGGGTTAAAGAACATGCTGAACTAAAGAAGCTGCCAGTGATTATCTTTTCTTCTCTTATTTCAGGTGATTTGTTCCATAAAGGGGAGCGAGTCGGTGCTGATGCCCAAATTAGTAAACCTGAGGTGGGAAAACTCGTGCAAAAATTAGACATGTTATTACAACTATAAGAACTATAAGAATGAAAAGACGGTCCTTCTCAAGGCTGTCTTTTTTTGGGTTGTCTGTTATATAATACTTTGTATTTTTCAGACACATTTCATGTCCTATTAGAATAATATAAGATAAATAGAAGATAATATGCATATAATGATAGGGATAAGACCAATTATCATATAAATAAACAGAATTGTTTTAAAACAATGGTTGTATTTGAAATGTTGTTATAGTACAATGAAGTCAAATAAACAGATGGAGGGATTTTACCATGTTAATGTCCAGTACAGAATTTTTCAGCAACCTGCCCCCGAAAGAATGTTCTAGATGTGGTGAAGTAGTCGACGAAATGCACGAGTGCTATTCGAATGAATGTCTAGAGTGTGAATCTGAAATTAGATAACAAACTATTCCGCTTTCTTATGAAAGCGGTTTTTTGTTGTAGCTCAACGTCGTCAACATGAGAGTTTGGAGACGAACAGAAGAGGCGTCTCAGCTGAACGTCGTCAACATGGCAGATTGGAGACGAAAAAGGAGCGCGTCTCTGCTTTTAAACATTTTCTCAATTAACATAGTGTAAACACATGAAAATCGTCAAATTCTCAAAACGCTTTAATATAAATTCTATCTATCAAACAATAAGGATGCTTTTGACATATGGCCTCATGTATAGAGGGAGTCCCAAAAGATTTCGGGACTCCCTCTTCGGTCAAATTTATGCTTTTTCAAGGCTAAGCATCGCTTCCATATCCTCCCTTGCGTTACTAATAAGTTTTAAGCCAAATGTCTCCACAAGGTGGTGCAGGACTCCTTCTGAAATGAAGTCTGGAGGCGTTGGTCCAATTCGGACATCCTTGATTCCTAAACTGAATAGTCCTAAAAGAATAGCGACCGCTTTTTGTTCGAACCAAGATAGAACGATGCTAACAGGTAATTCATTGACGTCGCATTCGAAAGCTTCAGCTAATGCTTGGGCAATCTTAATTGTCGAACCTGAATTGTTACACTGACCTAGATCGATATACCGTGGAATATCAGTTCCTGGAACGGTTCCATAATCAACATCATTGAATCTGAATTTCCCACAAGAAGTGGTTAAAATCACCGTTTCAGGTGGCAATGAGGTGGCTAACTCTCGATAATATTCTCCACCTTTTCCGGGGGAGTCACAGCCAGCGATCACGAAGAATCGTTTGATTTTTCCAGCCTTAATAGCATCAATAATTTCTGGTGCCAGTCCAATAACCGTTTCATGATGGTATCCTGTTGAGAGGGTAGCATCTGATTTCATGTCTGCTTCAGGCAGTTCTAATGTTCGCTCAATTAACGGGCTGAAATCGTTTCCTTGAATTTTAGTAACGCCTTCTAACCCTGCCACGTTATATGAAAAGAAACGATCAGCATAGGAACCTTTAATAGGCATTACACAATTTGTTGTAGCGAGTATTCCTCCAGGGAATTTTTCAAAAAGGCGACGTTGATCAAACCAGGCTTTACCGATATTCCCCTTTAGATGTGCATATTTATTTAAATGAGGATACCCATGGGCGGGCAACATCTCTGAGTGCGTGTATATATTGATCCCTTTTCCTTCAGTTTGTTTCAACAATTCTTCTAAAGCAAATAAATCATGTCCTGTGACGACAATCGCTTTACCTACGACATGGTTTTGTGAGACAGATACAGGGGATGGGACTCCCAAACGGTCAGTGTGCGCTTTATCAAGGAGATCCATGACTTTAACCGTTGCAGTTCCCACTTCCAAAGCCATATTAATATTCTCTTTCATATTGAAATTTGAATTGGTTAACGTAGTATAAAGGGCTTTTTGCGTAATCCCATCTACCTCGGGATCTATGTAACCTAAAGACCTAGCATGGGTGGCGTATGCTGCGACCCCTTTTAAACCATAAATAATTGTATCCTGAATACTGGCTAAGTCAGGATCTTTTCCACAAACACCCATGATCGTGCAGCCACCTGTGGGTGTTTGTTCACATTGATTGCAAAACATTTCAAAATCTGTCTGTTTCATATTGTGTACCTCCTTCTTTGCTTATCTATAATCATCTTATAACGGTTAGAGCCACTTCACAGTGATACAAATCACTAATAGGGAGGGTTCATAAATCTGTCAAAACTTCCTTTGGAAAATGAAATAGACAATGTACGTGACAAATACAAACTGAACAAAGAGACATGGAGAAGAACGAGTTTAGCATAAAATAAGAGGAGGAAAGGGAAGAAAAAGGAGCGAGGTCCATGATCATAAAAGAAGACAAAGATAATATTATCTGTATCGAACAACATGAACATGCTCTTATTTCAGGTCAATTTGTGCATAAATGGAATGAGGGGCTTTTCCCTGGGCTTCATTTGAAGTCATCTGTAGAATATGCCATTACGAATCATGATCGCAGTTGGATCCCGTTAGATCGAAAACTGGTGTACTTGAAAGAAAAGGGAAGCATGGCATCATTTATTGATTATCCTTTAAAAAAGAAAATAGAAGCATATAGACGGGGAATAGAGCAATTGTTAACAGAGGATATCTATGCAGCATATTTAATCAGCTGTCATTATGCCAGTTTCTTTAAAGGAAAAAAAGATATTTTAGGAAAACAATTCATGGCGTCTGAAGAGGCAAGGCAAGAACAATTACTTGAAAAAATGATCTTGCAAGACCCGAAGCTTAGTAAAGAAATGCTAAATTTTCATTTTGAGCTCCTTCAACTTTGTGATAATTTATCTTTATATTTATGCATGAACCGCTGGGGAGCAAAGAAGCAGGAAGAAGTTGAATGGTTTAGAGATGGTTTTTCTCAACAACTAGCTCCTGTATCAAATGAAGTCTTTCAGGCAAACTGGGAATCGGAGACCCAAGTGAGACTAAGCCCTTTTCCTTTCAAAACGGAAACGTTACATGTCTCCATCCCATATAAAGTGTTGAGTAAACAAGACCTCCACCGCAAAGATTTACAAGAAATCTATCGAAAGATTCCCTATGACTATCACGCTGTGATTATAAGAAATTAGCTGTCACGAAATCGAAAATAAATATTTATATAAACAAAAAAATATGAACCTAATCTTCATAAAGGGGATTAGGTTCATTTTCATTCAGTTCATTAAATGTAAGGTGTTGCGTGTTTTGTTTTCAATGTCACCCAGCGTCGTTCCACTTCATTTTCAAATTCCGTTAGCATGTCTTTGTTTTCTTCTTTCAACATATGCTTGGTTTTACCCATATAGCTTAGCCATTCAGAAAGGTCAATTCGTTTTTTCTTTGCGTCTGGGTTATACGTGATAGTTGTTTCGCCACGCTCCACTTCATAAAGAGGGAAGAAGCAAGATTCTACAGCGGCTTTCATAATTTTTTCTCCGTCGCGATCTTCAGACTTCCAGTTTAACGGACAAGTGATCAAGATTTTACCATAAACCATGCCTACATTTTGAGCATACCATTGGGCTTTTGCGGCTTTCTTGATCAAATCTTGCGGATAGGCTTCTGTTCCCGTAAATACATAGGGAATGTTTGTAGATGCCATGATTTGTGCAGTATCTTTATGGTGGAAAGGTTTCCCTTGCTTTTCTTTTCCTACAGACGTTGTACTTGTCATGTGACCGAGAGGTGTAGAATAAGACATTTGCGAACCGGTGTTCATATATCCTTCATTGTCATATTCTAAAATAATCATTTTATGATTCCTTAGCGCTGTCCCGATCGCCGATCCCATCCCAATGTCCATCCCACCGTCACCAGTAATCATTACAAAGGTAAAGTCCTCGTCAATATCTACTTCACCGCGGTCTTTCATTTCGAAAAAGGCTTCGACGGTTCCAGATAATGTGGCTGGACCATTTTGGAACAAGTTGTGCAAGAATGGCTGTTTATGAGAACTGTATGGGTAGGCACTAGTTACAACATAGCCACAACCGGTGTGGAATAGAATGACGGCGTCCCCTTCGATCCCCTTGAAAAAGAGTTCCAACCCTGGGAAAATACCACATCCAGGACAGGCGCCGTGCCCAGAGGCAAAACGCTTCGGTTTGGACGTTAATTGGCGAAGAGGAGGAATTCTCACCTTCAATTTATTTGTTTCCTCATCTTCAGTGACGTTAATTAATCCAGTTTTGTAAGTGTCACCTGTCATAGGTTCAATGACTTGCTCCAGTTTCTTTTCAGGATCTCCAGGCTGGACACCGTAATAATCAAAAGGTTTTTTGATCGTGCCAGTTTCTGCCGCTTCCATTGCCATATCAAAGAATGCCTCTGCATCGTCTGCATAGAAATCTTTTCCACCCATTCCAAAGGCACGGCTTAAGACGAGGGTATTGTTTTCTGGATCTTCTTGAAGGGCGGACTTTAGCTCATGAGTTAAGTTCGCACCTTTTGCGCCGTAAGAATCAGCTCGTTCGCCTACTAAAACAGCCTTTACATTTTTTAGCGCTTTGCGAATATCTTCAGCAGGGAAAGGTCGAATGATATTAGGGCTGAGTACGCCGGCTTTCACGCCTTTTGCTCGCAAACGATCGACTACATCTTTGGAAGATTCCGCAGCTGAATTCAAGAGAAAAACAGCGACTTCCGCGTCGTCCATATCGTATTGGTCTAAAATCTCATATTTTCTTCCTGAAAGTTCTTCATAATCAGCCGCTATTTCTTGATAGACGTCATAAGCTTTGTAAAGGGCTTCTGACTGTTGAAAATGATTATTCATTAAGTCGTCGCCATTCATATGTGCACCAATTGTTACTGGTT
The DNA here is from genome assembly GCF_003226325.1 of Salipaludibacillus keqinensis. Taxonomy (GTDB): domain Bacteria; phylum Bacillota; class Bacilli; order Bacillales; family Salisediminibacteriaceae; genus Salipaludibacillus; species Salipaludibacillus keqinensis. The sequence continues at coordinate 1,391,085 of NZ_PDOD01000001.1, read as the reverse complement.
TTTCTTTATTAATTGATGTTGGATACCCTTTTGGTGCTTCTCCTACAAACCCTTGAACGGTTTCCCGATCTTTAAACAAGTCCACTTTACGTTTCTGATGGGAAGTGTAAAATCCGTCATAAGCAACAATGACTGGCAAGCGGACATCTTTATGTTCAGAAAGCTTTAAAGCCATAATATTCATATCATACACTGCTTGAGGAGTGCGAGCGGTTAAGATGACCCACCCTGTGTTTAAACCGTAATACAAATCGGAATGGTCGCCACGAATGTCTAAAGGTCCACTCACGGCACGGGTAACTAAGTTCATCACCATTGGAAAGCGAAGGCCAGATTGAACAGGGAGCTGCTCAATCATATATAGAAATCCATTGGCACTAGTAGCATTAAAGACTCGGGCACCTGTTGTGGCTGCGCCGAAACAAATACCGGCTGATCCATGTTCACCATCAGCGGCAACTAATTCGATATCGTGCATGCCTTTGGATTTCATCATATCTAAATATTGTGCTACCTCTGTTGAAGGGGTGATTGGAAAATACCCCATAAGATGATAATTTATTTGAGCGGCGGCCATCGCAGCCATTTCGTTTCCTGATTCAAATGTTGAAATTTGCACGGCTTTTGTTTGGTTTGAGATGTTTTCTTCGGTCATCGCCATTATTTAACGCCTCCTGTTACAAGTGGGAATTTTTGACTGACACGGTTTGCTTCAGCATAGCCTTTTATTTCTTCCATATCAGCTAACGCATCTGTAGGACAGGCATCTACACATTTTAAACAACCTTTACAGTATTGGTAGTCGATTCCCTTTAGGAACATTTGAGGGCGCCCTCGTTTATCTTCCCCTTTTTCCCATACGAAGCAATAATCAGGACAAACTGTGTCGCAGGCGGCGCAATGAATACAACTATCAGATTTATATTCAGGTAAGAAACCTATTCTAGATCCACTTAAATCTTTTTGGATACTATTGGCTTGAGCAGAAATGATGCCGCCAATTTCTTGCGTTTCGTAACCAAGTCGAGGCTGAACTCTCTTAAATTCTTTGCTTTTTGCTTCACTAGGTACATCGTATTTTTTGAACTGAACTTCCTCATATCCACGATTGAATGTACGAATATTCGGTTCCACCAAATGAGGGTATTTCTTTTCAAATGTTGTTCGAATGACATTTCGCATATGATCTGCATCTAGAAAATCCAGAATACGATAGAGAGCACCGAGCATAGCCGTGTTAACTTTTGTTTTTTCTTCATGAGCAATTTTCAAAGCATCTACAGCAGCAAGTGTGCCGTAATCTAAGTTTAAATCTTCTTTAATGATGTCAAAATCACTTTTTGTATTTACTAATACGACCCCATCTGCATGCAAACCACTGACTACATCAACCATTTTGTACAGAGCCTCATGAAAAACGCCAATCACATGAGGTTGTTCAATAGGTGAGTGATCTCTTATGTCAACATCAGGATCACAAAAACGAACAAATGATTTCACTGGCGACCCTTTTTTCTCTGATCCGTAAGACGAGAAATTAGAGCCATTTAAGCCTAAGCCCAGTACCCCCGCTTCAGCTAACATTTTCCCCGCTAAGTTAGCTCCGAGACCTCCAATAGATTCGAGCCGAATTTCAAAGAAACCGAGCTCATTCTTTTTTGGTAAAATAGACATTACGTAATCCCCTTTCAAAGAAATTGACTAACTCCCTAGGTTCAAGTATAGAAAACGATTGTATAAAAAGATATGATATAAGTCACAAATTCACAGAATGTTTGAATTTAGAAAATGCTACACTTTTTTTGAAAAGGATAAAACCTTTGATTGTTCTAAGTTTCACATAGTGGTTTTTTGTATAACAGGTCTACTGGGAGTATTAGTACAGGATAATACAGATTTCATGATTGAATAAATATTAATATATAATAATAATTATACAATTATTAGAAGGAGAATGAGTATGACGGATATGATTAGAAAAGCAGAAAATTGGGTCATGCAGTTATTTGAAGGGGATTCCACGGGCCACGATTGGTACCATACGGACAGAGTGAGAAAAAATGCTTTGAAAATAGCAGAAGAGGAGGGAGCAGACCCTTTTATTTGCGAATTAGCGGCTCTGTTACATGACGCTGGTGATGATAAATTTCACCCTTCAGAAGAAGAGGGGAGAAATTTCGTCCTAAACTGGCTTTCACAACAGGATCTATCTATGAAACGAGTTCATCAAGTGATGAGCGTAATGGATACGGTATCGTTTAAAGGAGGCCATAATTCACCTCCAGCTAGCCTTGAGGGAATGGTAGTGCAAGACGCGGACCGCTTGGATGCAATTGGTGCAATTGGTGTAGCCCGGTGCTTTATGTTTGCAGGGCATAAAGGAGATGCGATGTATTTGCCAAGTGAACAACCGAGAGAGGATATGACGAAGGAAGAATACAGACTGGGAGCGTCAACGGCGATTAACCATTTTTATGAAAAGTTATTGACGCTGTCTTCTCAGATGAAGACAAGCACAGGAAGAGAGATGGCTCAACGTCGTCATGCTTATTTAGAACATTTTTTAGAACAATTTTATGAAGAGTGGGAAGGACTGAGATAAGCACTAACAAAAAATAGATTGAAATAAATCGTTAAAGGGTAGATTACAACAGAAAAAGTTTTTAGGAAGAGGTGTTAAGGATGAAATTGCAAGGAAAAAAAGTACTCACTGTCATTGAGCATGAATTTGAAGACTCTGAGCTGATTTATCCACATTATCGTCTTCAAGAAGAAGGAGCGATCTCTCACATTGCGGGAAAAGAAGCAGAAACAACTTATACAGGTAAAAACGGAGTGCCAGTCGTTTCGGATTATTCCTTTGAACAAATTAATATAGAAGAATATGATGCCATTCTCGTGCCAGGGGGATGGGCGCCTGATAAACTAAGAAGATATAAAGAAGTTCTTGCTATGGTTACGTACATGCATGAACAAAAAAGAGTCATCGGTCAAATTTGTCATGCAGGATGGGTGTTGATCTCTGCTGATATATTGAAAGGTAAAAATGTGACCAGCACGCCAGGAATTAAAGACGATATGGTGAATGCTGGAGCTACGTGGCATAATGAAGAAGTGGTTGTAGATGGACCGCTCGTTTCAAGTCGCAGACCGCCTGACCTTCCTGCTTATGGAAGAGCGTTAGTTGAGGCGATAGCTAAATAGATGTGTTTGAAGGAGGCAGGGATCCTGTCTCCTTTTCCTTATTCTTTCAGAGTTTCCTTAATTACAGTAGAATAGGATATAGAAAAGATAGTTGACCAAATTAACGGAGGATTTCAAGATGCAGCCAACGACCGAATGGATAGACAAAATGAATGAAGCCACTTTTAATCTTGATGAACGAAACCCTCATATGAACCATCCCTGTATTCACGAGTATTTGGATTACTACTCATTTAATCTTGTTAACTTTGATTTATATCAATGTGGGCACGTGTGTTCTCATGAGAAAGATATCTTTATTCAGGCATTTTTGAAGACAAAAGCGAAAGGGACGGTGTTATTTGTTCACGGGTATTTAGATCATTCTGGGGGTTTAAGCCGCACGGTGAATAATTTATTAGCCAATGGCTATGAAGTCGTCACGATCGATTTGCCTGGACACGGGTTTTCTCAAGGGGAATCAGGAACCATTGCAGCCTTTGATGAATATGTTGAAGCTGTTGAAAAAGGGGATCGATTTATTCGTGATAGACTGCAACGGTCAAGAGTGATCGGATTAGGGCATAGTACTGGCGGCGCCATTTTGTTTCATGCCGCTAGTGAAAAGAAGGTCTTACTAGAGAGGTTGATATTAGTCGCGCCTTTATATTTTCCTTATCGGTGGAACTTAGTCAAAGGCACGCTGAAGATGCTTGGGAAGTATATTCCTAAGCAAAAAAGACGCTTCAAGAAAAATTCCCAAGACCTTCTGTACCAGAAATTCATTAAACAGGATCCTTTGCAAGTTAAGTGGTTGAAGTCGGACTGGATGAAAGCAATGGAGCAGTGGCAGCACTATATTATCAAATGCCCAGTTCTGACAATACCAGTCTATTTCTTGCAAGGTGAGAAAGATACCACCGTTGATTGGAAGAAGAACGTACACTTCTACAAACATAAGTGCCAAAATTTACAAGTGGCTATCTTTCCGTCTGGTCGCCACCAATTATTAAATGAACGAGAAGAAATCAGAATTCTTGTTCATGAACGGATGAGATCTTTTTTAAATAGCGTGTGACCTGTTTTGGCCATAAAAAATAATATCCCTCCTATTATTAGTACGATAAGGGAGCTAACTAGAAATGGCAGGCCCCAAATTTCAGCGACGGTCCCTGAAATAAACGAACCCGCTACTACCCCTAAAGAAAAGCAGGCATAGAAAATACCGTATGCTTTCCCTCGGTCAATTTTAGTCGAAACGTCTGCAACAATTCGATTCATTGACGGGAAGATAAAAGCAAAACCAAGACCATACACAATCATTGCGAATGTAACGATGGTTACTGAATGAAAGATACTAAGAGCAATTAGTGAGGCCCCTATGAGGGCTATCCCAGTTATAATCAACATCATCGGCTGAAAACGATCAAACAATTTGTTTATTGGAGTTAAGAAAACAATTAAAGCTACGATGCCAAAAATACTTAACAAAAGTCCTGTAGTGGAAGAAGTTAATCCCATAACCTCAACTTTTAAAGGTAGCGCAAAGGCCAGTGTCCCATTACTTACCATTAGGGCAAAAGCCGAAAGACAAGCTTGAATCAACAAAGGCTGTTTTAAAAGAGGTATAAAGTGGGACAGGGACATACTTCCAAGCTCCGGAGCTGAGTAAGACTCTTTGACATACTTCACTATTAGAATCGAAGTTATGATGAACAGAGATGAAACAAGGATAAATACATAGTCAATGGATGAGACAGAAGCAATGACCCCACCTAAGGCAGGTCCAATAATTGCAGCCGTTCCTATGCAAGCACCTGTATAGGCCATGGTCTTCCCACGCCCTTCTTTGCCTGTAGAATCTCCAATGTATGCGAAAGCTGCAGGAATTAAAGCCCCTCCAGCTAAACCGTGAATGAGTCTTACTACAAATAGTTGTCCCCCTGATTGTGCTAATGGATAAAAGCATAAGATGACCGCAACGAGGATCATGGCCGTTAAAAGTATTTTTTTCCGTCCGAAGCGGTCAATCCAATGTCCACCTAAGACATTACCGATCATATTGGATAGGGAATAGACGGCGATGATCCCCCCTGTAAGAATATGAGATGCTCCTAACTCTTGGGCGTAAGGTGTGATAATTGGTAATTGAATAAAAGTATCTAAAAATGCTACAACAATAATAATGTATAAGAATTTCGTCATCTCGTTTACCTCTCTTTCTTTCTCTACTATACAATGATTAAATTTCCATAGTAAAGAAACCTGCAAAACACAAGATTCTAAAATATGTTAAAGTAAAAGGATCAATGGTTTACATTCAAATGTAAATCTTGTTGAAGTATTCCTTTATGAGGTGATATGATTGATGCAAAAGACAACTGAAACATTTGTCGATGCGCTACTAAAAGGTGATCATGCTGCCTCTTTGCGTATTGTGCAAAATCAACGAGAACATCACTCGAGATTTACTATATATAACGAATTGATTACACCTGCTATGCACGAAATAGGTATGCTGTGGCAACAAAACAAAATTACCGTTGCTGATGAACACCTTGCTACGGCTGTGTGTGATTTTGTGTTATCGCAAACGGAGTATGACCTCGTTCAACATTCCGACTTTCAAGAAACAACTCCTAAAGCGATGTTTTTCACCGTGCAAGATGAGTACCACTATCTAGGTTTAAAGATGGTATCTATCTTGTTTCGCGAAAAGGATTGGAATGTAAAGTACTATCAATCCAATCTATCCATTGATCATGTCATGGAACAAGTTGAAACATGGAAGCCGGCAGTAATTGGTCTATCCTTTGCTCTCGCTTATCGAATTGAGGCATTAACAGCATATTTAAAGAAATTCAGTGAACTTGATTATGAGCCTGAAATCCTTGTGGGAGGTCGCTTAATGCATCAGTATGACTTCTCATCGATTGGACCGCCTAACACCACTTTCATTGAAAATTTAAATGAACTACAAACTTGGTTTAACAAAGATAAAACGATTAGGCGGGATGACTCGGATGGAAAAGCGAATACCTCTTCCGTTATTTAGAATAACTCAAGACTTTCAAATCGTTGAAAGATCTGATCAAGCAGAACATACTTTCCAATACACGAATGATTTACTGGACATTGTTGATGCTGATAGCCACGATAAGTTAAAGGCGATGTTGGCTCACGATGTTGAACAGTTGGATTTCGAACTGAATCTGATCACAAAGCATTCACCGCTTGCATTATACAAAGCATTTATTCAGAAGAGCGGGGAAGAAGCTTTTTGTCTATTTGTCCCTATAGAGGAACAATATCAGCTTGTTCAAAACCAATTAACAGACATGCAAAACAGACTAAACGATACGAACTTCCAACTATTCGAGAAGAAAGAGAAATTCTCTAAAATGGTTGACCGGTCAAATGAATTATCGGGTCCCTATATTGAATTGAGTGATAATCTTGGATTATTACCAGTGTTTGGAGATTTGTCCGAAGAAAAACTTGTCGCCATAAAAGATAATGTTTTTAAGAGGGCGTATGTCAGCCAGCCTGAAAGAGTTTTAATCGACTTTACGGGAGTTGGAAATATTCAAGAAGAGGGTGTAAGGGAATTAAAAGACTTAATTCTTGTCTTTGAACAAATGGGCATTCATGTTGTTATGATCGGTTTATCGCCTAGACATGCTCTGCACTTAAAACCATATCGAAATGAATTACAAATTGATTTCGCTCATTCAGCAAAAATCGCCATTAAAAAATGGCTCATAGCAGAATATTTATAAAGGAGCTGTCCCAAAAGTACAACTTTTGAGGACAGCTCCTTTTTGTATTGTCAAAACTGTCATTAGAAATTCACTATCTGCGACGTTTTCCGCATCATAAAAGCAAATAAATTGTCAGTATTGTAGGAGATAAACACATGGTTTGTAGAAACTTATTGACTTTTTATCAGAATTTTTGAAATAATGTGATAGTAATAGTGCAATTACATAAAATTGGGAACTGAAAGTGTTGCTATGATCAAAAGTGTAATTAAAATTTCTAAAATAAGGAGGAAGGAAAGTGTCGACACTCATTATCTTTTGGATTTTTGCGATAGTAACGGTTGTATTAACTATTAAATATAAAAAGCCGATTTTACTTATGCTACCTTTTTTTGCGATGGGTGCTTATTTAGTCATTCAAATTGCACTGGTTCCTTTACCATTTATGGAAACGGTAAGGTTTATTTTTAGCTTGAGATAGGTGAAGGGAGGATGAATAAATGTCCCACACAGTAGAAAGTGAGAAACAGGCCTCTCTTCGATGCAGAGCATGTGAAAGTGGACAAGTTATGATTATTTCAAAATATCGTTACTTTATCATGACGTCAATTTTTCCTGTAATCGTTACAGTGGCGATAGCATTCCTATTCGATTTACTCTTTTTGTTATTTATTCCGGCACTCCTATTAATGAACCTGATGATCGCTGAACGAAAAACTCCGTTACTTATTTGCCAAAATTGTCGAAAGCGATCGAGAGGGCATCTCACAAAAACAGCTAATCCCCATAACTGAATTAACGGAGTAGATATTTATTACATAAAATGAAAGCGTTTACTTTATTCCTCGATAACATAGTTGAGTCTAATGAAAATGGGAGGGGATACATGCCATATTTAATTGATATCAGTTCCTATAATATTCGTTAATGATGGACTAAAAAAGTATTAAGGAGGTTTTGGTCGATGAGAAAGATTGAAAAGGATGTAGCGGATAGATATTTTAGGGCACGAGTGAAATTAATAGTGACTTTTTTAACGATCGGTTTTCTCGTTTCGTTTGGTATTGTGTTCTTTGCGGAACCTCTGAATCAAAGTGGTATTTATATTTTGGGAATGCCTGCACATTATTACATGGGGGCTCAGGGAGCCGTCGCAACGTTTATTGTTTTGTTATTTTTAAATGCTGTGATCAACGATCGAGTAGATAGGAAATTCGGGATTGATGAGTCTCGTAACGAACAAATCAGCGGAGGGGGATCAGACCATTAATTGAAAAAAACATTTTCGACTTGATGGATAAAATAGTTGAATTTTAAGGAGGTAACCTTTAGATGGATCAACAAGCCTTAGTTTCTCTCACGCTGATTATTTTGACATTTGCTCTTTACATTGGCATCTCGGTATATCACCGTGCAAAAGTAACATCTGACTTCTACGTCGCAAGCCGGGGAGTCCCTGCATTTTGGAACGGGATGGCCATCGGTGGGGATTGGATGAGCGCAGCGTCATTTATCGGGATGGCAGGAACGGTCATGCTGATGGGCTATGACGGGTTAGCTTACATTATGGGGTGGACCGGAGGATATTTGCTTCTAACCTTTCTCCTTGCGCCACAACTTAGGAAATTCGGTCGTTTTACAGTACCAGAATTTATCGGAGACCGGTTTGATAGTAACGTGGCTCGATTAATTGCAGCAATTGCAACGATTATCATTAGTTTTACTTATTTAATCGGACAGTTGGCAGGTTCGGGGGTTGTGATAGGCCGACTACTTAGTATACCTTCTTGGATTGGTGTATTAATCGGTGTATTTATTATAGCTATTTATGCTACTCTCGGGGGAATGAAGGGGGTAACGTGGACACAAGTTGCCCAATATCTTATTTTAATTACGGCATATGTCATTCCCATTGTGTTTATGTCATTACAAATAACTGGTAATCCTCTTCCTTGGCTTACATATGGAAGTGTCGTCGATAATTTAGGGGCGATTGATAGAGAGCTTGGCTTATCTGAATATTTTGCCCCTTTTGATGAGGGCAGTCGCGCCCAATTTTTAGCTTTACTCTTTACGTTAATGGTAGGAACAGCGGCCCTCCCACACGTGATTGTAAGGTTCTACACGGTCTCGACGATGAAAGCAGCTCGCTGGAGCGGGGCATGGGCATTATTATTCATCGGGATTCTATACTTGTCGGCTCCGGTTTACGCAGCTTTTTCTCGCTTTGTCATTATGAACGATGTTGTCGGGCAGCCCCTTGATGACCTACCTGCTTGGACAGAAGCATGGGTGAATACTGGGCTGCTTGAAATAACTGCTTCAGGTGAGCAAGGCGAGCTCATGTGGGAAGACCTTATTATTGATGCTGATATTGTCGTCATGGCCACACCAGAAATTGCTAACCTTGGTACATTTGTTATCGGGATGATTGCAGCAGGTGCGATGGCAGCCGCTTTATCAACTGCGGGCGGATTGCTCATCACCGTATCATCCTCCTTTGCTCATGACATTTACTATCGTCTCGTTAACCCGAAGGCGACGGATGCAAGGCGCTTAAAAGCAGGTCGAATTGCTATCTTCGTTGCAACTATAGTCGCTGGTATACTTGCCCTTGATCCGCCGGGAGTGATCACTCAAATTGTTGCATGGGCTTTCGCTTTGGCAGGTGGCACATTCTTTCCAGTACTATTCCTTGGAGTGTGGTGGTCAAGAATTAATTCAAAAGGTGCCGTTGCTGGTATGCTAGGCGGATTGTTCACTACGCTCATTTATATCTTCTTGGCGATGAACGGCTTTATCCTCTTTGGGATAGAAGATACAGGTGCGGGTGTGTTCGGTGTTACCGTTAACTTCATTCTCGTATTTGTAGTTTCACTATTGACAGAAGATCCACCGCAACACTTGAAAGATGAGGCGATTAATTTAAGGTACCCTGAGCAAATGACGTATGAAGAGGGAGAGGTATGGATGGATGATTCTTCAGGAAAATAAAGAATTTATGAGTATGGTGGAGAACCATCCGATTTTTAGCGGCGCAGATGCCGCTGAATTTCGGTTGTTACTTGAACGTTGTATCTTATATTCCTATCGAAAAAATGAAAAATTACTGTATGCAAAATCTCCTCGAGAAGGACTTTTGCTAATTTTAGAAGGAATTACAGAAGTCTGCGTACATACGGGATCACGGCGAGAAAACCGAGAAGTCCTCGAAGTACTTGAAAAAGGAGAAATGATTGGATTTTCCAGCCTTGCTGATTTTCTAGGGGAACCTAATCCACATGAACATACGTTTACAGTAGAAGTCCATGCGTTCGAACCATCGGTCTGTCTACACATTCCATATGAAGTGCTCGAAGCTAGGTGGCATGAAGAAGACGTGAGAGAATATGTCCTTCGTCAAGTGGCTGTCAGGCTGCGTGAAATTTATTCATCACTAGCTGAACAAGTGAAACTTGCACACCAGTGGGGGGAAAGTGAGGCTTTTATCCGGCGTGTTCAAGACTTAATGAGCGAGCCTGCCTTAAGTGTGGTTGAGACAACACCGGTTCATGAAGTGGCGAGAAAAATGGTTGAAGCAGGAACAAGCTCCATTCTTGTTATAGATAAAGAAGGACATTTGTTCGGGATCATTACCGAAAAAGATCTCGTGCAACGTGTCGTTTCCGTAGGTAACAGCGATTTTAAAACCGCAGGTGAAATCGCTACAACCGATTTGGTTACGATTCATCGCAATTCCTACTACTATGAAGCGATGTCCAGTTTTCTCATGAATAGCGTTAAACACTTACCTGTAACTGACGATGATCTTCGTCCCGTAGGTATGGTGACATTATCAGACATTCTACGAAAGAAAAATCGTGGTCAATTTAATATATTACAAGAAATCGAATCTGCAGACGAAGAGACGTTACCTGAAGTGAAAAATGCTATATATAGCGTGTTACAAAATTTAGTTGAAGACGAGATGCCGACACTTCATATAATGGATGCTATAACATCGCTCTATGATCGTCTTGTGCATCGCTGTGTTGATCTTGCTCTAGAAGAAGTGAAAAAAAAGCTCGGTCCCCCTCCTGTAAACTTCGCCTTTTTCCTCATGGGCAGTGGCGGTCGTGCTGAGCAATTTCTATTGACGGATCAAGACCACTTTCTTGTTTTTGAAGAAACTGAGGATTCTGAGGAAGAAAGTGTAGATATGTACTTTAAATTTTTTGGTGAGAGAATTACCGCCTGGATGGAGCATGCTGGATACAAACCTTGTGATGGGGGAATGATGGCAAGCTTTTCAGCTTGGCGTGGGAGCATTACGAGGTGGCAGAAGCGTTTGAGAACATGGGGTCTTCGTGCCACAAATGATAATATTCTCCTTGGTCACAACTTCTTGTCTTTTCGCCACCTCTATGGGGATGAAAAGGTTCATGATCACTTTACAAGAATGGTCAACGATCAATTGGAAAAATCAAGTATTTTCTTGTATCGGGCAGCGGTGGAAGAAAAACAAAGACCTGTTCCAACATTAGATCATCCGATTCGTGCTCTGTTTCGTATGAAAAAAGAAACAATTGATATTAAAATGAGTGTGCTTTTTCCGTTCCACCATGCCCTGCAAATCCTGAGCGTTAAACACGGCATAGTCGAAGGGACTCCTACTCAGCGAATAAAGCGCCTAACTGAAGATGGCCTCTTCAGCGAAACCTTTGCCGATGAACTGCAATTTGCTTATGAGGTTATCCTTCGAATTCGTGTTTCACAAGCTTGGACCGTTTACATGCAAGGAGAGAAACTTTCAAGTAAAGTCTATTTTCGGCAAATGAAAACACGTGACAAAGAAGAACTAATGCTTGCATTAAAAACTATTCGTTCTTTGCAAAACCACTTGCTCGCATCTTACGGAATGCAATAAATGTAATAATTAGCGACGCAGAGGAGAGAGCCCCCATGATGTTTTGGAAAAAGAAAAGGCTAAGTTACCAGCTAACGTATGAGCAACCGCTAAATACACCCATTCGTGATCTGTCAATCATAGTTTTTGACACCGAAGCGACAGGATTTGCCGTCGGCGCTGATGACAGGTTAATAGAAATTGGTGCGGTTCAAGTTGACGGGCTGACCGTCACCGATCAAACTTTCCAAACGTACGTGAATCCAGAACGGGACATTCCAAAAGATATTACAGAACTGACAGGTATTCAAATGAAAGACGTAGAAGGCGCTCCTACTGCTATTGAAGCGATTGAATCGTTCTATCAATACATGGAAACATCCAATAGCATCGGATGGGTAGGGCATTACTTAGCCTTCGACGTCCTTGTCTTGAAAAAAGAACTTAAGCGTGAAAAATTCAGTTTCGATGAACCACTTGGGATAGATACTCTTGATTTGATTGGTTATCTTAGCCCCTCATGGGATATGCAGGATCTTGAACATTACGCGCGCACCTTTGGTACCAACATTTACAAGCGTCATAGTGCGTTAGGAGACGCGCTGACTACCGCAAACCTATATGTCGAATTGTTACTCTACTTGGAAGACCGTGGTAAAACGGTTCTTGGCGATCTTATAGTGTTAACAAAAAAAGACGGAATTTATCCAGTTTGATAGTTCATATATTTAGACCGGACTGGCCGTTCTCTTGAGTAGAACGGTCACTTTTCTTTTTTCCTTTATAGTTCATGATATTTTCTATGTATATTTGTGGATTGCAGAACGTATATTCGCTATACTATACGAAGAGCGGGAGGGAATAACATGTTTGGTAAAAAGACATTAGTTGAACTAATTGAGGAGTTGCGAAAAGATTCTCAAGTGACTCATTGGCACGAGATTCCAGAAGAGAATGCGAAGTCAGTGGAGATGCCAGCTGATTTGGATGATAAAATTACAAACGCATTAAAAAATAGATCCATCTCTCAACTATATACTCATCAGAAGAGTGCTTATGAACGAGTGATGGCTAAAGATAATGTTGTAGCCGTAACCCCGACTGCTTCTGGGAAAACGTTATGTTACAACTTACCGGTTTTGCAACGACACATGAATAACCCTGAAGGAAGAGCTCTTTATATTTTTCCGACGAAAGCGTTAGCGCAGGACCAAATGGCAGAATTGAATGAAATCATTGATGAGATGGAAGTGAATATCAACAGCTACACGTATGACGGGGATACACCAGCCAATATTAGGCAAGTCGTACGAAAAGCAGGGCATGTGGTCATTACCAATCCCGATATGCTCCATGCGGCCATTTTACCTCATCACACGAAATGGATCTCTTTATTTGAAAATCTAGAAACAATTGTGATCGATGAATTACATACGTACCGTGGAGTTTTTGGCTCCCATGTAGCCAATGTCATTCGCCGGTTAAAACGAATATGTGCTTATTATGGCAGTAAACCTACGTTTATTTGCACTTCGGCAACGATCGCAAATCCTGAAGAGCTTGCTTCTGAGCTCATTGGTGAGCCTGTTCGTCTTATAAATAATAACGGTGCACCTAAAGGGAGGAAACACTTTGTTTTCTATAATCCGCCGATCGTTCATAAACAATTAAATATTCGAAAAAACGGAACGAAAGTGGTCAATGAATTAGCCTCCCGTTTTTTAAAGGAGAAAATACAAACGATAGTATTTGCTAGAAGCAGAGTTCGAGTGGAGATCATTCTTAGTCATTTGCAAGAACTCGTTAAAAATGAAATCAACAGGCAATCTATTCGTGGATACAGAGGTGGATATTTACCTAAGCAACGCCGGGAAATTGAGAGAAGTTTAAGGAGTGGAGAGACTATTGGGGTTGTCAGTACAAATGCCCTTGAGCTTGGAGTAGATATTGGTCAACTTCAAGTATGTGTGATGAACGGCTATCCGGGGTCGATTGCCTCTAGTTGGCAACAGGCAGGCCGTGCTGGCAGAAGACAGGATGAGTCCATGGTGATTATGGTCGCGAACTCCAGTCCTCTTGATCAATATTTGTTTCAACACCCTGAGTATTTCTTCGAAGGGTCTCCAGAAACGGCAAGGATTAATAAGAATAATTTAATTATTCTTGTGGATCACTTGAAATGTGCAGCTTATGAATTGCCGTTTCATCGAGGGGATACGTTTGATGGGGAAGATGTTGCTGAGATCCTTGAATACCTGACTGATGAACGGGTCTTGCACGAAAACAATGAACAATGGTTCTGGATGAATGATGCCTTTCCTGCTCATAATATTAGCCTTCGTTCTGCTGCCCAAGAAAATGTGGTCATTATCGATCAGTCCGTTGTGGAAAATCATCGTGTGATCGGGGAAATGGATACTTTTAGTGCAATGACTCTTCTTCACGATGAAGCGATCTATTTACACGAAGGAACGCAATACCAAGTGGAATATTTGGATTGGGATGAGAAGAAAGCCTTTGTTCGAGAAGTGGATGTGGAGTATTTTACGGACGCTAATTTAGCAGTGAAGCTCAAGGTGCTAGAAATTGATAAACAGGATGATGTGGGCCAATACTCCATTCAATATGGTGATGTGATGGTGACAGCGATGGCAACAATCTTTAAAAAGATCAAACTTGAAACCTTTGAAAATATTGGCTCAGGACCCATTCATTTGCCTGAGCAAGAGCTCCATTCAAACGGGCTGGCCTTGACTCTTTCAAAGGATGCTTTTGCCAGTGAAAAAGAAGACCATATTGAACAAGTACTCATGGGTATGGCCCATGTTCTTCAACACGTCTCTTGTGTTCATGTCATGTGCGATCGGAATGACCTCCATGCTGTGCCTGAAGTGAAAGCGATTCATTCTGAGCAACCTACCGTGTTTTTATATGATCGGTATCCTGGGGGAGTTGGTTTGAGTGAGAGTGTGTATGGACAGATAAATGAAATCATAAAAGAATGTCTGGATTTTGTCTGGAATTGTGCTTGCGAAGGCGGTTGTCCCTCGTGTGTGGGTGTTGCGTCAGTTGATCCAGAGGCAGAAGTGAAGAAGTGGGTATTAAAGATACTAAGTCAAACGGTTACGTATGAGTAATGATCAATAGACCTTTCTGAGTGAACATTTAAAAAATGATAGGTCATTGCACGGTTTTCGGAGAAGAGCTAAACCTCTTACGACAGTTACTTAAAAAAATCAAAGGATATAGATATCTTACTAGAAAGCTTTGAGACCATTCTCGGCTTTCTTTTTCTCTATTATTTTATGATAAACTATACATAAATGTACATGATCAAGTGAGGTAGGTGATCTAATTGAGTATTAAATCAAAACTATTGCGAATGAAAAATCATTTGCAAGTTGAGGATAAAATCGAACGACCGGTTGAAGAGTTAAAAGAAAGGATAGAAGTTAAAAAATTTGACCAGGGAAACGGTATGGAGACTGAGTTTAAAGAAATGGGCTTTGAACCGTTCTACTTTGATGGTGAACGATCCTATAGAAAAAGATTGTTATATCCTTTTGACGGAGAAAGAGACCGTTTGTTAGTAGATTCATTTCATCGGCTGAAATCATTTTGGGAAGAGAACGACCATGATCACCCTCTATCTTTTCGTGGAAAGTCTTTGGACCGCTTGTTGTTTTTTGATACGGAAACGACTGGTCTGTCTACAGGAGCCGGAAATGTCATCTTTTTAATTGGATATGCCAGACTAACAGAAGAAGGAATTGAAGTGACGCAGCATTTGCTAGAAAGTCCATCAGATGAAGCGGCATTTTTGTCAGGCTTCCTAGAGGATTTCGCTGAAGATGATTACTTAGTCAGTTACAACGGAAAATCGTTCGACTGGCCTCAAGTCAAGTCCAGACATGCCTTCATTCGAAAACAATTACCAAAGCTCCCTTCCTTTGGACATATTGACTTACTTCACAGTGCTAGAAGGTTATGGAAGCATGAGCTACCTTCATGTAGGCTGTCCATAGTAGAAGAACACAAATTACATATTTATCGCAAGCATGACATTCCAGGGAGTATGGCCCCTATTTTATATTTTGATTATTTACATGATAAAGACCCTCTTCATCTAAAAGGGGTAATTGATCATAATGACCAAGATGTCAGGTCATTGGTGTATCTATATGAGGAAATTGCAAGGAAACTGTTCTTCTCGAAAGAGGTCAGGTCTTCGTCTATGGAACACTTTTATATAGGAGATTGGTTCGAAAAGCTGTCTATGTATGAGTGGGCTGAGACCCATTACAAAAAGGCGATCGAATGTTCGACTCAGTCATTTTCCCAAGGATATTTCCGCCTAGGACTACTTTATAAAAAAATGGGAGAAAAGAAGAAGGCGATTGATAATTTGGAAACATCTATTGACAAGTCAGCTTTTCCTCCTGTGGAGGCGTGGATAGAGCTTTCTAAATACGCTGAACACGATGAAAAGAACGTGGCTAAGGCGCTGACCTATGCTAAAGAAGCTTATTCTTTATTGAAAAAAGCAAATCGAGTGACGGAGAAGAAGAAAATAAAGCAGGTTGAAGATTTAAACAATCGTTTAAAAAGATTGGAAATGAAAAAGGCTAAACAGATGGGAGGTTGAATAGATGGGTGAACAAGAAAGATACGAAGAAGTCATACGAAATTCTTTTCCTTTTGATCTTTTAAGTGAAGATCAATTTAAAATGATGATCGAAAAATCAGAACGTAAGTCTTTTCAAGAAAATGAATATGTCTTCCATGAAGAAGATGAAGAAGTAGAGGTGTTCTTTTTATTGAAGGGGTTAGCTAAAAATGTCCTTCACCGAGAGAACGGCAAAGAATTTTCGGTTCGCTTCTACTATCCTGGAGACTTAATTGGATTAATGATTTTGCTTGCAGGAGGACAAATGAACTTCTCAGTGCAAGCTCTTGAAAATTGTGAGACAGTGAAATTTAGAAAGAGTGTTTTCTTAAAGATCATGACCGAGAACGAATCTTTCTCTGAAGTTGTTTTAACAGGAATCGGAGAACGTATGAAATCGTTGTATGATGAAATAAAAATAGAACGCAACGAGACAGACGCCGAAAACATTGGTTTGTTCAGGACGAGAGTCCATACAATCATGGAGCGGGCAAGATTGATTAACGAACATCGATCATTAAAAGAGAGCGCTCGGTTGATTACAGAATGGAATACAGCAGGTCTAGTCGTAGTTAATCAACAAGAGGAACTAAAAGGGGTCATCACTCAACAGCATATTATTCGCGGATTACTCCAAGGTGATGGTGATAAACCAGTAAGAGATTGGATGGAAAAGGAGCCTCATACAATTCAAGAATATGCATTCAGCTATGACGTCCTAACTTTCTTTAAAGATGATTATATTGATTTAGTCCCTGTCATGAAAGGTGAGCGCGTCGTCGGAATATTAATGGCTGAATCATTCTTGCAATTGCAGGATTCTAAATACTTAAACCTCTCCTATCGTTTACAGCATGCAAAGAAAGTAGCTGAAATCATTGCTCTGGCACCTAAAAACAGCGAAGATTTCCTTTTATTTACAGAAGCGTTGTTAAATGAACGGACACACCCGACAGAAGTGTGTGAGTTCATCTCTAATTACAATGATCAAATTCATCGTAAAGTCATCAAATTCGCCTTGAACGATATGAGAAACGAAGGGTACGGAAAACCTCCTGTGAATTATTGTTTTATCGTCATGGGGAGTCAAGGGAGAAAAGAGCAAGCGTTTAGTACAGACCAAGACAACGGGCTCATCCTTGGGAATTACCAGCACCTAGCGAATAAAAGGGAAGTAGAGGAATTTTTTCATCGGTTTGCTGCTAAAGTGAATCAAGGATTGGCAGACTGTGGATTCCCTGAATGTACCGGAGGCATTATGGCAAGGGAGCGGAAGTGGTGTCGGGAGTTGAATGAGTGGAAGGAAGAAGTAGGAAAATGGATTAAGCAAGCAGATGCTCAAGAAGTCCGTGATTTCACTATTTTTATTGACTATCGACCAATATATGGAGACTTCACTCTAGCTGAAAAGCTGAGAGATGAAATTACGAAACCTGTCCAACAAGGAAAGTTGCTTCATGCGATGTTGATGAAAGATACGATCCGATTCCGTGTGCCTATCAATCCACTAGGTAGAATTTCAGTTAAAGGGAAGAAGAAAACGATCGATTTAAAAAAATCAGCTCTTATGCAAATCGTTAACGGAGTGAGAATTTTCGCGATCCGTTATGGGATCAAAGAAGTCAGTACGTTTGCGAGACTAGATATGTTAGAGAAATTGGAAGTCTTTCATCCTAGAGATGTTAAGAATGCCAAGCTTGCCATGGATTACTTGCATTTCTTTCGAATTCAGGCAAATATCACTCAACTTAGAGAGGAAGAGTTTCTTTCTAACATGATTGCTCCGTTATCTTTAGAAAAAGAAGAGAGAAAACAACTGAAAGAATCGCTGTTTATCGCTAAACGACTACAGCAAATGAGTGAACTTAGCTTTGCTAAGAATCGGGGAATTTAAAAATGGAAGCATCTGTCATACAAATTTTCAAGTATCTATTATACGATTGGCATCAATTTAATTATTCTCAAAAGCAATGGGTCAAACAAAACCATGATAAATTCCATGACATTCACGACCAGATGGAGCAAGGGTTACTCAATTCAGATTTAATAAAAAAGCCGATAAGAGATATCCCCTTCACGGTGTTTGATCTGGAAACAACGGGTTTTTTTCCTAAAATAGGGGATGAAGTTATCTCTATAGGTGCGTTAAAAATGAACATGAATCAAATGGAATTTCCAGAAAGTTTTTATGAAGTGATCTCTCCAATCAAGATGGCTTCACTCAATATTCGGACTTTAACGGGGTTATCAATGTCAGAAATTCGGTCAGGAAAACCGTTCCCCGTAGGTTTTTTAAATTTTTGGGAGTTCTCTCGATCATCTGTTGTCGTTGCACACCCAGCCAGCTTTGATGTGAATTTTCTTAAGGAGATGGCGCATCGATGGAAGTTACCTCCCTATAATCCTGTTTCGATTGATTCTTATGAAATGGCGAATTTTTTGTATCCCAATAACAGAAACAGTCTTGATGAGCTAGTACACCACTTTGGAGTAGAGGAGAAATTAAGGCATCATGCCTTAAATGATGCACATATGACAGCAGAAGTGTTTCAATATCTTGTTAATGAATTAGAAAAGAAAGGGATTTATACGATCGATGATTATTGGCAGGCATGTAAAAAGCCTCGCTCATAAGCGAGGCTTTAAAGAAAAGTTATTTATCAGGTCTTGGGCCAGGATCTAAACCGGTTGAAGAAACGGTCATTTTTGGTTTAACTACCACATCATTTGTTACACGCACTTGACATGAGAGGCGACTCGATTCATCTAGGCCTTTTGCTTGGAAAGCTTTTTGTTCCACTTCTGTGAGGGGGCCAAATTCTCCGCTTGTCACATCTACTCGGCAAGTGGTACATTTCGCTTTTCCGCCGCATCGGTGGAGAATATCGATGCCATGATCTTCAAGGGCAAGCACTAGTTTTGTTCCGGATTCTGTTTCAAATGGTTCGTAACCTTCCACAATGATTTTTGGCATATCAAGGCCTCCTTTTATTTATTTAAATATTCCCTAGCTACAGAGGAAATAAACTTAAATATATTTCCCGGGTAAGCGCATAATATATGATTTTTCGCGGGAATTCAAACGAAGACAACAATAAAATGAAAGAAATATCATCTTTTTTGTAAAAACTTGACGTTTCTTCGAAAAAATGATTGATCTTTTGTAGATTATTCATTATATTATTCCATGGAGCATCTTATGACTGATGCATATAAGAGAGAGTTAGGGTGGGGAATAAATTATGGTAAAGATTTTTCTAGGCTTATTTTTTGTATTAATTGGAAGTACTTTTGTTCTTTTTCAGTAAAATTAGGTTATTACACTAGTACATGTTCGGTTAGGTAAACATAAGTTGATATTGAACCTATTTTAAAAGGAGGATATCATATGTTTGGACATCGCTCATGTAAAAGACCACAAGTTTTAAACACTCAATTTTGCCCAACTCAGCAAAGTGTTCGGGAATTCAATTGTGATTACATTGTACCTGTTGTGCATCCACGACATACAACGAATGTTGTAAATCACCGCTATAATTTCCAACACAGTTTCCCACAGACTGAATCTACCGTGAATCGTATTTTTAATACGCAGTCGATGGCAGGCCCTGGAGGACCTGGCCAAGTAGCTGGAGCGGCTACAGGCCCAGGAGGCTTTGGAGGCCCAGGTCAAGTTGGAGGAGTTGGAACTGGCCCTTGGGGACAAGGACCAGGCTGGGGTCACAAAAAGTCTTGCTGGTAAGATTTTCAATCCTTAAGGCGAATCAGTGCAAACTGATTCGCCGTTATTTTTAGTTAAGGTGAATAAAGAGAGGAGTGTTCGAACATGTATGAAGTACTGGCTATTACCGGGTACAAACCTCATGAAATTGGTATATTCAATGAAAAGCACGAACAACTTCCTTATTTAAAAAAAGCCATATCTAAAAAAATCCAACAATTAAAAGAAGAATTTGATATAAAATGGATCATTACAAGTGGGCAACCAGGTGTTGAACTTTGGGCAGCAGAAGCGGCTATCAATCTCAAAGAACACTATCCTGACTTGAAAGTAGCTACTTTAGCTCCGTTTCATGAGCAAGAAGAACGTTTTTCAGAACCTGTTAAGAAATTATATTTAAACGTTTGGAATTCCAGTGACTACCGTGATTTTATCACTAAGCGTCCGTATGACAATCCTGCACAACTAAGGATGAAAAATCAGTTTATCGTTGGGAAAAGCCACGCAGCACTTGTTTTATTTGATGAGGAAACAGATGGAACGCCTAAATTCTTTCTTTCATACGCTCTTAAAAAACATGAGAATCAGGACTATCCTATCATCTATTTAACCCCTGATGATATTGAGGAAATGATCCGTGAGGACATCAGTGACCAAAGCTGGAATTGACAAGTGAGCTTTATTCTGAAAAAATGGAAGGTAAATGAATGTACATATGAGGTGAACAACTGTGGATAAAAAACAAGTTTCACAATTAACTAAAAATGAGATATATGAAAAAGATTTTAAATCAAGTATGCGTGGATATAATCAAGATGAAGTGGATCAGTTTCTAGATGAGATTATCAAAGATTACGAGGCGTTTGAAACGCGTATTCAGTGGTTGGAAAAAGAAAACGAGAGATTAAAAAAAGAAACGACAACTTTAAGTGAGCAAACCAAAAAACAGCCTGCACAGCCTTCTACGGGGAATACGAATTATGATATTTTACGGCGTTTATCCAACTTGGAAAAACATGTCTTCGGTAGTAAACTATACGATTGATCAAGAGTATAGCTTTATGGAAGGAGCTCATTTGATTGATTGAAGTCTATATTGATGGGGGAAGTGCTGGTGACCCTGGTCCTTCTGGTGTAGGGGTTTTTATTAAAGGAAACGGCCACGTCATTCGTCATTCCTTCTCTTTGCCTAACATGTCTAATCACGAAGCTGAGTTCCATGCGTGTATTAAAGCGTTAGATGTTTGTATAGATCATGGTTTTAAATTAATTTCTATTCGATCGGATTCCAAGGTCGTGGTGGATGCCATTGAAAAAGAATATGTGAAAAACACGAAATTCAAGCCGTTGTTGGAAAAGATCTTAGCGGATATGACTAATAATTTCGATTATGCCTTTATTAAATGGATTCCAAGTAAACAGAACAAAGAAGCAGATACTTTAGCGAAAGAAGCGATTCAACTTTCATTGGGAAAATCTTACGATTGATAAATTGGTGGCTCCTATGTTATGATAAATCATGTTGTTTTAAACGACATCTATTTGTGTTTGGGTAATCGCTGCATCGTTTAGATGTAGAGGAAAGTCCATGCTCACACAATCTGAGATTGATTGTAGTGTTCGTGCCTGACGAAGTCATAAGTCAGGGTAGTCTTTTATAAAGGCTAACGGCAGGTGACTTACCTACGTTCTTTTGAATACGGTATGCGAACCTTGAAAGTGCCACAGTGACGAAGTCTGACTGGAAACGGTCAGAGTGGAACGAGGTAAACCCCACGAGTGAGAAACCCAAAATAAGGTAGGGGCACCCTTGAGAAGGAATTGAACGGATCAAGGGACAGATGAATTCTGTAGACAGATGATTACCACCTCCGTACGAGGGATGACCCCCGTTTGCAGTACAAGAGGTACAGAACATGGCTTACAAAACACAAATGGCGTCTTTTAATGAATACTATGGCTCCACGATGGAAATTCATCGTGGAGTTTTTACTTTCTTACAATACATACGGTATAATATGAGTGGATCTAGAAAGGGTTGAATGAGATATGACTAAAGTAAAATTAATCGCAACAGCCGCAATGGGTTTAGAAGCAATTGTTGCCAATGAAGTGCGTAAATTAGGATATAAAAATGTCATCGTTGAAAACGGAAAGGTTATTTTTGAGTCGGATCTGAAAGGAATTGCCAGAGCAAATTTATGGCTACGATCTGCTGACCGTGTCAAAATTTTAGTAGGGGAATTTCGGGCAGAGAGTTTTGACGAACTGTTTGAGAAAACCAAAGCCCTTCCATGGGCAGATTTCATTTCAGAGGATGCTGAATTTCCTGTTATTGGTCGTTCTGTAAAGTCAGCTTTGTTTAGCATCTCTGACTGTCAGGCTATCGTAAAGAAAGCTGTTGTAGAAAGTTTGAAACAAAAATACCAAATTCAATGGTTTGAAGAAAAGGGAGCTTTCCAGAGAATAGAAGTAGCTATTCACAAAGATATAGCAAGCTTAACGATCGATACAAGTGGGACGGGCTTGCATAAGCGTGGCTACCGGTATCTTCATAATGAAGCTCCGTTAAAAGAAACGATGGCAGCAGCCATGATTCAGTTAACGAACTGGCATGCTGATAAGCCTTTTTATGATCCGTTTTGTGGCTCTGGCACCTTGCCTATTGAAGCAGCGATGATCGGGCAAAATATAGCCCCTGGGATCAATCGTTCATTCGCGTATGAAGAGTGGAATTGGTTCGAGCAACAGTGGATTGATGAAGCTCTAGAGGAAGCTGAAGATTTGGCAAATTATGATCAACCTTTGGAAATTTTAGGTGGGGATATTGATCATAAAATGATTGATCTTGCTAATAACAATGCGATGGAAGCAGGCTTTCCTGACCAAATTACGTTTAAACAAATGCAAGTGAAAGATTTTACGACCAAAAGAGAATCAGGCGTTGTCATTGGGAACCCACCTTATGGTGAGCGAATGCAAGAAAAAAATTATGTTGAGAATTTATATCGGGAATTAGGAAAGACGCTTCGTCCACTTGAGACTTGGTCGGTATACATCATTACCTCTTATCCTCACTTTGAGAAGCTGTATGGAGATAAAGCGACGAAAAAACGAAAACTTTACAATGGAAATATAAAAACAGACTTTTATCAATATTGGGGCAAGCGACCGCGTAAATAAAATGATACTGATCAAGACCAATTAGGAATCTTCCTTTTTGGTCTTTTTTTATGGACTGAAGTCACCCTCTGGCATTTCTTCTGTGATGCAATATTATTCTGAAGATTATTCTTAAGAATACCTTTGTTGTAACCATCATATACTACATACGAATACAAAATGTAGAAAGGGTGATTTGAATGACAGAGGATTATCAAACTATAGAACAAATTGAACTAGCGATCAAAGCTGCTGAAAGAACGGTTGGGCAGGCAACCATGAGTATGGATGAGGACCAATTAAATAATGCAACGATGGCATTAGAGCAAGCAAAAAAGCAGTTAGAACAGGCTAAAATGCAAAACATGAATCACGAAACGTGGCAATATTCCACTGCCATGATTAATCGTCTGTCTCATCAGGTAGAAGAGGCAAAGGAATAATTACAGGTTAATCCCTATAAATATGTATCTATTTTTCGAATCTTGATCCGAACCCCTTGTACTTCAAAAACGGTACAACGTATAATGGAAGTATTAGGGGGTTGGTTGAATGGATCATTCCATGAAAGATAAATTAGGACGACCTTTAAGGGATTTACGTATTTCCGTAACGGACCGCTGTAATTTTCGCTGTCGGTACTGTATGCCGCCGGAGATTTTTGATAAAAATTTTAAATTCTTACCTAAAAATGATATTTTAACATTTGAAGAAATTACTAGAGTTTCAACTCTATTAACAAACCGGGCAGGAATTCAAAAGCTTCGAATCACTGGTGGAGAACCATTGATGCGACATGAGGTCTCACGCTTGATTTCGATGCTGAATCAGATTGAAGGTATTGATGATATTGCTATGACAACAAATGGTGCTCTCTTACCAATGCATGCAAAGAAGTTAAAGGAAGCAGGATTGAAAAGAGTGACCATTAGTCTAGATTCGTTGGATGACAAAAAATTTCGATACATCAATGGTAGAGATGTTGGTGTAGATAAAGTGCTAGAAGGAATTGAAGCTGCGCAAGAAGCAGGCTTAGGCGTGAAAATGAACATGGTTGTAAAAAGAGGCATGAATGAAGAAGATATTCTGCCGATGGCCCGATATTTCAAGGATACAAATGTCATCCTTCGCTACATCGAGTATATGGATGTGGGAAATTCTAATGGGTGGAAGCTAGATCATGTAGTCAGTAAAAAAGAGATCTACTCGATCATTAATAAAGAATTACCGATTGAACCTGTTGATCCAAACTATACTGGTGAGGTGGCAGATCGATTTAAATTCAAGGATAGCGGCCATGAAATTGGGATTATATCCTCTGTTACAGATGCTTTTTGTTCCACGTGTTCAAGAGCGCGTCTATCGGCAGATGGGCACCTCGTGACATGTTTATTTGCTTCAGGGGGCCATGATTTACGTGATATATTAAGATCTGGAGCTAGTGATGACGAAGTGGCAGATGAGATTCAACAGATCTGGGAAAACAGAGACGATCAATATTCAGTTGATCGACTGCGCCACACGGACAAAACCCAAATGAAAAAAATTGAAATGTCTCATATAGGTGGATAAAAAAAGCAAGAAGAGAACTTTCTCTTCTTGCTTTTTTAACTAGGATTCGTTACATCTTCTATTCGTTTGTTTTCAAAGGTTACTTCTCCATAATCTTCGTTGTAATCGATGATCATGCCATCAAAGTACCATTGATCGTCTTCAGCAACACAGAAGTTCAGACCTCTTTTTTGTAAGCTTATATAGTCATGATCAGGAATACCAAGATACAGGCCAGCTGAAAACCCTCCCGAACCAACACCGCCAATTCTCACGAAAAAAGAAAGACTATCTCCATCAGTTAAATTTAGTTCATTTTTATAAAAGTCTATTGCTTGATCTGTAATCGTAAATTTCACTTTGATTCATCCTTTCACTAAATCGTTTTATCCTTTTAAGTATATCAAATGAATAGTTGACCTGCTTTAAAATGAATTTTAGTGAATTTTCAGTTTAGACAAGGTATGATAGAAGTTGGGGACTTTAATAATGATGTTCCTCAATACATATTACTAAAATTCGAAAGGGGTTTGACACATGACAACAAATGTCACGTCTTTAGAACAAGATTTTCTAGATTATGTGAAGAAAATAAGTCATTACAACGAAGCTGTCGGTTTAATGGCTTGGGATTTACGTACGGGGGCACCAAGCAAAGGAGCTTCCCAACGGTCCGAAGTGTTAGGATCGCTCTCCTCTGAAATATTTAGAATGTCTACTTCAACCGAAATGAAGAACTTTCTAACGGCTTTGCGCAAAGATTCTGAGTGGGGAAAATTAGGTGATATCACGAAGGCCACTGTTGAAGAGTGCGAGAAACAATTGAAGAAGTTTGAAAATATTCCTCCAGCTGAGTACAAAGAATATGTCATTCTTACTTCCAAAGCTGAGAAGGCTTGGGAGTCTGCGAAGAATCAAGGGGATTTCAAATCTTTTCAACCTTATTTAGAAAAAATTGTTGCCTACAACCGTAAATATGTAGAATGGGTCGGATATGAAGGAAACAAATATAATGCTCTTTTGGATGATTACGAACCAGGATTAACCGTCGATGTGATTGACGAAGTTTTTGGGAAATTAAAAGAAGCTCTCGTTCCACTTGTTAAAGAAGTGACTGAAGCTGCGGATCAACCTGAAACATCCTTTCTCTTCAAAGATTTCCCAGCTGGAAAACAAGAAGCATTAAGCAGAGAAATTTTAGAGAATATGCAATATGATTTTGATGCTGGACGCTTAGATACGACCGTACACCCTTTTGCAATAGGATTAAATCCTGGAGACGTTCGTGTGACAACTAAATATGATGAAAAGGACTTCCGAACAGCCGTATTTGGAACGATTCATGAAGGTGGTCATGCATTATATGAACAAAATGTAGATGAGAAATATGTAGGAACGCCGTTATGCACGGGGACTTCTATGGGGATTCATGAATCTCAATCATTGTTTTGGGAAAACTTCGTTGGACGTCACCACTCCTTTTGGGAAAAGTATTACGACTTATTGAAAAAATACTCAGAAGGTCAATTTGATGAGATAGATTTAGAAACGTTTTATCGCGGAATAAACGTTGCAGGTCCATCGCTTATTCGTATTGAAGCTGATGAAATGACGTACTCTCTTCACATTATCGTTCGGTATGAGCTAGAGAAGGCTCTCATTAATGGGGAGCTGGAAGTTCAAGACTTACCACAAGCCTGGAATGACAAAATGGAGGAAATGTTAGGAGTGCGCCCATCTCATGACGGAGAAGGAGTTCTACAAGATGTTCACTGGCCAAGTGGTGCGTTCGGATATTTCCCTTCCTATGCTTTAGGTTACGTCTATGCTGCTCAATTAAAGCAGGCCATGTTGAGAGATCTTCCTAATTACGATTCATTACTTCAACAAGGGGAATTGGCTCCAATTAAAGAGTGGTTTACAGAGCATGTACACCAATTTGGAAAAAGCAAAAAACCTTTGGATATCTTACACGATTCTACAGGCGAAGGGGTAAACCCCAACCATTTAATTTCGTATTTACGAGATAAATACCGTAAAGTTTATCGTTTAGACTAATAGATACAAGAAAGAAGTTACCATTCATTTGTGTGACTTCTTTTTTTTATTTTCAAGAAAGCCCCCATGCATAGAAGAAAGGCTCTTCTGTTCGAAAGCTGATATTTCATCGGTGGAGACAAGTTTTCCTCAACATATTCTAAATGAAAATAATCAGTTGCTCTATTTTTATTTTTAGGCTACCAAATAAGCAGGTTTAAAGATGACGAAAAAAGAGAAGATAGGTAAGTACTTCTGTGTTTAAAATCATATATCAGGGGATCCAGTTTACGTTGAAATAGGAGAAGGAGTTGAACATATGCATGATCAAATTTACTAATGTCTCAAAGATTTTCCCAGATGGGACAAAGGCAGTTAATGACATCAGTTTTGACGTGGAAGAAGGCGAGTTTTTCGTCATTATAGGTCCAAGTGGTTGTGGGAAAACGACTACAATGAAGATGATTAACCGGTTAATTGACTCATCGAAAGGATCCATTCATATTCAAAACAAAAATATTCTAGAAATGAATATTAAAAAATTGCGCTGGAATATTGGTTACGTTTTACAACAAATCGCCCTTTTCCCTCACATGTCTATCAAAGAAAACATCGCGATCGTTCCGGAATTAAAAAAATGGTCCAATAAAGATATTCATAAACGAGTAGACGAATTACTAAATATGGTAGGTCTAGACCCTGATACATACAGAGACCGAAAACCTAGTGAACTTTCAGGAGGCCAGCAGCAACGAATTGGAGTCATACGCGCTTTAGCAGGAAATCCTGATATCATTCTTATGGATGAGCCTTTTAGTGCGCTTGATCCTATTAGCAGAGACCAACTGCAAAAAGATATTCAGTCTCTCCAAAAAGAGATCAAAAAAACGATTGTTTTTGTTACTCATGACATCGATGAAGCCCTTGCATTAGGAAGCAGGATTTGTGTCATGAAAGATGGAGAAGTCGTTCAAATTGATACGCCTGAGAAACTATTAAAAAAGCCAGCAAATGACTTTGTCCGCGAATTCCTAGGGGAGAGACAAGATCCTTGGGCAGATGAAGTCTCTGAACTATTACCTGCTAGTTCCCCTGAATCTAATCATGAGACACATGAGGGGCCTTATGTGGCTTACACGGCATCCATTCGGGAAGCTCTAGAAAGATTAAAAGAATCTAACGCTGATTCAATACCTGTATATGATGAGAAAGATTACAAAGGACAGATAGGTTATAAAGATATTACACTTTATTTGGAACAGAGTAATACCTCGGTGAAAGGAGGGGATTCTGCGTGATAAATGGATCTATTCAACCTTTCTTTCAACTGGTTCAGCAAAGACAGGACCTTCTCCTAACAGCTTTATGGGAGCATATTCAAATGTCACTCATTTCGTTACTGATTGCTGTTTTCATTGCCGTTCCCCTTGGAATTATATTGAGTCATTACAGAAAAGGGGCGGAACCGGTTATTGGAACGACAGCTGTGTTGCAGACGATACCGAGTCTGGCTTTATTAGGCTTTCTCATTCCCTTCTTGGGGATTGGAACAACTCCCGCTATTGTCGCATTAACGGCGTATGCTTTAATGCCTATATTAAGAAATACTTATACTGGCCTTAAAGAAGTAGACCCCGCTTTGATGGAAGCTTCACGGGGCATGGGAATGGGGACATTGCAGCAACTGCATAAAGTGCAATTACCATTAGCTATGCCAATGATTATGGCTGGGATACGGACAGGTATGGTTCTCATCGTTGGAACGGCAACCTTAGCTGCATTAATCGGTGCCGGTGGACTTGGGGACTTGATTATGCTAGGAATTAATCGCAGCAACAATTACTATATCTTAATGGGCGCAATTCCTGCAGCACTGTTGGCACTTGTCATAGATACGGTCTTGAGAATTACAGAGAAAAAGTCCAGAGGGTCTACTCTCATGCCAATATTTGTTGTGATTGGTGCAGCGTTACTACTTGTGATCACTCCGCCAATTCTTAATGCAATTGGTAGTTATGGCGATGAGCAGTCTGAAGAGATTGTTATTGCTGGCAAATTGGGCGCGGAGCCTGAGATCATTATAAATATGTATAAACTTTTAATTGAACAAGAAACAGATTATGAAGTGATTTTAGAGCCTGGAATCGGCACGACAGATGTTGCCTTCCAAGCATTGTTAGCCGAAGATATAGATGGATATTTTGAATTCACTGGAACGGCTATAGCTGATTTATTAGGTGAAGATCCAGTGAGTAATGATGAACGTGAAGCCTTTGAGCAAGCAAGGGAAGGAATGTATGAAGAGTATCAATTAATATTCCTTGAGCCTATGGGGTACCAAAATACTTACGCATTAGCTGTGACTGAAGAAATGGCTGATGAGTTAGGTCTCGAAACGATCGCTGATCTCCAAGAATACCAAGATGATCTAACGGCAGCATTCACTGTGGAGTTTGCTGATCGTTCAGATGGATATCCCGGAATTCAAGATGTGTACGGCATAGAATTTTCGGACGTGCAAACCATGGACCCAGGATTAAGACTAGGAGCTTTAGTTTCAGGAGATGCAGAAGTGATCGATGCTTATTCTACAGATTCTTATATGCGTGAGTATGACCTTGTTGCATTAGAAGACACGGAAAGTCTGTTCCCACCATTTAATGGGGCACCTTTATTTAGAGAAGATGTCATTAACACCTATCCCGAAATTGAAGAGATTCTTAATCAACTGGAAGGCATGATAACTGAAGAAGAAATGCAAGATATGAACTATCGTGTAGATGAAGAAGATGAGAATGCTTCTGATGTTGCTAGAGATTACCTTGAGAATGAAGGATTATTAAACAACTAAGTAGAAAAAGGAAGAGAGCAGACTGTTGCTTTTTTCCTTTTTCTCTGTTTATTAGGTATAATGGGAGGTAAAAGATCATTGGTTTGTCAAATTGGGGAGGGTGATAGAATATGTTTAAAAAAATTCTATTAGCAGGGGATGGTTCGCCACATTCCATTCGAGCTTGTGAGAAAGCCATTTATTTAGCAAAACACACAGAAGGTTCATCCATCACATTTATTCACGTTGTCGATGATGTTCCATCCCAGGCGGATGTTATGGACGCTGAAATGAGACCTCGTGACATACCGGATCACCGTAAAGCAAGAATTCTTCCACTTCAACAGAAAATTGAAAGCGAAAATATTAGTTTAAACGTTAAACATGCTTTTGGAGAACCAGGTCCAACGATTGTTCGAGAAGCTAATGATGGAAACTACGATGTAGTCGTAATAGGAAGTCGTGGACTCAACCA
The DNA here is from genome assembly GCF_003226325.1 of Salipaludibacillus keqinensis. GTDB lineage: Bacteria > Bacillota > Bacilli > Bacillales > Salisediminibacteriaceae > Salipaludibacillus > Salipaludibacillus keqinensis. The sequence goes on along the minus strand of NZ_PDOD01000001.1, from coordinate 1,360,814 downwards.
ATTTCAACAGATGGTATTAGGTAGCGTCAGTCATAAAGTGGCCAAACGAGTCCATTGTCCTATTCTTATTGTGAAATAGAAGCAAATTACTGGAGGGAAACATAATGGAAAATCCAACACAAAACCAAATCAAAGAGATATTAGAGCAATCAAAGAGAATTGCGATTGTTGGCCTTTCAAATAGGCCGGATCGAACATCTTACCAAATCGGGGAAGCCTTATTACGAGCAGGGTATGAAATTATTCCTGTTAACCCGACTATTGATGAAGTATTTGGTATTAAAGCAGTTTCGTGCGTAACAGAAATTCAAGGTTCGATAGATATAGTGAATGTATTTAGACGAAGTGAACATTTAGTAGATGTAGCTAATAAGACTGTAGAAACGGATGCGAAAGTTTTCTGGGCTCAATTAGGGTTATCTAGTGAGGAAGCATATACCATCATTAAAGATGCGGGTAAAACGGCGATTATGGATCGATGTATAAAAGTGGATCATGCTATCTTAGTTAAATAGATGGATGAAAACAGCCTGAAAAGGGCTGTTTTTTTACTCTTAATGTGTGGTGAAAATCCCTAATAAAGTTGACATAACGATAGTAACCCTTTAATTTTAGTAATAGTCATTAAATTGAATTAGCCATAATTTTCATTAATAATTATCGAAACAACGGATTAGTTGTGTTATGTTAGATAATAGCCTAAGAACGGAACGAATTAGAGAGGGGTTAGAAGCATTGTCAACAAAACGAGGATTTGAGTATAACGATGATGCCATACAAGTACTAGAGGGATTAGACGCTGTTCGCAAACGACCAGGGATGTATATTGGAAGTACGGATCACCGCGGACTACATCACCTCGTATTTGAAATCGTTGATAACTCAGTTGATGAAATTTTAGCTGGTTACGGAAACACGATCACAGTTAAAATACATAAAGATAACAGTATTAGTGTCATAGATGATGGAAGAGGTTTTCCAACCGGAATGCATAAAACGGGAAAGCCCACTCCAGAAGTTATATTAACAGTCCTCCATGCAGGAGGGAAATTCGGACAAGGTGGATATAAGACGAGTGGAGGTCTTCATGGTGTTGGGGCTTCTGTTGTTAATGCATTGTCCGAATGGTTAGAAGTGACCATTCACCGTAACGGTTCTATTTATCGTCAGCGATTTGAAGGAGGCGGTAAGCCTGTTACCACGTTGGAAACAGTCGGTAAAACACGTAAAACTGGAACGACCGTTCACTTTAAACCGGATCCTACGATATTTAGTACGATCTCATATCATTACGATACGTTAGCTGAAAGACTTCGGGAAGCAGCATTTCTTCTTAAAGGAGTTAAAATTGAACTCATTGATGATCGTTCTGATCAAGGTGTTGATAAGGAAACCTTTCAATTTGAAACGGGATTAGAAGCTTTCGTAGGTTATTTAAACGAAGAAAAAGAAACATTGCACCCTGTTGTCTCATTTGAGGGACAACAAGATGAAATAGAAGTAGACTTCGCTTTTCAATATAATGACGGATTTACAGAGAACACGTTATCTTTTGTTAATAATGTTCGAACAAAAGATGGCGGGACTCATGAGCTAGGCGCCAAAGCCGCTGTCACAAGAGCAGTAAATGAACATGCGAGAAAACTTCAGTTGTTAAAAGACCGGGACAAAAACCTCGATGGAAACGATATTCGAGAAGGATTTACAGCGATTATATCTGTTCGTATTCCTGAGGAGATTCTTCAATTTGAAGGTCAAACGAAAGGAAAACTAGGCACACCAGGGGCTCGCTCTGCTGTGGATGGCGTGATTTCCGAGAAATTAGCTTATTTCCTAGAAGAAAACCCGGATATCAGTAACAATTTAATCCGCAAATCAATCAAAGCCTCTCAAGCAAGAGAAGCAGCTAGAAAGGCAAGAGAAGATGCCAGAAGCGGAAAGAAAAATAAACGAAAAGACGCTATGCTTAGTGGAAAGCTAACCCCTGCTCAGTCGAAAAATCCTGCAAGAAATGAATTGTATCTTGTGGAGGGGGACTCTGCTGGTGGTTCAGCCAAACAAGGACGAGACCGGAAATTCCAAGCAGTTCTGCCACTTCGGGGAAAGGTCATCAACACTGAAAAGGCAAAACTGGCCGATATTATGAAGAATGAAGAAATACGGACAATTATCTATGCAATAGGCGGAGACGTCGGTCCAGACTTTGATTTAACGAATATTAACTATGATAAGATTGTCATTATGACCGATGCAGATACCGATGGAGCACATATTCAAGTTCTATTACTAACGTTCTTCTATCGCTATATGAGGCCGTTAATAGAAGCGGGAAAGATTTATATCGCGCTACCTCCACTATATAAGGTGAGCAGAGGAACAGGAAAAAAAGAGAAAATTGAGTATGCGTGGGATGAAGGTGGCTTAAAAGAGGCTATTGGAAAAGTTGGTAAAGGCTACATTTTACAGCGTTATAAAGGTTTAGGGGAAATGGATGCTACTCAGTTATGGGAAACGACGATGGATCCCGACACAAGAACGTTAGTTCGGGTGACGATTGATGATATAGCTAGGGCTGAACGGCACATTTCCACGTTAATGGGGGATAAGGTCGAGCCTCGTAGAAAATGGATTGAGCGTAATGTCGCTTTTGGTTTAGACGAAGAAACAAACATTTTAGATAATGATCACTTATTAGTGACAGAGGAGGAGTAATCCTTGGAAGAAAAAGAGCGCTTTTTGGACCTTCCTCTTGAAGATGTTCTAGGGGACAGGTTTGGACGATACAGTAAATATATTATACAAGATAGAGCTTTGCCAGATGCTCGAGACGGATTGAAGCCCGTTCAGCGAAGGATCCTTTTTGCGATGCATGTGGATCGTAATACTGCAGATAAACCGTTTAGAAAATCTGCGAAAACGGTTGGTAATGTTATTGGTAATTATCATCCTCACGGGGATTCCTCTGTATACGAGGCAATGATTAGACAAAGCCAAGACTGGAAAATGAGACATCAACTTGTACAAATGCATGGGAATAACGGTTCTGTGGACGGAGACCCGCCTGCTGCTATGCGTTATACAGAAGCAAGACTTTCTAAAATTGCTTCTGAAATGCTTCTAGATATTGAAAAAGACACCGTCGATTTCATGCCTAACTTTGATGATTCTCAAGAAGAGCCAGTTGTATTACCAGCTAGTTATCCTAATTTACTGGTGAATGGGTCGACAGGAATCTCAAGCGGTTATGCGACAGATATCCCACCTCACCACTTGGGTGAAGTGATAGAAGCTGCTATTTATCAGATGGAACACCCTGAGTGCACCGTCGATGACTTGATGCATTATATTAAAGGACCTGATTTCCCAACAGGGGGAGTTCTTCAAGGCGTTGAGGGCCTTAAAAAAGCTTACGAAACAGGAAAAGGAAAAATCATTCTTCGTGGAAAAGCGGAAATTGCAAGCTTACGTGGAGGCAAAGAACAGATTGTTATTACAGAAATTCCTTACGAAATCAATAAAGCTAATTTAGTAAAAAAAATGGATGAGCTGCGCTTAGACAAAAAAGTGGACGGCATCGCTGAAGTAAGAGATGACACGGACCGAACAGGTTTACGGATCGTTATTGAACTGAAAAAAGAAGCAGACGGGAAAGGGATTCTTCACTTCCTTTACAAAAACACAGATTTACAAGTGGCTTATAATTTCAATATGGTGGCTATTTTCAAAAAAACGCCTCGCTTACTCGGTTTGAAACATATGCTAGACGCCTATATTACCCACCAAAAGGAAGTTGTCACTAGACGAACAAATTACGATTTAACGAAAGCGAAAGAACGAGCTCATATCGTTCAAGGGCTTATTAAAGCCATCTCCATCTTAGATGAAGTGATTGATACGATTCGTGCGTCAAAAGACAAGAAAAACGCAAAGGATCGTCTTCAAGAAAAGTTCCAATTTACTGAACCACAGTCCGAAGCGATTGTGAACTTGCAGTTATATCGTTTAACCAATACTGATATTACTACTTTACAAGAAGAAGCAGACGAATTAACGAAATTAATCGAAAAGCTAGAAAAAGTTTTAGCTAGCGATAGGAATCTGATTAACGAAATAAAAAAAGAGCTCAACAAGATCAAAAAGAAGTACGATAACGATCGAAAAACAGTCGTTGAAGCTGAAATAGAAGATTTGAAAATCAATTTAGAAGTAGTAGTTCCTTCAGAGGACGTGAGAGTGACTGTAACGAAAGAAGGATACGTTAAACGCTCTAGTCTTCGTTCATTCTCTGCTTCGAATGGAGAACCACCGGGAATGAAGGAATCAGATAGACTTCTTCATTCCATGGAAATTAACACGACGGATACGTTGTTGTTATTTACAAAAAAAGGGTCTTATCTTTACTTACCTGTCCATCTTTTACCAGAGATCCGTTGGAAAGATAATGGTCAGCATGTCGCTAATTTAGTTTCGATGGATCAAACGGATGAAATACTTAGGGCTATTCCTGTACGACAGTTTGAAGAGGATAAGTATTTGTTGTTTGCAACTAGGAATGGCATGATTAAAAGATCTTTATTGAAAGATTACAAAGCACAGCGACATTCGAAAGCATTAATGGCAGTGAAGCTTAAACAGGAAGATGAAGTCATTCACGTGTCCATGACAGACGGCAACCAAGATATTTTTCTTGCTAGTAAATTTGGCTATGGCCTGTGGTACAGTGAAAGTGAAGTAGGTATTACAGGACAACGAACAGCTGGTGTCAAAGCGATTAACTTAAAAGAAGGCGACCAAGTAATGAGTTGCCATACATTTGGGAGTGAACAAGTACCATGGGTGTTTTTATTAACACAACGGGCAGCATATAAAAAGATGAGTTTACGGGCATTTGAGAAGTCAACGAGAGCAAAACGAGGGGTGGTTATGCTGAAAGAATTAAAACGGCAACCTCACCAAGTAGCGTATGTTCATTTAGTAAGCTCTCAAGACATTGTCCATGTTCAAACAGAAAAGGGTTCACACGACTCAATCGAGGTACGCTCAGTACGAACAAACGATCGATATACGAACGGTTCTTTCTTATTTGATACGAACAACACGGGGGAAGTAAAAGATTCCTGGGTCGAACCAGGAAACCAACCTGATAAACCTGCACGAGATTCTTTGGGGGGAAGGTTAGCCTAGCCTCCAGAAACAATAAATACCATGACACCGCCATACTTTTGGCGGTGTTTTTTATAATAAAAGAAGTTGATTATAATTTTATTATGTAAACTAATAATGCTAAAAACGAAGGGAGGCAGTGATCATTTGAAGTTAGAAAGTAAAACAGCAAAAGATCCTTCTGCTGTAGTTGAACAGAAGATTGTAAGACTTCTAGGTAAAGGTCACCGGAAAGCCAGCAGTTTGATATTTTTGACGATGCATGGCGAACCGTCCTCAGGAAGGGAGTAAAACTAGTTAAAAACATATTGAGGTTGAGCAAAAAAGAAAAAAATGAACAAGGTAGTTAGTTTGTATAAAATAGACCAAATGATTTCATTGATTCGTTTTATAAGAAAAGAATCATACTTGCTAAGATATTATAATCGAGATGAAAATATCAAAATTAAATAAAAATAGAAATAATCATAAAAAATTTAATTCTGTCTCAAAACATTAAGTTTACTTAGTCATTGAGACTAAAGATTTGTTTTGTTCAATTGGTTCCTATAATTTGTGTTATGTAAACTAGGATTAAATTTTAAAAGAACCAAATAATCTTCTTGTAGTTTACAATGAAGTTAATCCCCTCATTAAGTATTGATTAGCTTTTTCTTGAACAAAATCAGGTTTATCTATTTACTGTCGATGTCTTCATTTTCTGTTCCTTAACCTGTCCAAGGTGCCTCTTCAGACAAGTTTTTGAGCCACCTTGGACAGGTTTTACACCTACTAATTGGAACCTGGAATTCTACATCCTTCAGGTCCACAGTCATCCCTTTCAACATCTCTTTCTTTCTTTAATTGTTCGTTTTGCCATTCAATATCGATCGTTGGTTCAAACTTTTCTGGATAACGTATATACCATCGCTGTTTTCGAATGAGGAAATTGTCAGGATCGTACCGTAACGCCTCGTCTAACTCTTTGAGTGCTAGTTCTCTTTTGTGTTGATTCATTAGTTCCATTGCTAATTTAAATTTTGTGATCGCAAGCTCGATTTCTAGAGGATTTTCTTTTTCAATCGGTTCATAATAAACATCGTCCAAGGTTACTGTATCGACTTTCTCAGTGATAAGATCTTCAAGCGCTTCCACATGCTCTTCGTTCGTCACATGGAATCCTTGTTTAATGAGCCGAATAATACCGTTTTCGTCAATGAATATCCCATTAGGAATAATTTTCATGCCAAAAAAAGATGATAATTTATTTTCTGTGTCGACGACCGTTTTAAATGGCATTTCATCTACATAAGGTTTAACAACATTTGGACCTTGAATGTCTACTGAGACCGAGAGAATCTCGAAATTTTGTTCTTTGTACTTTTCATAAAATTGCTGCCACCCTGACAGCTGTTCACGACAACGTCACCAAGAAGCCCACATGAAAATGAGTGTCTTCTTTCCTTTCAGCTCATGTGAAGAGAACGTTCCCCCATCTAATGTTTGTAACTCTAAACTTGGAAATGTATTTAATAACACAAATGACTCCTCCTTATTCCTTTTCTAATTGTATTCCTAATCCATCTGCAAGCCTATTTACAAAGTTAAAATAGGCTGTAATTTGACACATATCTAATATGGCACGATCGGAATAGCCTTTTTCTTTTAATACGTTTACATCTTCATCTGTTATACTGTTAGGTTGCAAGGTAAGTTTTTCAGCATATAGTAATATTGCCATAGTTTTTTCATCTAAATCGGCCCCAGAATAGTCTTTTTTCAACTGTTCGACTAATTCATCATCTTTCGTAAGCATATGGAGCGCCGCCCCATGATGGGTCATTCAATAGTGACAGCCATTTATTGAAGATACGGTTGTAGCAATCATTTCTCTTTGTGATCGGCTCAACGGTGATTTTTTGAACATCAAGGTTTTATATAAACTAAGATGCGCTTCCAAGGATTCAGGAAATAAACTAGAAGCTTTCAATATATTCGCAACCCTTCCACCTAGCTTGTCATAAATCTCTTGCAGTTGTCCTTCTGCGTCGTTCTCATCAATTAATTCGATATAACTCACAATACCACCACCATTCCTTAATCTAGTATTAATTTATATAAGTTAGTCACTATGATACATGTCTTAGAGATTATTTAAAACTATCGATATACTTTTTATCTATATAGTTTTTTAATCGCCATGGAAATTTTCCTGATAAACTCATTCCACCATACAGAAGAAGGGCACGTCTATTTCCTAATGACAAGATCGATAAAAACCGGTTCTGTGGTTTAAAATACTCGAAAGGTTCCCTCTTGATATAACGAAGCACATTTTTATAAAGGATGGGAGCTTGTTTTATCGCATATACGCCATTTTTAGGTAAGTTGGGATAGTCTATTAATGTAGCGCAGTCTCCAGCTGCAAAAATGTTTTCGTAATCCATTGACTGTAGTGAATTCGTAACCATTAAAAAACCTTTGTCATCCGTTTCAAGTTCACTTCTTTTAAACAGGTTAGAAGATTTGGGGCCTGTCAGCCATAAGATTTTCTCATAACTTAATTCTTTGCCATTGTTAAAATGAATAGCACGGTGATTAATAGAATCAACTTTTGAATTTGTTAATAGGTTAATGTTTGTTTTCTTGAATTTTTCAAACAGTTTTTCTGATGTCTTTTTGTCTTCGCTTTCTAATAACCGTGATGCGGTGACTAGAGTTATAGGAGATTGTATTTTGCGATTATTTCTCCAAGCATGAATAGAGAAACTTAACTCAATCCCAGCAATTCCGCCACCTACAATAACGGGTTTAGAAGCTGACCGAACATGTTCTATTGTTTGAGTAAACCGATTATTTGGTTTAATGAATTGTGCATGACTCATAATATCCGATTTTTCTGACCCTAATGTTTCAGAACCAATATCAAACGAGATGATATCATAATTAACCGTTTCTTCCCCTTTTAATGTTACATAATTTTCGTTCGGATGAATTTTCACAACGGCATCTTCTATAAATGTGACTGTTGCTTTTTTTGATAATTTCTGTAAATCTAAACGAATATCCTCCTCTTCATAAAGCCCCTCTGCGTATCCCGAGAACATTCCAGAGTAATATTGATAAAGACTCGGCGAAATTAGAATGACTTCTAACCCATCGAGACGATTGTTGCTAAGTTGTTTAATAAAATGAAGGTGAACATGTCCCCCTCCGACTAATACGACTTTAATCATAAACTTCAGCCTTTCCCGTATTGATCACTTTAAATCGGATATCATCTTAAATTTGTCTTTTATAGACTAAAACACCAATTGGCTCTAACATGTTCAACGGAATGAATTTCGCAGTAGTTTAAAGTTATCTTACCATCAAAGACAAGCATCGGTGTAGTTATCTCCCCTCTAATCTTCATGAGTTCTTGAGCACTGGTGAAATCATGTAGTATATTTTTTTCTATATACTTCATACCAATACTTTCTAATTTTTTTTTCGCTAATTGGCAGTGACTACATCCTGTTATTGTATATAGGATTGGTTTATTCATGATCAAGTCCCTCCAATAAATTTTGTACAATTACCATTTCTTAAACTACCAATTTTCCTAGCCAGTTAATTAAAATAATTACATCACATTCCTTTAAAAATCTCTGTAGGAGAAAGTACTTTTTAAATCCTCTAATTGCGGTATAATGAGCTTTATTCGATCTTTGATTAACAAGAGGTGAAATTAATGGATAAATTATCTTTATTATCACAAATTAGTTTATTTGATGAACTTCCTTTGGAAGAATTGAAAGTCATAGACAACATGAGCGAAATGAAACCAATAAAAAAAGGTACTATGATCTTATCTCCCGATCGCCCAATTGAAGCGCTGTTTTTACTTAAACAAGGACAAGTTCGGCTTTTTCGAAGCAATCAACACGGAAAGCAGTTTACTGTAGATGTACTTGTTGATGGTAATATCTTTGGTGAGACCTCTTCTTTAACATTAACAGACGATCAAATATATGCCGAAGCTATGACTGATTCTTACGTATGTATTATTAGTAAGAATCAATTTGAAGACTTTATTGAAAAGAACCCCAAAATAGCGCTGAAATTAATAAAGATCCTTTCCTCTCGCTTAAAAGAACTATACAGCTTAAGTGAGAAAATTGCTTTGAGTGATGTAAAATACAGACTTTTATATTTACTATTACATTTAAGTGAGAAGACTGGGAAAAGAAAAAACGAGTGGCAATCCATAAATATGAAGTTAACTCACCAGGATCTTGCTAATATGATTGGTTCGACTAGAGAAACAACAAGCGCTGCGATTAGTCAGATAAAAAAAGAAGGATTTATAAAGAAAAAATTACTAATACACGTAAATGCCGATAAAGTAAAAGTATTTTTAGAACGATATTAACAGTTATTATTACGTATAAACTCTGGTGCATTGCTTGCTCTAATGTTTAAATACTCTGTCGACCGGAAATGGTAAAGAAGTATAAAGGAGTAACAAAGCAAATTTAATGAAATATTTCTCAACAACGTAATTTAGCTTACGTTAAAAGAACATTTATTTTGTTAAGCTCTAAGTGTAAGTAGTAATGAAGGAGGATTATTCAATGAGCAAAAAAATGACATTTCAAGTAACTGGTAAGACGGAAAACATGAGGGCCGACTTACATTCGAACCAACATCAAATTACAATAGATGAGCCTGCAGAAATGGGTGGAACCGATAAAGGTCAAGATCCAATGTCTAATTTATTAGCTTCCCTAGCCGGCTGTGAAAATGTGATTGCCAATATGGTTGCTAAGGAAATGGATTTTGACCTACAGTCAATTGAATTTGATGTACATGGAGAATTAGATCCTAGAGGTCTTATGGGTGATAAAAATGTACGCCCTTATTTTGAAAAAGTACAAGTTAATGCAAAAGTGTCTACTGAAGAATCTCAGGAACGTATCGATGAGCTTAAAGAGAAAACAGATGCAAGATGTCCTGTTTTCACAACTCTTAAAGCAGCGGGCGTTGATTTAGATGCAAATTGGACTAAAGCTTAATACACCATTGAAAACCAGATGCATAAAGCACCTGGTTTTTTGTATTTAATTTATATCTATACATAATATGCACTTAAGTAAAATTCTCCATTATACCTGTATGAAAAAAGTAAATTTGTGTATAGATAAATCGATTATAAAAGAAATGAAGATTATACCTTATGATTACATTACAATTTTATTGCAAAAGGTTTAAACCTGCCATTGTTCGTACTATCTCCATTTATTTGTCTATATGGATACCCTAAGAAGGTAAATTTAAGGGGGATTACAACAATGGATGTAATTATTCACTCAAAACTTAAGAATTTTGTCGTGGCTCTCTGTGCGGTGTTGCCCTTTTTCTTTTTTTATCCTGTATTTAGTGAAGCTGCTAATGAAACGAACTTAGGAGATAAGTTGTTAGGTAATGGGAAAGTTCATTCTGATGTTGCTGAATTACAAGAACTCCTTGATGATAGAGGTTATTTAGAAGAAGATGCTAAAGAAGGTGCATTCGACCGCACAACAAGTGAAGCAGTGAAGACCTTCCAAGAAGAGACTGATATTTTCGTAGATGGATTAGCGGGTCCTCACACCATTGGAGCATTATTAATTTTGCAAGACGGTGATCAAGGGTCTGTCGTCGAAGCATTACAAGAAGATCTAAATAAACTTGGGTATTACCAAGGGCAGATCGATGGAAAGTTTGGTCCTATTACCAACAAGGCAGTCAAAGACTTTCAAGCCTCTCATAATATTACCGTAGATGGATTAGCAGGCCCTGAAACGTATGGTGCTATACATACCGCTGTATTACAGACTGGTTATGTAGTTACTGAAAATGAAGATGATTCCGATCAGTCCTCCTCTTCCCCACTTTCAAACAAAACTGAATCTAAAGAAGAGTCAGTAATTGAATCGTCAGTGAGCGAGTCGGAAGAACTAGAACAAGCGGATGAACCAGTGACTACTGAAACGTCTTCTGAACCAGAAGTGGAACAAACTGTGGAGGAATCTGAAGATAATAAATCAGACGAATCTGAATCCGCTGAGACAGAGAATGCTGAGAATGACGTATCGACGGAGCAATCTTCGTCTATGAAAGGTGTAGATATGACTGTCGAAGCAACTGCCTACACAGCATATTGCAATGGATGTTCTGGAATTACCTATACTGGATTAGATTTACGAAATAATCCTGATAAAAAAGTGATTGCAGTAGATCCCAATGTAATTCCTTTAGGCTCTAAAGTTTATGTTGGAGGTTATGGGACAGCGATAGCAGGAGACACCGGCGGGGCCATTAAAGGGCACAAGATTGATTTGTTTATGCCAAATCAAAGTGATGCACTTAGTTTTGGACGACAAACAATCCAAATCACGATTCTCGAGTGATCAGCAAATAACTGCTTAAATATAGAAAGAGGCAAATAGCGGGCTCATTTAACCCACTATTTGCCTCTTTTCACAATTTCTTTCAGTTTGTGAATTTTTGATATCTCCACATTTTATACCGATAACGAATCGTGCACCCTATACAGTAACCCATTAATGCTAAAGTGGCAGCAAGTACCACCATTATGCTAAATACATATCCTAGTAGTGTAAATTCAATCTGGAAAAAGAGGATAGAAAGGCCAATGCTTATCGTTGCAATCCATTGATTAAATAATTGTTGATCTCGATCTTCCATATCATACTCTTTAAATGGTTTTTTTAACAAGCTTTTTCCCACCTGAATGATGGGGCTTTTCTTTGTTATTAAAGTAATCACGCCTATTAAAAACGGAATAAGTAATATCCAATTGGAAAATATTAAACCAGTCATTACGCTAATGATAATGAAAGACTGATTGAGCTGAACGAGCGGTTTTGGGATATTCACAGAAAACGCCTCCTTTACTAATTTAATTATACATAAATTCAGATAAGATAACTAGGGATTTAAGTCCTGATTTACTGCCCCCTCCCCCTTATACCAAAAGAAAGTACTAAGAAAATTTCCAAAAAAGTATTTAAAAAGCAAACCTGTGCACACAGGTTTGCTTCGATGATACAAGAGTGAGTTTATAGAGGTTTTCGACCTGCAAATCCTTCACTTTCCCCATGATAGTGAGTAATTTCTTTCTCTCCCTCTTTCCAGCAAAGTAAAATTTCTTCGTCTTCTTTTACGGACAAAAAGTCAATCAATCCAGGGTCAATTCCTTTTAATTGTGCACCTGTATTTTGAATATTGTTCACGTGCAATTGGGCCTGCATTTCCAAAAATTCAAGTTCACTTTCCATCTTGAACAGGGATCCAGTATCGGTTTGAACAGACTCATTTGCAGTTTTCAATTTATTTAAATGGCTCAATTTATCATCAAAGTCACCTTGTAATTCTCTTAATTTAATTAATTCTTGCTCCATTAACGGAATCAAGTGGTTGGCTTCTTCTAGAGTAAAGTATTTTTTAGCCATGTTTACACCTCCAGTTCATTTCAGTATAGTAGATATTGAACATTCAATAAAGAAATATGCATAGATTTACAAAATTTTTCAGAAAATGACCTTTTGTTATCTGAAACTACATTTTATCTAACTTTAAAAGGAGTGTTTCGATGGCTGAATGCAATCTAGATCATTCGTTAGAAGACGTGAAAAACAAGTTTAATAACCAACAAGAGTTTCTGCCAGATTACTTAGTTAAAGAGTGGCATCAATTCTTAAAGAAAAGTCTAACTCAACCAACTTTGAACGAAGCTTTCCATTTATTAAAAAAATATGATCTAATTACAAAAAAAGAGCAGGAAATTAGAGATAAGCAGATGATAGAATTATTCTCCAAGCACAATATGTAGAAATAAATTAGTGTGAAAAAGGAAGCTCCTCTTTACGAGAGCTTCCTTTCTTTAGACATATCTTCTTTTAACTTATTGATCAAATATAGTTTAGAATTTCAACGATAAGGTATAGATCTCCGCCGAACCAAATGAAAAGTGCTAATGCAAACGAGACGGTTCCTTGAAAAAGAAAGAGGAATCCCCAGATGAAGGATGGAACTTTCGTTTCTTTTTCCAGTAAAGCAGCATCCCCTGCAGAGTGTCTATCTTTGATACTGATAACAAATATAATCCAAGTACTCAAGAAAGCTTGAATAACGATGACCCCACCGATAAGTGTGAGTACGTGTTCAAATACACTCATAAATCCATTTGTATAAATGAAATAAAGACTTGCCAAGACAGATAAAACCCATACCCACCCAACGGCATTACGTACCCAAAACAATAAATTATAGACTAGGATCACAGCTAAAACCATAGCTAATTGTTCGTACCAGTCTTGTGTCAGACCATAAATGATAAACACGCTAAATAAGGATGCCGCAGGATAACCTGAAAGTAAAGTTAAAATTCTTCCTCCTACACTTCTATGCCTTGTAATCGCTAAGCCTCCAGTGTTCGAGAAAAGGGAGATTGATTCAACTCTTCCACCAGTAAGAATAGCCGTTACTGCATGTCCCGTTTCGTGAATCATTGTGTTAAATAGTTTAATGTACGGTCCAACTAAAGGTATATAAGATAATATGGCAATAAGAACGACAAGAATGAAGAATTCTACTATAGGATCCAAAAAAACACTCCAGTCTACCTATAATTCCTTGAAAAGTAATTAAGAGAACAAAACAAATTGTTTTTTCATTATGATGAGAAACAGAACTTCTCTATCGCTCTGGCTACTCCATCTTCATTATGTGAAGTAGTTACCCAATTAGCTTGATCTTTAACGATTTGCTGAGCGTTGCCCATAGCCACACCGACACCCGATTCTTTAATCATAGCCATATCGTTTAAACTATCCCCAACTGCTAAGACATTTTCCATTTCGCAGCCTAATTTTTCACACAGCTTAGTTAACGCAACGGCCTTGTTGACTCCTGCAGCGTTTATTTCGATGTTAGTTAAACTTGAGTTACTTACTTCTAATTCGTCATGCTGAGATAACAGATCAAAAATAGTCTTTCTGACTTCGTCATCCTCTATGTCAAAACCAAATTTTAACCAATCGAAATTAGGAATATCTTCGGGCATCTCATTTTTCCAAACTTTATCTACAGACGCAGCCCAATGGTTTGTCTGGTGTTTGTTTCTCAACTCCCACATCATTTCAATGAGTTCACTCTTTAACTCACTTCGATCCACAAGTTCGCCTGATGTATGCCATATTTCACTACCATTTCCAGTAACTAAGTAAGATGTTAGATTTAATTCTTTTGCATAATCTTCGCAAGCCATCAATGAACGACCAGTGCACAGAACTACATCGATCCCCTGTTTCTGGGCTTCTTTAATCATACTGCGATTCAATTCAGAGACTTCATGATGCTCATTGAGTAACGTGCCATCCATATCTAAAGCAATTAATTTAATTTGAGGGCTTGTCATATTGATCTCCACACTTTCTAATACGAGAGGATTACCCGTAAATAAAATAAAGTATTGTTAATATCAACGCTGGAATAAAAGTGGCGGCATATATTATTGAAAGGTTTGTAAAATGTTTCTTTCTTTTCTTATCATAATTTTCGTCACTTGGATTCATTCCAACTAAAATTGTACCGATTAATGCACCGATACAAACAATACCGGCGATAACCAAATAAGGGGTCATGTTCACCGTTATCACAACCTTTTCATATGGTGAAATAAACTAATATGAATTACAGAAGCAAATAAATAAAAAGCAGGAACCTAAAATAGATACCTGCCTTAGCTACCTGAGATCAAGCTAATTGTTACGCCCGAGTAATATTTCTCCCATAATAAATTTCATCCATTTCATGTTTTAACTTTGCAGCAATTTCTTTTTGCTCATCGTAATATAATTCGTTTTTCTTGTAACCAAACAAATAGTTATCTAAGTCAAACTTTTTAAGTTTACATTTCGTATGAAAGATATTCTCTTGATAAATATTTACATCAATCATATCAAACTCATCTTTCACTTCATCGGGAATGTAATTTTGAATAGAATTAATGTCGTGGTCTATAAAAAGCTTATTCCCGTTAATATCTCTTGTGAATCCTCGTACACGATAGTCCATTGTCATAATATCTGTGTCAAAGGAATGGATCATGTAATTGAGAGCTTTAAGCGGAGAAATTTCCCCACAAGTAGACACATCGATATCAGCTCTAAACGTGCTTATTCCTTCTACTGGATTGTATTCAGGATACGTATGCACAGTAATATGACTCTTGTCTAAATGCAATACTGCAGCTTCAGGTAAGGGTCCTGGGGATTCTTCAAAGGCAGAATCGGGCGCTTCTTCCACTGGCCCTTCTGAAACGAGCATGGTTACACTTGCTCCTTGAGGTTCATAATCTTGTTTAGCAACATTCAGAACATGAGCGCCAATAACACTGGCTACATCTTTTAAAATGGAAGTTAAACGCTCGGCATTGTATTGATCATTAATATACCGAATGTAAGCTTCTCGTTCTTCTTTCGTTTTAGTAAAACACACATCATACATATTGAAGCTTAATGATTTTGTTAAGTTGTTAAAATCGTGTAATTTAATTCGTTGTTCAGGAGTTAATTTCAAGAGTTCATTCCCCATTTTTTTAAATAATATATGTACCATTTATTATATGATGTTAGGAGTTATTATTGATCATTGGACTATTTGTTCTGACAGTCTGCAATCAAACACCAAGTAATAACTAATCCCATAGAAATAAATCGTACTCGGTCATTTCCAGCTAGTTGTACAAGTTAAAAGTCAAAAGGATGAATTTCAACTAATCACTATTTATAGTTTACTTTAACCATGAGTATTATATCAAATACAATGGGAAATGAGAATATTAGATACGAATTATTTGAAAGAAATGAAAAGAAGAGGTTTGTTCTTTCTGGGAGTATATATAGAAATGCGCGTGATGATTTTTTTGTGGATGAATATAAGCTACTTTTCTTCCCAATTTATATCAGGAAAAAAAGTAGCCTCAGTTTCTGTAGAAGAATTTATTGAGCACAGTGTGAGGTGTTCGCTAAAGGGTTACAAAGGTAATAACAGTCATTTCTACTCTGCAATAGGTGTATTGATTCCAGGAACAGTAGGTGGCCTGTCAATCAAATGGGTTAAATGACTAACAGCTTCCTCTGCATCTTCTCCCGTAGCTACAACAGTAATTGTTTCATTTTGCTTCATCCCGATTAATCCGTTGACTAGGCCAAGAACGCATTTAGAGTTATAAGCTGTATTGTTTTTGTAGATATATACATCACTCGTATATTCACTACTCGCATGTACCAGTGCCAATACCTGTGTGATCGTGCACAATTCTTGCAGTCTAAGTTCTTTTGTTATTTTCATCACACTGCCTCCTTATCACTCTATGATCGTTCTTAACGTTATTATAATGTGTTCCGTGTTTTATTACCTGTTTTTGTTAGACAATATACCAGACTTATTCATCGGGACACTTTTAAGGGTAAGAGGTGAGCCCCTTCGCTTCCCTTGAAGGAGCTCTTCTGAATAACTAAATAAAGCAATTAAATCCAAGAAAAAGGTGGGGGCTGCTTATCATCACTATCTTCTTTCTCGTCGCTACTTTTTAACTCCTTCGAATTTTCTTCTGTATCACTTTCTTTTGGCTCACTATCTGCTACTGGTCTCTTACCAAACATAATCTCTGTCCACGGATCTACAGAAGGTTTATTATTTTCGTCCTTTTCAGGTTGATTAACTTGGTCGGTCTCGTGATTATCCATTGTTCGTCCCTCCTCCATTCAAAGTAATCTCCTTCATATTGTATTCGATCAAGTACGGTCTGATTGGGCTCTTGGGATGAGGATTGATCTTGAGAAAGTGTATATAAAAAAAGGATAATTGAGGATTTCCTCAATTATCCTTTCAACTTATTCTTCTTCAAGTATCTTGTCTAAAATAGAAGTATCGACAAAACCATCGAGATCTGGATCTTCATCCATAAATTCAAGTTCATAAGAGGCGTTAGCCCATTCTTGAAGAGCATCAGCATGAGTTTCTGTTGTTACTTCCATACGCTGCCAAGCTTTTTCTAAAACATGCTCAGGTAAACGAGTTTGAGTAAGTCCATAGATCAAATCATTTACCGTTTCTAACGTATCTTCTTCATTATTTTGTGCAAATTCAACTGATCGGTTGTGAGCTCTTAACGCTTGTTCCACTTGTTCCGGATTTTCGTCGATAAATTCTTGGGTTGTAACTAAAACGACGCTGGCCAGTTCTTCACCTAGAAAAACTTCATTCCACTCTGTAACAACATTAGCATTGTGTTCTTCCACAAGAAGAGTTCCCCAAGGTTCAGGTGCCGCTGCGGCATCAATTTGTCCTTGTTCAAACATAGCGACCATGCTTGCAGGGTTTACTCTTGATTGATGTTCCACTTCTCCATTACGGCGATTTGTTTTCATCCCTTTTTCTTGAAGCATAATTTCCAGTTGGACATTATGGGTGCAACCATTACCAGGTGTGCAAAATGATTTTCCGGGAAAGTCTTCTAAACTGTGAATACCTGAATCTTCTCTCGAAACAATTAATGTAGCTCCGTTCGCTGCAGCACCAATGACTACCACATCTCCACCAGACAAGTAATAGTTAATGGCAGGACCAGGGCCAACATATCCTAAGTCAATAACACCTGTATCTAAAGCGTCAATAAAATCATTCCCATTAGGATAGTTCAAAAATTCTACTTCACCATCTATTTCATCTGAAAAATACCCTTTTTCTTTACCAATAATCCCGGCTGCATGATCCAAGTTAGGGAAATAGCCAATATTGACCTCGCCGCCCCCACTTTCTGAACTACCAGTTGTTTCATTACCTGAATTTTCTTCGCCAGCCCCACATGCTGAAACCACCAATATTGACGCAGTTAGAGCTAAACCACTTAAAATCTTTTTCATCCATTTTTCCTCCTTGTTTTATGAACCTGAATTTGTTAAACCCCAACGTGATAATACTTTTTTTTCAATTTTGCTAAATAGAAAATATTCTACAATTAATCCGATACATGAAATGATGATCATGATCGCTACGACCAAATCCATATTAAAGAAGTCTCTGGCGTCCATCAATGTTCGCCCTAATCCCCCCCGACCGATAAGTTCAGCGGCCATGAGTGCTCTCCAACCGAATGCCCATGCTAGTCTTGCGCCAGTAAGTGCAGAGGGAATGGAAGCGGGTAACATTACTTTCCAAATTAATTCAGTGTTTTTATAACCCATTGTCTTAGCGGCCCTTAATAGTATTGGCTGGACGTTCTTAATTCCCATTCGAACGTTTAAGGTCATAGCCCATGTACCACCAAGAATAACTACGAAGTAAATCGCTCCTGCCCCACCTTGGAAGACCACGAGGGCAATTGGGAGCCATACAATACTAGGAACAGATTGCAAAGCAATAACAAGTGAACCTAAAGTTTCATCAGCGATCTTAGAAACACCTAGTAAAACGCCTAAGAATCCTCCAATTAAAACCGCTAAAGTAAATCCAATAACAATGCGTTGTAAACTTTCCGCTAGCGCAGTCGCTAAAATCCCTGTCTCAAATAATCCTATATATAGTTGCTGCACCGAGCCAGACGGAGAAGGAAACAAAGAAGTTTGTTGTGAATAAATTCTAAATATGATTTCCCATATTACGATCAGTGCCGTAAAGAAGGCTAGCCTTCTGAGAGTTGAAGTCATCTCCCATCTCCTCCTTCATCACTTTTTCGATTTCTCCACCTAAAATAGCCATGATGTCCTGTTCTAGTTGAATGAATTCTGGAGAAGCCGGCACACGAGGTCTCGGTAAGTCAACCGTATATATTTTTCTAATGCCACCTGGACGTGTGCCCATCAATACAATCCGATCGGAGAGTAAGATGGATTCACGAATATTATGAGTGACAAAGAGGATGGTTTTCTTTGTTTCTTCCCAAATATACTGAACTTCCTTATGAAGCATCATTCTCGTTTGTTCATCTAAAGCACCAAAGGGTTCATCCATAAGTAATACTTTCGGATCCATTGACAATGCTCTGGCAATGGCTACTCTTTGTTTCATGCCTCCTGATAGTTCATGAGGATATGAATGCAAAAATTTACTTAAATGAACAAGCTTTAAGTATTTTGTTGCGTGTTCTTTTGCTTCTTCTTTTTTCATTTTTTTATTAATGGCAAACATGACGTTTTCTAATACGGTAAGCCAAGGCATTAATGCTGCTTCTTGAAATACGACTCCCCTGTCAGAGCCTGGCTCCTTGATTGTCGTATCACCAACTTTGACCTTCCCACTTGTAGATTGGTCTAGGCCAGCGACAATATTTAATAACGTAGACTTACCACATCCAGATGGTCCTAATAAGGAAACAAATTCTCCAGGTTCAACAGTGAGAGACAAATCTTTAAATACTGTGAATGATTGATTTTTTTCTTTATTAGGGAAGGTTTTTTCTACTTCAGTAATCATAACCCGTTCCATTTTTCTCCCCCTATAACGACTAATATTATTTATCCTATAATCTTACTCGGAATTAATAGTATAAGTATATGATGAAGACATAAAGAGTGTCAACGATTTTTTGTGAATTACTTAAACTGTCTCTCCTGTATTGAAAATGTGCACATGAAAAGACCATAGCATACTAGCTACGGTCTTAATTTCAAATTGATCATTGATAAGATTTTTTTGATTCACACTCGTTTTTGTAGTTATCCCGCTCCAGTTTATAGATTTGTCTTCGTATAGCATTCCAATCTTCATTTGCAAGCGATGACTTTCGTAGCTTTTCAGTGATATCCTTTAATTCATCGAAATCTATTTGCTCTCCATCCTCTAGCTGATGTTTCATCTCACAAATTTCTTCTTCAATCTTCTGAGTTGAGTCATCCCATGAGAAAAACAAATTTTCCGGCTCGATTTCTTCTGATAAAATATGTTTCACTTGAAGGACCTCTTTCTTAGATCCTACTATGGAGATGTCCGTAGCATGTAGGGTCACTTCTACGGACGTATCTTCTACCTCAACCGTAAGATACTTCATTTTTTTTGCGATTTTTTTATTAAATATGTGCTCTAATACATAGGATAGTGCGATAAAACAATACCAGACAGGTTTTTTAGGATCATGGATATGAGCTGGCAAGTCATAGTCAGATAAAATCGTTTTAATTTCTTCTAAAACATCATCATATTTGCCTTTCCGGATCATGACAGCAAATTGTTCCTGAGTGTGCATCTTTATAATACTAGGTAATTTAATTAAAGGGATAATAATAACCAATAACATGGATAAAGAACCTAGCACCAACGCATAAGGATAGCCCATCACCATTTGTTTCAGAATGGAATAATCTGGATCTCTGTTTTCAATCTTTGTTGATGCGTAACCTACCGCAAGGGGCAAGAGAACCGCTAAACTAATGGAAACAATGCGAATAATGGTCTCGTCATCAGGTATAAACGGGATAAACATTTCGGCTAAATCTGGGAAAAAGACAGAGATTGCTATGTAAATCCAATACAACGATACAATACCCATAAAACTCATAACTGAACTGTCCTGGGTAGGAATTCTCCCAAAAAATGTGAGAGTAGCCATGCTAAAGAATTTACTTAGAATCTTAGCAATGGCAGTCATAATAATTCGAATATACGGCATTCTTTCCACCTGTTTCTTTGTAAGATTTAAAATTAATGGCTTGAGTATCAGAGGCAGCAAACTACCTCTGAATATATAAGGTCTTATTAGATGTACCCTTTTCTCATGAGGGTAAACACATAAACGGTTCATATTAAAACTAATTAACAATTATTTTGCGCACTTTAAAATCACGTATCCTAACTGATCTTTGTATCGCTTCGTTAATTTCATATGTTCATCTAACGTGTTTAAACATTCTTCCTCAAGGTTCACACTAAGGGACAGGTCATATAATGGATCGTCAAGATCTAGTTGTTCTTTTGCTTCGATTAATTCAATATTTAAAAATCCGGCTACTTTCAATTTTTCAATCCACTCATTTGCAGTGAAACAAGAATGCAAATTATAAAACGATTGAACCTCTCGCATTTCTTGGTTGGACAATAAGTCCAACAAAGCCATTTCATTCATGATGAAACAGCCATCTTTTTTCAGCACGCGGTATATTTCTTTTAATACGATATCAGTATTCAAGAAAGTTAGCACAGATTCAGACAGAACGAAGTCAAATTCATTTTCGGAAAAGGGTAAGTTTTCTAACGACCCTTGATGAACTTTCGCATGACTGAACTCTTTTAATTTTTCTCTGGCTTTTGAGACCATCCCCGTGTGTTGGTCAATAGCTTGCACCTGACAGCGATAAGTCTTTGCTAAAAAAACCGACGTCTCCCCAAGACCACATCCTGCATCTAATACATGAGATTCAGGTTGAATCGCTTCCTTTGATAAGAGTGATCTTGTTAAAGGCATCCCTCCAGGGTGCGCACCTGTTACTTCTAATTTGGCCAATACATCTAAATAAGAAAACTTTGTCATCCGTCTCCCCTCCCTGCTGTACGATATTCATATTCATACAAGGAGGTTACGTAAAAACCGTCCCGAATCCTTGAATTTTAAAGGATTCGGGACGGTTAACTGTAGTTATTTTGTGTTTTTCTTCTTTGCGCGATTTTGTTCTTCAGATAAGACTTCTCCTGAATCAGCGTCTCCTGGTGACTTTCCTAAAGGATTCACACTTCCTGTTTTAGTTGAAGAACTCTGTCGCCCTTTTTGGTCATAAGGTTTCCCCAATTTGATCACCTCCATCGTCACCTTTAAGGTAACCAGAGGATGATCCATTTATGCCGTGGTGATCATTCCAACGCTTTAAGAGCAGATAATTCCTTTTTCATGCCATCTTGTTCGTTCTTATCTAGAATAGCATCAAAACGTAAACTTTCTTCTTCGATTCCTTTTAATAACCGATCTTTTAACCGGGCTTCCATCATTGCTAACGAGTCTTTTGCTGCGTTTTGGAAGAGACCGTCATAATGGTTTATAAAAGAAGAAGCTTCTTCGGCCCCGATTGAAACTAGCTGTTCTTTTAATTCTTTTATTTTCCCATTCTCGAAGAAATCTTTTTTAGATTTCAAGAAAGGAAAATAAGATTTCCCGTCGATCATAAAAGTCACATCTGAAATTTTCACATCTAGCTCCATATGCTCTACGTCTTCTTCTACATATAAATAAGGCAACTGCTCGGTAATCTGTAGCTTCTCAGCTGATAACCACCGTTTGCTAGCTTGTTTCATCGCATTTTCTAACCGAATGGCTACAGCTTCTAGCTCCTGTTTTAAAAATCGTTCACCAAGGCCACGCCATTCTTGGATAGCGCTTATCAGCTGATTGTGAAGTTCTTTCTTGTTATCACCTGTTAATACTGAAACATTAATGGCTACTGGGAAGTAATCATTTAAAACAAATTTTATTCGTTGACGAAGGTATAATGAGAATTGGTCTAATTCGTGAAGAACTTCCTCGACAGTTTGGTTCATTATCAGCGATTCCACTCGATTCGTTTCATCAGAAGCCAATTTTTTAACCCTCTTTTGCTTCTCCACCTGTGCTTCCTTGTCTTGATTCATAAACGTTACAGTATCTGAAATTTTATTGGTATATTGCTGAACTTGATGTTGAAGAATTTCGAAACTTAATAGCTTTAATTCTAAGATCGTCCGTTCGTAAAATGTTTTTTCGAATGATGCAAAGCTTGATTGGCGCTCTAGGCCTGATTGTTTTTCTTGTAATCCCTCTCTACTAGAAAGGTCATACAATCTAGGGTGATCAATCCCATTTCGCTTTAATTGTTCTCTTACATGGTGCTTAACCCCTTGTAATTCCCCTTTTGTTTCAGAAAGGTCAGAGGCATTGATAATAAAATAAAGTTTATCTTGCCCGAAGCTTTCATTCACTTTTCCCATTTGTTGGAGGAAATAGTGGTCTGCTTTTGAAAAAGCGTGATTATAGTATGTTAAATAAAATACAGCGTCTGATTGTTTTAATTGCTGAAAAGCAACATTTGTATGTCTGGCATGGATGGAATTCACTCCGGGAGTGTCCACAAGCACAATCCCTTGGTTTGTTAGTTGACAATCATAATATAATGTCACTTTCTCAACTAAACAGGCGTTTTTCTCCTCTGCTACATATGGCTGCAGCTCATCCAAGGAAACGGTCAACGTTTCTCCAAAAGTCATGGAACTGTTTTTCAAACTGGATTGAATGACGGACAAATAGTTCGCACTCGTTTTTTGCCAGTTGGACACAAACGTTTGTTTATTAGGGTTCCATTGGTCCTTCAAAGAAATTAAGTCTAATTCTAGATCAAGCGAGTGGCTAATTGATTTTACCTCGTCTGTCAACGATTCTTTACTTTTAATAGAGATGACAGCTGTCCCATGGGGATAATTAGTTTCGGACTGTTTGACAGTTATCACGGTTGCAGTGGTCGGATGAGGAGAGACCGGCATGACGTCCGCTCCTAATAGGGCATTTGCGAAACTGGACTTTCCCGCACTAAAGGCACCGAAAAGAGAGATCACATACGTTTGATCTTGATTCCGTTGAATTCGCTCGAGTAATTGTCTTCTCTCGTTTTGTAACAATGGCGAGTCAGCCCTGTACTGTAATATTTCTTTCACTTGCTTCATCCAAGTGGTGCTTTCTTCTTCAGAGAACTGCATGAGATAACTATCAGGATCATTTTCTTCCTGTCGATCAATAACGGACTCGGAAGGCATCTCTACTTGATCAAACGTTTCGCTTACTTCTAATGGATAATCAAGGTTTATCGTATGAGAAAGTTCTTTATAGAAGGATTCGTTAATTGAAAGATCTTGAATCCGTTTATCCATTTCATGAAGTAGTTTCTCATAAGTTTGATTTATATGATTGATTTTCCGTTCATAGGGCTCTAATTCTTTCAAGGTTTCCAACTTCTCTTCAATGTTTTTTTGTTGGATGGCATAGGTTTCTTCCAAACCGTCAATTTGTAGCTCTAACGCTTTGTTCGCTTTCGTTTGAATCTCTTTCACAATTTTATTTGTGACTTCTTTCGTATAGGTGTAAACATAGTCCCTATTAAAAGGGCCTGTCTTTACCTGTTTATATAGCCATTCTCCAGACATGTTGATATTCAAATTTCTGACTGCTTGATTAAATTCGTCTTCATTAGTTAATTGTTTACGATCCACAGCATAGAAATACTGTTGCACATGGAATAATAATTGTGATTTTATTTTGTCTTGTAGTTCTTGCAACAACAAATCTAAGCGGCGCTCTTGTTCTTCTTTCGTTTTCTTTTTTGAAAAGAGCAACCCTTGTTTAAATCCTGGTTGGACCGATTCCAACCAATTTCTTACAAGTTCTGTCGTTGTATAAGGAAATAACGTAACGTTTTTGTATAAACGATTCATTTCTTTTTGATACGTCTCTCGAATAACGCCCTCATAATTTTTCGTTTCAGCTAGTTGTCTATATAGGGATTCTTGTTTATCTAGATCACTCGCTTGATACCCGGCTGACTCAAGTGTTTCGTGAATTTGCCTGACTTCCTCTTGTCCATCTTCTGAGATCCGGTTTTTTACAGATTGGTAAAATCCTTTCTCAAGGAGGACGTGAGAACTATTCGTAAGAGTGTGGCTATGATAAAGCAATGACTTCAAATGCTGTTCAAAAGTCGAAAATTGATTGGCAGGATGGTCCATATATTTCATGGAAGTAAAGTATAAATCGATAAAGTCAATGTTCCATTGAGTTAACATTTGCTGAATCGACTGTTTAAACGCCTCTAATGATATTTCAGATTCTTCGTGCTTGTCTATTTGGTTAATAATAATGAAAATGGGCTTTTGTAAAGAGGAAAGTTGTTTCAAAAAATAAATATTTGTTTCCGATTGCACATGGTTGTAGTCCATCACATAGACAATTAAATCTGTCGTGTAAAGTTGTTCCACGGTGACAGCTTCATGATTATCATCTGTAGAGTCTACTCCTGGAGTATCGACAATACTTCCTGCTGATCCTAAGAAAGGTAGAGGAGCATGGATCGTCATTCCGGAGGATCTATTACCATCCATTCCCCATTGGCGTACTTTCTCCCAAGGGATATCACCGTCAAAGAACAAGTCTTTTTCTTTTTCGTGCGTATGTAATGTCAACGACAGATCTCCTTGACGAATATGAATCAAATTGGCGCTTGTAGGTATTGGGCTCGTTGGCAAAACCTCAGCTTTTAATAAATGATTAAGAATAGTGGATTTTCCTGCTGAAAAATGCCCACAAAAAGCCACTTCAAAATGGTCTTGCAACTTTTTTTTGTTTATACGATCATACCGAAATTTCTCTTCTGTTGAAAAAGGCACGATACTTTGGGTGTCTGAAATCTTTTCTGTCGATGTTTTCACTATTTTCACCGTCCTTGTCACTTTTACTATAACGAAATTTCTGACAGAAAGGAAGGAAAAAACCAACCACTCAAAAGTGGTTGGTTCGTAAACATTAAGAATATTTTCTGAATACTAACGAAGCATTGTGTCCTCCAAAGCCTAGAGAATTAGAAAGTACCACGTCTACATTGGCTTCTCGGCCTGTATTTGGAACATAATCAAGGTCCACACCTTCATCAGGGGTCTCATAATTTATAGTAGGAGGAATCAATGAGTCTTTAATTGTTAATAAAGAAAAGATGGCTTCGATAGCCCCTGCGGCACCTAATAGGTGACCGGTCATTGATTTCGTCGAACTGACAGCTAAATGATGAGCATGTTTACCAAATACTTCTTTAATAGCGATCGTTTCATATCGATCATTATAGGACGTTGAGGTGCCATGGGCATTAATATAATTTACCTCATCAGTAGAGACCTCTCCGTCATTTAAGGCTAATTTCATTGCTCGCTGGCCGCCTTCCCCATTGGGAGCAGGAGTTGTAATGTGATGAGCGTCACCCGTTGCCCCATAGCCAACGATTTCACCATAAATATCAGCTCCTCTTGCTAGAGCATGCTCTAATTCTTCTAATATGACAATGCCTGAACCCTCTGCAATAACAAATCCATCACGATCTTTATCAAAAGGACGGCTGGCCTTTGCAGGATCGGGATTAGTAGATAAAGCCGTCATATTTGAGAAACCTGCTAGAGTCATTTCGGTGATGGAAGCTTCTGCCCCACCTGCAACCATGATGTCAGCATCCCCTTTTTGAACAACTCTGAAAGCATCCCCGATAGAATTAGCTCCTGAAGCACAGGCCGTCACGGAACAATTGTTCATTGCCTTAGCTCCAAGCTCTATAGAAACTCGACCTGCTGCCATGTCAGGAATGAACATTGGGATAATAAATGGACTGACACGTTTAGGACCTTTTGCTAAAAACTTTTTGTGCTGTTCCTCAAACTCATCTAACCCACCAATACCTGAACCAATCCATACACCGATTCTTTCTGCGTCTACATTTTCTCCTACATGGATACCGGCATCTTTGACAGCCATTTTACTCGCAGCGACCGCGAATTGAGTGAACCTAGCCATTCTCCGTGCTTCTTTGAAATCCATATGATCTTTTGCAACGAAGCCCTTCACTTCTGCTGCTACTTTTACTTGATATTGACTCATATCAATTCTTGAAATGGTTTCGATTCCCGATTTTCCCTGTTTAATATTTTTCCATGTTGTATCTACATCATTGCCTAAAGGACTGACCGCCCCTACTCCTGTTACGACGACTCGTTTTTTCATGTTTGCTCTCTCCTTGCTGTTCTGAATTAAATACTGTCAACATACAATTAGATTTTCGTTTCTCCGTAAAATACTGCTAGCATAATGATGTAAAAAAGAATTTAAGACTTAGTCATAATATCTACTATCTATTATCTTAACGCAAGTAAAGAAGATAATGAAGATGATATTGCAGAAAATCTACTTATGTTTTTTGTTGAAATCTTGAAAAGGAAAGAATGAGCATAGGAAGTGAGTACCGTGTAACCACGGGGCAAGAGATTAAGTGTTATCTATTTTCAACTTCTCTCTTCAATTTAGGCCATGTAATCTCTTGTGTATTCACGACGTGCCAATCTGCTTTCATCACTGCTGAATCACGACCGACACCTATAGAAAACATCGATGTTTCCTTAATCGCCTTTATCCCAGCCTCACTATCTTCTATCGCTGCACATTCAGAAGGATCTATGTTTAGTTCCTGAGCTGCTTTCAAGAAAATTTCAGGGGCAGGCTTCATATTCTTTACCTCTTTAGCTGGTACGATGGAATCGAAATAGTCGATGATTTGCAAATTCTCCAAAACGGTTTGAGCGTTTGAACTTGAAGAGGCTATAGCAGTAGAGATATGATTCTCTTTGAGCTCGTCCAAAAAAGAAATCATTCCTGGAAGAACGTCCTCTTTAGTTAAGGTCTGTATATACGATTGATAATGTTTGTTTTTAAGATTGCCTAAATGTTCTATGTCTTTCTTGCTATAGGGTTGCTCTGTTTGCTTGAGCAGCTGTTCAATCATATGCCCACGGTTCATCCCTTGAAACTGTTGGTTCATTTTTCTTGAAAATGGGACATTTAGATGTTCGGCGACTTTTTTTGTGGATAAGTAGTGAAATTCCACTGTGTCAGCTAACACCCCGTCTAAGTCAAAAATGACTGCGTTGATCGAAGTCATATCATTTTCCTCCTTAAAGGACGAACCCTTTAAGTTAGAGCAGCCAACTTGAATATCGACTCTCGCTCTTTTCACTTAGAAGGATCATCGTATATACTAACATTATCTTTTTATTCACTAATTTCTAGATGGAGAGGATTATACCGATGGAAAAAGAAAAATGGATAATGGTTGCAATTACAATGGGACTTGTCTTATACCTTGCTTTCTCCTTTGAACTAAGTCACCAATATCCTTATCTCATGACAGTCCTGATCATTTTTTCTTTCTCATTAATAAGTTTCTTTGCATTTATGAGAGAGATTAGCCGGTCATGGCTATTAAAAGGTTTTATAGTCAATGGAGTCCTTGCCATGCTTTTGCCTTTTTTTGAAGGTATGGGTCTTCTCTGGGTAACTATGTTAATGTTGGCTATTTTAAGCTTGATCTTATGTGCGGTGTATCTATTAAAACAAACTAATTGAGGAACGTAATCATATGATTCAATAATAGAAATCCTGTACTGAGCATATCGGCGCAAGTGATATGTTATTCATTATCAAATGTTGGATTCAATCTTTTTTCTTTAATTGTCTTTCTAAGATCTTCTCTACAATCGACCAAGGGAGAACAGATTTCAAGAAAATAGCTAATTTAATTCCTTTTCCTACTGGGTATCGGAACTTTGGTTTATCTTTTTGGCAAACGTGACATAGGAGGTCTACCACTTTTTCAGGTGGCTCAGAAGACAGTCCTTGTTCTGTAGCATATTCGTTCATAAAAGCCATCAGTGACTGGTATTCTTGTAAATCGGAATGAACGGCGCCATCGATTCCTTTTTGCCAAATCGATGTTTTAAATGAGCCTGCTTCAATTAAAGATGTGTAAATGTTAAA
Organism: Salipaludibacillus keqinensis; assembly: GCF_003226325.1. Taxonomy (GTDB): domain Bacteria; phylum Bacillota; class Bacilli; order Bacillales; family Salisediminibacteriaceae; genus Salipaludibacillus; species Salipaludibacillus keqinensis. The sequence goes on along the minus strand of NZ_PDOD01000001.1, from coordinate 1,332,046 downwards.
TGGCTTCAGTTCAAACCGAAGGGACTCGCTGAATCCTTCAAGGGCAAATTTTGATGCGGCATACGGACCTAAGCCTGGTAAACCAATACGCCCACTGATGCTTCCCAGTAAGATGATCTTTCCGCTTCTCTGCTTTCTCATGAGGGGAATAAATGCTTTTGTGACTGCCACAGATCCAAAGAAATTCGTTTGAAATTGTTTCTCCCATTGCTCTATCTCCACTTCTTCAATAACTCCCCCCTGAGTAAATCCGGCATTATTGATTAGTATATCCAAGCGTCCATAGGTATCTTGAATATAGTTCTTAAGTTCTTCAATGTCAGTTGAATCCGTTACATCTAGACGGTGAATGTGAAGGTTTTTCTCAGAAATCTTTTGTTTCCGAGCTTCGTTCATTAATAGGGCTGACCCTTCTACATTCCGCATGGTTGCTATGACTGTGTAATGTTTTTTGGCTAAGGCTAAGGCTGTAAGAAAGCCGAAACCGCTGCTCGCTCCAGTAATCAACACGATTTTACTGGTCATTTTGAATTCCTTTGTTTGAAGCTGTTGTCGATTTATGCTTTTGGACCCATTGTCTTTCAAAGTCTTCATGGGGGATTATTTGTTTAGCTAAGTCTCTTATTAATGTGATTTCTTCTTGTTTACACAGGTTGACATTTTTTTGATACATGTTTAAGTGATCCACTTCGGCTAAATATTTAACGGTTATATTCTTGACCCCTTGCTGATCAGCCAAAAAAGCTTTCGTATGACCATCAATTAACACTAGTTCTCCGTTGTATTTAATTACAGGTAGAGGATCACTCTCTATTTCTTCCGCTTGAAATCCTTCCATAATAAGCGTTCTTAACTTATTTCGGTTCAAATACAATTGACTCGGTTGTAAATCTATTAACTCAACACTAAGTCTCATCTCTTATACACCTCAAGTCTGTTTATTTAATCTAAAACTAGTATAATATGAATTGGTCAAGGGGAAAAACTTCTGTATCCACCCATGCTCTTTTATATAATTTGAAAAGAGAGAATTCTATCTTCAATTAAATGATATTCCCAACATCTAACTTGTCTAAGTAAATACCACTGCATAGTAATGAAATTCAAATGTAAAAACAGATAGAATGACAATAAGGAGGCGGTTCCTACGGCACAGCAATGGTTATATCGAAGTTTAGGAGTAGTTTGCTATGTGACGGCTCTCCTTTATTTAGTTGGTCAATTCAATGATATCACTTGGTTAACCACCTTTTATAGTACATTAGCGGCGTTGTTGCTCATCTTTGCAATTTACAGCATCTCTATATTAAATCGGCTCGTTGTCATCGTGCTAATAACAATAGGTACAACCATCTTTTTCACTGAAGGGGCCTCACTTCAAACGTCTATCCAGGGTTTTGGACAAAATATTAGTCTATTAGCCTTGTTTGTCTTGATTCCATTAATAGGTACATTTATGTCAACAGCAGGATATTTATCGGCTTTAAAAGAAAAAGTGATAGAGCGTGAACAGTATGGAGGGAAGCATCCTTACCGATTGAGTTACATTCTTGTAGCAACCATCGGAACATTATTGAATTTTGGAACGTTAGCCATAGTGAAGCGAATTGCCGATGAAAGTTTTTCCTCATTTAAAGAACGGAAACTTATGTTACATATGATGAGAGCCTTTGCCTTTTGCATGCTTTGGTCTCCTTACTTTGTAAATGTGGGTCTTGTCTTGGTTCTCTTTGATGTGTCTTGGTTTGACATTGGTTTATTTGGATTTATTTTTGCTCTTATTTACATGGGCATCAGTGTGGTTATGCTACCACGCATTTCTTTTAAGGATGATCCTAATGTAAATTCTCCGGTGAAAACGAAAAAATTCAAACAAAAAAAATTATCATTAATTCCATTTATCACATTTTCGACCGTGCTGATTAGTTTTTCTTTAATCCTAGACTATATTCTTGAGGTGAATATGCTTACCGTAGTTTCACTAACTGCTGTTGTTCTACCTCTTATCTGGTCTGTATTCTTTGGATTATTCAAAGAATTTGTTCAAGAAGTCTATGGGCAGGTTCTGATCTCCTTCCTGAAATTCAAAAATGAGTTAGCGATTTTCATAAGTGCAGGATATTTTGGAGTGGCGATTTCTTTAACAGATCTTGGAGAAGTGATCTCAGCTATGCTATTTACATTTTCCCTTGGTTCGGTTTATTTATTTACACTTTTTATAATTATCATAACGATTTTCATGGCTCAAATTGGCGTTCACCCAATTATCATTGTCATCGGTATAGGCAGTGCCCTTTCTCCGCAAACTTTTGGAGTTAGTTCAGAATACTTAGCGTTAACCCTGCTTCTTGCATGGACGCTAGCCACTCAAGTTTCACCTTTTTCCGGTCAAATGCTTATGGTCTCTCAATTAATACGAACACCTGCGGGAACGATTGCAAAACAAAATGCTTTCTTTATATTCGTTTGTTTTTTAATACTCCCGTTTGTTTTATTTATCTTTCATAAACTTCAGTTGCTTACATTTTAAACTTCTTGGCAAAGTCGACCTCGATTTACCGGTCTCACTGACTTCAAAGGAAAGATTCCATAATCTACTTTCTACTAAAGATCCTGTGTTTAAATAAATGTCAGACTGTATAACTAATAAAAAACTGATCCCTTAATTGCGGAATCAGTTTTTATTAGTTTATTTTTCTTCAATGACGTCGTACTCGCTATGTTTGAGGACGGTTCTTGGCTTTGTTCCGTCTTCTAGTCTAATATCAAATTCCACAGAAATTGAATTGTTGTAAGCTGAAATAACTTTTGCTTGTTTTCCTTTGAATTCTCCTGCGGTCACTTTCACAGTATCTCCAGAATTCAACAACGGTTCTTCTTGCTCTGGCATAATGTTTCCTCCTTCAAAAATCGATCATTCATTTATGATCTTTTCATCGAAATAAGTTGTTCTAGAATGTGATAATAACCCCTCAGTATGCTGAGGTCAAGAACTTATAAAAAAAATCTTAGAACTTATGTTCTTGAACTTGAAATCGTCATTGAATCTAGGTTGATCTTAGCGCCTACTTTCATTAAGAAATCAACGCCAATGACACCATCTTCATTAATAGAGCTAATTCCTAATGGGAATTCACTTACTTTCAATGGTCCCACGCTGATTGAATCCATTGTTTCAGTTTTCTCGTAAGTTTGTGGATCCATTCCCAGTTTCTCTGCTAATTCATGAGAAATTATCGAACTGGGCGAACTTGTGTCGATAAGCATTCTCTCTGTTGTATGTACTTTCCCCTGGAATTTCAGTCTCATTTCAGTATATAATTTTCCATCATGACATTGAATACCTTTCATTAAATTCACCCTCTTTCTCTCAGTTTGCTTACGTTATATTTTACCACATTGTGAGTTAACTGAGATGATAAAAATTTGCATCAGGCTTTTACGGCATTTCTTCATTCTTAACCCAAGAAACAGAATCCCCTTCTTGAATTTCTCCACTGTTTAAAACCACGCCATACGCTCCTCCACGCCAATGCTCTTTCAACGCATTTTTCAATCCAGGAAGAGCTTCGTCCATTCGGTAACACGGTGTAGTTTCCCCATAAATCTTAATCTGACACGGACCTACTTGTAATGTTTTTCCTTTTGAGTGTGCTAATCGAATCCCTTTTAGCATCAAATTTGCTCTCCGTGTGGCTGGAGATAATTTTTCATTAAATTGATCCATAAGCTCAGTCCACACTTCTTCTTCCATTAAAGTGATTTGTCTTTTTCCTCCTTGATCTGCATTGTTTTCAAGTCCCTGATTTTCGACCAATCTACCGGAAATTTCTTTATCCATCGGTCCTCTACTCATTTGTTTTATCCATATAGCACGCAATTCTCCCATGCGCTCCCTCCTGTTCCTCGTTGAATTCTTTGTTTAATTCGTGTATCCATAATAAGATAATACCATGTTATGCTTTACGAGCACATTTATGATCATACTAAAGGTGGGAAGAAATGAATGTAAAAATGATGGCAAGTTTCGGATTCTTTATTCTAATCTATTCATTATTGAATGGCTATATTGGTTGGAACCTTTTCGTGTGGATGGAAGCGACTTTTCAATTGAATACCTTGTGGCCTCTTGTAGTTTTAATGATATTTTTATCATACGCTTATTTGTTCGGTCAGGTATTTAAATCTTTATCTTTATTGAAAACGATAGGAGCTTGTTGGTTTGCTTGTTTTCAGTTCGGTTTAATTGTCTTTCCTATTGTTAATCTCCTATATTGGATCGTAAGTTTATTTGCCGTCCCTGGCGAACAATTTGTTATCATCGCAGGTTTCATTGTTTTCTTATTGTTTTTAAGTTACATCGGTATTGGTTTGTATAATGCTTACCAGCCCATTGTGAAAACATACCAATTTCAGGTTCCCCGAAAAAACGCAAAACGACGGTCTTTACGTCTGGCGATTGCTTCAGATATGCATTTTGGAGGCTTGTCTGGCAAGAATCATGCTAGAAGACTTGTACGATCGATCAACAAAATAAATGCAGATTTAGTGTTGTTTCCTGGGGATTTGGTAGATGATGATCCTGATGTGTTTAAACAGAAGAGGATGGATCGAACACTTAAACAAATTAGATCAAAGTTAGGGATCTATGCTGTTCTAGGTAATCACGAATACTATGGTGGCAAAATCAAAGAGTTAACAAAGATCATGAAGCATATAAACGTGCATATCCTGCAAGACGAATCCGTTTTAGTGGATAATAGCCTTCAAATTATCGGAAGAAAAGATAAAACCGATCGAAAGCGAAAAACGATTGATGAACTTCAGTTATCTGCAGGGCAGTCTCACCCTGTCCTTGTTCTTGATCATCAACCTACGGATTTAGAAGCGATTATGAAAAGTGGCGCGGATATTTTATTGTCTGGTCATACTCACCGCGGACAAATCGCCCCGAACCAGTGGATTACAAAAAAAATATTTGAACTGGATTGGGGCTATAAAAAGAAGGAAAACTTACATGTGGTTGTGTCTTCTGGTTTTGGGTTTTGGGGTCCGCCGATTCGAATCGGCAGCCGATCAGAGGTGGTACAAATTGATGTCACATTTATTGATTCCCCTTAGCATTCTTAGAAAAAGAAAAAATGATTTTTTTCTGTTCATTATTCCATTGCAATGCAGCTGTGAATATTTTATCGTTTTTACGAAAGCCTTCAATCATTTCCGTTTCACCTTTGCTCAACAATAACTTCACCTGCTTCACAGGAATCGTTTGATGTAAGATCGTTTTAGAGAGGGTGAACTTGCAAGCTCCCTTCCTATACTCTGAACAGCCGTAAAACTTTCCTTTATCGATGACATGACCTTTGCATACTGGACAAGAGCCTACCTTGGAAGAGGAGGTTCTTTTTTTTCCTTTCCATGCTGGTTTGCTTGATTGAATCTTTTCTAAATGCTCTTTACTAAACGACCACTCAGGTGATCTCGCTAAGGCGTCATTAATGATCGACGAACAAAGTTGTTTCGCTTGCTCCAAGAAAGGTTCCATGGCGGCCTTCCCATCACCTATTTCAGCTAGACGTTGTTCCCATTTAGCCGTCATTTCAGGAGAAGCTAAGATAGATTGACCAACCGCTGCAATTAAAATACGTCCCTTTTCCGTAGGGTAGACCTGATTTTTTGTAACTTCAATATAAGAGCGATCCTTTAAAATTCCGATAATTCCTGCTCTCGTTGCCTCCGTACCTAACCCTTCTGTTTCAGCCATGACTTTAATGAGACTTTCATCATCCATATGTTTCCCCGCTGATTTCATCAGAGTAATTAAATCGCCTTCAGTAAAGCGTTTAGGGGGCTGAGTTTTGCTCTCTTTGTGATATACCTTGCCCACAACACCTTGGTTGCCTTCTTCAAGCAAAGGGAGTGTTGCTTCTTCCTTCGAATGTTTTGTTCTGTCTTGCGAAAAAGGAATCACCTTTCGCCAACCTTCTTTTTCTACTTGTTTTCCTTTTGAACGAAATGTTGCTCTTCCATCAACCAATGTTTCTATTGTCGTATAGTTCATTTTGCAAGGATCATAATGGGCTGCAATGAATTGATCAATAATCATTTTATAAATTTTTTTCTCTTCATCGCTAAAGTTGTTAGGGTCAATCACTTGTTCTGTTGGGATAATGGCGTAATGGTCCTTTACTTTTTTCTCATTTACATAACGCTTATTCCCATTAAGTGAAGGAACAGGTAGAGGGAACAAAGATTGATAGCTAGGAAGATCTTTTATTTTAGACAAAATTTCTGGAAACATCGAAGTCTCTTCTCTCGTAATGAAATTAGAATCTGTTCTAGGATAAGAAATATATCCTTTTACGTAAAGTTTCTGAGCGATATCCAACGTTTTTTTGGGTGGAAATTTAAACCGTTTATTTGCAAGCGATTGTAAGGATGACAGATTAAATAAATAAGGAGGTAAAAGATCCTTCTGGTTTTTAGAAACCTTTTGAACTTCTGCTTTCTTTCCTTTACAGAAAGCCGAGATTTTCTCAGCCTTGCTTGATTCGGTCAACCGAGAGTCTCCTTCTTTGTGCCACGTTCCTTCATATAAATGCTCATGAACCGAGAATGTTGCTTTTACTTCCCAAAAGGGTTCAGGCTTAAATCGTTCAATTTCTTCTTCTCTTTTGACAATCAATGCTAGTGTTGGCGTTTGAACTCTCCCTGTCGAGAATACATCTTGTGCACCATGTTTCTGGAGGAGAAGTGTATAAGCTCTGGAAGCATTCATTCCTATTAACCAATCCGCATAGGCGCGACTTATGGCTTCGTTAAAGAGAGTACGCGTTGTTTCTTCATCAACCAACTGAGCGAATCCCTTTTTAACTGCGTTGGCTGTTAACGACGAGATCCAAAGTCGTTTCATCGGTTTGTTATTTTTACTCTGTTGCAAGACTAAACGAACGATGGCTTCCCCTTCCCTCTCAGCATCACCTGCAATAATGACTTCCTTAATATCAGGGTGATGTACAAATTCTTTAATGACTTTAAACGCCTTCCATTTACTTTTAATCACGCGATACTTGAATTGTTCTGGAATGATGGGGAGTCCATCGATGTGCCACTTCTTCCAAGAGGAATTATATTCTTCTGGAGGAAGCAACTCACACAAATGTCCGATCGCCCATGTAACTATAGCTCCCTCAGGAAAGAGTTCACACTTTTTAACTTGGATATGATCTCTTTTTTTTTGACTGGGAAAGGGAGCAGCCAATTTTTCTCCTTGATCAGGCTTTTCAGCGATAATGAGTTTCATAACGTTTCACCTATTCTTGAGTATTTTCATTTTGCATAGTTGTGTACGGCCGATTCTTTTTTTAAGGGAGGTGTGCTTAGGAAGTGGATTGCTAAGGGGGATGTTTCAAGTGTTGTCAGAACGTATGTTTCATTTTATCACACTGATACGTTTATTTCCACGAAAAAAAGGGAGAATATCCATCCTCCCCACTCTTTTCCATATCCTTAATCTTCTTGTGTTAAATAAGTCATGCCATCTTTTTGAGTGACCTTTTTCTCTTTTATTAATTTACCCATCGCTCTTTTAAAGGCGGCTTTACTAAGCTTAAAGGTTTCACGAATCTCGTCCGGAGACGATTGATCACTAAATGGGATCTGCCCATTATTGTCCCGCAAAAAATCAAGGATTAGTTCTGAATCTTGATCACGACTTTCTAAAATAAGTGGACGGAGCGATACGTTTAACGTTCCATCGTCCTTTACGTCAATAATGCGACCATTGACTAATTGTCCAAGTCTCGGTTCTTGTTTTCTTTCATTTTGGTGGATAAAGCCTCGAAATCCCTCTTCAGTAATAAGAAAAGATCCTATCTTAGAAGCTCTGTAAATGTATCCCGTGGCCGTCTTATGAAGCAACTCTTTTGGTGCTTGATCTCTTTCTTGTTCTATAATGTCTTCGGTTACCGGCTTAGCAATAAGTTTCCCTCTTCGATCATGGTCTAATTTAACAAACAAATGGTCTCCACGTTTCGGCCACACCGATAAATGGAGGGGCAAATCGTCCTTTGATACTAAGATATCTTTTGGCAATCCGATATGTACGAAAACTCCTAATTCCTCAACCACATCTACTACTTGTACCCAATCGTAAGTTCCTAATGTAACTTCGGGGATCGTCATCGATGCTACAAGTTGATTTTTTTTATCTTCATAAACAAAGGCTTCGATCTCTTGACCGATGGATAGTGTTTCTTTCGCTTCATTTTGATGAAGCAACACTTCTCTGTTTCCTAATTTCAACACATACCCTGCTGGAGTTGTACGGGCGACTGTGAACTGATCAATCGTACCCGGTGTTAATTTATACATTTAAACATGCCTACTTTCTTTTTTCATTTCTGTTTATTATAGCTGATTATCGAGCTATATGAAAATATTATAATAAGTATAGGATTAATCTTCTGCTAATCCAATTGAGCCAATCCGATATTGAACGATTTGTTCAGATTTTGATCAATTTTAAAGACTGAAGAAAGGTGTCCTCTCCTCAGTCTTGAAAGTCATTATATTAACAAATTAAACAGATCTTGATCTTTATTAATTTCGATATAAGAAAACCCGTTCTCTTCCATCCTATGAATGAGTGGAAAATAATCTTCCTTTTGTTTTAATTCTATTCCAACTAAGACGGGCCCTTTATCACGGTTGTTCTTTTTCGTATATTCAAAACGGGTGATATCATCTGTTTCACCTAAAACTTCCGTTAGAAATTGTCTTAATGCTCCGGCCCTTTGGGGGAAATTCACGATGAAATAGTGTTTAAACCCGTCATATATGAGAGATCGCTCTTTAATTTCTTGCATTCTATCAATATCATTATTTCCACCGCTCACAATACAAACAACATTTTTGCCTTTAATCTCCTCACGATATTCATCTAAGGCAGAAATAGATAGTGCTCCGGCGGGTTCCGCGACAATCGCATTTTCATTGTAAAGGTTTAACATCGTTGAACAAACTTTTCCTTCAGGGATCACGACGATATCATCGACAACTTGTTTAGCGATATTAAACGAAATCTCTCCAACCCTTTTTACGGCAGCCCCATCTACGAATTTATTAATCTTATCTAACGTCACTACTTCACCTTTTTTGAGTGACTCTTTCATTCCAGGTGCTCCCTCTGGCTCAGCTCCAATGACTTTAGTGTGTGGGCTAATGTTCTTAAAATACGTCCCTACACCAGAAATGAGACCGCCGCCGCCGATACTCATGAAAATATGTGAGACAGGTTCATCCATTGCTTCTAATACTTCCATACCAACAGTACCTTGCCCAGCGATGGTACGGCAATCATCGAAAGGGTGGATAAAGTTCATATCATGTTCTTCACAATAAGAAATGGCCTCTTTAAAAGAATCGTCAAATGTATCACCAGTTAACACGACTTCAACGAAAGGATCACCGAAGAATTCCACTCGGGATACTTTTTGACGAGGGGTAGTACTAGGCATGAAAATTCTTCCTTTAACACCGAGGGCTTTACACGAATAAGCAACCCCTTGAGCGTGATTACCAGCACTTGCACATACCACACCATTTTGTAAGTCTTGGTCTGACAATCCTTGCATTAAATGATAGGCGCCTCTTAATTTAAATGAACGGACAACTTGAAGGTCTTCTCTTTTCAAGAAAACATTGGCGCTATATTTTTCAGAAAGGATTGAATCTCGTTGCAACGGTGTATTCACAACCACGTCTTTTAAGACCTGATGAGCAATTAATATATCTTTTACTTGAACGGTATTAGTCACTGTTTTCTCCATTTCCAGAACCCTTTCTTTCCTCAGAATATTAAAACTAATCTTAACACATTCTTAAACAAGAAAAAACAATCATAATCGAAACATTTTAATTAAATTGAATATTTCGTCAATTTGTATGCGCTTACATTTTATTATTTTAAAAATCCCCTATTCTTATGTTGCTGTACAATCTTTCTTTCGAAAAGTTCATAAGGATTAACGCCCTAACTATTATTAAAATTTGGCTAATTTTAAAAGTATAGGAAAGAGAGTGTCAGCCAAATAATGAATTAGTCTGTTTCGGTAAGAATCGGAATATGACGATTTTTTCCACTATGGATTATTTCTGCTTGCACGTTGATATCCTTTAACGATTCTTTTGTTAAAGATAATTCTTCTTCTTCTGTTAATTTGTGCCATGCTTTAGGGTCCTTTTTAAATAATTCATTACTAAAATGATAAATATCTGCTTTATTTTCCAACCCTTTCTCATAGGTCATACGGATTTCATTTTCAATCGTTTTTGTGGCTTCTTTTTTAATAAAATCAAGGGATTGTTGTTTATCCATCTCAAGAATTCCTCCTGATACCTTTACTTCTATGGTAAAGAATACTTGCCCATTTTCTATCGTAGAGGTTATTTTATGCTCTGGATTTTTCATCATAACGACAGCGAAAGATTCGTCCTCTTTCTTAATTTGAACTGGCGTTCGTTGCGTCTCTTCTTGCATCCACCTTAATCCGTACATATCACCGCCTTGAAGAGTACCGCGGTACTCTTCACCAAAAAGACTACTCACCCCTAGAATATTTAATGTAGGATGCTGTCCATCGTGAGAGTGCCAGCGCTCTTCTACCGTTAAACAAGGGATATTTGCAGATTTCCCAGGTTCATTTAGTTCGAGAATAAAGCGATGTTTTCGTTTAGGGGCTACGTAAGAGCTTTGTGAATACCCATCTGTAGGGTTTCCTAAAGTCCCGAGAACAGGTGAAGCCTCTAAAAAAGGGGATACGGTTAAAATGTCGTCAATATTAGATTTTGTGGAAAAGACCCATGGTGTATAGCGTATTTCATTAAATCTTAAGAAATCATCTAAAAGTTCAGTCATACCGGTATTCAACGCCGCTTCTGTAAAAACGACCGCTGATAAATGGCCCCAGTAAATCCGTTGAGGAGTCGACCTATATAATTCGTGTATGGCTTTTACAGGAGTTGATCCAACTCCTTTGGCAACAACTGTTTCCGCCGTCTCCCCTGTGGGTTCCACTTCCTTCGCCATTGTACTAAAGTTCATTATTTGAATGTAAACTTCATATTTTTCATCAACATAATCAAGCCCCACCCCATGAACATAGTACATTCTTTCTATCTCGTTTGCATTTAAGCACCCTGTTAAGAATAAAAATAAAAGTATTATAGGAGTGATCTTTCTCATCATTGAACCTCATTTCCTAGTAGAATCTTTTGTATTTAAAAAATCAGGCCTAGCCTGCTTCTTTTTCGCTGAAGAATTTAATATAGTGTCCTTGAAATCTCGGAAAGAACTGAGAGGTGATAAAGGGACTAAATAAGGTATTCCGAAAGACCGTAAATTAGCCATATATAACAAAATGGAAAAAGCACTAATCAAGAAACCAAAAATTCCTAAAAAGCTTGATATGAAAACAACAATAATCCTTAAAATACTAAATACGCCTATCATGGATTGATTTACTAAAGTAAATGTGGCAACTAAAGAAGTAGCAATGACAACAATAAGTCCTGGATTGGTAAATCCAGCCCTAATAGCAGCATCTCCAATAATTAACCCTCCTACAACGGTTAACGTTTGTCCTATTGCTGAAGGCATTCGTGAACCGGCTTCACGGAACAACTCAAATAAACCAAGCATTAGAAGCGCTTCAACGGCTGTTGGAAATGGTACCCCTCTCCTGGAAGTTGACAGGGTTGCTAGTAAAAGAACAGGAATTTGATCTTGATGATACGTTGTTATTGCAACCCAAAACCCTGGCAGAAAAATAGCTATCGATAAGCCGATAATGCGAAGAATTCTTTCAAAGGAATTATAAAACGAGATATATTCCGCATCTTCCCCACTTTTTAAAAGCAAGAATAAATTAACTGGTCCAACTAGAACAGTAGGTGCGCCATCAATTAACAAAATAAACCGTCCTCTAAGAAGGGCATTTGCTGAATAATCTGGGCGTCCTGTATATTGAAGACTAGGTAATACTTGAAATCTTTCAGAAGACAACATTTCAACGAGTGTATTCGAGTTCATTAAGCCATCAATTTTCAATGTTTTAAGTCTTTTTTTCACTTCTTTAAGAATAGCGGGGTTAATAATATCATTGACATACATAAGACCAACTTCTGTATGAGACCTATCTCCAATCGTAAATGATTCATATTTTAACGACTCTGTAGGAAGTCTTTTTCGAATAAGCGCTACATTCACTTTGATATTTTCAATAAAACCGTCTCTTGCACCTTTTACAGAAACTTCTGCATTCGTTTCTTCTGGATTTCTCCCTGGAATTTCAGAAATATCAATAGATAAGGTATATCCATTTGAAGGGAAAAAAACTAATAAATTTCCTTTAAAAAGTTTGATCGGTAAGTCTTTTCTTTCGCTTATTTCAACAATGGCAGAGAGTTTCATTTTTTCGATCATTTCTTGTTTGTCGAACTTCTGCGCTGTTCTAAAATACCTATCTAGTCTTGGTATGATGTCATCTTCTATCAAATGTGTGTTCGTTAATCCTTCAGAATATAAAAATATAACCTTTTCTTCATTGCTAGGTGATGTAAACGTCATTTCATCTACACTTACGTCACCACAAGACTTAAATGTTTCTTTGATAGTATCTTCTGTAATGAGTTGTGACTGAGAAGAATGAGAATGTCTTTCGTTTTTTGATGAGTTTGTTAACCAATTAAGCAGTTTCATGACGTTTCACCTCTTTTTTACTTCCTGGAATAAATGAAATGACTAATAGAATTACCGTTAGGACAATGAAATAGATAAGGGTTCCAGGTAAAAAGAATTGATTTATGAACGAGAGATATTCCATGTCACTTTTTGGAATTTGAGTAATCCATAGCATGGTAAGATACAATCCGATAACGATCATGGTTTTCCATTTCCTGTTATAGATCGGGATAATTTGAGTAATCAAATAGATTAAAAATGAAACTCGAATAAAAGTTCCTGATAACCATTGGAAAATGGAAAGGAAGTCAATTTGCTCAACAAACCGCCCCATAGAGACTATAGCCCATTGCTCATATGTTGGAAAACGAAGCCGCTGCATTTCTTCTACACCGAATTCCATGAAACCAGCTGATAATGGGCCAATAATTAAAACTGATACCAAAAATGTAAATAGAAGTAAATGCCAATATTTGATTTGATTTTTAATTCGATGTTGAATACATACAATTATTACCATTTCTCCTAAACCTGCACTAGGATAAACCATACCGGAAAAAACAGGGGAATAACCTTTCTCTAAAATAGGTAGTAACAAAGAAGCATCTTTATTTGGCATATTCGCCAACATCACAAATAACCCTAGAAGGACAATGACAGGTAATAAAACCCCATTTAAGATAGCAATTGTTCTTAAATTAGTGAGACTCGTGAGCAAACATAAAATAGCAATTGAACCCATAATTATTAGATCAGGTGTTAATGGTAAATACGTAATGGAAGTCCACTTTGCTAGTTCTGTCGTACTGTGCGTTGCAAGAAGCAACAAAACGCTGCATATCGATAAGCAGGTTATTATTGCTATCACCTTCCCTACTCGCCTAGTTATCCATTGATAAATGGGTACTCCATTCATTTTATTCAAGAGATAATAAATCAATAGAAGCCAAATAGCATGTAATGCAAAGGAGAAAATAACAGAAATCCATCCATCTCTTCCAGCCGTTACACTTAATGGTGGAATAATAACCAAGTGATTTTTCAATCCAATTGTTGTGTAGAAAATCAATAGTAGATATAGACGACTTACCTTATCTTCGCCCATAAGACATTCACCTCTATCTATTTGCTTCAGCTTATCCTTTCCTATATAGGATAAAATTATCACTATTTGTTCAATCAACTTCCCTCTTATTCTTTTCTCATGTATGCTGATAATAATAACTATCACTCTAGGAACCGGAGGAAATGACGATGAAAAAATGGGCATTTATTTCAGACTTTGACGGTACGATATCGAAAAAGGATTTTTATTGGATCATTATTGAGAAGTATTATCCAGAAGGAGAAGCGTTATTTCACCAATGGAAAAATGGCGACATGAAAGACATTGAGTTTCTAGCGACAATATTCGGTTCGATTAATCAAACAGAAAAGCAAACGTTGAAAGATATTCATGAGATACCGATTGATGAACATGCAATCCCTTTCATTCGAGCTGTTCAAGAAGCGGGTGGTGACTTTTATATATTGAGTGCGGGGACTGACTTCTATATTCAACATATTTTAAATGAAAAAGAGCTAACCAATGTCCAAGTTTTTTCAAATAAAGGATACTTTAAAGAAAATAATGTTCACATGGATATAGATCCTAATGAGTGGCATTTCTCTGATAGGTATGGGATTGATAAATCGGTCGTTATTCAACACATTAAAGAAAGTTACGACCACGTATTTTATTTCGGAGATAGTGAACCGGATTCCCATCCAGCGAAATATGCAGATACGATGTTTGCTAAAGATGCGTTAATTATGATCTTAAAAGAACAAGGAGTTCCTTATATTCCTGTGCGTGATTTCAAGGACGTCAACAGATTTTTGAGCGAGGAAGGCTGGTTGAAAGATGAGTAATCAAGGGATAAGTATTCCGATTCCAAGTATTCTAAACATCGCTCACGGGTCTCTTGAGCAACTTGAATCGCACTTGATGAAGCATCATTTTCATAAAGTGGTCATCTTGTTTGACCAGTTTTCTTCCGATCATTATCAACAGATGATAGTTGGGAATCTTTCTAAAGTGGAAGCGGATTGTTTAACATTACAGTTGGATTCTGACATCCAGCAACTGATAAACAAGGCCTTTGAGATGGAGAGATATGATGCTGTGATTGCCTTGGGCGGAGGTTCCATTATTGACTTTGGAAAGTATATAGCCTTTTCTAGAAGAAGTCCGTTTATAAGCATCCCGATCTCTCCTTCCAATGACGGGTTTGCCAGTAGCAACTGTTCTTTAATGGTGAACGGGAAAAAAACGACCGTTCCTGCCCAAGTCCCATTTGGTATCATAGCGGACTTATCTATTATAAAGACAGCTCCAAAACCTTTTATCTTAGCAGGCATAGGGGATTTAATGTCCAATATCACGGCCCTTTACGATTGGACATTTGAAGAGGAAAGTGAATGCAGTCATGTGAATGCCTTTTCTGCCATGTTAAGTAAAAAAGCAGTCAATAGTTTTATTCGAACACCTATGAATGATCTCAGTGATCCGGTTTTCTTGAAAGAATTAATGAGTTCTTTAACCATGGGAGGCGTATCTACGGTCATTAGTGGGAATAGTGCTCCTATTAGCGGCTCTGAGCATATGATTTCCCATGCCCTTGACAAAACTTCTAAGCAACCACAAATGCATGGGATTCAAGTAGGAGTGTGTACGTATTTAATGTCTTTGGTTCATGAACACCGCGTAGATAGGATGAGAAAGGTGTTCAGTCGGACAGGCTTCTTTGATTATGTAAAGGAGTGCCCCTTTGATCTAAAAGAATTCCAGCACGCCATCCAAATTGCTCCTACGATGAAGCCAAAGCGATATACATATCTACACGAGAACAAATACAGAGAGAAAGCTTGTGAATTACTTGAGACAGATTCCTTTCTTCAAGAAATAGTGATAAGCTCGTGACCATTATGGTCTCGGGCTTATCTCATCTTGGCAAGGTGTGCGTAGACATCTTTTAAGTTAGTGAATCCTAACTGGGTAACTTGATCCACACACTTCGCCCACATTTCAGCAGTCATCTTGGCATCATACAAAGCGTGATGGCGGTTTGCAGCGTTAATTCCATAATGCGCACAACATTCTTCTAATGTAATCAATTCACTCATGGGCTCAATCAGTTTCGTTAAAAATGAGGTATCCAGTAATCGATGTTCAAACCTCGTTTTAAATAAAGACCATGTCATGTGTTGCATGAACAATTTTTCGTGACTTGCATGGTGTGCTACTAGGGAATGGTTATGAATGTACTTGAAAAAGTCAATTAATACTTCTTCAGCTGGCGGAGCATCCATCAGTTCATTTGAAGTGATCCCGGTTATTTTGTTAATCTTTTCTGACACAGGCTCTTCACTTTTAATAAGTGAGTAAAAAGGTTTCTCCTCAGATACCTTCGTTCCTTCTACCTTTGTTGCACCGATAGATAAAATTCTGTCTCCTTTTTGAGGGTAAAAACCGGTTGTTTCAATGTCGAATACAACAACCGTTAATTGAGAAAAAGGAATATGGAGATGATCTTGCTGTTTCAAAGATTTCTGTAAACGACGAAGATAGGCCATTTTAGCAGGGTCTCTCTCACTAATGGCATTATTCGTAGTCATCATACCGGATAACTGTTTTAACCACTGACCCATGGGATTCATTGAGAACCCTCTTCTCTACCTTTGTTTTTCAATTGTTTCATGACTTGTTTCATTAAAGAATCACCTTGATCGATCCACTTTTTAATCTGAGTCTTATCTTGTTTGGACAACCTTTCAACTTCAAGAAAATGAACATTATCATAATTTTGGGATACTTTTGTTTTACTCAAACGGAATTGTAACGCCTCTTTAAAAGCTGATAGAGCATCATTTTCTAAGAATGAACAATTTTCTAGAGCTTGAAACCTTCCTATTGTCGAAGGTTCTTCTATTTGTTCGAGATAAGCTGACAGTCTTAATGCATTTACAAATGGAAATAAGACCGTTTCTTTAAAATTAATCATGCCTTTATTTTTCCCTTTTTGTACTGGGATTAATTGTCCGAACCATCCAACGCTTTTTTTTGAGCTTTCTACATTATCGCCCATTCGTTTTAATAGGTGTGGTTGATCTTCCAATCGAGTAAAGATTTGTTGTTTTTTGTTTTGTAGAAACTCTTTATTACCAATTAGCACGCGAGCATCTATGAAGATGGACGTATTCCGCAGACTTTCCCATGATTCTTCGTCTAGCCACTGATCTATTTGTTCTTTCCACTGTTTACAGGAGCGGCACCATAGAGGATTGTTTGCCATGACTTTTCCTTCACATTTCTCGTAACCGCAAATGCTTAACCCTTCTACAATTTCTTCGCCTAATTTCAAGAAATAATCTTTGGCAGCCTCTTCTCCTTCGAAAATAAAGCCATGATCCTGATCACTCCAAATAGATTGTTCACATCTTCCTGCACTTCCCATAACAATAAAAGCGAAGCGAGCAGGTGGTTTCCCCTGCTCACTTTCCAACTTTTTTATAGACGATAAAATTACTTTTGTCATTATCTCGTCGTGAAATCGGTTTAATTCCTCGTGATTCTTGCTTACTCCATGAATCTGTTCATCTCTCCATTTTCTTAATTCTTCATATGTTTTAAACTCTTCGTCAATCTCTTTAAAAGAATTCTTATTTGAATACATTAAGCACCCGGCTTTTCTATTTTGTCATTAGACTCCTTGATATTTTCAGGATAACCGTAGCTTCCGTGTTCACTTAAATCAAGTCCAACAATTTCTTCTTCTTCTGTGACACGGATCCCACCCATCACTTTGTCCATCACTTTAAGAATAACAAATGCAACAACAAAAGCGTAGATACCAGAAACGGATACACCGATAAATTGAACGCCTAACTGAGTGAATCCACCGCCGTAGAAAAGACCAGCAGATCCTCCATTCATTTCTGCCAATGCTGTTGTAGCAAAGAACCCTGTCGATAATGTTCCCCAGATACCAGCGACACCATGAACAGATAAGGCGAAGATTGGATCGTCAATTTTCGCTCTGTCAAAGAACACCATACTGAAGTGAACGATAAATCCGGCAATTAAACCAATGATTACTGCGGCCCATGGAGCCACAAAAGCGGTAGACGCGGTAATTGCAACAAGCCCCGCCAGTGCACCGTTTAACATCGTAGGAACATCTGCTTTACCAGTAATCATTGATACGATTAACATGGCTGCGATGGCACCTGCTGCTGCTGCAAGTTGAGTTGTTAATGCCACATATCCGAAAAAGGCTCCGTCTACTTCAAGGGTACTACCACCGTTGAAACCAAACCAACCTACCCATAAAATCAATACGCCTAAAGCTGTGTATACTTGGTTGTGACCTGCTAAGTCATTTGATGAGCCATCTTTATTGTATTTACCAATACGAGGCTTTAAAATGATCGTTGCAGCAAGTGCTGCCATGGCCCCAGTTAAATGAACTACTGTTGACCCAGCGAAGTCTTGTTTTCCAAGTCCTGCTAACCAACCGTCTCCCCAAATCCAATGAGCTACTACAGGATAAATAAGTGCTGAAAATAAGATGGCAAACACGATATAAGCAGATAATTTCGCTCTTTCAGCAAAACCACCAAAGGCGATTGTCAATGCGATGGCCGCAAAAGCCAATTGGAACATGAAGTCTACAGATCCAGCTAAACCATCAACTACAGAATCAAAATCACCATAAAAGAAATCAGACATTCCAATAAATGCGTTTCCTTCTCCGTAAATAAAACCGTAACCTACTGCCCAGAAAACCAATGAAGCAATCCCTACCGTGAAAATTGTTTTACCGGCAATGTGACCAGCGTTCTTCATTCGGGTCGAACCTGCTTCAAGGAGAATGAACCCACCTTGCATTAATAGAACCAAAGCAAAACATACAATAATCCAAACGTTATTCAGTAAAAAAATCTCATCCACTTTCATCACTCTCCTCAAAAGATTGTGTCAGTTTATTTGCCAACTGATCATAGACTTCAGTATACAGACAGAAAATTCTGAAACAATGAATTTGTCAGATAATTTAACACACTTTATAAAAGTAAGCGTTTTCTGTGTTTTTAAGTTAAAAAAAGCTGGACTTGAGCGAATTAGCCAAGTCCAGCACTTTGAAACTTAAATACATAATCTTATTTATGAAAGTGACACGCAGTTTAATGATGGAACACTTCTAACACAGCTAACGAGAGAAGTCTTTTTGATAGTCTTCCATTCTATTAGTATAGGCTCTTCCTTTCTTCCTTCTATTCAGCCATTGTTGCTCTATATATCCTGTTCCTAATAAAACACCTGATACGATCAAGGTAAAGCCGATTAATTGTGAATAATATATCGGTTCTCCAAGTAAAACAAATGACCCTATAAGTGCAAAAAAGGGTACAAAATTATTGAAAATGGCTGTTTGACCAGCCCCTATTTTCTGAATGGCAGCGTTAAACAGAAAATGACCTAGACCGGTAGCGATAATTGCAGATGAAAAGAAAACGATCCAAACGAGTGGTTGTGATACTGCCATTGAAGATGCACTGGCAGGTTCTATTACCCAGCTCAGTACAAGTAAACTTCCTGATCCGATTAATAACATCATTGCTGTTAGTTGTCGCGACGAAAGAGTCGATGTCACTTTCTTAATCAGAATAAATGAGAAAGCTTGCGACACCATAGACATAAACACAAAGAGATCCCCTTGTGAAACACTAGTCACCCCTTGTTCCGGGTTTAATACGACAAATGACACGCCCCCGAACCCTAGTAAAATACCAATAAATCGAATCTTAGTTAAGCGGTCACCAAGAAATAACATAGCGAATATGGCTGTAGTAAGTGGGATAAGCCCTAGGATGAGCGATGCGTTTGAGGCCGTCGTCTCTACTAGACCAATAGCTAACATGGAATGATGAGCAATTTGCCCAAAAACAGCAGCAAAGATTGTGAATTTCCATTCTCTTTTTGTTAGTTTTCTTAAATCTTTCATAAAATAGAGTATGACCAATGCAAATAATCCAGCTGTACCGATCCTCAGGCCTTGCATCATTACTGGAGAAAAAAATTCTACTAAATACTTAATTGCGACGACATTAAGACCCCATATGATCATGACCATCATAAGGAGCAAATATGTACTTAAACGATTCAATGCTTTCCCTTCTTTCTATGTATCAAAGTAAACCTCGAAAGATCATACCACACTTTTACTCAATTTGTTTTCTGAAAACTATCGAAGCTGATATGTTCACGTGATAAAATATATGATTGGATTTACTTCCTCACCATTAAGGAATAGAGGGACTATAAAGACAATATAACTCATGATTAAGCTGGAATTGGTGGGATTAACCTATGAAAAGTCCTGGAATGATTAAAGAAATATTTATTTTGCGAAGTATTGGTTGTTTAAGCATCGTCTTACTTCACAGCATTCATATTGCATTAACCACTGTCCCTATTAGAGAAATGGGGGAACTGGCTGCGATTTTTTTCGATTCAATACAAATGATTTTATACTATGGGACACCAATGTTCATTTTCATATCTGAGTTTCTCATTTCGTACTCTTACCGAAACCGAGAAATTCCCGGCCATTTCTTGAAAAAAAGAGTCCGGTTCATTCTCGTACCTTACTTTGTAATGGCTATCTTCTATTCCCTGCCTTTTTTAACAAACGGTTTAGAGGCTTGGTCGATTAAGCTTGCTATAAACATCCTTATAGGAGATTACCACGGATATTTCATATTAATTATTTTTCAGTTTTATCTTTTCCATTATTTCTTTCATCGGTATTTGAAAAACTTGAAACCGATTCTTGTTCTATCTGCGGCTTTGGTTATTAATGCTTCCTATTTAATGATTTTTAACTTTACTCCCCCACCTGAGACTATACCGTTTTCTACATATATTTGGGAGCGGTTCTATTGGGTTCCCCTATTCGGATGGATTTTCTATTTTGCTTTAGGGTATTATTCAGGTTTGTATTATGAAGCCTTTATTCGTTCTCTAGTCAAGTTTCGATATCTCATTATTATTGGGCCTTTATTAACAAGCATTTTACTACTTTATTTGTATCACTCTGGCTTAGTATCTGTCCATAGTTCCAAACGGACTGACATCCTACTTCATACGACAATGTTCAGTTTGTTTTTGTTTTATGTTACATCTAAAATAAAAACACCACCGAAGGTCCTTGTATTCATTAGCCAATATTCGTTTGGTATTTACTTACTACATTATTTTTATATTTTCTTGGCTGACTACGTGTTTCGTTTATATCCTATTGATATTGGCGTGACCTACATTCTATTGCTATTTACCTTTAGTATTTTCAGTTCAATTATAACGATCTTTTTCATGAATAAATGGAAATACGGTTATTTAATTATAGGTAAAGTCGGTGCACCTTACGTGACGCCTGACAAATAAACAAAAGGAGCATCTAGCAGGATGCTCCTTTTGTTTATTCAGATCTTTTCGCGTCCAAAATTAACTGTAAAAGCTGTAATCGTTGCAAATCATTGACACTGCTTCTTGTAATCCCGAAAGTGAGCCTGTTTGAATCTACTCTATTGACGAATACAAGATCCAATTCTGGAATGATGTCAATCGATTGACCATATCTTCCAACGGCGGAGTACATTTTCAAATCACTGAAAGGGGATTCGGTGGCTACCCACCATAAATATCCATAATCAAAGATTCCGTTGGAAGTAACTTCTTGATGAGGGGACGTACTCTCCTCAATCCATTGCTCAGGTATAAGTTGTTCCCCTTCCCATTGGCCTTTTTGTAAATACAGCTGGCCGAACCTTGCGAAGTCACGAGCCGACATTCTAAACAAGTAGGAAGGGTGCTTGGAGCGGCGATTTTCGTACTTATAGTTTGTATGACTAAGCTCAAAATCTTCCATTCCGATCGGATCAGCTATTTTAGTTTTGAAATCTTCAAATACATCTCTTTCTGTCTGTTCATTGTAAATCGTACCTAATACATTAAAGTCCCAATTATTGTAATAATAATATTCACCAGGAGAATAAGCCCCACGATTTGGTCTGGCTCTTCTCATTCCCCACGACTCTTCTCCTGCTGGTAAATAGACACCAGATGTGGCGGTTAATAGATGATTAACTTGAGCCTGCTTCTCCAATGGATTCAAAGGTGGTTCATCGTCTATCTCAAGTTGACCCAGTGTTTGTTCCAATGATAAATTTCCCTTGTAGTGTTCAATTCCTATTAAGGCACTTAAAAAGCTTTTGCGGACTGAATGGGCATTTGTACTTTTCGTTACATCACCCCACGCGAACAATACTTTTCCTTCGTGTATGACCATGGCAGCTGTTGAATTAATGGAATCATAGTACCTGCGAGCTTGCTCTAAGGCCTCTGGATTCCAGCCCGCCTCCTCCACACTGTCATGAAATTCCCACGTTGTTGTTTGATCTGATTCTATAGAGTAATACACGTAAATAAACAACCCCACTAGTATAATAATGATGATAATTAACAGAGCTATAATTTTGTTGAACAAATCGATCATCCTTTAACTATGCGTTCACCTATGAACAATATACCATGTTATACTGTCATCTACCATGAATATCACGGAGAGAAAGGAATGTTCACAGAGTCACAATTTTAATTGACTCCAATGAAAAAAACTGATAGGATCATTTTATTCATAAATAAAAAGCAGGCAATGATGGTTATGGGTCAAACTATAGCAAGAGCCGCTTCTGGAGAGTCCGTAGACATTTGCGGCGCCGAAGGATTCACAATCTCAGGCAAAAGGACAGAAGATTACGATGTTTCTACAGACGTCGTTATATCATTCTTTGCCCTTTGAGATTGGAGCCTACTCCAATCTTTTTTTCATTTTTGATGATCTTCGCTCCCATCAAGGAGATATCATGTAGCTCTCCAAAAGTGATTTTTAACTTGTTGAAGGAAAAGGTAGTCAAATTTTTTTCGATTTACTCTACTTAATTACAATCGAGGTGAGAATATGGAACAAAAAAGAGCAGTTGTCAGTGTCGTTGGAAAAGATCAAATTGGTATTATTGCTAAGGTGACCACTTGTTTGTCAGAAAATAAGATGAACGTCCTGGATATTAGTCAAACCATTTTGCAAGATTTCTTCACGATGATGATGATCGTCGATGTATCTGAAGCCGAGGATTTAGCTAAACTTCATGATGATCTGGATAAAGTGAGTCAAGAACTCGGATTGAAGATTGACATCCAATTAGAAGATATTTTCCAAACGATGCATAGAATATAAAAGGAGCGTTCCCTAATGAATTTAGCTTTTACTGAAATTCAAGAAACCATTCGAATGGTTCAAATGGAGAGTCTGGATATACGAACAGTTACCATGGGCATTAGTTTGCGTGATTGTATAGACTCGGACTTTGACTCTATGAACAACAAGGTTTATGAAAAGATAACTAGCTATGCTGGTCAACTTCGGCCAGTAGCAGAACAAGTAGAAAAAGAATATGGTATTCCAATCATTAATAAAAGAATTTCGATTACTCCTGTTGCAGAACTATTAGGACATGCTTCTAAAGACCAAGCTGTTCAGCTAGCTAAAACGTTAGATAAAGCTGCCCGAGATTTAGGAGTGGATTTTATTGGTGGTTATTCTGCTCTTGTACATAAAGGGATTACAAAAGGCGATCAAACCCTTTTGGAAGCCCTACCTGAGGCTCTAAGTGTTACAGAGAGAGTATGCGCTTCGGTTTCTGTAGCGACAACAAGAACAGGAATTAACATGGACGCTGTGAAACAAATGGGTGAAATTATCAAAGAAGCGTCAGAGCTTACGAAAGACGCCAACGGCATCGCTTGTGCTAAACTCGTAGTATTTTGCAACCCGGTTGAGGACAACCCCTTCATGGCTGGTGCCTTTCACGGAACTGGCGAAGGTGAAGCAGTGATTAATGTCGGCGTAAGTGGGCCGGGTGTCGTATTAAATGCATTAAAAAGGCATTCAGATGCGGATTTAGGAGAAATTTCAGAAGTCATTAAACGTACGGTTTTCAAGATCACCCGAGCAGGTGAAATGATTGGGCGTGTCGTAGCAGAACGATTAAGCCTGCCTTTCGGAATTATGGACCTCTCATTGGCTCCCACTAATGCCATGAACGACAGTGTTGCAGAAATTCTAGAGGAAATAGGTCTGGAGCGTGTAGGTACTCATGGTACGATTGCAGCGCTTGCTCTTATGAATGATGCCGTGAAAAAAGGCGGCGCTATGGCAAGTTCATATGTAGGTGGTTTGAGTGGTGCATTTATTCCTGTAAGCGAAGATAACGGTATGATTAAAGGAATTGAAGATGGGGCCTTAAGTTTATCGAAATTAGAAGCAATGACTTGTGTGTGCTCTGTTGGTTTAGACATGATTGCGTTGACAGGTGACGCTTCGGCCTCTTCTCTTTCCGGATTGATTGCAGACGAAATGGCTATTGGTATGATCAACAAGAAAACCACAGCAGTTCGTGTCATTCCAGTGCCCGGTAAAAGTGAAGGAGAAATGGTTGAATTTGGCGGACTATTAGGGCGAGCCCCGGTTATGGGTGTGAATCCATTCAGTTCAGAGAAATTAATTAATCGTGGAGGAAGAATTCCAGCTCCATTGCAAGCACTAATAAATTAGCCGCTTCACGTAAAGTAAGTAGTAAGTTGTAACTTAGGAGCTAGACCATAGCGTTTAATAAGAAAAAACGCGCCAGTCTTGGCGCGTTAACTTTCTTCAATCCTATCGAGCACTTCCCCACCATGGTCTTCCACTATTTGAAATACTATCTGTCTGTACTGTAAAAACTCATGCGATGCTGGCATGTCAACTTGACGCCCATCTTGAGTTGTCAAAGTGAAATGTGAAAAATATT
The DNA here is from genome assembly GCF_003226325.1 of Salipaludibacillus keqinensis. Taxonomy (GTDB): domain Bacteria; phylum Bacillota; class Bacilli; order Bacillales; family Salisediminibacteriaceae; genus Salipaludibacillus; species Salipaludibacillus keqinensis. Next base: position 1,307,352 of record NZ_PDOD01000001.1, on the reverse strand, counting down.
GATTGTTATCTTCATCTGAATAAGGTTGTATCTGAATGATCTCTTCCCATAAGTATGAAGTCTCAGACGTTTGAAGCGTGTGATTGTAATGGACCCCGTTGTCATCTAAATAATAATAATTCATTACACCGAGGGCACTCATTGGAATAACAGCCAAAGAAATAATCACGAAAATCCATCCGATTCTTATTGTCATATTTTTCTTATCCATGACATATTTGATGATCATATACAAAACGGAAGCAACAGGAATCATTAACATCCCACCAATGAAAATCACATACGCGCTTGTAGGTGTTGTTCGAAACCAATAGTCTCTAGAGAAATAAAATACATCTTGCAATATGTAAATGATTATTATCGGTAAAAATATAGCGCTCACTGTAACGATAATACTGATTACAATTAGTCCCTTCTGCAAATCATCCTGATCAATCTGCAATTTACGAAACATGGTATCACCCCCTAATCCTTTTCCATTTTACAATTATTTACGTATATTTAAAAGAATAGTTTCAATTTTATTAAATTTCTATAAATTGATTGACAACTCATTTTTATTATCAGATAATTGTAAAAACTTCATTCGGGATTGAACACCCTTGCTTCTCATGAGAATAGTAAATGATCTAGTACTAATAGAGATTGGAATCCATCGGCTGAAAGATTCCATTAGCGGCTGCCATTGAACCTGCTCATGCATTTTAGAAGCACGTTTTACTTACGTTACGAGTTTTCAAGAGGACACAACGGATGTGTCAACAAAGGTGGTACCGCGGAGCAAATGCTTTCGTCCTTTCATAGGGTGGAAGCATTTTTATGTTTTCTAAGTATAGAATGACTTATTATAGCCTTTTCTACAATTCCAAGAGGTCTAAGGAGGTTTTATCTCATGAGAAAGTCGAGAATCATCGTCAAAATCGGTAGTAGCTCTCTAACAGAAAAGGCAGGTCACCTTTCCACATCGAAAATAAATTATTACGCCGCACGGATCTCCCAATTAACCAATGAAGGCCATCAAGTGATTTTGATCTCTTCTGGCGCAGTAGCGGCTGGATTTAAATTATTAGGTTATCCATCGCGTCCTGTGACCATTTCCGGTAAACAAGCAGCGGCTGCCACAGGACAAAGCTTGCTTATGCAACGATATGCGGAAGCTTTCCATCAACAAGAGCTCACCTGTGCCCAGTTATTATTAACAAAAAATGATTTTATAAATGAGGAGCAATATAGCAATGCCTCCAATACAATCAACGAACTTTTGAAACGCCGGATTATCCCAATTATTAATGAGAATGATTCGACAATCACGGATGAATTGACTTTCGGAGATAATGACATGTTATCAGCCTTGGTGAGTGGATTTCTCCATGCGGATCGGCTCATCATCTTAACAGATATTGATGGAATCTATAATGATAATCCCTTGAAAAACCCTCATGCAAAAAAATATCATCAATTAAATGAAATCACTGAAGAAATCTTATCGCACGCTCAAGGGTCATCTACAAAAATTGGTACAGGGGGAATGGCTTCAAAGTTACGAGCAGCAAAAACCGCCCTCTCACTAGGTGTACATGTTTTTATTGGGACAGGAAACGATGATCGTTTATTGATTAATATTTTAGAAGGACAAGGAAATGGCACCTATCTCTCCCCCACTTCTTTAAAAGTGATGAGAAATAAAAAACAATGGATCGCCTACCATTCCAAATCTAACGGGAGAATTTACATTGATGATGGAGCGGAAACAGCTATGTTAAAGCGAGGAAAAAGCCTGCTCCCTATAGGAATTACTTCAGTTGAAGGGGATTTCCAGCAAGAAGACGTCATTGAAGTATTTAATCAAAAGGGCCTTATGATAGGCAAAGGGAAAATTAATTATCATGCTAAACACCTTCAGAAGATAATTAGTGAATCTGAAAATAAGAAAACAAAAAGAATCGAAGCCATTCACCGTGATCAATGGATTCCTTATTAATGAAGTGTGTTGTATTCGTTCAGATCAACTCTTAACTCAATTTTCAAATGAATTTTAACCTAAAGTAAAAATGGAGGAATATGAAGATGAATGAAGTTGTTGAAAAAGCGACCATTGCGAAAGAACAAACAGTTCAATTGTCGAACAGGTCATCTAAGGAAAAAAATGATGCTCTCCGGTTTATTGCAACTAAACTCGACGAACAATCTGATTATCTTCTCAGTGAGAATCAAAAAGATGTAGATGCTGCGATTGAAAAAGGTGCCTCAGCAGCCATCGTCGATCGCCTTACTCTTTCTCAAGAGCGAATTAATGACATGATAAAATCTATTCATCTTTTAATCGAACTTGACGATCCAATTGGAAAAATTCAATGGGAAGATATACGACCTAATGGATTGAATATCAAGAAAGTAACCGTCCCTTTAGGGGTTATTGGCATGATTTACGAGGCCCGTCCAAATGTAACCATTGATGCGGCAACTCTCTCAGTCAAAACCGGTAATGCTATCCTTTTACGTGGCAGTACCTCCACTCTTCATTCGAATAAAGCGATCGTCTCTTCAATCCATCAAGGGCTTGAACAAAGTACAATACCAAAAGAGTCCGTGCAATTAATTGAAGAACCTGATCGCGAATTAGTGAAAGATTTGTACCATCGTAAAGACTTAATTGATGTACTTATACCACGGGGAGGCAAGGTGCTTATTGATACCGTTGTCCAGCAGTCCAGTGTTCCCGTTTTAGAGACAGGCGCAGGAAACTGCCACGTGTATGTAGATGAATCGGCTGATGTTGACATGGCTATTGAGGTGATTATCAATGCAAAAACTCAAAGGCCTTCTGTTTGTAATGCATGTGAAACGATTATTGTTCATGAAAAGTGGGCAGAAAGACATTTTAATGCGTTAATCAATGAATTAAAACAGTGTAACGTTGGTTTGAGAGGCGATGAAAAAGCAACTCAATATGATGCTCGAATCAATGTAGCTAACGAGCTAGATTGGGAAACAGAATATTTGGATTTAACACTTGCGGTCAGAATTGTGGAGTCGATCGAAGAAGCGATTGGACATATTCGCGCGTTCGGTACAAAGCATTCAGAAGCTATTCTATCTGACCAGGCAGAGAACGTGGAATTATTTTTCAATAACGTAGATGCCTCAACGGTTTATCACAATGCATCGACGCGTTTTACAGATGGTTTTGAATTTGGATTTGGCGCTGAAATTGGGATCAGTACCCAAAAACTTCATGCTCGAGGGCCTATGGGTCTTGAAGCATTAACAACAACCAAATATCACGTGTATGGTCAAGGTCAGATTAAATAACAGTTACTAAAAGTGTTGGTGTGAAAGATTCTCACCTGAAACTCATCATACTTAGTTTAAATTTATCTGGTGAGAAGAAATCTTAAGAAATGCTACTGGTTTCGATCATCGAGACTTAAAATAATCATAGGTTGGACGTACTCAATCTCACCAGAGATATCTTCAACAAAATAAGTCTTCCCTTCTTGATTATCCAAGTAAGTTAGCAAAGGAGAGAAAGGTTTATCCACAGATACGGCCGAGACTTCGCATTCTCTTCCATCCTTAAGTAAAACTACGGCTCCTTCAGGAAGGGGGACGAAATATTGTTGCCAAAACTCGATAAAACCTTCTGTGGAAGTGCCAATTTTTTCGATACTTAATTGGTAAAATTCCAGAGGGTTTATCGATTTTTTCCAAAAAGCTTCATTTAACCAATAAGCAATTTGTTCGCAAATATACACGAGATGCTCTTTAGAAATATGATCTGGGTGTGGGTTTAGGTGTTCGGTTCTCTTTTCAATAAAGGCATAATTAACTTTTTGAATGAAATCGCAACTCATTTTTTCTTTCCAATTGGGATCAGTTAATGAAGGTTCAGGGAAATAATAATTGTCTCTCATCTCATCTAAATCTATACCTAGCTCCTCAACAAATGTGATTCGTTTTAAAAAAAGAGTTAATTGATTGGCTAATAGTTCCACGTCCCTGGCTGAACTTGTTTGTTGCATCCGATAAATGAAGTAGGTCTGTTGTTCGTTTGTTAATCGTTTCATGTGCTCGGTCGTCAAAATCGTGCCTTTACGAATGAGGAGATGATTAAACTGATCGTAAATGTCACTCTCTAGTTCCATACCTGGAAATAAATCATGAATGGAGATGACTGAATCATGCATAGGCGTTTCCCCTTTTCGTTTGCTTCTATTCCAATGAAGTCTTTTAATTACCGCTAGTATATAAGAATAATCGTCATGGTACACTATAAAACGATTCAGATCGTTAAAATAAAATTATTTTCAGATAAAAGGTGTATAGTAACTTTAAGTATGATACAGTTGTATAGTTGAAATACTTTACACAAGAACAGGAGCGTTTTATTAATGAACAAACGACAAGATATAAGGAACATTGCAATTATTGCCCACGTAGACCACGGGAAAACGACTCTCGTCGATGAAATGTTAAAGCAATCAGGGACATTTCGTGAAAATGAACAAGTAAACGAACGTGCTATGGATAATAATGACATTGAAAAAGAACGTGGGATTACCATTCTCGCTAAAAATACGGCGGTTAATTATGAAGGCACACGAATTAACATCATGGATACACCAGGACACGCTGATTTCGGTGGCGAAGTTGAACGGATTTTAAAAATGGTTGATGGTGTTCTTCTCGTTGTTGATGCATTCGAGGGTTGTATGCCACAAACTCGCTTTGTATTGAAAAAAGCCTTGGAGCAAAAATTAACTCCAGTAGTAGTTGTGAATAAAATTGACCGTCCGATGGCTAGACCTGAAGAAGTTATTGATGAAGTGCTTGATTTATTTATTGAATTAGGTGCTGATGAGAGTCAATTGGACTTCCCTGTTATTTATGCTTCAGCTATAAACGGAACATCTAGCTTGAGTCCTGACCCTGAAAAACAAGAGAATCAAATGAAAGTGTTGTTTGACACAGTAATTGATTCCGTTCCAGCACCAATTGATAATTCAGATGAGCCTTTCCAATTTCAAGTAACGATGCTTGATTACAATGACTATTTAGGTCGTATTGGTGTAGGTCGTGTATTCCGCGGGACTGTCCGTAAAGGGGATCAAGCTGCTCTCATCCAACGTGATGGAACGGTTAAAACTTTCCGTATCTCTAAATTGTTCGGTTTCCTTGGTCTGAAGCGTCTTGAAATTGACGAAGCAAAAGCAGGCGATCTTATTGCTATTGCTGGTGTTGAAGATATCATGGTTGGCGAAACGATTTGTCCTGTGAATCATCAAGACCCTATGGAATTGGTCCGTATCGATGAGCCGACTCTTCAAATGACTTTCCTTGTCAACAACAGTCCTTTTGCTGGGCGTGAAGGTGATCATGTTACGAGCCGTAAAATTGAAGCTCGTTTAATGACTCAAGTAGAAACAGATGTTAGTTTAAATGTTGAAAACACAAGTTCACCAGACGTTTGGAAAGTTGCAGGACGTGGCGAACTTCACTTGTCCATCTTGATCGAGAATTTACGTCGTGAAGGATATGAACTTCAAGTTTCAAAACCCGAAGTTATTATTCGTGAAATTGACGGCAAACGTTGTGAACCATACGAGAGCACTCAAGTAGATGTTCCTGAGGAATATACCGGGGCCGTTATGGAATCACTTGGTGAGCGAAAAGGTGAACTAGTGAATATGGTTAACAAGGGTGATGGACAAGTTCGTATGGACTTCCTCGTTCCTTCTCGTGGTTTAATTGGATATACAACGGAATTCATGGCTCAAACAAAAGGTTACGGGATTTTAAACCATACGTTTGATAGCTATCGTCCAATCGCTGAAGGTTATGTAGGCGGTCGTCGTCAAGGGGTATTAGTGTCTATGGAAAATGGAAAAACGACTCCTTACGGAATGTTACAAGTGGAAGACCGAGGAACTCTTTTCGTTGAGCCAGCCACTGAAATCTATGAAGGTATGATTGTAGGCGAGCACAATCGTGATAATGACATTACTGTTAATATTACGAAGATGAAGCAACAAACGAATATTCGCTCTGCTACGAAAGATCAGACAGTCACGATGAAAAAGCCACGGACTCTAACATTAGAAGAAGCTCTTGAGTTCTTAAACGATGATGAATATTGTGAAGTAACCCCTCTATCCATTCGTTTACGTAAGAAAATTCTCGATAAGAGTACTCGTGAGCGAGAAGAAAAGAAAAAGAAATTAGCAGTTAAAGAATAAATAATGGCTAAAAGCCCTATATATCAAGGACCTCAACAGTTTTGTTGAGGTCCTTTTTTCGCATTCCCTTTCATACCAAGGATAAATGTGGTTTTTTATTTGAAAAGCGGTGGAATATATACGATACAGGAGATATAAATAAGATACTGCCCCTAAGCACCACTTAGCTATAGAGATCCACATATTTCCTCATTCATGAAGATTAACCATGTTTGATTATTTCACACAAAGTCCCTATCATTATTAATGTTCATTGCTTTGGGATGAATATTGCTGAAAAGGAGGAATGCACACCTCTTTTGACAATAAAATAAAAAGGTGGGTATATTACTATGAGTAAAAACACAACGGCAGTATTAGAAACATTATCGTTAGAGCAACCAACGAAAGAAGACGGTCAAGGAATGTGGGCACTGGCCAAAAAGACTTCGCTTGATCTTAATTCAGCATATAAGTATATTATGATGGCTGAATACTTCTCTGAAACATGCGTTGTTGCCAAAGAACGAGGTGAAGTCGTTGGTTTTATCACAGGATTTATTCAGCCGGAACACCCAGATGTCATCTTCGTATGGCAGGTTGGCGTAGATTCATCTCAACGCGGAAAAGGGATCGGCTCCAAAATGTTAAACGAATTGATTTCAAGAGATGGTACGAAAGAAGTTCGCTACTTGGAGGCAACGATTACAGAAGACAATAAGGCCTCTCAGTCTTTATTTAAACGACTAGCTAAAGAAAACGATACGTCTTTTGAAGTATTAGAATGCTTCCCTGCTGATGTCTTTCCAGAAGAAGGACAGGAAGCGGAATATACGTATCGAATCGGACCTTTCAAAAAGTAAGGCGATTAATTAAACTACCTATCGAACATTAAAAAGACGGAGGGAATTTAAGAAATGACTAAAAACGGTTTAGAAATTATTGAAGAACTTGAGTCTTGTGTAAGAAGTTACGTAAGAGCTTTTCCAACAGTATTTACAAAAGCTCGAGGATATAAAATGTGGGATGAAGATGGTAAAGAGTATATCGACTTTTTCTCTGGTGCAGGTGCGCTAAACTACGGTCATAACGAACCGAACATGAAGAAAAAGCTCGTTGAGTATATTTTAGATGATGGAATTACCCATTCATTAGATATGGCTTCCTCAGCTAAAGCAGAATTTCTAGAAAAATTTAACGAAGTCATCTTGAAACCAAGAGACCTTGACTATAAAGTGATGTTCCCTGGCCCTACAGGAACAAACACAGTTGAAAGTGCGTTAAAACTAGCAAGGAAAGTTACCGGTCGTACGGAAATTATTAGTTTCACAAACGGTTTCCACGGTATGACCATTGGTTCCCTATCTGTAACAGGTAACTCAATGAAGCGAAGTGGAGCTGGAATTCCACTGCACAATACAGTTACGATGCCTTACGACAATTTCGTAAGCGATGAATTGGATACACTAGAATATCTTGAACGTTTTCTTGAAGATAACGGAAGTGGTGTTTCTATTCCTGCTGCAATTATTCTTGAGACCGTTCAAGGAGAAGGTGGAATTAATGCCGCTCGCTTTGAATGGATCAAAAAAGTAGATGAAATTTGTAAGCGATGGGGTATTCTCTTGATCATCGATGATGTTCAAGCAGGGGTTGGTCGTACAGGTACATTCTTCTCATTCGAACCAGCTGGAATTAAGCCTGACATTGTATGTCTTTCTAAGTCTATCGGTGGTTATGGCTTACCACTAGCCTTAACGCTCATTAGTCCTGAGCTTGATCAATGGAAACCTGGTGAGCATAACGGAACTTTCCGTGGGAATAACCACGCATTCGTTACAGCTACTGAAGCTTTAACTTATTGGGAAGATCCTACTTTCGAGAAAAGCATTCAAGATAAATCTGCAACGATCACGAAATTTTTGGAAAACATGATCGAAAAGTACCCTGAAATGAAAGGTCATTTAAAAGGGCGAGGATTTATGCAAGGTATTTCCTCTGATGTGGAAGGATTCAGTGAAAAAGTTGCTGAAGAAGCATTTAATCGTTGCTTGATCATGGAAACTGCAGGAGGACACGACCAAGTATTTAAACTCTTCCCACCTATCAACATTGACGAAGCAGGTCTTGAAAAAGGATTTGAATTAATTGAAGAAAGTATTAAAGAAGCGATCAAACAAATGAATCTTGAAAAAGATACAGTAGCAAACTAATTATTGATCACACTTAAGGAGGCTATTTAATCATGAAAGTAGTTAAACTAGAAGATATTATTGGAACAGATCAAGAAGTAAAGGGTGAGAACTGGACGAGTCGCCGGTTGCTTTTAAAGAAAGACAACATGGGCTATTCTGTTCATGACACAGTGATTAAAGCAGGTACAGAGACTCACATCTGGTACAAAAATCATTTAGAAGCAGTATATTGTATTGAAGGAGATGGTGAAGTTGAAACATTAGCTGATGGTAAAATTCACCCTATCTCTGCTAATATGATCTATGCTTTAGATAAGCACGACGAGCACTTACTTCGTGCTAATACAGATATGAGAATGGTATGTGTCTTTGACCCACCCATCACAGGAAAAGAAACTCACAATGAAGAAGGCGTCTATGAATTAGTTGACGACGAAGAGTAATATATATACAACAACCAGCTGCCTTGTGCAGCTGGTTGTTTTCATGTATATGAGAAAGCAGAATGTTCTCTATGAGCGATTACTATACATACTATGATAAACTGGGTAAAGATTGCACAGGAGTTGAAGCAAAATGAAAGAGTGGAAACCGTTTATAGAATCCTTGTTCATTGCTATCTTAGGTGGAGTGATTTTTCATTATTTAACCCTTCCCCTCCCCTGGATGCTTGGACCTCTAACAAGTGTCATGCTATGGCAAGGCTTCACTTCAAGAGCACTTATTTGGCCCATCGCTCTTAAAAATTTCGGGTTAATCATATTAGGAATTTCATTCGGTTTATATTTTACACTAGAGACACTACAAGTATTAGGACCATATTTTATTCCATATATCGTTATTACAATTTTGTTGATTTTAATTAGTATCATTAATAGCTCTTTTGCAGCAAGGTTTATGAATATTGATCAAAAGACCAGTGTGTTTGGTTCGATCCCTGGTGGACTGACAGAGATGGTTATTGTTAGTGAATCTTTAAAAGCGAATGCCGGACACGTCATGGTTTTTCAAACTATTCGCCTTATCATTGTTTTATTTACCGTTCCTTTTATTATTTTATACATGTTTTCAAGTGAACCGAGTGCTGGCTCAATGATTATTGTGGATACGGGGACAGAATTTTTTTCTTGGCATATTTTGTGGTTCTTCTTCCCCATTCTGCTCGCTGTAAAATTTAAAGAGTTACTGCCTGCCGGGATCATGATTATTCCTCTCATTATGACAGCAATGATGAATATAGGACCGATGCAAATACCTTCGATCCCCACAGCTATCTTTCTTGGGGCGCAGCTTTGTGTCGGAGCATCCCTTGGAAAAAGCATCTCAATCAAAGATGTGAAATACGCTGGAAAATTTGGTATCGTTTATGCCGGCTTAGCTTTAATCTTAATAGGTGTCTCTTTTGGTTTTGGTTATATACTTTATATCACTACTTCAATGGATTTAACGACTGCTCTTCTAAGTACAGCACCAGGCGGATTAGTCGAGATGGTATTAACTGCTTCGGTGGTAGGTGCAGACCCAGCTATTGTTTCATCCCTTCAATTAACAAGAATCATCTTCATTATTTTATTTGTCCCTGCTGCTCTCAAATGGTATTTCAATAGAAAAACACACAAAAAAGCAGCATAAATGGATATTCTCTCCTTAAAAAAGATGCATCCTGTCTTCCTTAAGGGGAGTTTTTTATTTTCAGAAAAGCTCCTAAAGTTCGATGGTAAAAAGCTTTCGATCCCTTCTAGAGACTGAAATCGTCAATAGCATCATCGATCTCTTCTTGAGATATACCAATATACTTCAATGTGACGCTTTGGGATGAATGGTTAAAGATTTTTTGAAGCATAGATGCATCATTGTATTTTTTATAAAAGTGATAACCGAACGTCTTTCGCATCGTGTGCGTCCCCACATATTCAGCTCCAGCTTCTTCGGCCGCATATTTCAGGATTTTATATGCCCTGTCTCGTTGGATAGGTTCTTTCGTCATATTAGAAGCGAATAAGTACTCTTCGTCACTCATGGCCATCGTATAGTCCATAATATACTCTCTAATCTCTCGATTTAAGGGAAACCGTTTCGCTTTATTGGTTTTTTCTTCAATGATATTAATGTATCTTTTCCCTCGCAAATCCCCTACTTTCAGAGGAAGGATATCTCCAACTCTCAATCCCGTATTCAATCCAAGCAAAAACATAAAATAATCTCTATACGAACGGCTTCTTAAAATTGTTTTCATCTTTTCAATGATCCACTTTTCCCGAATAGGTTCGACTGTTCGAGGTGTCATGGCAATGAGAGCTTGGAAATCAGATTTCATTTTCAAGGGTCTCTTTCCTCTCATCTTCAATTCGTTTAAGCGTTTCATCCGATGTTTTGTTTGATGGATTCCAAATCTATCTGTTAGCTTTTTAAATTCTCTTTCTGTAAGAAGAATATATTCAGCGTATTTTTTCTTATCTTCTGACTTTAAATCACTCATGAGCAACTCCCCTAGTTTAAATATCTTAAGCTTATCTTATCATACAATGACTCTCATTTAGTATTCTTATTGAACGAAATTTTTCAAGTTATATATCCAGAGTTTATCCTCCTCAAACAATTGATATAAAAGCGTTTATGGCGTTAATTATCACTGATTTAAATTCCCTTAGAATACAAAATGAGTATTTTGTATTCTTAGGGAATTGCGAAAAAATTGAGAGGGCTTTTTTTCAGGTCCCCTCTCAGATTCATTCTATATAGTGAAATTTCAACATTTAAGTAAATGAGACTTGTATAACCAAGTTGACAGAATAACGAGCTTAAATGGGTGCTGAAGTGTCTAAATTTGAGTTATGCTTGCCTCTCTTTAGTTTCATGAATATTCTGTAAAAAAGAAGAGATTTCCTTTTTGTCAGTCAGTCGAAAAACGTTTCGTTGATAAGATGATTTTTCAAACTTGTCTAATCTGACGTTCATTTGCTTTTTTCGTTCGCTGTAAGTTTTAATAATGAATTGGAGGAATTCTTTATCCATTTTTTCTGTGCATCCCTCCCCCATATCTTCTCTGTTGTTTCCTAAATTTGTTAGCCATCTTTTCAATACTCGGTACAGACATGTACGAAGGGGTAACTCTAAATAAATAATCGTATCTGCCTGTGAAGCTCGTATGTCAAATGTAGAGCCGTAATTCCCCTCGATAATCCATGTGTCTTTTTTGACGAGCGTCTGTTGGGCAGCTGAGAATTCATCTATAGTCGCTTCTACCCATCCGGGATTCCAGAAATAGCGATCAAGATGATAGACAGGTATTGTCAGTGTTTCACTTACTTCTTTAGCGAATGTAGACTTTCCAACCCCCGCAGATACTCCTACGACCATAATTTTTTCCATAACATCTCCTTAATTCTAAGTTTATAGAAATAAATACTACTTATCAGTTTATTATATTAAAAACACTTTCGGTAACTCGTACAAAGTGTTTACCTGTTAATTACGCTCTCTAAGATAATAGGTTTCAAATTCTCCATTATTTGAAGAGACTAAGCTATTCAAGTAGAAGGATTACGGAAAAATATTGTAAGATGATACTAATAGAATGTACTCGGAGGTGAGCAAATTGAAAAACATTGTGCTATTTGATGGAGTTTGCAATATGTGTAACGCTAGCGTTCAATTTATTATTAAACGTGATCCGAAACAACGATTATCTTTTGCGTCTTTGCAAAGTGATTTCGGACAAAAGATGCTTAGTAAATATCATTTGGATAAAGATATAGATAGCGTCGTCTTCATTGACGGTCGTGGAAGAATACATGGAGAATCAACAGCCGCCCTCCGAGTCGCTAGGCAACTGAAAGGCGGCTGGAAATTGCTTGCTGTCTTTTTAATCGTTCCTCCTGCTTTGAGAAATGTCATTTACCGTATTATTGCTAGAAACCGGTATCGTTGGTTCGGTAAAAAGTCAGAATGCATGATCCCTACAGCTGAGCAAAAGGAAAGGTTTTTAGACTAATCGACTGGTGAAACTTATTGTCAATGAATGAATGGCCTCTTTCTTCAGACTTCGCTCAAGATCGGATCATAACCCTCTTTAAAAGACGGGTAAATATCTGGGTGTAAAATCGCAGCTATTTTCATGAGGCCAACGAGTAATCTTGGTGAAGGACGACAAAAAAGCGGCTCTTCTAGTATATATAACTGATTATTTTTCATTGCGGTCAGCGATTCCCATTTTGGTCTTTTTTCGATGAGCTTAGGCTGAACTCGATGGTGGTTCACCCCTACCCAGATAATAGCCATCACATCTGGATCGCGCTTATATACTTCATCCCAATTTGTTTGTACACTCGCTTGATCATGATCAGCAAATAGATTCTTACCTCCAGCAAGTTCGGATATTTCAGTAAGCCAGTTGTCTTTTCCAGGGGTGAAGACTGGTTTTCCCCACCACTCCCAATAAATAGACTTAAGAGTAGTAACTTTCTTACATAACTCCTTATATTCATCGAAGCATTGATTAAACTTCTCATAAACTTTAGCTGCTAGTTTTTCATTGTCTGTTTTTTCACCAAGCCATAATAATTGCTGTCCAATCTCTGATAAGGAAGTAGGGTTTGGAACGATCACATAGGGCAACTTAAACTTCTTCAAAGCTTCGATATTCTTTTCCATGCCAGGTACTGTCAGGGAGGCTAAGACTAAATCAGGCTTCAAGGCTTCAACTTTATTCATATCAATGGACAAATCTGGTCCTAGACGTGGCAACTCATTGATAGATGCAGGCCAATCTGAATAGTCATCTACGCCAACCAAATGATCTTTAAGCCCTGTATAAACGACTAATTCCGTGTTACTGGGACATAGTGAGACGAGACGCAAGACTTCACCACCTTTAAGAATGTTTTTTCCGTAAAGCTTTCCTTTCTGCTTGAGGGACGCATTGAAAACAAACTATAACTTCTTCGTCTCTTTCATTTATATAAGTAGTAGGTGAACGTAATCTCCCTCTACAGAAATCGCAAGTACGTTTTCGTTTGAACCATGAAAACATAAACTCTCTCCTTTTTTTATAGATACTTCGTCAAACTTTTATTAAGTGGTATTTGATTTCAATAAACCCTATCTTATTTTTACTCGAATACCGTGTTGATTCATTTCACTTAACACGAGCTCTTCATCCCATGTGATCTTTAATTGATTCGTATCGATCGCTTTTACCTCTTCTATATCAATGACAATTTGTGATAAATCGCGACTAATCCACGTAGATTCCTCGCCAGCAAGGAGTTTCTTTTTGTAACGATTGAATGCTGGGTCTAGTTCGTCAATATTTTTAAACACTTGTTTAAGATCCCCGTATTGTCTGATGAGCGGCAAAGCTGATTTCTCCCCTACCCCTGGGCATCCTGGGATATTATCACTTGAATCTCCTAAAAGGGCTTTTACGTCCACCCATTGAGAAGGGAGTATTTCAAACTCCTCTTGAAAACTATCAGATGAATAGACTATTTCTTGCTTTTTCTTAGACAAAATTTGTGAAGTCGTTGGATTTAATAGTTGAAACAAATCACGGTCATTACTGTAAATGTATGTTTGACCAAATTCTTCTGTACTCCAAATTGTTGAGAACGTTCCAATGATATCATCCGCTTCAAATCCAGGTACATGCAGTTGATGAACACCTAGTTTATCCAGAAGCTCTACCGTTAAATGATACTGCTCAATTAACGGTTCCGGTAAGTCATTTCTCTGGGCTTTATAAAAGGAATATTGCTGATTTCTCGCAGTATCTTCTCTTTTTCCATCCCACGCTACGGAAATATGACTAATGTCATAATGACGGGTCAACTGAAATAACTTCTGAAAAAATACGCGAGCCGCATTTACATATTGCCCTCGATCGTTTTTAGATAATTGATCGTCGCTCCGTCCATAAGATGTTGCAAAATAACCACGACTTAATAGATTGAATCCATCGATCAGTAATAATGTTTGTTGCTTCATGTTATTTCTCTCCTGTCATAGATAAATAATTGGTTAGTTCACGCCAAGATTCAACTTTCTCGTTAAATGTTTTTACGTTTCTTCCTGGTACGGGACTTGAAGAAGGTAGTTTCTTGAAAGGAAGAGCTGGAAGTGTGTGATTTTTACTATACTTTCGAAATGAATCATATGCCTTCGTTCCATTCAATCCAACCCATTGAATAGTCGGGTAATTCTTTAGAAGTGTTCTTATATCATTCATTTTTTCATCACGAATAGCCGAATCTAAGCTACCTTTTCGTTCGCATGATGCTATAACATCCCATAGAGCGATCTTTTTATCTTTTAGAAACTGGCGTTTATCATCGTAATTCCGTGTCGAAATATCTGTTTGGAATAGTTCGTCTAGAATAAACCAAAAATGATTTCTTGGATTACCATAATACTGCTGTCGTTTCAATGATTGTTCTCCTGGCATAGATCCTAAAATAAGAATATTTGCTCCGGGAGCTATAATAGGATCCATTGATTTAAGTTGATTCAACAGTCTTCCTCCTTACTTTAGATCCTTCTCCGTGAATGGGCTCATCTGTGGCGACGGCGTTTTTCAACTTTCTTTGCATATACCCGATTCCTTGGCAATCAAGCAATGGGAAGTCAAGCGCCGCCCCAGGTTCAAGAATAGTATCAAGAATGGGAAGGTACTTCTTCCCTGTTAATACCACATAACGTTCGTATTGATGTAACGATTTAGTGTAGAGTTGTTTTGATAATTGATCGGAAGTGATTACTTCTTCAGTATTCATTGAAAAGCTGACATCGTATGGGCCTGGTACGAGATCTTCCGGACGCAAAAATCCGTGCTTAGCAGAAAGAATCACGTAATCTTGAAGAAATTGATGGGCATACGATTTGCATAAATGATGGAACGTTCCTATGTAGGCTTCGTCTGCAGGAACGGCTTGCTTTTTTGGGTGTTTAGACCATATTTTCTTATTGCCACACGGGATAATGCACAATTCATTCATCTTGACGACACCTTCTTCACGCTTGATCCCTATATCGTATCACATAATATTTAGTGAGACTCATGAAAACCTCTTAAAAAGAATGCAAACAAAGAAGCACAAAAGCCACTCTGTTAAACAGAGCGGCTTGATATTTAATAAACCGAACGAACCTTCTCGCCTGCCGAACAGTCACGCAAATTCGTTCGTTTATTAACTATTTATATGACCATTACTTTTACACCTTGGTTGATTAACTGATGCATCAATTTAGCTTCCACAGCTTGGTCAGTAATAATACAATCGATCTCTCTAAAGTCGGCAATTTTAACAAAATCGGTTTTCCCGAACTTTGTATGGTCGGCAAGCACAAAGACCTCTTCCGCCTGCCTGATCATTTGCTTTTTCATCGCAGCGTCCTCATCATGAGCAACAGTGATCCCGTTATTTGATATCCCTACCACTCCGATAAAAGCTTTATTAACAAAAAATCGGGAGAGAGAATGACAAGCTTCCACCCCATACATATACAGATGGCTTTTATGAAGTTGTCCTCCAACTAAATGAACCGTAACAGACGGAAAAGGCGCTAACACATCAGCTTGATGAATCGAATTTGTAACGACTGTGCACTCTTTTTCACTTAAAGCAATGGCGCACGTTTGCACTGTTGTAGAGGCATCTAAAATAATTCGGTCATCTTTTTCAATTTCTGCCGCGGCCATCTTACCAATTTGTTTATGGGCATCTGTTAATTTTTTTAGACGTTCGTGGTAACTGGCAATCTCTCGTACGATTGGCGATCGCATAGCCCCACCACGGGTTCGGATGATTTGATTATTGTTCTCTAAACGGACGAGATCCCTTCTCGCAGTATCTTTTGAGACTTGAAACATGTCGCAAACCTTTTCAATTTGAATCGAATCGTGCTCAGTTAAATAGTGTTTGATAGCTTCTAATCTTTCACCTTGGTTCACAAGGATCCGCCCCCTTTAGATAAGTAAATTATAAGTTATTTACGCATGTTATTCAATGATTAATAATTAATTATAAGTTTTTACATTATATTAATACTTTTAGAAATGTAATTAATTATGTTGTATGATAAATATAAGGACGAATAAGGAGGTTACATGGATGGATATATCGATCGAAGCTGCAACTTTTTTGCGAAAATTGATGGTGAAACAAAACAAAAATACAATCGTCATCGGCTATAAGAAGAACAAACGGTGAGGAGCATCTGACTTTCGGCTGACTCTGGATGAGTTGCCTGCAACCACGGATACTGAAACACATCATGGAATAACAGTATGGATCGATCCATCTGCAAAAGAACATAGTCATCGTTTAACTATATCTTACACAAACGGGAAGATCGTATTAACAGATGAGAAGTCATAAAAACGTGACGAACAAAACATTCGTCACGTTTCTGAGAGGCTATTTCATTGCTAAACAATCATTTATTTGAGCCGGAATTTCTTATAACTTGTAGTGTAAATAAGATCGCACCAACTAATAAACAGGCAAAACTCACATAGATGAAATTCCATTTTACAAATGTGAAAATAGGAGTTAATTCTGCAATGATAGGCGTTTTTTCAGGATATCTCCACATGACGATCGAAGCCGACATATTTTCCAAAAAATCAAAAACAACTCCTCCAAAAGGAAGCAGATGTAAGTATTGAAATAATGGATAGCGATTCACCTTTCGAAAGAGTACCGTTAAAGAACTGGATAAAAAGAATAAATAGACGAGAGGCCAAACAATATCAAAAGTGAACCTCGATACAACATAATAATTTCTACCTTCTTCCCCGTATTCATCCGCAAGATGATAAAGTTCCGATGCAGAATACCAATAGGATCCATCAGGGGACTCTCCTGTTCCTGTAATGTTTTTCGTATACGCTGCAACTTGAGGAAGAACGAATATCATGAATAATAGAAAAATGATCAGTGAGGCAAGCCAAGTTTTAAGGCCGATTTTCTTATATAAGATCTTTGAAATCTGTGATAATAAGATCAAACTATTCTCCCCCTTTTTTATTCATATTAACATGAAATTCCAGCGTGTTATAATGAGGACATTCGTAATAATGAATAAATGACCTTATATTGGAGGCTTAAATGAAACACATAACAACCATTCCCTATCCAGTTATATTTGGATTGGCAGGAGCGTTTAGTGGCGCAGCTACAATACTTGTCGTTGGTAAACTGCTCATAGGCTCACTTCCTTGGTTGATTGCCATAGGTGTATTTATCGTCTTATTCTGCTTTATTCAACTATTCAATGGCTACTTAAAGAAAAAAATTAATCAATAAAAAATCCCACTCGGTCGTGAGTGGGATGAACGCCTTATTTAATCTGCACTGTCCAGTTAAATGGATCAGGTAGCTTTCCTGTTTGAATACCAGTTAACGTCGTATAGAGAGATTTTGTTAACTCCCCCGTTTGTCTTCCGTTAATAATCAACGTTTCATCATCCCAACTTAATTCTCCTATGGGAGATACGACAGCTGCGGTCCCTGCGCCAAAGGCTTCTTCTAAAATACCATCTTTGTAGGCTTGATGTAATTCCTGCATGGAGATTTTCCGTTCCACCACGTCAACGTTCCAGTCTTTTAATAGCTCAATAATTGATTTTCTAGTGACACCTTCAAGTATACTATCGTTTAATTCAGGAGTGATTACCTGTCCATCAATCTTGAAAAACACGTTCATACTTCCCACTTCTTCAATATATTTCTTTTCTACCCCGTCAAGCCACATTACTTGGGCATGACCTTGATCAGCAGCTTTCTCTTGAGCATTATATCCACCAGAATAATTCCCACCCGTTTTGGCTGTTCCAGTTCCACCGCGGACTGCTCTCGTGAAATGACCTTCCACTTGAATACTGACAGGGTGAATCCCTTCAGGATAATAAGAACCAACGGGTGCTAGAACAATCATCAGTTTATAGCTTTTCGAAGGAGCAACAGATAAACTTGGCTCCGTTGCGATGATGAACGGACGGATATACAACGATGTTCCTTCTGCTCTAGGAATCCAGTCCTTTTCAAGAGAAAGCAACTCTTTTAAATACTCCAAAAGCAGCTCTTCACTTACCGGTGGAATACTTAACCTTGCATTCGAACGATTTAACCTTTTCAAATTTTCCTCAGGTCTAAATAGTTGAACATCACCTTGTGTATTTATATAAGCTTTCAACCCTTCAAAAACAGACTGGCCATAATGAAAAATCATCGCTGCAGGCTCTAGCGTAATAGGGGCATAAGGGACAATTTGCGGTTGAAACCAACCTTTATCTCTCGTATACTCCATCGTAAACATATGGTCAGTGAAAGTTTTTCCGAATTGTAACTTGTCTGGATCCGGCTTGGCTTTCTTATTCGGGTTTTCTTGGATGTCTAGTTTTGTTTCGATCATTTGCACCACTCCTCAATTTTCTTAACGAACCTCATGCGACAAAGAACACTTTACTTATTACGTATTAGTATTCAGAGGGTTTTTAATTACTTCCCTTTAACGCGTTAATGTTCTTTATTTTAACATGATTAGGAGCATAGACAAACCGTTTTTTTAGAAAATTCGCTAATTTTACTTATTCATGGCTTGCATGGCTAATTCCAATTGCTCTTTTACTTGTGTTTGAGAAGTTCCTCCAAAGCTATGTCGATTAGCAACCACTTGTTCTGGAGCTAAAACATGATAAATGTCTTCTTCAAAATGATCACTGAATGTTTTATATTCTTCCATAGATAAATCGAGCAAGTATTTTTGATTATCGATCCCGTATAGAACTATTTTTCCAATGACTTCATGGGCTTGCCTGAATGGAACGCCTTTTGTTACGAGATAGTCAGCAATATCGGTCGCGTTTGAATAGTCTTCTGACACCGCTTGTTTCATATTGTCTTTCTTCACCGTCATTGTTTCAATCATAGGGGCCAGCATCATCAAAGATGCTTCTAACGTTTCGACTGTGTCAAACATTCCTTCTTTGTCTTCTTGCATATCTTTGTTGTAAGCGAGAGGAAGTCCTTTCAACACCGTTAACAAACCAATGAGATTTCCATATACTCTTCCTGTTTTTGCTCTCAGAAGCTCTGGTACATCAGGATTTTTTTTCTGAGGCATAATACTTGAACCAGTGCAAAAGGAATCATCTAATTCTATAAATTGAAATTCTTGACTACTCCAAATGACTAATTCTTCTGCCAATCTGGAAATATGCATCATCATGATCGATGAGACACTCATGAATTCTAGGATGAAATCTCTGTCGCTTACGGCGTCCATGCTATTTGGATACACATAGTCAAAGCCTAATTCATTAGCAACTTGATGGCGATCGATAGGGAACGTGGTTCCAGCCAAGGCTCCTGCTCCAAGAGGGGATCCGCTCACGCGTTTCAAACTGTCAATAAGACGTTCTTTATCACGCTGAAGCATCCAAAAGTAAGCTAGCATGTGATGAGCAAAAGAGATCGGTTGAGCTCTTTGCAGGTGTGTGTAGCCCGGTAGTATCGTTTCCACATTTTCTTTTGAAATAATGAGGATAGCTTCTTGAGTCGACTTAACCAGTTCAATAATCTCTTCTGTATGCTTTTTCAAATAAAGATGCATATCCGTAGCAACTTGGTCGTTTCGACTACGGCCAGTATGAAGTTTCCCACCTAAAGGACCGATTTCGTCTATGAGGAATTTCTCAATATTCATATGTATGTCTTCATGTTCAACAGAGAAAGCAAGCTCATTATTATTTAATTTCGATTGAACACTCTTTAATCCATTCACGATCGTTTCCGCTTCCTCTTGAGTCACCGTTCCAGTAGTAGCAAGCATGTTCACATGGGCAATGCTACCTTGAATATCTTCATTTGCAAGCTTCTGATCGAAGGAAATTGAAGCTGTTTCCTTTTCTACTAGCTTATTCGTTTCCTTTGTAAATCTACCGCCCCAAAGCTTTGACATTTTCTAATCCTCCCTCTATGAATGGATGGCTAACCTTTCCTAAAAGGTTAGCCATTTAACACTAATTATTGATGTGTATTTTGAAATGCTGGTTTCTTATTATTTACTTGAGAATACGTTTTTGTTGATAAGCCCCAAAGTTTGATAAATCCTACAGCGGCGTTATGATCAAATGCATCCCCTTTAGAATACGTGGCAAGTTCTTCATTGTAAAGACTGTTGTCAGAATGTCTAGCGACAACCATGTGTGTGCCTTTCCAAAGTTTCACTTTTACTTTCCCGTTCACATTCTTTTGCGTTTCATCCACAAATCCTTCTAACGCATTTTTCAATGGTGAGTACCATAACCCATCGTAAACGAGCTGTGTCATTCTTTGATCAATTTGCGTTTTATATTGTGACACTTCTTTTGTAAGTGTTAAGAATTCCAATTCCTTATGTGCATTAATTAAAATAAGCGCTCCAGGGTTCTCATATACTTCTCTTGCTTTGATTCCAACTAATCTGTTTTCAATATGGTCAATTCGGCCAACTCCGTGCTTACCGCCCAATTGATTAAGCTGTTGAATGATCTCAACCATAGAAGAAGATTGACCATTAATGGCAACAGGCTTCCCTTCTTTAAACTCTACTTCTACATATTCAGGCTCATCTGGCGCATCAGCAATAGATGCCGTCCACGCAAAAGCTTCTTCTGGAGCTTCTTTCCAAGTATCTTCTAAAACGCCAGCTTCGCACGCTCTTCCCCAAATATTCGCATCTATTGAATAAGGTTTTTCTAAATTCACTGGTACTGGAATGTTCTTTTCTTTTGCATATTCGATCTCCTGCTCTCTATTCATTCCCCATTCACGAACAGGAGCAATAACTTCAAGATCTGGATTTAATGCTTGGATTGAAACTTCAAATCTCACTTGGTCATTTCCTTTTCCTGTGCACCCGTGAGCTACAGCAACAGCACCTTCTTGTTCAGCGACTTCAACTAATAATTTAGAAATCAAAGGTCTTGATAGGGCAGATGATAAGGGATATTTCCCTTCATACATGCAATTGGCCTTTAACGCTGGTAATAGATATTCTTCAGCTAATAACTCTTTAGCATCGATAATTACGGCTTTATCCGCACCGACCTCTAATGCTTTTTCTTTTATTGCTTCTAAATCTTTCCCTTCACCAATTTCTAGGCCAAGAGCAATGACCTCATAATCATATTCTTCTTGAAGCCATTTAATAGAAACGGAAGTATCTAAACCTCCTGAATAAGCTAATACAACTTTGCCTTTACTCATAGCGAATCTCTCCTTGATTTAGTATTTTTATCTATCCTAACGCATCTTTATGCATATGTCTACAAAAAAATAATTATTTCATTAATTTTATTAGCAACGCTTTTTGTGCGTGAAGACGATTTTCAGCTTCGTCAAACACAACAGAGTGCTCTCCGTCAATGATTTCAGCAGTTACTTCTTCTCCGCGATGAACCGGGAGACAGTGTAAAAAAAGATAATCTTTTTTTGCATATGCAGCCAGTTGTTTATTTATTTGATAAGGTTGAAAGTGTTTTTTCCTTGTCTCTTGCTCTGCTTCCTGCCCCATACTTGTCCAAACATCTGTAACGATCACATCGGCCTCTTTTACTGCCTCTTTAGGATCCGAATGGAAAGATAAAATGGCTTCATGTTGTTTTGCCAATTCACTGGCATCCTTGAATATTTGGTTGTCTGGCTCGAAACTATCAGGACTAGAAACAGCCATGTTCATTCCAGTTAATGCTGCCCCTTGTAATAACGAATGGGTCATATTGTTGTTCCCGTCTCCGATATAAGCAAGTTTCAACCCCTTCAACGGACCTTTATTCTCGTAAATCGTGAGTAAATCAGCCAGAACTTGGGTTGGATGATGGGTATCGGTCAAACCGTTAATGACAGGTACGGAAGAGTGTTCCGCAAATTCCTCTATCGTTTCATGGTCAAATGTTCGGATCATTAACCCGTCAACATAACGTGACAAAACCTGTGCAGTATCCGATACAGTTTCTCCACGGCCTAATTGAATGTCTTTAGAACTTAAAAATAAAGCATGCCCTCCAAGCTGCATCATGCCTACTTCAAAGGAAACTCTAGTTCTTGTAGAAGACTTTTCAAAGATCATCCCCAGTGTCTTACCTTGTAGATGAGGATGAGGAATCCCTTGTTTTTGCTCTTGTTTTAATACTAAGGCTTCTTCTATCAATTCGGTGATTTCATCACAAGTTAAATCTGATATTGTTAATAAGTGATTGGTGTTTAATTTCTTTTGTAACGTATTAAGCTGGTCTACATTTCCCATCCTGCATACACCTCTTCTTCCCTTCTCATTTTTTTAACGTATTCTTGGATAGCTCTCGGAGTCTCGTCTATCTCTTCTCCATGGCCCCACATAGAATCCAACGTTTCAAGACTAGTAAAATACGGAACTTGATATTTCACAGATAATTCTCGGATAAAAAATCCTATTTTTTCTTTTTCTCTTCCTTGACTTGGAATGTTTAACACAAGATCAGGAGGAGTTTCCTTCCAAAAGTCTAGTAAATCTTGTTTGTTTTTCGTCATCATCACTACGGAAATTCCTTCTTGCTGTAAATATTGAGCCGTACCCGTCGTTGACGTTATTTCTGCGCCAACCTGAGAGAATTTTTTTATCACGGATATACTCTCTTTTTTCATTCGATCAGATACTGAAACGAATAACTTCAACGACTGGTCTTTTGAATGATTTGGATAAGTCGCACACGAAGAAATTTTATTCATTGCCTCTTGTTTTGTAAATCCAACACCGATAATTTCACCTGTAGACTTCATTTCTGGTCCAAGAACGTGATCAACGCCTTTTAGTTTTGAAGCTGAAAATATAGGTGCCTTAACCGTATAGTAGTCGGGTTCATCCATTAATCCTATAGATGGAGTTAAATCTTTGAGCTCCCAACCTGTTTGTACTTTCACGGCCCAATCAATCATCGGAACTCCTGTTACTTTACTGATGATCGGAACCGTTCTCGAAGCTCTAGGATTCACTTCTAGCACATGGACCGTATCATGATCAATGACAAATTGAATATTCATAATCCCTATGACGGGAACTGTTGATGCGATTTTTTTAGTATGTTCGACAAGTGTATCCTTCACTTTCTTTGACAAGGAGACTGGAGGGAAAATGGTCGTACTGTCTCCAGAATGTACGCCAGCTTTTTCTAAATGTTCAAAAATGCCAGGAATAACGATGTTCTTTCCATCACTTATCACATCTACTTCACACTCAAGTCCGGGCACATATTGATCGATTAACAGAGGCCAGCAGCGATCATTTGTATCTTCTTGCACTCTATTAGCATATTGTTTTAATTCTTTTTCGTTATAACATATAAACATCGATTGACCTCCTATAACGTAGGAAGGTCGGATCAATACAGGGAATCCAATTGACTTGGATAAATGGTCTAAATCTGATGGTTTATAAGCCATATCTCCTGAAATGTGAGGAATATTTAACATGTTTAACAAATGATAGAATTGTTCTCTATCTTCAAGTTGATCAATGTGATCAGGAGTCGTTCCTAATACGTTGACGCCTTCTTCTTCCAATGTATTTGCCAGGTTAATAGCCGTTTGACCACCAAATTGGATCAAAACACCTTCAACACTCTCTTTTCTAATAACGGCTAGCACATCTTCAGCTGTTAAAGGTTCAAAGTATAATCGGTCTGCAATAGAATAATCAGTACTTACTGTTTCGGGATTATTATTCATCACGATCGCCTCGTATCCCATTTCCTTAACGGCGAGTGCTGCATGAACAGAACAAT
Organism: Salipaludibacillus keqinensis; assembly: GCF_003226325.1. Lineage (GTDB taxonomy): Bacteria > Bacillota > Bacilli > Bacillales > Salisediminibacteriaceae > Salipaludibacillus > Salipaludibacillus keqinensis. Next base: position 1,283,140 of record NZ_PDOD01000001.1, on the reverse strand, counting down.
AATCAAATTCTACTCCTTGACCAATTCGGATGGGTCCAGAGCCAAGAACGAGAAGTTTTTTGTTTTCAGGATGAACGACGACTTCATCTTCCCCGTGCCAAGTTGAGTAATAATAAGGGGTGACCGCATCAAATTCCCCTGCACAGGTATCAACTAATTTATAGGAAGGATGCATATTCATCCTTTTATATTCAGATCTTATCGCCTTTACATTCACTTGAAAAATCGAAGCGAGTCTTTCATCGCTAATGTTTAATTTTTTTGCTTTTAGAAATAAATCCGAAGACATGTTGTCCCATCCAATATGGGCTAATGATTGTTCAAACTGAATGATTCGTTCAATTTTTCGTAAAAACCAGTAATCAATTTCAGTTATTTTTTGAATAAGTTCTAATGGGTATTTACGAACAAATGCTTCTCCAATTGCAAATAGTCGCAAATCATTTGCCACTTGTAAACATTGTGTTAATTCTTCATCCGATTTCTTTTTCATACTAGGCCAGTGTAAACTGTGAATATTTAGTTCAAGTGAGCGGACTGCTTTATTCAGTGCTCCTTCAAACGTTCGATCAATGGCCATCACTTCACCAGTCGCTTTCATTTGTGTACCCAGTGTGCGATCAGCTTCAGGAAATTTATCAAATGGAAAACGAGGAAGCTTCACCACAACATAATCCAATGCAGGCTCAAACGATGCATACGTATTGCCTGTGATAGGATTGATAATTTCATCTAGCGGGTAACCGACGGCGCACTTTGCAGCGATTCTGGCAATGGGATATCCTGTGGCTTTAGATGCTAGAGCTGAAGATCTACTGACCCGCGGGTTTACCTCAATAATTGCGTATTCGTTTGAATTTGGATGTAAGGCAAACTGGATGTTGCACCCGCCAACCACATCCAACGCACGAATCACTTTCAGAGAAGCGGTACGTAACATCTGGTATTGGTGATCTGAGAGTGTTTGCGATGGTGCCACGACGATAGAGTCTCCAGTATGAACGCCAACGGGGTCCATATTCTCCATGTTACAGACGATTATACAAGTATCATTCGCATCTCTCATAACTTCGTACTCGACTTCTTTCCAACCTTTAATGCTTTTTTCAACTAAAACTTGGTGAATGGGACTTAAGGTTAAAGCTTGTTTTAATAAATGTCGAAACTCATCTTCATTGTAAGCAAAGCCTCCGCCCGCGCCTCCTAACGTATAAGCTGGACGTAAAATGACTGGAAAACCTATATTCTCGATAAATGCCATGCCATCTTCAAACGTTTCAATGATGCTAGATTCAGGGATCGGTTCATTTAAATCCATCATTAATTGCCGGAATTGTTCTCGATCTTCTCCCTTTTGAATAGATGGAACAGAAGTCCCTAAAAGTTCAACTTGATATTTATCTAATATTCCTAGCTCGTGAAGCTCAACAGTTAAATTTAAGCCTGTTTGGCCTCCTAAACTACCGATCATGCCATCAGGATTTTCAATAGCAATAATCTTTTCGATGGTGGAAACGTCTAACGGTTCCATATACACACGATCAGCAATCTTTTCATCTGTCATGATAGTAGCAGGATTATTATTAACGAGAACGACTTCAATTCCTTCTTCTTTCAAAGCTAAACATGCTTGAGTTCCTGCATAATCAAACTCTGCTGCCTGACCGATCACAATAGGTCCAGAACCTATGACTAATACTTTTTTTAAAGAGTCACGCTTCCACATAATTTTTCCCCTCCTGCTGAAACCACTTGGTCGATGAATTGTTGAAAAATATAAGTCGTATCACTTGGCCCAGGGTGCCCCTCTGGGTGGAATTGTACTGATTGTATTGGTAAGTATTTATGCTTTATTCCTTCGAGAGACTTATCATTGACGTTGCGGAACTGAATTTGGAAAATACTCTCATCTACACTCTCTTCTACAACAACGTAACCATGATTTTGGGACGTCATTGTCACTTTACCTGAAAGAAGGTCTTTTACTGGATGATTCCCTCCGCGATGACCAAAAGGCATTTTCACCGTTTTAGCGCCATAAGCAAGAGCTATCAGTTGATGTCCAAGACAAATGCCAAGGGTAGGATATTTTTCTGTCAATGCTCTAATCGTTGAAAAGGACGAAGTTAGTTTCATCGGATCTCCTGGCCCGTTACTTAATAGAATCCCATCTGGCTCAAGTTCGTCAATCTTATCTAGTGGCGTATTGTATGGGACGATCGTTACGCGACACTGTTTATCCAAAAGAGCATCCAAGATTGATTTTTTATAACCATAATCAACAAGTACCACATGAGGGCCATGCTTTTGAAATGTTTGGAATTCTTTCACGGACACATGATCGACTAGAGGAATGTGTGGATCCTCCAGGACCTTTAAATGGTCGTGACTTTCTTCTTTAGAATGGACTAGCTTGCCTTTGACAGTTTGATGCTTTCGAATTGCTGCAACGAGCGCTCTTGTATCAACATTTTTTAAACCAGGTATGTTTTCTTCTTTTAATTGGTCTTCAAATGAATGAGAAGATTGAAAATGGCTTGGTTCTTCACATAGTTCATTTAAAATCACACCTGAAACAGCTATGTGCTTAGATTCATGGTCTTGCTCATTTAATCCATAATTTCCTATTAAGGGATAACAAAATGAAAGGATTTGACCGGCGTAGGATGGATCAGTCATCATCTCTTGATAACCTGTCATGCTTGTATTAAAGACAACCTCTCCATACATCTCTTTCGTTGATCCTATCCATTCGCCTTCAAATATTTCTCCTGTTTCCAACACTAAATATCCTGTGTTCATAGAGAAACCTCCTTTTCTTGTGCAATAAATACTTCGTATAATGTTGTTAAGAAGTAGTTAACCTCTTCGTCAGAAGTGTTAAGAGGGGGCAAGATTCTTATAACGTTTGGCCCTGCAACGAGAACTAAAATATTGTATCCTCTGAGGGTTTTGAGGAAGTCATGTACCGCACCATCCATTTCAATTCCAATCAGCAGCCCTTTTCCTCGAACGTCTTTGATAAATGAGAATTTTCTATCCCATGAAGCTAATTCCGAGAATATTTTCTCGCTTTGTCTTTGAACATTTTGCAGGATGTTCGGTTGTGAAATTGTTTCTATGGTTGCTAAGGCAGCTGTCATGGCTAAGGGGTTCCCTCCAAACGTGCTCCCGTGTGTTCCTGGTTGAAAGGAAGTGGCTACATGCTCTTTCGCTAACATGGCCCCAACAGGAAATCCTGAGCCAAGTCCTTTAGCGAGCGTCATCACATCAGGTTCTATTTCAAACTGTTCATAAGCAAATAACGCGCCCGTTCTTCCTGCACCTGTTTGCACCTCATCTACAATGAGCAAGATATCTTCTTGCGAGCACAATTTGGCTATTTTCTGTACCCATTCTTTGTTAGCAGGGCGAACGCCTCCTTCTCCTTGAACCAGCTCAAGGATCACAGCGGTGGTTTTTCCATTATGAATCTCGTCTATGGATTCGATGTCATTAAAAGGTAAATAACGAAATCCTGGAGTAATGGGGGTAAAACCTTGATGAATTTTCTCTTGAGCCGTAGCAGCAAGTGTCGTTCCTGTTCGCCCATGAAATGACTCAGTGAAACTGACGATTTCAGTCCTTTCACTGTTCCCTTGATCTTTGGCGTATTTTTTAGCTAACTTAATGGCTGCTTCATTCGCTTCGGCCCCACTGTTACAAAAGAAGGATTGAGTGAAGCAACTTAATTCCGTTAGTTTAGTAGCTAATGCCTGTTGAGCGGGTATATCAAATAAATTTGAGCAATGCCAAAGTTGATCCATTTGTTCCGTGAGTTTCCCATGAACTTCAGGAGGTATGTGACCAAGGTTCAACGTAGCAATCCCTGATGTATAATCAAGAAATTTTTCTTCTTGATCAGTCCATACATAGCTCCCTTTTCCTCTTGTTAACGTAAGAGGGAGCCGCTGATACGTATTCATAATAGAACGATCATTAGCTGTCATTGCCATATCAGACATTGTATACCTCCTCTCGAATGATTCTCGTGCCAGCATCAAGGCCATCCATATAGGTCAGCAGATCTTTCGGCTTTGAGCCGTTTAGAATGACTGCTTCTTTCACGCCAGCTTCAAGGACACTTAAAGCCGACTGTACTTTTGGAATCATTCCACCTGTGATGACTCCTTTTTCAATCAGCCTATTTATTTGTACTTTTGTCAATTTTGGATGAACGATCGAACCCTGTTCTGTTTCTTCCATCACTCCAGGAATATCACTTATAAATGCCAGTTTTCCATTTAAGGCTATGGCAATGGATGCGGCGGCCATGTCGGCGTTAATATTGTATTTTTGTCCAGAGGGATCAATACCAATCGGCGATATTACGGGAATTGCTCCTTGGCCGAAAATAGAGTGTAACCATGCAGGGTTTACTGATTCCACTTTCCCTACAAAACCGAGTCTAGGATCGACTTGCGATACCGTTAACAAGGGACCATCAATGCCGCTTAATCCAATACTTTTGCCTCCTATACGTTGAATATTGGAAACGATTCGTTTATTCAATGAACCACTCAGCACCATCTCAGCTATTTTCAGCACTTCATCTGTAGTCACACGGAGTCCGTTCACGAACGTGGAGGAAATCTCCCATTTTTTTAATGCTTCAGTTATTTCTGGCCCCCCACCATGGACGAGAACTGGTTGATAATCAGTCTCTTGTTTCATTTTCACAAGAGTTTCATAAAATGAATCTGATAATTTATTTAATACACTTCCACCAATTTTTATAATGATAAATGTCATAATTCTCTCCTCACGTGCGATAAGATGCATTGATTTTCACGTATTCATACGTGAGATCGCATCCCCACGCTTTTGCTTCTGCCTCGCCATCTTGTAAGTCGATAATGATTTGAACTTGTTCTTGCAATAAGTAGTTTTTTCCTTCCTCTTCATCAAATTCCACTGGTAATCCATCAGTCACAACAGGAATTTCCCCTAATGAAACACACACTCTGTCAGGATTTACAGGCTGTTCACTGTACCCAATAGCACAAACGACTCTGCCCCAGTTGGGATCTGCTCCGTAAACAGCAGATTTTACTAAGTTTGAGGAGATTACTGCTTTGCCTACTTGATTGGCAGCGATGTCTGAAGGGGCACCTTTCACAATTACTTCTATAAGCTTTGTAGCTCCTTCCCCATCTTTGGCTATTTGTTTCGCTAATTCCTCACTAACATAGCGCAATGCCTCAACAAATAGTGCCCATTGCGGGTGGTCTTCTGAAAGTGGCTGATTTTGTTGCAATCCATTTGCTAGAAGGAGGACTGTATCATTGGTACTGCAATCCCCATCGACCGTAATCATATTAAACGTCTTGTTGGTTATGTGATTTAAAGCCCGTTGTAAACTATCTGGATCTACTTCGGCGTCTGTTGTTAAATAAGCAAGCATCGTAGCCATGTTAGGATGAATCATTCCGGATCCTTTCGCAGCACCGCCAATGGTGATCGTCTTTCCATCGATTTCAACCTCTACCGCAAAATGTTTTGTACACGTATCTGTCGTTAAAATGGCTTGTTCAAACCGATCAGTTGATTGGTTTTCTTTAAGATCCATTGAACGAATGGCAGATGATATTTTCTCCATTGGTAAATGGACACCGATTAATCCGGTGGAGGCCACTGCAACGTGATGAGGTTTGACTGACAATTTTTGAGCAGCTAATTGTTGAGTTTCTAGTGCATCACTCATACCTTGAGCTCCTGTACAGGAATTAGCTACGCCCGAATTGACAACGATTGCCTGCAACTTTTGATCAATGGCGATACTATCTTTTGTCACTTTTAAAGGGGCAGCTTGAAAAGAGTTCATTGTATAAACTCCCGCAGCCGTTGCAGGAACATCTGAATGTAGCCAACCGAAATCTAGCTTTGATTTTCTAATGCCACAATGTAAACCACCTGCCGAAAACCCTTTTGCGCTAGTTACATGACCTTTCTTTACAAATTGAATCTTTGATTTTGAAGTAGTAACCACGGTAACCTCTCCTTTCTTTTATGGGAACACTGGTATTTGACGTAATCCTAGATCAACAGGCCAGCCATTCATCAGGTTGGCGTTTTGTATTGCTTGACCCGCTGCCCCTTTTACGAGGTTATCTATCGCAGAAATGACCACAAGCTGACGAGTCCGTTCGTCAATATACACTCCGATATCACAGTAATTACTGCCGTAGACTTCTTTAGTAGCTGGATACGATTCTAAATTTCTAACTCTAACAAACGGATGAGATTGATAGAATTTTTGATAGATTTCATGAACTTCTTGCACGTTGATAGATTGATTTAATCTTCCATACATCGTGCAAAGAAGCCCTCGTGTCATAGGGATAAGGTGAGTCGTCATATTTATAACCACCGATTGGTTTGCTTCTTTTGATAAGTATTGTTCAATTTCTGGAATATGTTGATGTTTGCCAATCTTATAAGGTTTAACATTTTCATTCGTCTCTGAAAAATGAGTCATGATGGAAGTTTTTCTTCCAGCTCCTGAAACTCCTGTTTTTCCATCAATAATAATGGAAGAAGTGTCGATTAAATCGTTCTGAACGGCCGGGATCATACCTAGCAAACTAGCCGTCGAGTAACACCCTGGATTTGAACAGATGTGAGCACCTTGGATTTCGTTTGGATAGATTTCCGAAAGACCATACACCGCATTGTCTAAAAGATTTTGGCTAGCTGGTTTCCCACCGTACCATTTCTCATAATCGGACGGATTCGACAGCCTTAAATCACCTGACAAATCAATGCATTGTATCGGTGAATCGAGAAATTGAGGTAACATTTCCTTTGTGACACCTGCTGGGGTAGCAAAGAATACGATGTCTATTTTGTCACGAATCTTTATGAAATCGAACGCTTCCAAAGGAGCATCGATGTAAGTTGCTAAATGAGGATACATCTCTTCTAATAAATGCCCTTCTTGAGATTGAGAGATAATTTGAGTTAATTTTAAGTAGTCATGTCCTTCTATAAACCTGATTAACTCAAGAGCGCCATAACCCGTTCCACCTACAATTGCTACGTTCTTCAAAGTGCGACCATCCTTTCGCATATCTATATATGATTTAATTCATTATTATACTTACAGGTACATATATATGCAATCTATTTATGAAATTTATTTAATTTTTATACAAAATTATTTTCAATTAACCTAATAAAATCAACTTTTACAGTTAGTTCGTTGCATAAAAAAACACCAAGTATCAATTATACTTGGTGTTTCCTTGGATATTTTGTTTATAAAATTGGTGAAAGAAGTCTAGAGATAGATTCTTTAAATGAAATCCATTTCGACCGTTTATTATATAACTCTTCCGTTAATCTTGTTGAGTCAAGCATGTCTTTTTCAAATGCTTGGGCTAAAATTTCTGACGTTTCTTGGTCATAGATAAATGCATTTATTTCAAAGTTTAATTTGAAACTCCTCATATCAATATTAGCTGTACCTACGGAGTTCATTTTTCGGTCAACTACAATCGATTTGGCATGAATAAATCCTTTATCATAAATATAAATTTTAGCTCCTGAACCTAACAATTTTCCAATGTGGGAAAGAGTTGCCCAATATATAAATGGGTGATCGGGCTTATTTGGAATCATAATTCTTACATCCTTCCCCGTCAATGAAGCGACTCTTAATGCATCTAATAAACTTTGATCAGGAATAAAATAAGGTGTTTGAATGTAGATCGACTCTTGTGCAGTCATAATCATTTTCATATATCCATTTTTAATTTGCTCCCATTCTGAATCTGGTCCACTGGAGACCATCTGTACGGTAGCATTTCCTTGATTCGTTTTCATTGGGAAGTATCTTGGTTCATAATCAATATCATTCGGTTTTGACGCTTGATTCCAATCCAATATAAACCTCGTTTGCATTGGATCAACAGCATTTCCTTCAATGCGTAAATGAGTATCTCGCCAATACCCGAATTTTTTACTCTTACCTATATATTCGTCTCCCACATTGAAACCACCTACATATCCTATTTGTCCATCTATAATGCACAACTTACGATGATTACGGTAGTTCAGACGAAAGTTCAATAACGCGAAGCGGGACGGAAAGAAAACTCCCACCTCTCCTCCTTCTTCGATCAGGCTTTTAAAATGCTTCACTCTAAGTTTTCGAGATCCGAGCTCGTCATAAAGGATTCGAACGGTAATTCCTTCTCGAGCTCTTTCTGTCAGTGCATCTATCAATTTCTTTCCAAGTTGATCATTACGAAAAATATAGTATTGAATATGAATGTGATCTTGTGCTTGTTTAATGTCTGCTATAAGTTGATCAAATTTCTCTTTTCCATCGGTGAGAACGTCAATCTTATTGTCTTTTGTTAAAATAGCATCATTATTGATCAAATGCATATAAATCAAATCTCGGTAAGGATCAACATTTTCATCATGGTATTTAAACTCAGGGTTTCGGATTTGTTCAATTTGTTTCGTAATGATATCCGCAATACCTACTTTTTTTATTCCTGCCCAGTCAAACAAACGACTTCTCGTTAAATTTTGACCAAGAAATAAATAAATCACAAACCCTAAAAATGGGATGAAAAATAGAATTAATACCCATGCCCAAGTGGCTGAAGCGTCTCTTCTTTCAATAAATATGATAATCCCTGCGAAAAGAATATTAAAAAAGAATAAGACCACTAAAAAAATAGAAAGTATATCCATACGTCCTCCAGTTTAATAAAGCATAAATGCTTTAAGTACTCTATGATGATATTTTTTACTGAAAAGTAGAAAATATCAAGAACAGCCTTTCCCTCACCCCCTCTACCTCTGAGTCCTTGAATAGCTTTTTCCTCATGATTCAACTGATATCCTTTAATAAAATCATGTTTTTTCTGTATGTTTCACTTTTGTATTTTATCTTATTAACCCTCGACCTGTATATGTTTATCTTTTATGTTGTTAGTGGTTTTAACTTTGATTCAATGGATTCTCTTTGATCTTCAAAATAAGGGGGTAAAGCTAAATTTTCCCCAAGTGTTTCAAACGGCTCATCCCCTTCAAACCCTGGTCCATCGGTAGCTAGCTCAAATAATATTCCATTTGATTCACGGAAATAAACCGATCGGAAATAATATCTTTCAACAAAACCAGAATTCATCATTCCATGTGACTCTAAGTGGCGAACCCATTTATGAAGATCTTCTTCATTTTCAACTCGAAAAGCTACGTGGTGAACACTTCCCCTTCCAGGTCTTTCAACGGGTAAATCTTCTCTTCCACTTACGTGCACTTCCGCTCCTGTTCCTCCTTCGCCAGTCGAGAATACGACGACTTCATGCCCCTCTATCTGAAATCGTCCTGTTTCAATAAAGCCTAAAACTTCAGTTAATGTTTTATACAATTTCTCCGGGCGAGGTACGGTTAATTGCACTGGACCAAGTCCAGTGATCCCCTTGTCTGTTGGGACTGGACTTTGATCCCAAGGAACTCCTCCCTTGACCCCTATATTTCGTTCATCGGAAATTAATTGGAGTCGTTGGCCTTCAAAATCTATGAAATCAACAACATTTCGTCCATATCTGTTTTGTATGCCTTCGTGCTTCACCTGATATTTATTGAAACGATCAATCCAATAATGAAGAGCTTCGTCCGTCGAGACTCTTAATGCTGTTTGACTAATACTACGGGTCCCTTGGTAGGTTCTTCCCGCATTGGGTATTTCAAAGAAAGTCAAATCTGTCCCTGGGTTGCCTCTTTCGTCTGCATAAAAAAGGTGATACATGCTCGTATCATCTTGGTTTACTGTTTTTTTAACTAATCGCATACCTAGAATTTTTGTGTAAAAGTCATAGTTTTTTTCTGCATTAGCAGTTAGAGCTGAAACATGGTGGATTCCTTTTAATGGTTTCATCATTTATCCCTCACTTATTGAAATGGTTTCTCTGTAATGTAGTATTCTATAAAAGCATGCCCTGTCACGAGAAATAATGATCACTTAATGTTTGGAAGACTCCTTCTCCTGAGACTCTCGTCGTATATCGAATACTGATCCTTTTTATGACGACAAACCTAATAAGCTCCCTTATTTAAATCCACCTTCAGTTCTCACGAAATAAAGGTGGATTTGAAGATTGTCATCAAATATTAATTTTGTATGCTAAAGTTATTCAAGTTCTTTATCAAGAAATGTATAGAAGTCTACCCATTCATCAATCACTTTCGAAGTAGGTTTGCCTAATCCATGACCGGCTTTTGATTCTAATCGTAAGACAAGCGTTGAAGATGGATCAGCTTGGTCTGATAGGGTAGCAACGAATTTTTTTGCATGGGCTGGAACAACTCGATCGTCACTCTCTGCGGTCGCTACGAGAAGTGATGGATACAACTGACCTTGCTTAATATTATGCAGAGGAGAGTATCGATATAAAAATGAAAAATGATCTTTGTTCTCAGGATGACCATATTCAGGAATCCAATAACTTCCAATTGTAAATTTGTGATAACGAAGCATATCAATGACGGGAACTCGACAGATAACAGCTCCGAACAAGTCTGGTCGCTGAGTCATACTCGCTGCAACAAGAAGGCCTCCATTCGATCCACCCATGATCGACAGCTTCTTCGAATTGGTGTAGCCTTCGTCTATGAGCCATTCACTCGCAGAAATAAAATCATCAAAGACATTTTGTTTGTTTTGTAGCATTCCAGCACGATGCCATTCTTCGCCCAGTTCGCCTCCGCCGCGAAGGTTAGCAACAGCGTATACACCGCCTTTCTCTAACCATCTAAGAACTGCAGGATTAAACGACGGGGTCAGACTAATATTAAATCCTCCATATCCAGTTAAGATCACAGAGTTCTCGCCACTTAGAACTATGTCTTTTTTATGGGTAACAAACATTGAGATGGTCGTCCCGTCTTTTGATTTGTAGAAGACTTGGTTTGTTTCATATTCATCAGTGTTGAACGAAAGAGTAGATCGGGCAAACTCTTCTATTCCTTCATTATCTAAGTTATATTGGTAAATGATTCCTGGATTTAAAAAAGAAGCGATACCAAAATAAACGTATGGATCATCTGCTGAACAAGTTACGCCTGTTAATGAACCTGTTTGTGGAAGAGTGACTTCATGTAAATACTGTCCGTCCGCGCGGATGATATGAATTTCGTGTCTTGCGTTCTTTAAATATGTGACAACAAACATTCCGTTAGCAAATTTTGCATCAGTAATGACGGAATCATTTTCTGGAGCTATTTCTTTTATGAGTGGCTCCCCACTGTCGTCAAGATTAATTGACACAATCTTTCCTTTTGGAGAGTTAAGGTCTGTTTTAAAGAAAAAGGTAGAACCGATATTACCAGCAAATGAGTACTCGGCATCTTGTTGGTCAAATAACCGAAGGAAAGATTGCGTGGGGGCGCCAATCCTCCTAAAATAAAATCGATTAGCTGAAGCCGTTCCTTCACTTATATGCAAACATAGATACTGACCATCTTCTGTTACAAAAGGAGATAAGAGCAACTCATCGTTTTCTGGATGTTCATAAATAAGCTGGTCTTCCGTTTGAAACGTATGAAGAGAATGATAATATAGCTTATTAACATACTTATCATTTCCTAAACCTTCTTGCTCATCAAGATCAAATCGACTATAATAAAAGCCTTTTTCATCAGGAGTCCAAGCAATATTCGTGAACTTTACATGATCAATTTTGTCTGGTAAATCATGTCCCGACTCCAAGTCCTTCACTCGGATTTGCTGCCAGTCGCTCCCATGTTCGGAAGTAGAATAGGCAAGATAGCGACCTTGTTTGCTCACTGCTGTTTGGATCAACGCTACTGTTCCATCCTCTGACAAAGAGTTTGGATCTAAAATAACTTTATTCACGGCACCTCTTTTCATATATAAAGAGGCTTGATTCTGTAATCCGTCATTCTTTTGATAGTATAATGTATCTTTTACTTTAACAGGAACAAAATACTTCGGGTAGTCCCACATTTCAGTTAACCTTTTTCGATCTTCTTCTTCCGTTTCACTCTCTGAAAAGTAGTGAGATGATTTTTCTTTTTGGGTATGACTCCATGCGATTGTATCTTCATCAAGTTCATTTTCAAGCCATCGAAACGGATCTCTCACTTCTTGTCCAAAAATATGATCTGCAGTATCGGTTTTTTTCATATGGTTCTCCATAACAATCCCTCCATTTATAGTAATATTGTTGCATTGAACCATTCGTTCGTACGTTTAATCAAGGATATAACGAACAAACCATTGGTATGGTAAAAGGCTTTCTTTATTAGATAAATTAGCGGTAAATACCACCGCTAATTGCTGTTCAGGAGATATAAATAAAAACTTCCCTCCCCTTCCTGCAGCATAATAAAAAGCTGGTTTCTCATCACTTACCCACCAATGGAATCCATAAGCTTGCTTCCATTTATCCGTTGAAACGTGAGGTCGGGTCGCTTCTTCTATCCAGTCAGCCGGCAGTATCTGTCTGTCATTCCAAATACCCTTCTGTAAATATAATACTGCATATTTCATCGCATCTATCGGAGTCATATAGAGGCCATAGCCTCCGATGGACACATGGTCAGATGATTTCTTCCATTGATAATCATCAATCCCTAACGGCTGAAATAAGTATTCATTTGCAAAGTCTTGTGTCGATTTTCTTGTTGCTACTTGAAGAATCGCGCTCAATAGATGAGAATCTGAATTATTATAAACCATTTTTTCTCCAGGCGAATGTTTTAATGGTTCATTTAAAATAGTTTCAGTCCAATTTTCTGAAGTCGCCACATTCGTCCATTTCCTTGGATCAAATCCTGAAGTCATTGTCAACAAATGACGAAGAGTTATTTGATTCACTTCGCTTGACTGACTTTCTCTAGGTGAAAAAAAATCCGAAAGAGGCTGTTCGAGCGAAGTTAAATAACCTTTTTCCAAAGCAATTCCTATAAGTGAAGACAGGAAAGATTTTGTTACGGAATTCACTTTATGTAGTTGAGTAGCTAATTTAAGTTTTTTCTCAAATGTGTAAACAAGGACATTATCTTGGTAGATCAAGCAAGATTCCATTTGCTCGTGCTCAAACTGTTGTTCAAGTTTGTCTATGTTATTTTCTTTTAAACTTGAATGTGATAAAGATTTAGATGGAAAAAAAGATGAATCAATTTTAGGCATTCCCCATCCTGCTCCCTTCTAAATTAAATGTCTGTTATTGCCATTCCCTGTTCTTTAGTTAGGTAATCCTGCTTCATTAATTCATTGAAAAAGGACCACTCCACTTAGAAGTCGCCCTGTCGGTTTTAATATTATGACCAGTTTTCATAAATAAACAAATCTCTGCCAGATTGGACTCGTTCTTGTTTATATCTTTTCGGGTGTTTCTTATAAAATTTCTGATGTTCTTCCTCAGCCTCATAGAACGTAGTTGCTGGTAAAATTTTAGTCACTATTGGATCTTTAAAAGGACCGTCTGTTTTCATTTTCAATAGAGATTGTTCAGCTAACTGCTTTTGTTCCTCATCATGGTAAAAAATCGCCGAACGATACTGAGGACCTCTGTCTATAAATTGTCCCCCGTCATCGGTTGGATCAATTTGTGGCCAAAAGATTTCCAGTAATTGATGATAAGAAAAAACAAAGGGGTCATATGTAATTTGAATAACCTCATAATGACCGCTTTTTCCAGTTTGAACTTGATTATAAGTTGGGTAAGTAAGGTGGCCGCCAGAATAACCAGAAAGAACTTCCTTAATACCTGGTAACTCGTCGAATGGCTTGACCATACACCAGAAACAGCCTCCGGCAAAGGTCGCTTTTTTGAAATTCTTTCTTGTCATCGATCATGCCTCCTTCGATCACAAGAGCTTTTAAAATTAATCCTTCATCGTCAATTTTTGTCCTTTTTCTAAAAGCTCATTTGATACGTGAGATAAATTTTTAGTCGATCCAGCTAATTCCTTTACAGAGTCAACAATGAGATCCAATTCGTTTTTATTCGTATGAAACATTTCATTGTAGTTTTCCATTTCGATTTTAACACCTGCAAAGCTAGATTTCACGTCATTTAACTTTTTGTCTGATTCACTTGTTGCTTTGTTCATCGTAGATAAGGACTCTACTAGCTGATTTGTATTTTGATTACTTTCAGATGATAAGTCGATAATTGATTGCGTAATCTTTTTAGAGTTTTCGGCTAACTTACGAACTTCATCAGCTACAACAGCAAAGCCTTTTCCTGCTTCTCCAGCTCTAGCTGCTTCTATGGAAGCATTTAAAGCAAGCAAATTGGTCTGATCGGCAATTTGTTCTATCTGACCCGTCATGTTGGATATATCTTCTGAAATTTTCTTCATCTCTTCCACTTTCTTTGTTCCCCGGTCCATTTGGTCCAGTAACACTTTAAACGAAACTGTCATTTCTTCAATATTCTTTTCGCTCGTTCTCGTTAAACTTAAAAGATTTTGATTACTTTTCATCGTCATTTCTGTATCTCGACTAACTTTCTCTGCACGGCCCGCTGCTACTTCTAGACCAGCTTCATTTTCATCGACCATCGCAGCAAGTTGTTGGCTAAGGCCATTAAGTTCTTCCTGAAGACTTCGTTGTTCTTGATTTAAATCGACAATTTGTTGAACTTTACTATCGATATATGTTTCTACAACAAGTTGAGCGTCTAAATTCATGACATCCGTCAAAGCAATAAGAGTGTTAGATAATTTATCTGGATCTTGAATGTATAGTTTCACTATTTGAGGGATTAATAAACTATTAAATGCTTGATAAGTAGCTAAGAACCAACCGACTGGTAGTTCCCCGCGGTTGTGAGTTGCGCCAATTCGTTTTCTTACTTCTATATATTTCTCATCTATACTTCCAGCTAATAAAGTGTCTAAGTACATAGAAAATACTTGCTTCAATCTTTCTCGCGATGAATGAGTTTCAGCAATGACGACCAATTCTTTAAATTGATACACATGATCTAAAACCATATCAAGAAACTGATCTTTCATTTCTAATACATGAGGCTTTAATTATTGTAATACTGCCAATTTTTCTTTTGTTACATTCATATACTTTAAGCGATTTTCAATCGTTTGGTCTTGAAGTGATACCTTTATCCCATTTGAATAATTAAATTCAGGATTATAGTCGGATTTTTTATTACGATTTGCCTTCATAGTAAAAATACCCATTGGTTATCTCCTCTTTTATGTAACTTTTGTTTAAGTTCTTTATACCTATTGTAAACCATTTCATGGATAAATCAACTATGTTTATTTATTAAATTCTTTATGATTGAGGCTTTAGGCAATAAACAGTATATATCTATTATACTTTATTACTTTAACACAGCACAATAAAAAAACACTTCAAGTGAAGTGTTTTTTTACAAATATAGTAAACGATGTTGTGGTTATTTAGTGATTTTTGTATGAATGTGCTAGGTTTTGTTCTGTTGAATCAAAAACCATTTATTCTTCAAATAAATATAAAAATTCTTCGTATCCTTCTTCTTCCATTTCCTCTTTCGGTATAAACGACAATGCTGCTGAATTCATACAATATCTTAATCCTGTGGGCTCTGGTCCATCAGTAAATACGTGACCTAAATGAGAATCTGCGAATTTACTTCTTATTTCTGTCCGTCTTATGAGGAGATGCCAATCATCTTCCTCGACAATCGTTTCTTCTAAAATCGGTTGGGTAAAACTTGGCCAACCTGTATCTGAATCATATTGATGGGTGGAACTAAATAAAGGTTCTCCTGATAAAATATCTACATAAATGCCATCTTCGTAGTGGTTCCAATAAGCGTTTCGGTAAGCTGGTTCGGTTCCATCTTCTTGAGTAACCTCAAACTGAATAGGTGTTAAACGCTCTTTTAATTCTTCTTCATCTTCTTTTTCATATGTTCTCCAAAATGCGATATTCTCCTCTTCAGGCATGGCTACTGTATAATTTCGTTCATGTTCTTCCCAATGTTCATCCAAAAATTCATCTCTGCCTGAATTAGAACGATAAAATTCATATCTAACTGGATTTTCTTTATAGTAATTTTGGTGATAATCTTCTGCACGATAAAAAGTAGTAGCCTCAGAAATGGTGGTTACAATCGGATCACTGAACCGGCCAGATTGTGATAGCTGCTCTTTAGATTCTTCAGCTAGCTGCCTTTGTTCTTCATCGTAATAAAATATCCCTGACCTATAGGGTTCTCCCCGATCAACGAACTGACCTTCATCGTCAGTCGGATCGATTTGTCGCCAAAAAACTTGCAATAAATCTTCATAACTGACCATTTCAGGATCAAAAATGACTTGAACGGCTTCAACATGACCACTATCACCACTCGCAACATCTTCATATGAAGGGTTTTCTATCTCCCCTCCTATATAACCAGCTACAACCTCATTAACTCCTTCAATATTCTCAAACGGTGGCTCCATGCACCAGAAACATCCACCAGCAAATGTAGCTACTTCTCTTGTGTCTTCTTCTGATAATTCTATAGGTTCGCTACCATAAGAACGGGATGTGAAATAGTCGTATACGATAGGAATAAATATTACGCTTAATATAGCAAAGACAGAAACGATGGTGAAAATGACTAGTTTTTTCACCTGCCGACCCCTCCTTCTTGATGTACTTTATTATATTGGCTACGTCTTAGCTATTATTATACTTATTTTCTTTTGAAAACTCATGAATAGCGACTTACCTTCTTTATAAAAGACACTAAAAAGCCTGAAAGCTAAGCTTTCAGGCTTTTGCTATATCAATTAATTTCCTTTTATAACTAAATCCACATCAATATTGCCTCTCGTTGCTTTAGAGTACGGGCAGAATTCATGAGCTTTATGAGCTAATTCTTCTGCTTCAGATTGACTTACACCTGAGATATTAACGTGAAGAGTGACACCAATTTTAAATCCTCCGTCAGAAGGATCTTTAATTAGGCTGACTTCACCAGTAATTTCTGAATCAATTTCTTTCTTGTCTTTGGAGGCCATTAAATTCAATGCACCATCGTAACATGCCGCGTATCCAGCAGCAAATAACTGTTCTGGATTAGAGGCGTTGTTAGGAAGATCTCCTCCCTTAGGCATAGACAAGTCAACATCAATTACACCATTATCTGACTTCACGTGTCCTTCACGGCCACCTTTAACCGTTGCAGTTGTTGAAAATACTTTCTCAGCCATACTCAACACTCCTTCATTAATTTGTTAAATTGTCCTACAACATACTATATTTACTTTTTCAGAGAAATCTAAACCCCTTTTCATTTCGGCCCAACTATAAAGATATAAATGATTACCTATTTTCATTCATAATTCAAGAAAGTTCTCTCCTGTAAACATTCAATTCTTAGTCAAATATTGTACCGACTGTTATACTTAATTTCAGATAATAAACCAATCCATTAATATAAATAAAATCTTCAAAGGAGACATTTTTCATGAGCCACATAACATCATTGTTTACTTTCTCAGACAAGGCAAATATCCCTTACTACGAATTTCCTAGCGAAAGAAAGACGAATAAAGTCCTTCTATGTATTCATGGAATTACTTCTGAATTGGATCAATTATTTAAAATGGCTGAACTCCTACGATCAGAAGTAAGCATTGATATTCATATCCCTGTTTTAAGAGGCTATACATCTTTTGAGTCGGGTAAAGGAGATCTTAATGAACAAGGACGGTATGACCTAGACTTGCAAGAAATGATAGATGAATTATCCAAAGAGTATGAGGAGATCTTCTTGTTAGGGCATTCAATGGGAGCAGGAAATCTTCTCCGGTATTCCTTGGAACAACCGTCTAATCATATAGTTGATATTTTCCTAGTTTCCCCTTTTATACATCCTAGTTTAGATGTGTTTCATGATAACAATGGTGATCAAAAAGAAGGGGATTACGAAATATTTTTCAAACGGGCAGCGGCACTGAGCATGCTTGATCGACTGAACGTTCATTTTTTCTCTTACTTACCCGTGGTAAAAATTCCATTACGTGAAATTCCTTACGACGAAACATCAACTGTCAAATCTTACACTTTAAGTTTCAGGTTGATGATGTCTAGGTTTATTAAAGACCCGTCCATATTGAACTCGGCTCCTCTACACTTTTATCGAATATTCTTAGGCTCCCAGGATGAAGTGATCAGTGGACTAAAGTTCAAAAAGTATTGGGAAACAGAAGTGGGAGGCGATGTTTATCTCGCTAGCACCCATGACCACAATAGTATTTTAACTAGTAGCGAACTGATCAATGACTTGATTCGAAGTGTAAATAAGTCATTCGTTTAAGCTCTCCTTTGTTGAAAAACTTCTTTTCCGTTTTTGACAATTGTAAGAAAGAGGGAAAGTAACGGCGGAAATGTCGGGTTCGTTGCTTTTCCATTAGCTATTCTTTCCAACTGTTGACTGTACCAAGTTAATTCCAGCATGGCTCTTTTATCAATAAAAGGAATTCCAGTCTTGATAGGAGCTAACTCTAATAGAGGAACGTGATTATGTAGCAACTTATTAGGGTAATCTGGATAAACAGCCAAAGGTCTAGCCAATCCAATAAAATCTGTTGCCTTATCTTCCAAAGCTTCTTCCATTCCTTTTAATGACCGAAAGCCACCTGTTACGACTATCGGGATGTTTGATTGCTGCTTCAATTTCTCTGCATATTCTATAAAGTAAGCCTCTCTTTTAGCAGTGGAAGGTTTAATACTTTTCCCTGTCATTTCCGGATTCTCATACGTCCCGCCAGAAATTTCTATCAGGTCAACTCCTAATTGATCCAATTGGTCAATAACATAACTTGATTCCTGCTCATTAAAGCCTGCTTTCATAAAATCAGAACTATTAATTTTCACTCCAATTGGAAAATCACTACCTACTTTTGAACGAATCGTTGAATAAATTTCCTTTAAAAACCTGAATCTGTTTTGAACACTCCCTCCCCACTCGTCTTTTCTCTGGTTATGGTGTGGAGAGAGAAACTGGCTGATTAAATAACCATGAGCAGCATGAATTTGAACACCTGTAAACCCTGCTTCTTTAGCTAATTGAGCTGTTCGTGCAAATTTCTCTATTATTTTTTTAATTTCTTCTGAAGTGAGTGCTCTGCACGTAGGGAAAAAACGTTGTAATGCTGGTTCAAAAGGAATGGCGGAAGGTGCAACGGCTTCTTTAACAACTCCTTTAAATACTTGCTTGCCAGGATGGTTGATTTGCATCCATAATTGAGTACCATTCTTAGTTCCAGCCTTTGCCCAATCTTCAAATAGATTTAAATGATCTCCATTTTCTAGGACGACATTTCGTGGTTCTCCTAAAGCTTTCCTGTCTATCATCACGTTACCCGTCACAACAATACCTGCGCCTCCCTCAGCCCAAACTTTATAAAGTTCAACGATTTGTTCAGTAGGAAGATGATTGCGTGAGGCCAAACCTTCACTCATGGCAGACTTAAATATTCGGTTTTTCACAGTAATATGTTTATTTAAAGCGTACGGTTGGAAAAGATATCTCCCGTCAGACATAATACACCCTCTTTCGAATACGTTAATGAACTTCAACAGTGATCAGATTATATGTTAATAAAACCATTAGATTCTACTTGTTCAGGTATTTCCAGGTGGTCTGTTCCTTCAATTTCTGGCAACACCCCTCTTATCTTTCTAATGACTGTCTTTTTTCCTTTTAGCCAATCTTCGAATGAGAATCTGACTTTCAGGGCATCAACGCCTATTCCTACATTCACTTCTAAATTCTTCGTATCATAAACAGCCGTATGGATTGTACCTGACCAATTCCTATAATCTAATTTACAGATCCCGTATTTTCGATCGTTTAAAAATTGAAAGATATTTTCAGCAGACGGTTTACCCTTTTGAAAACGCTGAAGCTTTACCAATCTAGACTGGGATTCTTCAATTTTATAACGATTTTCATTCAATTTTGTTAACGTTTGAAAGTGATTTGTGCAGGCTCCTAAATGTTCATCCATTACATTAACGCCTTTTGAAGAGGCTTCAACAACCATGCTATTCCCTGACCGATCAGCTAACGAATAATTAAATGCATGTCGATGAGGAATGTCTTTTAATCTTTCGACAGCTTGAGAAACATTTTCGCAAGAATCTAATACAAACCGAGCAATGCTCGTACATATGAAGCCGTCTTCTGGCCTTAATCGATTCACGAAGTGGTAGCCTAAAGCTAATCCTTTTTCATTCATACCATCCATTCTCCCTATCATTCTTTGAGCAAACCCAATATGAGCGAATCCATGGTTAGGTTGCCAGAGAACAAAACGTCCATCATACGTTTTGGGGTGATAATCATAGTTCCTGCCATAGACGCCATCCTTCATAATGGCGCTGCATCCGGATTTTTTCCAGCTTTGCTGATAGCCTCCATACTCATGCATCACATCTTGTACACTCCACCCTAATTCATCTGCTATTCCTTGAACCTCTTCTATGAGAGAAGGAGAGTATGTGTGCATAAACTGTTTAGCGACCTGATAGTCCGACGTATATTTTCGAATGGATTTTTTTCGGCGGTTCAGGTGTTTTTGGAATAGAGGTGTGTCTTTTAATGCTTTAGCTTGGTTCACACCAAATGTATAAGCGTTACCTCGCCCCTGGAGAACGTTCACTTCAATTTTCATCATTTCAATACTCCTCTATATATATGAATAGACAACATTCTCTATATTAATGTCATTTCATTGCCGTTGATGATATTTAGGACAATTATACAGAGAATAACTAGAAAAACAAAAGATTATGAATGAAGAAAAAGCAGGCGCTTTTTGTTATCAGCCCCTACTTTTTATGAATTCATCGAACCACTACAAATCATCAAACCCATTGTCTTCGGATACTTTTGTGTATTGTCGTGATTTTTGTTCGAAAAAGTCCGTCTTCCCTTGATTCACATTTTCGTATACTTTCATCCATTTCATTGGGTTTGACCGATGGCCTTCAAAAGGACGCTCAACGCCTAATTCATTAACCCGTTTATTTGCCATGAATTTAATATAATCCTCTAAATCACTTATTGGAATTTCAGGGATGTTGTTCCCAATAATATGATGTGCCCACTTAATTTCCAACTCGGTAGCCTCTATAAACGTTGATTGGACGAAATCGTCTATTTCTTCCGATTGTAATTTAGGAAATTCAACACGGAGTTCTTTGAATATATTAGCAAATAGATAGACATGGAGCTGTTCGTCTCTATTTATATAATTGATCATCGTTGAAGTAGAGACCATTTTTTGATTTCGAGCCATATGGTAAAAGAAACTAAATCCTGAATAAAAGTTCAGTCCTTCTAAAATGACATCATATACAATGGATTTCAATAGAGTTTCAGGTGTTGGGTTGTTAATAAACGATTCATACCCATGAGCGATAAAATCGTTTCTCTCTCTTAAGACCGGATCATGCTTCCAGTATTCAAAAATTTCGTCTTGTTCATCTTTGTTAACGAGACTAGATAAAACGTAAGAGTAACTTTGATTGTGAACGACTTCTTGAAAGGCCAATACAGTCATGAGTGCATTTAAGCTTGAATCGGTTAAATATTTAGAAACATGCATGGCATAATCGGTTTGAATACTATCTAGAAACGCTAGTAAACCGATGATTTTCTTAAAAGCTTCTTCTTCTTTAGTAGACAAATCGGCAAATTGTTTCACATCTGAATTCATATTAATTTCAAAAGGTGTCCAGAAGTTTCCTAACATGTTTTTATATAATGGATAGGCCCAAGAAAAACGAACATCATCCCAATTTAGCACGTTGGAACTTTCGCCTAAAATAATACCGGTGGAGGCGTTTGGGGCCTCCACATTGTACAACTTTCTTTCAGTTAATTTTGTCATTTTATTCCCTCCTGTTAACTTGAGCAGCTCTCACAATCTTCTAAGTCACTTGAAGTTGATCTAACATAATAAGTAGTTTTCAGGCCGTTTTTCCATGCATCCATATGAAGAGCTAATAACTCTTTCGCTTTAATTGTATTTTTTACGTATAAATTAAACGATACGGATTGATCAATATGTTTTTGACGGGCACCATTTTGCTTTATGCTCCAATGCTGATCAATTGAATGGGCTGGTTTGTAATACCATGTTGTATCTTTATTCAAATTTGGTGCTGTGACAGGAATTTTATAGTTTTTCTTTTCTTCAGCATACTCTTTTCTAAAAATAGGGTCGATGGAAGCCGTAGAGCCCGCAATTAAAGACGTACTAGAGTTAGGAGCAACAGCCATTAAGTAACCATTGCGAAGTCCATATGTTTTCACTTCTTGCTTTAACGCATTCCAACGTTCTGACTGATAACCTCTCTGTTCAAAATACTCTCCTGTGTGAAAAGTGGATCCCTTAAATACAGAATAAGCTCCTTTCTCTTGCGCTAATTCCATACTTGCTTTTACTGTGTAATAATGAATAACTTCGTAAAGTTCATCTGCATATTGAACAGCCTTGTTAGACTCCCACGGTATTCTCATTTCAGTAAGTAAATGATGCCAGCCAAATGTCCCAAGACCGATAGCTCGGTATTTCTGATTCGTTATTTGTGCCTGTGGAACTTCGATTGTATTCATGTCTATGACGTTATCAAGCATACGAACTTGGATTGTAATTAACCTTTCTAGTACATCATCTTTTACCGCTGTAGCTAGGGAGATTGAGCTTAGATTACACACCACATAATCTCCTGACTTTTTCTTTGTGATGATTTCCCCATCAGTTGTCCAATGTTCAGTTATTGTTGTTGAACTCATATTTTGCATAATCTCAGTACATAGATTAGAGGAATAAATCATACCTTTATGACGATTGGGGTTAAGCCTATTTACAGTGTCTCTATAAAACATGTAAGGCGTTCCTGTCTCTAATTGAGCAATCATCACTCGTTTCATGATATCTATAGCCGGCACTTTAATAGAGGATAAGTCTTCATTGGCAACGCAAGCATCGTAAGACCTTCTGAAACTCCCTTCTCCTTCTTCTTCATCATAGAAGTCTTCTAAAGAGAAACCCATCACTTGACGAACTTCATGAGGGTCAAACAAATGCCAATCTTGTCGCGCTTCAACTTTTTCCATAAATAAATCAGGAATGCATAATCCAGTAAATAAGTCATGGGTTCGCTGTCTCTCATCGCCATTATTTAACTTGGCATCTAAAAACGAGAATACATCTTTATGCCACACATCCAAATAGACAGCGACCGCTCCTTGACGCTGACCTAATTGATCTACACTAACAGCTGTGTTGTTTAATTGTTTCATCCAAGGTAGAACTCCAGATGACGTTCCTTTAAACCCTTTAATAGAAGATCCTTTCGCTCTAATTTTACCTAAGTAAATACCTAATCCCCCCCCATTTTTACTGACAGTCGCTGCATCGGTATTACTATCAAAAATACCTCTTAAGCTATCATCGACTGTATCAATGAAGCAACTAGATAATTGACCGTGAGTTTTCCCTGCGTTAGCTAAAGTGGGGGTAGCTACAGTCATATATAAATGAGAAAGAGCCCAATATGCTTCTTGAACGAGTTCAATTCGTTTATTTTCTGGCTCATTACTCATTAAACTCATGGCAATAATCATGAATCTCTCTTGAGGTAACTCTAGTAATTCTCCGGTATGACTTCGAGCCAAATAGCGATCAGCTAGTGTTTTCAGACCGATATATGTAAATTTATCGTCTCGGTCAGCCACTAATGATTCTCCTAGCTTTGTTAATTCTTCTAAAGTGTATTTAGTAAGCAGATCCTTTTTATAAAAACCTTTGTCCACCAGTTGAAGCACTAGTAGATGAAATTTTTCATATGCCTCGACTTGTCTGTTCATGGACACTTCTTCATACAGCTTGTGACAATATAGAGTTGAAGCGACATATGTCCAATCAGCTTCGGCTGCTGATAACTGATCTAGTGCAGTAACAACTGGGATCGTTTCTGCAGTGATGTTATTGTTATTAAGTAAGTTTAGTCTTGTTAAAAATGGTTCCCATGTAAGGTGTGGAAATCGTTCTTTTAATTGTTCAATAATTTCGTTTATTCCCCTCATCTTCAAAGTGCTTTCCATTACGTTCATCATCCTTCCAAAAATCATCTTTAATTGATTAAGACCTTACAATTACTCAACAAAAAAACCTTCCTGATTTCAGGAAGGTTAATAAGAACGGCAGTTTCAGAATGGTTTCCGAAAGATAAGCCCACGTACAAAAAGGTAAGTGGTCATCTACCGTTTCTCATTCTCAACCCCCGAAGATCAGAAACTGGAGAAAATCAAGGCAGGTCTCCTGACTTATGCTTCGTCCTACTTTGAGCCTTCCCGTATAATCGCCATGTCCATGACACTCTTATACAGTGGTTATCTCATTTCGTCCACATTTACAGTTGCGGGGACAGTCCCGGAATTGAACCGGGTTCCCTATTAAGCCTTACTTGAAGGCACCTTGTTTTCTATAATATGAAATTATTCATCTATATATTGATCATTACCGATAAGTTTTATCAATATATCGATATGTTCTAGATTAACTCACTTATTTTATTATTGCAAGTGACTATTTTACATTACTTTGTTATCCGTTGATCAATCCCGATCAGCTAGCATTGAGATTAGGTAGATGAAGATTTTCTACACAAGATTTTTAAAATTAAATGTACTTAAACATATTGAAATTTATCTTTATATTTAGTAGAATATCGAAATTGTGAGTTTCTATATTACAACATTTCGAGAGGAGTCATTACCATGGTCGCCCCTGCATTATTAGATCCTAAGCAGGAAAATAACAAAGAAAAGATAATTGAAGACTATGAGGAATTAGAGTTTCAAATATTTCGTATGCAAGAGAACATGAAAGAAATCGCTAAAAAATGGAATGTACTTGGGATAGATCAAACCCGAAAAGAAAATTGGATTATTATTTATGCCTCGGACGATGGAAATGTATGTAAAATCATGGCGCATGATTGCAATCGTCCATTTTTAGGGAAGTGGGATTTTTCCATTCACGCCCACTACAAAGATGATTATCACGTTCAAATAGATGATATTCGCGGAGAAGAAAATCGCGGATACGGTTCTGTATGTATGAAATTCTTAAAAGAATATACTATGGAACAAAACGTTCATACTATTTCAGGGAATATCTCGGATCGAGATTGGGATCACGTGGATAGACTCGTTCACTTTTACAAAAAGCATCGATTTCATATTGATATTGAACCCACTGACAAATCAGGGAAAATATATTGGACACCTTAGTGAAACTGCCGAGGCTCACCCTCGCCTCGGCAGACACCTATTTAAGCGATTATTAGACATCCCATGGAAATGGATCCTCCATACCTTTCCAGTCTGAGGACAATTCTTCATCGGTTAATAAACACGAATCAAGTGATTGAATAATCGTTTCCTTATCCATATCTATTCCTATGAAAACAAGCTCGTTTTTCCTGTCGCCATACTGTTCACTCCACTCAGCAACCATATCAGGGTTATCTTGAAGGAATTGCGATTGCTTTTCTAATGACATGGATCCTACCCAAAAAGAAACGGGGTCTAAAGAAACGGAAGGTCCAGCTTGAGAAAAGAGCAAAGCTAAATCATTCCTTGTTGCACACCAAGCAATCCCTTTCGCTCTCACCACTCCTTCTGGAAATTGATCTCCCCATTCGAAAAACCGCTGAGAATGGAACGGGCGATCTCGTTTATATACAAAGGAAGTAATCCCATATTCATCCGTTTCAGGAGTGTGTTCTTCTGCCTCGAGCTCTTTTAGCCACCCAGCAGACATACTCACTTCTTCAAAATTAAACAAGCCAGTGTTTAATATCTCGGACGCTGGGATTTTACCGTCTATTGTTTTGAGAAGTTTCGCATCAGGTTGCAACTTCCTTAATACTTTTTCAAGAGATTTTAATTCCTTCTCAGAAATCATACCTGTCTTATTTAATACAAGTACGTCACAAAATTCAATTTGATCAACTAAGAGATCTGAAACATCTCTGATATCATCATCTGAACTTGCTTGCTGTCTCTCCAATAAACTTTCCCCAGACTTATAATCATGCCAAAAACGGTTAGCATCAACAACTGTGACCATGGTATCTAATTTGCAAGTTTCTGTTAAATCAACTCCAACTTCTTCATCAATGTACGAGAACGTTTGAGCAACAGGTACAGGTTCCGAGATTCCGGTCGATTCGATGACAATATAATCAATATCTCCTTTTTTGGCCAGTTTATCTACTTCAAGAAGCAAATCTTCTCTTAAAGTACAGCAAATGCATCCATTGGACATTTCTACAAGTTTTTCCTCTGTTCTGCTAAAGCCATTATGTTCCACAAGTTGGGAATCTATATTGATTTCACTCATGTCATTGACTATTACAGCGACTTTTTTCCCTTCACGATTAGATAGTATGTTATTTAGAATCGTGGTTTTTCCGGCACCTAAATAGCCACTAAGAACGGTTACAGGTATTTTAGAGTTCATATATAACTCTCCTTTTTTAAATCGTAATAATTACTATTTAAATCTTACAAACATATTGTATGATTGTAAAGTGTTTTTACTAACAATCTAAATAAGGTCATGAATTAAATATCTAAAATCATGCTTATATCGGTTCCTGTGGAAAGCTTAGAGTCGGAAAAAAAGGCCAAGTATTATAAAATACCTGACCTTAAAGAAAAGTTAGCTAGAGAATGTAAACCCAACAGAATCCAGTTTAGTTTGTAACTTAACGAAATAATCATTTGAGAGTCTTCCCTTAGCACCTCTTAAAATTTCCGTAGCATAATGCTCAGGTGGTGCTGTACAAGGATGCTTGTCGATCACAGAAAATGTAAGAACATCTTCGTGGATCTCTCCTTTGATTTCAACGTCAATAAATGTCGGTCGATAATTGTTAGAATGAACTCCTTCTCTTACAAACAAGTATTCAACGGCATCACGAGGGATAGTGTACACGATTCCCTCTACATAGTCCTCCCCACTAGCTTCTTTAATATCAGCTCGGGCCCCGTCTGGCCTTGGAAACGAATAAAGAAATTCATATCCTTTCACCCTACCTACAGCCACTTCTTTGGAAAAATGATCCAGCATTCCTGCTTGTTTGATTCTGGCAGTATCCATACAAGATCCATACGCAAAGTATTTTACTTCATTAAAGGACGTGTACCATTGATTGACTTTCCAATCTTGAAAAGGAATGTGGTGAACTAAATGTTCATCGTTTTCAGCATTAAGTACATATACCCAAGCATCAATAATTCCAATATCTGTTTCAACCTGTTTTTCCTGTCGTTCATAAAGGTTATCTTTTCTGCCAGGTGTGTAACCTTCAAGAACATCTAAATTTGCTAGTATATTATCATCTACGTTATAGATTTCACCATAAACGTAAGACTCCCCTTTTAACATTAAGGCTGGATACCCTTGGCCAGTATTAAATAAAGACCCTTTTAATTTAGCTTGTTGAGAAACAAGCTTAGCTCTTTTTAATAATCCATGGTTACTTTCGTTTTTTCTTAAAGTTCCGTAAACAAAAACATTGGTATCCTTCATACTGTCCCTCCCTCTATAAAATCTATCATCTCAACAGACCTTCCCTTTAAGTCTGCTAGCCAAGAAGTTTCTTTCACAGATGAATATAATTAGTCTACTATATATTCTAGACAAGAAAAACATCTCCCCTATTAGAAGGAAGATATTTATCTTTAATTAAAATGACTGTGTGAAGAATGACTTCACTATCTCCATTTCGAAACTATTGATGTACATACTTCAATATTCTTGCAGGATTTCCACCAACTACAGCATAATCAGGGACGTCTTTTGTAACAACAGATCCAGACCCTATAACTGCATTATTGCCAATCGTTACCCCTGGATTAATAATTGCACCTCCACCGATCCACACATCATGACCAATGACTACCGGTTTGCCAAATTCTTTTCCAGAAGACCGCTCTGTTGGATCTAAAGGGTGTGTGGCAGTGTAAATTTGTACTTGTGGTGCAATCATACACCGATCACCAATCGTAATTGAGCAAACATCTAAAAAGGTACAATTAAAATTAGCAAAAAAGTCATCTCCCACGTGAATATTGGAACCATAATCACAGAAAAACGGCGGTTCAAGAAATACGTTCTTACCTGCTGAGCCAAAAAGTTTTCTGAGTAATGATTCTTTCCCCGTATAATCAGTTACCGCTAACTCATTTAGCCATTTCATCATTTCTCTTGCGTTCTCTCTTTCCTTTAATAATTGTGGATCGGCAGGTTTATAAAGAGAACCCTGTAACATTTTTTCTTTTTCAGTCATATCGTTTACCTCTTTCTAAGAGTTTAGTTTACATAATAAAATTATCGTAACCTTTATGCTTTTTCAATTAGCTTGATTCTTTTTAAAGATAATTCTCTTAATTTATGATTCATTTCTTTTTGATCGCTTTGTAATTGGTCCAAGGTTTGACTCACTAATTGGTTCGTTTCTTCAATTTGACTAGCAGCTTGGGAAATCTTATCATGAACCATCCAATTTACAATGATCCCATCAAAGAAATAATCTGCAAATGTTAGTAACTCTCCAATTTCTAAATCTACTTTCATATGGTTTTGGATATCAATCAATTCATCTTGAAATTGTCTTAAGCGCTTTTCGGCTGTATGGACTGTTTTTTTGGCTGAATCTAAATGGCTGTGTTTGACCGCAGTAGTGATTAAACCACCACCAAATATATCGAAAGTTGACCATCCTTTCGCTCTATCAAAAGAGGTTCCAGCTTCGTTTAATGCCCTTTTAGCTATTGTACCGGCTTCAATAGCTTCGTCAAATTCTTGAACTGCGCCCAAAAGCTCAGCCTCTTTATCTGTTATGTCATAGAGCTCTTCACTCCATATGCTTTCACTGTCATGGATTAATTGTTCTTTACGTTCAAGTAAGCTATTATAATCTTTTGCCATATCACCTAATGATGTTATGTGAGATTCATAATCAGCTAATTCTTGTTGAAGTTCTTCTAGCATTTTATAAGCTTCCTGGTATTGTAGTTTCGCAATGATCACTTCTTTTTCATATGTGTTTAATTTTTCTTGTTTATTACCAGCAATCGTAGCGAGAACGTTTGATAACGAGAACCCTTGCAGTTTTTCAACATCTTCTTTTTCAGCGATAAGCTTTTCTTCTAAGTGAAGCACTTTCTTCTCTTTAGAATTTACTTGAGTATGTAATCGTTCAGTATGTTCTTTCCACTTTTTTTCTCTTCTCATTTTCTCTTTCATTTCAACAATTTCTTCATTTAAGCTTTTCATTTTTATCACTCCTAACTTTTCTTTTATACGTTTGCGATTAATATTCGTTTCATTTAAAAAAACTCGCTCCTAATTATCATTAGGAACGAGTTATTTTACATCTTACTTTTCGTATCAAATGCATCCCGCAGTCCGTCACCGATAAAGTTTATCGCTAGAACTGTCAGTAAAATGGCTAAACCAGGAGGTACCCAAGCTTCAGGGTGTTGAGTTAGCACTCGCAAACTTCTTGCTTCTGTTACCATATTCCCCCACGTCGGAGTGGGTTGAGGAATACCAAACCCGATAAAACTAAGGCCTGATTCAATGATAATTAGTGTAGCCATCATAATCGTAGCATTAACGATAATTGGACCAACAGCATTTGGCAAAAAGTGTTTGACAATAATTCTTAAATCAGAACAACCAATAGACCGCGCTCCAATTATATATTCTTTCTCCCTTAAAGATAAGAACGTTCCACGCAAAATTCTCGTAATGTTAGGCCATGTAGTTAAGGCAATGATTGTAATAAAAATACCAATCGTGACTCGGTCTAATATGGCCATTACTGTTAACACTAGTAAAAGGAAAGGGAAGATTAACATTAAGTCAGCAGCCCTCATAATGAAACTATCCACTTTACCACCATAAAATCCTGACAAGGATCCTAAAACTACTCCAATGGCTAATGTAAACAACATTGCGAAGAATCCAATTAATAGTGAAACTTGAGAACCATAAACCAGTCTTGAGAAATTATCACGGCCGGAACTATCTGTACCAAGCCAATTTTCTCCACTTGGCTTCTGCATAACATTGATTAAATCTGATTGCCTTGGATCGTGCTGAGCTAATAGCGGTGCAAATACAGCTATACTCACCATGATAATTATAATGACAATCCCTGCAACTGCCAATCGATTACGAAGGAAGCGACGCATGGCAAGTTGTAAAGGACTTTTGCTTTTTTCTACTTCTGGGGTTGGATTCGTTGACTGACTTTTTTCCAATGCGCTCACCTCAATCGTAACGTATTCTCGGATCGACTATTGCATAAAAGATATCTGCTAGTAGATTTCCGACTAAAATAGTAACTGCTAAAATCAAGTTTATCGCCATTATTACTGGATAATCTCGATTTTGTATTGAATTAAGAAACAGCGTTCCTAATCCAGGATAATTAAATACGGCTTCTGTAATAACCGCCCCACTTAATAATGTTCCAAATTCAAAACCTAGAAGAGTTATGATGGGAATCAACGCATTTCTAAGTGTGTGCTTATATAGAACAGAGCTTGGACCGAGACCTTTTGCTCGAGCTGTACGGATAAAATCGCTACCCATTACTTCAAGCATTTCCGTTCGTAAATATCGCATGTAAATAGCCGTACTAGCTAAGCCTAATGTAAAGCCAGGCAAGATTAAATGGCGAATTTTATCAATGAAATATTCAAAACCGGTGAGACCAACTGAAGAAACAGTCCCTTGTGAAGGGAACCATCCCAATTGAAAAGAAAAGAAATAAATCGCTATAAGAGCTGCGAAAAAGTTTGGTGTTGCAAGACCGAGAAAAGCAAACGTCGTTGCACTATAGTCAAGCAACGAATACGGTTTTTTAGAAGAATAGATCCCAATAGGAATGGCAACTAATATAGTAACGCCTAGTGCAAATAAAGATAAGTATAGTGTATTCATGATACGAGATGTTACCAGATCAGCTACGGAACGGCCGGTATAATGCATTGACTGACCGAAATCTCCAACTGCCACTGAACTTAACCAGTTCCAATATTGAACCGGTATCGGGTCATTTAATCCTAAAGCTTCTCTTCGCTCTTCCAATACTTCAGCTGGAATATCAGGGTCTAAAATTTCCCCACTCAATGGGTCACCAGGTGCAGCTTGTGCTAAACCATATACAACAATGGTAACCAAGAAGAGCATAGGAATAAATTGTAAAACTCTTCTAGTGATGTATTTATACATGCTATGTTCCTCCTACTCAATAAAAGGGGGCGTATGGCTGGTCTCGACCATACGCCCAACACTCATTTATCGTTAGATTGTATTATTGTTCTAACCACCATAGATGTGCATCATCTAGAATTTGGTGAGTTTTAAAAGTAATACCATGTAGATTGGCATTGTGTGCATAGATTACATTTTGAGAGTAAAGAGGGATAACAGGAAGCTGCTCTGAGAAATACTCGCTCCACTCGTTATATTTTTCTTCTCTGTAATCTTGATCAAATGCATCCGGAGCAGTGATTGCTTCTAGCATTAATTGATCAAAAGTTTCATCATCATATCGCGGATAGTTGTATGCCGCAGTTGAAAGGAAGTATCCAGATGGGTCTGGATCTCCAGAAGCTAAACTCCAACCTGCAAGGAACATATCCATTTCTGTATCATTTTCTTCGACTCTGTCAAAGTGAGCACTAGCTTCACGTGGGCTGTTCAAATTCACTTGAATACCAACTTCTTGAAGGTTTTCTTGAATGATTGGTGCAACACGTTCACGAATTTCGTTACCTGTTGGATAATCAAGATTTAATGTGAACTCTCCACCTTCTGGGTTCGTTCTGAAATCTCCATCCCACTCATATCCTGCTTCGTCCAAAATTTCATTTGCACGATCTACATCATAGTCGTATTTAATTGGAGCATCTTCATTATACGCCCATGAAGCTTCAGGGAAAGTGGCATGCATGACTTGTCCTGCACCATACATTAAACCGTCTACAAATCCTTCACGGTTAATTGCATGAGCAATGGCGCGACGTAGTTCTACATCTTGAACTTTTTCATTTGGCACCCAAGTATCCTTATCAAGAAGACTATCGTTAGGTCCGTGATGATGTTTAAATGCCATATATTGGTAACCTAAATCTTGCATTTCTAAAATTTCTACATTTTCCATAGCTTCCACATCATCAGCGTCAGCAGCTGGTACACCACCAGGACGGTTAAGCAAATGTAGTTCATCGTTTTGAAGCATACCAGTCATAATTGCTTCATCCACTACTTGCCAAACGACACTATCCAAGTAAGGTGCTCCTTGCCAATAATCTTCATAACTATCAAGAATATATTGCTCTCCTTCTTGATAATCAGTCAAGTTAAATGGACCTGTTCCAATGATTTCATCAGCAGTGTAAGCACTTGAATGCTCTGCCATTTCACCAACTGGAATATCTCCTAAGATATGTTCTGCTACAATATAGAAGCTAGTATCAGCTAATGCCTTAATATTAGGATCAGTAAAAGTAAATTGAACTGTATGATCATCAATGGCTTCAACACCTTCAAGTGTATCAGCATCTCCAGCTACGTAATCTTCGTACCCTAAAAGAGTGCTTGCATAGTTCGTTCTCACCCCACCAGCAGAAACGTAGTCAGGATCCGCAATAGATGTATAAGTGAATACTACATCATCAGCTGTAAACGGTTCACCATCATGCCATGTGACATCTTCTTCTAAGTAATAAGTTAACTCTGTAAATTCGTCATTAAATTCCCAATCATGGGCTAAGCTAGGAATAAATTCTAAATTTTCATCTTGTTTTACAAGACTTTCAAAGGTAAGATCCAAAATGTTTGCATCATACGCAGTAGTATAGAATAATGGGTTAAACTGATGGTCTGGTGCAGAGTACATACCTGCTGTGATCGTTCCACCAGATTGGGCCTCACCAGCCGGTTCATTATTCTCATTGTCATTTCCGTTGTTATTGCCGTCTTCATTTGACTCATTGTTATTTTGTTCATTAATTGCCTCTTGACCATCTGTTTCGTCATTGTCCGGGCCTTCTGCATTATTATCTCCACACGCAGCTAGTGCCATGCTTGAAGATAAAAGCAGAACGGATATGAGCCATGTACTTTTCTTCATTTCGTCAATTCCCCCTATTTTTTATTCACTTACTGATTCAAAGAAAAACATCCCTGAACGATTCCTTGCTGTTCTAGCCTCACCTCCCTAAAGTCATCTAAATGATGTGTAGCTGTTATACCTTATTCTACTTTCACCACGGGCTCTGGTTCAGTATATAAATGACAAGCTACATAATGTTCTTCTCCCATATGGGTCAATTCAGGACGTTCTACTTTACAACGGTCATGGGCTTTAGGACACCGTGTGTGAAACGCACATCCCGTAGGAGGATTAGAAGGGCTAGGTAAATCCCCTTTTAATGGAGTCTTTTCACGAACGTTAAGGACATCTGTTGAAGGTACGGCTGCAATTAAAGCTTGAGTGTAAGGGTGAAGCGGTTTGTCATACAAAGAATCTTTAGGCGCTATTTCGGCTAATCGTCCTAAATACATGACCCCTACACGATCACTGATATGTTTAACAACACTTAAGTCATGGGCAATGAATAAATAAGTGAGATCAAATTCATCTTGTAAATCTTCCATTAAATTCAATACTTGTGATTGAACGGAAACGTCTAAAGCTGAAACGGGTTCATCCCCAATAATGAACTTTGGTCTTGTCGATAAGGAGCGTGCTATACCAATTCTTTGACGCTGGCCTCCTGAAAATTCATGTGGATATTTGCCCCTTGCTTCTGGGCCTAATCCTACTTTTTCAAGAAGGTCGACAACCATTTTTTTACGATCAGGCTTAGATAACGTATTTTGAACGATCATTGGTTCTTCAATTAGTTCCCCTACACTCATTCTTGGATTAAGTGAAGCGTACGGGTCCTGAAAAACCATCTGCATATCTTTCCGGTACGGTCGAAGTTTTCCTTGCCTTAATCCAGAAATATCTTCGTTGTTATAGATGATTTCTCCATCCGTAGGATCAAGTAAACGTAAGATCGTACGACCTAGAGTAGATTTCCCAGAGCCTGACTCGCCGACAATTCCTAATGTTTCTCCTTTGTAAATCGTAAAGCTAACGTCGTCAACAGCTTTTACGTGGCCAACTGTTCGTTGCAACACTCCGCCTTTTACTGGAAAATATTTTTTTAGATTTTTAATTTCAAATAATATATCTTTTTCAACAATTTCTTTAGACATGAGTAACTCCTTTTCCGCTGCCATCGTACAATACACAGCGGACTTTATGGTTTAAGCCAT
Organism: Salipaludibacillus keqinensis; assembly: GCF_003226325.1. GTDB lineage: Bacteria > Bacillota > Bacilli > Bacillales > Salisediminibacteriaceae > Salipaludibacillus > Salipaludibacillus keqinensis. Next base: position 1,248,667 of record NZ_PDOD01000001.1, on the reverse strand, counting down.
CCTCAATTAAATCAGGTACAGCTTCTGTGCATTTATCCATAGCATGTTTGCATCTTGGTGCAAAACGGCAGCCTTGAGGGAAGTTATGTGCCGGTGGAACCATTCCTGGTATCGATTCAAGTCTTTCAGAATCCTGATCGATTTTTGGCATACTATTTAATAGGCCAACTGTATAAGGGTGTTTCGGTTTTACAAATAATTCTTTCACCGTGCTGGTTTCTACGATTTGACCGGCGTACATTACTGCGACTCTATCTGCAGTTTCTGCAACCACCCCCAAATCGTGGGTAATCATTAATATGGAGGATCCTGTTTTCTTTTTCATATCTAGCATAAGATCAAGAATTTGTGCCTGGATGGTCACATCTAAAGCTGTCGTTGGCTCATCCGCAATAATAAGTTTTGGAGCACATGATAATGCCATGGCAATCATAGCCCGTTGCCTCATTCCCCCTGACAATTGGTGGGGATATTCATGAAAGATATCCTCTGCTCTAGGAAATCCAACAAGTTTTAGCAGTTCGATCGTTTGTTTTTTTGCTTCTTTCTTCCCTAATTTCTTGTGTTTACGCAAAGGTTCTGAAACTTGAGTCCCAATAGTAAAAACGGGATTAAGGGAAGTCATTGGCTCTTGGAAAATCATTGCCACGTCATTTCCTCGCGTTGCAGTCATTTGCTTTTCCGATAACCCTAATAAATCTACTCCATCTAGCTCTATTGACCCTTCCACAATTTTCCCGGGTGGTGAAGGAATCAGTTGCATGATAGAAAGAGCAGTAATACTTTTTCCACTACCTGACTCTCCTACAATAGCTAGCGTTTCACCTTTATTAATATGAAAGTCTATGCCATCAACGGCTTTTGCCACTTTCTGTTTATCAATTCGAAACTGTGTTTTCAATCCTTTAACATCTAAAATTCGTTCGTTACTCATTCGTACACCTCAAATCAAAAAATATAGTGGAATTCTCTACCTTGTATGAACATTCTTCACGATCTCATTAGTTGGAAATGAAATGGATAATAAAGTTAATATTCGGATAATTTAAATGACAGTGTCATCATTTTCTGGAACGTAAGAAAATGTATCTTTGTATTGTTTCAATTCTACATTGATTTCTTCACTTTCAATTCCCTCTATACTAGCTAGCTTTTTATTTGCAAAATCCATTAACTCTTCATTGCTTTTAAAATAAGCTTGAATAATAAGATCGTGAGTTCCGGAAAAAGCCCCTACAAATCGAACTTGAGGAAATTCTTTTAATTGAGCAGCAATTTCCTCGTGTTTACCTAGTTTTGTTGAAATTCCAATAATCGCTTGAACATTCAATCCGATTTTATTGGGGTTTGTGTGAATGACAAACTCAAATACGCGATCTTTCAACATTTGGTTAATCCGGCTTCGAACCGTCCCTTCACTTACTTTTAACATCTTGGCAATCTGACTGTAAGAATAACGACCGTTATCTTGCAAATAGCCCAAGATGAGCAAATCTTTTTTGTCTAATTTTCTCATATCATCACTTCTTTTAATAAATTCGAATTAATTTAGCTTAACATTTACGATTTTTTTAGAATCTACTACATATTCTGTGTTTTTCGACAATTAATAATAACGTAAGTATAATAGATTGATTTTATAAAAACAATATAAAATTTAAAATATTTTGTAAAATTATCTACCAAGGGTTAAATAAAATGCAATAATTAAGGGGAAATGAAGAGTTTGTGTGGTATTCTACGAATAATCAGTAACATCTACTTAATTTATTTCTTTCATTAAATTAACGTTAGTTAGAGTAGGGAATTCTATAAACAAAAGGTGTGCAGAGTCTTCTGCACACCTTTTGTTAGTTATATTATACCCCTTTATAGGCCAGGCGATATATTTGAGCTAATTCAGTTACAAGAGGTAACTTAGGATTTGCGGTCGTACATTGATCTTCAAATGCGCGGTCTGCTAAATAGTCTACTTTCTCTTCAAATACTTTTTTATCAACACCGCAGGCTTCTATACTCATAGGAATATTTAGTTCTTTCGCTAATTGCGTGACAGCTAGAGCAAGACTCTCCACTCCTTCTTCAGTGGTCTTGGCTGGTAAACCTAGCATTCTAGCAATCTCAGCATACCGTTCATCAGCAATAAAATGGTTGTATTTCGGGAAAGCTGTGAACTTTCTAGGTTTCGTTGCATTATAACGAATCACGTGTGGCATTAAAATCGTATTGGCCCTTCCATGAGCAATATGGAATTCAGCTCCCAATTTGTGTGCCAAACTATGATTAATACCCAAGAATGCATTAGCAAAGGCCATACCTGCTATCGTAGAAGCGTTATGCATCTTTTCCCGCGCTAATTCATTATTTCCATTTTGATACGCTTGAGGTAGATATTCAAATACTAGCTGAATCGCTTTGATCGCTAAACCATCTGTATAATCATTTGCCATAACTGAAACATAGGCTTCAATTGCGTGAGTTAACACATCCATTCCAGTGTCTGCTGTGACAGATGGCGGAACAGATTTGACATACACAGGATCGATAATGGCCACATCAGGAGTTAACTCATAATCAGCTAACGGATATTTCACATTGTTTTCTTTATCCGTAATGACGGAAAAAGAAGTTACTTCTGAACCTGTACCAGAGGTGGTAGGGATAGCTACAAATTGAGCTTTCTTTCCTAGTTTAGGGTATTTAAATACCCGCTTTCTAATATCAAGGAATTTCTGCTTTAATCCGTGAAACTCAAGATCAGGATGCTCATAGAAAACCCACATTCCTTTTGCTGCATCCATGGCAGACCCTCCGCCTAGAGTAATGATAACGTCTGGTTCAAAAGCCTTCATCATGTCTGCTCCAGCCATTACTGTTTCAATAGAAGGATCTGGCTCTACGTTAGAAAAAATTTCGTATTGAACTTTATCTTTCCGTTTATTCAAGTAATAAAGTACTTTATCTACGTATCCCATTTTTACCATGATTTCGTCTGTTACAATCATCGCTCGGGAGATATTAGGCATTTTCTCTAAATATTGAGTTGAATTTTTCTCGAAAAACACTTTAGGTGGAACTTTAAACCACTGCATATTATTTTTTCTCATCCCTATTTTTTTAATATTTACTAAATTAATTGTACCGACATTTTGCGAAACTGAATTATGCCCGTAAGAGCCACACCCTAGCGTGAGTGATGGAATATAGCCATTATAAATGTCTCCAATAGCTCCTTGAGAAGATGGAGAGTTAGAAATGATACGACCAGCTTTCATTCTCATACCGAATTCACGAATCACTTCTTCATTGCCAGAATGAATGACAGCAGAATGACCCAGACCGCCAAATTCAAGCATCTCTTCTGCTCGTTTGAATCCTTCTTGCTGAGAGGAAACTTTGAAACAAGCTAACACCGGACTTAATTTTTCTCTTGATAGCGGTGATTCTGGCCCAACAGTTTTTAATTCAGCAATTAAGATTTTCGTCTCATTGTTTACGTCTACTCCTGCCATATTTGCAATTTTTGCTGCCGGCATACCTACGATGTTTGGATTGACAGCACAAGTATCTTCATTAATTACTAACTTTTCAACTTTCTTCCTCTCTTCGTCCGTTAGAAAATGACAATTATTATTTTTCAATTCTATTTTAGTTTCCTCATAGATATCTTTATCGATAATAACAGCTTGTTCAGAAGCGCAAATCATTCCATTGTCAAACGTCTTAGATAAAATTAAGTCGTTTACTGCTTGTTTTACGTTAGCTGTCTTTTCGATGTAACAAGGAACGTTTCCAGGTCCAACACCCAGCGCAGGCTTCCCTGTGCTATAAGCTGACTTGACCATACCAGCCCCTCCAGTTGCTAATACGACCGCTACACCAGGATGATTCATTAACTGCTGTGTCCCTTCAATAGAAGGTTTAGTTACCCATTGTATACATCCTTCAGGTGCTCCTGCTTTCAATGCTGCTTTGTACATGATTTCCGCTGCTCTTGAACTGCACTTTTGTGCAGAAGGATGAAATGCAAAGATAATAGGATTTCTTGTTTTAATTGAGATAAGAATTTTAAACATCGTTGTTGAGGTTGGATTTGTCACAGGCGTAACACCAGCAACCACTCCTACAGGTTCAGCGATTTCTACCATTTCTTCGTGTTCATTTTCATGAATAATCCCTACTGTTTTATCATACTTAATCGCATGGTAAATGTATTCAGTTGCGAAAATGTTCTTGATAATCTTATCTTCGTAAACGCCTCTTTTTGTTTCTTCCACTGCCATTTTAGCTAGTGGCATGTGTTGGTCTAACCCTGCTAGTGCCATCTCTTTAACAATGTGATCAATTTTTTGTTGGTCAAAATTTAGAAATTCTTGGTGAGCTTCTTTTCCTTTCATCACAAGGTCATTAATCATGCTTACCGTTTCATCTACTTTGCTCATTTTTTTCTCATTTACAGCCATTATAATTCCTCCTAATATATTGTGATATTATTCACAAGTTTTCTTAAAAAAATTGGCCTTTCTCTTATGTTTTGCTTTCTTGATTACAATTGTATTATATCTCGATTTGTATAAAGAGAAAATGACTATTTTGTGAAAAGTTTCACATTCACAATGTTAACGCATTCATTATGACACTTTATTGACGATTATATTTCCTTGTTGATTTAATCTTCTACTCCTGCATAACACTGTTAAATTCAGAAAAACTAGCATTAACAATATTGTAATACATTTCTGTTAAAACCTATTTACCTTCATTTCCGAATAGGATAAGATATTATCTTGTGTGACATATAATAAAGAAGGAGTTTTTCTATGGATATTGTAGATCAAATTACTAATTTACAGCTGTTAAATCAATTTTGGATTCTTTTATTTTTTCTTATACCAATGGTTATCATTTCAAGGACAGTGGTGGCTGGAACCCGGTATTCCCCTATCTTAATTATCGTCATATTCGGTTTAGCCATGGGTTACATCCTCGTTATAAGTGATGTTGCTACCCCAGGTTTAAGTGAATTTCCTTTTGTAAACTTGATGGCTAGTACAACAATTATTGCCCTTACCGTCTCATTCTTTGTTGGTGGTCAGGAATTACGTAAAATTTTAGGGAACAAAAAAGAAATTGAAGATAATATGGTTGTCCCTTCTGAAGAGGAAACGGTTCTTGGTACAACACGTACACAATTTATTTTCATCCTTCGTTCTTTCTTTTTACTACTAGGGATCGAAGGCCTAATTAGACTTATTCTCGGAACTGGTCAAGATGCTATGCTAAGTTCCTACTACCCTCTTATTGCTTACATTGGTTTAGTAGGCGCAATTATATTCATTGATAACAAAGCTCGGATCGAAAATAAACGATTGTATATTCGCAAAGGCCTTTTAGAAATCACCGGTATTGTCCTTGTTCTTTATCTTTCGTATCAAGTTGCGCAATTCATTCAACCGATGATTGCTCTTCCGCAAATCTTCTTTGCTATGATGATTGCCGCTGCCCTAGGTGCTGTGTTATACCGTTGGACGTTTGGCCCGACGATCAGAGCACTATTATTTGGAGGAATTCCAGTTGTTTTAGCCGGTAACTTTATGATTGGTGGTTCTAGGATTGGAGAAGCTTTCACGATTGATGGGATGAATGCAGTTTTAGCTTACGGATTTTTCGGTCAATTGTTATGGATGTTCGGTGGAATTGCTTTGATCATGTATTTCGCTAAAACGGCTCATGCACGAAACTTAGCTCCAGGAATGGCAGGAGCCTTGTCTCATTCGGGCTTAACGGGAGCTTGTACTGCTGGCGATTTCGGAAACACAGCTGCAAAAAGAGCACCAATTATGATTAACATCCCATTCTTTGGTCACATTTTTGTGTTTTCTATTTTAGCTATCAGCGCTGATCGCGGAAGTTTATGGTTACTTCCTTCCATTATATTAGTATCCATTGGTGTGTTATTAACAATCTTAGCTTTACGGAATTTAAGAAAAGCTAATGGAAATGACAAACGAGAAGTGAACGCATTGATGCAGTTCTCATTTGGCTGGCAAATATGTGCTGTTTTCGGAGGGCTAACTCTACTTAGTTTAAGTTCTATGCAAATGGATTATGGGGCGATGGCTCAAACAAGTGCGATCTCTCACTTTGGTTTATTTGCTGCTATTCAAGAAGGAATGTTCGGTGCTGACGCTGCATCTCTTATCCCTTTCATCTTTTCTATGCCATTCCTTGTACATCCACTCGTATTCTTTATGTTCGGGAAAGCAATGGAAAATGATGGTGAGATGCCAATTAAACCTGTTTACATCTTTTGCTTAATTGGTGTGATTGGTGTAGCTGGCGCTTTAATCTTCTTTTAAAAGTTCATAAAAAAACATTCCACTCAACTCAACTCTAGTGGAATGTTTTTTTATATAGGTAGTGAATTATCAATCGTTAATGCTCCTAATTAAACGTATTGGAACACACGCTTTTTTGATGCTTTAATCAACATGCTTAGACTTATGAGTTTCTGAATGAAGTATTCTAAATCACTCGAAGTATATTCATTCAGCCTAAAAATATGATTTTCATGCAGCCCCCATCTTTGCAAAATCAAGCTAATCCTTTGCATATCATTATCATTTATAGAATGGTCCAGGAGGGGGATTTCTGTGAATATTACACCTGTTTTCCAGTCAATACAAGATTCTAAATCCACATTAAAGGCGAATACATTTGAATCAGTTGGTTTTCTTTTCGTTTGATGTAGTTCATCCAGGTAGATCCGAATATAACGAGGCCATTTCAAAGTTTTTGAATCATATTCGTAAGACAAAACGATAGAACCTTCGTACTTCAATTCATGTCTGTAATAAAGTTGAAAATCTCGTTTTTTACAATTTTGTAAATCTTCTTCGTCTTGGCACGTTTCTTCATCTCCGACGAGAAGAGAAAAATCAAACCAACCCGTATTCAAATCTTCGTTTAGCAAACTCTCAGTGAAAAGAATCATTTGCTGATGTACCTCATCTCTCACATCTTGCTCTTCTGGAAATCCTTTTTGCATTTGTCTATCAATTCCAATGACTTCTTGCAATTTATCTTCAGTGATTTCTAGCCACCGAATTTGTAATTGGTCTAATAATTGCTTATATCTTCCAGCGATTTTCTTACTGGATAGAACATAAGACTGCGTGGAATTTTTGTAATTATTTTTAGCTAATTCATCGAAAAATTGGCCAAGCTCAACTTTAGTAATTGACTTATGAAAATAGAATAAGGTCCATTGATTCTGCAAATGATCTTCATAACGTAGTTTTGTGCTTTCTCGATCATAGGAAGTGACTGCGCTTATATATGAAAAGGCTGAATCGATCATTTCTGGATGTTTTTTCATCAGAAGTACGATGTCATGATCTTTGTACATACAAACATCCTTTCTTAAAACCTATTGATTATCATCCACTTATTCATTTAACCTCTTCCATATTTGAATAAACCTGTTTAATTTATCTAATTAAGTTTTTCAAGTGATGGCACAATAGCAAATGAAAATGCTTATTTTTAGATAAGCCTATATTGCTTAAGAAGAGTTAGGGCCTACGCCCTCTTTAAGTAGAAAGTTTAGGATATCAACTTGCTTGCTCATAAGATTTCAGGTCTGCTTCTAAAGGTTTAAGCATGATCCATCTGAAATAAATAAACGCCATAGTAAGGATCAGTGCCGATAACAGAAAAGGTAAATAATAATTTTGTGCGGCTAAGACGAAGCCTGTTAAATAAGCCCCAATGGTGGAGCCTATATTCTTTCCAATCAATCTTAAAGCTGCGTGAAGACTTCTTTCTTCGTCTCCTGTGGCTTCCATGGCTTTACCTTCTACAACGTTATTCAAGGAATTAAATCCTCCATTTCTTAAAAGAAAGAAAAAGATAAAAGCAGTTAAAGGTAAAACTAAAGCTAACAAAATAGTGGTAATAATAGATAGGAAGAACATGGCATAAGCCACTCGTTTAAGACCCCATTTTTCTAAAAGAATAGGTATGGAAAGAGCCGTTAATGAGGCGACAAAACCATTTGCGGTTAATAACCATGCGACAAGTGTATCGCTCCATTCGAATCGAAACGTTAAAATTACGTTGTAATATGGTATAAGTACTGCATGGGACATACCTGCAAATACCGAAAAGCCGACAAAAATAAGTGTATGTTTACTCGGTCGATACTGTAACATTTTTTTGAACCATGAGAGACTATGACGTTCTTTTATTTCTTTCCGAGGTCTATCTCCTTCATACGGCAGAAAAAGACGAGCAGTAGCTACAATCGTCATACTAACAGTCATCACTAAAAGTGTATTTTGATAGTGGTCGTGGTTTGTATCAATTAGCGAAGGGAGGTATCCCCCAAGTAATGTACCAAGGCCGATAAACATCGTGAAAAAGGCGAACATTAAGTTGTATGTCTGGGTTTGTTGTTTTTTGGTCTTACAATAGCGGAAGAGCAAAGGGATTTCAGTACTGATCATCATCGACATACCTAAAGATACGCTGGCTTTTCCTGTGGCAAAATGCGTAATATCTGTTCCTAAAGCCATTACAAGATGACCAATAGCAATGGCATATAAACCGGAGACTAAGACTCGTTTTCTACCGTATTTATCAGCTATGATTCCAAAAGGAATAGCCCCTAACGCTACAATCAATGTCCCCATTGCTAGGATCGTACCAATTTGAACTTCAGAAACACCATGAGAGAGCATATGTAAGTTAAACAGTAACTGGTTCAATCCAAATGCAATTCCTAAAAAAGGTTCACTTCCAAGAAATTTTCTGACGCCAGAAGGAAGTTGCCATAATTCTTTAATGTAAGTTCCCATCAATAGCCGATCCTTTCCTAACTCGCACGATACTTAGTGTTATTTATAGTATCATACTAGAAAGGTCTTCGCTTGATAGACGAATAGCCGTTGATGACCTCTAAATTAATTATTAGTTGTCATTCATTCAAAAATTGAATGTTTCTATGAATACAGTACGTAATATAAGATATTGAACCTCCTCTTTTTGGCTCAGTCTTAGTAACGTATGCACTCTTTAAAACTTTAGAAGTAAGATAATAAAAAAATATATAGTTCAAATGCTTAAGAAACTCGTAATTATGACCGATAGATGTTATAATTTTCATCGTAATTTAACGCAGAGGATGAGATAACTATGATTAATGTATCAAATGTCAGCTTACGTTTTGGAGACCAAAAGCTGTTTGAAGATGTAAATATTAAATTCACTCCAGGAAATTGTTATGGTTTGATTGGAGCGAACGGTGCGGGAAAGTCTACATTCCTTAAAATTCTATCAGGTGAACTAGATTCACAAAGTGGAAATGTCAGCTTACCTCCTGGTCATCGCATGGCCGTATTAAAACAAGATCACTTTAAATATGGTGATGAAATTGTACTTGAAGTTGTCATGATGGGTCATGAGCGATTATTCGACATCATGAAAGAAAAAGATGCTATTTATATGAAGCCTGATTTTTCAGATGAGGACGGAATGAAAGCCGCTGAATTAGAAGGTGAATTTGCCGAAATGAATGGTTATGAAGCAGAATCAGATGCCGCTGTGCTTCTTAAAGGTTTAGGGATTCATGAGTCTCTCCACAGCAAAAAAATGTCAGATCTGACAGGTGGAGAAAAAGTAAAAGTGTTGCTTGCTCAAGCACTTTTCGGTAATCCAGATGTCCTATTGTTAGACGAGCCTACCAACGGACTGGATATTGAGGCTATTCAATGGCTTGAAGAGTTCTTGATTAATTTTGATAACACCGTCATTGTAGTTTCCCACGATCGGTATTTCTTAAATAATGTATGTACACACATTGCGGATTTAGACTTTGGCAAGATCCAAATTTACGTAGGGAATTATGATTTCTGGTACGAATCAAGTCAACTTGCGCAAAAGATGGCGCAAGAGCAGAACAAAAAGAAAGAAGAAAAAATCAAAGAACTTGAAGCCTTTGTTGCCCGTTTCAGTGCGAACGCCTCGAAATCAAAACAAGCGACTTCAAGAAAAAAATTATTAGATAAGATCGAATTAGACGATATCAAGCCATCGTCAAGGAAGTACCCATATGTCGCTTTTAAACCAGAGCGTGAAATTGGAAATGATCTCTTAACTGTAGAAGGACTATCAAAAACAGTAGATGGAGAAAAATTGTTAGATAATGTAAGCTTCACGTTGAATAAAGACGATAAAGTAGCTCTAGTTGGACCTAATGAAAATGCTAAAACATTGTTAATGCAAATTCTTGCTGGTGAAGTTGAGCCAGATAGTGGGTCGTATAAATGGGGAGTAACTACTTCACAATCTTATTTCCCTAAAGATAATTCTGCATATTTTGAAGGGTGCAATTTGAGCCTAGTTGATTGGCTTCGCCAATATTCTCCTGAGGATCAAACGGAAACATTTCTTCGCGGATTTTTAGGTAGAATGCTCTTCTCAGGTGAGGAAGCAAAAAAGAAAGCCAGTGTTTTATCAGGGGGAGAAAAAGTTCGCTGCATGCTCTCTAAAATGATGTTAAGCGGTGCGAATGTATTGCTTCTTGATGAACCAACAAATCACTTGGACTTAGAATCGATTACAGCTTTAAACAATGGTTTAGTAAACTTCAAAGGGTCATTGATTTTCACTACACATGACCACCAGTTTAACCAATCTATTGCAAATCGTATTATTGAGATCCGTGATCAAGGGGTATTCGACAAAGAAATAACTTACAATGAATACCTTAAGTTAAAAACAAAAACAAAATAATTTATACGTAGGTGTCCCTCAAATCTTCAAATAGGGACACCTCTTTTTTTTCAGTTCAATTACTAATATCACTTGAATCTTTCTTGCATTAAAGTAAGTCGCTCATGGTCCATTTCACCAGATTGTACCGATTGCATATCAAAATCAATGCCCAATTTTGTTTGATAATCATCTCTAAGCTCTTCGAACAAAATACCAGTTACGAGACCATGATGTTCCCGCAAACTCTGAATGGCTGCATCTCGCGTGTGGAATGGCTCCTCAATGGATATGAGTCTTTCCTTATAATAATCATACGTATTGACCTTGTTGAAAGTGACGCAGGGGCTGAAGATGTTAACGTGGGAAAAACCCCGGTGTTCAATGGCACGTTTGATGATGTGAGTGAGTTGTTTAATATTTCCTGAATATCCTTGTGCGACAAAAGTGGCTCCATTAATTATTGAGGTACAAACGGGATCCACAGGATATTCTTTGTTTTCAGATGAAGCTGATTTCGTTACAAACCCATGTTCGCTACGGGGAGAAGTCTGTCCCTTAGTGAGCCCGTATATACTATTGTCCATCACAATATAGGACATATCAATATTTCTTCTGGAAGCGTGTACAAAATGACCTAAACCTATGCCATAGCCATCACCGTCTCCACCTGACGCAATGACCTTTAAATTCGGATTACCCATCTTTACCCCTTGGGCAATGGGAACTGAGCGCCCATGAATCGTGTGAAAGCTATTGCTACGAATGTATTCTGATACTTTACCAGAACATCCAATTCCTGATATGATAGCGAATTCATGTGGCTCATAGCCCAATTCAATCATGGATTTTTGAATCCCTGCCATAATACTAAAATGACCACATCCCGGGCACCAAGTCGGAGCGTCCCCACGCAAATCTTTCATCGTAGCCATACTCACACCACCTTCTTCATTTGCTCGAGCAATGTTTTGATCATAAAGGGATTCCCATCAAACTGAACGATAGATTCGGCCTGATTATGAATTGGTAAATGTTGTTTTAACAATATTAATAATTGGCTCGTATAATTATTTTCAATTGTAATGATCCGTTTGTTCTCAAATAGATCACTTAATTGTTCGAGGGGGAGTGGATAAAGCTGTTGAATGTGGAGATGGGCATAGGTTTCTCTTCCCTGTTCATTTAATTTAGTCATAGCCTCATTGATTGCACCGAACGTAGAGCCCATACCTACTAGTAAAATATCAACTTCTTTAGGGGAAATGCCAGTCGAACTTTGCAGCTTGAAAGGTTCTTGAATCATAGCCTCTTTCGTTTTTTCTAAACGTTTCCGCATCATTTTAATTCTTAATTCCGGATCTTCAGTGATATAGCCATCCTCCCCATGTTCATTTGAACTTGTTAAATGCAAACCGTTTTTCATCCCAACTAGTGGCCGTGGAGAAATGCCATCATCGGTAAATCGATAGCGGGAGAAAAAGTCTTCTTTATACAATTTTAGTTCCTCTTCCGTTAATAATTTCCCTCGATGAATCTCAACCCTTTTTGAATTGAACGAAGGCACTGTCATCTTGTTCATGGATAACCCTAAATCTAAAGCAACAATCACAGGGCATTGGTAATACTCTGCTAAATTAAAACTTTCTGCTGCTATATAAAATGCTTCTTCAATTGTGGATGGGTACAAGACGATTCTAGGGATTTCCCCATGAGTACCGTATATCATATGCTGCAAATCACTTTGTTCATGTTTCGTCGGAAGCCCAGTTGAAGGCCCACCTCGTTGGGAATTAACGATCACAATAGGCACTTCGCTCATCCCTGCCATCCCAATCGCTTCTGTTTTCAAACTTATTCCGGGTCCTGAAGTGCTTGTCATTGCTCTGACACCACTGTAATTTGCTCCAATAGCTAAACAAATCCCCGCTATCTCATCTTCAACTTGCATAACTGTCCCGCCCACTGCAGGAAGTTCTTTTGCAAGCCATTCCATAATTTCACTTGCTGGCGTAATTGGATAAGCACTTAAAAACCTGCATCCTGCCATCAAACTCCCAAATGCAGTAGCTTCATTTCCAGACATGAAGAGTTGATCTTTAAGGTCAGCTTTTTCTAGAGGTGAAACAAGATGTGATAGAAAATTGGTTGTTAATTCATAGCCTTTCGCCACAGCCTGAATATTGGTTCTAATGACTTCTTCTCCTTTTTTCTCGAAGATCTCTGAAATAAAATGATTTAACAACTCTTTTGGTAAATCAACAAGTGCTGAGCTAATCCCTATGGCAATCATGTTTTTCGCTAAAGGATTTCCAAGTTCAGAGGCAAGCTTTTTTAAAGGAACGGTAAAAATATCATACTGTTTTTCTTCATTTCTGATAAGATTTTCCACTGTACCTTCTTGGATAATCAAAGCACCTTTCGATAAGTTGGACTCGTTTTTTTCTAGAGACTCTTTGTCTAAGCACAAGAGAATATCAATTTCATCCCCAGCGTAATAGTTCCGTTGTATTGTAGCTTTTAATTTATAATTTGTGTGTCCTCCTTTAATACGAGACATAAACTGTTTGTAAGTTGAAACTGAATATCCATATCTAACTAAAGTGCGTGCAAATAACTCCCCTGTAGAATCAATACCCTCCCCTTGCTGACCTCCAACCATCCATTCAATCGAAGTTCTCATCTTTTCCCTCCCTTTTATATTGAAAATTGCTAATTATCTGAATTTTAACATGATGAACGTACTATGTGAAATAATTCTTATGAATTTAGATGATAGTTTTACACATACATATGAATTCTAGTTTTTCTTAAAGTGAATATAGGACCATAATGTGCGTAGTTTCTTTCATCATAGTCCACTGCTTTTACCTTTTCTTTAACTCTATTTATGTTTATTAATTTTAATACAAAAAACGCTACTCATAAAAAGAGCAGCGCTTCAAGAGAATGATAGAAGCTAAGAAGGCAATGAACGGGGTACCGGTTGATATCGTTCTGAACCAGTGATAGCGTCTATGTTTATATACCCATATATGTGTGGTGACATAATCCCAGATTCATGGACATCTTCATAGATAATCACACTTTCTAATTTATTAGTATCAATAGTTAATAAGATTAAGGGTTCACCAAAGAGCATTAGCTCGTTGACTAGGTCTTTTAATTGTCCAGGATTAGCACAAGGGATATAACCTATCTCATCAAAGTCATCTGGCCAGTACTCGTCATCTTGTTTGGCCAACTCCCATTGATTTTCAGTTAAAACGTAGTAAATCATTATGATCTCCCCCCTTCAATACAACTTGCTCGTCGTTATTTTCTATATTTATTATAACCAACTGAAATCGAAATTTGGTGTCAAACTAATGACATTTAAATATATTGCCAAATTCACGTCCATTTTATGAACACAAATATAAAACACCCTCGCTAATGCGAGGGTGTAATGAAATCATGTCGTTGTAAACTGTTCTTCTTCTGTTGATCCTTTTAGTGCTGTTGTTGAAGACGTTCCTCCCGACACAACGGTTGAAACTGCGTCAAAATAACCTGTTCCTACTTCACGTTGATGTTTCGTCGCTGAATAACCATCATTTTCACTTATAAATTCTGCTTCTTGTAGCTTTGAATACGCTGTCATACCGCTTTCAAGATATCCTTTAGCTAATTCAAACATACTATGGTTAAGGGCATGGAACCCTGCAAGAGTAACGAATTGAAATTTGTAACCCATCTTACCTAACTCTTTTTGAAACTTTGCGATAGTGACGTCATCTAGTTTCTTTTTCCAGTTAAATGACGGAGAACAATTATAAGCTAACAATTTTTCAGGATACCGTTCATGAATAGCTTCTGCAAATAGCTTCGCTTCTTCTAAATTCGGTTCAGATGTCTCACACCAAATGAGATCTGCATAAGGCGCATAGGCTAATCCACGACTAATTGCTTGATCAATTCCCGCCTTTGTCCGATAAAAACCTTCGGTAGTTCGTTCGCCATAAATAAATTCATGATCGTTTGCATCAATATCACTTGTAATTAAATTTGCAGCATTAGCGTCAGTCCGAGCAATGATGACTGTAGGTACACCTGATACATCAGCAGCTAATCTAGCAGAAATTAAATTCTTTACAGCTTGTTGGGTAGGGAGCAATACTTTCCCCCCTAAATGGCCACATTTCTTTTCGGATGAAAGTTGATCCTCGAAATGAACAGCAGCCGCGCCCGCTTCAATCATTCCTTTCATTAATTCAAATACATTCAGCTGTCCTCCGAAACCTGCTTCGGCATCTGCGATAATTGGAGCAAACCAATCTCTTTTTGCTCCTCCTTCACTATGTTCTATTTGATCGGCTCTCATCAACGCTTGATTAATTCGTTTCACAACATGAGGAACGCTATTTGCAGGATAGAGACTCTGATCTGGATACATATGCCCCGAAATATTTGCGTCTGCAGCTACTTGCCAGCCGCTCAAATAAATAGCTTTAAGCCCTGCTTTAACTTGCTGCACTGCTTGATTCCCTGTTAATGCTCCTAGAGCTGCAATATAGTCCTCTTCATGAAGCAAACTCCATAGCTTCTCGGCACCCCTTTTAGCTAATGTATGTTCTGGCTGAATAGATCCAGATAATTTGTAGACATCTTCTTCAGAATAAGGCCTTTCCACTCCTTTAAATCGCTCACTCTTCCACGTGCTGCTTAGTTGTTTAATCATCTCTTCTTTTTTCATTTAAACCCTCTCCTTTAGTTTAATCACTTTTTCATAAGCTGGAATCATCATAAATTCCTACAATTTCTCTTTCATTACTGTTAGGCCAAATCATTTCCACACGACGGTCTCCAATATCGTCTGGGATAGATACAATCTGCCAATCTTACACTCGAATATGTTTTGTTTCAGTTAAGTAATGAGGAAGCAATCCTCCACCGCTTTCAGCTTGCCTATCTTTCTTTAGTTGCAACAATTGATTTCGCTCGTCTCCATAGCGTTTAGGGAGATCTTTCAAAAAACGATCGCTCCTTTCTCAAAAGAAAATTACAATTTTTTGGAGGACGTTCCATAAAAGTAATCTTTAGCATGATGAATCATCCTCCTCTTTACTGTTGTAATACAGAAAGTATTATGTAATGTATTGTATAACAGATAGAATAAAATGCAACCCTTTTTTTGAAAATTTATCCTGTTAATTTGACAAAAAAATCTCAAAGCTTATTACGATAAGCTTTGAGACATTAAAATTCACAAACTATTTTAAAGTTCTTCCAAGGAAATTCGACTTCCTCTGCCTCCTGATTCAGCTTGAGTAACCATGAGTTTTCTCGGTAACCTTTCTTTTAATTCTGGCACATGACTAATCACACCTACTGAAAGTTGATCTGTATGGAGGTGCTCTAGCGCTGTAACAACAGTTTCTAATAACTCAGGATCCAAAGTACCAAACCCTTCATCTAGAAAGAAGAATTCTAGAGCATGCTCCCCTCTTAATTGAATGGAAGCAGATAAAGAAAGAGCTAATGCAAGAGAGGTAAGAAATGTTTCTCCTCCAGACAACGTTGTTACAGGTCTCTTAATACCGCCATTGGCGTCATCTCTCATAATAAACCCGCCGTTTGAATCAACTTCGATAGCATAACGACCTCTCGTTAATACTCTTAATCTCTCAGAAGCTAGTCGGCTCACTTGGATAAGTTGTTCTTCTGCGATAAACTCTACAAATTCTTTCCCCCTGAATACTTTGTCTAGTTTATTTAGTTTTCCATGTAGCGTTTCAAACTCAAGTCTTTCCTTTTCCAATTCTTCATATCTCGCAGCTCTCTTCAAGATTTCATCTAAATGATGCTTGGCCGCTCCTAAATCTGTACGCAATTGTTCTAACTCTTTTTTAGCTAGTCGGTAACTCTTCTCTATTTCAGAGAAAGCATTTTCTGACAAGTCCCCCCTTTTTAGTTGTTGTTGAAGTTGCTTTTGTTTTATAGAAACATCTCTTTGTTTGTTCTCAAATAAAGACACTTCTTCTTCCCATTCATCAATTAGGGAAAGGTCTGTCTTCCAACTTTCAACTTCCGTAATTTCGTTGAAAAATGAATCTTTTATTTGTTCGTCCCAACGGGAAACTGAACGTTCAAAACGATTAAGGGCTTCTTGAAAAGAGTGAGTAGACTCTGCCGACTCGATCTCAGCCAACTTCATTCTCTTTTCTGTTTCTTCAAGCCTTTTGTTCGATTCTGTTACATCTTTGTTAATAGCTGTTAGCTTTGTTTTGTATGACTCAACAAGTTGATCTAAATCTTTTCCTTCCGTAATTTCGTGAATTTCCTTCTCCATATCTTTTATCGTATTCATACGCTCGTTGTGTTCAGATTCATACTTAGAGCGATCGACTAAAGCTTGCTGAAGTTCGTCATTTAATTCATCACGTTTAAGAGAAATTCCCTCAATAATTGGGATACTTTTCTCTATTCTTTGCCTTAGCTCATCTGATTGTTCTTCACGACTTCGAATTTCTTCTGCCAATTGGTCAACCTGATTGTAAGGTATGTTCGGAAATTGTTCTTGCCAAAGGGTTAATTCTTTTTCGAGTAACTGAGACTTGTCCTTTTTGTCCTCTAATAGTTCATTTAAACGATTGTCTAGCTGTTTTATAACAAGATCTAATTTATTTAGCTCTTCTTTAGAAGTTGACCATTCGTTTACTTCATTCTCCCAATGATTTAATAGTTTCTCGATGGCTTCGTGCTCTTTGTTCCATTGTTCTGACCAGTTTTCCCATTGATGAGAAAAGGATTCATCCGAGATAGGGGGTAATTCTAATTGATCATCTATCATGTTATCTTCTTCACTTGTCAATTCAGGTTTAACGGGAGAATGCCTTGCTGTCTGATTTAGTTTCCAAACAACTTCGTCCATGGATTTCTCAAGTTTTTGAGCTTGTTGCTCTTGCTCTTTCAACGTTTCCTCTTTGCGGAAATGGTCAGAAAGATCTTTTTCTAAGGCTCCCACTTGTACTCCACTATGTTCTTGATGAGAGGTGCCACAAACAGGACATGGTTGCCCATCTTTTAACGTTTTTCTCAGATCATGGGCAGCACGCTCTAGGCGTAAAGTATCTTGTTCAGCTTTGATCCTTTCTACACCCTTCACCACTTTATGCAACATATTCTTTTTTTCCATAATGAGGTTATACCAGCGGTTCACTTGAATGAATCGGTTATTCAAATGTTGCTGTTTCCGTTCAAGTTCAGCTTGAACAGTCTTCCATTGACTAGTTAATGTTTGTTTTTCTTTTTTTAGGCTTTCTTCCTGTCTCGACAATTCAGCTATGTTGTCTTCTAAACTCCGAACTTTATGCTTGTGATCAGTAGCTTTCTGCATTTGTTTTTTTTCTTCTGAATTCGGATTAACAGAAGATAATTGACGTTTTAAGTGATTTTGGCCTTCTTCATATTTAGATCGCTTTCTTTTTGCTTCATCTTGTTCTATCTTCAGCTTTTCAATTTGTTTAGATAATGACTGTAATCTTTCGTTGATTCGCGATGCATCGGATTTACGTTTCGTCAATTCTTCTGTCTTTGCTTTCATTTGATTCAGTTTTTCTACTTTCATTTCCAATGGAAGTTGAAGAGATTGCTGCTCTTTGACCGCTCTTTCGTATTCTGATTTAGAGCTGATTAGATCTTTTTCTATCTTAGAAACTAATTCTTTTGATTGCGATTCTTTTACTTTCCAGATATTTATTTGTTGCTTACTTTCTGTCACTTCCTGTACATAAGGATATAAAACATTCGCTTCTGAAGCTTTACGAATGTCGCTTTTTCTATTTTCGATCTCTTCTTTCATTTTCTTTAATTCATTTTGTTCCTTCATAACCGATTGCAGTTGCAAAGACCACTCACGCCATTGTTTTGCTTGATCATACTGCTCTTGTTCATATTCAACTGTGGATTCTTGTTTAGTAATACTATCTCTTAAATGGCTTACCTTTAGTTTGGCGCTTTCCACTGCTTCATTAGAGGCTTCTCCCAGCCCCGCCTGCTCTTTTTCAATTAACTCTTTTTGATGATTAGCAGCAGTCAATCTACGACGAAGCTTGTAATTTAATTCATCTCCGTATTTTTCTAAGTGAAATAGCCTTTGAAGCATTTGTCGGCGTTCCGTCCCTTTTAATGACAAGAATTCTGAGAACTTCCCTTGAGGAAGTACAACGGCCCGAGTAAAATCATCGATAGATAACCCTAACAAAGACTCTACCTCACGAGTGACATCCCCCGCTTTATCTGCTACAACAGAAGCGTCCCCAGTTAAATCTATAAATCTTGCAGTAGCCTGGCGAAGCCCGTCCTCTTTCACCCTTTTAAATGTTCTCTCTACTTTATATCGGTTCTCTCTCTCTCCTCTTCCAAGTGAAAAAGTAAAGGAGACTCCCAATTGATCTTCAGCATGATTTAATATGCCTTGCGTATTGCTTGGAGCTCGCTCCACTTTTCCATACAAGGATAGCGTCATGGCGTCTAAAATAGACGATTTCCCACTGCCAGTAGGACCGAAGATGCCAAACACGCCTCCTTCGCAAAGAGCAGCAAAGTCTACCACTTGCTTCTCTCGAAAGCTATGCAGTCCTTGTATAGTCAATTCTATCGGTCTCATGAAGCTCCCTCCTCTTCATTGACGATTTCTAAAAACAGGTGAGTTAAGTCCTCATCAGGACTCGCCCCACCCGTTTGTCGTTCGTAGAACTGCTTAAACAATTCATCTATCGCCACATGCTTTCTCTCAGGACCTGAAATCTGCTCTTGTTCAGGAAAAATCGGTCGAATATTTAAAAGTCGAGGATAATGCTTTTTTAAGCGATGGATGTCCTCCATCGAAGGCGTGTCCTTCATATGAATATCAAGCTCAATCCACGCATCTGCATCTAATCGTTGGTCCATCCAAGTATGAACTTGTGCCAGTCCTTCTGTCGCTTTCCATTTCACGAGAGGACGACCTGATTGTAAAAATACTTCTCTTATGTCCGCTTTCTCGCCTGGTAGTGCATCAACAATTGTTACCGACTTTGCATAACCTGCTTCTGAAAAACTAAATGCTAAAGGAGAGCCAGCATAACGGGCAGGTGCTTTAGAACGATGAATATTTTGTGGCCGGTGAAGGTGCCCTAAAGCTGTATAATGGACGTTCTCTGGAAGCTGGTTAGCTCGAACGGTATACGCCCCACCCACTTCAATAGGTCGTTCAGATTCTGTACTAGATCCTCCTGCAACAAATAAATGGCTCATAGCCACACAAATATCTTTGTTAGAAAATGATGACGTGAGCTGATTAAATATATCGCTTATCCTTAGATCATAAGCCTCTCTAATGGCTAGTTCGTCATTAATCTCAGTAAAACTCTCTTTCAATCGTGATTCAGACGGATAAGGTAGTCCTGCAATACATAGATCTGCCTCACTACCTTCAATCGGAATCCGAAGAGGATGAATCGTAGGATATCCTTGAATATAAATACGGTGCTTTCTAAGGAGCGTTCTGGCTGCAGCCAACCGCTCAGGATGATCATGGTTTCCTGCAATAATAACGACTGGGCGTTTACCATGATCGGAAAGACGAGCCATACTTTCATAAAACAATTCTTCGCCCTTGGCAGGAGGATTGACGGAATCAAAGACATCTCCCGCCATTAATACGGCATCTATTTTTTCGTCTTCAGCAATCTCGATTAATTCATTGAAAAAGGCTTCGTGCTCATCATGCCTGTCTCTGCCTTCAATCGTTCTTCCTATATGCCAATCAGAAGTGTGTAATAATTTCATCGTTAAGCTCCCCTTACATTTTGATCAAGTAATCTCCATCAAACAAGTATAAATAACACTCACTTACAGGTTCAGACCAGCTATCAGAAAGAGCACGACGATACAATTCAATCTGGTAGCGGTACTTATCTTTGAAGTGGCGTTTGACCTCATCTGCAGAATGATCTTGAAATCTTTGTTTTACATTGTCTGTTTTATAATCTACTAAAATGAGTTGGCCATCTGTACCTCTGAAGGCAGCATCGATCATACCCTGTACAAATACATAGTCGTCTTCTTTTTGTTCCCAAGTAGTATAAGCTTCTGAAGCCGGGATGCGAAAGCTGAACGGGATCTCCCGGTAAATATCGGAAGACGCAGACATAGCCATGCCAATAGACGATTGTAAAAACTGGACAATATGCTCAACATTAATTTGCTCTGCTTCTTCTAACGTGAAGATTTCTTTTGAAACAAGACGGTCTCTTTCGGCTGTCACAGATTCGAGCGAAGCTTCGATAGACAATGGAAGATGTTGCATCATCGTGTGCATGATGGTTCCCATCTCTGCAGATTGAAAAGATTTTTGTTGTAAGAAATTAGGACGATCAGCGTACTTAGACTGAAACCCTGTAGCTAATAATTGTTCACTATATTCATCTTGCATTTCGCGCTTCAGGTCACTTACTGACTGCTTTGCGCGGTGCGTCGTAGCATCCTTATAAGGATAGCGCCACTCCAACTGAGCAGTCACACGCTCTTTATCTTCCGATTCAAGCGGAACAGATTCTAATAACCGAACCTGCCTTTCAGTTTCATGGCTTGGTAAAATCTCTGTTATTCCTTCTTCTTGTAAAACATCCTTATTAACAATATCGATCTGCCATATAGAATCATCACGAAAAACATAATCCAAGATTTCACCCTGATCGATCTCAAGTTTATCTAATAAAGTTTGAGATGATTGATGTCGTAATACGGCTGGAGCAATCCAATCCAAGAATGAAGAGGCTTTTTGCCTGTTTCTATTCGGTAAAAGCCACTGTGGTTGATTGATAGATTCTTGCCACTTATCAAAAGACTTCTCCACGTCTTTGACTGTTCCAATTAAATAAATTTTTTCTTTTGCACGAGTCATTCCTACATATAGAACACGCATTTCTTCTGCCAACGATTCAGCTTTAATTCTTTCTTTTATTACTTGTTGCGGAATCGTTGGATAAGCTAAGCGTAATTGAGGATCAATTCGTTTCGATCCTAGCCCTAGTTCTTTGTGCAGCAAATAATCTCCACGTAAATCTTGCCGGTTAAACATTTTGTTCATTCCAGCCATGAAGACTACAGGGAATTCCAATCCTTTACTTTTATGGATCGTCATCATGCGAACCACATCTTCTTGTTCCCCTAAAGCTCTTGCTGTACCTAAATCATCGCCCCGTTCTTCCATTCGATCGACAAATCGAAGGAACCTAAATAAACCGCGAAATGACGTTGATTCATACGCTCGGGATCGATCGTATAGCGCTCTTAAATTAGCCTGTCGCTGCTTTCCT
This sequence comes from Salipaludibacillus keqinensis, assembly GCF_003226325.1. Lineage (GTDB taxonomy): Bacteria > Bacillota > Bacilli > Bacillales > Salisediminibacteriaceae > Salipaludibacillus > Salipaludibacillus keqinensis. Next base: position 1,226,549 of record NZ_PDOD01000001.1, on the reverse strand, counting down.
CCAGGCATTCCTCCGACGTAATCGTAAAATCCTGTATCTTGGTATAACTGCCATATTAATTCTGATAATGATTTTGAACGGGATATCTTTCTCCATTGAATCAATTGTGTAATGAATGAATCACACTTATCTCTCAGAGAGATATCTTCATTTGTGGAAGCTCCTGCTACTTTTAACGCTTCATAGAAAGAGGATCTTTTGGCAAATAATCGGATTTGAGCTAGTTCTTCTTCTGTCATATGAACGATAGAAGAGCGAAGGACAGAGGCAAGAGGTATATCTTGATACGGATTATCAATGGTTTTTAATAACGACAACATCACTCGAATTTCCACGGCATCAAAATATCCAGTAGAAAGCTCAGCATAAACAGGGATCCCTGCTTTTTTACATTCGTCCATAATTGTTTCTGACCAAGGCATAGACCGCATCAAAATGACCATGTCCCGGTATGTAATTGGACGAGTTTCTTTCGTGTTTTTATCGTAAACGGGATATTGTGTTTGAATCATCTTTTTCATTTCAGCAATCATGGCTCTTGCTTCTAGTTGAGAGGTTTCTAACTCTTCTTCCATCGAATCCTCACTTGGATCATCTGTCTCTTCTGTTGACCCTTCAATCGGTTCCCCTTTATTGACGAGAACAACATTTGCTTCCAAACCTGATTGAGTTGGATATTCCATATTCCCGAGTTTAAGTTCAGCTGCATCATCATAAGTGATCTCTCCCACTTCCTCGTCCATGATTTGTCTGAAAATAAAGTTGGTTCCATCCAAAATTTCTGAGCGACTGCGGAAATTCTTAGATAAATCAATTCTCATTCCTTCACCAGAACCATCCAGCTGAAATTGTTTATATTTCTTCATGAATAGCGTTGGTTCTGCTAAGCGAAAACGATAAATAGACTGCTTGACATCCCCTACCATAAATAAGTTATCACCCTTGGACAAAAGGGAGATGATCGTTTCTTGAACAAGGTTCGTATCTTGATACTCATCTACAAGCAGCTCTGAGAAAAAGTCAGCAAATTCTTGAGCAGCTTTAGAAGGTGACACGAATCCTTTCTTTAACTCATCTTGGTCAGTCAGAATTTCTAAGCATAAATGCTCTAAATCACTGAAATCAAGGACACCCTTATCTCTTTTCTCAAACATATACCTGTCAGAAAAACGCTTAACAAGACCCGATAATTTTTTTAAAGTAGGGCCCATTAACTGTAAATCCTCTAATATCACTTGAGGTGGTAGTTGAAAAAAATGATCTTTACATTGAGTAACCATTTCTTTTGCTTCATCTCTGAAATTCTTTGCTTTTTCTTTCAAGGCGTGATCGACGGCATCTTTTTTAGAGATGGAAGGAATCCGTCCAAAATGAATGCTTTGGAATCGTTCATACATGTCTTCCCAAGTTGACGCTGCAGATAAATGTTGGAGTTGAGTTAACTCATCCACGAAAGTATCTGCATATTTATACGGCCCTTCAGGTTCTTTCGTGATCTGAAGCCCTTGTTCAACAGCCGAAGCAGCATAGGACAGTTGATTTCGTACATGGTGAAGGGCTTCTTTTGCCCACGACAATTCTCCAACGTCACTCACTTGTTTCAACTCATAATTATCAATAATCCCGTCTAACCATTGGAAAGGTTGTGGGTGAGATCTTGAAAAGGAGAACAAATGAAGAACCAGGCTCCGTAGTTTATCATCACTTCGATCACCGCTATATTGATCAACTAAATCAAAAAATACTTGGTTGTCATCTTTTCCATACTCTTCTTCAAACATGTCATCAATGACTTCTTCTCTAATCAACTGTCCTTCTGTATCATCCAATATACGAAAATTCGGATCTACTTCTACTTCGTAGTAATACTTTCTAACTACGTTCATACAAAAGGAATGCAAGGTCGATATATTCGCTCGATGCAACAAGGAGAGTTGCCTTCTTAAATGCAAAGAACGGGGATCAGTTGCAAGCTTTTTTTCTATTGCTTCGCCTATTCGGTGGCGCATTTCAGCTGCAGCAGCATTAGTGAACGTGACAACGAGAAGGCGGTCTACGTCTATAGGAATGTCTGTATCCGCTACTTTTCTAATGATACGTTCAACTAGTACCGCTGTTTTACCACTGCCAGCGGCGGCGGCAACTAGGATATTATTTCCTTCTGCAGAAATTGCTTTCCATTGATCATCAGTCCATGTCACATCACTTGGTTTCGGTTGAATCTTCATTGCTCGCTCCTCCCTCGTCACGCAATAACTCTAAAACTTCTTCATTGGATTTGCCTGTTATATAACGGTATTCATTTGTTTCGATACTTGGATCAAACTGACAAAATGATTTGTAAGAACAAAACGTACACGGTACTTTTTGCTTCTTTTTGTAAGGTTTAAGATCAATGTCTCCTTGTAGAATTGATTCGCCTACTTTTTTCACGTGCGTTCGTAAATAGGATCGCAGGATCTCATAGTCATTCTGAGAAATTACTTTCGAATTGGAATAGGGTTGACCATCTTTCTTTAAACCAACAGGGAGAATATCTGATCGACCGCTTTCCAACGTTAAATCCATTTGTTTAATTGCCTGAAGAGACGAAGAAAGTAGACCCTTCATTTTAAATTCTTTTAAAATCTTCGCTTCAATTTGTTCTAAGGAGAGCTTCTGATCCGCTTGAATCATTGGGTTGTGCACGTGGAAATACAACACCCCCGCTGGCGTTACTTCTGTACCTAACCATTGCTTAGAGTAACTGACTACGACATCTAAATAAATCAGCATCTGCAAGGCTAGTCCTTCGTAAACCTCATCGAGCTTGATATCTTTAGAACTAGATTTATAATCTAGAATTCTTACATAGACGCCTTCCGTATCTTCCGCTTTGTCGACTCGGTCAATTCGGCCAATTAACTCTACAAGATGTCCGTTCTCTAATTCAAAGGTGAGAGGTGGTAGCTGTTGCTCGGGGCCAAAACCAACTTCTAATCCCGCTGGTGAGAATCCAGTTTTTCTTGCCTGCTCAGCTAAAACGGTCGAAGCTCTGGCGACCACTTCCTCTAGTTTCTGTTGAATATAATTAAACCGGTTTGAACTAAGTAAGATTTCTCTTTGAATTTTAGGGGCTAAGTTCCCAACGATTTGTTTCGACATTGACTGAGCCATGTCATTAGATAAATTAGCAAAATCTTTCCCCTCTTGACGCAGTGCTTCTGCCATCTCTTTTAATGCAGCGTGAAATAGTGTACCTATATCTGGAGCTTCAAGTTTAAACGTCTCTCTTTCCTTGAGTCTTAATCCATAATTTGCAAATTGTGAAAAAGGACAGCTATTATATTGTTCCATTCTGGAGACGCTTGTTTTCAAAGTTGAGCCATAAAGGGCTTCTGTTAATCTTATTGGTAATTTTGAAGGTTGGTTTTGATAATGTAAGCTTTGCAACACACGAGAAGCCTTCCCCTTCCAAATGGGGTGAACTACATACCAATTGTAAACATCCCACCACATGGTCGATAAAGGATATCCCCGTTTCCACCCTTGAAGTTGTTGCGTTAAATGGGACAACGTTTTTTCTGGGTGAGTAATAAATGAGATTTCTTCATTTTCATTAACTTCAGTAGGTGAATCAAAGGCTACTTCTACTTTCATAGCTGGAAATAGATCATGAATATGATTCAGCATCATTGAGGGCTGTAAGCTTCGACCTTCTTCGTCAGCTAATGGATAGGTCAAGTATAGTTTCTCTTTCGGTATTGCTTGTGTCATATATATTAAGAAAGATTCGTTTAATAATTGACGTTGAGCGCCCGGTGCTAAGTTCAAACCCTGTTGACCTAAAAGTTCTCGTTCGTCTTCAGAGATCATACTGCCTTCATCTGGCTTAGCAGGAATCACTCCATCATTCACTCCCATGATAAATGCACAGCGGATATCAGATAATCTGGACATTTCCATGTCCGCAATCACCACTTGATCAAACGCTGGAGGGACAATTGAAAAATTCATCCCTTCCAATCCGGTATCGATCATTTTCATGAAGAGATCAAATGACACTTCTTCATCTCCGCTAACTTCTACCATCTGGTTAATTAGATGAATGATTTCTCCCCACAATTGATCATGTTCTCTAGCTTGACGCAAATCATTCGCCTCTAAGCTATCATCTCTTAGCTGCTCAAGCTTTTCAGGTGCTTGAACGTCTTCTAACAGTTGAAACACGACTTGACAGTATTGTGAAACCGTTTTGGCCTTTTTCATTCTTTTTTGGAACTGAACTAGTGGAGAAATCAATTGTTCGCGTAATTCATTGATTTCTTTTTCAAACAATTGCTCACTTTTCGTTTTTTCTGCTTCATGTTCTGCAGTCGTAGCCATCCGTTGATAGGTCCAAGGTTCTTTTACGTACCATTTCTTCCCCTGTATACCGTAGGAAAGAACATAGTTTTCCAGTTGATCTACTTGCTCACGCGTGTCAGTATTTCCTAGTGGAAAAAGTATTTCTGTTTTGAATGTGCGGAATACTGCTTCATAACGCCAGTGACGCTGAACAATTTCAAGAGAGGAGCGAATGAACTCGACTAACGGATGATTTAGGACTGATCGCTTTTGGTCTGTAAAAAATGGAATATGTTCATCTTTAAAGATCGTTTCGAAATAATCCCCGTATTCTCCCATATTTCTTAGCAAAATAGCGATTTCCCCGAAACGAAAACCCTCTTCTCTAACTAAGCGAATAATCTCTCTGGAAACCCGTTCCACTTCTCCCCTTCTATGAACAGCACTAATCACGTGAATCCCATCATGGTCCTCTGTTGGAACAGGGGGACGGACATGTTGATTTTCTTCCAAGTAAGCCAAACCGTTAGACTTAAATCTTTTAGAGTGATCAAATACCGAATTAGACACATCTTCTACACCTGTTTCATCGCAAAGGATAGATAACTGCTGGTATGTATTTGCTGTTTCGAAAAATAAGTCTAAAGGATGCAGAATATCACCTTTTCCTACAGGGGCATCCAACGTTAAGGAAACGTTGACGTTTTTCACTGTTATTAGTAAAGATCGAAGTACGTTCAGTTCAATAGGGGTAAAGCTATGAAACCCGTCGATAAAAACAACAGCATCTTTTAAAATAGATGATTCGGGTATTTTTTCCGCTAATAACTGTAAGTAATCTTCTGAAGCAATATATTTCTCTTTTAACTCTTTTTCAACTTGTGACAAAATAATATAAATATCATGAAGCTTGTCTTCAAGCGTTCGTTCCGTAGCAGATTCTTGGTGCGTATCTTTGATTTTCTCCATTTCAACCTGAAGGATTTCCGAGTCTATGTCATATCGTTTAAATTCAGTTAGCATTTGTTCTAATTGATCGACAAACCCTTGACTAACCGTTGCTTTTTGGAATAATTGAAATTGGCCTTTCTCCCGTTCAATGATCTTTCTCAGTAACATGTGAATCCCTGTTTTATCAATATGGTATCGAGTAAGACCGCCTGTTTCTTGTAAAATCCTTAAAGCCAGTCGAGTGAAACTCAGCACTTGGGTTCGTGTTATCCCTCGCCCCATTTTCGTCACAAGGTTTCGCTCTGCCTGAAAAGTCATCTGCTCGGGTACAAGATAAATAATTGGTGGACCCACAGGATCTCTTTTCATTTCGTTTATCATTTCTTCTTGCATTTTAGATGTTTTACCTGTCCCTGATCGTCCAATAAAAAAACGCACTCCCACATTAATCCCCCCTACATTGTCCGTCTACACAATCATATGTTCGTACTCTCATTGTATCAAAAAACAACATGATACAATAGACTCCTTATGAATAAGCTACCATGAAATGAACAATGAGGTAGCTTGTTCATTTATTAATTCATTATAAAACTCATAAATAATTTCGATATGTAAATTTATTTTAATTTCTAAGCTGCGCAAACAAATAATAGAACCTATGATTAGAAATATATCCTTGACAATCTATCATGATATAATTAATAAACAAAGAAGTTGTCGATACGGAGTGAATCCCATATGAAAGTAAAAACACCTAAGAAGCCGTGGATTGGCGGCCGAGTCCTTAAAACTGGGATTGCCGTTTTTATTACATCGCTCATTTGCTTAGCTTTGGACCTGCCGGCTATTTTCGCAGTCATTACGGCCATTGTTACGATCGAGCCTACGACACACGACTCAATTAGAAAAGGTATCATCCGCTTTCCTGCCTCTGCTATAGGCGCTGGATTAGCAGCTAGTACGGTTTATTTTTTTGGCGAAAGTCCACTTACATATACTTTGGCAGCCACTTTAACGATCATTCTCTGTCAAAAATTAAAGCTTTATGATGGCACATTGGTTGCAGCATTAACATCAGTTGCTATGATTCCTGATTTACAAGATTATTTATTTTTGTCTTTTTTAATTCGACTTGGTACAACTTCTATCGGGATTACAGTTTCTACGTTAGTCAATGTTCTCATATTGCCTGCTGACTATTTAGATAATATCGAGCGTCGAAACCATCAACACCTTTTACAAATGAAGAATACGCTTTACGAATCACTAAATCGGCTTTTGAATGTTTCACCACAAGACAAGAAAAATCATTTATCCTATGAAGTCATGCAACGAGAACTAGCTAAAACAGACCAATTACTCCACTATCAAAGAAAAGAGCTCCGTTACCATCGATTTAAATTTAAAAAATATAAGCACTATATCACATTAATGAAAACAATGACTTTTTTGCAAAGAGCCATTTTACATTTAGGTAACCTACAATATTTGCCTAGGAAAATGATATTCTCAGAATATGAACAACTGCTTCTCACTAGAGCTAAAACAGAGTTTAATCAGTTGCTCGACAATATGGACAAACCGATGGAAGATAGCTATTTCCAATTCATCGATGAATTGAATCAACACCTGCGATATGAGTTTTCATACTCCCGCTCCTCACCTAGACTTCAATTGCATGAATATCAATTGAGTGGCAAAGTCATCTTATTCTATGAACTATTAGCCATTCATGACTTACTAGAGGATCTTCATCACCATATTTTAACGATAAGACAGAAAGAAAGGAATGGTCAGTAATTTGACCATTCCTTTCTAACCTCTCTAGGGATATTCTTTATCCTCTGCTCGATTTTCTTTTTTTGTAGAATCTATACAGCATTCTTCCAGCTTTAAGCATAATCAATAACTTTGGAATACGCATCGTTTATCACTCCTCCTTTGAAGTTCCACACTCTCTTGATGATTTATTTCAACCATGGGTAGTCATCTTTTTTATCGAAAATAACACTCCTCTTTTTTTGAGTAAACCAATTATTTACATAAGCATTTCTCGGTCCCAAAAAACGGAATCCGTCTAATAAATTATAAGGCCACCAGCCTACGCCGGAGATATTGAGCATATGTTTATAATGTAAAATCGGATGTCTCTCTAGCCTCTTTAACGCAAACATCCTGCCCTTCTGATACCACTTGTAAGGCCAAGCATAAGCAATGGCAGACATATGACTAAGTCTGGACAGTCGGTCAGATCTTTTCTTTCTGACTTTCTCATAATACTTAAGGTGTTTAGGATTAAGCTGATTTTCTCTGAACATCCATACGTAAAGTTCCCCTAGAACAATTGCGTCTTGTATAGCTAAGTTCATTCCCTCTCCTGCCATCGGATGGACCGTATGGGCCGCGTCACCAATAATAGCAGCATTCCCTTTGACGTATCGGTTGATATTATGTCGAATAGGAATCATTAATTGAATTTGTTTCCAACTTTCAATGGCTCGTACACCATCTTTTAAAGCAGGTTCAAATCGTTCAAATGGCTCGTAAAAACTTTCTAAACCTTGCTTTTTCATTTGTTTATACTCGCCAGGTTTAATGAGCATCACACTCCGGACTTGATTATCAGGAAGAGGAAAGAGGCCGATAAACGATTTATGGGATGCATACATTCTAGCTTCAGTAAAATTTTCTGGTCTGGGAAAGGTAACAGTTAAGAACTGATGATTGTATTGTGTTGTGATTACATGCTGGTTCATTGCTTTTCTCATTAAAGATGACCTGCCCTCTGCCCCTACAAAAAACTTAGCCTCTACCTCTATAACTTCGTTTTCGAACTGCACATTCGCTTTATTAAACTGCTCATTTTTTTCATCCATTTCCGTAAACCCTTCAAACGTAGCAGGGTTCCAATAGTGAAAACTGTCATACTTTCGAGCTTGATCTAACACGAGTTTTTTTAGTTTTTCATGAGGAATCATTCTCGCTTCTGGAAATTGGCTATGCAATCGCTCATATTCAAGGGGAATATAAAGACCTTCTTCCAGAGATCCATCTTTTTTCTCCTTCATTTCATAAGTATGGATGACTGGAAGTGAAAGACTTTCATTAACAACCATGTCTGAAATTCCCATTTCTTGAAACCCTTCTAGTGACTTAGGTTGCAACAATTCTCCTTTATATATCTTTCCAGGTTGTTTTTCTTTCTCTATAACAAGCACTTTTATATTCGCTTGGGCGAGTTTCAAGGATAAGGTTAGGCCACCGATCCCCCCACCAATAATTACAACATCAAATTCACTTAAAATTTGACTCACCTGCCTTCGTCTCTGTACCGAACACTGCTTTTACAGTTTTTCATCTGGCAATAAATCAATATCCATATTTTTCTTTTTCATTATTTTTCTAATCATGACTGGGATTGAAAAAGCAATTAAAAACATAGCTCCTGTAATGATTAACATCGTTGCATTTAATTCTACAAACGAAGCACCGAGAAAATTAAAGGCTAGAGTCCCTGGAATCACTCCCACCATAGTAGCTAAAAGATATCTCTTAAAGGGAATTCGAGATAGAGCTGATAAATAAGTGACAAAATCAAAATTGATCACCGGAATTATCCTAAGAGCCATGACATAGAAAAAACCGTTTTCTTCAATTTTCTTTTGAATCAGTTCTCCCCGACCACGCCATTTCTTTTGTTGGAAATTAGTACCTAATTTCCTAATTAAAAAAAAGGATAAAATAGCTCCTGCCAAGGAACCAATATACGTAACGATGGGTCCTAAAATAGGCCCAAATGATAACCCTCCTGCAATAGCTAGGATAGAAGCTGGAAACAGTACAAATGGACGGAGACTGAAAATAAGGATGAATATTAAAGGTGCCCAAATACCAAAAGACAATACGGCAAATTGGATTTGTTCGGGATGTAAATCGACGTGAGCTTGATTAATATAAAGTAGTAAACCGATTAATAGTGCGAAACTTATAATTTTAATTAGCAATTTTTTGGGCATGTCCTAGATGGCTCCTTTATCCATGTCTTATCTATATCCTCTATATAACCGTTATTAATGATCATTAACCACAGTTCTTTAAAAATCAATTTCTCACTACTGAGACGTGGATTCTGAACAGGCTATTTTCAAACATCAATTTAACTTTTCTATTGCCCCTGCAACATTATAATCTTCAAGACACAGTTCCGTTTCACTCCCAAGAGCTAACCTCGCAAGTTCAGCTCCTAAAAATGGTCCGGAAGTGAGACCTGATGCCCCTAAACCATTGGCAAATAACAATCTTTCTACGTCAGGGACGGCGCCAATAACAGGAAGGAAACCTGGAGTGAACGGTCTAAATCCTACCCTTGTTTCGAGCACTTCTCCATCAGCCAAGCCTGGAGCAAAAGTAAAAGCTTCTCTAAATACTTCTTCCAAACCACCTGCAGTTACTCTGGAGTCAAAACCTTTGTCATTTTCACGCGTAGCGCCAATAACCACTCGTCCCTCTCCAAAATGCAGTAAATAGTAATCGTTCGGAGGTATCACTACTGGCCATCCACTATTCTCAATATCAAGTTTAAGATGAACAATTTGTCCTTTCTGAGGTTTAACTAACACCTTTATGTTTAACTTTTGTAATAAATCATTCGCCCAAGCACCTTCTGTTAAAATTACTTTATCAGATGTTAACTTTGTTTTCCCGACTGTAACACCAGTAACTTGGCTATTTTCAACGATTAATGAAGCATTATCCCTTATAACTTTAACACCTAATTTTTTAGCTGCCTTTAAGAGTGAGTCACGGAGGGCTCTACCGTCTACTCTTGCTCCTCCAGAAACGTGAACTGCCCCATAACCTTCTGCTAGTAAAGGAAAATGCCTTCGCGCTTCTAGAGGTGACAAGCGTGTAATCTCTCCTATTTCAGGGGCGTCCTCCCGTCTTTTAATCGCTCTTTCCTCCATTTTATCTAATTTATTTGTATCGTGATGAAGGCTTAATGCACCCACTTTAGCATATCCTGTGTTCTTTTCATTTACGTCTTCTAACTGTTTAATCAATTCAGGATAATAGCGTGCGCCTGCCTTAACTAGTCTATACCATGGTTTATTCCTACGTTGAGACAACCAAGGGCAAATAATGCCTGCACCAGCACTAGTTGCCTGACCTGTGTCTCGTCGATCGACAAGTGTCACTTCGGCACCTTTTAAAGCAAGGTGGTAAGCAGTAGACGCACCTAAGATCCCTCCGCCAATAACAATAAAAGAATTCATATATAACACCTTTTTCTATTGATTTTCGTTACTTTAAACGTATTTTACATGACGAGTACCTTACTCTCAACGAAGAGGCTTTAAAAGAGTTTGTTCATCAAAATGAATTGTTTCTGTTTCAGCTTATCTATGACGTACTAAAATGGGATTTATGATGATCGATGATCTCTATAAAAAAGATAGATAAGCGACCCGTACACGGAAAAGGAAGGTGAACGATCTCTTAAACAGATGTTTCACAAGCTATTCAACGCTTTATTTCAGGACTGGTCAAAATAATCTCTTCATGTTTAACATTTCCTATTAAAGGAAACAGACACCCATAACTAATTCCAATTAGTTTTCAAGTATTTAGAATTTCTCACTTCAAAAGTATTGCAAAGTTATACGTTCTTTGGTAAGGTGAAGTCAAAGTTCATAATATTTACTTCAATTAATTTGAAGTGAGTTTAGAGGTGCAAAGGTCATCAGTACATGAATTGAGGAGTTTGAGCTCCTACGACATTTGTGGAAAGGGGCAGTTGCCGAAGCAGCGAACAGCTCAAACGTTTGTTGTTGGGTCTGTATTAAATAAATGCAGAACTGTCGTATAGTCAAAAGACTATATGGAGGGCTATCTCACGCTGGATTTCCGTTTAATTACACTTTCTGGCAGCAACGAGACCCTCGTTGTTGCTTTTTATATTCCTTTAAAACGGTTGTTCATGCGATTTAGCTCTATTCAGGAACTTCAAGTCGCCTTTAAGGTGACAAATCTTTTGAATAGAGGTGTTTTACATGAATTTTGGACAAGTATTAACAGCCATGGTCACTCCATTTGACCAAGAAGGAAACGTCGATTTTCAAGCAACAAAGGATTTGATTCAGCACTTATTAGCTAACGGGTCTGATGGAATTGTTGTCGCTGGAACAACAGGCGAATCTCCTACATTATCCATTCAAGAAAAAGCCGAACTTTATGAATTTGCAGTTGAAGTGGTTGATGGCAGAGCTCCAGTCATTGCTGGAACAGGTACAAACAGCACAAGAGCAGCAATAGAATTAACAAAACTGGCTACATTAGCTGGAGTTGACGGTGTGATGCTAGCAACCCCATATTACAACAAGCCAAGTCAAGAAGGTATGTATCTACATTTCAAGGCAATAGCTGAGTCTACTCACCTACCAGTCATGTTATATAACGTCCCTGGACGAAGCGCAGTGAATTTAGTGCCTGAAACGGTCATTAGATTATCTGAAGTTGACAATATCGTATCAATTAAAGAAGCAAGCGCAGATTTAGATGCTATGTCAGAAATTATCGACAACACTCCCGAAGATTTCACTCTTTACAGTGGCGATGACAGCCTTACTTTACCGATCCTTTCTATTGGAGGTCACGGTGTTGTATCGGTCGCATCTCATATTATTGGAAATGAAATGAAGGCGATGGTTTCTGCTCATCAAAATGGAAACCCACAATACGCTGCTTCCCTTCATAGACAATTGCTTCCAATTATGAATGTCCTGTTCAGTGCTCCAAGTCCAACGCCAGTGAAAGCTGCCCTGGAAATGACAGGTGTAAAAGTTGGTTCAGTGAGATTACCGATGGTTCCTCTAACCCAAGAAGAATCGCAACTAGTTTTCCAAACGATCCAGCACAAATTATATTCATCAGCTGTGTAATGTTAAACCTCCACTTTCTAGTGGAGGTTTTTTAATCTTATTGTTTCCTAGCCAACTCTTGCAGCTTTAAAGAAGCAGACCTGCACACATCTTTCGTCTCTTCGATCGTCATTTGAAAATGTTCTGCAGTTGACTCTACAGGTGTTTTCCCGTCAACCACTAGTCGACCAGTTCTTTCAAGGTTGGTTTTTTCTATTCCCCTAAAATAACGATACACTGATTTCTCAGGTTCCGGCAGTCGTTTAATCAATTTATCTCGCAATTCGAAGTAAGCCTCTTTCTCATAATTACTCACAACTACTCCCCCCCACTCTCGTAATAACTTGAAAGTCTAAGGTTACTTTCGATATCGCTTATAAAAAAACCTTCCTTCATTCTATTTTTGGCATTCGCCTCACTGAGGTTCCAGAACAAAATTCTTATCTGTTATAGTCATTTATTAATACACAGACTGACAACTTTTCTATAATTATTGCGCTAACACCTTCTCATTCCCAAGCTTTCTCATCAAATAGCGTTAGTTTAATTATACCTGTATCACTAACTGGATGTTCCTGTTATACATTTCATGAAAGTGTCACATTTATCTCTTGTTGTAAGCGGTTTTAACTTTTATACTTGAATTAGATACAAAGTGTGAACCGATTCACAATACTTCTGCCTAAAAAGACAAGACTTAAACACTTATTTTATGGAGGCGTTAAAAATGGGTAAAACAATGGAAAAAGTTAGTCACCCTGCATGGATGAACTTCAACAGCGGTCATTGGGAAAAAAACATCGATGTTCGAGATTTTATTCAAAAGAATTACACTCTTTACACGGGAGATGAGAGTTTCCTCGAAGATGCTACGGAGGCGACTGATCAACTTTGGGAGCAAGTGATGCAGTTAACAAAAGAAGAACGTGAAAATGGCGGTGTGTATGACTTAGATACAGAAATTGTCTCTACGATCACTTCTCATAAAGCAGGATATTTAAATCAATCCACAGAAAAAATAGTCGGAGTTCAAACAGACGTCCCTTTTAAACGTTCCATGCAACCTTATGGTGGAATTAGAATGGCTAAAGCCGCATTGGAATCTTACGGCTACGAACTTAATGAAGAAGTTGAGAGGATCTTTACCGATTACAGAAAAACTCATAACCAAGGGGTTTTCGATGCCTACACTCCTGAAATGAAACTAGCAAGAAAAGTAGGGATTATTACAGGACTTCCTGACGCCTATGGCCGTGGACGAATTATCGGTGATTACCGTCGAGTCGCTCTATATGGGGTGAATTTCCTGATTGAAGGTAAAAAAGAAGAATTAAACAGCCTTTCAGGGAAAATGTCAGAAGAAGTGATTCGCTTACGAGAAGAAATCGCTGAACAAATTCGCGCACTAGCCGAATTAAAGCAACTAGGGTCCATTTATGGATTTGACATTTCTGAACCCGCAAAGAATGCAACAGAAGCATTTCAATGGTTATACTTTGGCTACTTAGCCGCCATCAAAGAACAAAATGGTGCTGCAATGAGTTTAGGAAGAGTGTCAACATTCCTAGATATTTATATTGAAAGAGATTTAGCTAACGGAACCCTTTCTGAACAATCCGTTCAAGAATTAGTCGATCATTTTATTATGAAGTTACGCTTAGTAAAGTTCGCCCGAACACCTGATTACAATGATTTATTTAGCGGTGATCCAACTTGGGTTACAGAATCCATTGGGGGCGTTGGTGTTGATGGTCGGCCACTCGTCACGAAAAGTTCTTTTAGATTTCTTCATACGTTAAAGAACTTAGGACCTGCACCAGAACCGAACTTAACGGTTCTTTGGTCTCCCTCTTTGCCAGAACCTTTTAAACACTATTGCGCAAAAATGTCGATTGATACTAGTTCTGTTCAATACGAAAATGATGAAATCATGCGTCCTGAATACGGTGATGACTACGGAATTGCTTGCTGTGTATCTGCGATGGAAATCGGCAAACAAATGCAGTTCTTCGGAGCACGTGCCAACATCGCAAAAGCACTTCTCTACGCTATCAATGGTGGCGTAGATGAGAAAATGAAGATCGATGTTGTTCCGGGAATTGAACCGATCACATCAGAGTATCTCGACTATGATGAAGTAAAGAAAAATTATGATGTCGTTCTTGACTGGTTGGCTGACCTTTATATTAATACGTTAAATATCATTCACTTCATGCACGATAAATACAGTTATGAAAGAATAGAAATGGCCCTTCACGACAAAGAAATCCGACGTACGATGGCCACAGGAATCGCTGGTTTATCTGTTGCTGCGGACTCACTAAGTGCCATGAAACACGCGAAAGTGAAAGTGATTCGCGACGAAGATGGCTTAGCTGTCGATTATGAAATCGAAGGAGACTATCCTCAGTATGGGAACGACGATGATCTCGTAGATGACATCGCTAAAGATCTAGTGATTAAATTCTCTAAAATGCTTAAGAAACACGAAACTTATCGCAACGCCGAAACAACTATGTCCATTTTAACGATTACGTCCAACGTCGTTTATGGTAAGAAAACAGGCAACACACCAGATGGACGTAAAGATGGCGAGCCCTTTGCACCCGGAGCTAATCCGCTACACGGACGAGATAAAAAAGGCGCTTTAGCTTCACTGAATTCAGTCGCTAAAATGCCTTACGAACATTCTCTAGATGGCATATCTAACACGTTCTCTATCGTCCCTAAGGCATTGGGAAAAGAAGAAGATGTACAAAAAGCAAATCTCTCTGCTATTCTTGATGGTTATTCTGAAAAACAAGGTCACCATTTAAATATTAACGTATTTAATCGGTCTACACTGTTAGATGCGATGGAACATCCGGAAGAATATCCACAACTAACGATTAGAGTTTCAGGTTATGCTGTCAACTTTATCAAACTCACTCGTGAACAACAAATTGATGTAATCAACAGAACGTTCCACGAATCGATGTAAATGTAACTCGTAAGCTTCGGGGAGGTCTTCTTACAAGACTCTCCCCTACTTTTTTAGGGGGTCATGTTATGGAAGGAAGAATTCATTCAGTAGAAACATCTGGGATGGTGGATGGACCGGGGATCCGTTACGTTATCTTTACTCAAGGATGTTTGTTACGCTGCCAATATTGTCATAATCCTGATTCTTGGGATCGAGATGGAGGAGAAATGAGAAGTGTCTCTTCTTTAGTAGAAGATATTAAAAAATACCTTCCGTATATGAAACATTCCAATGGTGGAGTCACAGTTAGCGGAGGTGAACCACTACTTCAACTGGACTTTCTTATCGAGTTGTTTAAAGAATGCAAAAAAATAGGCATTCATACAACCATAGATAGTTCCGGCGGATGTTATTCAACGGGCGCTGATTTCCAAATAAAATTCAAAGAACTGCTCACATATACAGATTTATTTTTAGTAGATGTAAAGCATATTGATGACAGCAAGCATCGGAAATTGACCGGGGTATCCAACAAACACA
The DNA here is from genome assembly GCF_003226325.1 of Salipaludibacillus keqinensis. Classification (GTDB taxonomy): domain Bacteria; phylum Bacillota; class Bacilli; order Bacillales; family Salisediminibacteriaceae; genus Salipaludibacillus; species Salipaludibacillus keqinensis. The sequence continues at coordinate 1,210,850 of NZ_PDOD01000001.1, read as the reverse complement.
TTTTAGAATTCGCTAAAAAATTATCAGAAGAGAAAGTCCCAGTATGGATCCGGCACGTGCTTGTACCAGGAGTTTCAGACAATGAAGAAGATTTAGCCAACCTCTCTTCTTTTATTTCTACATTATCAAATGTCAACAAAGTAGAAGTTCTTCCCTACCATAAGATGGGCGTCTATAAGTGGAAAGAGTTAGGTTTAACCTATCCATTGGAAGGGGTTGAATCACCTACTGAACAGGAAGTGAATCGTGCGAAGACTCTCCTTAATGCAAAATAAAGTACTAGTGTATACAACAAACCCAGTCGGAACTTCGACTGGGTTGTTTTTTTACTTTAAATTAGGATAACGTAATCGAAGGAGTCTGTATACATTTTGCACGATAACCTTCGAAACAGCATAAAACGGAATGGCCAATATGAGCCCAATCAAGCCTGCGAGATTCGCTGCCAAAATCAAAAGTAAAATAATCGTTAATGGATGGATACTTAACTTATGTCCCATAACATTAGGAGAAATGAGATTACTCTCAATCTGTTGGATGACTACAATGGCAAGAATAACCCATAATGCCGTGATCGGTTCATTAAAAAAGGCGACAAATACCGCTGGAATCGTCCCAATAAACGGTCCAATAAATGGAATGAGATTCGTAAACATCGCAATCAAAGCTAAAATAAGCGCGTAATCTACTCCGATAATTAAATAAGCAATTAAGGAGAGAATTCCCACGAATACACTGACGATCGCTTGCCCCTGGATGTAAGCACTTAGTGTACTATCCATGTCTTTCATAATCTTCTCGCCTTCTTTAGTTTGCTCTTTAGGAAGAAAATGAAGAATGTTATCCGGTAGTTTATCTCCATCTTTTAACAAGAAAAACAGAACAAAAGGCAATACCACCAGAAGTGTTACAACATTCACTAGCATGCTGAAGAAAGTTAAAAGGTTCCCACCCATATTTGAAAGGATATTCGAAAAGTTATCTGTAATCGCAGATGGATCAAACTCTTGAAACGCTTCTTCATTTTGAATTCTAGTAACCCATTCATTTTCCATCATATTGTTTAACCATTCTTCCATATCATCGATAATGTTCGGCACGTTGTCTACGAAATTACTGATTTGATTAACAAGAATTGGTCCAACAAAAGTAATTAAAGTCGCTGCTAGTCCTGCAAACAAAAGGAAAATGATGACGATAGAAAGAACATGAGGCATCACCCTCCCCATTAACCTGACCAACGGCCTTAATATGTAAAAGAGCACGCCCCCTACAATTAATATTGGAGCCAAGGAAGTAAAAGCAACGGCAATCGGATGAAATAAAAACGGCACTTCTGTTGCTAGATTAACTGCTATTAAAATTAAAACGATACTATATAAAAATAGAAACCACTTAGATTTTGGCATAGACTCCCCCCCTGCTGACTTTATTCTATCTACTATTCCCATGTTTTGTCTATCTTGAAACAACTTTTTTATTTCAATTATGTATGACTTAAAAAGGAAACGAAGTAAGATTAACTACGATCTATTCCTTTTTAAGCGTTAACAGATTTATTTCAGGAGGATTCAAAAAGCGAAAATTCAAGAAACCGACAGCCCTGCTGCTACCTAACCCCGCGCTTACATATTGCTTTAATCCGTCATATTCCCAATAACCCATGACTCTATCTTGAGGGGGAAGAAGACCATAGTTATCGTAATAGGCTTCTGGGACCATCAATGCCCCTAGAAAAGGCAACCGGATCTGTCCTCCGTGATAATGGCCGGCAATGTGCAGGTCGTAGTCTCTAAAATGAACAGAGGGGTCTTTTTGATATATGTCAATTCGTTGATCTACGAGCGGATAGTGGTATAAAGATATGAGAATGTCTTCATTGCTTAAGTCGTTGATCGTCTTCATTTCTTCATAAAGGTTGATAAGGTGCTCATCATCTGGTTCCTTCGCACTTTGAGATGAAGACTCTAATTTAGCAATTTCATCATAGGGATCTTTCAGTGAGATCTCAAATTCTACAAAGTGAACAGAAGCTTCACCAACGTCCATTGGATAGATGGATTCTAACGGTCTCACACCTCTATCAGCCATCCCTTTCACAAAGTCATGCTTGTCACTTGTCCTTGCTGAAATAGGTTCAAAATGATTAGGATCTGTATTTCCAGACACGAAAAGAGCATGATCAAGATTGTTTATACCATCAAGCAAATCATAAGTTGGGTTATAATTTTGACTTTGAGCGTCATCCAACATGTCACCAGTGAATACAATCGCGTCATATTCTAAACTGTTGACTTTATCTATTAATTTCCGTTGATTTTCTCCAAAAGTCTTTTCATGGAGATCGGTTATTTGCAAGATAGTGAATCCATCCAATTCTTCAGGCAAATCATCTATACCAATGTTCTCTTCACGAACAATAATTCTTTGATTATCCCACAGAGTATAAACCATTAAGATACTTCCACTTACAATAAAAAATCCTAAACCCCATTTGATCCATCTCATTTGCATACACTCCATTAAGGTTTTGTCTGTTGAAATCCTTTAAATGGGGATTTAGTGGCATGACCTTGCTGTTGAATTCCCTCACGACCAATCACCTTTTTTATAGTTAACAATAATATTTTTATGTCTAATAATAAACTCTGATGATCTACATAATGAACATCGTAGTTAAACGTTTCCTCCCAGCTCAATGAATTCCGTCCATTCACTTGAGCCCATCCTGTAATCCCTGGCTTCACCTCATGTCTGCGACTCTGTTCTTTCGTATACAAGGGCAAGTAATCCATCAATAATGGACGCGGTCCGACTAAACTTAACTCCCCCTTTACCACATTAATTAATTGAGGTAACTCATCTAAACTCGTAGATCGTAGGAACGCCCCAATCGGAGTCAAGCGCTGCTGATCATTTAACCATTGCCCCTGCTCATTACGCTCGTCGGTCATTGATCTGAATTTCATTAATGTGAAAGGTCTTCCATTTAACCCAGGCCGTATTTGTTTAAACAACACAGGCTTTCCAATTTTCAATCTGATTAAAAGAGCAACCGCAATCATTACCGGAGACAACAAGAGTAATAATGTGATTGATGCAAATAAATCTATTAGTCTTTTAATCATCTTCTTCCCCCCAAGTGTTGTATTTTCACTTAATTATTAGCAAGAGATTTTGTTATCGTTTGATAACCTTCCGGATTTCCTTTTTGCCATCGCCAAGCATCTTCACACATTGTGAAGAGATCTCGTTTCGCGATCCAAAGTAGCTTTTCTTTTGCTTTACTTGGATCGGCATAACTTAATGCTATATCCCCTGCCCGACGATTTATTAGTTTATATGGTATTTCATTTCCAATAACTTGTTCAAAACATTGAACCATTTCTAGAACACTCGTGCCTCTTCCAGTACCTAAATTAAAAACTTCGATACCAGACTGTAAAATATTTTGTTCAATCGCCTTTATATGACCAATAGCCAAATCTACTACATGGATATAATCTCTAACACCTGTTCCGTCAATCGTAGGGTAATCTCCCCCAAAAACTTGTAAACACTCAAGTTTGCCCGCTGCCACTTGTGTAATATACGGAACGAGATTATTTGGAACCCCGTTAGGATCTTCGCCTATTAATCCACTTTCATGAGCCCCTATTGGATTAAAGTACCTTAATAAAGTGATATTCATCTGTGAATTTGCTACACATACATCTCGTAAAATTTCTTCTATCATCCATTTAGTTCTACCGTAGGGGTTCAATGCCCCTAAAGGTAAGTTTTCACTTAAAGGGACCTGCTGGTTATTACCATAAACTGTGGCAGATGAACTAAATACTAAATGATGTATCGCAAATTCATTCATAAGATTCAATAGATTTACTGTGCTCATAAGATTATTTTGGTAATACATTAAAGGATTTTCTACGGACTCCCCAACTGCTTTATATCCGGCAAAATGTATAACACCATCAATCTTTTCTGTCATGAAAACTTTTCTCAATGCTTTCCCATCTAACATATCTGTATCGTACAATGTTAAGGTGCTATTTGTAATTTGTTTTATTCTATTGATCACCTCTCGATGACTGTTTGAGAAGTTATCAACTATGATGACTTCATAGCCTTGATTCAATAATTCAACACATGTGTGACTTCCAATATATCCAGCACCGCCTGTAACTAGGATTTTCATTATTTGCCTCCTTTGCATGTCATCATAAAACTATTTACAAATATGCATAAATACAAAAGATACACAAAAAAACCTTTAGGTATTGTTTCATCCTAAAGAGAAAAGGAATTTCATTTATTATACTGTATATAAAATTCAGTTTTGTGATTTAATACATTTTAATTATCATGCTTTAGTAAACAAAAAAACGATACACATTTCTGGCTGTATTATAAAATGGTTTTGGTAATTTATTTAATTGAGTAATTAAAAACAATGTTCTTTTAGAAAATTTAGAAGTTTCTTCTCCGAAAGAAAGTAACCCCATGGTTTCTTTAGAATACAATTTATTTGTTTCCATGCAATAAACTGGTTTTTGTGTTAATTCATGAATTTTAAATGCTTCCACATGACTGCTCTCATAGAAAAGTTCTTGTTTTGAGTTATTCAATGCCTCTGCTTTATGAATTGCATTCATATTTAGTTTTTGTCTTTCTTCTTTTGATGGAAGGTCTAACATAATTAAAAATTCGTACTCAATTTCGTTTTTCAATAACCAGCTTTCTGTTTCCTTTCGATATTTTTCTAGCCTGCTAGTTACTAAGTATTTAATCTTACCTTTTGGCTTTAACAGCAGGGCTGCATTAATCAGAAATTCTTTATATTTTTCTCCATCATCATCCTGTTCTCCTGATGGATCAACACATAAAACACCATCAATATCAAAACAAGAGTTACTAGTGAAGTTTTCGTGGAATATATTCCATTCAAACGCAAAATCCCCTGGTATATATTCTAAAAAATTATCCACATCATTTCTTAACGGTTTAGATGAATATATACATATAGTTGATATAGCTTTTTTTACTAAATTAGGGACTCTATTTATTTTCTCATTAAAGGAATGACCAGAGTCGTTTGTGTCTTCAACCAATAATATTTTTTTTGCTTCAAAAGGATATTCGATATTCACTTTAGGGTTTCTGGAAATACCAGCTTTCAATTTATGGTTACAGGTAAATGTTTCTAAATCACAACAATGTTTGTTTAAATATAGAGCTATCATATATGCAGGAACCATTCCAGCCTCTGAAACGCCAACAATTAAATCATAGTCTTCCCCTTGCAATAAAGATATTTTATTAAGAATTAGATTACTAAGGTCGCTATATGTCTTGTAAATCATAACTTTTCCTCCTTAACATATAAAAGACGTTACTGTACCAATAAAAATATAAATATACTTATTCTAAATTTAAGGTTATTACTCGTTTTAACTTAAGAATTAGTTCAAATACAATTATTAATTAATTTTAATACTCCGCTTTAAAAATACATAGTAAGTATAAAAATTATAAAATAAATTCCCTAATACATGCCTTCTAATATGAATATTTCAAATATCTATAAAGGTGAGTATCCTTTAATTATGTTGGTCTATAATATAGTTTCTGTTATCTTTATTAGTCAATTTTTTTTATTTCTTTTAACGTGTGATCTCTGGAACCATTGTCAACTACTATTATTTCTATACCTTTGAACCATTGATTTATTATAGAGTTAAAGCATTTTTGAATATTAAATGCTTAAACAATCAAACTCACTTTAGGCACCTTTCAATATCCAATAAAATTATTTTAACTAATAAAACGATATAGACTTCTAAGTGAGACATAAACAGGTTTTGGCAATTTCTTTAACTTACATATCATTAATATAACAAATGCTTTTTTAGATAGTTTTGAGCCGTGAAATGCTGTAATGATATTTCCTTTAGAATATATTTCATTTGTTTCCATACAATAAACCGGCTTTCTTGTTAAATCGTGGATTTTTTGAGATTCTTTTTTATCATATGAAACATAAAGTTCATTTTTTGATTGACTATATATATGAGCTTTATATTTAGTTGCCTCTTCCCAGAAGTTAGCATTAATTTCTGGGAATTCCTGGGACATAATTAAATTATCGTACTCTATTCCTTGTTTTTCTAACCATGAGTGTGTTTCATTACGATATTTTTCTGGTCGATTGGTGATTAAACAATTTACTTTTCCAGAAGGAACAATTAACGGTGGAGCATTTAGTATATATTCAATATAATTACTATTGTTAGTTTTTTGATCATCACTTGGTTCTAAACATAAAACCCCCTCAATATTGATACAATATTTTTTTACGATTCCACAATGAAACAAATGCCATTCCGAAACTCCAGGACCTGGGTGATACTCAAAAAAAATATCAATATCATTTCGAGATTTTTTCGATGAATAAATTGCAAGTGTAGTAATTTTAATTCTTTTATTTTCCGGAATATGTTCTAATGAATTTGCCATGGAACCACCGCTAGATATACAATCATCTACAAGAAGAACGTTTTGACAATCATGTGGATATTGTAAAGGGGAAGTTTCATTTAGTTCCTGTTGAGTATTTCTTATAAATGAATGTAAGTCACAGCATTTAATATTTAAATATTGAGCAATAATATAAGCAGGTACCATACCACTTCTTGGTATACCAACTATTAAATCAAATTTTTTAGTCTGAAGAATTGATAAATTTTTCTTTATTACGTTTCTTAAATCTAAATAACTTGTATAATTCATTCAATTCCCTCCTTTTAAAAGAATTTAGGAAATCACCGTTTTATTTAATTTATTTTCTATAGCAACAAGGTTTGCTTTATTTAGTTTAAATACAATATCGCAGTTTTCAATAGTACTTAATCTATGAGCAATTATTATTAGTGTTTTGTCTCCTTTTAATCCATCAATAGCTTTCATAATTTCTTTTTCTGTTCCATTGTCTAAAGCGGAAGTTGCTTCGTCCATAAATAATATCTCTGGATTATGATAAAGCGATCTAGCAATACCAATTCGTTGTCTTTGGCCACCAGATAGTTTTACTCCTCGCTCCCCTACTTTTGTTTCTAACTGGTCTGGCAAATCTTCTACAAATTGCTTTAATTGTGCTTGTTCTAAAGATCTCCACACTTCTTCATCATTGATCAAGGAATCTTCTATTCCAAACGCAACATTTCCTCTTATAGAATCATCTGACAAAAAAATCACTTGAGGGATATAGCCTATTTTTTGCTGCCAAACTAACTTTTGAACAGCTAATGGTTTATTATCAACAGTCACACTGCCTTTATCGGGTTCCAATAATCCTAAAATAATATCCACTAAAGTGGTTTTCCCAGCACCTGATTCCCCAACAAATGCTACTGATTTACCTATTGGAATTGTTAAAGAGATGTTTTTTATAGATTCTATTGATTGATTTGGGTAACGAAATGTTATATCTGTAAGTCTTATAGCATTTTTATAAATCCGTTCATTACTATTTATTAAAGCTGTTGTTTGTCTAGTTAAATTTTCTTTTGAATTGTTATATATCAAGTCTTCATATATTACTGTTAGTGCTGGACGATTATACCGAATAGCGGTAATCATAGCTACCACTCGATTAATGGAAGGCATTAAGCGAAATGCTGCCATAGCAAAAAGAGACATCGTTGTTATAAGTTCTGTTGTATTTGACCCCTGCATAATAATAATTAGCATCGAAAATAATACAATAGTAACCAGTAAAGTTTCTATGAATAATCGAGGAATTTGCTCCATCATTCTCATGTAAAGGTTATTTTTAGCTTTTAATTGACTCTGTTTACTATAAGCATTTACAAAAAAGCTCTCTTTACCTGAAACTTTAACTTCTTTACTAGCGCCTAGTCCTTGATTTACCCATTTAATCATAGAACCAGTAACTCTTTGTTCTTCAATTCCTAAATCGTTAATTTTCTTTCTAAAATACTTATAAAACAAAAGTACACTAGTAGATAAAAGAATAGATGCAGTTATTGTTACTCCCGGTGCGTTAATTAGTAATAGCAATAATATGCAGCTAATTACTAATATTTCTGTAAATAATTGAAATCCAGACAATACTATCCCTTGAAACACCTTAGGTACTTCCTCATTTACATTACGCAAAAGATCTGAAGTATTTCTTTGTAAATGAAATGTATATGGTTTAATTAAATATTCTCTCAATAATCTTCTAGAAAGCTTTACTTGTTGATTAAATATTACCTTGTATTGAATATAATGAAATAAAAGTAAATATATATTTTTAATTAAAAATGTTAATAATAGTACTAATATAGAAAAAATAATAAACGAAGTTGCCGATTGAAAATTAAAATATTCGTAAAGCGAGTTTAATATGCCTGGCTGATCAATAATTTCGGGATTTGTTACTATGCTAACTAAAGGTACTATTAATCCAATACCAATAGTCTCAAGGAAAGCTGCTACAAACATCATCATTAATAATAATAGTAGTTTTTTCTTTTCTCTTTTATTAAAAAGTTTCAAAAGCTTATTTACATCTCTCATTTTTTCACCTTTAATTTGTGACATTTTTAAATTTTAGATGTTTGCTATTTTGTGAAGTTCAAATTGTGGATTACACGATTCTTCTATTAAATTGTTTGAAAAAACTTTCGATAGTTCTTTATTCATCAATAAAGTTTTTAAAGCTTTATAAATTTCTTCTTGATCAATTTCTACAATTAAGCCAGTTTTATTATTTTTAATTTGTTCCTTTGCCCCCACAAAGTTTGTAGTTACTATCGGTTTATATAAGATTCTAGCTTCATATAAAGTTATACAGTATCCCTCGTGTCTAGATGGTTGAACATATATATCACATTGATTTATATAAGGATAAGGATTAGGATCAGAACCTAATAATATGAAATGTTCTTGAAGATTTCTATCAGATATTAATTTTTCAAATTCACTTCTTGAATTCCCATCTCCTAGGCAATACCAACGAACGTTATAACCTTCCTCAATGAGTTTAGCAAGCACATTTACAGCTAAATCTTGACCTTTCTCAGAAGTTAATCTACCAACAGTAAGAATTCTAATTCCATTAAAATTATCCTTGAATCCGATTCCTAATTTAGCATATTCAAGGATAACTTTAGGAGATACGATGTTATACATAACTTCTGTTTTGTCATATATGTTAGGAACTAAATTTATGAGTTTATCCTTCGCTTCATTTGAGACAACGTAGGTTTTATTAAATTGCTTATAATTTTTATTAGCAAATTTTTTGTCAAATCCGATTTTAGTTATATCAAAATGAATCCATTGTATCTTCTTTTTTGCGTGGATTTTCTCCAAAACAAAATAGCTTATGAAGTCCATTGGACCTGCATAAGCTACGGCTATGTCATATTCCTCTTCTATATTCGGGAATTTTTTTGTTATAAAGTTAAAAAAAATATTTTTATTTTTGCTGACTCTTGAAACAATATAATAACTTATTAATGAAATTCCTTTAATGATTTTACCTTTTTTCATAAGACCCCTTGACGTATTTCTAAGTGGATCATTTAATATTGGTTTGATCTCTTGATAATAATCAATATATTGAACATTGACATCTGAGGGAATTTGGTCAAGAAAGCCTCCATATTTTTCAAGCATTAATATAGTTATATCAAATTGATCCCTCGGTATTTCAGTTATCATATTAAGTAAAGCTTTTTCAGTTCCTCCAATATTCATGTTAATGAGCATAAATAATATTTTCTTTTTCATATTGCACCTTTTTTTTCAATTAAGGGTTTAAGAAAATTTGTCAGTTTATCAAAATGTTTTATTGAAACAGCTGTCATATCTTGTGTATTAATAGTATTCTTAAAAGCTTCATTAATCATTTTTTCTTCATGTTGTAAGTTCAATTCATTCATAGGAACTTTCACTTTATCAATTGAAAGATCTTCAAGTATATTCATCGTTTTCTGACTGTATATGACTGGCATTAATCCAATTCCAAATAATAAAGCAACAATATTAGCATGAAATCTGGCTGCTATGAACAAACTAAATGAAGCTATTGTAGTTAAAGTTTCATTTATATCACCTTTATAAACGTAAGTTGTTACGTATTTTCTTGTTTGAGCACTTAAGTTTCTCTTCACTTTCTCTATCACTTTTAAATCTCCCTCTTTTTTACAAAAAGACATTAGACAGCACATATACCCTTTACTGACTAGCATTTCAATAGATTTCGTTGTACTTAGAATGTATTCCTCGTAATACTGTGATAACCCTAGTTTATGATTTACATCAATTATCGAATACCCTACAACTTTTTTTGGATGTACTTCTCTGTATTTTTCTACATCCATTGAAAATACGATGTCTGGCGCATAACGAACTTGTGGCAGATGTTTAAATAGCTCGAATGAATAATAATCTCTAAAACATACATCTTCACACAGTTTAAATAAATACTCATAATCCTTGAAAAACTTAAATGAGTTATAAGGACCAAAATTTGCTCCTATAATATAAACAGGTTTTTTTCTTTTAGTAAATTCTTCAATCATTTTAAGTCGATCCATGTACAATGACCCATGATAACTTTCTTCTCTAAAAATAGAACCTCCTATAAATAGAAGGCCATCTTGCTCTTGAGCTATTTTTTCATAATTTGTTATCGTATCTTTCAATTTAAGCCGTTGAAATACTTTGTTAATAATAGAATAATCTCTAGTTTGTACATTCTCATATTGAGATAAAAAATCTTGGTATTCTCTACCTAAATAATTCAAGGTCAGAGTTGTCTTGGGATATCTACGGGCGAGTATATCTAAAAATAAATCATCCCCTAAATTAAATTGTAAATATATATCTACAAAGAGTTTTCTCACTTAATCTCCCCCTTTATATTCATCCTTCCGTTAATGCATAAAATTTCTCGATTTGGTCAATGGAACTATAAGGTTTTTGCCTAATTAAATTATCATTTATATTCATGGCAAAATTTGAATCTTCAATAAACCTAAGAACTCCAGTAAATATACTTTCTATGTTATGTTCTACAATTAATCCATCTATTTCATTATTAATAATTTCTTTAGCAGTAGGAAAATTTGTACATACTATTGGCCTTTTTAGTATTTTTGCTTCGCAAATAGTTAATCCGAAACCTTCCTTTATTGACGTTTGAACATAAATGTCACAGTGCTTCATATATGGATAGGGGTTTGATTTTTTACCTAATAATTTAATATTTTCATTCAGTTTATAATCATTGATATACTTTTCGATTCTTTGTCTATCTGGTCCTTCACCTATAATGAACCACTTAAATTTAACACTCTTATCAGATAATAACTTGGCCACTTTGACAGCTTTGTCATAAGACTTCACTTTATCTAACCTTCCAACTGACAGAATATTTAGTTCTGAATGACCATATTCGGGGACAATAAATTTATTTGCTAATTTTATAATGATAGCTGGATCTATGATATCTTTTATTAGGTGAGTTTTATATTTATACTCTGGTCTTAAATTAGCCATTGAATTGTTTGTATTATTAGAAACTGTGACTATCCTGTCTATCTTTTTATACGACTCAAAATCTAATTCTTTATCGTAAAGAGTATTTACATAGTCTGTATTAACCCATGCTAATTTTTTTCTAGCCGAAATTTTATCTGAAACATAATAGGTTGGCATTCCTTGACTGTAAGCGATAGCAACATCGTAAACTTTTGATAACGGCTTTATTAATCTTTTAATATTAGCATAAACAACCTGTTCAGTATGAAGAGGTTTACTTTTTAAATTGTTTAACCGAAGGTTGACTGATGTCTTAATTCTATAACATTTAAATAAAAACTGTTTATTAGAACCTTTTCTTTCTTTCAAGAATTGAAAATACTTCGGTGGTTGGATAAGATTAACTTGTTTAGGCAATAAATTTATCAGATCCCCTTTTCCACTTAATATCATTAGGTCAATTTGATATTTTTGAAAATCTATTTGATTTAATAAAGTTACCAAGCTTTTTTCTGCTCCACCTATGCAGAGAGAATCTATTATAAATAGTAACTTTTTCATACAATCACTTTCTTTCTATCTATCAATTCTCTTTTAATTCTCTTAACCTTAGAAAAATATATACCGTATAAGACAAGCATTTTTAAATAATTTAATTTAATGAAATAGATATAAGGCTTATAAAGATAATGGACAGTTGTAAATTTATCTTTATAAGCCTTTATATATGGTTCATTTAATAGATTAGTCATTAGAGTATAACTCGTATGATAAGTGTTTTCTGGGAGCTCAAGTAAAGAAATAATCAAAGATTGGATCTTTCTAGAAATAATTTTTTTTACAGTTGATTTTTCTATATTCGATTTAAAAAGAATTTTTTCTATTTGTTTCCAAACTGTAAGATAATTTTCAAGATATTCAATGTTAATTTTTGCACTTATACTATTTTGATTTAGTCTGTTATAGTGATATTGAAATTCATCAATATAAGTGAAACACTCACAGTTTGATGCATATTCTAATACAAATACTAAATCTTCGCACATAAATAATTCACTTTTTAATTTCAACCTATGCTGTTCTATTAAATTTCTTTTAAATAATTTACTCCAAAGAACTCCTCCTGTACCTTCACACATTGTGAGCAACATTCTTTTTGCAGAATTTGTATCAGACAAATTAAAATCTGAATGAATTTTAATCCCAAATTGAGACACATCCTTATATCCGCTACAAATCAAATCACTATTAGAGGTCTCCATCTTTTTAACTAATAGTAAAATATAGTTTTGCTCTACTTTATCATCAGCATCAATAAAAGCTATATAATCACCCGTGGCATGCATTAGACCTGTATTTCTTGCATCAGCTGGTCCACTGTTAATTTGATAATAGTACTTAATTCGCTTGTCCTTTTTTTGAAATTCTTGAACTATTGATTCACTTTTATCGATTGAACCATCATTAACAACGAGGATCTCGATATTTGAATATGATTGATTAATGATACTTTCTATACAAAACTCTAAGTACTTTTCTGCATTATATACTGGTACTATAATACTTACTTTAGTGGACATGTACGCCTCCTTTTCTATCCCATCAGCTGATATAAATTTTCTAGCTCTCTACTATTACTATAGTTAGTTTTGCGACAATTTAAGCTCAAGTTTTCTCTTAATTCACTATTTTCAGAAAGAACTTCTAATCCCTCAACGATTCCATTTATTGATAATTCACATATAAGTCCGTCGTATCCATTTTTCACTTGACTAGATGATGTTGAATAATTAGTTATCATTACAGGTTTTGAAAGAATTTGCGCCTCTATGACCGTAACTGATTTTCCTTCGTACCTAGATGGTTGGACATATAAATCTGCAGCTCTAACAAATGGATATGGATTAATCTTTTTTCCCAATAAGATAAAACTTTCAGATAGATCAAGCTCTTCAATTAGCTTTAGTAGTTTTTTCTCGTCCCCACCATATCCTATAATATACCAAACTGCGTCAGTTCCTGATCGATCCCTAAACAATTTCAAAGCCCTCACGGCGTTATCGAGGCCTTTTGCATGGGATAACCTTGCTACTGTAACAATTTTAAACCTTTTATCTTTAGTTAAAGGGTTGCTCACTTCATTAATTGACATTTTTTTAATGAACTCAGGAGATGTGATGTTCTCCATCACACATACTTTATCTTCTAAGAAATTATATTTTTTTAAAAATGAGGTTTTGCAAGAATCTGAAACAGATATTATATGATCAAACTTCATCCAGATGCTCTGGTCTTCTTCAATATCTGTTTCAATATTAGAATAATCTGTATGAATCCATGCTATTTTTTTAGTTGCTTGAACTTTATCTGCAACGAAATAATGTGGCCATAAGTAGCTTATGGCTACATCATATTCTTTATCCAGATCTGGTAGTAATTTCATAGCGTGTTTCCACATTAATTGCATTTGGTAGTATCCTGGCTCTTGAATACGGCTTAACTTCCCTGAAAATTCTGCGCTCAATTTCGCCCTCATTCTTGCGAAGCTTATTCTAAATTGCTTATCTTTAATTAATTCTTTCATAGATTTTCGGAATGTAGTGTATTCTGATATTTCCTTTAAAAGATTCACTTTTCTAGGTATTTGGCTCATGAAATCACCTTGATGTCTAAACAACATTAAATCCACTTGAAATTTATCATAATCAAAATGTTCTAACATACTGATTAAGCTGCGCTCTACTCCACCAACTTCCATATCATATGAAGCTATTAATATTTTTTTCATGAGCGCCTCCTAAAACTTTGATGCAAGTCTTCTGAATTTATAAATGGTGTTTCCCCCGATTACTTTAGATAATCCCAATTTCATATTGCTTTTCAAACGATCTTTAGGTGATAACCAACTTTTATGAAAGTGATGGGTGCAATAACTATCTTTGGTTTTGAAATTCCGGCAGTTAATGTAATCATATGGAGAGAAATAATGTTGGGGATAAAATGCGCCCAGTCCTTCTAGTTCTTGATAGTCTCCATTTTGTTTAAGTCCTAATTCGAGAAGCATCTTTGTAACGATGGCTACATTTGTAGAAGTGTCTTTTGATCCATCATCATTTATAAATCCTTTGGTGTCATAGGAATCTAGAAATGATTTAATGAATTCGTTCCCTTTACTACTGCCAATCGTACTTGTAGCAATATAATTTTCTTGTTCGAAACCCCAAAACGAATGATGATGTAGCAAATCATCAAATGATTTATACACTTCTACATCCGTATCTAAATAGATCCCTCCATCATTGAATAGAGCGTAAACCCTTACGTAATCACTCACAAAAGCGTAATTCTTTGTTTCATATGCTTCTTTTACATACCTGTTTATATTTAAGTTAAAATTTTCTTCATTCCATTCAATTATTTGATAATCTTGTAAATGATTTCTCCAACTCGCTATACACTTTTGTACAATTTGAGGTTTTTCTTTTCGACCAAACCAACAGTAATGAATGATTTTCGGAATACTTGTACTTATTTCTTCCATTCAGAGCACCTGCCCTAGTTTGAGAATTATTTAAATTGAGAAACATTAATGACTATCAATTTTTCTCTCGATTGTCTTACACCCATGATGCTGCCACTCAATAAACTCAATCACTTTCTTGTATTCTTCCAATTGTACTTTCGTAATTCCTTGTTTTTTTAATTTGAGAATGAATTCTGCTAAATCTTCATCAACTATTGAATTTAACTGATTGGAAGGTTGGATTCCCAAAATAGATATTAATTGTTCATCTAGCACACTAGCTAGTTTTTCTAGAACTTTAATTGACGGGTTTTGATTAATATTTCTCTCAATATTACTTAAATTAGATTTTGAGATGTTAGCTCTCTCAGCCAGTTCGGTCAGAGTCAACCCCTTTTTCCTTCTGAAAAGCTGAATATTGTGTCCGATCATTTAGTTGTACCTCGATTTCCAGGATTTTATATAATCGCCTCCCGATCTTTTGAATGAGACAGACATTCGATGACGCACTCTATCACGCGCTGCTGGTCATTCATAGTTAAATTAGATCCTGACGGAAGACAAAGACCACTTTCAAACAACCTTTCTGCTATATTGACACCAGGTTGGTGCGAAAAATATTCTGTTCCTTTAAATAGTGGCTGTAAGTGAAGAGGCTTCCACACTGGCCGAGCTTCAATTTGATGATGATTTAAGTAATTGACCACTTCTTCAGATGTTATCCCGCTAATGAATTCATCTATCGTTATCGCCGTCAACCACCTTGTGGAAAATGATCCTTTGTATTCTGGCATGAAGGAAATACTATCAAGTTCTTTAAATGCTTTTGCGTAATTCTCAAATACTTCACGTCGTTTCATTACTCGGGAATCTAAAGATTTTAATTGTCCTCTGCCAATTCCCGCTAAGACGTTACTTATTCGATAGTTGTAACCTAATTCACTATGTTGGTAATGAATGGCTTGATCTTTTGCTTGAGTAGAAAGAAATCTCGCTTTATCTAATGCATTCAGTGAATTTGAGACAAGCATCCCACCACCAGATGTAGTAATGATTTTGTTGCCGTTAAATGAAAGAACTCCAAACTCACCCATGGTTCCCGTTTGATTTCCATAGTAAGTAGCCCCTAGAGATTCCGCTGCATCTTCAATGACCGGGACTTCATAATGGTGGCAAAGCTTAAGAATTTCTCGCATTTTAGCACTTTGACCATATAAGTGAACGACGATTAAAGCTTTCGGCAAATTACCTTTCATAGAGGCATTTTGTAGTGCTCGTTCTAAGGCTTCAGGTGACATGTTCCATGACTCCAATTCGGAATCAATAAAGACTGGCTCAGCACCTAAATAAACAATTGGGTTTGCGCTGGCTGTGAAAGTCAATGTGGAACAGAAAACTCGGTCGCCTTTTCCAACTTTTAATAGTGACAACGCTAAATGAATGGCTGAAGTTCCGGAGCTTACAGCTGCTCCTCCATTAACACCTAAATAGTCAGCCATTTCTTGTTCAAAAGCTTGTATGTGTGGTCCTACCGGAGCAATCCAATTAGACTGAAAGGCTTCGTCAACGTAAGCTTGTTCTGCGCCAGAGAGATGCGGCGGCGACAAGTAAATTTTACTTAACTTTGTATTTAACAATAAGATCCCCCACTTTCTTTTTCACTTTGGCAGGAACACCGACAGCAGTAATAAACGGTGGAATCGAATGAATAACGGTAGAACCTGCTCCAATAACTGACCATTCACCTATCGTCTTACCAGGAATGACTGTGGAATTCGCTCCTAAATGAACACCTTCTTCTATAACCACATTTCCTGTTAATGTGGCATGAGGCGAGAGATGTACGTAATCTCCAACACGATTATCATGCTCGATAATGGCTCCACTATTAATGATTGCATGATGCCCCACAGTTGAATCTGCATTAATCACAGCGTTTGCCATCACCACTGTCCCAACTCCTAACGTTGCACTAGGACTAATCTCGGCAGATGGGTGAATGAGTGTTGTATAATCCTCTGGCTCTAATTGAAGTGTTTCAACTATTTTCTTGCGAATCTCGTTATGACCTACCCCTATAATCCACTTCACCTCTTGAAATGTTTGTCGGATAACAGGAGCAAAGGAAAGGGGCGCATAAAATACATCTTGCTCTATATACATGCTTTTATGAATGTCATCAAGATATCCAATGACTTTTACAGTCCCATCACGGTTGGCAATATCTGTTAATACTTTACTGTGTCCGCCCTGACCGACTAAGACTAAATTCATCAACGATCTCCCCCCTTAGTCTTGAAAAAAAAGAATATAATCACTTCGGTATTGAATATTCAAGGTGATGATATATTCGTATATAAAAAATCCTAAATACAATAGGACGATCATATAGTAGACGAAAGTCTGCTCTTTTCGAGGAAAGATTTTCACGACCCATGAAAGCAAAATTAAGTTGAATAAATCGAAATAAATAGCAAACCTAGCAAAAATCCAATTCTGAGTTGAGATGAGCATAAACACAGCACATAACATGGACAAGTTGACGATATAATCACTTTTTGGAAACAGTTCTCTCAGGCGGTGCCTGCCAATAAATGCAAGAATCAGTGGAGCAGAGGATACAGCTACTCGTAAGACGTTCGCTCCTCCTTCCTCAAATTCTGAGTAACCACCATATTGAGTGTCTGAAATAGCGGAAAACAATAACTCTGATATTTGATGGTAACCTGCTACAGATATTACGGCTAATAATAAAAAACCCATGGTTCCCCACGACCAAGCTTCCCTTCTCACCAGGAAATAAATAGGAAGAAGAACGAGTGCGCTTTGGTGAAATGTAGATGCTAATAAGACAAGAGCAGTGAATTTAAAAAAGTGCCCGTCTAAAATAAACTTAGTCCCTGCAAAAATGATTGCAGCAGCTATATACTGTCTCATTCCGTTCATAGACACGAGAAACATTCCTGAAGCAATAAACACATATAAACTTAGTTCGAACAACCGTGAATATTTATAAAGGACACCTACGATGAGAGATAATGTGATAAATGCAGAAATAAAAATAAGCACCTGTCCGTCATTAGTGTACTGTTGTAAGATGAGTTGCAAGACACCAAATCCTCGATCCTTCCCTTCCATTACAAAGTTCAATGTAATTTTATTAGATTCGAACATCTGTCTGTAAACGTAGGTGTCGCCAATATTTCTCCTCAGTCCAGATACTAAAACTAAACTAGTCAATGCTAGCAATGCGAAAATCACATTTGGTTTGATTGGTACGCTTCCAGGGGTAGATTCTACGTGTTGAACAGGTCGAGAAAAGTATCTGGCTGTTAAAGAAACTCCAAATACTGTAGCAAGGTTTAACCATAAAATTCCCATAAGAGAGATCCTTTCTACATCTTCAATGTCTTAACATGAATATAAAAAAATAAAGCCGCACCTATTGGCATAGCGGCAATGGTTAGACCCTTAAGTGGTGTCTCCTTTAGAAAATTCTTATTTCGGCTCAATAAAGAGCTGGATACATAATGGATACATTGACGATATTTAAACTTCCACTTTGCACGAGAAAGGAGCATTAATTGCTTACGGTAAAAAGCAAAACCTTTAGGATTTTTTTTATATTGTTTAAACATATTCATGCTAGACCCGTCAGGTCGATAATCAACAATACAGACCACCTTATTCATAAGCAATAAAGGGAATTCCTCATCTAATTTATAATACTTATAAGCAAGACCTACGTACGATTCATCTGCGAATAAAGGATAAGGGTATTTTCTTGTTATGGTCGATCTGTATACGAGTTTCTTATCTCCTGTCACACCATGCGTGTGATAAAGATCAAAGAGCGTTGCTGATGTTAAATGACTAGGAAGTGAAGTTCCGATCACTTTTCCTTGTTCATCTGCATTCAATGCTACAAAGCCACTGACTTTGTCTGAACCGTTTTTCTCCCAGAAAGACACTATGTTTTCAACTGCTTGTTGATGGAAATAATCATCCGAATCAAGACAAACATTCAATTCCGTTTCTATTCGTTCATACGCCGTATTATGGGCACCATGCATCCCTTGATTTGCTTGTTTCACGTATTGGAGATCTATTTTTCCTTCTTGGATCCACGTTTCGATTAATTCACTCGTGTCGTCCGTTGAACCGTCATCAATCACTAACCAAGTAAAATTTTGATTTGTCTGTCTAACAAGACTTTTGTAACATTGATCCAGACAATAAGCGCGATTATACGTGGGCGTGAAGATTGTTAGCTTCTTCAAGAGGAACGACACCTCCTATCTTATTTATATAAAAATTCTCCAGCTCATTTGCTGTAGTAGTAATATCGAACCCTTTACTTGTTAATGAACTTCTTTGATTGAATCTGTTAGGCTGGGTTCTATCAAAACGAGCGATTTCATCCAACCACGATTTTTGATTCTTCAGAGAAAGAAACTGAACTAGATTCAAATTTAAATCAACATCCGGCGTAATCGTTTCTGACGCAAGACAAGTCAACCCTGAGGTCTGGGCCTCAATTAACGCTACAGGCATGCCTTCATGAAAAGATGGAAACAAGAGTAGATCTAAAGCAGATAATACTTCTGGGATGTCACTTCTTACGCCCGTTAAAATAACAAATTCATCTAGATTCAACTTCCTAATTCTTCTCTCAATCCTATCTCTTTCAGATCCATCACCAACTAAAACCAATCTTGCTTGTTTATTTCTCTTTATAACTTGAGAGAATAGTTGCAAACTGAATAAATGGTTTTTTTGATGATTAAATCGACCAATTTGCCCTAATACAAGATTATTTCCATTTAGTCCCAGTTCTTTTCTTACTTTTAGTCTGTTTCTTCGGTTAAATAGATAAGCGTCCACATCAATACTATTGTTAATTAGGAAAAACGTTTTCTTTTTATCTTTAAATAACCATTCTCCTGCTTGCATTGAACAAGCAAAACGATCTGTTGCTGCTTCATTCAATTTATTTCCAATATGCCATTTATAAAGTTGAACCAATCCGTTCCCCTCACTTGATGTATTATGGCTGTGAGCAATCCGAATCGGAACATTGTTATTCTTTGCAGAAGTTAGAATCATTCCGCTCATTTTGTCCATGTGTGAATGAATAATCTTGTATAAAGGATGGTCGTTGAAGAATTTATCTAATAATTGACGATATTTTTTAGGTCCAACCTCTGTAAGATAAGGAATTCTGTGAATGACTCCGCCTAATTTTTTTATCTCTTGATCAAACACTCCCTCTTTAGAGGTTAAAAAATCAAATTGAACTTTTGAGCGGTCGATATGTCGGTAAAGATTCATGAGAAATGTTTCCGCACCTCCTCGATTCATATTCACCACTGCATGCAACACCCTTATTGGACCGCCCATTGTTGAACACCTTCTTCGCTCATATATTTAGAATAAACATCGGTTAATTCTGAGACTACTTGGTCAATGCAATAATAATCAGCCATCATTTTTCGACCAGCAGAACCGTATTTCTTTCTTAACTCGTTGTTAGTGACTAGATGAATTATTTTCTCTACAAAAAGTTCTTCTTGTTCTTTAGGAATGATCCAACCGTTGACGCCATTCTTAATCAATTCTGTATGGCCTCGATTCACTGTTGCTACAATAGGAAGTTCACATGACATGGCTTCCATGATATTGACTGGAAGACCTTCTCTAATGCTCGAAGCCACTGCCAGATCACACGTGGGTAGTAGATAATCAATATCGTCTCTTAGTCCCATGAACGTGACACAATTTCTAATCCCGAGCTTATCTGATAAAAGTTTACAAGCTGAGTCATCTCCATGACCTGCTAACAATAGTTTCACATGTGGAACTCTATGTTTTAATTTAGCCATCACTTTTAACAAAAGCTGTTGGTTTTTGTTTTTGTTAAACTCTGCAGCATAAAACAATAAACAATCGTTAGGATGATATCCTAACGATTGCTTCCTTAACAATTTTTCTTTTTCACTAATTGGTGTAAACCGATCAACATTCACGCCTACACCATGAACATGCTTGATTTCTTTAGCAAAAAAGTGGTGAGATGAAGCCAGCTTAAAATCTTCCTGATTAATTGTAATTAGGGTGTCTGTCAAAGAGGATAAAGCCCATTCTACAGGATAATACAGCATCCAGTTCTTTAATGGAGCGCCTTTACAGAAATGAAAACCATGAGCTGTATAGACACTTTTCGTTCCTTGCGAGATTCTACTTGTTCTTGCAGCTAATCTTGCTAATACTCCACCTAATGGGGTGTGGCTATGAATAATTGAATAATGATTCTCTAACATGATCGATTTCAGTGCTTTATAGGCGTGATAATTGTTTACTTTAAAAGGAGATCGCTCGATAGGGATGGTATATTTTTTGTCTGTATATTCTAAAGGATGATTTCCCGAAGCAGCCACGTGAACTTCCCATCCCCTATCCTTGAACCATTTCATCATAGGCAAGTGAAAAGCTTGGAAGTGATAATCAACAGTGGCACAAAAAAGGATTTTTTTGTGTCCCACAATTATCCCTCCTTTTTCGAGTGAACGGATTGCCTTTCAAGGACCTGTGATAAATAGTCAATGAGTTGGCCCCGGAGCGTATCATCTTTCAAAGCAAAATCAATCGTTGTTTGAATAAACCCGAATTTTTCTCCTACATCATATCTTTTTCCTTCGAACTGATAAGCAAAGACTGATTCAATATCGGCTAACCGGGCGATCGCATCTGTTAACTGGATTTCATCCCCTGCTCCTGGTTTTTGAGTAGACAGTAACTGAAAAATATTTGGTGTTAAGATATAGCGCCCTAAAATAGCTAGATTAGAAGGTGCGTCAAGGGCAGACGGCTTCTCTATAAGTCCGTTTACTTGGCATATTCTATCAAACATTTCTCCAGGGTCTACAATTCCATAGCGATGGATCTCTTTTTCCTCTACGGGCTGAACACCTAATATGGAAGCTTGATGTTGCTCAAACTGATTAATCATCTGTTTTAGACAAGGTTCTTTAGCCTCGACGACATCATCTCCTAATAAAACGGCAAAGGGCTCGTTTCCAATAAACTTACGGGCGCACCAGATAGCATGACCTAACCCTTTCGGTTCTTTCTGTCGAATATAATGGATATCCACGATATTAGAAGATTTTTGAACTTTTTTAAGTAACTCTGTTTTCCCTTTTACAAACAGCGATTGTTCTAATTCAAAGGCATGGTCAAAATGGTCTTCAATTGCTCTTTTCCCCTTACCGGTGACGATAATAATGTCTTCGATACCGGACTCCACTGCTTCTTCAACGATGTATTGAATCGTTGGCTTATCCACAATAGGCAGCATTTCTTTTGGCATAGCTTTCGTTGCCGGTAAGAATCTCGTCCCTAACCCTGCAGCGGGTATTATCGCTTTTTTCACTTGCATTTATAACTCCCCCATTCTTTATCAAGCTTCTACTGATACAATCTCTCCAGACTTTTTCGCTACCTCTTGGGAACCATTTGTTAATAACAGCAGCTCTTGGCGTAAAGTTTCTTTATCATATTTTTCAAAGCTCGCGATGAATTCTTCAATGACTTTCAGATCTATTTCAGAAGACCTTCCTAAATAAATTTTCGGGAAAATTTGTTTTTCATGAATTTCATCTTTGTTTAATAACTCTTCATATAGCTTTTCTCCTGGTCTTATTCCTGTAAAATTTATTTTGATATCATGAAGTGAATTTCCACTTAAGGAAATTAAATTTTTGGCCAGATCGACGATTTTAACTGGCTTACCCATATCTAATACGAATGTTTCTCCCCCATCTGCGAGGCATCCCGCTTGAATAACTAACCTTGATGCTTCAGGAATTGTCATGAAATACCTGACCATTTCAGGGTGAGTGACGGTGACAGGACCTCCCTTTTCTATCTGCTTTTTAAAAAGAGGAATCACACTTCCATTGCTGCCGAGAACATTTCCAAAGCGAACCACGGTAAAGGTAGTACTACTAGAACTGTTCATTTGTTGAACGATCATCTCCGCTAACCGTTTTGTTGCCCCCATAACGCTGGTAGGATTAACTGCTTTATCTGTAGAGATCATGACAAAAGTTCTTACGCCGGCAAGTTTTGCTGCTTTTGCCACATTCATTGAGCCGATTGTATTATTCTTCACCGCTTCTTCAGGGTTACGCTCCATTAAGGGAACATGTTTATGCGCCGCAGCATGGTACACCACTTCCGGCCTCCAATAGGAAAGAATCTTCTGCATTTTTTTGGCATCTTGAATATCAGCAATCTCCGTAGCTATGGTTATATTAGTTCGTTTAATACGTTCTTTTAGTTCCATCTCAATGTGATAAATGCTGTTCTCTCCATGCCCAAGAAGAACGAGAGTCTGAGGGGTATAGTTTATGATTTGGCGGCAAATTTCAGAACCAATAGATCCCCCTGCCCCTGTTACTAATATCACTTTATTAGTGATTGAATCTTGAATTAAAGTATTATCTAACTCAACAGGCTTCCGTCCGAGTAAATCTTCGACAGATACATCTCGAAAATGATTTACAGAAACCTTTCCCGTGAGCAAATCTTCAATCATCGGTAAAATTTGAGTTTTCACTTTCACGATTGAACAAGCTTTGTAAATCTTTTGTAAGCTGTACCTATCTAATGAAGGAATCGCAATAATGATTTGTTGAATTTCATATTTTTTTGCTAATTCAGGGATATCATTTGTTCCACCAGCTACAGGTAAAGAGAAGATATCCAACTTTTGCTTACTAGGATCGTCATCAATAAACGCCACCGGTAATAAATCACAATCCCCGCTGTGTAATAACTGACGAGCTACCATTCTTCCAGCAGATCCCGCACCAATAATTAATGTTCTCTTTCTTCTATCTTTATAATTCTTAATTTTTGACTTAACCATTCGCCCCCAGAACCTTGATCCGCCAATGGAAACCACCATTAACAACCAAGTAACAAACAGAATGCGGTATTGAATGTAGCCGAAGCTCATTAATTGGATGAAACCAATGAAGATAACCGAAAATGTCAGCGTTTTTAATATCATTGTTAGTTCTCCAACACTGGCGAATTCCCAGGCTCGGCGATTTAATCTAAAAAAATAAGAGAAAAAATGATAACTTAGTAAAATAATGAAACAGGATAACCAAAAATTAGTGCTAAAATAAATGCTTGGTTCATTGATGATGATAAAACTTGAAAAGAAAGCACAGAGTATAAAGAAGGAATCCATTAATATAAATAAGCTTGTCCTTTTTTTGTAACTCATATGTCGCCTCCTTTCATAGTAATGGCAAAACAAAACCGTTCTTAATAAAGGACTTATTTTATATTTTCACCCATTTAAATCATGAATTTCTAATAGATTCAAATGCGTGAAAATTAAAATATGGGCCTTAAACCCACCCCCACTCCACACTAACGACGACTGGCGTCTAAGGTTCATAACCCACAGCATGGACGAGTACCTCTATTGATATAGGATAAGAGGTTTTTCCTTTAATTCTTAATAACGAACAAAATAATTAAAAAAATTTACCTGTTTTTCAGACGACTTAATAACCCGTATCTCTTGTCGTTGTAGATGACTCCAAGAACATTCGCTCCATAACTTATAAGAGCTTGTTTAGCTTCGCATAAATCTTGAGCATTTGTTTTTTTATTGCGAACAATCATGATTGTACCATCACATTTACTAGACAGAATTTTGCCAGACTTAGCTTTGAGAATCGGTTCTGTATCGATCAATACAAAATCAAATCTTCTTTTAGCTTCAAGCAGTAAATTATTCATAGCTGAAGAGTGAATAAGCTTCACTATCTGATTCGAATAAGGGCCAGTTGTTAGTAGATGCAACCCTTCAAATTCAGTCGTATTAATCGTGTCGACGAGTTTCTTTTGGCCTAAAATGACATTGCTTAAGCCAATATCAGATTTGATTTGGAACAATTTCTCTAAAGACGGCTTTTTAAAGTTGCCGTCGATCAAAAGCACTTTTTTTCCTTCTCTTGCCATAGTTAATGCCAAATGACATATTGTTGTCGTTTTCCCTTCCCCATCTTCTGGAGAGCTGAACGAAAATGTCCGATAATTTTCTTTAAAGGAAGAAAATTCTAAGTTCGTTTTAATTCGTTGAAATTCTTCATTTAGAATAGCACCTGATTGTTGATAAAAATGTAACATATGCTTTTTAGATTTTGTCCTAAACAATCGTTTCACCCCTTAGTGCGCCTCTTTTAGTCTTTCTCCCACTTTGCTTCATCGTTGACCTGGTCACTTTAGATACAGTTCCTAGGACAGGTAATTCGGATACGCTTTCCACCTCACGTTCAGATCTTAGTTTAGTATCGAAAGTGTTCCATAGGAGGGCGAGCCCAACTCCTAGTAACGCACCTAAGATAAATCCGTAGTAATTTATTCTATTATTAGGTGTAAACACTTGACTAACTCCTTGATTTAAATCAGCTTGTGAAAGAACTTCAATCTCAGAATAGCCTAAAGTATTGTGAACAACCTCAGGAAAGACTGATGTCAACGTATTCGCTATCGTTACTGCGTGTTCTGCAGATAAATCCTGAACACTTACTTTGATGATTTGTGATCCTTCAACAGCTTCTGAAGAAACTTGTCCTGAAAGCTGGCTTACTGATCGTTCAATAGCTAATGTCTCGGCGACCACTTTCAAGACAATCGGTTCACTGACGAGTGCGTTCATCGTATTCATATTCACTTTATCTTCAGACACAATGATAGAGGATGTGGCAGAATATATAGGGACTGGTTGATTATCTGAGAAATAATGATAACCCGCACCACCGATAGTCAATGTCATGATGACGATGAGCCACCATCGCCTAATCAAGGCCACAAAGAAATTTTTAATTTGGATTTCGTTCGTTTTACTAGAATTCATCTAACCCCACCCTCCCGCTCCCGTGCTAAATATGGAACGAATTTTGTATATTTAGCTCGTTTATCACATTTTAATTCTTAATAACGAACAAGTCAATACAATTTCCCTATTTTTTCATTTGAACATAGCAGAACTTGTAAATCATTTGATTTTATTTTTAAAAATTATCTTTGTGTGTTAGTTTTTGTGATAGAATATTCTCTATATTCAGCTAATACATATTTTAGAAAAAAGGAGAAGTGAAAAAGTGGAAACAGTAGAAAACATCATTAATCAAGTTAGCGGTTTAGTATGGGGATTACCTCTCATAATTTTACTCGTTGGAACTGGTCTTTATTTAACGATTCGATTAACCTTTTTCTCTTTTCAACAGTTACCCTATGCCTTATCTTTAGTTTTTAAAAAAGGGGATACGAAATCAAAAGGAGACATCACTCATTTCCAGGCACTTATGACGGCTTTAGCCGCCACGGTCGGGACAGGAAACATAGCAGGTGTTGCTTCTGCTGTCGCTGTCGGAGGACCTGGTGCAGTATTCTGGATGTGGATTACAGCTTTTGTCGGAATGGCAACAAAATATAGTGAAGCCATTCTTGGTGTTCATTATCGTGTGAAGAACGAAAAAGGTGAAATGTCCGGTGGACCAATGTATTATATTGAAAAAGGATTGAAAATGAAATGGTTAGCCGTTATCTTCGCCGGGTTCGCAGCTGTTGCCGCTTTCGGTATTGGAAATATGGTACAGTCTCATGAAGCTGCCGGGGTTGCGAGTCAGAACTTTAATATTCCTGTTTGGGTTACTGGTCTTTTCCTTGCAGTTCTTGTGGGACTTGTTATTATAGGTGGAATTCGCAGCATCGGTAAAGTAGTTGGCGTCGTTGTTCCGGTAATGATTATTTTTTATGTAGGAGCAGGTCTTCTCATTGTTCTCATGAACGTAGCCGACGTTCCAAGTGCGTTCGGACTTATTTTCACGGATGCATTTACAGGGCAAGCCGTCGCAGGGGGCGCTGTTGGAGCAGTTATTCAACAAGGGGTTGCCCGTGGTATCTTCTCCAATGAGGCCGGTCTCGGTACTGGTGGGATTGCCGCCGCTGCTGCAAAAACAGATTTGCCTGCAAGACAAGCACTCGTCTCAATGACTCAAGTATTTATTGATACAATTATCGTTTGTACGATTACAGGGTTAGCTCTTGTTATGAGTCAAATGTATTTAAGAGCAGATGAATTCGATAGTTCAGCCCAGCTCACCTCCGCTGCCTTCGAACAATTCCTTCCAGGTTTTGGCGGTTATATTGTGGCTATTGCTTTACTATTCTTCGTGTTTTCAACTATTATTGGTTGGTCTTACTTCGGAGAGAAATGTTTCACTTATCTATTCGGTGGAAAAGCATCCATGCCTTACCGCATCGTATTTGTTATTGCGCTGTTTGTAGGGGCAGTCGTTTCTCTTGATATCGTTTGGGGCTTTGCAGATGTGATGAATGGACTTATGGCATTCCCGAACTTAGTGGCCCTACTCCTTCTATCGGGTGTAGTGGTTAATGAAACGAAAAAGTTCAAAAAGAAGCGTCAAGAAGAAAGAGAACAAGCAAGACAAGTAGGATAATCACTAAACCGCCTCTTCATTGAATGAAGGGGCGATTTTATTTATTGACCTCAGTATAATTATTACAAGCAATCAATACAAAAGCGACTTAATCGAAAAGGATTAAGTCGCTTCATGAAAGATTATTCAAATAATGTACTAACTGACTCGTTACTTTGCACTCGCATGATTCCTTCTGCTAATAAAGGACCTATCGAGAGGGATGTGATCCGATCATCTTTCTTATTATCTGCTTGATAAATTGAATTGGTTATAATCACTTCTTTTAACTGAGATTCTCTAATTCTTGACACTGCAGGTTCAGATAAAACCCCGTGAGTACAACACGCATAGACTTCTTTGGCTCCGTTCTGTAATAATGCCATAGAACCCGAGGTCACCGTTCTCGCTGTATCAATCATATCATCGAGAATAATCGCTGTTTTTCCTTCAATATCTCCGATCACATTCACTCCATGGACGGAATTGGGATCTTCATTTCTTTGTTTATCTAAAAAAGCAATAGGAGCATCTAACTTATTTGCCAACCCTCTAGCCCTAGCTGTTCCAGCATTTTCAGGTGCGACAACGACAATATCTTGTAACTTCTTCTCTAGAAAATAATTAGCTATAAGCGAATTCGCTTTCAACTGATCTACAGGTATATTGAAAAAACCTTGGACCTGCGGAGCATGTAAATCAACTGAAATAACTCGAGAGGCACCAGCTGATTCTAACAAGTTAGCAATTAATTTTGCAGTAATAGGTTCTCTAGAACGGGCTTTTCTATCTTGCCTTGAATAACCATAATACGGCATAACTACATTAATCGTTTTAGCCGAGGCTCTCTTTAACGCATCAATCATAATAAGAAGTTCCATCAAATATTCATTTCCCGGCTCTCCCGTCGATTGAATAAGATAGGTATCAAAACCTCTAACGGTTTCCTCAATATTCATCTGAACTTCGCCATCGCTAAACCTTTTTATAGAACTTTTGCCTAGTTTGATTCCAATATGTTCAGCAATTTCCTCAGCCAATGGGACATTAGAATTCAGTGTGAAAAGTTTCATTGTTGATGAATCTCTTTCTATGCTCATGATTCCCCTCCATACAACTTAATAAGATAAAGCTATTTTATCACACTGAATGAGATGTGTTGAAGATATCTCGAAATTATTTAGTCGATCCATCGAAAAGTTTGTTCATCATCATTTGGTGTAATTAGGCTAAGTAGAGTAATTCTTTTGTAAGTTCCTGCTCGTTAAATTATGACTTCGCATGGAAGATTCTTCTACACATAACTAAAATACCCCATCTGTTAAACAAATGGGGATGCTTTACTTATTTCTTTTTCTAGCGTCGTCTGGTCCTTCTAATTGAGTTGCACCTTTGTAGTGTATAGATTGATCGCGATCACTCTCAACTTTTTTCGACTGCTTTAGCTTTTTTTCTTGACGGTCCCTGCCCAATTTCACCACCTCCTCTGCAAAATTAGTATGATAGTAATTGTATATACTTATACGAAAAGGTATAATTTACTTTGTATGGTTATCATTTATTTCAAAGAATTTGTTCACACCAACGAATAGCCAACATTTCCACTTCTCTATTATCCTTCCTAACTAAGGATTGATGTACTAAAAAAGATGAAACAAGTAAAGGAAGCAAAAGATCTGCAAACAAAACCACTAACATTGTTTAGCAGACGCAATGTCAAAGAAAAAGCAATTGAATGAGGACGTGATTACTTGTTGAAAAGAAATATACCTAATGGCATCACGATGTCAAATCTGATTTTTGGTTTTTTATCGATAGGCTCTTCGTTTTTAGGGGATTATCAAAATGCAGCAATCTTCATCTTAATTGGGATGATGTTAGATAGCATGGATGGTTGGATGGCCAGAAAACTAGGAGTAGAATCCGCATTCGGGAAAGAATTAGATTCCTTGGCTGATATTGTAACGTTTGGAGTTGCACCAGCCATTCTTATTTTTGGCACGACCTTTTCAAATATGGGCATGATAGGCTTGATTATTGCTGGTATGTTCCCCGTTTTTGGTGCGATAAGATTAGCAAGATTTAATATTGATGAAGAAACATCAACGAAAGGTTACTTTACTGGCGTTCCAATAACTGCCGCTGGTGGAGTGATTGCATTATTGACGATTTTTAATTTTATCGTTCCTCAAGCAGCCCTTTCGGCTATTTATACTTTGTTATGCGTATTGATGGTCAGCAAACTGAAAATCCCCAGTCTTAAAGAAGTTCCAATTCCTAAATATGGAACGATTATCACTGCGTTGCTTATTTCACTCTTAGTGGTAACAAGATACAATGCTTCTATTGAGTACTCTAATTGGATCATCGTTGCTATTTTAGTATATTTAGCGTTTATGCTTATACACTTTTTGCTAAAGAAAAAACGCTTAAGTACGAAATAGCTGATTTTTAAGCCGAGCGTGATAAATTAAATGTAATGGAACCTTTGCTTTCTGAAGAACATCTTCTAAGCAAGGGTTCTTTTTTAAGTAGTTAATCAAACCCGTCAAATTAAATGGACATGTTGGTTTTATGAAGAATTATAGTTTATGCAACCCTCCTTGTAGTTCTTTATTTCTCTCACGAAACAAGTAACTAACCAGAAAAAACATGCACCCAATGTGGATGCATGTTTCCTTTATTTCTCTTAGTAATTTTCTTTCGTATCAAAGCGATCGGCCGGTGAATCTGATGTCCCATGATCATCTATTTTCTCCCAAGAGTCTTGCCTTAGCTCTTCTTTGTATGAGGTATTGTTCGGATCTAACGGACTAGTTACACTTTCTTCTACTGGTCTTTTTTGTGATCTGCTATTTTCTTGAGCATGATCCACACAATATGCAGTCATGGGAATAAGCTCTAAACGTTCAAAAGGAATTTCATTGCCGCACTCTTGACAGATTCCATATTTGCCTTCATCTATCAATGTTAACGCATCGTTTACTTCTTCAAGTTTGTTAGCCGTATTTTGATCTATCGCTAAATCTCTTTGACGTTCGAATAGCTCTGTTCCATGATCCCCAGGATGGTTTGTAGCATGAGAAAGTTCATCCGTTTCTATGGAATTGTCTTGGTCACTATCTGTTTTATTAAGTGTTTCTTCATAATCTTTTTTCACATCTAATAATAATTTGTGTAATTGGTCTATCTGACTCTTTTTCATTGAAATTTCGCCTCCTAAATTCACGACAAATAGTTTAAAATCATTCATATCATGTTATTCACCTATTAAACACTCCTTAAACATAGCTGTTTAATACATAAAATCAGAAAATTGTTGAATTATGAGGAAAAATATTGTAAGATTTATATGATATAAATACTTAAGTAAGTATTTCTATTTTAGGGAAATTAATTATTGGAACGTTTGTGGCAAAACTATGGAAACATAGTGACGCAAAGCTAAAGGGGCTAAAGCAATTCTATTGATTGCTATGCCAGCCAGTTGCCGTTTCAGGATTCACATCCTGTTACTAGGATGTGCTTTTTGTTTTTATAAACATATAATTCCTATGCAGGCAATGAGCTGACATAGTATGATTATTTAATTTGTAATCTATACTTGAGGAGGCTTATGCATGATTAATATTAACGATTCCCGAGTGAACACCTTTCATTTTAATGTCATGTTTAACGATCCGAAAGACATGATCTTTTACTCTTTAAAAGAAAGCATTGATAACTATTTAAATAACTCTCGCGATAATAACCTTATCTCTATTGATAATGTTGAGAAAAAGAACTGGGTCTTTTATGCCGTAGAAGGATATAGCGAGCAAACAAAAGAATTTTTGGAAAAGCAACTCCATTTAACTGATGAACATTCAAAAACTGTCCTCGTTGTTCAAAATACAGATGATAAACAATTGCTGAAATATTTACTATTACCTATTAATGGAATCGTTTCTCTTTCATTACTTAGTTCTCATTCGGACTTTGTACTGGAATCCATTTTAAAAACAGGTGTTTATTTAGATCAAGACTTGCACAAAGATATAAGTTGTGAGCTGGCTTTCTTAAAGTCCTATTCTACGCCTATTAAACAAATGCATTTAAATAAAAATAAAATTACCGTTGACCTTACTGAAAGAGATCATCAAGTTCTTCAACTTCTTTTAGAAGGAAATAACAACTCAGAGATCGCAGAGAAAATGCATTTCGCTCGGTCGACCGTTTCAACCATTATGTCCTCCTTATTAAAAAAGATGAAAGCTAAAGATCGCACAGATGTGACTGTAAAGACGATTCGCAATGGATGGGTCGATTGCTACAGATAAAAATGTATAACCTTCATATAATAAGAGCATGTCTTTTGAGAGACATGCTCTTATTATTGATATTGTTTTTGAAAAAGGACAGCTTACATCCTGGATTGGAGCAAACTGTTCGTAGGCAAAACCTTTGGAATTATGTTGATCTCCCAGATCAAAGCAATCTCACCAATTGTGCATCAACATAAATCTAGAAAATAGTTATAATTTATAAAATCACATCATTCAGCACTGTCTTTCCTCTGAATGCATGTTTCTACCGATTCAAATCTTTCAATATATCTCTGTGTGAGTAAGAATCTTATATTACCAGCCCCCTCAATTTAAACTATTTAATATAAGATAAACCTACAATGATTAACAGTACAAACATCACAACGATGAGGATAAAAGTCATAGTTTTACCACCTGCCTCTCAAAAGCCTTTATGCTTTATTCTATGTCCACAACCTAGTACTGATTGGACAAATTCAAATAGCAGGTGATCATGGCGACTTCTCTTTATAATTTTTAAAAATTAACTTAGAGCGAACGAAAATGGTTTTATAAATTCTTTCTATATAAAAAAAGCAGCCAAAAAGGCTGCTTTAAAATAAATGCTCAAGGATAAAAGTCACCTTAACCAAGTTATCGAACTGTCAGTCAATCTTCCAAATCTACATATTGTTTGAAGTCATCAACAGAAATAGCCAAGCCTACTTTCGTTCGCGATCCGTCATGGTCAACTCTTGTCGTAGCATACACGACGCCAATCACGTTACCATCTTGATTGATAACTGGACTTCCACTGCTCCCTTGATAAATAGGTGCATCTAGCATGATGACTGGTTCTTCTCTACTTTGAGTCGTTGTTGTACCTATTAGAGTCCCTTCATTGGCAATGTAATTAAAGAAAAGTGGATTGCCAATGACATATACACGCATGGTCTCATCCCAAGTTTCTTCAAACTCCAGAATAGGCGGTGAATGATCTGTGTCTTGAATGTCTATTTGTAAAATCGCTATATCAATGTCTTCATTTGATTCGATTACCTCTGCTCGATAACTTTCTCCATTCTGAAAAGTTACTGTCGGTTGAGGATCGTTATTAAGCACGTGTTCGTTTGTCATGATGTAACCGTCATCTGATATGTAAAATCCTGTTCCTTTACTATTTCCAGCTCTAACTACAACAATAGATTCTTTATATAACTGTACCTCCTCGTTATTTGATAGCTCTTGAGAAGTAGCTATAAAGTCGATCGCCGGTAAGTTGAACAATCTTGGCCACATAGCAAATACATTGCTTAATAAGGCAATAGTGAGAAGAGAAGCTATCCCAATTTTCAACCCTCTTCGTTTCTTTTTCGGTTTTTTAATTTCTTGTTCCTCTTCCTCTGGGTGAAAAAATTCTTCTTTTGTATAATACCTTTCGCCATCAAAGAAAAGCTCTTCTTTCTCTTTGAACGTGTGATCATTATCGGTGTTTTGGTTATTTTCATTTTCCTCTTCGTCTCTTGAGTCGTTAATCGGATCTCCCTCCAGTACAGAGCTATTTAAAGTCATAGTTTATCATAAACAATCTAATTTAGCGCGGCTATATTGACTGAAGAGTGACCTTTCATTGTTATCTAGTTCAATTCACTGTAAAATATACCTTTGGATAATATAGTATAAATGAGGTGACCACATGAACAATGAACAACACCCGAATGAGACCATTGCAACAACTACTACCCACGATAATAATGTGAAGGCAATTATTTCAGCTTTTTTAGGAGCACTATCAGTATTATTTTTGCTCTTTATCGTTTTCATTGGAATGATCCTTGGTTTTCTTAGTATTCTCTTCGGTATTATTGCCCTAGTTGAAATGAAGACTACAAAGCAATATGGAAAGGGTATGGCTATCACTGGGATCGTATTAAGCTCCATTACTATAGGTTTACCTTTACTAGTCATTGCCTTTGCAGCTTTTGTGTTATAAACATAGGTCAATGCCAACAAATTATCTCTGTAATTGGTAAGAAACAGCCACACCAAGTCTCAATTGGTGTGGCTGTTTTAACTATTAGAAGTTAAGATTTAGCTTTCTCTCTATCCTTCTTCATTTGTTTACTTCTTAACTGACCACATGCCGCATCAATATCAGAACCTTGTTCATGACGAACACCACATTGAATGCCATTCTTCATTAAAATATCGTAAAAAGTTAGAATGGATCCTTTTTTACTTTGTTTATATTGAATATATTCATCCACCGGGTTATAAGGAATTAGATTTACATAAGAGAGACGTTTCTTATCTTTAATTAATTCCACTAACTGTTGGGCATGTTCTGGCTTATCATTAACGCCATCTAAAAGAATATATTCAAATGTAATTCGTCGATTTGTTTTTTCTAGGTAATAGTCAACTGCTTCCATCAGTTTTTCGATCGGTTGAGCTTTATTTACTTTCATCACTCTTGAGCGTAGCTCGTTATTAGGCGCATGTAACGACACAGCTAAGTTGACCTGAAGTTTCTCTTCAGCGAATTGGTAAATCTTTTTAATAATCCCACTTGTTGATACGGTAATGTGTCTAGCTCCAATCGCCAAACCACGATCACTATTCACAACTCGGAAGAAATTCATCATGTGGGTGTAATTATCGAAAGGCTCACCTATTCCCATCACAACAATATGACTTACTCGTTCCCCGTCGTTTGCCTCATCCATGCTGTGCTGAACATTCATAATTTGCTGAACGATTTCCCCGCTTGTTAAATCACGGTCCTTTGACAGTAAACCGCTAGCACAAAAACTACATCCAATGTTACAGCCAACTTGTGTAGTTACACAAACAGAAGAACCGTAATGAAATCTCATGAGTACAGTTTCGATTAGATTACCGTCACTCAGTCTAAATAAAAATTTTTCTGTACCGTCTTTAGACTTTTGTTTCGAATGTAACTCCAATGTTTGAATTGAAAAATTGTCTTCGAGAAGCTGAATACAATCTTTTTTCAAATTCGTCATTTCTTCAAAGGATTTTACTCGTTTAATATATAACCAGTCCCATACTTGAGTAGCGCGGAAAGCTTTTTGGCCTTGTTCCGTGAACCACGTCTGCAACTGTTCGAATGTTAATCCATAAATGGATTCTTTCTTCATTTAGAAAACCTCATTTCACTTCTTTATCGTTCAGAATATTTTACTCTATAAACGATTTCACTTCAAGCCATCAGATATTATCTCAATTTCTCAATAGAATTTCAAGTATCTCTTCTTATTATCTAAATAAATCTCAAATATTATGGAAAATCACACAAAAAAAGTGCCAGCTTGAGAAAGCCGCACCCTACCTCAGAAAAAAAAAAAAAATTATGTCTGTGTTGCTTCGTTTGGAAGAATATTTCTTCTTGTTATTTCTTCTTCAAGAATTTTAATGAATTCCATGTCTAAATTTAATTTTTTTGCATTACTATAAACCTCAACTAATTGATCATTCTCTAATTCTTTAATCGATGTAGACATCGCACAACCCCTCCACTTGTCTTACTTATGTCGGTTGCACTACTTGCTCCAAACTATTCAAGTGCCCAAATACAAATAGTTTTTCATTGCATCAGTAAGCATGTTAATAGGTAATCATCATCATAATAAATACCACAATGCCTGAAAACCAAACGCAAAATTAAAAAGATTTGCTTGATTGCTAGTATATTTAATTATATTATACTACAATTTTTAAATTTGAAAAGAACAAACGTTTCCCTTTATGGAATTATTTTACACAAATGTTCATTATAAAGATTTCTCCTCTTTTGCATGTTCTATCATATGATTGATTACTTCCCAAACCTTTTCTAGTCTATTAGGATCGATGGCATAAACAGGAAATAGAGAATAGCCAAAAAACTGTTTTATTTGTGTTTTTAAAGAGGGTTTATAACCAGTTGGTTTCATAAGATCAGTTTTATGATTAATATAACAGCCAGTTATTTTACTAAAGCGATCTGAAGTGCATAAATCATAGTATATGTTTGCCATCTCTTCGGTCTCTAGGGCAAAAAAAGTTTGTACCTCGGCCGCAACTCTCCACAAAGACTTTAGATTTTGTTTAGCTTCTTTACTGAGTTTCACTGCAGGAATCTGCACTGCATTAACTTTAATATTATTCATTTTGAATTCTTCGGCCATCTTGAAAGTGAGCATTAGTAAAGCCATTTTTGAATCACCATATTTTTTGTAGGCATTGTACTTC
Source organism: Salipaludibacillus keqinensis (assembly GCF_003226325.1). Classification (GTDB taxonomy): domain Bacteria; phylum Bacillota; class Bacilli; order Bacillales; family Salisediminibacteriaceae; genus Salipaludibacillus; species Salipaludibacillus keqinensis. The sequence goes on along the minus strand of NZ_PDOD01000001.1, from coordinate 1,174,704 downwards.
TTTTTAGAAGGGACTGGGCCCGTGAGACCTTCAATGTCAATCGTTCTTTTAGGGTCAAAAAAATGCTTGATATTTGTCGTACAGGCATTAAGAATTCTAGGATCACTTGACCGTCTCATTTTGTTTCGAAAGAGCTGAGACATAAAGTAAGGACCTAATGTGTTCGTAGCAAAACTCAGTTCAATACCTTGATCATTGACCTGGTATATTTTCTCACTATGATTGAAATAAGCTGCATTATGAATAAGGATATCTACTGCATCGTATCGCTTTTCTACAATCTCACAGAATGATCGAATAGAACGAAAAGAAGACATATCTACTTCTAACAAGTCTACTGTGGTTGATTTGGTAGACCTCCGTATTTCATCATGTGCTTTTCTGCCTTTTTCCATATTTCGGCATGCCATGATGACTTGATAGCCTTCTTTCGCAAATCTTTCTGCAGCAGCTTTACCTATTCCAGAATTTGCTCCAGTAATTATGACTATAACCTGTTTCATTCCCCCCTACCTCCTTCTGGTGAATATAACTATGATTTCTATGTAAATTAGCCGAATCCTTTAAAATATTTAGATTCACAGGATCTAATTTTTTTAAAACGGGTATAAAAGAACTATAGCGTACCCCTAATAATTAGATAGAAGGAGGTATAAGTATGGGTTCTGGGCAAGAAATTCAATGCGAGAATTGCTTTTATTCCATTGACACTCGTTTAGGGGTGGATGTAACACATTTCCCCTTTGATGTTTGCCTTAAATGTCTCCCTCGCCAGGATCAACACGGGTTTAAAGAATTGGCTCAGCAACAAACCATTCATCGTTTTGAGTTTTCTTATGAATTATTTCAATGTACAAAGCACCATTTGTTCGAAAAACCTGTGTTGACCGTGATTTATGGTGAAGATCAGACTTTCACTACCTTCAACAGATGCCCATACTGTAGAAGCATTGGATCACGGATAGAGAAAGCTTTAGATTCAATTGATGCCTTATCTTGTCCGTTTTGCAAAAAAAAGAAGCTGCGTACCTCTCAAAAAATTTTATGATTTCCACGCGAACTTTTCTATTGATTTACTAGTCTTTTACTCTTTCTTTCCAGTCTGACTCCTGTTAATCTAATAGAAACATATGTTTGAACTAGGAGGGAATTATGAATTTTTTATCATTAGATTTTGAAACTTCTTCGAGGCAAAGAGGTAGCGTCTGTGCGATAGGGCTAGTGAACGTAGTCAATGACGAAATCGTTGAAGAGAAATATTCTCTCGTTCGACCTAAAGATCCTTATTTTGATCCTATGTGTGAGAGTGTTCACGGGATTAGTTGGGAAGACGTGAAAGATTCGCCCACGTTTGAAGAGCTTTGGCCAGAGTTGGTTGATTACTTTCAAGACAACCTTGTGATCGCGCACAACGCGAGCTTTGATATTAGCGTTCTTCGACACGTGTTAGATCAATATCGTCTACCTTATCCAACGATGGAATATAACTGCACAGTTAGTATCGCCAAAAAAACATGGCCGGAGTTTTACAATTACAAGCTAAATACGATTGCTCATCAGTTGGATTTGACTTTTGACCACCATCACGCTTTGGAAGACGCCAGAGTAGCTGCTAATATATTACTTAAAGCTTCAGAAATTCATAACGCGTTTGAGAAAGAACAACTTTTAGAAAAACTGAACATCAGTAACGGATTATTATCTCCGGAAGGTTACATAACCCCAGGGATGAACAAGAAAAACCAACAAGCGGCGAAAAGAAAGCTGAGTAAAAGAGGCTAATTTCCTCTTGCTCAGCTTTCTTTTTGTAATTTAGTAGCTACATTTTGTAAGCTTATAAAAAGAACACATTGTGTCAAAATCTCATCAATCTCACGTTGTTTCCGTATTTTTCCTCTTTATAAACTTTCCTCCTTGGGTCGTTAACGTCACACCCAAGATTACAATAGCCGTTCCTGTTATATGCATTGTGGTAATCTCCTCTCCTAGCCAAACGTACGCACCGATCATCGTAAACACAGGTAGAAGGTTTAAAAAGACCGATGATTGCGAAGCTCCTAGCTTATCTACTGCTCGGTTAAATAAAATTAATGCAACAAATGATGGGAAAATACCTAAATATAATAATCCCGTGATTAAGTCCGTTTGAAACAACTCGGGTACTCCAAAGATGAGCCATTCACCTACTACAAATGGCAGCAAGACCAAAAGCGATATCCCTGTCATAACAAAAAGAGCGGCAAAAGGAGGAAAACGATACATATACATTTTTACCAGAATGGAATAGACTGACCAAGAAATTATGGCACCAATCATAATCCCATCACCTATATTCCAATCCATTGACGCCAGTTGAAAAAGGCGTCCATCAACTACAACCCAAATGGCTCCCATGACGGACAAAATTACACCGAACCATTGCACATTTAATAGTCGTTCTTTCAAAACAAAGGCACTTAAAATGACGGTTAGTGCGGGAATGATTGTTTCTAATACAGCAACGTTGGAGGAGGTAGTAAATTGAAGTGATCCATAGATGAACGTATTAAAGAACGTCACACCAGCAAGCGTCATCCATAAAAAAGGCCATTTATACTCAAAGAAAACTCCTCTGTTGATCCATGTTTTTTTCCAAGCAATTGGCAGCACGATCATAAAAGCAATGAGTAATCGAAAGAAAGCAATCGTAAAAGGTGGTAGCTCATTAATGGCTTTCCCTACGAGTATGTTCCCTGAATAGAATATAACAACTAAAATCATTAATATGTAGGAATAAAAAATAACATCCCTCCGTTCTTCTTGAATATCTATAAATGAATTTTAAGAACAGTTCTTAATAAGACTGTTAATTAACGATAAACAAAACAGTCATTATACTGATCATTAATCCAACCAAAAGCAGTGAATGAACATGATCTTTGTTGTCGCGTTTATATAAGTATTCTTCTATACTTCTTGATGAAAAGATAAGAAGACCCATGAATGGGATGACGAATTTAGAATAAACGTTAAAAAACCTTTCGCTTGGAAGAGATGCCAAAAGTGGAATGGACAATAGAAGTAGTCCCAATACTGTGATTTCAAACGCCAAAAAATATTTTTGTCTATTTTCGAATACGTCTTTGAAGAAAGTCTCTATCATGGGCTTTCCATGTCTTTTTCGCAAGATCAAATCTATCGTTAAGTATATGAAAAACAAGGTTATGATAAGTAGAATCGTTATATTCAATGACATCACACCTGCCAAACCGGTTAACCATAGCTTAACATACTCATTAGTTAGTTTTCTGCAAGTCTTATTAATTGCGCTCTCAGATTGCTTTTCTTAAACTATAGATACTTAACTTAAGGAGGTTCGTCATGACAACAGTTCACGATTTTTCCGTACAAAAACCGAATGGTGAAGAAATCTCATTAGATTCTTATCAAGGTAAACTATTGATCATTGTAAATACAGCAACGAAATGTGGACTAGCTCCACAATTTAAAGAGTTAGAAAAGTTGTATCAAAAATATAAAGATCAGGATGTGGAAGTCCTTGGTTTCCCTTCCAACCAATTTATGAACCAAGAGCCTGTAGAAGATGAACAGATGGAGGAAACTTGTGAAATGAACTTCGGTGTTACGTTCCCCTTATTTAAAAAAATCAATGTAAATGGTAAAGAGGCACATCCATTATATAAACACTTAAAAGAGAAAGAAAAAGGGATGCTCAGCTCTGAAATCAAATGGAACTTCACTAAATTTCTTGTTGATCAAGAAGGTCACGTCGTCAAACGTTATTCGCCTCAAACATCCCCATCGAAAATAGAAAAAGATCTTCAAGAGAGACTTAAATAGCAATATAGATAAGCCATCCCTTCTTCGTTTTAAGCAACTGAAGGGATGGCTTAATTCACTCCTATATTTCATTACATATCCTAGCTGGATTTTCTAAACCTTGCTCATTAATGGTATTTTCTATTTCAGATTTTAAATGGTAGCCATGAACAATATACCCTTTTCTCTTTAGAAACTTCACACTCATATTTACCTCTACCTTATCAGAGGCAATAATCACAACTTCTCGTTGAGTGATGTCCCTGAAATGCCTTGTTAAATATGCAAGAGGCATATTCAAGCTTCCCTGCACCGGAGAATGATGAGCTGTTTGAAACTGACGCACATCTACAATGAGATATGGTTTCATTGGACCTACTTCTTGCACACTTATTTCTTTTAAACCTTTAACTGGTACATAACGAAGAGCCGCTGCGTAAATCAATACAACGAAGCTTATTAAAAAAATGAATACTGACATTTTTCATCCCTCATTAAAACTAATCATTTGATAAAGTCATTTTAAACTCCTTTTATTTTATACCCATATAGGTATTTTGTCTACTATAAAACTCTCTTCATTAAGTGACCCTTAAGGGCCATTTCTTATATCAAATAAAAAAAGCCTAACAAGCGTAAAAAAACTTGTCGGCTTCATTAGTTTAAAATATTGGCCAGTTTTTCTCTTTGGCGATTTGTAACATGTCATCGTTCGGGTTTACAACAATTGGCTGATTGACAAATTCAAGTAATGGCAAGTCGTGTTCACTATCAGCATAAGCCCATAATTCCTCAAGGGAACCATTTGCTCCATTTGCAGCAGCAGGATTTTGTCCAAGCCAATCTACTATTCTTCTTACTTTTTCTTTTCCATTTACGATGGTTCCAATTTCACCGGTACAGAATCCCTTATCATCGAACAACAACTCTGTACTTATGACATGAACATCTAAATTAAGTTCTTTAATAAAGGCTTGAAGAAATGGATGAAGGGCGCCTGATAATACGACTACTTGATCTCCATTCAATTGATGCTGTCGAATTTTACTAATTAGTTCATGATGAACCTCAGCTATTCCTTCTAAGACAAGAGATTGAAAAAACTGTTCTAATTCTTCTTCCGTTTTATCTTTGAAAGACTTAGCGAAAGATTTAAAGAAAGTATGTCTTAATGCCTGCTTACCTTTCAATACACCAAGTACCACGGATCTCACTAATCCTTGTCCTACAATGAACCAATCTTTGACAGTAAACTCTCTTTTAGCTACTTGAAACATCGCTTTAAAAGAATTCCCACGATAAAGGGTTCCGTCAAAATCAACAGTCACAACAGCCATCCTGATCACCTCATCCCTTATTTTAAATTAAAATGGTTTAATTGTAAATTAATTGAAGGTATAATTGTGCATTATGTAGAAATATGTGAGGAAAGACATAGTACAATATCTACTTAACAAGTGAGCCATCCAACAATTTACTAAAGGACGTGTTACCTTTCATGAGAAACATAATAATCATAAGTCTACTAGGGATTCTATTACTTGCAGGGGGAAGCTTTTATTTCGTTACTCAATATTTGAATAGCGCAGAAACAGAATCAACAGACCAACAGAATACGATTGAAGCGGTTGAAAATGATAATCAGGACAATGAAAATGGTGGTTTAAATGATTCAAATAGTAACCAAGAGGAAAATAATAATGAAATAGAAGACTTTGAGTATGAGGAATATGATGAAGCAGTCGCTTATCAAAGTGATCAAGAAGAGAGAGTAAACAATATTATACTAAAGCAACACAATTACTTGAATGACAAGGCTGGATGGGGTGGCGCTGAGTCATTTGATCATGAAGAATTACAAAATGACGAGGACTGGCAAGCTCTAAGAGACGATATCAACTACTTGAAAAATGATGGATTTGCCGAGTCCAAAATATTAATTGATATGAAAAACGCTCATAGTATGGCCGACCTTGTAGAAAACGGTGACTCCATGGCATTGCGGTTTTTACATCGCATTTTCCATGATTTAGATATGGATATTAATGAGACAGATGCTGATAGATATTGGAATGTCACTCATGCATTCGGAAGTGGAAATAATCATGAAATTATTTATGCATATTTGACAGGTGACCAAGAGTAAAAGGTACGTCTAAAGAAGTTTCTTTAGACGTACCTTTTATAATTGCATGAAAGGATTTTTATTTATATCTACCCACAGATCAGAATTCTCCAAAGCTGCTGCTAATTGAAAGAGTAGATCTTCTCTTCCTCTTGCTCCCATAAACTGAACTCCTACAGGTAATCTCTCTGCTGTTTCATAAATAGGTACACTCATGGCAGGCTGACCAGTTAAATTAGCTAGTTGCGTAAATGGAGTTCTTTTTAAACTTTGCTGAATCAACTGATCAATCATATCCGTTTTCAGTAACACTTTTCCAGCTTGTAGTTTCGAGACAAGTTGTATGAGTATCTGTTCACTTTTCTTCAAATCTAATTCACCAATGTGTGCTTGAAGCATTGCAGTCGTTGGCGTCATGTAAAGATCATAAGTGTCATGGAAAGGCTCCATTTTTATTGCGGCTTCATCCCAAGTCCGTAACCTCAATACAAATTCTTCAGCTGATATTGCTCTCCCAAGCATACCTATTAGCCACGTTACAGGTTCTACATCAGCCATGGTGACTTTTCTTCCGATAGACTTTTCTAGTTCTTTTAGCCGAGCCGCCACTTCTCCAAAATAAAGAGTCATATAGCTCTTAGCTAAGTCTTGTCCATTAACTGGTGCATGACGTTCTTCTACTTCGTGTCCTGCAGCTTCTAACCATTTTGCTGCTTGCAAAACGGCTTGTTTACACTGGTCATCTACAGGAGTACCGATTGGTGATTCTACAGAAAAAGCGATTTTTAACGGTTTCTTCAATGGTCTTTCCAGTGTATCTATATAGCGCTCTTTGAATGGTGGAGCATGGAAAGCCCTTGTATTCTCTTCTAGATTCAGTATATCTAGACATGCCGCACTATCTCTAACTGACTTAGATAAAACATGTTCTGCAGATGCTCCTTGCCACACACGGCCACGTTCCGGCCCAGAGGGTGTTCTACCTCGTGTTGGTTTCAGACCAAATAAACCGCTATAGGCTGCCGGGATTCGAATAGACCCACCTCCGTCATTTGCTCCTGCAATGGGTACCATCCCTGAAGCCACTGCCGAAGCAGAACCCCCACTAGATCCACCTGGGGTTACTCTTAAATTCCAAGGGTTTCTAGTTGGACCATACATAGCTGGCTCTGTAACACCCATAAGAGCAAATTCGGGGACATTTGTAAGTCCTAAGATATTGATTCCTGATTGCTTTAACAATTTAGAGTAAGTGGAATCCCTTGTGGCACGATAACCCTGCAATACTTTAGTACCTTCTGTAACAATTTCTCCTTCTATTTCTTGAGTGATGTTTTTCAATAACATTGGTACACCGAGTAACGGACCTGATTGTTCGCTTAAGTCACAAGAAACAATCGCCTTTTCGTAAAACTTATTGATTACTGCATTCAGCGCAGGGTTAAGTCCTTCAATTCTTGTAATGGCTTTTAAAATGACTTCTTTTCTAGTCACTTCTTTATTCCTGATCAGTTCTGCCAATCCCATTGCATCATATTTTTCATAATGAAAATCCTTCATGACTCTCCCCCTTGTACACTCTCGTACATAGGTTTTCGATACCTGCACCTCTTTCTCCTTCTATATGAAATGGAACCTAAAATAAAATAAAAGAAACTGTACCATTATCAAGCGGTTGATTCTCATGTGCAGGTTACCACCAGCTCGTGTAATACAATTTCTCCTTATTAAAATCAAAAGTAGCCAGTAAATTTCTTAATTCTACTTTCGTTCGTTTAATTTCATAAAAAAAGTATTGATCGTACTCCGTACTTCCAAAAAAGAACCCTTCTTTAGTAGGAAGTAAATAGGGGGCGCGCTCATTTTGTCTTAAGACAGAACGACAACAGTGATATAACTTTGTTAAATCTTGGAACGTAACCTCGAACATGCCACATTCATCTACTCCTTCTTGAATATTCGTAACAAACCAGTGATGAATTTGATTTGCCTTACGCCAATATAACACTACATGTTCATTACTAATTTGATCCGGTTCAACTAGGTCTTTCTTAATTAAATACATATCCAAACCCACAACAATCATCTCCTCTAATTAGCGATCGGACCATTCAAGAAGACTGTTGCTTTAATAATATATTTCACAATCTGTTTAAAATAGAATGCTAAAGAAAGATGTTGAGGTATTATCCTTATGTATATGAAAGTAAAGAGGGTGTGAAATATAGTTGAGGTAAACGTAAAAAGGAATGGGGAAGTCCTGCAACCTATGCAGTATCTTTTGCTAATATAATTTAAATTCAAGCGACCTCTTATGGAAGATCCGTCATTAATAGTATATAGGAGTTTCACTCAAAAGGGAATACACGTTCTTATAAATGATACGATTTAGAGCAGTTTCAAATTATGGAATTGCTTGTAACGTTAATTTCGTAAAGGCGTTACATTCCCCTACCTTCCCGTACATAACCTACCCAATAACTTATACATTGGTATCTTTTAGACTAAAAAAAAGGACTTATATAATAGCAGACTTCAAAATGTGAAATGAATAAAACTTTATCTCTTATATAAATCAGTTTATAATAGTAGAGATATCAATAGAATGTGACATAGATTCTTTACGCTTTTATCCGATTAGCGCTGTAAAATAAAATTGTTTAACAGAGTTTAAATATTGCACAGTATTCAATAGATAGATTTTTCCTCTTCCTGCTCACTCTATTGAGATAAATATTGAAAGGAGAAACTAAGATGAACGATCGAGAAATCCTTGAGCTACTGGTTAAAAAAATGGATGACCTCTCCACTGAAATGAACGGCCTAAAAAATGAAATGGGTTCAGTAAAAGGTGAAGTCGGTGGATTAAAAGATGAAGTATTCAGCATGAATCATCGTCTTTTCAGTTTGGAATCGAAAGTTGGGTCGATTCAGGAGCAAACTGCGGTTAATACCGAGTTACACTCAGCCGTGCATGACCTTCAAAAAAACGTTCAAAATCATGATGCAGATATAAAACTAATTAAAAAGCTACTTATTCAGTAAAACGAAAGGGGAGTCTCTCGGAGAAACCCCTTTCGTTTTATTATTATACGCCTCGTTTGTTTCCCCATAATAATGTGTGCAATTGAGGTAACACTTTGACATCCGCTAATTCACTATCGGCCATCGTTTTATCTGTCAGCCACTCGTACTTGTTCAATAGTTTATATGTTAATTCAGCATCATCTATAGTAGATAAATCATCATTACCTACTTGTAAAAACATCTGAATGTTAGAGTATCTTCTTGCCACCATTTTCGCATACTCATAATCTTTGTTATCGAACACAACGACCTTAAGGCTTATATGAGCTTTCCTTCCTCCATCTTCAAGTCGAGAAATGATCTTATCTAAAACTTGAAAGTCTGTAACCATTTTTGAGCTGGGAGGCTTCGGTGAAATAGTTAAATCATCAATAGTTAAAAACCAATCTTGCCAAACGCTCCCTTGAGTTTCCAATGCTATTCTTATTTGATTGTCATTCAAGATCTTAACAAACTCTTGTAAATTTTTTAATAAAGCAGGGTTTCCACCTGATATCGTCACATGGGAGAAGTTCCCTTTTGCTAGCTCGTTTAACTTCTCCCAAATATCACTAGCAGTCATCGATACAATATCGTCTTTAGCACTTCCGTCCCAAGTGAAGGCAGAGTCGCACCAAGCACATGAGTAATCACAACCAGCCGTCCGAACGAACATGGTTTTCTGGCCAATGACCATTCCTTCCCCTTGAATTGTCGGACCGAAAATCTCTAATATAGGAAACTTATTCACCTTCCATCCACTCCCGCCTAGCTTCAGCATAACTTGTTGGGGTTTCAAACAATCGAACGAATTCAACTCTAGCACCTTGATCTTTTCTAAGAGACTCATTGCTAAAGATAGCGTCAGCCATTTTTTCATAAATCCAGACAACCATATTTTCAGCGGTTGTGTTCATAGGTGGAAGGGTTTCATTAATATACCTGTGATCTAAATGAATTTCAATCTCATCTTTCCATATTTGTTTAATATCACCAAAGTCAATCATCAATCCTACTGAATCCACATAACCACTAATTCCAAAGATTACTTTATACGTATGTCCATGCAAGTTTTTACATTTCCCTTCGTAACAATGCAAATGGTGCGCTGCATCGAACGTAAACTCTTTACTGACTAAGACTCTTTTAGAATGGTACTTTAATTGGTCTTTATGGATATCTTCATTTATCTTTTCAAGATTTTCTACTATTTTAAAACCATACATATACGATGACCTCCTTATCTTTGTAAATACGTTTCTAGTCCTCTTCTTCTTAAAATACAGGCAGGACATTCTCCACAACCGTCAGAAATAATCCCGTTATAGCAAGTAAGAGTTTTATTTCTTACAAACTCAAAGGCTTCAAGCTCATCTGCCAGCGCCCATGTTTCAGCTTTATCTAACCACATTAATGGGGTGTGAATCACAAACTGGTGATCCATAGAAAGGTTTAGAGACACATTAAGAGACTTTACGAATACGTCACGGCAGTCAGGATAACCACTAAAATCTGTTTCGCACACTCCTGTAACTATATGTTTCGCTCCAATTTGTTTAGCTAAAATGGATGCAAACGATAGAAATAAAAGGTTTCGTCCTTCTACAAAAGTCGAAGGAGGCTCACCGTCTGATTCTTTTATATCAATATCATTTCTCGTTAGCGCACTAGGTGCAAGCTGATTTAATAACGACATATCGAGGACAGTATTCTTCACATTCAATTCGTCGGAGATGGTTTGTGCAACATCTATTTCTAATTTATGTCTTTGGTTGTAATCAAAGGTAACAGTTTCCACTTCTTTGAAGTTATTTAAAGCCCAGAATAAACAAGTCGTGCTATCTTGGCCACCACTAAACACAACTAGTGCTTTATCATTTTTCATGAATAAATCCTCCACTCATTTTTATTGCAAAAAAAAGACACCAAACCCCTAAGGATGTGGTGTAACAGACAGTTCCTTAGTTTTTTATAGAGGGTATTAGCTAGAACCTCTCCCGAAATAATCGGATTTTATAAGAGTTGAGTGCTTCAACTTATGATTATATCATAGTTTTATGTTTTCAACGATATTATCCTTTCTCCGGTCCGAAAGTAAAATAAAACGCCCTAAAGATATTTAAAGGGCGTCTATAACTAGTAAGATCATTATTGGTGAACAGGAGATTTTTCCAATTGATGACTGATTTCTTTAGATCGATTCATAGCACCTTCTATGGCAGCTTTAATTGCTTTTCCACCACCATTTTCTGCTAATGCTTCAAGACCAGAAGCAGTCGTTCCGTTTTTGGAAGTAATGTTTTTTCTTAACTGGGCGGGAGACTCTTCACGTTCAAGCATCATTTTAGCAGCGCCAAGAATCGTCTGTGCACCAATTTGTCTAGCTTGAGAAGGGTCCATGCCATTTTCATTCGCTATTTTTTCAATATTTTCCATAAGGTAGTAATAGTAAGCAGGCCCACTTCCCGCAATCCCAGTGAATAAGTCCATTTGGTCTTCTTCAATGACATAGACTTCTCCGATCGCTTTAAGAAGGGCTTTCGCTAACTTTACATTTTTCATTGTTACGTTTTCACCAGGAGAAATTGCTGTCGCAGACTCTTGAATCATACTTGACGTATTAGGCATGACACGGATCACTTGTTGGTCTGCTTGTAAATGTTCTTCCATAAAAGAAGTAGAAATTCCTGCTAGAACACTCATCACTACTTGATTTGGTCGTATTTGATCCTTAATAGATAATAGGCACGTTTCAGCATCTTTCGGTTTCATTGCTAGGATAATAACGTCCACAGAATCGATTGGAAAACGGTCTCTTACCATTCCTTGAATACCATATTTATTATGCAATTCAAGCAAACGTTCTTCATCGCTACGATTTGTCACAATCACTTGTTCTGGTTCGAGTGTTTTCGTTTCAACAATCCCAGATATCATTGCTTCTGCCATATTTCCTGCTCCAATAAAAGCAACACGTAATTTAGTAGCCATTGATATCAAGCTCCTCTAAGTTAATAGTATTTTTCTTACCGTCCATTTAACAATCTGCTTCCTATCGTAACACTTTGAACGATCACTTCAAGGGGTATTTTTAAGCGAATGAGGATCAAAGGCAAAAAGTGAATGAAAGCGTCACCATCTGAGGGTTAACTTACTTAGATCACAATATTTGACGATTAAGAACATGAGAGGAGCTTAGAAGGGAATCAATCACAACAAAAAAAGCCATGATTTCTCATAGCTTTCCCAAATGAAAGTACTTTAAAGTTATTCTCTATACGCCTCATGCTTCACATCCGTCACAAACATCTTGCCCGGTTCATGAGTGATGACGATGGGGAGTTTAGCATGTAAGATTGCCTGTTGTGGAGTAACCCCACAAGCCCAAAAGACTGGAATTTCGTTCTCCCTAATTGTCACTGTGTCCCCATAATCGGGTTTCCTTATATCTACAATACCGATTTCACTTGGGTCGCCTGCGTGAATAGGAGATCCGTGAACAGAAGGGAATTTCCCAGTAATTTTAATTGCTTTATCTACATCGGAAGCCGGAATAGGCCGCATAGAGACAACCATGGGTCCAGAGAAGGGCCCTGACGGAACTGTTTGAATGTTCGTTTTATACATGGGAACTGTAACATTTTCTTCGACATGTCGGAGTGTTATGTTCTCTTCTTGCAAGGCTGATTCGAAAGTGAAGCTGCACCCAATGAGAAATGTAACAAAATCACTTTGCCAATAAGGGCGGATGTCGCTAACAACTTCATATTGACCATCAGACCGATACACTCTGTATTGAGGGACATCAGTTCTTATATCTGCGTCCTTTGCTAAAGCGGGACTGAACTCCCCTGGTGCAAGTTCATCTAAAAGAGGACACGATTTAGGATTGAGCTTGGTAAACTCTCGAAATTCATCAGCGTACTCTTTCGGTAAAATCACCACGTTCGTTTGAATATAAGACGGTAAATAACCACTTGTCGTTCCTTGGTGCTTTCCACTACGGATTAAACGTCTAATTGAATCAGGCAATATGCACACCTCCATAGATATTCTACTAAGTAGTTTTAAGATATCTGTTAATACTATCAATAAAATAATGTAAACACTAGTAACGCGGTAACAACTGTATTTATTAATTAAGTTGGTCTATGTTTATAGGAAATGAAGATAAATCATCCCATCCGTAAGCCCATTCAGTTAGTTCGGTTCCACCTATGGTCGTTTTTTTGTCGTAAACTTTTTCTCCTCCTAAATGATTGTAAAACGAACATGAGTGATGTCCCTTAAATGTCCATAATGCGATAGATGAATGATGTAAAGAGACTAGATGATGAACAACACTTTCGAAAAGCTTCTTGCCGAACCCTTTCTGTTGGTTATTAGGGTGTACATAAAGTCCATAAAGTTCCCCAGTATATTTCATTCTTAATCGGGCATCTCTCATCGTACCTCCTAATGCAAAACCTACAATCTTCCCTTCTTCATTCTCGACGACAAACGTCATCGAACCACCTGAAGTGGACAACGGAATATTTTTAATCCACCTTTGTTCACGATCCTTATAAGAAAGGTTGTTTAAGAGATCAGAAGGCAAAATCCCTTCATATGCAGACCTCCAGCAGTCCACATGCACTCGTGCCATTCCTTTAGCATCTTCAACCGTTGCTTTTCGTATGTTCATTTAATTCACCCCTTTAATAAATAATTTCACCGTTGATGTCTTACGTGTTGAAACCATCTTGGTTTATCGTAACTAAATTAACGTATGTATTAAATTGTAGAGAAAAAAATCCCTCTTTGCACGAGGGATTTCAGTTTCGTTAGGCCTCATCTTCTACAGCACTAAAATCATGAGCCCAGACCTTCATATCGTCTTTCCAAGGCATTCCAGGATGAATGGACAAAATGGATTGTTTATAGGCTTCAAGATTTTCATAACCTTCCTGGTTAGCAATTTCATCGGTCAGATCCCCGAGCGTCTGTCTGTATACTCGTTCTACCCTGAAAGACTTGCCTTCTAAGTGCATAATTTCCCCTGGATCAGCATACCTTCCATTTCTTCTCGTAGCTGTTTTCTTTCCTTGAAGGACTTTCTTTATATCTTCAGGTTTAGTAATCATTCTGTCAATCTCACACGTTTTTGGCGGTAATGGTTCATTGTTTGTCATTTTGATTTCCCCCTTCTTTATCCACCATCTATTTTACTCGAAAACACTCATTTATAAAACCGTCAGCCAGTTAATGTACACTATAATTTCTGAGGATCTGTTTAAAACTTCTAATAACTTTCACTTGTTGGCATAAAATTATTAATTTCGAAGTGATTCGATAAAAAAACACATAAATTTTAAACGATCGTTTAAAAACTGATTTTTCAGACGATAACTGTCATAACATCTTTGAATTGAAGATTCTTTTGATAAAATAAAACGACGCCTCCTGTTAAGGAAGCGTCTTTTAATTGTTCCGGTAACGTGGGCACATTTCAGGCCCGCCTACCTCACAATTCTTACTGTTGATCGTCTTTAAATTGCATATACACTACTTGAGTACTTAGGAAATCTTCTAAGCCATGTTTTCCATCTGCTCCACCGATACCAGATTTCCTAAATCCTGCATGATAACCTTGGACAGCCTCGAAATTTTCCCGGTTAACAAAAGTTTCACCGAAACGAAGACCATTTGTCAGTTTCATCGCTTGATGATAATTCTCAGTATAAACAGACGAGGATAGGCCATATTCCGAATCATTTGCTTTATCAATAACCTCATCAAGAGTTTTATACGTAACAATCGGTAAGACGGGACCAAAAATTTCATCTCGAATAATCGCCATGTCGTGAGATACATTCGTTAACACTGTTGGTTTATAAAAATAACCCTTTTCTGTGTTTGCTGGTTCTCCACCTGTTTCTACTTTTGCACCTTGCTCTATCGCTTCTCTTACCATTTCATCTACGTCTTCCAACCGATCCTTACTAACAAGTGGCCCCATATCCAAACTGGTATCATTTAATGGATCCCCATAGGTCACTTTAGACATAGAATCAGTTATTTTTCTGGTGAATTCTTCCGCAACGCGTTCATGAACATATACTCTTTCGGCGTTAGTACAAGCTTGTCCAGCATTAATAATTCGACTCTTCGTGATATTTTCTACTGCTAAATCGAGATCAGCGTGTTCTGTCACGATGGCAGGTGCTTTCCCGCCAAGCTCTAAATTCACTTTTGTGATATTTTTCGCAGCAGCTTCCATCACCTTAACCCCCGCTGGAATGCTGCCTGTCATGGTGACCATGGCTACTTTTTCGTGTGATGCCATCACGTTTCCAATCGTTGAGCCTTTTCCAGTGATATAGTTATAAACTCCTTTAGGCAAAATGTCCATTTCGTGAACCATCTTCGTGAATTCAGCTGCTGTGTTAGGCGTTTGTTGACTAGGTTTTAAGACAATTGTACAACCGGCAATAAGAGAGGTTGCCACTTTTCTCGCAAGAATAAAGACAGGGAAATTCCATGGAACAATCCCTGCTACCACACCTATAGGGCGTTTATGGATAAAGATATTTTCATTTGGCCGATCACTCGGCAAAATTTCTCCTTCGATTCTTCTTGCCCACTCTGACATGTATTGAAAGTAATCGATTGCTAAATCCACTTCTCCACTAGCCATCTCATAGCTTTTTCCTTGCTCTTCTATTAATAGATCTATGAATCTATCCCGTTGATCTTTAAGTTTCAAACCAATATCACGAACGATTTGGCCACGTTCATTAGAGGGAACCTTCTCCCATTCCTTTTGAGCCTGAAAAGCCGCATCTATTGCTCGATTCGCATCTTCTTCAGTTCCATTAGGAATCCTTGAGATAACTTCCTCTGTAGCTGGGTTGAGAATATCGATCGTTTCACTTGATGTAGAGTTCATGTATTCACCATTAATATATATTTGATGCTGCTTCATGGAAAAAGCCTCCTCTTAATAATATAGAAGACTTTTCCCTAATTTGGTAAGGAACTAAACATTCTCTTTCCAGTCGGCTGAACAAGAGATGTTTTTGGCTGAACACATAGGAAGTTTGGCTGGACAACAGCATACTTTGGTCGAACAACTCCAACACATAAAACGAATGAACAACTTTTGTTCCTTATTTAAAATGTATTTTTATTGATTTGTTACCTACCTAGTTATTATTTCCCCCCACTCATCTACAAGCATGCCATAAACGATATGATCGACATAATGATCATAAAGCCACTCGGCTTGCCTAATACTACCTTCTTCAACGAATCCTAGTCGCTCAGGTATCGCCCTGCTTTTATGGTTACCTTCTGCAGCGCGGATGTCTACTTTATTTAATCTTAGCTCTCGGAATGCGTAGTCAGTTAATGCCCAAACGACTTTTGTCACGAGACCCTTTCCTTGATACCCTTCACCCAACCAATATCCGATGTGAGCTGTTCGATTGGACCAGTTAATCTCATTGTATCCTGACACACCTATAATTTCTCTTTTAAATACAATGGCTGTAATCATTGTTTTCTGTTCGGCAAAACCTGTTAAACACTCTTTAATATAGTTCATCGTATCCTCTAGTTTAGTTACATAATCGATCCAAGGTAGCCACTCTCGCAAATAATTCCTCGATCTGTTCGTTAAATCAAATATGGCTTCTGCATCTTGATAGTTTATTAATTTTAGAGATAAGTCCTCGTCAATATTGTAAACAAACATGTTCTTCCCCCCTGATTTTAAATGATACTCTGTGTTAATTTGACTTTATTTATGTTTGAAAAGCTGGAGTATCGAATATGTAAATAATAAAAAACACCTTAAAATCATGATCACTCATGGAGAATGACCTTGTATTTAAGATGTTTATCCTCGTAGCTATCTTTTTTCATTAGTTTTTCAATTTAGGGTCAAGGGCATCTCGCAGCCCGTCACCGATCATGTTGAAGCCTAATACGACTAGCATGATCGAGAATCCCGGAAACAACACGGTCCAAGGAGCACTTTGAATGTATTGTCTTGAGTCAGATAACATCCTTCCCCATTCTGCAGTGGGTGGTTGGGCACCTAAACCAAGAAAACCTAATGCCGCTGCTTCAAGTATTGCCGTACCAAATCCAAGGGTAGCCTGCACAATAATTGGCGCTAGGCTATTTGGCAGAACATGATGAAAGAGAATTCGACCGCTTTTCATGCCTTGAGCTTTAGCTGCCATGATATACTCTTCTTCTCGAATAGAAATAACTTTTGAGCGAACAAGACGTCCAAAAATAGGAATATTAATAATGGCAATTGCTATTAATGCATTTTGTAAGGAAGGCCCTAATATAGCTACAATTGCAATGGCCAGTAAAATACTTGGAAATGCCAGCATAATATCAAATATTCGGGAGATGAGCATGTCGATCCATCGCCCAAAATACCCGGCCACAATGCCTAATAACGATCCAAATATCAATGCTCCTGTCACTGCGAAGAAGCCAACCATAAGAGATATTCTCGCTCCATAGACAATTCGTGTAAAAATATCTCGCCCTAAATCATCCGTACCAAACCAATATTGAGCTGAAGGTCCTTGTAATCGGTCTGTCGCATTCATTGTTTGATAGGAATTACTTGTTAAAATAGGTGCAAATATCGCAACCAAAATGAAAAATACAATGATGATGAGGCCTACGATCGCAAGTTTATTTTTTTTCAACTGCCAGAAAGCTTCTTTCCAAGGTGAAATTGATTCTTCTTGGACGACTTGTGGGTCTTGATGTTCAGGGCCTGGCATAGGTTGTTTGTTAGTAGGAGTGGTCATTTCCATTTATCTCTTCCCTCCTTTTCTTTAATATTTAATTCTAGGGTCGATATAGCTATAAAGTAGATCGACGATTAAGTTAATAAATACGAACATCGTTGCGATGACGATAATCCCTGATTGGATAACTGGATAATCACGATTGCCAATCGCTTCATATACGTAGCGCCCCACTCCAGGCCAGCTAAAGATAGTCTCTGTTAATATGGCTCCTCCTAAAAGTGTTCCCGTTTGAAGACCTACTACTGTTAACACGGGGATGACAGCGTTTTTGAACCCATGACGATAAACAACAGATAAATCCCTTGCACCTTTCGCCTCAATTGTTCGAATATAATCTGATCGAAGAACTTCAAGCATACTGGATCTCGTCATTCTTGCAATGATCGCCATTGGAATCGTACCGAGAGCTACCCCGGGAAGAATAAGGTGCTTGAACGAAGTCCAAATCTGATCAGGGCGTCCGTTAATCATGGAATCTACGAGATAAAAGTGAGTTACAGTTTCCACTGGATCACGAGGATTCCCTCGTCCGAATGCCGGTAGCCAGCCTAATTCTTGAGCGAAAATCCACTGTTCCATCAATCCGAGCCAGAAAATAGGCATCGACACACCTACCAGTGCAATAAGCATACTAGCATAATCAAAAATAGAATTTTGCTTCCAAGCACTGATTATTCCTGCGTTTACGCCTACGATAATGGCAAAAACCATGGCAAAAATAGTCAATTCAATTGTTGCAGCTAAAAAAGGCCAAATTTCAGACGAAATCTCTCCCTTTGTTCGAAGAGACGTCCCTAAATCTCCTTGGGCAAGTCCCATCATATAATTCCCGTACTGTACAAAATAAGGCTCATTCAAACCTAACTGCTCTTCAAGCTGTTCAATTGCCTGAGGTGTCGCTTGTTCTCCTAATATTGTTTGCGCGGGATTTCCTGGAATAAGATGAATGATCGAAAAGGTAATTAACGACATTCCTATTAAAACAGGTATGAGCATAAGTATTCTTCGAATAGTGTACGAAATCATAGAGATCACCTCTAGCTTTCTTTCATCGTATGTAGATCAAGAGAGAGTTTCACCCGTTTTTTTCTAAAAAAAGGGCAGTCGAGAAGAGTAACGGGAGAACCCGAATGAAATCTCTAACTGCCCTTAATTGAATCGGTGATTACTCTGCTAATTCAACGTGCGTTAATGGCTCACTAGTAGATAAGTGAGGCACATAATTCTTAACTCGCTCATTACCAGCTAAAACAGGAATAGAATGAACTAACGGAATCATCGGAGCATCCTCATGAATGATTTCTTGAGCCTGTTCGTACAATTCTGCACGCTCTTCTTCATCGATGCTTGTTTTTGCTTGGTCTAAAAGAGCATCCACTTCGTCGTTGCGATAGAAGTTTCTATTCCCTCCTGGAATGGCATCAGAATGTAACAAATTTCCAAAGAAATAATCAGGGTCTCCATTCGTACCAGACCAGCCAAGCATGAATAAATCTTGCTCCCCTTGTTCAGTACGCTCTAAATATGTGGCCCATTCCATAGAAACAATATTAGCTGTTACTCCAATATCAGCGAAGTTTGCTTGCATAACTTCAGCAGCTCTTTGAGGATCTGGCATATATGGACGAGCAACTGGCATGGTCCATAAATCAAATTCTAAACCGTCGCCGTAGCCAGCTTCTTCAAGTAATTCCTGCGCCAACTCGGGATCATATTCATATGGTTCAATGTTATCGTTATAGCCTAAATAAAGAGGTGGAATAATATTTTTCGCAGGTTCCGCTAAGCCAGCATAAAGAACGGCAATTAATGATTCTTTGTCAATGGCATGATTCAAAGCTCTTCTTAGAACAGGATCGTCAAACGGTTCTTTATCTGCGTTAAATCCTAAATAACCAATATTGTTTGTAGCACGTTCAAACATAGTTATCCCTGGTTCCCCTTCAATAGCCTCAACATCATCAGGGTTCAGTCCGTCCATAATGTCGATCTCTCCTGATCTTAAAGCAGTCAGACGAGCAGAGTTGTCTGGGATGACTTGGAAAATAACTGAATCAAGCTTCGGTAAACCTTCTTGCCAATAATCTTCATTTTTTTCTAATACGATACTGTCATCCTTGGACCAACTAATAAATTTAAATGGTCCTGTTCCAACTGGGTTTTCGTTAATACTGCTTCCATACTCTTCAAATGCTGCTGGAGATGTGATCGCAAAATAACTCATACCCATGTTTTGTAAGAAAGAGCCTAGCCTTTCTCTTAATACAAACTCTATTTCGTAATCTCCAAGTACGTTTATTTCCTCAATGACGTGTCCATCATCACCTTCAAAACCACCAAATTGTGTTCCGTAAACGCTGTAAGCATAACCTTCATCGGCGAAATGGTATTCGTGATCAGGATTTGCCCAGCGCTCAAAATTTAATTTAACAGCATCAGCGTTGAAATCTGTTCCATCATGGAACGTAACCCCTTCTCGCAAATGGAAAACAAATCGCAGCCCATCATCTTCAACATCCCAATCTTCTGCTAGGCCTGGACCAATTTCAAACGAATCTTCATCGAACTGCAAAAGTGACTCGTAAATTTGTTGCGTGACACGAGAAGATTCTCCGTCGGTTACACTTGCATAGTCAAGACTTACTGAATCTCCCCCTCTGGCAAAGATCAGTGTTTGATCCTCAGCCATTGTTTCATTGTTAGCTTCGTTATTCGTGTTGTTTCCATCGTTGTTAGCCTCATCATTGTTGGCCTCTTCAGCGTTATTGTTCGCTCCCTCAACATCATTGTTGCCTGCATTCACTTCATCGTTGTTTTCTCCTGCATCCACTGGTTCATTGTTGTTGCCGCAGGCGGCTAATCCAACAACGAAGACCAATGCTAGAAGAAGTAACCAAGCCTTTCTCATTCCCATTACTTTTCCCCCTTTAAATTTGTGGTAGTGCTAATGTAAATCTGTAGCTAGTCATTTAGTTATTTTCCTCGCTATATAAATGACAGGCTACAAAATGGTTATCAGAGTATTCTTGAAATTCAGGACGGACTTGTTTGCATATATCCATACAATCCGGACAGCGAGTGTGAAAAGCACATCCAGAAGGTGGGTTGGAGGGGCTAGGAACATCTCCTTCTAAAATCATTCGTTCCTTTTTAACATCTGGATCAGGATTAGGAACGGCAGATAGTAATGATTTAGTATACGGATGAAGCGGATTGTTATAAAGTTCTTCGTTCCCTGTTAATTCAACCATTTTTCCTAAGTACATCACTCCAATGCGATGGCTGATATGTCTAACAACACTTAAGTCGTGAGCGATAAATACATAAGTAAGACCAAATTGTTCTTGAAGGTCTTCCATTAAATTCAATATTTGTGATTGAATCGAGACATCTAATGCGGAAACAGGTTCGTCACAAACGATAAGTTTCGGATTGACAATGAGCGCTCGAGCAATACCAATCCTTTGTCTTTGACCGCCGCTAAACTGATGAGGATAGCGGTTGGCGTGTTCACCAGGCAGCCCGACGATTTCCAATATATCTCGTACTTTTTTTTGCCTTTCCTCTTTGTCACCTATCCCATGTATAAGCAGCGGTTCTCCAAGAATTTTCTCTACTTTATGGCGTGGATTCAAAGAAGCGTATGGATCTTGGAAGATAATTTGCATATCTCGCCTTTTTTTTCTCATTTCCTCATCATCGAGCTTGGTGATATCCACACCGTCGAAAATCACTTCTCCTTCGGTTGGTTCGATTAATCGGAGCAAGGCTTTTCCAGTGGTTGATTTTCCACATCCAGACTCCCCTACAATCCCTAACACTTCTCGTTCATAGACTTCGAAAGAAACGTCATTGACGGCTTTTACTTCTCCAATTTTCCGAGAGAAAACTCCACCAGTCACCGGGAAAAATTTTTTTAAGCCTTTAACTTCTAGCAACGGTTTCGGCATGGACAGTGGCTCCTTCCTTTTCATAGAGGAAGCAACGGCAATGGTGTCCCTCGTTCAATGGTAATAATTCCGGGTTTTCCTTGAGACACCGATCAAAAACGTCACCACATCGTGGAGCAAACCGACACCCATTCTGAATCGACCCCGGTTTTGGTACATTTCCGGGAATAGAATAAAGTCGTTTATCTCGTTCATGCATTTTAGGTAAAGAGCGAATGAGCCCTCGAGTATAGGGATGCTTCGGATCCTTTAAAATGGTTCGAACTGTTCCCTGTTCCACAATCTTACCTGCATACATCACTGCTACTCGATCACACATTTCTGCTACCACACCAAGGTCATGAGTGATCATCATAATCGCCGTTCCTTTTTCTTTATTTAATTTTTTCATCAGCTCTAATATTTGTGCTTGAATGGTTACATCTAAAGCGGTCGTTGGTTCGTCAGCGATCAGAACTTCAGGATCACAAGACATGGCGATCGCAATCATTACTCTCTGCCTCATGCCACCAGATAATTGATGTGGGTATTCGTCAACCACTTCATCTGGACGAGGGATTCCCACCAGTTTCAATTTATCTACAGCTATTTGTCGAGCCTGTTTTTTTGTTACTTTCCGGTGTAACTTCACAGCTTCAATGATCTGAAAGCCGATTGTAAACAAAGGGTCAAGAGAAGTCATGGGTTCTTGAAAAATCATCGCTATTTGGTTTCCGCGAATCCTTCTTAGTCTTTTTTTACTGATTTTAACCAAATCTTCATCTACTTCATTGCCAGCTTTTTGCTGTCGAAACAAAATTTCTCCCGCGACTATTTTACCAGGAGGATTCGGTACAAGACCCATGACTGATAGAGAAGTCACACTCTTTCCACAGCCAGATTCGCCTACTATTCCTAATACTTCTTTTTCATGAATAGCAAAGCTCACATCATCTACCGCAGGTATTTCCCCTCGGTCCGTAAAAAAGTGCGTACTGAGATGGTTTACTTCGAGCACTGGTTTATTCAAAAGTCTCTCCCCCTAACTGTTTGAAGGATATAACGTCCCACTTGAGTGATATAGATTAATAGGTTGATCATGACATAGTCATTCTTAAGATATGTATTGAAATGTCAAAATAGGAAATCTACTGTATAGAAATAAAAATACTATATAATCATAATTAATGCAATACAATTTTTAGAATTTTGAAAAACTTATATACGTTTTATCTTTATACTTTCGGTCTCGATTTTATCCCTGTGTAATCCTATATAAAAAGTATATAATACTGCATAATTAGACAATTTACGGTGTTTTTTCCGCATAAAAAAGGCCTCCTGTTAAATAAATAGGAGACCTAATCACTTTGTTTATATAATAATTGTCGGATATTGTCGAACGAACCTTTTGATCAGTTTTCTTTTTTAGAAATTTTCAATGCTTGTTTAATGCCGTTTTTAAAAGAAAATTTCCCGTACATAAGAACTCCGCCTTTATATATACGTGCCGCAAGTACATTTATTAGAATCGCACTGATTACGAGGATGGCAATAATTAATGTTACTTCCGAGATAGGTACCGTTCCCATCCCTATGCGAAGGAATAAAAGTTGCGGGGTGAAGAAAGGAATATAAGACAAAGCTTGGATAAACATTGTATCTGGTGCGTTCAGTCCATACATGGAAATAAAGAACGCGATCATAGCAAGAAAGATCAATGGTTGAATCGCTTGGTTTACCTCTTCGGCTCGACTGACTAGAGCGCCAAGCATAGCTGCAATTCCACCATAAACAAAGTAACCAAGAATAATAAATACTAGGGCATAAATAATTAGAGAATAATCGATTACTTCAGTGAAAATCATTTGAAGAAATTCTTCCCCGCTCATATAAGAACCTAACCATACAGCTCCAGCAAGGATGGTTAAATTCACCATTCCAGCTAAACCAATTCCCATTAGTTTCCCAAGCATTTGAGTAACGGGGTTAACACTGGAAACAATTAATTCCATAACGCGAGAAGATTTTTCAGTCGCCACTTCTGTAGCGATCATGGAACCAAATGTGATGACAATCAGATAGATCGCAAATACAAGACCATAGACCATCCAATAAGCCTGCATATGTGATTCTTGCGTTTGCACTTCCCCTTGTTCACTTAAAGGGAGTTCAGAGAAAGTGACCGGATTAAAAATCATGGCTAACTCTTCTTCATTCAAATCTAATTCTGAGGTGACTAGCGTTTCTTTGGCACGCTGAACATCTTGGTTCACCTCTTGACCTACTCTGAAATCAGAACCTTCCCCGTAGAACTCTGCTTGTAAATCACTCGGATGGCCAAAAAGAGCCAGGGCATATTCATAGTCTTCTCCAGACGCTTCTTCAATGGCGTCATCAACACTACCGTCAGGAAAATGAACATAATTATATGAACCATCTTCCATGGATTCTAACATGGCTCCAAACTGTCCACCATTCTCTGTTTCATCAACAACGGCAATATTTGGCGTGTCCTCGGTTTCCTCACTTTCGAAATTTCCCAAGATATTGTTTAAATTAAGAATACCAATTATCAACAAAGCCATGATCCCTGTAGCAAATATAAACGCTTTCGATTTCAACCTTCTTGAAGCTGTATGCGTGAAAGTTGTCCAGAAGTTATTCATGAGCGTCTTCACCTGCCTTATCTATAAAAATATCATGGAGTGACGGTTCTTCTACCTCGAACTTCCGAACAAAGCCCTTTTTTGCAATGTGATGAAAGATACTCTCAGCGATATCTTCACTTTCCACTTTCACTATAGCCCCGTCTTTACGTTTATCTAAAGATAAAACACCTGGAACAGAATGAAGGAAATCTAAATCATAGTCGGCTCGAATGCTAATGCTTTTCATTCCATAAGAGCGTTTAATTGTTTTTAAATTCCCTTGAAGAACGGCTTTCCCCCTTTTTAGCATAATGAGATCCTCGCATAACTCTTCTACATTCCTCATCTGATGACTGGAAAAGACGATCGTTGTTCCTTGTTTCTGAATATCTAGAACGGCTTCTTTTAACATATCTGAATTTACAGGATCAAGTCCGCTGAACGGTTCATCTAAAATTAATAGCTCTGGTTTATGAATAACTGCAGCCATAAATTGTATTTTTTGCTGGTTACCTTTCGATAATTCTTCTATTTTTTTATTCTCGTACTCGGGCACTTGAAACCGGTCGAGCCAATGTCGCATTTCTCTCAAGATATCCGGCTTTTTCATGTTGTTCAATCTCATTAAATAGATTAATTGTTCCTTTACCGTCAGTTTAGGAAATAACCCTCGTTCCTCTGGTAGGTAGCCTACTAGATGCGTCCGCTTATAAGACAGACGGTCTTTATCCCATGTTACAGAGCCAGCAGTCGGATCAATTAGACCAAAAATCATACGAAAAGTGGTCGTTTTACCAGCTCCATTAGCTCCAAGCATTCCGAACATATCACCTTTATTCACAGATAGTGAAATATCATCTACAGCTTGGTGCTCATCAAAACGCTTCTTTAAATGATTAATTTCTAATGTCATTATTTCTTTCTCCTCCTTGTTCTTTTACCAGTAAACGTAATATTTCTGAAAAATCTAGTCCCTTTTGCATCACAATCTCGTAATCTTCATTTCTAATACTGTTCACCGTTTTCTCCATGTCTCTAGTGGTAATCTCGCACAAACGTTCATCATGATGTACGTTAACAACCTCTGAGAAGTTTCGAACCTTTTTGGCGTCTCCATGCGCCCAGATTCGGCCATAATTTTGCTTGAGTTGATCTTTTTCGTAAGACCCCGTCAATTGACCTTGATTCATGCAAACGATATAGTCAGCAAATTCTTTTACTTCTTCAGGTACATGACTGGCAAATATAATCGATCTTCCTGAATCTGCTTCTAAGTACGAGACCCATTCATCTCGCATCATTTCTTGACTTTCCATATCGACTCCTGAAAGAGGTTCATCCATGACAAGTACTTTCGAATTGCGAGAAAGAGCTAACATTAGAAGGGCTAGCTTTTGCATACCTACCGATAAAGAATCAAATCGCTTGGTCATTGGTAGTTGAAAACGCAGGGTTAACCTCATAAATTCATCTTCATCCCATGTCTCATAACCAATTTTATACAGATGAGTAAGTTGTTTCAACGTAAATCTTTCAAAACCGATGCTTGTTTGAGGAACATACGCCATCTTTTCTTTCCACTTTGTATCAATTTCCTTTTCATCAAAACGATTGATGCTTCCTCCATCAGGAAAAACCATCCCAGTAAGAAGTCGAATGAAAGTACTTTTTCCAGCTCCATTATTCCCAATTAAAGCCGTAACTGTACTAGGTTCAACTTTAAAATTTATGGGTCCTAGCTTAAACTGATCATCGATATATTTCTCTACTTCCTTAAACTGAATCATCGTCTTTTCTCTCCTTTAATAAGATTTCAAACCAGTTTAATAATTCTTCATCTGTATAGCCATAACTTTTCCCTGTATGGATTGCTTCTTTTAATGCGACTTTTACTGTTTGTTTTTTCTCAGAATCTTGATCTACTAAGTTTATTTCAGCTACGAACGTCCCTTTGCCTTGAATGGTCTTAATGTATCCTTGCTGTTCCAAGTTCTGATAGGAGCGACGTGTGGTAATGACACTGCATGACAACGCCGTAGCAAGTTTACGAATGGACGGAAGACCAGTTCCAGCAGGAAGATTTCCACTTACAATCAAGGTTTTAATTTGAGATTCAATTTGGTCATAAATTGGTGTCCGGCTTTTTTCATTTATTTGAATAGGTAATGAGTTAGACATAATGATCCACTCTTTTCAATCTCGATTGCCTACTACTGTTCCAATATAGAAATCTTAGAATGACGCTGAAATTGCTAAGAAGAAAGGTCACTATCGAACGGGACCAAAACAGTTCTCTCTCAATCTTTACTGCTACGTATTTCAATTGTCATTCTCCTCTCTATACGTGATAATCAGTTTTAAGCATATATTTTTTCATATACAGGCTCCATAGGAATAACATCAGCATACTTACTGGCAAAATCATTAATGGAAGCAAGATTGGCGCTTCAGATACTCCAATTAATATCCATTCTAAAAGGAATTGATCAGTAGAAAATCTAATTAGTAACAAAGCTCCTAAAAGACAAATTAGAACAATGGCATTAAATATGAAAATATATAATTTTGTCATAGTAGCACCTGGTTCAGCTGCTACGATAAATCCTGCATTCCCTAACACCATCAAGATCCAAACCGCTGAAAATGAAAGATAATTTGGAAATAATGTGGCGATTTCTCCTCCTGACAGGAAGAAATAAAAAGAAACTAAGAAGATTAAACTCGAAGTGAAGCTCAGCATACATATCGTTAGAAAACGAGAGATGATGACTGTCTTAATTGAAAATGGGATCTGCCTAAGAAGGATTTGAACAGGGGCCACATAGAAATTACTTTTTACTTCCTTAATGGAAAATGAGTAATATCGAAACAAGTAAATATTTGCTCCAATGCCGATGACTAGTAAAAAATCAACAATCATCGTAGTTGGCTCCTCTAGAAGGAAACCAGGCAAAACTTCAGCGAATAACCATCCGAATATTAAAGCTGTCATGACATTTAATAAATAGTAATGTAAAGGTGTTTCCTTTAATTCAAATAAGATTAATGTTTTACAATGCCGCCAATTCATTTTTAACCCTCCCAGATGTTAAAGTGTGCGCACCAACTGTTTATATCTATATACACACTAACACACCTATATTTGTTTTTACAAGTATCCATTTCACTTTTTTTTGTGAATATAAGATGAGGGAAGGTATAAATGTATAAGTTTTGCTAGCCTAGAATGAGCATCTGTAATACTTTAAGCAAATAGAAAAAGACCTTAAGAACGTGTCTTAAGATCTCTTCCATACAACATTTAATATTGTCCTAGCAGACCTTTCTTCATAGCAATTTTCTCGCACAGGTGGAAGACAAAGAGTCCTATTACTAAGTAAACGGATGAATTTAGGATTAAGACACCAAAATCACTCCACGGCATTTGGGTAAGGGTAAGATTGTTGATCATCACTTCTCTTACCATATTTACCCCTTTTACAAATGGAGCAAAAACAAGCATGGGGGCTACAGATAAAGGGATAAATACGAGGCCCATTAAGATAAATTGAAATATTTGTAAAAATGCTTGTATTTGCTTCACAATAATCGCTAATCCAGCAATCATATAACTAACACCGATCATGCTTACCATGGTAACGAGAATAATTGGTATTGTTGTCATCGGATTTAAATTTAGCCACTGGCCTGAGGTGCCCATGGCGGCAAACAGTAGAAGAGTCATCAAAACCGATTGCAACACAAATTGTCCTATCATTCTAGTAAGCATGATTTTCCATACGCCCATTGGTGACATATACAATTGTTCAAGTGTTCCACGCATGGCCTCAGTCACCACAGAAAAACCAATGAAATTCATCGTCATCATGGTTAAACTCCAGAACACGACACTTACGATCGAATATTGAACATTAGCATCAAAACTAGCAGGGTCACCGACAAACATAATTCCAAAAAAGGCTGCAAGGAAAATGATATAGAAAGTAAGCAACAATGCGAGTGTATTTGGCAAATAGCGTTTCATTTCAATGTATTCCATTCGAACATTTGCTTTCAGTAAATTAAGCCATCGCATAGTTTCTTTCTCCTTTCACGACTTTCATAAACACCTGCTCAAAATCAATGGATGCCCGGTCAATGCTCTCCACGATTGTTCTTTCAGCTTTGAAAATTTCTATGAGATCATAAATATCATCACTTCGTTCTAAATTTACCTCTACAAGTGCTTGCAGTGGGCCCCTCTTATACGTACATAAAGGAAATGTGGATAAAAGCTGACTTTCTTGGTTCTCGGTTAAAGGATTACCTAGTTTAATTGAATATGCTCTAGTTTCAAATAATTCGAGTAAATTGTTGACTTTTTCGTCTACGATAACCGTTCCTTGATTAATAATCGTTACCCGATCGCAAAGTTCTTGAACAACAGGCATATCATGAGAGCTAATGATAATCGTCCGGCGATCCTCTTTTACAATCGTTTTAAGAATTTCGCGTAATTCGTAACTTATTTCAACATCTAGTCCAAGCGTTGGTTCATCAAGTAAGATCACCTCAGTGTTAGCTAATAAAGCTACGGCAATGGCCAGTTTCTGTTGCATACCTCGTGACAACCCATTGACGAGTTCATTTTCTTTTCCTTTAAGCCCAAATTGGATGATGAGCTTCTCAATCTGATTCGTCATTTCCCTTCGTGATCGGCCTCGATTGCCAGCGAAATATTCCATATTCTCACGAACCGTCAATCTCCAATAAAGGTTGCGATTTCCCTCAAGGACAGCACTAATATGACGCAATGCCTTTAATCGATCTTTTCGAACATCCATCCCGTTAATATGGATAGAACCTTGATCCTGGGCTAACAAACCACAAATCATTTTTATCGTCGACGTTTTTCCAGCTCCGTTTGGTCCTAATAAACCTAGAACTTCGCCCCGATAGACGTCAAAGGAAATATCGTTGACGGCAGTAATAGACTCTTTCGTTTTCCTTTTCACATACGTCTTACTAATGTTTTTTACTTCAATGACCTTTTCCACGAGCCCTTCACCCTTTCAAGCATTTTGCGATTAAATCTTTCAACAATCTTAGTATAATTTGAAAAGTCTGAGAATTACACTTGCTTAAGGAGGAACTTATCTCAGACTCCAGATGGAGATTGAATTACGTATCAAGAAGAATTTCAGATAACTATCGTGTTGGGAAAAGGGTCATGCTAGGTAGGTGATAACGTTGTAGCACACCTCTATTAATCAAGACGTAAACCTTTGCAAACTGGAGGAACTTCAGACAAGAAGCAAAAAGAAGGAGCCCCCAAGGTATACTTTTGGAGGCTCCTTCTTTTTTCATCGGGTAAAGACGACTATGCGCCTCTACTGGCTGTATCTTCTTTCTCATTATACTTTTGAAGAAATGAAATGGCT
This sequence comes from Salipaludibacillus keqinensis, assembly GCF_003226325.1. Lineage (GTDB taxonomy): Bacteria > Bacillota > Bacilli > Bacillales > Salisediminibacteriaceae > Salipaludibacillus > Salipaludibacillus keqinensis. The sequence continues at coordinate 1,144,872 of NZ_PDOD01000001.1, read as the reverse complement.
TGTTCGTTAAATTCTGCACTTTTCTCAAGATTGCATACATGACCGCAATTTTCTAACTCTATTAATTGACTTGCTTGATCACTTGGGATATGTTCCTTTAAAAACTTAATAAATAAATGGTCTTCGCTGCCTGAGATGTATAGTCGGGGCACGTGATATTTTTGGATATTTTCAGAGATTGTTTGAACATACTTCGTCATCTCGAACCACCTGAAAAATTCCTCTTGCTTCATTTTTTTCGCCTCTTCTATAAACATTGAACGGGAAACTTTGTGATTATTTCTTGGCATCATGATATGGGCAAACATTTGATAGAGCCACATATATGGCACATATTTTTTTACCATATGACCGGCTGACAGTAGTATTTTAGAAAAAGTGTTGAATTTCAAAATCATACCGCCTAAAACAGCTGCATACATTCGGTCTTGATAGCGTTTTATTAAATGGTGGATGATAACCGATCCTAGTGAAATACCGATAAAATGGGCCTTCTTAATATGATGTTTATCCATAATATTGACAATCATATCGGTGCATAAATCGAATGAATATCCTTCCTCCCATTTTTCCATCGAAGGATTAGGGTAATGTCCTGGTAGATCAATGGTCATGACGTTAAAACACTTTTTGAAATGCTTGATCTGCTTGTACCAAATTCGCGAATTGCCTCCGATTCCATGAAGAAGGACTACCCATGGAGCCTTAGGTAACTTTTTATTTTCAAATATCTGGTGGTTTAGTTCAGTATCAGGTAAAGACATAAGTTCTTCCTTTCTGTTACGCTCATTCAAGTTGTCTAAATAATTTAAATAAATATTCTTTACTCAAATATTAAGTATACCATCCTACTCAAGGTACTAGAGACCGAATTTTATGGTAAAAACAGGGCTCTATCAGCTATCTAATACGTTTCAAGAAAAACCGCACAACAAAAGGCTGTCATTGTTGACAGCCTTTTGGATATTGCAATATCTTCTTTTGTTGTTTTCAAAAAATACTACTCTGGTTTGCGAGTTGGATCTTCCGTAGACGTTAGCGGGACTGTTCCTAAACTTTCAGTGATAATAAGAATTTTCCCTTCGTCAATCCCTGAAGCATATTTGTCAGCTTCGTCGCCACTTAGACCTAATTGGGTTAATCTACTCTTAGTATCATTGGATAGATCTTTATGACCTTTGAACAAGTTCACTACTTTATCCCAAAAACTTTCTTCTTGAGTTTCATCTGTACCGAACTTTTCCATATGTTTCGTATGGGCATCAGTTTTTCTTGCTACCTCCACTAATTTATAATCTTCTTTCGTTACAATCGTGATCTGCTCTGGTTGTTTACCTTCTTCACGTAGGCGTTGAATCTCTTGAATCGTTTCATCTACATTATTGTAAACTCCTACAATATCTGTTCTCATGATCGATGTCCTCCTCTATAACTTCCTTGAATCTAGTACTAGGTAAGCTCTTCCCTTTGTGAGGAGTTTTAAACCAAGACACATTTCACCAACGACTCAACCTTGACCTTAGTCTTTGAACTCCCCTTTTAAAGGTAAAATGTCCTCTATCCATATTTTTTCGTCACGTTCCTCGTTTAGCTTAGGTCTTTTGAGCATTTGTTCGAAATTAGCTGTCTGGCCCTCTGTATGTTCAAATGAGGATAGCTGTGATAACGCAAATTGGGCAAAATCCCGGATCATAAATGTGAAAATATAATCTACTAAATCATCATTCACATCATACAATTTAGCGTTCTCCAACACGAGTTGGGCGTATACGGTTAAAGTAAATAATTCTCCTAAGTGAAGCATGAATGCTTTATCTTGCTGTTGTTGGCTAGTGAGCGGATGTTTTTCAAGCATGCCCCGGAATGTTTTGACTTGTTCTAAGAAAATACGCACATTAGGTAACTCCACTCCCTCATAACAACTTAGATTATTTGGGAAAGTGACTTGTGAAAGCTTCCCTGTCGTCTGGTGGAAAAGATTTGAATCATCTTTGGCATCGCGACGGATTGGAATTTCAGGATAGGTTTCGTCATGAAAGAAATAGTTCTCCATGAACTTAATCACTAGAGCCATATTGACATGACTCGTTCCTTCTAATCTAGGGATCATACCGATATCACGAATAGCCGACTCCATATAGGTGTCCTGCTCGAATCCTTTAGCCGCTACAACATCCAAAAGCATGTCTATGACATTCATACCCTCTTTTGTAACTTTCATTTTTTGAATCGGATTGAATAACAAATAACGTCGATCCTTCTCAGAAGATGAACGGAAGTAATCAACAGCTCGCAACGCAAATAATTTCATAGCACAGATTCTCGCATACGACTCAGTAAACAACTGCTTTACATGCCTGAAGTCCGTCACCTTTTGCCCATATAATATCCTCTCATCCGCATGATTTATAGCCTCATAAAAGGCATGTTGGCATATGCCTGCCGAGGCAAACCCAAGTTGAAATTTGCCTATATTCACCGTTGATAAAGAAGAATCCCACGCATCTTTTCCTGTTGATAAGATATCACTCTCTCGTACGGGATAATCGTCTAGAGCAAATTCACCTACATAGGCGGACCTTACACCTGAAGTATGGATTTTCTTTTTTAGGTGATAATTCGAGTGCTTAGGATCCACGGCAAAGAACACGAACTCATCCGTCTCTGCTATTCTTCCAAATACGGAGACGAGAGCCGCTTCGTTAGCATTGCCAATATAATATTTCGAACCACTCCCTCTATAGAGACCATCTTCCTGTTTATGAAGCTTCATTTGATTCGAGTATAGGTCTGCGCCATGTTTTTTTTCAGACATACCAAAGGCAAAGATCCCTCCATCCTTTAATAATTGTCCTGTTTTCTCTTTCACTGAATCATTGTCTGACATCCAAATAGGTCCAAGTCCTAGAATCGTCACTTGATAACAGTATTGATAAGACAAACCGTAAAATGCTGATAATTCACTGAAGTCACAAATTCTAGAAAGATCAAAGCGGGAATCGTATTCACCTGTCCCCGATGGTGTAAGTAGGGTAGCAAAAATTTGTTCCTTTTTGATAAAATTGATAAAATCCTTATACCATTGTGAACCTTGATCTTCCTCTTTGATTTTGGCCAGTCCTTTACGTTCAAAGAATTCAATCGTTTTGTTCATGACATTCGTTGTTTCGTTATCGTTAGCACGCGATTGATATTTTTGCGGATTGATAAATAACAAACTAACCCCTCCTTATTTATGAATGAATCATCATTCATATCTATTCGATATGGAGGGGTAGAATCTCCTGCTAAATAAAAAAACTTAGAGAATGTCATTCTCTAAGTTTTTTAGGATTATCTAGTTTTTAGTTCTGACCATGTTTCTTTCAACCATGCATCAAATTCAGGTCCTTTTTCACCTTCATACGTATCGTATAAATCTAGTCGCATCTTTTTGACTTTTTCTTTGAAATCCTCGTATGAATGATCTCTAGGTAGACTCTTTTTAATTCTTACTAGAATCTTTTTCGTTCCTTTTATTGGATCTTCATTTTTCCGCTCGGGCATCGATACGTCTTCGCCTATGTCTTGAAGATTGCGATATGCGGCCAAGCGCACGCTATGAACTGGATCACCTTTCATGCTGTGATGCAACAATTCAATCGTTTCGCGGTTCTTCCAATTCCCTAGTTCTTCCACAGCATCTAATCGCTCACGCCAGTTGGCTTTTCTATTTACGGATTTTTTTAATTCGGCGAAATTTGGTGGTAAATCTGTTCTTGTTTCGTTAGTACTCAAACTATTCAATCCCTTTCATCTCATGGTAAAACTCTGATACAGAATTTTCTATTCTCTATTGTACCATCTTTTCATGAATATCAGTCTTATTCATCCTAATTTTGTTTCTAGTTTAATTTTGATATTGATTTGAAAAAAAATAACATAAAGGTCGCGGGTAGGTTTTCTAAATCGTCTTTAGCATAGACTAATCTTCAATAAATAAAAAAGAAGATTCTTCCGTTAACGACAAAATAAATAATTTCAGCAAATCTTTTGTAGCCAGCAAGTCTGTCATATCGATCACTTCAACAGGCGAATGGGCATAGCGAGAAGGTATGGACAGCACACCTGTTGGAATGCCTTGCTTAGACAGACTCATAGCCCCTCCATCGGTTCCTATTCCTGGGAAGATCTCCATTTGATATGTAATCTTGTTGGTGGTTGCTAAATCAACTAGGTGATCTTTCACGGCTGGGTGAGAGATTAAACTAAAGTCCATGACTTTAATACCTGTTCCTTCTCCTATTGCCAGCGTATCGTCCATCGTTTCTTCAGGTGTGTCGCTAACAGCTGTCGTATCAATAGCAATAGCAACGTCAGCTTCCACTTGGTGCGCTGCCACTTGGGCCCCTCGCAATCCTACTTCTTCTTGAACGGTAAATATCGCCGTCAGTTTCCCGCAAAAATCAGCTTGATCTAATTCTTGCAAAACTTGAATTAAAACTGCACATCCGGCTCTGTCGTCAAATCCTTTCCCTACAAATCGACCCGTTGCTTCATTCCCTAAATAATCAATACTCGGCGCCCAAGTAATCGGTGAACCAATTTCTACACCTAAATCCATGGCGTCTTGTTTATTTTTAGCACCTACGTCTATGTATAACTGTCGATGGTTCCTAACACGGCTAGCATCATCAAATTTTGCGAAATGAGCTGAAATGCTTCCGATCACTCCAATGAGCAATCCTTTTTTCGTTCTAATTTGAACCTTTTGCGTTAATAAGTTGCGATCATCATTCCCTCCTAATTTTTCGAAGCGAATGAGTCCACTGCTCTCAATTTTCTTAACGATAAATCCTACCTCATCCATGTGAGCTGTCATCACCATGGAAGGTCCAGGTTGATTGCCGTTCTTTGTAGCGATGACGTTTCCTAATGCATCTACACTGACTTCATCTACTAGAGAAGTCACGTTGTCCCTTATCCATTTGGAAACGGGTTGCTCATGTCCGCATGGCCCGTGTAAGTCAGTAAGTGTTTCAAGTAATTTTTGCATGATTGATCCCCCATTCTGATATTTAGCTAAATTATACCTTTTTATTTAGGAAAACGAAATATTTAACGAAGAATAGAGGCGTCGTAAATTTACGGCGCCTTTAATTTCTAACATGGAGATTCATAAGACTTTACTTAAAAACTCTTTTGTACGTTCCTCCTTAGGATGTTCAAAAAATGCTTTAGATTCGCCTCTTTCTACTATACGGCCTTCATGCATATAGATCGTGTAATCAGCCACTTCTTTCGCGAATCCCATTTCATGGGTGACAATGATCATCGTCATCCCTTCTTTAGCAAGATCTTTCATTGTTTCGAGAACTTCTCCCACCAGTTCAGGATCTAACGCAGAAGTTGGCTCATCGAACAGCATAATATCAGGTTTCATGGCTAGGGCACGGGCGATAGCTACCCGTTGTTTTTGACCTCCTGAGAGCTTTGAAGGATAGACATGATATTTATCACCTAATCCGACCTTCTCTAAGAGGGCTTTCCCCTCTTTTACGGCAGTAGCTTTGTTTGTTTTCTTGACCATCAATGGGGCCTCTGTCACATTTTCCAATACGGTTTTATGAGGAAATAAATTGAAGTGTTGAAAGACCATCCCCACTTTTTGCCGCACTTCGTTTAAGTTGTGGGTCTTTGGTTCAATTTGATCTCCTTCAAAAATAATCACGCCGTCATCTTTGATTTCTAGAAAGTTTAAACAGCGGAGCAGGGTGCTTTTACCTGAACCACTGGCTCCAATTAAACAAAGAACATCTTTTTCATTTACTGTTAAATCAATGTCCTTTAGTACGTGTAAATCTCCGAAGGACTTATTTAATTTTTCAACACGGATCATTTCTTTCATAAAAACTTCCTCCTATTTCTCACTCTTCGCCATACGTTTTTCCACTTCGTTTACAATGACTGTAAACACCATGACTAACAATAAGTAGTATAACGCAACAATGATGTATGTTTCCATTGTATTTAGCGTTCCTGCGGCAATCCCTTGTGCTGTTCGAAAGAGCTCGTCCACTGCCACGAAGGCTGCCAGCGAGGAATCTTTTAAGCCGATAATAAATTGATTTCCTAGCGGAGGTACCGCTCGTCGCAACGCTTGAGGCATGATAATTCGCCGCATGGTCACTCCTTCAGACATGCCTAGAGACCTACCTGCTTCCGTCTGTCCTTTATCAATTGACTGAATCGCTCCTCGGAAAATTTCAGCAATATAAGCTGAATTATGAACTGCTAACGCAAGAGCCGCCGACCAAAAGGCAGAAAGCATAATGATTTGTGAGAACCCATAAAACAACGCAAATATTTGGACAATCAAAGGGGTCCCCCGAATGATGGTAATATACCCATTAGCGATCATCCTAAATAAACGAACAGGCGATAATTTAAGTAATGCAAAAATAATTCCGATGACTGTTCCAATGAGAATGGAAGCTATAGTTAGCTGAATCGTAATAATCGCAGCCTTTATGAAAAAAGGGTACGTTCTCATCAACTCACTGATAAATGTGCCAAAATCGAAAACGCTGCCCACAATCATTTTACTTCACCTCAAATAGTGACTCACATGTACAATCAATTACATCACATGTGAGCCAGCTTTAATGGATTATTCCTGACTTATATCTTCATCAAAATAATGTTCACTAATTTCTAAATAGGTACCATTATCTTTTATTGTTTGTAAAGCTTCATTTATAGCCTCAAGCAACTCTTCATTTCCTTTTTTCACTGCAATACCTACATGCTCAACGTCAACCAACTCTCCTGCCATGACTATATCAAGGTCTTGCTCTTCCAAGTTAATAAGTCCAATTAGCCGATCAGTAACAACGGCATCATGACGCCCTTGATCTAAAGATTGTAAAGCAACAACATCTGAGTCATAGGTGGAAACGTCTGTCGTATAATCCTCAATCATAGCTTCGTAAGTTGTAGCCAAAGCTACTGCCACATTGACGTCTTCTGTAATATCGTCAATTGAAGCAATATCGCTATCTGGCCTGACATACACTTGAGCACCAGAAATGTAATAAGGGTCTGAAAAATCAACCGTTTCTTGTCTTTCCTCGGTAATGCCCATACTTCCAATAATCGCATCATACCGGTCATCTTGAAGACCTGGTATAATTCCAGAAAATGAGATGCGATAAGGTTCTCCCTCGTAACCTAGTTCTTCTGCGATCGCCATACCAATATCTACGTCAAACCCGGTTAATTCCCCGTTTTCATCTACGTAACTAAACGGTCGGTACTCACCTGATAAAGCATAAACAAATGTTTCTCCATCCAACGTTAGATCATCATTTCCCTCGTTTTCATTTCCACCTCCAATCTCATCGTTATTATCACCACATCCTGCTAAGAACACCATGCCTAATACACCAGTTACAAGTGACCACTTTTTCAGACTGTAGTTCATGTTTTATCCCCCTTTTATTTTTTCTCCCTGCGGAGTGATTACTATGAAAAGCGTTGTCTACTTAACAGGATCTACCTATTATTATGATGATAATGTTTCAATTGTCAGAATTGTCCGTATTTTACAAGTAAATAGTACCATTATTACTTATAGAAAACTACATAATCTGGAAAATATTAATTTTCTGTTTCCAATTTGTGCTGTTTATAAATGGTTACAGAGACTTGAAAATCAAAAAAAATAAACCTACTAAACATCATGTGGCATAATCTTACAAGTCACATAAGTTTAATAGATTTACTCAGTTGTTTCCTAATTACTCCTTCTCCACATTCCAGAACAACGCTACAGTTCCTTCACCCGCATGGACGGCAATGGAAGAACTGATTTCACCAACTATAATATCTAGATCAGGAATTTGCTCTTTTATGCTTTTTTCTAGTTCCCTGGCTTTTTCTAGTACATTTCCGTGCATGATCGCTACTTGTTTTACACTTTCCTCGTCGTAAGACTGCTTCAGTAATTCGATCATTCTATTCGTCGCTTTTTTCTCAGAACGAACACGCTCAAGTAATCCTAATTCCCCTTCGGCATTAATAGAAAGAATCGGCTTGATTTTCAGTACGTTCCCTAATAGAAATTGCGCACCGGACATTCTTCCTCCTTTATAGAGCTGCTCCAAGTTCCCTAATAAAATGTAATTACGGGACCTTCCTACTTCTTCTCTTAGTTCATGAGCAATATCCTTTACGTCTCTTCCTGCTTCAGCAAGGGTGATTGCTTTAGTTATTAGCTTCGTCATCGCAAATGACAGGGAATAAGAATCAACAATTTCAACATCAAAGCCTGCTTGGTCCTTGCCGGCGGTTGAACTAGAAATTGTCCCGCTTAATTTGTTTGAAACATGAATAGAAATAGCTGCATCATAATCTTGCTTCAATTTCTCGTATAAATCTTCAAATTTTCCTATTGATGGTTGAGAGGTTTTAGGTACTTTCTTATTATTACGGATCATTTCATATAATTGATTTGAAGATAAATCTACCCCGTCCTCGTATTCTTTTTCATCAGAAATCACTACGATCGGTGCTACATAAACATCGGGGTGCTCCTTTAATTCTTTCGGTAAAAAGGCTGTACTGTCTGTGACAAATGCTATTTTTTTCTCGCTCATTTAAATCCCCCTCGTTTTTAGAATCGTTTGTTTCATTTAAGTATACTTCGAATATGGGACAATACCAAGTGTTAATATCAGGTACTAAATTATTTTGATTGGGGCAAGACAGATTCTTAGTTTAATAATCATTTAGATTAGGGTTGAAAATGATCCAATAGATAGAAAAGTCCAACATCGGAGTTTAACGACGTTCACACAGTGATCGTAGTCTGTTCGTCTCCAACTTGAGAGTTTAGAGACGTTCACACAGAGATCGTAGTCTGTTCGTCTCCAACTTGGGAGTTTAGCGACGTTCTCACAGAGATCGTAGTCTGTTCGTCTCCAACTTGAGAGTTTAGCGACGTTCACCCAGTGATCGTAGTCTGTTCGTCTCTAATTTGAGAGTTTAGCAACGTTCACACAGTGATCGTAGTCTGTTAGTCTTCAACATGGGAGTTTAACGACGAACATGATGCGTTTCCCACACAATAATAAAAACTCTAGACATCCATCTAGAGTTTCTAATAAAGTATCCACTATTGATCTTCCTTTTTACCGCCCCAGCCCTAGCCAGATTTGCCTAAATAATAAAGGAATCCAGCTGCAGAAAGCACGCCTAAGCTTGCTAAGACTAGTTCCAAATCCTATTCCTCCCATTTAGAGTTTAATTAATTTTACCCTAACGAAATAAAATCTAATTCTCCCCAGTTTTCGGAGTCAGTAATGATCTTCTTTAATAGTTCATAGCCTAATTTGAAATCTTCCACATGGGCAACTTCTACAGGGGAGTGGGAATAACGTCTCGCAAACGTAATCGCTCCAGCAAGAACTCCTTCACGTTCCAAATGAACCGCGGCTAAATCTGTAGTGGCACCTGTCATAACCGCTAATTGATACGGAATATTTAGTTCGTCCGCATAACGAAGAAGCAAGTTTTTCACTTGAGGTGACATAATATTACCTCGGACTGAGCCTCCCGCCAAAGCAGGAAATACAGGCCCTTTGCCAATTCCCACAGGATAACCGCTGTTCATACTATCTGGTGTATCAGCACAAGGGATCGTATCTAACACCAACGCGAAGTCTGGGTTTACTTTGTAGGTAGCTACTTTTGCACCACGGAGTCCAACCTCTTCTTGAACCGCGATGACACCTACTAGTGTCCCTGAAAAATCTCTCTGGGTGTAGAGCTCTTTAAAAAGCTCTAAAAGAACCACACAACAAGATCGATTATCTATCGATTTCCCACAAATTAAATCTGGATTGGTAAATGACTCAAGCTCACTAATATAAGAGATCGAGTCCCCTATTTGTATGCCCATCCTATAGACTTCTTCTTTAGACGAGGCACCCACGTCCACGTATAATTCACTCATGGAAGGGATTGTTTTTCTTTCTTCTGGCGTTTGAAGGTGTCCCGCTTTCACTCCGATGACCCCGAAATGACCGTTAACATTTACTTTACGGCCAATGAGCAGAGATTCAATCACGCCGCCAGTTCGTTCAATTCTGATAAACCCTTGATCGTCAATGTCACGGACAACACAGCCAATTTCATCAGAATGAGCTGAAACCATCATTTTAGGACCGGGATGATCCCCGTGAATGTACGCATAAATATTCCCCATATGGTCCACTTCCACCTCATCAGCAACCGGTGTAAATAATTCCACTAACGATTTCACTACGCTCATTTCTTGTCCAGGCGTTCCTTGAATTGAAGCTAAATCACGCAATTGTTCTATAAATGTTTGTTTATTCATGTTTTTTTGCCCCTTTCAGCGCTAAAAATGTATTTGTTCATCATGTGTACGTTTTGATTTCCCGTTCTGTTAGAACCATATCACTTTTACATAAAGGACATTTTTTTCGTTGATCTTCTGTTTTTTCATTAGCATCCTTTCTTTTCCACACAAAACATACAGAGCTTGTACATTCCCAAACAAGTCCTTTAACCATTTTGGCATCACGCTGAGGCTTTGATTTTCTGCCCTGCTGAACTTGAACTCCCTGTTTAGGCCTAACAGTTGTGGTTCCATAGGCTTTCATTAAAAATCTAGAAATAGCTACGGGTTTCCCTCTGTACATGGAGGGTGAACTAATAAACAGTTCCTGCTGCGCCCTCGTAATCGCGACATACGCGAGTCGCCGTTCCTCTTCGAGTGCAAAGTCTACTTTTTGTCTACCTTCTCCAGGCAAGAGCAAGTCTTTTCTCTGATCAGCTTCAAGAGAGGAACTATGGGGCAAAATGGTTTCTGAAGCGCCTATCCAATAAATGACTGGATACTCTAACCCTTTGGATCGATGAATAGTCATTAATGTAACGACGTCAGCATCTGAATCCTTCTTACGACGAGCCATTTGATTATTTTTATCAATAATGTCATCAACAAATTGAAGATATGATTTTACCGTATCGAATTTTTTCGATGATGCCTCTAACTCTGCTAACGTTTCGGTTATCATTTCTTTATCGATCGTTATCGTTTTTCGATCATCCGCTTCTAAATACTTGTCGTAAAACTTTCGTATTTCTTTGATTGCTGACATTGGAGTCATGGAATGAAGTCGCCTCACGATTGCTAGTCGCTTACTGATTTGCTTTCGTTGGAAATCTTTAAGTCTAGGGAGATTTAACAGTTGGTTTAATGGCTGACCTTCAGGATTTATGAGCTCTTGCGTTTCGATAAACTGCATCGTTTTATCCCTACTCAGGTAAAAACTTGGGAGTATACTTGAAATGGCTGCTACATTTTGTGGATTCATCGATAACCTTAAGTAATCAAGAACCGGTTTAACAATACCCTGTTCATAAAATGTTTCGCCTCTCGTAAACGTGACGAATGGAATGTCTTTCAAGACGAGTTGATCAAACATCGCACGACTGCTCGTTGCCGTACGATGTAAAATCGCCATATCCTTGTACTTCCACTTTCCGGATTCTACGTCTTTAATCACCTGCTCAATGATCAAGCTCGCTTCTTCATCCGTCGTATCAGGACGTAAATAAACAGGCTTTTGATCAGCATGTTTATTTGCTTTCAATGTTTTCTCATGCCTTTTTTGATTATGTTTAATCACCTGATTTGCCAGCGTGACAATATTTGCTGTAGATCGGTAGTTTACGTCTAAAGTGATTGTTTTTGCGTTCAAGAAGTCGCGAGCAAAGTTCAAGATAATGGAACTATCTGCCCCGTTAAAACTAAAAATGGTCTGATCATCATCGCCAACGACGAACAAATGGTTAGACGGTTTGGCGATCATTTTCATTAATTCATACTGAATCGGATTCGTATCTTGCCACTCATCACATAAAATAAAAGGAAATCTTTGTTTCATCGAAGTAAGCAATTTGGTGTTTTTTCTTAACAAGAAGTAGGCTTCTAACAACATATCGTCAAAATCAAGATAGTCATAGCTTTGTTTCCACGATTCATAGTCTTTTAGGATGGCTTTGACTTCTTTTTCAACAGGGCGTATGGACGGCATATCTTCCACTGTCTTCATATTATTTTTGAAGGAAGATAAGATCGAAAGCAACGTTTCAGGTTCATAAGCATCCTGCAAACCTCGCCGCTTCAAGATCATTTTCACAGCGATTTGCTTTTGTTTGTCACTGTTTAACACTTTCTGATGAAACCCTTGGCTTTTCAAGAGCCGGTAAAAAATAGAGTGGAAAGTTCCCGTGGTCAGATCATAAACTAGTTGGCGAGAGAGTCCCGGGAAAGAGATCATTCGCTCTTTTATCTCTTCTGCTGCTTTTTTTGTAAAGGTTACGAGGAGAATATTTTTAGGATTCACTTTTTGCACAGAAATTAAATAAGCTGCTCTTGAGGTTAGTACTCGTGTCTTGCCGCTTCCTGCTCCTGCTAAAACGAGCGCGGGTCCCTCTAGGTGACGCACCGCTTCAATTTGCGGTCTATTAAGGTAGGTCCCGGCTGCTTCGAGAGCTCTAAAATAAAAAGCATCAAAATCGTTGTTTGATACGAGTTCAACACTGGTTTCAAACGATGCAGGTTCAGCTGGATCTAGCTCATGTTGCGCTGCTCCATGAGGGAATGGAGTAAAACTAGTTTTATTACTCATATATTATCACCGACTATCATCTAAATTTCTAGGATCGTATTCATTCGCACAGTCTGAGTCTAGTAGACTCAAAATGGAAACACTCCCTAAATGAATGAACGATAAGAAATTATTTTAACACATATATGAGCTTAGCCTGATAAAAAGGATTACGCATTGAACCCTCCATTGTTTTTAACAAGTCGATTTAAAACAAAGACCCGATTTAATAAAAACTTGCACCCTAACTCCTAAGAGCAGGATACAAGTCTTATCCACGTTCTAGTAACTTTTCTCTAGTTCATCGACTAAATGACCAACGTAATCGACAGCTTTTTGGATTGGCTCAGGTGTAGACATATCCACTCCTGCTAGTTTCATTAATTCCAGCGGCTTCAAAGTCCCTCCAGCTTTTAAGGCTGTTAACCAACGATCTACAGCCGGCTGACCTTCTTCTTGAATCATTTGTGCTGCCGCCGTGGAAGCCGTTAACCCTGCAGAATAAGTATACGGGTATAGTCCCATATAATAGTGTGGTTGACGCATCCAAGTCAGTCCTGCACCTTCGTCAATTTCTACAGCATCTCCCCAGAATGATGATAGTAAGTCTTGTTTTTGCTCTGAGAGGAGCTTTGCTGTAATCGGAGTCCCTTTGTCTGCCAAGTCGTACACCCGTCGTTGCAACTCCCCTTCGAGAATGTGCGTTACAAAGTTATGGTAGTAAGTCCCTAATGACTGGAGAATCACCCAACGTCGCATCCGTTCATCGTTTGATTGGGCGATAATATGCTGACTTAATAACATTTCATTCATCGTTGATGGCGCTTCTATAAAGTACCTCGACGGACGAGTATTTGAAATTCGCTGATACCGGCCGGATAAACGAAAGTGTCCTGCATGTCCTAATTCATGAGCTAGCGTAAAGGCGTTTCTCATGGAGTCGTCCCACGTCAACAGAATATACGGATGAACGCCATATGGACTTGAGCAAAATGCCCCTGACCTTTTTCCGATGTTATCTGCTAAATCCACCCAACGATTTTCTACGCCTTCTTTCATAATTTCCATGTATTCCGTACCCATAACTTCCAACGATTCTAATATAAGTTTCGTGGATTCTTCATACGTCGTTTCCGGATCGAAATCTGGATCTAACGGTGCTTTTAAATCGCAATAATACATCGTTTCCAAACCAAGCATCCGTTGCTTTAACTTCGCGTATCTTCTCATGTGTGGAGCCAATTCAGTCAGAATGGTATCCAACTGGTTATGGTACATCTCTTTTGTTACTTGCTGGTCTTGTAACAACATATCCGTCGCTGACTCATAATTTCGAAGACGGGCTTCAACAACTTGTTTTTTAACTTCTGTTGCATAGGTCGCGGCGTAAGTATTTTTATATTGATGCAGGGTGTTCGTAAACACTTCATAAGCTTTGCGACGTAATTCAGTGTCTGGTGATCCTTCGTATGTTGGAAAGGAATTGAACGTCAGGGGATATTCTTTTCCGTCCTCTGTTTTAAAAGAAGGGAACGTCATATCCGACGTTTTGCTCCGTTCGTAAATCATGAATGGTGCATCAAGAACCTCTCCGAATTCAGCTAACACTTCTTCCGCATCATATGAAAGTTTATGTGGTTTTGTTTCTAATAGATCCATGATTGTCTTATGGAATTCTTTCAATTTCGGTTCTTCATTTATGTATCCTTCTGCCTCTTCTACTGTTAATTGAAGAATTTCAGCTTCAATAAATGCTGTACTGGCACTGAATGTAGATAACATCGAACTCACACGAGCGGCATTGGCTTGGTTTGTTGGGTCGGTGCCGTCCTCTGAATTCCGTAAAGAAGCAAACGTCGCAACTCGCATGACACGTTCACTTAAGGCATCTTTTGCAATTAGGCAGGCTAATAATGTCGACGCACTTTCTGTCAACTTACCTTTGTACTTTGTCACTGTGCTCAGATCATTTTGAACGGACTGTAATTCTTTCTCCCACTCATCCTCCGTTTCAAATAAGTCGTTTAGATTCCAAGTGTGTTCAACCGGTACCTCAGATCGTTGTAGTGTTTCTTTATATTCTTTCGTCATAAACTCATTCCCCTTTCTTATTTACGAGCTTAATTATTCTTTCCGTGCACAGGTGCTTCTGTCGACAACAATGTTTCGTTAACCGAAATATACAATGTCATTATATCGAAAAAATCAGAATATTGAAATGGTTAAACGTGATTTTTTTGATATATTCCTGTTTTCATTCCTCTTTAAGATAGCAGTTGGTTATCTTATTACTTCTAATTGTCTTATTGGATTCATTTAATTTAGAGACAAGCTTTCACAAGGGGGAGAGAAATGTTCTTACTATTAATAAGACAAATTGTATTAGGCTTATCGATTGCGGCTCCTATTGGACCGATAAATGTTGAAATTATCCGTAGAGGAATCAATCAAGGTTTTTGGCCGTCGCTCCTAGTTGGTGCTGGTGGAATGAGTGCGGACCTACTCATTATGTTTCTTATGTACCAAGGGTTATCAAGTTTTTTGACATTAAGTAGTGTGCAATTGGTGTTATTAACGTTTGGCGCGTTCGTGTTGACCTACACCGGATTTCAAGGTCTGAAGCCTAAAGGTGATACGTTACACCTTTCAACAGAAGACTTGCGCGATCTTGATGAGAAGAAAGATTTACTCGGATCTTATCTAACTGGAGCAACGATTGCTGCTTTTAATCCGTTAAATCTGCTTTTTTGGCTTGGCATTTACGGCTCAGTGTTAAGTGAGTCTTTTCGTAATGAGAATGTTCTTCAAGCTTTTTATATTAATAGTGCCGTTTTTATTGGGATTGGGTTATGGAATTTAAACTTGGCTCTGTCTGTTTTTTTCGGAAAAAAGATGTTGAACCCGTTCATACTAAAAGGGATCTGTATCGTCGCAAGTGCTGTGTTACTTGGATGTGGCTTATATTTCGCATTGAAAGCGACGATGCAACTGAAAGAACTTATGAGCTGATTGCTGCCGAATACCACTCGTGTATTTTTGGATGTCTTCAATCATTCCAGCACATACTACGGTCAAAAGGCAAAGGAGTGGATAGAAATGAATCTAGACGTATCGACTATAAGCGAGCAGATGCCGGAGTTCGAAAACCATGAGCAAGCTAGAGCTTGGTTTGAAGACCAATTTCAAGAGAGGTTTTCTCTTCAAAATATAGAGGAACGAGACGGTTTGAATGTTTATTCTTATCATCTTATTAAACAACCAGAACTGTATCAGCGTTACATGGAAAGCTTCGCAAAACCTGTTAAACATGAAATCACAAATGCCTCTACGTTTGAAAGTTACGCTACAATTGAAATCACAGAAACTGGAGACACGTATTTTTTAAGTTAAGGAATTTGTCTCCGGGGCACCCCGGTACTGTTAGTCAGACTTTTTTCGATAAATATCATATACATCCCTAGTATCTAAAACGCCTCCAAATATTTATCGTCATTCGAGTATCTGTTGCATACATTTTATAAAGAACTAACACTCGGAGGTGCTCGAAGTGATTCATACAGTGAAACCAGGGGAAACATTGACGCAAATATCCATCGATTATCGTACACCTATAACCGACATCATTATGGCTAACCCTACAATCAATCCGAATGTGATTTACCCGGGACAATCGATTGTTATTCCAGGTTTCCCCCCTATAGAAACGCTCCCCTATCAACTTGAAGTGTCTGTAAGCAATCGTTGGCTAAGACTATTTAGAGATGGCCAATTACAAAAACAATACCCGATTGCCGTGGGAAGAATCCTGAACGAGACACCAATTGGGGATTTTATCGTAATCAACAAAGCCCCGAATCCCGGAGGTCCTTTTGGAACCATGTGGATGAGCTTATCGAAACAATATTATGGTATACATGGCACGAATGATCCCAGCTCCATCGGCCAGGCCGTTTCAAGAGGCTGCATTCGTATGTACAACCAGGATGTAGAAGAGTTAGCGAGTATAATCCCGATCGGTACGCCTGTGTCGATTCGACCGTAAAAATTGAAGATTTAAAGGAAGCTGGTCCAGATCCTCCCCTAAGTCAAATGAGCCTTATTCAAGCTAATTTTCATATGTATACCAATTTATATTAACTTCCCTTTTGTAATTTTCATGGATTGAAGTGTCCATCCAAGCACGATGAGTCTAGTCTACGTTATAATAATAATATATCTTATAAAAGTATACGATGTTCCTATTGAACCATTTCAATTTAGTAACTAAGGAGAGGCTATGATGAGTACAAAAACAAAAGTGGCACAGCGGAGATTAGGTAAATCTAAAATGAAAATTTCTGCTTTAGGTTTAGGTTGCTGGCAATTTAGCAAAGGACAAGGATTCGTCGGACGTTTTTGGCCAGACATGCCACAGGAAGATATTAATGACATTGTTAAAATGAGCCTTGAGGGCGGGATAAACTGGTTTGATACAGCAGAGGTCTACGGTAAAGGACAATCTGAGCAGGCTTTAGGTGAAGCGTTAACGAACCTGAATGTTCCTGAGGACCAGGCGTTAATTGCCGACAAATGGTGGCCACTCATGCGTGGGAGTTACTCGATCACTAGTACAATAGATAAGCGAATAGAAGCACTAAATGGACGAACGATAGATTTATATCAAGTTCACCAGCCCTTCTCACTATCCAGTGTAAAAGCTCAAATGAAAGCAATGGCTGAACTCATTCGAAATAACAAGGTTAGACATGTGGGCGTCAGTAATTTCAATGAATACAAAATGCGAGAAGCACAGCAGGTCCTTCAAGATGAAGGCTACTTCCTTGCTTCAAACCAAGTAAAATATAGTCTACTTGATCGTAGAATTGAAAAAAATGGTGTGTTGGACGCTGCTAAAGAGTTAGGGATTACAATTATTGCTTATTCTCCATTGGAGCAAGGGATTCTTTCAGGGAAATTCCACAAGAATCCAGAGTTAATCTCAAATATTAGCGGTCCAAGAAAATATAGCAGTCTCTTTAAACCTTCAGGGCTAAGGAAAACAAAACCCCTTGTTGAATTGCTTGAACAAATGGCTGAAAAATATGGCGTGAGTGAAACGCAAATTGCTTTGAACTGGCTAATTCATTATCATGGAAATACTGTTGTAGCCATTCCCGGTGCCTCAAAAAAACACCATGCGAAAGAAAACATTGGTGCGCTGCAATTTATCCTGTCGGATGAAGATATGGATGCCATCGAACAAGCCTCAAGAAAAGTAGCTAGATTCTAAAAAGTGCCTGCTCTCCAACCATCTCGGCTGGGGAGAGGCACTTTTTCATGTTAATAGATTACTTTTCCACATGGAATGGGCACTTTCCTATGATCGGCTCTGCGTCGTCACCGATGAAAAATTGCTTCCATTCATTATGAGTCGGATCTCCGTAATGACTAATGTCTGGGTGTTTAGGCAAGTTATCCCACACTTCTACCCTCTCTCTTACTTTCTCTCTCGACATCACGCCACCCTTCTCAGTTCCTTCTAATCCTTTAAATATTCGGCGGGGCTGAAACCCTAGCACAAGGCTGTTACCTAAATCACGGGTCTTTCTTTGCTTGTATGCCGGAGCGTTACCAAATACAAAGATTGGCTCTTTTTGAAAATGAAAATCCCACAAATAGTGCTCCGGATCTTTTGGTTGATCACTCGGCCATGCCGTTTGATCTTGACGATGAAGATATTGCAAGATGTCCCAGAAATAGTCGCGGTAATATTCAATACTTTTTTCTTCTTTTTCCGGTTCAACAAAAACAAACAAGCCGTGTCTTGTCAATTTCGGTTTGTTAAACAAGCTTAAGAAATCACTTAACGTATCTGGAAGTGAGGACCAATCTTGTTGACTAATATAGGAATAGCGGAGCTCTCCTTTATTTTCTCCCGTCTGTCCGAAATAGCACGGGAAGTCTTTCCGAGTAACGATATCATGAAACGTAGCGTATTCTTTATGAAACCAATCGGGATGATGACCCGCTTGTTGAATATCTGTTTGTGTCAACAGACGTGAGTATGTCGTTTTCATATGAACCTCCTGTGTTCTTTTAACGTTTGTATTCAATTCACATATTCCCATTGGTTCTTACAATTAAACAGGAGTATCCAAGTTCTTTAGGTTGAGGACTATCTTTTCAGATTTGCTAACTTGATGATCCCCTTCTATGGTCGAATGATTACTTCCACTTCCGCAGCATCTCTTCCCGTTTTGATCACTGAAAGAATTTGTTTGGCTACTGTTTCAATGGTTAATCCCGATGTTTTTTTGGCAGCTGAAACACCGCCAAAATCTGTTTGAACAAGTCCTGGAGACACGGTCGTCACTCGTATACCGTATTCTTTCCCTTCTATGTTCATCGATTGAGATAACCCTAAAAGGCCAAATTTACTTGCGCAATATATAGTTGCCTTCTCTCTCCCATGATAAGCAAGGTCTGAAGCAATATTAATGATTTGACCTCCCTTACCTTTCATCATAATTTTATAAGCTGCTTGGCTGCATAGAAAGGCTCCCTTTAAGTTGGTGTTTATTTGCGTGTCCCAATCTTCCTCCGTCATATCCTCTACAGGCTTAAACACTCCGACACCGGCATTATTTATAAAAGTATCAATACGTCCATAAGTCTCATAGATTTCATTTATAACTTGGGAAACTTCGTTCATAGAGGTAATATCGCATATGTAACAATCTAGATCACCTGACGAGCCTAATTTCTGTTCAAGATTTCCTATGGATTCTCTTGTTTTTGCTAAAACGATGGTTTTTGCCCCTTCTTGAAGGAGAAGATTTACAACTCCTTTGCCAATGCCTCGCGTTCCTCCTGTGATCACAATCACTTGGTTTTCAAGCATCTAACCCACATCCTTTTCATTGAAATGACAGATATATCCTTCAATTATAAAATATTTAGCGATGATTTTCTTAAAAGTCAATTTTCTCCACTAATTATATCAAACTATCGTTAAAAAAGATCATTTGAAAGCGGCCATGAAATGTATATCATGCATGGCTAAATTAATTTTTTATTCATTTGTGAAAGCGTTATATGTATATACATATCAACCTTCTATCGTCGAACAAATTAGACTATATAATGTTTTCTGAAAATAACGGTTGTCTTTCTTTCTTTAAATAGTTAAACTATTCCCTATCGTGTAAAAATTGAACAGCGTTGAGGTGACTTATTATGATGACTTTTTTATTAGCAGTAGTACTTCTAATTGTCGGGTATATCGTATATTCGAAAGTAGTCGAACGAATTTTCGGTATAAACGACCAGCAACCCACACCAGCGTATGCTAAAGGGGATGGCATGGACTATGTTCCCATGAGTTGGTGGAAAGGCAGTTTAATTCAATTATTAAATATCGCCGGACTAGGTCCGATATTTGGTGCTATTTTGGGAGCCCTATATGGCCCAGTAGCATTTATCTGGATTGTGATCGGGTGTATTTTTGCGGGAGCCGTTCATGACTATTTCTCAGGAATGTTATCCCTGAAACATAACGGCGAACAATATCCATCGCTAGTAGGTAGATACTTAGGCAAGCCAATGCAAGCATTTATCAATATTGTTTCGATCTTACTGATGATTCTTGTTGCTGCCGCTTTTACAGCAGGACCTGCGCAGCTTATTTCAGAACTGACACCACTTAGTTTTATTGCTGCAATCTTCATCATCTTCGGCTATTTCTTGATGGCGGCTCTATTTCCAGTGAACAAAATCATTGGAAAAATTTATCCCATTTTTGGCGCAATATTAATTTTTATGGCTGTATCAGTTGGGGCTGCCTTGCTACTCAGCTCACATCAAGTACCGAACTTAACATACGCCAATCTCCATCCGGAGAATTTGCCTGTCTGGCCATTGTTGATGGTGACCATCTCCTGTGGCGCTATTTCAGGCTTTCACAGTACGCAAAGTCCCATCATTGCTAGGACACTGAAAAAACAGTCTGACGGCCGTAAAGTGTTTTATGGAGCTATGATTGCTGAAGGGATTATCGCTTTAATTTGGGCTGCTGCGGGGATGACATTCTTTGGGGGCACGGACGGTCTACAAGGAGCATTAGCTGCTGGCGGACCTGCTGGAGTTGTCAATGAAATTTCCATTAGTCTCCTTGGTACGCTTGGTGGTATTTTAGCCATTCTAGGTGTGATCATCTTACCAATTACAACTGGGGATACAGCGATTCGTTCCTCTAGAATGATGGTCACTGCTCTTTTAAAGAAAGGCATAAAACATACGAAAGGCAAAGGAATCATTATTATTGCTACAATTATCGTCACTGTGCCTGCTTTCTTGTTGTCTACCATTGACTATACTTTCTTGTGGCGTTACGTTGGCTGGACAAACCAGCTAGTCGCCACTGTCATGCTTTGGACGGGGGCCATTTACTTGCTTATCAATAACAAATTCCACTGGATATGCAGTGTTCCTGCCATGTTTATGACAGGTGTCGTTTGCACGTATATCTTTTATGCCCCTGAAGGGTTTAATATGGATTACACCCTGTCCATGATTTTAGGAGCCTTTTTCACCATAGTGATCGCCGTATGGTACGTACGAAAGATCATTTCTCATAGCAAAGATCAGAATCGTTTTTCGAAAGCATCTTAATTTCTAGTATTTTAATACAAAATTGATTTAGTTTGAGTCGGAAGAATCCTATTAGTTTCTAGGCACTTCCGACTTTTTTACTATTAACTTTAGAGAGTTTCGACTCCGAAGAAATTTCACAATTTTCTAAATGAGAGCATTTAAATTTAGGTTTTTTATGTTAAAATAAGTAAAATAAAGTCATGAAATGTCGTTCAAATAAAACAAAGGAGGGTTACATTATTCAACCTAATAGAGAAGAATCATCTTCGAATGCAGTGAGTGTGGATAGAAGAGCAGGTGGATTTATAAGGATGCTTGCCTTCTTTTATGATTTGGTGGTGCTCGCTATGGTGTTGTTTATGTTTGGCGCGGCTTCCACATTGTGGATGATGGTTTCTACTGACAGCCCGTTTATCTCTGACCCGGTGGGAACACGAGAATTTATCTTTGAAAACGAATTCCATTTATACTTAATCAATTGGGTTGTGCTAGGAAGTGTCTTTTTATTTTATCAATACATATATCCAATGTTTAAACGGCAAACGATTGGCATGCAGATTACAGACATTACGATTGTAGATGAACATGAAAGAAAAATCTCCAAAATAAAATATGTACAGAGAGAATTATTGAAAATCCTCTTATGCCCTGGATTTTTCTTTTCTTTTGGAAAAGACAAAAGAGCGCTGTATGATAAATTAAGCAACACGTACCTGATGAAATAATTTGGCTATTTAAAAAGGACAGGTCTTGAGATTAAAAACATTCAAGTCCTGTCCTTTTTATTGTAATAATACTAAATCAGCTTATAGTTTAAAAACCTTTGCTTAAATCCACTTCGTTCAAAAGAGGTTGATCCTTCTCCAATCGATCTAACGTTTCTAGAAAACAATCCACCCCTTCATTAGGTGTTGTCACAGCGGAGATGTGGGGTGTGACGGTTACTTGAGGATGCGCCCAGAAGGGATCTTCTTTCGGAAGCGGTTCTTCGTGGAAGACATCCAACACGGCAAAGCGAACGTTCTTCTTCGTTAATGCTTCTAATAAGTCTTGATTTGAAACCGATTCTCCCCTGCCAACATTGATAAACATGGCCTCGTTCATATGACTAAAAAGAGTGGAATGAAACATCTCTTTTGTTTTCTCAGTTAACGGCATGGTATTGATCACATACTCTGTTTTTGCCAATATGTGAGTGTAGTCCGATTCAGATGAAAAGACATCTTGAAAATGATCTTTCTTATTCCCACTCAAGGATACTCCATACACTTTCACGCCAAAGTAGGATAAAGTTTTAGCTACTTCCTGACCGATCACTCCTGTTCCATAGATAACTGCTTGTTTTTCGTGTAAGGGAATAGGTACCAGTGGATTCCAATCTTTCTCGTTCTTTAACTCCTCGTACGTATCGTGTTTCTGTACGTCACCTAATATGTAGCTTAAACAATACTCGCTAATCTTCTGACCGAAGGAACTGATCGTTCTCGTTAACACCACATCTTCTTTCCATGGCTCACCTTGAAGGATTTTGTCTACACCCGCTCCAAAGGAATGAACCCATTTCATATTTGCAAATGAAAAATTATCAGGTCGTTTGAATGAGACAAATCCATCTGCCCAGAGATAATCTTCCTCAACAACATCCTCTTCTGATCTGAAGCGGAATTGTTTCTCCTCGTTCACTCTCTTGTCATTTAAAATAGACTGGATGTCTTTATACATTGGACTAACGAATAGAATATTCTTGATATCCATGAATGGTTTCTCCTTATATGTTTCTAGTATTTTCAGGTTTCTTTTCTAATCTTGAAACGATTTGCCGACATTCATCAAGAGAATCGTATTCTTCATTTGACAGTGTTCTTATATGAGCCACTTCGTTTCTTACGGCTCTTAATTGAAACAACTTGTCTAATTCATCTTTCGTGAAGGTGTGATTAAACATGGGGCTACTGAAATAAAACGAAACTGTATCAAAATAAAACATTTCGTCTAATGGCATGGACAATTCAGACGCTCGATCCCAGTTCATCCCATACTTTTTATATAGCTTTGATTGTATATTAGCTTTTAAGATTGTTTCGATTTCATAAAGCTTTTTGTAAGCCGAAGTCATATAATCTACGTCATTTTCAAACATCACTCTAGCACTCCTATGCATTCAATTTCCGGGCCCTCTTTGTACTATTTAACTTTGAGTCTACTATACAACCATACTTTTGTATCAATCTCTTATTTAAGTCTAGCAAATATGAGCGCTAGATGGTACAAAAGCGAACGATGTTTTACCATCATTCGCTTTAAAGTGAATATTATCCTCTTCGTTCCATGAGATTAACTCCAATTCCCATACAAACGACACCAAAAAGGAGTAGAAAACTGAGAGGCTGGGCGATCTCTTGAAATGTTCGATCGTAAATTGCCAGTCCTTTCAAAGCCTCAAGTGCGTAGAAAATGGGCATGCCTTGTGAAAAAAACAAGACAATGTCATTCGTCACAATTTCAACTGGCCAAAATGCTCCACCTAACATAGCGATTGCTGTCGCTACAATAGGAATCACTGCTTGGAGCTGTTGTGACGATTTAACGAGCCCCATGAGAAGCATCCCAAGGGCCACAATCGCAAAGGCATAACAGCCAATGACAAGAAGCATTGTGCCAAAGCGCTCACCTAAATCAAATCCTAACCCAAATTTAAAAAGTAAAAATACGACAAGAATTTGAGCATAGCCGATTGTAAAACAATAGAGAAGGTGACCGATGTATAACTGCCACTTTCGAAGAGGAGAAATGATTAACCTGTCCCACGTCCCCCATCGTTTTTCTTCAGCAACATTCAATAAGCTAAACATCATTGTGTAAATTGAAAAGAATAGGGTCATTCCAAACAGCGTCTGTAATTGATTATCGTAAATAAATGCTTCTTCATTTCCAGCTAATGCTTCTGTATTCACTGTAAGAACTGGAGAGTCTTTAGCCTCTTCTACCTCATTGCGAAAAGACTCATCATCAAACGCTTCCTCTACTTCTCGTAGCCGTAATTCATTTCGGAAAACTTGATGCACATGCCCTTCCAAAGAAACACGCCTAGGATCATCAGTGGCTACAATCATTTGAAAATTGTCGTCATCAATGGATAAGGCAAAATTTACTCTTCCTTCCTGTAGTTCGTTTTGAACATCTTGTTCACCTTTGAGGATAAAGTGATATTCACCCTCCTCGTTTAGTTGTCCAATCCAGGCCTTTACCTTTTCTTCATCAGCTGATTCATTAGCGAAGGTCGAGACCGTCTGCTGTTGGTTACGATCAACTCCGGCCAGTGTGAAAACGAATAACACGGTTAGTAAAAAGAACGACACGACCATCACTGGCGTCCTTCTGAATCTTTGCCATTGTAATAAATAGACTGATTTCATGACGGTTTCGACCTCCTTTTTGGAAAGATGACAATGCTAAGCAATACGACCCCCGAGGTAATCATCAAAATACGAACTAATGAACGTATCACAGTCGTTCCTTCATAGCCTTGTAACCATTGCAAATATGCGGTAAGCCCCGCTCCATTAGGAGTCCAGCTTCCAAGGAATGTGAAAAATTCAGGCATATTCTCAGTAGGAAAAAAACTTCCTCCAACAAACGCAAACAGGGAAACCACTCCCCCTGAAAATATAGCCGATACTGCATCACTATCATAACGGACAGAGATGGACGTCAATAGCATCGACAGTCCTCCGACACAGAGAGAAAGTATGGCAGAAATCCCGGCAATTCCGAGCCAAAAATTTACAGACACAGGGTTGAATGCTTGGAAGACAAAGGTTGATAAAAGAAACAGGATAACAAGTTGCAAAAAGGAGATAAGCGTTCCAGAGACAAACTTTCCACTTAAATAAGTCATAGGGTGCGTTCCTGATAACAATATACGGTGGAAAACATGTTGCTTTTTTTCTACAAAAGCTTTACTCGCTAAGGTTGAACTCACATATAAAATGAACATGACTGCTATACCTAAGGCATAATATTGCAAAGAGCTCACAGGCTCCCTCGTGGAAATCGTATCAATTCCACCAAGAGAAACTTCTTCTACTTCGCTTAAATTCGTTCCTTCGCTCCCTGAGGCCATAGCTATGGCATACTCAAAATTTAGCTCTTTTACAAACTGCTGGATGATGTCGTGAAAAATATTCGCATGAAGGGAACCACTTTCATTCATCAAAATTCTTAGTTCACTCCCCTCCCCTTCATCAAGAAGCATTTTCTGCAAGGAGTCAAAGGTAAACCCATCAGGAATCGTTAAAGCGGCGACAATTTCCTCTCGTTGAATGAGCTCTTTTGCTTCATCTATATTTGTCACGTCTTTCACATTAACCATTTCAGAAAGATCACCTTCTTCAAGCATCGTGTAAAGGAGCTGAGTTGGACTGGTCTCCCGTGCCACATCTGTAAGTGAAGCTATGGACTCAAATGGCAGGGATTTATTTTCCAATTCTTCAATAAATAAAGCAATTCCCTCTTCTTCATGGTCTTCTTGTAAGATCGCCACGTCCATGTGTAAAGCAGCAGTATCACCTTCAAAAATCCCCCTTAAAGCGAACCCTAAAATACCTATCAAAATAAAGGGCATCAATAGGAGAACGATCAACTCGGTACGATCCCGCATCATAATTTTTAAGTCTTTTAAGATAAATGGAATCATATCAAATCCCCCTAATCTCGAAGCTTTCGACCTGTTAGATGAAGGAACACGTCTTCTAAAGTTGGCTCTTGGACGGAAATGTTTATAACTTGTGCCTCGTGTCGTTCGGCGATGTGAAAGACCTTCCCTAATAGCCTGCTACCTTTAGGGACGATCAATTTCAACCCCTTGTTTGTTTCAAGGGTCTGTAAAATAGTTTCATCCCCCTTTAATTCTCTCGTTAAGGAAGGGTATTCTCGGTCCAGTTCAATTAAAATGGCTTCTTCGCTAGATAGGATACTTTTTAATTCATTTTTTGTCCCGGACGCTATCACTTGGCCGTGATCCATTACATACACTCGGTCACACAACCGCTCTACTTCTTCCATGTAATGACTTGTATAAAGCACCGTTATCTCTTTTTCTTCGTTTAGCTGACGAACCATATCGAGAATATAGCTTCGAGATTGGGGGTCAATTCCTACCGTTGGCTCATCCATAATGAGGATTTCAGGATTATGAAGAAGAGCCGCGCCAATGTTAATTCGGCGCTTCATTCCACCAGAATACGTATTCACAATGTCCTTTTGCCGATCTGATAAACCTAGTAAACTCAAAACTTCTTGCACGCGAGATTCTAATTTTTTCCCTTTCAATCCATAAATACGACCGAAGAACTTCAAGTTCTCATAAGCAGTTAACTCTGGGTACAGCGCAATCTCTTGAGGAACAATACCGAGAACTTCTCGAATCGTATTTGGGTTTTTCAGGACGCTTTTTCCATTTAATCGAACGTCTCCCTCAGTGGGTGACACGAGTGAAGCGATCATGGAAATGGTCGTCGATTTCCCTGCCCCATTTGGTCCTAACAGACCGACCGATTCCCCTCTCTCCAAAAATAAATTCACCCCGTTCACAGCAACTTTCCCTTTATATACTTTGCGCAATTCTTCTGTTTCTAACATGAGCTACTCCTCCTGTCTATCGCTTTGATTGGTTCATTATATAAAGAAAGAGACAGCGCCTCCACTGTCTCTAGTCACGTATTTCCAATTAATAAATGACTTTAGTCATATTATATTATTTCTTTGTTAAACAAGATGATGCCGGATGGCGTAAATGGCTAATTGAGTCCGGTCTCGCAGCGCTAATTTATCTAAGATGACACTGATGTGATTTTTTACGGTCCCAACTGAAAGACATAGCTCCGACGCAACTTCCTGATTATTACGTCCATTGCCGACTCTTACAATAATCTCGACTTCACGAGGCGTTAAACTAGGATCCACTTCTTCTTTGACTGGAGCTTGATTTAAAAGGCGTGGTAGTACTTTCGCGGCTACATGATCTTGTAAACTTACCCCCCCTGCTAAACAGCTTCGAATGGATCGAATCAGTTCGTCGGCTTCCGCATCTTTTAACATATATCCACTAGCTCCGGCTCTTAAAGCCTCCAAGGCATAATCATCATCATTGAAAGTAGTTAACATGAGAATTTTCCTGTCAGGCCAAAGCCGATGGATTTCTCGTGCAGCTGTTAACCCGTCCATAATTGGCATGCGAATGTCCAAGATCACCATATCGAAATGATGGGTTTCACAAAAATCCACTGCTTCTTTGCCGTTTTTTGCCTCTTTTAACACTCGAATGTCGGTGTCCGTTTCAATCATCATTTTCAAGCCTTGACGCACCATCCCTTGGTCTTCAGCTAATAAAATATCAATCACCACTTCTCACCTCTTTTGCTACTACTGGGAGAATTCCTTCTACAATAAACCTTCCATCGTATACTCTCACGTTCAATGTACCTCCAGCCTGTTCGATTCGTTCTCTCATCGAGGTGATCCCGAAACCTTCTCGGAAGGATATGTCCTTTGTCGTGCGATGACTGACTTCAAAACGGAAAACAGTCCCCCCAAGTGACTCAAACATGATCATCACATCTTTCGTTTCACTATGTCTCATCATATTCGTTAATGCCTCTTGGACCGCTCGATAAACGGCGATAGATTGATCGTTTCGAAGGGGAGCTGATAAGGCACCATGTTTAACTGAGAAATGAACTTGTAAAAAACTTTCCGCTTCTAGTTTACGGATAAGCCTGATAATTGCCCCTAATCCTCCCACTTCATCTTTTTTCAACGCCTTAACCGCACTTCTCGTTTCCTCTAGGCTGTCCTTCGCCAATTGCTTTAAGCTAGCAATCTCAGAAGCATTTTCTTCATTTGCTTGCATTCGATAAACCTCAAGTTGCATAAGAAGAGCCGTGAGTTTATGACCGACTGAATCATGGATTTCGCGGGCAATTTGCGTTCGCTCCTCACGCCTTGCCATGCTCTCCCCAGCCGAGACCGCCCGCTTCAGTTTACGAAACTCTGTCAGGAGGGCCTCATGCTGATCAGCAAGTTCACGTTCCCGGTGAAAACTCTTGTAATATATCACCGACATCATGGCTAAAAAAAGCGAATATAGTGTCAAAAATATTGGAGGGAGTGATGGTAGATTTAGAAATGCCGGGAGATATAATCCGACAAGAAGAAGAGAAGCGACTACATAGATATGGTAGGAACGCAGCCGATAGACAGCTTCGCCTAAAATCATCGTCGTTAAAATGAGAGGGTAAGGATTAGCTTCACCCCCCATGTGAGGCCAAAATATCACCGTTAATCCGACGCTCATGCAACTTAATAAGACCATCTGTAAAAATTTATTCTTATTAAAAAGAGGTAACAAAAAATATAATGTGAAAAATACGGCACTTAGTGCTATGTTAAAGGGGTGATCTAGGATACCATTTGTCCCGTGGGAAAGCGCTATAATCCAAGTCACGAATAATAATCCAAACCATACCCAAAAATATCTCATTTATAGACCCCATCCCTGTACTTATCTATTTCTCATCATAGCAAAAGCTCTTTCTAAAGAACACTCCCTTTAGCAAGTAAAAGTCAATTCGAAGTCATTCAAAGAATATAATTACAGCTACTAAAGGATCTAATTACATTTGTTAAATCGTCATGAATGACAAAATCCTTTGACAAGATCATCATAATCCTGTAAATTATCCTATGGACGAACAATTAAAAAGTAATTCGACTATAACATTCGTTTTTAGGAGTGAAAGTAATGGATAATGCCTTTGATTACGAAGATATTCAACTAGTTCCAGCAAAATGTGTGGTAAAAAGCCGATCAGAATGTGATACGACTGTGACATTAGGTGGACGCTCATTTAAACTTCCTGTAGTTCCTGCAAATATGCAGACGATTATTGATGAGAAAATAGCCATATTTCTAGCTGAAAACGATTATTTTTATATTATGCATCGCTTTGAGCCTCAGAAAAGACTTTCCTTTATTCAGGATATGAATGAACGGGGCCTATACACGTCTATCAGCGTTGGCGTGAAAGAAGACGAATACACTTTCATCCAACAGTTAGCTAAAGAACAGCTTTCTCCTGATTATATTACTATTGATATTGCTCACGGTCATTCTAATGAAGTGATTGAAATGATTGGCTTTATTAAAGAACATCTACCTGAAAGTTTTGTGATTGCCGGAAATGTAGGCACACCAGAAGCGGTGAGAGAATTAGAACATGCTGGTGCAGACGCCACGAAAGTGGGAATTGGCCCAGGTAAAGTGTGTATTACAAAGATTAAAACAGGGTTTGGTACTGGAGGTTGGCAACTTGCTGCTCTTCGTTGGTGCGCAAAAGCCGCATCGAAACCTGTCATTGCTGACGGCGGGATTCGAACTCATGGAGATGTAGCTAAATCGTATCGGTTTGGTGCTACGATGGTGATGATCGGTTCGTTGTTTGCCGGGCATGAAGAATCACCTGGAGAAACGTTCGAAAAAGATGGAAAGCTATTTAAAGAATATTTCGGATCTGCTTCCGAATTTCAAAAAGGCGAAAAGAAAAACGTAGAAGGTAAAAAAATGTATGTGGAGCATAAAGGCTCGTTAGAAGATACGCTGCAAGAAATGGAACAGGATCTTCAATCGTCTATTTCTTATGCCGGCGGCAGAAATTTAGAAGCCATCCGACACGTGGATTATGTTATTGTGAAGAATTCGATTTTTAATGGAGACAAAGTCTATTAAATGATTGTCTCGACTAATAAAGTATTTATTGAGGGTGTCCCCATGAGTCTTACTTTGGGGGCACCCTCTAAACATGAGGTCATATGTGAAAAGTAATGAATCTCTTTGTTCGGGGCCAATCTCTCATGTTAGCGACGTTCAGCTACAATTCTTCCTCTGGTCGTCGCCAATCTCTCATGTTAGCGACGTTCAGCTGCAACTCTTCCTTTGTTCGGTGTTAATCCAATCGCTCGTTTTATACACTTTTTCATCAATGTAACCCACAGCTTGATAATTAAAAAAGGCTGCCCCCTATCTAAGCCAATTTTACACGACTATGGGACAACCTTTTATTGTTTGGATTTAGCTAAAAAATACTTTGTCTACGTTGTATTTTGCTTTTAGAGTATTGACCAAGTATGTTTCGTAGATCTCTCGTTCCATCGGATCATCGATGATACATACCTCAATTTTTGTCACTTCTTTGCGGTGGTTTTTTATAACCGATACATTGTCGTCAAAATGCTTTTTGATACGTTGTCTTAACTTTCTTGCTTTTCCTACAAACAAAAGCTCATCCTCGGCATTATAAAACATGAAAATGCCGCCTTTTTCTCTTGTGATCAGGTGAAATTCAGTAAATCCGTATGTGTGGCTTCCTTCAGGATTCTCTTTTTTAGTAATGGTGAGATCCGGCTTTGGTATGGTGATGTTAATCATTGTACGCTCACTTCCTCTATCATTATTCTTATAGCATCCTATCACACATTGTTCTCCCATGCCAATCAGGAATTTTAGGTGATGAACTTCCAAACAAGGTTCCACTATTTTCTGATTACCTTTATGTATCGTAAGAATGATTCTATTTTCAGCATAGGACGAAGAAATTTGTGCATAGCCCCACTATTTTTGTGCATAGATTCTCCATTTTTCATCATAGACCACTACTTTTGTGCATAGAACCGATGCGTGACCTCTGCCGCACAAAAAAAGCAGCCAAATCGACTGCCTTTCCTTCAATTACATTAAATTTTGTAAAAACAGGCGGATGACTTCCGCTCCACCGATCATCGTTCCAATGGTGCTCCCGATATTAGTTAAAACAACGACAAGTAATATGCGCGTCACTTTGTTGTCTCTAAAGCCTTTGAAGTTATAGACGTCATCTTGCAGACTTTCAAAGTCGCTCACATTTGGGCGCCTGAAATAAGTCTGGGCAATTCCTGCAAACCAACCGGCAGCTAGAAGCGGACTTAATGAGCTAAGTGGTGCTACCACTAGAGCTGTTAATATAGCCATGGGATGACCAAAAGCAATCAACGCACCTAAAGCTGAAAAAGAGCCGTTCCAAAGCACCCAACTGATGATTTGCTGCAATCCGGCAGCGGGATTTGCGTACAACGTATAGGCAATGATACTAATAATTGCTAGTGGAATGGACCAAGCCAATATTTTTGGGACGACCGATTTTGGTGGTCTCTCTTCTAAAGCTTTTAGATCATGATCCTTCTTAATTTCTTCCTTTATACCAGGAACATGAGCCGCTCCTAGAACAGCGACAATTTTTTTCCCTGGTGCATCTTTAATCATCTGAGATAAATATTGGTCTCTTTCATCAATAAGAGGGACCTTTAATTTTGGAAATGACCTGGTGAACTCTTCAAGAACAGAGTTCAACATATCTTCGGATTTCATCCGTTCTAATTCTTCTTCTGAAACTTTCTCGTTGTTGAAAATACTTGCAACGGTAGAAGTGATTAATTTTGCCTTTCCCCATAAGCCGATCCCTGACCAAATTCTTGCGAAGGTAATTTGAATATTCCGATCAGCAAGAACGACTTCACTTCCTAATTCATTGGCCGACTCAATCCCTTGAATCATCTCAAGCCCTGGCTTGATGCCTAGCTGTTTAGCCATTCGTTTTTGAAAAGCAGAAATAAGCAAATTCATTAAGAGTAACGAGGCTTTCTTTTCTTTAATGACTTTGAAAATATCCATGTCCTTCCACTGACTATCTTCCATGACTGCTTTATATCGTTGTTCATCTAGTTCTACACAAACTGTATCTGGTCTTTCAGCTTCGATCACTTCTTTTACTTGCTCCGCACTGTGCTTTGAAACGTGAGCTGTTCCGATAAGGATTAATTCCTTACCGTCCATCGTTAGTCTTGTAATGTTTTGTTCTGACATAACTACCCTCATCTGTTCGTTAAATTTTGTACCATATTCGTTTATCCTTCTTCATTATATCGCTAACCTTGTCCAACTGTTAGTATTATATGAAAAACGATCATTGTCAATCACCCACTTCGTGAACTTAACATCCCTTGCCCTGCGTCAACCTTCTCTGAATTCCTCTTAATCAAAAAAAACTACATCATTTGCTCCACAATTCTTTCTATTAAAAATCGAATTCACGGTCCCCTAGTGTAAGTTCTCCATGTAAAACTTTTGTAAATTTTTCTAGCCATGGAGGAGAATTCCCTTGGACAATCGTATTATGTAGGATAGGACTATCATTTATAGGAGGTTATTTAATTATGCCAGAGCATACTAAGATTTTTGCTCACAGGGGATCTGCAGGGACCCATCCTGAAAATACAATGGTTTCATTTGAAGCGGCCTTGAATGCAGGAGCTGACGGCCTGGAATTTGACGTTCAGTTAACGAAAGATCAAGTCCCCGTCGTGATTCATGATGAAACGGTCAATCGTACGACGAATGGAAAAGGCTGGGTTAAAGACTTGTCTTATGAAGAGTTAAAAACACTCGACGCAGGGAGTTGGTTTGATTCAACTTTTAGTCACGCTACAATTCCTTCCCTTGAGGAGTTGTTTCAATGGGCCTCTCATAACTCGATGGCTCTAAATCTAGAACTGAAGAGCGGTCTTATCCGCTATCAAGGAATAGAAAAAATCGTAGTAGACCTCATTCATACATATCATTTAGAAAAACGAGTTATTATCTCTTCCTTTAATCATTACAGTCTAGTAGAAGTTCATCGACTGAATCCGAGCATTGAAACAGCGATTTTATTTATGGAGGGGTTATACGAGCCTTGGAAGTATGCTAAAGGAATCGGAGCTAGCAGCTTGCATTGTTATTTGCCGGTTGCCGTGCCAGAACTGATTCAAGGCGCAGCAGATGCCGGCACGCCCGTTCGTCCTTTCACCGTCAATGAGGAAGCACACATGCGCGGACTCATGAGAGGAGGATGCGCTGCCATTATCACTGATTGGCCTGAAAAAGCGGTTCAAATTAGGAGTCAAACTCTAGAGAAGTAGCTTTGAAATGGAGGCGAGATGATGACAGAAGGCAAGCCTTTTTCGTACGGGAAGATCTTTGCTATTGGAAGTGGTTTCTTTGCTTTAACTCTCGTTTGGACCTTTTATAATGCTTACATGCCTCTCATTCTTGGCGACTATATCGAAAGTAGAGCGATTCGCGGGGCGATCATGGGGTTGGACAATTTACTTGCAGTGATTCTTATACCGATTATTGGCACATGGTCTGATAAGGTGGATACTCGGATTGGAAACAGACTTCCCTTTATTGTCGTTGGTATGCCTTTAGCTGCGCTTTTTTTCATTCTCATCCCTTATGGTGCCATGGTGACAATATGGGTTCTTCTGTTCGTAGATATTATTTTCTTATTAGCTATGACCATTTATCGTGCACCTGTGATCGCTTTGATGCCTGATCATACCCCTTCAGAAAAACGATCGACCGCAAATGGGATCATCAATCTTATGGGTGGGATTGGAGCGCTCATTGCACTCTTTGGTTTATCGACCCTTTATGGTATTGATCGAGCTTATCCTTTTATTGTAGCGGGACTGCTCTTGTTTATAGCGTTTATCTTTCTTTATTTTTCAGTTGACCGAAACCCTCCATATGTGGAGAATACTGCAGACGATTTGGAAGAAACTCGAGCGTCTAAGTCCTTTTTCCATGGGTTGAGTCAGCTGAAAAAACCTTCTTTCAGGGGCCATGCCTTTATCTTGTCGGCGATCTTTCTGTACTTTATCGGCTATGCAGGCCTAGAAGCGCAATTCACCGTTTATGCAGTGGAATATTTGAACATGGACGCCAGTGCAGCTGGGTTCACGCTAGGATTTTTCAGTCTAGCCTTCGTGATCTTTGCCATTCCGGCAGGCCTTCTCGGAAGTAAGCTTGGAAAAGTCCCGATCATGCTCGTTGGTTTAGTCCTTTTACCGCTTATTTTTATTTCCGTTCCTTCTCTCCCACTACTAGACGGGTTGTTCCCTGGTCTTAACCAAGTGCTACTATTACAAATCGTTTTGTTCACCGGTGGCATTGCTTGGGCTTTCATTAACGTGCAGGCCTATCCTTTAGTAGCCGATCTTGGGGGTAAAAATAGAATTGGTTTTTTCACTGGACTGTATTATTTGTTTTCCATGAGTTCTTCCATCGTCGCACCAGGATTGTTAGGCTTAATGATGGACCTCTTCTCTCACCCTGCCTTGTTTTATGGTGCAGCGACAACATTTGTCATCGCCTTCTATTTTTTAAGAAAAGGGAGCATACTGATCCGAGGACAATAAGCACGTTCTCGGAGAACTATTAGATTATGGTTAATACCAAACCGCCTTCCCTTGTTTCGCAGATTCATAGGCACATTCGATCATTCTTGACAAAGCGATTCCAGTATCGATATCAAACTCTGGGAGATGTGTTCTCTCAGGTGATGAAACCAACCTTACAAATTGAGCACTGGGCATCTCTTCAGACGCTGGCAAATGATCGTTAGAGACGGCAGTCAATTCTTCATGATCCTGGAGGTGATTGGATTGTAAAAACATCTTGAAATGCCCTGCGCCTTTACCGGTAATCAAGACACTCCCTTCTGTACCGATGATTTCTAGTAAATTATCTAAGCGACTAGATACATAGGATGTGTGCGCCGTTCCAATCGCCCCTTCTTCAAACTCAATGATCGTCGTTGAATTTTCATCACTACCCGTCCCGTATAATTCATTCATTAAGCACGTCACTTTTTTCGGATTCCCGCAAAAATACGGAAGAAGATAGAGGCCATGACAGCCCAAATCCAATGTCACTCCCCCACCAGTCTCTTCTTGATTGAACCAGTAAGCAGGCAGCATTGTTTTATCCACGGCAGCTTGATGGGTTCGCCTAAAATAAACGCCCGTTACTTTCCCTAGCTTCCCCTCTTCTATGAGATCTTTGGCATAGCGGTAAGTCCCATAAACTTTGGACTCTAATGACACAACAAACTTCACGTTGTTTTCATCTATGGCCTCTTTGATCTCCAAACAATCCTCCACCGACAGTGCCAGTGCTTTATCTGAAAAAATATGTTTCTTAGCCTTTGCACAACGGATGATCACCTCTTTATGTATCGTTGTAGCTGCTTCAACTATGACGGCATGAATGGACGGGTCTTGAAGGACCTTGTCTAATTCCGATTCGAATGGCACATCAAACGTTTCAGCCATCGCCTTCCCCCTCAATTCGTCATCATCCCAAACGACCGTTAAGTTCGCTTCTCCTGTGTTTAACGCATCTTGAACAAACCCTTCCGTATGGACGTGCCAGGCCCCCACTAATGCTAGATTTATCATATGCATCCTCCTATAGCTGTTCTTTACTAGATTTGTTTACAAATAATTCTATTTAAAATGATTTTACTTTATCAGTTCACTTCTTGTCAGGTTATTCATTAAATCAATATCATTCATATTTGAGAAGTTGAAAAATCCTCACTAAAGCCTCTCTTTCATTTGCTAGAAACCTTTTTTAGCATTAAGATGAAAATATAGTCAAAAAATGTCGATATATTAAGAGAGGGGAGCTGAATTGAATATGAAAGAACCACATTTCATTACGAAATCAAAGCTTTTATGTCAAGAAAGCGGAATGGATCCGAATGTCATTGCTTCCCCGAAAAAGTTGTTATCCAACGAGGAAATGAAGAATAAAAGACAGTCATATCATGAAATATTGTCGGTCGTTAGTTTCTTCTCTCATAAACTATTGAAATCCTTGGAAGGCACGCCCATCTTGGTCGTCATTTCTGATTCTGAAGGGTATTTGTTAGAAATGGCAGGTGACGAAACTATCAAGCTAACAGTTGAAGAGTTCGGCATTAAAAAGGGGAGCCTGTTTACGCAAGAAGATACAGGAACGAATGTTATTAGCTTGGCATTACAACAACGACACCCAATAAGTTTAATTGGGGAGCATCATTACCATACGTTTCTTCATGAAGTGGCTTGTTACGGAACCACATTCCATTATACAGATGAAGATAATTTACTAGGCAGTGTGTGTATCATGATGCCAATTCAGTTTCAAAATCCCTTGTATTTAACGATGCTATCTCAAGTGGTCGATTCAATTGAGAGAGAGTTACTTCTTAGAAAACAAAACCACAAACTAAATATCATGAATCAAATCATGCTAAGCAGAACGAGGAATGGTATTGTCATCACAGATGAACATGGGGTGACCACAGAGTTTAATGACTTTGCTCAAAAAATTTCAAACCGGAGCCGAGAATCTGTTCTAGGACGGAGCATCTATGATTCAGAATTAACGGGGCATTTTTTCAAACAAGTCATCGAGAAGGAAGCAAAATTTGAGAATGAAGAATTAAACTTTATCAACCAAAACGGAGATCGAGTTGTTTGCTTGTTTGATGCTCAACCCATTTACAGAGATCACAAGATTATTGGTGCTTTTGGGCAATTCAGAGATATTACCGATCGATATTTAATTGAAGAGAAATTTAATTATTTAGCTTTTCATGATGATTTAACAGGTTTACCTAACAGACGCTACATTCAAGACGAAATCGAAAAAGAGATACATAATAACAAACTTGGAGACAAATTGAAGTTAGCCGTTCTATTTATGGATATCGATCGGTTCAAAGTGATCAATGATACTTTCGGTCATTCTAAAGGTGATTTACTGCTTACAGATGTGACAAACAGATTAAAGAATTGCTTGCAACCTAATATTGAACTTGCCCGTATGGGAGGCGACGAATTCATATTTTTGTTTAAAAACTACGAAAATGAAGAAGAAATCGAAAAGCTCGCTAACCTTGTTATAGAGAAATTTCAGGAACCCTTCACTATTAGTTTAAATGAAATTCATATTACTGCTAGCATTGGGATTTCAGTCTATCCTGCTATGCCTATATCATTTGAATCTTTCATGATTTCTGCTGACACGGCGATGTATGAAGCCAAATCTCAAGGTAAGAACCGCTACGTCGTTTACACATCAGATATGTATCACAGCTCTATGGAAAAACTGAAGTTGGAAACCGATCTAAGAAATGCATTGATTCATGATGAATTGGTCCTTCACTATCAGCCCCAAGTTTGCAATCATTCGGGCGAACTCCTTGGCGTTGAAGCATTATTAAGATGGAATCACCCAACGATGGGAATGATTTATCCTGATAAATTCATCTGGTTAGCCGAAGAAACCGGTCTGATTGTTGAAATCGGAAAATGGGTGATCTCAGAAGCGTGTATGCAAAATAAAAAGTGGCAGAAAGATGGGTACAAGCCCATGAAAATGTCTGTCAACCTTTCCTCCGAACAGTTTTTCAGAGCTAGTTTAGTCGGATTTGTCAAAAACGTGTTACAAGAAACAGGGTTGGCTCCTAGCAATTTAGTGTTGGAAATTACTGAATCGATGGCTATGGATTTTGAATACTCTTTAAATGTGCTAAGAAAGTTAAAACGATTAGGTGTGTGCATTAGTATTGACGACTTTGGTAAAGGATACAGCTCATTAAATTACCTCAAGAAATTTCCTATTGATAGCTTGAAAATTGATAAATCATTTGTGAGAGATATTTTAAAAGATGACGACGATGTGAATATCGTGAAAGCGATCATTACATTAGCTCATAATTTAGGATTAAGAGTCATTGCAGAAGGAGTAGAAAGAAAAGAACAACTGGAATTATTAAAAAGTTATGATTGTGATGAAATTCAAGGTTACTTGTTTAGCAAGCCTATTTCTGCAGAAACATTTGAAAGTCGGTACTCTTCTTTATTATCGGATATAAAATTGCTGTGTTAATGAGAGGGATGAAGTTTGTATGGAAAGTGGTGCTTCAATATTAGCTAGGAATTTCAAGGCTTGGGGAATAGATCATATATTCGGTATACCAGGGAAAGCGATCTCGCCATTGATCTTTGCATCTGATCAACACGATATTCAGTTTATATTAAGTAAACACGAGACTGGCGCGGGCTTCTCTGCCGCTGGCTACTCTTTAATGAGTAATAACTTAGGCGTTGCTTTAGGCACATCGGGGCCTGGTGGCACGAACTTACTCACAGCGGCAGGGCAAGCAAAAGCTTCACACGTTCCTCTTCTGATCATTACAGGACATCCCAGTATGAAAGATACAGGTAAAGCTATGGGGCAAGACTCTTCCGTTTTCGGGACCGATTTGGTTGAAATGTTTAAAGCGGTAACGAAATTCAGTGTTCGAGTTGAACGAGGAGATTTATTAGAAATCTATTTACAACATGCGCTGGAAAAGGCAATATCGGGAGTTAAGGGTCCCGTTCATTTATCAATCCCTTTTGATATTTTAATAGAAGAAATCGAACCCTTTCATTTAGAGCTGCCTGTTTTAACTGAACTGGTGTCCCCTTCTATTCGCCATGTATTAGAAAGATTAGAAGCTGCCCAACGACCATTGATGCTTTTAGGAAAAGGTGTTCATTCAAGTAGAGCCTATGAAGAGGTCAGACACTTAGCAGAAACTTGGAATATTCCCGTTATCACCACACCTGGGGGGAAAGGAACATTTATAACCCATCATAAGCTCTCTCTTGGGGGCCTTGGCCTAGGTGGCACGCAAGAGGCGAATGATTATCTAGCTGGTGGCGTTGACTTGTTATTAGTCATTGGAAGTAAGCTCAGTGATATGTCCATCGTCGGACTATCACAAGACGTGTATCCGAAACACTTGATCCATTTTGATTATGAACCTACATTTATTGGGAAAACGATTAATGTTCCGACGACTCCTGTTTTAGGAGACATCCGCTCTAATTTGTCACTCATTCTTGAATATGCGGAAGAACACGATTCAATCTCGTACCTCCTTCCTAAACAAGTGAATACTATCTCGGAAGATCCGGGGACTGAACGAATGTCAGCCGCCACGTCGCTAAAAGTGATTCGAAACGTGCTTCCAGACCACTCGATTGTTTTTGGAGATGATGGCAGTCATTCATTTTATGGCATCAGATATTTTGATATCCATGAGCCTGGTACATTCTATTTCGATGACGTCTTCGGAGCGATGGGGCACGCTATTGGTTATTCGATCGGGGCAAAACTAGCATCACCTGCGCAAACGATTGTCTGTCTCGTCGGTGATGGCTGTATGTTCATGCATGGGACAGAAATTTCCACAGCCTTAAACTATCACTCGCCTGTGCTTTTTATTGTATTAAATAATGGACGGTTAGATATGGTAGAGAAAGGTATGAAAAAAATGATCGGAAAGTCGATTGGTGCCGTTTATGACGCTCCTTTAGATGTATCTATGTTTGCAGAATCGATGGGAGTCAGATCATTTAAATGTCATACACCGACAGACGTTTCCGAATCAATTAATCTATCATTAGCACACATTGAAACGATGAATCAACCAGCAGTCGTCGAAATCTTGGTTGATGAAAACGAAATTCCACCAACGATGGGGAGGCAATAACATGAACAAGGAAGAACGATACGATTTAGGAATAAAAACCCTTAAAAAGATGATTTCTGATGAGTCACTAAACACGATTGGAAATATGAAAAATATCTCACCTGATTTTTGGGACATGATCGTTGGTTTCGGTTATGGCGAGGTCTATGCAAGAGAAGGATTATCTTTATCTAAGAGAGAAATTGTCACCATTACAAGCTTAATCACTCAAGGTGCCTTTGATCAACTAGAGTTTCACATCAGGGCCGCCTTACAAGTTGGCTTATCCGAGAATGACATCATAGAAATTATTATTCAATGTGCTGCCTATGTCGGGTTTCCAAAAGCTTGCCAAGCGATGATTATCGCAGGGAAAGTGTTTCAAGAAAAGGAATAAATACAGCTCATATAACAGAATCGTTTTTGATTTCAGGGAAATCGAAGGGGTTCTGTTTTTTTATGATGATTTTCTGTCAAAGTGTTCCTATGAAGCGTATTCTTCCGTTTAATTCATGGGCTGTGCATCCTCACTCTAACGATTGGAAAATTAATGAATATTATCCAATGAAAGACGCAATCTAATCTGTAGACTGCTGGTGAATGGGAGATGTGTAGGATGGATTCAGTATTGCTTTCACGGATGTTATTCGGGACCTCAATGGCCTTTCATATTATTTTTGCAACATTAGGTGTTGGTGTGACGTTAATGATCTTTTTCGCGGAGATCTTGCATTGGATCAAAAAAGATCGTGACTACGGCGTCATGGCGAAACGATGGACGAAAGGTTTCGCCATTTTATTAGGTGTGGCAATCCCCTCTGGAACGATTGTTGGCGTGATGCTGTCTTTACTATGGCCAGGGTTCATGGAGATTGTCGGGAAAGTCATTGCGGTTCCCTTTCAAATTGAAATTTTTGCTTTTTTCCTTGAAGCTGTGTTTATGTCGATTTACGTTTATGCAGCTGATCGTTTATCTAATGTGATGCGAATTGTCAGCGTTGCCTTTGTAGCCTTCGGAGCCTCCTCTTCCGCTTTTTTAATTAATATTGCCCATTCGTGGATGAATACACCTCGAGGATTTGACGTTGTTGATGGGGCGATCACTGATATAGATCCTTGGGCTGCCGTGTTGAATCCGAGTATGGCTGTAACGTCCAAACACGTATTAGCTACAGCTTATATGACAGGCGCCTTTGTACTTGTGTCCATCGCAGCTTTCAGACTCCTGAGAAAAACGAGCTCAGGACAAGAACGAGCCTATCACAAAAAAGGGTTGATGTTAGCATTGGTGATTGCCCTATTGGCAAGTTTATATACGGCTACAAATGGTCATTCAACAGCAGGTATGCTTCATGAGGAAATGCCGTTAAAATTAGCCGCGGCAGAAGGACTCTTTGAAACACAGGCCAATGCTCCCCTAGCTATTATGGGTATACCTGACGTGGAAGCAGAAGCGGTCGTTGGCGGAATTGAAATTCCAGGAATGTTAAGTTGGCTAGCTACGGGCTCTTCAGATGGTGTAGTCCAAGGCTTAAATGACTTTCCGCAAGATGAGTGGCCGCCATTATTTGTTCATACTCTTTTCAATCTCATGGTCGGGATTGGATTTTCCCTGATCGGAATTGCTGTCCTGGCTTTGGGCTGGGCAATTGTTTTTAGGCGGCGGAATTTGCCTACGTGGTTGTTAGTTGTGCTAGTCACTACGGGCCCCCTTTCAATGCTTGGAATTGAATTCGGCTGGATATTCAGCTGTGTCGGACGACAGCCTTGGACGATTTACGGATTCCAGCTAACGAGTTCGGCTGCTACGAATTCAGGGAATGTGGGTATTTTGTTCTTCCTTTTCATTAGTTTATACATCATGCTTCTCGTCATGACAGGACTTGTATTAAGATATTATTTTGCTAGAAATCCAGTGTATAAGGATCTACAAGCACCACAAGGGGAGGCGTTTTAAAGATGACCGAACCGTACGTTGCCATATTGATTATCTGGGTCTTTCTATTTGTTTATGCGATCGCCGGTGCCATTGACTTTGGTGCAGGGTTTTGGGCGATGTATTATTCGAAAAAAGAAACAAACGCCACGATTCTTGCTAACAGGTATTTGACTCCTTCATGGGAAGTGACGAACGTATTTCTTGTTCTTTTAGTCATCGCCATCGTTGGCTTTTTTCCAGGCGCCGCCTTCTACATGGGGACATTAATGATCCTTCCCTTCAGCTTTGTGCTCATTCTGATTGCCATCAGAAGCGCGTTCATGGTGTTTTCTTTCATTGTGAAAAAATACACGAAATTGCTTGTTTATATTTCAGGAATAACCGGACTATTAATTCCTGCATTAATGATTGCCATTCTTCCTATGGCCATCGGGGGTTTTATCGGAGGTACCGGAGAACGGCAATATATATTATTTGATCAATTGTTTACAAGCCCAACGTTATATACTCATATCGGCTTCGGTTTAACTACTGAGTTGTTTTTATCTGCTCTATTATTGAGCGACTATGCCCGTGAATCAGGCTCTGAAGAAACGTATGCCGTGTATCGAAAAAATGCAATTATCTTAGGACCGATCACGTTGTTTTTTGCAATTACGGCTTTACTCACCTTGATTCCCCAGGCTCCGTGGATGGTAGAAACGATGATCGACATTTGGTATTTATTTGCCTTATCACTTGTAGCTGCCGCCATTGGATACAGCGCCTTATGGTGGCCATCAAAAAAACAAAAGCCTGGACGTGCCAGAGTGGCTGTCATTTTTACTGTATTGCAGTTTGGCTTGGCAAGCTTTGGGTACGGGTATTCACACATGCCTTACATTCTCTACCCCGAACTGACTGTCTTTGACGCTTTTACCGATCCTACAATGTTTAGGTGGCTCTTATACGGCTATGCAGGGGGACTGGCCTTACTTGTTCCTGCTTTCGTCATATTTTGGAGGTTATTTATGAAAGACAAAAAGTATTTGCAAGCTGAGAGTGGTGAGGGGAATGGGTATTAGTCCTTTCTTGAAGTGTGTAATGGAGAACGATAGCAAATAAGGATGAACCTTCGGGACACTCTTCTCAACCAACTTGTTTTCTTTGAGGAATAGGCGTGTTCAAAAGACAAGTTTCAACGTGATTTAAATCAATAGCATAAACAGACGTCCAAACGTCCACTATAAATAGTATAAAGTTATTTTTGAAGGGGAGGCAAAGCTTATGGAGGAATCAGACCAAGCCGTTGAAAAACGATTTACGGCAGCCGGTTTGCGGCCAGAGCAGCTGGAGAGTCTCATCGCATTTGAACAAGATTTCAGAAAATCTACTCACAAAGATATTGTCCTGATTGCTTATGAGAAGGATGACTTGCGTTGAGAAATCTTAATTGAACTGAATGCCCTAAAAGAGGAGGTAATGGCATGAGTGACAAAAAAGATCATATTAAGAAAAACATCAAAGCTGAACTAGGTGGCATGAGCCTTTATGGTACGACCAGCAATATGGAAGTAGAAGGATATGAAATGTCTGGCGATATCGAAAACGCTGGGCAGCTTGATAAAGGGTTCAAACGGAACAAGGAACACGACGGTGAAGTGGCTGATTTCATTGTAGACGAATTACCTAAAGAAAAGAACAAGGACGGCGGCTATGTACTTGATCATGTGGATGATGAAGATACAGAGTCTCAAACGAGAGAAGACAATATCAATCATTAGGAAGAACCGTTAAAGTACTCCTACCTTGGAGTACTTTTTTGTATATCAGCTTTATTTAAATGGATCTATTTTCTTCACACGAAAAAAATCCTCTAATACTTGGCTAAGATACTCATATGGAGTGGTCTCCACCTGTCCATATCCTTTCAGTGTATAAATATGAGTGGCATTTGGTAATTCCGTGCGTAACTGCTTTCTTAATTTCTCCCCTGCTTCATCGGCATCCACAAGAATATATACGTCCAAATTCTCTATAGGATAAATGAGTGTCTCCAGTTTCTCTTCACTTAAAGTTCCATAAGTACAAATGACTTCCACAGGTTCATCAAGTAGGAATTTCACCCTCTTCCGGTCATTCTTTCCTTCAACAATTAAAATTTTATCATCCATGATCTTCATCTCTTTTCTCAGGTTGTTTTCAAGTTTTACTGGCAAAAATCGTCTTCAGGCACCTTACTCCACCCTATTTTTACAAATTTTAATGATCAATTCAATACTTGCTTTTCTTGGAGTAGAAAACATGTAAACGTTCACAATTTTGGCACACTATTTCTGTAGAAAATAGGTTATTATATAAGTAAGAAAAGAAAACAGTTAACCTCTTAGGAGACTCAGCCATGCGGTTGGTTCCCATAAAAACCAACAATTTCAAAATCAATCTGAATGGACACAGCACTGGTAGCAAGATGAAATATGATTTATTTACGAGGCTGTGAGACTCTTCATTAAAAGATTGTTTTGAAAGCATCTGCAACAAGGTGAAAAATCATTTAGGTATAGTTGTTGTTTTCATTGTTCGTCCAGAAGAAAGAATAAGGATCCGCTCCTCTGGAGTGAATGCACCAAATCGGATTGATCCATCCACCTTCGAGGACAATGCAATGGAACACTGCTAACTTCCTTTTCCAACGCACCTTAAAGCAGAAAGGTGATCAACGGAAGCAACTCACTTTTCATCTGAAATTCACGAAAAGTAAGCATGCCGGTTCTGAATCAGGAGCCATAG
Source organism: Salipaludibacillus keqinensis (assembly GCF_003226325.1). Lineage (GTDB taxonomy): Bacteria > Bacillota > Bacilli > Bacillales > Salisediminibacteriaceae > Salipaludibacillus > Salipaludibacillus keqinensis. Next base: position 1,100,365 of record NZ_PDOD01000001.1, on the reverse strand, counting down.
TTGAGTCAAACAATGAGATTGAAAAGTGAAATGGTTGGGTCCCCTAAGGTGTTAACTTAAAAGCCATCCTCCAAATTTGGAGGATGGCTTTTATTGTGTCATTCGCAAGACCCTTAAGTTCGCTTTACATTTGTCATTTTTATTTTACTCTTAGGAATTGCTGGAATTTCGGTCATACTAAACGATAAATCTTGTTCAGGCAAAGTATAGTCGAGATGATTCACGAGATAATTTAAACTTTCTTTTAGAATATCGATCGTAATCCACTCTCCTGCACAACGGTGCCCTATATCAAATTCTCCTCCGCCTTGAGGAATGAAATTAAACGGGCTTCCTGACCATTCCGCAAATCGTTCCGGTTCAAACCGATCTGGATTGTCCCAATCATCTGGATGATGGTTAGTTCCATATAAATCCAGTAGCGTTAACGTATCTTTTTCAAATGTGTACCCTTCCCACGTAAACGTCTCTTTGACTTTCGCTGCAGTAAAAGGGAAGAATGGGTAATAGCGCCGAACTTCTTGAATAAACCATTGGAGTTTATCCTCTTCACCTTCGGCCAACGAAGTGACCTTTTCTGGATATTGATTGATGGCTAAGCCAGTAAAGGCAATATAGACTGAAATCGCCACGATTGGACGAAGAAGGTTAATTAATTCCACTGCAACGATGTTTTCGTCCAACAACTTCCCTTCATGGTCTTTATGCCAGGTAAAGGCATATAAAGCTCGTCCTTTTTCAACTTCTCGGTCATTCGATCGTACTTCTTCAACTAACGTTTCAATCCATTTTTCTGCCTTGGAGCGTGCTCTCCATCCTTTAAAATGATTCAAATTCACTTCTGCCGGTGTCTCAAACATTTCACTGAGTAGATCTGCTCTATCTTCTACTTCTTCTTCTTTTAAAGGAACGCCTGTCCATTCACAGGCTACTTTCGTTAATATTTTTTTCACTTCTTCGTAAAGGACAATCTCGTCTTGAGACTCCCAGTCTTTCGCAGCTTTTTCCCAATGGGTTTTCGTCAGTTGTCGAATTTCTTTTAAATCATCTTTAGACATTAACGACATAAACATCGCTTTACGGTGTCGGTGGGCCTCACCGTCCAAGCCTTGAACACCCCCTTTGCCAAAGAGAGTTTTTTGGACAGGTTTTGGAGCAGCTCCTTCCCGTTTAAACTTATCATTGTCATAAAATACTTTAGCCGCTTCACTCCCAGAAAGGCAAATTGCTTTTTCTCCTAACAACTTTGTCTCAAATACATTCGATTGCATCGTATGACGTCGGTTAATAATAAATTGATAGCCCTCCTGTAAAAGGCTTAAAGTGTGGTCTAATCCTTTTTCTTTCGGCATGTTTTTTTGATTACTCATACAATCCCTCCAAGATTTCATTCATAACTTCATGCACCCATAGTTATTCCACTATAATGGGTCAGTAAAACCTTTTATTAACAGTAATATCAGCAATAGCCAATCCCAGGTTTCGCTTATATTTTGCCCGGCTTCAGAAAACAATAATGAAAAGGAGGGATCACGGTGAGTACTAAAAACAAAACCATTTCAGGCACGGACATTGAGGAAGTCAAACGATTGAATAGCAAATCAGGATTAACTTACAATGAAGCCAAGGCTGCATTAGCTAGTCAGAAACAGATGAAGCAACAAAAACCATAATTAACTCCCCCCCCTTCGTACGTTTAAACTATGTTCAAAGGGGGGGAGCCAATACGTATATTAATAATGACGTTAGTCCAATCAAGTGATAAAATTCAAACGCTTTTTGCTTCCCGAATAGATGTTTAAAAACGTGGTCATGATCTCTAGTGCTTTTAAGTTTGGCTGCATACATGACCGAAGAAAAAGCTCTTACGAACCCAAATAACAAACCTAGCCAAAACCCAACAAAAGGTGTGAGAAACAATCCTATATACACATACATCAACCAAAAACTCACATATGGAATGTATGTAAATACTCCTGCACCAAGTATACTCCCCCATATCGTCATATTAAGAAATGGTGAACGATCAACCCACGATGGCGGAACTTGCCACTTTCGTTGAGGATGGGGCACTTGAACTATACCGACGCTCTTTAACAGGTAGACACCTAGGATCACGCTAAATAAGATCCCCTGAACATGATCAGGTACAAGGAAGGCCCCGACATGCACCATAAGTGAAATCACCAATCCAAATAAAGCACCTGCGAGCAAACTGACGAAAATATAAGTCAATGATTTTAGCCAAAAATAAGTGAGTTTTCTTCCCTCACCGAGGGAGGCAACCGCCAAGGTTACGTTCATCCCTCAGGGCGTTCGAGTAGAACTAACTCCAGACACGACCGCCAAAAAAGCGAGCATTGCATATTCCATCATTTTTCACCTACCAATCCATGAAATGAAAACACCCACAATCGGCGGGGGAAGGTTGAAACGGTGAATTCCAACTAGGCGTGCAATCACAACAGATGATATTACGGCCTCGAAATGTATCACACCAACATCCTGTGACTCTATACCCCCAGCTGTGAGAAGGCTGAAATCCCTCCGGACATCGTCCCTCTAATCCCATCCCTTCGCTACACTCCTTGCTACAAAACTGACCATTCGGCAGATTACAATATCCTTTATATACCTGGTGTTCACACCAAGAGGGCTGAGCTTTTCGAGATCCTGTGAATCGTGAAGAAAAAAACGTCATCATTCGAAAAAACCAACTAGAAAAAAACTGATCCATATCCATCGTTCTACTCGTCTTCCTAGCTATGTCAGCAAAGAAGCTCTTTTGAATCAGACCTTCTATCATCTTTCTTCCTCCTCCACGATTTTTTGTTCATTCACCAGTAACGTGCCAATCATCTGGTCGATTTGTTGTGCGTTACCACAAAGTCCCTTATCTTTTATCAACCCGTCATCGAGAGCGAAGGCAAATGGCGTCACCCTTACCTGAAAACGATTGAATAATTCTTGGTTACGATCCCAAAAGCGTTCTCCATAAATGATTTTTTTCTCTATGAGAGTGTTGACCTCATCCTCTTCTCCGACAAAGACAACACAAAAATGGACTTCATCCTTGTATGTTTCATACTTGAGATTCCAATCTTCTACTAACTCCTCACATGGTTTACAGCGAGGTGAAATAAACACCAAAAGAGTCGGTTTATTACCTGCATTATTAATCGACACTAATTTATGATCAGAAAGTGACCACGCTTGAACAGAAGGGATCTTTTTTCCTAAAGCCAATCCGTCTCTAGCGATCGATTCACCAGTGCTTAAATAAACTTGACCAAATTGACGGAAGATCAGGAACAGACAGAAGAACGTGATGAGTTGGCTAAACAATAGAAACACAATGGCATAAATCAGTAATTCCTCCATCATCGTCTCCTCTCCTTTCATTTTCCTAAGCGAGCCATATTTTCTTTGTAAATGAACCACATTTTTTGTGAAAATAAAAATAGAATTGTTAGTCCCGTGCCAGTTATTACGGCAGGCACAGTTATCTCCAACAGAACATAAGAGTGCATCACAGCTACAAATCCCACTAGAATGAAGAGATAAATAATTTTGCCCCCCGTAAAGCGATCCACCTCTGCCTCCAATAATCGGCCATAACAACTGCAACTGATCTGTTTCCCCGTCCTCAACACACTCCTGACGGCATAGCTAAATAGAGTCAATAACACGATGATCACTAAGATCCCATAAAGACGTGAATGATGATAAAGAAGAAGACTCGCTCCGATTAATTCTATTAAAGGGATACAACCACCGAAAAGAATGGCTAAGCGCTTAGGTAATAATTGAAATTGTTGAACGGATTGCACAAATAATTTAATTGAAATGAGTTTTGTTACCGCCGATAAAGTAAAGAGACTTACTAGGTGAATGACAACAACACTTGCCAGCAACGGCTGCGCCTCCCTGACAATCGATTTATTGTTATAATTTATGAAAATTAAATAAAAAAGTGCCTGACCCCCATTGCGTTCATGTTTCACCGCAATGGGGGTCAGGCACCGACAAAGAGTTATCCTCGTGGAAAATAATATGCTTTTCGTTTGATAAGAAGGCTGAATGTGACAAAGGCGACGAGTGACAAGACTACAGGAATAACCACAGCATGAACACCTAATAGATCTCCATAAGTAGAATTGTATTGAAAAATAACTATATACGAGACAATCCCCGTGATCATGGAAGCAAGAGCACCATATTTATTTCCATACTTCCAATAAAGTCCTAACACGACTGGCCATATAAACGCCGCTTCCAAACCACCAAAGGCAAATAAATTCAGCATAATGAGTAACTCAGGTGGATTGATTGCTAAGAAGAAGACACCAATTCCAAGGGTTCCAGTTACCCCCATGCTCACCTTCATAATGTGCTTATCTGATGCTTCTGGTTTTACATAATTAAGGTAAACATCTTTTACAACAGAAGAACTAACTAGTAATAATAACGAATCTACGGTCGACATCATTGCCGCAAGTGGCGCTGCTAAGACGAGACCGGCGAGCCAACCTGGTAACACTTCAAGGGCAATCAGTGGAATCACTTGATCTGCCACCTCGATCCCCGGAAGTACAGGTCTAGCAAAAACACCGATTAAATGCATATTAAGCATGATAAATCCAACGACAATCGTTCCTATAATTAGCGCTCTATGCATTGATTTTGCGTCTCGGTAAGACATAGCTCGGACCGCAACTTGCGGTAACCCGATGACCCCGACGCCAACAAGAATCCAAAAGGAAGACACATAAAGAGCTGTAAGCTGGCCGTCTTGGCCGTAAGGAGTTATTAAATTCGGATTCTCATTCATTAGATCCGAGAAAATTTGATCAAGTCCCCCACCTGCAATCACAACGCCAATAAGTAACAGCAGCGTCCCAACAAACATAATTACACCTTGAAAAGTATCTGTCATTGCTACCGCTCGAAATCCACCGATAATGACATAAATTAACACCGCAATCGCAAATACAAACAAAGCCGAGGTGTAAGTTAAGCCCGTAATCGACTGAATCAAATAGGCCCCGCCGATCCACTGGGCTGCCATGGCAGCGAACAAAAAGATAATTATACTCAAAGCCGAGAGCAACACAACCGATTTACTTTGATAACGCTCTTTCAAAAAATCTATTAACGTGACTGCTCGGTATCGTCGCGCGACTATGGCGAATTTTTTTCCTAACACTAACAGAACAAAGTAACCTGTAGCAACTTGTGTCATCGCTAGCAATACCCATCCTAAACCAATCGTATAGGCAGCTCCCGGTCCACCGAGAAAACTTGAAGCACTTCCATATGTGGCAACCATCGTCATCGCTAGCACAAGCCCGCCTAGCTCTCGGCTACCTAGAAAATAGTCTGTGATAAACGAGCTTGATTTCACCATTTTCCGGTTGGACCATACACCAATGAAAAAAATGACGACTAACAAAAGCACTAACGGAAGCAACACATCCCAATTCATGATGGGTCACCCCCTTCTTCACGTTCCTCTTCTTCATTTTCTAATGACATATCTACGAGTACAAACTTAACAACTATGACAACAAGGATCACCATCACAACAAACCCCGCAATGCAACTCCAAAAAAACCAGGCAGGAAAACCTAATATGTATGAATATTCTTCTGGTGGTTTCGAGCCTAAGGAATAAGCAAAACCATACCACCATGCTATATTAATCACCGCAAGCAGGACACCGATCCACGCCTCTCGATGGGCAATTTTAAACCGTCGTTCCACCGGTTTCGTCGTATCACTCATGTTGAACCCCTTTCTTCACAACTCTATGTTTACCTTCAGGAAGGTAATATTGAGAAAAGTATGTGGTGACCGTCGTTAACTACCCTTTACCTTGTAATCATTACCTTTTAAGATACCTTCTGTCAAACGAGATGCTAGTTGCTAGTATTTAGACTAATCATAAATGTAGGTGCGAAGAGCGCTCCCCATGCACTCTTCTCATCTGTATTTCATGAATTGAAAGATCCATTGTTTGATGGAGAAAGCTACTACAAATAATGAAATTGCGACGACCAAGGCTATTAATCCTCCCATTTTATCTCCTCCAATAGAGTAGGTTTTCCCTAATATAATAAAGTTTACCACGGGAAACTTATTTAACTTATTATATACATGGAGGAAGATTTTGGAACAACTTTTTCATCGTTTTATTCAATAGGGCGTTAAGGTATATCAACCTAGACCAGTCATTTTCTATTTTTTTAAAATCAAAAATAGAATATAAAAAAAGTGCCTGAGCCCTTTTCGAAATTTGACGGGACAGGCACTTTGTTCTAGCTATAGCATTTCTAAAAAGTAGACTAAATTCATTACCGGTAATTAATGTACTGAACAGGAATAGGCAAATCAGCCTCTCTGATCGCTGCAATGACGGTCTGTAAGTCATCACGATTTTTCCCACTCACGCGAATTTGATCATCTTGAATTTGAGTCTTTACTTTCAGACCTTTTTCTTTAATCAATTTCGTAATCTTTTTTGCATTATCTTTATCGACGCCTTGGACTAGCTTTGCTCGTTGGCGCACCGTTCCGCCCGATGCTCCTTCTAACTTTCCGTAATCAAGACTCTTCAGAGACACCTCTTGTTTAATCAACTTGCTAACTAATACATCTTTTAATTGATCCATTTTGAATTCATCGTCTGACACGAGCACTAACTCTTCTTTTTCTAGAGAAAGCGTACTTTTGCTACCTTTAAAGTCATACCGATTTTGAATTTCCTTCGTTGCCATCACAACAGCATTTTGTACTTTTGAAAAGTCTACCTTAGATACAATATCAAATGAACTCTCTTTAGCCATTATTTACCTCCGATTCGTTTGTCAACATTATTATAGATGATTTCGACTTGGCCTTCAACAGCTTCTCGACACAGGCTATTGCCAAGTTTGAAGAGTTTCTGGGAAAATTTAAACTATGATCGTTTTTTCAACAAAGGTTTATTCACATCTTTTAAGCCGACCAATCCTAAAACAGTCAATAAGATTTGTTGAGGTCCGTAGTAAGAATCTGTGGGATCAAAATATTCATCAAGAGTATGAACGCCGCCAAATTGGCCTCCCCCTCCTAAAGTTACGGCCGGAATTCCTAAACTGATTGGAACATTGGAATCTGTACTGGTGGGTCCTGCTAGAGCCGGTTGATAACCGACGGCATCCGTCGCGGCCAAGGCCGCTTGGACGATTGGTGCGTCCTCCGATTGGGAACCAGCGGGTCGGTCGCCTACTAGTTTGCTTTCTACCGTTATCGTGTCTGTGTCCCACCGTTTGTTTTCTTCGTCAGCTGCCTCATTAATAATACCTAGAACCTTCTCTTCTAACTTGGTTAACTCTTCGGGAGAGATGGAACGTAAATCAATCAGCATGTTCGCTTCGCCTGCAATCGTATTAACAGAGGTTCCTCCAGAAATGGTCCCGACTGTAAACGTCGTTTTCGGATCTTCTGGTGGGACAATAGCTGAAATCTTCGCTACGGCCCGTCCACAGGCATGGATCGCACTTGGTAAGCCAAATTCACCAAAGCTATGCCCGCCAGGCCCCCGATACGTGACAGAATACCTTCGACTACCTGTCCCTAAGTAGATCGTTCGAGATGGTGAACCGGGTTCAATGGAGATAAACCCATCGATATCGTTACGCTGATTGAAGAAGGCCTTCACTCCGTTTAAGTCTCCTAGTCCTTCTTCACCAACCGTTGCACCAAAGAGGATATCTCCCTCTGTTTCAACATTGAAGTTTTGAAGGGTCCGAAGAATCGTCAAAACAGCCGTCAGGCCTCTCCCGTCATCTGAAATCCCTGGGCCGTAAACCTTCCCATCTTTTCTTGTCGTTTTTACATCGGTGCCTTCAGGAAACACGGTGTCTAAATGAGCACACACAACCAACGTTGGTCCATTCCCTGTTCCTCGCCTTACACCAAAAACATTACCTGTTTCATCCGTATGTACACCTTCTAAGCCTAATAGCTCTAACCTTTTTTTATACTCCACACCTTTTTGTTTTTCTTGAAATGTCGGTGCAGGGATCTCTGTCAAGTCTATTTGCTCTTCTAACGTATGTTCATTCTCGCTTTTAATAAATGTAAGACTATCTTTTACCACTGTTTGTTTCAAGAGTGACTCATAAACTTTTTTAATCTCTTTATCTAAAATCGCTTCGCTCATCGAATCCCACCTTGTGTCTGTTTGTCTTTTATTGTATCAAATAATAGCATGGTTGGTTAATAGTGTTCTGGTCGGTTCCGGTGACGTCGGTTCCGGTGACGTCGGTTCCGGTGACGTCGGTTCCGGTGACGTCGGTTCCGGTGACGTCGGTTCCGGTGACGTCGGTTCCGGTGACGTCGGTTCCGGTGACGTCGGTTCCGGTGACGTCGGTTCCGGTGACGTCGGTTCCGGTGACGTCGGTTCCGGTGACGTCGGTTCCTGGAACCTCGGTTCGCGGAACCCTCAAAAAATCCTCTGAACTGGGGTTCAGAGGATCATCCATGACGAAGTCTTTTAAACTAACAAACTAAACTTTCACTCTGTGCTAAATCGTTCGGACGGTGACAATTCCTTCGATTTGTTTGATTTGTTCTTCCAGACCAGGAATGATGTCTCCGTTTACTTCACTATCGATATCGATCATCGTATACGCATAATCTCCTCGGCTTCTGTTAACCATGTCTGCGATATTCAAGTTGCAGTTGGAGATCGCAGAAGAGATTTGACCTACCATGTTCGGGACATTTTTATGAAAAGCAGTCACTCGACGCTTTCCTGTATAAGGCAACGATGCATTGGGAAAGTTCACTGAGTTTTTAATATTACCGGTTTCTAGAAATTCCTTCACTTGGCGGGCTGCCATAATCGCACAGTTTTCCTCTGACTCCTTCGTTGAAGCACCTAGGTGAGGAATTGGAACGGCATTCTTCATTTTCAGCACTTGGTCGTTTGGAAAATCGGTAATGTACTTACCCACTTTTCCAAGTTCGAGAGCAGCAGCCATATCTTGATCATTGATTAGACCATCACGTGAGAAATTTAAAATATGAACGTCAGGTTTCATTAAGCTGAACGTTTTTTCGTTAAACATTTCTTTCGTGTCATCTGTTAATGGCACGTGTACGGTAATGTAGTCGGAATGGGCAAAAACCTGTTCAATGGTCATGGCACGATGGACATTTCGTGATAAGTTCCAAGCCGTATTTACAGAGATGAACGGGTCAAATCCAATGACTTCCATATCTAAGTTGAGGGCATCATTCGCCACGAGGGCGCCAATCGCTCCTAACCCAATAACGCCTAACGTTTTACCTTTTATTTCTTTTCCAACAAATTGCTTCTTGCCTAATTCTACTTGCTTGGAGATTTCATCCCCTTCGCCTTCCAACGTTTTCACCCAAGATAATCCGGCAAACAGATTTCTTGAAGAGGCCATTAAGGTCGTTAACACAAGTTCTTTTACGGCATTGGCATTAGCTCCAGGCGTATTAAACGCAGCTATTCCTCGCTCTGTGCACTGGTCAACTGGAATATTGTTTACACCTGCTCCTGCCCGGGCAATGGCTTTTAAGTTGCTATTTAAATCCAAACTGTGCATATTGAAACTGCGAACCACGATAGCGTCGGGGTTTTCACTATCATTATCAATGGTATAGTCGCCTTGATTAAATACATTCAATCCTGTATCGGCAATATTGTTTAACGTTTTAATTGTTTTTGTCTGATCTAATGTTAGTGTACTCATTAAAAATCTCTCCTCTGGTTGTCTGATAGTCAATTCCTTGATCTGTTTCATCCCATTCTCTTAAAACGAGCTATATTAAGTATATTCTTTCAGCGATCCCCCCTAAAAATAAGCAGAAAAAGGCAAGGGAAGTTAATCCCTTACCTTTGCCCAGGCGAACGGCTATACGATAACTATGTGCTCCCTCACGGTCATCCGTGTTCGCCAGTTACACATAGCCTTTTGATTTCTCTCATAATAACAGATTCTAACCCTAGCTACAAGGTTTAAATTCAGAAAAATCAATTTAATTATTTTTTCTATCGAGGTAACCAATGTTTTGATGCAAAAAAATTATAAATGAACCGTTACATCAGCATCTTCTCGTAAGTCTTCTACGAGCGTTTGAGCGGCTTCAGCTTCTTTTTCAGCTTGAACATGGTTTTCTAGTTCAGGTTTCATTTCTTCAAATGATGGAATTTCCGTTTCTTCACCTTCTGCTCCACCCATTTGTTCTTGTTGAGCGACCATTTCATCGTAAAGTTGTTCAAGTTCTTCATCTGAAGGTTCAGCGTCACCTGTTTCGCTGGCAAGCAATTGATCGATCTTCACTTGCGTTTCAACTTGAGACATGACTTCTTCTTCATCCATGCCTTGATCTTCTAATGCGGCTAGGAATTGATCTTGAGATTCCATACCGCTTTGAGCTGCGATTTCATCTAAGGTTTCGTTGATGTCTTCTTCTGTAGCATCATAGCCACCGCTGTTTGCTTCTTGGATAAGAAGCTCTGTTCCGATCATTTCTTCTACTGTTTGCGCTTTTAACTGCTCTTGATCAACCTCCTCGCCGGTCATTTGCATTTGCATCGTCATTTGCTGGAATTGTCCAGAGTAAGTTGCTTCAAACTCTTCACCTGAAATCTCTTCCCCATTCACTTCCGCAACAACATCCGGAATGCCTTCTAAATCTGGTTCAGGCATATCTGGCTGAGCACCTTCTTCGCCTTCCATTGCAACTTCGTTTGCAGATTCATTATCTTCAGCAGGCTCTTCTTGTTGCGTTTCAGTAGCCTCATTATTATTGTTTCCTTCAGTATTTCCTTCATTGGGTTCATTGTCATTTCCGCAAGCAGCTACTACTGATACCGTAGCAGCGAGAGTTAGTGCTGATAACCATTTTTTCTTCATTCGTCATTCCCCTTTCAAATAGATCTTGGTGAATATTCTAACATAACAATATTCCATGTAAACTCATATGTACGATATTAAAACACCATGTACGAACATCTTATCTCTAAACGTCATCTTTATAATCATGTGCTGTTTTTTTTGAAATGAAGATGAGCGCCATTCTCATCCTTTTCAGCATGCTTTATTAGTGTCATTTTTGTTTTGAACAATGTCCATCACGAACTAACGTTGTAAAAGTGTGTAATATCCTCTTATCACATCTCATATAAGAAATGAGGGGCGGGGATGCTCTATGTAGTAGCCCCCCGCCAAAAAGACGTATAATTAGATTCTTTTTTCGGACACGACTTCACAAACCTGTTCATACATCTTGTCTACACCTTTAGACGATGCTTCAAATGAGAAGGCACTGTCCCTTGAAACCCCCATGTTTCCTGCCTCTTTCGCAGCATCAATGTTTGCGCCCATGAAAATAAACTCCCAATTGTATTTCGTTTGCTGATGATGGATCAATTCTTTTACTTTCTCATAGGTGAACTCGCGGCTCGCGTTCTCCATTCCATCGGTAGTAATGACCATGATCATCTTTCCAGGGCGTTCCTCCTCTTTTGTTTTTGACAATCGTGCACCCACTTCAAGAATTGTTTTTCCTATGGAATCCAAGAGAGCGGTAGTGCCTCTAACATAATACTCCTTTTCTGTTAGAGTCACTTCGTTTGCAGATACACCATTCCAGAGAATTTCATAATGATCATCAAACAAAACGGTCGTCAGGGTCGTCTCTCCTTCATGCTTGCACTGTTGTGTAATAAACGCATTGAAACCTCCAACGGTGTCCCGCTCCAGTCCAGCCATGGATCCACTTCGGTCTAGTAAGAATACAATTTCAGTTCGTTGGTTATTCATCTTCATCATCCTCCTTTGTTATTGATATAATCATAGCTAAGATGATCTACGAATAGGTCGCCTTGAAAGCGACATTCCAGGGAGGTTGAAGAAATGCTTGATCACAAGATTCTTAAAGAACTAGAAACATATTTGGAAGAACATCTTAACGGGGTTGAGTTTCTCTTGTATGAAAATGAGAAGTTTTCAGAAGAGAGAATCGAAGAAGAGAGGACGCTGACCGATTTAGAAGACTTTATTGAAAAAAACGGCAGCCCTCTTGGAATCAGATGTTGTTTCGGTTCATTGACAAAAAAGGGCTCAGTGACCCAGACATATACAAAAAGGCCGGACTGGATCGGAAGCATTTTTCGAAAATACGCTCCAACCCCAATTACCGGCCTGGTAAAAACACTATATTAGCTCTTGCTTTTGCTTTAGAGTTAAACCAACAGCAAGTAGAAGATCTACTCAGCTCAGGTGGGCATTCATTATCATCCTGTCATACGAGCGACTTAGTCATCCAGTTTTGTCTAGAGAAGAGCATCTACGACATCGATGACGTGAACCAAGCTCTAGACTATTTCGATCAGAAGCCGTTGACGCGGTAGGGACAGTTATTAAACTTCCGTCTCTGTGAAGACCGTTGTTTTTTAATAGACATCTTTCCTAGTGAATGTAATGAAAGCGACAAGGAGAGCTACTAGCCCCCATACGGTCAGGACCATTAACGAAAAACCTAGGGTCATGCCTTCGATCGGTGCTCCCATCCCGCTAATATAATTCGTCACACGTAGATTGACCATGAAAAAATACTTGGCCGTTTCCCAAGAAGAGACCATGTTGGACAAGATGGCGCCGGAAATCAAGGCGGCTAGCATAACACCCATCACTGCTGCTGTGCTGCGCATAAGAACGGAAAGCATCAACGTGATTGCCCCGACGGTGATCCCTACAAACCATGATAATCCAAGCTCCATGAGAATGTATTCCCATTGTTCAATTAAGCGCACATTGGTCGTGACAAGTTCTTCTCCTTCAACGGCAAACCCAGTTAAGATCGGCAAGCTCCAACCTGAATAGCCAAATACGGCTCCAGAAATCACGTATGATAAGACCCCCATGGACAACACAATAAAAGACACAGAAAAAACCATCGTCAAAAACTTGCTTAACAAAATTCGCCATCGCTTCACTGGTCTTGTCAACAGCATTTTGATTGTTCCTGCACTGGACTCGGAAGAAACAAGGTCCGCTACCACCACAACGACTAACAGTGGCAATACGAGGTCTATAGCATTTTCAATAAACACACGCATAAAAGTTGGGGCTCCGGGAGCGCTTGGATTAATATCTTGCTCCAAATAATATTCTTGCTGACTCACTTGGATTTGCAAATAGCCACGCCATTCATCGGAAATCCCGCTTGAATTTAGCCGGTTCTGTGTATTGGTAATCTCTTGTTGAAGTTCAGTGCGCCAGTCCAACGTTCCTAGTCGCTCTTGCATCGATTCCACTTGTTTCATTTGGGCATAGGTGAACAAACAGACGAGAACGGCAAGTATCGCAATAACGACGTACAATCTTTTTTTACGGACAAGCTTAATCAGCTCATTATGAACGAGATTAATCAATCGTTTCGCCCCCTGTCAGTTCAATAAACAGATCTTCTAATGTGGGCAATTTGATCTCAATCCCGTGAACGTTCACCCCAGCATGAACAAGTTTTTCGTTGATGTTCGCAATGCTCTCTCCATCGTAATGGCTAATAAGGACGTCTTCATGTTCAGCTACAATCTTCATTTTTTCAGATACAATGGTTTTGCCTATGGACATCGGATCAAGCTTCCACCACACACGCTCCTTCTCGGCCAAAAGGTGTTCCACAGAATCAACGGTGATGATTTGTCCTTTCGAAATGATCGCCACACGATCGCACATCAATTGAATTTCACTCAATAAATGAGAAGAGACGAGGATACTAATGTTATCTCGTTCAGCAAGCGTACGAATAAACTCTCTCATTTCTCTAATGCCACCGGGATCAAGACCATTGGTCGGTTCATCGAGGATAAGCACTTTAGGGTTTCCGAGCAAGGCCTGAGCGATCCCTAACCGTTGCCTCATTCCCAGGGAATACGTTTTGACCGTATCATGAATCCGGTTTTGGAGACCGACAAGATCGACCACTTCTAGCAATCTAGCCTGTTCAATTCGAGGGACCATCCGGGCGAACTGCTCCAAATTCTCCCAGCCTGATAAATAAGGATAGAGTTCTGGATTTTCAACGATAACGCCGATATGGTCGATCGCTTGAATAAATTCTTGTTGCAAATTGTGGCCATAAATGTACACCTCGCCTGAAGTAGGTTTGATTAATCCTACTAACATACGGACCGTCGTTGTTTTTCCAGATCCATTAGGCCCCAAAAAACCGAAGACCTCCCCTTCCTTTAATTCGAAAGAAATGTTTTTAATGATGTTCTTTTTTCCAATATCTTTACAAAGGTTTTTCACCACTAAAGTTGATGGCTGACTATTCATCGCCCTCGCCTCCCTCGTTCAATGTAATTAGAGCCGCAAGACGTCGGCCAATCAACTGGTAGCCTTCGTTGTTCGGGTGAAACTGATCGCTATATATAAAGTCGTTCACGTCTAATTGAAAGAGGTCGTAAGTAGGAACGAACACAACGTGATCGAATTTAGCTGCTATTTCAGCAGATTCATTATTCCAATTGCGCACGGCGCTCGATGTCATCTCCGCCCCGTCTAACTGATTGAATGGGTTATACAGTCCCAGATGATAGACCGTCGTATCACCGTTGGCACTCTCGATCGCGCTGTAAATCTCTTCGAGGTTCTCCAAATACGTTTCTGTCGAATTCTCAATAATAAAAGCAGAGTCTACGCTCAGTGCTTGGCCACCTTGAAACAAATCATTTCCACCAATTGTCATGAAGATCATGTCCGCTTGGGCGATTTGCCTTTGAATTTCCGTTTGCTCGAGCTGATTTAACAGTTCTTCTGAGGTATATCCCCTGACTGCAAGATTAGATAGTTGGATCGACTGGTCGCTTCTCGATTTTAACTCGTCCAGTAAATACGTCACATACCCTTGCCCTTGCAAGTCTCCTGTTCCCCGAGTAAGAGAGTCTCCTAGTGCTAACAGGAACGTATCACTCGATTGTTCTGCTTCATCAGAAGTGGAAGCGGGTGGCGAACCAGCTGAAGATTCTTGTAACAGTTGATCATTGATCGTCATCCCAAGACCGATGATCCAGACGATTGTAGCTACGATTGAAAGACTGGCAACCACGGTCACTAAATTCATTTTCATACACTCATCCCCTGTTAATCGTGTTATGTTTGATTTCTTTGGATGTACTCACTCTTATATAAGCTGGTCACCAAGGCCCGGACGGGAACGGACGTTTGTTTGATTTGTAATTCTATAGTATCATATGCCTCCTTTATTGACAGAAAATAACCCTTATAAGACAGCAAATAAAATAGCCTATCCTTCGATGAAGGATAGGCGTTGAACGTTATAAATAGGAGATTTATAGAGTCGTAAGCTTAGTTATTACGTTCATTTTCCAGTTCATCGACGATCTCTTGAACAAATTGACCGATGTTTCCTTTTGAATAAACTCGAATCACTTCTGGCAAGATGGATCGTAAACAATGCTTTCTATATATTTCTGGAAAACCTTGTTCGGTCATCTTCTCTTCTAAATCTTTCGCAGCCTTCACGGCATAATAGGTAGCCATTTTATTCACTTCTTCAACGGTTGACTCGTCATCTGCCACGACTTGACCTAACTGTGAAAAACGGTGAAGGATGTTTTCATATTCTTTCTTGTCTATCACCTTCTGGTCCGTTACAAACAGGCCGTTTCCGTTACTCATTAAATTCTCAGAATGGCCAACAAATTTCATGCCTATAAAAGTAAGATGAGGGAACGCCTCATTTAGTTGTGCAGTCGGCATCGTGGTCGCTACATTTAGCAAGACAGCCTTATTTAACGGGTACCCTTCAGATTCACATTCATGAATAAAAGGGATGATTTGTTTTGCTGGGAGGGCTAATATTAAATAATCTAATTGAGTTAAGTCTTTCTTTCCCATCGTTTCAGCGTGAGAATAGTCCTTACTTACGGTTTCAGCTTTTGCAGTATCCGGATGATAAATTCCTGTAGGTTGTTCACATTGAGTAAGGATCGCTTTACCTAATCGACCAATCCCAACGATTCCCCACGTCTTTTCCATCATGTTTTCCTCCTTCATATTAATCGGTGTCTTTTGCCCTTAATAATGCGGATGCAATAGTGATTATTGAACAATTTCATATACCTTTAAACATATGATGACATTATCTCTATGATTTTTCCACATAGACAAAAACCACTTCAGGACGATCGAAGTGGTTTTTATTCCTTTATCTGATACTATGCATTTTACTTTCTTCCATCAATGATTTCCCTATCAAGACAATGTCACTCTTAGGAGAGCCTACCTCACAATATGTTGGAATAAATACGTTTTCTCCGATGATTGCATGATCAATGACAGCATGATCTCCAATCACCGCATTGGGTAAGATGACCGAGTTTCTTACCTTGGCTCCCAGACCGATTTTCACCCCTCCGAAAAGAACAGAATGATCAACCTCGCCATACACTTCATTGCCTTCGCTGAGCAAGCTTTGTTTAACTGTGGCAGCGTGATCAATATATTGTGGAGGATAGCTTTGTTCGACTGTATTTACATCGATTTCTTTCGTTGATAAAAAAATGTTCGATTCTTTATTTAGTAAGTCCATGTTCGCTTCCCAGTAACTCTCTAATGTTCCAACATCTTTCCAATAGCCATGGAAGGGATATGCAAATAAAGGTCGTTGATCCTGGAGCATTCTTGGGAGAATATCTTTACCAAAGTCTTTCGTGGAGAATTCATTTTTTTCTTCTTCGATCAATAATTGTTTTAAAACGGACCACTTGAAAATATAAACGCCCATAGAGGCTAAATTTGACGTGGGATACTCTGGTTTTTCTTCAAAATCTTTAATTCTATTTGTGTCATCTGTGCGAATGACACCGAACCTGCTAGCTTCATTCCAAGGAACGGGCTTTACAGAAACCGTGGCGTCAGCCTGAGATTGAATGTGGCTTTCAAGCATTTCTGTATAATCCATCTTGTAAATGTGATCCCCTGAAATGATCAGAACATGTTCTGGGTCATATTGTTCAATGTAGTCCAAATTTTGATAAACCGCATGAGCCGTTCCTTCATACCAATGGTCCGTATTTTTGCATTGGTAAGGCGGGAGAATCGTTAAACCTCCCTGTTTTCGATCGAACCCCCACGCTTCTCCTCTTCCAATGTAATTCTGTAATGTATGAGGAGAGTATTGTGTTAACAAACCTACCGTCTGAATACCCGATGTTTGACAGTTACTTAGGGTGAAATCAATGATCCGATATTTCCCTCCAAAGGGCACCGCCGGCTTAGCAATCGTATCCGTTAATTCCTTTAATCTCGAACCCTTGCCACCAGCTAACAGCATCGCTACACATTGTCTTTTTTTCATGAAATCCTCCAATTTTACTCTCATAGAATGATAGACCGTTACCGCTGTTTTAGAGAGCTCTATTACAAACCGTTCCACTCATCCATGCCTTTTTGAAAAAGTAGCTCTCTCATTCTTCCTGTAATTTTCTTTTATTAGCAACAATGCATTAATCGTATCATAGGATTACAGCCTCTTAAATTGAAAAGTTCTGACGTTTATTGACCTTTCATGACAAAACGTTCTCTTCTTATCGAGCAACTTCTTTCATTAGATAAAAACAACAAAGAATCGCAACCCCTTTGTCGTTATTTCTTTGTGACCGTGGGGACGGTTCTCGCGGTTAGGCCGGTGGGACGACTCTTATAGTTATGACGTTCCAATAACTAAAATCCACAAAACAGTCGTGGTTCATTTCCACAAGATGATTTGCCAATATAAGTTGATTTGAATTTCAGATGATTGAAAAGAGAATGAACATTCGGGAAATAATCAGTTAAGATCCTTAGCTGTTTTATTTCTCTAGAGTGGTTTGCTGGCGAGAGGTATAATAAATTAAGAAAGACAACCGATTTTCCCGGGACGGCTATTTTGAATTCATTTGAAAGGATTGAGGCTTCATGATTTCTTTTTTAATTACGTTACAACGAATGCTACGAGCCATAATCCGGGGACTAAAAGAACCTGAGTTTCAAGTTCTATTGACCTTAACGATTTTGACCCTGATCTCAGGAACGATTTTTTACAGTACCGTCGAAAACTTGCGTATTTTAGACGCCCTTTATTTCAGTGTCACGACCTTATCAACGGTCGGATATGGAGATTTCTCTCCCCAAACCGATTTTGGGAAAGTATTTACGATCGTTTATATATTTGCTGGAATTGGGATTATCGTTGCCTTCGTAACTAAGATATACGAATATACCCAACAAGGTCGAATCGATGTAAAACAAAAGAAGAAAGAAAAAATTAACCGCGGGGACGGTTCTCCCGGTTAAATTGCCCAAAAAAAGAAGCGTGAGATCTTCTCTCAACGCTTCTTCGTCATTCAAATGAATAATAAAACAAATGCGAAACACACTTGCAATCAGACGAACCAAATCCTTTAACGGGAACGCTCGCCTGATTATCTTTCATTAACCTTTGAAAGAGCTGACATTCTCCTTCTTTTCCAGGGTAGGTTTGAATACCGACAATGTCAACATAAGGACGTAGGTAATCAAGGTGCCAACGATGTTTCTTCTCCCGGGTCACATGCCTGCTTATTCTGGACCGAATATTTCGCTTGGCACTGCCTACATAAACATAAGTCCCCTGGTGAAATGAAAATGACCCGAGTTTTCCAATCGTAATCTCTTCGTCCCTAGTCATTCGCATCTCGATCGCATACAGCGTATGAGCTTCGTTGATTTGATCGGTGAACGTTTCCATTCGACACTCAACCTTTCACGGAGATTATTCAGGATCCTTCAATCTGCCAATTCAATTTCACAGGTAGCACCTGCTGAATCTGTCCTTCATAAGCCATCTTCTCCTTTTCGTTCATCCAAATGTGAATCTTTCCTTTGTCTGAGCTCGTTCGCACGAGGCGACCAATGCCTTGTCTGAGACGAAGAATCATGTATGGCATGTCCACTTCTTCAATCGGATGAGCCGAATGGTTTCGTTTTGCTTGGAAAACAGGATCTAATGGAGGAAATGGCAACGACGAGATGATCACTTGAGATAAGGACTCACCCGGGACATCCAAGCCTTCCCATAAATGATAGGAACACAGGACCGACGTTTCATCTAGCTGGAAAGTCTTGACCATTTCGCTAATTTCGCGATCTCCTTCGTACATGACGGTGAAGTCCCACGACTGTTGATCGGCCCATTTACGAAAGTGACGCATCTCTTCCTTCGAAGAAAATAATACTAAAGTTTTCCCCTGGCTCCCGTTTAAATCCCTCGCAATCGTATCCCATTTATCCGATTCTGTTTTCTGAAGATGTCCTTGAATCGTCATTTGCTCCTCGTACTCAAAGGGTGAATCGACGATAAACGAATCATACTGGTTGATCCCTAGACTGTTGGAAATATAATTGAAGTCACCCGCTTGAGATAACGTGGCCGATGAGAAGACGATCGGGATTTTTTGAGAGAACACTTCTTTCTTTAAAACGTCCTCCACAAGGCGCGGCATGATCACAAAGGAACTTTGCGATTCATTTTCCTCTAGCCAATAAATGCCTTGATCGTCTTTTAACAAGGTCGTTAACCCGTAGGAGAAAAACTCCAAGTACTCTTCGATAATTCTCACGTGGTACTCGTCAATCGTAAATAGTTCTGAATCAAAGACTAATTGTTCTAGTAGGGCCTGGGCTTTTTCATCTAATTTTGCCGCCAAGTCCATCATTTTTTTCGTCCTAGGTACTTCTTTACGATTTGAGCCTTTCACAAGCGTCGCCGTTTCCGTTAATAAATCGAACCACTCATCGTGATACATTAAAATTTCTTCAATGAGCATCAATGATTCTTCTCTCACTTCTTCGTTCATGTATCCTGTTAAGATGGTCGATAACGTTTGTGATTGAAAACGATAAGTCAACGCCTTTTGCGCTGCAAATTCCAATAAATGACCTTCATCAAAAACGACGGAACTGGCCTCTGGTAATAACGGTAACTGTCCTTCCCGTTTTCTGGACTCTTCTGTCCACACATGTTCCATATAGAAGTCGTGTGAGCAAATAATTAGATCCGTTGCATGGCGATAATATTCGCGGTGGAGCGTTTGGGCGCAGCGGTGACGCCACTCACACGTAGAACATTGTTGAAGGGGATCCCAAGCGATTTTTTCCCACTTTTCATTAGGAACCCACGGATACTCTTTTCGATCCCCGTAACGTTCAAAGGTCTGCATCGATGCCCCTTGCTGGTAAACAAAATCAGGAATCTCGTCGTGGACAGAAAGGATATCTTCATCGTCTGTTTTGTTAGACAATGGATCTAATTTTTTCATACATACGTATTGTTCTCGAGCCTTCGCCAACCGGACATCAATCTTAAGACCGAGCGCTTTTTCGAGCTTTTTAATATCGCCCTCATCTTTTACTAGCTGCTCGATTAATGTTTCATCAGCACAGGAAATAATCGCCGGCTTCCGTTTATATCGGGCGTAACAAATCGCATACAGAAGATAGACAAACGTCTTCCCCGTGCCAACACCTGCTTCTGCAAAAATGGTGGATTTATTTTTGAATGCTTGTTCAAGCTGAAATGCCATATAAATTTGTTCGTCACGAAGTTCGTATCCTTGTTCCGGTAACACGTCATAAAAGACGTCCCCTACATAATCCCCGAGACGTTGAAAGAAATTTTCAGTTTTTGAAATCGTAAATGGAGTTGATTGTGCCATGAATAATGTTTCTCCTTCCAGGGGGACGGTTCTTGTGGTTCAACCTTGGTCGCTACTATTTTAGCAAACCTGCCCCGCGCCTTCCCCATTGTACAGAGTTTCTTTGGCAAATGTCCATTGATTGGGTTGATTTTTTTGTGAAATTTACTAGGGAAAAAGTTCATAGAACGAAGGTCTTCCCGAAAAAATAGACGCGGTCTAGAATGTTTGACTACCTTTTCCCATAGGTTAAGAATAAGAAGTTTGCAGTTGGCCGTCAGTTAATCAGCATGATTTAAGGGGGAGAAGAATGGAAAAAGATAAAAAAATCATTAGATTATATGGAAATCGACCTGTGCCCTTTTATTTCAAAACTCCTATTGAAACGCAAAAAAAGGATATTGAGTTAGCTGAAGCTCATTTAATCAAACACAAAAATAAAAAATATAAGACTGCCTACAAATAAAAAAACCTGAAGAAGTGATCCTTCCTCAGGTTGGTGATGTAGTTATCATTGTGCAATTTTCTCTAGCTTGATTAATCGCGCTTTGATTGAGCTATTTGTTCGTTTATGTAGCTCTGCCAGCTCTTTAATGGTTTTACCATTGTCAAAGGCTTCAATCAGTAATTCTTCCTCTTCTTCATCCCACCCTTTCCCTGCGTTTTCAGGCAGCCTTTTCTGCCGTTTCTCGCTTATTTCCAATTTTTCTAGCCCTTTCACCGCTATAAAGAGAGCTCTTACTGTCTCTGGATTTTGGTATGTGCTTTCTTCAGGGAATACTTCTCCTGTCTGCGGGTCAATCCCATCTGATAAAAGAGTGATCATTTCTAATGCTTTTTTAATTTCCATTTATACTTCCCTTCTTGTGAAAAATCGTAGTATTCTGCTAGTTTTAGGGAGAGCAGGGCCCTATTTATTATAAAAATCTTATGAGTCCATTGAGGCATTACAGGGGGGATCGATTTCCTTTGGCCATAAAAATGCACTGAAATCATCGTGTGAAAAAAGTTGATTTGTTTGAAGTGTAGTGGTAAAAGTTGGTATCAAGTGATTGGAAGGGCGGTGGTTTTACCAGGAGCACTGGTACATTAAATAGTGGGAATCAAAATCGAAGTGATTCAGGAGGTCTTCTAAGATGGATTTCGTCTCCTCAATCTGATAGTAATAGAAGTCATCATACGAGTAGTAACCGAAGAAAGGGCCAGGCATTGATGGTAGAGAATCTTGGGGATTTTTCCTGTTTTCTAGAACCTTTACGCATAAGTTATAAAGGTCTTCCAAGTTTTGTTTTGTAACAAGCTCAGTAAACAAAGGTTCATCGTTCCCATTATGGAGGTTTTCAACAAACCAATGGTGAATCTGATTTGCTTTTCGCCAGTAGGCTACTTCTTCCCTCAGACTTTTCCATGACATGCCGAACTCTTCAAAGTGTTTAATGTGTGGTTTTATTTTTCGATAAATCTCATTTTGTTCCTCTTCTAGTTCTCCTAAATCTGCACTAGCTGAATGGACTTCATAATAATCCATTCCTTCAATTTTAGGTAACGAAACTAAATACATATCTAATCCCATTGGCAACTCTCCTCTATCAATTTTTTGCTAGGATCTAGCAAATTGATTCTATCATAGTACATTTCACTATGGTCATCGGATATGTTACAAATTTCGCACAACCATGGGGACGGTTCTCGTGGTTGATGTTAGGTCAGAATTGTCTAACGAAAAGGACCGTCCCTACGGTATTGAACCGCAAGAACCGTCCCTCCGGTCTTTGACTAAGCGCCTAAATTTTTATTTTGATCAATTGGAGTGCCACTGTTGCCACGGAGGATGAGAATTGTGATGATCGCAATGGCAAGGGCTGCGATGTACCACAAACTGAAACCACCAGCGACAAAGGCCATTCCTAAGCAACCAACGACTAATAAATAGTAGGTCATTGGAATAAGAGTTTTACGAATAATTAATCCTTCTTTTCCAAGAAGCCCTACTGTTGCAGAAGCTGCTACGACGTTATGAACTGTAATCATATTCCCGGCAGCACCACCGACAGCTTGCAAGGAAACAATGATGGCGGCACCGGCTGATCCTAAACCGATCTCTTCGGCTGTCGTGAACTGGAAGTGGGAGAACATCATGTTACTAACGGTATTACTTCCTGCTATGAACGCTCCTAATGCACCGATAATTGGTGAGAAGAACGGCCATGCTTCTCCGGCAAGTGAGGAGACAGCCTGCGCCAATATAACCGGCATACTCTCTACACCTGGTCCACCAGAGTTAAGAAAAACTTGAGCCATAGGAACAGCAAAGAGTAACGCGGCCGCTGCACCGACAATCGTTTTCAAAGAATCTTTCCAAGCTCGACCGTATGAACCTGGTCTTTGTCTCATGTTGTGGGTAAAATAGGTAATTATTGTGACGACGAGAAAGATAAACCCTGGCAGGAAGAAAGGTGCTGCACTGGTACTAATAGCGGAACCGAATATATTGTCTATTACTAAGACCACACTAGGGTGTTGGAGAGCACCTCCGACTGCATCAACGGTCCGAGTAATAATCAGCAACGCGGCCACAATGATATACGGGCTCCACGCTCGTAACATCCCCATTCTCTCGCCAATGACTTCTTTTGTTGCAGCATCTTGAAGTTCACCAATCCATTCTGGCGCCCATTTGCTGCGATCTTCGAAGTCGAAATATTCGGACTTGTCAGGTTGTAAAAATCCAGCCTTTGCGGCAGGAACAACGATCATCAGACCGACTAATCCACCGAGTAATGAAGGGAATTCAGGTCCGAGGAATAAGGCGAATAAGTAGTAAGGTACGATAAAGGAAACAGCAGCAAAAATCGCGAACGGCCATATTTTAAATCCTTCCGCAAACGATTTATTTCTCCCAAAGAAACGAGTCAGAATGCCCGCCATTAATAATGGAACTAGAATACCAGCGATCCCATGGGTCATCGCTACTTGTGCGCCAATCTGTGTCACATATTCAAGAAGTGAAGTGTCTCCGATTGCGGCCATGACGTTGTCTTGGCCGGACAGTCCTGTTTGAACACCAACGAGCATTGGGGTACCGATCGCCCCAAACGAAACGGGAGTACTTTGGATGATTAAGGCAACGACAACGGCACTCATGGCAGGGAATCCTATTGCAACCAGGAGTGGAGCCGCAATCGCTGCAGGTGTTCCAAAGCCTGCCGCTCCTTCAATGAACGAGCCAAACAGCCAGGCAATAATGATGGCCTGAACTCTCCGATCCGGCGATACATCGACGAAACCTTGGCGGATCGTTTGTAACGCACCACTTTCTTTGAGCGTGTTTAACAATAATATCGCTCCAAAAACAATGAACAGAATCTCAAGAGCTTTGACAATACCGTGTACCATCGCCCCACCAACTTGACTCAGCTCTGCTCCCCAAACAACATATGCTAATAGAGCTGTTACAAAAAGTGCCAGTGGCATGGCTTTTTTAGCCGGCCAGTTTAACACAACTAGAAAAATAAAAACAACAGCAATCGGTGTTAGAGCCAATAAAGACAAGACGGTTAAATTTCCCGTTATAAAGTCCACAAAACTCCCCCAGACATAAAAAAGTATTTTGTTCTTTATGTCTCGTCATGGTGTCTAGCAAAATGTAAACGCTACCAATTTACTGCACCTCTATAAACATCACCTCCACAGCTTGATCAAACCAAGGAAACCATGGGGACGGTTCTTCTGGTCAGTCCCCTTGGTCATCCCTGTGGTCAGTGGTTCTTCTGGTCAGTCTCCCTGGTCATACGAACCGCAAGAACCGTCCCTGCGGTCAGACGAAGGTATTTTCCAGTGTGCCGATTCCTTTGATTTCACACGCTATTTTGTCACCTGATTTTACAAACTCAGCTCCGAGAGGGCTTCCTGTCAAAATCACATCGCCATGTTTCAATGTCATCACACTTGAAAGGTACGAGAGCATCTCCCGAATGGGAACAATCATTAATTCAGTGGCACTGTTTTGCTTTTCTTCATCGTTTAATCGCGCTTCCACATTCACGTTAAATGGATCAAGGGACGTTTCGATGACTGGTCCTAACGGTGTAAACGTATCAAAGGATTTCCCCACCATCCAATGCCCATCTTCTCGAAAGAACTGGGGAGCGGTCACGTCGTTGCCCACGGTGTAGCCAAATACATAGTCTAAAACATCTGCTTCAGCCACATCTTTCATCTCTTTTCCAATCACCACCGCCAATTCAGACTCAAACTTCACTTCATCTAAAGCGCCTGGTATCACAATGCTCTCTTCCGGGCCTATGACAGATGAATTTGGCTTAAAGAAAAACACAGGAATCTCCGGTAGCCCATCTGGTCGATCAGCTACTTTTGCAACATAATTAGCCCCGATTCCAATGATGTGGTTCGGCTCCAATGGCGCAAGAAGCTTCACTTCATTTAATGAATAGGTCTCACCTGTGTATTCCCACTGGCCAAAGATATCACCTGAAATTTCTTGGATCTCTTGATTGTCTAACACACCTTTATAAAGGTTCTCATTCACAGTAAATCTTATGAATTTCAAAAAATCAGCTCCTTGTGTAAGTTCTCCGGTCATTTATACCCCCCCCTAGAAGAAACGATCGTCTACATTTCAACTGAGGGGAGACATCCAATTATTTATAAGATTTTTCGCTCACTTTGGCTTTGTGCTCAATTCTGCGGCGGTGCAAGATTGGCTCTGTATAGCCACTCGGTTGATCGCATCCTTTGAAAACTAACTCACACGCTGCTTGGAATGCGACTGAACCATCATAGTCTGTGGCCATTGGTCGATATTCTGGATCTCCTGCATTTTGTTCATCGACCACTTTGGCCATCCGTCTCATCGTTTCATTGACTTGTGCTTCCGTACAAATGCCATGGTGTAACCAGTTCGCCATATGTTGACTTGAAATTCGGAGAGTAGCACGATCTTCCATCAATTGAACATTATTAATATCTGGAACTTTAGAACAGCCAACCCCTTGCTCAACCCAACGAACAACATAGCCTAAAATCCCTTGAGCGTTATTATCCAGCTCTTGTTGAACCTCGTCAGAACTCCAATCATACGTTTTCGCGACAGGTATTTGTAAAATATCATCCTTATAATCTGTCGTTTCTTTACTAATCTTCGCTTGAATAGACGGGACATCAATCTCATGATAATGCAAGGCATGTAACGTGGCAGCTGTTGGGGATGGGACCCACGCCGTATTGGCACCAGCTTCAAGCTGTCCGCCTTTTTGCTCAACCATCGCTTTCATTAAGTCAGGCATGGCCCACATGCCTTTACCCACTTGCGCACGCTCTCGAAAACCAGCGGAAAGACCGGTTGTTACATTTGATTTTTCATAAGCTTGCAGCCACGTAGAAGCTTTCATCTCATGTTTTCGAATCATCGCACCTGCATTCATGGAGGTATGCATTTCATCCCCCGTTCTGTCTAAGAAACCAGTATTAATAA
Organism: Salipaludibacillus keqinensis; assembly: GCF_003226325.1. Lineage (GTDB taxonomy): Bacteria > Bacillota > Bacilli > Bacillales > Salisediminibacteriaceae > Salipaludibacillus > Salipaludibacillus keqinensis. The sequence goes on along the minus strand of NZ_PDOD01000001.1, from coordinate 1,074,101 downwards.
ATACGATTCTTTCTTTCACTTCTCGAATACACGCTTTTAAGTTCAACGAGGTTCGCCGCTCTTCGTCCATCACACCTATTTTAAGCGTGTTACGCTTAAGGCCTAAGAGGTCTTCCGTTCGGTCAAAGAGTTTATTAGCAAAAGCAACTTCTTTAGACCCGTGCATTTTAGGCTTCACAATATAAATCGAACCTTCGGAGCTGTTTTGATACTGGCCCGTTCCTAAGAGGGTGTGTTTCGCTAGTAAACTAGTAAACACCGTATCTAACATTCCCTCGTAAACTTCTTCACCATTTTTGTCTAGAACAGCATTATTCGTCATTAAATGGCCAACGTTACGGACAAACATGAGGGATCGGCCCGATAGCGTGAATTCTTTCCCTTCTACTGATGAATACACACGGTCAGGGTTCAATGTTCGTTCAATCGCTCTGTTGCCTTTCATAAAAGTTGTCGACAAGTCGCCTCTCATCAGCGCTAACCAGTTGCGGTAAACGAGTACTTTATCTTCTGCATCAACGGCTGCGACCGAATCCTCACAATCCATAATCGTTGTTAAGGCTGCTTCCATCAAAACATCTTTGACGCCTGCTTTATCTGTTTGACCAATAGGGTGATCAGGATCAACCTGAATTTCAATGTGTAACCCGTTATTTTTTAGCAACACTGCTTCAGGTTTTTCTTTATGGCCTTGATAACCTACGAATGCCGATTCATCCTTTAAAACGGTGGTACTTCCCCCTTCTAAGGCTATAACCAACTTTCCTTTGTCAATCACATAGTCCTCCGCGTCTTTATGCAGCCCATTTGCTAAAGGAACCGCTTGGTCAAGGAAGTCCTTTGCGAATGAAATAACTTTATCTCCGCGAACAGGATTGTACTTCGCATCACGAGTAGCCCCATCTTCTTCAGAGATCACATCTGTCCCGTAAAGAGCATCGTATAGACTTCCCCAACGTGAATTGGCCGCATTAATCGCATAGCGAGCATTATTTACAGGAACAACCAATTGCGGCCCTGCTTGATGAGTGATCTCTGGGTCGGCCCCTTCCGTTGTAATTTGAAAATCTTCTACTTCTGGCTCTAAATAACCAATTTCTTCTAAAAAGGTTTTATATTTGTCAAAGTCAAAGCTGTCTTTATGTTCTTTATGCCAAGAATCGATGTCTTGTTGGATCTCCTCGCGACGTTGTAACAACGCTTTGTTTTCTGGAGTTAACTCGTGAATCAATGAATCTACTTGGGACCAAAAGTGTTCACTTTTTACTTCACTACCTGGGATTGCTTCTTCATTAATAAAGTCATAAAGCTCTTTCGCTACTTGCAAATTGCCAACCTTCACGTAATCTTGTGTCATTTGTCATGACCTCCTATTATTTTTTTAAAGCGCTTTTCCGTTACACATATATCAAACTTACATTTTCCGAAGGTAAGGGCTGCTCGCTATTTATGAAATAACCGCCTTCATCGCTTTTTTCACCTCGCCGCAACGCCCTGGTGAAGGGAAAAGCTTGCCGGCATTCAATAGATTGTCCGGATTAAAGACCTCTCTTACTTCCGTTTGAGCATTAATTTCACTATCGCTAAAAACAAAACGCATTTCTTCTATTTTTTCGATCCCGACACCGTGCTCTCCAGTGATCGTTCCCCCCACATCTGCGCAGACTTTCAAGCAAGCGCTGCCTGCTTCAAGTGCTTTCTCCGTATCCCCCGGCTTATTGGCGTCAAAAAGGACTAAAGGATGAAGATTCCCATCTCCCGCGTGAAAAATATTCGCAATTCGGAGACCGCTCTCTTCACTGATTTGGTTGATTCTCGATAATACTTCAGGTAATCGACTTCTTGGGATGACACCATCTTGCACTAAATAGTCTGGTGAAATGGCTCCCATGGCGCCAAACCCTGTTTTTCGGTTCGCCCACCATCTAGCTCTTTCTTGTTCGCTTTCAGCTACTTTTACTTCGCGGACATTTCTACTCGTGCATACGTTAAGAATGTCTGTGATCTGTTCTTCTATTCCAGCGGAAATGCCATCTACCTCAATGAGTAAAACAGCTTCAATATCCTTTGGATGACCGACTGGGAAGGCAGCTGCTTCCACGGCTTCAATGGCTGTTTTATCCATCATTTCCATCGCGGCCGGGACAATCCCTGTAGAAATAATGTCCGACACCGCCCGACTGCCATCCTCAACATCATCGAAGTAAGCAAGGACTGTCTGTTTTTCCTCGGGATTTTTCAAAATGCGTACGGTAATTTTCGTGACAATTCCTAACGTTCCCTCTGACCCTGTGATGAGACCGATTAAATCATAGCCTGGGGTGTCAGGAATGCCATCGTTGCCAAGGTGAATAATCTCGCCATTGGGTAGCACGACTTCCAAACCTAATATGTGGTTGGTAGTTACCCCATATTTGAGACAGTGCGCTCCGCCTGCATTTTCTGCCACATTTCCACCGATCGTACAGGCGTACTGACTGGATGGATCTGGCGCATAATAATAACCTTTATCAGAGATGGAGTTTGTTAGTTTAAGATTTATATAACCTGGCTCCACGACTGCCCGCCTATTCTCCACATCTAGACTGATCAATTTTTTCATTCTAACAAGGCTAATAATGACTTCGTTATTGAGGGGAGTCGCTCCTCCACTCAAGCCTGTACCGGCGCCCCGGGCAAGAAATGGCAGTTGATGCTTCGCACAATATTGGACGATTTTGGCTACTTCTTCTGTGTTTTTTGGAAAAACGACAGCTCTTGGCAAATGCTTATGAATCGTAAATCCATCACAGTCATAGGCTAATAAATCCTCTTTATGGTACAAAATGGCATTGGGTCCGGTGAGCAGACGAGCTAACTTGTTAATATGTTTATCGTTTGTTTTCAATTTTTTAACCATCTGGCACTCCCCTTTCCTTTTGCTCATCATCTTGTTTATAAGCCCAGTCAAGAACTTGAACAGTATGAACGATTTTTTGATTCCGTCCATATTTTTCAACACCCATCGCCATTTGCAGCATGCAACCTGGGTTCCCCATGGAGATCATTTCAACATCTTCAGGCACGTTTTCCATTTTGCTTTCCAGGACAGCGCCTGCCATCTCCGGGTTCGTAATGTTATAAATCCCAGCACTCCCACAACATCGATCTGCATTTGGCATGTGGACCATTTCTACGCCAGGAATATTAATAAGGAGATCCCGTGGCTCCTCTCGAACATTTTGGCCATGGGCTAAATGACAAGCATCATGATACGTGATTCTTTTGTTCAATGGCGTTGAAGGTGTTTCATAGCCTGTATCATAAAGGTATTTAGAAATATCTTGAACTTTCTTGGAAAACTGTTCTGCTTTTTCTTGCCACTCTGGTTCTTCACGAAACAACTCAGGATAATCTTGCAACATACATCCACACCCAGCAGAGTTTACGACTACCGTGTCTGCGTCTTTAAAAGCTTCAATATTTTGTTTAGCAAGCTTTCTTCCTGTCTCACGGTTACCGGCATGAACATGTAATGCTCCGCAACACGTTTGATTTTTCGGTATGGTCACATCGCTTCCATTCCGTGTTAATACGTTGATCGTTGATTCATTGATGTCACTGAACATCACATCCATGATACAACCAGTTAAAAAGGCCACCTCTTGTTTCGATTCGTTTTTCGCTTTAATAACCTCTTGATTTTTATATTTTTTCCGAGCTGGAGGGTTTACCTTTGGCATGACCGCTTCCATGTCCACTAAGTGTTGCGGCATGACCTTCATCAACCCTGTTTTCCGAACGGCCTTCTGCATGCCACTCTTTTGATAAATCCCCAATAAGCTGCCCAGCTTGTTTAACCGGTTGTGGTAAGGAAAGAGCCCTTCCAGAAAGACTTTACTGACCATTCCTTTCCATCCACTTAGCGGCATCGCTTGGCGAATTTGTCCTCGCGCTTCTTCGATAAGTCCGCCTACTTGCACATCTGCTGGACAAGCTGTTTCACAGGCTCGGCAGTCTAAGCAAGTAAAGACGGGATCCATGAACCGTTCATTCACTTCCAATTTCCCTTCAGCAACGGATTTGATCAAATGGACTCGTCCTCGGGGAGAGTGTTGCTCCTGTCCGGTAATTTCGTAGGTCGGGCAAGCTTCTAAGCACAATCCACAATGAACACAATCTGCCCATTTCTCCTCATCAGGATGTTCCTTCCACTTGTAGTTCGTTAAACTCTTCGTCGTGCAGGTAGGGTCTTTGATCATTTCTTTTAAACTCACGTTATATTCCTCCTACAAAACGAGTGTTGTTGAGGGTTCTTTTTGGATCAATTTGTTTTTTGATCCCGTCCAACAGGTAAAAGTAAGGAGGGTTTTCTCCCCAAACATTTATTTCTTGGCGAAGTTTGTATGGTAGATGTTTAATAACCGCGTGTCCGCCGTATTTTTCAGCCACACCTCTCAAATGATGAATGGCTGAAACGACATCTGACTTCGCTCCCTTTACATGAATTTGACAAATACCGTGTCCCAGTCCGCCATGTGCTTCTACGTCTAAATTATGTGAATCTCTTAATCTATTGCTTTCTTTAATCACTTCGAGAACGTCTAAATTTTTTACTGATACTTTGATCGAAGCAACGGTTTCATCACCTGTATTGGAGACAGCTCCGTTAGGTCCAATCGTATAAAAACGATTCCAAAAGTGTTCCATATTTTCTTGTTTGAGAACATTCATGGTGGTTTGAGCAGGCTTTAATTTTTTCAAAAAGTCTTCTTGATAAGCAACAGAGCTTTCAACATCTTCAAAACTCATCGCTAATGTGTACTTTGGGATCTGCGTTAGTTTTTCAGATAATGATGGAGCTAACAATTCAAGAGAAGTGGGCTCCAATTGTGTATCTAAGAGACTGACGACAAACGATCGAATGGTTTCTAAATCGTCGTTCTCGACGGTCAATAAAACAAGCGTTTCATCTTTAGGCAAGGGACGAAGTTTCATCGTGATTTCAGCGATCACCCCAAGAGTTCCCATTGAACCAACAAAAAGTTTGTTCATATCATAGCCTGCCACGTTTTTAACGACCTTGCCCCCGGAACGGATAATCGATCCATCTGGATAGACCGTCTTCAGACCAATGACGACATCTCTCGCTGAACCATAGCCGAGACGCTTCGCACTGCTGTCATTTGCAGCTATGATTCCGCCGATCGTCGCATGATCTGGCCATGCTGCATCTAGTGACACCTTTTGCTTATGGTCTTTTAGGTAATGTTGTAATTGGTTGAATACCGTGCCGGCCTTTACCGTTAACGTCATGTTCCCAACGGTATGTTCGATGATTCCTGAATAATTTTCTAGCGACAGTAAAATATCGGCGGGTTTGTCCAGTCCACCAAATCCTCTTTTTGTTCCACTTCCGACCACCGTTACTTTTCTGTCATGGTCATTGGCATACTTGACAACGTTTACAATTTCGTCCAGTGAACTGGGATAGACAGTTACCTTTCCACCATTTCCTAAAGGATGATCTGCACTGTCATTTACTTTTATTTTATTTTCAGGTAAAAAGGAGGCAAATTCAGCTATAAGAGTTGAACTAATCAAGTGAACACCTCTTTCGTTTCTTATTAGGAAACCACGTTTCTTAAATAGGCCAAAAAAAACTTTTAAGCAACCTCACTTATGCTTAAGTTTTCTTAGCTGTCTAATTTCGTTGTCTTAACTCCCACAATCTCCCTTTTTGGGATGTGAATTACCTTTATTAAAGCATGAATTGGCATTCATTTCAATAATTTTCTGAAAATATCAACTTTTATCTTATTTTTACACACCCGTATAACCTAGCCGACGGGATATTTTATTACAGCGATCAATAAGGATCGTCTTGATTTCTTCTAATCGTGGCTCGGTTAATCTCGTCGATGGTCCAGATATACTGACTCCGGCCGTGATGTCCCCTCTATGATCAAAAATCGGTGCAGCAATGCAAGTGATCCCTACTTCATTTTCTTCAATTTCAACTCCAAAGCCTTGAGTTCTTATTTTCTGCAATTCCTGAAGTAACTTCTCTTTATCTGTAATTGTATTATCAGTATGTTTCGGTAAGCCATTTTTCTCAAGTATGGTAGCTGCTTCTTGGTCGTCCATATGAGCAATCAACACTTTTCCCACACTAGTTGCGTGAAATGACACTCTTTTACCTACTTTGGAATGGGTACGTAGCGTTTCGTTCCCTTCTAATTTTTCAATGTAATAGGCTTCACCTTGATCATAGACGACCAAATGAATTACTTCATTCGTCAGCGTCTCTAACTCTTTAAGAAAGGGCTTAGCTTGAGGACGCAAATCAATTGATTCTAGCAAAATCGAACTTAATTCAATGTACTTATATCCCAGTCTATATTTCTTAGTCTCTTCGTCCTGCTCGATATAACCATGATCCATAAGCGTTCTCAGCAATTTGAAAATAGAGCTTTTGTTCAACTCAATTTTTTCTGCAATTTCCGTGACTCCAAGCCCGTCTTTTTTCTGACTGACTAACGTAATGATCCTTAATGCCCTGTCGACTGATTTAACCATGTTCATCCCCCACTATGCGTCCGTTTGTATAATTGTGAATTATAACATATTTTGTTGCCATGGGGACGGTTCTTCTCGCCGCACCCTCGCCAAAGGTCGCCAAGGTGACGGTTCTTGCGGTTCAACCTTTTAGGCCTAGAAATTTCTTGTGAGATCTTTTCAATCAGTAAAATCGTTGAATTGTGTTATCCTCGGACCTTGCAGTTGACCAAAAGAACCGTCCCCTCGGTCATGGACCAGAAGAACCGTCCCTCTGGTCAGTCTTCCCGGTTAATAAACTCCATTAATCGTTCTTGGTATTCGGTGGTTGAGGTGGAGTAGGATTTGACGTGACCTGCTTCTGGGACTAGCCACAAGGTTTTGTCACCGCCCGCTGCCTCATAAATTTCTTCGGTCATCGATGTGGGAACAAGCTCATCTGCTTCTCCATGAATGAGAAGTAACGGGAGCGTATTTTTCGCAACCTGGTCAATGACAGAAGCTTCACCAAATGTGAAACCGGACCTGATTTTAGTCATTCCACTCGTCACTGGGATCATCGGAAACGGTGGCAGATTGTACAAATTCTCTAGTTGATAAGAAAGAATATCTTCTGCTGACGTGTAGCCACTATCTGCAATGACGCCTTTCACTTGCGGTGGCAGCTCTTCCCCACTCGTCATGAGTACGGTCGCTGCGCCCATAGAATGCCCATGGAGAAAAATTGAGCTACTGCCTGTTTTCTCAATCAAAACATTGATCCAGTCAAGGTAATCCAAACGATCATGCCAACCGAAACTGACGTAATCCCCTTCACTTTCCCCGTGGCCCCGAGAGTCAGGAATTAAGATATCAAACCCTTGATCGTAATAAAATTGCACATAATCTCCCATGTCTGCCCGCTGACTTCGAAAGCCATGGGCAAGGATCACCGCTTGATCTGTGCTTTCTTCATTGGCGAGAAAATCGGCTTCCAAAGTGAGACCATCGTATGACGTCAAGGTCATGGTTTCAAATGATTGATTCTCATACCACTCCGCTGCTTCGTCGATGATTTGCTCATTTTCTGCTGTCACCATTGCAGGTATGGCTATCTCTTCTCTATGCAGTTCCACTTCTCTTCCCCGTTCAACCGCTTCTCCATAAAAGAAATCAGCTGCAAACGTAAAGGCAACCACAAGAAGACTAGCTGTAACTCCAAGAACCGTCTTTAATTTTTTCATTTCTATCTCCCCGTTCATTTAACTGGTGCAGGTAAGCTGAATCATTTCACAGTTATGTTTTCCTACTAAAATTCTACCATAAGTCGCTTTTGGCCACAGAAAAAAAGACTTCCATGCAAAGACCATTCGGTTAGGGGAGATCATAAAAAGGAGTTATCAAGTGTTTTAAAGTTATTTCGGCTTGTGATTAATGTGGGGAAAAAAATAACATTTGAGCATTTCTTCTTCTGTTTTTCGTCAAAACACCAATTGCTGCAATTGGATAAACTGTGACAAACGAATAATTACAATTCTTTGAGATCGGTGAGAAGTTCAGGCAATCCATCATCGAAAAGATGTTCCGCTCCATCGATTATTCGAATTTTTGCCAGTGGAAGTTTTTCCTTATAGTGTTCAACGTGTGCAAACGGCACTATGTCTTCATTTTGGCTATGATAAAGGAAAATCTGTGGTATGTGTGGGAGTTTTGCAGCGAAATCATCTTGCAACCTAAAATCCTCCTTACGCCAATCATCGTCCACTCCCCAGTATGGGGAAGCAATCATAAACAAAGCGGAAATGGGTTGTTCGCATGGTCCCTCTGAAAGGTATTTCAACAAAACCGAACCGCCCAAAGAATGGCCGATAAGAATGATCTCATCCTCAAATGAAGCCAATTCTTTTTCAAGTTGAGCTTTCCAAAGCGCGTATGTTGGGTTCTCTGGATCAGGCATCTTTGGAGCTAGTAATGCGTATTCCTCACCCAGGTTTTTTTGTAAACAGACCTTCAGCCCACTACTACCTTGGTTAAGGTCTTGGGGTCCCGCACTATGAATGAATAAAATCCGTTTCCTCATGTTCTAACTCCCCCTTGTATTGATTACCGTAAAAAAGTCATCTTATCAGATCACTTTTTATCCATGACTGCAAAGTAATTTTCTTCATGATCAGCAAAGTTAAAAACCCTACCAGAAGGCATCTTAACGATTTCACCTACCTTGACATGTTGATTTTTCAAATCGGTATATAATTCGTCAAAGCTGTCTGAGAAAAACATTAGCGAAGGTGTACCGAGGTTCAATTCTGGAGCCATTTTAGCAATCAACTCCTTATTGTGAAGAATGATAGTTGTTTCTGCCCCTTTTGTTGGTGCCATTTCAATCCATCTCATTTCACCGTTAGTGTCATCTGCAATGACATTAAAGCCGACTTTTTCAGTCCAAAAACTCACGGCTTCATCTTGGTTATTTACATACACCATAATTTGCCCAACTTTACTAATCATTTTTTTCCCACTCCTTTGTGTGAGTATTTACTACCCTACATTTTTAAAAAGGTTGTTACTCGAGTTTATTTTTAAAATATTCTAATAATTATAGCAAAATTCCTGATCCCAGAAATAGGAAATCAGGAATAAGATTGAATTATTGATAAAATCTGTCTCTTACTTTTTTAGAACTTCCTTAATTACCTCACCCAATTTTTGAGCTCCTTCGTCTATTTCCTTTGGATTGGCGTAACTAAAGGATAGGCGGAGGTACTCTTTTCCTTCATGTGAATGTAAGAAGAAGTATTCGCCGGGGACATAGGAGACGCCTTTAGAGAGAGCCTCCGTTAACATGTCGGTCGTGTCCACTCCTGCAATATGGACCCATACGAAATAACCGCCACCGGGGACGTACCAGGAAACCTGTTTAGGAAGGTATTGCTCCAGTGCTGAAATTAACGCCTCACATTTCGTTTCGTACGTGTCTCGTAAAGTGTTGAGTCGTTTCGCCATCTCCGTTTTTTCTAAAAACGTCGCCATCGTCGCTTGCCCAAAGGGATGGCCCAAATCCTTCTTAAACCAGTCCAAAGCCTTAATAAATTCAGGCGCGGCCGCTACCCAGCCAATTCGCATGCCAGTTGCGACCACTTTAGATAGAGAACCAACATAAAGAACCCGGTCTTCACGATCCATCGCTTTTAAGGGGACAGACGGTTGATCGAAGTATAATTCTCTGTAGGCATCATCCTCTAAAACGAGAAAATCGTACTCAGAAGCAAGCCTCAACACACGCTTCCGACGCTCCGTGGTCATGGTGGTCCCTGTTGGATTTTGAAATGTAGGGATGGTATATAACAAACGAGGAAAAGGTAGCCCTTTATTTTTCCGATCCTCAAGGACCTCTTCTAAAACGCTTGTTTGTAGGCCGTGCTCATCGATGGGAATACTAATAAATTGGTCTGTATAGTTTTGAAAAATTTCTAGTGCTTCCATGTACGTTGGTGATTCAATGGCAACAACTGTGTTCTCGTCAATGAGGACACGAGCAATCAGATCTATGGCCTGACAAGCGCCAGATGTGATTAACAGTTCATCTTCCGCCACATGAATGTCGTGTCCTTTTATCATGTCTTGAATCTGTCCTGTTAGTTTTTCCACCTTAGGGCTACCGATGTAATGCAACGGTAAATCGCCCTCTTCATCAAGTAAGCTGGCTACTGCATCCTTTAGTTGATCCACTGGGACAAGAGAAGGTGCTGGAAACCCAGAGCTTAATCGAATACACTGTTCTGGCAGCGTTGGCATCCACGAACCCGGTGGATCGTTTTTCAGTGCGTCTTTTATGTTTTTAGAAAAAAAAGATTCTGCATTCACTTCTATCAATCACCTTTCCATACGTATGTTGGGGTGGGAGTTCACTATCGTTTCTTTAACATGACGAGCCACATAAATGTGAGGGATTGTTTCAATTCCCTTGATAATTGAGCGACCATGCTGTCGGTGACTCCTCGTTTGAAGACGCCTTGCCCGTCGATGACTTCCCAACCGTTTTCTTGGGCTAATTGTTCCAGTTCCCACGGCATCAGCGTATTGCAAACGACAGTTTTACCGTAAAGGCGGTTATAACTGTTCGCTCGTGGCGCTGCTGTTGGCCCGAGGATTCCTACGCACAATAAATGATCTTTTTTTAATACGCGGTGCATCTCCTTCAAGGCTTGGAGCGGATGTTCTGTCCACTCGATCGCATTAATGGACATTAATCCGGAGAAGGTTTCTTCTTCAAAGGGGAGTTTTGTAAGGTCTCCTTGGACAAATGTGATTCGGTTGTTTCTCTCTTCTCGTTTCGCTTTCTCAATCATTTCTTCCGATAAGTCTATCCCCGTCACGCGAAAACCTGCCTGAGCTAATTTATACGTGCCATACCCATCGCCACAACCTAAATCGGCTATGAAACTACCTTTCGGGAAGTGCTTTTGGATAAATGGAACAATGGACTTTCGGCTACCCGTTTCCCACATGTCTTTACTGCTCTGATTCCAAAAGTCCGCCTTATCATCCCACAAACTCTTCGCTTCCTTATGCCAATCAAAATGACTCATTCTCACACTACCTTCCGTGACCTGGGGGGTGACCAGAGGGACGGTTCTCCTGGCTAGCCCTGGTTAATCCCAGTTTAATTGTTCCTTAAAAGTGACGATTAGATGAGATCCGAGAACCAATCATCTTGTACTATAAGGAATGTCTTCACTGCTTGTTATGTCTCACTCAACCACTAGAACCGTCCCTGTGGTTAAGAAGGTCTGTGTCTATTTTAACATTGTATAGGAACGAATTGAACGAATGTGAGATCGTTGGAATAAAGCTCACTATTTTTAAACGGGTTTTTCTTATGAAAAACATAAAAACCCGAATAATGAGGCACTTTTTTAAGTGTCCATTATTCGGGTTTCAGTTCAAAATCTCCTAGCTCTTTTTTAGCTAAAGAGGCTTTGGAAACAACTCCTTGAAACTGTGAATATATATATTATTCTACTTCTTCTTCTTCAAAAGGTTTAAAGCTTTGAACCTCCAGTGTATCCCAGAAACTTGTATCAGCTTCATTAATTGAGCGATCAGCTATTGCATCGATAGCAGCTTCCATGGATACGACACCTTGTTGAATTAAATAACCGTTGCTTTTTTGACCGAGAATAGTGGTAGCACTTGGATGGTCTGACATCCCTCTCATTTCAAATAATAAAGTAGCAATACCATATTCGTAGGCTAATCCGTTTCGGGCTATTGTATTTGCAGTACCGCCATTATATTTTCCAAGAAGACCAAACCCACGGTCTTCAACAGCATCATACATGATTTTCCCTAATTGCTTAGACATCTCAGTAACTCCCGGGTCTACTCCAGGGTTTGTTGGATACAGAATTGATCCGGATACTAATTGATCATCAATGGCTGATCGGGCTCCCTGGTGATGGAAATCTACGAGATAATCAATATCGTACGCTCTTAAAACATTGTGATGCAACGCGTAAGTTTCCGGTTGTTCCAGGGTACTATGATCCCGGTTTAAATCTACTCCCACAGCATTTGCACGCGTTGATTGTCCTCCTGCTAAATGATTAGAGATATCAAAGTCTACGTCCCCTACAGCACCGTCTGGATTTAAGCGAGGGACAAAAAAGACATTGACTTGATCGGCCAGTTCACGATTATGCCGATTATTATTTGACAAACCTTTAATTACATTTAGTGCCGCCTCGGTAACTAATTGTTCATTTCCATGTTGCTGTGTCAGGAAAAGGATCGTGGGATTGTCTGGATTATTTCCAAACTTAACAAGCGGTAAATCCCTCCCTTTTACTGATTGTCCAATGATTTCTAATTCAATATTCTCAGAACGGCTAGCAGCACGTTCCACTTCTTTTATTAAATCTTCATTGCTCGTTAGTCTTTCATTCTTAATTGTTTCATTCCCATTATAATTAGGCCCTTGCCCAACAGCCCCTACCGGCAAAACGAAAGTCGAAAAGGTAAGTATAAAGATTAAAGTTGACAGAATAATTTTCTTCAATTACCATCAATCCCCTCTTTTTTTTATAAAACGACTAACACAAAAAAATTTCCCTCCTTTTCAAATATTTTGACTAATCTATATCTCATAGTCTAGGTGTACCTTAATGGTATCGATAATATAGTTCGATAGAAACCCACCGAACGTTTGGAATTTCTGAATTTTCAGAATAGGTATTTTTTATCAAATTAAGTATATTATATATATTTTTAGCATGTTTAAAGTCATAGAAAGAGACACAATTAACCGTTCTTTCCTACTGCTTATTTTCTAAACAAATTGGGTAATTGTTCCACAAGCCCTTTCTTCTCTTATTTGTCCGTAAGCCGTGTTAGTATTTGTCATACGAGGAAAATACTCTTCTTACTCTCTTTTTTATAGGTAATTTACATCGAATAAAAATGTCTGATTTTGAATAAATATGTATTCTAACCAGGGGGACGGTTCTTCCGGTTTATGCATTTTTCACTAGGCGAAGTTTCTGTTTTTAACCACTAGAACCGTCCCTGCGGTTTATCATACAAAAAACAACCATTGGACTTAATACTCTCAATGGCTGCTTATCTAAAGTTTTTTCTTCAAAGTGTTGATCAATTATTTCAATGGGCATGCGAACAAATTCGAAATGAGAATTCTATCTACTTTCGCCTTCAAGTTCCTTTCTTTTATCCACTTTTTTTGAAAGCCATAATTCTTTTTATTTGGCTTTTATCTTTCAAGCTTCGAAATCCTCCTAACATAGGCCAGCGATTTAGTTCGAAAATATAGAGAGAACCATCCTTTTGCAATCCTATATCGACACCAAAGATCTTTTGATTTGGAAAAGATCGTCCTAATGTCTCCGCTGCTAGGTGAGCTATCTTCTTTACTTCTTTCTCATCAAAGGGGATTTTCTTTCTCGCTTCTTCTACTGGTATGATAACCCCATGTCGATGTCTGTTTGTTACCTTATAGCCCTTACCTGCTCTTCTGATAATCACCCCATTTACCACCCAAGGAAGGTTCCTCTTCTTTCGTTGAACGATAATTCTAAAATCAAATCGTTTTCCATCAATTCTTGCAAGATCCACTTCTTGTTGAATAATAAAATTTCTTTTACTCGTTACCCTTTTCAAATAGTTACTAACGCTTTTTCTTTTTTTAAATGTTTTACGTTTCTTATTAATATAGACTACGTATTTGGAGCCAACTTTTTTCACAAAATATACTTTTTGTCCTTGTTTTCCATTGTTTGGTTTAACGACTACTGAATGATAGTTTCTTAACATAGTTACAAAGTTATTTTCACTCCACATCATTGTGTGAGGAAGAGCCGGTTCAAGAGATTTATTTTGTTTCAATGCTAAATACATTTTATATTTATTTCTTCCTCTTAATCGCACTGCCATTCTTAACATCCTCCTTTTTTTTAGTAATGAAAATATAATAAATGATATTAAAGGAACCTACTTCCTTCTTTTATACCTGCTAATCCTTTTCTGCTGGAGTCTAGAGAAACCTTTTAACAACGGGCTGCGATTGATCTCAAATATGTGAAGAGATCCATCTTCTTTTATTCCTATATCGATGCCAAAAAGACGCTTATTGGAATAATAAGGTCCTAACGTTTTTGATGCTAGGGTGGAGAGTTCCTTGATGTGTCCTAGTAAATTCTTCTTTATATGTTTAGGAATATTACACCTGTTCATTGCTGCCTTAAAGGTTAGAATAGTCCCTCCTTTACTGGCATTAGTTACCTTCCTACCTTCTTTGGCAACTCTTATTTTATAAGCCGTTGCTGTCCAAGGAGAAGACAATGACTTTCTTTGAATAATGACCCGAATATCAAAAGGTCTTCCATCTATTTTTGCCATTTTTATATGTTTTTGAATAATATAGGTGACCTGCCCTATCTTACCTTGCATAAATTTATAGACTTCTTCTCTATTTAAGAAAGAGTATTTCCTCTCATATATTTGAGTTTCATAGCCTTCTTCCTTTTCACATATAAAGTATATATTCTTCGCTTTTAACCCTTTATTTGGCTTCACTACAATTGATTTGTAACTCGATAGCATCGTATAAAAGTTTATTTTCGACCATAACTTTGTATCAACAAGATACTTGCTAAGTTTCTTGTTTTTTTTCATGGCAAGATACATTTTCCATTTGTTTCTACCATTTATTTTCATTCTATCCCCCTCCCTCCCAACGTTGTTATGATTACGGTTCTCGTTTACTAGTTTATTCTTGAAGGTGGAATTAGGAAGGGCATATTATGGAGGGGAAGAATGTAATTTACTAAATACTATGGATTTATATCAAATAAAGGCTGGCGAAATAGGGTTCATCCCCCCTATTTCGCCAGCCTTAGCATCAAATTATACTTTTGAGTTATATAATATCTTGAAAGAATTGTAGTTTTTCAGACCTTTCTTTTTCTTCACTTCCACCGAGTGCACTTTAGAAGAAGAACTTCCTCTATGCAATGCTTTTATGACGTGATCCACGTCCTCATTTTCACCTTGGATTTCAGCTTCTACTGTTCCATCATTCACATTACGAACCCATCCGACAATACTATATTTTCTGGCTACTTTTTTTGTGTATTTCCGAAAGCCGACGCCTTGAACTTTTCCCTTCACTTTAATAAAATAGCGTACCATTTATAACCTCCTTGGAAGTATGTGTGAAATCCACTTCCATGTGAACATCGCTTACCTACGCAGGTTACTAGAAAAGTCATGTAGTGCAAGAACCTAGATATCTAGCGTGAGGTTTCATTTAAATTCACTCTTTTTTTATGAAGGCAATTACTTCTGTGAAATCAAAAATTAATTCATAACTTCTATACTGTTTTTCTTACGTCTGCATTTCAATATAATAGTTTTTGCTAGTCAGTCCTTCTTTCCTAATCTTATCCTATTCCATTCATACACCAATTGTTTAGACTTTTCTCTTTTAAATAAGTCCTTTCGTGAGTTTTCTTATGGGGTTAGACCAGGGGGACGGTTCTTCTGGCTAGCCTTAGTAACTTCAATCCCTATAAGCTAAGATTAGATTGGCTACGAAACCCCCCCTTTCTTCTTAAAGAGAGTGGTTCGTGGCTTAGGTGAAACTGGAAATGGTTATGATTTTTGAGTTAGTATCTCTATCAGAGTCCTTATTAATAAAACTCATTTTATACATTTTTAGATGTATTACCTATTCTCAGCCACGAGAACCGTCCCTACGGAAAAAGCGATCCACCTATGAAGGTGAATCGCTCTGAGAATTTATCGGTTTCCTTTGCTATTTCCTTTTGTTTTTTCTTCTTCATTGTAATTAAAGGCCTGATCTACTGATTCATAAGCATCCACATAACCTGCGCCTACTTCCCATGATGCTCGATCTTCCATTGGTGTAGCAGTCTCTTGCAATATCTTTTTCACCTCTCCTGGTGACAGATTTGGATTACTCTCCAACATTAATGCTACAACCCCTGCAACATGAGGTGTTGCCATTGAAGTCCCACTCATCGTGGTATAGTAAGGCAAGTGGCCAGGATCGATGAATTCTGCATCATCTTGAACTGCTAGAGCAGACAATGGCGCAATTACTCTTGTAGAAATAATATCAACACCTGGAGCAGTGATCGTAGGTTCATCTTTCCATTCCCACTCTTCACCATCCATTTCAAACGTTCCACCTTTTCCATCAGTACCTCTGGATGAAAAGTCAGCGAGTGTTCCATCTTTATTGCCTGCTGCAACTGAGATAACCCAAGGTGCTTTAGCATAAGGATTATGCGTATTTTCTTCTGGCCCGCTGTTTCCAGCTGCAAATAAACTAACAATTCCGCGGTCATATGCTTTTTTACTCGCTATATTAATTGGATGGAAAGGGTCGAAATCTCCAGAACCACCCCATGAATTAGTCACCACACGGATATCATAACGCTGCTGATTTGTAATCGCATAGTCAAATCCACCAATACCATCTAAAACTAGAATGGCAGCGCCAGAACCATAACCAATCAAATCTGCACCTGGTGCTACTCCTTCGTATTTCCCAGAAGATTTTGCACCTGTTCCACCGACTGTTCCGGCTACGTGCGTCCCGTGACCTGAATTGGTGTCCGTATTCACTACGTTTTCAATATAGGTTACTGGAAAAATTCCATTATCTAAGCTGCTAAGATTCGTTGAAGCTAACACATTTTGTACGAGATTGTTCCCAAATTTATGATCACCATGTGTACCATCGACACCACTGTCATTGACAACCACGCCAACACCACTTCCTGAAACCGGAAGTCCACCATTCTTTTGACGCATCTCTTCATCCGTTCTCACTTCGTCTACTCTTGTTAAGTCAGTAGAATCTGCATTAAAATATTCTAATTCTTCGTTTAAGTAAATCGATAATACTTCATCAAGTTCTGATAGTGCTTCAACTTGACCTTTCGTTGCTACCAAACCAGCCATAGGAAGACTTTCAAATGTAGCAATTTTTGATAGTCCTAAGTCCTCTAATAAGGACAATTCCGTGGCATCTACCCCCTCGTCACCATGAAATGTGACAATCACTTCTGCAACTTCTCCGCCTTCCAAAACCTGAAGGAGGTTAGAATCAATCACGGTATCAAGTTCTAGATCAAGATTAAGATTACCTGTTAATGCTTGACTTGACATTCCCGTTGGTAAAAGTAAAACTAGCATCAACATAAAAGAAATAACTAATTTAATTGATGAATTCATGTTAACCTCTCCTTTTTATTGAATTCTGAATAACTAAAGTATGAACTTTTAGAATATTCTTTACAATTACTCGAACGACGTATTTATTTCAGTTTATCTACTACTTTTAGTCTATACGCTCCTGCGAAAAAAGAGGTGTACAAAAGGGTCAATTTCCCTCTCATACACCCCAAATCTATGAAAAATGAAACAATAAATGACTAATCTAACTGATCTCGATGGCACCTCAATCATTGAGTCTAACAAGCTTATGCTGGATAGCATAAATCACAGCTTGGGAACGGCTTTTCACTGCTAACTTCTTGAATATCTTACTCACATGAATTTTAACTGTTTTATCACTAATAAATAATTCTTTTGCAATTTCTTTATTGCTTAACCCCTTAACTAAACAAATCAGAACATCTTTTTCTCGATCAGTCAGTTCATCCTCTTCTTTTTTACCATCAGGCTGTTGGTGGAGGTCTAACAACTTTTTTGTCATAGAAGAATGTATCACCGCTTCACCTAACATGAGCGAACGAGCGGCATCTACTACTTGCTCGGATGGAGCATCCTTTAATAAATACCCATCAGCTCCGCCTTTTATTGCCGACATAAAATATTCATCATGTTTGTACATGGTTAATATTAATACTTTCACATGAGGATATAGTCTTTTTACTTCCTTTGTCATTTCAACTCCATCAAGCTTAGGAAGGTTGATATCCATGATAATAAGGTCTGGGAATTCTTCTCCATTTTCCAAGGTCGTAAGCGCCTCTTCGCCTGATTCTGCCTCTGAGACAACTGAAAGATCCTCCTCCATGGAAAAAATAGTTTTCAGACCGTCTCTTAATATAGCATGATCATCAACGATCATTATCTTTATCACTCTCTTTGCCCCTTTCTGAATAAACAGGCGTCACTAATAAAATATTTGTCCCTTTGCCTACAAAACTATTAATTTCAAGCTTAGCATCCAGTTTACTCGCTTCCTCATTCATATTTAAAATCCCAAAGTGATTCCCTTTCTGAGCCTTTAACAAGGCCTCATTTAAACGAAAACCACTACCATTATCCTTTATGTTCATAACAACTCTCTCATTTTGATAATCCAATATAGTCGTGATTTTAGATGCAGAGGCATGTTTTAAAGCATTTTGTATACTTTCTTTAAAAATATGAAAAGTCATTTTTTCAATTTCAGGCGAAAGGGTTTGATGATTTCCTCGTTCCATTAGATGAATATGAACATTTTCATGAGTCTCGTTTAATCGATTGACTTCTTCAGCTATCGCTTGCGGTAAACCATGCTTTTCCGTAGGATAAGGGCGCAACGCAAAAATTGATTCGCGAATTTCTTTTAAACTACCTCTTAATTCAGGTAAAACTTTTCTCAAAATCTCAAAAGCTTGTTGAGGACGATCCATTGAATGACGATTAGCCACTTCCAATTTCATGACAGTCCCTGCAACGGATTGAGCAATTCCATCATGAATCTCACGTGCAATCCGGTTTCTTTCTTCAAGAATCATTCGTCTCTCACGCTCAGACATAAGAGTTCTTCCTTTAATTAGAACCTCAATTTGATTTCCTAGGGCATTGATCATTTCATTTTCCTCAGGCCTCGTCTGTTGTGGACGCATTCTTCCTATAATCATTAGACCCTTAAATTCCTCATCTACAATTAACGGACAATAAATGCCGCACTTAATACTCGCTAAAAAACTTTTCTGATAGAAAGATTCAGCTTTTGCTAAAGGGGAAACCGTTATCAAATGCCCCCCAGATTCATTGATTATTTTATCGAGTTCCATGTTTTCTATAAGGTGGGAAACAGCCCCATGACTAAATTGACAATCCCAGTCTCCATCCTCTTTGATCCATATACTAAAGGCATCATAATCAAAGAGCTTTGGTAAGTTCTTCTCCAAGCCTTTAAGCCAATCTCTTTCTGATATCCTTGGATTTAAATCTTTCTTTATTGAAATCAAGCCTTGCAGTCGCTTTTTTTCTATTCTTAATTTAAAATGACTTGCACCAATCAATGATAAAGCAACCAAGGGTGAAAAGAAAAAGAAAAAAGAAAAGATATCAACTTCTCCCCTATTTTCTGTTCCTAATACAAAGAAAAGCGTTAAATAAATAGCCGACAACATCATCCCTATAAATTCAACAGCCACTCTCTGTTTCCATTCTACTAATGTATAAGGTTGAGGACGAATCCATAAGACAATATCTACAAAGAGCTCATTAAATATGTAGAAAAGTACCGTAAAAATAATTGCATAAGTTACTCTTTCGGAAACCGACACTGTCTCATTTATGAACAAAGTATAAATGAATATAAGAATACCTTTTGCAGCTAAAAAACTTAAAATCAATTGAGCAGAGTTAAAAAAGGCGACCCTGGTCGGTCTTCGCTGAACAAAATTAATCGTAAGTACAACTAAGCTATATACAATTAATGTTAACGATAATCCAAATAGAAAATCAAATGTAAATACTATTGGAAAGCCAAGTGTAGTAGAACCTTTCCCAATGGGGATTGAAAAAAACTCCGTTACTACTAAAAATAATATGAGAAGAAATAAAATTGAATAAGAAGATGGCCATTCAATATATGGTAACGACAATATAATAGCAATGAATCCGATCACAGTAATCAAAAGCATATATCGTTGGGCGATTCTTTCCCTTGCTGATGTTTTAAAGCGCTCCATAGTTTACTCCTTCAGAGGGACGGTTCCTTCGGTTGCTCTCAGTTAAATCATTCCATATAATCCTATAATTAGATGAGCTACGAGAACATCCACCTTTTGTCTTAAAGAAAGTGCTTCATTGATTATCTTATCTCAACCACAAGAACCGTCCCTGCGGTTTAACAACTCTCTTAAAACAAAGTTTTCCCGATAGATCCATCGATTTTGCTTAAATTGCTGCAGAGATTTTTCGTTGGCTTCAATGGCCTCATTAATGGGTAGCCAGTGAGGAGTGAATTCTTGGTCTGCCTCATAGTCATCTAATTGTTGGGCCACCTGTTCTTCGTCGGTCAATTCACAAAGATAATAGTGCGAATTCATTTGGAAATACGCTTGGTTATCGTACTCATCCTTACGTCTTTCCTTCACTACTCCTAATTTTTCATTGACTGTGCAATTCTTGTAACCTGACTCTTCTGCAACTTCACGGACCAAGCCATCTATGTGACTCTCATTCTTTTCCACCCCACCACCTGGAAACTTATAGTCCCCCATGTTCGATTGAATGAGAAGAATGTGATCATTTTGCACAATCACAGCCCTTACCGCTTCTCTGTAGTTTATTTTATTTTCGTTTTCGTTGTTGAGCTTCGTACCTAGTAGTTTGTTGAAGATCATTGGGTCACCTCGTAGTTTAGTAAAATTTGTTTTTTACCACGGGGACGGTTCTTTCGGTTGACTCCAGTTCCATCAAACCATTTAACTTTTGGTTAGATGAAATGAAAGAAAAACCATGGGTTTAGCCACGAGAACCGTCCCTCCGGTTGTAATACCGGTCATCTAGGTCGAGGGAACCGATGTGATCTGCTTCGCCTTTGCTTACGAGTAAGTCCAAGTAAAAGCATACAGGCACATAGATTTTCGGTCTTTTGGAGAAAGAATATCTATCTGCAGGAGCTTGGTTGTTTTTAATGAGCAATTCACAAATAATTCTTGCGCTCTTCACTCCTTGGCTTAAATACTCAAGCACGGCGTCCCTGTATTCATATGCCAGGACATAAGCTTGCAAATCTTTCTCTTCTTTCGGTGCTGGCATTTCCTCTTCACTAAATAGATTTAAAGGATCTGGCTCCTGCGCTTCGTAAACTGATTCCATGACAGGGGTCTTTCTTTCAGGTTCATGTTGTT
Organism: Salipaludibacillus keqinensis; assembly: GCF_003226325.1. Lineage (GTDB taxonomy): Bacteria > Bacillota > Bacilli > Bacillales > Salisediminibacteriaceae > Salipaludibacillus > Salipaludibacillus keqinensis. The sequence continues at coordinate 1,052,937 of NZ_PDOD01000001.1, read as the reverse complement.
GATCATCTCTTCTTGGACCTGCATTTAAAGACAACACGCTCTGTTTAAGTCTTTTAATTTGTCGATCTAACAACGGAACGTTTGCATCAAAGTGCTGTTGCATATCATTTGGATAAGGATAATCTTCGGGAATATAGGGAACCTCATCTTCTAGACGCCAGTCATTATGTAGTTTTACGAGGAGCTCATCCATTTCATAATCAATCTGTTGAAAACCATTTTTGATGTCCTTCACGATCTCTGCTGGTAACCCCGTATGTTCTTCAAAATGATTGATTCCAAAAGTTCGGATTTCATTGGAACCAATATGTTTGACAATATATTGATATCGAAGCGGTCGTCCGCACTCACATGGTGTGTCTGGATTCACCGTTCCATTGTCTATATAATCAATTAACACCCATCCATCTAATAAATGTTCGATATCTTCACTTTCAGTGTCCTGTGGAAGAACGATTCCTTTATCTTTAGCCATGTGATTGGCAAACGTTGTTTTCTTCCCACGCCTCACATGATTTTGTATGAAATCTTTTTGTTCTTGTGTGAGAGTCTTCATTCGTTCGTCTCTCTCTTCCTTTGTCAGTATCTCCGGCACCTTACTTCACCCCTTCAACTATGGGATATTATAACATTTTCTAAGCACCAGGGGGGTTCTTCTGGTTAACCTAAATTCCCTTCCTTCTATATAAACTCAAAAATAGTGCCTGACCCCCGCCACGCTAAAGTTATACCGCATTGGGGGTCAGGCACCCCATACCCAGCAGCAAGAACCGTCCCTGCGGCTGTCGCTGGCATGCACATTGAGTGTTACTTGCACATACTTTAGTTTAAAATGTGCCTGCTATCTTAACTGGAGGTTTAACTATGTTTTCCAAAAACAAACTCTCTGTCACGTTTATCCCCCCTGCCACTTTCTGTAACCCTGTCCTCCAGCGAAAATACACGTTAACTCACTCTGATGAGACAGGCGAGTTATTTTTGAGTGTGGGACTAACCTTCGACAACAATGCCATTGACATGACCATGCGTGATGAGGTCATCGCTGAGTGGAAACAAGACAGGAACGGACTTATGATATTGAAGGGTTGTGCCTTCGTAGACGCAGGCATGTTCGATGAACAGACAGCAAGCATCAGATATACCATATTCAAAAGGGAAATGGCCTTGGCATTAATGGGAATGATCAACGGCGACTCTGCCTTTTTCCCCTGCCATCCTACCCTCCTTGACTCTCCGATCTTCATACAATACGTATCTATCTTCCCACAATTTCACCATGTTTCTTACGAAGGTACGCCGAGGGATTTCTTAGTTTAGTATAAATGATAGAAGTGATTTTGTAGAATGTGTAGACCGTAATCTAAAGTAGTCTGTCCACAGCATAAAAAACACCCCCGAAAGTTAGTTTTTTCGCTCTAACTTTCGGGGGTAAGTGGTCCAATAGCATGTGTTTCCTTATGAATAGTTCGTTTGCACTTCAAAAGGAAACTTGTAAAGTCGTTCAACTCTTATTCTTCAATTGTCCGTGTAACATCGACCATTTCGTACAGACTACTCGGGTGAATATAGAAATTCTCGATGTCTGAGCGCAGGCCAGCTAAGTGTTCTACGTGGTAGAGTGGGACCATAGGTGCTTCGTCCACGATAATCTGCTGGGCGTCGTGGTATAGGGCGTTACGCTCTTCGCCATCCATTTCCTGACGGGCTGCTTCAAGCAAGTCATCTACCTCATCATTACTGTAAAACATACGGTTCCCTGTCATTCCGTGGCTGTCGGAATGAAAAACGGGATACAAGCCGTAATCACCATCTCCCGTAACGGTTCCCCATGCGCCAATGAACAAGTCATGCTCCCCTTCAGAGATGCGTTCACTGTGCACGCCACTTTCCATTGATACAATCTCCGCGTTCACATCAATTTGAGCAAGTTGGCTTTGAATGAGTTCAGCTGTGTCCCGTCTTACACGAGAATCATCAATCCACAACTCAGCATCTAGACCGTCTTCAAATCCCGCTTCCGCCAGTAATTCTCGTGCGGCCTCCACATCCATTTCTATCGGATCCAAATTGTCTGAAGCCCCTACAACCGGTGGCGCAAGTGGCCCATCTGCTTTCAATGCTGCCCCATTCAAAACACCTTCAATAATATCTTCTTTATTAATCACCATGGCAATTGCTCGGCGCACATCTGGGTCGTCAAACGGTTCAGCTTCAGTATTGAACCCAAAATAGGCAAGTGAAGCACTGTCATAGCGCGCTACCTTCGTGTTTTCATTTTCTTCCAACCGCGTGATGTCATTTGGATTTAAATGACCGATAATTTGCGCTGAATCTGTCTCAAGCTCTCCAACTCGTGTTAGATCTTCCGGTACTATTCTGAATGTGAGCGTATCCGCTCCTGCTTCGCCATCAAAATAATCCTCGTTTTTCACAAGACGAATTTCCTCACCTGGCGTTTGACTGTCGAACTTGTAGAAACCTGTTCCGATAGGATTTTCGTTAATGACTGATCCTGGTTCCTCCCCATCTTCAAAGGCTTGCTGGTCCTCTTCAATCAGATCAGGACTGATCATCTGTCCTGCTGGATGGGCGAAATGCGTTTTCAGTGGCGCAAATGGATATTCCGTGTGGAAGCGTACCGTGTAATCATCCACAATCTCCACCTCTTCAATCATGTTAAACATGAATGCCACTGAAGAACCGAGGTCAGGATCAAGCATCCGTTCCACATTTACTTTCACTGCCTCAGCATTAAACTCAACCCCATCATGAAAGGTAACCCCTTCTTTCAACGATACTTCCCATAAATCAGGCTCTTCTTGCTCAAACGATTCTGCCAGACTCATATGTAACTCCAAATCCTCATCCGTGCGAACGAGCGTATCATAAATTGTCCGCTTCACGTTAAGAGATGCGTGGTCGTTCCCGAAATGAGGATCCAAGGCATTCACATTCGATTGCATATTGACAATCAATGCGTCAGGATCTGCATCAACTTCTTCATTACCAGAGTTGCTATTGTTCGGCTCATTCACCGGACCATCTGAGTTTAAAGGCTCCCCTTCCCCTGCACAGCCAGCTAATACCGCCGTTGCTCCTGCAAGTACAAACCATTTTTTCATAAAAATCAATCCTTCCATTTTCTTAATTACTTAATCCTATCTGATAAGTCGGGTTTATGCAAGTCATTTTACTCAGATTTGACCGCGGGGACGGTTCTTTTGGTTCAGAGTAGTTACAATTCCTTAAAACCTAAGATTAGATTTCCAGATACACCTTTCTTTCTAAAAAAAGAAAGTGCTTCAATTCTTAGTTAACACAGAAAAAATAACTTTATTGAACCAGGAGAACCGTCCCTCTGGTCAGCTTTTCCCCAATGTACAAACGCACGTTCTTATTATATAATAGATATAGGTCTTCTTAAAGACTGCTTTACCTTTACTCAAGCTGATTAAGTGCTGCTGGCTGTCGATAGCCTCCCTCCTATGAGCAGTACTATGTGCCCCTTATATACCTTCAATTGGTACCAGTCATCTCAGGAAATGCTGTCAAATACCAAATCCAATTATTAAGGTGGTGAGCAATGCGGAAATCTAGTTCTAGTTTCTCTTTCTAGCAAAATTTTTTTCAGGTAAACTAGCCCTAAGGTAAAAAAATGTCGACGCAAAAAGGAACCCTTTCGAGGAGGAAAATGCATGAGCGAAAAATTGCTTCATCAAATAATCAATACATTAAAAGATGTGCAAGGGGATATTTCAGAAATGAAAGGTGAAATATCAGAAATGAAAACTGATATTTCAGGCTTAAAAAGCGAAGTTTCTAGCATCAAAGGTGAAATGAGTGACATGAAAAACGACATCTCTTCTCTCAAAGAATCTCAAGCTCTTATGAAAGATGACATCTCTTCTCTTAAAGAATCTCAAGCTCTTATGAAAGATGACATCTCTTCTCTTAAAGAATCTCAAGCTCTTATGAAAGATGACATCTCTTCTCTTAAAGAATCTCAGTCTCTTATGAATGAGGACATCTCAACTCTCAAAGAAACGACTGCGAGAATGGAGAAAAAGCTGGATGCGACGAACGAGCAGACGGGTAAACTAACAGAGCAGAATCACACAATTGTGGCACGTCTTGATAATTTGGCAACTAAAGAGGACTTGGAGTTTTTTGATATGAAGATTGGGAAACATGAACGTGATATATATGATTTAAAAAAGCAGGCATAATTATAAAAAGGATCTGATTTGATCATCTCAAATCAGGTCCTTTTAATTTAGTTTAAATAAATCTTTCAACTTTACCACCCCCCGTACGTTAACGTTTTTGTACACGGAGTACAGGAGCATCTATTTTTTATATTTGTAATAGGACTAACGTCCAAACTCGTTAGAACCTTATCTTCTAAAATTATTTACCATTATTTTAAAATTTCCGTTCTTAATAACGAATAAAGAGTTATAATGGTCTTAAAAAGTTTGAAAATAGCATAGGGGGAGTGGTTTACGTGCGGAATAGTAAAAATATGTTTTTAATATTTGTAGCTTTAGTTTTGGTTTTAGGAATGTTGAGTGCCTGCAATGCCGAAAGTCGAGGTAGTCAAGAAGTTGAGTCGGCAACCACACAGCAAGAGGAAGATCTAAGTGAAAAAGAAAAGGAGCTTGCAGAAAGAGAGAAAGAAATCGAAAAGAAAGAGCAAGAATTAAAGGATAAGGAAGAAGAAGAAAAAGCTAAAGGTAAAAGTGAAAAAAAAGAGCTTACTCCTAAAGAGAAAAGAGATAAGGAAAGAGAGAAGCAAAAAGAAATAGCTAGACAGAGAGATAAAGAAGAAAGAGAAGAAGAGAAAGCTAAGGCTGAGGATGAAAAGAAAAAGGAAGAAGAGAAAGCTAAAGCTGAGGCTGAGAAGAAAGAGGAAGAAGAGAAAGCTAAGGCTGAGGCTGAAAAGAAAGAGGAAGAAGAGAAAGCCAAGGCTGAGGCTGATAAGAAGGAAGAAGAAGAGAAAGCTAAAGCTGAGGCTGAAAAGAAAGAGGAAGAAGAGAAAGCTAAGGCTGAGGCTGAAAAGAAAGAGGAAGAAGAGAAAGCCAAGGCTGAGGCTGAAAAGAAAGAAGAAGAAGAGAAAGCTAAAGCTGAGGCTGAAAAGAAAGAAGATACAGGAACGATGTCACAGCAACAAGCAGTAACAATGGCTAAAAATTACTTGGTTTATACATCGTTTTCGAAAAGTGGCTTAGTAAGTCAGTTAGAATTTGAAGGGTTCAGTAATAGTGATGCCACTTATGCAGTAGAAAGTATCGATGTAAACTGGCGAGATCAAGCTGTTAAAATGGCTAAAAACTACCTGGATTATACAGCATTTTCGAAAAGTGGCCTAATACAACAGTTAGAATTTGAAGGATTCAGTAATAGTGATGCTACTTATGCAGTAGAAAATATCGATGTAAATTGGAAAGAACAAGCCGTTAAAATGGCTGAAAACTACCTGGATTATTCTTCATTTTCAAAAAGCGGCTTAATAGATCAGTTAAAATTTGAAGGATTCAGTGATGAAATTGCTACTTATGCTGCGAATGAAGTCGGTTTATAACATTCTTAGCGCCTCTTAAAAGGTTCCAAAAAAGGTTCCTGTCCCCCGGCACTTTAAAGTTATACCGTATTGGGGGTCAGGAACCACAAATTAGAATTTTTGACCACAAGAACCGTCCCTGCGGTCACATCTTAGCGCTCACACCTCGGCAACTAATGTCTTATTAATGACCCTAGTTAGGACCTTCACAGCCTCAGGGATCATTCCATGATTAAATGTCATTTGAGGATGATGCAGGCCCGGTTTGAGATTACAGCCTATGGCAAGCATCGAAGCTTTTAGTTGTGGTCGCTTTATTGTATAAAAGTGAAAATCATCTCCACCCGTCGTGGTCATTACTGGACGTAATGTCTGTTTCCCTAAAGTCTCACAAATCGCATCCTCTATGATGGATTGAGCGTCTTCATTTATCATCGCTGCTTTCATTGAGGCTTCGAGCTCTGTGTTCAGAAAAATCGTATGACGTTCACTTAAAAAGTGGATTGTTTTTTCTAATTGTTCCATCATTTCTTCCATTAAATCATTATTCTGAGCGCGGATATCAATGGTAAACGTAGCATTACCAGGGATAATATTGGTATTTTCCCCTCCCGAATGAAAGGAAGTCACTTTCATAGAGTGAGGAACCAAAGGATCAAAATTCATGCTGTTAATCGCTTGGACCAACTCTGCACCCACCTGGATGGCATTCGTATTTAAATGAGGCCTTGCACCATGAGCATCCTCGCCTTGAATGACACCCTTGACAAAACTCGCAGCTCCGTGTGAAATTCCTGGGGCAAATTCGCCATCAGATAACTCTTGAACCGGACGCAAATGCATCCCATAAAGATAATCCACATCATCTACAACGCCATGTTCAATCATCTTCAGCGCACCAGTCCCCTTCTCTTCTGCAGGCTGAAAAATAAAACGAACGGTTCCTTGAAGTTTGTCTCGATCCTTTATTAAATCTAGAAACACCCCTAGAACAATCGTCATGTGAGCATCATGCCCACAAGAATGATTTGGACGAAATCCTCCATTGACCTCTTGCCATAAAGCATCCATATCCGCTCTTAACCCAACCACTGGTGAACCTTGCCCAATATCTGCCACTACCCCTGTGCAATCTTCAAACGTTTGAACCTTACAACCATAACTTTCTAAAAATGATTTTATGTAATGTGTTGTCTCAATTTCTTCCCAACTAAGTTCTGGGTTGTTGTGCAAATGATCAAAAATATCATCTAAATTTGTTGAGAATTTTACCTTGTTTGTCATCATCTCTCACTCCTTTTTACCAGGGGGACGGTTCTTCCGGTTAGTTCGCTCATAACCTATTAAGAGCTATGTTCCATTGAGGTTTTAACTCTCTGATCAAAGCCTCTTCAAGTAACACGATTTCATCTACGTTCTCCATTGGATAAACACAAAATTTCACTTGATCTTTATTTAAAGTAACAAGATTATTTAAATGGCAATTCGTACTCTGGCCATCTAAATAACAATTTTTCGGATGAATCTTCCCATAACCTTGGTTGATTCTTTTCTTGAATGAATCTCTACATCTACCTATATACTTTACTTCGTCTCCAACAAAATAAGCGTACAATCCTTTTGAATTCAAGTAATTTTTGTCATCTATATAGAAGTTACTATAGACCTTATCACCATTCTTATTAAGGAAATTCATATAAAAACGATCATCTAAGGATTTCAAACGGTGTAAGAAACGGCCGAGCTCCCATTCAAGAAAGTCAGAATATGAATTCTGTACTCTTTCTTTGAATTTTAAATACCGTTTATGTTCAATCGTTTCGCCCAGCGAATTGTTGTTTTTGTCCGCAAAAATATTTTCTAGATTTGAAGATTTAAAAATCAAGTCAATTGGCATAAACTCCAATTCTTGACTATTCCAATTAATTTTCACTTAATCACCTCCAGTCTTAGATAAGAAGTTAAATAAAATGATAAATTCATGCTTCAACCACTAGAACCGTCCCTGCGGTAAGTTCAACATTCCTTCAAGATCCTCACCCGTATGTTCGATGGAATCTAATCGGACTGTTTTTACTTCGATGTATTTCTCAGGCGTATAGTCTGGTACAAGCCAAGTTGGGAGCGTTCCGTCTTCTGTTTTTGGATAGAGAAGAATACATCGCTCCGCTTCTTTATACGCGGTAATATAGGCGTACATTTGATAAATATCACTTTGTTTGTAAAGCACCCTAGAATCCATAAGGATGCTTTTCCATTTTGTATCAATGATAACTTTAGGTACCCCATCACTATCTTCAAGGACAAAGTCCGGTTTTAATAATATATTCTCTCTGCCTGAATGGACATTGTGCAATAACCTTTTCGCAGTGTGTTGAGACCACACCTTATAGGAAGAGGATGCCATGATCTTTTTCAACATTTCTCCAGTGTACCCTTCAAATAAATCGTTCATTTTAAATAAGTAGGAAAAGGCTATTTGTTTGCTTTGCCCACTACTCATAGACGTGGATTGTAAAATAGCAGTCGCTAACTGCAAAGTCGTTTCATAGTGTTGGTTCTGTCGATTGATTTCAACCTGATCCAGCATCGCTGACGTGATTGGCACATCACTGACATCATCTAACATTTCAAAGCCATTCATCAATTTCATCTTTAAGGACGATTGTTGAACATATGGGAAAACAATCCTTAAGGCAGCTTTAAGAAGCTGATTGATTAGTATATCTGGTGTTAATTCGTCAAACTCACAAAAGGCGTTTACGGATCGGCGAGTATTTTTCCGAAGGGGCTCGGACACTAATAATCGTCCTTTTAACGTAGGAATGTTTTCTTCAGTTAATCGGTATTCTCGATACATGCCTCGATTCAATGTTTTTGATAGTTCGACAATAAACAGATTTGCTATTATATGAACTAAATCTACTTTTTCATACGTACTTAATGTTTTATCTCCGATCGCTATGGGCAGCTTTTTTGTCATGGAAAGCATGTTTAATAAAGCCCGACGATTCAAGCTTTCTTTCGTTTTATTTAAATCGATCTTAGGGAGGATCTCAATTCTTACTGTATCCAATTGAATTACGCCAACAAGATTAATAAAACGGAGTCTATGGCTTCCATGCTCGACGACATTTTCGTTCTTATACCTTTCCTCTATAAATAAGAGGAGGTGCTCCCACTCGACTTGAGTAAGAGCTTTTGGTTGATTTTTATCGCAAAAAATCCAGTCATACGCCTCTCTTATAACGATTTGCTTCATCATTCATAAATACCTTTGATATCATCAACGGTGATGTTTGATTTAACATAATATTTCGGTGGAAGATCCATAGCTGTATAAGTAGATGATCGTTTAAATAATGCTTGAACATCGACTTGATCTTGGTAAATCATAAATGAATCTTGTTCACTTTTCCCTACTCCACCAAGGACTAGCGCAATTTTTTCCCAATCATCGTAAAAATACTCTTTTAGTAGTGGAATAACCTTGCTTTGCATAGCTGTAATCACGTCATCGACTGTTTGCACATCCATAAAATAGGCATGACCAATCGTATGATCTCGACTGTAAAGCACTTCAATTCGTTGGTTCATACGATGCAACATGGTCGGTAAGTCAATATCATCGATAAAGGGCAATAATGAAGGTTTTGGCATGACTTCTTCAAATAAAAATCTTCTCCTTAAAGCCGTATCAAGCAAGGCAATGGATCGATCTGCTGTATTCATTGTGCCAATAATCCAAAGATTTGGCGGAAGAACAAAAGGATCCCCTGACAATGGTAAATCCACACGGGTCTCATTACTTTTCGTCAGACGTTTATCTTCTTCAATCAACGTAATTAATTCGCCGAACACTTTAGAAATATTCGCACGATTGATTTCATCAATAACGATGACAAATTTTTCAGCACGATTGAAATCGAACGTACTATTGTTTCTTAGGGCATCTAAAACCATCTTTTTACGATCTAAATAATGATCCACATGATTAAAAGTTTCAAGGCCAGCAAATAGAGCGTCAATCACTGCTCTTTTAAACATTCCGTCAGTGGGGACAAACTTCCCTTCCTCGTCAGAACGTAAGCCTTCGTTAAAGTCTTCATAGGAATACGATTGGTGAAAGGTGATAAAGCGAACGTTCCCTTTTTGCTGATACTTTTTAAACATCTTCTTAATATTTATTTTCTCAGCTAACTCATCTGCTGGAAGGTTATAAATGATCTCCATTGACTTCGTTGCAAGTTGATACGTTTTTCCTGTTCCTGGTGGACCATATAAGATCATATTAGGATTACTGTAAATCAAGTCTTCTTCGTAAGCTGGTCCTAAATCGTTTGAACTCTCTTCATCGTCCTCTTGGACTATTTTTGTCTCTACATCTGTATTAAAAATTAAATGTAGGCCTTGTTGCGTTAATTTACTGGCATTTCCTTTATGAACGGGCTCGATTTGATCTAACATAATCCTTGGTGATTGTTTCACTAGTTTACTAATCTTCATCCAGACCGTTTTCCCTTTAGCGGTAAATGGAGCAATCTCTATTACTTCCGATTGCGATGGGAAGTTCTCCTCCGCTAGGAATATTTGATCGACATGAGCGATCCACTCCACTTCTTTTGTCACTTGATCACAAATATATAACGTGGCCTGGTCGATCGTTTTCACTGTCTTTAAACTTGTTTCATCAGTCTCAATTTTTGCTATCACATGGGATTCCGTGTTCAACTGTTGATCGATTCTCATGACAGAATCATTTGATTGAAAAGAAAGGAACGAGCAATCAAGCTTTAAAGTATCACAGCGTTCAACAAATTGATAAATCTGTTTCTTTAAGTTTTTAAATTCTTTTTGTTTTAAACTTGGCTCCAAATCGTTTATATCTTTCGCAATTAAACATTGAATTACAGTAGTGAATGCATAAAATATGTAAGAGTTTTCCTCACTAGCATCAGAAAATTGTTGGTATGTATCTAGCAAATCATTGTATTCATCGGTCTTGTCGAAGATCAATTTATTTATGCTTCTTTCAAACTTATAAGCAACAATGAATTCTCCCGGGGACTGAATATTTTTTACAATAGAAAAGAGATGAACAAAGTGACCTTTTAAAGTTGGCGGCATGTTAAAGTTTTCTAACATATGAAGATAATTTGTCTCTACTTTCATCTCATTAAATAACGAAACTAAGTCAATCCTACTTTGTTTGAAGTTATTAATATAATTATTTGTATGAACGATTAAATTAATCGCTCCAGTGAAGATATCTAAATCAGCAATGTGATCATCTGTAAACATATCTTCAGGGTTTTTAATGATATCGATTACTCGGATAACTGAACTTTTTTTATCTTCATCCCAATTCGAATCATTCACTCTATCATAGAAATCTTTATGGAATTTAGAAGATTTATCATACACTTCTTCAAACATTTCTCTATGATGCGTCTTCACTTCGGCTAGTGTTATCATCTTGTATTTATCAATAATTTGTTGAATTCTGTCCATGTATCTTTCCCCCCCCACTTATTTTGGAATGCTCTTAAAAATATAGTAATCAATCCACTTCAATTGAAAACGGATCCTTTAGAAAATCAATGGTGTCCTTATCTCTTAACTTACAAACGATATTTTGATTCGCAAACATTCCTTTCTTTCTTAGAGCGTTACCTCAACTTACCGTTCTGATCCATTTTATACCCACAGCCCAATCGGCAAGTTCAGGGTTATCTTTATTCTTTTTAATATTAGACTGAATAAGTGTCTTATCAAATAAATAAGATCCATCTGACACTTTGAAAAGCTCTTTCCAGATAGAGAATGCTTCATAAAATTAGATGAAACCGAAAAAGGTTATGATGTGTTTGTTATTATCTATTTAGATCAAATTTATGAATTTCTCATTAATAGAATTACCTTTTCTCAACCACGAGAACCGTCCCTCCGGTTACCCGCCTTCTTCTCAAAATAACTCTCCAGCCGATACTCACAAACTTCCTTTGTCCACTCATAAATATACTCATTAAGTTCCTCTTTAAACTCTAGATCCAGCTTGAACAATTCACCATCAAATGAAGCACTCTCACCGAACTTCGTCATCGGCATGCGAGCGACTAATTTGGCCACTTTATCCAAGTCATCTTCTGTCCAGTTTTTCTTGTCTTTATCGGCGAAATCGATCTTTCGTCGGTACTCTTTCTCAGTTAAATAATCAAAGAAATACGGGGCTACTTCATCAGATGTGACAGGCTTTAACCATTCTCTTGCTCCTCGGTTTAACATGTATTGCAAAACAACCATCTTATAGCTCTTTGTCATACCTGTTTTCTCAACTTCTGTGAGCCAAGCTTCCCCATCCTTGAAAGCTTGCTTCTCTTTCTCAGACAACTCCTCAGCCCAATAAAGAAATCCAACATAAGACTTGAACTCTTGACGAACGGCCATTGAATTTTCATAGCCGTGACGGTGGAACTCCAGGTATGTCGGGCGATAGCCGAACTCCTCTTTCATTCTATAGTAATCGCTCAAGATTTTCTGTTTTCGAGGCTGTTGTTTCCGCTTCAATTCTTTCAATAAATTGATGGCTCTTAGGTCAATATCAATCGTACAAGACGCTGGGACTTGAGGAACCACGTCCCGGTTCTTTGCCCGCTTATCCTCAGGCCGAGTATCTAACAAACTGAGCTTCAAATCAGCATTTCGATAATTACCAATCAAATCAATTACGACGCAGTGGTCTTTGCCTGCGTTTAATCGCAGTCCCCGACCGATTTGCTGGGTGAAGACGGTCAAGGATTCAGTCGGTCGAACAAACAGTAACGTATCTAGCGCTGGGATGTCCGTCCCTTCATTAAACAAATCCACTGTAAAGATGATATCGATCTGGCCATCCATAATCTGCTGGATCGCCTCTTTTCTGTTCATCCCGTCTGCTGCAGAATGAAGTTCAACCGCTTTAACGCCTTGTTTTCTGAAAAACTGAGTTAAAAAGGCTGCTTGTTTAATTGATGAACAAAAAGCCAACGTTCGTGACTGTTTATGGTTATTCCAAGCCTCGTAGATTTTTTGCGCCATATCATCTCGCAACTGTGTTTCAAGAAGCTCTTCCTGACTATAGCGTGTTCCGAGCCACGTGATTTTTGAATAATCCGTGTCATCATAGATGCCATAGTACTGGAACGGAGCGAGCCAACCAATTTGGATTGCTTCGAGGAAATGCATCTGAAAAGCGACATTTCCTTCACAAATGGCAAACACGTCTTTCCCGTCCATCCTGTCAGGAGTTGCCGTTAACCCTAATAAAAACGTGGGCTGAAAATAATCGAGAGCTCTTGCATAGGAATTAGCTGCTGCGTGGTGGAACTCATCCACTATCACCAAGTCAAACCCGTCACGATCAAAGGATTTTAATTGGGCGTCACTAGAAAGGGTAAAAATAGAGGCAAAGACATGGTCAGCATTTGTTTCTTTATGCGTGCCATTTAGAATTCCGCTCTTTATTTCTGGCATGACGTGTTTAAACGAGTGTTGGGCTTGGAAGAGAATCTCTTCACGGTGAGCAATGAACAACACCTTTTTGAATTTCCTAGCAAAAAAAGCGGCTAAGTAGGTTTTACCTAAACCAGTGGCCATGACAATCATCGCTTTGTCATAGCCTTCATCCATCGTGTTCGTCAATGATTCAAGGGCGTCAATTTGTGGTCCACGAGGATGAATGGAAGTTGTATAAGTTTCAGGCGGTTCCGCTATTACAGGTACTTGTTTGCGATCGTCCGCAAGCATTAAACTTTTTTCATCATCCTCGGTCCACCATCGAACAAACTCAGGGAGCTGTTGCCGTTTTTCTTCATAGACTTCACGATACAGCTGCAACGTTTGTTCATTCAATGGAACGGTCTGTTCATCATAAAACAACCGTAAAAACTCTTCTCTCGCTTGATCAATCGTTTCGGATGCCACATGGTTTGAAACGGCTAAGTTCCACTCCACACCGTTTGTAAGGGCTGAAGATGATAGATTGGAAGATCCAACGTACAAATAACCATCGTTTTCTTCCTCTAGCAAATAAGCCTTTGGGTGAAAGGACTTCCCTTCACTTCTCCAAAGGCGAATTTCCATACGAGGATCAATATGTAACAACGTTTCTAGCGCTTCTGGCTGAGTGACATACAGATAATCACCTGTACAAATTTTAATATCAGCTCCACGCTCAGTTGCTCTTTTTAACGAAGGGGCGAGCAAACGAACGCCTGTTTTCATCGAAAAAGACACGAGGATATAGACAGTTGACGCTTGATCAATCTTTGTTGTCAGCTCTTCAATGAGTTGGGTCGTAATTAGTTTAACTTCACTCATGTCTGTCCTCCTCCGCTAATACTTCTGTTTTTCAGGGATTACGCCACGGACACCACCAGGTGGGTCATCCATATCCCCTTTGTACCTAGGGATGACGTGCATGTGAACGTGAAAAATCGTTTGACCAGCGGCTTCCCCACAGTTAATTCCGATATTAAAACCATCAGGTGAAAGCTCTTCTTTCTGAACTTCACTTATCTCTGCAGCAAGTTGAAGCATCGCCGCTTTTTCCTCTTCCGTCGTATCAAAATAATCTGCTACATGCCTCTTCGGAATGACAAGAGCATGTCCCTTTGCAACCGGATATTTGTCGTATATCACAAAAGCTAGATCATTTTCTAATACGTATATATCTAGTTCGCAGAATGCACAGTTAGTAGTCATTCGATTCATTCTCCATTTCCATTAAGTATTGCTAAGGTATATTTTACTAGCTATTGAGTGTGATTTCCATGAATACATAAGAAAAAGTGACTATACATAATAGCCACAGTTCAGTATTAATGATAAGCACTCATACTATTTATTAATCTTTAATTCGGAAAAAGTATATAGAAATTCCGGCTTATTGTAAAATATCAATTTTTATTGCATAGTATCGTTGTACTGTGCAGCAAAGAACATGTTATAAATGATAGTTCTTTATTTATCAAGTCTATAGTACAGTAATTCCATTGAATAACCTTGAAGAGAAATGCCAAGTTCGTTTTCTGTTTTAACCATTTGATGGAAGTGTTCTGGTACTGCATCCTTTCCTCCAAGGAAAAGCATTTTGTCAAGTTGTTCTTCTTTTAAATAAGTGACCCTTCCAACTTTAAGCAAATTATTTATTAAACCACTATATATATTAATTGCAACTGCTCTAAAGTCTAGTGGAGTAAACACATATTTTTTTTCCCAAACCCATCTTTCTGTTTTCTGTTTTTTAGCAATAAATTTTAAAGCATCCCCACGTTCTTCTAATTTAAAGGTTTCATCTACACGACCAATGGTTAATCCTTGAGTATCTGTAGATACGGTTAATCCATGCTTAAAAGCATTATAATCATATACAGATATAAAATCTTTGGCTGCCCATTTGATCCATTTCATTAATATGCCTTTTGCTTCTTCCCTACTAATACCCTGTTGGCTAAAAGTTTCTTCTTGGTAATTACCATAAAACACATATAAAAGGTTTTCCACAACAGTGAACTGCGTATCATCATATTTAAAATTATCTTCAAGTAAATCTGATACTGTTTTTTTGAACTTTCTAAAATCTGTATCCCTTGATATTTCTAACCATGGACATGCAGGGATAGATACATGGGCTAAAAATAATCTTAGAAACGTTTCGAGACAATGGTAATACGTTGTAGCTAGTTCTAGCCGTGCAAACTTCTCAAGCTCATTTTTTGTCAAATCATCTTCATCAAGTTTATAGCTTAAAACACCAACCTTAACATCTTCACCATCATGAAGCACATCTATAAATTTATCAGGGTTGGACAAAATTGAAGATAAAAGAACTAATTTAGTCCCGAAGTAATCTTTTGCATAATCATTATAAAATTCTTTATTTAAATTAAATATCTCCTGCTCAGCTAGCCCTTTATCTGGACCTATTTTAATAGGTGGCTTTTTCCTTTTACCCAATTGCCTTCCTCCTTAGATACTACTATCTACCTTGTTCAGCTCGATTGAGCTTTTTTTAATAATACGATATATTCAGATATCACAATTCATTTAGTAAATTAACTATAGTCATAATTGTTCCATAAGGTGGCTTACTCACTATTGCTTTGATCTAAGAAGCAAGTTCAAAAATGCGCTTTTGTGCTTCAAGATTTCGCTGTAGATTTATAATTGGACTCTCAAATTGCGAAGGTGTTTCTTTCTCTAGAATGGTTAGTTCAATCGCATTATCTACTGCAAGTTTTTTTGTGTACTCATACATTCGATTCAAAAGCACATCCAACTCCTCACTTGAAAGTACAACTTCAAAATTAGGATGCATTTTCAGTTTACCTAAACATTCCATCATATCTGAAATTATCTCCATTGTAAGAGCACCCTTGCGCACAGCGTTTAGGTAAACCTTTAGAGCTTCTCTAAATTTTACGATAACATCAGGCTCTTGTTGTTTCTTTGATTTAATATAACTTTTTAAACCGGCCATACCTAACTTACCCACCATAAAAAGGGGTTTTCTATACTTCCATCCATAGTATAAAGTAGCCTCCAACTTGCTGATAGGTCTAAGAAGTTTTAAAATTTGCCCTTTGTTATTACGAACCTCGCCACCAAATATCTTATAATCTCCCGTAGTAACCTTCTTCATTAATTCATCAGGTATGTAAAAGGATTCTTGAAAAATCGCCATTCGAACAACTCCTTTTATCTATCTCATCGGCTTAACAACCGACTTTTAATCCGCAACTCGAGAGTGGGGGGGAAATATCCAATGACACTAGTTATTAATGACTTTAAACACCCTACTTGCCCCAAACTTAAATATCCTTTTTTCTTGATTCAACATAGAACAATATTGTTCCTTCTTATGGAACTTAACTGCCCGTTATTTTATGTAAAAAACTTAACAATATCAAGTATCTTTATATAAGTAATACCATAAAATAACAAATTAGTTCATGAAAAGAATATAAATACTCGTATCTATTCTCCATTTGTTAATTTATACTAGTTTGAAATTCCTTGCTGCGTAGTATCCGTCTACTGCGTAATGTGTATTATTAGAGCTAATCCACAATATGACTCGATAATCAAACTATCTTTAATACTCTTTTTGATTAACCTACTTCTTGAAATCTACCCATCTTTTGTCCTAGAGCGGTCCAAACAACTCTTCCAACCTTAAAATAACTTGTCCTTTTTCTCACCCCGACCTAACACGTCATCCAACTTACCAACCAATCTTTCTTCTTCTCTACTTCCATTAGTAGCAAATTGGATGATAGGTATTCCGTATTTATGTAAGATGGCATCCTTCATTTCATCTCGCGCAACCTGTTTCGGGTCATTGTGGTATGCATAGCCATCCACTTCTACAACCAGCAATGGCATTTTATCAAGTTTGCTGTATATGACGAATCAGTGTGGGTTAACACATTCATAACCAAACGATTCTCTTCGTCATTTAACTTATGTGGATAACGAATCAGCATCTTCAAAGGTTGATGTAACACGCAGTCTAGATGTTGGTACTCTAGCCTATCCAAAACATTTTCTATTAAACTATTCATCAGATTTTCCGAGTGATACTCAGAAACATTTTTCTCTTTGTTCATGAAATTCACAAGTTCCTCTGAGTAATTGCTGTACAAAAGGTCAAACACAGAGTGAATATTGCTGTTTATAACCTCGAAGTTGTTGTACTCAATATACCTAATCAAGTCGCCAACGTTGGTTTGGTCATATTTATCGCTGTCCGATTGGACAATAATTAACTTATTAACTGCTCGAGAAACAGCAACATTAATTAAATTTGGATTGCCTACAAAATCATTCGATTGATTGACAACGGTGGATGATTGATATGGCTCAATATCATAATATCAAATTTTTAAAAGAGGTTGAAGGTTTATCGGAAAGAAGAATTGCGAAGAAACTCGGTATATCAAGGAATACCGTAAGTAAATATCTTAATCAACCGGATATCCCTACGGCGATGAACAGACAAAAAATTTATGGTTCTAAACAGTATTCAGGTGAAACCAAACGAGTTTTACCGATCATCGATCAATGGCTAGAAGATGATTTGAAGCATTGGGTAAAACAAAAACATACGGCCGCTAGAATTCACAAGAGACTCGTTGAGGAGTATGCTTTTAAAGGTTCGGCATCCAATATTCGAAAAGTGGTTGCCAAGCGTAAAAAGAAACTTCAAAAAGTATTCATTCCTTTGGAATTTTAACTGGGCCAACAATTTCAATTTGATTGGGGCGAAGCTAATATTGTTCTGAAAGGTCGAACCCTACGGGTTTACCTTTTTTGTATTCAATTATCGGCTAGTCTTATGAGATTTGTCAGGGCGTATCTTCACGAAAAGCAAGAAGCTTTTCTCGATGGTTTTGTTCATACCTTTGAGTTCTTTGGAGGGGTGCCAACAGAAGGACTCTATGACAATTTAAAAACGGCAGTGCAAAAAATCTTGAAAGGAAGAAATCGTATAGAACAAGAGACATTTCTCGCTCTTCAAGCCCATTATTTATTTAAATCCGAGTTTTGTAATGTTCGCTCTGGGAACGAAAAAGGACGTGTCGAAGGAACGGTTGGTTATATTCGAAGAAATGCCTTCGTTCCAATTCCAGAAGTTCAATCGATGCAAGAACTAAATGATTTCTTGAAAGCATGGTGTTTAAAAGAATCAGAGAGAACCATGGTTCCAAATTCCAAAGAGACCGTGGCTCAAATGTGGGAAAACGAAAAAGGTTATTTACATAGCCTTCCTGATCAGGTTTTTGAACCGTGTAAGTTGATCTCATGTCAGGTGAATAAAACGTATTTAATTACAATTGAGACCAATCAATACTCTGTTCCATGTAAATTTGTGGGGAAAGATGTTTGGGCAAAAATTTTTGTCGATCAGGTGGTCATAGTGGCTCAAAACCAGCTGATCGCAGAACATTATCGATCTTATGAACGACATCAAATGTTTACGAACCTCAATCAGAGATGCACACGCCTTTTAATATTCTGAAATTTCAGACGTATCCAAACGATATCATCGTAAGATGAGAGAACAAGAAGGAGCGATTGGAGATCAAAAGTTCGTCCGTCTTCTACTCTTACATCGTGAAATTGGCTTGCCCAAGTTAACTGAAGCTTTAATCAAAGCTGAGAAGACTCACGTATTTCGATATGAGGTGGTTCACGATATCATTCAACAACTAACAAATAAGGGAATGACCATTCATAACTTTTCAAGAAAAAAACGCCTACTAGTTTACTAGACTATAAAGTTCAAAAATTGAACGTAGAACAATATGGTTTACTGACAGGAGGTAAGAAATGACGGCGACAACAACGTTACTCCTGGAGCATATGATGAAGCAATTAAGACCAACTACCATCGCTCAAAACTACGAGGCTCTCCCAAGAGAGGCTGAAGAACGGAACCTTAGTTATGAAGAGTACTTGTTAGCTTTATTAGATTTAGAAGTAAAACACGAGAAGAAAATTTAAAACAACGACGACTTAAACAAGCTACTTTTCCCGTGCATAAAACGTTAGATGCTGATGATTTTAGTTTAATGCCTAGCTTAAACCGAAACCGATTTTTAACGTTAGGGCAAGGTGATTTCGTAGAAAAAAAAGAGAATATTATTTTCCTTGGTAACAGTCGGACTGGGAAATCTCATTTAGCAACAGGAATAGGTATTGAAATGATTCAAAATGGATACAAAGTTAAGTTTAAAACGGCATCAGAATTGGTAGAAGAACTATTGATGGCAAAGGAAGAACACAAACTAAATGCTCTAGAAAAAAAGTTGCTCAAATTAGATGTGATTATTATAGATAAACTTGGATTTGTGCCCTTTTCAAAGGTTGGATCAGAGCAATTGTTTCAATTTTTCTCCAGTCGATATGAACGTGCGAGTGTCATCATTACAACCAACTTAGAATTCAGTGAATGGACGAGTTTATTTGGAGACAAGATGACCGCAGCTCTTTTAGATCGACTCTCCCAACTTCCAATCCTGTCCAATAATGGGTGCGCAAAGATGACAAGTGGCTCACTTTTAAAGTGATCGCTGTGGCTCAATATTATATTGACAAAAACAACCCTTATGTGCACAGAAAAAAGGTGCTAAATTAGCACCTTTGACATTCGTTTTAAATTGTATTTTTTTATAAAGTGCTTGCATCTAGTGCTGAGAGTTGTTTAGAAAAAATCCAAGGATAGAAAATATCTTTAATATACTCTGTTTTGTCTTTAGCTGAACTATGACGCAATTTGAAGCCATTTAGTACATTGAACAAATCAGAAGAATCGGATTTATTTAATTTTAATTTCCCTGTTTTCTTTAAATTTTCTAACACAGAACCTATTTCGAGTAGAACTGCCTTCTTGTCGCTGATGTGGTTTTTATTGAAAGAATATTTTTTGCTACTTTAACAATTTCTTCAGAATCTGTATTAGATTGAAAAATCAATAATGGAATCGACTAATCTTTCTAGTCCATTATCGATTAGTTCTCGAATATACACATCTTCTTACAATTAAAATCATTACTATAGTTTTTCAAAATGCTGTTTATTTCATTTCTGTCCTCTTTTTGTCCTATCTCTTTATCGTATTCAAGAATACGGGCTACCTTAAATAGCACGTTGTTTCATTGGGTGAAGCAGTAAAAAATAAGACTTTGCAATACCCATGCCATTATTAAAAGATCCAAACTAAGTATTTGGTTATTAATATACAACAGACTGAATAATGAGAAGAAACAATTTACAAAAACCGATTAGATTTAAAATTGTTTTAACTTTCAATTGTGCAAAAGGTAGCCTTTTTTGGTTGCCTTTTGTTTAGCAATTATCTATAAAGTTCAATCACTTCACCACATTTATCTGGATCAAAGGTAATATCCATACCTTTTCGAGGTACTGCATTTAAATTTCCAACTTTATATTGTTTAACAGGGTCTTGTATAAGGAGTAATTTAATACTACCTTTCGTCACCATTAATCTATATACATAATACCTATCATTGAATGTTGTAGCTGAGCTCCACTCATTCGTAGTAAGGTGAAATCTTCTAAAATCTAAAGGCTTAGAACTTGCAGTGGTTTTAACCTCAATTAAACGTTTTTTCTCATCAAAGTCAACAGAGTTAATATCATATCCTACAGCATAAGCAGCAGGAATTAATTTTACTAAATGTTTAAGGTCAGGTCTACCTTCATTTGATATTCTTAATCTTTCGTGATTAATAATTAAGCTTTCACCAACTGAACCAATTGCACCCGTTGATTCAAATCCCTCTTCTATAATTGAATCAAGGTCGCTAATCGTCTCTTTTAATTCCTCATATTGTTCAGAGGTCTCAGTTAATAATGCTAGAATATCAGTGTCGAAGAAGCTATCATTTCGTTCGGTATTAAAATAATTGACCCATACTTTGTCAAGTTCCTTAACTTCTTTCAATGTAACAGACGATATATCTGGTAATATTTCATAATAATTAAAAATATCTCCAGATTCAGGACTTATAAACCGTTGAAGAGCTAAATCTTCAACATGATTTAAATAGTATTTTCCATCGGGTCTTTTTACTAACAAATTGGCTTGAACTGCATAATCTAAAATATCCCCTGCATAACGAATTATACCGCCGTCCCAATCATATTTTAAACTCCTTTTACGGTTACTAGAAATCAGGCTCCATGTATCTTCAACAGCCCTATTATCTCTTGTAACTCGTAAATCATTAAAAATACAGTGAGTTGCTTCAGCTTTATTAATCCCAATTCTCATTTTTTCAGTTGTTTCGGCAACCTGAAGTAACTGAATAAAATAATGAACTGGTTGGAAATTAACTCCCTGCTTGATAAATTCTAAATTCCTCTGAGGCTTCACAAAACCTCCAGGATATTGAAAGTGGTAACAAAAAAGTTTAAAAAATTTCACTAAATCTTGGTTAGTTGCCAACTCAATAGCACGGTTACTTGGGGAACATTTTTTCTGGTCCTCTATTATGAAGCCAAAGAGTGCATCTATTTCAGTTCTCCAGTTATCAATTGTCTTTTGACTTGCATCAAGATTTCCTGGATATCTTCTAATTGCGTTATTCAACCGAATTTTAAATTCTTTTTTCGGTAATATTCCTATTGTTGTTATCTCTGAAGCAAAATAAATTAGAACTTCTTCCATTTCACGTTTGAACCTTGGTCTAGGATGATGCAACCTTAAGAAGTACTCTTCTGGAACGCTGTAAAATGTTTTAGGAGCAACCTTCCCTGCTAAATAGGGTTTTAAACTTTCTGCAATTATCTTTGCAAATAATGGTGGAACTGCATTTCCTACTTGAGCATATTGTTGTCTCAGGCTTCCAAAGAAAACAAAATCATCAGGAAAAGATTGGATCCTAGCGTTTTCCCTAACTGTTGTTATCCGATTGCATTTATAGTGGATAGGTTGCCTTGTTCCCCCCAGTATCGTACCTGATGGCTTTTTACTGTGATGTCTGGTAAATAGTTTATTTTTACCACCCTCAGGAACTAACGAAAAAATTCTTTCATATTTTTCATTTAGTTGCAGGTTCGAGTGGTTCATTAACTGAGGATTATTTTTTCTACAGTGTTCTTGAAAAGAATTTCTAGGAGGTGTAATGTAATCACCTGATCTATTTGCATTATCTGTTAAAAGAGGTAAATCACTCAAAGCTTCTTCAGTGGTAATCCATTCGACTTCATTTAAATGTGTAGAAACAGGAAACTTATATGAAACCTCTGAATCCAAAAGCCCAATTATAATAATTTTTTTACGTATTTGTGGAACACCGTATTCAGCTGTATTTATTATTTTATAACTTACTTTATAACCCAATTTTGAAAAATCATTGATAATATGGTCCTTTATAGCTCCGTTATTCTGAATAGCTATTGCTCGAACGTTTTCGTAAACAAAAGCTTTTGGGCGAACATCTGAAACCACTCTAATAAATGTTGAATATAAATTATTTCTTGGATCATCTTCTGATGCTTTAAAACCATATTGTGTAATTGATGGGGCAGGTGATCCACCAATAATTACATCTATATCTTCTTCATTAATTTTTTCTAATAATTCTGAACTGGACATTTGCGTAAGGTCACCCTGAATTGCAATTGATTTTTTATGGTTGTGTGCAAAAGTTTTTAATGCCGCATCATCAATGTCTACCCCAGCTATGGTATTATAACCTGCTAGTTCAAAGCCGTAAGAAAGACCACCACACCCTGAGAACAAATCTAAAATATAATACATTTTTAAAAAACCTCACCTTATAGGAATTGTTAAGTTCAGTTTACCAAAAAAATTACCTATGTTTAAGAAATATTTACCATTTTATTAATAATCTTTTGAGAGAAGTAAAAAAAAGGTGAATAGAATTAACTATACACCTTCTTCTTATTACTAGATATAACTGTTTTTAACGAATCTGCTACTTTTTTTGCTAATAGAGTAGGAACACCGTTACCAATTATCTTGAATTGAGTAGTTACAGGTACGGCTAAGTCAGGTTTAGATTTCAAAATTGCTGGTACACTTTTATCGACAAAATAATAAGTATCAGGTACACTTTGAATTCTTAAACATTCTCTTGCCGATAATCTTCTAGGTAAATTATTGTTTACAATTTCTTCCGCCTTTTGGTTCAAATCTATATTACTATTTTCTTGTTTCAATTTATAAAAATTTGAAAGGTACTTATTGGTTAAGCCACAATTAGGATGAACAAAATCTATCCCATCTTTCGCAATATGGGACCGAAGTGTATTACTGGCATTTTCCCATTCTTGTATTCTCATACCATAGGTGCCACCTTTTCCTCCTCTTTTGAGACCTCCAAAAACCGCCTGCTGGCTAAAAAATTTCATTGTATTTTCATGATTTGGTAAACCCTCAATAGCACTTAACGCCATTCTTACATTTACTTTTTCTGTTTTACCTAACTTGTTAAAATCAAACTGTTTATTAAGGTCTTCCCTTATACCAACAATAAAAACTCTTTCTCTGTTCTGGGGAATACCGTACTCTGAAGCAATTAATGTTCTATACGTGACTTTATAGCCCAGTTCTTTTAACATTTCAACGAATTTTATAAGAAATTCTCCATGTTTACTAGTTGTTAGCCCCTTAACATTCTCAGCTACAAACGCTATTGGTTTCTTCGCTTTTATTAAACGGTAAAACTGATATGCAAGTTTTCCATTTTTGTCATTTACACCTTCGTTAGAACCTGAAAAGGAAAAAGGTTGGCATGGAAATCCTCCAATAATTACATCAGAATCAGGAATATCAGAAATTTTTATATTTGAAATGTCTTTTTCAATAATATGATCTCCAATATTTGTTTTATAAGCCCTGACCGCAAATTTATCTACATCGTTAGCCCAAATAATTTTATAACCTACATTTACAAAGCCTAAATCCATGAGTCCCCCACCACTAAATAAAGAAACGACTGTTAATTCTTTAGGCATTAATAGTCACCTTTTTCAAACTTGATAATACAGATTTCCCTACTACTTTTGCTAATAAAGGTGGAACCGCATTCCCAACTTGAGTATACTGACTAGTTTTTGTACCTAAAAAAATAAAATCATCACTGAATGATTGAATTCTGGCACTTTCTCTGACTGTTGGCACCCTATTTTGCCAAGGATGAAAATGGTGTCGATGACCCGTATCAACTGTATGTGAAGGAACTTTACTATCTAGTCTTGTAAATGCCACATTAAATTTCCTAGTTTCTTTAAATTCTTCTGGCAAACTCTTAAAATTTTTCCCTTCTGGAACAAGTGCGATAATCTCTCGTGTTTTTTCATTATGATTAGTAGCTATGTGATTATATATCGCATATGAATTTTCTCTCATAAATGCTTGATATTCATTTTGAGGTAAGGATACATATTCCTGAATTTCATCACCTAGATAATCTGAATCGGGTAGTAAAGGCAAATCAGAAATAGCATTACCAAGAGTAACGTATTTATTCATTCCTTCTGAGAATAACGTTGTCTCAAATGGATCATAATGTGTTGGAGTAGGAAAGTTAATAGGAAACTCATTATTTAAACTGCCAATAAAAAATGCTCTTTGTCTAATTTGTGGCACACCAAAGTCTGCTGCTTTAAGTATTTTGCACTCAACATTATAGCCAATTTCCATAAAGTCACTTTTTATTTTTTCAAAAAAATAACCGTTTGCTCTTTTAACTAGTCCTGGGACATTTTCCATTACAAACATCTTTGGTTTAAAAGAAGCAACCATTCTTACATATTCTTTGTATAATTCATTTCGTTCATCATCAATTTTGCGTAAGCCTGCCAAAGAAAAACCCTGACAAGGAGGACCACCGATAATAACATCTGGGGACCCATTATAAACTTTTGAAATATCTTTTGAACTTAAACTTTTTATATCTTTTAATAAGAATGGTGTATTAGGGTGATTTTTCTTGTAAGTTATACTGGCTTTTTCCCAGATATCATTAGCAAATACAATATCGAATCCTGCCAATTCAAATCCTTTTGAAAACCCTCCACAACCTGAAAAAAAATCAAAAACTTTATATGTCATTTTTTTGCTCACTACCTTTTTCTCATGTTTTAGACAATAAGATAAAAAAATAAAGATATTGCCTAGTAGCATTAGAACCTTAATAATTCCTAGTATAACAAATGAAAGGATATAAGAATATACGTTCTAAAAATATTTCTTTCCATAACCATCTATTAAGAACTTTTAACTTAATATACGATCATACCACGAAATAGCGGAAATATATATTATTTAATTGGACGATTTTCCACCTATTTTCCCAAATGTTGAAAAAACCCAATAAATGGTAACTTTTTTGACCTACCATAGTTTAGGTGTTTTGTTCCTAAAGCTAACGAAGAATTAATAGAAGAGGTGAAAAATTCAGACCATAGGAAGAAGTCTTTTTTAGATCAAAAAAGCAAAGAGCAATCTCTGCTTTCTATCTTTAAGAAACTGGCTTTTCCTATTGTATTCTTCCGTAACATGGATAGTTTTAAGATGGTCTATATCAATCCCTTGCTTAGATAAATGTGCAAGAAAAGCTGATAATTCATTAGGGTAATATTTAATTGTATATGGTCTTAAATTTCGTAAATCACAATCCATTTCAAATAGTTCAACTGCTTCCTTTAATTCAGCTTCTTACGACTTTTGACCTTTTTATTCAGCTTCATTCAATACGTTCATACGTCATTTCATTTCATTTCATTAAATCCCACCTATCATTAAACACGATTAGTTCACACGTTTTGATCATGTTCAGTAAACCTTAATTTTCTATAAATACACAAAAAGCCGTTCCCCACTTCTCTGAAAACGGTTGATATTACGGTATTATTCACGTTTAAATCACAAAATTTATTTAGATGGTACCCGGTGGCCGGGGTCCAGATAGGTCTTAAAGTATCGATGTAATAAGGTTTAAAGTGAGAGGTGTGTAAAATTTGTGCAAAAACGAATTAGGTGTAATTTTAAATAAAATACCTTTAATATAAAGAGATTCTAGTATTTCATACTTTCAGTATCAGCACTTTAAACCAAAACTGTATTACTATCAGCTTTAAGTCCGTATTTCTTACGCTCTATCAGAGGTGGGGTCATTTTACATTTTATGGAAGTTGATGAAGTGCTCCAAATCAATGTTTTTCCCTATTGGAATTATTTGGAAGTTCGCTCGATTTCTCATAAAGGGTATTCAAGGGGTATTCAAAAGGTATTAAAATAGTACGCTGGCAGGCTATATCCAGGAAAGGATATTGATTCTCTGTTGTTCTGATTTCTTCTGTTGCTTAGATATAGTTTCCTTTTCATCTTCGGACTGCTTCTTTAATTAATTTAATCATTTCATTCATTTAAAAACAGCAGGAAGAACTCTCTTCCAAAGTTCATCCTGCAGCCTTATCTCTTCTTATTTTTGATGATGTGTTATTATTTTCGCTAGTTCGGTTACTTCTTCCTCTGTCAGCGTTAAACCCTTCCCCATTTTCTCATGATCTGGTGCCCATTCACGCAGGTCATATTTGGGTGGCCGTTCATTCCAACTGACGAAATTGAGTTCTTTCTTCCATCCTTTTGGCGATTCGGATAATACACCGAGATGTTCAGTAATTTCATATTTAATATCTGCCATTCAAATCTCCCATTCTACATCGAATTTTTAGTTTGCTGAATTCTGGTCTCTTAACCCGTCATAGACCTCATCGATCATATCTTCCATTAGATATTCTTTAAATTCGGCATCTTCAAGGATCTTCATGAAGAATTCCTCGTTATTTTGCATTCTGTTGACGACAAAGTCCATAAACGTACGATTAAAACTAAATTTAAAGTTGTCTTTTGTATTGTTCTGGGCTTTTTGTGCTAACTCTTGATTAGCTTTCATATCTTCCACAATCTGATCTCTTGATAATTTATCCGTCTGTGTAAATTCCGTTCCAAAGCGTTCATTCATCCGCTCAATGATCGAGGATAGACGCTCTTTTTCTTCTTCTCCTCCTCCAGCACTTCCGTGTTGACCTGGTGTGAGATACTCCCCACCCGTTTCATTTAGTGAAATGCTTCCTTCAAACGTTTTCTCGTTACGATAATACTCTAAAGCAACATCATCCGAGAGATACACAGGATCTTCAGCTTTTCTTGGGAGTTTCTTTAATAGAGAACTCAAATATATAAATCGTTTATGAAGATCTACATCAGAAAATGGCCCAATTTGTAAGACAAAAGCATACGTTCTGACAAACTTCATCGCTGATGATTTAAAATATTCTTGTGCTTCTTCATCTAGTTCTCTTGTAAACCTTTGGACCCCAGGATCAATGGCCGCATTGAGTCTCCCTTGATAACGAGCGCTCTTCGTCGGCTGATCACTATATTCAAGGTTGGCAACGGTATCCACTTCAGCTTCCGTATACACTTGCATAGCATCTAGTTTATGTTGCACATCGTAAAGAATGTTTGGATTCGTCGTTTCACTAAGACCTGTAACCTCATAATACGTTTGGAAAGCTGTTTGAATCGTATCGGGCTCGTTTACAAAATCTAAAATAAAGGTGTCATCTTTGCCTTTACACGTTCGATTTAATCGTGAAAGGGTCTGAACAGCCTTAATCCCGTCGAGTGGCTTATCGACGTACATCGTATGCAGCAATGGCTCGTCAAAACCAGTTTGGTACTTCTCTGCAACGATGAGAACTTGGTAGTCATCGGAATGAAACTTCTCTGGTAATTCTTTCTCACTAAATTTATTCATTTCTGCTTCTGTATGGGATAATCCACTATCTTCGACAGTCCCGGAAAAAGCTACAAGCGTTCGTAAATCAGAATATCCCTTTGCTTTTAGGTATTTGTCAAAAGCATGTTTATATCGTACCGCATGAAGACGACTCCCTGTAACGACCATTGCTTTGGCTCTTCCATTGATTTTATGCCGTGTGACGTTTCGGAAGTGCTCCACCATAATCTCCGCTTTCTGTGAAATGTTATGCGGATGAAGAGATACGTAGCGAGCAATCTGTCTGCTAGCTTTACTTTTTACGACTTCTGGGTCGTGATCGATGCTTTTTTCGATATTATAGAACGTTTTATACGTGACATAGTTTTTCAAGACGTCATGAATGAAGCCTTCTTCAATCGCTTGGCGCATGGAATAAAGATGAAACGGTTCATACGAGCCATCTTCTTTCGGTGTGCCAAAGCGTTCCACAGTCTTAGGTTTCGGGGTAGCCGTAAAAGCGAAAAAGGAAATGTTCGATTGATCGCCACTTTTGGCAATCGCTTCGATCATGCGTTCTTCTGCATCCGTGGCTTCCCCTTCCTCGATCATGCTCTGTTCATAGGCCTCTTCTAATGTTTTATCAGAGAGAAGGGCAGTCATGGCTGATGAAGCTTTTCCACCTTGAGAACTGTGGGCTTCATCAATGATAATTCCATACGTTCCACGACTGAATTCACTCACTTTATCAAGGATAAACGGGAATTTTTGTAACGTCGTGATGATGATTTTCGTTTTATTCTGAATCGCTTTCGCTAATTGGTTCGAGTCTTCATCAATTTTCTCCACCATTCCGGCCTTATGCTCCAATTGATAAATCGCATCTTGAAGCTGCTTGTCTAACACACGTCGATCGGTAATAACAATAATGCTATCAAAAACAGGTTGTTCTTCTGCGTCATGAAGTTTCGCCAAACGATGGGACAACCACGAAATGCTGTTCGTTTTGCCACTCCCTGCTGAGTGTTGAATCAAATAATTCTTCCCTGATCGATGCTCCGTCACATCGGCTTCGACTTTTCGTACCGCATCAAGCTGATGATAACGAGGGAAAATGACGATCTCTTTCTCGTCAATAATGTCGCCATTACTGTCACGAATGCTTTCTTTTTGAATATAGACAAAGCGAAAAAGAATGTCGATTAAGCTATCGGGTTGAAGAATTTCTTGCCAAAGGTACGACGTTCGGTAATCGCCTTCAACGATGGGATTGCCTTTTCCCCCTTCATTTCCCCGGTTAAACGGAAGGAAGAACGTCTTTCCCTTGTTTAACTGTGTCGTCATATAAACTTCATCTGTATCAACTCCAAAGAAGACAACCGCACGTTTCTTAAATTGAAAGAGCAACTCATTTGGATCACGATCTTTTTCAAACTGGTTCATTGAATGTTCAACAGTTTGACCTGTCAATTGGTTTTTCAACTCCATGACGACTAATGGTAATCCGTTAATCGAAAGCATCATATCAATTGATTTGTGGCTCCCAGCACTGTAATACACTTGGCGACTGACGGTAAAAATATTCTGCTCGTATTTTTCAACGAGCGTTCGGTTCATGTCTGTCGGAGGCTTGTTATAAGCAAGCTTCAATGTTACACCATAGTCTTTCACACCATGACGCAAGCAATCGATCATTCCACGACGTTTGAGTTCTTTATCAATGCGATCCATCACTTTGAACTGAACCTCATCCTTATACGCCTTTCTTAACCGTTCCATCGACTTTGGTTGGGTTGCTTCTAGAAACGAAAAAAGCGTTTCTTGATCGATGGCCCACTTTTGAAAAGTTGCAAGGTAAGGACCTGTTAGAATCCGCTGTTGAAAGCCTGCTTGCATCAACTGTTGTTCAATGTTCTCTTCAAAGCCTTTTTCCGTCGTGTCGATACTCATGATTGTAACACCTCCTCCTTATCCGTTTCACCCACCATTTCTCGAACGTCAATCTTACCTGTCACCGCTTCGTAGATGAGAGATTGGCGGTATTCTTTGAGTTTTGTAATTGTATTAAGATTATTTTCTATTAATAAATCAATCTCATTACATATTTTATCTAGATAAGCAGCAATATTTTTTTGTTCCTCGATCGGTGGAAGAGTTACTAATATTTTCTTGAAGTCATCTGAATATGTTCTCCATCTCATTAACATTATCCCTCTTCCATATTTGTAACAATCACCTTTAAAATGAAAATTCCTAAAATAATAATGATAATAATTTTTACTTACCAAATTCTTATTTAGCGGTCTATAAACATCATAGTCTGGACTTGTAACACCATCAAATTCAGAGATTCCTATTGATCCCATCCAAGCAAGTAGTTTATTTACTACTATATCTCCTTTTTTAACTATCTTATAATTAATTACAGTTTGTGATTTATTACCTTTTTGCTCCATATCTTTTCTAGGTCTAACCCCAATACTTGTGAATAAAGATAAAAGACTTGCTTCTTCATTAAAGTTTCTATCATTTAATTCAAAGAAAAGGTATTTAATTCTTTTTTCTTCCCAATGCTCAGGAATTTCACCAATCCATTCCACACCAGAGTCTTTCATCATCACATTCGGATCTAGCCCTTTCGTGACCGCTTCCGTAATGACCGCTTGACGCTTTTCTTCAAGTAATTTGATTAGTTTTTCTTTGTCCGCAATCAAGTCATCGATCTCAGTGGTTTTTTGGTCGAGGAACTTAACCATTTTAATCTGAATATCGATATGTGGAAGTATAATAGGGAAATTCGCAAGCATAGGATATCTTAATGAATCCACTGTAGACTTAGCATTCCCTTGCAAAACTTCAAATTTCAAATTAGACATTACGGAATAATAAATATATTTTCCCAAGACCTCTCTCTTAAAATCCTTAAATACATATAGTCTTTGATGAGCAGCAAATTTACCATTGTAGTAATGAAAAACTCTACCAACTCCGACTCCATCACCAGCGGTCATTACCGCTTCACCATCATGAGAGTATTTATCAATTTTTTCTATATTTTGCGACCGAACAAATAGTGGATACCTTCCATTTTCTAGTTTATCTTGAGTATCAAAATTACCTGTTGCAATATGGCAAAGATATTTTAATTTAACTATTTTCCACGATGCAGGTATATCAGTAAGCCAATAATATTGGTCTATATCTTTCTTCACACCATCACCTTCTTCAACTTCTCTAAAATACTTGCTTCGAGTTCTTGAATTTCCGCCTTAATTTCTTCGGACGGTCGGAGTTCTTCGTACTTGTAGAAGTGTCGTGTAAACGGAATCTCGTAACCTATTTTCGTTTTCTCCTTATCTATCCAAGCGTCTGGAACATGTGGAAATACTTCTCGCTCAAAGTAATCATGCATGTTCTCTTTTAGTGGTACGTTTTCCGTATCACGTAAGTCTGGATCAGGTTCAACATCGCCTTTTTTATTCTTCATGCACACATCGGCACTATCGTCTTTTTCAGACAGAGATGAAAGGATCGCTTTGTGTAATGGGGCCTTCACATCGATTCCTGCGTTTTTGAATGTTACTAGCAGTTTCTCTAAGAAAGTTTCGCGATTTTTATACAATGTTCCATCATTCAACCTCTGTAACGTTTCGATGATTGCTTGTTGCTTTTTCCTACCTTCCTCTTCCTCTTTTAGCCCTGTTTCGCCCTTTTTCTTCGACTTCGCAAGGTTTTGGAACGCTTTTTGGTCATGCAATCGTTTGATTCGTTCATCATCAACTTTGAAATTAAGTTTCAAAGGTCGTTCGACGACGATTTTTTGGTAGCCAAAGTCTTCGTTATCAAAGATTTTCACGTTCTCCGCTTCTTTATACTCGCCATAAATGCGAATGATTTCATTGATTTGATCCGGTGCAATCTCATGCCGTTTTTCACCCATGCTCTTACGCATTTTTTTATAGAAGTCCACTGCATTGACAAGCTGAATCTTGCCTTCACGCCATGGAGCTTTATGGTTGGTTAAAATCCAAATATAGGTGGAAATGCCCGTATTATAGAAAAGACTAGTTGGCATGGCGACAATGCCTTCTACAAGATCGTTTTCGATCATATAGCGACGAATCTCACTTTCTCCACCACCAGCATCCCCAGTAAACAAAGGTGAGCCATTCATGATAATCGCCAATCGAGAGCCTTTCGGATTCTCATCACTTACGGGCTTCATTTTGGAAACAAGATGTTGCAAAAACAATAGTTGACCATCACCAATGCGTGGTAAACCCGCACCAAACCGACCGTTCATTCCTAAATCCTCGTGTTCTTGGCGCACCACTTTTTCCGAAGGTTTCCATTCCACGCCATACGGTGGATTGGAAATGAGGTAATCGAATTTTTCAGTAGGGAAGGCATCGCGAGTTAACGTATTTCCAAAGCGAATATTCTGTGCTTCTTCGCCTTTAATAAGCGTATCTGCCTTACACATCGCAAACGATTCTTCGTTAATTTCTTGAGCGAAAAACTCTAACTCAGCTGAATCGTTCATCTCTTTTAAATACTCTTGAGCGATTGATCCCATGCCCCCCGTACCGGCGCAGCCATCATAAAGGGTCTGTGTAATACCTGGTTTCGTTAAGATATCATCAGCATCGTTGAACATCAGTCCAACCATGAGGCGAACCACTTCTCTAGGTGTATAATGATCTCCTGCTTCAGCATGTTCTGAATAACGACGGATCAATTCCTCGAAAATATAACCCATTTGAAGATTCGAAACAGCATCAGGGTGAAGATCTACATCCGCAAAACGTTTCACCGTGAGGTAAAGGAGATCATTACGATCCATCTTTTCAATTTGCTTATCAAAGTCGAAATACTCAATAATGTCTCGTGCCACTTTTGAGAAACCATTTATGTAATCTCGAAGATTTTCAGCAATGTTATCCGAATCATTGAGGAGCTTCTTAAAATCGTAGTTACTAGTATTGTTAAAGCGCTGTTTTGATTTGCGATTCAAGATTTCATCTCTTGCTTCTTCCGGTAAATGCTTATATTGTTCATAGCTTTTTAATACGTCCTCTTTCGTATCCTCTAAAACGTTATCAAAGCGACGTAAAACAGCCATAGGTAAAATAACTTTACCATAGTCCTCAGGCTTATAAGGACCTCGTAAGATTTCTGCAATTGTCCATAAAAAATTTACTTTATCTTGAAAGTTCACCATGTCATTTTCTCCTTCTTCGCACTAATGTATTGTTGTTCTTCTCTTTTCTTTAGTTCACGGTAGAACGAACTTCGACTGACTTTGGTGATTGCACAAATTTCTTTTACGGTCCTATCACCTTTTTCATAAAGCTCAATCGCATGATTCATACCAAGATGCTGCTCCGTATATTTTTTTATACGGCCCTTAAACTTACCTTTAAACTTTGCTTGTTTGATACCTTCTTGCTGTCTCATACGGATCATTTTACGTTCATATTCGGACAATCCTGACATTACTGTTAATAAAAACGCAGAAAATGGATTTTCGTCGGTCATATCAAACCAGGAATCTTTAATAGAACGCAAAGCGACTCCTTTACCTCTTAATCTATCAACAAGTTGCAGTAAATCAATTGTTGACCGACTAATTCGATCCAAACTATGTACAACAACAATATCTCCTTCACTCACTTTATCTAGTAAGTCATGAAGTACTGGGCGATCAGTCGTTGCTCCACTCATTTTTTCTTCGCAAATCAATTCGCAGCCCTCTTCTTTGAGAGAAGAGCGCTGACGATCTAAATTTTGACCCATACTTGATACACGCGCATAGCCATACTTCAAAATACCA
Source organism: Salipaludibacillus keqinensis (assembly GCF_003226325.1). Lineage (GTDB taxonomy): Bacteria > Bacillota > Bacilli > Bacillales > Salisediminibacteriaceae > Salipaludibacillus > Salipaludibacillus keqinensis. The sequence continues at coordinate 1,019,222 of NZ_PDOD01000001.1, read as the reverse complement.
CCTCAATATAGGATATATTTACTATAATTTTACACTTAGTTTTGGAATAAGTAAATGGGATACTCAAAACCCTTGGAAATCAACAAACGCAAAAGATCCCAATAGAGTGTACTCTATTGGGACTGTGCATCTCTTACTATAAGTCATACCAATTTCTTATGATTTTTCAAATTAAAACGTAAGCGTCACCTTTTAGTCTATAGCACAACTAACATATCGAAATATTTTAGTTACTGAGTATTCAACCCAAAAAGCCTGTCCCTATAACGAGGAACGACTTTTTAGGTTGATCAACAATAGCGCTGATGTTGAATATCATTTTTCTATTGCATAGTATCGTTGTACTGCGCAGTAAAGTGATTAGCTCTTGTTCAACATAAGCCCCGTTTAATATTTTTTTAGAGATTGGCGTTAGAAATAAAAATAGAAAAAATTTTAAATTTAATTCTTTATTTCAAATTCCTCTACCTCTCCACTTTTCCACATAACTCTGACACTTAATGTCAAATAAAAAGTTAGAATTTTTAATGTGAAACCATCTTCACTAAAATCCAACATTTTAGTGGGATTCTTTTCATAAGTCTGCTGTAACATTTTCAGTGTTAGCTCTTCATTTAATTTACTATTAAGATCTTTCAAAGTTATTTTCCTTAAATCGCTTATTTTGTTTAGAGTAATTAGCTCTTGCTTTTGAGTTGCTCTTCTTGCCCACTTTATCTGATCTTCTTCTGGCACAGACCTATCTAAAAAATAAAAGAATTTACATTTTTTTCTTTGTGGATTTGAAATTTTATAATAAGAACAGACATTGTTACGTTTATTATGAAAACAATTCCCACAGTCGGCTTTTACAGGTTTTAACTTATTAATTTTTATAACAAATTCACCTAAACTATTAGTATCTTCATTTTCTAATTTATGTACTTTAGAATGACATGCTCTACAAAGGTGAATAACGTCCTTAAAGGTTTCATTTCCAAGTCGTTCATATGTCATATGATGAAGGTGGATATTTTCTTTTTCATCACACCAGGTACATTGCTTTACATATTTTTTTGCATATTTTTCTTTAAATCTTCTCCAGTGTCGTGTCTTTAAATAATCATCATAGTCATCTACAACTTCACCTGTACTACAGATAATCTCCCTCATCTATTTCTTTCACCTCTATTCGAGTTACATATTATTATATTTTACAATAAATCTTTTTGCACTAACCTGCCTCTTTAGCGGAACAAAAAAAGGAACTATCAACTATCCTTATTTTAAACAACCGCCACCGAAATTATAGAGGGCTACTTTTGGATATTTCTATGTATAAAAAACTTTTGCTTTTTAGTAGAATCATATTTGGAGGTGATTAATTTTGATATTTGAAATTACGGATTATAATAGTACATTAAAATCACTATTAGAGTTTTTAAATTTAAATGAAGAAGATATAGAGAATATTTTAGACTTCATTTATCTTGAAAGTACAGATGTAGAGGATTTTTTAAAATCATTCGAAATCGAAGACGAACATTTGTTAGAAAAGGATATTGAACTTGTAAGTTTGCATAGCACTACCAGTTTAGATAATTGTAAAGCCATTAGAAGGCTAGGAATCATTAATTTACAAGATGCAGTATCACAAGAAACATCATTAAAGGATTATTTAAGTAAAAAAGAACTCCATATTAATATTAAGGATAAGTACATTTTATATAAAGGTAACAAACTTGATATTAGTGAGAAAACTGATGGTTTTTCTTTCAGCGATGCTGAAGAGTATCGTAATCGTATAATACATAAATTTTATGGAGACTTTCAAATCAATGCATTTTTATGCCATCCAAATGTAGTTTCATATGCTGGCTATACTAGAGATAGACCTGAGATACTTTTTGATTTAGCCCGATTCCTAAATGATACTACAATTGAGAGTGATTGGGTTAAAGATAAAAACAAAGAACATTATATTATTAAATTTAAGCAACCCCTGAATTATTATAAATACTGGACATTTGAGGTAGAATATGAGGATAGTTTTTACGGAATTACGAAAGACAATCTGGAATACTTACCCAATGAAGTAATTGAAGTAAAAGTAAAAAGATGGTTGATTCAAAAATCGCTTTATATTTTGAGATATGGAGTTTATGAACTATTTTCTTATGTACATCCAAAAGTGAAAATAGAAACGAAAGACATCATAGAAATTATGTTAGAACAAGACTATCTTGTTAAGTATAAAATCGGAGATGATTATTAATGTAGTCTGCTAAAAAGGAGAACACTTGGGATACTAAGTGTTTTTTGGTTTTGTTTTAATTCCTTTTCCTTTATGCAACAGTAATACATATCGAAGCCGAAGTTCACGGTAATGATATTCTTTCAGTAGTTGTTCTAGCTATGTATTGTCATCAGGAATTAGATGACATCATAGATTAAGAATTGATGAAGCACACAAAATACTGCGAGCTTTCAAATCCGGATCCATACGGTTGGTTCTAAAAAACATAAATTTTCTTGCATACAGATATATACTAACTGTCTTTATTCATTGCATCCATCCAATTTTTTATAAAAGAATATGGTGAATTAGCAGAACCAGAATACGGAAGAAAAGCAAATTTTGGCTTACCTGCCGACAACGTCCCCTACCCCCTTTTTTGGCAGCTCCCTGGTCTGAATCCCGAGGGGCATGTTCGGCTCGTTTGTCTACCCGTCTACCTGTCTAAAGGGTGTTTTCCGCGCCGAATGTTGCCCTGGGACGGCCTACTATGCCGTCATACGCCTTTTCGGTCGATGTCGGGTCGGCATATTCTCGGAATCCCACAACGGCGGGCTCTATGCGGGTCGGAATATGCCGCATATTCGGCGCGGGATTTGCTGATGATCGCCGTACCGCCCGTCGCACCGGTGTTTGTAGGTATGTCTCGGTGTACGGTGTATGATTCGGTATGCGGTAGGGGAAAGAGCATACGTCCCCCTTACTGCGACAGTCGGTCTTTCGTTTCACTTCATCCCTGCATTACGCGACGACAAATCGTTGTCGTCTCTCCATTACGGGTAAAACCAAGTTCAAGATCGTCCGTCTACTACGTCAAAGCATCGCTGCTTTGTCGTATACACACGAAAAGAACTCTGTACGCACACCGGTCTGGAATACTGGACAAAATGCTTGCACATTTTTATCCAGGGAGATCTTTTCGGTGTACACCAAAGCTGAAGTGCCTGGTGATAATGCTCTCGCATTTTCGACCTACAACCCACTATCAAAACCTTTAGGGATTATTTTCCTGTCAGTGCTATAATAAGACTAAATACGGCGAAGGGGGAATTTGAATGAGCAATTACATTCAAGATTTTTGGAATAATACTTTCCCTCATTGTTTTTCTATAAACCAAGACACTATAGATATAGTAAATACAATAAATGAACAAGAAATAGTCCTGCATATCTATACAGAACTTTTTAATTAGACTTTATTTTAATTACCCTATGACGTTACTCTTTTTTATTTCGATCTATCCAGTTGCTAATGTTTTGAGTAAAGACATCGGTTTCTTCTTTTAAGTCCTCAAATATAGTGAGAATTAATCTACCCCAAGTGATTTGTTCTTCATATGGATTGTTGTCATTAATAAACTTCATGATTTTCTTTAATTCCCTCATTCTTCTTGGATCAAGAGTTGTTTGAACGAACGTTCTTAAATATCGGTCAATGAACTTAGAGTTACGAATACTCCAATCCAAAAGTAAAGCCGTGGCTTTGGAAGTCGTGACATTAAGTGCAAAAGATAATTGATTAATCTTTTCATAATTGTACCCTTGAAAACGAATGGAGATCCACCCCGTGGCACATTCTACTTTTTCTTTTTGTAAAGAAGGCTTGTCCAGATTTCCAATATACATCACCTTTCCGCACATATAATCCCTTCGGAAGTGTTTAGATAAATGCTCCATTACTATTTTAGAATCGAGACCGAAATTACATATAGCTTCTGCAACATCCTTCACCGATTTGTTTGTAATGTAAGAAGTGGAATAGATCGTTTCTCGTAACGCATAAGGTATCGTCGGCTTGATTTCTGTTTTCTTATCAGATCGTACCTTTTTTTCCTTCTTTTCTCTTACCTCCCCCATTGCCTTTCATCCTCCTTTTAATCAATTTATTCCAGAGACACTGTCGCTCTGTATAAGACTTAGTTTTATCTAAATGGCGTAGGGGAGAGGACTGTGTATAAAATCTTTAAATCTAGGACACAATGAAAATAAACATTAAACGGAGAGGGTAGGTGACTTGTCATGACGAAAGAAGAAGCTCAAAAGTTCGCAAAAAAAGCCATTGAAGTAGGTAAAAAACACGGATTATCAACAAGTAAAAAAAGCAAAAAATAGTGTATAAATATAATTTTCTTAATGAGTTTCTTAGGTCTATCGTAAGTCTACTTTTCAACTACAATGCTACAACAATACAATCACACAAAAACGCATCCCGTCATTTCTCCTAGAGAAATACAGGATGCGTTTACGTTTTTTCAAAACCTATTTATCCTTTTTTTATTAGAAAATCAAACGTGATCTTATTCGTATCATCTAATTTCAAAGCAACTACAACTACAGACTTGGCAGTAGTAAAACGGAAAATAATAAAAGTAGCAAGAAACCCCTTCTCTATAAAGAAAGACTGGAGGAAATTGTAGTGGACCTGCGAAAACAACTCGATGAGAGGACTTCCAACGGGAGTCCAAAACCGTTCAACCATGACCTCCACCACGATCTTTATGAAGAGTATCATGGCTGTCGCGACTATCTCCTTTACCGGGAAGTGATTGAGTACTACCTTGCCTTTGTGAAAGAATAAGAAATATCAGCTGCTTGGACAGATACGTTCGTCCAAGTGGCTCTTTTTTTTCCGGATGGTGCTCTGGATTTTGTCCTCCCCCCTGCTCTCCTTTTTGTCTTGCGTGGCTCTTAAGGATGGCTGTATTCAAATAATGTGTATATAATATATGCTAACTACTGTTTTTCTTTTGCTTTCCTAAATGATATAAGACTTTTTCATCTCTTTTCTTTTCCGACGTAATTTTGATATCAACAACACTGTAATATCATTTACAACGTTTGTTTCCATGCAATATAAACAGTCTTTTAGTATTTGTTTTCTTTTATAGTGATTTAGTAAAGTTGATACAGGCTGATGAGCTAGAAAGATAATTACTCGACATACATAGCAAAAAATTAGGCTATACTTCTCCTATAAAGTTCAGAGAAGAAGAAATAGCCTAATGCTGGTATGTTATATAGTTATTAGATTTATCTTTCAATCAATCTCGCCCGGTCTTTCTTAACAAAATTATTTATTCTGAAATTCCGTTCACTTGAATCATTTCTCTTTTCAGTGATGGTTGGGCTCGATATTCAGTTTCATACCATATTCATTATGAGGAAAACTAAATTTAGATTTATAATTAATATTCGATTGACCAATTTAATTTATTAAAAGGGGCTTTTAATCCCTAAGTTTGAAAGATGTTCTCCATAATAAACGTGAGAAATGTTTTCAATAAAAATACTTGGATAGAAGTTCTCATATTTATACACATTTAGTCTCCAATGTTTCTCCAAACCATCCGAATCTTTATCTCTATAAATATATTTATTGATATTAGTAGGAATTTTCTTTTTAGATAACTTAGTAAGATTCATCCACCCTTTATTATAATTTAATTTATAGATAACATATCCATCTAAAATTGGGTAACGATATTTTCCTTTTAGATAATAAAATTCATTCTCATTTTTAGAATAGTACTGAAAGGTTATATTGCTAGATTTCCCCCTCTCCAATAAAAACGATTTAAAGCCTACCGTTGGCAACTTGTCTTCAGGACGAAAACTAAACATCAGAGATAGAAATCGATCAAATATTTTAATCTCTTCTAAGTTCGTTATATTATACTGATAATTCACTTTAACGTAATCATCAAGTCTAAACTCATCTTTTTTATACCTCTGAATACTACCTTTTGAAAAGAATATATCACCTAATTTTAAAGTCTTGTCGATTAATTCGTTGTATGTTTTCTTATTTAAGCTTAAATACATGTGTGTATACTTCAAACTATATTGGCGCTTACGATATTTATAAACTTAACTATCTTCAAGAGGTAAATGTTGTAACGTTACATTTCTTAGTAAAATGAATGACTGTGTTATTTTCACAACTGTTCCAATGACCCAAACTCTAGATAACATAGACACATAATCTGGATTAAAAACCGTTTCCATTATCTTATAGTCTTCAAATCTTTCCGAACTTACTTTTCCATCTATAAACTCTTTTACTACGTCTTTTAACTTGTATGGAGTTAGATCAATAGAATGCTCTTTTGTATTTAAATTTTCTAACATCCTTTCAAATATTCCTTTAGAAACGAACAAATCTTTTCTTGGTGCTAAAGTTTCTATATCACTTTTACACATTCCTTTAAGTACTTTTCCATCTACATAGGAAAACTCTTTTCGTTTAAAGCAGTTGTAACAGCATTCTTCATAATAATCTTCTTTAAAAATGAATTCTAAGGCGATTTTTTTACGCCTAAAACAACGACGGGTCTCAGAGCTGCTACTAAAATATGTACGATACATTTTTCTACTCCTAAAAATAAGTGTTCTTTGTAGATTAAATATTCAATTGGAATATCCAGTAATTAACTCTCTATCTTTAATTATACACGACTCCTAATTAACAAAGTTTATATCTTTTATTCTAGACAGAATTTAAATGTTTTGATCAATTATTTTATAGAGCATCTTTTATTTAATTTAAGAAGGTTTCTATTGTAAAATTATTAACCTATTTAAATAACCGTTCACAAAAGTACACTTTCTCGAACGAATAGTTACAATAAAAATTATTTTAGTTTCTAATTCGTAGAAGTATAAAATAACTTTACGAACGTTCTCATTTTTACCAACACTTTCGAACAAATAATGCTTTTATTTAACAATTCAATAAGAATAAGGATAAATCGATAGAAAATTATAGGAAATAAGATTTGGTATATAATAGAATGAGTTACTAAAAAGTTAAAGTTAAATCGACTAGAAGGAGCAAAAGATTATGTTGGAAGATTTTATTTTAATAGAATGGATAGACAGTCTCTCTGTTTTAATTCAAGCAATAACTGCTATTGTAATTGCTATTTTAACTTTTTATATATTTAAAATTGATAACTCTAGAAGAAAAGAAGAAAGTATCAAATATTATCAAGAAAGAGATAAAACAAGATTATTTTATATATTGGAATTTGAAGAGCATCTAAATAAGCTTAAGCAAATTCAAATGCAAATAAAGCACAATTTCTTAAACCAAATACCTTATCCTCATGATTCTTTTAGCATAAATGAATTTTTCAATCTTCTAAAAGAAAGTGAAATTAAAACAAACCATAATAATATTATATTAGAGGAATATAATAAATTTTTCTTTTCTAATAATGAAGACAAAGAAAGTATCTCTAAGTTACACAATGAAGATTTTTTTGAACCCTTTAATGAAATCACACCACTTGGAATAAAAATAAAAAAAGAATGTTTAAGATTAGAAATTGAAACTTTACCTAATGTAGAAATTGATTTGTTATCTCTTCAGTCAATTAAGAAAAAGTTAAATACATTCCCTTTATCTTCTCATGGCTTTGAAATACTTGACCTAACTGAAACTTACTTTGTTTTAGAAGACTTAAAAAATGATCTAGAAAAACTTCATAAAAGTTTACAAACCATAAAAATTGAAAATTCAAAGTCTATTTATCTAAAATAACAGTATATCCATAAAAAAGAAGGAGATTTACATCTTCTTCTTAACCCTACCAAAAACCATCGTTTTGAAATACTATTTATTTAAGGTAGTATCTTCATGAATAAAACTGGAGTTATGAAAGAGGTATTTTTATTGGTATAATAAATGGAGAAGATTCTCAAAAAAATCCAATTTTAAAAGATAGAATGTAATTATAAATGAGATCCAATCCGACATTGTTATACTCTATATGTTGTGAATCAAGAAAAGGAAGCTGCAGAAATTGCGAAGTATGCTGCAAAAGACAGTGATTATCTTCATGATCCTGAAGTGTTTATGGTCTATTATCAATCTCAACAGTTGATTGTATATTCCGGACTATTCAAAGAAATGGCGAAAAAGACGAAGAACTTGATCAATATAAGGAATTAGATGAGAACGAGTATGTGTATAATTGGGGATATGAGCATTATGTAGAAAAAGAGAAGCGATTGTTGACCGAAGATGAATACAAAAAAATTAATGGCTTATTCCGCAACGAAGAGGATATATAGTATTGAAGGACAGGGGCGATTTTATGAAGTTTTGGGCTTTTGCAGTAACCTCTATATTATTCCCCTTATTCTTATGGTTCTTTAATCCAGAGTTGTCTCTTATTTGGATAATTATGAGTTTTGTTCTTGTTATTGCTGGTTTGATAATAGTCTACTTATTTTTAAGGCTTCGTCAATCTCGTAAGGACTTAAAAGACAAAGAAGCTTTGATTCAAATCAAAGAAAAGGCTATTCAAGATAATGAAGAAATTACTAGAGAATATGAAGAATACTTACATGCGAAGTTTCAGTTTACTAATCATGATTTAGAGTTTTTTTTGGAAGAGATGAAGTATTTAAGGGATATTATAAATGCTGATTTAGGAAGAAGTAAAAGGTATTCTATGATCGTAGAGAAAGGAAGAAGTATTCCCTATGATTTCGGAAAGAAGTTAATTGATGAACGAAAAGGGGATGAAGAATATGCGAGACGAATTCAAAGTCATAAAGATTCTCGAACAAGATAGTATTGTAATCAATGGCGGATTGAATAATGGGTTAACATTCGGGCAAGAAGTAGAAATATTTGTTCCTGGAGATGAGATAATCGATATTGATTCGGAAGAAGTGTTAGGAACGCTCGATTTTATTAAAGAAAGATTAGAGCTAACGGAAGTGTACGAGAAATTTTCTGTTTGTGAAAAATATGAGGAAAGAGAAGTTCATATTCCTTCTCCTCTTAGTAGAGTACTTGCGGAAGCTACTCCTCCATTTGCTAAGGGTGGAAGAACAGAGATTGTTAGAGAACGTGTCCCATTAAGAGTTAATGATTCTCAAAAAACATCTAGAGTGAAAGCTAATCGAACTATAGAACTAGGGGATAGAGTGAGATCTGTTATTGTTGAATAAGTGGTGATGAAAAGTATATTTCAATCATAAATATTTGACCGAAGCTAGTGCGAAAGAAATTTAAGGAATTGACATATTGCTACCCATCCGGACCCTCTTGGTAGTGACAGCAAACCCGTTTTGCTTTCTGCCTACCGGCGAGGGGTAGGAGTATTGAACCTGGGTTCAATTCGTTGGAGACGAATAAAAGTTTTGGCTGTGCCTTTTTTCGATCTTTCATGCGAAAGCATGGTTCGGCAGACTCGACAAGCCTCGCAGAGCACACAATTTCTACACGAAGTATACTTTAGTAAATTTATTAGAGTTCGAATTATAATAATCATTTTCTTTGTTACTATAATTGCCTCTCAATACACAGGTAATTGGCGATTATAAACAACAAAATACAAATGATTCACACTAAGCATGAATCACATATTTAAAACCAGCACTTAAAATTTCCAATCGCAATTTTTTATCAAATCACTCTGTAAATACATTTTTACGATTTAGCAGTTTATGGCTTTGGATGTAGTCAAACTCTGCTTTTCTCTTTTGTTTTATATTGTTCAAATATTCTTTTATGAACCAATGTCGAAAACTCTTCAAATTTCTCACTGGTCTCTTTTTTAAAATCCAAAACTTCAAAATTACGAGTTTCATTTGGTTTTTTCCATTCTGCATAAACATCAGTGATATTATCAAGCAGTATCTTTTTAACAAGGTTTTTTAATTTTTTATCGCTTTCAAAAAATATTTCATATTCGCTCCAATAATTTTTAGAATCTAATAAATGTGAGAACATAGTTCTTGTCATATCATCAATCGATATATTTTTTTTATTGAAGGCATAACTCTTAGCAATTACAAGTTTCTTATATAGAGTTGGTAATACTTCCTCTCTTATCTTTCGCTCTAAATGGAGTTGAACATCAAAATTAATCTTTTTCTCTGTTTGTACCAGATCGAATTGAAATTGTTTTTCCTGCATTTCTAATTTTTGTTCATGTGTCATTTTTGCATTTTTCTAATTCAAATAATTAGGAATTATTAATTTTTCAAAAACCATAATACTAGTGATTACAATAAGTAAACCATAAGCTTCAATATCCATTTCTGATAGAGTCTCTAAAGAGTCTCTCCTTTATTTAGGTTTTGTTGTGATCTATACTGATGAAAACTAAGTATAATAATAAGTAACAATTACACTTATTTACATGAGGGAAAAAAATGCTTACAGATCGTCAACGTAAACTAGAGCGCATAGTATTCAATGTTTTTCATATGAAATATCGTCCTGTGACATTGGAAGAATTGAAACTGTTTTCTCAATTAACCGAAACGGAAATTCGTGATTCTTTTCAGCAAAACGAAGGAAACATAGTAGAGATTAAGCGAAATATTTTTCTTTTAAAGGAACACGTAAAAGATTACGAAAACCGGAAAAAATTCGGCTACTTTTAAACCCTTAGAACGTTCCCGACATACGATCACCTGGATTAAAAAAGATAATGTCGTCTGACAGCTCTATTTAAAGGCTTCTCTCCTTTACTTAAATAAACAAACCATTACTTTTAATTTAATCTTAACATTTATTCCCTTTTAATTGGATAAGAAAAGAGCATTCCTTATTAAAGAAATGCTACTCCGTTCGTAAAAGAAGTACCTTTAATCGAAAAACTTTATATTTGTTTTCTCTTGTTTATAGTAATCCAATCTATCTTGTATAAACCCAGCCATTTCCAATATAGTTCTTTAATTTCTTTCTTCAATTACGCTTCAGTTTTAAATATCCTCTGTTTACCTTTCTCAATCTTTCTATACTAATCTCAATATTTATCCTCCTCCTTATTTCTTCTCTTTCTTCTGGAAGCACTTCCTCTAAAGTTTTTGTTCGTATGAATTTAAATAAAAATTCGTTTAAAAATTCTCTATAATAATATGCTCTCAACAGTTTATCCGTCTTGCTAAAATTGTGAACCAATTCTAGATTTGATTTAGGTTCATTTAATCGGTTAACCAGTTCTTTTGAATCGTTAATTCTCTTCATATCCAGTTCATCAAAAATATATTTATTAAGCATTTCTAATCTTGGTTTTAAAGTGAATGTTTCAAATAATAGACTGTTTTTAAATTTTTTCCAATCTGACAAATGAGCAACATAAAAATATAACCTATCTTTCTTTTCCTGTACCCGAAAAGGAATACATGGGTTTTCATTTATTTCATATATACTATTAATTAATAGATGGTGAATATTTGCGCTTTCGTAGTACATCCATTCATAAATTTCCTCTTTATTATCTGTTATGGGTTTTGCAATAATTGCGTTTTGCATTTTGTCCGGTTCATTAGGAAACGCACATCGATAATTATACAAGCTATTCTAGTAGAAAACGGTGCCAGCCCTCGCTAAGCTAAAGCTTTAGCACATTGGTGGCAGGAAAGCATTGCATATCTCACCGGCTCTATTATCGACATTTGCCCTGCATTTTAAAAAAATAATCTACTAAAGTTCATTTAAAATACATTCAATAAGGAAAAACGAACTTCTCTATTCGAAATCCGTTCGTAAATCATTAAGCTATCTCCAACCATGCAATCATTTAACAATAGAATGCGATGATGAATTAGATAATTTGTAATTATCAAGTTTCCCAGAATTTCTGAAATTCCCACACTTTCGTAATTTGCTCTTTTCTCGTCCCAATCCTTGTTATATGATATATCTCTTAGCATTCCAAGATGCTCTAAATAATCAGTTTTTCCTTGGGAGCGTAGAGGGAAATCAAGAATATAGGTTTTACCATCTATATTTATCCGTTCTTCATATCTATACTTAATATTCATATAATCGAGTATAGTTTCCACTCCGTGAGGAACACGATTTTGAGTAGTGCGTTTCCTTACACTCACTAATAGATGTTGAGCTTAGTCTGCTCTTCAGCTGCCATATACATCAATTATTTTCTACTTAGATTATTAAAGCTTAGATATAGTATATAAATAACTAAACTATCTTTACAAAACTCTATGTTACCCATTCTTATTTCAGAAAGTCGTTGGAATTTATCAGCTAGTCTTGGAAAGAACTTAATAGTATTTAATTTAACCTTAATCCTTCCTTTGATCAAAATTTGCCTTGCTTGTTCCGAAGATACACCAATTGTTTGACCTAAAGACTTTAATGATATATCTTCATCTTGCAGATAACTTAAAAATTTCAATTCCTCTAACTGTATGTACCTTGTGTCTAATTTGCTCGGCTCTAAATGCGCTCTGGCAACTATCCAGTTCCTGAAAGCCTCTAGCTCTTTATAATTTGATCCATGATAAGTATATGAATTTCGTATTAAATTTTTATCTAGTATGATTAATCTATCAAATATATATGAGACAACCTTCTCTCCTGCACCATCAATCTTCAGAAGTTTATTCAAGTTTGAGGGTAGATCTTTATATGTAATAACTCCCAAATTAATTAGTTTTTTTAAGACTTTACTTCCTCTTTTGAAATCAGTTGGGTCTATTTTTTGTGAAGCCAGTATCGGAGAAATTTCATATGATTTATCATTTAAAATTATTATCTTATAATTCACTTCTTTCGTCATAGTCCCCCTCCTATAGATAGACGCGTTCTGTATGATGGCATCTCTGTAATAGCTAGTATTTTTAGACTCATCTAAAATTCAAATATAATATTAAGAAAAGTATCTTTTATATCCTATAATTAACTATTATACTGCGAGAAAGCCTATATTTTTTACGAATAATCAAATTAACACAATTTTGTCAATGTTCCTCATGATTTTTAATAGAAGCGTTTTGAATTTATTGACATATATTTTAATAAGCTAACTTCTAACCTATTCAAAAATTGTATCTATACAATTACAGTTTCTTTAATATTTATGTACTCCTCCCCTTTAATCCAATTATTTCCTTTGAAAAATCTTTTAGACATTATAATCACTATTAATATTCACATAATATTCATAATTTTCAATAATTATTTATCATTTTAGTATAGTATTTTCGTATGAAATATTTAATAATAGTTTTATAAAGATGGAATTTAGTAGTAATGATGCAGGAAGAAATGACGACAGAAAGTTTATAATGATCTAAGGATAGATGACAGAATATACCCAGCTTCTTGAGACTATAAAATTTCTAGGGAACGTACGATAACGACGGTGCAATATGCCGATTTACTTTGTACTCAGTAAAATGTCTATCCATGTTTCCCTTTCACTTCTAACTCAAGGTAATACTAGTTACTTGATTCCTTCAAACTATTTTATTGGAGGCTAGTAAAGATGACAGTTACAGAAGCAGTGCAAGATGATTATCGTATTACAAAGGACACGATGGCATTATTACCTTCGTATCAAGACGGATCTCGAACGTTGGTGTATGAGACGACTAAACGCATTTACGTGAATCAAACATCTAAGGAAATCGTTAATAACGGCTGTTTAGAAGGGTTTTCTAGTTATGATGGTCGAAGAATGGCTGCGATCTACCAAACGGGTAAAAATTATAATGTCCCGATTGCCATTAATCCATATAAAAATATCTTTGCCTTTCCTACGAACTCTCCATCAAACTATGATTGCATTTGGCTCTTCTATCACCATATTCAAGACATCTCCTCTGCAAAAAATAACCCTAAGCACAGCATCGTAACCATGTCAGACAACGCACACATCTTAGTCCCTGTTTCCTCTTTTACACTCAAGAAAAAAATGTATCTCACGTCTCACTGTGTTTTATGTTGCCAACAGATTTGGGATAATAATAAAGAAGCAAAGTAAGTGGTTACGGAATTTATTCTTTTTAATCTAGTAAAGTCTACGCTTTTCTAATAATGAAATCCCTCGATGAACATGATCGAGGGATTTCTTTTGTTTGACGAGATGTTTTGTTTACTGAAATTTTTATGAATCATTCGTTAAATCCGTTAGTACATCGCAGGTTGAAAATCGTTCGTTCGGGTGCTTGTAAATAATGTATTGTGGAACCGCAATGTTTTTCATATAAGTAATTATTCCCAAACGATCGAACAGAGCAATAATCTTTACATATAAACAGAAAAATACAGTGATCATGAACAAAATATCGAGAATTGAAAGATTTTTCTGTCGATTTGTTTGTCAGCCAATCTGACGAATTTACTGAAGTATCTTTTTCGCCATGGTTTACTAGACGTAATTCTACAACAGAGAGGTGTTTTCCTATCGAAGCGCAGAAGCAAATAAACAATGTTCCTGTCGAAGCACAGGAGCACATAAAAGATGTTCTTGTACAGCAACAGACAGACACGGAGAAATCATTGACTATGAAAAAACGACTAAGTTCTCTAGGACCAAGTGCGATCGTTGCCGCCTGCATTATTGGTCCAGGTACGGTAACGACCGTTTCAGTAGCCGGCGCCTCCTACGGGTTTCAAGTCATGTGGGTGCTTTTAATTGCCTGTTTCGTCGCTTACTTATTCCAGCGACCGGTCATTAAATTTACCCTGCAGACCCGCATGTCAGCGATGGATGGTATTCGGGTTTATATGGGAAAAAAAATATCCATTCCTATCTACTTTGCCCTTCTTCTCGGCGCGATCGCATTCCAGGCAGGGAATTTTATCGGTGCTGCCCTGGCGCTGAACTTTTTCCTTCCTGCAGTCTCCATCGTTGTCTGGGTGAGCATTCTCGCCATTGCCTCCCTGCTCGTCGCATGGATCGGCGTTTACCGGCTCATTGAAAACATTAACCGGATTATTATTGGAACGATGGTGTTGGCATTCGTATTGACTGTTTTCATCTCCGGTCCAAGCGTCACCGATATCGCAGCGACAGGATTTTCTTTCCAGGTGCCTGAAGCGAACTACTGGCTCATTTTGGCACTTATTGCAACTACGCTGCCTCCGAACACTGCTTTCGGTCTTTCGGCTTTTATTAAACGGAAATATGAAAATAACACAAGCTTATCTACAGCTAAAAAGATGCAGCTGTCATATTTTGATCTGCGTACGAACTTGACCATTGCTGCTGTTATTGCAGTCTCCATTCTGATTTGTGCCGCCAGCACCATCTACGTGACAGGTGGAGAGATCAGCGGAGCTGGAGATATGGCCTATCAGCTGACTCCGTTACTTGGTCAATACGCAGGCGTCCTGTTTGCACTTGGTCTTCTCGCAGCAGGTTTATCTTCCGGACTCTTCAACATCACTGTGCAGCCACATCTGTTCGGTCAAGCGACCGGCACAACAGAAAGCGTGAAGGCAGTTCCCAACCGGCTCATGATCACGATTGCAGCTGTCCTCCCGATCGTTGTCGTCTTCTTCTTTGGAGAAGCACCGGTGGAAATGATTATGACAGCTCAGGCTCTGAACGGACTGCTCCTCCCGATTATTGTCGGAGCGATCTGGTGGCTTTGCACAAGACGAAAGCAGCTTGGAGAAATGGCAAACAGTTTACGGGAAAATATCGCGTACGGTGCAGTTATGCTGCTGGTATGCGCTCTGGCTGTTCGCGTCTATCTGGATATCTTCGGGATTATTTAACACTGGAAATGATGTAAAAATGAACAGTAGAAATAACATCACAAAAAGGAGCTTGCGTAATCAAGCTCCTTTCCCTATGAATTTTCAGCAGCACCTAACAGGAAGAATATCGTTAATATCCTTTTTTATAATCTAATAAATTGATAGGGATCTGTGTATTGCTCACATAGCTTTGAAGGTTAGGAATAAAAATATTTTCTATAAGTCGCTGATTATAGGAGTTTGTAGAACCGGAAGTATGGGGTGTGACGATCACATTCTCCATTTCCCATAAAGAATTATCAGCAGGTAAAGGCTCCACCTCAAATACATCTAATCCAGCCCCCGCAATACGCTTTTCATTTAATGCCTTGATTAATTCTTTTTCAACAATAATATCTCCACGACCTATGTTGATTATAAATGCAGACTTTTTCATCGCAAGGAATTCTTTTTTTCCAATTAATCCTTTTGTTGCATTAGTAAGTGGAAGTGTGACAACAACATAATCACAGCGAGGTAAAACGTCATCGATCTCCTCTAAAGTGAACATTTCATCGACATACTCATGCTCTTTTTGTGAATTTCGAATACCGAGAACATGCATACCAAATGCTTTGGATATTTTGGCCGTTTCTCCCCCAATTGCACCGACACCAAAGATTCCAATCGTTTTACAGTGTAACTCAAGTCCCATATTTTCGTGGTACCATGTTTTTGATTGCTGATTCCTTACATAAGTATGTATTTTCCGAGTAAGGGATAACATGAGTTCAAAGATGGTTTCTGAAATAGGATTAGAATGGACTCCGTTAGCACTTGTAACCAAGACATTATTTCGTTCTAATTTTTCTAATGGTAAGCTATTCACACCAGCACTCCATGTTTGTAACCACTTAAGTCTGGTATTTTCACTTAGTGACCCTTCTATTTCTCGTTTCCAACCCGCAATTATTTCTGCGCTTTTTAAATGCCCTTCCCAATGAGAGGGATCTTTACCAACGATCAACGTCCAATCAGGTACAACCTCTTGCACCTTTTCTATAAGATCTTCACTTAAATTATGAGTAATAATTAATTTTCTCTCTGTCATATAGTTTCCTCCTACTAACTAACCTATTTCTCTTTATTTTAGCAGAACTTTGATAGAAGTGAGGAATAATAATGGCCATTGATTCGTATTTTCGTGAAATACAAAAAGTTTACTATGAATAGTTTTGTTATAAAAATTAAGAGAATGGGTATTACAGTTTCAGACAAAGAGCGTGAACCATGAGAATAGTGATAATATGGATCTTAACAACAATAGCTGTGGGTACTGGTCTATACGTTAACGTATGGAGGTCTAATGAATACTGCCTTGGAGGAAGAACTTTAGCTTTCTTTTAATATATGGTACCAGAAGCCATCACCTGTTTTTCATGTGTAAACTCCTTTTCTAAAAAGCAGGCTTTGAGTGGTTTTTCTCTTAGGGAACGAAGCCAATTTCATACAATATCCAAAAAGAGGATGATGTTGAGTCATCCTCTTCTAAGAAAGAAAGAGATATCAACATGCAGATAGACAAGCAAACAAACTGCGCCCCCTATTTCCATCTCCTAGTATATCTACTTAAAGAATGCTCCCCCTTTACTGGTAAAGAGCAACGACAGAAAACTTCTTGTGCTATCTCTCTACCTTGCGATGACTCAAGTTACATTTTCACTTGAGAAAACCCGTAATCAGTGGCAGCAAGGCTTTTGGGTTAACCATGTGGTCTTCGCCTGATAGTTGTACAAACTTTGCGTTTGGAATGACATTCGATAGTTGACGGCCAACATCATGGATGGATTTGGGGCTTTTTTCTCCCACGATGATTTGCGTTGGTACTGAAATTTGAGTAGCTCGTTCAACAGGGGGCATGTTCTTGGTAAGGGCAATATCATAAGCAAGGGTTGGAGCGAGTGCTTTCATCGTTCTCCATCCAGGAAATAGCGGTAAAAGCAAAACGAATACTTTCGGCATCCCAATACCTTTCAAAAAGGTGGTCATTGCTTTTGCATTTTTCCCGTTATCGAGAAGTTCGTGTATTTTTCGGCTTAATCGTTTATATTCGGACTTTTCTTTTTCATCATGTACATAGGACGGATCATACATCATGACTTTTTTAACTTTGCTGCTAAGTCTTAGGGCAGCCTCAAGTGCTAACACGGCACCCGAAGAGTGGCCATACAAAAAGACATTCCCGCCTGCTACATCAATCATGGCTTTAATATCTTCAATTTCACGTTCCACAGTATAAGGCAGTGTGTTACCACTATCACCGCGTCCGCGGCGGTCGTAATTGTAAACAGTAAACTTCGTGGAAAATATTTTGGCATCATGCTTTACAGGCTTAAATGATCGGTGACAGATCGCTCCGGTTATGTAAATTAGCGGTGGACCACTCCCGTAGACATCGTATGCTAAGATTGTGCCGTCTTTTGACTGTGTTGTCTTCATAGATAGCTCCTTTTTATCTCGAATTACTTCTCTACGACAGCTGCTATTTCTTAATTTATATTCAACACAGGTAGCACCCAAACCTTTCCTTTTATTAAATCGTAACTGCTTATGGATTTTCCTTTTGCAACTATTGCTACTCTTGTTTAAGTGTAGGATTTCACAATCTCAATATATAAGCTAATTAAATTAGTCATTCTACTCAAATCTATTGTTCTGAGTTCGTTTTAAAGTAATTATAAAAATAATGCCAGTAAAAAATGTTATCAATGACACTACGATAGTTGAGGTGCCAAATCCACTATCTAAATTTTCTAGAATCGCATAGATTGAACCACTAACTAACCCAACCATTGCAGCATAAGTTTCTACCGTGTAATTTGTTATTAAGTACCGAATAAGTTTACTGGTCAATAGAACTCCTAACACTATACCTGAACTGATCGCTAAAATGATCGGCAAATCAAAGGACATTAATGATGCGGTCGCTATATCATATATACCTAATATAATCAGTATTAAAGCACCGCTTATGCCAGGGAGAACAAGAGCTGTACTTGCTATAAACCCTGCAACAGCGAAGAATATATAATCGGCAATAGATAAATGATTTACATCCATTTGATTCGTACCACTTAAAAGTTGACCGAATACTACAAGGCTTAAAAACAAGAACATGATGATGTAATGTTTTAATTTTAGTTTGTTTCTAGAATGATTGAGTGTTTCTTGCCATAGGTAAGGTAAGAAGCCTACAATAATACCAATAAAAAACGTAAGCGTCGGTGTACGATAGTTACTTAATAAATAGTCAATAATATAGATAGAAACAACGAATCCAATGACCATACCTGTTCCAAATGTACATAGAAAGGGTAGAGCCTCTTTTCTATGTTTTGTTGTCAAAATACTTAACGAATATATGAGTCGTTTATATATTCCTAATATCATAGCAACTGTACTACCACTAATGCCAGGAACGGTTTCCGTTATTCCAACCGCCATGCCTCGAAATAGAATGCCCAACATTCTTTTCACACCTTAATGTTTTTAATTTATTTAATATACATTTCCTTTGATATATTAATAATAGCGTTCATAACTGCTTAACTTTTCTCCCTTTTCGTGACTACAGTACCTTAGACTTCTTAAAGTATTGCTCCCGTTCTGTGCAAAAAGAGAAACCATTCTTCTTTTTGAACCGTAATTTCATGATGTTAATTCGTTTGTAACTTTCTTAAAGTCATTCCATTTGCCACGACTCCAATCAACCCTGTGATCACAAAAATATATGCAACAAATAAAGACATAGAAGGTAATAATTCAGTAAGTATTTTAAACATTCCAACAGCAAGAATTAGTAAACTACATACAAGTGTAATAATGGTTCGGTTTTTGTTATTCAATTTACAAGCCCCCAAAAAGTAATTAATTTTCCAATTTAATGTTAACACAAAATATTATAAAGTTAACATTATTCTCGATAATTAATCATAAAAAAAAGCTGCATTTGCAACTTTTTCGTCTGCTACTATTGCTTCCGTTTAAATCAAGTAATGCGAAAACGATAGACTACGCATTTCGATTAGCAGACTTAAACATCCAAAATAAAAGTATAATAATGATAACTAATGAAAAGACAATAGCCAAAATACTATCTTCACCAAATATTAAAACTAATACATCGTCAAACGTTGGAACACCTAATGCTGAAAGCAATGGCAATATAATAAGAGTAACTGCTACTCCTGCAAAAAAAATTAACCAGTAGTTTTGTTTACTCATCAAACCCCTCCTCGATTTATATTTTTTTCTTCAACTCTTATCGTTAGTATCAATACGGGACCAACGGCTTTTTCTACTATCACTTCAGTTAGATGAGTATTTCAATCCTATTCTTTATTTTGTTCACGTTCTTGTTTTGCTTGTTTTCTATAATATATACTTAAAATGATTGCAATGAAAAACCCCACAGAGTAAACAATGTCTTTTATAAGACTATCGAAAGAAAACACGATTGATAGGATAGAAAACACAAATAATATTCCAACGAGAATTAAGAATATTGTGGTTCTTTTTCCGCTTGAGTTCAATTTTTTACCTCCATATGCTCGGGAAACTCTTGTTGTATTTACCTTCTCGTTTGTAGAAGAGTGCCAGTGCTTCTCGCTCTATCGAGTTAACAACTATTATCCCAATATCAATTATTTGAAAATCCCATACACGTTTACATTCGCAAATAAATAACAAGATCTATTATTAGTCATCTTTATGTAAGAAAAAGTATAATACATTTCCTATATTTGCCCCTGCAATGATAAATAACATCCCATAATTAACTTCATTTGTGTAAACACTAAAAATAATAAATGCAGTCAACATAAAAATGAAAGTCCAAAGAAACGACTTATTAGCTTTTTTCACTGAAATCACCTTTCCTAGTAGTTGTAATTATCAATTTCAATAGTAAGAATTAAACCCCAATATATGAAGAGCAACCATCTCCTGATATAATCTTAACATTTATTTCCTTTTGATTGGATAAAAAAAGAGCATTTCTGGTTGAAGAAATGCTGTCCTGTTGAAGTGTAATTATTTACAAAGTTGGACTCTATTTATACCACTTAGGTTTTAATCTGTCGAAGTAATCATGATCTTCTAAATACATGTATACTTTATCTAACATCTCATTCATATTGTTAGGAATAGCTTTTAAAGTCCAAACTACAGTTGAGAAGACACACATTGCCAGATAAAGTGAATACAATCTCCAAAAATCTTCATCTGGTTCTTTATTATTAAAATAACCTTTAATTTGTCCTATTGAAAAAGGAATGCTTACTCCTCGGCTAAAGATCCCTATCTTTAGAAATTCATGAATAGGATCTCCCCAATCATACCTGTTAAAATCTATAACTCCAGAAAATTTTTTATTATTCACAATGATGTTTCCAAGATGAAAATCGTCATGTTGAAATAAGTTCGGTCGCTGTTTCATTAGATGGATATTCTCATCAATAAAATTAATTATTTTTTGGTCATTTTTAATCTTTACCCCACATGCTAAATAAGCATTAATATATTTTCTATGCTTTTCAACTTTCCTTGAATACCAAGAAGAGATATGGTCTGGAGCAGATAATTGATGCATTTTTCTTAATTCTTTCCCCGCCTCAATACCAACATTAAATTGTTCTTGGTCGGAGTATTTTAAGATTTCATCCTCAGCATCCTTACCCTCTATATATGATGTGATCATATACCCCCGATTTCCTACTTCACCAATTGAAATTGGTTGTGAACAAGTAACGTGATAATCCTGCATCTTCTCCATAATAGAGTATTCTGTCTTCTTTAATTCCAACTCTTCTAAATTAAACATCCGAAGTAATAGCTTATTGTTATCTTGCATATGTATTAGATATTTTTCATCTGAGGAAAAACCCTTTTTAATTTCAATAACTTCTTTACTATTACTTATTAAAGGAATCTGTTTTATTAATGCATTACTCACACACTCTCACCCCTATATTTATAAGTAATTACATTTCCTTCTTCCACTAAGCTGCTCCGTTACTTCAGCAGGAAAAGGCGATCAAATTTATCGCTCCCGTTAGTACGATAAACATATATATTAAATAATCAAGATAAAGTAATAACAGAATTACGTAATCAATTATATACACTATTGCACAATCCAATCTTAAATTTTATCTATCAAAGTTTTTATTGCATCAATTAAGACTTCTGGTTCATCATTCTGTATATAATGGGTACTATTTTCAGCTATTACGAACTCATTATTTGATGATATTTTAGAAATCTCTTTCTGCATTTCATTCCATAACACTTGTGCTTCCTCTGAATAATGAGCTTTTTTCCCAGCTGACAGAACAATTAATGGTATATCTAATTGTCTTTTTGATTCTTTTACTTGTTTCAAACTTTCCATAAATTCTTCATAATTTCCTTCGTAAACAAATTGTTTATTAAATGCTTGTTGAAATTCTTTCGGCATGGTCGGGAGAAATTTTTCTTTGTAATCTTCAGGCGTAGAATCAACCAAGATAAGTCCACAAACTTCATTAGAATACTCCGTTGCATACAATCGTGTATTAACTCCTCCAAAAGAATGACCTACTAATATGTATGGTGGTTCTATCTTCGCTTCAGTAAGAAGTTTTTTTAACTCCATAATCATCTCACTGCTTGTTCTTGAGTTAGAACTTGACTCACTCTTTCCAAGTCCTGCTCTATCATAAATTAGAACATTAGAGAGCATTGATATTTCTGATATAACTGAATCCCACCCCTTTGAATAATCCCCATATCCAGCTTCCATTACAATAGTTGGTTTTCCATTATTTTCACCAACTAATTTAGCATACAGTTTACAATTGCTTATTTGTATCAACATCTCTTTTGCCATTTTTTCTGTTCCTCTCTTTTCATCAATCACACTGAGGGAATTTAATAAAGCTTTTTAGAATAACTTTCTTCAAGTCTTTCCTGAATAGACTCCACACTTGTATCAGGAAGCTTGGCGTGTTCAAATAATATTTTAGAAGCAGATGGTAATAATGATTCGGCCATCCAAGAGGTAGGTTCCCATAATCCAGAACGTTTAAATGCTTTTGCACAATGAATAAAACACTCCTCCACCTCTACTCCTATACCTAAAAGTGGCTTTTTCCCTTTAAACGCCATCTTATCAAGTAATTCTTCATCGGTTACTAATGTGGCATTCCCGTTCACTCTTAACGTTTCACCCAGTCCAGGTATAAAAAAGAGAAGACCTACTCTTGGGTTCGCTAAAATATTTCGCATGGAATCTATTCTTTTATTTCCAGGTCTTTCGGGTATGACTAATTGCTTTTTACTTATTACTTGAACAAAACCTGTCTTATCACCTCTTGGAGAAACATCACAAAAACCAAATTCATCAGAAGTTGATATGACCAAAAATGGTGATTTAGAAATAAACTCTAGGCAATTGTGATCAAGGTATGAAATGACTTTTTTATTTACTAACTCACTTGGAAAACCAATCATTTGCCTTAATTGTTTTTCCGTTTCAATCGTGTTTTTAAATCGATAGGTTTCTTTCATAATTACACCCCTAAAATTCAATTATTACGTTTTATATAACATTTCTACTTCTAGTAAACTTCCCTTTACTGATATAAGAGCAACGATAGCTACTTTTTCTATCGCTCTCGTTACTTTAATAAGTCCTTTCAAATTTATTTCTAGTCAAAAGCATATCCAATATTGATGCCTGTAACTTTATCATCAAAGTGTACAAAAGATAATTCTAAATTATTTTGATGGTCTACATACCCTATTATATAAATCGTTTGCTCTTTATCTTCATAAGTAAAATAATTCTCACCATAAGCTGTTATAACTTTATCGATAGGAAAGCCTCTTTTTATTTCCATTGCAGTTGAAGATGTATTGTTCTCTTCAAGAACTCCGACTTGTAAAATTTCCTGTGTTTGTCTATCAACACTTACAATATAATCTTTGTTCCAATATTGGTCATAATTTCTTTGTGTAGCATAGTGTTCATTATTAGGATAGGGTTCAAAATATCCATGTTTCGTTATAAAAGATTTATCGTTGATTGACATACCTACTTTGATATCATCAATGCTTTCATTAGATAAATTCGTAGACTCAATTGCCCTCATAGCCTCTTCTCTACTTTCTGAACTACAAGCCGTCATTAACAAGATTATTAAAGTAAAACAAAATAATTTACAAATCCGCTTTAGTAACATTTATCCATACCTCATTCTTAGACTGCCTTATTAAAGTACTAACGCTAAAGCTTGTTAAATAAAAATGGTCTCTCCTTATTAAAGCATCCTTCCCTTTACTGGAAAAGAGTTACGACAACTTCTTGTGCTATCGATACGTTGAATTGTCAGGGAGCTATTTTAGCTGGAAATGTTGTTCGTGGGCAAGCAACGGAAACATCTGATTTAGATATTGTAATTTTTGATGAAAGTTTAAACTCTTCTTATCGTGAATCGCTCATTGAATTTGGATGGAATATTGAACTATTCGCACACAATTTATCGTCGTATCGCTTCTTTTTTGAAAGTGATTGTAAAGAAGCAAGACCTTGTATGCCAAGAATGGTAAGCGAAGGAAAGATTTTAAAAGATAAAGGTATATTGAAAGAAATAAAAAAAGAAGCAAAAGAGTTATTAGAACAAGTACCTGAAAAATGGTCGAAACAGACGATTGATATGAAAAGATATTTTATTACGGATGCGTTAGATGACTTAATAGGTTGTAAGGATAGAGACGAAGGATTTTAAGCATTTCCTGTTTATTTTTTACTGTAAAGTTTGTTGTACCAGAAATGAATGAATAGACTATATAATTATATGATTGCTCAACAAAGAGAAGATTAGGTAACAGGTTTAAGTTCTTGTAGAAATCAAGAAAATACACCTCTGATTTTAAAATCTGTTTTTCATTTAACTTAACGACAAACTTAGTACCATCACAGTTATGAAGAAGGTACAATTCACTTACAGTACCTCCATTTAATTTCTCATATTCTGTGGTTCTCGATTGAATTATATTATTGTGAATCAGTTCTTTAATTATCTCTTTGATGTTCATTTTTATCTCCATTCTAAAATAAGACCTTCTTCAACAATCCTCCCCAATACTTGAAGAACATTCATCTTTTAATTTATCTTAACATTTATTTCCTTTTAATTGGATAAAAAAAGAGCATCCCTTTTTAAAGAAATGCTTCCGTTAGTTGAGTATTTCAATCCTATTCTATATTTTGTTCACGTTCTTGTTTTGCTTGTTTTCTATAATATATTCTTAAAATGATTGCAATGAAAAACCCCACAGAGTAAACGATGTCTTTTATAAGACTATCGAAAGAAAACACGATTGATAGGATAGAAAACACAAATAATATTCCAACGAGAATTAAAAATAATGTGGTACTTTTTTCGCTTGAGTTCAATTTTCCAACTCCATATGCTCGGGGAACTCTTGTTGTATTAATCTCCCCTTTAGCACCACAACAGGAGCAACAGTATATTCCACTATTGCTCTTCGTTTGTTGAAGAAGAAAGTTTATAATCTACCTAGTATATCATCAACAAACTTCTTCTTTTCATCGGTGTAGGTACGTTCATCCTTAGGATATTTTAATGCCAAACTCTTTTTTAATGCTTCATATTCTCTTGCTTTATTGGGATTATCATTTAGATAATCTCTAAAAAAAGTATGCTCTTTCCACCATGTTCCGTTATGTTCAACTATGTGCATGATATGTGTCTTAGTTAGGTTTTCTAAGTTAGAGAATTTAGCAAAAACTACTTTTCCTTCAAGACGCACTTTCGATAAATGGTAATATCCATTTTCTTTTAATCTCTCTTTATCGAATTTCTCAACTTTATCTATAGACTCCACTCCAACGAGTATGTCGATAATAGGTTTAGCGTTAATGCCTTCAATAGCTGTACTTCCAAAATGTTGAATACCTTTTATGTTTTCTCCAATGATGGATTGTAACATTTCTTTCTCTTCGGCAAATAGTTCTTTCCAGTTTGACGAATGAGTTACCAACTTGACTTCTCCTTTATTTACTCCTAACATTCAAGCCCCTTCCCTAATAACATTCTATTCTGAAACAAAAGTGTACTGCTCTGGTTTAGTAATGCTCCCGTTCCTGGAAATGTGAATTTAGTTCAACTCTTTCTGAGGCATGAAATCAGATGGATTTAGTTCTTCTGATTCTACTACTATTGCAGTAAGCCCTGAATTAGTGAAAGTTTCGTGTCCTTCACCTTCCTCCCAATAGACAGCATCACCTGCTTTAACACTTATTTCTGACATATCATCATTCCGTACCCAGCCTTCACCAGTAACAATAATAAGTAATTGAGGAACTACCGTTTTATGAAAGCCAATAACTCCGTCAGGCTCTAAATACATGCAACTAATTTGAGCAGCTGATTCCGTTTTTGTAATTCGAGACATTATAAAATGAGAATTAAAATGAGTGACTTTTTTTCCAATTTCATTATCGAACCTATAAAGTTGCATATTATAATCCTCCTTGCAATAGACTATTGTTTTTACGAACTCTTGTATTACTAAACTCCTTCATATACCAAGTCACTCCCTTATGGTAATATTTAGAATCTTATAATAACAGCCTGAAATTTCATGTAAAATTATGCTATAATATAACTAAGAAAAAAGGCAGAGACAAACAAATTGTTTATCTCTGCCTTTTTTGTATGCATGATTTATTTAAGAATCTACTTCTACAGTTTAAAATCATTCCCCATTTCTTATGTAATTAAAAAAGCAAGCATATGCAGCTTCTAGGATCTTCAACGATTGCTCCCCGTTAGCACAATAAGCGACTATTCTTTTGAACAATCGCACTTTTCGCCACTTTTAGGAAGGACATATGATTGGTCACGAACTACTACTGTTTCGGGTGTAAAGCATATTAAAACATTACTATCATCTAAATCTTTAAAACGTGGGTCCCATTTTTCGATTACAGTTCCCAAATAACGAGAAAGTAACTGATTAGCTATTATCTCGTCAAAAGGCTTAACAGTTGCTGTCCCTCTAAATCCTGCATGTAAAAAAAGACCAGTATGCTGGTTGAAATCTACTATTCCAATAGCGCATTTTGAATTTTTCCTTATTCTATCTGGAAATGTATCTGAAGCTGTACCTATTATCCAAATAATTTTTTCTCGCCAATAAAACCAAACGGGTGAATCTCTTGGCGAATCTTCTGCGACCGTTGATAAATGAGCTACTAATGACATAGAAAGAAAATTTTCTAAATCAAAACTTCTACCTGTATCCCTAATAATTTTCATCATAACCTCCTGAGTAGCTAATTAGCTTTTAATGATATCCTTCATTCTTCAACGATTGCTCCCCGTTACTTTAAGAACAATTATTCACAAATCCTTAAAGTCTATTGTTTTCACCGTTAGAATGTTGTACTCTTTTGCAAAATTATTTAAGTCTGAGAATAGCTCATTGGATTGAAAGCGAGATAATCGGAGACTTAATTTCCCTTTCACTTTTACTTTTGCACCTTTAACCCAACCAAAACATTTAAATTTTATATACTTTATTTCCTTATGACTAACGGTTTGATTATATATAGGAATGGTGAAAAACAATACTTTGAAAAAAAACTTCTCATTTTCAATCCTAAATTCATAATTAAGAAATACGGAAACAGTGATAAATAATAAAAAAGTATACAAAAAATAAAGTAATACATTTGAACTTGTTGTTGATATAAGAAAAATAACAAGTGGTACATGGATTAGAATCAAATATTGCGGCTTAGCTCTATATATCATATTAATAGTCCCTTTAAAGTTAGTGGGTTTCGTTTGATGGATACCACTTTAATTCCTCCCCGTAATTTAGTTTTAAAATTCAGTGATTATCTTACAGTAATTCAATTTTAGCTATTCAAGTATACTACCCTTCACTGGAACAAGAGCAGAGGCAGCTTTTTGTGCTATCGCACTCCGTTTGTCCTTAATCGAAAAACTCCATATGTGTTTTCTCTTGTTTATAGTAATCCAATCTATCTTGTAATGTACCTGAATGAAATTCAAATTTATGACCGTCTGGGTCCGTAAAATAAATTGATTTTTTATCTCTTTCATCTCTTGAACGACCCGATAAGATGTTTACATTCAAACTTTTTAGTTTATCGTATATTTTATCAAAATCTTCTTCTTCGATTGAAAAAGCAATATGCGTGTATGATTGGGTTATTTCATTACGAGGTATATCTTTCTCTACATTGAGAGCAAGCCACATTCCATCTATATCAAAGTAGGCAGTGCTTCTACCTTTAACTAACAATTTAGCATCAAATACATTTTTATAAAACTGGATAGAATTTTCTAAATCAGAAACTGAAAATAAAAAATGATTAAGTCCTTTTATCGACACTGTGTATCACCCCAATAAAATAGTACCCTTTAATCCGACCCTGACAGAAACCCTTCTTCAAGTAAACTCCCCAATACTTAAATAAGCTGTATTGGTTTAAGCTTAACATTATTTCCCTTTTAATTGGACGAAAAAATAGCGTCTCTTATTAAAGAAACGCTCCCGTTAGTTTAGGAAGTTATTTGCCTTTGGGTCCATATCAATCCCAATAAATAGCCAACCGTACAAGACACATATAGGATAAGTGCACTTATAATACCTAAACTCAGAGAAGGTGAGGTGTCAAAATAGTACCTAATAGCACCATAAATCGATATTGTGAAAATAAAACTAGCAGAATAGAATAACGGTGCTATAAATGTAAAGTACCCAAACAACAATATAGAAGCACTGGTTATCCAATATATTGTTATGAATGAGATGAAATTTTGAGTCTTTTTCTTCCCCATAGAAACCCCATATAGAACCCATAAAATGACGAAGGTTATAGATGAAGTAGCATGAAATAACGTTGGTTCAGTCTTCATAACATAGGTATCATAGCTTATTATTCCAAAAATACAACTAACAAATAAGATTGCTAATACATGTTTAAACATTCAAAACCTCCAATTCTCTGTTGCAGTAATCTCCCCAATACCGCCATAACAGACGGTACGGTACTTAAACTAACGCTTCTGGTTGAATTACTTTCTTAATTTTTTCATCAAACAAATAAGCTGGCTTGGTTCCAATTACTTTTATAATTCCATCATCTATAAATAATGCTGTTTCTTCTGGCAATGAGATAACTGGATTTTTATATTGAAGAACATAATTACTAATTAATTCATCGTTATCGACTTTGTAGTGACACCATATGGCATAATTCTCTACAAGACCTAAACCATTAAATTCTTTTAAGGCAACATTGTTAGAATCCATATGAGAACAAGTCATTATATCTTCTCCAAAGATAATCGCCCCTGCACTTCCGCCGTATATAATTCCATCTTTTAATAGATAGTCATTTAATATATTAGTGAAAAGTGTTTTATTGAAATCATTTAAAAGGCTGAATGTATTGCCACCACCTATATATACAGCTGAAAATGTCTTTAAATCTTCAACCCTCTTATTATTCAGCTCGCTTTCGGTCCACATCGTAATATTTTCAATTCCAAGTGGATTAAAAACACTGTTTATCCAATTGAAGCATGAATCATATGGAATAGTATTCGTATCCATTGCAATGGGGATGTATAACAAAGGTTTTTCCTTGTTGATTAGATTTGCAAACTCTTTATCAATTAATAAGGTTTGTTTCTCATCCCCACCTCCAGCAAGAATTAATTTACCCATAAAAACTCCTCCTATATGAACTCACCTTATTCAACTCTTCCCCCCTTTAGCTTAACATCATTTTCCATTTTATAGGTACAAAAAAAGAGCTGCGATACTGCAACTCGTAATTTTACTAACGCTCCCCGTTACTTTAAGTACACCATTTCACAATTTCAAAAAAACATCATATCGCTACCTGTTTATATCATTCTTAATTTCTTCAACTATTTTTTCAAAATATTTCTAAATTACTTCTTATTCTATTTTTCAGATGTTTCCCTGTTCTCCTTCGCCCGCAGCATTGAGATAATTTCTTTATTCTGCCTTATCTGCTCATCTGAATTCTGCTTTATATTGAACAGCCATTTAATGAGCAGGATTGCAATAATTAACGGTATAAGGAAAATAATACCCCCTACTAAACTATACATCTCCATCATTATGTTCCTCCTATTTAAAAATTTTCACGTTGCAATTGGAACTGTCATAATACTAAAAATACTCACTTTTATTATTTCTTCGCTTCCTCAATTATTGCTGCCCGTTACTTTAAGTACAATCATTCACATACTATATTTATTTTTACATAAAATCACAATTAAATATTTAGTATATAAAAATAAACATAGCAAATCACAGAGCCATTGACATAGTAATTAGCAAGTTTCTCTTCTACCAAACGAAACTACTTAAACCTCACAGCCCCTTCTTCTATTTTTAATCACACTTATTCCAACAGTTTTTTTAGAATAGAGTGGTACGAATCTCGGAATTGTTGATGATCGACTTTTTCAATCTTTTTTCCATGGTAGCGTGATTTTTCATAAATACTTAAAAATAACGTTAACTCGTCATGGATCTTAGGCATTGATTTCGCCCATTCTCTTATTGGGATATGGTCAGGGCGTTCATATCCTTTTCGTGCCAGCTTTCTCTCAAGGCGTCGATAGGTTCTTCGATAGGCATTTGAAGAAAATGATCGCACTATTTTTTCAGGAGTATAGTCTGTTAACTTCTCAGATTTATAAGGTTGATTAGTGATAGTGGACTCATCTTTCCCTATTTCTTTTCGATTTGTTCTAACGATGATATAAACAAATATAGCAATGCCTATTAGTAACATCACTCCGTAAAAAACAAGGATATTCGTTTCGGCTCGAGTGCCAAGTAGATTAAATGAGTTGGGATCGCCGTTTATAACAACGTTCCTTGGCAACGCTTCAGAATCAGCTGCGACCATGTTCATTATCCAATAAATCAGTTGAAAAATCGGATAGCTTACGAGCGATAACAATGATTCAATCGTTCCAGATATTCCTCTTCCTGTGATAATCATGGATTGGACTAGACTATAAATGAATAAAACACCGAAAAAACTCGCTGTAACTAAACTACTTATTGAAAGGAAAAGTGAGTTTCTTAATGGTTCTGTTTGATATCTTCGGCTGAGTAGAAAGAACCCTAGACCATACATAAGGAATCCGAGGATGGGCCAATGGGAGGGAACAAATATCATGAGGATAAATGTTGATCCTAAAAGAAAAATCCAGTTTACCAAGTCGTTTGTTAAGCCCTCCATCACTCGCCTTTTATAAGACCAAACGATCATACCTGTAATGATTAAACTAGAGGCAAGAAAAGCCGGTAAGGTTTTCCATGTCATATAAATCAACATGAACCAAAATAATACAAGACATAAATCAAGGATAAATAATCGTTTAAGTCTCAAGCTTTCCCCTCCTTTTAGCCAACAATATCCCTATTTCCCAAGCGAGAAAGTAATTGGGTCCCTGAGCCTGACCGATCGCCAACATAGATTACGTACGACATTGGATCTCTTTTTTGAGAGAGCCCATGAAGGATATACGAAACTGGATACAAGGGAGATCCTATTTTCAAATAGGCTAACACATGAAGGACCCGTTGCAATTGAGCTCTCCCCTGTCCTGGTGGTAGATAGATTCCTGTCGAATTTCTACCGGACCTGTCATTGATATAAACCTCAAAGGACTGATGAGAAGTACTCAGTGCATAGCAAACATTCGCAGCTTTTCTGATCACTTCCTCAGGTTTCTCACTCCACCGATTTTCATCCTCCCCTTCGTGTAAAGATAAAATGACAGTAGCCTTAAAATACAAAGGATCGGCATATTCTCTTGTCATAAGTTGCTGATGTTTAGCTAAACTTTTCCAATCGATATTACGAAGTCGGTCGCCCCACTGATAAGGGCGAAC
Source organism: Salipaludibacillus keqinensis (assembly GCF_003226325.1). Classification (GTDB taxonomy): domain Bacteria; phylum Bacillota; class Bacilli; order Bacillales; family Salisediminibacteriaceae; genus Salipaludibacillus; species Salipaludibacillus keqinensis. The sequence goes on along the minus strand of NZ_PDOD01000001.1, from coordinate 987,435 downwards.
TCCCATTATATCTTCTGTGTTCTCTCCCTTTTTCTTACTCTCCCCTTCAATGGTTCGTAAAGATTTATTTAGATTATAACCGTTAGTAAAAGTAGGATAGATGATCACCGTGATAGGTAGTTCAGGTTTCATCTCCACTCGAAAGGCAAATAGTCCTAACCAATCTGAAACCTTTAGATGAACTTGATGCAGTTGCACTACCCCACGCTTTTTCGCTCTGAGTTTTTCTTTATGTACGATTTTCTCTCTTTGGCGTACCGAATACCCTTGCTGGAAAAGATGAGGAAGTGTCTGTTCAATATTGCCTTCCTTTACGACACCTAGCGCTTCTTTTTCATAGGGCCAGTCTAGTTGAACAGTCGCAGAAAATAACGGAAAGAGACTTCGATTTATCAGTGAGAGCTCTAAATCTGTTTCCTCACCTGGATATAACCTAGATTGCCTTAAATGAAGGCTAGCCTCAATTTTTGATGCAGTATATGTAAGAATCCAATAAGACGTCATGATTGTGACGATCAAAGTAAGAGTGACAATCGTTAAAATGAGTTCATCCATAAGAATAAACATTGTAAGAAGCAAAACACAAAGAACAATCACGAATGTAACGAATGGTTTGGTTTCTTTTTCCTCGAATTGCTTATATAATTTAACCATGGTTTTCCACTGGCACCTTTACCCTAGAAAGAACATCATTCATGACCTCTTCTGGCGATTGACGCATGTGCACGTCTATCTTCAAGATGAGTCGATGAGTATAAACAAGGGGCGCCATTTGATAAATATCATCTGGTGTCACAAACAATCTTTCATGGACAAGTGCACGAGCTTGGGCTATCTTCATTAAATTAAGTGTTGCTCTTGGACTAACTCCTACTTCTATACTTTCATGTTTCCTTGTTTCTTGACTGATCTCAAGCAAGTATTTTTCAACATCTTCACTTAGCGTGACGGTAGAAACGTTAGTTTGCAACTGTCTGATTCGTTCGAGGTCAATTACTGCGTTAATTTCTTTATAGTCTTCCCCTTGAAATCTTCTAATTAACTGAAGTTCTTCTTCATATGACAAACGTTCCATTGGCATTTTTATTGAAAACCGATCTAGTTGAGCATGGGGCAATATATAGGTCCCCTGTTGCAAATCAGTAGGATTTTGAGTAGCCATGACCATAAAGGGAGTAGGAAGAGCAAATCGCTCCCCGTCGACGGTTACTTGTCTTTCTTGCATGGCTTCAAACAAGCTCGCCTGTGTTTTTGGTGTGGCACGATTTATCTCATCCATTAATACAAGTGAATGAAAAACAGGGCCTTCTCGAAAAATAAACGTTTGTTTCGTTTGATCAAAATAGTGAAACCCTGTCACGTCGCTAGGCATCACATCTGGTGTTCCTTGTATTCTTCCTAATGAACCACTGATTGTTTTTGCAAAGGATTTGGCCAATTCAGATTTCCCTGTGCCAGGAATATCATCAATTAAAACGTGCCCCTTTGCTAGAAGCGCGATGCACATCCACTCAATCGCAGTATCTTTCCCAATAAGGTTTTTACTGATTTCTCCTTTACATGCATCCATAAATTCTTTCGCAGTCATAACTTCTCCTTTCTGAAAAAGAGGAAATAGTTTTAAAGTACTATTTCCTCTTCCCTTCGCTATTTTACTAGGTTAAATGATTAATACATAATCTGACAAAATTGAGGGGCCATACCACACTGTGGATATACCTCCTCTCCAGAAGCTCCTATTGAAGCTGGTGAAACTAGCATTCCTACTAATAATAAAGAGAAAAATACTTTTTTCATCAATAACACCTCCCATCTTAACCAATTATAGTAAATTTATGTAATTTATTCAATTAATTTGATATATTTATATAAATAGAGACTAACCTCATTATAATTGAAGATAAAAACAACTATCCTCTAGTTTAATCTTAACATATATTTCCTTTTATTTGATAAGAAAAAAGCACTCCATATTAAAGAAATGCCACCCGTTACTTTAAAAAGCCTTAACTAATAATTGAATTGTAATTGCTAATGTACCCCATTCCTTTTCTTTCTCTGGAGTATATATTCTATAAGTTCGTTCTACCATTTCTTCAATTGAACCACCAACAGCATCAAAATCACTTGCAGGAATGCTTTCATACATTTCTTAGAATGTTGGAAACTCCCTTAATTCAATAACCTCAACTGTTAATGTTTCATCGCTACTTGGAATTTTAGTGAAATTTATAGTATCTCCTACACTTATTTTTCTCCTCTTCTCATCATTCAATCTTACTTCCACTTTCTTTTTTCCTGACTTAATTGAATTAAAAGGTGTTTCATAAAGTCCCATACTGTGTTCCATTTTCTCAACTCCTAATTGTCTATTTTTTCTTAAACAATTCTCCCCAATCCTTTAAGTATACTTCTTCACAAACTCATTACTTTCCTCAAGCTAATTTTAACATATAATGACAAAAACCTTTTTTTCATTATTCTACAAGTAAATTCACATTATGATTAGCAACCATGTAGAAGCCGACTAAAACCATAGCGATTTAGTCGGCGAATGAGATTGCTATTTTCAATTTTCTCTCCGAAAACCGAACCCGTTATGATAAGGTAACCTTTTTTGAATTGGTGGAGCCGAAACAGTTAATAATAAGATCTATCAAAATCCTTATAGCATTAAAAGATTCACCTTCAGCCCAAAGACTTTCGCTATCCTCGTTCCCTGTTGTTCCCTTCCCCCTCGATTTTCCCAAGAGTCTCTGGAACGACCTGCCCTTCTACTTTGGCTTTATAAGCTCCGATATATGGATTTAACCTAGGTCCGTATTTATTTAAAAGATAATCAATGTTTCTATGGTCGTGTTCCATTGTCGCGGCTTTTTGTTCGTATACGAGCCATTCAATGAAATAGATCAGACTTTTAAAATCTTCGATGATGGCTTCTTGATAGACGTCTTTAATGGTTCTGAAGCTCATTTTGGCTCCCTCCTTCCATCGTTAGTTCCCGTTTGCCATTTGTTCCGTAGTTCCGTTTGATTCTTCTCGGTTCACGAACAAGTTATATTCTTTTTCATAGCCAAGTTCGACGGTGCCGACAGGGCCTTCGCGCTGCTTGGCGATGATGATTTCAATGGTGTTGTCTGATACCTCGTTTCGGTTATAATAGTCGTCGCGGTAAAGAAAAGCGACGACATCGGCGTCTTGTTCAAGGCTTCCCGATTCTCTTAAGTCTGATAGATTGGGACGTTTATCTGAGCGTGATTCGACGCCTCGTGATAACTGGGACAAGGCGATGACAGGGACCCTTAGTTCACGGGCCAATGATTTCAATGACCTTGAGATTTCGCTTACTTCTTCTTGACGATTCTGCTTGTTTGCAGCTGACTTTAGGAGCTGCAAATAGTCGATGATGATGAAGTGCGGCATGTCTGGGTGCTTGCGGATCAATTTTCTTGTATTCGCATAAATGTCGGCGATTTTCACTGATGAACGGTCACAAATGTACAAGTTTTCCTTGTTTAGTTCATGGATCGCTTCCGAGTACGAGTTCCAATCATTGACATCGAACCGTGTTTGGGGATCCCGTAATTTCTGAGAATTGATTCTACTCTTGGCCGAGATCATCCGATTGAGAAACTGCTCTTTACTCATTTCAAGGGAATACAAGTGTCCGAAGGCTTTCCCTTTCATGTGACCCATGGCTACATTCAGGGCAAAGGCGGTTTTTCCTACAGAGGGTCTTGCGGCAACGATGATAAACTGCCCTTCACTGTGACCGTTCGTTAGTCGGTCGTATTGACTGAAAGTAGTCGGAAGCCCTCTTTTGACCGTGCCGTCCAAAGCTTGTTGATACATCTCTGTGAGGATGTCTTTGATTTTGAACTCGTCATCACGGCCTCCACTGGCTTCAATGTTCCTCACACTACTGAGAAATCGGTTCACCGTTTGCTCATCGGTCACGTTGGAATGAAGAAAGGTAGTAGCTGCTTGGCGGAGTTCTCTTTTCCTCCCTGTGCGGAGAATAATTTGCTCATAGTTTTTGTAAGCGTGCACGGAGGGGACCGCTCCCATCATCTCGCCAATGTTCAGTTGATTCATGAACGACGAACCGAGCTGTTCTAATAGTGTCGCTCGATTGATGTCTTCCTCACTATTGGTAAGAGTGATCATGGCTTCTAGTAACCGATCGTGGCCGCCAGAGAGTTGCTTCGGCTCAACGATGACCTCTCGAACAAGGGATGGATCAAGTAACAGACAGCCGAGGAGCATTTTTTCTGCTTCAAGATTGTATTGGTCCGCCACTGGCGTTCGCCTCCCACTCGTCAATTTGTCCAAGCACCTGTTTATTTCTCTCCGGTCTCGGCTGTTCATATAAATCGATGACGAGAGGCGGAAACTTACTGCAAGCGACGTGACGATCAAGACGCTCGATCACCTCTCTATACGACTGCGTTTTCATGAGGCGATGCCATGCCTCGACTGTCTCAGGTTGCAACGTGATTTTTCCCGGAAAAAAGCGGTTGATTTCCTGCAATAACTGGGCTGTCTCTTTCAATGTCATGGGTCATTCCAACCCCTTTACATATAGATCAAACGCCGATTCTTTCGAGGTGTCCCCTTCATTTAAATACGCTTCAAACTTCGTCCCAAACAGCGTTTCCGGTCGCAGAAATTTGTTCATGCTCGGATCGTTTATCCACTGGGCGGTCTTCGTATCGATGACTTTTTGAAAGTCTTGGAGACGGTGCTTCTCTTGCCATCTTGCTCGAATCTTTTCTTGTGTTTTTCTAACTGAGGGTTTGAAATTCTTATCTGTCTGTTCATTCAAATAAGTGATGATCTCGGCATATGGGATGGATGATGGCTCCTTAGGGCTGTCTTCTGTCGATTCTTCTGTTGGTTCATCTTCATAAGTCCTTTCTTCGTCTGAAAAAGGCAGTTCCTCGTTGGACACTTCATTTGCTTCATGTTGGATGAGATCCTGATCGTCTTCTGCTGGATCTACTTCTAAGGGAATCTCCACTTTATATCCTTCTAAATACAAGCCGATTTGGTTGAGGTCTTTCTGAATCTGAATAAGATTGACTCTGTATTGCTTTGTCCGATCCCACTTTATTTTTGGATTGGACCGTTGATCTATCCATCCCGCATTGATCAGTTTCGCTAAGTAGCGACGAATGGACGATGGAGCCATGTTCGTCATCGTGTCTCCTGCCAATTCACTGGCTGTTTTGTAGAACCAGCCATGGGTGAGTTCCAACTGTGATTCTTCGTTTCGCTTTTTCTCTTCCGAAATAAAGACATCGAAATCTTTAACACATTGGGACCAGTAAATCATTTGGTTAAGTATAATAGCCAATTTATAATCTCCTGTTAACATCAATAACTCTTCTTTAATGACTGATCGTTTAAATCCTCTCATGGGAATCCCTCCACCTTTTATCATCGCTGTTCATCAAATAAGTACATACAAAAAGGAAAAAAGGGGGAGCTATTTTGAAAAGATTTTAGAAATTATTTTCAGAGACGCAAGGGTTTGTGCGAATTTCGATGAGCATGCCTAAGACCTTTGTATGTATTCTCTGAAGTAATCTCTGTAGTAATCTCTGGTATTGCTTTTTCATCGTGAACAGTTGGAATGAAGCGTGGTGAGTGTTTGAAAGGATTGGGTTGGTTCATAGAAAGGCATGGTGGAAGGATTCGAATTTCTAATTTAGTTCAGGAAGTGTTGTTTTTAAAAAAAGCAGAGGAATCTTGATGAGCGATTCGGTCCAATCATGGTGATTTCCTCTAATTTCATGATCTCCAGGAGCTATTTTTCAATCATTTTTTTAAAATCATAGCAACCTGTTCATTTGACCGATGAAATGAGACATTTCCCATTAATCGATTCTGTCGCTTCGCTAGATGAAAAGAGCCGTTTCGTCATTCGTAGCTTTCTCATGCGCGCTCTAAACTGAGGGTACCGCGGAATAAGCGGAAGCGCGCTTCCAAGCAGGAGAAGTCCCTTGGAACAACTTGAAATCAATCAAGAAGAGGAATTTGAGCAAATCTGTGAACAGTTCATGCCCATGATTTATGGCCTTATTCGAAAATGGAAGTTGGCTGGTGATAAGGATGAGTTTATTCAAACAGGACGCATTGCGTTGTATGACGCTTGGACAAACTATGACGGTGATCGAGGCGCTTTTGCGGCTTATGCAAAGAGTTATATTTATGGTCGTTTCCAATTGACTTTGGAACGAAAGAATCGCTGGCAAACGAGGCATGTGTCTACGGAACCAATCATTTTAAGTGAAACGAACCCGGCTGTCGTTCTAAACGAGGAAGACCTCTTTATTCTACGCGATTTGATTGCTCGCTCAAGGTTAACCCCAAGAGAACAGGATTGGATAAACGGCGCCCTCATAGATGGACTAAAACTTGGAGAAATTGCCGACAGACACGGCGTTGCTATATCTACCGTGAGATCGTGGCGAAAAGAGGCTTTGAAAAAATTAAGGGAAAGAATGGTGGAGTTTGTGTAGTGACCGGGGGGACGGTTCTTGTGGTCAGGTGGTCTCCTGAACCGCGAGAACCGTCCCTACGGTTGCACTGTGGTTGTAAAAAATAGAAAGGAAGCAACTGTATTAACAGTCGCTCCCTTTCATTTTTTGGTTATGGGTGGGGGTATTCTTCATTTACCGTTATGGAGACTTGATGAATAAATTAAGCAGTTTTGCTCTTCTGTTCTTCTTGTTCGATACTAAGAGATTGTCTATACTCTTCTGCCGCTAGTGTAGTAGTAAATTCTACCGTTGAGTCGATATCCTGAACAATAGCCTGCAAATTATTAATGTCAGATGAAAAGAATTCTTTTCTCAAATTTATTTTATTTATTCGATTAGGTGTAAGGCGCTCATGAATTTTTTGCTCAAGGTCGACAGCGTTATCACTGAAGACCATTGCATGAATGTCGAATTTAAATGGAACAGAGGCATTTCCTAATTCATCGATTCTATCTAACGGGTTTAGTCGTCTTGTCATGCCAACTTTAAATACATTTTCCCCAAAAGAACCTAGATTAGATATCACATACACATAACCTGCTCTTCCGTTTGCCCGTTTAACAATTTCCTCTTTATCTTCTTCTAATTTAATTATTTGTTGGTTTAATTCTTCTACTCTTGCATTAAGAGCTTCTAACTTAATAGGGTCGGTTTCAGAAGACAAAAGCACCTTATTTTTTTCAATTTCTTGAAGGTACTTCTCCTCTTCTTGCTCAATTTTTTTCTTCTCTTCTAATAACTTTTTACGTTCTTCAGCCTCTTGTCTCATTTGTTCTTTTATTTGTCGTTGCTCTTCTTTCTCTAATTCCTTTTGGATATAATGCTTATATTCAATTTGAATGGCATTTTGAAATAGAGGATCTAATTCTGATAAAAATCTTGTAATGGTAGGTAAAATTTGAGCATTCCCATCTCCACAGATGGTCAAATACTTATCAATAAGAGCTTTTGCTTCTTCCAATGATTTATCCAGATTTGTGTATTTGAGTTTATGTAAGATATTTTGCAATTCTGCTTTAAGTCCAATAACCATTAAATGATAGATCGTTCTGTTAGCTTTTGTTGTATATCTAGATTCATAGGATTTTAATAGTTTTTGGATCTCTCGGTTGTTAGAAGTCATCTCTTTACGTAATAGTTTTGAGTCATTATAGTGCAAATTTAATTCAACTAAAGTATTTAGTACACCGTCTCCTAATGATTCCTCGAGGACACGAACTTCTTTTTCGATTTCTTGGAAGTTCACCGCATTTGGAAACTTCTCAACTAGTTGCTTAATCCCTAAACATTCACTTTTGAATTTTTTAGCTTGTTTTTCCATCTTAACAATTTCTTTTTGATGTCCAGCTAACAATTGTTCTGCCGTATTAACTTCTTCTCCAAGTTTATTTTTTCGAGATTCAAGTTCTGCAAGTTCTGTCTGTACAGACTGCTTCGCCTCGGTAATTGTGTCAGTAATAATTTTCTCTTTATTTTCTAGTTTTAACTCAGTATCTAAAAGTTTCGCCTCTTTTTCTTTCAATCGTTTACTGATATTAAAGAAATTTTTGATTTCATTTAGCATTTTCTAGTCCCCTTCTCCTTAAAATTACATTCCTTGTATTCATGATAAATTATTATAGTCTTTAAATTAAAATTACATTATCTAGTAAGATTGTATCATATAAAAGGTTAATTAAATTATTGGATAGTGAGATAGATAAAAGTTATTCCTTTACAAATAATATGTCTGAATTATCGATTTTTTTGAAAAGGTTCATAGTATTATAGTACAATTTATATTAGCATAGTAGATAATACTACAATAATTTCCTTTTTTGAGAGTATACTTACCTTCTTTATTACTTCCAGAACTGAACTAGAGTATTGTTTAACTTAAATTGTTGAGGAGCTGATATAGTGAAATTACAGGACATTATACCTAAAATGAGTAAAATGTATTTGAGTCGCACGTTGGACAGTTTTCTAAAGGATGTAAAAATGACAGACGAGGAAGAAATGCGGGAAGTCATCATTAAAAACATTGAAGAATTCCAAAATAAGGATCGTGTTAAAAGAAACCTGAATTTCTTAGAAGAAAAAAGAGATATCTCATTATTAAATGAAATGATACTAATGTCATTAATGGAAAATGAGGGCTACCTATTAAAAGAATCTGAGTTGTTGAAGAACGTTGAGGAATTAGAGAATCAAATTATTACTGAAAGTAAAGACGAAGAATATTTAAAAAACACCATACCTGAAGACTACTACAGAATTTACAGTTCTGTTCTTGCAACAGCATGGAAAAAAGATGAAACGTTGAATTCTCATGAAGTAAATATTCTTACAGTACTAAGGCAGGAACTTAATTTAACGAAAAGAGACCACTACTTAATTGAAAGCCATATAGGTCGCTTCCCTCAAAAAGGGAACAAATTACATAGCCATAGGCAAATTGAAAATTCTCTAAAAAACCTTCAGTCAAGAGGATTAATTTTACGATTTAAGTCTGATGAAGTTTATTATATTATACCTTCTGAAATAGCTAGAATTCTCAGGTACGAACTTGGTGGGGAGTTAAGAAATGAAACTTATGAACAATTATTAAATGATTTTTCAAAGGTTCAGTTAAAACATATTTTAAACTCATTAAATATAAACTCGAGCGGAACGAAAGAAACACTTATCCAAAGAATTTTAAAGCATAATATCTTACCTTCTATTGTTTTGGACACTTTAGCCAATAACGATTTAAAAGATTTCCTTAGAAACCTAGATGGTGCTCGAGTAAGTGGAACCAAAAATGAAAAAATTAGCAATATCATAGATTACTACGAAAACTTATCCTCTAAGGTTATCTCTGACCCCACCGATAATAGATCGTTATATTATGATTATATTGAAGATTTAGCAGCTCGTAATTATAAACCTTTAAGGGTGAATAAAGTTATTGAGAAAGACTTAGATACGGAAAAGTATTTTGAAGAGGCAACTAGATATATTTTTGAAACAAAATTGGGTCTGCCTTTAGTGGAAATGCCTGGATCAAAACATTGTGACGGAAAAATTAAATTTAACACGAAAGAGTCTCTTCTCTGGGACAATAAAAGTATCGAAGGAACTTACTCCTTCCCTAATGATCATTTCGAACAATTTTTAGGTTATATACGTGCGAATGATAATAGAGTAACTCTATTCCTAATTATCACTTCAAAAATCTCTCCTGAGTCTATATCACAAGCACAACGACTAAAAGCTTTTACCGAAACGGATACAGATATTGCCCTCATTTCTGCTGAAAACCTTAAGTTTATTGCGGAAAATTGGAAGGGTTATTCCAATAAGAAAGATCCAAAATTTAGTTTGCAAGTTTTCAATTTAACTGGTGAGCTTACTAGAAATACAATTGTTGATAGAATGAATTGGGCTATTGAATAAAAACTATGATGGTGTCACACCTTCTTTTATATTATTTTAGTAAAGTCTAAGCATTTCAAATAATGAACCCCCTCGATCAACGTGACCGAGGGGGCTCTATTAGTTTCTACTTTAGCTGAAAATTTTAAAATCAAAAGTCGTTAAAGGAACTCCAACTTTGCTTGGAGCTCCTTGTTATTATAGGTTATATCAACAATCACTCAACTCTTAACTTTTTCATTCGCACGGATCACCCTTTCAGCTGCTTCTTTCATGGAACTAGAGAAAAAGCTATAATAGATATCCTCATCCTTCACTTCAACATATTCATAGCCCCCTCTGTGAAGCCCTTGAACTAACTTGTCCGCGATCGACAAGGCTACTAGCATGAACCGTGCCGACCTATTACTGACTAACCCATTGTATAACACCAACTGACCCGCTCCGTGTAAGTCTGCATGCTTCTTGACTTCCACATACAAGTCCTTTCCATTATTATCTACAAAAAGCAAATCACATCTTTTCCCATCTAAATTGACTTCCTTCTCTTTAAACGATAATCCTGGTTCAATTAAATCCGAGTTTACGATCAGTGCATTTACTAAGTCTGCTTCTTTCATTCTTGCTCATCCCCTCTCAGTTCAAAAGCCTTTCATCTATTAAGTACACTCAAACAAGTAAAAATGGGGAGACGGATTGAAAAAAATCGGAACTGAATTTTTATCAATTCGTCAAGGACTTCGTTGGAACATTCTCAACGAATATTTACTCATTCAGTTATCAATTTGAATAACATGCATATCCATAAATTAAACTCAAAACATGTGAGGGGGATTAGCTTGGAAGCTGAGTCGAAAGAATTTGGAGTGAAGTTTATATTAGCCGTGATTAGCTACATCATTGCCGCTGTTTTTTCAGGAGTGGGGTTCCATAAATTATTTGTTTACGAAAACAGTGATAGTTTTTTTGGTGGTTCTACAAATGCTTATGTAGGGGGCGATGCTTATAACTACATAATAAATGCCAACTTAGCTACCGCCTATTTCACTTTAGCCATCCTCTTTACCATCATAGGAACGATATTTTTAATAGCGAATTATCTTGCGAAGTCGGAAAAAAGAGAAGAGTTACCTGGAGGATCTGCTGACACCATATCGGAAGCTGCCATTAATGATGGGAGAATCATTAGATAAATCATATAAGATGAAGTGGATCATCACTTCATCTTTTGTTTCACGAAGTTACTTCTTTCCTCTTCCCTCTCTATCAAAGAAGACTTTAAGTGAACAAACACGATGATCCGTGATTTCATTTTTACCATCAATTAAAAAGTGGCCTGTCCCAAGTGCTTTAAAGCACTGGGGACAGGCACCATAATATTAAACATTCCTTATTAATTGGCCTTATTCAACTTATACAAAGCTGTAATTTCACCCGTTTCATCGTATTCTACTTGTAGGTCAATCGGTGCCTTTAAATCTGCATTTTTTCTTTGTTTTAGTTGGATTAGTTGTTCATCCATATCTATGATATTTTTGGTAATTTTTTTATTAAGGTAGGTGATCTTTTCTTCCAATTTTGCTTTACGTTCAGTTACTGCACTTTCAAATCTAAATTTCCCATCAAGCTTCATTTGTTTTTCTTTTGTTATTCTATTAAACTCGTCTAAGTGATTAATCGTTTTCTTATAATCATTTTCAATATCATCGAGCCTTATTAAATTTACCTCATCAGTTCCTTCAATATAGGTTCTCATATTCAAACAAATGACCATCAATTCTATGTTTCCAAAGCAAAGGGATAGATCTTTTTCAAATGTGGTAGCTATAGTTTCAATCTCAGTTACAACACTATCTAAATCATACTTAAGTACTTCTTTAACATTTTTAATGTTGTTAATAATAGTCGGTTGTTCTATAAAAATAGATTGTAACTCTTGGTAACAAACTAGATAAATATCCTCCATTTTAGCAAAGTATGCATGGTTAATAGTTATATCTTCCTTTTGCAATTCAGGAAGTATAGTTTTTAAATATCGAACAGCACCTTGAATTCTTCCAAGTTTATCGTTTCTGTTGTATCTCAATAGTGTCTTAACCTTATTATCAATAACATTTAACCTTTGGTTTATTTTTTCTAAATGTTCTTGTGCCGAAATAATAGTCATTACTCCAAGAGCAACATTAGCTAATTGAGCGGGGTTAAGTTTTTTCATATTCTTTACCGTTATTGAGCCATGACCACGGATTTTATTTTTATGATCAACTGCCAATGCTCTTAGTTCATTTGTTGCTCCCTTTGTTTTCATCAAAGTTAATTCACCTGACTTCATTTTTTCAACAATCTCTTTACTAAATTTTATGATCACCTTCTTATCCGTTTTTACAATATCTGCAGCTGATGGAGTTAGTTTGACAAGATTATTAATATTATCCTTTATATTTCTATTCAGAGGTACTAGTTGCTGTCGTTCATATTTCTTTATTTCAAAACTATCTATACCTTTTACTTCCCAAGGTAGCTCTGAAGGGATATCAGTGAGAGCATTTACTTCCTCATGACTTTCATTATTATTTTCTCCCCTAATTGTTTTCTCTAATCTATCTTGCTTCAATGTTCTATTATAGCTATTAACTCTTGCTATAATTTTAATAGTTATTAAAACTACCATCAATGTTCCTACGAAGAAAAGAGTTATATTAATAAAATCCCCCTGCATTTACCAAAACCCCTTTTTAGTGAATTTCCGACACTTTTCTAGTTCAGAAAAATCCAATATAATACTACACCATTTTACCATAAGATAGATTCACTTTATTTTAGAAAGTGATGAATAGCTTAATATCTAACTAGCTACATCATTACCCACGAAGTAAAACCGTGTATGATTCGTTTTCTGCAACATTAAATTAATTAATTCTTTGCTAACATTGCCACAACTGTTCGTAAGCTGCATAAATCTATTTTATAAACTGTGCAAATTAAATGGTTAGGTTGAAACTTTATGTTGGAGAACAATTAAAATGAAACATCTATTACATAATCTGTTCTTTCTCATTACTTAAATAATTTAAGTATTCAATATGGTACTTTATTGCCTTAGGATACATATTTTTAGAGTCTTTATAATACCGATTGATTTGATCTTTCATCTCTTGATCTATCTGCAATTCTCCATTGTAAATATTTTTCTTTTGCAGGTTTTTTAATCTGTTATTATATTGGCCGGCTGATTTTTCTTTTATTTGTCTTTGACCTTTAATAATTTTATGTCTGATTAATAGGTAGTCTGTAAATTCCATTTCGCCTTTAATAACAAGTTCAGGTTCAGGTTCAGGTTCAGGCTTAACAATTCTTGTTCCATCGTTTGGGTAATTATTAATTTGAGCGATTATTTCTTCTCGCCATTCACTCTGTAAGTCATGAATAGGCCGGAGAGGATGATAGTAATAAGGATGATTTACATGTTTATATCCGATCGGTTGAATGTATAGCTCAACTAAATAGTCGATTGCTTGATTCGCATGTTTTTTGATTACGTTATCTGTTCCCCAACCCAAAATCACGGGTCCTTGGTTTTCCTTTAACAACTTATTTAATTCATCCCTTCTTGGAGGAGAGAAAATCGAGTGATGAAATGCTGGGAACTCTTCTGCTTCTTTTAATCGCTGCTTGAACACGTCCATTTTACCGCTCTTAAGGTCGGATATATTTAATATGGCAATATGATTCAATCCTGTTTTGTACATGACTTGTGCTATTTGTTTTTGGGTTGGATCGGACTTGGCTGATTGGAAAGGTGCCGAATCTAAATCCGGAAATGAACTAGATTTGCCTCTCGTTTCGCAACTGCCCGGGTTTGTTAGCACAAATATGGCTTCTAGTGGAGCCTTTGTGTTCCTTCTCTTGATTCTTGCTTCGCTGCGGCATACGAAGACGTGCCCATTGTCTTCGTATTGATAAAACTTCCCTATCACTTCATACGGGTTAAAGATTCCTTCGTTTTTTCCATTTGGCATTTCTTCATTCCTCCTCTATAGTGATTTAATACTTGATAACCAAAGTATAAGTCAACATGGGTCTAGGACCTTCCATATTATTGAAAGGGGTCCATGTTGACTCCCGATTCCTCAAAGTATAGAGCCCTCATTTTTTCCGCTTCTGACTGCATTTTTTCAACCAATGAGTTAGGTTTTAATACCTTTGCGTCTGATCCCCAAGTTAATACCCAACGGAGCAGGCCTTCACTGACCGTAGCTCTAGTTTTCAGCAAAAATGACGTCTCATTGTAGGCTGTCACATGAACGTTTGTGCCGAAGCGATCGATGATTACGTTGATTAGGTGGTTATCAAACACGATTTCGATAATCTCGTCTTTGCCGCTATACATATGGAATAACTTCCCTAGGTAGTCAGTAGCATCAAATGAAGGATCGCGGAAAAATGTTTCATCAGATGGACGGACGTTCTTCATTCGATCGACGCGGAAATGACGTAGGTTACCTGAACCTGGATTTTTGCCGAGAAGGTAGTAGTAATCGTTGTTCCAAATGAGTTCATACGGATTTATCGTGTATGGAGTGCCGTCGCGGCTTAGGACAAATTTCTTCGCAGTGTTGTATCGTCCATACTGAAATGTGATGGCTTTGCTGGCTGAAATGGCTTGGTGAATGTGGAAGATGTAGTATTTGATATGCTGGTTGTCGCTTTTCACGAGGTCGTCGACTTTCAAGTGATTGGTCAATTGGTCGGACTGGTGAGTGCTTGTGAGCTGGTGGAGTTTGTCGATCATGCTGCTTGTTTCGTTTTTGGTTATGAACCGGGCCGAGGTGACGGCATCGATGAGGAGTCTTAGTTCGTTTAAGTTGAACAGGCGACTGTCATAAAAATATTGCTTAGGTAGTCCGTTCGTTTCGAGGTATGTATCTACTGGAAAGTCATCTGATTGTTCTAGAAATTTCAAGTCGTCCCGTAATGCGGTGGCTCCTAAACCTTCGCCCGATGCGTCTTCTATTATTCTTTTCAATTCGCTCATCGTTAAAGGATGGTCTCCGTCTGTTTCTGTTCGTAAAACATTCATGACCATCAACAATCTTTTTCGGTTGTTCATTGGCATGGCGTTCCCCCCTTTTTCTGTTCAAGTTTAATAGATTCGCTTCAAATGGAAGAAATTCCTTTTTTAGCATGGAACCCTGGTGAAAATTCTGGTAGGTTCGTGGTTTGCTTAGATTAAACTAAAAGAAACAATCCTTGTTAGGGAGTGATTTGTATGTGGGCAGTCATCTTGATCGCGGTCAGTGTATTCGTGTGGTCCTATAGGAATGAAAAGGCGAAACGAAAAGACAATCAGGCAGAGGTTGGCGCGGAGAAAATCATGGATGGGTATTATTGGTGGAACGTCGGTGACTTGTACGATAACGAAAACTGGGTCAGAATGGGTCCGATTGATCCGGTTTATTACGTAAAGTTAACGAGCGATCAGCAACGGGAAAACTTTCGGATCTCTATTCGTTGTGAACCAGTTGAGAATCCGAACACGTATTACTCTTGCCATAGCGCGTATGAAGTGGACTGTGTGGTGCGGTTTTTAAAGGCGGAGTATGAGGTTTATGGGAACGTGGTTGTTGATGGGGAGTATCAAAGAATATTAGAGAAAACCTGTGATCGTCATGGGAATTATGGATAACTAGAGGGATGATTCTAAAGCGGAAGTTTTCCCATATAAAAACGACCTAAACGTAATGAATGATCACGTTTAGGTCGTTTATCTTATGTAGAGTAAGTTCACAAACAGCTTTTATTAAATCAAATACTCAATAGTCGGTTTTCTTTTCTCTACTATTTTTTCCAGTGAAAGGAAGGAGATCTGTTCGGCATATTTTTCTGCAATGAGGGATTTTTTTAATACGTCTCGGACAGGTCCTTTAAGGTTAACCAGCCACACATTGACATTGCCGTGATACCGAGTCATGATCCGTTCGATCATTTCTACGCCTACCGTATCGATATCGTTGACGCTGCCCATATCCAAAATGCAGTCCTTCAACCTATCAGAAGCTTCCATATCCCTCTTTAAAGCCCCTGTGATCTGATCTTCGAGACTTTCTGCGTTGGAAAAATGGATTCTCGTATCGATCCGCAGAAGCAGCATCGTGCGGGGCTTGTTAGCTTGCTCATAACGCTGAATATCTCGGTACGTCCGGGAAGGTCCGTGCCAGCCGAGCTCCACCACTTTAGGATGGGAGATCTGGTGGATTAAGATACATAGAGAAACCAATACCCCAATCAGTAGCCCCCACTGAATTCCGATTAACAGCGTAGCAGCGAACGTCAAACACCAGACCCATCCGTCTGCCGCTTTAATTTGAAAGGATTTTCTCATCGCACGGAAATCAATTAAGCCGAACACTGCGGACATAATAATCGCAGCGAGCACCGCCTGCGGAAGATAGTAAAAAAGCGGTGTGAAAAAGAACAGTGTTAATACGATCCCAAGTGCTGTGACAACCGTCGATATTTTTGACACTGCGCCGGCGTGAAAATTCACCGCACTTCTGGAGAAGCTCCCGGTAACGACATAGGATTGTAAAAAGGAGCCGATCGCATTGGCAGCACCGATCGCTTTTAATTCTTTATTGATGTTTACTCTTTCCCCGGAATCTCCTGCCAGCGTTTTAGTAATCGCCAGTGACTCCATCATTGCAATCAAGGCGATCGTCAATGCCGCTGGGAAAAGTAGTTGCACAGCGCTGAAGGAAACTTCTGGAAAGCCAAATTGCGGCAGCCCCGCCGGCACATCACCGACGATGGAGACGCCCCGTCCTTCGAGCTGCAAAGTATAGACGACAATCACGCCAAGTAAAACGGTAATCAGTGGCCACGGAAGGCGTGTGGAGATCTTTCCAGCAAATCGCAGAAAGAAAAATGCACCTACACCAATAACTGCCGTCAGAAGATGAATCTTTGTAAGGTTCCTGAAAATATCACCCAGTAAAAAAATCACCTGGTTTTGGCTCGAGAGTTCCATGCCTAACAAGCTGCCTACCTGGCTTAAGGCAATAATAATTGCCACAGCCGAGGTGAAGCCGCTAATCACATGTTTGGAAACAAACTTAATAAACGCGCCTGCATTTAATAGGCTTAAAAGCAGCTGGATCAGCCCAGCCATCAGTGTGAGCAAAATAACCAGCTCTATGTATTGCGGACTGCCCGGTTCTGCGAGAACCGACACTCCTGCAAAAACGAGGATCGAAGCCATTGCCACAGGACCAACAGCCAGGTAACGGGAGGCCCCTAGCAGTGCATAGATGAGCAACGGTATGGTAGAAGCATATAAACCCATCACCGGCGGGAGTCCAGCAAGCATCGCATAGGCCATACTTTGCGGAACGAGCATCACTAACACCGTGATACCTGCAATGATATCCCGCTGCAGCAGACGTTTGTTATATGCTTCTGGAAGAAGAAGACTTTTGGCCAATTTTGTGTTCACAGGATATCACCTCCCTTGTATAATCGTGTACGTTTAGGCTTCCTGCAAAAAGACTCGTCTACATTGGTATGCGGGCGAGATGACGCTTACGATAAACCATCTCTTTTATATTACCATGCGTGTCGAGGCAACGGAAAAGGTTCCTGTCCCCCAGCACTTTAAAGTTATACCGTGTTGGGGGTCAGGAACCACAAGTGGGAACCACAATTGTAAAAAACCGTGAAACATAAAAATCCCCGTTCCGCGAGTACGCGGAACGGGGTGAGATGCTGCCGGCTCCTACCAGAGCGGGTCGCGGAAGTTTTCATCGTAATCCCAGCCTTCATAGAGGCCGATGTCATCGAAGGCGCCGAGGAAGGCGTCATATTCTTCACTGTTTTCCCCGTAAAGATCGATCGCGGACTGAAGGATCGCTTCGCGGAATTCAGCGAACGTCGCGTCGAAGTGAAGGTAGTCGTATGAACGGTACCATACATCGGCAACTACATCGCGTCCCATGTCATATTCTTCTGACACAAGGTAAGCGGAATGCTGGAGGATTGTACAGTTGATGTGTACGCCGCCGTTATCCATGTTGCCCGGAAGGAAGTAGAATTCTTCCATATGGGAAGGATACCGTCCTTCACCATCCACACTGTAGGCCCAGAAAGATTGATTTACTGGGAAAAGACCAGGGTCTTCACTGCTCCGGAGCGCAAAGCGTCCGTCTTCAAGCCAGGCTTCACCCATAATGTCCTCACCCACATGCCAGCTGCGGTCGTCAATGATGCTTCCGAAGGTGTCTGAGAACGCTTCGTTGACCGCACCAGTTTCAAAGCGGTAGCGCAGACCACCGTTGTAGTGAGTAATCCCGTGCATCATTTCATGAGCGGTAACATCCAGTGCCGCAAGCGGGATAAACTGCTGTCCGTCCCCGTCCCCGTATGTCATCATCGCAAGCCCGTTACTCCAGAAAGCATTGTTGAATTCTGTTGCGTAGTGAACACGGGATTCAATCGCCATCCCATTGTCATCAAGGGAATTGCGTCCGTGATTTTCCTTGAAGTAATCATACACAATCCGGGAATTTTTATGGGCGTCCACGCCAGGTCCTTGGCCGACGGTTTCCCATGAACTGCTGTCCCCGTCGTAGACGACATTCTTCCAGGAGGCGTTGTCGTTTTCATACAACCACATCCGGTTGGTTGTGTTTTGCATGTTGTAAGTATAAATGCCGTCCATTTCGTCTGAGCGCTGGTCGGCTAAGTAAAATGTCTGTCCTCCGTTTTCACCTGGTCCGTGACCGAGGTTCAGGTTTTTCTGTGCACCTGTTGTACCGATTCCTTTTCCACGGGACTGATGAAGTGTGTCAGGGTCAATAGAAAGGGGGGAAATGCCTGACGTAAACTGGGACTGGAAAGCGCCGGGGTCTTCTTCTGTAACCGGCGCTGTATCAAGCATTTCTTCAAAATGACCGATCCCCGTCATCGCATCATAGCGGTCAATGATGTCACCGGAATGGGCATCCACATAAATGAACCAGTTGCCCGCAGCTCCGCTGTGAAACTCAAGATTCACACGGTAGGCAAGGAAATAATCATCCTGAAACGGATAGACAATGAGATCCGATTTTTCGAATTCAATGAAATCCGGTGCATTGACAGCGTCTTTTGCCACTTCCATTGCTGAATTTTTTGCCAGACGCGGAGTTGTGTCGAGCTTAATTTCGTCGAGCTTGCTGTCATAGTTGCCGTTAACAACGGTGACTTCATTATTCTCATTGAAATGAACGTTCAGTTCGTTTCTGTCCACTGGAACCCCGTCTTTGGTCTGCTGAAGCCGCACGTGGGTCATTCCTAGTTCGTCTTCAGTTGCTCTTACTTCTTTCAGATTCTGTTCCGGAGCATCCATTTCAAAAACGTCTTTATGCTGCTCGAGAAATCGTTTGGCATTCTGGCCATTGGCTTGCTCAAACCGCTCGGAAAGCATGCCTGCCACAAATGATGGCGGGCCTTGATTATTCTGATTCATCACTCTAAGCTCCCCGTCATTACCTAGTGTTCCAAACTCCCCGTTTTCGTCAGCGTGGGAAGCACCCCCGCCTGCCAGAAAACCCGATCCCAAGATTAGACCCGATAACATTAGCGATACTGGTTTCTTCAATACCATCCCTGCTCTCCATTTAAATTGTTCGGCTTTCGAACTATTCTAAGCGTAGGAAAAATCTGCCACTTTTGCAACAGAATATTCTGTCAATAATTCTTGCAATAAAAATGCCCCACATGGAAAGCGGGATGTTTCGACAAATAATAATGCGACCTTTGGAGGGTCGTTCATGGGAGTGTGTCTGAATATAAAGTCACAATATCTTGAATTTTCGAGACACGAAATAGTCCCGACTTTCTTATATAGAGGCTTGTCTTCTGTAGCAAAATATTTGGTAAAATTGCCGTCGTTTTATGCAGATCTCGCGTTTTCCGTCGAGCGATTAGGTCTTTTCTGTTGTATTACTGTGAGTTGAGATAGTAACCGATGCTTTCTGATTACAGTTCGTGTCGAATTCGGATAACCGGGAGTTTTTGTGCGAGGCGAAAGTATGTGATGCGGTAAATGCCAGATCATCTATTAGATAGTCCAGAAACAGACGGAAGCAAATAAAGAATAGACTTTAAACCAAACATTCATTATTCTTATTCCATAAAATTAGAGCGCCCTAAGTGGCGCTCTTCTTAAATAATCGGTCAATTTTAGCTATAAAAAACAATATAACTCCAAGAACAAGTAATATTAAGTAGTAATCAGAGCCATGTAAACTAGTGATTATACCTCCAGTCATACACATGATAATACCTAGAATTTAAGAAAATCCTGTATACTCATCATTTACCCCTCCCCATTAATAATTTTATAGGATAACCAGGGGGACGGTTCTTGCGGTTAACAGGAGTTCAACCAGAAGAACCGTCCCTGCGGTTACAACTCCCCCGCTTCCATCCGTTTGATTAATGGGCTGTTTGGATGGATATCGCCTTTCGCTTTTTCGCTAATGGAATTGGCTGCTTCCTGCGCAATGGCGATGACTTCTTTCTCGTTCACTGTTAACAATTGTTTGTCTCTCATGATGAATTGTCCATCAATCATGACGGATTCTACTTCGCTTCCTTTTGCTGAGTAAACCAGGTTCGGAACGATATTTCGAATCGGATCTGTAATAACAGGAGACAGGCTTGGCTCTTGCAGATCGACAAGTAATAAATCAGCTTTTTTCCCGGCTCTCAACGAACCTACCTCATCTGCTAGACCAATCGCTTTCGCTGACTCGATCGTCGCTAACCGAAGGGATAAATGAGCTGGAAAAACAGACGGGTCTTGGCGCTTCGCTTTATTCAAAATGGAGACAAATTTCATTTCATTGAACATATTATTACAGTTGTTCCCAGGAGCTTGGTCAGAACCTAAGGCTGCTACTCCTCCCGCTTCCAAAAACTCTAAAATGGGAGGAACGATCCCATCGATGATGCCAATACTACCGGAACAGTTAATCATCGATGCCCCTCGTTTTGCAACAAGTTGCGTCTCTTCTTTCGTTGCTTCTGTTAAATGAACAGCCAGGAGACGATCATTTAAATAACCAATATCATCTAAAAAGGCAATACTTCGTTTTCCATAACGCTTGATCATTTGATCAATTTCTCGATCTCCTTGGGCCACGTGCATATGAAGTTTCGTATCATACATTTCTGCTAACCCTTTCATTTCCTGCATCAATTCGAGGCTCATCATATCAGGTCCATGGGGTCCTAGCATACAAGTAATTCTACCGTTTTCGGCGCCATGCCAGTTTTCTATTAAACGAATATTATTTTGTAGCTTTCTTTCGCCGATTTCCGAATGGAAGGGATACAATTCTCCAACAGGCACATCGCCAATATCATTCGGAATCTCGTTGACTAGTTCTGCTACTCGTGCTCTGGCACCAACCATTACGTAGTTTTCCACAATGTCGTTCATATTCCCATCATAATCGCAAAACGTAGTCGTTCCCGCTTTAATCCCTTCGATAATATTCATCATCGACCCTTTCACGTTATCTTCAGGAGTGACATGCTTCATAAATGGCCACAGCCCCTCCTGCATCCAGTTGTGAATATCTTGGGAGACACCACGCAAGATCCCTATTCCTGTATGAATATGAGCATCAATGAGACCGGGCATGACCAATTTATTTTCCCCATTAATCACTTCTTCCGCCGAATAATCTCTCCTTATTTCGTCCGTTGTTCCTACCGCTTCAATCGTATTTCCCTTAATGGCAATGGCGCCATTTTCAATCATACCGACGCCGTTACCTTCCATCGTCATAACGAACGTATTCTGGATAATGAAATCTACTTTCATAAATGAATTCTCCTTTCTATTTGACCAGGGGTGACCATGGGGACGGTTCTCCTGGTCAGGTGGTCTCCTGAACCGCAAGAACCGTCCCTGCGGTCAGTCCTTATTTGGAAAATTATGATAAACTTAGTTTAACATAGGAAGTCTGAAGGAGTTCATCAATGAAGAAAATTGCCATTTTAGAAATTATTTTTTCGATGAACTGAGGTACGGTTCTTCTGGTTAGCCAAGAGAACCGTACCTCCGGTCACTAAGGAGGGCTTTATGAAAATAATTCTTTTGTTAATGATCGTTATTTTTCTGACAGGGTGTAGCTCAGAGACCCATGTCCATCCTATTGAGGAGGAAGGGAATCAGTATGACTTTTCCTTTGTTGATTCATACATAGAAGACAAGCAAATCATTTTCTTAGGAGAATCCACACACACTGCCAAGGAATTTACTGCTTTAAAAGCAGAATTAGTAAAATACCTTCACGAACAGCATGATTTTTCTGTGTTAGCCATGGAAAGTGGAAAAAACGAGATTGATTTTTTGAACACCAAATGGGAAGAATTTGACGATCGTTTTATGCTGGAAAACATGATTTTGGCTGCGTGGCATACTTCTGACATGGAAAATCTAGTAGCGTATATCAGAGACTCTCAACTGAAAATAAATGGATTAGATCCGCTCCCCGTGACGGGAAATGTTCGCCGAGTAGAACGAATGGAGCTTCAGCAGTTTTTGAAATCGTTGATCGAACCAATGGATGAAGGCCTTGCTGATGAATTTATCGAATTAGAGCGAGATTTTATTGATTATATGCAGATCCTGCCTTTTGAGCATGAAAACAAAGCAGATTTACAAAAAGCCCAAGAAATGAAGGGTAAATATGAGACGTTCTTGAACGAACTGGGAAACTTTGAAATTGAGGAGCATGTGATTCAATTCGTTCAAGGCAGGATTTCAGTGCTCGAGACTTTCACAGCCGAATTCCTCGCTGAATATGACATAGACCATGTCTATCAAGACTATTTTTCCAGAAGAGACTTAACGATGTTTCATGAACTTCAGGCACTATTGGAGCAGAATCCCGACGAGAAAATCATCGTGTGGGCCCATAATGGACACGTTCAGAAAAACTTCGATGCCATTGAACAAACGAATGAAGGATTAGCAATGGATTATTCACCTCCCCCACTTGTGTTAGGTACGTTAGCAAATGAAAAACTTGGTGACATCTCCTACTATGTTGGTTTTTACTTTAATCAGGGTAAGATCCTCCTCGATGGAGTTGAAAAGATTGACCCAAAAAAGAACGCAAATGAGTTAGAGTATGTCCTATCCGAATATGGACATGAGAGGCTATTCGTAGATTTGAATGAATATGACGCTGATTGGGTGAACGAAAGCATTACTGCCCATGACAATGGTCTTTGGGATTACAAAATGGTTTCTAACGAACAATATGATGCGCTCATCTTTATTGATACTGTGACCCCTTCTTCATGGCGTTAGGGAGACCACGGGGCAAACCAAGGGGACGGTTCTTCTGGTCAGGTGATCTCCTGAACCGCAAGAACCGTCCCTGTGGTTATTCCCCACCTTTTTGAACCGTATAATGCAATTCAACAAACTGATTAAATGTCTGGACTCCTTCTAGTGAGAGGTTTAGTCTGTGTTTCCCTCTATTAAAAAGGGGAATCCCCTCTCCAATGATCTTCGGTGCAACGGTCATGATTATTTCATCCACCAACTCTTTTTCTAGAAAAGAAGTAAGCAATTCTCCGCCACCGATTAACCAGATATCTTTACCTGGCTCGCTTTTTAATTGATAAATAAAACCTTCGATGTCTTGTTGAATAAATTGGACATGCTCGTTTTTTTCGACACGAGAGCGAGTAAATACATAACTTTGTTTATCTTTATAAGGGTATTCAACGATATGATCATCCTGAGAAATCCAGTCGTAAGTCCTTCTGCCCATCAACACAGTGTCGACCGTTTGATAAAAATCAGAGATTCCATTATCCCCCTCACCCTCGACCTCAAAAAGCCAATCTAATTTTTCATCATTTGTCGCAATATACCCATCTAAACTAGTAGCTATAAATAATACGATGTTTCTCTTTTTACTCATCAACAGCACCTCTTTTTATGAATGTAAATCCATTATATCCTTAAATAGAAAGGCATTTTTTTAGTTATTTTTCAAATCGATAACCTATACTCTTTTTATCTCATTATGAACTTCATTGATTGCTGCCATTCTATTACTACGCCTCTATCCATTTTAGGAATGTTAAGAATGTATTTATTAATCATACCCTCCATTAGGTTCAGGTAGTGATTGGTACTCTTCTTTTGGATCAATCATTTCATTATCTATTGAAATTCTAGTCTCTTCCCAGTTATTGAGAGCTCTTGACTCGCAGGAGGTATCCCACTTTAAGTTATACTCCTCACCATCGACCGTCATTGTGAGCTCGTATCTATTATATGGGTCCATGCAAGTTGAACCCCCTTGCTCCTCTGGTAATCCCAAAACGTCGGCATTTCTAAATTTCTCATAAATCATTTTCATCTCTTCGTTGGATAGTACCAGGTCTGTTGTTGCCGTTCCATCTTCCACTAAATCTTTTGTGTATGTGTCGTCATAAGTATTTAACTCATTTGCGGCAGTCACTCCATACTTTAAAGAAAATGCAAAGTCATCAGGTTTCTCTTCGGGTAATTCTTCACTGACCGTCGAGTTACAAGCACTGAGAACGAATAATAACATCATATAGAATCCTAGTTTTCTCATCATCTGTCCCCCATTATATATTGTTATAATCTTAGACGACTTTTAATGAGGTGGAGTTTCTTTTTAGGAATAAATTTCCTTAACCAGGGGTCAACCTTCCCTGTGGTTTGTAACAATTTTACACTTAAAAACGACTATAAAGAAAATGATTATACGAGGTGGCTTATGAAATCCTTTATTTTTATTGTAGCTTTTGTACTGATAGGGTGCAGCAGCGGGATCAATACAGAGAGTAGTGAAAAAGTTATTATTTACGAGATGAAGAGTTTTCAGGAAGTACACGAGGAATCTAAAATTGAAAGGACTGATGAACAAGTAATTGATCAATTTATTCGTGCTTTTCATTCGGCGGAAAAACAAGCAGGTATTGTAGATATGGTTGATCCTGACTACAGAGTAGATTTTGATGAAGAGAGTTATTTTCTTTGGATAGATGATAGTTTTGGAACAGTAATGGATACAGATGATACCCATACGATTTACGAGTTAACTTCACAGTCTGCCGAGAGGCTTAAAGGAGTTTTAACAGAGCAGTTTTCAGCTGATTAACCCTTTAAACGAACCAAAAAACGCTCCAATTCTGAAGCGTTTTTATTCAAGTGCTTTAAACAAGTATTTTTTAACCTTTAACTTCCACTACTCAGTTAGCTAAACACCATGACAGAAAAATATAATCCTTATTTTAGTAATTTCTCATTAATTTGTTTTTGATGGTGGGCATCGTGCTTAATAAATATTTTTATAAAACTTTCCCCTGAAAACTTCCTTTTTCCACCACCAATAGTAAACCTAACATCGCTTCCAACTCTTGAAATCTCTTCAATAAGTTCCTTTCGAGTGAGAACAAAACGATCAATTAGAGGCTCAACTGAATAGTCTTCGATAAAAGACATAGCTTCTTCATTATGTTGGTCATGGTCTGGGAACGTTGGTAAATCAGCACCTTCAGCCATGTACGGTACCATTTTATCGAGATTAAATTGATCCCAATAGTAAAGATGCCCCACAATTTGTCTTATTGACCATTTTCCTTCTTTAATAGGTTCACATAGTCTTTCTTCAGGTAATTCTTTTAATTCCAAAATATAATCAGTCATTTTTTCAAATTGATTTAATGTCTTATTCAATTTCTTTCCTCCCCACCAATTTTCCTCAATAGTTTTAAATGTTTTTGTGCGCAAAGTTCGTATTTCTCTGCTGTTTATTTTAACATAAATATCCATATGTCTCTTGTTTCATAGGAATTCATCATATGGGTATCTGCTAGATTCCTTCCTGAGTACTTACCAATGAAGCGAAGTCTTTTCTCAACCGCGAGAACCGTCCCTGTGGTTGGCCCCGTGGTTGGTGTAAGGAAGTAAAAGAGAGAAACTTCAGTTCCTTTTACCTATATTGATAAAGGATTATTCTATTCATTTATTTCACCCGCAAAAATAGACATAATATTCTGAATTAAGGTGGTATATTGTTGTTTGTGATAACTTTTTTGTTTCCATTTTCTCTATTAATCTCTAAAAGGAGGGCCGGAATTCAACGATCTTACAACTAAAAAGGAGGCTATTCATTTGAAAAAAGCATCGTTACTTAGTGGACTGAGTTTTGCATTAATGTTTTCCTTACTATCTCCTTCGATCTCAGCAGGTGGAACAAGTGACTTACCGTTAAATGGAACCATTCCTGAAACTGGAGGTGACTCCACAGCAATTGAACTTGATGAGGATGGGAAAACAGCGCCCATCTACGATACAAATGATGCCATCGTGGAAAACCTATTGGTAGAAACAACTATAGATAGTGACAATTCAGGTGAATTAGATCTTGTGTCGGTAAAAGTCATGAGACCGAATACTGAACCAGGGGTTGAAGTTCCAGTTATCTATGAAATGAGTCCTTATCGTGCTGGTTTAAGAACCCTCAATTTTTTTGATGTAGATGTCGAACTCGAGCCTGTTCCACATCCTGGAAATGGCTATGGTCGAGGAAATGGCGGTGGTAAACCTTTTACGTCTGGGCAAGTTAGTGGGGCACTAGCAAACTACTATGTGCCAAGAGGATATGCTGTAGTTTTAGGAGAGGGAATTGGTAGTGGTCGTTCAACGGGTTGTGCCACTTCTGGAGACCTCCAAGAAACGTTAGGTACAGTCGCAGTGATCGATTGGTTAAATGGAGATGCAAGAGCATTTAACTTAGACGGTGAAGAGGTGTTTGCAGATTGGTCAACAGGAAATGTCGGTATGACCGGCGCATCTTATAATGGAACATTAGCTACTGCTGCAGCAACAACAGGTGTAGAAGGCTTGAAAACAATTGTCCCTGTCGTTGCGATTAGTAATTGGTATGATTACTTCCGTGCAAACGGTGCTGTTGTCGCTCCTGGTGGCTATCAAGGGGAGGATGCTAGTGTCTTAGCTGATGCCGTCACAACACGTGCAAACAGTGCAGTCTGTGATCCTGTTCTTGAAGAAATGGTTGAGGATGAGGACCGTTCTACAGGCGATTATAATGAATTTTGGGATGATCGCAATTACTTAAATGATGTAAAAAATATTGAAGCAAGCGTTTTTATCGTTCATGGTTTAAATGATAGAAATGTAAGAACAAAGCAATTCGCACAACTATGGGATGCGATCGGTGAGCAAGATATTCCACGAAAAATGTGGTTGCACAATAGAGGACATAGTGGTGTAGGAAATCAAAACAACTGGACAGAGACGCAACACAAATGGTATGACTACTGGCTTTATGGTTTAGAGAATGACATTACTGAAGAACCTATGGTTGATGTTCAAAGAGAGGACAACTCGTGGCAGAAACAAGAGGATTGGCCACATGTAGATATGCAATCTACGAAACTCTATTTCCAACCGGAAAATGAAGGAACAGGATCACTTCATAAGTCCCCTGTTCGTAATCAACCACATAACAAACAGTCGTTGATAGATGCACCTACTACGAATCCGAATACTCTCGTGGCCAATCCAGATACGACTCATGTTAATCGACTGGCATATACGACAGATGTATTAGCTGAGCCTGTTCATATGAGTGGTTCACCTGAAATTAATATTCGAGCTAGCCTTGATCGACCTGTGTCTAACTTAACTGCTTTTCTAGTAGAATATAAAAGTGACGGATCTCAAACAGTCGTCACGCGCGGTTGGATGGATGCGCAAAATATCCACGGACCTGATCGTTCGATAAGCTTAGTCCCTAAAAGAGATTATACTTTTGAATGGGACATGCAGCCACACGATTATGTATTTCAAGAAGGTTCTCGTATAGGCGTTGTTGTGATGGCTAGTGATCGTGACCATACGATACGTCCATTAACTAAAACAGAAGTAACAATAACACCAACACGAAGCCACCTCACGCTACCAATCGTCAATGGAAAAGATGCGATAAATTAAGGGATGGGCTCCATGGCTTGGCTACACAGGCAATTAAATTATAGAGGATGAGTTGACAAATATGAAGAGGGGTTTCCGTTATGGAGGAACCCCTCTTTTCTATTAAAATATCAACACTTCATTGGATCGTTATTTCCTAATTGATAAGCTTGGTTGTTACCAATTTAACTTTTAATGATTCTTTCTGCCCCTTCTTTTACTTTACTGGTAAAAAAACGATAATATATCTTCTTCTCCAGTACCTTCTCTTCCCTACTGTTTTCCATGCTGCACTACCATTAGCGATCGTGAGTAACGTCAATGGAATCGTACTAACATAAAATGACAGGCTTTTCGGTTCTTCTGGGCATGGTGTCTCCTTGGCCGCAAGAACCGTCCCTATGGTTACCCTTGGCAGTCATTCTTTATTGTGGTTCAATGACTTTAGAAGGCGAAATGGGTTGCAGTGCTTAAGTTGAAAACTAATGAACCGGAATTTTATTCGGATATGAAATGAGGAATCACAAATGGATTTTTTACAGGAAAATCAAAAGGTTTGGGATCAAAAAGTGAAGGATGAAGATGTATGGACGCGACCTGTAAATCGTGAAGAAGTGGACAAGGCGAGAAAAGGAGATTGGAACATTGTCTTAACTCCCTCTAAATCTATTCCGAGAGACTGGTTTCCAAAAAGCTTAGCTGGAAAGAAAGTGCTCTGTTTAGCATCAGGTGGTGGACAACAAGGTCCGATTATGGCTGCAGCGGGTGCTGACGTAACTGTTTTTGATTACTCTGAATCGCAGCTTAGCCAAGATCGTCTTGTAGCCGAAAGAGACGGGCTAACGATTCATACGATTCAAGGAGACATGAGAGATTTATCGGTGATCGATGATGAAACCTTTGATGTCATTGTTCATCCTTGGTCCAATTGTTTTATTGATGATGTGTTGCCGGTATGGAAAGAAGCATACAGAGTATTGAAAAAGGGTGGGTTATTACTGTCCGGCTTCGCAAACCCAGTAACGTATATTTTTGATTTAAAGGCAATGAACGAAGAAAAATTCGTGGTCAGACACCAGCTTCCCTATTCGGACTTAACGAGCATTTCCAGTGAAGAACTGCAAGAACTCGTATTAGATGAAGGAGACGCCATTAGTTTTGGCCATACTCTAGAGGATCAAATCCAAGGGCAAATGGCTGCAGGCTTTGTCCTGGCAGGTTTCTATGAGGACGTTGGCGGCTCACCGCTGGATCAGTATATGAGTGGCTCCATGGCTACAAAGGCTATTAAACTATAGAGGGCATTTTGGCAAATATGAAGAGGGGCTCCTGTTATGGAGGGGCCCCTCTTTTCTTTGAAAATATGACGACCCAAGGGAACGGTTCTTCTGGTCAGGTGTTCACCTGAACCGCAAGAACCGTCCCCGCGGTTACCTTTATGCTTCGTTTAATAAACTGTAAATTTCAGAGTCTAGCTTTTCAGCAAGTTTTGGATCGTATGTTTTTTCGTAGGTTGTTTCGGACGTAATCTTTCCTCCATAAAAAATCACATCTTTCACAGATTCCACTTCCACTGTGATCACGCGTAGTTTCATCGTTTTTTCAATTATGTCTGAGACTGTCGCTTTCCCTTTAATAGAATAGCAACTCTCCGCTCCCGTGACACCAAGAACGATGTGTGGATTCTCCTGAATGTTTGTTGCAGAGTCAGCATTATGACCCACTGCAAATTTAATTGTTTTGCCACCTGGATGAGCGACTAACCAAGAAATGATGCTTAGTTCAGGTTCGTTTGTTTCTGCGTCTTTTGTTACGAGTGTGACGATTTTCTCTCCTTGAAGGGAGTCTACTAGTTCGTCATGAATTCTTTCTTCTACTTTAGCCATCGGAATTCTCCTTTAACAAATGAATTTCTATTTACTCGTTTCTTTCAACCAACCAAATAGATGGAAATCTTAAGTACGACGTTCACGTTACATATTATACAGTTTTCAGGGGTGGAAAATACAGGGATAACCATTGAAATGAAGTAATTCGTTCCTACTTTCTACGATCAAATGGTGAACGGGATCAGTTCTCAAACATCAATGTAATTTAATAGAAATGACACTTGATCACCGTCCCTGCAACCTTAACCACAAGAACCGTCCCTGCGGTTCTATTTTATATACCGATACTCCATTAACTTCTTTAGCATGGAGACTTCCTGTAATAAACTTTCTCCGACATTCGTTTCTAGGATTTTTTTTCTTACTAGTTCTTTATCTACCAATCTTTTTACCGATAACACGTCTGTTCCATTTTGTAGGACGTCTTCTTTGGAATGAAAAAGTTTATGGGCGACGAGTTGCATGCCGTATGAATTATATAATAACGTGTACCCGGCAATTCCTGTTGCTGATTGATAGGCCTTGGAAAAGCTTCCGTCGATGACGATCATCTTTCCATTAGCTTTCACTGGATTTTCTCCACTGATCTCTTTCACTGGCGTATGGCCGTTGATGATGTGGCCTTGATCAGGATTAAGATCAAATTCTTTTAGGATTTGACGGCACGTCTCTTCCTTTTCCCGTAGATAGTAATAGGGATTCTTTTTCTCCACATGGGCTTCCTTATCTTTAATGAAATACCTTTCAAAGGTAGTCATTTCTCTTTTTCCAAAGAGAGACGAATACTCTCCTGTCCATAAATACCAGACCATATCTGTGGCAAGATCATCGGTCTTTTCTGGATGAGCGAAAGCCTCTCGTAAATACTGTTCAAAAACATCTAATAAATCACGACCGGCTAACGTTTTATTCTCAATCGTCATTTTTTCCATCTTTCCATGTTCATCTATCGGAATACAGCCATGGATTAATAAGTTTCCGTTATATTTCAAATAGAGACTGCCTTTTTTCATAAGAAACTTCATATGTCTAGCCAACTTTTCCGAGTGCTGAACAGAAAATAATAGTTTATCGATGACTTCCCTTTCTTCCTCTAAGAGTTGATCGGGTTGTTCCTGATTGACCGTTGCAAAACATGTGTTTTCTAGTGGATACGTTTTTCCATGAATCGTAATTTGTTTTTTGTCATAATCAAGTTTTTCAAGCAATAATCTTTCGGACATATTAAAGTTGGGACGTCTCTTGATGATTGGCATTTCAAGTTTGAACTGGATCATGGCAATGGCTTGATGAATTTTTGAGATTTGGATTTTTTCATTCTCAGGTAATGCATTCGTAGAGCTCTTAGGCATAAATACAGGATTGCTATCATAATATTTTTCCGCAAGGTTGAGAAGTGGTCTGAGATTGATCCCATACACATCTTCAATAATGTCCAAGTTGTCGTACCGCGCGCAGATACGAATAATATTCGCTAAACAAACCTTTGATCCAGCAAAGGCACCGATCCATAGGACATCATGGTTTCCCCACTGGATATCTACAGAATGATAATTAATGAGCGCATCCATAATTTTATCTGGTTCCGGTCCGCGGTCATAAATGTCTCCGACGACATGAAGATGGTCGACAACCAACCTTTGTGTCGTATAAGCGAGACCGATAATGAGTTTATCCGCCTGCCCGAGGGAAATAATTTGCTGGTAAATTTTTGAGTAATATTTCTTTTTATTGGTGAATTCTTCCGTTTTATATAGTAACTCTTCAATAATATAAACAAACTGTTTTGGCAAAGCTTTACGTAATTTCGAGCGTGTATATTTGAAGGAAGCAAAGGATATGAGCTTAATCATATGCTCAATGGTTTCTCCGTACCATTCGTTTAATTCTTGGTCATTGTTAAAATGATCCTTTACTAACTGCAGCTTCTCTTCTGGATAATAAACGAGGGTGGCTAATTCATCAATTTCTTTTTCAGAAAATTCATCTTTAAAGAGGTCTTTGATTTTCTCTTTCACATTCCCCGAACCATTTCTCAAAACATGTTGAAAGGCTTGGTAC
This sequence comes from Salipaludibacillus keqinensis, assembly GCF_003226325.1. Taxonomy (GTDB): domain Bacteria; phylum Bacillota; class Bacilli; order Bacillales; family Salisediminibacteriaceae; genus Salipaludibacillus; species Salipaludibacillus keqinensis. Next base: position 955,498 of record NZ_PDOD01000001.1, on the reverse strand, counting down.
TCCCCATGTAAGTCACTGACAAAATGTTCTGTCCCCTTTGGTAGATTCAGGATCGCTTCAAGCTTAATAATTTCAGTGACGACTTTTTCCTCACTATCGTATTTTTCAGCCAGTAAATCTAACAGTTTTGTATCCAAAATGATAGACTCCCCTTTCTGGATCAAGCTTTTTTATAGGTACCACCTACAACTTTCGTTATCGTCTTTTTTTCTGAAAATTGTGGTCATTCCCTCTCTATTAATTTACCACATCTGAAAGTGGAAAATGGGGGTAAATTGGAAATGGCTCTAGACTAGTGGAAAAATGCTAATCATGAGAGAGGTGATTGATCTTTAAGGTAACGTGGATTAAGACGTTGCTATGACCCATTTGTTGCTGCGCTTAGACAATCTTCTTTTCGTTTTATACAATAGTGATTGGAAGACTACAAGGAAGATAACAGCAGTTGCTTGTTTTGCAGCGAAAGTTGGGGGAATGGTTATGAAAATTTATGTAGATGCAGATGCATGTCCCGTGAAAGATCTTGCGATAGCGGTCGCAAAAGAGGCAGACATTCCAGTTGTTCTTGTGAAAAGCTATGCTCATTTTTCCATTGCTGACGAACCAGAGGGTGTGAAGACGGTTTATGTTGATACGGGAGCTGAGGCTGCTGATTATAAAATTATGCAAATGGCACAAAAAGACGACATCATCATCACGCAAGACTACGGTCTCGCTTCACTGGGGTTAGCTAAAGGTTGCCAAGTTGTTCATCATAAGGGCTTCGCTTATACGAATGAAAATATCGACCAGCTTCTCGATTCACGGTACATGAGTGCGATGGCAAGAAAGAGCGGCCAGCGTACAAAAGGACCAAAAGCTTTTACACAAGGGGAAAGAGACGCATTCGAAACGTTTTTCAGAGCGATCGTTCAGAAATGAACCGCAGGGACGGTTCTCCTGGCTGACCAAGAGAACCGTCCCTCTGGTTGCTCCTATCGTTCGACAATCATTGAAATGCCTTGGCCTACGCCAATACACATGGTAGCGAGTCCTCGTTTACTGTCTCTTTTTTTCATTTCGTGTAACAGCGTCGTTAAAATTCTTGCACCGCTAGCACCAAGTGGATGACCAAAAGCAATGGATCCGCCATTAACATTTACTAGGTTGCGATCCAAGTTGAGATCTTGGATGCACGCTAAGGCCTGGGCTGAAAATGCCTCATTAAGCTCGATTAAGTCCATATCCTCTATCGTCATCTTTGCCCGTTGTAACGCTTTTTGCGTAGCTTTGACCGGACCAATTCCCATGATTCTAGGTTCCACTCCAGCAGTTGCAGAAGTTACATAAGTTGCTAGTGGCTCCAAACCTAGCTCTTCCGCCTTTTGACGACTCATAAGCAACACGGCAGACGCACCATCATTGACCCCAGAAGCATTTCCTGCAGTTACACTTCCGCCTTTAAATAAGGGGGGAAGTTTACTCAGTTTCTCTACCGTTGTGGTTGGCCTAGGATGTTCATCTTTACTCACCTCATATGTACCGTTTTTACGGTCCTCAATAGAGATTGGAACAATTTCATCTTTGAAACGATCACTTTCCATTGCCTGTTTTGCTCTCATTTGACTTTCATAGGCAAATTCGTCTTGTTCACTTCGGGAAATATGATATTCGTCCGCTACGTTTTGAGCCGTTTCTGGCATGGAGTCCGCACCAAACTTTTCTTCTAGCAAAGGATTTGTAAACCGCCAGCCAATCGTCGTATCTTGGAGTGATTGATTGCCACGACTAAACGCTTGTTCTGGTTTCCCCATCACATAAGGCGCACGAGTCATGCTTTCCGTCCCACCTGCAATGAAAATATCCCCCTGTCCAACAGCAATAGCGCGCGCTGCATAAGTAACCGCATCCAACCCTGACCCACATAATCTGTTAATCGTGGTCCCACCTACTCCAACGGGGAGTCCTGCAAGCAAAGAGGACATGCGAGCCACGTTACGGTTATCTTCGCCTGCCCCATTGGCATTTCCGAATATGACTTCTTCAATTTCTTCTGGATCCATCTTTGGATTACGCTCAACTAAAGCACGTAACACATAAGCTCCTAGATCATCGGGACGAACGTTTTTTAACGCCCCGTTATAACGACCTATCGGGGTCCTTACTGCATCGACAATAACGACTTCATCCATGAGCATTCTCCTTTTTATTACTCGTATTTATAGACACCATGCTTCGTTTTTCTACCTAGTCTTCCAGCTTCAACAAATTTTTCTAACAAAGGTGCCGGACGATATTTTTCTCCTAGTTTTTCATGTAAGTACTTTAAGTTATTGAGCCGTGCATCTAAGCCGACAAGATCACCTAGTTCCAGCGGACCCATCGGGTAATTTAAGCCTAGTTTTACAGCCTTATCAATATCTTCAGCACTAGCCACTCCTTCTTGAAGCATGTGGAAAGCTTCATTGCCAACTAACGCACTAATTCTACTCGTTACAAACCCTGGGAACTCATTCACCTCTACAGTCTCTTTGCCCATTTTCTCTGAAACCTCTTTAATCATGGAAACTGTCGTGTCGCTTGTCTCTAACCCCTTTACTATTTCAACAAGGGGCATGATATGAACGGGATTGAAAAAGTGCATGACAGCAAATTTCTCTGCCCTTTGAGTATACGAGGCGATTTGCGTCGGGCTGATCGTGGACGTGTTCGACGCAAAGAGCGTATGTTTTGGTGCAAACTTCTCTGCCTCTTCCATGATTTTTTGCTTAAGTTCCTGTTTTTCAGGAACAGCTTCAATGAGCAGATCGGCCTTCTCCACAGATTTAGCAAGACTAGTAGACGTTTCTATGCAGCTAAAAAGATTTTCTCCTTGCTCTGGGGTTAATTTCTCTCGTTTTAATCCTTTTTGTATCGTTTGTTCCACGTATTGATAAGCATCCGTTAATTGTTCTTCAGACACATCCACTAAGATGGTTTGAAAGCCGGCAAGGGCAGAGACATATGCTATGCCTCGCCCCATTACCCCAGCCCCCACGACCGTTACATTTTGTATCATCAGCAGCCGTCCTTTCGTTTTACACTCCGAATGGATTTATTGGTTTTGGTCCATGGTAGGATAGGACGCTTTTATCTTCTGTATAGAGATCGAGTGTTTCAATACATAATTCTCTTCCGAAACCAGATTGCTTATACCCACCAAACGGTGTTCCTGGGAAGGCGGAAAATGGGCAGTTCACCATGACAATTCCAGCATCGATTTTGTGTGCAACTCGAGTAGCTGTTGCATGATTTGTTGTCCATATAGCTGCTCCTAATCCATAATCTGTATCGTTCGCACGTTTGATCACATCTCTTTCGTCAGTAAATGTTTCTACGACTACGACGGGACCGAAGATTTCTTCTTGAACTGCTTTCATGTCAGGTGTGACATTTGTGATCACAGTGGGCTCATACCAATGACCATTTTCGAATCCTTCAATAGTTCTTTCCTTCCCTCCAGTAGCGATCGTTGCTCCTGCTTCTTGCGCTGATTGAACGTATCCATCAATCGTTTCCAGTTGTTCACGGCTAATAATAGAACCTAGATGGGTTCCTTTATCAAACGGATCTCCGAGCTGAAGTTTTTCCGTTTTTTCAATAAATTGTTCCATAAATTGATCGTAGATGTCTTCATGAACAAACAATCGTGAGCGTGCTTCGCAAGATTGGCCAGTATTAAAGTAAATTCCGAAAAGCGATCCTGCAACTGCCGCTTCCATGTCAGCATCTCCAAAAATGATATTAGGTGATTTTCCACCTAATTCTAGTGTTAAACGCTTTATTGTTCCTGAAGCTTTCGCCATGATGTCTTTGCCTGTAGGAGTCGAACCGGTAAAGGCAACTTTGTTAACGCTTTCATGTTCTACCAGGTAGTCTCCTATTACTTTACCTGAACCTGGGATGGTGTTTACCACACCTTCAGGAACCCCCGCTTCATGACAAATCTCATTAAGCAAAATCGCTGTAATTGGCGTTAAGCTTGCTGGCTTCATGACGACCGAACACCCTACAGCAATGGCAGGTGCTATTTTCCATGCTGCCATCATCATTGGATAGTTCCAAGGAATAATTTGCGCACAAACCCCAACCGGTTCTTTGTTTGTGTAATTCAAGAATCCATTAGGTACATTATTAACTGTGCCACGATGGCCAACTATTGCACCTGCATAGAATTCAAAGTCCTCAATGGACTGATTTACCTGTGCTTGGGCTGCTCCGACAGATTTCCCACTATTTAATACTTCTACCTCTACTAACTCTTTGAAACGTTCACGCATGATCGCAGCGATTTTGTTCAACACTCGTGATCGTTTTCCGACCGGAGCTTTACGCCATTTTCCGTGATCAAATGCTTGACGTGCTGCTTGGACGGCTTTTTCGGCATCTTCTCTATTTGCTTTTGCCACTGTCGCCAACGCTTCCCCTTTTGCTGGGTTATCTGTTGTAAACGTTTCTTTTGAAGTGCTTTCTACTCTTTCTCCGTTAATAATCATCGCGTAATGGTCACGTTTTAGTGCACCAGTTTCTGTAATTTTCTCTGCATTCACTGTACTTTCCATTTCAAAACACTCCTTTAATTATTTCCCAGTAAAATCTGGTTTTCTTTTTTCTTTGAAAGCCTGCATTCCTTCTAGGTGATCTTGGGAACTTCCAGCAATTCGCTGGGCTTGGGCTTCATGTTCCAGCATTTGATCAAATGGTTGATGCATGCCATCCATCATATAGCGTTTTATTAACGAGAATGATTTTGTCGGTAAAGAAGCAAGTGATTCAGCAAAACGCTGAACTTCCTCTTCCCAAACGGCTTCCTCAAACACTTCTGTTACAAGGCCTAACGAGAGAGCTTGTTCTCCAGTTATTGGCTTTCCTAATACGGCCATCTCCATTGCTTTCCCATAGCCTACGATGCGCGGTAACGAATACAAGAATCCAGAATCAGGGATTAATCCAATGTTCATAAACGCACTGACAAACTTTACGTGAGGTTTTGCTAATCGAAAGTCAGCTGCCAAAGCCACACTCATCCCGGCACCTGCTGCGGTTCCGTTCACAGCAGCGATGATCGGTTTCGGTGTTTGTTTCATCGCTTTCACCATTGGATGATACCTTTCGCGAAGAAAGGTGGCGTGATTCGTATTCTCATCGACGCCAGATAGATCTTGACCCGCGCAAAAAGCTCGTCCTTCTCCGGTTAAGATAATGCTTCTGGCTGCTTCGTCTTTTGTGGCTTCCCTGAGCGCTCTCACTACTTCTTTATTCATCTGTTCTGTAAAGGCATTAAATGCTTCGGGACGATTTAACGTAATCGTCACTACGCCATGATTCAAGGTATAACGAATCGTTTCATAGTTATTTTTCATTCTTACACCCCTTTAAAGAAAGGTTTGCGTTTTTCCGTAAATGCACGCATCCCCTCTTTTTGGTCTTGGGTGGAAAAAGCTAGATAAAAGTTTTTTCGCTCAAGCTTAAGCCCTTCTGACATCGGCGCATCAACTGCCTCATTCACTGCTTCCTTAATGAGTCTAAGAGCGATTGGCGCTTGTTTGGCTAACTTTTCAGCTAGTAACATAGACTCTTCTTCTAGCATTTCAGGAGCAACAATGCGATTAATGACACCATAGTGCAGCGCATCAGTAGCACTCATTGGTTCTCCTAGCCACATCCACTCTAACGCTTTCGCTCTTCCCATCACCTTTGTTAAGTATTGCGTTCCACCTGCACCAGGCATGACGCCTAAAGTGACTTCAGGAAATCCAAATTTGGCATTCTCATCGGCGATAATCAAGTCACAGTGAAGGGCCAATTCAAACCCACCACCCAACGCAAAGCCGTTCACAACTGCTATCATCGGTTTTTTTATCAGCATCATCCGGTCCCATACAGCGAAAGGATTTGCCAATTCAAGAGACATGGACGTTTCTTCTGTCATTTCCGCGATATCAGCACCTGCTGCAAAAGCCTTTTCACTACCCTTTATCACGATCACTCTTATTTCTTCATTATGATCAAATTCTTCCATTTGCCGGACGATCTCATCTACCATACTACGATTCAACGCATTCGCTACTTCAGGTCGATCAAGCTGAATAATGCCTATCTCCCCTTGCGTTGAAACCCTAATATCTTTAGACATCGACTACTTCCTCACCAATCATCAACGTGACAAGTTTTCCAGCAAAGCTCATAACGTCCTTACCGGAAGCTTTTCCTTCATCCGTTCTCATTGCCGTTTGCAGTGATTCGTGGTCGTCATAAAACATTTCGCACATTAAGTAATATTGACTCTCCCCCATTGGAGAACCAACGATTTTTGTCACTTTCATTTCTCTTAACCCTGGAATTTCTTTTGTAAGGGGTGTATGTGTTTTGTAATAATGCTCATCAAACGCCGCTTTGTCTTCAGGCTGCTTATATAATGCAATTAGTTTTACCATAGAATAATAACCACCTTTTCATTTTTAGTTGCTACTGTTTGCTTCCAATCCGTTCACCGGCAAAACCCACGTCCTTGAGGACTTGCTAAAAATTGAACTTCCTCTTGGTAAAAATAAACCTACTCGCTTTAGTTAACTAAATATTTCACGACCGGTTTCATAGCTTCAAAGGGATTTTTACAAGTCTTGCAATACAAAATACTACGACAGGCTGTAGGCCCAAACACATTTTCCATAGAGGTAAAAGGAGATTTGCAAAAAGGACAATCTACAGACCACTCTTCCCCAGGCGTGTAATGTTCAGGTGGTGGGGAGACACCATGTTTCTTTAATTGTTCTTTTCCCTTTTCGGTAATTGCGTCGGTAGTCCACGGCTGCCGATAAGAAAATTCAACTTTACAACAATCAATCTCTGCTAATTTTTCCACCGCAACTTTGACGTCTTTCGCGATAATATCCAAAGCAGGGCAGCCAGTAAAGGTAGGAATCATCGTAATAAAAGCTCCCTTCCCACTTACTTCTACTTTGTGAACCATCCCTAAGTCGAAAACACTAACTCCTGGCAGTTCAGGGTCGTCTACATGCTTCAATACGTTGTAAATTTTCTTGTTTGTTTCTTCTATAGGCACCTTCATCCTCTCCTCTTTGAGACTTACCAGATCGCGGTCCGATCGGTATCGTATACTTCGGATAATGTTTTTAACGCTATCGTTAATTCCCCAGTATGTTCTCCAGACCTCCCGCTCCCCTGCTTTTTACCTAACTGTTGCTTAGATATCTTACCGACTGTGGTTTCTACTCTTTCTACCCATTGAGTTTCGATCACGTCTTCCCCAGCTATCAAATGAGCATCCGCCATTTGTTTCGCTTTCGGCCCCAACTCTAAAACATCTTTAAATTCTCCCCATGCCTCTACCATTCTCGCTCTCAGACGTTCTTCCGCTTCTCCACCAGCAGCCAATAATTGTTTCACCCACATTTTCCAATGAGCTAAGTGATAGGGTTGCTCCATTAATACTTTTTGAGCGGCATCAGCAAGAGGTTGATAGGAACTTCTCGTCGCAAGTTCTAATTTGACTTGTTTAAACTCTTCGTAAAAATAATGACGAACGACGGTTAAGGCCCAATCATAAAAGGGTTCATCTAAATAGTGACCATCCCCATTTTCCTTCTCCAGATAAACCGCACTTTTACGAGATTCTGGCCCCCTTTCATGGGCGAGAACATCGGCGTCTCCTTCTCCTAACTCTTCTAGCAATTGATAGAAAAAAGTAGCGTGGCCCATGGTGTTTTGAGTAATAGAAGAAAAGGCAACATCCTCCTCTATATGAGGGGCTAAACCGAGCCACTCGGACCCGCGGAAAGCTAAAATGAAATCATCATCAGCAAATTGATAAAGTAATTCTGTTAAGGCTTCTTTATACAATGGGTCTCGCTTCGCTTGTTCTGCATTTTCAAAATGAGTCATTATTTTTTGACCTCTTTCCATGACATGATTTCTTTTTCATCCAACATCCCTTGTTGTTTTTCTCTCCATTTGCTTCTTAAATACCCATATCCTTTCGTTGTTCGGTAATCTTTGTTTTCCAACCGTTGTGTCAACAATTGACGTTCTTCACTCGTTAAACCGTAAATATTCTCTCGTTTAACCACCCAAATATCAGCTACATCTTCACGACGCATGAAGTTTTCTTGAGCCATACTTAAAGCCATCTCATGATTCGGCGCCAATAAACTAAATTGATGTTGCATCGAACCTTTTTCAGTTTTCTTGCTGAAGACTTCATATTCTTGATAAAAATGTGATGTTTTTGATTCTTTAGCTCCCATTACCAAACCTCCCTATATGACTCTATGAAAATGAATGTTCTTTCGATAGCGCTTCTATGACCCAACGATTATTTTCATAAGCGATTTGTCGGAGACGTAAACGCTCCTTAGACATGGGTCCTTTGTTTGAGATGATCTGCTTGAATTCATTCCAATCTGGTTGTTGATAGATCCACTTTTTCTCTTGTTCATCGTAGTGCAATGTATCATCTGGCACCGTCAAATTGAGAGAAAATACACGTGGTAGGTACTTATCTAAAAACGCTTGTCGTAACTCTTCATTAGAACTTTTTCTAATCCGATATTTCATCGTAATCTCTTGTTTTGATGAGCCTGTAGTCGAAGCTGATCCAGGACCAAAAAACATGAGAAGAGACGGCCACCAACGATTTACGGAATCTTGAAGGATCTCTCTTTGTTCCTCTGTTCCTTCTGCTAATGCCATGATAATGGCTTCCCCATGTTGAGCATGAAACACTTCCTCAGCACATATACGGTGGAGCGCTCTCTGGTACGGACCATATGAAGCATCTAGCATGTTGGTTTGTGAAATAATTGCCGCGCCATCAACTAGCCAGCCGATCAATCCGGCATCCGCCCATGTTTTTGTTTTCATATGAAACACATTATGAAACTTCAAATCTCCGTTAAGTAAATCTTCCATTAAGTTTTCTCTTGTTTTCCCATATGGTTTCAATAAATCTTCCGTTACCCGCAATAACAATTGACCGTGTCCCATTTCGTCTTGTACTTTTGCCATAATCCCTAATTTTCTTTTTAATGTGGGGGCTTTTGGCGTCCACTCTTTTTCCGGAAGAGCACCCATCACTTCACTGATGCCATGCATGGATATAAGTTTGATCAGGGTCTTTCTATATTCTTCAGGCATCCAATCATCAGCCTCAATTAATTTTCCAGCCTCAATTCGTTCCATAAACTTTTGATACTTTTCAGGGTCTTCTTCAATACCAGAATCATTTACTCCGCCCTGCTCCACAAAATTATACATCCCTTCACTCCTTATCACGTTTATTTAACGTAAGTATACTTAAACGTAACATAATTTTCAATAACTAAATCTTTTAAATTTTCTTATAAATTATATAATTACTTATATATCAACGTTTATTAATGTTTTTATATGTTTAAAATCATGGAAAATTCGTTGACAACGCTTTCAATCGATTGTACATTTAGTGAAACGTATTAAGGTGTTTACGTATTTATTTTATAACATAGGGGGAAAAGCGATGCCTGTATTCGAAAAAGAAGAGACTTGGGAACAGTCTGAAATTCAAGAATTACAAATGAACCGTTTAAAAGAGACACTTGATCGTGTCTACCGCAATGTGCCCTTTTACAGGGAGGCTTTTGATAATTTGAATATTTCTCCCAGTGATATTGAATCCTTATCTGATTTAAAGCGGCTACCTTTTACAAAAAAACATGATTTCCGTGAGAATTATCCTTTTAACCTGTTTGCTACACCTTTGAATGAAGTAATTCGCATACACGGCTCGTCAGGAACAAGTGGAAAACCAACGATTGTAGGGTACACAAAAAATGATATTGAGAATTGGTCCGATATGGTTGCCCGGGCAATCTATATGGCTGGTGGGCGTAAAGAGGATGTTTTGCATAACGCTTATGGATACGGATTGTTTACTGGGGGGTTAGGTCTTCATCATGGTGCTGAACGGTTAGGATGTGCCACTGTTCCTGTTTCAGGAGGAAATACATCAAGACAAATCACACTCATCCAAGACTTAAAGCCTCGTATTATTTGTGCAACTCCTTCTTATGTATTAAATATTAGCGAGGCAATGAAAGAAATGGACATCGATCCTCGCACCACTTCATTAAAATACGCTATTTTAGGAGCAGAACCTTGGTCAGAGGAATTGAGACACGTGATTCAGGAGACGTTCGACATGAAAGCCATGGATATTTACGGTCTTAGTGAGGTTATGGGACCTGGCGTTGCCATAGAATGTGTTGAATCTCAAAACGGATTACACATTGCTGATGATCATTTCATCGTCGAAATCATCGATCCAGAAACACTATTACCAGTTCCCGACGGAGAAGATGGTGAATTGGTATTTACAAGCTTAACCAAGGAAGCTCTACCGGTTATCCGGTATCGAACGGGAGATATTTCTTCGATTTCTCGGGAAAAATGTGAATGCGGACGCACGACTACAAAAATGAGTCGCATTAAAGGACGTATTGACAATATGCTCATTATACGTGGAGTGAATGTTTTCCCTTCGGAAATTGAACGTTCGATTTTGCCAATACGTGAACTTGATTCGAACTATCAAATACATCTTTATAAAAAGGGCGCATTGGACCATGCTGAGTTACATGTTGAGGTGTCCGAAGCATTCTACCGTTCACTTCCGGACAAAGATTTTAATCACCTTAGTGCCCAAAAGCTTATCAAAAAAATTCAGCGTATGTTAAAGACAGATATTCTCGTTTCCATGAACGTTTCACTAAAAAAACCGCAATCCATCCCTCGTTCCGATGGAAAAGCAAAGCGTATCGTTGACCGTCGTTCAGAAAAAGTGACTAGTTCAAATTAATTTCAAGGTTCAGATTAAGCTGTCCTAATGGAACGTTATTGAGGGGCAGCTTATTTTGTGATTCTTTTTAAAAATAGCTTTTGTTATCGGTCATTATTGATTTTGAAAAATCATCGTTCCCGTTCTGCAAGCAAGTCCCGGACCTCCTCCTCTTCCTCTGCTAGTCTAGCTCTGAAGCTCAATCGGGTGATAAAACTCGAAGCTTATTCGTGACGGAATCTTCAACACTTTGGTTGTTTTTCAGATGGGTTCAATTTTCATCTAAGGGCTGAAGAGAGGAAAAAGTATGATGAAATTTAATTTTGTAGTAAAATGTACTATACATATCTTTTTCGACAGAAATATACAATCATTTTCAGTTCACAAAATTTGTTAATAGAAAAGGTTGGCGGGTGTAAATGGAAAAAACATTAAATACAAGATCCATGATCTTCACTTTGTACGGAGATTATATACGTCACTATGGAAATGTCATTTGGATTGGTAACTTAATCCGTTTACTTAAAGAGTTTGGTCACAATGAACAGTCTGTGCGAGCTGCGATCTCTCGGATGAGTAAACAAAATTGGCTTCAATCGGAGAAAAAAGGAAATAAAAGCTATTATTCGTTAACAGACCAAGGAAAATCTCGCATGGAGGAGGCTGCAAAACGAATCTATAAATTAGAGCCCTCCTCATGGGATGGCGAGTGGAGAATCTTAGTGTATAACATTCCAGAAAAGAAACGCCATATTAGAGATGAGTTAAGACAAGAGTTAGTTTGGAGCGGATTCGGCCTTCTATCGAATAGTTGTTGGATTACTCCAAACCCATTAGAAACAGAAGTAAATAACCTGATCGAAAAATATGATATCAGTTCTTACGTAAGCTTCTTTCGAGGGACTAAAGAAGATCAGGGCGATCCGAAACAACAAGTTGAAAAATGTTGGAATATCGATGAAATTAATGAGCGCTATGCCAACTTCATTGAGAAATATAGCCAGAAATATATTATTGATAAAAATAAAATTGAACAAGGGAAGATGAGTGATGGCAGTTGCTTTGTTGAGCGCACATTACTAGTACACCAATATAGAAAGTTTTTATTTATTGATCCCGGTCTTCCTAGTGAACTATTGCCTGAAAAATGGCTCGGCGACTCAGCAGCTGCGCTATTTGCTGATTATTATCGAACTCTAGCTAAACCAGCTACTCGTTTTTTTGAATTCGTCATCGAACATCAAAAGAGCGGTTTAAAAACAGATGATAGCTATAACTTTCTTGACCACCCGCTTATTAACTCGACTGTAGAATCCAGAAAAATGTAATTGGTTTACCGTTCTTTTGTAAGTTGCCAACTTTAAAATACGGACACACAAAGCAAAAAGAGAAGCTGCGCTAAAAAGCGTTGCTTCTCTTTTTATTTGGCCGTTTACGAAAACAGCCTTTTGTTTATTCTGAAATTAATTCTACTAATTCTTTCTGTTTAAATTCCTGTCCTTTTTTAACATAGGTATTGATTGTTTCTTCAATCATATAATAATCTTTGTCACCCAATGATCTAACCACTTTCCCTGGAGATCCTAATACAAGAGAATGTGGTGGAATGACTTTCCCTGAGGGGACAAGAGCGTTCGCACCAATGATCGAATACTCACCAATTTCTGCCCCATCTAGGACGGTGGCCCCCATTCCAATGAGCACACCTTTTCTTAATGTGCAGCCATGAATGATCGCACTATGACCAATGGATACTTCGTCTTCAAGGATTAATGGAAATTTCTCATATAGATGACAAACAGTGTTATCTTGGATATTACATCTTTTACCTACTTTAATTTTCCCTTCGTCACCTCTTAGCACGACGTTAAACCATAGACTCGATTCAGCACCGATCTCTACATCCCCTATTACTTTCACTCCGCCTGCCAAAAAAACGCTTTCATCAATGACAGGGGTATGGTCTTTATAACGATAAATCATTTGTTCCCCTCCTATTTTCTTCATGTTATACTTTTTAATATAACACATTTTTCACGGGAGGCGATTAAAAATGAATGAACTAGTTAAAATTTTGAATATTGAGCTTCCTTTCATTCAAGGAGGGATGGGGAATGTAAGTCACGCATCATTAGCTATTGCCGTATCAGAGGCAGGTGGGCTAGGTACGATAGGTGCGGGAACCTTGCCTCCTAAAGTGATCAAAGAAATGATTGCTGAAATACGTGCTAAAACTAATAAACCTTACGCAGTAAATGTTCCACTCTCTGTACAACCACACCTTGAAGAAGTCATCTCTCTTCTCATTGAATATCAGGTCCCTGTTGTTTCTTTGTCGGCTGGAAACCCTGCCCCTTTCATCCAACCTTTGAAAGAAGCCAAAAGTAAAGTGATGTGTGTTGTAGCTAATCACAAACAGGCTTTAAAGGCTGAAGCAGCAGGGGCTGACATCATTATAGCTGAAGGTTATGAAGCAGCTGGAATAAATTCGACTGAAGAACTGACTACGTTTACGTTAATTCCTAAAATTACTTCTGTAGTTAACATCCCCGTTGTCGCAGCAGGAGGGATCGGCAACGGAAAAGGGTTCTTAGCTGCTTTGGCTTTAGGAGCTCAAGGCGTACAACTAGGTACAAGGTTAATTGCTACCCAAGAGGCTAACGTCCATGAAAATTACAAGGCCGCTCTTTGCGATGCGGAATTTAACGATACCGTGATTGTTGGGAGGCCTTATCAAAAAATAAGGCGCATTTTGAAAACGCCTTATGCAGACAAGCTGATTGAGTTAGAAAAGCAAGAGATGAACAAAGCAACCCACCTCAAAAAAACAGATGAAACTCATCATATCCTAGGAGCGATCGAAGGAAAATTAGATCAAGGACACATTAATGCTGGACAAATATCTAGTTTGATCGAAGACATTCCTACAGTTAGTGAACTTTTTAACCGTATGATTCAAGAATCAACAAGCACTTTTAAAGGTATTTCTTCTTTTCTCCCTATGAATAAATAACATCAAATAGACGTCGTGTGTTGAATCATCTTTTAATCTCGTACATGAGTAAGCCTTAAATAGTCAGAAAAATCTGTAATAATGATCACACAACATTTAAATACACTCCGTTAAAATACCGTTATACAATTTTAATACATTTTTTTCGATTCAGCATCCCCTACTTAAGCTCATCTTATAAAGGTAATTTAACTATTGAAGGAGGAATTCCATTGACGAATATCATTGTTGAGACAACTGACTCCCTTGCTACAGTAACAATAAACCGACCTGACCAATTAAATTGCTTTGACTTTGAGACACTTGTTCAATTAGAATCTGCTGTTGAAAAACTACAACTGAATCGACATATTCGGTGCGTTATTTTTACCGGGGCTGGTGATAAAGCCTTTAGTGCTGGAGCAGATTTAAAAGAAAGAAAATCATTAAATGAGAATGAAGTACGAAGGAACGTAAGTAAGATTCGGCGAGTGTTCACTATGATTGAAGAAATGCCACAGCCAACGATCGCTGCCATTAATGGCTATGCTCTAGGTGGAGGATTCGAATTAGCTCTTGCTTGCGATTTTCGTTATGCTGTCGCGAAAGCAAAAATGGGCTTAACAGAAGTGAGTTGGGCCATTATTCCTGGCGCGGGCGGAACACAACGGCTCACACGATTAATCGGACCAGCTCGAGCAAAAGAACTCATTCTCACTGCTCGTGTAATCGAAGCAAGCCTTGCAGAATCTTGGGGTATGATTACTAAAGTCGTTAGTGATGATTCTAACTTACTTGAGGAAACACAAGCTCTATCAAATGAAATCATGGTAAACGGTCCTTTAGCTGTCACGCAAGCTAAATTTGCGATACAACAGGGAAACAATGTAGATATTCATACCGGTTTGGCTATTGAAGCTAAATCTTATGAAGTGATCATTCCAACTGAAGATCGTTTGGAAGCATTAAATGCTTTTCATGAGAAGCGCCGCCCTAGGTTCCAAGGTAAATAACCGGTAAAAAAGTAGTCCTGTTCATTACCTTGGACTATTTTTATTACCGCTACATCTGTTTCTTTCTTAGTTGATAACTGTGCTAATCTACTCTTCTATCGCTTCTATTTCAATTTGTCAATTTATTTTAAAGATTATTTCCAATTAGGAAAAAAACACTTAAATATCTGTCCTTAAGTTTATATACTTTTTTTGTCAGAAAATTTAAAATTATGAATAAACAAACTCGAACTTAAAGTAGTTTTGTAGTGAATCTCCACATATTCACTCTTTTAACTTTATGTTACAAAATAGTTTGTATTTACATATATGATTTCATATATTATTATAAGTTAGAATATTCAAATAACTTTTAGGGGGAAATTTGTATGAAAAAGAAATGGGACATGCGTATTGGGATCACCGTGTTAAGTATTTTCTTGTTATCGGCATGTGGTGCAGAAGAAGAGAATGCTGGAGCGAATGCAAATGAAGAAGGAAATAATAACAATTCTGAAGCTGAAGTTGAGGAAGAAAACAACCATTCATCTAACGATAATGATGAGGCGAACAACTCTGAAGAAGCAGAATTGCTCCAAATCGGAGCGACTCAAATCGTTGAACATCCCTCTTTGGATGCTGCTTATGAAGGATTTAAAGATGGTTTAGCAGACAATGGTTTTGCTGAAGGAGAGCAAGTCACATATGACCTTCAAAGTGCTCAAGGAGATCAAAACAATACATCAACAATTGCCAATAACTTTGTGGCAGATGGTGTCGACTTAATTTTTGCAAACTCGACTCCAAGCGCTCAAGGGGCATTACAAGCAACCGATGATATTCCGATTTTCTTCACGTCAGTCACTGACGCAGTCGGAGCGGGATTAATTGAGTCGCTCGACCAACCAGGAGATAACATTACTGGCGTTGTTGACCTCCACCCCGATTCAATTGAAATGACAATTGGTTTTATTGAAGATTACTTCCCTGACTCGACTGTCGGGTTAATCTATAACTCTGGCGAACAAAATTCAGTTGCACAAATTGAGGCAGTTGAAGCGGCCATTGAAGGCACCAACCTCGACGCCGCAACTCGCAGTGTCTCGACATCAGCAGAAGTTCAACAAGCGGCTGAGACTCTTATTGATGAAGCGGATGTGTTCTATATTATTACAGATAACACTGTTGTATCAGCTCTAGAAACCGTTGTATCTACTGCCAATGAATATGATATTCCTTTGGTTGTCGGCGAGCCTGATTCCCTTGAAAGAGGTGGATTTGCAACATTCGGTATTGACTATTATTCGATCGGATACCGTACAGGTGAAATGGCAGCTGAAGTGCTTAGTGGCGAAAAAACAACAGCTGATATTCCTTCTGAGTACCCAGCTGACATGCAACTATTTATCAATCAAGATGCAGCCGAAGCTCAATCGATTGAATGGCATGAGGATTGGGATGAACTAGCAGAACTGTTCGAGTAAAGTGGGCGTATGGTCGTATTCCTGGTAGGAATGGACTTTAACGTAACAGAAAACTAGCTTACGTTTCAAAAAGGAATCCTTTATTTAATCAGTGCACGTGCACACGTTACTGCACGTGCCTCCTCTTACATATATACTCTGTTAGTTTCAATAGAGATGAGTGAGTGAATCACCTCCATCCTCTGGCTCGATCAACTTTCAATTCAATCGATTGCCTATGAGTCAATTCAACTTTAACAAAGTCTAAATATCATATTTTTCATATTGGAAAGGCAGTGAATAGGATGTTTATATCAACATTTGGAGCCGTTGAATCTGGGATTATCTATGCGTTAATGGCACTTGGGGTTTACCTATCCTTTCGTGTGCTGGATTTTCCTGACTTAACGGTTGACGGAAGTTTTGTCACAGGAGCAGCAGTGGCCGCTTTGATGATCATTTCAGGATATCCACCGATCGTTGCCACGTTAGTAGCGATTCTCGCTGGATTTGCCGCAGGATGTGTGACTGGGATTTTACATACGAAGGGAAAAGTGAACCCTTTACTTTCAGGGATTTTAATGATGATTGCCTTGTATTCGATTAACCTCCGAATCATGGGGCGATCGAATCTTCCCTTATTAAACGAAACGACCTTGTTTACCCAAGTCCGTTCATTTTGGGAAGGCATTGGGATAGACAATTTCTTAAATGGAATCCTTGCATCGCTTGGGATGGAGTTCTTTCCTCGCACCTGGGGGATTCTCTTTATCGGACTAATCATTGTCATCATTGTCAAAGGATTGACCGATTATTTTCTAAAAACAGAGTTAGGGCTAGCGGTCAGGGCAACTGGCGATAACAAAAAAATGATCCGAAGCTTTTCTGCAAACACAGACGGGCTCTACATCTTGGGTCTTGGTTTATCAAATGCTCTTGTTGCATTTTCAGGTGGATTGGTTGCGCAATTAGGTGGATTTGCTGATGTCGGTATGGGGATTGGAATGATTATTATTGGTCTTGCCTCAGTCATCATCGGTGAAGCCCTGTTCGGAACGAAAACCATTGCAAGAGTCACTCTTGCCGTGATTGGTGGAGCAATTGTTTACCGAATCGTTGTAACGTTAGCTCTTCGCGTAGACTTTTTAGACACGGGAGATATGAAACTCATAACGGCTATCATTGTTATCGCTGCTCTCGTTACTCCACAGATCCTTGATGCACGAAAAGAAAAGCTAAGACGAAAGAAAAAAAGAGTGGCCTTATCAAAGATACAAACGCCTACTCATGGAGGGAATAGTAATGTTACATCTTAATCAAATAAACCTCACGTTTAATGAAGGAACTCTCGATGAAAAAAATGCCTTAGTAAATATTAATCTTTCCTTAGCACATGGTGAGTTTTTAACAATCATTGGTAGTAATGGTGCTGGCAAATCAACGATGATGAATGTCGTATCAGGCAGTTTACTTCCTGACGTTGGGGATGTCATCATTGACGATAAAACGGTGACCTATCTTCCTGAGTATAAAAGATCAAAAATGATTGGACGTGTTTTTCAGGATCCTAATGCTGGTACAGCGCCATCGATGACGATCGAAGAAAATTTGGCAATGGCTTATGCCAGAAATAAACAACGAACCTTTAAAATCGGCGTGACAAAAAAACGAAGAGTCATGTTTCGTGAATACTTAGAGACGTTAAACCTGGGGCTTGAAGATCGTCTTTCAGCCAAAGTCGGTCTATTATCTGGTGGCGAACGTCAAGCTCTTTCGTTATTAATGGCGACATTTACAGAACCTAAATTGTTATTACTCGATGAGCATACGGCAGCACTTGACCCTTCAAGAGCGGAGCTTATTACAACATTAACCGCTGACATTGTAAAAAAATTCAACCTGACGACACTCATGGTCACCCATAACATGCAGCAAGCACTCGATCTTGGCAGCCGCCTGATTATGATGGATAAGGGACAAATCATTTTGGACATCGCCGGTGAAGACAAACAAAATTTAACGATCGAAAAACTACTACACGAATTCCAACGGATTCGTGGAGAAAAAATGACCGACGACAAAACTGTTTTAGGGTAAAAGTCCGTTTTACTATTGAATAGATGTCCGTCAAACAACAAAGGATTCCATTTGTAAGATAATGACTTTCCACCTTCCCTCTGAAAATGCCGTGTGATCCTTGTTGTTCACTTTTACTTACAATTTTTTTACCCGAACTCAAAGGAGGTACAATGGTCGCTTGCTTCGGGTTTTGAAATACAATTCTATGAGGAGGGTATATTCTATGAGAAAGACGGTTATTTCACTATTGAGTCTCTTTATGTTGCTTTCTGTTTTTGCATCTTCTGCTTTTGCGGTACAAAATCATCCATCTACTAAAGGGGAAACGAATCTATCAAGTATTCAAACGTATGATGGGATGATAAAAGAATTAGAATCCCTTGAAAAGAGGAGTAAAGGTAAGCTAGAAGTTTTCACTCTAGCTGATAAAGGCTATGAATACAATCAAAGTGAACAAGGGCGTGATCTGTACGTAGCTAAAATAGGAAACGGTCCTAAAAAAGTATGGGTTCAAAGCAGAATACACGGTGATGAACCTTACGGAACGGAAGCAACTATTCAGCTTCTTCAAATGTATACTAGTAACCAGTCTGCACAATACCGTGAAGTATTAGATGAACTAACCCTCTATTTTGCTCCAATGTATAATCCTGATGGAAGTGAAATGAATATTCGCCAAACAGTGTTACAGGATGGTAGTGAAAAAAGAGTTGACTTAAACCGGGACTGGGCTGAAGGAGCATTTGAAGCAGTAGAGTCTAAAGCATGGTACAGCTTCTGGGCAGATATCCAACCTGATTATGGTTTGGACATTCACCATCAAGGTTTAAAAACAGATTCAGAAACCGGTCAAGCCATAACGATGTCATTGGGAATTTCCTTAGCACCTGGTGGACCAACTCTTCCATACCTTGAAGATGGTCTATACGAGGATATTACTCGTCAAATGCAGGTCCATGTATATGACGCTTTAAAAGGTTATGGATTTACGAACATTGACCGTTATACTGTTGGTGGTAACTTAGAAATTGATATCCGCGGCGGTGTTGTATCTGCCATGATGCTCGGTCTTAACTATGAAGGATTAAATGAAGATAATCATAGTCACCCTGCCATCTTCTTTGAAACTTCTGGTAATACTAGAGAAGGTAACTTAGGACAGCGTGGTCGTGGTCATAACATTCGTCAGAATACACTAGGTATTCAAGAGCTGTTACATGGATTAGCGACTGAAGAAGTCTATGACGCTGATCCTGAACGTTGGGATGAAATCCCCCATCCTGAAATTATCGGCTATTTTACTGATCATTCAGGAATTGTACCTGTCGGTTATTAACCACGAAAGCTTATAGAGGATCATTTTTAAAAAAGCTACAAACCTACTGAAGTACGTTAAAAGAGTCTGAGCCCAATTTAGGCCCAGACTCTTTTTTTAAAGAAATCTACTTGCTACTTCGGCGCTGAGAAATAGTGAGCGTCTCAAAGATCAGCGAGACTAAAGAGCTCTATTTTGCTGTTAGTATTATTACCGAGGAAGTGACACTTGCTACCTTTTTATCATTTTGCATGAGATCGGCAACAACATACGCAATCGTTTTTCCTATCCTTTCCACTCTGGCATCAATGTCTACTTTCCCTACTACTACGGGTCGGTGAAATGTTGTGCTTAAATTAATTGAACCAAAAGATTGATCTTCATTTAATAAAGATGAAACCGCATAAGCCATCGTAATATCTGCAGCAGACGAAACGAAACCGCCCATTACGATCCCTAATCCGTTTATAAATCTATCATCTGTTTCCCAGCTAGCAACGGCTTTCCCGTCACTAGCTGTCTTAATTTGAATGTTGAGAGTCTTATCACAATTAGGTGGTTCTATTTGTTGTGAGACCACATCCATTAAGTTGACCACATTATTCCTTTCTCCCACTAAAAACACCCCCAATGTAAAATAAGAAAATAAAAGAATCCTCTTCTAAATTTTAAGTATTCAGAAAATCATCTCGTTTCCTAAAGACCATTCCTTCAGCTAAAGCGATTAAGTCATTGTTTTCGTTATAAATTTCCATTCGATAGGACCCCACTTTATTAGACTTGAAATCTTCTTTCGCTATCGCTGTTAATCTATCACCTACTGCTCCCGCTTTTAAGTAATATATCGTCACATTGATTCCGACAGCCGTTTGCCCATAAGAGTTACTTGCGCATGCAAAAGCTACATCGGCTAGTGAAAAGATCGCTCCTCCATTGGCCGCTCCATGGAAGTTAACCATATCATCCTTTATGTTCATTGTTACTTTCGCATATCCATAGTCTAATTCCTCTATTGAGATTCCTAACCACTTAGCATATGAATCTTTCTCGAAGTGATTCTTCAGATCATTCAGCACGTTCGACACCTCCTATTTAATCGCTCGTTTTTATTGCTGAATTTTCCATTTAGGCCTCGTTCGAGGTGAGAAAAAATTATTTTGCTGAGATCGATCCTTAATACGCTCCTCACACATTCGGTCTGCCGCTTGCGTTGTTGTTATATTATCGAGATTTGCTATTTGAAAAATTTCAAGAATCGATTCATAGATAGCATTTGTCTTCGTTATCACTCGTTCAGCATTACTTCCATACAATTCATCAGCTACTTGAATTAATCCTCCCGCGTTAACAATATAGTCAGGGGCGTACCAGATCCCTTTTTCATGAAGCATTTTACCATGCACATCATCCTCTAACTGGTTGTTGGCTGCTCCAGCAATAGCCTTCACTTTCAGCTTAGATATAGTGTCAAAATTAAGAATACCTCCTTGTGCACACGGTACAAAAACATCTGCATCAGTAAGAAAGATCTCATCACCTTCTACTGCTGTGATTGTCCCTTCTAAGTTTTCAGCTAATTTTTTTAGACGATCAATCGTGGAGGATTGTAATTCAGAAACATAAAGTTCACTCCCTTCCTCCAATAATTGGAGAGCGACTTTGAATCCTACCTTACCAAGTCCCTGTACAGCATACTTCCTTGCACTGAAAGCTTCATCCCCATAAATAAAATAATTTATGGCTTTTAAGCTATTCAAAACCCCTTGAGAAGTAGGAACCGACGAGTCACCACTTCCCCCATATTCCTTAGGAACCCCAACTAGGAAACTCGTTTCCTTAAGGGAATGAACAAAATCTAACATCGTTGTACCCATATCTGTACCCGT
Source organism: Salipaludibacillus keqinensis (assembly GCF_003226325.1). GTDB lineage: Bacteria > Bacillota > Bacilli > Bacillales > Salisediminibacteriaceae > Salipaludibacillus > Salipaludibacillus keqinensis. The sequence goes on along the minus strand of NZ_PDOD01000001.1, from coordinate 933,919 downwards.
GTAAAAACGACCATTTAGGGACTCAACAAATTGACCAAAAGCACGGAACATGTTTGAAGACTTATCCTTATTAGGATCTCCAATAATAACCGCTTTCCCTCCGCCGAAATCAACATCAGCCGCTGCACATTTTTGAGTCATCCCTTTTGATAGTCGGAGAACATCCTTAAGAGCTTCTTCTGTAGATTCATAAGGATACATCCGACATCCCCCAAGAGCAGGGCCTAGAGTCGTATCATGAATAGCGATGATGGCTTGCAGACCAGAACTTGGTTCGTTACAAAATATGACTTGCTCATGGTCTGACATGTCTTGAAATATACTCTTTGTTAAAGATGATTTTTCACGTAATCTATCCATTTATAAATCCCCTTCTCTAGTTACTATTTCAACGCTAACGCTAGTCATCCTCTCATTAAATAACTACATAAATAATGCAACCAATTATGAACTACGCCTATCGATTAACTGAGTGGATGGCATGGCCTAAAGCCGCTTCTGCTGCTTCTAACCAAGCTTCTGTTAATGTAGGATGGGGATGGATCGTTAAAGCTAAATCTTCGACGCGAGCTCCTAATTCTAACGCAAGAGTCCCTTCACTTATTAAATTGGAAGCGTCACTACCTACGACATGAAATCCTAATAAAACATGCGTATCTGCATCTACAATCACTTCTGCAAAACCCGCTGGCTTCTTGGAAATCAATGCTAAGCCATTTGCACTGAACGGAAATTTTCCTTTTTTAATTTGATAACCTTTTTGTTTTGCCTCTTCTTCGGTCATACCTACCCCTGCAATTTGTGGATCCGTAAAAATAACATAAGGGATCAGAGAAGTATCCATTGCACTTGGTAATCCACTTATAACTTCTGCGGCAATCTTTCCTTCTTTAGATGCTTTATGTGCTAAAGCTGGACCTGCCGTCACGTCGCCAATAGCAAATATATTATCTTGTCTTGTGCGACAGTGTTCATCTACCTCTATATGACCGCTATCCTCAACGATGATGCCTAGCTGGTTTAACCCTAGATCTTCCGTATTAGGTTTTCTTCCCACTGTAATTAATACTTTCCTACTTTGAATTTTTTGTTCTCCGTCTTTAGTACTTACATTTAATTCGACTTCATCATTTGATACTGTTAGCTTCGATACCTCTGCTGAAGTGACGATATTCATACCTATTTTCTTGGCTCTCATCATCACTTCTTTACTAAGTGTTTTGGCTGTTGCAGGTAAAATGCTATCAGACAGTTCTATTATTGTGACTACCGTCCCTAGTTTAGCAAGGGCCATCCCAATTTCTACTCCAATGTATCCACCTCCAACAATTGTGAGTGAAGAAGGTAAATCTTCTAACGCTAATATTGAAGTAGAATCTAAAATATTCGGATGAGGATTTCCAACAAAACTTGGCACAATCGGTCTAGATCCTGTTGCAATAATCGCGTTCTCAAATTTATAAATTTCAAAGTCTCCGCCAGTTTCTACACCAATGCGGTTATTTGAAAGAAAATTCGCCTCACCTTTTACAATTGTAATCCCTTTGTGTTGGTCACATAATTGATGGACCCCTTTGCTTAATTTAGATGTAATGCTTTCTTTCCATTCTTGCCATACTTTAAGATCAGTCTTTGGCCGTTCGCCTGACATATCTACTCCCATATCTTGTAATGAATGGAGTTCATCTACTTTCTCAGCTGTGTGTATGAGCGCTTTAGATGGGATGCACCCTCTATTTAGACATACGCCACCTAATTTATCTTTCTCAATAAGCACGACCGTTTTACCTAGTTGCCCCAGTCTTATTGCTGCAGAGTAACCGCCAGGACCACCACCAATGATGACAACATCTACTTCCACTGCTACTTCTCCTACAACCATTTACTTCATCTCCATAAATAATAACTTAGGATTTTCTATTAATTCTTTCATTTTATTAGTAAAGCGTACAGCTGTTGCTCCATCATTCAGACGGTGATCAAATGATAATGAGACATTCAACATTTGTCTGATCACACTTTCATTATTCCTTACAACATTTTGCTGCTTCATTTTATGCATCGCTAAAATACCGACCTCTGGATGATTGATAATAGGCGTCGCTTGTAGGCTTCCTAATGGACCAACATTACTAATGGTAAAAGTACTTCCTTTGATCTCTTCTAATTTCAACTCACCATTTTTTGCTTTGTGTGAAAGATTGGTTATCTCTTTTGCAATGTCTACTAGACTCTTTTTATCGGCATCTTTAATAACTGGTACGATCAATCCTTCCTTTGTATCCGTTGCTAACCCAATATGGTAATACTCTTTAAGAATGATCTCATTCGTCTCATCATCAATCGATGCATTGAATGTTTCAAAGTCTTTTAAAGCGGTTACAACAGCTTTAATAAAGAAAGGTAATAACGTCACTTTGATATTTTGGTTCTGATAGTAATATTTGAGTTCATCTTTTATCATTATCATTTCATCCATTTCAATTTCTTCTACATGGGTGACATGTGGAATGATTTGCACAGATTTTTTCATATGATCGGCTATTTTTTTGCGAATGCCATTAAAAGGGATTCTTTTTTCTCTATTCAACTCGCTATTTTCACTTGTCTCAGGAGTAGATCGATTCTTTGGCTTAGGTTCATGTGATTCTTCTTTTTCTTTCTTTTCAGTATGATGATCAGAAGGCGATTCTTTAGAATAACTTTGCAGATCGCTTTCTAAAATTCTTCCTGCGGGACCTGTACCTTGCAAATCGTCAATTCTTATGTTCATCTCTCTAGCTAACTGTCTTACATATGGAGTGGCTAACCCTTTTATTTTGCCAGACGATCCCCTATTTATAGATGATTGGCCCCGATCTCCAGTCTCTTGCCTAGAGATGGTTTCATTCTCATCAGAACTTCTCGATGCTGCTTCCGAAGATGTTGATCCGTCCTCAATTTTAAATAAGGTGGAACCAACTTCCGCTACTTCACCTTCTAAATAAAGTATTTTCTTTATTTGTCCACTAACTGGGGAAGTCAGTTCAGCATTCACTTTATCTGTCTGAACCTCCAATACTGGTTCATCTTGCTTGACCACGTCTCCTTCTTTTACAAACCATTTCAAAATTTCACCTTCATGCATTCCTTCTCCCACATCGGGCAATTTAAAATCTATCATATATCTTTCTCCTTTATACTTAGAAAGTTATTGTTTCGTTAATTCCTTGCTCTATACGTAACGCGTTAGGTAAATACTGATCTTCCAATGTGAATGACGGGACGGGAATATCAAACCCTGCTACACGTTTTACAGGTGCCTTTAAATAAATGAGAGCGTTTTCATTTATGATTGCAGTGATTTCGCCACCTAAGCCTCCTGTTTTATGAGCTTCGTGCACGACCATGGCTCTTCCGGTCTTTTTTACGGAATGAATGATCGTCTCCTCATCTAAAGGAGAAATACTTCTTAAATCAATCACTTCACATTTCCACCCTTTTGATTTTTCCAACTTATCAGCAGCTTTCATAGCTTCTCTAACCATGCCTCCCCATGCGATAATTGAAAGATCTTCCCCTTCTTTTACAACATTCGCTTTACCAATGGGTATTCTATACATCTCTTGAGGAACTTCTTCTTTAAAGGCACGATAAAGCTTTGTATCTTCCAAGAAAATAACTGGATCTGGATCCTCAATTGCTGAAATGAGGAGCCCTTTTGCATCATGAGGCGTACTGGGAGCTACCACCTTAAGTCCAGGAGTCTGAACAAAAAAAGATTCAACACTTTCTGAGTGTAATTCAGGTCCTCTTATTCCTGCTCCATATGGCGTTCTAATAACGAATGGAACGGAAAATTGACCTCTTGTTCGGTACCGCATTCTTGCTGCATGAGAGACTAATTGTTCAAAACCTGGATATATAAAGGCTAAAAATTGAATTTCAACAATGGGGATCTTTCCATTTAACGCTAACCCTATAGATGAGCCGATAATTCCAGATTCAGCAAGGGGCGTATCAACAACTCTATCTCCTCCATACTTCTCAAATAACCCTTCTGTAGCGCGAAAAACACCGCCATTTTTACCAATGTCTTCTCCTAATAGCATGACTTCTTCTTTCGTTTCTAACACTTGATCTAATGTTTGATTTATCGCTTGTAACATCGTTAATTTTTCTTGTGTCATATTATCTCTCCTCGCCTAACAAATGAAGAAACTCTTCTTCTTGTTTTTTTATTGTAGCGGTGTTGACTGCATAGACATGTTCAAACATCTGCTTGGTTGTAGCTTTCGGATAATTCTCTGCAATACTTAATGCTTCATCAATTTCTTTTTTTATTTCTCTCTTCATCTCATCTTCTGTTTCCTTATCTAATAAATGATTCTTCCTTAAATATTTCTCTAATCTAGGAATAGGATCTTGAGTCGTCGGCCAGTCTTTCTCTATTTTTTCCTGATTTCTGTATTTTTTCGAATCGTCTGCTGTCGTATGTGAACCATACCGTGTTGTCACAGCTTCAATTAATGTCGGACCCCCACCGTTACGAGCTCTGTCGACAGCTTCTTTTACCGTTAGATAAACGGCGAAGATATCATTACCATCAATCCGAACACCTTTCATATCATAAGCGTGAGCTCGTTGTTTAATTGTTTTAGAAGCGGATTGTTTTTCAAATGGCACACTAATGGCGAATTGGTTATTTTGGCAAAAGAATACCGTTGGCGTTTGGAAAACACCTGAAAAATTCAATGCTTCATGGAAATCACCTTCTGAAGTAGCCCCATCGCCGAAATATACTATGCTTACGTTCTCTTCCCCTTTTAATTTATCTGCCCAAGCCGTCCCAACAGCATGGAGTAGTTGAGTTGCGATGGGAACGGATGGAGGGAGTATTTTTTTACCTTCAGGACAGATCGACCCATCAATGTGCCCCATCCAATATAAAAAAATCGTGCTCCATTTTTGCCCATGGGTATGAGTTGCTGCATGATCACGGTAAGTTGGAAACATCCAATCTGAAAATTCAAGGGCTATACTGCTACCGACTTGAGAGGCTTCTTGTCCTTTAAAAGAGGCGTAAGTTCCAAGTCTACCTTGTCGTTGTAATTTCATTGCTTTTTCATCAAATTCACGACAGCTGACCATTTTCTTATACATCTCTAACATAAGGTGAGAATCCATATTTTGTGGCAAATTTATTAAACTATCTCCCTCAATGGACAACACTTGATATAATTCGTCTGATTCAACGTGCAAAGATTCTATTTCTTTACTATTTATCATGAGTAAATACCCCTTCCACAGGTGATTTTCCAATTTTTATTTATATAATAATTCTAAATTTTCCAATAAATAATGTATATAATATTAAGAATGCATATCTCCGTCTTTTTTTCTCTTTCGGAAAAAAAATCAGCAAATTATTTACAGATTGAAACTACATTGGTTTTATTGTCATTATTCTTTTTTTTATTTTCAATTCACTTACATAGCACCACGAATACATGAAAAAGCCTGACATAAGTATTTAAATACATACTAGGCCAGGCAAATTTCAGTATTTATCATAACGTTTTATCGTGGACTTTCTATCCTGCCCTTACCCTACAATAGGTACGACAACTTTAGATAAGGTGGGTGATTTCACAACGATCGAAGTATTGACGATTCCGTAATTGACTAATTCATCAATGAGTTTCTCTAAATGATTCATATCTTTTACTGCTGCCTTTAACATATAACTAATGGATCCGGTAATGCGATGGCATTCTAGAATATCTGGATTTTCTGCAGAGAACTTTTCAAATGTTAAATAAGGAACTTTCATATCGCTCATTTGGATAAACGTAATGATATGTCTTCCAACTTTAGGATAAGATACTCTAGCGCTAATACCTTCAATTACGCCAGCTTCTTGAAGACGGTTTAATCTCTCTCTTACACTTGGACGACTTAGATTTAATTTTTTCGACAATTCACTTAACGTAATTCTTCCATCTTCTTGTAATATGTTTAAGAGTTGAGCATCTGAATGATCTATCATAGAAACCTCCTTTTTAAGAAAAAGCAAAAGTACCTCACCGGCAAATTCCCTCTTCACTAAAGCTTTGCTCTTAAGGGGGGCTGTCTATTAAAAAACACCTTGCCTAAAGAGCTATGTACTTGGATGTAATGTACTTCAAGACAACTCTTTCAATATACTAAAATAGCGACCTATGTTCTTATACATTTCATTCTAAAAACCCTTCTGTCCTTCAACCTGCGCTCTTCATATTAACCATTTTTACCTCGTAGACATTGGATTAGGCTTACATCACTAACCAATATTTCACTTATATTCAATAGTTCTACAAACCTTTCTATTGTCCTGCAAGTTTTAGTATCAGATCATTTTCACTTTAAAAATAAGCAGTCAAGGAATAGTTTTGACTGCTTACTAATGTGAAGAAATTTAGTTAGTTGAGGAGGAAAGACAGACGTGTTTTATTGTAACTTCCTTTACTTATTTTAAATTATATTTCATATGAAGCCTCGATATTATACTGTTTCAATGTTTGACGAATTTCATCTTGAAGTGCTTTAGATGGAAGGTCCATGGGCAAACGCAATGTAGGATTGATTTTACCCATCATGCCTAAAGCAGCTTTAGATGGAGCTGGATTGGTGTCCTTAAAGAGAACGTCATTCAAATTCATTAGTTCAAAGTGTAAATCTTGTACTTTCTTTATATCTCCTTTCTCCCAGGCATTGTGCATATCGGCCACTTTCTTAGGCTCTACGTTTGCTGTCGCACTGATAGATCCCGCGCCACCAATCGCAAGCATCGGATAACAAAGTAGTTCAATTCCAGAATACAAGAGGAAATCTCTACCGCAGTTCAGCAATACTCTGTTTACGTGTTCAAAATTTTTGTTGGCCTCTTTCACGCCTACAATGTTAGGACAATCTTTTACTAAACGGGCCATTGTGGACACTTCCATGTTTAGGGCAGTCCGGCCAGGTATATTGTAGATTATGATAGGTATATCTACAGAATCAGCAACTGTTTTAAAGTGTTTGTACAATCCGTGCTGATTTGGTTTGTTGTAATAAGGAACAATAACCATCGCAGCATCTGCACCCATTTCTTGGGCTTTTTTAGTCAAATACACTGTTTCATCATGGTTTACAGAACCGGTTCCTGGAGCGAATGGGACCCTGCCATTGATAGTTTCCATGGCGTTTTCCATTACTTGAACTCTTTCTTCCACTGTAAGAGAACTCGGCTCTCCTGATGTTCCAGTTACAGAGATTCCATGAGTGCCATTTTCTAATTGAAATTCAATTAATTCCGATTGTTTTTCAAAATCAATCTCATAATTTTCCTTAAAGGGAGTAATCACTGGACAAATAGAACCTCTTAGTTTTTGTTTGATTTCTTCATAACCTTTGCTCATGCAGACTTCCTCCTCTTATTTATTGATTCTATTAAAGGATGATTAAAATTTTTGAACATGTTGTTAGCTTTCCGAGGGCATCCTCCCCGGGAAAAAGGACATGTCGCTTCTAGGTTTTTCAACAAAATAACAATCGAATAGTTCCTAAAATAATCCATACTATCCATCTACCTAATATTATATATAAGATAATATATGATTCAATAGGTAATTATTAAATTAACAGAATAATAAAACATTTTTATTAGTCGATCCTCAACGTAGAAATATATATTTATTGAGGTAACATACTCAATTCTATCTCATCCAAATGAGCTTGGGCATGAAAGACATCCATATCAAAATCGGCAATAAAATTTTCCCAATGTAACTGTGCTGGTGAGCTCTCCTTACAAAGATCTCCATAAAGAGTTGTAATGCGAAGCTGTCCGGGAAGATCATTTGATGTCACTTCACATACTCCCTTAGTCACCATGTCTCCTATTATCATCGCCACTTCATAACTTCCCGAACATGGAATAAAATAATTGGAATCGATGTGAAGGGTATATTCATTTCTATTTCTTTTCAAAATCCCCTCAACTTCATACTGTTTGCCAAGATAAGTTGGTACATCTTCCACTCTTCCAGAGGAGATAAGTTTACGAAGCAATGTAGAACTCACTTTATGCTCACATTTTTCCTGCTTCTCTACAGTTGTGACGCAAAATTGACCTTTTGCATCGAATTGGAGTTGGGTCATATTTCCTTTGCCCTTAAATCCATACTTATAGTCAAATCCAGCTACAACGTGTTTACATTTCAAGCCGTATAGATACTCCTTAACAAACTGATCGTGGGGAATTTGAGCAACCTGTATATTAAAGTCCACGACATAGAGTATATCTACACCAATCTTCTTAAAGATTTTTTCTTTTATAGCCATTGGAGTCATATATTTCGTAACTTGCTCTCCTTTTTTAATCACCGCAGTTGGATGAGGAGAAAACGTCATGACAGCAAGTTTCAAATTTTTTTGGTTAGCAATCCTTTTAGCCGTCTTGATAATTTCTTGGTGGCCTAAATGAACTCCATCAAAAAAACCTAAAGCCATGACGCACGATTCACTGTTTTCTTGTATGAAATTAGAAAGTGGGTAAACAACTTTTATCGTTTTCATTCCTCCCCCTCCTCTTTAACAACATGTCTTATTTACAATAATTAGATATCATTGGTTCTCTCCAATCTTTTTAGAACAGATTAAATGATTGTGTTAGGTCTTCGTTTTTTCAATGTTGGTTCTGAAATTTTTAGTTTTTCACCTGTTTGAATATCTAGTACTTCAGAAGCCTCTTCAAACCAGCAGTCCGGCGCAACATGTCCCCAAAACGTTTGACGCATTGGATCATCGAGTTCCCAACGTATGGGTTCAAAGTCAGTATCACTTGTTAAATAATCACCATTGTACAATTCAATGCGGTGGCCATCTGGATCTCTCAAGTAAAGAAAAAACGCATTGGAGAGTCCATGACGTCCAGGTCCCCGTTCGATGGAAGAGCCTAGTCCCATAGAAGCGAGCACATCACAGCAATCGATCAAGGTCATTGGATCTTTGAGCCAAAAACCGATATGGTGAAGACGCGGCCCTTCGCCATTCATATAGGCTACGTCATGAACACTAGGTTTACGGTGTAGCCAAGCAGCCCAGATTTTATCTTCTTCCCCGGCTGTGTATTCTGAACAAGAGAATCCTAATTCATCAATATAGTAGTTGTACGCCTTTTCTACGTCTTGAACCATACAGTTAAAGTGATCGATTCGTTGTACTTTAGCCCCTTTGTGGAGATGGAATTTCTGCAGCATCCGCTCTGCTTTATCCATTTCCGCATAATACTCTACAGGCATCCCTGAAAGATCTTGGGTGCGTAATGTACGTCCAATTGCTTTTTGTGTACCTTTTTCCATCCACTTAAATACTCGGCCTTGTTTTTCAAAGAGGGCTGATAATTCGTCTAAGTCGTTCTCAGATCTTACTTTGTAGCAAATGACTTCGACAGCGGGTTCGGCTTTTTTCTTTAACCACAGACAATGATGGTTGTGATCTTCAATGGCGCGGTAAAAAATATTCTCTTCATCAGATTCCGTTTCGATGAAGCCCAGAGCATCATAAAACTCTCTTGACTTATCTAAATCAGTCACATGTAAAACGGCACGACTAGTCCGAATAATATCAAAATTCATCGTTTTATCCTCCTTAGATTCAGAGCCTTATAGACTGGAAATGCTTGGTTTAGTTGGTTTCTTTGATTTCACTTGATTTAAGAAGTCTTGCACGTACTTTTTAGAAGGTTCTTTATCGTATTGCTCGTAATATGTCATCCCCATTTTAATTGGGTCTCCGAAGAAATAGTATTCATAGTGCAATTGACGGCTTCCAAAAGCACTCATCGTAACATCCCATGCGAGTCGGAACAATTTCACTCGATCATGCCCTTCAAGGTTTTTCGATTGAAGCGCTTTGTTAACTATTGGACCGAGCTCTTCATCTGAAAAATCTGCTTCTGACGGAATCCCCATCAAACCAGATGCCCCTAAAATTCTTAAGATTTCAACAACACGAGGATAAACCCTCGGGTACCAGTTTCTAGCCGCATTAAGCGCTTCGAAGTCCGGAGTCATCGTCCCCCACTTATCAAGCTTTGCATTTTGCTCTGCGCGGTATAGGTGAGATTTCATCGTTTCTAAGATTAGCATGACTTCCGTTGCTTTATCCTGAACGTGCTGGAATTTATCGATTCCAATCGATTCCATAAGATTCAAGATAATACCTAACATGAACTCGGTTTTAACCACATTTTTAGCTACCACTTGATGAGACATGTGGACAACGGCATTTGTCTCAAGGAATGTCCGATTACAAATAGATGAATTTCCACAAACAAACACTTTCTCCCAAGGAACAAAGACATTGTCAAAGTAGACAATCGCGTCTCCCTCTTCAAACCGACTGCTCATAGGGTGATCCCACTCGCTCTTGCCATAGTCGAAAGATTCACGACTGATGTACTTCAGACCAGGTGTATTATTTGGCACAACGAAAGCAAGAGAATAGATATCGTCTAGTTCGCCAGCCTTTTTAACTGTTGAAGGGAATACAAGGATTTCATCTGTAATTCCCCCTTGTGTAGCTAACAGACGGGCCCCTTCAACAATAATTCCATCAGCATTCTTTTCAACAAGGTGAAGAGATACATTGGCATCTTTTTGTTCATGTTGAGCTTTTTCACGATTCACTTGTGGATGAATCAACGTATGTGTCAAGCTAATATCATTTTCACGGGCATATTCATAATAGTTTTTTGCATTTTCCGCAAACATAGGATCATCTTCTCCAAAAAGGTCGCTGGCACACCCCATCGCCATCACTTCGGAGTTCAAATAGTCCGGTGACCGTCCCAACATTCCACCCGACGTGCGGGACCAAATCTGAATAGCTTCTCTTCTTTTCACAAGATCTTCAATCGTTTCTGGGCGAAGAAATGTCATCCCTACTTTATTGCCAGTAGTAGGTGAAGTATAGAGCATTTTTTCTGGTTGTTCATATTGCAGATCATACAGATTTGCCATGGAATGAATGACATTTTTGAAACTTGGATGGGTACACGGGTCTTCCACTCGTTCTCCATCAATGTAGATATTATTTTTCGCTTTACGAATTCTTTCTTTGTACTCTGCTCCTGTTTTTGCTGGCATAATAAATTCCCCCCATTAAATTTTTGTCAGTTATTTTTTACCAAACTGTGGAATGTGATGGTCTCCCATCGCTACGTGGATGATTTTCGTTTCAGTGTAAAAATCAAACGCATAGTGCCCACCTTCTCTTCCGATGCCACTGTGTTTCGACCCGCCAAAAGGGGTACGTAAATCGCGAACGTTTTGTGAATTGACCCAAAGCATTCCAGAGTCAATGGCGTGTGCAACCCGATGTCCTCGCTGCAAGTCTTTCGTCCATACGTAACCAGCAAGTCCATAGCGAACGTCGTTAGCAAGGTCAACCACTTCTTCTTCATTTTTAAATGTCATCACTGCGATAACGGGACCGAAGATTTCTTCTTGAACAATACGCATGTTATTGTTGGCATTTAGTAAGATCGTAGGGGCAACATAGTTTCCAAGACTTAATTCTTCCGGTACATGTCCTCTTATCACTTCACAACCTTCTTCTTTTGCTAAGTCTAGATAACCTACGACATTGTTGTAGTGATCAGTGTGAATCAGTGGTCCTACTTGTGTATCCGCTTTCATCGGATCGCCTACTTTAATGTTCTCAACGCGATCTCTTAGCTTTTCAATGAAAGATTCAGCAATGTTTTCATGAAGATATAACCGGGAATTCGCAGTACAACGTTCTCCATTGAAAGAAAAAATTCCCCATGTACAAGCATCTAATGCACGGTCTAGGTCTGCATCATCAAACACAATAATGGGTGACTTGCCTCCAAGTTCCATTGAAAAGCGCTTTAACGAATCGGCACCATTTTTCATTATTTCTGACCCTGTCGTTGTTTCTCCCGTAAAGGAAATTAATTCAACATCAGGATGAGCGACAAGAGAAGCACCTGCTCGTTCGCCATATCCGTGTACAACATTGAATACTCCGTCTGGAAGTCCTGCTTTATCAATGATCTCAGCAAGTCGGTTAGCTGTAAGTGGTGACCACTCTGCAGGTTTAAGTACTACCGTATTACCTGTAGCTAAAGCCGGAGCGATCTTCCAAGTTTCCAGCATAAAGGGGGCATTCCACGGTGTAATCAAACCGGCAATTCCTACGGGTTTCTGAACCGTGTAGTTTAAAAAATCGTCGTCCACTTGATAAACTTCACCGACTAGTCGAGCTGACACCATTTCTGCATAAAAGCGAAAGTTGTTCGCTGCTCGTGCAACCATCTTTTTCGTTTGACTAATGGGGAGCCCCGTGTCAAAGGACTCTAAAGGGGCAATTTCATCAATGTGTTCATCAATCAAGTCAGCGATTTTGTAAATATAAGTAAGTCGATCTTTCATTTTCATGTTTCCCCATTCGCCTTTGTATGCTTTTCTCGCAGCCTTTACAGCCTTTGCAATATCTGCCTTATCGCCGGAAGCGACAGCATTGATCTTTTCATTCGTAAACGGACTGATATTATCGAATGTTTCTTTATTCTCTGCCTCCACAAAAGATCCATCAATGTAAAGGTTAATATCCGAAATCGAATGAATAGCCTTCTTACCTGCTTCACTCACATCTTTAAATCGGTCTAAACTCATCCTTCATACCTCCTTTTTCATGCAAACTTTTTGCGTTTTTGTCGAAAAAAACAGAAAGTTTATTGAATAATCTGAATAATATCAAAGCAACTATATCATGCTAGATTATAGTTTAAAAGTATTAAAAAGATTGTTTAAGCATATATTTTTCATATACAATTAACGTAATTACCTTAAATAACTCGTTAATAAGGAGAGAATATCATAATGGATATCAAACAACTGCATTATTTTTGCACAGTGGCTGAGGAAGGCCAAGTGACAAAAGCGGCAAATAAACTTCATATGGCTCAACCCCCTCTCAGTCAACAAATGAAAAAAATTCAAGAAGAACTGGACAGTAATCTATTTGAAAAAAGGGGTCGTTCCCTTGAATTAACACCGGCTGGGAAAATACTATATAAAAAAGCAAAAAAAATCCTTCATGATCTTGAAGAAACGAAGATCGAAGTGCGAGAAACGAAAGAAGAAATACGCGGAGTGTTATCTTTAGGTTCCAATAACTCGTGCTTTTCCTACTTACCTGAACAGCTCAAACAACTCCGTCTCACTTACCCTAAAATCTCGTTCCACCTTAGAGAAGGAGATACTTCTTTTCTCGCAGACAGTATCATTAACCGTGAAATTGAACTGGCTCTCGTCCGACTACCGATTGATCTTGACGATTTCTCCATCTTGCGTCTTCCATCTGAATCTTACGTTCTTGTATTACCTGATAAGTGGGTGAATTTCGGATCTGACGTTCAAAGCATACCGATGACTGAACTTAAAAATTTCCCTTTGATGTTGCTTCATCGGCTTCATGGAACGGGACAGTTCGAGGTCATTGTGAATGAATGCAGAAACCATGGTATCGAACCTAATATCATTTGTGAGTCTCCAGATGCTTCAATGCTTCTATCTTTAGCTGAAAATGGGGTTGGCGCAACGATTCTTCCAAAATCTCTTTTATCTAGTCATCCTTATCAAAATATCCGTGTTCTTGAACTTGAAGATACAGAAGTTAAAGCAGGTCTGGGCATCATCTGGAAAAGAGATCACTATTTAACAAAAAGTGCTCAGCATCTATTAAATTTATTTAAAAACGCTTACCCAAATACGCCTTCATGAGAAAGTTGAAATAATATATGTAATCATATATAATTTCTCTATGAAACCAAAAATAATGAATAAAAGTAAATATGCATACGATTTGTTACGTTCACGAATTCTTGATGGTACATACTCCCCCGGACAACGTATTATTTTAGACCAATTTGCTAAGGAGGTAGGATCTAGTCATATCCCTGTGAGGGAAGCCATGCGTAGACTTGAATCGGATCAATTAATTGAATACAAATCAAATGTAGGGGCTGTCGTGCTTTCTATTGATGAGAAAGTCTACAAAGAAACTCTTCAACTACTAGCTGTCCTCGAAGGATATGCAACAGCGTCAAGCGCTTCACACATGAAAGAGAAAGATATTCATAAACTTATTGAAATCAATGATGAAATGAATGAATGCTTACTTAAATATGACTTTAATACTTTTAGCGATTTAAACAAAAAGTTTCATTTTGCGATTTATTCTCATTGTCCTAATACACTACTCATTAGTAATATTGAGCAACTATGGGAGAGGTTAGATACAGTGAGAAATACAAACTTTTCATTCTTCCCGATGCGCGCTCCTCACTCAATAAAAGAGCACATTGAAATCATTGAATTGTTAAAGCATCAAGCGTCAATAATCGATTTGGAAACGACTGCACGTCAACATAAATTAAACACGCTCTCAGCATTTGAAAACCGCAACTAACTAGGTGTGACTGAATCAAGTGCATCAAGGAACCCCCCCCTGGTGCACAAACTAGGGGTTTTTCCCTTTCCGCAGACTCCTACGCGGAAAGGGAAGCCAATGGAAGCACCGTCCCATCCTTATTAAAATTCATCATCGTTTGCTTCCAAACATCTCAGCTGTTCAGCAGTCCTTACTATCTATGCTCTTAAATCCTCTCTTACTAAACTGCCATCTCCCAATCAATCGCTTTACCTTGGATAAAGATCGTCCTTTGGGGTCTTCATCCATTGCCTCTATGAGCTCCTATTCAACTATTTGAATTTATTGAAATTTCTGGATAAACCATATACAATAACATATATGATTTACTTCATATCTTATTCTTCCAAAGGAGTTGCATGAGATTATGGTCAAAGCAATATGTCAATTTAATGGCTTGCTTCAATCTTCTACAGTAGATATTAGACCCTCCACTAATGAATTCACTTTCAAAAACCAAATTTTCCAAGCAAACGATGGTCAATTACAGATCCCCGTATCCGGAACCATTTACGGAACAGCACTAAATTATAAAGGAGAGCTGGCGGCAATGGGTGACAATTTAAAAGAGGCCCCCTATAATGCCCCTCCAATTGCACCTGTGTTATACATTAAACCAATAAATACCCTATCTCCTCACTTGGCTCCTATACCTTTACCCAATGACGAAAAGGAATTACAAGTTGGGGCAGCATTAGGGATTGTTTTTAAAAAAACGGCGACTCAAGTTAAATTAGAGTCAGCGCTTGATTACGTGGCAGGCTTCACCATTGTAAATGATATGAGCCTTCCACATGAAAGTATCCATCGTCCGGCGATAAAACAAAAGGCGAGAGATGGATTCTGTCCAATCGGCCCTTGGATCGTCCATGCAGACGAAATATCTGAACCTGACAATCTAGACATTACAGTCTATGTGAATAATGAATTAGTTCAAAAAAACTCAACGAGAAATTTGATAAGAAATACCAAGCAGCTTATTGAAGATGTAACAGAGTTTATGACTCTATCTGAAGGAGATGTCCTTTTAGTCGGTACCCCAGAAAACCCTCCTCTTGTGAAAGAAGGAGACGAAATAAGAATCAACATTGAAGGCATGGGTGCACTGGTGAATACAGTCGTTTCAGAAAAAGAGGCATCTCTTCTTTCCGGAAAAACAAAGGAGGAAATGCAATGAAACGAGCACGTGTAGCAGTCGGCGGAGCAGTCCACAACGCATATGAGTATAATGGGAAAGTAAAATTAGTAGATGGACGCATATTTGCAGAAGATGAAGTGGAGTGGCTCCCTCCCGTTAAACCTCAGACTATTTTTGCATTGGGTTTAAATTATGCCGACCATGCAAAGGAATTGTCTTTTGACGCCCCAAAAGAACCGTTAACCTTTCTAAAAGGACCCAATACAATCATCGGACACAATGCTTCTACAAAACGACCTGAGGCAGTAACTTTTATGCATTACGAGTGCGAGTTAGCTGTTATCATTGGAAAGACTTCAAAACATGTTAAAAAAGAAGATGCCTATGACGTCGTAAAAGGTTATACTGTTGCAAATGATTATGCGATTCGTGACTATTTGGAAAATTATTACCGTCCTAATCTCCGTGTGAAAAACCGGGACACATGTACGCCAGTTGGCCCTTGGTTTGTCGATCGGGACGATATTGACGACCCTATGAATCTATCCTTGAGAACAATAGTAAATGGCCAGGTGACTCAAGAAGGCACAACGAAAGACATGATTTTTACCATTCCAGACCTAATCGAATATCTCAGTAGCTTTATGACCCTAAACGAGAACGACATCATTTTAACTGGGACTCCTAAAGGAACAACGGGGGTCAATGTCGGAGATGAAGTTATTACCGAGATTGAAGGCATGGGCTCCTTGAGAAACTATATAATCAGTGATCAAGATTTCCAGAAACCTTTCGAAGGAGGAGCTTAAATGCCTCATTTTATCCTAGAATACACTGATAATTTAAAAGCTGAAGGAGAAATCCGCTCCCTATTAAAAAAAGTAAATGACGTCATCATTGCACAAAATGGGACTTTTCCAACTGCTGGCATCCGTTCCCGGGCCATTGAGGTAACTGACTATGTTGTGGCAGATGGAACTGAAGATGATGCCTTTGTTCACGCACTATTGAAAATTGGCGGCGGTCGCAGCGATAAGGAAAAGAAAAAAGTTAGCGATGAGATTTTCGCCGCGATGACTGAACACTTTTCGAATTTTTTTGAAAAACGATATCTAGCCTTATCTTTTGAACTCCAAGAGTTTCAAAGCCAAACTCACAAAAAAAATAACATTCATAAACGTTATCACGCTAAGTCCTAATCTGATAAATTTATTTGATACAAAGGAAAACATGGGACAGAGGGACAGATTCACTGTGAACTGTCCCATTGTCTTTCAGCTACTTCATTTCATTTTTAGTGCCAGACTATGAAAACCTCCGGCAGCAACGGCAAATCCATCCGTTAATCCACTGACTGGCACTGGGGTATTTCTATCTATGTTAGTCCCATCTCCCAGCTGGCCAGTAAAGTTAGAACCCCAGGCTTTGATGGTTCTGTTTGAAAGAAGAGCCAGGCTATGAATTAATCCACCGCTAATGGCAGTGACATCTGCTAATCCATTGACAGGTACCGGAGTATTTCTACTCGTGGTGGTTCCATCTCCCAATTGGCCAAACGCGTTTTGACCCCAAGCTCGAATTGTTCCATTGGCTAGAATAGCCAAATTGTGAAATCCCCCACCAGCGATTGATATTACTTTCGTTAATTCTATGACCTGTACGGGTATATTTCTCTCGATGTTCGTCCCGTCTCCAAGCTGTCCAGAACCGTTACTTCCCCAGGCACGGACGGTTCCGTCGGTTAGAAGGGCCAAGCTGTGAATTTCACCACTAGCAACAGCTGCAACATTTGTTAATCCACTGACAGATACTGGTGTATTTCTGCTAATGTTGGTCCCGTCTCCCAATTGGCCAAAAACGTTATTACCCCAGGCATGGACGGTGCCATCAGATAAGAGGGCCAAGCTGTGAGAATCTCCTGCAGCAATAGCGATCACATCTGTTAATCCATTGACAGGTACTGGGGTATTTCTTCTGATGTTGGTCCCGTCTCCCAATTGGCCAGAGAGGTTATCTCCCCAGGCACGGACGGTTCCATCGGCCAGTAGCGCAAGGCTGTGATAACCCCCTGCAGCAATGGCAATGACATTCGTAATTCCACTAATAGAAACAGGTGTATTTCTATTGATGTTAGTTCCGTCTCCCAATTGACCGAAATTGTTATACCCCCATGAACGGACAGTTCCATCGATTAGAAGTGCCAGGCTGTGAAGCAATCCACTCGCAATTGCTGCTGTATTCTTTAATTCCATAACACGGACTGGTGTATTACTATCGGTGTTAGTCCCATTACCCAGTTGGCCATAAAAGTTACTCCCCCAGGCAAAAGCTTTAACTCTACGAATTCCCAATTTAAACACCTCCTTTCTGCAAAAATTGAAACACCCTTCTGGTACTAAGGAGAGTGCAGCATTATGACGTGGGATATTAATATGAAGAAAATGGTTTAATGGAGTAGACTAATATTTTAAATACAAAATGGAAGATTGGAGATATTTAAAAATGGAATTGGCTGATGAAAAATAAAATGTGTAAGTTTTCTGCCAGGCGAAATCTAGAGAAGTGATTAAAGACGTTATTTCAGTTCCAGTGCCAAACTATGAGCACCTCCCCCTGAAATGACATTAACATCTGTTAATCTACTGACCCGTACTGGTATGTTTCTGTTTGTGTTGGTTCCGTCTCCCAGTTGGCCAGAACTATTTAACCCCCACGCTCGAACGGTGCCATCGTATAAAATGGCCAAGCTATGAGCATCTCCACCTGCAATGGCTGTAATATCTGTTAATCTACTGACTGATACAGGTGTATTTCTGTTGATATTGGATTCGTCTCCCAGTTGGCCAAAAACGTTATTCCCCCAAGCCTGGACAGTGCCATCGGAAAGAAGGGCAAGGCTGTGAGCCCCTCCACCAGCAAGGGCTCTAACATTCGTTAATCCACTGACTGATACAGATGTATTTCTGCTGATGTTAGTCCCGTCACCCAGCTGTCCGGAACTATTATCCCCCCAAGCTCGGGCGGTATCATCGGACAGGAGGGCAAGGCTGTGAAATTCTCCACCAGCGATAGCTGTTACTTCCGTTAACCCACTAACTGATAGAGGTACATTGCTGTCAGTGTTGCTGCCATCTCCCAGTTGCCCGGAATTGTTTAATCCCCATGCCCGTACTGTTCCATTAGACAGAAGGGCGAGGCTGTGGTCCCGTCCAGCAGCAATAGCAATTACATTCGTTAATCCACTGACACTTACTGGTGTGTTTCTGTCGGTGTTGGTCTCGTCTCCCAATTGTCCGAAAAAGTTACTCCCCCAAGCTTGGACCGTGCCATCAGATAAGAGGGCTAGGCTATGAAATCCTCCTGCAGCAATGGCAATCACGTTCGATATTCCTCTGACACGCACAGGTGTATTGCTATCTGCGTTGCCCCCGTTTCCCAGTTGTCCTTCTAAGTTTCGTCCCCAAGCCCGGACTGTTCCATCAGAAAGTAGAGCCAGGGTATGACTGGCTCCTGCAGCAAGGGCTGTTACAGTCGTTACTATGACATGTACTGGTGTATTGCTATCGCTGTTGGTCCCGTCTCCCAGTTGTCCAAAAACGTTTTCTCCCCAGGCAAAAGCTTTAAATTTTCGTATTCCCAAATTCCCCAACTCCTTCCACCTTGATTTAAACCCATTTGTACTTAAAAATGTGTTAGCTCACTGGCTTATAATATTAATATGAAGAAAATATACTTCTGGATTGGACTAAAGGGACACAGGGACAGATCCACTGTCCCGTGGCACAAAAAAACGACAAGCACAAAGTGCCTATCGCAGATACTAAATTCTACTATATTAAACGTTCACTTCCTCAACAGTAAGCCCTGTCAATTCAGCAATGAATTAGTGATGAGTCCTTTTACTTTGCTGGGATTCCTTTCTCTGTTACTACATTATTTTTTAGTCTCATGTGTCGCCGATGAGCGTATATACAAACTAGACTTCCGGTATAACAAACAGCTGCCGATACATAGATTGCTACAGTATAACTATTAAATAAGTCAATTAAATAGCCTGTGACCATCGGAGAAACCCATTGCCCTATCCCAAAAAATAATGTAATAAATCCAATGGCAATGGAGGTTGTTTTCACTTCGGTATAGACAGTGATTGTCGCTATTATAACCGTTGGTACCCCCCAAAGAGTTAATGCATACAATACGGTCTCACCGTATAAAAGTGCGTGACTCGTCGTAAACGTAAAGGCTAGTAGTAGGCTTGCTTGAATAAAGCAAATAAAGAAAAGAGCTTTCATTCTACCCATTCGATCTGAGATACTTCCCCAAATAAAACCACTAAAAATACTGGCAACTCCTGCCGTTGCAAAGAATTGCCCAGCTATTTTTTTATCAATCAAAATCTCATTAATCAAATAGTCAACAAAAAACGTTGTGAAAATTAAATAACTAAAACCCCAAGCCAAATATATTCCACCTATAATCCAGATCATTTTATCAGTATAAATATTCTTAATCATATAACCACTAGATTCGTCCTTTTGTTTTTCGATGTTTACTTGAAGTGCCCCTTGTGAACCAATAGACTCTAATCCAATTTTTTCTGGCGATTCTACTAAGAAAAAGAAATTAATAAGAATGATAACTATTACAGCCACAGCGAGAAGCCCCCAGCTAATGCGCCATCCTTCTGTAGGATGAATAATCATTAAATACGGTACTAAAAAACCACTAATAACCATTCCAAATCCTATACCTGAATTAGCAATGCCCAATGCTTTACCTCTATATTTAGTTGAAAACCAACGACCTACTAAACTTAATGATGTTACATTCGCAGAACCTGACCCGAAACCAATGAGTAAACAAGCAAGGTAAGCAGACAAAAAATTATATACAACACTACTATAGAGCATTCCTCCAGCAAGCATTGTAAGTCCTGTAAGAATAACCGTTTTTACAGAGATCCATTTAAGTACGTATCCAACTGTTAAAGCACCTACTAAATAACCTAAAAACACTCCAGACGTCATCATACCCACTTCACTATACGTTAATTGTAAACCCTCTTTCATAAAGGGTATGATTGCTCCGAGAGAAAACCGACCAAAACCTAAACAAGCAAGTAGATTTAAAATCGATATCATTAAAATAAACCACCCTCTATGTATCTTCATAATGAAAATCTCCTTTTCCGCTCTATAAGAGACTTAACATAAGCAGTTTACGATTTTTACTAATCTTAACTTTAACAAGTTAACAGTATCGATCACTCTGTCCCAGACATTTGATTACTAGGGAAAAGGTTTAGTTCAGTATGTAGATCACTGTTTTTTTAGAAGGACCCAAAAAAATTAGATTTAAAAAAATAAACTCAAACAAAATGCCGTTATCAGGTTTAGGCGCTTTGTTTGAGTTGTTTAATTGACATCATTAGTTCCTCATTAAATCTGGCAAAAATGTGACTAGTTGAGGAAATATAATCAGAATGACTGTACAAACAATCATGGCTAATACCATTGGCGTTACGCCCCGAAAAATTGTTTGTAATGGAACATCTCTTGCCACACCTTTTATGATAAATATACTTACACCAAGAGGCGGTGTTAATAACCCTATATTTACGGCCATCACCATTATTACACCAAACCAAATCCCATCAAATCCTAATGATGTAACGATTGGATAAAGGATTGACAAGGTTAGAACAAAAATGGATAACCCATCAATAAATAATCCTAAAACAAATAAAACTAACAAAATAAAAAATAAAATGATGTACCTGTTTACGTCCAAACCACTGACAAAATTTGTGACTTCAACTGGAATTCGGCTAATTGATAAAAACTGACTGAACATATTTGCGCCCATTAAAATGAAGAAGATCATCGCAGATAGCCGTACCGTATCATCAAGGGAACTTCTAATGTTTTTAACATTCAATCGTTTTGTTATTAACGCAAACATAAACGCTCCAAATGCACCAATTCCCGCTGCTTCTGTTGGTGTAAATATTCCTGCGTAAATACCGCCAACACTTATGATAAATAAACCTAAAATTGGCCACACACCTTTTAATGTGCTAATTTTTTCAGCAAGAGGTGCTTTCACCTCTCTTACAGGGGCTAAGCTAGGATCACGCCGGATTAGAATTTGAATTGTAATCACGAATAAAATAACTTGTAAGATACCAGGTATAATTCCAGCTATAAGAAGGGCTCCAATATTTTCACCAGTTAATATTCCGTACAAAATTAAAATAACACTAGGAGGAATTAAAATCCCTAACGTCCCCCCTGCTGCTACACAAGCCGTTGATAAACTTGGTTTGTAATGATATTTCTTCATTTCTGGCAATGTTATCTTTGCTACTGTAGCGGTAGTCGCATTAACTGAACCTGAAATCGCAGAAAATATAGCCGCTGTACCAATCGTTGCCAAAGCTAATCCTCCACGCATATGACCGACCCAACTATCTACGGCACGGAAAAGGTCTTTTCCTAAACCACAATAAGATAAGACCATCCCCATCAATATAAATAAAGGTATAACACTTAAAGAATAAGAGAATGCCGTTTCAAATGGGGTTCTTCCAAGTTGTAGCAAAGCAATGTCCCATCCTCTTATCATCCCAGTGCCAGCCAATCCAACTATTATTAAGGCACCTGCTACTGGAACCTTCAAGATAAATAGAATTAGTAGCAGGACTACCCCTAATATTCCAATCATCTCAGGACTCATTTTTACTTACCACCTTTTGGGCATAGACTATTGCATTCATTACGGCTGTCAAAGCAAAAACAGTAGTACCAATAGTTGCCATAATAGCAAATATATATATAGGCAAGTTTAAATCTCCTGTTACTGTATTTGAATGGAATAAACGCTGAGAATTCCCCCACAATTGAAATGCTAATAAACCAATGATCCCTGCTATAAAAATATTGATAAAACTATTCATGATGTTTTGTACTTTTTCAGGAAACTTCTCTACTAAAAAATCAATTGAGATGTGTTCTTTTACGTTATGTGTATAGGCTAATCCAAGAAAAATCATCATAGAAAGTCCTGATTGGGTAAAGTCATAAGTTCCTTTAATCGGAAAGTTAAATATCCAGCGCCCCAATACATCCGCGGTAATCATCAGCATCATAGCCACTAAAATAAGTTGGGCTACATAATGTAGCCCTTTAGATAAACTATCAATGAATTTTTCCATCCTCTTCACTTCTTTTTAATAGATTAGTTATTGCTTATTTCTAAAGCTCGATCATACATTTCTTGAGCTGGAACACCTTCCCCTTCCATATTTGCAATCCAATCCGCGATAATAGGTTGGAAAGCTTCTTCCCAAGCTGTTAAATTATCACCAGATAGCTCGATAAATTCGACACCGTTCTCACTGCCTGCGTTATAGCCATTCTCTCCAGCTTCGTCAAAGACTTCTCCAGCGTGCATCGACATCTCTAATTGTGTTAAATCGTCAAGAGTAGCTCTATCAGAATCGGACAGGCTATTGTAAGCCTCTGTGTTCATTACTCCGAAAAATGGTGTTGCAGAAAAATTTCCAACTGTTACATAATCTACAACTTCGTAGAAACTGTAGTCAGCAAGTGTTGAGAATGGAGCCATAGCCGCGTCAATCGCTCCTCTTTCTAATGCCTCATAAACTTCTCCCATTGGCATTGATACTGGCGTTGCCCCTAATGCTTCAAGCATTTCAGCTCCTGCTGGTGAAGGAGTACGTACTCTTAACCCTCTTAAATCTTCTGGAGTTTCAATTTTAATGTCTGGACTTAGAATTTGAGCTGGTTCTGCAGAGAATAAAAATAATGGGGTTGTCTCGTCATGTTCTTCTTGTAGCACATCAAATTCTTCATATAGCGACCAGAAAATTTCTCCTCCTTTTTCAGCTGATTCTACCAAGAATGGTAAATCGATAATTGTTGTAGCAGGGAATCTTCCTGCTGAATATGCATGTACACTTAGACTAAAATCAGCTTCACCTGTAACTGCCATATCATAATGGGCACCAGGATCACCTAATTGATTGTTGTCATATATATCTGAAGTGATTCTTCCTTCTGACGCCCCTTCCAAATCTCCAGCTAACTGTTCGATTACTTCGGTATGAATAGGATGGCTAGCAGGTAAGAAATGTGAAAACATGAAATTGTGCTCTTCACCTTCACTCACCGCTTCAGAATTATTGTCTTCATTAACTACGTTAGAGTTATCTCCTTCATTTTCACCTTCACTAGCTACCTCAGAATCCTCATTGCATGCACTTGCCATAAAAAATAAAACAACTAATAGAAATAAAAGCGGTAACTTACTCGTTTTCATCAAGCCTTTCTCCCCCTTTTTTTATCATTACTTCTAAAACGTACCGACAACTAATCAAGTTGCAAATTTTAGTATGACACTATTTTAACGTCATACTAAAATTTCACACTACTAGATACAAGAATAATAACGCTTACAATAAAACATGTCAATATAATTTACAGAAAATTTAATTAATTAAATTTAAAGGAAGTTCGAGGGCGGTTCTCGGGTGACCAGAGGGACGGTTCTTGCGGTTAAACCCAGTTAATCTCTCTATTCTATCGTTGAATAATAGCTAACCCTTATTTTTTAAGGGAAAAGGCATTTAGATAGTTGTTATAGAATATAGTTAAAACGTGTTTGTGAATCTTTCTACCCAGCTCTCCTTAGGCAAATAATCAATCCTTTTTCAGCCAGAAGAACCGTCCCTCTGGTAAAAAAATCTAAATTAAAAGGAGTAAGAGAATGAGAGTATTAGTGGTTGGAGCAAGCGGGGCTACCGGTAAACTAGTCGTCAAACAGTTAATTAAAAATGAAATCAATTCTCGGATTCTCATTAGAAAAAGCGCGGTTCTTCCTGTAGAAATAGTAGAAAACTCATTAGTGGAAGTAGTTGTGGGAAGTATCTCGGAATTAAATGATTCTGAGATCAATAGCCTTATAAGCGACTGTCATGTGATTATCTGTTGTCTAGGTCACAATATTACGCTCAAAGGGATGTTTGGTAAACCTCGCAATTTAGTGTTTGGTGCCATAAAAAGAATTTGTGAGACAGTGAAAAATACGGAGAACAAAAAAGTAAAGTTAATTCTTATGGGTACCACAGGTTACACGAATACTTTCTTAGGAGAGAAAAATTCTTTGGTAGAAAAAATCATTTTTTCTTTACTGAAGCTTTTGCTCCCGCCTCATCGTGATAACGTAAAGACGGCAACTTATTTGATTACCGATATTGGGAAAAAGGACAAAAAGATAGATTGGGTGATTGTGCGACCCGATACTTTATTCAACCAAGAAGATGTAAGTCCATATGAAGTTTGCGAATCCCCTGTGCGAAGTCCACTATTCAATGCAGGTAAAACTAGCAGAATAAATGTAAGTCATTTTATGACTAAACTAGTGACAGATGATCAAACATGGAAGCAATGGCAGTTTAAAACTCCAGTAGTTTATAACAAATAACCATGGGGACGGTTCTTGAGAACCGTCCCTTTCGTTAGGTGCGCTATACTCTTCGGTTTCCGCGCTATATTTCGTAATCGCGCGCTATAAAATGTATTTCCTGCGCTATAGGAGCGAACTCGTGCGCTATAGGCCCTGTCAAACTTCTCCGGTCACCATTTTACAAAGTTTTCAGAATTTTTGTTGAACTGAACACTATTATGTGTAATACTGATTGTAAGAATTGGTACATATTTCTAAAAAAGGAGAGATGAGGGTATGCTTAGGAAATGGGTAATTGGAATAACTAGTTTGGCTTTTGTGAGTTTAGGGGGCATGTCCACCGTCATGGCTGACCATGAAGAAGGAACAGTAAATTGTGGTGATTTTGACACGGGAGAAGAAGTTTACGAGTTTTGGACTTCTCATGGGTATAACTCAGAAAATGATCCAGAAAGATTGGACGGAGACAGTGATGGTGTTCCATGTGAAAGTCTCACATCTAGTATGGAAAGCGAATTCTTAGCCTATGAATCTGGTGAAGACTCAGCTACAGAGGATGAGTCGAATTATGATGATTCTAATGAAGAAGACGTAACGGATGAAAATGCTACTGAGGAAGATGCTTCTGAAGAGGAAGCCACTGAAGATGATGCTGTTGAGGAAGACGCAACTGAAGAAGAAGCAACAGATGAGGAAACTCTTGAAGAAGATGCTGATGAAGCAGGGGCTGGATCAGAAGAGAGCTCAGACGAGGGTGATGCCCTTCCAGCTACGGCTACTTCCTATCCGATGATGATCTTGCTTGGTCTTTTGACTGCAGGGGCTGGTGCTTTCATGCTCATCCGCCGCAAAGTTGTTCAAGCTTAATGATTGTTTTTGCTAAAAAAGAAGTTTTCAAGCATTTAAAATGATCTCTATAAAAGCCGCATTGAATGAAAACGATTCAATGCGGCTTTTTGATGTCTTATGATCACTGTATAGTGTCTTTCACACCAATGAGCTCAGCTTGGATAATATAACGATCGGGCGCGGCTCCTAGGTATTCAAAAGGATAACAAGTAGTAAGAGTAAGTGTTGGGGTTTCCTTATCCACAATGACGGTTCGATCGTCTGCGTCTGTGATCCATGTTTTACGGATTTGGTATTCGTACTCTTTTTCTTCAAATTTCATATAGAAACGGTCTCCATCCTCCAGCTCACCAAGTTTTCGAAAAACGGTGTCTCTGTGGCCTGACAAAACCGTATGCCTCATTCCATCCGGCGGAGTTGTGAAATCACTGTCATGATAGCCCACTCCTTGATCTAGCGTATCATCATCTGTGCCCCAGTAGATTTCGTAAATCCGTTCCAGCTTTGGAATGACCAGCTCTCCTACCTGTTCACCCTTTTCATAGTCATATTCTTTTACCTCGTCCAGACTATTCTCCTCTGCGACAGTTTCATTTTCACTAGATTTTTGATCAACGCTAGTCGTTTCATTATAAACTTCACTATAGCGGGTATCATCCCAATTTTCACTAATCGCCTGAGCTCTGTCCTTATCTTGAATGACGCCGCCCGTGCCTGAAAACATTTGCCATGAACTCCACCCGGCCATAAGCAATCCACCGGCCATTATAAGAAATAGAAATCGGTTCACCATTGGATCATCTCCTTCCCGGGTAACCAGAGGGACGGTTTTTTTGGTCCACCTCAGTTACATAATAGTCATCTATCCCCTCCCACTGAAAAAGGTGTGAATAGGTGGGTGAAATCTAAAATAGTTGATGTCTGTGAGTATTTCTATCGATCTCGTGAAAGGAATGTTAAGTCCTTCTCGCTAGTCGAAATCTTTTTTACAGCCGCGAGAACCGTCCCTCTGTCTGTTCGTTACACCTATATTAACATAAATATCCAAATACATGTTGTATCCTATATAAATGAAGTAACGCGCCATAGTAAGTGACTTCTGCGCTATATTTAAGGGTTCGCGCGCTATAATGAACACCTTCTGAGCTATATTTTTGGATCCTCGCGCTATAGCTATTGTCCGCAAGAACCGTCCCTGCGGCCCCTCAATGAAAACCCTTACAATAATTGTATTGAATTTTCAAAATTTTTAACATATAATGTTAAGAGAGTACATACCAACTGGTCAGTACGTCACTTCCTGCAAGCGATTCATGATCTTAAAAAGGGGGAAATTGAATGTCGGCAAAAAGAGCACGAGATCTCACGGATTTACAGGTAGCGCAACAGGAGGTTCCTGGACATAAGGAAATGCTAAATTACGGGTTAGGGTTCTTTGGTATTGTATTAATTTGGACAATGGTTGGGACATTTTTGGCGTTTTACTATACAGATGTTGTGGGAATCTCCGCCGGAGTTGTCGGAACGCTCATGCTCGTCTCTCGCCTACTCGATGGCGTCACCGATATTGGGATGGGCTCGATCGTCGATAGGACGAAGACAAAACATGGACGAGCTCGGCCGTGGATTCTGTGGATGGGGATCCCATTTGCTGTCTCAGGCGTCTTGCTCTTCGCTGTCCCTGACATCAGTATGACTGGGAAAATTATTTATGCCTACGCGACATATATCTTGCTTATATTGACGTATACGGCCATCTCGATTCCCTATAAAACGTTGCTTGGACTGATGACGCAAGATCCGAAAGGCCGTTCCTTAGTGAATGTTTACACCGGTGTTTTTACGATGCTAAGCACCATTCTTGTCATGACGTTAGCCGAGCCGATTGCCAGTGCCATCGGAGGTGGATTTGGTTGGACTGCTATCGCGATTGCGATTGGTGTGATTATTGTTGTGACCTGCTATACGTCTTTTCGGTCGACCACCGAAAGAGTCGATGTGCAAACCATAGCCAAACCAAAAAAGGTCGTCCCGTTTAAAATTGAGTTCAAGGCGTTGTTAACAAACAAGTACTGGGTCATTATTACGATCTATTGCGTGTTCGCTTTTACTTTAAACGCCCTCCTAACAGGAGCTGGGATCTACTATGCGACCTATATTTTCGGAAATAGCAGTTATTTTTCGTTATTTGCGCTTACTCTGTTTTTACCAACGATCATTTGCTTCTTTTTCATTGGAAAACTAGCGGGAAGATTCGGCAAACGGAATGTTGCTTTGTTCGTTTCGGTGATTGCCATTTTCGGTTCACTAGTCAAATTGATTGACCCTTCCAGTTTAACGATCTATTTAATTGGCAATGTGATTCAGGGGTTCGGATTAATCCCAATCATCACCTTATTGTATGCAATGATCAATGATACGACAGAGTATGGTGAGTGGAAAACTGGGTTCAGGACCGCTGGACTCGTCAATAGTGCTGCTAGTTTTGGCATGAAGGTTGGAACGGGTATTGGCGGTGGATTGATCGGCTGGATGTTAGCCTTTGGCGGGTATCGGGGAGCCGTCGCGGAACAAACGGCCGCCGCTAGCCAGATGATCTTAGCATTGAATATTCACCTCCCTCTTCTCTTCACCGTGCTCCAAGCCATTCTATTATGGATGTATAAATTAGATAAACAGTACCCACGGATATTAGATGAGTTAGGAAAGAGAAAATTGGCGAAGTGACCGCGGGGACGGTTCTCCCGGTTCAGTATTTTCAATCTTTCTGGACCAAGAGAACCGTCCCCCTGGTACCTAATCTATTTGATTTTCTCCGCCAATTCTAAAATAATTCCTTCTGGTCCACGGCAATAGCATAATTTATAAGCGTTTTCGTAGTTTTGTATCTCACCAATCAATTCTGCACCTTTCTTCTTTAATTTGGTAACTAGAGCATCAATATCGTCAACAGCAAAGGCAATATGCCGGATACCCAGAGTATTTGCCAAAGGAAGGTGCAGTTCATTTTCATCTGATGGTGTGTGAAATTTTACTAGTTCTAAATTCGCGTCACCCTCTGGCGTTCGCAACATTACAACTTCCCCTTTAACGTTTTGAAGACCAATGATTCGCTCTACCCACTCTCCTTTCACTTCTCCTTCCCCCATTATTTCAAGGCCAAAGTCATGAAAAAACGATTTCGCGGCAGGAAGATCATGGACGATTATCCCCACATGATCTATTCTATGAATCTTCATATCTCATACCTCCTTATTGATGTCCAATTAACTTCCTTTATAGGCTTGTTAAACTAACGTTACCTTCTAGCTGAAAAGGCGGCCGACGATTGCAGTCAGCCGCCTAAAATGGATATTGGCTCAGTTCTTAATTCTACAAAAGATAAATTAGGCACTGGTTGATTATCATCCCATTGATTAGTAATTTATTTCTTTTCCATGATAGCAAAGTAATTTTCTTCTTTATCGGCAAAGTTAAATACTCTACCAGAAGGCATATTTACAATTTCCCCGACTTTGATATTTTTACTTTTTAAATCCTTGTATAACTTATCAAGATCTTCTGAAAAAAACATTAAAGATGGTGTGCGAAGATTTAATTCAGGATTCATTTTAGCAACAAACTCTTTATTATGGAGGATTATACACGTCTCAGCTTCTTTTTTTGGAGCTATTTCAATCCATCTCATTCCTTGATCGTTTTCATCTTCAGAAATGACACTAAACCCTAGTTTTTCTGTCCAAAAACTCACTGCCTCATCTTGGTTATTTACATACAACATAATTTGACCAACTTTATTAATCATCCATTCCCCTCCTAATAATTTGGTATATTGTTCCTTTCTATAACCATGATGAATAATCCTTCAAGCCAAGGGGACGGTTCTCGCGGTTGAACAGGAGTGACCAGGAGAACCGTCCCTGCGGTCCAAATTAATTTATTATTTCGACTATGGAAACAGGACAAGCTGTGCCTCATATCGTTTAGTAAGACTAACGAAATGGGGAATGACACTTGTTCAAAAAGATCATGGGCGTCATACTGATCGCGGTTATCTTTTTCGCATGGCAAATGCCATCGGCCTCCGCGTCCAGTAGTGCAAACCAACTTATCATTATCAACAAAACAGAAAACCAGCTCGCATTCTATGAAAACAACAAACACGTGAAGACATTCCATGTCGCCACCGGACGATCTGCCAGTCTCACCCCTGAAGGGTCATTTAAAATCGTAAACAAAATTACTAACCGTCCGTACTACAAAGACAACATTCCTGGCGGGCACAAGGACAATCCTCTTGGCAATCGCTGGCTGGGCCTGAATGCTAATGGAACCTGGGGTACAACTTACGCGATCCACGGTAACAACAACGCATCATCGATCGGCACTTACGCCAGTGCTGGCTGTGTGCGCATGCACAACGATGAAGTCAAATGGCTGTACGATAAAGTCAAAATCAACACACCGGTTGTGATCGTGTCATCAAACAAATCGTTTAACACAATTGCTAAAGACAACGGCTACACTCTTGACGGGAAAAAATCAGCTGTACCTGTTAACACAACTGCCACTCTCCGTCGGGGCAGTAAAGGCGCTTCTGTGACAGAGTTGCAAAAGCAACTCAATAAAGCTGGCTACAACACGAAAGGCGTAGACGGCAATTTCGGTCCTGCTACGGAAGCCGCTGTGAAGAAATTTCAAAAAGACAAGAAACTCACCTCTGACGGAATCGTCGGAACAAAAACAAGAAACGCTCTTTTTAACCAAAAATCTGTCTCACCTGCAAAGCCATCACCATCTTCCCCAGCCATCTCACAACCCACCCTTCGTCAAGGAAGTCGTGGAGCAGCTGTAACTGAACTACAAAAAAAATTGAAATCGAACGGCTACAAGATCACCTCCATAGACGGCGTATTCGGCCCTGAAACAAACAGTGCCATACGTAAATTCCAACGGGATAAAAAACTAACAGTAGATGGTGTCGTTGGACCGAAGACGTGGAAGGCATTGTAAAACCAGGGGTAAAACCAGGGGGACGGTTCTCGCGGTGAAAACCAAGGGGACGGTTCTGGCGGTCGCCCCGGGCATCTGAATCTTTCGTACCCCCTCCCTCTTATTCAGAGAGGGAGTTTTTCATTGCTTGGATGATGGCTATGAGTTGGGTATTAGTTTTTCTAGCGAGGTCTTATCAACAAGTCGAATTTTAAGCATTTCTAATGAACCGAAACAACTATTTTTAACCATAAGAACCGTCCCTCCGGTTCACAAAAATGCCAGCGCTCGGTTCGTATGAAACTTTGTAAGCCCCTTCGCGAAATCCTTGTCTGGAAAGCCTCTGTGCAAGAGCTTCAGTCCGCCGCCGATGAGGGCTAGATGGTGACAATAAAGGTAGAAGGCCATGCGCTCGGGATCGAGATCCGCTTTATCAAAATAGTGATAACATACCCCGAACCTGAATGATAAAAAGCTGTGTTCATGCTCCACATCGTAAAAACCGGATCCTTCAATGTCAATGAAGAAAGGTTCCAGGTTTTCATTCACCAACACATGATTAGGCCCCAGTTCCCCATGAATAAATCCGAAGTGGTCCCTTGGCTGGATTCGCTCCTCCAGTTTATGCAACTTACCAAAAAGAGCATCATAATGCTTCTCCACATCACAAATAAATTTTTTCGCATAAAAGAGTTGTTCGATGGCATTGTTCAGTTGATAACGATGGCATTTCTCTGACTGGGCTCTGTGGTCGTTTAGCTTGCCGCACGTCCCCCGAGCCTGGCTGTGCATAGAGGCTGTCATGTCACCGATTTGCTCGAAAACAGTGTGCTGAGTACGCGGATCAGTAGATTCTAAAAACGCATCAGCGGTTGGGCCGTCTACGTACTCCACCAAGGCGAAGTCGAACGGGTATTGTGCGCGGCTTTGGTTCAGGTCGTACAAGGCTGGGGTTCGAATGCTTTGCTCCGATAAATAACGGTTGTTCATCGCAAACAGGTCGCTGCCGTCGGATCTTTCATTAAGGTCCTGGCCTGTTTTCTCCTCTTCGAAGTAGTTGTGGGTCTCGTCCCAGACATACAGGCAGAATGCAAAACCGTTGGTACATGTGACTTTGTAGACGACTTTTTGGGCACCACCGTGCAGTTTCGATACTGAGGCAACGTCATGCCGGTTTCCGAATACCTTTTTGGCATAAAGCTCTAGGTGATGCTGTTTCAGATGGCAATCATATTCCACAGGATTCACGCTCCTACTTTTAGATGATATTGAAACGAATTTTGTGCATTATTCAAAAGATGAACGACCTTTTTGGCCAGGAGAACCGTCCCTCCGGTTACCACTCAAAGAAAAACTTCAGTGACATGGTGACGACTGTATAAGAGAGCACGCCGACCACGAATGTGGGATAATGAATCTCTTTGTCATTTGGCAACTCGTTTTTAAATACATTTAAGATCATCGCGCCTGAGACAAAAGCGAAGACGATGGCTTTAATCAAAGGATTAAGATCAATCGTCAGGGCAAAAATCCACCCTACAACAATGCCGCCGGCCAGGATATATCTTCCTTTATGACTATACTCATCCGGGAACTCGCGGTACATATCATGGGCAACAGCAATAATATGAAGCCCGATAGCGAAACTGTAGAAAATGGCCTGAACACCGGCCACATCAACGGAAAGCACTGTAAATGAAATTAATGCGTTATAAAAGGTATAAAAGGCCACAGCTACCCAAAACGACGACGTGTGAGACACAACATTCCGTCTTACGATTAACTGGATCCCAACGAAAATCACTACACCTAATAATCCAATAAAGTAGATTTCTGATTCCATGGCAAGGGCTCTGTATTTATCTTCAATATTTACCTGTTCCTGATGAAGAGTAGGCAACAGATAAACGAATACATACGAAACTGCCAAGCCACCTGAAAAAGAAAACCAAATCATTTGTTTTATTCGTTCTGTAGGCAAAAGGGAATTTGCCTGTAAGTGCAAAAATATAAAGACGATTCCAATAAAAAATGGAATGAGATTCAATCGTCATCCCTCCTCCAACGTTCCAATCACATTTCTTATGTATACTAACTTTCATCATACCTTCTGCTAGAACAGAAAGGCAACCGCGGGGACGGTTCTCTTGGTCAGTAAAGTCTGAATTATTGAACCGCGAGAACCGTCCCTTCGGTTGTTTTAAATTGGATGCGTTTGCATCAAAAATCATTGTTTTCTTTTGTGAAATAGAGGCGTATAGTGTAGTGAGCAGCTATTTGAAAGGAAGTAAACGTATGGAAATCAACTCACTTGAGCAAGTGGAAAAACTAGCGCTCAAAAAAGAAAAAATTTTTAATACAGGAAAAGTTCGTTACCTGATTAGGGCGATGCTTGCCAGCATGTTTATCGGGTTTGGCGTCATTGTCGCTTTCCGAACTGGGAGCTATTTTTACATGGAACAGTCCCCTTGGACGTACCCAATGGCGGGCTTAACCTTTAGTGTGGCCATCATATTAATTGCTTACGGGGGAGCGGACCTATTTACCGGTGATACTTTTTATCACACGTATGCCGCTATTCGGAAGAAAATGAAATGGGTCGTCGTTGGCAAACTATGGACTTACACTTACATTGGCAACATTCTTGGAGCGGTGACGTTCGCTTTTTTAATCTACACAACTGGGTTATTTAACGAACCGGAAGTCAATGCCTTTCTGCTAACGGTGACTGAACAGAAGATGACAGATCCAGTGATGGAGCTGTTCTTCCGAGCGATTCTATGTAACTGGCTTATCTGCCTTGCCTTTTTCCTACCTCTTTCTATTAAAGAAGATATTGCAAAAATGGCAGCGATGATTTTTTTCGTTTTCTGTTTTTTCATTTCCGGTTATGAACATAGCATCGCCAATATGTGTACGTTTGCGATCGCACTCGTCCTAGATAATCCCGATGCCGTCTCTGTCCAAGGAATGATCCGCAACCTCATTCCCGTTACGCTCGGCAATATGATCGGCGGAGCCATCTTTATGGCCGTTGTCTATCACTATATTAATCGGCCGTTTTTGGATAAGGCCTAACAAACTTCTATCATTAGAAAAATTTGATTGCAAACCAGAAAATGACCTCCACTAAGTGGGGGTCATTTTCTTATAAAAACAATTGGTGCTCCCAAAGGGACGGTTCTTGCGGTTTACCCTAGTTTCAGCACTATTTATTTTCAACCAGAGGAACCGTCCCTCTGGTCGTGAGCATTTATTTTACTTACCTTTCTATTTGTTCAATAGAAACGCCGGGGATAGAAATTTGTCCTCCCATTGTCGATTCATAAGTTATTAAGCCAGTGGAGAGGCCCATGATCGTAATCATATCGTCTTCTAAAATTCTAGAATCAACAATAGACGAATCAAATTCTGCAAAAAGCATGGTATCGTAATTATCATTTATAGCTAACCTTATTTGAGTTATACCATCACCTTCAATAACTTGGACAACTTTACCTTGGAATTTAACTTTTTCAAAAAAATAGTCATCGGGATTCCTGGCTAATTCGTCATAAGTAATTCCTGTGTCATACCCCTTCTTTTCTTCCTCTTCTGCTAATCTATCTGCCTCGGCTTGTGCCTTTTCTTCTTCTTCTGCCTTCGCCTTTTCTTCCTCTTCCTGCTTAGCTTTAGCTGCAGCTTCTTCCTCTTCCTTCTTAACTCTTTCTTCTTCTTCTTTTTTCTTCATTTCCTCTTCTTTTTTCTTAAGTTCATCTTCAATTTCTTGCTGCTCTGCTTCTTTTAATTGGAAAAAAGGTTCAGCCTCTGTTACTTTAGCGGCCAGCTCTTCGTTCTCTTCTTCTAGTGCTTTCATTTCTGCTTCAAGTTCTTTGACCTGTTTATTTTTATCTGATAGTTTGTCACTTAACGTAATTTTATCAAGATCCAGAGCATCTACCTGATCTTGAGAAGGGCCAAAGGTGCTTCCAATAATTAAAGCAATAAATGCAACTAAAATATACCTCCACCTAAGTTTCACAAATCCTAATACCTTTTTCATAATCAACTCTTCCTCTCAATAGTGTCTTTTTATTTAATAATAATCTAAAACCTTCCATTTTCATAGATATTTTTTCCGAAAAACAACCCTAAAGTTTCACGACTATAGTTTTAGTTATTAAAACAAGACGACGGTTTTCGTGGTTCAATTCAAATTTTCAGTCTCTACAACCGTTGATAGGTTAGCTCCGAGGTTTATCCAGCTTTCTTCAAGTGCTATATTTCTTAAATTAGATGAACCTAGTAATGTTTTGATATGGGTTTTAGTCTTCTTTAGGAGATCCTGTGAATGAAGCGAATTAAGTACGTTTTCAGCACCTTATAAATTAATTCTGAACCAGAACCGTCCCTCTGGTTGCTATGGACTATTTACCACATCTATTTCCAATACTTTGTACTTAAAACTAATTTTAACAATATGAATCTTTTATACTTTATTTTCATAATTTTCATAATTTTAGAGGTTTTATTTCTTAGTGTGGCGAAATACTCCTCGTCAAAAGCAGTTGAGCTAGATAGAAAGGAGGCTAATAGGAGGCTAATTAAAGCAGTTAACCAAAAAAAGAAAAGGGGTTATACGATGAAGAGAACGTTTTTATGTGGTTTAATGGTACTTCTTTTTATTTCCAGCTTTAACTTGAGCGTTTTAGCAAGCAGTGACGCTGAAGTGACTGAGAACGGCACTCCCCTGTTTATGGTTGTATTTAATTCACAAAACTTACCAGAGAATGTTGAGGAAATCGTCGAGAAAGCCGGGGGCGAGATTACATATCAAGTGCCTGAGGTTGGCGTGATTGAGGCTACTTCCGATACACCTGGTGAATTTATGAAAGCTATAATGAACCAAAAAGAAGTTTTGAGTATTGGTCCGTCTCTTGAGGAACAGCTTGACTTACCTGATTTTGAAGTTGCCGAAAGTGAACTTTTTAAAACTTCAAAAGAGGCTCCTGTTCAGAACATCTGGGAAGATGGCTGGCAATGGGATATTGAGCAAGTAACTAATAATGGAGCAAGTCATGATTTGGATCGCGAAGGCCGTGAAGATGTGGTTGTGGCTGTTATTGACTCCGGTTTTGATTTTGACCATCCTGACCTTGCTGACTTTGTTGATGAAGAAGGGTCACGCACGTTTGTTCCTGGAACGACTAATTCCTGGGATTTTAACAGCCATGGAACTCACGTAGCCGGAACCATTGGTGCTGAAGGACGAATGAAAGGCGTGGCACCTGGAGTTACCCTTAGGTCATACCGGGTATTCGGTGCAAGTGGCGGAGCTTCTCAAGTGTGGATCACTGACGCCATTATTTCAGCAGCTGATGATGGCGCCGATGTGATTAACATGAGCCTTGGTGGCACACGTTTACGTGGCCAGTGGTTCTTCACTGACCCCAATACTGGTGAACAAATCCGCGGCGGAAATTCCGCAGCTGATATTGTCGCTTATAACCGGGCGATTCGTTATGCGATTAACAAAGGCGTGACAGTTGTATCTTCTGCCGGTAACTCTGCACAGGATCTTAGCAACCCTTCCAAGGTCGCTGACTGGCAGAACTCCAGCCGGACTGACGGATGGGAAGCTAAAGGAGCTGTAGTCTTCGTTCCTGCTCAGATTCCTGGAGTTATCACAGTATCTGCCACAGGCGGCGGATTCGGTACAGATGACCGTCTTGCTTTTTATTCAAACTACGGCAATGGTGCCATTAATATCGGCGCACCTGGCGGAGACCTCGGCCCTGAAGACGGTGAATCTGCAAGTAAATACCTTGTCTTAAGTACTGTTCCCACTTATATGAACTTTACAACAGGACGCGGACCTGAAGCTAAAGCATTGTTTGGCTCAGGATACGGCTGGAAAGGCGGAACATCTATGGCCGCTCCTCAAGTCTCTGGTGCTGCTGCCGCGTACATTGCCCAGCAATATGAAAACACAGGCGTGAAACCTAACCCTATGCAAGTCCAGACCCATCTTCAGCAGACAGCTGTAGATACAGGTAAAAAAGGCTACGATGAACATTACGGACACGGCATTGTTAACTCTTACAATGCGCTCTCAGGTATTAAAAGATAATTACATTACCATCTAAGGGTTGAATTTTCATCATAACAAAAGTGTAAGCCCCTAGTGCTGTAAAGCACTAGGGGCTTACATCATCGAGTTGTCTTTCATTTCCTCTTGATTTTTTACGTTTCTGTCCTGATCCGTTTGGTAGTGCTGTGTAGGTAGCATTCAACCACAAGAACCGTCCCTCTGGTCACCTCCTCTTCGGTTAACCGTTGCTTGTACTTCATCTGTGATTGTATGGAGCTTTTCTTTTAGGGACTGGCTTAGTCCGAAATGAAAGGATATTTCGGAGGGTTCTATGCCGATGATGCATCCTTTTAGTCGCTGTCTCTGTTGGTATAGGACATTAAATAAGTGCAAGTTGTGCGGGGAAATGTTCAATGGTTGCCGCTCATGTAACTCAGAGAACTGATAGATGGTGATGTCCCCCGGATTTGTCCCGGAAAAAATAGCATCAATGATCATCACATAGGGCGTTCTTTCTATTTGTTCTAAGCAATAATCAATATCAGATTCTCCGATAACGTACTCAATATGTTCAGGGGTAGGCTGACGTTTCATGAGTTCTTCTACGACACAAATCCCAATGCCATCATCCATCATTAATTGATTGCCAATTCCTAGTACGAGTATTTTCTCCATCAAAATACCTTGATGGTTTTCACTTGTTTCCCTTTGCTAAATACATGCGTAGCACAGGACATACAAGGATCAAATGATCGCAGGATTCTGCCGATTTCGGCTGGGTTATTAGGATCTTCGATAGGTGTACCGATCAACGCCTGTTCTGCTACGCCTCTGAATCCTTGATCATCCCGTGGAGAGAAGTCCCATGTGGAGGGGGTGATAATTTGGTAGAACGATAGCTTCTGATCTTTTATTTTAAGCCAGTGACCAAGTCCACCTCTTGTTGTATCCACTAACCCTCTTCCTTCTGCCGATTCCGGGAGATCGTACTTTTTTTGCAGATCCACTCCTGGTAAAACTTCACGAAGCAACGTTTTCATAATTTGTGCGATTTTTTTTGCTTCAAGGGCCCTGGCAATGGTTCTGTCCATAGCTGAGATACCATGTTCATAGGCTCCGCTTAAGATTAATCTTGCCAAGGGACCTACTTCCATTGGCCTCCCGTTGTACCTTGGTGCTTTCACCCAGGAATACCCTTTCTGTTTCCTTCTATCTGGTTCCGGTACGGTTTCATCCGGCTGATACTCATTTTCTTCTCTTGTGAACCAAGAATAATCTATTTTTTCCGAGATGTTCGAT
Source organism: Salipaludibacillus keqinensis (assembly GCF_003226325.1). Classification (GTDB taxonomy): domain Bacteria; phylum Bacillota; class Bacilli; order Bacillales; family Salisediminibacteriaceae; genus Salipaludibacillus; species Salipaludibacillus keqinensis. Next base: position 895,556 of record NZ_PDOD01000001.1, on the reverse strand, counting down.
TCATCAAATGGTTCAGGTTCAGTCATTTCGAGGGTGGATACTAGTGGGTCTACATATAACGTTCCCAACTCTTTATAGTCATTAAATGAACCATATGTTAATAGATTGCCGTATCCCCCACCAACGCCATAATAGTCTGGATAGTACTTAGCGATGTCATACACATCTGGAATCATTTTTTCATCAATAAAGGCTGTGATCGTTTGTAAGAGCGAGTCAAGCTGGACAATTTTCTCTGATGTGGCTTGAGTCGTGATCCCGCCGATAAATACTCCATGATTATGCGGAGCTTTCCCCCCTAATATAGCAAGCATTTGATGGGCTGATCTGCTAATCGGAAGAGAGTCAAAGTAGTGCTTGGAGATGCGATCATTAATCGCTTTAGGCAGCCTGAAATCGTTATGGTCTGTTTGAAATAACGCATTTTGCTCGATAAAAACAAAATCGGGCGCCGTATATTGGTAAAAGTGACGAATATGATTTTGCAAAAACTCACAGCAATGAATGATATCTCTTAAATACCTGCCTTGTTCTAAAGGTTCGACTTTCAAGGCATCTTCCAATGCTAACGATGAGGCCATCGAGTGCGCAGCGGAACAAATCCCACAAATTCTTTGTGTAAAGTACACCGCATCAAAGGGACTTCTGCCAACGAGCATTTGTTCAAAACCGCGAAACAAGTTTCCGGTCGTTCTTGCTTCGGTTACCACATGTTGATCTACCGTCACTTCAATTTCCAAAAACCCACTAATCCGTGTTAATGGATTAATTACAATTCGTTTACTCATCTTTCACCACCCTCGTCGTATCAAAGCTGATAAACGGAGCCATAGCATCAGGAAAGCCGAACTGTGAACAGCCGATGCATGGGGTGTCATCCCCAATTGGCCAGTTTACACTCCCATTCCACTGTCTTGTTGGACAATCCGTCCGTGTCACGGGTCCACGGCATCCTAATTTAAATAAGCACGTTTTGTCTCCTAGTTTCTCGGCAAAAATTCCCCGATCAAAAAACGGTCTTCTTGGGCAACGGTCGTGAATAAGTGTACTGTAAAACATCAACGGTCGCCCTAAGTTATCCGTTTCCGGCTCTCCATAGAGTAAAAGGTGAGCTAACGTGCCTAAAAACCAATCTGGATGAACGGGACAGCCTGGCAACTTAATCATGTTCCGATCTGGTAACACGTCTTGTAGGCTGACGGATTCCGATGGATTAGGTTTCGCCGCTGACACGCCTCCGTGGGTGGCACAAGCACCTACAGCTAAAATATGAGATGCTCGTTCACCAAGCATTTGGGCTGCTTGCAAACCTGTAAGTGGCTGGTCGTTCCAGCTACCGATCACATTGTACAGACCCTCGTCTTTTAAAGCGACTGCACCTTCAACTGCCAAAATAAAATCTTCATCTAAAACGTCGATTAGTTTTTCTGTCGCCTGCTCTCCTTCTGAAGCCATTAAACTGTTACTATAACGAAGATTTACCAGGGAATGAAGCGTATACTCAAAGGTAGGATTTTGCCCATTCAGTAACGAGATAATATTTCCTGAACATCCATTTAACTCTAGGTAGACGAGATTTCTTTTTTTAATCAGGCCTTCTCTTTGTTTTTTATCAGCAGTGGTTGTCAACCTCGCTGCGATCGCTTCATTTGTAAGAGATTCCGGCGGTAAAATGGGTTGCTCCATTACGTTAGGCTCCCTTCAATTGGCAGTGTTGCTAAAATGGACTGTTGTCCGGCATGGCAAGATTGGAATTCTGCCGTATAGTCTTTTCCGGCGGTTAAACCGAAATGGGTTGCGGCAGCCCATGCCCGGTTATTTGTCACGTCATAAACAACTCCATCAACAGCCACATAGGCAGGCCTACCATTTTTCCCATCATAAGTTGCAAGTTCCTCTATGGTGAATTGGCGTTGATTTGGTGGTGGAAGAGTTTGGTTCGGCAGAGGTGTGATAGGTGGGATACTTGTTTGATTTGTTGTCCCATTCTGCTGAGGAAGAAGGGTTGGCGCTGGTAAAACATAATACCCTGGCATTGACGCTTGATTTGCAAGCATCTCACTAATGAAATGCATAGTTGAAACTGTATCCCATAATCGCTGAAGAATTTGCGATTGATCAGATTGGTCATTCATTACTGAAAGGGAATGAAGATCTTGGCGAGCTTGAGTGACAAGGTGGTTCATCTGAAGTCTGAGCAAGGCAATGTTATGCATCGTTTTCACTCCTTATCGAGGATTGCGTGTTCCACCATTAACAAATCCTTGGTAACACCATTCCGGAGAGACGAGAAAGACGCCTTGTTGTGTTGACTGGTGTCTTCAATTTCAACTTCCCTGTCTGTTCAGTGACAGCCGTCACATGACCGATAAGACAAGCATCAGCACCGTATTCATCCTTGTGTAATATGTCGAGTACCAGGTCTGCTTCATTTGCGTCAACGATGATCACCGTTTTCCCTTCGTTTGCAAGATAAACAGGATCAAAACCTAAAATTTCACAAGCTCCTTTCACCTCATCACGTATGGGTAAAGCCGCTTCCTCTATCTCCATTGTACTGTTGAAATCTTCACAAAGTTCCACAAGACCTGTCGCTAACCCTCCACGTGTAAGGTCTCGCATCGCACGGATCCCTTTTGTTCGTCTCAATATATTTTGGATAAGCTGATTTAACGATGCGCAATCACTCGTTACATTTGTCATTAGACCAAGCTGCTTCCTGGCACTTAAAATCGCAATGCCGTGATCACCAATCGTTCCGTTGATAATCACAGCGTCTCCTTTTTTCATACTTTCTGGGTTTAGATAACTTTGCTCGATGGCACCTATCCCGGTTGTCGTAATAAAGATCCCGTCAACACTTCCCCGTTCAACGACCTTCGTATCCCCAGCAATGATTTTAACCTCGGCCTTCTCCGCTTCCTGCGCCATGCTTTTAACTATATGTTTTAAATCGCGGATCGGGAAACCTTCCTCGATCATAAAGGCTGCGGTGATGACTTTTGGCACGGCTCCTGTTACGGCCAAGTCATTGACTGTCCCTGTAATTGCCAGCTTTCCAATATCTCCTCCTGGGAAAAAAATAGGGTCAACTACGTAACTATCTGTTGAAACGGCGATCTGCTCCGAACTAGAAGAAATAATTGCAGCATCCAATCGCGCTTGTTCGCCGTGGTCAAATGACCTGATAAACACATCGTGGATCAGTTGGTGTGTTAACTCTCCACCTTCGCCATGTCCTAAACTGATTCGCTCCATCGTCATTTGTCCTCCCTCATAAAGTGAAAGTGCGCTGCACAGGTGCCTTCTGAAGAAACCATACACGGACCAATTGGATGAGTCGGAGTGCACCCTTTATTAAACAGCACACACTCTTCAGGGGTGAGCACCCCTCTAATCATTTCTCCGCAGCGACATTTTGTTTTTTTGGGTGGCGTTTGTGAGACGTTAAATTTCTTTTTTGCATCAAACCGAGCATACTTTTCTTTTAAAATAAGACCACTTTCAGGGATCATCCCCATTCCGCGCCATTCTTCATCGTGACAGGTTAGATACTTTTCCATGAAATGTTGGGCAACAGGATTCCCTTCCTCTTTAACTACGTATGTATAGTCATTGAGGATTTCGCTTCTTCCTTCGTGAAGTTGGATTAATAATTTTCGGATACTGCTTAGGAGCTGAACAGGTTCGAACCCAGTGATGACACCAGGCATTTGAAATTCTTCGCTTAAAAAACGGTAGCTTTGTTTTCCGGTTACGATGGATACTTGCCCCGGTAACAAAAAACCATCTAATTGCACCTCTCCTGATAAAAGTAAAGCTCTTAAAACTGGGGCGACTAATTTTGTCGACATCCAAATAGAAAAGTTAGTCAATCCTCTTGTCTCAGCCTCGCGAACGGCGATCACTAACGCCGGAATCGTCGTTTCAAAACCGATACCTAAAAAAATAATTTCTTTATCTGGATGATCTTCAGCCATTTTTATGCTGTCAAAAGGAGAGTAAACCACTTTAATATCGCTGCCATTTGTTTTTGCTTTTAACAAGGAAGAATGAGAACCGGGAACCCGGACCATATCGCCGAATGTGCAAAGAATGACGTTGGATTTTTCTGATAATTGGATCATGGCGTCTATCGCCTTTTGATCTGTGACACAGACGGGACAACCAGGTCCTGCAATTAATCTCACATGCTCCTTCAATTTCCCTTTGATCCCTGATTTAGCTAACGCCATTGTATGAGAGCCACACACTTCCATCAAAATTGGCAATCTACCTTTCTTTTCTCTGAATAATTTAGCTGATTCAATGACTTCCTCTGCTAAGTGGTGCGTGATTTTAGGATTAGAGTAAATCTCTATCAATGACATCTAGCAAGTCCCTCCACTCTTTCATGCTCTCATTGGCATCTTCTTCATCAATTATCGCCATCGCTTGCCCTGCATGAATAAGAACATATTGATTCAAGGTGACGTCAGGAACGAACAAAATCCCCACGATCATTTTTGCGCCCATCACGTCCACTAAAGCTCTTTCCTCTTCTATGTTAATTACTTTCGCCGGCACTCCTACACACACGTTTTTCACCTCTTTTTATGATACTGATCTTTTTTGAATGACTGTTTCAGCAGACGATGGTGTTCTGTGGAGCTGGAGCCGCGGCGGTAGCACCTACCTAGCATGGTCCGTCGTGACCCCTAGCTTTTCTTCTTAATTTCTCGTGTTTTCGCCCTTGAGCGTTGTTGACGTGCAGCCGAGGCAATGATCATTTGTCCTAGGGCTAATCCGCCATCATGACATGGCACTTGTTTGTGTGTATACACTTGAAAGTCTCGTTTTTCCAGGTGCCTCTGCAGATGTTTTCTTAAGTAATTATTTTGGAATGAGCCTCCCGAGAGCACGACCGATCTATTTAGTTCTGGTCTTTTAGCCGCGATAGCTAAAGTCATGTGGACACAGCATGAAACAACCGTCTGATGAAATCGGCGACTGATTTCCTGTATCGATCTTCCTTGACATTTTTCCTGAATAATGGCCAAGATCATCGCAGAAACATCCAGCTCATAGCCATGGTCATTCGAAGTAATACGGTACGGATACGTCTTTTCATCATCATCAGGAAAATCTGTCCCGCCTAGCCCATCCGCTAACTTCATTGCTGCTTCCCCTTCATACGTCGACACAGAACAGATTCCTAATATGGCACTGACCGCATCAAACAACCTGCCGCACGTACCAGCCAAAGGAGAGTTTATGTCGTTTACCACCATCTGGCTGATTACATTAATCTCTTTTCTTCTGTCTGGGAACAGTTCAGCCGCTATTCTTTCTCCTTCTTCAGGCCAGTAATGAAGGAGCATTCCCACAGCCGTTCGCCAAGGTTGTTTCACAGCTCGATCCCCACCAGGAAGTGGCGTATATGTCAAATGACCAAGACGTGTGACAGAGCGAGCATTTCCGTAAAGAAACTCGAAACCCCAGACATGACCGTCTTCACCGAACCCTGTTCCATCGAGAATAATCCCTAAACAATCCTCCTCGAGAGCATTATCTTCCATACAAGACACATGATGAGCATGGTGGTGCTGGACAGAGATCTTCTCGCCAAGCATGGTTTGAGCTATTTTAGCTGTTTCATAGAGGGGATGCTTATCAAAAGCAACACAAGTGGACTCACTGTGGAGCCACTCCTGCTCATGACGAATGTGATCTTCTAAGAAATGAATCATTTCTTCATTTTCCACATCCCCCACGTGGGGACTCAAATATATATGCTGATGTTTTCCAATGGCATACGCACTTTTTTGATCCCCCCCTAATGCGATGATCTGATCGACGTTACCCGTTGTTTTTAATGGCTCCGGCATATATCCCCTGCCCCGTCTAACAAAAAACGTCTCGTCCCCGTCGCATTGCACAACGGAATCATCAACAGGTCTGTGAATCGGGCGATTATGAGTTAGGACGTAATCGGCCAGATTTTTCAAGTCATCTAAAACGGGGTCATCCTTATAGCAGATCGGAAGGCCCGACGTATTGGCACTTGTCATCACAAGACACGGTAATTCTGCATCTAAAAGGAGATGATGGAGCGGAGTGTACGGAAGCATCACACCTAAAGTGGTTAATCCCGGAGAGATCACGTCGGGTATTGCGACACCTTCTTTTTTTTGAAGAATGACGATCGGCATTTCCGGACTTAATAGCCGTTCTTCTTCCTGTTTCGTTATCCAACAATATTGTTTAGCGCAATCGATGGATGTCATCATGACAGCCAATGGCCGTGTTGGTCGTCTCTTTAATTGTCTTAGTCGTGCGACTGTCTGAGGTTGGAAAGGATCACAAGCAAGGTGATAGCCCCCAATCCCTTTAAGTGCCACGATCTTTCCTTTTTTCAAAAAATCGAGAGTCATTTTTTTTGCTTGAGTGTTGATATTTAAGCATGATCCATTGTGGTCATAGAGGGCGAGTACGGGACCACATGCCGGGCAACAAGTGGGCTGCGCGTGATGTCGACGGTTCTTCGGATCTCCATACTCTTCATAGCAACGGGGACACATCGTAAATTCCTTCATCGTCGTATACGGTCGGTCATATGGGACATCGCGAATAATTGTGTAGCGTGGTCCGCACTGGGTACAGTTAATAAACGGAAACTGATATCGATGATTCGACGGATCGTCCATTTCCGTTTTACAATCATGGCAAATAGCCGCATCAGCTGGCATCCATGGGATACCATTCCCTTTATTATCGCTTGAAATGATGGTGAAATCTGTATAACCTTTTCTGGCTGTCTCCCGAACAGTGATCTGATTTATTTTTGCAAGACGGGGCGGTGATTGTTGCATTTCTTCTATCATATTTTTTAATTGGCCGGAGTCTCCTTCAGCGTGGATGATCACGCCGTCCAGATTATTTTGAGCCGTCCCTTTCAGATGGTATTTATCTGCGAGAGCAAAAATAAATGGACGGAAGCCTACTCCTTGAACTCTCCCAGTAACTGTGATGTTCAACGCGCCACACACGTTTGATAACCCTCTCTGATCCAGCGAATCCACTCTTCCATTCCTTCTCCAGTGAGAGCGGAAACGGTTTTAAATAGTGCGTCCGGATTAATCGTTTTCAAATCATCTTCAGCTTCTTTTAAATTAAAAGAAACGTAAGGGAGCAGGTCAATTTTATTAATCACGGTCATATCTGTTCGCCGAAACATGATGGGATATTTCGGTATTTTATCATTCCCTTCAGGTACGCTTAAGACGACGACCTTGTAATCCTGTCCTAAATCGTAGCCAGATGGACAAACTAAATTACCGATATTTTCCAGAAAGAGAATGTCGACCTTTTCCAAATCAAACTCCGGAAGTTTTTTGGCAATCATTCTTGCATCAAGATGACATCCACCGACCGTATTAATCTGTACCGTATCCACACCAAGTTCGCGCAGCCGGTCAGCATCTCGTTCAGTAGCTAAGTCCCCTTCAATCACAGCGATCTTAAACTCATCTCTCAGCGCCTTGACTGTAGATTCGAGTAACGTCGTTTTTCCGGCGCCTGGCGAACTCATTAAGTTAATAACAAAGGTTTGAGTTTTTTGAAAGAGCTCTCTATTAAACGCTGCCGCTTTGTTTTGATTCTTTAGCACATCTTCTTTTAGTTTAATTTTCATTTTGCGTCACACCCCTCATACGACTCAACTCTGAATGTTTCACCTGAAATAAGTTCGCTTTGCGGCAACTGGCAGACTGGGCAGAGGGCAATCCGATAGTCGGGAACAAACTCCTGCGCGCAAGCATGGCATTTCGCTTTGGCTTCTTCTCGAATAAGATGTAACTCCGTTTGTTTATCCACGACTCCCCTGCTTTGTTTACGTAGATAGAAGAATGCCATCTCGAACGCTTCAGGTAAAACATTGGACAAATCGCCTACGATGACAACAAGACTAGTCACCTTCACAATGCCTCTCTCGTTAGCATCTTCAGAAACAAGTTTTATCACTTCAGCCACCAACGACATTTCATGCATTTATAACACCTCAGTACTGTTTTATGTGTACCGAAATGTCATTAGACCTGTTTAACCTAAAAAAGCAACCAGGGGGACGGTTCTTCTGGTTGCTTTGGTCGCTTATGAATGCTTTCATTTCCTCTTGGTTGCTTATGTTTTCGTCCTGATCCATTGGGGCGTGCTGCGTAGGCGCTACTCCGGTAGCACCTGCTTAGCATGACCAGTCCTGCTAGGCTTATTAGCCACAAGAACCGTCCCTATGGTTACTCCCGGTTGGTCCAGATTTGTTGCTCGAGCTGGTCGTCCCAGCGTTGGAGCCAGGTATTCCAAACGCGAGCGTAATGTAGATCCTGTTCTTTATTGTAAAGTTGGAATTCGAGGCATGGAACGTGTTCGACCGCCTGCTTCTCGAATTGTTGGACTTCTGACACGACCGTTTGATAGCCATCTTCGTCTAAGCGATTTTCTTGTTCGGAGAGGGCCTCCAAGATGCGTCCGTCCTCCTCTACAAGTTCGCTAGCCTGCTCATACCGATAAACAGACAATTCATCTTCCTTATTCGGCAACGTACCGCCTGATCTCTCCGGCCAAAATTCGCCATGGGTGGCGCTATAAAAAAGCTCGGTCCACTCTTCATCCATGTCTTCTTCAATAATGCCCGACTCTAACTGCTCTCGGCCTTTCAGCGTTAACCTAAAAACAGATTTCTCCAGCCGGATCAAGCCCCGACGTTGCATTTTCCCCATCAAATCTTCAATGAACAACTCATCGACTAACAAAAATTCCGTTAAATTAGCCGCCCTGCGGATGTCAGTTTCCTCAAATGCCATTAACATCATTTTCATTAAAATATCCATCTTCGAGCGCTTCACTCGAGTAAAGGATACGTCATAGATAGTCACCGGGATCGCCCAAACCGCTGTATCCTTGATGTCGACTGCCGGATTTTCGAGCAATTGAGCCCGCAACTGATTCATGAGTTTATCCATACTGAACCACCCCTTCAAGCGTCCGCAGTCCGTCTTGTTTTTTGACGGTGTCTAACACGTGCTTGTACATTCGTCTCGTGTCAGCTTGTTTCGCCTTTTCGGTAAACAAGCGTGTACTGCCGATTAACACGAGCATTTCTTTTGCTCTTGAGAGAGCCACATTTAACCGGCGATAGTCATTGGCAAAACCGATGTCCGCCTGTTTTTGATCGTGGTTTCGGACCATACTTAGTAGAATGACATCCATTTCCATGCCTTGAAAACGGTCGACGGTTCCGGTGCGAATCATTAAGTGATTCAAACGAAGTTCTTGGTGAATGAGCCGATCGATTTTTTTGACTTGCTCCCCGTAAAAACTAATGACGCCAATGCTTTTCATCTCATCAGCCTTCATTCGTCCCGCTTCCTTCGCCTCGGCGGTTGCTTCATCCAATTCCGTCAGCAACTTCTCAATCCTTTTTAATTCCGCAGCGTTATACAGACTTTTTCCACCTTTCATTCGCTCTTCGAAAAATCCAGCTTCGTTGGGGATATCAAGCCATAATAAATGATTGTCTCGGTTAAAAAGCTGTGATTCAAGCAAATGGTCGCGCGCTGAATCTGAATCGGGAAGACCACACTGCAAACGGTCGTTTTCCTGTTCGTAAAACGGCGCAATGGCTTCCATAATGTTTTCGTGCATGCGGTATTGAATGGCTAGCATCGTTTTGTTCGTATTCGGCAAACTTTTAAACAATCGTTCAAAAAGCGACTCTTTCAGCAACTTCTTCAATTCGACCTTGCCTTCGAAATTGTCATCATCGTCCGCCATTTCCTGCAGCGTCTCTTCAAGCGTATCGTTCCCTAAAAGAGGCGGTAGCTGATGATGGTCGCCGACTAAAATGATTTTCTTTCCTTTTAGCATCGGCAACAGGAGTTCCGGTGGCGTCGCTTTCGATACTTCATCGATGATCACCACATCAAATTCGGGATAGCTGTCGATGAAATCTTTTCGGGCCGACGCCACACACGTCGTTCCGATCACGTTCGCATGTTTCACATAGAGCTTGCGAATTTCCTCAAGATCGTGTTCATTTGCTTCTTCAAGTAACGACAGCCATTGCCCTTGAATCGATTGAAAAACTGGCAGTCTCTCTTTCTCTCTTTTTAAAGAATCCCATCTAAATGAAAGGCTGGCCCACTGTTTTAATCGTTCTTCATGTTCCTTCTCAGGCTCGGTCTCCATAATTTCCGCCAACGAAGTCTGTTCTTGTTCCTTTTCCTTGATGATACTGCGCCAAGGTTCCAGTTGGGTCTGGATTTCATCGAGCTTCTTCTTCTCTAACTGAAGTCGGGATCTCTGTTCTTCTTCTTTCTCCCGATTCGTTTCAATCTGCTGTTGAACGCGCTTATACTGCTCGATCTTCCCCTTCAGTTCAAGCACTTTTTCTTCAATTTGTGGAACTTGCTCTTTGGCGTCTGGCATGCGATCCGCCGTTTGCAACATCTGTTCGAGCTTTTCTTGTAAGGACTGAAGCTCAGCGTTCTCGGCGTTCATCTTCTGCTTGGATTCTTCATGAGAGGAGTGGTTTCCTCGCTGTTTGTATTGGACTTGATTTAGCATTTTTTGCTTGATTTTTCCAAAGAGATCGATGGCCGTCTGTTTATTTGTCTCGAAGGGCGTTAATCGTTCCCCTTTTTGACGGACATAGTGGCGCCGGCGATATAATCCTTCCAAGTCAGCTGCAAGCATTTGGGCGGTAAGATGTTGCTCCTTCAGCTTGCTTCTTAATGTCTCTAAAAATTGATCGATGTCCTCTGCCGTATAAGCGGTTAAAGCGTTCTTTGCCCGTTGTTGGATAGGAGCAACAGGGATACGGTGCTCGGTCAATCGTTTTTCCAAAAACGAAATGGCCCGGTTCAAGGTATCATGATAGTCTTTTAATTTCTGAAACTGGCTCATTTCTTCGCGAATATCCTTGATGTCTTGGAATAACTGCTGGAGCTCCATTGATCGTTCTAGCTTCTGTTCGAGGATCATCCATCTTAGGGAATCCACCTGTTTAGCGTCGGTGACTTTTGCGATGAGTTCGTCTGTTTCACGGATCGCCTCGCCCAACCTTTCAGCTTCAGCCTTTGCTTCTTCCAAAGTAATTTTTCGTTCATGAATCTTATCGTCAAGCTCTTGAATGGCAAGGCTTTTACGTAGCACTTCCATCTGATTTTGATGATCGGCGATTTCCTTTTCGATCGTACTAGGTTCTGATTCATCGCGAAGAAAGGCGGCGTCTTTTTCAATCGCTTCCGTCAAACCAAGGAGCGTTTGTTCGATCTCATCGATTTCAAGTTTAGACTTTTGCTCTTCTTTCACAGCCTGAGCTACGCTCGTTCGATATTCTTTTATGACCGAATCTAAATCATTCCACTGTTCTTTCGCTTTCTTTTTCGCTTCGATCTCCTGTTCCAACCGCGCAAGGATGGGCTTTAGCTGCTCTTGTTCTCGTTCATTTTCTGCCCATTCTTTTTCTAACTCGTCTGCACGCTTTTGCCGTTCGGAAAATTGAGTAGAAACCTCTTTTAACGTATGATCCTTCCAATACTGACCGACGTTTTCTTCGATAAACTTCTTGCCTTCTTCTTCAATGCTTTCCGTTCGTCCCACTCGAAGAATGCGAATATCTTTGTTTTGCAATAAGCGACCGAGTGCATTGTCGACCGCCAAATTGGACTGGGAGGCGACAAGTGTGCGCAAGCCTGCTCTTGCGTTTTGCAGGCAGATTTCAGAGATGACCGTCGTTTTTCCCGTTCCAGGTGGGCCTTGAATCGTGTACAAATCTTCGGCTGCAATCGCCCCCTCAACAGCCTCTCGCTGAAACTGATTCAATCGATTATGAAACGTCACTGGCGCAATTTTTTTCAACGGTTGAACGGGTGGTTTGTTCTCAAATAATAGTTGTTCCAGCTCGGGGTTGGCTGCCAGGCCCTGTTCTAAATGTCTGAAGCCTTGACGTAACCGTTTCACTTGGCTTAATGCCGCGAAGTTACTAAAGACGATTTCCTTTTGAGGGAGGTCCAATCGTTGCTCCCTAGCTCGTTGTTCCATAAATTTATTCAGTTCCACTTCCACTGTGCCAGCAGAGCGTTTTGCTTTTAAAACTTTGCCTAAGTCCTGGTCGAGACCCTTCAGTTTGACGCTTAACCCTTTAAGAGATTTCCATTCCTTCTCTGCTAACTGGCAGCCCGTAATCGTTACGCGGCTGAAGTCCCCATTGAAAGCAAGGCTTGAGTACCGCGTGACCATATCAGGAATATCCGCGGCACGCTCTTGAATGTTCAAATAGCCTTCCCAACTTGCGATCCGCTTCTTTACGTAGGTGGAACTTTCCTCGGCTACCGGCATGTCATGCAGCATGCTCAGTAAGTCAAGGGGAACCGATTCCCCACGCTGTGCAGTTAAATCGAATGTGAGATCGGCCGGTTGACGCCAATTGGTTCGGATCGATGCACGGGCCGATTTCGTCGTCACATTCGTCACGATAAACCGATCCTTCTCCACCACACAATGAAGAATGACCACAAGCCCCTCGTACGATTCGGCCACATGCTTGTTCTCCCCATGATCAACATACAAGGCGACAGAAAGAGGGCGATCTTCTGTCAGAGGATATTTTTCTATGTAAATACGAAAGGATTTCTCCAACGAAAAAAAGGAACGCTCGATCGCGAGCATGTCCATTTTGTCCTTCGCCTTATTGGTTAAAGCCAATGGACAGCGAAATATTTGATTACGAGTCTTCATTATACGTCACCTGCTTGCTACGAGAATGCCTCATAAGAATATGCTCTATTAAATAAACGATCTATTTCTTCCAATACTAGATTATAGCATAGGTTTGAAGAGAGTTTTCGAGATTCTAGTTTTTCTTCCCTGCCTCTGAGGACCGATCTGCTTCTTCAAACTCAAATCCGACTGATTCCCCGTGCATTAAAAAACGAGACTCCGGTACCTTTACTAAAACAGTAAAAAGCGCGCTCCCCTCAAGGAACACGCGCTTCACGATCAAGTCATTCTCATCCCGACTACTACAAGGACGAGTAACACGAGCGTTGCTGATGCAAAAAGATAATTCGTATACATAAGGCTGATAGATTTCAGCGTTTTATCTTTCTTTAGTGTTTCGCCATTAAGTTTTTTCTTCATCTTGCGACTATAGAGAGAAATCATGATCACCGTTAAAAGGACAACCATGGAGCCAGCCTGTTCCATGAAAATCATATAAAAAGGCAGGGCCTCCCGGTTAAACTGGAGGATCATATAAACACCTGTCAGCATAACAATCACCGCTCCCGGCAGGACGCCGACATTGATCCATAACCGGATTTTATTCATAACAGGAGTGTAAGTTTCCTCCGTCTCCTCTCCCTTCACTAATGATCTGATCAGAAATCCAAATGCGGCAAACGAGCCGAACCAAAGGGCTATGCCTGCAATATGCAGGATATAAGAGATTGCATACATGGTTATCTACTTCCTTTTCTACACATTTTTTTTCGTCCCAGTTCCAATCCCAGGCCACCAATTCCATTTCCCAAGTAACGTGACAATGGCTGGTACAAGCATTCCCCGAACGAGGAACGCATCTAGCAGAATACCGAGACCGACAATGAAACCGAACATATACAGTTCCATGAGCGGCTGCGTCATTAACACACCGAAAGTGGCAGCGAGAATCATCCCTGCGGAGGAGATGACTCCCCCCGTCAACGCCACACCGCGCTGAACGGAATCAAGAATGCTGTGATCCCGGTTTTCCTCACGAATTCTCGAAATGAGCATGATATTGTAATCAACCCCTAAGGCCACTAGGAACACAAACGCATAAAGCGGTATTCTGTAGCTCATCGCCTCAAAGCCTAGCAAGTTATGAAAGATAAACCAGCTCAACCCGAGGGCGGACAAGTAGGATAAGAGAATGGTAGACATCATATAAAGGGGCGCCACAAGCGACCGCGTCTGCCAGATCAGCATCAGCGTGATCACGACTGTCACGGCAAGTGCCACAACGATCGTATCCCTGTCATTCAACGCACGGACATCTGCCTGTTTTGCCGCCTCACCGGAAAAAAACAAGTTGTAACTAGCTCCATCAAGGCCACTTTCTTCTAATAGGCTAGGCCTGTTCTCATTTAGACGATCTATCGTATTAAGCGAATCATGATCGTAAGGATTCTGTTCCAAAATCAGTTCCCCACTCAAGGCACGCCCGGACTCATCGATATTGTCTCCATCCTCAGCGTCTTCAAGATCAGGTAGCATTACGTCGTATACACCTTCGTCCTCTAACAGAATATTTCCAAGTAGCTCTACAATCTCCCACTCTTCCTCATTTACCTCAAATCCGTTTTCACTTTCAACGATGACTGTGACGGGGGCAAGCTCTCCAGGAGGATAGCTCTCTTCCATCACCTCAAAGCCGATGCGACTCTTCATATCTTCAGGAAACGAGTTGATTAAGTTAAAGGAATGCTGAATCGTCGGAACATTCAACGCATTGATGATCAAAAATACAAGCACGATTCCGCCGGTCAGGATCGGTTTTTTCGTAACGAATGTCCCTACGCTGCCCCAAAAACGGTTGTTTTTCAGCGTTTCCTCACCCACTTTCGGTATAACAGGCCAGAACGCACGTCTTCCTGCAGCCGCAAACAGTGCCGGGATGAGTGTAAGTCCTGCAAGGAGTACAATGAAAATGGTAATAGCAAAGGTTAGTGCAAAATTATTGTAGGGACCATACAGCGCTAGAAGAAGCACAAGCATGGCTGCGAACACCGTGCCTCCGCTGAAAAAGATCGGTTGAGCCACTCCTCGTAAAGCTGTACTCATGGCATCATATTTATTCTCCTGCTTCCTCAGTTCCTCTCTGAAACGGGAGAAGATAAACAGGCTGTAGTCCGTCGTCGCCCCGAACAGAAGGATCATCACAATGGATAGGGACTGCGTTTCGATTGTAAAGACGCCGTTCGCTGCGAATAGGCCAAGGACCCTGTCTGTAATTTGATACACAAAGCTTGCCGCAAGGAGTGGAATAATCGCAAGCAGTGGGGAACGATAGATGACGATTAGCAAGACAAGGACAAGACCGATCGTTGAAAAAAGCAAGGTCAGATCGGCATTGGAGAAAATGGCGATCGTATCAGAGGCGATCCCAGCAGGACCTGTAACATAGAGTTCCCCCTGGCTGATGGCTTCATTTCCGTACTCGTCTATCATCGTGACTGTGTCATTAATCTCGTCCATTTCCAAGCCCGTCTCAAGGATGACTGGAATGACCATTGTTGATCCGTCTTCAGACCGGAATTCTTCGCGGACTTGCTCTGGAAAATGATGAAAAGGTACGACAGCGTCGATCGTTCTCATGCCCGAGTCATCTGCAAGCCATTCCGTAAAGGATGCGATCTCGCTCCAACCGGACTCTTCGTTCCATTCATCTTCTTGTGTAAAGACGAGCAGGGCGAGCTGGCCCTCATCATCTGGAAAATATGACTGTACTTTCTCTTCGGCAATTACCGACTCTGCGTCTTTAGGGAGATCGTTTTCTCCCGTGTTCATTGTGTGGTCGTTCGCAGTGGGAGCCATACTGAGCCCTCCCGCTATGAGTACCCAGATAAGAATCGTGATCCAAACTCTTTTTCTATTTGAAGCCAGCTTTGATACAAATGTCATGGAACATCCCCAACTTTCTGTATGGTGGTTATCTTGTATTAGTGCGCAACTGAACCACGTTATCCCCCCTGGCTCACTGATTCAAAGGTAAGGTGAATGTAAACACGGTCCCTTTTCCTGGCTCACTTTTGACTTTAATCTCTAATTTATGAAGGTCCATTATGGACTTGACGATGGACAAACCAATTCCAGCTCCCCCTTTATTTGTTCTAGACTTCTCCACTTTATAGAACCGTTCCCATATGCGGTCAAGCTGATCCTCAGGGATCCCTTTCCCCTCGTCCAGCACAGACACGGCCACTTCGTCATTCATTTTTTGGAGCTTAACGCGAACAGTCCCTCTTTTCGGAGAAACTTGGATCGCATTCTGAAGCAGATTGACAAAGACCTGGTCCATTCGGTCGCGGTCTGCGGTCACAAAAATGGCCTCTGCATCAGGTTCAATATCCAAGATCATGCCTTTTCTTTCCAGCTGAGGTTCGAGAATGACCTGAATCCGATGCAACTGATCCGTCAAATTGTAAGGTTCCGGTGAAATCTCAACCTGCCCTGCTTCAAGCCTGCTCATATCCAGCGTGTCATTAACGAGTTTAATGACACGTTCTGTTTCTTCTTTCATGAGCCAATAATAATGATCTCGTTTATGTTCCGGGATAGTCCCATCTAAGAGAGCCACGAGAAAACCTTTAATTGACGTTAGGGGGGATCTCAAATCGTGGGATACATTTGCAAGAAAGTCTCTACGCATTTCTTCAAGACTATTCAGCTCTTCTGCCATGTAATTGAACGTCTCACCTAGTTGACCCACTTCATCTTCAGAGGCCACTTTCACTTTCCTAGAAAAGTCCCCTGTGGCCAGCTTCAGAGCTATGTCATTCATATCTCTTAGAGGAGCTGTGATTTTTCTCGACATAAAATATAAAATAACTCCGGCAAAGGCAATGGTTACGATGAACGGAAAAAGGATCATGAGTCCCATTTGGCGGTACTGGTGATCCAAATCGTGAAAGATCATCACCGCCACATAGGACTCCTCTCCTTCTGAAGCTTGGAGCCTATTGGCAATGATGTAACTCAAACTGCCGTTGAACCTTCCACCTTCAGAAACCATTTCACCAGAGGCCGCAGTATGAATGATCTCCCGTTCAGGATCGCGCCCATCGGTCCGGTTGTCTTGCGGGCTGAACACTCTTTCTCCGTCAGGGTGATAAACAAGGATGCTGTAATCCCGGTGTCTTAGCGCCGGCTGCAACGCGGACTCCGTTTCCTGTTCTGTCCAACCTGCCTCGGCACTATAGCCCAGTTGGTCCTCAAGCTGTCCTTGTTGATAGACGAAGAGATCCTCGTAATCATCGTAAAGGTTGAGATGGAAAAGATAGATGAACACAAGACCGAACAGAACGAAAGACAGGAAGATGATGAGAGAGTAACTAACCAATAATTTTCTGAATATCGTCTTAGTTTTCATCATATGGTTTCTCCTCAAATCTGTATCCGACCCCTCTGATCGTTTTCACTGACCAACGTGCCCCGTGGTGATGGAGCTTGTCCCGTATTCGCTTAATATGTACATCTATTGTGCGAGGATCTCCATCAAACTCATAACCCCAAACGTTATCAAGCAGCTGCTGACGGGAGAGAACTTGGTTCGGATGAGAGGCAAAGTAATAGAGCAGTTCCGTCTCCCTGGGTGCCATCAGCACTTCCTGGTCGTCCACCAGGATCCGAAATTCACTCATGTTCATCATCAAATTAGAAAACTTCAATTGTTCCTTCTGCTGAACCGCGTGTCCTGATCTTCTAAGAGCAGCTTTTACTCTTGCACTCAGTTCGTTTGGGTCAAAAGGTTTAACGATATAATCATCAGCTCCCATTTCCAGCCCTTTGACAATATCGTAACTCTCTCCTTTTCCGGTGAGCATTAAAATGGGGATGTGAGGATCATCGAGACGGATCATGCGGCATACTTCCCAACCGTCAATTTCCGGTAGCATCAAGTCCAAGATGATGCAATCAGGCGACAGATCGTAATACATCTCCAGACCTTCGGATCCGTCAGCCGCATGAAAGGGCTCAAATCCCATTTTCTCTACATACATCCCTATTAGGTCAGTAATATTTGGATCATCCTCAATCGTTAGTATTTTTACGGGACGGTTCATGGCGTACAGCTCCTCTTTCTGGTACATTCAGCTTTTAGCATAAGCATACTGCAACATCATTCATTTTTACACAGCAATATGAACGGAGCGTTAACAACGGGAACAGTTCTGCTTAGCAGCAAGAGGATTTCCGAAGAGGTGGGGGTATTGGAGGAATTGAAAAAGAAACCATCAATTTGTAAAACAAACTTGACAATAAGTAAAGTTTGTTTTACATTTACCATATAAAGTTAAATATTAGAAGGAGTTGGATCAACATGTTGGAGACGCTAGTGCACTGGGGAAATTATATTGGCGGCGTTGTGATGTTAGTATGTCTTGTAGTCATGCTAATCATTAATAAGAGGATGGGGTCGGACGAACGCGCGAAATCACTATCATCTCGAACCTTCTCTGTGATGTTCTTCCTCCTGGGAGCTATGATTGTGGTTGCTGTCATGTTCAGCGTTGATGAGTCGCTAACTAGTACAGGGTATCAGAATCTGACATTGGTGATGTTTGCCTTGACCTTTTTAATCGGAACTGCCTACATGGTCGTCCTTCAATTTAGAAACTAGCCGTTAGGGATGGCATCTGCTGAATCACATTGCCCTTCTTTAAAAAGTTTCTTTCACTTGGTTTAGTACCAGACTAATCAAACAAGGAGTGCCGGCCAATGGGTAATCAAACGTATCTTCTAGAGACAAATGGTTTAACGAAAACGTATAAAGGAGCGAAGGTCGTCAATGGTCTCTCTCTCCAACTTGAAGAAGGAGAAATTTACGGATTCCTCGGCCCTAACGGAGCAGGGAAAACGACGACGATCCGGATGCTGTTAGGTCTCATCAAGCCAGCAAAAGGAAGGGTGACCGTCTTCGGAAAGGACTTATCGAAAGAACGAATCACCATTCTTAAGCAGATCGGTTCCCTGGTTGAATCTCCCTCTTACTATCCACACCTGACAGGTAAAGATAACTTGGAAACACTCCGTAAAATCCTGCAGGTGCCGAAGTCGCGAATAGCTGAAGTACTTGAGATGGTCAGGCTGACAAAAATGGCTGACCGGAAAGTGAAAGAATATTCATTAGGCATGAAACAACGCCTGGGGCTGGCAGCTTCATTGCTCGGAAGTCCGAAACTGCTCATATTGGACGAACCAACAAATGGGCTTGACCCGGCAGGCATGATTTATATTCGGGAATTAATTAAACAACTGCCCGTAAAATACGGAATGACGGTCCTCCTATCAAGCCATTTGCTTTCAGAAATCGACCAAGTTGCCACAAAAGTAGGGATCATCGCAAAAGGGGAAATGATTTTCCAAGATCAGATTGACGTCCTCCGTGAAAAAGCAAGCCGGAAATTACACGTTCAAATGAATGACTGGGAAACAGGTCAAAAAGTCCTTTCTAGGCATGGCATCGAGACGGCCCGTCACGATAACTGGCTGACAATGCCGAATCAGCCCGACGGAAAAATTGCTGAAATCGTAAAAGAGTTAGTCTATTCTGGCCTTGATATTTACAGAGTGTCTGAGGAGATCGCTTCCCTCGAAGACATTTTCCTCAACCTTACGAAAGGTGAGGAAACATTATGATGAGAGCGCTGATCCAGTCCGATCTTATGAAAGTGAAAAAGATGGTTTGGGTGATGATGATCGCTTTCCCCGCAGGACTCGTCGGTTTGCAGGCAGTGAATTATTCGCTGCGCCTTGACCACCTGCTGGGATTACATGATGATTACTGGTATTTCCTACTTGAAAATGTCCATATTTTTTGGCCAACGATCCTCGTGTTAACACTTACGCTGATCATTTCATTGTTTGCAAGTGTCGAACACGAAACTCATACGTGGACGAAGCTGTTTTCACTGCCGGTTAACAACGGGAAAATTTACCTTTCCAAATTGGCGATTATATTAACGGTGCTCATCGTATCATCAGTCCTTTTTGTCATCTTTTCAATGATACTAGGCCTCTCACTTGGATTCGGCAGCGACCTGCCTCTCATGGCCGCTTCACAGATGAGTCTTTACACATTTATAGCTGTACTTCCGTTTGTTTTTATACAGTTCTGGCTCTCGATGGGGTTTACAAATCAAGGTATTGCTTTAACGACAGGGATTGCGAACGCCGTGTTCATTATGTATGCAGTTGACATGCCGACATGGCTGCCGTGGCGCTGGCCACTTCTTTTGGAAGGTATTACGACAATTGCGCCGGATATCTTCTACGGGCTCGGAACAGGTGTAGTCCTGACGGTGATCTCCCTGATTCATCTGACACGAAAGGATGTGACCGCATGATGTTTTCAAACGTGTTAAAATCTGAATGGTTAAAGCTAAAACATTCCAAAGTTGTTTTTATCGTTCTTGCGAGTCCTGTGCTGGCGACGATTATCGGATTGTTCTCAACGATGCACGTGCCCGAACACCAGTGGCTCGGGACGATCACGACGATGATTCTCGCACATAGCGCTATTTTCCTGCCCCTTCTCACGGGTGTCTTTGCAGCACTTATTTGCCGTCATGAGCATTCAGGGGGCAGCTGGAAGCAAGTATTAACGCTTCCTGTTTCAAGGCTGCAAATCTATTTTGCCAAATTTATCGTCATCCTTTTTCTATTGACGTTAACCCAGACCGCATTTCTGATCGCTACGTGGGTCGCAGGGACATTAAAAGGATTCTCGGACCCCTTTCCATTTGTAAATGTGTTGATGAGTGTTGGAGTAGGCTGGCTTGCCTGTTTACCGTTAATTGCGCTGCAACTGTGGCTAGCCACCATGCTTACGTCGTTCGCAGGACCAAGTGTCGTCAACGTGATGTTGACATTTCCAGCCGTCATTATCGCCAATTCTCCTCTGTTCGGCCCCTTGTATCCTTGGGCTCATCCATTGTTAGGGATGACCCAGGCCCTTTCCTACTCATTAGGAGGAGATGCGGGATTTTTGGACTCGGCAGTGACGTTTTACGTGGTCATGATCTCTAGCTTAGCCTTATTTACGGTAGTCGGAAGCGTCCATTTTCAGCGACGGGAATGGGTTTAAGTTCATCATGAATGGAGGGAACCCCATGGGAAAAAATACATCGGGGAAACTGGACAATCACATACAAATGTGGCGGTCAAAATATAAAATGACACAAGCGGATCTAGGAAAAAAAGTCGGTGTCAGCCGGCAAACGATCATCTCCATCGAAAAAAATAAATATACACCATCTCTCACCTTAGCCTTTGAACTGGCCCTCGCTTTCGACTGTTCCATTGACGACCTGTTTGATTACGAAACGGGTGAAGAATAATCATGCAAAGCGAACATGGTCCAAGCAGAATGCTACATTCACAGGTTCTGATAGCGACGTTGAATCTCAAGACCTATACATTCCTTAACAGCTCCACTATTGTTCCTGTGACATAATACCTTCTCTCTTTCTAATTTTCATTATAAAAAACATGAAATACCTTCACCTTGTCTATTAAAATGGATTACCGTTTCATTGATCATACTTTAGCAAAAGATCCTGCTTCCGCTTGAACGAATCCTGTTTCAGATACTGAAAATCAAAGTTGGAATTTAGAACTTCACCCAAAAAAGCGATAGCTTATGTACGCCACCGCCGGAAAAAACTTATTTTTTTCTTTAATAAAAACATGACTACTAGATGACTTTTCTGCTCGTTTGCTGCAATTCCAGATAGGAAGAGGTTAAAATAAACCCTTTAGTAAATATATTCAGGCTGTTTTTCTAATCACTTCATCATTCCTCCTTGCCACTAATACAATTGTCGGTGGTTTATAAGAAAGACTGCTTATTACTTTTAAGATTGATAAACACTGTTCACTTAAAAGGATCACGTTCACTCTTTGATCCTGAATTATCTGTTGTACATTAATTTCTGTGATTTTCTCACTGTAAATAAATAAATTTTTCTGATCAAAAATGCGCGTCAATTTATCTTTCTCAATTTCATCTTGTGAAATCAATAAGATTCTTGGCTTCATACAAAGCCCCCTTCATAAAATAATTTTCTGAACACGTTTTTCCAATGATTGCTCCTCTGAACAATTCGAGGTGTATATCATTGCCTTTACCATAGGATTTACAATAACTAGAATGGTAGTGGGAGGTCGACGCAAGTCACATCACAATTGTCGACAAGTCTGATAGCGGTTACAACTGAACTTAATTATGAGGTGCGAGGTACTTTAATTTAGGGAGTGACGTGGTTTATTCTGAGGTTAAAACGTTTTAAAGCCTAACTGTTTTAATCAGTTATTTGAATAGTCCTTTCAGAAGCAATAGTTAATACATAACAGTAGGTAATTTTTGTGTTGTTTTGTTAAGAGAAACTGCGGGTCACTCTCCGTTCTTGCAAATCTATATCACCCGTGTCAGCTTTTATTGATGAATTTCCATAGACTTTTTAATCTTTACAGCTTTAATACAACAAAAAACGCTAATACTTATAGAAACAGGTAATAGAAACATTGCCAATTGAAAGCCAGACTGCTCTCTGAAAAGATGGATCCATGAATCTAAACCAAATATGATTCCTATTGGTGTGGAAACTGACATTATAGCTATGAAACTAGCATAAGAGTTCCTTGAATCTTTCATTCTTAATCTCTCCACTTGGCTAAGTATCTTCTCCTCTAGTCTAACATCTATTTCAAATAACTGTTTATCTACAGGAAAATTATCTCAAACTTCAACATTATTTTCTCTCATCGTTCCTCTTATGTGAAACCGGTGGGTGCCTGATTCTTATACACATAATCGTTTTCTCACTGATTAATAAAACACGCAAATAGCTTTAGGTTCTCTTAACCTATTAAACCTATTTCTTCCCTTTACCTTCCTTAAACATTTTCTCAGAAACGGACTCGATGATGAACGTTAAGCTTTCCTCAAACACTTCTTCTCCTACATCTTGATGATGCAGCGACAGTTGAAAGACTAATTTAATGACCCCATTCAAGACCTCAACGGACAAGGATTTATCCATCTGTCCCTGAAGTTTCCAATGATTCATTAACGAAGTAAAATTAAACGGGTCCACTTCGTCATATTCTGTCAGTATGTCTGAGGGTAGCTTTCGAACGAGCAAATCGAATTCTTCTGTTCTCATTACGCGTGCCAGAACAGGCATTTGCTCTATAATAAGTAAAGCCTTCGAAAGTATTCGCGCAAATTGGCGAGGTGTAATTTTTGCTACAGACTGAAAATCAGTGAACAGCATTTCTCTGACAGCCTCTTCTTCTTGTTTTAATAGGGTGAAGTAAAGCAGTTCCTTCGAGTCAAAAAACTTATAAAACGTGCCTTGAGCAATGCCGGCAGCTTTCGTCAGATCGTTAATACTTGTTTTTTTCAATCCTGTTTTTGCAAACCTTTCTCTGCCTGAATGAATCAATGCTTCTTTTATTCTTGCTTCCTCAGTTTCATTAAATCCTCTTGGTGGCATAATCCCTCTCATTTTATGAATAAAAAATAAAAATATTCACACATTCATTTAACCTCTAACCTAAAAAGTTGTCAACGGTTTTAAATAAGCGAGGAAACATAAGTCGTTATAAAGCTTTTGCCATTTTATGAGACTTTTTAATCTCATTTTTATTGTTACATTCTCTGACAAAAATCCTTTCAGGTTCACTAAACCAAGTCATACTATGTCACATACTTCAAAAGTTGCTGGTTACTCCGTTTTTATTTTTCAGAAAATACTGAATAGAAGAAAAAATAATCTGTTAAAAAATGACTAAAAAGGAGAGACGTGATTTTGAAGGTAAGAGACATTTTTAAGTTTAAGAATGAACAAATGAAGGTGCTACATTTAACGTGGATTGCTTTTTTTGTTTCCTTTTTCACCTGGTTTAACATGGCCCCTTTGGCCACCACCATGCTCGAATCAAGCAGCTGGTTGACAAGTGAACATCTGGCTGCACTGGCTATTGTGAATGTAGCTTTGACGATCCCTGCACGAATAGTCATCGGGATGCTTCTGGATAGGTTTGGTCCCAGAATCGTTTATTCTGGACTGTTAATCCTCATGTCTATTCCTACGTTTATGTTCGCATTTGGTGATTCCTGGACACAATTAATGGTTTCAAGACTGTTGTTAAGCAGTATCGGAGCAAGCTTTGTGGTAGGGATCCGAATGGTCTCTGAATGGTTCCCTCCAAAAGATGTAGGATTCGCTGAAGGCATTTATGGAGGCTGGGGAAACTTCGGTTCTGCTGCAGGTGCTATGCTGTTACCTTGGTTCGCTCTTACCATGTTCGGTGGAGATGACGGGTGGCGGTATGCAGTGGCGTTAACAGGTGTTGTATGTATCATTTACGGAATTATTTACTACCTTGCCGTCAAAGATACACCTGAAGGAAAAGTATTTATTAAACCTAAGAAATCAGGAGCTTTGGAAGTCAGTTCCTGGAAAGACTTTATTCTACTTATCATTTGGACCGTCCCTCTCGGTGGCGCTTTAGCTGTGTTAGCGTGGAGACTTGCCGGAATGGGCTTTATCTCAGACACCGTACTCCATGTTTCGTATGCAGTCATCAGTTTAACGATCATCTATCAAATTTACAAGATTTTTCAGGTTAATGTCCCGATTCTCAGAAAAGGGGTGCCAGAGGATGATAAATATGAATTTAAAAATGTGGCAGCTCTAAACAGTACTTACTTTGCAAATTTTGGTGCAGAGCTGGCGATCGTCTCCATGTTGCCAATGTTCTTCCAGTTAACTTTTTCATTAACACCCACTTCGGCTGGGATTATCGCTGCCTCTTTTGCAGTGATTAATCTAGTAGCAAGGCCATTGGGCGGTATACTATCAGACCGGATGGGCAACCGAAAAAATACAATGCTCATTTATATGATCGGGATCACTGCCGGTTTGGGATTAATGGGATTCATCGATTCAAGTTGGCCTCTAGTTCTTGCAATTGCAGTCACCATTATCACATCCGTATTTGTGCAGGGTGCTGAAGGTGCAACCTTTGCTATCATTCCAATGATCAAAAAGCGGCTGACGGGACAAGTAGCAGGCATGGCAGGTGCATATGGGAACGTGGGCTCCACCCTTTATTTAACACTTTATACGTTCGTAACGCCTCAAACGTTTTTCTTCGTTCTCGCAGGTGGTGCTTTCATTAGTTTTGTCATGTGTTATCTCTGGCTTGAAGAACCTGAAAATGCGTTTGCAGAAGACTATTATGAATCCTCAGTAGATATAGCCAATGCTGTGGCAACTGAACCAGATTTTGAATTAAAACGCACCGCTTCGGGAGATCATTATCGTCTGTAAGGGTCATTCTGATTTTCACATTTTTAAATCATTTACTATATTTAAGGAGGACTACTCATGTCTAAACGAAAGCTTATATTAATAGGAAATGGGATGGCAGGTGTCAGATGCCTCGAAGAAATATTGAAGGAAGATCCAGAAAAGTTTGAGATCACCGTTTTCGGACGTGAATCTCACCCTAATTACAACAGGCTCATGCTTTCTTCCGTGCTTCAAGGTGACACCTCCATAGACGACATCGTCCTCAACTCGTATGAATGGTACGAAAGAAATAACATCACGCTCTGTACTGGCGAAACTGTCACTGTCATTCAAACTGAAAAGAAAACCATTCAAACGGACAAAGGCAAATCCATGGCGTACGACGACTTAATCATAGCAACGGGTTCAAACCCGTTCATGCTTCCCCTCCCCGGCGCTGATAAAGAAGGCGTTATTGCTTTTAGAGACATTAAAGACTGTGAAACGATGATTCAGTCATCCGAAAAATATAAGAAGGCCGTTGTCATTGGAGGTGGCCTTCTCGGGCTAGAAGCTGCACGAGGTCTATTGAATCTCGGTATGGACGTGGACGTGGTTCATATTATGGATCATCTAATGGAAAGACAACTGGATGTGACTGCCTCTACCATGTTGCAAGCAGAACTAGAGAATCAAGGGATGAATTTTCTAATGAACCATCATACGGAGGCTATTATAGGTTCTGGAAGAGTGAAAAAAGTAACGTTCAGAAATGGTAAACCTGTTAAAGCCGATCTGGTCGTCATGGCTGTTGGTATCAAGCCGAATGTAGGCATGGCGGCTGACTCCGGTATTGAAACGAACCGGGGCATCGTTGTTAATGACTATATGGAAACCAGTGCACCTGATGTGTATGCAGTAGGAGAATGTGCTGAGCACAGAGAAATGGTATACGGACTGGTGGCGCCACTTTACGAACAAGGTAAAGTTCTTGCTAAAAGAATCTGTGAAAAAGAAACTGGCAAAGGCTATGAAGGTTCCATTCTATCCACAAAACTAAAGGTAAGCGGCGTCGACGTCTTCTCTGCAGGAGAATTTGTTGACGATCCCACTGTCCGTGCTGTTCGAATCCAGGATGACTTTGAAAAGATTTACAAGAAAATTGTCATTCGGGACAACAAAATTGTGGGGGCTGTCTTATTTGGAGATACTTCTGAAAGCCGAAACTTGTTAAATTTGATTCATAACGAGATAGATGTGTCTGATATGAGTCAAGTTAATATCCTCCAGACCAATGACGATAACACTCCCAATACAGTAGCTGAAATGAGCGACAGTGAAACAATTTGCGGATGTAACGGTGTCTCCAAAGGCGATATTGTCTCAGCTATACAAAACGATAAGCTTACGTCAGTGACACAAGTAAGAGATTGTACGAATGCCTCCAGATCATGCGGTACGTGTAAAGGTTTAGTTGGTGAAATTCTTGAATATACACTTGGCGATGATTACGATTCCGCCTCTGAAAAAGAATCTGTATGCTCCTGCACAACGTTGACCCATGAAGAAGTTGTCTATGAAATACGTGCAAAAGGCCTCTCCCATACTCGGGAAGTTATGAACGTGCTCGACTGGCAGGAAGAAGAAGGATGCTCTAAATGTCGTCCAGCCATCAACTACTATCTCGGCATGGTCAATCCTATTGATTATGAAGACGAAAAAGAATCCCGTTTTGTTAACGAACGGATGCATGCCAATATTCAAAAAGATGGCACTTATTCCGTTGTTCCACGCATGTATGGTGGTGTCACAAATGCAAAAGACTTGCGAAGAATTGCTGATGTGGCTGATAAGTATGAAGTGCCTCTCCTCAAAATAACAGGAGGGCAACGAATTGATCTCCTCGGTATCAAGAAGGAAGACGTTCCAAACGTATGGAAAGATCTTGATATGCCATCAGGATATGCTTACGGAAAAGCTATCCGAACAGTTAAGACGTGTGTAGGAGAAGATTTTTGCCGATTTGGTACTCAGGATTCCATCGGTCTTGGAATTGCCATTGAAAAAAAATTCGAAAAGCTGAATACACCTCACAAAGTTAAAATGGGCGTCTCAGCTTGTCCAAGAAACTGCGCTGAATCCAGCATTAAAGATGTTGGCGTTATCGGGGTTGAAGGAGCATGGGAAATCTATGTAGGCGGTAATGGCGGATCCTCCCTTAGAGCAGCCGAACTTCTCTGCTCGGTGTCATCAGACGAGAAAGTCTTGGAAACAATTGCAGCTTATTTGCAGTATTATCGTGAAACAGCACAGTATCTTGAAAGAACCTCTCATTGGATTGAAAGAGTGGGTCTAGAGAACGTAAAGGCCGTTATCCTTGAAAACACACAAGAAAGAACTGAGCTTATCGAAAGAATGGAGATTGCCCTGACAAACTTAAAGGAACCATGGCAGGACATTATAAGTGACTATAAAAAGAAACATGATCTTTTTGAAGAAAAAGCTCTTACAATGATTGACAACTAAGGAGGAGGCGACACAATGATGAAACAAACACTTTCCAAACAGCAGGTTAAAATATGTCCATTGGATGAGTTACCTCTTCAAGTAGGGAAAAAAATAGTGATTAACGAACAAGAAATTGCTCTATTCAGATTACAAAATGATACCGTTAAAGCTGTAGAAAATAAATGCCCCCATAAGCAGGGGCCCCTTTCAGAAGGGATGGTCAGCGGGGACAATGTTTTTTGCCCACTACACGACTGGAAAATTAATTTAGACACCGGAGAGGTTCAAAAACCAGATGATGGCTGTGTCAAAACCTACCTTGCTGAAGTGGTTGACAATGACGTCTACATCTCGTTGTAATCCTGTTCCCGCCCTATAACTCATTTGCACATTACGTCTTCAAAGGTTGTGACAACAAATGGATGAATTCCTAAAACATTTCCGTACGAAACAGCTTGAAGAAAGCACGGAGAAAGTCATGTCTACTCAATGCCCTTATTGCAGTGTTCAATGTACGATGGATTTAATAGAAGATACAGTGCTGACAAATAAACGTTTTAAATCAAAGCCAAACAAAAATAGCCCCACTTCCGGTGGCCGAATGTGTATTAAAGGAGCCAATGCTCATCAGCATGTGTATAACGATGAACGCATTACACGCCCATTATTGAAAATTGATGGAGAATTCGTCCCAGTGCCATGGGAACTTGCAAGTGAATATATCGCTAAGCAGTTTCAGTCTATTCAGCACTCGTATGGCAATGATGCAGTTGGTGTTTACGGAGGCGGTTCCCTTACCAATGAAGTGACGTATTTATTAGGGAAGTTTGCAAGAGTGGCATTGAAAACGAAACACATCGATTATAATGGCCGGTTCTGTATGAGTGCCGCTGCCGCTGCTTCAAATGCCGCCTTTGGAATTGACCGGGGATTGTCGAACAGTCTGCAGGATATCCCTGATACAAATTGCCTCATCTTGGCCGGTACAAATATTGGCGACTGTCAGCCTACAATTGTCCCTTACTTTCGCCAAGCCAAAAAGAACGGTGCCTATATTATCGTGATTGACCCAAGAGAGACAGCCACAACCAAGCTTGCCGATTTGCATTTAAAACCAAAACCCGGTACAGATGCCTCGTTGGCACAAGGGTTGCTCAAGATTTTGATAGATGAAGGTTTCATAGACAGTGAGTTTATTGCTTCACGAACTAACGGCTATAAAGAATTAGCAGAAGACCTTTCTTCTGTAAACTTACTACGTGTATCTGAAGTCACAGGGGTGTCCGCTGAAGACATCATCACCGCAGCCAGAAAATATGGTGAAGCTCAAAATGGATTTATCCTAACAGCAAGAGGTGTGGAACAGCACGCAAATGGTTCTTACACAGTAGGCCAATTTATTAACATGGCTCTTGCTACTGGAAAAATAGGCAGGTACGGAAGTGGCTTTGGATCCATTACAGGACAAGGAAATGGTCAAGGCGGAAGAGAACACGGACAAAAAGCCGATCAACTTCCCGGTTACCGCTCCATTGAAGATGATGAGGACAGAAAAATCATAGCTGATTTATGGGAAATCAATGAGTCGGATTTGCCTCGTAAAGGTGTCTCAGCTTACGAAATGATAGAAAAAATGGCCGAGGGTGAGATTAAAGGACTGTTTGTCATGGGATCAAACCCGGCCGTATCTAATCCTAATGGTGTTTACACAGAACATGCCCTTAAGCAGCTGGATTACTTAGTGGTAGCTGATATGTTTCTTTCCGAAACAGCTCGTATGGCAGATTTGGTGCTTCCTGTCTCCTCCTATTTAGAAAATGAAGGCACACTAACAAACCTTGAAGGACGGGTCACGTTAAGAAAAGCCGAAAAACCTATGCCAAAGACTATCAAGCATGATTGGGAAATTTTATGTGACCTTGCCGGTTACCTAGGAGCCGGTGAAGCATTCGACTTCTCTTCTGCACAAGCTATTTTTGAAGAATTAAGACTAGCTACAAAAGGTGCGACGGCTGACTATTACGGCATTTCTTACGAACGTTTATCGCACGAAACGATTTGCTGGCCTTGCCCTGACGAACAGCACCCAGGTACGGAGAGATTATTCGATTCTGACTTTGCTCATGCAGATGGAAAAGCGATCTTCACTCCCCTGGACTTAAAAAATGAAGTAGATGACACGATGATAAATGACGAGTATCCCCTCTTACTCACAACAGGCAGACTTATGTCTCATTATTTAACAGGCGTCCAGACTCGTAGAAGTGCTGATTTGTTAAAACGAGAAAAGGAACCGTTATTAGATATACATCCGGACACAGCTGAGTGTTACGGGATTCAGGATAAGGAACTGGTAGAGCTTAAATCCTCCAAAGGAACAGTCATTATTAGGGCCAATTTCACAAAATCAATTAGGAAAGATACACTTTTTGCTCCGTTTCATTGGGGAGATTCCCAGTCCGTTAACCGGGTCACACAGCCACGTCTTGACCCCGTTTGTAAAATGCCGGAGTTTAAACGAACAGAAGTTTCAGTGGTTCCATTAGTAGAAAAAGCTCCAATCCTTCAAGTCCCGGAAGGAAAAACCTAAGAAGCCATGCAGTAAAGAAAATACAAACGGGCGGGAATGGGCTCTTTTAGTAAGCTGTATTGACTTGAACCTTTCTCACCAGAAAAACGGCATAGGTCTTGATCATTTAAATAAGTGCCGGAAGTTTTTTCATAAAGTCTATGTTAAACCTCGTTGATCATTCGGAAGAGAATAATTAAACCCTACAAGGAGTGATTCGCTATGTCACGTAAAGGTAAAGTAATATTTCTAGGCGCTGGTCCAGGAGATCCGGAATTAATGACTATTAAGGGCGCCAATGCTCTGAAACAAGCGGACGTGATTGTTTACGACAGACTGGTAAATAAAGACCTGCTTGACTATGCCAAACCGCTCGTTGAACTGATCTATTGCGGCAAATTGCCTAACCGTCATATCATTCCTCAAGAGCAGATTAACGACATTCTCGTTCACCATGCGCTTAAAGGGAAAACCGTAGTTCGTTTAAAAGGGGGCGACCCTGCTATTTTTGGGAGAGTAGGTGAAGAAGCTTCCTGCTGTGCAGAAAAACATATCTCTTTTGAAATGATTCCTGGTATTACTTCCGGTATGGCTGCGCCTCTATTTGCCGGAATTCCATTGACACACCGTGACTTCAGTTCATCATGTGCGTTTATTACTGGTCATAAACGCACAGACATAGACCGCCCCGATATAGAATGGGAAAAACTTGCAACCTCAGTTGACACGTTGGTTTTTTATATGGGTGTTGGTAACATAAACATGATACAAGAGGAACTTATGAAACATGGACGATCTCCAGAAACACCAGTGGCACTGGTCCGCTGGGGAACGACGAGCAATCAAGAAACACTGACGGGTACTCTCACCACCATCGCCGAAGATGTGGAGCGAGCTGAATTCAAGTCTCCTGCTGTCATTGTCGTAGGAAACGTAGTAAAGTTAAGGGAAAAACTGGCTTGGTTTGAGGAGAAAAAACAAGAAGAGTTCCCCTTAGCACAAGTAAAATAAGAGGATATAAGGTTATCATCATGTCCGGTACAGGCACCATATACGAAGTTAAGGGCAGAGATCCCCCTCCGCCCGTCAGATTATTTTACCGGAATCCATACTTCTGAATACAGATCCTTACTGAATGGATCATCTTGAGTGTACTTCT
Source organism: Salipaludibacillus keqinensis (assembly GCF_003226325.1). GTDB lineage: Bacteria > Bacillota > Bacilli > Bacillales > Salisediminibacteriaceae > Salipaludibacillus > Salipaludibacillus keqinensis. The sequence goes on along the minus strand of NZ_PDOD01000001.1, from coordinate 864,217 downwards.
CAAAGTCCGCTGTGCCTGCGTGCTCGTAGGCACTTGATGGGAACCATTCTGAAAAGATCTGTTCCCAAGCGTTTTGCATAGCATCTGGCATAGGTCCGTGCACTTCAAATACTGCCCATTTTGAAGCAGGAATGGTTATTTCTTCATACTCTTCCGGTGTTGCCCCATTGTATTCGGTTGCGACCCAGTAGTCTATTTTCTCATTTCCTTTGTCGAGGCAAATGCCAAGAACCCCATCGATTTTTCCGTTATTCAATCTAAAAAGTTGATCGGATGTACCATTTTCATTTACCTCTCCCCACAGTTTAGGGATCTCATTGCTGTGAGAGTTATTCACAACGGAGAACTCTTTATGAATCCCCACTGCGGTAAATGACTCCCTCTCCTCAATTCTGTACTTCATCGCCTTTTCCCCTTTCAAGGTGACATGGATTTTCAGCGGGTTGTAACAGGCAAGCCTGGCACCTGGATTTCGTGCTTCCTTTGGGCTGATGCCATGTTGTTTCCGAAACGCTTTAGAAAAGGATTCAGGCGTTTCATATCCGTACTTCATAGCTACCTCAATGACCTTTGCACTACCCTTGGTAAGTTCCTCAGCGGCAAGGGTTAATCTGCGCCTGCGAATATATTCTCCTATCGACATCCCTGTCAGAACCGCAAACCCTTTTTGAAGGTGCGCCGATGAAAAATGGGCAGCTTTGGCTGCTTCATCAACGGATACAGCCGCTGGTAATTGGTCCTCAATATAGTCAATCGTCTTTCTTAACGACTCAACCCACGTCATGTTGTCACCTCCTAAGACCGATTATAATCGACAGATCCCTTGTCTTCCTTTCATATCTGAACTGATTAGGACTGGTTTTAAATTATTAATTTCAACGAACACTCTCCATTTGTTTAACTGTATAACTTCACATTTTCCGTCATTACAGCTATGAATTATAAATAATTATCTAATTTGATAACTTCAACTTGTCTACTTTCAGTTAAAAACTGACTAACCAAGTGAACGTGTGCACATCCAATCAATAACAAAATTCGTTCATCATGTTTGTCGATTAGTTTGAGGATGTTGTTGAATATAATAAGATTTCTCTGGTACCACCACCTGACCCATTCTATCCCTACGTAATCAGTACCTTCACCAATTTGAGCTACGGTTAAATATAACTCGTGTTCTACTTGTATTCTCTCTTTATTGTTAAGATTTTTTAACACTTCTAAAATAGAAAATCCTTTTATTTTTGGCTCTATTTTCGGTATGTAACATTTGGTGATTAAATCATACATTTCTGTTTGATTTGTTTTTGCCCACTCTAGAACTTCGCCTATACTTCTACTACCTATATTATCCATCCAATCAACTGCGTATATCTTCTGATGATCTAGTGCTTCACCTATTCTAAATCCTAATTGGTCAACCTCATTTGATGTTAACTTAAAATTATTATTCCTATACTCATCATACCTTTTATTAAGAGCATCTTCGTTTACCTTTTCTATTTCTACAGCAACCTTTGTTGGTTTGTAATTCACTAATTTCTCAACAACTTCTAATACTTCTTTTTGTTTATTCTTCGCTAACATATCACCTGCATTTGCTTGAATCGTATCTGGTGAACTACCAAAATGGAAGAGTTCCAACGATTAAAACTTTAGGTTTCACTTCTTTCATTTATAATCCCCTCTGTAACTAGCAAAGTACCAATTGGTTTAATTTTTTATTGTAATTGCTAATGTTCCCCATCTTTTTTCTTGATCTGGTGTATATATTTCAAATGTTCCATCTATCATTTCTTGCATTGTCCAACCTTCACAATCAAAATCTAGAAAAGAAATATCCTCATACATCGCTTGAAACGTTTCATATATCTTAAGGTTAGTTACTTGAACTTGGATCGTTTCATCTTGTTGAGGAACTTTTATAAATTCAATGAAATCTCCAACATCTATCTTTCTTCTCTTTTCATCATTTAAGCGAATTTCAACCTTTTTCTTACCTTCTTTAATCGAATCAAAATACTCGCCATATAAGCCCATATGATGGATCAATTGTGTTTCACCTCTATGTATGTTCATCAATTTAAACGTTATCTTATTATGTTAAACTCCACGGTAGCAGCCCCAAATGAGCAAAAATATATTTAATTTGTAGAATAAGGCAATCGCTTACAATAAGTATAAAAAATATAATTTATTCTTTTTTACTTTTCACAAACTGAATAAGCCAATATAAAGCGATCCAAGGTAATATATATCGAGTTGACCACTCAATGGTACTAACCATAATATAAAAAGCATTGTAACCCATTGAATTTAAAATAATATATAACACTACTAATCCTGTTATTCCATATACATAACGCAATATCTCCCCTCCTAATAATCCTAAATTCCCATTAGCCCTACAACAGAGGCTACACCACCTGCACGACTCCGAATTTTATTAGATTTTGGACCTTTCCTTCCCGATCTCCTCTACCCATTCAAGTAGTCTCTTTTTAGGATAATAGACATTGGAGTTAATCACGATGTGGGGAATATCAGGGTGATCCTTCGTCAGTTGCTGTGCGTCTTTTTGGTCAATTCCCAGAATATCATGGACATATTTTTCATGAACAAGTCCCATGTCACCATATCCAGACCACACTTCAACCATGCTTTTGCCGTTCGGATTTTTAAAATTCTTCAATCCGTCACCAATAAAATAGGCGGCAACAGCCAGTCCGGCTGCGAGCCAGAAAAAGTCTAGTTCCATTGTTAATTCCCCTTTTTTTCAATGTATTTTATTTTCCATTTTAACATAAATAACCAGATTTCTCGTTGTGAGTTCGTGAAAATCGAGCGGAGTTTGTCGATTCACTTTTAATGTATACAATTCCTCGTGATCAATTTCATACTGTACTATCGTTATTAATAATCTTCATAAGTCGTTCAGAATTCTCCGTAGAGACACTTTCAGATAATCTTGCTCCAGCAATCACTGGAGCCCATTGAAAAACGTCTGACTTTGAAACCCCGCTTTTTTCACAATAAAGTCGTAAGTACATATCCGCTAATTCAGTTGAGAGGTGGGAATATAAAAGATAGGTTCGATAGACATCAGCACAGATATCTCCTGCACTCGAATCAACCCAATCGATCACTACCACTTCATCCCCTGTCTTAATTAAATTAAATATATGAAAGTCTCCATGACAGAGCCTACTCTCGTAAGAAAGTGATTCCAATTTCTTTACCAAATCAGACTTTTGATTTTTATCGAATTCATTCACAGACTCTATTTGACGTAATAATTTATCATGCATTGGTTCGATTGCTTCCGGATTAGGATTTATGCTATGAATCTTCAATTGCACGTCGACTGACATATTCAAAAAATATTCTGTTTGGTCTTTCTCCTTGGCCATTAAATCTCCTAATGTTTCTCCCTTAAAATATTCCATTATGATTGCTTGTTTTCCGTTTATGTTGGTAACATCTAAAATCTCAGGTACAGGAAGTCCACATGAATAAGCATACTTTTGTTTATTTGCTTCTTTTATAGATTCCGTGTCTGGCAAAAAATCGTTAAATAGTTTAACAATTTTGTTGTCGGAAAGATAAATTTTTGCCGTATTTCCTTTTGCTATTGGTTTACCTAAATTCATGGAGTTCTCTCCCTAGTAAGAAAATATATAATATTAGTAACATCCTCGTTCACTTTAATTAAAGTTACAGCTTCCTTCACTAACGTTCTCAATTGGTTAAGTATTACAGTTTCAATTTCAACCCTTCATGCGTTGCCTTGAAACCTAGTTTTTCGTAAAATCTCAAAGCATCTGGACGCTCTTTATCTGTTGTAAGTTGTATTAAGTGGCAGCCACGTTCTTTGGCACGTTGAATTCCCCATTTGATGAGTTTCGTGCCAACGCCTTTACTGCGAGAAGAGGAAGTTGTTCTTACACCTTCAATGGTAGCTCTCCAACCACCCTGATGTGTTATATATGGAGTAAAGGTGATTTGTTGAACACCGATAATTTCCTCTCCTTGACATGCGACGACCAATTCATTGTTTGGATCAGATTCAATCGCTTGAAAGGCTTTTAAGTAACTATCTGGAAGTGGGTGCTCATACTTCTCCCTCTTCCTTCCCAAAACATCATCCGCAAGCATCTTAACGATTTGATCCAAATCTTGTTCCGTTGCCATTCTAAACTGAATGTCTTGTTCCATATAAACACTCCCCTTTTTTAACGCACTGTTCATTGATCTAACTAACTAGCCTCACTGTGCTTAAATAGATTCACATGATTAATATCTGGTAGTTTACGTAAGACAGAATTACTTAACCATAATAGACTGAAAATCATCATGGATATACCACAGATCAGGACAGGGATTTCTGGTGAGAGTATTTCACCTAAAAAACCTCCTAATAAAGCGCCTACAGGCATTCCAAGAGATGCAGCACTAGTTATCAAAGTGACGACTCTTCCTATATATACTGTCTCCACCTGTTGCTGTATGGTTGAAAAAACAAGGATGTTTAGGATCCCAATTGAAATGGCCCCTGTACAAAACAAAATCATGGAGGCGACTAATGGTAAAATGGCGGTGCCCATCCACATCACACCTGTACCAATAAACATAATAATGACTAGTTTGCCAAAATTAATGTGTTTAAGTTTAGGAGAAATCATTGTACCAATCATTACCCCTAACGACATGGCTGCTAAATAAAAGCCATACACAGCTTCTACACCATTCCCTTTTATTAAGGAGAAGGCAGGTAAATTTGTGGTCATGATAATCAGAGCTATGTTAATAAAGACGATTGAAGCAATCATTTTAGGAATTAATGAATGTCTAACATAGGTAAAACCAGCTTTAAGATCTTCAAAATAATAAGTAGCGGCCGATCCAATCGTTTGAGGTTTATCTCTGGACATTTCCGGTTGTTCGAAATTGAAAAATGAATACGAAATGGTTACCAATACTAAACAGACTGCAGTAATCAGTATAGCCGGAACCGTACCAATGAACGTAATGATAATTCCCGCTCCTGCAATAAAAACAATATCCATGGACTCACGAATCGTTTGTATATATGAATTCGCTTCAACCACATGATCTTTCCCTACGATGATTGGTAATATAGTGGATTCGATTGGATACGTGTATTGTGTTAATAGCGCGGTGATAAACAGCAAGATAATGACATACCAAACATGTAATCCAACCGTGTAGTGTAATAACGGGATGGTAAATAAAATACTCGCTTTTACGAGGTTGCTATAAACCAACCCACTTTTATACTTTGCATAATTAGCTAGTGGAGCTATTAAAAAAGCGAGTGTACTTGCTGAAGTGATCGCAAAAAAAGCAAATCCCGAATAAAGAACACTTCCACTTAAGTTAAAAACAAGCAACATGGCCGCGACTGAGTAAATTCCACTCCCCAACCCATTAGTAAAAACACCTGTTAATAAGATTAAAAAATTTCTTTCTAACACAAATGGTTTTATTTTATTTGTCATTCTCCCTCCTCCTCATTGGATTCTTTAATAAGAAATTCTATAAGATAAGGTGATTGTTCCTCATGATCCTTTTCTTTAAAAGATAAATCACCATATTTAAAGAAAAGGTCCTCGATTTCTTCACTTAACTGGTCCATCAGTTTTTTAGACAAATACACATTTGCAGATAGACCATCAACGTGTCCTGCTGGAGGCACTTTTTCTGGATTCTTAAACAGCATAGCCTTGGCTTTGTAGTATTTCTCTACAATTCCTTTTTCCGTATCAACCCGTTCAACTTCTAGAATATCGTGTTTTAAAAGCTGTTGGATATGATAGTAAACAGTCCCGGGGTTTTTTCCCACTACATCGGCGGCTTGTTTCGGTGTCATCGGTTTTTCGTAAAGCATAGCGATCAACCTTGAACGTAAAGGATTCGATAACACTTTCTGTTGATCCCAATTAACCTCCATCACTTCGCGTCTGTTTTTATTTTTCCGTTCCATACAATCACCTTTCTTCATTTGTATTTGCAAATCGATTTGTAATTATAAATTAGTGTATGATTTAACTATACGATTTGGAAACCCAAATCGCAAGTGTTATTTAAAAAAAGGTGCCTGACCCCAGTGTAGTAGCTCGTTAACGCATTGGGGGTCAGGCACCTAAAACTATTTATTTGACCTTCTTAACAGTAAGAACGGTGATCGTAAGCAAGATGACGAACATTCCTAGAAGTTCAATGAGGGTTAAATGATCTCCGAGAAGGAAAACACCGAATAATGAAGCTGTGACCAGCTCTACCATCGCAACCATCCAAGCAGTGGTCGGAGCGACTTTCCGAATACCAATGACATAAAAAATAAACGAAATGCCAGCTCCCACAATCCCCAATAGAAGAAACCATCCTAGGTCGCCTGAGGTTATCACGTTGGCTGCTTCCTCATTGTCCGCAAGAAATAGAAGGATGAGACAAAATGTAAAAAAGGAGATAGTTAAGGTGGCAGGCGGCTTGCCTATATATGAAGCATTTTTAAAGCCAAATATAAACAAAGCATAGCAAAGCCCGGCACCAAGGCCTGTTGCCGCCCCAAGAAAGTTCACTGAAACCGTTTCAGGGTTGTAAACACCTGTAAGAAGCGAAATTCCAATGAGCACTCCGACAACACACCCCCATTTAAACCAAGACGAACGCTCTATTCGTAATAAAAAGGCGATTAATAGGACGAACACAGGGGCGGTGTACATTAAAGTAGCGGCAACGGCAACGCTAGAGGCTTCAATACTTAGAAAATAAAAAGTGAAATTTCCAGCGACCCCTATTCCTGCCAATATTGACCACATAAATAACTGTTTAGAGACGATCCAGTTTTGTTTAAAGCGCAAGAGAAACCATGTGAGAAAACATATAAACCCAACAGCCCCTCGGTAAAGGGAAATAACAATAGGATCCCAGCCTTTGTTCATTAAAATACCGCCAATTCCTCCACTAATGCCCCAGCATATAGCGGCTAACAAAATTAAGCCTATACCCGCAAATTTCATAAGTACCTCCTGATGATAAGTCATCGTGCAATGTTTTCATCTAGCCATCGACAACCTAATGCCACCACATTAAAGTAAATTCACGGGCTAAATACTTCTCTTTCCTCTCCCCCATAAATATATGAGAGAGGAAAGGAATTATTTGGGATTCCTTTCATTTATTACTATCAAACTTACATTTTTTCAAATGGAACAAAAAAACAGGTTTCATTTTGAAACTGTGTGAAAAAGACATTCCTTAGCTCCTTCACAAGAGTGAACCGAATCGCTACTAAAAAAAGAACCCTCTTTTTATAAGCAAAAAGAGGGTTCCTTTGTAAGCACGTGGTATAAACTTTCCTTAAATCAGTGAATCGCAATAATTATTTTCCTTGCTTTACACTAAGAACGGTGACAGTCATTAAAATAAGGCCCATTCCAAGATATTGAATCATGTCCAGCTGGTCTCCGAGAAGTAGAAGCCCAAATAATGAAGCTGTGACAGGCTCTACCATCGCAACCATCGATGCAGTGGTCGGCGCAGTTTTTCGAATCCCAATCACATAAAAAATAAAGGAGATTCCAGCCCCCACGAGTCCTAATAGCACAAACCATCCTATGTCACTTGAAGTCAGAACACTGACTGTTTCCTCACTATCTGCAAGGAAAATAAGAACTAGACAGAATGCAAAAAAAGCGATGGTTAAGACGGTCTGCGGCTTACCAATGGAAGAGGATTTTTTAAACCCAAATATAAATAGCGCATAACACAGCCCTGCAGAGAGTCCTGCCGCTGCGCCAAAGAAACTCACTGAAAGCTCATCAGTGTTGTAGGCACCTGTAAGCAGGATGATTCCCATGAGTACACCGAAAATGCATCCCCATTTAAACCATGACGAACGTTCTATTTTTAATATAAAAGAGATGAGAAGCACGAACACAGGAGCGGTGTACATCAAAGTAGCCGCAACCGCAACGCTAGAAGCTTCGATACTTAGATAATAAAAAGAGAAATTCCCTGCGACTCCAATCCCCGCCAATAGGGACCACAGGAATAATCGTAGGGAGAAGTTCCAGTTTTCTCTAAAACGCAAGAGAAACCAAGTAAAAAAACATATAAATCCAATAGCCCCTCGGTAAAGGGAAATCACTATAGGATCCCAACCCTTGTCCATTAAAATATCGCCAATTCCTCCACTAATGCCCCAGAATATAGCAGCTAATATAACTAAGCCTACACCCGCATATTTCATAAGTACCTCCAAAAGATAAGTCATCTTGCAATTTTTGATCCAGTCATTGGAAACCTAACGAGACCAAATAACGTAAATTCACGGGCTAAGCAGTTCTCTTTACGCTCTTAATCAAACAGTTGTGACATGGATACTACTTGGCATTCCTTTTATATCTCACACATAAACTTACATTTATTCATAGAAGTTTGAAAGAATGTGTGCCTTTGTGGGCCTTGTATAAGAGCGCCACAAATCTCGTGCGGAGCGCAACATATTATGGGGGGAGCGCCACAAATCTCGCGACTTATTCTAGATTCACAACTATTTCCCTTAGTCCTTCTGGTAAAATGATTAATAAAGCATTTTTTTCCTACTCAGTGAAATGATGAACGGAGTGAACCAATGGAAGATTTAAAGATCTACCCTGTGGACTCATCGAACTGGCGACAAGTCGTTTCTTTAAAAATGGATGAGAGCCAGGAATCATTTATTGAAAGCAATGAAATTTCCCTGCTGGAATCGATCTACGATACGGAAAATCAGTGGACATGCTACGGCTTGTTTTTCAAAGATGAAGCTGTTGGGTTTATGATGATCGGGGCAGAAAACAAAGAAGAACAGTACATTTGGCTGGACCGGTTCATGATTGACCGAGCCTATCAAGGGAAAGGGTTAGGAAGCGCATTTATCCCTGTTGTGAAAAATTTCATTTTCAATCATTATGATGTAAATGAAATCGTCTTAAGTGTCACTAAAGATAATCTGCATGGGAAAGCCTTTTATGAGAAGCACGGATTTAAAAATACTGGCCTCATCGATCCGGAATTTGATGAAGAGATTTTCACTTATGAAAAAAAAGGAGAGGGATACCTGAATAGGTCTAGATAACTTTTTTTCTGTTTCGCCTTTCGTTCCTCCTTTTGAAAATAAAAATTACTCAACACAAAACTAAGTATAAGTAGGTTCATTACAGGGATTTCAAACATTGTTGTTTCCTCATTTCGGACATTAACACCTTATTATAATAGTAATCTATTTAAATAACTTCTTGAAGTTATCTCCAGCAATGATAACCTCTAGAGGTTATTACAAATAGTAAACATCTGTTATTCCCATCGACCTTCTAAGAAGGCTTTAATACTTTCCCTGCTATAGTAATCGGTTTTCTGTATGAAGCTTTCCGCCGTTTGTCTAAGTTGGTTCTTCTGCCACGTGTGAATGATGATTTGCTCGTAATTTTTAATTCCGGAAGCAGAAGGTACGGCAGCCATCCATTCACCTACGTTCACCTGGCTCATGTACCTGGCCCCCAGTCGATCGAACAGCGTTGGCCGGTTGATCTCCTCGCCGTCGTTGAATCGTGATCATCGCTTGAAAAATCGGTCCGAACTCATAAGAAAACTGATTCGGCTTCACTTTTAGTTCGTTGACTAACGATGATTCAAGCAAGAGACACCCAAGCAGCATTTTCTCCGCTTCATGATTGTATCGGTCCCCCACTGGCCTCCGCCTCCCATTTATCAATTTGACTTAGACCGAATTTCTTCCGCTCCGGACGTGGCTTTTCATACAAATCGTAGATGAGCGGCGGATACTTGTTACTCACTGCATACTCATCCAGACGGGCAACCACCTCTTCATACGCCTGCGATTCCAACAGACGATGCCAAGATTTCGCCATGTCTTTGTCCAAGTTCAACCTCTCCGGAAAAAATCGATCAATCTCTTTTAATAATAAGGCTGTTTCTTTTAACGTCATGATTCATCCAACCCCTCTAGAAAGGCATCAAATTCAGACTTTCTATTCGTAGGCTCAGGCTCATTCAAGTACGCTTCAAATTTCGTTCCAAATAAGGTTTCTGGTCGTAAATATTTGTTCATTTCAGGGACGTCCAACCACTGCGTTGTTTTCTGATCAATCACTTTCTTGAAATCTTCTAGACGATGTTTTTCAAGCCACCTCGTTCGGATCATCCTGTTCGTTTCTCGCACCGAATCTTTGAATTTCTTACCCGTCTGTTCGTTCAAATAGTCAATGATTTCTGCATAAGGGATCTTTTCTGCAAGGGTGGTATCGCCCATCTCGTCGTCTGATTTCTCTTGTTTAGGTTTCGTGGCATCTACATTTTTCAAGTGTATATCTTGATCGCCATTTGCTTCTTGACGCTTGTCCTCGACCGTACTTTTTTCTTCAGTAGTTGTTTCAGAGAAAGTTGGGACTTCCACTTTATAGCCTTGTAACTGCAAGCCGAGCTTGTTGAGATCCCTCTGAATATTCACTAAGCTAACTCTGTATTGCTTCGTTTTATCCCACTTAATCTTCGGATTGCTTCGCTCGTTTAACCAACCTGCTTCAACAAGCTTAATTAAGCAACGTCTAATCAACGTTTCGGACCAGAGTGTGAATGTTTCTTTCGACAGATCTGCGGCCTTTTTGTAAAACCATCCCTCAGTCAATTCTAGTCTCGAGTTTTGGTCTCTCATTTTCTCTTCCTCTATGTACGCATCAACGTCTCTAACCCGTTGGGACCAATAAATCATTTGATTCAAGATGAGTGCTAATTTATAGTCTCCCGTCAGCAAAAACAGCTCTTCTCTAATCACCGAACATTTATATTGATTCATTCTGTGCATCCTCCTTTTTTTGTCTCTCTAAGAAATAAGTACACTCCTTCGACGAAAAAGGAGGAGACGTTTTGAAATATTTTTAGAGGTTGGTTGGAATACTTCTCTTGTTTCGTTGACCTTGTGGTGAGAATGGCTAAGCTCAAGATTTTCGTTGGAGGACGTTTCGAGGAAATGGGGATGAACTTATCTGCTATTTTTTTCAAAAGTAATGTTCACGTTTGTTGTTAGAAAATACTTTTACTAGAGTTCTCGCAGTGATCTTAATCTTTTGAGTCTTGTAAAAATTTATTCAAAAAAGAAAGAGAAAAAAAGGCGAGCGCGAATGCGTAAAGGGTCTTTGGTTTATTTTCTGTTAGTAATCTCTGAAGTACTCTCTGGTAATGCTCCAACCGTGCGAACCTTTGAACACGATCGCTCATGCTACGAACGGACCAACAGATGGTGCGAACCGTCCAGGTGTTGCTTCGAATTCAATACTAGAATCCTGGTAGTTTTCCCAAAAAAACATCTTACCTCCAAACAGCTGAAGGTAAGATGGTTTATAAATTTAGAAGATTCTCATTCAATAGAAGCAGCCGGATTAGTTCTTCCTCTCCAAAATCAAATAATCTCTCGTTTTAACTGTCTTTACATCGAACCTTTAACCCTCGCCTCCTTTTTAGCGATCCAAGTTCAGTAACAGTTTGTTCCAAGAAGCATCCCGCAAGTTGGAAATCCTACCCCGCATAGTGGGAAATGATCTGATAGATTGCTAAGCAAAATCCTAGAATACTCGCTTTCATTTTGGAAGGATGATAACTTTTACCTAACAACAAATATGAGAAAACAGCGATAAATCCTATGGGAATCCATAACTCAAAGAGACCTTCTTCCGTATTCCACGAGGCCATCGGAGCTGCGTAAGTACTTATTAGAAAGTAAAAGAAAACTTTATACCCACCAGTCTCTAACTGCTTGCTCCACCTTACTAAAAAGAAGATCATCACTATTAAAGCCATTGTAATATGCAAAGGCGGGAGAAAAATGCCAAAGTTCCCAAATTCAAATTCCATCCTATAAAGTCCTCCCTTTTTCTGAAATTCTTACGGATACTCCCTTAGTTTTATGTTGCGCTCCGCTCCAGATGTGTGGCGCTATCTATTTTTTTTTGCGTTCAGCACGTGCTTATCTTTCAAATCTTATCCGTAAAGTTTAGTACAAGTGATCACAATGACATTAGTCCTCATCATGACCGATAATTTGAAAACCACCTTGAAAAGTTATAATATCGACTTTTTCCCCGTTTTTCTCAAATGTTTTCAACCCGCCCATTTGGTCAATTTCTTTCCAACCTCTAAGGGTGATTTGCTGAAGGTATAACCTATTCATCCCTCTATAACGATATGAAATGCTCTGCTCAGAATGAAATTCTTCTACTTTAGCATAGAGTGGAACTGGAAAGTCATTAACTTCTGAAGTCTTTAATCCGCCGAACCCGACTCCTATAGCTAAAATGACAATCGCCGTCAAAACCAAGATGATTGATTTCTTTTTCACTAAGTGCTCCCCCTCATTTGTTTTTGACGAAGAATTTGCTAATCGTTTCCGGTATGACGGCGACACCTTCATACACTAAAGTCACTGCTTACTAATTATGTAAAGAGATTAAGTTCCTTTTGTAATGAAAGTTGTGATGATCCATCTGATGATTCCAATTCCCAGAATGAGCAAGCCATTACCTAATGCGAGAAACCCTAAAAGTGCTCCGCCGTATCCCGCACCTTCACCAGTCCCACCAGCACTCCAATCATAAAAATATAAAAGGGACGCTCCGCTTAAATAACCAAGAACAGGAGCAAGCAGCATCATCATGATGCCTGCGATCATTAGGTTTAATTTTCCTTTTCCAAATAGAATAAAGATCATGATCTTAAGTGAAATTAGGACTAAGAAGAATAAAATTAAAATTAGACTATCCATAACCACTCTCCTTATAATTAAACGGTATAACGAACATTCCAGCTTTTTGGAAATGCGAATTTGTTAGCATACGCATAACGAATCAACTGGCCATGATGCTGAACCTCATGCTCTAACAAGTCCATTACCAGATTCATGTTTATTTCTGAAGAACTTTCCTGAAGGAACCTCTCTATATCTGACTGAGTTTCTTCCAGCTTGCTCACAATTAATGGTTTGTTATGACTCTCAAGGAGACTACACTTAAAGCCAGCCCACTCTCCGATCTTCAAGGCTTCCAAGTAACTTTCTCTCGCACCGACTATACAATAAGCTTGTTCACCTATCGTATTCGATGGGACGTCTGAAATTTTCAATTTTAGATCCTCTTCGCTGATATGATTAAAAAAATCTTTTGTCAGATTTAATGTCTTTATTAGTCTTTCTTTTAGTACATCCATGTTTCGTTCCTCCCATGTATAAAGCTGATTATAATAAAAAAACAGAACTTTCCTAAAATAGAAAGTTCTGTTTTTTGTTTAATCAATTAAATGTAGCTCTGTAATCAAAGTTTTTCAAAAAGCTCTATCAATCAACAATCGCACCCTCTTGGTGACTAATCTTCTTGTATCTCAACCTCTGGTTTTTCCTTTTTATAACGTTTATAGAAAAATAACGATATGAATAGGCTGGCGATAAAAGGTCCGATCTGAACTGCGCTAGGGAGTAGGATAGAGAGTAATAGAAAAGAAACACATACAAATAACATCACTAACGATAAAATGAGATTTGGACTGGTCAATTTCACACCTCCACTATGAACCCTGTTATTTTTAACGCAGCAACTGCCAGATCACAGTAATTAGAAACCCTTTAGAAACTACATCGAAAGGAACGAAAAGAGGCTATTTTTAAAAGATAATACTTTAGTTCAAGTATACACTAAATTACAGATTATAGGATAATAGCTATTTACGAATACCCCTCTTCTTGTTTGCTATAAATTTCATAAGCAACATATCCAAGTAAAAACCCTATTCCAGGCCCCCAGCCAATGGCAGACACCATGGATATTGGAAAAAATAAGCTGAGGAGGATAGCAACAATACAACCAATCATCATTCCGAATGGGATTGAACTATCTAATATCATTTGAGCGCCTTCTGTTTTTTTCTTACCAAGGGTGCCCTTGTTATATTTATGTTTCATTCTAAAAATCACAAATATGACAATCGCACCTACTATAACAAGGGGATATAGAGCACCAGCAATGTCCAAGAACGTACTCATGTTTGAATCTCCTCCCTCCGTTTCTTTATAGGTTCATTCCGAAAATTAGAGCTTAAACTATTTGACCATAAACGCGCTTAAACCATCTTGTTTATTATGTGTTTTTAGATATTTTAATTGTATCATAACCTTCTAAATTTTCTGATAAACTTTTATTACTCAACACTTTAACTTTAAAAGTAACTCACACAAGCCCCCAACGAGCAATTCATGCTATCCCTTTCTTACCCACCATTTTTACATAACATATGCATTTGTTTATTCGTTTAAAACGGTATCAAAATAAGCCGTATTCAAAAATGACAATAATCTGCATCGTCCCCATCCTTTTTCAACCTGGGAATGATCGTGTCTAATGTCCATCTATTCATCTCCTCACTTCGTTGTATTAAGCTAAAAAATCCATTAACTTTGATTCACATTGATCATTTCCCTATACATAATTTACAAAAAAGTTATACAATTTTCCTGATTATTGTTTATATAGTTGAAATAGGGGGAAGTGCCAGAATATAACTTACTAGGAGGGATTTATTGTGGCAGATCCAAAGCAACAAGCTGAAGACAAACTTGAAAATATGTCTCAAGATAAGAAGCAAGATATTTTAGATAGTTTCGACGAGTTCCAAAACTATTTAAATGATAAGATTCAAAAAGGTGAAAAACTAGGTTTAAGTGAAGACCAACTGGCCAAAGGGGCAGAACGTGTGGCAGAGTACCTTAAAAACCACGAAGAGCCTAAAAATACTGAAGAAAAACTTCTTCAAGAAATGTGGAAAGTCAGCGATGACGATGAGAAGCACAAAATGGCTCATACTCTCGTGAAACTTGCAAAAAAAGAAGGCAATTAAATTAGAGGTCACCGTGTAAATCGTGCCTTAATTTTGAAGAAACCCACACTTTTTCTAAAAGTGCTGGGTTCTTTTTTTACGTATCACCAAACTCTATGATCATTGAGTTCTCATAGACTACCATTTTCAATCAGAATGTAATACAAAAGGGGTGTAGTTGCTCATTTAAACAACAATCAATTCTCTGACTGAAATTTTTCCAAGTGACCATTTCCAGTGCCTTTTCAACAGGAAAATAACCTACTTCTAAACTCTCAGAACTTATTGAGCATGCTCCACCTACAGGCTTACCTAAAAACAACGTATTACATATGGAATCCTCTACATTTTGGAAGATGCCGCAAAACTTAATGATTTCAATATCTATACCTGACTCTTCTTTCGTTTCTCTTATGGCATCATCCGTCAGCGACTCACCCTCTTCAACTTGCCCTCCAGGTAGTTCCCAACCTCTTTCAGGTCCTTTGATGAGCAAAATTTCCTTTTTGTCATTGAGCACAATGGTTGCTGCTGACACGATATGTTTTGGTGGTATCATAAATAGCCCTCTTTCTTTACGATGAACTAGGTTCTTCTCGATCACTTAGAGGTCTGTACGTTTCATCTATTTCATGATTCCTTAACTGCCCTATGTAAAATAAATAATCAGGGCGCTCTTTCGGATAGACCCAGGCATGATAAGTCCCATTAGTGAAAAAGTCATAATAAATGTCGTCTACTACAAATTCTTCATCATATTTCTCTTCAAGATACTCTACGAACTCCTGACTGGCGTTGCTCTTGCCTCCAGGAGGTCCGTGGTAAAACACATATGTAAAAAAGAGTGCCCCACTAATGACAATAGACGAAATGATCCAAAAAGCTTTGAACATGTGAATCCTCCTGAGGGAAAGTATATAACATAAATTTTACCTAGTTAGAAGTGGATTATTTAGAGGATGAAGAGGTTTCAGTTATCTATATATGAATACATTGGTACACGCTTCGGGTAGGATCATTGAATTAATAAAAAATTGCATTAATGTATGTAAATCTCTAATCGCCTACTTATACGTTGGTTTTTATAAATACTTAATTTGGAATTATATGTTAATATTTAAGGTGAAGTATTTTAAATTAGTTAATGGTGCCAGATCTCAAGAGTAACCGCAGGGACGGTTCTTTTGGTTAGCTACTCCTTTGAACCGCAAGAACCGTCCCTGTAGTTACCTTTACCTGGTTTCACTAGCTTTTAGCAAGCATACTCTTAGCTGCCTCGTGCATTTCTTTTAGACCTGATGCTTGAGCGTATTCGGCAACCGTGATGCCGCTTGTTGTTAGAAGTTCTTCAATATGCTCTTCCATCCTTGGCCACGTTGTACCCCCAGCATTGTCATAAGCATCAATCAATTTTTTCAGTCCGTCGCTACCAAATAATAATTGGTAGGACAAGAAATCTACAGATACATCACCAATGCCCACTTCTGTCCAGTCAATGAAGCCCGTCACGTGATTGTTCTTATCAATTAGGGTGTGACCTGGGTGTAGGTCTCCATGTTTTACCCCTACTTGTGTGGGCCAAAGAGAGTCATCTGCCAGCCATGCTTGCCAGCGCTCCCATAAATCCTGGTTCACGTCGTATTGACCTTTCACCCGATCCATTCTTTGTTTCATAACGGCTCTTAACTCACTCGCACCAACAACTTCTACACCGGTATTTTTGAGTGCATCGGGAGGTATGGCGTGTAGATCTGCCAGAGCTTCACCTAAAGATTCGTAATAAGTGGCAGGAACCTTCTCTTTATTAAAACGCCACACATAGTCTTGCTTCTCAACATCGATCGTCGCTGCTGGAGCTCCACTAAGTTGCTTGTAAGCAATGAGGTCTTCGGAAAAGATCGACCATTCAGGAACTTGGAAGTTTACATAGGTCTTCAAAATATCTAACGCTTTCTTCTCTTGTTGGGCATGTCTCATAGACTCTGGCCTCCGTGCCATCCTCAGTATCCATTTATCGCCCCTTTGATCTTCAGCATAGGCGACTTGAAAGTCAACGCCAGACTCATTGATTTTGATCGACTCTTCTAAGACGTCTAGTCCTCGGCTATATGCTAATTGTTTTACTTTATGTGTATTCATGGGTAGATCCTCCTCATGGTCATTTCATTTTTTTCTAGCACAAAAAAACAGACAGGCCTCTGTCTGCGGTTATGAGTAAACAAGGATGGCGCAAGACTCCCGTTGCATGTATGCCTAAAGACGCGCGAAAAAAAGACACATTTCCATCTGCCTGTCTTCAAGTAAAAAAGTATAGACTTCTCCGTTGAAGATAATTAAAAATGTGCAGACGACTCCCCTTTACTCTGCTTAATGAAAACAGAGCCTTTGAACATATTCAGTTACTTGTTGTTCAAAGATTGCTGCCGAAGTCTCCCTGAAAGCATCATTTTTAACAACCCTCCTTGTGATAATATAAGTAAACTATACTTTAATTTTACGTTGATATCAATTAAGAAGTTCATGAACCTTATAGCAGCTGAGTAGCCACAGACCAGAGGTTTCCTGCATAGTCTTTGAAGGTTCCTCTTCTTCCTAAACCTCTTCCCGTGTCCATCTGGTAAAATTCCGGATCAGCTTTGCCAATTCTGGACTTGGCTTTGATTCTATCTCATCCCATGACTGGTATTTTTCCGACTTGGCAAAGCCGTGGTTCACTCCTGGTGCTATCATTATTTTATGAGGAACCTTGACTCTTGATAGTAATTCGCGGGCTAAGGGTTCATTTTTCTCCAAAGGCACCAAATTATCATTCCCAGCAAACGCCAAATAAGTGGGAACCTTTATGTGAGAAATGGTATCTCTCGCATCGTAATCAAGAATGTAACTTAAGTAGCCTAATTTCCAGACTTTGGAGATCGTTTTATAAGAAGTAAGGTAACTTTTATACAAGGGAAGGATCCATTTCGCTAAACGGCGGTAGCCTCTCATAATCAAGTCCGTTTCCATGTTATCTGTCATTTGTTCTATCACACTATAGGCAGGCCCGGCGATGCTGAGGGAAGATTTAATGAGATCCTGATGATGGGATGCAAGCAGTTGAACGATCCACCCTCCCTGACTATGACCTACCACACTGATCTGATTGGCCAAAATGTCAGTGCGTTGCCTCATAGACTTCAACACATCGGCCATGTCATCTGCTCTATCGTAAAAACTCTGTTTTTTCCAATTCCCATCCGAACGACCAGCTCCGCGCTTATCAACTAACAGCATCGCGAATCCTTCTTCAAGACAAATATCTACAAGCGTGCGACAAAAATAGAAATTTTCCTCTTGCCAATCAAGTTCGTATGTTGACCCTCCAGACCCTGTCACGAAAACAATTAACGGATACGACGCAAGTCCCTCCGGCTTAAATAAATGACCACTCAAAGTCATCCCGTCTGACATTTTTAGTTCTACTGCTTCCGCCTGCTCCAGTCCAATCATTGACTTTTCTCCTTACTAGGGGTCTCCTTACCAGGGGGACGGTTCTTCCGTTTGCTCTGAGTTTCTTCATCCCCCATAACCTATATATAAATTTTTAGAATTAGAGTGTTTCATGCATAGGGAAACCGAATAAGGTTGTGAGTGGTTCTCTGATTTAACCAAATCCGAACCACAAGAACTCCTCTGGTCACCTTCTATGCATATTGTTCAACCATCACGATCATTGCGTAAAGAGACAAAATCACCACTACAAGTTCAACTACTGTAATGATCGCTTGCTTAGGTATTTGGGTATGTTTCCATTGGAAGTAAGCATCCACCAAATGATGCGCCGCGACTTGTATCATAAGTCCAAGAAAAATAATATGGTATGGATAGTCATAATAGGTCACAGCCGTTAGCAATCCTATCGTAATAAGAGCAGACCCAATCTTAATGCTCCAATCGATTTTTCTATGTAAATTGTTAACACGATAGTCGATGAAAAAATGTTTGTACTTTTTTGGTAAATCAAGTGATTTTCTTAAAAAGACTCGTGCTAGTGTGATAAGAGCATACATAACTAATAATGCTATGACTAGTTGAATCTCAATCATGGTGAACCTCCAAAATGTGGTTTAGGTAACCAGGGGGACAGTTCCTCCGGTTACCCTGAGTCACAAATATCCCCCTAAACTATGTTTAAATCCGCCTTAGTAAAAACGAAAAAAGTTTATTAGATAGGCAAAAGACTAAACCCAATTCTAACCACAAGAACCGCCCCTATGGTCTGGTCCATTCATAATAAACAAACCTTAACTTGTTGCCATTCATTTCAATTTCTTCATCACTTGTTGATATACGCTCAAATTCGTTTTTCTCCAAGATTTTCTGTGAGGCTATGTTGTTCGTCGTTGTCTTCGCTGAAATTTGATGAATATCTTGCTGTTCTTAACAACAGCTTTAATGCTTTACTTGCTATTCCTTTCCCAGTATATGCCTCTCCCACTCTGTAACCGAGATAACCCAAATACCTAGATTTATCTATATCTACTAAGTTCATCCGTCCAAGAATGAAACCATTTTCATTCTTAATTAAATAATAATATGATTGCCCTTTAGTTTGTTCATCCAGTAAGGCTTCGTTCCGTATTTTAAAGGTTTCAAAATCATAATAATCTTTCCCACGACTTGGGACCATTTTTTCAAAAAAATCTCTGTTTTCAAGTTCAAATTCATACAGCTTCTCAGCATCGGCTCGTTGTAATTTTTCCAATGAGATTTCCATCATCGTTTCCTCTCAAATGATTTGTTAAATTTCCGTTCAATTTGCTATAACATTAAAGGGCTCGCATGCTAAACATCAAGCCTCATTCAGTTCTCTACGCTTTAAAAATCGGTTGCTCATTTTACTTAACAAACGAAGAATGAAATAAATGATGAGGTAATTAACCACAAATCCAACTAAGTTAAAACTTAAGTACCCAAAGCTAGTAGAATAATCCACCCATTGAGTAGGAAACCCATAAGAACGGATACTACCATCGACATAAACACCTATTACAGGTACAAACGCAAATCCTACCGTCATCACATAACTAATGAATGGTAGACTTTTATATAGCTTCATGTCTTTTCCAAATACATAGACACCGGCGATGCCAATTCCTAGTGCAATGAAAATAGTAGGAATTAGAAACCTAAGCTCTAATAGATTGTAAGTTCCATTGCTAAAAATAGCCAGAATGATCAAAACACTAACAACATAGAATACTTTAAGTTTATTATTTTTATTCTAATCCCACCCAACTTTTAAGAATTTATAACCAAGGGGACGGTTCTCCCGGTTATCCTGAGTCACATTAATCCCTCATAACCTATGTTCAAATTTGCTAAGAAAAACTTCCACCATTCTTTAGAAAAAGTTTGCTCCCTTTCATACATAGAACCTTATAAAGGTTATAAAATTTCCAATAAACTTAACCCCCTTCAAGCCACAAGAACCGTCCCTCTGGTCACGTGGTCAACGATCCTTCCGATCCTCTAGAAATAAATAAACGAAGAAATTAACAAAAGACAATCCCACAACAACAAAAAACATATAAAAGGACGCTGGATCTCCCGCTAAGTTATACTCGTCGGCAATATATCCGATCGAAATAAGGGTTAAAGCAGATACGCTTGAGGCCATAAACGATATGAATATAACTGTAAATAAATTTACGAACTTCTTTCTCTGAAAAATGATAATGAACAATAATGCAATCAAAAACACAATAAAGGCTATAAGAATAGGTCTTATAAAAATCAAATCTGGAACTTGATATTCCATTTGCCACCTCTCACTCCTAGGTATAATTGATGTGTTTAGTTGAGCTACGCCACTTTGATCATTTACATTCAAGGTTTCACCATTCACACTAATGACCGATTTTCCTAGTTTAATTTTAACATTAATTACCTTTTACTTGGATAAAAACAGCCAAATTCTTGAAACTCTTATCATTTGTTATATGCTCCAAACAAAAATAAAAGGACTCCTTAAATCGGAATCCTGTTAGCTACTGTGTATATATTCTCATTCATCTTTTGCAACATTCATAGAAAACAACGCCATCATAAATATGATTAAAAACCCTATAGAAGAAACCACTGTGAGTAGTTGAGCGACAATCGAATCACTGGTTAGAAAAACATAGATATTAAAAACAATAAACATTGATATGATCACTATTGGAATGATTAAATTCTTCTTTTTACGGGGATTCATTAACGAGACCTTTTTCATCACTCGCACCTCCTAAACTCTAACAACTATAGTGTAACATAATTGTTTCTTTACACTATAGGAGCTCAGTAGGCTCATAAATTTCATCGCTATTTGCCTCTAAATGTCTTATAAAATAAGCATCTTCCAATCTTGTCTCATTCAATAGTTTCTTCATTCGTTCAAGATTTCGAGCAATGATGGACACGTGATAGTCGTTTTCTACTAACCAAAGGGACACCTTTGAAAGCATCCCAGTTCCACCTACTACCAATGCGTGCTTCATTACATATCACCCTTTCAAGCTATGCAAATTTCTTTCGCTCAGAAAAAATAAGCTAGATTACATCTCCATTTTGACATATAATCCACTTAATAGTTGGAAAAAATTTCAATGAATTCGAGGGGGATACCTATGATGAAACGTAAAAGAGTCCGCTATATTTTTCCAGTCTTCCTATCTATCCTTCTCGTATTCTTGTTCTTCTTCAAAGATGGCATTGTCTTTGATTCTTTAGGCATTCATGTGGAACTACCTTTTGGAAAAACGGTTGAAGTGCCAGATACGTATTCCTTAGAAGACGGAAATCAAAATGGGATTTCCGATCCAATTGATATCGTCCACGCTGCCAGGCAAGAAGCCGAACAGAGAACTACTTATAAAAGCGCCTACTATGCAGGTGGATATCCCCCGGAAGACGAAGGAGTATGTACGGATGTGATCTGGCGAGGACTGATGGGTGCCGGGATCTCTCTTAAAGAGTTGATGGATGAGGATATACAAGCAAACACCGATTTGTATCCAAGAGTGAATGGGAACCCAGACCATAATATAGATTTTCGTCGGGTGCCCAATCAATATGTATATTTTGAGCGTTTTGCAGAGTCGTTAACGAAAGAATTAATCCCAGGAGACATCGAGAACCTTAAAGAGTGGCAACCTGGTGATATCGTTGTTTATTTGGATGGATTCCACCACGTCGGTATTATTTCAGATCAACGTGCGAAAGACGGTACGCCTTATTTAATCCACAACACACGCCCTTTTGCAGCGGAAATCAAATTAACGTCCATCAGTACCCCCATTGCCGGTCACTACCGATGGGACTACGCCTCTCAGTGATAGATAAGATACTGCGAAGATCAGCTGACAATCGTTAGCTGATTTTAAAATCGTTCTGTCAATTAAAACCAGCGACGTTCAGACTTCGCTCCGGACGCTGAACGTCGGCAACTTCAGCGTTTAGCGACGTTCAGACTTCGCTCACAACGCTGAACGTCGACAACTTCAGCGTTTAGCGACGTTCAGACTTCACTCCAACGCTGAACGTCGACAACTTCAGAGATTAGCGACGTTCAGACTTCGCTCCGGACACTGAACGTCGACAACTTCAGAGATTGGCGACGTTCAGACTCTGCTCACAACGCTGAACGTCGACAACTTCAGAGATTGGCGACGTTCAGACTTCGCTCCGGACACTGAACGTCGACAACTTCAGAGATTGGCGACGTTCAGACTCTGCTCACAACGCTGAACGTCGGCAACTTCAGCGTTTAGCGACGTTCAGACTTCACTCCGGCCACTGAACGTCGACAACTTCAGAGTTTAGCGACGTTCAGACTTCGCTCCGGCCACTGAACGTCGGCAACTTCAGAGTTTAGCGACGTTCAGACTTCGCTCCGGACGCTGAACGTCGACAACTCCCGAGATCAAGTTTTTATAAATGTCACTTACCATGCATGTATTTCATCCATTTTTTTACCTTCACACTAAAAATGAAATATCCTATACTAGAAACGATTGTCAGGCCTATGGACATCTGTAAAATCAGCTGATGCGATGTATAAAGACCTCCGCCTAGTCCGATCAATCCTAGTAAGCTTAAACTAAAAAATTTAGTTTTATTATTCTCATAAATCGTAAATTGAAACTGTCTTCGCTGCTCTTTTTCCTTTAAGTCCTCCAGTTTTTCAGGTAACTTAAGAAATTCAGTAAAAGAGTGAATCGTTTTAAATAAAGGGTGTGACTGCAGCCAATACCACACAAAGGACCATTTGTTATTCCCTTGTTCGGACAGCCACTCCATAAACACAGGCCTGAGAATTTCATTGAATTCATCTGCAGGTACTAACCGGCGAACCATCCCTTCCATGGTGACGAATGAACGCCCTAGAAATACAAACTTCGTTGGTACTTGAATAGGGAGCGCTTGGATCATATCATTCAGCTCTAATTTCACCTGCATCAGGTCCATTTCTTTCAGTTGTGACGTCTGGAAAGACATCAGCTCAGCTAACAATTTTTCGATCGTTTTTGGATCGGCTTCCGGAAGCAGAAAACCAAGGTCGGTTAAGCATTCTACGCCTTTTGCATAGTTTTTCGATAGGACACTCTCAATGAGCTCTTGAAAATAGGCGGCATCCTTTTTAGTCATTTCCCCTACCATCCCAAAGTCCAGCAAAATGACCTTTCCTTCGTTTGAAACGAGCACATTCCCGGAGTGAGGATCGGCATGAAACTTTCCTGGTTCTAGCCATTGAGGAAGAAACAGTTGAATGAGCTTTTGTGACAGCTCTTTAGGACTAATCCCCGCTTCCGTTAATCCCTTGTCATCTGTTAGCCTAATACCTTCCATCCATTCCATCACAAGCACCTTTGACGTACTGATGTCGGCATACACTTTTGGAATTTCCACAAACTCTTGCTTCTTGAACCGCTCTTGAAAAAACAGCAAATTGTCCTTTTCACGAGTAAAATCAAGTTCTTGTTCAATCACATGCTTTAGCTCTTCATATAACAGTTTGAGATTGATGAACCTTTTTGGAATAGGCGCAAAATGATTAGCAAACCAAATAATGATTTTTAACGTACGGAAATCGGTTTGGATGATCGATTCAATATTGGGTCGCAGAACCTTGATCGCCACCCCTTCCCCATCATTTAAAACACCTTTATACACTTCTCCAATAGAGGCAGAGGCAACGGCTTTTTTTTCAATAGTTTGAAGGTGCTGTTCAAGTGGCCCATTCCATTCCCCTTCAATCAATGCTTCTATCTCTTTCCATTCCGACGGAGGGACTTGATCGGTTAAATCTTGTATTTGATGGATGAACCCATTGGGCAGGATGTCTGAACGGATGCTTAGCAACTGTCCAATTTTAATGAGAAGTCCTTCAAGCTCAAATGCTGTTTCTCGAAACCTTTTACCTATTTTTGCCCACAGTTTTTCCCAATCGGCCTCAGATTTCTTGCTGATTTTGTACCAATAAATTTGTATAAATATAACAAAAGCCATGGAAAGCACCTTTGACATCCGCTTCAACTTACTATTAGAAGTCATCTCGCACCACTCTTTTCTTTTCAACTTTTGGGCAAAATTATCCCGAGGAGTCGCAAAGGAAACTTGAGCTATGTCACCACTAATTGAAAACCTTCCTCTTAGCTGAAGTATACCACTGTGTCAGCACTTCAGTAAGTTCCTTTTATATACTCGTGCTGCTAGTCGTGCTAACTATAACTACATTCCATTCCAACTATTAAAAACCCCCATGAAAGCTCACACCTTCATGCAGGTTCAAAAATCTAATTTCTATTGTGTATCTTACGTTAAAAGAAGTACTCCCTTACTTAGCTGTGACCTCGTGATTAGGTTTCGCCGCTTCCTCATACACATCCATCGCCGCTTGTACACCAGAACCGACATATAATTTCGCGCCGTGACGGAGAAGCACCGCTTCAAAGGCACCTAAAGTAAGTAAGATATTTCGTTTCTGACAGCTATATCCCATCGTACCGATCCGCCAAATCTTGCCGTGCAGAGGACCGAACGAGCTGGCAATCTCGATACCAAATTCCTCAAGTAGCATGGCTCTCACGGAGTCTCCGTGAATATTGGCGGGAATATTTACACAGGTCACTGTTGGCAACTTGCTCGCAGGATCGCCGAACAGTGAAAGACCCATCGCTTCTAGTCCAGCTACTAGCGCTTTTTCATTGAGCCGATGACGATCAAACCTTGCTGGCAAACCTTCTTGCAAGATGACTCGAAGCCCCTCATACAAACCATAAATCATGGAAGTCGCTTCTGTATGATGGTTTAACCTTGCTGGGCTCCAATAATCTTGCAGTTGGCTCAGATCCAAGTAATTACTGCGAATGCGCCTTCCGATACCCCCGGATCGACCACCTTGGGGAGACATCCCACCTTTATTTTCTCCCGGAGGAATTAATCCTTTTTCAATGGATTTACGCTCGTTCAATATCTGTTCAATACGATCGTTATAAGTAAGTGGTGCTAAACCAGAGGGAACAGATAAGCATTTTTGTGTACCGGTGATCAGGCCATCGATGTTCCATTCGTCTGTTTTCACATCGGTTCCTCCGACGGTAGCGACAGCATCGACAATGAGCAACATGTCCAGATCCCGGCAAGCTTGGCCGATGTCCTTTAACGGCTGCATCCGCCCAGTAGATGTATCACCATGAACCATCGCAACAACTTTAGGCTTCACACGTTCCATTTCTGCAATAACCTGTGCAGGTTCAAACACCTTTCCCCATTCACATGCCATGAGGTGAACTTCTGCACCGCTCCGTTCAGCAATTTCTGTAAGTAAATAACCAAACCTTCCGAAGCACGGGATCAACACGCGATCCCCTTCTTCAATGACACTGCAAAGCATGGCTTCAATGCCTGCTCGGGAAGTCCCATCAACGGGAAATGCCCAATGATTGTCTGTTTGAAGTACTTTACGCAACGAAACCATCGTGTCGTTCATAATCTGAGTGAACCCAGGATCGAACTGGCCTAAAATGGACGAAGACATGGCCTTTAGGACACTCGGTTCTGCTTCCACAGGACCCGGGGTCATGATCGTTCGAGGCGGAATATGGAGTATAGGTGGTTGTGACATGGTGTTGCCTCCTTTTTGTTCATTTCGCAAGCTTAATTAATGATTGAAAGAGTACCTCTGTCCCAGCGGCACAATCCCCTTTGCTCGTCCATTCTTTCGGATTATGACTGATGCCATCTTTCGACCGGACGAAAATCATACCCATATTAGTCAACTTAGACATAATGAGTGAGTCATGCCCCGCTCCACATGGCAACTTAGCTACCGGAAACTGCAATTCTTGAAAAGATTCTTCCAATATCTTTACTATTTCAGGTGAACAAGAAGCTGGATCGACTTCTTTTTTCACTTCAATAGTCCAGGTTATCCCTCGTTTTTCACTAGCTTTTGCAACGGACAAGTACACATCTTTTACCATCAATTGTCGCTCATGGCTATCAACGTGACGAAGATCAACGGTGAAAACCGCCTTCCCCGGGATAATATTCACGCCTCCTGGTTCTACCTTTAACGATCCTACGGTTCCAACTCCCTGATGAGAAATCGCTGTCTTTTCTACGTCAAGCATGACCTCTGCCATCACTAAGGAAGCATCTTTTCTCATGTTCATCGGTGTCGCTCCCGCATGATCGGCACTCCCTTCTAACTGAACTTCCAACCAGACGGGGCCTTGGATATCTGTGACAATACCCACAGACAAGTCCATCTCTTCTAGCACTTTCCCTTGTTCGATATGCATTTCAATATACGCTTTCATTTCTTCTGGTTTACGCACTGCTTCTTTATATTTAGTCGGATCGAGTTTCGCCTTGATAAAGGCTTCCCGGTAAGAGATGCCATTCTGATCTGTTAGTTCAAAGGCGTCTTCTTTTAAAACACCGGCCATGGCCTTGCTTCCGATGTAGCCTGTTCCAAATCTGGAACCTTCTTCGTCGGTAAAGGAAATGACCTCAATCGAATGAGTTAACGTTACATTCGCTTCTTTCATGGAGCGAACGGCTTCAATAGCCCCGAGAACGCCTAGAGCACCATCAAATCCGCCACCATGATTCACAGTATCCGTATGGGACCCAACGATCACCGATGGGGCTAGAGGATCTGTCCCATTTAATTTCCCGATCACATTTCCTACAGCGTCCATTCGAACCTCAAGTCCCACTTCTTTCATTAATTGAATTACATACTGTTTTGCTTCCAGTTCTTCTTCACTTAGTGAGAGTCTCGTGATCCCTTGGTCTCTATTCGGACTGGCACCAATTTCAGCCAACTCCATTAAAGTTTGCCAAAGCCTTTGTTCATTGATGTTCGACGTCTTGATCAATATAGACACCCCTTCCGTGTTTTCTCTCAGTCTCTTTCTATGATTCATCCTATTTCTGACACTTCAATAATCGTATTGTATGATTTTGGAGGAAAAAATTCATTATGAACATGAACCAATAATCAGGCTTATTATTGTACAAAGTAACTAAAATAGAGCTTCTCATTTTCCTGCCCATGTAAGAGCCATTAGACAAGAGAGAAGCTCTATTTCTTCTATGGGCAGTTGCCCTTGATTCTCTATTTTTCGAGTAAATGGCTAATCTCAAATGTGGCCATTTCCTCTAAGGCTTCTGCCATCTCTTCCGCTGATCGCAGCAACACGATCTCCCCTTTTTCAGCAGTGGCTTTCGTGGCGTCTCCCGCCGTGCCGCCTTTAGAGAGGTCATTGATTTTCCAAGCGACACGAACCTTGTTTTTCAAGCTCAAGTAAGCATGATCCTTTATGGGTGGAAATTCTGACGTTCGTAACTCTTCATGCACCCAAGAAGGTTTTACTGCCATCACCATCGATGTTTCCACATCTCCCCCATGAATGCCCCATTCCAATTCTTCTTCCGTAAAAATGTCGCCTATGTTTGAAGATCCCGAGGAGGTGATAAACACCATCATGTCCGTTTCTATATGAATTTCTCGTGCCACCATATTTAATAAATCAACATTGCCACCATGAGAATTGTACAAGACCAATCTTCGGAACCCGCTCCTCGATAAACTTCTAGCAATATCAAGAATGATCCCTTGCAAATGAGTGGATGACAACGAAATCGTTCCTGGAAAATCCACATGCTCATTGCTTTTTCCATAAGATAAAGGGGGGATGAGCCAAATGTTGCTATCTGGCGCTACATGCTCCATCGTTTTCGTAATCGATGCTTCCGAAATCAACGAATCTGTCATGAGCGGGAGATGGGATCCATGCTGTTCCACCGCCCCTATAGGTAAAATAATCAACGCATCCTCTTTATTCAACTCTTCCACTTCTTTATATGATAGTCTCGGTAAGAATTTCTCTTCCCAAGCTTTCCCTTCAAAACGAGTAAACAAGCGAACCCTCTCCTTTTATGAAAAACTACTAAGCTATTTTTTTACAGTAAGTGTTCATAGATGATCCAATTCTTTCTTTGTGAACTTACCTGACACAACAATGTTCCTCTATAGATGGACGAAGGAGAAATCTTCTCCTTCGTCCCTTTTCCTCCTATTGTTCAGGTAAGAACTCCGTCGTGAACGCTTCGGTTACGTCCAACTCTTCATTCAACAACTCCAAATCAAGCAAGATCTCCATTAAATTCTGCCAATGATCTTCCGTCATGTAGCCTACACCATGTTCTTCCGCTTCATATCCATACACGAGAGGCTGCAAGGCTTCTGCACTGTATTCCAGTTGCTCCGTTGACATCTCTGGATTATATTCTTGAATAAACGGAATGACTTCTTCATGGTTATCTTTGTAGAAGTTCCAGCCTTCAATAGACGCTTCCACATACGCTTGAACGACTTCCGGCTGTTCTTCAATCATTTGTTCTGTCGTAAAGAGTAAGTTCCCATACACTTCAAATCCAGACTCCCCATTTAGAAGCCAATCTACTTCTACACCCTCGTTTGCTAGATTAAAAGGTTCTGAAGTCATGTAAGATTGAGAGACAGCTTCTTCATTTTCCATGAACATGGTGCTGTCGCCCGTATACGAATATTCATTTACATCAAGATCAAATTCAGATTTCATATATTCAAAAAATCCAGCTCCTGGTGATACATAGACATCGCGGCCATTTAAGTCTGTGAACTCCTCAATGTCTTGTCCTTCATGGAACATGAGAGCTTGCGGGCTTTGTTGGAAAATACCAGCAATAGCCACGAGAGGAATCCCATCATTTCTTGCCATCAAGATTTCATCCGTCGATCCCATCCCGAAATCCACTTGACCTGAAGCAACAAGCTGAGTATTCGAAACGCCACCACCGCCAGCTTGGATCGTCATATCCAACCCTGCATCTTCATAAAATCCTTGCATATGAGCGGCGAATTGACCGCCTTGTTCAGCCTGAGCGTACCAGTTCGTTAATTGCTCCACTTCAATTAAATCTTC
Source organism: Salipaludibacillus keqinensis (assembly GCF_003226325.1). Classification (GTDB taxonomy): domain Bacteria; phylum Bacillota; class Bacilli; order Bacillales; family Salisediminibacteriaceae; genus Salipaludibacillus; species Salipaludibacillus keqinensis. Next base: position 834,773 of record NZ_PDOD01000001.1, on the reverse strand, counting down.
CGTGGTTGAATCATTGCTTCCCTCTTCAGTATTGTTAACTTCATCCGCTTCTGCAGTAGCACCCTCATTCTCATCATTTCCACAAGCCGCCACCGAAACCGAAGTCAGAATAATCAGACTAGCAACTCCATACCTCTTCCACTTTACAGCCTGTCCTCTTAAAAAACTCATGTTTAGTACCCCTCTCTCCCGCTATCTTTTAGTTTGTCACTTCTTGTCCAGTCTTCCAACTTTGCATTTGCTTCGTAATACATACCCAAGCACTGTTGCGATACACCCACCTGCCCACTGGCGTCCAGGAGAAAAGCTCGTTCACCGTCGTCGCGTCAAAGATGGTAAAACTCACCGGATTCCCTTCCTTCATGCCATACTTGTCTAATCCCATTAGTTCTGCAGGAATTTCTGTCACCATTCTTAAGGTCATGAGCTTATCTGCCTCACTATTCATGTGAGCAGCGTAAGTAGACAGTCTGCCTATTTCGACTAAGTCTCCTTTTCCAAAGGGGTGGAAGGGATCTTGAATATTGTCGCTAGCTACAGCGGTCTTCACACCTGCTCCCGTTAACTCCTTCACTCGAGTCACACCTCTTCTGATCAACCCTTTGTCGTTTCTCCCTTGCAAATACATGTTGGCTCCCGGCAACGTAATCACATTCAACTTCGCCTCAGAGATATTAGCGATCGTCTCGTCTGCTTTCTCTTGACTCATCGCCGCAAGGGAACATAAATGACCTACATTAACCTTTCCCTGAAAGCCAAACTGAATCGTTTGCCTAGCAATTTCATTCACCGTTTCTATGCTTGGATCATCACTCTCATCAGAATGGAGATCGATCGGTTTTCCCATTTTTTCAGCCATTTGAAAGGTTTGCAGGATAGATTCTTTCGGTTGATCTGACAGATGAGGAGCTCCCCCAATGCCATCTAAGCCTTCTCTTAAACCTAGTTCAAGAATCTCCTTCCCCCTTGCCGACAATTGCGTCAAGTCACACATCGGAAAAAATTGCAGATCCGCCATAGGTTTCATTTCTTCTTTCACTTCCAAGGCTGCCTCAATCGTTCGCTGAGCGATTTCTCCTCCATCACTCATATTAAAATCCAAATGAGACCGAAGAGCTGAAGTGCCAAACGACACCGCATGGTTCACCGTCTTCTTCATTCTCTCTTTGATCACTTCTTTAGAAAAATCAGGTGAAGCTTGTTTGAAATTTTGAATCGCTTCTAACAAGGTACCGGATTCATTCCCAATGGAATCAATCGTGTAGGCTTTGTCTAGGTGAACATGAGCATCAATCAATCCAGGTAAAACCATTTTGGCCTTGGCATCATATTTCATTTCCATGGCATCACAATCCGATTTTTCCTCGATACTCATAAAGGAATTATCATGAATATAATGATCTTGAGTGGTGATTGACGTCCAAATCCCTTGTGAAGCTTTAAGAGTCATTAGTTTATATGTGTTTAGTAATGGGATGCTGGCGTTAATGATATGCAGGTCCACGAAAATCCTCCTGTCGTTGCTTATTGTTGGTCCATTTCTGATTCGTGCCAAGAGCTTAATAGGAGCTTCGATATATAATTGATAATGAGAAAGAAGCCAATGCCAAGGACCGATGCAGCGAGTCCACAGGCAAACAAGTATGCTGTTTGAATATTCGAAGCAGCAACCGTGATCGCATAGCCTAGTCCACCTCGGCCACCACCGATCCCTGCGATATATTCTCCTGCTATGACACCTATTGTGGCTAAAGTACAAGAGATTTTCAGTCCTGCTACGATATAAGGTAAGGCCGCAGGAAGCCGTAATCGCCACATCGTTTGAAATTTAGACGCATTGTATAAAGAAAACAGATTACGCAAGTTACTATCCGTTGAATTGAGACCGACCAATGTATTCGAGAGCATCGGGAAGAATCCAATCAAAAAGGCAATAATAACGATCGCATTCGTTCCTGCTCCAAACCAAATCACAATGATCGGGGCAATGGCGATAATCGGGATCGTTTGCAATAACACTACGTAAGGATAGAGAGCTTTCTCAATCACTTTAGACGATGCAAGTAATACAGCCCCAGATATTCCTAATACGACACTCATAATGAATCCCATTAACGCCGATGAGATGGTGACGAACATGGCTCCCAACAAGTTCTCACTGTTGGCGACTGCGGCAAGATAGATGTCACTCGGTGCTGGTAAAATGTAATGAGCTATGCCAGTCGCCCGGCAAAATAGCTCCCACCCTCCTACGAAAACGACAAAAACGAGAATCGGCAACGACACTTTTTTCAACAATGAGAACAAAATGGTTTGTATATCAAAGGACCATTTCTTTTCTTTGATTAGCGAGGTGGACAAAGCGGGATTTTTCATAGACATGCTATTCACTCCTTCTATTTGGATCGCGTTTCCTCATTTCATTCTGATCGTTCAAGTTTTCCAGATAGCTTCTTCTATTCAAAGGGTTTTATTCAACTACTTTTAAGAGTTACTTCAATGCCATACTTAATTTTCCGGGATTCAACAAATCTAATGGATCGTTTATTTTCTTCTTCTCTAAAATTTTCTCGAAATAACCGTTTTTATCTCTTGGAAGTAAAAAAGTATGAGGATCATTCACACTCACTCCGATTGATTCCAGATAATCAATGATTTCATACAGCCTCTCTTTGCTTTTATACTGAATAATTGGCAATGACCCAAGTCGTATTTCTCCATTTGCAAGCATCCACTCCACGTGGATAAACACCTCCCTAGGAAATTTATTCTTAATATTCTGAATTTGATCGAGATAATGAGAATTAGAAAAACCACACTGTAAGTACGTTAATTCAGGGTCATATTTCAACGCCCAAAGCGTCGTATGATTCCAGGTAAAGTCGGATAAGCCCATCTGTTTGTGATAAGCTTCTGCATCAATCACATGGACGATGCTTCCTTGAAATTCATCGGCCAATCCTTTAATCTCTTCTAAATTCTCCTCTTCTACTTCTAATAACGCGACAGACGACCCTTCCTCGTAATAGTTCAATAATGGGGTGAAATAGGAAGAAATGGGCGGTTCTGCTCCGCTGACTAACCTCTTTTTAATAGTAGGATCCTTAGATAATTTCTCCGTGAATAGCAACATATTTTCCATATCAGCAAATTGAACAATGACTTGCTCCCACTCTGTTTTTGGTGCGGTTCGCATTTTCAGTTGGGTCATGATCCCACTTGTCCCGTAATTATGAATGTAGGCGTCTAACTCTTCACCTGAAACGACCAATCTTCTCGGTTTTGCTTCAAGGGTATAAATCACCGCTTCAATGATATTGCCATCCCATACGCTTCCCCACGTGATAGAGCCGATGCCACCGCTTCCTCCTGAAAAAAAGCCTCCGGCAGTTGCCTTTACGTACGTACTAGGATAAATACAAAGTTCCTGTCCCTTTTCCCGCAGCTCTTTTTCTAGTCTGCCTAATTTGACCCCACATTGAACATCAGCATATCCTTCACCCACTTCAATGATGGTGTTTAATTGGCTTAAATCGAGAAGGATACCGCCTTCAAGGGGAACTGCTTGTCCGTAATTCCCTGTTCCTGCTCCTCTCGTCGTAATGGGAATTCTTCGCTCGTAAGCAAAACTTAGGATTTGTGCTACCTCTTCTTCGGTCGATGGTTTACACACACCATCCGCTACCTTGTTCTTTAGTTCTGCATCTAACACGGGAGAGTACCAAAAATAATCCTTAGAAAGCTTGTCCCTCGTCTTCTCATCTACAAGAAACACCTTTTCTCCTACTAACTCTTCCATGTCTTTTTTCCATTCTACTAGCATACCCATCTCTCCCTTCTAATGATCTAACACTTTGGATACGTCCCCGACTAATTCACCAAACTCCGGTGTTGTTCTAAATTGATCCCCTCTTGGATATGCGTACGGCACTTCTATATTCGACGAGATTTTCCCTGGACCAGGTGTCATAACGGCGACCTTAGAGGATAAATAAACAGCTTCAAAGACGTTATGCGTAATAAATAGGACGGTCATGCTGCTGTCCTTTTGCCAAATATTCAATAATTCTTCTTGCAAAGATTGTCTTGTAATTTCATCCAACGCTCCAAAAGGTTCATCCATTAAGAGTAACCTCGGTCGTGTCACAAGCGCTCTAGCAATGGATACTCTCATTTTCATGCCACCTGACAATTCCCTTGGAAGCATGGTGGTCGTATGAGCCAAGCCAACTAATTCCAACACTCGTTCTGCTTCTGCATACCGTTCCTTTTTAGACACGCCCTTTAACTGCAATGGCAATGCCACATTGTCTCTCACGTTTTTCCAAGGTAGGAGTGTATGATCTTGGAACACAAAAGCCACTTCGTTTTGTTTTCTCGCTTCATCAGGAGAATGTCCGAAGATTTCTAACTCCCCATTCGTATGATCTTCTAGACCAGTAATCATCTTAAAGATGGTTGATTTCCCGCATCCTGATGGACCGACAAAACAAATGAATTCTCCTTCCTTAATTTCAAGATTGACATCTTTTACTGCCGTTGTTCCATTAGGGAAAATTTTACTTAAACCACTCATATTCACTAACACATTTTTCGTCTTTACAGTCATGCCGATCACCTCATTACACTTGGATTTTAAGTAGAGCAATAACGCTCGTGAAACATCTTTGTTTTCTCTGGAACGGTTTCCGCTAAAAGCTGGCCGTTTCGAATGACATATCGAGGCGACACACCTCTTCTAATCAAATCGTGGGTATTCGTTGCTTCAAAGAGAAGGAAATTTGCGTGATCACCCGTATTCAAGCCGTATTTCTTGAGTCCCAACACCTTTGCCGCATGATAGGTAATCATATTCAATCCAACTTGAAAGTCCTTCGTTCCTGTCATATGGGCGAGATGTAGCAGCATATGCACCGCCGTGAGCATCGACCCGTTGCCTAAGGGATAGAAGGGACTCATAAAATCATCATGGGCACACGCCACGTTGATTCCTTTGGCATGTAAGTCTTTTACTCGAGTAATCCCTCTCCCTTTTGGATAGGGAGCTTGCTTCCCCTGCATGACCGAATTAATTAAGGGGCAGGTGACGACATTCATTTTTGACTGGGCGATCGTATTCAAGAGCTTCGATACGTAAGCTTCTTGATAATAGTTCATCGCATTGGCATGGCTCACTGTGACTCTGTCGTGTAGGCCCGTATCAATAGCCAAAGATGCCACCGTTTCGATAAATTTAGAATCAGGGTCATCCGTTTCGTCACAGAAAATATGGACAAACGTTTGATGTTGCTCAGCTAACTCAAAACATAGGTTGAGTGATTCCAAGCCCTTCTCTCTCGTATGTTCTAAGTGGGGCACAGCACTAACGCCGTCCACCCCATAAGAGAAGGCTTGTTTAAGCAGATCCACTCCCCTTTCAGAAGACATCAACCCATTTTGCGGAAAAGCGATTAGTTGAAGTTCTGCTATGTTAGAAACTTCTTCTTTCACTTTTACCAAGGCCTTTAATCCTGTAAGTTCAGGTGAAGAGACATCCACCATGACTCTGAAATGAAGAACTCCCTTTGATGCCATTTCATAGATCACTTTTTTCGCCCGATCGATCACATCCTCTTCTGTCATGGATTGCTGATACTCGTTCCACAATTGAATGCCTTCTAATAATGTTCCAGAGTGGTTCTCTATTTTTCCAAAGGTGAGGGCTGTATCTAAATGGATGTGCGTCTCAACAAAAGGCGGCACAATCACCATGCCGTCTGCATCAATCACTTGTGTAGCTGGTGAATCACTAGAACCAAGTTCCTCTATTCTCCCGTTCGCGCACGTGACATTAAAGGGCTTCCCTTCTTCAATTGCGCGCACATTTTTTACTAGTAGATCATTCATGCTCATGCCTCCATAGTAGGTAAGTGGTTCGGATATGCAGCTTGATCAACTCCCTCTGTATGTACTGTATCCACCAGGAGCAATCAACAAAGGAACATGAAAATGTTTATGCTTATTCGAGATGCCGAAGCTCACTGGTACCACATTCAAGAACGGTGGTTCATCTTGTTCAACGCCCATCTCATGAAAATAGGCTGCAACGTGAAACAACAATTCATAGCGCCCCGTATCCATCATCTCTTCATCTAATAACGGCTCGTCCAGTCGCCCATCTGAATTGGTCCGTTCCTCACGAAGTTTCTCGTAGTCCCCTGTGATCCCATTGAACTTCCACAATTCGATTCGCAGCCCTTCAGCTGGTTGACCGATGCTTGTATCTAACACGTGAGTTGTCAGTTTCCCAGTCATATTAGTCTTCCTCTCGTTCCAAGTCTTCTGGAGTGACACTAAACCCTTGAAAGCCATAAGGGGGACGGGGATCGGTAAAGACTTTTCCTTCTCCTGAACTTGGAATCTCGTCTAGGATCGTCTCCCATGTTCGATTATTCGATTCGAAAGAGACCTCTTTTAATTGCGGAAACCTTGTGAGAATTCGCTTGCCTATTTCATAAATTAACTTTTGAATCGAGGGAGAATCTACTTGATGAAAAATGGTTTGGGCTATGTCTTTCACTTGTTCTGCACAAACATATTTTGTTGGATCGTCACCATAGCCGTCTCCTTCAACATGATATTTCCAATAAATGTTTAAATAAATAAACAACGGCCGATCATACGTTTCTGGTAAAGTGGTAAACTCATCTTTAATGTAGCCGTGAAACGAACTTCCTTTTACTTTTACTAAATGCAACTCTTCGATTCCACTTTGTTGGGATGCCACGTTGTACTCGGCGTCTCCCCGTTCCAATTCCATCGTGGCGGTCGGCTTTTCAAGAATGCCTTCTTTAAAAACTTTGTTACTTCCTTCGCTTCCACTTTCCGTTTCTAACGTAATTTCCTTGAATGGGAACTGACGTCCTGACATTTCAATCGCCTGAATGTGAGAATACTTATTTAGAAACTTTTCACTAACAAAAGCGAGGAATCCCTCCATGGTTGCCCCTTCGTACTCCCCAGCATGGTATAGGATAAAGTTTTTCATTGAGTCTGTTGCGACGATCAACGAATTATCTCCTTCTGTAAAGGAAGAAAGGAAAGCCTCTCCTTTCAATGAAACTTGGATGTCCATCCCTAGAATGATATTACTTCTGCAACTGAAGCTGGATTCCGGTATGTTCTTGATTCCTTCAAGGGGTTTCGCATACGTACGATAAACGAACACATCCCCTTTTCCGTAATACATCGTTCGCTTTGCTGTTGCTGGTTTGTTTGCCATTTTCGACTCCATGTTCTCACGTCCTATCCATAAGTTAATTTGTTATGCTAGATTTGAAGGTGCATGGTCCATCACTAGATCATCTAATCTGAACTTTGCGATTTTACTTACTTCTTGTAAAGCTGTTTCCATTTCACTGTCATACGAATGAGAGTACCTTTTTTGCATTTGTGCCAGAATGTTTTCTTTCGATTGTCCTTTCACGGCCATAATAAACGGAAAGCCGAATTTCTCTGTATAGTTTTTATTTAATTCTGAAAATTTATTGTATTCTTGGGCAGTTAATTGGCTTAATCCAGCGCCTTCTTGTTCTTGCTTTGAGGCGTCTGAGATAGATAGCTTCGTTCCAAGATCAGGGTGGGCTCTTAATAGTGATAATTGTAAAGTAGTCTCTGCTATCATCATTTCATGGACCATCTTGTCATGCATTTCTTCAACACTGACAAAAGGGTGGTGCTTCCAAGAGTGTTGAGCGACCCAAGGTGAATGCTCGAACACAGCGCCGATCGTTGCGGTGAATTCAGGTTTCGTTAAGTCATTGACATCTTGCAAGGAATACATGTTTGGCTGCACCTTCTTTCTTCAATTCTTTGATACTCACATCTTATATAGGAAATAGCCGACGGTCATTGTACATGATTACTAAAAATCTACAAATTCTTTGTATAGAAAAACTAACAAACTGCTAAAATTTGTGATTCCGTTCAAGCCTCGAAAGAACCATGGTCAAAAGGATAAAAGTGGAAAGAAGGAAGCACTAAGAAATTAAAGCGTTTCCATTGGTGCGAAGCTTGCGAGAGGTTTTTTAACAACAGCACCCGTAAGATTATCTGACTGTTCTTCTTTTCCTACTGAGCAAGTCGATTTTACCTGAACATGGAAGTACGAAAAACGATTTTTGAGAAGGTCCCATCTATTGAAACTTCCTTAAGGCACCTGGATGAGACGTCCCTAAACTCCCCTGCTGAATTTGTTTTTTAACCTTGAAAGGAGCGAATAGGTCTAGTCACCTTTGTTTCGCTCCTCCTTTTTCCTCCATTAGGAGATATTTGGTATTCGATGAATCAGACGTCGAATCGATTTATCTGCTTCTTTTAGGACGAGTTGTTTATCGACTGTTTTCATCACTCTGTTTTCCATGATAATCTTTCCGTGAATGATGGTCGTCTCCACATCGGCCCGTGTCGTTGAGTAGACGATGCGAGAAATGGTATCTACATCATAGGAAGGATATATATGAAAATCGTTTAAATTTAAAATGATGAGATCCGCCTTTTTGCCGACTTCTAAACTTCCGATCTCGTTTTCCATCCCCATTGCTTTCGCTCCATCAATCGTCGCCATTCTAAATACGGTCTTGGCGTCCATCGCAGTCGGTCCGTATTGAGGCTTGTGAATAAGAGCAGCCATTCTCATTTCGTTTAACATATCCAAATTATTATTGCACGGCGCACCATCAGCTCCAAGACTAACGCAGACGTGAGCATCCAATAAACTTGGTATTTCCGCAAACCCTGAGGCAAGTTTCATGTTGGATCCTGGACAATGGGTGACATTGACTCGTTTTTGTTGAATGATCCGTTTTTCAGCTTCATTTAACCAGACGCAGTGCGCGAGGATTAACCGCTCATTTGCTAGACCGAGGTGATCCAAATATTCTACGTTTCTCATTCCAGTCTCTCTTTCTACTATCTCAATTTCCCCTTTGTTTTCCGAAGCGTGAGTGTGAACGTGGACTTGATGTTTTTCTGACAATGCGCTTACTTCTCTTAATAGTTCCTCTGTACAGGAAACGACAAATCTTGGCGAGAAGGCGTAGTTGATTCTTCCTCCCCCTTTTCGATGCCATTTCTCCATCAAATCCACACTTTGCTGAATGGACTCGGTCGTTTCTTCTTGGAGCCTCTTTGGTACTTCGTTTCCTTTGTCCATCATCACCTTTCCAGATAACGCCCTCATGCCCGTTTGTTCAATTGCTTGAAACGCAAAGTCCGTATGGTGGACGGTTTCCATATCGACAATCGATGTGGTGCCGCTTTGAATTAACTCGCCTAGACCGAGAAGGGCCGAATAATAAATTGATTCTTCGTCATGAGCAGCCTCTAACGGCCATATTCGCTTTTTCAACCAATCCATCAGTTCCAAATCATCTCCTTTTCCTCGAAAAATCGTCTGGCAAAGGTGAATATGCGTTTGAATAAATCCAGGCGTCACGACGCGATTTGTCGCATCAATAACTTTTTCCGCCTCTGGATAGTGCAGATGAGTTCCCATATCTTTGATCGTATCTCTCTCAATATAAATGTCACCGATAAACTGATCATCTTGCGCATTCATCGTAATAATTTCAGCATTTTTTATCAATATCGTTGTCATATGATCTACTCCTCTCTCATGTTAACTACGTTCACCTTTCTCGCTCTCTCTGTTCGTCGCCAACCTCTCATGTTAGCGACGTTCAGCTCTGCCTCTCCTTCTGAACGTCGCTAATCTCTCATGTTGCCGACGTTTAGCGTTGCCTCTCCTTCTGAACGTCGCTAATCTCTCATGTTAGAGACGTTCAGCGCTGCCTCTCCTTCTGAACGTCGCTAATCTCTCATGTTGCCGACGTTTAGCGTTGCCTCTCCTTCTGAACGTCGCTAATCTCTCATGTTAGCGACGTTCAGCGCTGCCTCTCCTTCTGAACGTCGCTAATCTCTCATGTTGCCGACGTTCAGCGCTGCCTCTCCTTCTGAACGTCGCTAATCTCTCATGTTAACGACGTTTAGCGTTGCCTCTCCTTCTGAACGTCGCTAATCTCTCATGTTGCCGACGTTCAGCGCTGCCTCTCCTTCTGAACGTCGCTAATCTCTCATGTTAGCGACGTTCAGCGCTGCCTCTCCTTCTGAACGTCGCCAATCTCTCATGTTAGCGACGTTCACCTTCACGCTCTCTCTTTGGTCGTCGCTAATCTCTCTTGTTAACGACGTTCACTCTTTCCACTCTCTCTATTCGTCGCCAATCTCTCATGTTAACGACGTTCACCTTCATAAAACATAAAAAACTACGAAGAAGGCGCACTGCACCTTCTTCGTAGTTAGGAATTTGCGGTACCTAATAGAAACCCTCAAACCGTATTATTGAGGTTATACGAAAAAATGGCTTATTTCATTGTTCCTATAGTAAATGGAAATCAATGACTTCTTCAACAACTACGTGAGATAATGGGACATCCTTTTTGCTTTTTCATAATCTGCCGGAGTATCAATATCGATGGTAATCAAGGGGTCTTCGATTTCACACGAATGTTGGACAACGGACTTCATCAGCTGGCGTCCCCCTTGATCCGTGATTTTTGATAATGGCAAAGCATCGATGTTCCCCCATACTACTGGATGCCCTGGTGTTTCTTTGTAAAAGGGCCGCAACACGAAAGGGTCTTGTCCTTGGTTGTATTTAATCGCTTTACTATGAATGGCAGAAATGGTTCTCTTCTGAATAAAAGGCTGATCTCCAAGAAACACCATCACAGTAGATGTTCGATTCATAAGATTTTTCATCCCCAAAGCAAAGGAAGTCCCTTGTCCTTTGTCATAGTCTTCGTTCGTGATCCATCTCAATCTAGATGAAGTGACACCCACATGGGATTTCACTCCTTCCTCCTCATGACCAGTCACAACGAGTACGTCTTCAAATGGATAGGCTAGAACGTGACGAATCGTCCATTCTAAAAGGGAAGAATGATTGAGCTTTAACAGCTGCTTAGGCGTTCCCATCCGAGAAGACGTTCCCGCAGCTAATATCAAAGCCCCCACTGAATTTTTTGTCATCGTTAGTCACTCATTTCTGTTCTCTACACTTCGTACGTCTTTCTGTTAAATAACGGCGAGCTGATCGCCTTTTACGAACTTTCTCTTATTCCGAGTGGCAATAAGTTCCGCTAGAATACTGATGCTTATTTCTTCCGCTCCTTCTGCATGGATATCCAACCCGATGGGGGAAGAGACCCATTTAGGAACCGCCGCCCCATCAAGGAGTTTCACGGTTCTTCGTTTCGGACCAAGAACGCCTAAATAAGCTAATTCTTCTTTTTTTGGCAAAAGATTGCGCATGATAAATCGATCTCTTTCAAAGCTGTGAGTCATAATTAACACATAACTGTTATTTTTTAATGCCTTCTCTTGCAAAAATTTCTCCGGGTGCTCACATATCCATTCACTAGCACTAGGAAAGTTCTCTTTCGTACAACGGCTTTGTCTAGGGTCAATCACAATCGTTGAAAAGTGATACTCGGCAAGCTTTTTCACGAGGGGCTCCACATCCCGACCTGCCCCGAAAAGGTAGAGTGTATCCACCGGATCAAACACTTCAGCAATATAGGTCGAGTTTTCTGGACCCCATTCAAATGAAGTAAATGCCTCCCCTGTCTTTTGGAAATGTTTGAACATTTCCCCACTCGCTTCCTCTCCCCCGAACAAGAATGGAGGCTCTAATAGCGCCTTCCCGTTCTCTTGAAAAAAATAGACCGATCCTTTCTCTATTCCATCGACCGCTTTGATCGTCACAACGCTATGACCTTCTTCTAGTTCTTTAAACACTCGTTCCCAACCGGCTTTTTTCGTTTCTTCTGTCCATTGCATCCGTTCTAAATACACGTAAACCTTTCCATTGCAGCCGGCACCTTGTCCCCATCCTAGATCATCCTCACTTCTTAAATCATAAGAAATCGTTTGAGGAACGTTGGAGTTTAACACTTCTTTCACTCGAAAGGATAAATCCTCTTCCACACAGCCTCCACTGACCATGCCATACTCTTCACCCGTTTCTGAAAAAAGCATTTTGGCCCCAACATGTCGATAAGCAGACCCATCAACTCGTATGACAGTGGCAAGGACAAATCGTTGTTCTGGATGCTTTCTCATCGTATATAGATATTGATGCATCTCTTTCATCGAATTCTTACCCCCTCAAGTAAATCTATTTTCCTGCTAATGAAACCCACCACTTCACTTCGAAAGTTTGTTTTCAGAACACAACCGCTAATCCCTCTAACCCTCACTAAGTTTCCTTAACACGCGATTGATGCCTCCGTATCCTGTACAGCGGCAAATGTTCCCGGATATGCTTTCTTTCATTTCCTCGTAGGTCGGTTTTTCTTTTTCCTTTAGCAATCCTTTTAGGGACATGACCATGCCAGGTGTGCAATAGCCGCACTGTAATGCGCCCTCTTCAAGAAAGAGTTTTTGCACAGGATCCAAGCTTTCCCCGTTCATTCCTTCAATCGTTTCCACATCTTTTCCTTCGCATTGATAGGCCATTGTCAGGCAGGAATTGGATGGTTTTCCGTCAATTAAGACCATGCAAGCTCCGCATCGCCCGATTTCACAGCCAATTTTTGTGCCTGGCAAATCGAGATCTGTTCTTAATAGATCAACGAGTCTTCGCGATGAAGCTGTCTGTATTTTCGTTTCTACGCCATTCAGTGAGAAGACAAAGGATGGATGTCTTGTTTCTACCGAGCTAAGCTCTGTTTTTGTTCCACTCATACGCGCTCCCTCCCCTTTTTTCTTTCCTCTTTATCCATCGGGAAAGGTTCGTCCCATACGTTCAAAATTGTTTCTGGATTTACTGGTAATTTGGTGACCCATTTTCCTGTGGCTTGTTTGATGGCAGAAACAATCGCTGGCGCTAAGGCAACAGAACCTATTTCACCCACACCCCTCGGTCCGTGTACATCCCCTTCAGGCAGCTCTTCCACAGCTTCTACATGTTGAATTTCCGGAACATCTGCGATCGTAGGTACTAAATACGTATCAAAATTCTTCGTCACATAGTTCCCATTTTCCATGAGGGCGTCTTCGATGATCGTAAAACCAAGGGCCATAATGCTTCCACCTTCAATTTGTCCTAAATAACCTAGAGGGTTCACTACTTCTCCAGCTGCCACTACGTGATCAATCCCCGTGACGCGAATCATGCCTGTCAACATGTTCACTTCTACTTCCGCAATCACCGAAGTAGACCCATACAAGTAATGGCCCCCTATGACGGGATCAGGAGTTACAGGAAAATCAAATTCCGTTGAACACTTCAAAGGTTCCGTGCAACTGGCAGCAAGCTCTTGAAAGGTGAGGACGAATTCTCTTCCCTCGCCCTGTTTAGCTTCTTTCCAGATCCCGTTTTTCCCAGTCTGCAATTGCTCCACAGGCTCCCCTGTAAGCTCATTCACCTTAAAAAATAATTTATCTAGAAAAGGTCGCTTCATATTTTGTAAAGCTCTCCAGACCATGTTCGTCGTTCGAGACGCGGTAGAAGAACCCGAAGGAGGAACAAGAGCCGTATCTCCAATAATGATTTCCAGATCTTCCACGTCACAGTTAAAGTGGTCAAGAAGCATAATCTCTAACGTACCTAACAATCCTTGGCCAAATTCTTCGTGTCCAAAAGCCACTTCAATTTTGCCTTGTTCATTCAGTCTGATTTGACCACCTGCCGGATCAGGAATCCCGTAACCTAACCCGGAACCATGCATAGCCAAGGACATTCCTTTTCCTGTTACGATCCAGGGCTCATCAACTGAAGGGGGATGCTCAGTTTTTTTATATAAAGGGGTTTCTTGAATGGCTTCCCATACTTGGCTTGGTCCATCATTCGGCAAGACTCTTTGCCCCAATGGTCCAAGATCATGAAGCGTCCGAAGATTCCGACTTCTCAGTTCCCACGGATCTACGTTGATTTTTTCTGCTAAGCGATCCATTTGACCTTCTAAGGCAAAAATAACTTGATTTCCACCAAACCCACGAAACTCCCCTGAAATCCCATTATTTGTGTAGACCGCTTTCCCTTTCAGCTCAATATGCGGGATTATATAGCAGCCTATGGCATGCTCCGTGGCGAAATTTAACACAGGACCCCCGAGCGTTGCATAGGCTCCCGTATCTGAGATGATCTCCACTTGATGGGCGATTAGTTTTCCTTTTTGATTCACACCGGACTTCATTCTCACCTTCATTGGGTGTCGCTTTAGCCCTGCGATGACTGATTCTTTCCTTGAATAGTGCATTTTGACCGGTTTTCCTGAGCTCAGGGCGAGCAAGGCACCGAACGGTTGAACATTCAGTTCATCTTTTCCACCGAACGATCCGCCAATGGGACTGGATACGACACGGATGTCATCAGCGGGAATGCCTAATATGCGTGCTAACTGCATTTGGTCCTTGTACCCGTGCTGAGTAGGGGAGTACACCGTTAACTTCCCATGTTTCTCAGGGACAAAGATCCCACCCTCGGTTTCCATGAACGCGTGCATTTGCCGCGGTGTTTCATAGGTCTCTTCCACAATCGCGTGGCAAAGATTAAAGGCTTTTTGAACATCACCTTTTGAATAACTCGTCTCGTGCAATATATTTCCCTCTGCGTGTAACAAGGGCGCATCAGAGCTTAGCGCTTTTTCTGGGGTATCCAGCACGGGCAGTTCCTCATACTCGAACTCAATGAGCTCCAATGCTCTCTCGGCAATCTCATTCGTTTCAGCCGCTACAGCTGCAATCGCATCTCCTTCATAGCGGATGAGGTCTTCGCAAAACACCGGCTGATTGGGTTCGGCAATGCCAAAGCCGTTTAAACCTGGAACATCCTTAGACGTCAACACGCTGACGACACCGGGAAGTTCCTTTGCTTTTGACGTATCTACAGAAAGAAGCCTAGCATGCGGCACGCCGCTTCTTAGAACTCTTCCAATCAGTTTTCCTGGGGACGTCATATCCGTTAAATAGCGGAGCTCCCCCGTCACTTTTGCTTGTCCATCTGGTCGAATCCGCCACGGACGACTGTTCGTTTGCTCATTCAAGTGCATGGTTGCTCCCTCCAATTCGATATAATTCACTTACAATGAGATTGCCGGCGACTTTTCGTTTATACGCTGCTGACCCGAAAGCGTCGTCTATAGGCTTGTAGTCTTGTTGAACTTGTCTAAGTACGTTATATAATAATTCACTAGAATATTCGTTGTTAATTATTTTCACTTCAGTATTCGGCAATCTGATTGGTACGACATTTCCTCCACCGACAGACAAACTCACGTGAGAAAATATGCCTTCTCCTTTTCTATAACACCCTGTACCTGCGACCGTTACGAGCGACGGAATGAAACTTTCTCTTCGACCGACTTTCGTATAAAACGCAAACTCGTAATGTTCACCTTTACTTTTATCAGTTGGAATATGAATAGAAACTAAAATGTCACGAACCTCATCTTGATTCAACAACCACTCCTCGATCGATTGATATACAAGTTCGTCCCCATTAAACCACATCAATTTAGCATTCAACACGATAAGGGCAGGAATCGCATCGCCCACACATGAAAGAATATTGCCCCCAATCGTTCCTTGATTACGAATGGAAGGTCCAGCAATGTTCTTACATGCTTTGACTAAAACTGGCGCTTTTTCATTTAGTGTGGGGTTGGTGATCATTTCAGCAAGAGTCGTAGACGCTCCGATGACGACTTCCTCTTGGCCTAGTTGACCTTTCAAGCTTATATCTTCTTTCACTTCAGGAACCTTATCAAGACTGATCAGATGTGGAGCCATTTCCTTCGTTCCTGCCTCCCATTGGGTCCGAAGCCACGTTCCACCAGATACAAAACAACATTGATCAGAAAGTTTCGACGAGAGGATCCATGCATCATGTAAATTATCAGGTCTCCACACTTTTTCGTTGGTTATCATGACTTGATCTCCTCTCTATGCTTATTTTCGTCAGTGTAAAGCGTAGAGGAATCCATGTCATTGTTTGAAGTAACTAAAAGAAATGGAACGATTTAGGCATTTGCTATAAAATCACTAACTAAAATAATCACGTAAACTAGCCGTTCATTTTCTCGAAAAATGGCTTGTTCAAAACATAGTTGTTAGTTAAATGATCGCCCTTATGAGTAAGGCCGTTCGTAATTTATGAATATCCTCTGCCTTTTTTAAATCGACATTTAATCGTTCTTCACATTTTCTTATTCGGTAAATGACGGTATTTCGGTGAACGAACAGTTCTTTTGCCGTGTCAGCGATCTGACAGTTCTTCTCGATGTACACCGACAATGTTTCAATCAAGTCTTGCTCATCTTTGCGATCAGATTCGGCGAGTGATTTTAATGAAGATACATAAAAATCCCTTAATTTTTGCGGAGCGACCGTCCGAAGTAATTCCGTTACTCCTTTTGTATTACAGTTTTGTACAAACTGCTTCTTTCTCGACCGGAACCCGGACCTTAAAGCATCTAACGACTCCTGGTATGAGTTCGGGACATGAAGGAGTTGTTCGGCAATGTTTCCGATCCCAAACGACATCGATATGAACAAGTTTTCGTGAATCTCCCCTTGAACTTTTTTTATTTTCTCCATGACTTGCTGTTCAGGATCTTCCGTAAACCCTTCTGTCCCAACTAAAATGATATAGAGGTCACCTTTCGTAAAAATAATGTGATTCTTGAAGTAATAACGAAGCCAGACCTCCATTTGTTCATAAATAGAATCTTTGTACATTTGCATATGAGATTCTGATATGTCCAATAACCCGCTATAAAGATCTTCGTCCTTATCCAATTTACTGGAGATACATATATAATGATGGTTGCTTTTTAAGTTGTAGAATTTGCCGCGCTTAGCAATGTCTTTTTCAGATGAATAGTTGCCCTCAACAAAGTCAGTAAGAAATTCATTTTTAAGAATTCGGGCATTTTGCTCGACCGCGTGAATTTTCATCAATTCGAAAGAGGTGACATTTGCTGCTTGTTCTATTGCTAGGACACTCGCGGAGGTTTCTTCAGGAATCTCTTTAAAAACAATCAAATACCCTTTCTGATAAACATTCGTTTGTACTGGAAACACCGTGGCCATCTGTCTCTCTTTTATATGAGGAAATTGAATCTTTAATAGCAGCTTCTCCTGTGAGGTAATGTCCCGAACTTTCAACTCTTCATTGATTTGATAGGCAATCTCATAATAAAAATCTTCGCCATACTTTTTCGAGGCTGCAATCGTCTCTAGCCGGTGATTCATTAATACAACTGGCGATTGGATTACTTTCGCTAACCGGTCAATGACCTCATAAAGCCCCTTTCCAGAAATGATAATATCTGAAAATTTCCTGTGAATATCCAACGCATAATGAAGCTCCTCGGTCCGTTCCTCTAGAATCAGTTTCAAAGATTCATTGACGACCTCTCCTAACGAGGGCTCGACGGGAAGTTCGATAATTGGAAAATCTAGCTCGTTAGCTAAAGCGATCACATCCGCTGGAATCACTTTTAAAAATCGCTGTATTTTCAATCCTAATCCTGCACACCCTTGCTTTGCCATCTTCTCCACAAGCTCCAATAAAGCTTCTGGGCGATTTTTGATCGAATAGGCTGTTGTCAAAAGAAGTTGGTTTTCCTTTAAAAAATCTATGATATCGGGGGCATCCATCATATTGACAGACTGCACGTCCCTTTTTAATCCTTCATGACCAGAAATGACTGCCGCTCCGTTGAAAATGGATTTCTCCAAAAGGGTTTCAAGTTTCATGATTTGCCACCTCCATTACCTAACATCTCTTACTAACCATATAGTTAAATAGTCAGAATAAAAAGAAACCTGTTAAAAAACTTTACAAAGAAATTACATTTTTTAGCGTTATCATCCAAAATAAATCATAGGATCATTGGTTTTTCGCCTAGATAGTTAGATATATCGTCTAAATGATAAAGAACATTGGCATGAATCAAAGAAGTAAGGGGAGACAGTCATGAGAAAACGTTTGATCAACGGTCAAGTTTTTGACGGAGAACAATTTCTACCGAAAGAGATTGTCATAGAAAATGGCATCATACAATCTATTGAAGACCCTCATCATGCTGAAAGAGACCATCCGGTTTTATTGGATGTTAAAGGAGCGATGGTCCTACCAGGGTTTATTGACCCTCATGTGCATTTCAATGATCCCGGGAGAGCAGATTGGGAAGGATTCCCTACTGGTAGTTCTGGCGCTGCGGCAGGTGGGATCACCACCGTATTCGATATGCCGCTGAACAGTCACCCGTCTGCGAACACTTCCACCGTGCTAAACAAGAAAAAACAAGCTTTGCAAGGTCGCTCTTATACGAATTACGGTCTTTGGGCAGGGATGACTGCCGATGTGGTTGATCATGAAAAGGAACTGGAAGCGATGATCGATTGCGGTGTGGTTGGATTTAAAGGGTTCATGTCAGACAGTGGCATCGATGATTTTAAACGCCTCAATCGATCCGCCCTCTTCCAAGCGATGAAGTTCTGTGCCCAGTCTAATAGTCTGTTAGCCCTTCACGCAGAATGGGAAGAAACACTTTCCCGATCTAGCTATTTGCAAAAACAATCTCCACGATCATTTTTAGATAGCAGACCGGTGAAGGCGGAAATGGATGCGGTAAAGCTAGCTATGGAAGCAGCGGCTAAATATGGAACGAAGGTACATATTGTTCACGTTAGCCACCCTGACGTTGTAGATATCATTCAAACTGCAAAAAAATCAGGGGTCGACGCGACATTGGAAACCTGTCCACACTACTTGCTTTTCAACGAAGAGGATTTCATTCGTGAAGGACCGTTATTAAAATGCGCTCCCCCAGTAAGAGATTCAGAAAGTGTGGAAGGACTGTGGGATCGTATTGGAGCTGGACAAATCGATTTCATTAGCTCAGATCATTCTCCTTGTCCACCTTCTATGAAACTTGCAGGCGTTAAAGATATTCGTGATTCATGGGGAGGAATTCAAAGCGTTCAGTTTGGCACGACCGCTTTTTTAAGCGAAGCAAAAAAACGAGGATTATCGCTATCGAATGTCCTCCCTCTTCTCACATCGAATATTTCTAAGAGGTTTCCTCCTCTTCAAACCCAGGGAGAAATCAAAGTGGGGATGGAAGCTCATTTCGCTATCTATGAGCCCGCTCAAGTAACCTTGATCGAAAAACAAGATATTCTTTTCCGCCACAATTATTCTCCCTATGTGGGTAAACAAATAGAAGGAAGGATTTCTCATACGATCGTCCACGGAGAAGTTGTTTTTGATCGTCCATTCGGCATGATCGGTCCCTTTGTCGGTAGAGATATTTGCGCCGAACACTCCCGCTCATTTGATCACCTATAACCGTTCAATTTATTCTTTAGGAGGTTTCACATATGTCAAATACATTTCACGCTTTTTCAGATTTCAATGTAGTCAAAGAACCGATCGAGGAAGGACCGTTATCCGGCCTCACCTTCACTGTGAAAGATGTCTTTCACCTAAAGGGGATTAAAAATACAGCAGGAAATCCTGATTGGTACGAAACTCATGAGGCGGCTGAACAAACCGCCCCTGCGATCACTTCCTTGCTTTTAAACGGGGGAAAACTTTCAGGAACCACCATCACTGATGAACTGATGTACAGTCTTCAAGGAGAAAATGCTCACTATGGCACGCCGATAAATCCAACTGATCCAACGCGAATTCCAGGAGGTTCCTCCAGTGGTTCCGCTGTTTCTGTCGCAGCAGAAATAACAGATTTCTCTCTAGGAACAGATACAGGGGGATCCGTGCGCATCCCAGCCGCATACTGCGGACTCTATGGATTTCGCCCCACACACGATCATGTTCCTATCGATCAGGTTATTCCACTAGCCCCCTCCTTTGATACGGTCGGCTGGATGGCAAGAAATTCGAGGACGTTACACGACGTTGGCGAAGTCCTTCTGGGTAAAACAACCAAGCAGACTGGATTTTCGCGAGTGATGGTCAGTCAAGAGGCATGGTCCTTGGCTGATGAAGACACGCAACAGGCCTTAAGCCCGTTTCTTTCAAAACTAGAAATAGAGATGGGCAAACTAGACTGGATTGCTGTTTCCGAAGAGGGTTTGGATGTCTGGGCCAATGCATTCAGACTCATACAAGGGAAGGAAATTTGGGACACTCATGGAACCTGGGTAAAGGCTACTAAACCTCGTTTTGGCCCGGGTATTAAGGATCGATTTCAGATGGCAAGCCAAATCACTTCAAGTGAAGTAGAACCCCAGATCGAACTTCGCAAACGGGTGAAACAGCACTTACTTGACTTGTTGCAAGACGACGGTTTATTGATCATTCCAACAGTCCCTGGTGTCGCTCCAAAGCTTAACCTACCAGACGAAGTTGTGGAAGAACGGCGAAAACGGACACTTCAACTGTCTTGCATCGCCGGCTTAGCAGGATTACCTCAACTGACAATCCCTTTAAAAGAAGAGAGTGGCTTGCCGGTTGGCTTATCGATCATCGCAGGTCCAGGCCAAGACTTGTCATTATTAAAATGGGTAGACGATCTAACATTTAAAGGAGAGAAACGATGAAATTAGCTATGATACACGATCCAAAAACAGAAAAAGAGATCGCTGCCATCGAAACATCAAAGGGGCTTGTTCCCATTCATACAATCAATGAGTTAGAAAACAAACAATGGGCGGTGGATCTATTTACGATGCTTCGAGAAGATCAATGGAAAGATATTACGACTTGGTGGAAAGAAGGTGGGCAGACAAGTCTCGAAACGATGCCGTCTATCCCTTTTGAGCAAGTGAGCTACGCTCCACCTATGAGAACCCCTGGCACCATATGGGGAATCGGATTTAATTATGTAACCGATTTATCACAAAAGGCAGAGCAAAAAGGGAAAGATCCGGTTACCTTTTTGAAACCGACTAGCACGATCATTGGTCTGGAGGAAAACATCGTTCTTCCTTCGTTCTCAAAGAAGACGACGGGCGAAGGTGAAATTGTTATGATTATAGGAAAACGTTGTAAAAATGTTTCCGTGGCCGATGTCCCGGAGGTCATTGCTGGCCTCACAACGGGCATCGATATGACAGAAGCTGACATTCACGCTGCCAATCCGAGATACCTTGCCAGAGCCAAAAGCTTCGATTCTTTTTTCAGTTACGGACCTCAAGTCGTTTCTCTGGACGAGATTGACGACCTTTCAAACCTAACGATCGCAACCGTTCAGAACGAAGAAGTCATACACGAAAACTCAACATCACATCTGATTTACTCTCTCTCTGAAATTGTCGCTCACATTTCCAATGCAACAACATTGCTTCCTGGAGATGTTATCCTTACCGGTACACCCGGCCCTACCGTCCTAAGAAACGGTGATCAACTGGAATGCCGCGTAGATGGATTCGAGAGTTTGAAGAATTCGGTTGTGCAAGGATAAAAAAGTGCCGACCCCCCATTCCATTAACGCATTACTCCATCGGGGGTCAGGCACTGTAATAATTCTTGACAAAATTCTAAATTTTCTATATATTTAGTAATTAAGTTAATAGTTGGCGTGGAGAATTTGAGAAGCTCATTGAATACTGCCTGATAGCCCGGCAGTTCATTTGTGAGCTTTTTTCATGCAAACTATGAATTTTAATTATTTGGGAAGGAGAATTTAATATGCAAAAATATTTTTTTCAAGTCATTTTGGTAATCGCTTTCTTAATCTTATTACCGGGTCATTTGAAAGCGGAAGTTTCTACAGAAGGATTTTTACTTGAACAAGGAACACCTCCTCCGGGAGCAAATCTTGCAACTTGTGAACCAACTTTAGACAAGCCTAACCCGATCGTTCTTGTTCCAGGTACATTTGAGAGAAGTGCGCAAAATTGGCTTACTCTTTCACCTGAGCTTGCTAAGAGAGGATATTGTGTCTATGCAATGAATTACGGATTAACTCATGCGGGACCCTCTACTGGTGATATTGAAGAGTCAGCTCATGAATTAAAAGAGTTTGTAGATAATGTTTTACAATTAACTGGTGCAGACAAAGTAGATATTATTGGGCATAGCCAAGGCGGGATGATGCCAAGACATTACTTGAAGTTTTTAGGTGGAGATAAATTTGTAGAGAATTTGATTGCTTTTGTTCCTTCGAACCATGGAACGACGGGATTTTTTGGTTTAGAACAGATCAATTCGGGAGTTGCTGATATTTCTTCTTGTAAAGCTTGCCAACAACAGCTAGTTGGATCTGAGTTCGTAGAAGAACTGAATAAAGGGAATGAGACACCAGGAAATGTCTCTTATACTGTCATTTCTACAAAAAAAGATCAAGTTGTTATTCCATATACATCTGCATTCCTTAACGGTCCTGAAAAGCAAGTTTCAAATATTACTATTCAAGACTATTACCCATTAAGCATTATTGGTCACCAAGAAATTGTCTATGATCCATTATCATTTTCTTTTGTTTTCGATGCACTAGCACATCAAGGCCCTGCTGACCCTGATCGAGCAGTCAGATGGATTAGATAATAATTTAAAAGAGTGCCTGACCCCCATTCCATTAACGCATTACTGCATCGGGGGTCAGGCACCTCAATCAAACTACAATTTAAACCGTTCGATCTCGCGCTGAAGCTTGTCTGTGATGACGTTCAAGTGTTCCACCGCGGCTGTCATTTCTTCCATGGATGACGTTTGTTCTTCAGACGATGCCGCAACATTCTGCGTATTCGCTGTAATGCTCTCTGCATTCGTAGATATATTCTGCATGTTTTCAGTGACAATGGATGTTTTCGTGTTTATTTCGTTTGAAATGGCAGAAACATCTTCGGATCTGTCAGCAATTCGTTTCGTAGCGCTTGAAATGTTTCCAAATAACTGACCAACCTTCTCGATGTTTTCTTTCCCGACACTGACTTCTTCACGGATTGTCCTCATTTTCGCGACGGAATCGGATGTATCTGTTTGAACTGACGTGACGAGCGAAACGATTTCTTTCGATGAATTGGAGGTTTGTTCAGCTAATTTCCGAACCTCGTCGGCCACAACAGCAAACCCTTTCCCCGCTTCGCCCGCTCTTGCAGCTTCAATGGCTGCATTTAAAGCTAGTAAATTCGTTTGTTCTGAAATGTCATTAATGACGTTCACGATGCTTGTAATTTCATTCGTTTTCGCTTCTAGCCCTACTAATTTCTCTGTATATTCCTTTACAGTTTCGTGAATCGTGTTCATGTCGTTCACGGATACGGTGACGACTTCATTTCCCTCCTTGGCCAAACGATCATTATTGGTTACTTCTTGATTCACGATGGACGCGGCTTTATCAAGCTTTTCTAATTCTATCGCCACTTCTTCAATCGCTGTCATGTTCTCAACAGACAAGGCTGTATTGGAGTCAATTGCATGAGCGAGCTCTTCAATCGAACTTGAAATTTGCTCTGACGTTTTCTCGTTTTCTTGGATGGAAGCCAGAACCTCTTCAGAAAAAGACTGCACTTCCGTTGTGGAATCGGTCACTTGAGTGACGACTTCCCGAAGATGATTTTTCATTCGATTGACACTTTCACCAAGGGAGGCGATTTCATCGCGACCTTTGGATTGAATGTCTGACCCGCGTAAGTCTCCTTCTCCAATCTGAGAGGCTGTTTCATTTACCTTTTGTAACGCTTTGATCACTCGTTTAACCGCTGCATAAATGATAAAGGTAAAGAGCAACAGGAGACCACTTACAGTAATTAAGATGAGGAAAAACATCGTCTGAGTTCCTTCGAAAAATTCGTCTGAATACGCCCCTACGGATAAGTTCCAACCCCACGGTTCAAAATATTCCGCATATAACACCTTTTCTCTCACTTCACCATTTGGTTCATCCCATGCGTAATACATGATCTGCTCATCGGCGTTCTCATTTTTTGCGACGTCAACTATATCTCGAATCACATATTGTCCTTCACTATTTTGCAAATCATAGCCGTCGGCACCTTCCATAAAAGGGTGCATCGCCGCTATATAATCATCATCCCACACAATGGCATAACCTTGGTCACCATAAATATACTTCGTACCGGAAAAGTCTCGGTTCCCTTCGCTATCCATTTCACCTAGTAAAATTTGTTTCGCCAACTCCTGGCCTTGTTCTTCGGTCAGTTCCCCTTGCTCCACTTGCGCATACACGGCTTCAACGATCCCCATAGCACCTTCCGTAATGCTTTGCAAATGATCTTCCCCTGATTCAGCTAAATTCGTTCGGAAACTGTTGTAAAAGACAATGGACAAAACGAGCGCGAATATCGTGAACAACAGAACCGCTGCGAATATAATTTTAGGTGCTAATTTCATGTTTTTTATCTTTGTAACCATTTTATTAATCCCCTTTTTATTTCTCTACGTAATTTGTCAACGATGATTCATTGTTTCTTTTGATGCAGTATTTCCACCTTATTTCATCCACCCTATTCAGATTCTCCAAACTCCCTCCTTCAAAAACAGTCAGACATTCTTACTTGATTATTTATGTAGTGATTCATGCAAGATTTAAACGAAGTCATTTAGAAAATATCGTATAATAATAAGTAAATTGTCATTTAGATAGTTCTTTTATAGTAGTTCTATAGATATATTAAACTGGAATCTATCAATCTTCAATAGCTCATCTTGAATTTTCAGGAAAAAGTGCGAACTTAATAGAATAGTCATAGGAACATTTATTAAACTCCTTACAGGCTAGGTAAGGCTGAACAGAGTGGGCTGGAAACTTAGGTAATACCCTGTTTTTTATGCCTTAGATCCCAATGCCCAATGAACAAAAAAAGTTCCCGCCCCTCAACGCATGAAAGCGTTAAGAGCAGGAACATAACCACTCTAGTTATCCTTAATTAAACGGGCTCTCCTTCTTCATCGATTTATCTCAATTACTGTCCAGCTAGAAAGCCCTTTTAGTCAGGTTTTTTAAACATAAATATATAAAATGCGGTCAGGTTGACCACACCAAAAATAATGATTAGCAACACAAATGAGTTAACGAATAGATTTACGCCAGCTCCTACAACTAAAGCCAGGCCACTGTAAAAGAGGACCGCTGAGGCTTTCCCCGCTTTCAAGTTTTTGTGAAAACTTGCTAAAATCCATACCAATCCTACGACCATAAATAAACTATTAATCCAAATCATGAACCTTGCCTCCCTAAGTACGAAAACACACTGTAATATCACATCTATTCTATCTTACATGATATTGTCTTGCTAAAAAAGGCAAAAAAATACCTGCCCCTTAACGCAGTAACGCATCGGGGGTCAGGTATCTCACCTAGTTATTGTAAAAATTCATGTTCGTCAATCTTTGTTATCACTGTCTTTTCTTCTAACCATCGAGACGTGGCGATGTCTGGATTCCAGAAGAATAATGCATCTTCCACTAGATTTGTTCCTCTTAGAGCTTCATCTACCGCTTCTGCAGTTTTAGCGCTAGGGTTGTTATTGATTGCCCCTGTAGAAACAGGTGTGAACTGTCTGTTCTGCATAATCACTTCACGCACTGTGTCAGGAAAATCACTGCTGTCTACTCGATTCAGCACAACTTCCGCCACGGCAACTTTTCCATTATATTCTTGTCCCATCGTTTCCGCGTGAACTAAACGTTCTAGTAAATCACGGTCAGCGGCGTTTAGTTCTACTCTTGAACTATTGCTGACAGTAGCGCTATTGCTACCTTGATCCCCTACTAGATTAAGAGTCGATCCCGCTAACAAGAAATCGCCTTCCACATCAGGGTTGAATCTGTAAAGGTCGTCCAAACTTACGCCATAACGTTTCCCAATATAGTAAAGGGTATCCCCTTCACTTACGAGGTACTTATCAAATGGCGGGGAATCGAATTTCTGTAAACTTGCCTCTGTAACATTTGCTGCTGTAAAAACAAACATTCCTGCAAATAGTAAACTAGCTAACTTTTTCAACATCATTCAAACCTTTCTTTTCTTAAATATTAGTCTGTGAACAATTGTGTCCACGTATTTTCATAGTGTCCTACACCTATTTTTGAAAAATTACGATTTAATATATTTTCTCTGTGTCCTTGAGAGTTCATCCAAGCATTCACAACCGCTTCCGGGGAACGTTGCCCTTGCGCAATGTTTTCACCGGCCGTTCGGTACTCGACACCATATGTATCAAGCATCTCAAACGGTGAACCATATGTTGGACTTGTGTGGCTAAAGTAATTATTGTCAACCATGTCCTTTGACTTGGCGTGTGCCACGTTCTGAACTTCAGAGCTACTTTCTAGCGGTTGCAATCCGTGATTCGCACGTTCTTCATTCACTAGCCTGACAACCTCTGCTTCAAAACTATCATCAGCCGGTTCAACTTGCTGTTGACCATTGTCTTCTTCTACAAGTCGAATTATTGAACCTACTTGCATGTTATACGGATCAACATCCGAGTTGATTCGTTGCAGTTCGCTAGAATCCAGTCCATAACGCTGAGCAATATAAAAGAAACTATCGCCTTGACTTACTTTGTAAGCTTCAAACGGCGGCTCATCGAAATATTCATACGCCCCTGCGGCTCCAGCATAAATTCCCATCGCTATCGCAACAGATAAAAATGCTGTAACGTACTTCCTCATCTTAAGACCATCCTTTCGTCTGCTAACTTTATTGGATTTTACAGTTATCAACGTTAACCCATATCTCAAAATTTTTAAACCAGTAAATTATTCCAGTAGACCATGGGCCGCAGGAACGGTTCTTCTGGCTAATTAGGATACAAATAAAAGAGTTTGTTTTAGGAGTTTACTACCTTTAGCTTATTAAGTTGGGGTGTCTTCGTCGCCAACTTCCTATGTTGACGACGTTCACAAACCTTCACTCCCGCTGTCCGTCGCTAATCCAATCTTGAAACTCCCAAAATTCCTGAAGAACCTATACTCCTCATATACAACACCAACACGTCTAAAAAGTTTTACCCCATCAATCCTAGGGAACATGAAAACCGACTCACAAAAATCCCAATTTAATTCTACTTACCTAGAGGTGATAGTCATGGAAATACTAGCTATAGCAATCGTAGCCACAGCCTTGGTTATCATGGGAATATTAATCGCAAATATAAAAATATTAACGGCGAAGGAGGCAACTGGTAAAGATAACAATGATATGAATAAAACCAAAAATACTATTTTCATTGGTTTTGGTATATTGGCTGCCTTGTTGCTCGTGGCTTATCTCATATTCGGTTAATCGCCTGTCGCTGCACATTAAAAAACATATAATCTCTACCCTAACATCTAATCCCCACCTATATAAAAACAGCCCGGACAAAAGTCCAGGCTGTCACACAATCGTTTATTTCTCTTTCAACTCAATAATAGTAACAAGCTCCACGTGGAACGTGTGTGGGAATAAATCCACCGGTTGCACTTCTTTTAACGTGTAGCCGAATGGTTCCAACTCCTGAAGGTCCTCCGCAAAGGATTCTGGATTACATGATACATAGACGATACGTTGAGGTTGCGCTCGGCCGATTCGTCTCATTACTTTCCCACCAGCACCTGACCTTGGCGGATCGATTAACAACAATTCAGGCTTGCCAAAGCTCTCCAACATTTGATCGATTCCTTTTCTTGCGTCTTTAGCCAAAAACCGGGTATTTGATAGTCCATTATCTTCAGCATTGCGCTTGGCTGATTCAATTGAACTTTCCACTAGCTCAATCCCAGCCAGCTCCTTGACTCGATCGGCAAATGGAAGGGAGAATGTGCCCACACCACAGAATAAATCAATCATCTTTTCCGTTTTTTTAGGTTGTCCCATTTCAAGCGCTAATTCCACTAGTTTTGCCGCTTGTAACGGATTTGTTTGAAAAAATGTATCAAACCAAAGTCTAAAGCGGTAGCCAGCCATTTCATCATTAATAAAATCTCGTCCCGCTAACACGTGATCCTTTTCAGACTGAGCCCGGTCTGCCCAATCAGTATTTTCAAGCCATAACAAGCTTTTCACATTCGGACAACGTTCTGTAATCCGCGCCACCAAATCATCCGCCGCTTGCTGAAGGGGTCCTTCTGGTGCCTTTGTTGCAAAAAGAGCGAGCATGATTTCTCCCGTTGCAAAAGACTGTCTCACCATCAAGTGCCGCAACAATCCCTCATGGAGATCTTTGTCGTACCCTTCCAATTGATGATCTTTCACCCACTCAGAAACCACCATCGTGGCATCAACCATCGTTTCTCCTGCGATCAAGCAAGTCTCGAGGGGGATAATTTTCCTGAAATTCCCCTGTTCATGTAGACCAAGGTCCCCTTCTGGCGAAAAAGTAAACTCCATTTTATTCCGGTAGTGCCAAGGATCTTCCATTCCAATCGTTTCGCGGACAAGTCCCTTGTCATACCCTTTATGTTCCAGGATCTGTTTCACATGTGCCGTTTTATAGTTCAACTGTCCTGAGTAATTCCAGTGTTGCCAAATACAGCCGCCACACTTTTCAAAATGAGGACAGGGTGGTTCGACTCGTTCCGGGCTAGTAGTGAGAATCTCCTGAGGATTCGTTCGCCATTTCTTCCGGTCCGGGCGATCAACCGTCACTTTCACTGTCTCGCCTGGAAGGGTCTGCGGGACAATCAACCTTAACTTTTTCGGGTTCCCCTCGTCATTCTCACGCCAAGTCGACCCTCGCCCTGACCCTTTATGATCTAAATGCTTTATATCAACAGTCATCGTTTCCCCTTTGATATTTTTCACTAAATGGTCCTCCTTCGTGCTTTGAAATCTTTTAGTCACAAAAATAAATCCTATCCTATTATAAAGGAGGACAGGGAAATAAGAAACCTTTCTTCTATACTTGACAATCGGATAATATAGGCCTCAGGAAAAACTTAAGTTTAAGATGCTACGCACAAAAACAGGAACCTCAAATTTGAGATCCCTGCCTTATCATCTTATTAAAAAAATCTACAGCGATTAGTAATCTATCGCAAGTAGCTTTTCGCCATCTACTTCTACTTCTTCTAACTTGTTGTGGAATTGCTTCAACTGGTCATCGCCCAAACCAATGGTCTTTGTCCCATCCGTACCGGTTACTACCACTTCGCCATAGATCGAGTCGTTCATTTCACCTTCGTGTTTTAACACAAGTGTTTTCTCTTGATTTAACACTGCTGCTTTTGGATTCTTCCAAATAACTATATTATTCGGGAGATAAAGAGCTTCTGGTGAACCCTTCACTAACCCTTGGATAGATTCAATATTGAATGTATCCAAGTTCTTTTCTTCAAATCCTTTTTCCTTGTTGCTTAAATGTAAAATACTCATCGGCTCATCTCCTTATAGCTTGTTATTTGCTTTCCACTCTCTCTTTAACCATTTTAATGGAACTTAAAACATAAGCTGGGAACAAACTATTTAGTCAGCACTTGAGCGCACGACGCGTCATGCTAACTAGGTGCTACGGATACAGCACCTACGCAACATGACCCAACGGATCAGGACGAAAACGGTAGAAAATGTAATAATACAAGTAAAGAAAGACTGTCACCAAAATCATCCTTTTGGCCACAGCCCTACATCTAATTTTATGAACTTTGTTCCTTTCGCACTTGAAGTTCTGCTACTGCCTCATTAAACTCTTTCTCAGTATACTTATAGAAATACATCAATACTAGGCGAATCAAAGAACCTAAGGCTGGTAATAAAGCAATCACAAAAAACAATCCTGTCATCGTTCCTTCTGTTTGAGCTTGATTCGGAACGTAGTTGATCACAGTCAAAATGACCCCAGTTGCACCACCTGCTAACGCAACGGAGAGTTTGCCGGTGAAAGTTTGACCAGAAAAAGTGACGGCTTCGGATCGCTGCCCTGTACGCACTTCTGTGAGTTCGATTGTTTCAGAGAGCATGGCGGAAATAAGTGGCCCTGTCGCCGTATACAAGATCATTGTCACAGTCAAAAAGGCTAAAACTAACATCGTATTGCTGTATCCCGTCATGAAGAAAACTATACGGACCAGGATGTCTGCAATAAGAATCGTCATCAAGATATGTTTCTTGTAAAAATACTTTGTCAGCATCGGGATAAAAAAGAAACCGACGCAGGCTAAAAGACTAATAACACCAAAGGCAGCCATTAAGGAAGCGTTGCCAAGATTGTATGTGAAAAAATAGATATTCAATGTTAACGTAATATTCACAAATACATTGCAGAAAAACGTCGCTAAAATGATAAACATCGGCTTGTTGCCTTTGACTACTTTGATGGCATCTCGTATCCGCACACGTTGTTTGGGAGGTTCTACACGCTCCTTCGTGTTACGAAAACCTACAAACATCAATGGAAGCATGAGTAACGATAGAATGACCACTGCATAGAAAAATCCATCATCCAGACTACCGCCACCTAGAAATTCGGCTAATGGCGTAAAAAGGAGCGTCGGAATTCCGATCCCAACGAAGACCCCTAAATTGGCATACGTGACAAGTTTGGTTCGTTCCTGAGGTTCTTGACTCATCACAGCAGACATCGACCAGAAGGGAACATCCGATACTGTGTAAAATACACCCCACAAAATATAAGTAGCTCCTGCGAAAATCACGCTCGCTGTCGGGCTAAGATTGAGTGGCAGAAAAGCGATAATTGTAATCATAAAGATGAAGAATGGCATGTAAAGCAAATATTGCCGGAACTTACCGTGTTTTGATCGCTTCGTATCCATAATCGATGCCATGAGCGGGTCATTAGCCGCATCAAACGTGCGGGCAATGACGAAAATCATACTCGCTGCAAGAGCTGAGATGCCAAGAATATCCGTGTAGAAATACATTATATAGGTTCCGA
Organism: Salipaludibacillus keqinensis; assembly: GCF_003226325.1. Taxonomy (GTDB): domain Bacteria; phylum Bacillota; class Bacilli; order Bacillales; family Salisediminibacteriaceae; genus Salipaludibacillus; species Salipaludibacillus keqinensis. The sequence continues at coordinate 803,912 of NZ_PDOD01000001.1, read as the reverse complement.
TGAGCCCGAAACTGATACACTGGCCCATCCCATAACTGAAGTAAGACAGCACCTCCTTATTGCTTATTTTCTTCCTTTCCGGTGCGTCTGTGTTGATCATCGTTGCTCGTTCCTCCATTTTCCCTCTCTCCTTTCCTATCATTCGAAAATAAATCCTCGTGTATGCTTCTGATTCAATAGTTTTTTCACTTCTTCAGGATCAAATTTATATTCGTGATCATGCGTCAGTAACCCATTGACCTCTTGTTGAACATCTGACAGTTGCGTGTAGCAAAAACCGCAAAAATGCTCGTTATCCATCACAGCAGAAATTAACGCAGATATTCGCTCCCAAGCCTCTTCTTTCGATTCAGGACGATCACCATAACCCCAATCTTTCTCTTGATTCAAAGTCTGTTCGGAATAAGCCACTCCTCCAAACTCACTTAAAATGATAGGTTGCCCTTCATATTCATAGCCTTGAGCATAGGTAAATTTATTGCTCGTCACAGAAGGTGCCCCTTCAACAAATTCCTCTTTTAAGTGATAGGCGCTGTGTATTTTTTCCGGCTTCTGGGCATAGTCGTGAATCGTTAAAATGTCCGTTTTCGTCTGTTCCCAACCGTCGTTTCCGATCACAAGTCTTGTAGGATCAAGCGCTTTCGTCATGGAATAGAGAGAATCGACGAAATGCTGTTGCTGCTTGTTCGCATAGATCTCATTCACACCCCAAGACTCATTCATGATCGTGTAAATGATCGTACTAGGATGGTTGTAGTGTTTCTGAATAATCTCTTGCCACTCAGAATATGCTCGGGCCGCAGATCCTCGATGAAACTTATAAAAGCTTGGCATTTCAGCCCAAGTAACCAGCCCTAATTTGTCGCACAAGTATAAAAATCTGTGAGTTCCCACTGTCTGATGTTTTCTTAAGCCATTGAATCCCATTGCCTTGATTTTTTCGATATCATCCAGTTCAGCCGACGGTGACGGAGCAGTCATCAAAGTCTCTTTGTAATAGCCTTGATCCAGTATCAGCTTCTGATAAAATTTTTCGTAATTTAGCAGGATCTCGTTCCCTTTTACTGAAACGGCTCTCATACCAAAATAACTTTCCACTTCATCCTTCACCTTGTCATCTTCCTCTATAGTCAAAACGATGTCATACAGCTCTGGAGACTCAGGCGACCAATAGGCGAGACGAAAATCCGGAGTATCTGAATCAATCGTCAGAATTGTTTTTGTGTAATGAGAGATGTTTTTCACTGTCACCTCTGTAATCAGCGTCCCTTTTAAGTAAACGCTCATAGTTAATGCTAACCGCTTCTGAGTCGTTTCTGGGATATGACAAAACGTCTCCACAACTAACTGGCCCTTATCAATATCCGGAGTCATCTGAATACTCTCAATATAGAGATCGCTTACAAATTCCATCCATAATGACTGCCAAATCCCTGTTGTGCGTGAATACCAACATAAAAAGTTATCCTCTTTCCAAGACTGCTTGCCAATTGGTTGATCCGTCCGGTTAAAATCTTCTACACGAATGGTTATATTCAAGGTTTCTTCGTCGTTCCCTGGCTTATATGAGAGTGAGAACGGAGTGTGGCCCCCTTCATGTTCACCCACTTGAAATCCATTGATCCAAACGACGGTCTTGTAATCTACCGCTTCAAAATGAAGAAGAATCGTTTTATTCTTTTGTCTTTCATCTAAACGAACAACTCGTTCATACCAAACAATGGGAGAGTTCTTGGAGTGGCTAGAATGCATATCACTCTCCTGAACAAACGGGAGATGAATCACGTCTCCTTTTGGAAGGTTTTCATACCAGCGATCGTTCACCCCTTGGTCCTCAGGATCTGTGGCAAACCACCACTCCCCTTGTAGTTCAAGCCAATCGCTTCGCTTGAACTGAGGATTAGGTGCAAGACTTTGTCCAACTTCTTGAAAACTATCAAGCTCTATCATTCAAATCAACCTTTCATTACTTAAATAGTAGTTTAATTACCTCAAAAACGGTAATAATAAATAAAAAAATAAAGCGCATTCATTTGCGTGGTTTTATTGTAACCGTTTTTATAGTAATAAACAAGAGCCTCCACCAAAAATAATTTGATGAAGGCTCTTTTCGTTCGATAGTTCTATATTTAAACATCTAATGTTAAGTGAATCCCCTGCTCGTAATTACCGAATTTATGGCCAAATAAGTTAAATCCGCCTTTATTATCTGCATCCTCTTTTATTCCTATTTTTATTGATATAAAAGGGTGTTTCTCTAGCTCTAACTGGTCAATATTCACTGTGTCAATGATATTATTCCCATCAATAAAGCATCCTTCATGGGTGATCTTCCATCGCTTTAGCATGCCATACTGTGTATAATTCGTATGCCACCATGAAGGTGTTAAAAATCCACGTTCGCCACCAAAATCACTAGGAGAAGTCCATGTTCCCACCTCTATACCATTGATCCAAACCGTGATATCCGATGGCCAATCCAGTTTATGATTTGGTGCCTCTGAACATAACTCAGCAGCAACTTCGATCTCTTTCACTTTTGCTCCATAGGGGATCTTGTTCTGAAACCGATACTCCACAAATCCGTGACGCATGAAAAGAAGTTGAGCCTCTTTCCTTCCTGGTTCATAAAAAGCACGAGGATCATCTTGCATACCTATATAACTTTTTTCTCCAACTAAGCCACAGTTTGGCTGAACATAACAATCGAAATAGTCCCCTATCGGCATATCTATAAAGAACTGTTTATCGTTTATTTCTTTTTCTTTTTCAAAAAGATCAAGAATAATTCGGTCATAATTTTTGGCATTCACTTTTTGTGTGCCACGTCCCGGAACCAATTCCGTTGAGATTAATTGCACATCTTCTAACTTTTTTACATTTGTAGCCGTTGTAGAAAAAGGAAGGTTCAATTTTTCTGCCAATTCATTGACGTTATGGGGCCGGACGCTTAAAATACGCAATATTTCAAGTCGATGCTTGTTGGCGATCGCTTTTAATACTTTTAATGATTCTTCGTCGTATGATACATGCTTAGACTTCAATGTTATCCCTCATCTCCTCATTACTGGGGACGATTTTCATACGTCAACAAAGATAAATTTTGCCTTACATATGAGAACCTGTAGTGTGAATATGTACCCCGAACATTTCTTTCTTGTCCTTGAAGTATACCAATTAACGATTCAATATTCACTTTTTACGAGAAAGCATTTGCCTAGCACCCTTTGATTATCGCTTTACGGACTATTTAAAAAAGTTGAAATCACCGGTCCACATTGTTTAATTTTTAAATAAAAATGCAGGTACACGCTCACTATGTATGATCACGTTTATCATCTATCATCCGATCGATAAAATCCATTGCGCAATTAGAAATGCGGCTATTAGACAAGCTACTCCCAAGCCCCTATAAATATAGAGCGTTTTCTCGCCAATCTCCTCATCATCCTGACCCTTCCGATAAGGCAAGATGAATCCAATAACCCAAGCGGCAATGATTCCAATTGCCAGAATTAGGCCTGTAATAAAGTCCATCTATTTTCCTCCTTTGCCGCGAGTTACCTTCTTTTTTTATGTGTGAGAGATGGTTGTACTCACCCGTACCCCCTATCGACTATAATGAAAACTTGCTCAACATGGATATCAATTAAAGAAGGCTTTCAATTAAAGTAGGGACAAACTTAATCTCGTCTCGGCAAAGTTTGTCCCTCTTCTTATCGTTTCGAGACTAACTTGCTTCGTTAAACAACAAAAAAGCACCTCGTCAGGTGCTTTCCATTTACATCAACTGCATTGTCGTTATACAAGTGTCATCGCCTTCAAATGTAGAAATATCTGATTCTACTGTTTTTCCATCGTGCTCAATTATGACCTGATACGTGTGATCACGAGGCAACCACAAATCGATAAATCCGTTTGGAAGAGATTCCATCGTTTCGTCTACTATAACATTTCCATTATCATCTTCAATGTATACGTCAAACTGTTCACCTGTCAATTCTCCCTGACAACCTGTCAGGTTATGAATGCTTCAAGGGTGAGTTTCATTTTCATAAGGCGCGATTGATACAAAGAAGTCATCTTCAGGAAGGTCATACGTTTGTTCGCTTTCATCTGTGTCTGTGACAATCAGCTGGTGAGATGTGATGGAAGCGACTTGATTCTCGATGTTTCCAACACTATAATCATGAACCAATTCTTTAATATCATTCGTTTCAACTTCTTCAGACGCCGAATTGTCGTCATTCGAAACGAAATTATACGCCACCACAGCCACAATGAGCAGCCCTAAAAACGATAAGATTTTTATTTTCATAAACTGTTCACCACCTTTTACTTTATATTTATTCTTTCGTTTTATAGCGTGTATTTCTTTGGGTCAGAACGAATGTTCACAAATTCTACGAAACATTACTCGTAGAACCACCTGTCTCGTGAAAATGATCTCTACGTGATCTATAGGTACATCCCCTGTCCCTACCCATTATATTAAACTAATATTGTGAAGAAAACATGGAGTGATATTGTCATATCTGTGAACAATATTTCCCAAATTATCATATGGTCTTCATGGGGATCTCGTAAGCCTACCAGCATGGATTTCTACCTCATTTAGTTTTGCGACGACTGTTATAAATATCAGTAAAAATCGGTGCAGCTAATTTTAAGAAGAAAAAGAGAAAAACAAACGCTGCTAAGCCAAACACGGCTACTTGTCCTAAACTTATATCTAAAAAATTCCTTAGAATAAGATTAATAACTAAAATTCCAGTTGCATACAAACCTGCGTTTATGAAAATGACTTTATTAGTAATCGCTCTCATCCTCCCCGCCAATAAAAAGCCAACTACCCTAGTGCTTGGCCGTTTCAATGAAGATAAATGAAAGAAGCGAACTCTATTTTCAGTCCGCTCCTGTCCTCGAGAACTTTGTTTTATTCCTGCGGACCATCTACTTTCCCCGTCTCAACCAATTGCTTTAAGTTATCGAACATAAGACCCCAGCCGTGTTCGGTTTGATCGTGATATTCCTGCACTGATTTATCTATGTCTTCCTTCGTCCATCCCTCTTCGTGTGGAACAAAAATGACATGAGTGAAAACCATTTCACAGCCCTGTTCTAAAGGAATAAAATCTACGGTCATTCGGTCTTCGGAATCACTGAATTGTGGCATTTTCACTGTTAATACAATTTTATTTAATGGCTCCACTTCTATATATTCACCTATAGCTCTGTAATCTGTGCCATCGCGATGATCGACAATTTCCCACGTGCCCCCAACATGAGGTTCATTGTTTGCTACTTGATTTGTCTGCTCCATCGTAAAAAACCATTTCTTCATCTTTTCAGGATTCATCCATGCATCAAATAAGCTATCTGCTGAAGCACTAAATTGGCGAGTCATTGTTAACGTAGTCGTTGAAGTATTCATTCTCATCATTCCTTTACTGCCTAATGCCCTAATTATACCATATTGGAGCTCTAAAAAAGTGCCCGCCCCCAGCACGCTGGAGTCAGGCACCTATTTTTTCTAATAATGGTCTTCCTCAGCAGCTATGGCATCTGCCTTCATTTCATGCACGGTGCCGAATGGGTGCTCTGGCGGTGCGTAAGACAGCTGGTTTTTATAATTAATTACCCTTAAAAACCTACCTTATCATTCCCTAATCAGCAGCCCTCACGTACAAAAACGAGAGACTCAACACTAACAACCATTATTTAACTCTTTTTCTACGCATCCATTTCGTAGCAGCCCACTTATCACCCTTAATAATCGGAGCACCGCCATGCAGAGTTAACTCGTTCAAGTCTTGATTGTTATAGAAATACTCAAAATACACCGCCATCCCTTTTTGAGGGGATACAGAAAAGCCAAGTTCCGGGAAGAAGGTCTCTCCACCTTCTTCAACATCATTTAAATACATCACTAAGGTGCTAATCCTCGGATTATCCACTGAGTGGTTTTTGGATGAAAAAAAATCAAAGTGAGCTTTGTACTCTTGACCTATTTTATAATTTAAAATTAGCAAGTCTTCTCCGTGTTCAAAAGGGATATTCATGATTTGCGAGAGTCTTTTTTCAATTCTCATAACAACCTCATTTTCACTTTCTTCTAAAAACATACTAGTACTTGTTCTGAGGTCATTTTCATTACGTGAACTTCCTACTTTCGAACGCTTCATTCTGTCTTTTGATAAGCTGATCAATTCATCACATTCTTCATCACTTAAGACATTCCCTAACACGACAATCAATGGTTCTTCAACTCGCGCAACGATGTTGATTTCCCTATCTTCCGTTACAATTTTATTTCCAACATGGTGAAAAATCGTTTGTTCTTTACTAGTCATATCTTTAGAATCAACGTTCATCCTCATCAACCTCTTTTTAAATTTTCAGAAAATTTAACCTACAAGCATTTCATCTAATAATTTTTTCGATCACCTTCATTTATATTTCCAGCAAACGTTTGAATAACTCTCTACTCTCTATTCTCTACTCTCTATTCTCTATTCTCTTTCATTTTACACTCGGCCTGTTTATTTTACTACCATTTTATTACTATATTTCTATAAAAAGAAAATTTATCGACGTTGAGTTTCCTACTCTCATCTCTTAACATAGTCAAAACTTTGTTCATATGAGACTGGCGCATCCTCCCTTTATCATGTGACGAATAATGGAAGGAAGGCACGCCAATCACGATTTAACCTTCATATCTAGCTTTCTAGTTCCTTCTATATTAAATAGAGAAAGTATCTAGTGACGAGAGATAAGCCCCAAGTTAAACCTGATTTCCCTAAAGAAACTTCTTCTTCTTGAACATAAGCATGCTCTTTATACGTCCCGTCTTGAGCAACCTTCAGGCTGTGGTGTTTCATATAATCTTCCATATTGTTTGTTAAAGCCTCAGCGAACTCTTCGCTATCCACGACGACCATGACCTCTGTGCTTAAGAACGTACTTCTAGGGTCTACATTAAATGATCCAACAGCACTCACCCTATCATCAAAAACAAACGTTTTTCCGTGAAGTGATTCGGACGGACCTTGAAACTCGTAAATCTCCAACCCTGAATCCACGATGTCTTCCCTGACCCTTGAATACCCTGAATAGGCGAGCACATTTGAAGTGGCAGAAAGAGAATTAGTCAAAATGCTTACTTCTTTAGAGGTCACCTCATCCAAATGTATGTGCTCCATCATATTCTCAGTAGGGATGACATAAGGACTTTGAATAAGCACAGATTTTGAAGCCCCTTCTGCCATACTGGCAAGACCTTTCCATACCAAAGGTTCTTTATTCAGACGATCGATTGGGTTATGAATGAAGCTGACTTTGTTAGCTGGAAATGACTTATCTAACCAATCAACGTCTTGGTTAAACATGTCACTATGTAACTCTTGCAGTTCTTGATGGCGCTCTCGCAGAGTCGCGAGACCTTCTCTTGCCTCCCTATCATTAGGTCCAAAGCGTTCATTCGTCGGATGTTCTGAAAAATCGTGGACCCAAATGTAATCAAAGTAATCTTCCATCTCTTTCAATACGCTGTCATGATTATTTCTCATGTCCGTATCAAGTACCACAAGATCCCTATCATTAGAGGCTCCCTTATATCCTTCTGGCGCAAAATATTTATCGCCAATGTTTCGACCTCCAACCATTGCTCGTTCATTATCCACAATCATTAATTTATCGTGAAGCCTGTTATTCCAAGTCCAAGGACGCAAAGCATCAAATGGTTCATAAAATTTTATCTCGATGTTCGGATGATACGAGAAGGCATACATAATTTCTTTTAAATCACCTCTTAAATGATGGAATATCCCATCCATAAGAAGTCGAACGTCCACTCCTCGGTCAGCTGCATCCACGATTGTCGAGAAAAATATATCACTGGATAGTCCATCGTGCCATGTATAAAAAGACACATCTATAGAGTCACTAGCATTTTCCATAAGGTGAATACGTGCTAAGCCCGATTCATATCGATCTTCAAGTAAGACGATTCTGTCCTTGGAAAGCTCGTCGCTATAAAACTGTTGAGAATCTTCAACTGTATGACTCCCCTTGTTTGGTTCGGCAAACTGAAACAGGAGCACTCCTGAGATGAACGCATAAATAACGTACATGCTAACCAATCCAAACAGAACAAAAGCGATTTTTTTACTTATTTTAACGGCCATCTTCCATCTCCTCTCCGGATATTATCGTGCTGAGTTAATATAAGTGGCCAGGAATTCTTCAGGAAGATGAAGTTTCTCATGATTCATGATGAAATGGGTGTCATTTTCGGTCTCTTTAGCCTTATTTATTTCTTTATGGAGCCTTTCCATCTTCTCATCCAGTCGGCCTGCCGTTTCTGCTGCCTCCTTTAATTCCTGAAGAATCGCAGGGGGCGCTTCGTGGTTATATTTATAATAAATTTTATGTTCAAGACTAGCCCAGAAATCCATAGCAATCGTGCGTATTTGAACTTCAACATACACGTCAAGAACTCTATCAGACATAAAGACAGGAATCTCAAGAATTAAATGAAGACTTTGGTACCCATTAGGCTTTGGGTTCATGATATAATCTTTTCGTTCCACCACTTGAATATCTTTTTGATTCTCTAGCATATAACTTAACTCGTATATATCTGATATAAAAGAGCACGTGATCCGAATACCCGCAATATCGTGAATGGTGTCTCTAATCGCCGGGAGGGTCAGATCAATGCCTTTCCTGTGAACCTTTTTCAAAATGCTTTCCGGTGTCTTTATACGAGACTTCACATGTTCAATCGGATTATAATCATGAATGTAATGAAACTCCTGCTGTAAAATATCTATCTTCGTACTTAATTCATCCAACGCAAACTGGTACGTCATCATAAACCGCGTGAGTTCCTTTTTCACTGCTTTCAGTTTTTTCACGTTTGATGGGGTAAATAAAGTTTCCATTTACTTTTCCTCCTGTTTTTTCTAGGGTTATTCGCGCTTATACTACGATCTGCAAGAACTAGTCGACTTCTTAGGACGCGGGCAAAGATCCGCTTGAACTTCCTGACTTCTAAGCCATTTAACGATCTTCTCGACAGATGTTTTCTCAGAAGAGAAGTTACTCTCCGTGTTATAGAAACGATTCGAAAGTTCTCTATCTTGATCATATGATTGATTGAATCTATTCATCTTGAATGCCACCTCTTCCACTTAGCTTCTCTTCTTCATTTTATAAAAGGTTTATGAACTCATTATGAACTGGAGAAAGGTTTTTTTAATCATCAAAAAAACCATGTTCTTCTCGTGAAGAACATGGTTCACATGTTAATTGAATACTCATCTTTATAGTTGATGAACTCAGCATGCCCCTGCAAGGAGACGCTTAGTTTTCATCTAACGGGATCACTACCGTGAAGGTCGACCCTTTATGATGTTCGCTTGTCACTTGGATATCAAAGTTATGAATGGAAAGAATCTTCTTGACGATCGATAACCCCAGGCCATTTCCTTCGATGGAACTGCTTCTCGCTTTGTCGACCTTGTAAAACCTGTTAAATAAATGAGGAATCTCCTCTTCTGGGATGCCTTTCCCGTTATCTTCGATGCTTACTTCGATGTTTTTACCAATTTCTTTGAGTGTGCATGTCAACGTTTCACCTTGAGGGGAATATTTAATAGCGTTGGCTAACAAATTTACCCACACTTGGTTTAGTAAATCTTCATCTGCCTTCACTTCAACCGAATCCAAGTTCAGCTCTAAACCAAGCTGCTTCTTTTTCCAGAGAGGCTCCGTGGCAAGGACCGCTCGTCTAAATTGTTCATCGAGTCGGTATTTAACGTGCTTAAGGGGATAATGATCCGATTCAAGAGAAGCAAGTTGCAGAAGATTTTCGCTTAACCTTGAAAGCCTTTGTGTTTCTTCATATATGATATCAAGGTATTCTTTTTGGTTTTTTTTAGGAACAACATCGTCCCGAATGGCTTTTGTAAACCCTCTGATAGAGGTAAGAGGTGATTGAAATTCATGAGACACGCTGCTCACAAAATCATCTCTCATTTTATCTATTTGCTCCACTTCCGAAGCCATATGATTAAAACTGCGGATCAATTCGCCCACTTCATCTTGATTATTTTTGTTTTTTAGCCTGATGGAAAAATTCCCCTTTGCCATCTCCTTAGCGGCCGTCGTTAATTTCTTGATCGGGTCAACGACGTAACGTGAGGCCAGAAAAATCAGCAAGCTCCCGCAAATCAGCACAATCAAAAGAGCCATCGAAATGACGTAACGGATCGCTTCTCCTTCTTCTTCATAATCCATATGAACAAATAGTGCATACTGCTCCTGCCCTATTTCAAGGGGGACCCCTCCCACTCTAGCAGCATCCTCATGGAAAACGACTGGCACGTCTGCCTCCGAAGAGATCACCTCTTGAAAAGCACTTCCGTCAACATCAAAAGGACGATCATTTGTGAAAGTCTCCCCTTCTTCATTCACAATCAGAACATCGAAATGAAAATCTTTCAGCGTGTCTATCATCTCATCGACATTTTCCACGTCCGTCATTTCCAAAACGTTTGCCGCTCCTTTAGTAACATTGGTAATTTCCTCTTCAAACAACACTCCGGGCTGAAAGACATTAGAGGTAATCGTATAGGAAACGAATAAGCTAATTAACACGACACCAATAAAAGTCGCAACAATACGTAAATACAGGCTTTTCTTAAGCATCAGGTTTCCTCCAGCCGATATCCTAGGCCTCTAACAGTGGAAATGGTCAGTTCAGGAAACCGAACGAGTTGTTCCCTTAATCGCTTAATATGAACATCTACTGTTCTTTCATCCCCTTCATAGTCGTACCCCCAAATTCTCTCAATCAGCTGAGCACGAGTGAAAATTTTACCAGTAGAGCCCGCAAGCATAAATAATAGTTCACATTCCTTCCGTTTCAATTGTACTGTTTCGGAGGGGGATTCTACCACAAGACGACCTAGATCGATCGAGACATCTCCTACTCTCACAAGGTTTTCCAAGTGATTATGATAGCGTTTTAACAGAGCTTTCACCCTTAAATTTAATTCTACCGGGTCAAACGGCTTGACGAGATAGTCATCGGTGCCCGCATTAAATCCTCTAACTTTGTCCTGTGATTCTCCTTTAGCCGTCACCATAAGAATCGGAATATTTAAAAACGAGCGAATATCTTCCGTTAGCTCAATGCCATCTACACGGGGCATCATCACATCAACAATGGCCAAGTGAATGGTTTCCTTGGTCAAAAGATCCAATGCCTCTTGACCATCTCCAGCTTCGACCACTTTGAACTGGCTATTTTCAAGGTACAGCCTCATCAATTTCCGAATATGTGCGTCATCATCAGCGACTAAAATCGTATTCATTGCGTCCCAGCCTTTCTACTAATTGTAGTAACCTTTGTCTTTTCTAATAGTAGCACCTCTCAACAAAAACGGGAATGATCTCCCTATCTCAGCGTTATTCTACCAGACGACTTGATTTTGATTTCTCATACGTTTTTTCAATTCTTGGCGCGAGCAAAGGTTTTAACAGAAGTCCAGCAACGAGTGTTAACACCCAGAAACCTGTCAAGATGATCATGTTCTGCCAAACAAGCGCAGGAATGACACCACCTATAGCTTCCCTGAGTAAATTAATCGCGTACGTAAAAGGAAGAAACGGATTAATTTGTTGGAAAAACGGCGGTGCCACTTCAATAGGAAATGTACCTCCCCCACCGGAAAGTTGAAGAACAAGCAGAATAATCGCCAGCGCTTTCCCAATATTTCCAAGGATAGAAGCCAGTGTGTAGACCATGGTCATAAATACTATGCCTATGAAGATTGAAAACAAAACAAACAAGAATGGATTATTTGCGTAAACACCTAGAAGTGTCAAATTTCCAATACTTACAATCAGTCCTTGTAGCACGCCTACGATTAGAAAGAGGATCATTCTTCCTAGATAAATAGAACGGAGGGTGAATTCTGGACGGCGATCGACTGAATGGAGATTGGTGCTGATCAAGTTTGACAACAGTAAAGCACCGACCCAAAGGCTTAATGCAGTGTAGAAGGCTGCATTGGCTGATCCGTAGTTCGGGATTGGGAAAAGTTGTTCTTCGACTAAATTGACTGGGTTTGAAAAGAACTCACTTTCCTCATCAAGGTCATTCCGAAGGACAGAAATCAACTCATTCAGACGATCCCTCTCTTCAATGTCACGGATTTGATCTGCCACCTCACCTAGGTTTCCTTCCATGTCTGGCAGTTCATTTCTAGAAAACTTAGCAAGTTCGTCTACTGATTCTTCCACTTGTGGCATGTTTTCTTCTAATAGTTCGGCAAGCATTCGATAGTCTTCTTCCACTTCAGGGAGATCGTCTCGAATGAAATCCCCTGCCTGATAAATCTTCCCTTCAATGACAGGCAGGTCGTTACGAACAAAGCCTCCCGCTGACTCAACGGCATCGATTAGAACAGGAAGACTTTCTTCTATTGTTTCCGTCAGTTCATTGATTCGTTCTTGAATTTCAGGGAGCCTGTTCCTCTGTTCTTCAATACTTTCTTCACCTTGAACCGCTAGCTTTTCAGCATGCTCTAAAGTTTCTTCGATCGACTGTAAAGCTAGATAACTTTCATCGAACGATTCTCCAGCAGCAGTTAATTCGGATCGTAAGTGATCAACGGCTCTTTCAGTTCGTTCAGTCCCTTCATTCGTTAAAAACGAGTAAAGGTCCTCGGCCTTTTGTTCAGCGCTATCAGCACTCATCCTGAGATCTTCAATTTGGCTTTCTCCCGGCATCTCCCCAGCTTCAAGCTTAGTTAACGTCTCGTGAACTTCTATCTGAAAATCTTGAAGTTGCTCGATCATCATGGTTATCTGATCCATGACTTCTAGTAGTTCCTCATTTTCAGAATAGTCATAAATAGAGCTATACAAATCAACCGCATTTTCTAGCACTTCTATATGAGTCGTAAGCTGCTTGTCTAAATCATGAAGAATTTCTTCTGACTTTTCTCCAGCTTCTTCGTCTACCATTGCCAGTGCTTGTTCTGCCGATGCGGCTGTCTGTCCTGCAAAAAGCGCTTGCTGGGCGACTGTATCAATAACCGGTTCAACGGCACCTTCCGCTTCATCTATGAATACAGACAAGGCCTCTGCATATTCTTCCATAGAGTCTGCTCTTTTTTCTACTTCTGGCAATACTTCTTGGGCTTGATTAATCGTTACCTGTGCCTGCTGGGCACCGCTCAACGCTTCATCAAGAAGTTCAGAAATTTCGAAAAACCTATCGTTTATTTGATGCACATCTGCCATAGCATCATCCATGTCTGTGATTTCCTCTTCTAGCTGAAGAACGCCTTGTCCTAGTTGGTTGATTTCTGGGAGGCGCCTCTCAAGCTCAAGGATTTGTTCCGTTCCTTCATCAATCTGCGGACTAAGGTCTCGTAGTTCCAGAAACTGATTCACATGATCGTCAATCGTTCCCCAGTCCTCATCGAGCGCAATCACTTTCTCTGCAAACTCATTGATTTCAGGAAAACGAGATTCAAGGTCATACACGGTTTGTTTTATTTTACGGAAAGTAGGAAGTTCTTCCTCCAGCTGTATTCCGAGCCTGTCGAACTCTTGAAACATCGTTCTGGATGTTTCTTCAATAAATTCATCATTCATTTCTTTAACGATCGCAGATGCGCCCGTAGACGTCATCTTAGGTGCAATAGCATTGATCTTTTCATTAACCTGAAAATGGACTTCGGCAGAAATGGGATCACCAGAAACCACACTTGACAGGTCTTCAGAGAAAGAGTCATCAATATAAACGCTGGCATAATAGTCTCCGTATTTTACCCCTCTTTCCGCTTCCTCCTTTTCAACAAAGGTCCAGCCGAAATTTTCGTTATCTTGGAGATTCTCTGCCAATTCTTTGCCGACGTTGACGAATTCTCCCTCGATATAGGCGCCTTCATCTTCGTTCACTACCGCGACCTGGATTCCTTCCGTATTATCATAAGGGTCCCACGAGGCACTTAGATTGAACCACGCATACAAGGAAGGAAGAATGGCCAGTCCAATAAGAAGTATACCTACGAGAGGCACCCGTTTAATATTCATTACATCCTGCTTAAATATATTCCAAGCTTGTTTCATTCGTTAAATTCCTCCATACAGTACATCTTTTTACCACGCTAGTAGAAGCCTACAGCTACTTCACTTCAACCAACACTGGGACATCCTATCACGGGAATATGAACTGAACATGAACTGGATATCGGTTACTTCTACACAGTTATAAAAAAAGCTCTGACCTCGTATGATAGATGAGATCAGAACTTTCTATGGTTATTGACAGATTTTCAGTTAGTTAGATAAGGTCCTCAAAAACTTGATATAACTTCTTATTTAATGCTTTCTTCGTTTCTCTCCCTGCAAAGATATCTTCAAATGAATGATAGGTTATTTCATTTTTTTCCATGCCTAGCGCCACACCATAAATGTCCTTTTCCATTAGTTCAACGACTTTGTGACCCATTCGACTCGTAAAAATGCGGTCAAATGCTGAAGGGGTTCCTCCTCGTTGGATATGCCCTAGTACAGTCGATCTTGTATCCAGTCCGCTATATTCTTTAATCAGATGAGCAATATTTTCGGCTTTCCCTACACCTTCAGCAACCATCACAATACTGTGTGTTTTCCCACGACTGAAACCACTTCTTAGTTTTTCAGAAGTTTCTTTAATATCCCACGGCAATTCAGGGACTAAGATCGCATCCACGCCACTGGCGATCCCAGCGTGAAGCGCAATATCACCAGAATCTCTTCCCATCACTTCAATAACACTTACACGTTCGTGGCTGCTCATCGTATCTCTCAGGTTTCCAATAGCTTCCATCACTACATTCAACGTCGTATCAAACCCAATTGTATACTCAGTTAGCGGGATATCATTATCGATTGTCCCTGGCAGACCATATGTTTTAATGCCTTGTTCACTAAGCTTAGCTGCTCCACGATAACTCCCGTCGCCGCCAATGACTACGAGGTATTCGATCCCCGCTTCTTTCAAATTATTTACAGCTTTCATTTGTCCTTCTTCAGTTCGAAATTCTTCGGAACGGGCGGATTGCAGAAACGTACCGCCACGATAAAGGATGTCTCCAACATCTTTTGATCCTAGTGTAGTAAAATCTTTTTCTATGAGACCGTTATAGCCTCTTCTAATTCCGACAACCTCAAAGCCACGAGCAAGTCCTGTCCTAACTACAGCACGGATCGCACTATTCATGCCTTGGGAGTCCCCGCCAGACGTTAACACACCAATTTTCTTCATAAAAAACACTCCTCTCTCGCACAATTGAAATTCGATGTATTTCTTCACACTTCATGAAAAGTCATTTCATTCGTTCTTATTATGCAATTCAATTAAGCGAGCTAATCCTTCTTCTATTCCCTTTAATTTTACTTTAACACTATTGAAAAAATACCTATGACCCGTTCCAGAGGTTTTTACTTCATCTCCTATTAACTTCTTACCCTAAAATAGTAAGCCCATGCTCGCAGAATACTTATTAAAAACACGGACATGGCAAGAGGAAAGATCGTTGTATTGAATCGTTCAATTCCTGAAAGGGAAAAATATCCTTGCTCCAAAGCATTTGGAAGCATAAATGAAAAGAAGTTAAAACCGAATAAAACAATGATTGGCGAGAACATCAACGTATAAATTTTTGCTACACTCATGGCTGCTCGTTGCTTGCTCTCAAGATCGTCATTGATCTCAGGTTTTTCCATTTCTTCTGAGTAGGCTTGTCGCCAGATCGACCATTGCTGCCAAGAAGAACCTGAGACATACACTCGCTCCCACCCCGCTTCACTGTGAAATGCGTGAGCGTTTCTGTCCGCTCTCCCTTCAAAAAGGACGCTGTACGCATAGAGATTTTTGTCTGATCTTTCAAACTGAAACTTAACACCTCCTTTATTCACATGGATAAGATGCCATCCGGATTGTTCTTTCTCTTCCAGCCACGTTTCAATTTTGTCCGGAGCATACATCCAGCCAACTTTAAACTTGGTTCGCCTTTCCCCTGATAGAGTTACTGGTTTATCTGTAGAATCCTCCAAAAGTTGCGATTGAGTAACCTCCTCTGATAAACGCCTCGATTCTTTCTTGAGCGCAATGAGAGAATAAATCCCTATGATCGTCACACCCATCTGGACGGCAGCCATGAAATACGTGAGGATCCACATCGGGCTCTCAACGCGGGTCACCGTAAACGAGTCGTTGCTTAAATAGAGAGGAATAAGTAACGAGGCTTGCAGAGAAATAGAGAAAATCATGTACAGGAAATATGCCCACCAGAACATGGAGATTTTGCTGTTTCTTGATTCTAAATTGTCTCGCACAATGGACGTCTTTACTTCATCCTTTTGCTTAGTATTCCCATAAACGGCCCATTTTCTTTTTTTATTCACCACTTCCCACCCGTCTGCCTCAAGCGCTTTAGGTAGAGGATGCTGCTTACTCCGATCAAAGGAGATCGCAAATGTTTCGTGAGGTGACGCTTCCTCACTAAAGGTAAAGCGACTTAATTTAGGTTGAAAATGCGTCAGTGTGTATCCCTTTTTGGACATCTCTCCTACCCAATGCTCCGTGCTTTGAATGTGATAGCTCCAAAACGGTTTCCAAAAATGTGTATAACTCATTTCTTCTCCCCCCGGTGTGCCATAGCATTTGTATACAACTCTTCAAGCCGAGTCATCTCCCGTTGAATAATCTCGTTCCCCAGCTCGGTAATCTCGTAGGTTTTTTTTCGTTCTTCATTAGCATAAACGACGATTAAATGATCTTTTAGCATTTTCGTAATCGTCCCGTACACGGTGCCTGAACCAAGCTTCAACCGGCCTGATGTAATATCCTCAACGTATTTCACGATGCCATAACCGTGCTGCGGTTGTTTAAACAAACTTAATAAAATGTAAAAAGCTGTTTCGGACATGGGCACGTATTTTTTGATCACTTTATCAGTAGGTGCGGTCATATCCTTCCTCCTTTTATATGTCACGCCGTGATATATATCATGGTGTGAGTATATCACGGCGTGACATACTATACAATATTTTTAAATTCTGTAATTTGACACTGTTATAATGAAGATGGATGCTACCCTACATTCTTGTGCATGAAATATCGGATGACTCTAGTCAATACCTGATATTCTATTAGCTACGGGAGGTCATAGAATGAATTTGCTAAAACATATGAATGAGGCGCTAAATTATATAGAGAAAAATCTAACAAATGAGATTGACTATAAAGAAGTTGCTAAACGTGCTTACTGCTCCGAGTATCACTTTAAAAGAATGTTTTCATTTCTCTCTGGGATTGCTCTGTCAGAATACATTCGTCGTAGACGCCTGACCCTTGCTGCTTTCGCATTGGAAAACTCCAATAGGAGAATCATTGATATTGCGGTGACTTATGGATTTCATTCTGCTGATTCTTTTGCACGGGCCTTTCAAAAAGTCCACGGCATTACTCCGTCAGCAGCAAGGAATCATGGCCATCCTCTTAAAGCTTATCCGCCAATGACCTTCCAATTAACGATTGAAGGAGGAAATGAAATGAATTATCGAATAGTTGAAAAAAAATCCTTTCGTATTGCTGGAATGATGAAGAGAGTGCCAATCATTTTTAGTGGAGTCAATCCAGAGATCGAAAAGATGTGGAAAGAATTAGATAGTCAGTCTATAAAGGAACTTAAATCCTTATCTAATGTGGAGCCGAAAGGAATAATAAGTGCCTCCACAAACTTCTCTGAAGAAAGAATGGAAGAAAAAGGAGGGCTAGATCATTTTATTGGAGTAGCAACATCTAGTATGCGTCCGGATCATTTCAACATCCTTGAAGTCCCCGCTACCACTTGGGCTGTCTTTGAAGCAATCGGACCTTTTCCTGAAACCTTGCAAGACGTCTGGGGACGGATTTATTCCGAATGGTTTCCATCCTCTAACTTCGAACAAACAGAGGGACCTGAAATTCTATGGAACGAAGATAAGGACTTTGAATCACCTACATTTAAAAGTGAAATCTGGATCCCTGTAAAACAAAACTCTTACAACACATAAAATGATAAACACCCTATGGATTGTAGTCTCATAGGGTGTTTATCACTTCTTTATCATGAAGGATTAGGATATCTCTCCTGTAAAAATGCGACACTTTGAATAATTAATTTTTTCAAAACATCGATGTTGATATCTTCAACTTTATTAATGTAAACGCAGGCTTTACCTGTGGTATATTTACCAAATTGCTTTAACAGTTCACCTCGGTCCTCATCCCCCGTGGCAAAATACAAACTGATTTTCGCTTTTCTCGGTGAGAAACCAACCAGTGGCGCATCCCCTTCATGTCCCGTTTTATATTTGTAATGATAAGATCCAACACCGATAATACTTGCTCCCCACATCTTAGCCTGATAACCGGTCGTTTCCGTGAAGATATCCAATAATTTATAGGCGTCTTCTCGCTTCTTTGCATGTTCAACTTGTTCAATAAATTCAATCACATCGCCGTCGTTTTCTTTTGTTTTCAGTTCATAAGCCAAGGTGTAACCTCCTTAGAATGTAAGCGTTTGTTCTTTCATTATACTACTTTTGATGCTTATCCACTTAGAATCACTTCCTCTACCCTCTTTACCATCAAATTAAGAACCTCCCTCCTGTAACTCGTAAATCTTAATAGTTCTTAATATTTATCAACCCTTTTTCTTTATTTTTGCAGGTTAAAGTGAATAGATAGGTTGAATTGGAATCCTAAAATTCGCTACCTAATAATAATTAGAATGAGGTTGATCAAGCATGGACATTGTTTTTATAGATCGAAAGACAAACGAAAAGAAAACGGAAGTTGTCGCAGGACACAAGATGATTCAATGGAGCTACGAGACGAGACTAGGTGAGACTTTATTGGAGACAATTATAAAGAAAAAATGGATGAGTCAACTGTATGGAAAACTTCAATCGTTACCTTTCAGCAGGGGTAAAATTGACAATTTTACCAAAGATCTTTCTATTGATATGTCAGAAGCAGGAGAAGAAAAAGTGAAGAACTATCCCCATTTTCAAACCATGGGGACGGTTCTTGCGGTTAGTAGCCTGCCAACCAAACGGACGGCCCTTTGCCTTCATGAGAAGGTAGAATGTTGCGTTTTTTTCAACATAAACACGACAAAGAGTCCTGCCATAAAGGTGCTTGCGGAAGCTAAGATTATTCCTGAACTGAAAACAACATCCATCCCGTTGAAAATCGCAAACAAGGAACCTACGACCAAAGGTGATAAGGTTGTACCCTAGAAACAGTTTAGTTGTCCGAGGTCTCCAAAAACCTTACAATATAGCTAGTCTTGGTTCATGGTTTATGATTCCAAAGCGTTAGATTTTTTGAGAGGCGGAAGAAGTGATGTCGGATCAATTTGAAGATACTATGAAGGTAGACGGAGAGCCCTCATGGTTACATAAATACATAGATTCTCCAGAAGAACAAAAAAAGTTATATAAGAAGACGATGATCATCGTCGTTCTTTCACAAATATTTGGAGGCGCGGGACTAGCCGCAGGTATTACGGTGGGCGCGCTCCTTGCCCGAGATGTGTTAGGAACAGATAGTTTTGCGGGACTTCCTGTGGCGCTCTTCACATTGGGCTCTGCCGGGGCAGCGCTCCTTGTAGGTCGACTCTCCCAGCGTCTCGGTCGACGAGCAGGCCTCGCTACTGGCTTTCTTGCAGGAGGAATTGGCGCAATCGGCGTTGTCTTAGCAGCCATCACGACTAATATCGTCCTTCTATTCGTTGCCCTGTTCGTTTACGGCGCAGGAACGGCGACGAATTTACAAGCTCGGTATGCCGGAACCGATCTGGCAAGTCCTTCTCAGCGAGCAACCTCCATTAGTATCGCCTTGATGGCGACCACGTTTGGAGCAGTAGCCGGACCAAACTTAGTCGGTGTGATGGGCGAATGGGCGGAAGCCATTGGTTTTCCAGCATTATCCGGTCCTTTTATGCTAGCAGCGGCTGCGTACATCCTCGCTGGCTTGGTGATTCTGTTGTTCTTACGACCGGACCCTTTTATCATTGCGAAAGCACTCGCCGCGGTAAAAACTGAGGATACCACCTCTTCAAATCTGGAAGCCTCTCCTCTATCTACAGACAATCGAGGAATTTTCCTAGGTGCTTCAATCATGGTTTTAACGCAAATTGTCATGGTGGCCATTATGACCATGACTCCCGTACACATGGGGCACCACGGGCATGCTTTAAATGCCGTAGGACTAGTGATTAGCATTCACGTTGCAGCCATGTACCTCCCCTCTCTTGTGACGGGAATTCTTGTCGATAAAGTCGGGCGTCTTCCCATGGCCGCCGCGGCAGGCTTCACTTTACTTGCTTCAGGAATTCTTTCAGCAGTGGCACCAACTGATTCGATGCTGATCCTTACGATCGCCCTTGCTTTATTAGGGCTCGGTTGGAACTTTGGTTTGATCAGTGGAACAGCGATCCTTGTCGATTCAACAAATCCAACCAACCGTGCGAAAAAACAAGGATCAGTCGACGTTTTCATAGCATTAGCAGGTGCATCAGGAGGAGCTCTTTCTGGCGTCATCGTCGCTTCTACGAGTTACCCGATGCTCTCCCTTTTAGGTGGCCTCCTAGCACTATCAGTCATTCCACTCATCCTCTGGTTTCGAGCCAGAGGGCGCAATCAAGGGGACGGTTCTCGCGGTTGAAAACACAGGGAAAACACAGGAAAGGTTCTTTCGGTTAAATCGGAAGTTTTATGGAAACTATAAATTTCAAACTAGGTACAGAGACTATCAAACCGATTACTGATCAATGTACGGACTAAGGCTGCCCAAACCGACTACAGATCTGTTCAAACTGGATACAAGCACCTCCAAACTGGATACAGAACAGCTTACGGACTACAAGTCTGCTCAAACCGACTACAGATCTGTTCAAACTGGATACAAACACCTCCAAGCCGGATACAGATCAGCTTAAGGACTACAAGGCTGCTCAAACCGACTACAGATCTGTTCAAACTGGATACAAGCACCTCCAAAACGATTACAGATTAGTTTACGGACTACAAAACTTCTCAAACCGACTACAGAACTGTTCAAATTGGATACTAGCACCTCCAAACTGGATACAGAACGGCTTACGGACTACAAAACTTCTCCAACTAGATTTTTAAAACAGTTTAATCATCCACAGTTCAAAAATCTATAGTAAGCTTAACACCAAAAAAGACCGGAACGTGATGATTGATCACGTTCCGGTCTTTTCGTTTAGCTATTCTTATTTACAGATGCGTCATAAATCGATTCAACCGCTTCTTTTAACGCTGCATTAAATTCTTCATCAGTTTGACTGACACTTAAGTTTTCACTTAAAGCTCTAGAGAAACTTGCGATGAGCCCATCGTTACTTTTTAGTTTTCCGTTTGCTTCGTCTCTGGAATACCCACCAGATAAAGCTACTACTCGAACGACTTGAGGGTGATCGATAAGCTCTTTATAGAGGTTCCCTACCGAAGGAATGGTGAGTTTCAACATCACAAGTTCATTTTCTTTTAATAGATCAAGATGTTTAATGATTTCCTGCTTTAATATTTCTTCCGATTTCTCTTTATCGGTACTATGAATATCCACTTCCGGTTCAATGATTGGTACAAGTCCTGCATTGATAATCTGTTTAGCGACCTCAAACTGCTGATCCACCACTTCTTTAATGCCATCTTTGTTTGCTTCTTGAATCACAGAACGCATTTTTGTTCCAAACATCCCACGCTCGTTCGCTCTATCTAATGTTTCACTGAGATCATCGATCGGTTTCATCTTCTGAACACCATTAGATAGCTCAGCAAGACCTTTATCTACTTTAAGGAACGGCACAATCCCCTTTTCCTCAGATAAATACTCTCCTGTGTATTTGCCATCGATTTCACGATCCATGGTTTGCTCAAATAAAATGGCGCCGAGGATATGCTCTGAATCAAATGCGGGTGCCGAAATGATTCGAGTTCTCATCTTATGGACAAGATCAAACATTTCGACTTCGGTCGTATACTCGTTTTCAGATACACCATACGCAGCAAGTGCCTTTGGGGTACTTCCCCCACTTTGGTCAAGCGCTGCGATAAAACCTTTGTCGTTCCTCATTCTTTCTAAATGTTTTTCCTGCATTCATCTCACTCCTTCAAAGTAGTTAGACTTCATTGCATTCCCTAGAAACAATACAAGACTATTGTAACATTTTGGATGAAAAATGGGTTGTAATTGGGGAAACAAGAAGATTAAACAATGCGTGGAGCGGATAGCACCGGGTGAACTTTGGCTTCATCGGCGGTTCTACTTTTGGGCCAAACACTTTATTTAACTGCAAGAACCGTCCCTCTGGTTAGGTTTGATCTCTTTGATTTCTACTTTACAACATGACGAACTCTTGTCTGCCTTCTTATTCCTCGCTAATAATCGAAAGAATTTCTTCAACATCCTCTCACCTCCCATTAAATAATGTAAAATATGAACCCTGAGATCGTTGACATTGTTAATACTGACAGCACAAAGGTGACGATTAAACTTTTTCTAAAAATAGATTTCAATAGCACCAACTCAGGTAAACTTGCTCCAGCGGAACTGATCATCATCGCCATGACAGGCCCTAACGTCATGCCATTCATTATTAATATTTGTGAAATGGGAATCATGCTCGATAATCGAATATAAAGGGGGATCCCGACGACCGCGGCAATAGGAATTAACCACCAAGCATCCTGACCAAAATGCGCACTGATAAATTCTGCAGGAACAAGACCATGAATGATTGCCCCAATTGCTGCTCCGAGAATTAAGTACGGATAAACCGTCTTCATCAACGTCATCGTTTCTACCCATGCGCCTTTCCATGAAAATCCTTTATCAGATGGGGCGTATCCGCTCATCACTACTCTTTTCACCGATTTTTGAAAACCAAATTTCTCTAGCAACAACCCGATCGTTAACGATAGCGTTGCCGTAATCAAAATATAGAGAATCGTGACTTCCCACCCCATAATCACGGACATAATCGTCAAGATGGTCGGATCGAGAACAGGCGAAGCGAACAAAAAGACCATGACCACCCCGAATCTCACTTGATTTTTCAACAAATTAACTATAATCGGGATGGTCGAACAAGAACAAAATGGTGTGATAAAGGCAAATAACAAGGCAATGAGCCCTCCGAAAACAGGGTGGGATTCCTTAAGTTTCTTCTCCACTTTTTCATAAGGAATGTAATTTCTAAATAAATTGA
This sequence comes from Salipaludibacillus keqinensis, assembly GCF_003226325.1. Lineage (GTDB taxonomy): Bacteria > Bacillota > Bacilli > Bacillales > Salisediminibacteriaceae > Salipaludibacillus > Salipaludibacillus keqinensis. The sequence continues at coordinate 780,552 of NZ_PDOD01000001.1, read as the reverse complement.
GGACAAAAGATACACCAATAAACAGAACTGTTAATTGCAAGGCAATCATTATAAAACTTTGGATTGTTTCTACCATGGAATTCACCTCTTATGAAATTTTCACTACAATACATCAAAAAAAGTTGATGTATAAGTTATTCATTTACCCAGCGCAATTACTTCGCTGGGCGAAAAAGACAACATAGCTCTTCCGACAGTAAATGATCGATCACTTCGTTGTTGATACGATAATAATTCCATGTACCTTTCTTCTCTTTCAAGATCGTGTCGGCATCTAATAATATTTTAAGATGATACGACAGTTTAGACTGAGAAAGTTCCAAAGCCTCCGTTAAGTCACACACGCATCTGGGACCTTGCTTACACAAAATGGACAGAAGGTGCAATCTTTTTTGATCTGCTAAAGCCTTAAACCGCTTTTCATAAAACGAAAAATCTGGAGTTTCTTCTACTAAAGGGATCTTCAGTTCCACATCACCATCTCCTATAAATCAATTTTTTTTGATGTATTATCATCATAATACCAAATTTATCTAAATGCAAGTGTAAATCAATTTTTTTTGATTTAGCCGGAGGGACGGTTCTCGCGGTCGACTCAGACTTTTTTGCAAAACAAAACGACCTGAACGTGATTGTAGCTCACGTTCAGGTCGTTTTGTTTTTATATCTTATACTCATGCAAAATTTAAAACTGGACTTAAATCCCACAAGCCACCATTTTATTTTTTTGGAAGTACTTTTGATGATACTCTTCCGCTGGGTAAAACTGTTGCATAGGACGGATTTCAGTCACAATTTTTTTACTTCCCTTACGATTTAACTCAGCCTTTTTATTCATGGCAATCTCAAACTGATAACGATTTTGAAAGAAAATAGTTGATCGATATTGACTTCCAATATCAATCCCTTGACGATTTCGAGTTGTTGGATTGTGACATTCAAAGAACTTGTTAACCAATTCTTCATAAGATATTTTCCATGGGTTATACCAAATTTCGATTACCTCTGCATGACCTGTTAAACCTGTCTTTACTTCTTCATAAGATGGATTCTCAACATGTCCGCCAGAGTAGCCTACCCTTGTCTCTTCAACTCCGCGAATGCTTTCAAAAAATGCTTCCACTCCCCAAAAACAACCTGCTCCAAAAACTACTTTTTCCATGCTAATCGCTCCTTTTTTTGAGCAATAAATCTTCTTCCCATAAGAAAAACCTCTCTAAGTTTCGTTAAGAGAGGTTCTCGTATATGTTATACGATTACTCTCATCTCCCAAGGACTATAGGATCCTTGCAGGAATTGGCACCGTTTAAATCATTAAATGATTTAATGGTTGCTGGGTATCAAAGGGCCTGTCCCTCCACCGCTCTGGATAAGAAGTTTATCACTATTTAATTTAAGTTGTAATTGTCAGTGTAAATGAAATCATTCTAATAATCAAGTTTAAATATTCGAAGTTTACTAATTTCTTTTACTTATTTATCTTAGCCCGCCACATACCACATCTAATGATATGTTATCAAACCACAATCTTAGCTGCTATTTATGTTGAATAAGCCCAATTCCATTTCCCGTAGGATCAACTAAATATGCTAGGAAGAAACCTTCAAACTCCATTTTTTCTCTAACGACCATCGCACCTTCACTGGTAGCTTTAGAAATCGTTTGATCAATGGACTCCACCTCTATTTGTATTCGGGTGCCATGAGGGAAATCTCTTGGTCCTTTACTTATGCCCCCTTTGACCCCTGAAGCCCCGCTATCCTTTAATGAAGTCACAGCCCAATAATCCCATTTCGGTTCAGAAATCTCCCAATCGAAAACTTTCGAGTAAAACGTTGCTGCTTTTTCCGGTTCTTGACTACTTAATTCAAATCCAACGACTTTTCCCAATGTCTATCCCCCCGTTTTTGTAAAAATACTTTTCATAAGTGACCCAATTCAAAATGGTCCTCAACAAGCTGAATCGTTCTAATATCACGATTTTTTTCTTGTACTCTCTTTACTAGACTTTCAACACCATAGATTTCAGTGAACGTATGACTGCCAACCAATAGGTTCACCCCTGCAAATTGAGCGTATTGGATGGTGTATAACGTAGCTTCTCCAGTGATATATGTATCGCAGCCCTCTTCCAGTGCATACTTGATATGGTCTGATGAATGACCTGCTCCAGTTAATACTCCAACCTTTTCAACATCTTTATGACTGTTTCTCCAGGCTCTTATTGGTTCACTTAATTCTTTTTTTATCCGATGAACTAACTCATGAAAAGGTAAACGCGAATCAAATTTCCCAATTCCAGGGGATTCACGACCATTCTTGAACATGGAATAGGTCTCAATATGATCTACTCCTAACACATTCATGAGTGAGGTAGAGGTTCCGAATTCGATATAATCTAATGGACTATGAATCCAAAAATGCCTAATACCGTATCGTTCTAATTTCTCCAAACATTTTTCTTTTAAGCCATAAATGAAATCCCAAGCATCATGATGCGTAATGATTAAATCGACGTCGCTCTCTGCAGCCATCTCAATGACCTCAATGGATAGGTTCGTCGCATATCCAATGGTCGTGATCTTATGGTTCGTCTTGTTGTTAAAGCCATACTCGTCATCAAATTCGGATAACAATTGTTTACCAAATAATTGTGTAATCGTCTGTTCGAATTGTTTAAACTCCATGTTTTCTCCACCTCTGAATCCTATTTGCCTATGTATCTGGGCTATTCCTGTTCATAGTTATTCACGGTGTAATCCCGCTCCTATAATCATATGTTTCATGAGGGAGGTTCAATTGAATTTTATTAATCATCACCGTACGATCATCTAACCACTCTATGTGTGCATGTTCTTCTCTATATTGCCAATATATTTTCTTAGATGATTTATTCTCATGATTATAAACAAGTTCGCCTAAGACAGTATTGGCAACTGTAGCATTTCCATAAGAAACATAGGCATTGACTGTATATGTCCCATCTGGAGAAACGGACTGGGTGATGAGTTCATCTTTAAATCGGCTCCAATCAAAGAACACATAATAAACTCCGTACCCTACCACCCCAACGACCATAATAAAAATAATTAGCTTCTTCTTCATCCTTCACAGCCTTTCTCAGTCAAAAAAAGCACGTGAATATTCAACACCCATTACGTCTGTTTCTTGCCCCTCCAGTATAAAAAAATGGATTAAACGAACCGCACCATGAGTTCATCATCGAAGTATTGACCCTCTATTTTCAACGCTCGTTTATCAACGCCATATGTGGTAAATCCTAAAGAATTGTAAAGTCTTTTTGCTGGCACATTGGTTGATGTGACAGTTAAATTGATTTGTTCAATCCTCTCCAATTCTTTTGCCAGTTGAATAGCTTCTGACATTAGATTTTTTCCAACCCCCGCTTTCTGATGCTCCGAATACACATACATCGCCACTATAGTCGCCCTATGTTTCGTTTTGTTTCTAGTTTCCAAAATCAACGTCACCACACCGATAAGTCTAGTATCTTCAAATGCCCCGAATGTATAAACATGGTCAAAATTCAATCTGGACTCAAATTTTTCTAAAGAATACTCCAGTTCTTCTTCATAACTTGAACTGAACGCTTCAGGATTTGCTTTCAACGCCGCTAGTCGAATTTCTTGGTACATGCTGGCATCTTTTGGATCTAGTAATCTAATTTCCCCCATTTAACCCCCACTTTTCCCGTTTTCTTTTACAGAAAAATCATTTGCTTCTACTTAACCATTTCGGATACATCTATGCGGACGATCACTTCCACACCTCATCCAATTTGTCTGAATAAAAATCGATCGCTTTCTTGTAACTCTTGATTTCACGATTATCGGTCGTATCAGTTAAGCAATTGAGCAAGATCTCCATAGCCGCTTGGTGCTCACTCAAGTTATACAAAGTCATTGAATAAAACACTTGAATGGCTTTGTTACCTGGGAACACCTCCACCGCCTTTTTCAATATATCCTTTGACTTTTCATATTCTCCTAAGGTTCTATATGTACTTCCTAACCCCAACATCGCACCTTCTAAATCTTTTCCCGCCAACCCTAACTTGATTGAACGTTCATAAAACGGGACTGCTTGAGCTTCCTCGCCTAACGTATCAAAACTCCAGGCACACTGGTAATTCATGTAGGGATCGTTTGGAGACTCCTTCACCAAACTAACAAATATTTCGTTAGATGCTTTAAGATTACCTCTTTTCCTTAAATCCATTGCTCTATTAAAAACATCACCCATCGTCTGTCAACTCCAAACCTTACTAAAGAAATAATATTTTCCAATGATGACATTATAATACTTCAACAAAAAGAGCCTTACCTCCTGCTTGAGGTAAAGCAATTCATATCAAGCATAATCATTTAGGTTACCTCCCCCCCCCTTTTTCTCCACTTCTAGTTTAATTTGTTTCGTCAAACGATTTTTCTGTTTACAAACGGGGCAGATCACATAATTATAGATTAATATCTCTTTTTCTTGATTTAGCGGTACCTTTAAAGGACTACTGCATACGGTACAAATCATCACTATCGCGGTATGTTTAGCCCTGGCCATAGGCCTCTTCGCCCTCCTTTCGTTCCTACAGTGTCATAGGCTAGCCGGTCGTTTTATATAGCATAGTCAAGACATTCACCTTTCAAAACTACATTTAAAGACGTTTCATAAAAAAAGCGTGGTATGAATGTCCATACCACGCTTTTTTAAAATTCAATATCGTCCACTCGTTACTTCGCTTCGTACAAGACCCAAATCGAATTCAACTGAAAAGGATGATGTTCAGGAAGCATCGTGGCTTCCTCCTTCGGCACATCAAACCAAACGTATGTCTCTTCCCCTAGACGGTCCTCCAGATCCTCCCTCGCCATCGAAACCGTTTCCCAAAGACCTTCTTGCTCAGCAAAATCACTCCATGGGTAAGCCATATGTAGATAATGTGTTCGCTTTTGGTCATGCTTCACGATGACAACACGATTTTGCGTATGGTTTTCATAGAAAGTCCAACGATCGATCTGCTCATTCTCGAACAACGCTTCTGAAGCCGGAAACGTGTAGTAGCACTGATAAGGAAATACGTTTTTATCCCTTAAATAAACTTTTTCAAGCCATACCTTCTTTCTCTCAAATGAATCCACTTCCTGCCAAACCTTCCTCCTATGTTCAAGTGCTGTGACGTCTTTTGCGATCGCTGCATGTTGAATGACTGTAGAAGTAAGCCCTATTTTTTCAAGAACTCGCCTGGCAGGTTGATTGTGCTCTTCTGTATTAGCCCCAACCCACTGGATCCCCTCAACCTCTGAGGCCTCCTGTCGCACATGAGTCATGAGTTCTGTTGCAAGGGATTTCCCTTGAAAACGTCGGTCGCTTCGCAAACGCCCCAGCATAGCATACCGACCGGCAAAGATCGAATAGCCACCCATGGAAGCGAGCTTGCCATCTACAAATAATCCGTACAACTTGTTGGCTCCTGAAGCAAACCGGTTAAAATAAAGTTTAATATAATCCCCATCTATCCCTGTATCCATCGCTTCAAACAATGGATAATCGTCTGTTGTTAATGGTCTTATCGTTTTGTTCATGATGACATTCCCCTTTTATTTCATCAATTATCTGGTTACGTTCATTATAACGACGATGGATGGAGAATTCACAGGATAGAGCTTTTTGTAACCTTTATTAGAATCGGTATTCACTTGTACCGATTGGACTTTAGGAACGTGTAAACTCCTCGACTGCCACGTTCGTCACTAATCTCCCATGTTGGCGACGTTCAGCCCTCGTTCTCTTCGCGTTCGTCGCTAAACTCGCATGTTGGCGACGTTCAGATCTCATTCTTTCCACATTCGTCGCTAACATCCCATGTTAACGACGTTCAGCCCTCATTCTCTCCACGTGCGTCGCTAACTTCCCATGTTAACGACGTTCAGTTCTCGGCCTCTCCACGTTCGTCGCCAAACTCCCATGTTGGCGACGTTCAGTTCTCGACCTCTCCGCGTTCGTCGCTAATCTCCCATGTTGGCGACTTTCAACTCTCATTCTCTCCACGTCCGTCGCTAACTTCCCCACTTCCTGTCTAACAAAAAAAACTGCAGGCAATAAGCCCGCAGCATTTCCACTCAATCTATTGATCATCCTTACGTATTTCGCATCCATCCTCATCACAAACAACACCACCTGCTTGTTGGCCCTCAGTCATTGGACCTTCCTCATCGATGATTTTTTCAAGCGATTGCACAAATACATCCGTTGGTTGAGCGCCGGTGATGGCGTATTTTCTGTTCACCAGAAAGAATGGCACACTTCGGATGCCAAGTTGCGAGGCTTCCTGTTCATCCGCTCGAACCACATCATTTAAAAGATCGCTATTGAGAAATTCTTCAACCTCTTTACGGTCTAGCCCCACTTCTCCGGCAAGACCGGCCAACGTTTCATGGTCACCAATATGTTTTGATTCTGTGAAAAAAGCTTTTAATAATCGTTCTTCCATTTCGTGCATCAAGCCTTTGTCCTTAGCAAACATTCGTAAACGATGGGCATCAAACGTATTCGTCAAGACCATCGAATCCATCTGAAAATCCAGTCCATCTTGTTTTGCCATCTGAACCATGTTATCCGTCGTAGCTTTAGCCTTCTCTAGACTCATGCCATATTTCTTTGCCAATTTTTCGTGAATACCGTAATTTACATCTCGCTCCACTGTCGGATCTAATTCAAAACTACGATAGACGACTTCAACCGGCTGCTCTATCTTTTGAAGGGCGTCCTCCAGACGCCTTTTGCCAATATAGCAAAATGGTCAAGCAAAATCTGTCCACATTTCAATTACCATACGTATAACCTCCATAGTCAGTATTTACAACTAGTATACCTACGTAAGAGGCGATCAGTCCAACTCATTGCTCACGCTTTCCACGTAAATGTACTGCCAGACTCCATACAGATATTGGGATGCTCTTTAAGCTGTTCCACCAATTTGAACAGGGCGTCGTCCTTTTGTTTCGCTTCGATCATACAATCGATATGCTCAGCGGAACCCTGTGCCTTTTTTACAAAATCCAAAAATAGATCCAAATCCACATAGTCAGCATGACTTTTGAACTCTTCCTTACTTTTAGGGCTTGAAATATGCATTTTCACAGGTAAGAGAGAGTGCGACCACGTTCGAACCACTCGCTCCCAATGATCTTCCCACCTTTCGTCATCATGGTTCGCCAAATGGTGATGCAGATCAAAAACTTGAGGGATATTCAACTTCTCACATATGTATAAGCAATTCTCCAATGTATAAGAGGTATCATCGTTTTCAAGAATCACCATTTGTTGAATTGGCGTTGGGACAAGAGCCCAGTTATCGATGAATCGTTCCAACGATTTTTCTTTATCTTCGTAACGACCACCTAAGTGAAGAACGCAGCGATGCTTTGGAGAAATGTTCATTCGTTGAAGCAGTTGGTAGTGATACTTCAACACATTCAACGACGCTTTTAAGATCTCTATCTTTGATGAATTTAATACGACAAAATGGTCCGGATGAAAATCTAAACGCATGTGTTGGGATTTGGCCAATTCCCCTAACTCAAGAAGATCTTCCTGAAGCGCGTGCAAATAATCCCATCCTATTAAATCCATGTGGGTCGCTAACGGCACTAACCTAGAACTCAATCGAAAAAATTCAATCTCATATGCTTTATTATGCTTCAACAGCCTCAAACAATTTTGAAGATTAGATTTGGCGATTCGTTCAAGCTTTCTAATCGCAGCTTCTTCATCTCCAATTTGTTTAAAACGTTTGTACGTCATCGTCTGAGATGGGGATGCGTTTTGCAAGTGGACACTCATAGCCACATACCCAAGGCGAAACAATGTCATTTGGCATCACCTATTTCACGTTTTCCTTAGTATCCACCGTCCGACTGTAGTTATGTATCCAGTGCCGTTCTAGGAAAAATAGCGAATACCCCATCACCTAAGAAATCATCAACCTATTTTTATTAAAACAACCTCTTAAAAACTCCACGAATAACAGGCTCATCATCTGAAATCCAAACGTCCATCAAGCCTGGCGCAGGAGAAAAATGGATATACTCCTTCTCAGTTTTAATCACAAGATCCGTCATGTACTCATCTTCTTCATTAGATTCACCATAGCCTCGCACGTCCAAAATAGTTCTAGATAATGGTGAGTAGGACGAGGTCAACGTATTGTATTTCTTTCTTTGGTTTTCATAAGGATTTAAGTCAGTCATGTAATTTAAAGGGTCCGGAGTCGTTTGGTGATGGACGAGAAGAGTATCGTTCCCATCCTCCCGCTCGTACCACTCTAGTCGAACATATCCCTCACTGATGATTTTAAAGTTATCTTCTTCACCGGCCACGTCGATCCAGCAAAGAATGGGTTGGTCAATCAGGAGATAAAACTGCTCTTTCTTTCGATCGACGATGATCATTCGTTGGCTATCGATGCTGTTTAAGCTCAACCCTTCAAGTTTTTTGAGTTCTATCCATTCTTGTTTCACCAAATCCTTCCCACTCTAGGAGTTTGTCATTCCCCCAAATTAACTTCCGTCTCCTAATTAATCTTTCTGGACCCATCCGCTTCCGCAGCACCCTCTTTCAAAACACTAGACTTAAACAGATACATATTGATAATCATTGCAACACCCAATGGCAACAAAGTAAAAGAAGATAAAGAGATTTCACCTTGTATAAGGTGGGTTATTACCCGTGTCAACACAAATCCAAAGATAAATATGCAAAAGATGAGATTGATTTTTCCGAATGTCGTCAATTTCTTCATTTCATTCTCCTCACTAACGAGTCATTATAACTTCCTTTATATTACCATTTATCCCTTCTAAAAGGACCATCACTACAAAAAGTTTTTTTGACTAGCTCAACGGTTATATAAAACAGCAAAACGCAAGAACTCTCCAAAGAGGTTCTTGCGTTTCCACTTCTATATATATGATTTTTTCAAAAAAAGCATCACGTCCCACAAAAGGTTCTATAAGGTCCTTCAGACTCTGGTGGCGGTGAGCAGAACTCAGTCTGTTCTGCTGAGTGGGCGTAAGGGTGTGAAAGGACATCCATTAGCTGTTTCATCACTCTGTAATCGCCCCGCTCCACTGCTGCTTCCAATGCTTCTTCCACTCGATGATTACGAGGAATAACCGCCGGATTACTCTCTTTCATTAACTGGTTAGAGCTCTCCGTTGACTTCTCCTGTCTGGCACGTCTCGTCTGCCAACGGGTTTGCCAATGCTCAAATTCGGCAGTTCCAAACAGTACGGTCTCCTCTGCTTTATCAAACGTTAACGCTCGAAACGTATTCGTATAGTCCGCTTCATGTTTTTTCATCAAGCTTAGCAGGTCTTCTATAAGAGACTCATCTTCAGTCTCTTTATCGAATAGACCCAGCTTTGCTCTCATGGCGTCTGCCCAGTAGCTTTGATATAACTGACTAAACTGAGACATTTCCTCCTGAGCCAGTTTGATCGCTTCCTCTTGATCTTCATGAAGCAACGGTAGCAATGTTTCAGCAAATCGTGCTAAATTCCATCCCGCAATATACGGTTGATTCCCATAGGCATAGCGACCTTGGACATCGATAGAACTGAACACCGTTGCCGGATCATACTTGTTCATGAAGGCACAGGGTCCATAGTCAATTGTCTCTCCACTAATTGCCATATTATCGGTGTTCATCACTCCATGAATGAAGCCTACCGACTGCCATTTGGCTATGAGCTTCGCCTGTCGTTTGACGACTTCTTGGAGGAAGTGTTGATACTTGTTTTCCTCTTCAGCGATATTAGAAAAATGTCTGTTTAGGGCATAATCAGCTAAAGTTTTCAGATCCTCAAAACCTGTCCCTCTAGCGGCAAATTCAAATGTCCCCACGCGTAAGTGACTGCTTGCTACTCTTGTGAGAACCGCTCCGGGTTGCTCCGTTTCACGAAATACAGGCTCTCCGGTAGTGACCACTGCCAGGCTTCGGTTTGTAGGAATGCCCAGGGCATGCATCGCTTCACTGATGATGTACTCGCGAAGCATCGGGCCTAGTCCCGCTCGACCATCACCGCCACGAGAATATGGAGTTCTGCCAGATCCTTTGAGTTGAATATCCACTCTCTTATTTTGAGGAGTTATCTGCTCGCCAAACAGCATAGCTCGTCCGTCTCCTAGCATAGTAAAGTTCCCGAATTGGTGACCGGCGTATGCCTGAGCTAGAGGCAAAGCCCCTTCTGGAATCTGGTTTCCTGCAAGGATAGCTACCCCTTCTTCCTTTTGCAGTGCACCCGAGTTTAACCCTAAATCAGTTGCCAGTGAATCATTAAACATGATCAACGTAGGCGAAACCACAGGATTTAAATTCACTTGGGTAAAAAAAGGTTCCGGTAGTTCTGAATAACTGTTATCTAAGTTCCACCCGGTTTCTGTAAGTTCTTTATTATATGACATCGTATCCCCTTTTCTTCTTGTGTCTTCACTTTTGTATATAAGCCAAAAAACGTAAGGAATTCTATAATTAAATCAGTTAACTATTTCCATGTTAACAGAATCCAGCCCTTTTTAGGGTATACTTTCGCCAATTAATTATTCTCTAAGAGACAATAGCACGTTCATAAACCACTTGTTAAAAATAGGTCTAGGTTCACGGATCTCCATTTGAATATAAAGAACTTAATAATCCCCTTTTGAAGGCGTTTACCTTCAAAAGGGGATCCATGTTATTCATTCGCAAAAATCAATCACTTAAAGTTTTAGACTTTCTTAAATTTCTTATCGTTTCTTTATCTTTACTGCCGTTCCGTATGCCAACAGCTCTGAACTTCCTTGCATCACTTCAGAAGTTGTATACCTTACATTAACTATACCATCTGCATTTAATGTTTCTGCATCTTGAACCATTCGCTCAAAGGCTATCTTTCTAGCCTCTGTCAACATTTCCGTATATCCTTTAATTTCCCCTCCGACGATCGTTTTCAACCCTGCCATGATATCTCGACCAACGTGTTTCGATTGTACAACACTTCCTTGAGCGATGCCCAGTACTTGCCATATTTCATATCCTGAAATGTAGTCTGTATTCACGACTATCATCATTTTGTCCCTCATTTCTTCCCTTGTTGTTTTTATTTTATTAAGGGGATTACCAAATTAGACCCACGTATGAGGATGTGTATAAAACTTCTTTGGAGGTTCTTGATTGGGGAACAGTCGTTGTTGTCGGAGGATTTAATTTAATTTAATTCTGCTAAAGCCCTCGCATGCAGTAGCGTGAGGGCTCTAGGTTATTCTTATTTAGCTTCACTCATAATATTTTTAATCAACGATTCAACCGTTTGAATCTTAGCCAACCTTGGACTCTGTCCTCCCCAAAGTGACATAAAGTCCTTGTTATTTTTCGTAGATGAAGTTTTTCTAATAGATTTTGTTAAGTGATTTTGAACTGGAAAATCAGGAAATGACCTTTCATGTTCCTGCATGTCCACAATAAATCTATTTTTTATCCCCCTTGCCCATTTTCCAGAAAAAGCACGAGTGAAAACAATATGATCCTCTTCAGCATGAAGAATCGCCTTTTTATGGATTTTATGGGCTCCACTTTCAATACAAGTTAAGAATGCCGTCCCCATTTGCACACCCTTGGCTCCTAAGCATAAAGAAGCCATTAACCCTCTCCCATCCATAATTCCCCCAGCCGCAATCACGGGAATGCTGACTTCGTCAACAACTTGAGGAATCAGCGACATTAACCCCACTAAACTCTCTTCATGACCATCGATGAAATTCCCACGATGTCCACCAGCCTCACTCCCTTGAACGACCACAAGATCCATTCCGCTGTTTTCGTTTGCTACGGCTTCTCTTACCGTTGTAGCTGTTCCCATGAGAATAATAGAATGTTGTTTTAATTTCATCATCACTTCCTTAGAAGGAATACCAAATGTAAAGGAACAAATAGGAACCTTTTCTTCGATCACAACCTCGATTTGTGCTTGAAAGGTTTCAAAGAATTGTTTAGCTTCAGGAAGTTCCGAGCCATCTTGTTGAATATTCAATTCCTTACGTAAAGGTTCTAGTACCGCATGAGCTGTTTCCATTGCATTTTGTGAGACGCTAAATTCATTCGGAACAAATAGATTGACTCCAAAGTTTGATGTAACTTCCTTTACTTCTCTAATTTGTTCACGCATTTGAATCGGAGTCATGTAACCTGCCCCAATCATTCCTAAGCCGCCATTATTGGAAACAGAAGTCACTAATTCCGTCGTTGTCACTCCCCCCGCCATTGGGGCTTGAATAATAGGATGCTCCATTTGCAGAAGATCTGTTACTTCATTAATGATCAATTAGAACACCTCATTTGCTCGTTTGCTAACTATTGTCGTTTTGTTGAAATGCTTTATAAAAACTGAAAAGTGCCCTCACTCACGTTTCGAAACAATTTTCCACGTCTTTTCCTATCGAAAACCCTTCAAAAAGTCGGCCTCCGTATGGCTCTAAGACCTCTTCACTCAACTGAATCACTTCTGTGAAATGCCACTTCAAATGTCTTTTTCTTAGAAGTTTTTTTCATTTAATCCCCTCTACTTCTTTATCTAAATGATAAAGAAAAGTACTTTAACTACTCTTATTTTAACATATATATCCAATCTAATTATACGATAGTCAGTATTTTTACAATGATTATATATAAATCCCATTGATCCTAGCCTACATTACTAAATGGAAAATCTAAGAGTCTACTTTCTCCATATGCTTATAAAAAATTTTAATCCACCGCCTTGACATACCCCAATAGGTATTTTATAATTCATTTATACCCATTGGGGTATATAAAAACTATTGTTGGAGGTTTAACAATGAATGAAATAGTACACGAAAGAACGTTGGCTTTTGAAAGAGAAGCGAATCAAGAAACAACCGATGATCGAACCTATGCATACGGGTCAGTGGTACCTAAGCTCTTTGTTGTCTTTACTATAGTTGCTGCGATTGGCTGGGCAGTGAGTGTTTTCTTAAGTGGTGTCCATTTCTGGGTCCTACCCTTACCAGCAGCGTTCGATGTCACGGGAACACCTTGGGCAGTCATGACTAGTGATTGGGCGTACGTATTTGGTATCCCATTAGCTTTATTGGGAGCTTTCTATTATCTTACAGTGTTAATATTCGCAGGTATGTGGTATCACTCACGCCATCCTTTAGTGCTCAAAGTTTTAACACCTATGACAGCGATTGGTGTCATGTCTTCAGCTTTCTTTGTTTATCTGCAATTGTTTGTCATTGGAGCGATTTGTCCATTTTGTATGGTCTCAGCTGTAGCTACGACCATTCTCTTTTCTCTAGAACTCATTATGCTTCGCAAGAGTGATTTACCGCCACTTCGAGAACTCCTACGTAATACTCGTACTGCATTAGATAGGAAAGGCTTAACATGGATGTTCCTTATGTTTACGATAGCAGCTCTTGCTGTGCTCAGCTTTTGGATTGTAACGATCATTCCAGCACCTGGGGTATAAAAAAAGCCATATAAAAAGAGTAGCAAATTCAAACGAACTTGCTACTCTTTAAAAACTTATTCTGCTGAAAACTCTTCGACGAGCTCTTTAAATAGATTTAAGGCATTCTCAATGGGCTCAGGACTTGTTAAATCGACACCCGCTTTTTTCAACAATTCAATCGGGTAATCTGAACTTCCACTCTTTAAAAATTCAAGGTAGTTAGCGAGCACCTCTTCGTCCCCACTCATGATCTTGTTGGCAATATCAATGGCCGCTGCAAAGCCCGTGGCATATTGATACACATAAAACGGACGGTAAAAATGGGGAATTCTCGCCCAGCCATACTTCGTTTCTTCCTCTAACAGAAGGGCTTCTCCGTTATATTCTTGAAATAACGCTTCATACAATTCGCTGAACGATTCGGCATTCAGCGGCTCTCCTTGTTCTGCGCGCTCATGAGTCTTCTTCTCGAACTCGGCGAACATCACTTGCGTAAAAAAGGTGCCTTTGAACTGATCGATAAAGTGATTCAATAAATACTTTCTGTAATCTTTATTTTTGGCATTTTTCAATAAATAATTGATTAATAACACTTCATTTACTGTGGAAGCGACCTCAGCGACAAAGATCGTGTACCCGGCCGTGATTTGTGGCTGATGTTTATTTGAGTAATAGCTATGCATGGCATGACCCATTTCATGAGCCAAGGTGAATAAGCTATCCAAATCATCCTGGTGATTCAATAAAACAAAGGGATGCGTTCCATATAGACCTAAATTGTATGCGCCAGAACGTTTCCCTGGGGTTTCGCGAACATCAATATAGCGTGAATCTTTCATTTCTTTCAACACTTGAAGATAATCATTCCCTAAAGGAGATAACGCCTTCATCATTGTTTCATACGCCTCATCATAGGGTATATCTTCTTTCACGCCTGAAACTAAAGGAACAGCGAGATCATATTGTCTTAACTGATCCACAGCTAAGGTTTCTTTTCGTAATTCAGTATACTTGTACATAGAATCAAGATTCGCCCTCGTCGTTTGGATGAGATTTTCATAGACTTCTTTCGGTATTTTCTTCCCGAACAGCGATTTTTCAAGGGCCGATGGGTAATGTCTAAGTTTAGATAGTGTCACGTTCGTTTTAATAGCAGAAGAAAGGGTTGAAGCAATTGAATTCTTAAGCTGCACGTAAGGTTCATAATAGGCTTTGTAAGCTTCTTCTCGCTTCGTGCGATCCTCATCCTCAATTAATTTTGAATACTGTCCACGGGTTAATTCCACTTTCTCTCCATCATCATTGGTAACCTCACCAAACTTAATATCTGCGTTATTGATCATCCCGAAGGTCCGGCTTGGAGAAGATAGAGATTCGCCCAACTGAGACAACAGTTCCTCGTTCTCTTTCGTTAAAACATGGTCTTTGTATCGAAAGGCATCATACAGATCCTTTTTAAAATAGTCTAACCCCGTCTCATCCTGAATAAATCGCTCTAACGTATCCTTTTCCAACCCCAGAAGGAAAGGCGTGAAAAAGGATGTAGCTGAATTTACTTTCACACCAAGCTGATCAGCTTTTTCCAGTAAGGATTGAGCTAGTGTTTCCCTAGTATCCAAATCCCCTTTCAACTTGGCGTAGACATATACATTTTTGAATAGTAATTCAACCTCTTCTTCTTTATGCAAAAAATTGTACAGTGCTTTTCCATCTTTAATATTCCCATTAAAGCTATGGAGTTCTTTCGTCAATTCTTCAACTTTGCGGTAATCCTCTTCCCATTCTTCTATAGAATCGTAAATATCACTTAAATTCCATTTTTCCTTCTCAGGAACGTCGTTTCTCGAGTTATACGTGTTCATCTAATACCCCCCTCAATAATCGTTGTAGTTACACCATACCAAAAAACGGTAATTATGTAGAGCACTTCTCCTTCTATCCTCTATTCCGTAAAAAAGATCAAAAGCCAAGGACTCACACTCAGCTTTCGAACCAAAAACGAGACTATGCAATTTTCTGCTTTCCTTTCGTGAGTCTCTTTCTGTGTAAAATCGCGTTAATCTCTGCCCCGACAACGAGAATGATCCCGATAAGAAAGAACCAAATCATCAAGATGACCACCCCTCCAAGACTTCCATATGTCTCAGAGTAATTCCCAAAATTGTTAATGTAAATCGAGAAACCAAACGAAGTAACAAGCCATGCGACCGTGGCAAACAAAGCACCTGGGATCGCCGTTTTAAACGGAAGCTTGATATTCGGCGCAAAATGATAAAGGGCAGATAAGACTCCAGCAATCACTACTATACTCACTGTCCAACGGAGGACTTGGATTAACATCTCTGTACCCGCCGGAATGTTCACAACAGACTGAACATAATCAATCAGAACGTCGCCGAATATTGGAAGAACTAATGCAATAATTAAAGCAATGATCATTCCAAACGTTAAGGCGATGGAGAGAAGTCGAGCTTTAATAAAAGGCCGTTTATTTCTCACATTATAAGCCAAATCCGAGGCTTGCATAAAAGCATTCATTCCGCTGGAGGCTGACCAAATCGTACCGAGAATCCCAACTGTTAATAATCCGCCTCGTTGCTCTGTCAAAATATCGACAATTTGATCTTCAAAAATCCCCGCAATTTCCTCAGGCATGATGTCACTCATAAACGCCATCGCCTGATCCGGATCGAGATTCAAATATGGTAAAACGGACAGGATCAAGATGAGCATGGGTATTAAAGATAACAAATAATAATAGCCCTGTGCCGCCGCTAGCAAAGGAACATTGTCGTTAGAAAACTCCTTTCCTAACGATTTCACGAAAGAAATCATTTTTTTCATTAAATAAGCCTCCTTTATAGATATTGGTTCGGCGGTCCGGAGTTTGTTTCGTTTTACGCTGTTATGGGACTAACTTGCTTCACTCAGCCAAAGTTTGTCTCGAATCTCGACGTTACGGGACGAACTACCCTCGTTAGTCCAAGGTTTGTCCCGAATCACCCAGATAATGTTATATCCCCTTTTTCTGTCTTAGTTAAGCTTATTACTTTTTCCAGTTAATAATTCTTTTAGTAAAATTTTCTAATTAGGTCAGAAGATTAGCACCTAACTTCTTATTAAGATACCTAGTGCATATCCTTTTACTTGAGATGCTCAAGGCGTTTTTAACTTAATAAATCATTTCCAAGCGCACCACTCTAAGTATCATCCAAAGGAGGCATAAAGGTATGGTTACGTTCAATTTTTTCACAGGGACGGTTACAAATATTAGTGAATTTATGACCGGTCAAAATGGTGAAAATCAAGGTTGTTACTCAATTGTCACCTTGGAGGACGGGCTCGGGGCAGTTGTAAATTTCGTGGTATCACCTACCACTTATTTTGTGGATCAGCAAATAGTTACCGTTGGTGATCGAGTAACTGGCTACCATGACGCCAGTGCCCCTGTACCCTTGATCTATCCGCCGCAATACCGGGCTCTCATCATGGTTAAAGAGATTGCGGCTCAAAATGTAAAAGTAGACTTCTTTAATTCCGAACTGGTGAGCAGTGATGGGGTGTTAAGACTGAATCTAAGCCCAAACACTTCCATCGTATTAACAAATAGTCAACCTTTTTCAAGCTACCCAGGCAATCGCAATCTGATTGTTATTTATGGACCTAGCACCTTTAGTATCCCAGCCCAAACAACTCCTTACGAAATCATCGTCTGGTGTTAAGTCGGTCCATATAAGACACTTAAAATCAGTTACCCCTGTTTAAATGAAAAAAAGCTTAGGACCAAATTCAGTGCCTAAGCTTTTATTTTGAACCGAACCACCAGCCCACTTTTAAAAATCGAACACGTTCTCCAACCTCTTACTCCAATCTATCTAAAACGAAGTCCGGCGCATCCTCTTGATCAAAACCTAAGAAGTAGTAAATGTCTCCTCCTCCGTTAAGAAGGATCACATAATCACCATGATAATAATCTTGACCGATATCTAATAATTGTTCTATTTCACGAGCATCAGAGGTTTCAAAATTATCTTCAAACACCTCTTCCACAGGTTGAGAGGAATACATCATCTCATCCAGTTGCATATAAAAATCTTCTCCGGTAGATTTGACAATCGTCATCGATTCGATATTTTCAGAAGTTAATAGCGCACCAGCATAGTTGTTTTCTGTCAGCCAGGCAAGAGTATTCTCGTAGTCTCTTCTTAGCATAATATACTGATCACTCCTGTTGGATGGGGTATGGAAATAAAGTTCCCCAATCGAACTTTGACTCTGTTCTGCCAGAACCGATGATGGGGCCTTAGCCAAATCTTCTTCAAGAAGGGAAATGATCGTGTCTAGATCATCCTGTCCGGAAATTCTGTTTTCTTCTCCTTGAAATTGACTGTAGATAGACGCGTACGTGATGTCTAACTCATTCAGCTGAAAAACAGGGTCATACGCTCGTTTAAACTCTTCGTTGCTTCTCAAATCCTCTGTAGCTTCAGCTAATACTTTATCATCCACACTATACTCTCTTCTTAACGAACCCCCTTCTTTCAATTCGTAATCAATCGTGACCGTATTCCATTGATAGATGTCACTTCCAGATTCGTCTTTCATTTCCCGATGAACATTGATGACTTGTTCAATAGACTTATCACCTGTAAGCCTTGGTGCTTCTCCTACCTCATCATATCCATAGGAATAAGATTGATAGATTGCCACTGAAGCGATTTCTTCATGATTTGGAATATTGTTTGCATACAGAGTCCCCCCGATGTTCACCGGAATGAGAAGAACAGCAATGACCGCCGTAAAACCTGCAAATCCCTTCCACGGCCACGAGAGCCGAATCGCCTTTTGCAAGATCATCTGCAAGATCGTATAAGCAATAAATGCGCCGAACACATAGCCAAACATTGTCCAAGCTAATCCGCCTTGTAAGCCTTCCGTAAAATAGAGACCGCCTAAAAGCATGGCGAAAAACGTTAAACCATACAGAAAAATAGATCGGACGATTGGATAAACAATGGCTTGATCTGAGGCCTCAGAAGGACGGTTCACGTAAGCTACAAATGAAAGGATGACGAGCCCCGCTGACACCAATGTATAGATGACATACTCTACAACGGTAAATGGCTCCGAATACAATTCTATTAAGCGTATGAAGAAGATCCCTTTCGTTGCTAGCGTCTCTGTGTAAGACGTTAAAGCTAATCCCGTGATAAAATATTGAAGGTTTACAAGTGTTAAGATGATCAGTAAAGCAGGAACAATAATGACTGTATACGTAAGGCCCCCGTGAAGAAGTCCATTCCCTACAAATACCCCGATCGCCATCGTGACGACATAGAGAAACAAAACGATCAAGGTTGAAATTCCAATCCAAGCTAAGACGTCGACAAATGAATAGAAGGGCTGCTCCAAGAAAAATCTCAATATACCTAACGTGACACCTGTTAACAGAAGGGGAGTTATTAGAGCCACTACTCCAGCCCCATACGTATTAGCAAGAATTGTTTCCCTTTTGAACGGAAGGCTATGCATAAAATAGGTGGCCTCTTTTTTTGTTGAAAAATTCAGCAAGACGATCCCTAAAAGAACTGGAAAGATAGCAAAAACCAACAATTGAAACGGAAACGAAAATTCGCTTAACACATTCAGCGAGCTCTCTCCTAAGTAAAACAAATGATCTGGATTGGCACCAAATCGAATCTCTCGAACGAGAATACTCACAGGCAACATGACCATCAGAAGGAGCGTAAGAAGAATGCCGAGCCAAGTGACCGTGCGTAATTGGAGTTTGAATAAGGCCTTATTCCACAATGAGGTTGTTGATTTCATAGCCGGCACCTCCTAATTCGTAAATAAAAATCTCTTCTAATGTCAATGGCAACATGTCAACGACCGCCGGATTGAACCGATTAACATGACTTAAAACCTCATCTTTTTGTCCTTTTACGATTAAAAACACGATGCTACCTTTCACCTCATAATGAAGTGCGTCCATGTCTTTGATTAGTTGACCTTCCTCAGGCGGTTCTTTGAAAGCAATTTGCAATTTATGAACATCCGTCCGAAGTTCATCTAAATCTCTTTCAAACAGTAAAGACCCTTCATGAAGAACACCGACATAATCACAGAAGTCCTCCATTTCGCGAAGGTTATGCGACGAGACGATGAGTGTCAATTCACGATCTGCCACATCTTGCATGATTAAATTTTTCATTTGCTGGCGAATGACAGGGTCGAGACCGTCAAAAGGTTCATCAAGAATCATCACATCGGGCATCACCGATAATCCTAAGATAAACGCTGCCTGACGCTGCATTCCCTTTGACATACGAGTTAATCGCTTGTTCGTATCCATCCGGAAGTGCTTAGCCAGCTGTTCATATCTCTTCTCATTCCAACGTTCGTAAACTCCACGATAGAAGCCGGCCATATCAGAAAGGCTCGCTTGACTAAAGAAATAAGGATGATCTGAGATGAAGAGAATGGTCTGCTTCGTATCAGGAATTTCATAGACAGGCTTGTTATTAATAGTTACTTCACCCTTGTCTGGCTTGTAAACTCCAGCTAAAATCTTTAAAAAAGTTGACTTCCCAGCGCCATTGGAACCAAGCAATCCATAAATAGATCCTTTCCGTACTTGAAGAGACAGATCTTGCACTGCTTGAAGATCTTCAAATCGTTTCGTCACGGCCTCTGTATGAATCATCGTCTCTCCCCCCCTTCGTTATTTTCAAGATTACTTAACCAATCGATGAGTTCTTGTTTTGATCCCCCTAAAAAGATGAACTCTTTGAATTTCTTTTCGATCTCTTCTTGGAGCTCATCCAGTTTATCTTTATTGGCATCTCTTTTCAGAGGAGCAACAAAGCTTCCTTTTCCAGGCAATGTGTAAATAAACCCTTCTCTTTCCAATTCCCGGTAAGACTTTTGAATCGTGTTCGGATTGATCGTTAGTTCCTGGGCAAGACTTCTTACAGAAGGCAGTTGTTCATCTTTTTGAAGCACTTCTCGAATCATCAGTGTCTTTAATTGTTCCATTAACTGCTCGTAAATGGCGACACGGCTCCTAGTATCCAGCTTGAACATCCTCCTACCTCCTCTCTTTCGTCCGTACTAACTGTACTATTCATTATAATACGGATTAACAAAAAATAAAACTAATTTTTTCCAATATAAAAAATTTTTTTTACCTGATGAATGATGTATAGGCTTTTTCTAAGACGTACTATCCAACTAAATCAATTTTTTAAAAATATACGTTCGTTCCTTTCGTATAAAGGGAAGAGTAATCTATAAATTTCTACAAAAGGTGGATGGTAGCATGGTTGAAGCGCAAACGAGAAAAGTAGACAGGGTCGGACGCATCGTCATTCCGAAAGAGATTCGTGAGGCTTTGGACTTTTGTGATCATAAGTTAGAAATGGAAATGCTGCCAAACAACAAAGGCATCAAGTTATTCAAAGGGAAGCAAGGAGCGAAAGGTGGAAAATCTCTGGACGACTTTGGACGGATCGTGGTTCCATCTGAATACCGCGAAGAGTTAAAATGGGACGAAAACAAGGATATCAGCTTTAAACAAGCTGATAGCTTCGTCGTGTTGAACGACAACCTTCGCGTATGTCAATTCTGCGGTAATGATCAACATCTGATTGAGATTGAAACGAATTACCTCTGTGAACTATGTCTAGACTCCGGAAATAAGAAACGAAGTGAACGGTTGATCGCTCCTATTGACAAGCTCATTGACGACTATGTTCATAGATGTAATCAATCCGTATCGAGTCATTCTTTGCATCAAGCGAAGGATTTAGGCGAGAACTTGAAAACTGTTATAGAGTCTATTTATGTCCCGCCTTCTGACAATGGTTTCATTGAGTCCGTAAAAAAAGCGAATAAACAGCTTGAAAAAATGGCTACTCAAAAGATGTTCAAAGATGCTTTTCACACCATGATAAATCAAACTGAAAACACCCAACAAGCTGAAATTTATCACCAAATGACACAATTCGCTGATAAAAAAATCAAGAAACAACATGATAAACTCATAGAAAAAATCCCTAAACTGATTAATGACGATTTTTTAAAGGATTGGAAAGAGTCTAAAGAGGATGCATTAGCCTCTACTATCTCTTCAATAGATCTCACGAAGGAACTAAAAGATGAAGAAACGGTCATTCAAAAGGCAGCGGAAAACTTGGAACAAATCATTTCAGATAAGGATAAGAACTCATTAGCTACAATTGATGCGCAAAAACAGCTTTTAAACGCGGAAAAAAGCTTCGTCTTTACGTATAACTATTTATCTGAAGTAAACATCGATCTAAAAAGCTATGAAAGTCAATTTAACAAATATGAAAAAGAGATCGAAGACTTGAAAAAAGAGATAAACGAAAAATTCCTTGTCAACGAATTCAAAAAGAGGCAGAAAGATTTAAATGGCAAGAAGAAGCACATCAAAGCTGCTAAAAAGCAGTTAAGCAAATAAAACAAAGCACCTGAGAAAGAGCCTAGGCTCTTCACAGGTGCTTCATTTTTATACGCTTTTTTAAATAAGCACTGACTTTCTCACGTCCTCCTAAGTCCTTACAATCAAGCAATCCTAATTCAACTTGTCTTAAATACTCTTCGTCACTCTTATCCTTGATGTAATCTTGGAAAGGGATCGGATAATCTCCTTGTTGATGACTGTTCTCCGCATGATGAGACCATGCTTTCAGCTCTATTTTCGTTCGAACTTGGCATTGATCATATGTACTTTCGATCGTTTTCCTAACTTCCTCTATGGTTGTCCAACGCTTGTCGCTCTCGATGAATATCACTCCTACATTTTGAATCATTGCGCCCTACACACCTATACGATTGAAAAACTTCAACGTTTCATAAATAGGAAAAAACGCAGTGTTCCCGTCGAGGGAATGCTGCGTATTGATGCTATATAAACTTTCACTATTCTTGTTCAATGGAAGCAGGATAAAGATAACTCAAAATATCCCGTCTAGAAATGATGCCAACAACTTTCCCTTCAGAATCTACTACAGGCAGTCTTTTGAATTTCTTTGCCAACAATGTTGTTGCTGCTTGTTCAATCGTATCGTCTTCGTTAATCGTGACCACTTTCGTACTCATAAGATCTTTCACCTTTTCAGCCATGGCACGCTTTAATTCATCTATATACTTATTCGGATTATCTAAATAAATCAAACCTCCAAGTAATTCCAATACGGCAGGTGATCTCACATTGGAGGCCCGCTTGATCAAATCGCTCTCGGTGACAATCCCCACCAGTTGCCCCTTCTCATCGATCACAGGAAGCCCGCTAAATTGATGTTCCATCAGAAGTTTCGCACATGTCTTCACTGAATCATCCAGCGTCACCGACACAACAGAAGTGGTCATGATATCTTTTGCATACATTGAACATAACCTCCCTATGATTTTTTTAAAACTGGAGCCTTCCCCTTTATTATAATCTATTTTCATGAAAAATGCGGTCTTTATAAACCCTTTCATAGAATCCACTAATAAACCCTAATAAAAAGGACAAGTTTTCTCTATTTCTACGTATAGTTAACTAACAAAACAAGAATGGAGGAAAACCATGAAGATCATCACTGCACGAAAAAAACCGTTTCTGTTCCTTTTCATAGGGCTTTTAACCGCTTTAGGACTCTACCTGTTTAACCCTTTAGCTCAAGAAACAATGACAGCAGATGAAAGTGAAAGATTTGTCCTTAACATGGTCACTGGAGAATTTAAATCTGAAACGGAGTCAGGGGAAGAACTTGAATCGTATCGGTGGGATCCCGGGACACTTGTGATTCCTAAAGGAGAGCCAGTCACGCTAAGTATATTCGGTGTGAATGGTAAAGAACATCCATTTATTATTGAAGGAACAGACGTCACCGGTACAGTCAAAAAAGGGGAAGAAACGGTATTACATTTGCAATTCAACGAACCAGGCACGTATCGACTCATCTGTACGACTCACGCAACGATCGAAAATAACGGTCCAATGATTGCTTATTTGGTCGTAAAGTAATTTCCAATAAGGGTCAGAAATTAAGTTACAGACGCATCTGAATTGGTGCTAAGTAGGTGCTACTAGCGTAGCACCTACTTAGCATGACCTTTAAGACGTTAATTCTCTAACAACTCCCGGGTTTTATCTAATATCTCTTCATCTTTCAACCGGAATTTGAACTCCACTCGCCTTGATTTCTCTGCGCTGTAGTTCCCAGATTCATCCTCTCGTCCATCAGTGAACGACTTACCGTTGACAGTTAGTTTATCTTGCAAGGCTGATTGGATATGCTTATAGGGAAAGTCGTCGCTAAGAATATACTCAGCGACGCTGAATGCTCGTTCTTGAGATAAGTTCAAGTTATATAAATAGCCGCCATTTTGATCAGCATGACCTTCGATAATAATTTCTGAAATGTAGTCTTCATAACCTTTTTCGAGAAGAATGTCTAAATAGGCTGGAACGAATTCATCTAAAAATTGAAAAGCTTCGGGTTTCAAGACGGTGTCATCAAAGGCAAACAAAATATCGGTGTTAAAAATAATCGCA
Source organism: Salipaludibacillus keqinensis (assembly GCF_003226325.1). GTDB lineage: Bacteria > Bacillota > Bacilli > Bacillales > Salisediminibacteriaceae > Salipaludibacillus > Salipaludibacillus keqinensis. Next base: position 756,453 of record NZ_PDOD01000001.1, on the reverse strand, counting down.
CCCGTTCGATCATCGACCTCAATCCCAAGGTCTGAGTCACTAAACTCCTCATTTAAATCCTCAACAATATTCACCCTTACACCCATGATTTGATCGAGCGTTCTTTTCATTTCTTCAATCTGGAAAGATTTGATCACCATCATAATAATGAAGATTAACACAAAACAAAGCAAGACGACCGTTAACAAATCTGTAAATGACGGCCAGAAATGTCCTTCTTCTTGCTCTCCTTTGAACAGTCTTTGGTATTTGCTAATCATTGCTAGCAACCTTTACCCGACTTGGTTCCTTAATCATCTCATGTGAAAAAGACTGTAACTGTCGGTTTAGATGTTGAAATTCTTGACTGAGATCTTGCATCGCCTGTTGAGTTAATCGAATATTTTTCTGCTGGTTTTCATCAGTGATGTCGCTAATTTGCTTGAATTCCTTTTTAATGGCACCATTCATATCAACCACGTATTCACCAAGGTTTCTGCTGACTTTATCCAGTTTATCACCTAACGTCCCTTCTAGATTGGAGACATATCTAGCGAGCGTATCTTTAAGTACATCGACACTGCCTTCAACTTGACTTTCTCGTTGTGTAAAGGAATCCGTCATTTGATGAACCGTACGATTAATTTCCCTGATCAACTGATTATTTTTCATGCCCATTTGTTCATAGGACGAGGACGCTTCGTGTACTTGTTTTTCAAAAGCAGCCGAATCCCTCGCATGTGATTTCAAGTGCTGGTTGAATTCTTGATTAAATTGCTTTAACTCTTCAAAACGATCCGAGAGAAGGTGTCTGTATTCATTTTGCGTTCGATTGATTGTCTCCAATGCCTCTGGTAATTGGACAATAGAGCTCCCTAGTTTTTCAAAATCACTAGTTAAGTCCCTTAACGAAGAGTGAATTCCAGCTAGTTTGGAGCTTACATCATCACCAAAGATTCCCTTGAATTGTTTATTGTTCTCCTTCATTAGTTTGACTAATTGATCACTTTGTGCCGTTAATTTTTCAAACTGTCCTTGAGTTGACGCCTGACTTTCGGCTACAGAAGAAATATACTCCTTCCAGTCTTCTACTGACTCTTCAAAATGATTCATTGCTTTCATTTGAGATGTAGCCAGATCTTCTATTTTTTTGTAGGTGTATTGGAACGCTTGCGACATGCGTTCATTTCGTTTGTCCATCTTCTCGAAATAAGAGAACAATTGATCGAAATTGTTATTCAGCTTTGTGACGGAGCCACTGAAACTTTCAGTAACACCTTTGATACTTTTGAAAAGGGAGGTGAAATCTTTTAAATTTTTTGCCAGTCCATCATTAAACTTGCCTAGATCTTCCGCCGACTTTTGTAAGCCTACGGTATATTCCTGAAATCCTTTAAATGCGTTTTCGATGTTTTGAAGCGATTGTTGATTCGTTTCACGAAGTCGATCAATGGATGAGTGGATATTTCGCGATACTTCAATAAGCCGAGCCATGGCATCTGGTTCCGTTTCCTCTAAATGAGCCTCCATTTTTAACATAATATCCGTCAACAAATATTCCGTGTTGGCCAAGCGCAGCAGGATGGTCATGATCAGCGATAAGCCCATACCAGCTATACTAGTGTAGAAAGCTACATCAATTCCCGCAAGGACAGCGGCCACATTCTCGACCAATTGATCGCCACTTGCATTAATACTGCCAAGGGACATGGTCAACCCGATAAATGTTCCTAGCACACCGACTAAGATGAACATAGAAACGGTCATCTGAATCATTTTAATCAGGCTGACGACTGGGACGTTGAAAACGCGCCAACTGGAGAATTTTTGTTGCACAAACGTATCCACTTTCACCGATTCCTCTTGTTGTTTCTGGTCGAAATCCGCTTTAAACGAGCGGAGCGGATCGATATCCAATGAGTCTGATGCATGCAAAAAATGTCTAATTCTTTTTAGTCTTGTAAACAAGAGCATATGAACGACGAAAGCGATGGCAAATGATATGAAAAGTACCATGAAAATGAATTCGATAACCTGATTCGCTAAAATGGATTGTGCCTGCTGCTCACTCATCACTAGTTTCAGAATCCCTTCAATCATGACTCTCCCCCCTATACATAAACGTGATCTCTATTGTTTCTTGAGTCCGGTTTATAGTTATGATTATTCAAATGTGGGACAAATCATGTTTATAAACTTATAACGGTAGTATTCAGATTAGCAGCTTGAAAAAAGGTTCATGTATAAAAATAGCCCTGCTCAGCATGAGCAAGGCTTGAATTTCAAAGGATATTCTCACTTGTTATTCTTCATTTGGAAGATCTTCGTCTTTTTCTTCTTGTTTTTTCGCATCACTTTTTCTTCTTCGTTGGCGATAGCCATACGTTGTTTTCAAGACAGTTTCTTCACTTTCCAACCCTGCGCCAAGAGCGCCAACAATGGTTGCTACTGAAGCAGCCAACCAGGCGAGCAGAACATAATTACCTGCATTTACAGCAGCTACGATCTCCTCTTCCATTAAAGAAGAAGGAACAAGGAGGGTGACTGTCCCTAAAAACAGTACGAACAATATGGTGTAGTAAAACAAGACGCCGGTTAATAAAGTAATCACCGTGGCAATGTTATAACGCCTGACGATAAATCTGGAACCATTCTGAACAGGTTTTTCCCATAAATTATGCGCAACGATAATCCACGTAACCATTGCCGCAATAGAGGTTATCATGAGTGCAACAAATCTCCCAATTTCATATGCATCACTTAGCAACCATAAGCTAGGAAAGATGAGGGCATACGCCCCTGATGCGAACGCTACGGCCAGCACACTTTTAAATGTAGGGAAAATTGTCCAAGGACGGTTAGCAAAAACCATGCCAGAAATTAACCGAATCCCCCCGCTAAATTTAGAGTTAATAAGATATCGAACATCAATATCTTCTGTTTCTTCAGAAAGTGTTTTCCGTGTAATCGGTGAAAGGCGCTCTGTCAGACGGCGGCTTGTCAATTGTCTCGAGCCTTTCTTCTTCACCTCATCGTCCTCACTACTGGCTTTTTTTGTCTTACCTTGCTGTTCTTGTCGGGCTTCGTCAGAACTGCCATGATACATCTCATTGGTGATTTGAACAATGGCTTCCCGAACTCGCTGTTTCATAGGATTAGCCCCTAGTGATGGAAGGGAAATGACGGCTAGGTTCCTCTCTACACTGACATCAGCAACGACTAGAAGTCTTTCTTCAAATATAGGAAGATCGGTCACACAAATGGCATAATCCCATTCTTCCTTCGACATGCTTTTTTCCGTTTTCTCTAATATTTCTTTTGAATCTCCTGCAGCCCCAGTTAATGGATCTGTCACAGATTCAACTTTCCAATAAATTTGATCATCAACAAAATCTGAAAGTAAATCAGGCAGCTCATCAGCGACTTTTGTTACGATCTCTTCAGGAAGTTCAGGTGCAGGAACCAGGCCTAGTGTTCGGGTCTCTTTTTCATCGTCCTTTTGGTGGTCTTCTTCATATTCTTGTCGGGAGTCTACATCGTTTGAACTCATAAGGACCTCCTGTTCCATTTATTTATAAGTTGTAAGGTTTTGTACTAAAAAAAGCCTTCTGACAGTATTATGTACCCAATTTCATGAGCTTCAACCCTGATATTTTTTCAAAATCATTTGAAAGAGGTGTCGTTAATACAGTTATCACGTCCCACTAAGATGTGCCCTTCGTATAAGCCATCCTTTATCAGAATTGTATGGTAAAGTAGGTCTAGTATCGCTTTATCGATAAAAAGATCATTTTAAGAGGTGGTTATATGGATGCTAAAAGGAAGTGGGATGACAAACATACAGATCGCTTGAACCAAGACGAGGGTATGGAAGTAAATGAACGCTTAGCGAACCTGTCGCCATATTTACAAGGAGGTCTAGCAGTGGATCTTGCCTGCGGGCTCGGCGCAAACAGTTTATTTCTTGCTGATCATCATTACGCTGTTAAAGCTTTTGATATTTCCGAGGTTGCAGTGAACCATGTAAACCGACTGGCGTTAAAAGAACATGCGACTGTTCATGCAAATGTATGCGATCTTTCTCAGTGGGGCAATCTCGATCTAAAAGAAAACTCCATAGACTTCTTGGTCACAACCTATTACTTAGACAGAACCATTTTCCCATATGTTAAATCCATTATTAAAGAGGGTGGCTATTTTTTCATGGAGACGTTCTACCTCTCTCGGTCGCATACAAATGAAAACGTGTCTAATCAATACAAGCTCCAGCCTAATGAGTTGCTAACTGAATTTAAGGATTGGCACGTTTTATTTTATGAGGAAAATGAACAGGAAGGTCGCCAAACGATTTTCGCGAAGAAGAATGTGGAGTCAAGATAAATGTCTGCAGAGACTCATTTCAGTGGCAATGAAAACAGATAAATAGATAACCTTATCAACTAGTTTAAATGTAACACGGACACCCCCTGCTACTCCAAGCAAGGGGTGTCCGTGTTTATCTCATCTTGCTATAGATGAGCCATTAAATTTCATAATATACAGGTTATTACTTTAAAGCGAACTCTCTTGACCGAATTGAATCAGCAAGGGATGGTTTGATCGTGACATGGTCTAAATTCAATCCTAATTTCACAGTGGAGTGTGCCAACTCAGGTCTTAACCCGGATAGCGTTGTCGACACACCTATCAGCTTTAATGCATCAATCAAATGCATCAGTTGAGCGGCTACAATTTGATCAATCTTCACTACTCCAGATAAGTCTAACAGCAAATAATTCACACCTAGTTGGGAGCACTGTTCCATTGTATTTTCTAATATAATTTTCGATCTTGAGGAATCAATTTCTCCTACTAATGGAAGTAAGGCAACGTGTTGGCTAAGGGTAATTACGGGAGAGCTTAATTCCATAATCACTTCTTGTTGCGCTTCGATCCTCTTTTTAGAGAAGTTCGTGTGTTCTTCCACAAACCAAACGGTAATTTCTCTGAAAGTTTTATCTACCGTTCGGTACCACTGGATAATTTCCTTTAAAGGATACTCTTCTTTGACCGTTTCCACGTATTCATCGATTAATTTCACATACTGTTGTTGTGTTCTATTGAATTCACGGAGAATAAGGTGCAAAGGCGTGTTTAAATGTTCATCATCCATAGCGATTTCAAGAATCCATTTTTCTAACCCTTGAAAAAATATCGACTCTTCTTGATTAAAGACTTCAAAAAATCTTTTGTGAAACTCGTTATTTTGCCTTTTTAAATTGTTCACAACAGAAGGATCCTGAGAAGAATATATTCCTTTAGGGCCTTTTTTATCTATTGTTTCATACCATTCTTCGGTAATTTGATTCACGTTGCTTATTAAATAATCGTACAATTCTTTGCTTTTATACATGAGTTCCTCCTATGGTCTTGGAAAGAATTCTTCAACATCGTATGAGACTATTTACTTTACTTAACCGTTCGAGCATTCTGCTATATTTGAGTTATATTCATTTCGTTGAAGTCCTATATGAGAAAAGTGTCTTTCCCCTTTACAAACGATTCATTTACTTTTTCTAGTAAAATCACATATACAGTTTACCATAAGCTACCATTCATCGGGAAGTTTTTTGCATTGGTGTATGGCTGCCGCTCTTTCAACCCTCTCTTTAAACAACAACGTTTGAAAGAACAAACATAAAAAAACTCTGAATCTAGATCTCCCTAGATTTAGAGTTTTTTTCATCGATAGTTTTATAAATAAAGTTTTTCCATCACATAGCTTTTTTTTCTTCTCTCTACTTCTATCCAATTCATAAATTCTTCAGTGTTGATTTTTTTTAGATTTTTAATTGCTTTTCCTTTTAAGTTCCTTGTCATTTGTTTATGGAATTGATGCGGGAAGATGGTATCAGCTAAATACAATGGCTTAAATTTTTTGTCCTCTGGAGAATGGCTAAAATACTCATCAAAAAGAAAATCCAATTTCTGAACATGGTCACTTCGACTTGCAAGAGAATGAACGAGAAACCGAAAATCATCTATCGGTAGACCGAAGTAAGCTCGGTCAAAATCGATGACCATCGTCTCCCCTTCACTATTTAAGTAACTATTCCGTGCATTATAGTCACCATGACAAATACTATTTCTTGCTGTCATTGCCTTAATATACTCCTCTACATTACATGTTTTTAGTATCCCTAAACTTGTTTCAGCTTGATTAATCATTTCTCCAAGGTATGCTTTCCGTTCGTCTTTCTTTACTGAAGAATGCCACTTCTTGAGGTCTATGAGCTTGTTATTGTAAACCCTATTAAATTGCTGAAAATTAGGAAACTGTATTTTTTCTTTTATCACTTTTAGTTCCCTAAAGCGGGCTATCCGATGAAAATCAGCTAACGCTTTTGTTCTCTGTTTTGTCGATAACTTTTCATTTGGCTCGACATATTCAGATAAGAAATAATACCCCTTTTTAGATGAGATATACAGCTCACCTTTTTCGGTTCGATAAACAGATGGAGTTCCAAACCCATTATGATGCAAAAGGTGTTGAAGTTCTATTGGAAACTGTTTATGTTTTAGTTTAACCATTTTTAAAACGAAGATTTTACTTGTGTCTTTTTGTTTAATAAACCAAATTTTAATTGCTGTATTCCCAACTTTATCAGCTGGCTTTATTGATAAGATGTTATCCTGAAAGATTCCATACTGTTTTAACACATCTTTGTCAATCATTTCTGCCACCATGTCATGCTCCTTTCTTATGTCTCAGTTACTATTTAAAGGTCCATTTCGCTAAGCTAAAGATCATAAACGTTTGGAGCCGATTAGTTTACGATAGTGATTTAAAATTAAATCCACCACTTCTCTTGAATTCTCTTTCTCTTTTATTAAAAATTCAATGAGTGCTTCTTTCTCATCTGTTGTTATCGTCCACTCTGCAGGTATTCCGTCTACTATATTAAGGATTTTTTCATGAGGCACAGCTTTCATTCTTTCTGCAAATAAATATAATGCTTCTTCACTTTCTAACATGGAGAGAATCCACTTATATACCGGCATCTTCAATCTATATTGAGGAGAGTTCTTTAGTGTCTTACAATTCCAACCATAGCCCCCAGGAAAACATCTACCATGATCGATCATGTAAACATAATCTCCATGTTGCCTATTCTCAAATAAGATATTATTCCGACCTCTATCCGTGTTGTTCACCCATTGGTCAAAAATCATGATTCCCGCAAGTTCTTCTTCTTTATTTAATATTTGTTCAAAAAGCGGTCCCTCTCCCTCAGGGGGGAAACCTATTGAATCTTCAATATATAACGTAGCAAATTGAAGACCTGCATGAAGTGTCTTCCGGGTAGAATTCTTCTCAATAAAATCAGATGATATAAAAACAAGCTTTGAAGGTGGAACTGGTAAACTCAAATGACTAGCTAGTTGCCCTACAACATATTCATTCACCAATTCTTTTTCTCTCTTTTTCTTCTTATTCCCAAATTTCACCACATATTTCTTTCCATCACTACATTCAATGATATGGGCATTATCTCCTCTTAAAGCCGCGATATGCTTTATTGGATAAATATCTTGTTCTTGCATCTATTGTCACCTCTTTCCTTATCCTCCTTTATGTTCACGATCTCCTAAATGACTATCTTTATTACGGTATGTTAATTCTTCTGAACGGCCACGTTATTTGCCCCCTTAACAAACCCATTTCAAATAGATACCTAAATCTACTATGAGTGGTTAAATACCGTTTCTAATAGAATCTTTTAGAATAGATTAACCTTGAGCCACACAATTTGTTTTATTACGGGCTAATCACTGATTTTATAAGAAAGGAGAATACATTTTGAAGAAAACCGTTGCTCATTTTCTTGATGAAGGAATAAAACCTAATCAGGAATTTGTTTACAATCAAATCTCTCAATTAAAAAAATATCGTTCCATCGTTATTGGCCCCTTTCCAAAGAAAGAGAATTTCTATTCTTTTTCCGAATTTTATGACCTGAACAAGATAAAACATTTTCAAGATTTCATCAAAGAACAAAATGTCGTAGCTATTCATGCTCACCACGGTGGGCAAGCACTGAAAATATTACCCCAAATAAAAGCTTTCAAGATTCCATTTATAGTTAGTTTCCGTGGAAGAGATGGCTCGGCACAGGGAAGCGCATATACTCGTAATTTCAACAGATATGAGGAATTGAAACAACTTGGGACAATGTACTTTCCAGTTTGTGATTACATTGCAAATGATATGAAGAAGTTAGGTTTTCCAAAATCCAGGATTCACGTATTATATGGAGGAATAAACTTAGAAAAGTTTCCTTATATTCAACATAAGCTCTCAAAAGATGGAGAAATTCGTATACTTTCTGTAGGGAGATTAGAGATGAAAAAGGGATTTGACACATTAATTAAGGCATTCGCCAAACTTCATAAAAACAATCCAACCACCACCTTACACATTATTGGTGATGGATCGAACAAGAAAAAACTGGAATCCCTTATAAAAAAACAAAAACTAAATCATGTTGTTAAACTTCGTGGTCAAATGAGTGCAGAACAAATTGTCACTGAAATGACCCATGCTCATCTCTTTTGTTTAGCCAGTCAAACAGCCAAAGATGGAGATGTAGAAGGTATTCCAAATGCTTTAAAAGAAGCGATGGCTTGCGGAATTCCTGTGGTTTCAACACAGAATGGCGGGATTCCAGAATTAATAAAACATAAAGAAACGGGATATTTAGCTGAAGAGAAGAACGCTAGTAGTTTAGCAGCAGGATTTCAATTCTACCTCGACAACCCGGATATTTGGCAAGATTACACTAGAAAAGCTCGTCAAACCATCGAGGAAAATTTCGATATAAATAAACAAATTGGTGTGCAAGAACGCCTTTATGACAAACTTTGGAGACACTAGCCTTCTCTTGATCTTCTTTAAAATGTTTCAGAAAATATATAAGGAAGACGATTGGTCATCGTCTTCTTTATCTCTACATAATTTCTACCGAATGATGGAACGATAAAATGAGAAGGAGGATGATTCAATTGAGCAAAAAATCAAAGTCAAAGCGCAACATGCAAAAAAGTCGTGATGCCGTTCAGCCTAGCGGGAATATGGATCGAACAACCATTTCAAAACTTGATCGGGAAAGCTCCGATCAACGTAGGGGATGAAATAAATGAAGGATAATAAGCCTGTTGAAAATTCAGACGAAGCCCGCCAAAAATACTTTATGGATGTAGATCGCATGATTAATGAAGGTTTAGGTGGAGGGACAGTCAGTCCAAGAGAAAATTCAGGAGAAATTGAACAAACTAGGGACTTAGATCGTGAGGAAGCACCTCATGAAGCTGAAAATGATTGAAATGGCATTTTTAAGATCGTAAAAGTGGGTTGTAACTTTCACATTAGTGAGTCTATCGGCAAATTCCGGTGGTCTATCAGCGAGATTTGACCTCCTATCAGCGAAAATCGCGAGTCTATAGGTGAATTTGGACCTACTATTGGCGGAACCTAAGTCGTCAGCCACCCACAAATAAAAGGCCTCAGAATCTTGTTTATCCTGAGGCCTTTCTTCCTATTTAATTCTTGTACATTTAATCAAGTACTCTTATTTCTACAGATCGTCGTCCAAATGCTAACGCATCAGAACGATTTGGCATAAAGATGTCAATCTTGCGTCCCTTGATCGCTCCGCCAGTGTCTCCTGCTAAGAATATTCCATAGCCTTTTACTTCTACACGAGATCCCAATGGAATCACGCTTGGGTCAACGGCAATGACTTTGGAGTTCGGATTTGCTTTCAAGTCTATACCCGTTCTAGTCACTCCAGAACAACCATTACATGAGGCTGTATAAGCTGTTGCCGAGAAAGTTTGCCAGTTACTTTCTTGTGAACTTGAAGACCCTCTGCTTGTTGTTGTATTTCCAGAACTACCTGATGAACTGTTGTTACTCGAGCTGTTTGCGCTTGAGTTAGAACTGTTATTCTGACTTGACTGCTTGGCTTCTTCTTTTGCTTTTTCTTCAGCTTTGCGTGCGGCTTCTTCCTCTGCCTTACGAGCGGCTTCTCTTTCTGCCTTCGCTTGAGCTTCTTCCTCGGCCTGACGAGCAGCTGCTCTTTCTGCCTTCGCTTGCGCTTCTTTTTCTGCTTCACGAGCTGCCTTCTCTTCCGCTTTCTGTTGCTTTTCTAAGTCGGATGCTCTAGCTGCTTCCTCCGCTTCCGCTTCAGCCTGTTCTTTAGCTTCACGAGCTGCTTCTTCGTCAGCTTCTGCTTGGGCATCTTGTTCAGCTTGACGAGCAGACTCTTGTTCTGCTTCAAGGGCCGCTTCTTCCTCGGCCTTTGCTTGAGCTTCTTCCTCGGCCTTTGCTTGAGCTTCTTCCTCGGCTTGACGAGCTGCTTCTTCCTCGGCTTGACGAGCTGCTTCTTCCTCGGCTTGACGAGCTGCTTCTTCCTCGGCTTTTCGCTCTGCTGCAATTCTAGCCTCTTCTTGACGACGAATTTCATCAGCAATTCGTTCACGAATATCTGCCTCTTGGGAAGCTAAATCTTTGTCTTCATCAATCAATTCTGCGATTAACGATTGTTGATCAGCTTCATTATCCTTCACTTCATCTTTTACTTTATTTGTTTCTTCCCGCTGTTGATCTAAATCAGCATTTAATTCCTCAAGTTCTACGACTTGTTCGTCAAGTTCTTGAAGAACCAATTCATGCCTTTCTTGGGCTTTCTCTAACTGTTCTTGATTCAATTGTAACTGTTCAATGAAATCATTATCTGCTTGAGCGATTCTTGAAATCGTCACAACCCTACTGATAAAATCACCAAAATTTTCAGAACCTAAAATGACTTCTATGTAAGAAGCACTTCCGCTACCATTTTTTTGGTAGGAACTAGCACGATCCTTAAGCAATTCGAATCGCTGGTCAATATCTTCTTGTAGTCTCTCTATATCGGACTCCAACTCTACGACCTCTGCTTCATTCTCTGCTATTTCTTCTTCAATGTCAGTGATTAATTTTTCATTTACTGCAATCTTTTCGTTAAGATCTTCTAGTTGATCGTTTAAATCCTCAAGTTCCTGAACCAATTCAACTAACTCCATCTCTGCTTCCGAAAGATTGGATTGAATGAATTCACGTTCTTGCTCTATCTGCTCTTGCTCATCCTCAAGCTCACCTGTAGCAACAACTCCACTCACTGCAAACAAATGTCCTAAGCCAATGATCATTGTTAAGAATATGAATTTTTTAAGCAAATCGTTTCCCCCTAAGAGTTTTTCTGTCTACTTATCTGGCTACAATTTAGCTAAAAATACTTTTTAATCTACTTGTAACACTAGCAGACAATTATAACAGTCATGTAATAGAAATGTTATAGTTGTGTATCAAAACAAATACTTTCTCACATTAGACATATTTTTCAAAAATAGATAAACCCCATGACCAAAGGCTCTCTAAGGATTTCCTACAAAAAAAACCGGCGATACTCTTGTGTATATTTTCCAATTAATGAGGCACACTACCCTTTAAAAGATAAGGGAGTGTAACAGAATGGATATGTTATTTAGGTTCGCTTATAATTTCATCTGGTGCATTGATCATAGAGGCTTCCTATTTGACAAGTTCGTGAAGTGGTACCTTCTCTTCCAAAATAATTATTCATTCTCTCCCTCCTATCATTGTTTCGGAGCAGTCTTTTATCTAGTTTGAAATTGGGTACGGATTATAAATGAACCAACAGGAAATCCCATTTAAAAAAGACCACCTGATCGATCACATTCAGGTGGTCTTCACTATTTATTTAGTGGTCAAAACCATCGTTAGCCCACATTTTTTTACCCGTTTATCTTCTTTTAAAGTAGGGAACTTCTTACAGGTAGTAAGTTTCATATGAATATCATTAAATGAGGTGGCAAGATGAACAGTCAAGCAAACGTCAAGACATTGTATTCTTTTGTAACAGGAATTTTATCAATTATCTTATTTTTTCTCCCTTTAGTGGGCATTTTACTAGCGCTAGCAGGTATAGTCATTGGAGTGATGGGACTAAAAGAAATAAATAAAACAGGCGAGCCAGGTCGCGGCTATGCTTTGACGGGAATGATCTGCGGGACTGTCGGTCTCCTCATTCCGATCAGCTTAGGCATCTTAGCTTACTTCTTTTTCTCAGGAAGCATTTAGAAATTAACGATAAATATAACAAACAGGCTGTCACCAAAAGTATACCTTTTGGTGACAGCCTTAATCTTGTATATATATCTTTTATTTCCTCTTGATTTCTCACCTTTTCTCCCTAGTCCAATGGGTTATGCTACTCCGGTAGACCCAGTCGATAATGAACTGCTTTTCTCCACGAACAAATATCAGATCAGAAATACATACGCCAAAAACGCAGCGAGAGCATTAGGTATTCCTACAAAAGTAAAAAAAGTAGCTGTACCCCATCGTTGGTTCCTCTGTTTCTTAGATTCAGTATGGAAGTTTGCTCTATTTCGGTCACCGCTGTTCAATGCTCCAGAGAAAATACCGGCAAGGATCAAACTGATGACTGCCACTAGCCCTGCAAAAACAAGTAAAATCTCAGGATCTTGCATAATGAGAGCAGCGAAACCTATTGAAGCTAAGATTCCTAACCCAATATATAATGCTTTCATCCTAAAATCATCCTTTCTTTTTTTGTTCCTCCGTTTGACTACCTTTTATTGATTACCATGTAGGATCCATCGTGTCTTAATATGCTGTACCTTTGTATACGAATGATATGGTATTTAGTTTCCTATTTATATCAAATAAAGTCTGTAAGGAAATATAAAAGAATCTATCATATTAAAAAGATCCCTTCAAATCAACTTTTGTGATTTGAAGGGATCTGTCATTACATCGAACTACTATGTTTCAAAGAACATACTTGCAAATGTGAATACTTACCTTTTAACCTTTAATCCCTGACAGCTTAATTCCTTCAATAAAGTATTTCTGGAACATGAAGAAGATAAGTAGGACAGGAAGCAATGCGACAATCGAAGCTGCCATCAATAATGACCACTCTGTTTGGAACATCCCTTGGAACATCGCCAACCCTAACTGAACAGTATATTTTTCCATTGAGTTCAAGTAAATTAATGGTCCTAAGAAGTCATTCCACTTTCCATGGAAAGAGAAGATCGCAACAACAGCCAGAGCAGGCTTCGATAATGGTAACGCAATCTTATAGAAAATCTGAAATGTATTACAACCGTCAATCCGTGCAGCGTCTTCCAGCTCATTCGGAATTCCTAAGAAGAATTGTCGCAGCATGAAGATGAAGAATGCGCTGCCCCCGAAATAAGATGGTACGATTAGTGGAAGAAATGTATCTATCCACCCAATCGAACTGAACATAATAAATACCGGAATCATCGTGACTTCCCCAGGAAGCATCATAGTCGCAAGGACAATAATAAATAACACATTCTTTCCTTTAAACTCAAGTTTTGCGAAGCCATAAGCGACAAGCGCTCCGGTAAAAACTTCGCCAATCATCGATAAACTAGCTATAATTAACGAGTTAGCAAAGAACAAGTGGAAGGGTGCAAAGGTCATCGCTTCCACGTAGTTCCCCCACACAATTGGGTCCGGAATCCACTGTGGTGGAAATTGAAAAATAACCGCTGAATCTTTCAAAGACGTGGACACCATCCAAAAGAAAGGAACTAAAAAGATAAATCCTCCGGCAAAAAGAGCCATGTAGACGAAGACTTTGTTCAAAAAAGTCTTGAGCGCTTTCCTTGATCCTGCTTTATTTTGAGAGGTTGCTTGTTTTTGTGCCATTTATTTCTTCTTCCCTTCGTAATACACCCAAAGAGGTGAAGATTTGATAATAAGTAACGTTATGGCAAGAATAATTATAAAGAACACCCATGCCATGGCCGAAGCATATCCCATTCTCATAAATTGGAAAGCATTTTGCCATAAATAAAGCATATAGAATAAACCAGCGTCCCCTGCACCACCGATAATGTAGGCTTCGGTGAATATTTTCATCGCAGCGATGATCCCCATAATTAAGTTAAAGAGAACAATCGGGGACAATTGTGGCAGTGTGATGTGCCAGAACTTCCTCAGAATACTCGCACCATCAATATCTGCTGATTCGTAAAGTTGTTTCGGTAAATCTTGAAGCGCCGCTAAAAAGATCAGCATCGCATTTCCAAATCCCCAAAGACTCATAATAATATAAGACGGTAAAACGAAATTAGGGTCTCCCAACCAGTTCGGACCATCAATTCCGATTTTAGCCAACGTGCTGTTAATTAAACCAACATCTGTATTAAAAATCCATCTCCATAGCAAGGCTGTAGCAACCCCTGAGACGACCGCCGGTAAGTAAAAAATCGTTCTAAATATCTTCATTCCGCGAACTTTTTGATTTAAAAGCATTGCAGCAAGTAACCCGCCGACCAAATTCAGGGGTACACTAAATAATGCATAAGTAAAGGTCACTTTTAACGATTGCCAAAACTTAGAGTCTTGACTTAACTCAACAAAATTATCGAATCCTACAAAGTTCGGCGATTGGAAGGTATTCCAATCTGTGAAACTAATGTAAAAAGACGCAAATACCGGTCCTACTGTAAATAACAACATGCCTAAAATCCAAGGAGAGATAAAGAGATACCCCTCTAAATTCTTCTTAAGGACTTTTTTTCTGTCACTCATGGCGTACACTCCTTGTCAACTCTGCCTTAACAAGATAATCAAAAGGATCAAAGTCATGGACTTTGATCCTTCTACCATCCATTATTCTTGCTCTAATAAATTTCTTAGTTGTTCTGCTGTATCTTCAGCTAACTCTTGAGGAGAGCCAGTACCTTCGATTAATGGACTTGTTAAATGATCCCATACAATTGTATCAATTTGCTGTTGTTGAGGATGTCCTGAGAATCCTCGGGCAAATTCCATCGATTCTGTCATAGCTTGAGCTGCTGATTCTGTCTTTCTTGGCTCAATGTCTAATACCGTATCCGCAAGTCGGCTGTCTGGAGGTACGATTTTCCAAGTATGAATCGCTTCAGTCATGTCCTTTAGAGCTTGGTAAGTTACATCTGGATCTTCTGTGTCCGCGCTAGCTACCATCGATGCTAACCAGTTAAACGTAACTCTTTCTTCTCCTTTAGGAACAACGGTTGCTTCTACATTCATTCCTTCAACGCGGTCTAAATCATCAGCTGCTCCGCCCATGAACATCCCAATTCGGCCAGCCTTAAACATTTCCGCAAGACCTTGTTGTTCAATTGTATTGGAAGCAGGAATACTTTCATCTTCATTCAAAATACTATTTAGAATTTCAAGGCCTTCAATAGATTCTGGTGAATCAACGAGAACTTCTCCATCTTGCGATACTACATCTCCGCCCATTGACCAGATCCACTGGTGTGTCGGAGGCCATCCGTGAGTCGTAAAGCCCCATTGGTCTGTACGTCCATCGTCATTTAAATCTTTCGTAAGCTCTTTGGCAACATCGCGGAATTGATCCCAATCCCAGCTTTCATCCGGATAGTCAATTCCCGCTTCGTCAAATATATCAACGTTATAATACAAAATGACTGGATTTGAAATCCAAGGTAATCCATATAATTTGTCATCATATGAAGAAACTCGGATCGTATCTTCGTAGTAGTGTTCCAATTCCAAATCTTCATCATTCTCTACATACTCTGTTAAATCTAGTAATACATCCGAATTTGCATATGTGGATACCCACTCTTGCGAGAGATAAAAAATATCTGGCGCATTGTTTCCAGCCACTCGTGTTTGAAGTGCTGTTGGATAGTCATCCGCAATCGTAATTAAGTTGATCTCATATTCATCTGATTTTTCATTAACTCCATCAACTAATTCTTGAAGTTCATTGATTTCTTCCGGTCCGCCCCAAGCTGCAAAATCAATATTTGCTTTCTCGGCGCTTCCCTCATCATTATTTCCACCATTGTTGTTTCCACCGTTGTTGTTCTCAGCGTTATTTCCTGAAGATTCATCGTTACATGCGACCATAACAGCAAGTAATGAAACCATACCTAGCGAACTTACTAATTTTCCTGCTTTCATTGCAGTACCCCCTTGTTTATAATGAAAAGAATGACTTACAGTCCTATGAATTCGAGAGTGCCAATCATGCACTGTCAAACCGCTTCATGACTTTTTAAAAACTTTTTAAAGATAAGTTCCACAAAGTCAGTAACCGCTTTCAAATGCTTGAAGTATATTAACTTCTTCTTTTGTATTAAAAGAAGATAACTTCTCTAGATTTGTAACTCTCTGTAACGTTACGTTCAGTTTAATAAACAATTAACAATTAGTCAACCTAATTTTAAATTATTTTTATAATCTGTAACGTTACTGTATTTTTAATTGCGTTACAATGGTACGATAGAATCGAGCCAATCGAAAGGAGACCTATACCCATGCGTATTTTAGCTCGTTCATTTAAACAATATTTCTATCACCTGTTTAAAATCTTAATAGCCGGTGTCTTATGGCTGATTCTCTCTTTACCGATCGTCACGATCGGACCTGCTACTGCCGGTTACTCTCATTATGTTTTTCAAATCATAAACCGGGAGGACAGTCGTTTGATCCATTTCTTTTCTGGGGTTAAACAATACTTAAAACAAGGTTTTCTTTTAGCGATAATCATCACACTACCTTCATTAATTTTGCTCGCAAACTTCATTTATTTTTTTCAACAGCCGGGGTTCTTAGGAAAAGCTTACGGGATGCTGTGTTTTTATTGCTTTATCGCCTTGATCCTCGTTTCGCAGTATGTTTTTACCGCCTTGGTTCAAACGTCATCAGGGTCATTGAAAGAAACCTTTCAAACTTGCTTGTATATGCTTAAACATAACTTTTGGCAAGGATTGTTCTTATTGTTTCCTTTAACAATGATCACACTGATCTCAATCCCTACACTCATTGCATTTATATTTGTTATGCTCCCAGTACATTTTTTGATTATGCATTATTACCTATTTGGTAAGAAAGTTCTCACTCCATAAAATGTAATTTGTAACATTTTCTTCTTCTTGTAATCATAAAGTAACGTGATTTGTTAACTATTTAAAAAGCTGTCGGTAAGAACCAGTCGACCGACAGCCTTTGCTTATATTGTTTTCATTGTAAAAAGAGAATCGAGAATCCCTTGTAAACTTAACTCCACGCAGGCCATGGATGTATCGGCAACACCATAATACATCTTGACCACATCGCCCTCTACAATCGCCCCACAAGAAAATACAACATTACCGAAAAATCCGTTCACTTCATAGTCCGCTTCTGGCTCTAATAATGGGAATTCTGAACGAGCTATCACTTTGGAAGGATCTTCTAAATCGACTAGGACCGCACCCATGCAATAGCGATGATCTGTTGAAGCGCCATGATATAATTCCAACCAACCTTTATCGGTTTTAATTGGTACAGCTCCACCGCCAATCCGCCCGTCATCCCATTTCCCAGGTCTTAAACCGATTAAATGTTTATGATTGCCCCAATACAGCAAGTTATCTGATTCCGCCAGCCATATTTCCGGAGATCCAACACTTTTAGGAACTGGTCGGTGAAGGGCATAGTATTTCCCGTTGATTTTTTCCGGGAAAATTAGAACATCTTTATTCTCAGGGGCAAAAATCATTCCATGATAGGTAACATTTTGCCAATTTTTTGTTGAGACAAGTGACTCCCCTACTCCTACAGAGGATGCGGCACTGTAATAGATGTAGTACGTGTCACCAATTTGAGTGATCCGTGGGTCCTCAATGCCGTAGGTTTCAAGATCCCGAGATGGATAAATAAACGGATCAGGCTCAATATGGAAATGCCGGCCATCTTTACTGCGAGCTAACCTCAAATAGGAAAGAGAAGTTAAATAAGCAAAGCTGTCCGGTTCTCCGGCATAACGGATTGTCCGGGGATCTGTAAAGTCATATCTCTCATCATCTGCAGATAAACGAATGATTTCCAGCTTGTTTGTTTTTGCATTAAAAATAGGTGCTTTGACAATCGAGGGATCGTCGCTAATTGGACGTTCCGCCACTCTAAGCAGCATGAGAATTTCTCCATTGTATTCAGCTACTCCGGCATTAAACGCACCTATAACTTCAAAATCTTCTCTATGCGGCACCACATCTTCAGGTGTAATAATTGGGTTTTCCTCATATCGGTATGTCTTCATTAATCAAACTCCTCACTGTTCATATTGACTAAACGGATCTTCAATGACGATGTTTTGCGCTTCCGCGTCACTTATGCCTGAATATAATTCTGCCTTTCCATTGCTTTTTCTTACGAGTCCTCCGCTAAATACCACACTAGCTAAGTCCGGTCGCTTCGATTCTCCAGGAAGAAAATCCGCGCGGGTCGCGATAATTTGTAAGTCTGAGAATTGGTGGTTCTCCGGGTTAACCGCAAACACCATAGGATAATAATGACGGTCTCCTGCCTCATCAAAGCAGGCGATATGTCCGAGCACACCCAGCAATCCATTACTCAGCACATGAATTTCATTTGCTCCGCCCCACTCCTCTTTAATAAACTGTCCTTCGAGTAAAGGGGCGTCATTTATGACTTCGACAGTTAACTCACTTAACGAAGCGACTTTTGCAAAACCTATCTCTCCTCTGCCACCTTTTTCTCCTTGCGGGCGAGTGAAGATACCAATTTCTCCGTTAGGAAGCTCAACAATACGCACATCTTTCATGCCATCGGGACCTTTAAAAAACGGAGTTAAAGTAGCAAGTCGATCACCTTTATAAAAAACCGTTCTCCAACCAAGTCCGTCTTTTATCGTTGGATGAGGAAAAATCTCTACTCCTCCTAAGATTCGTTCACCTGCAACCTTTGTTACAAAAGGATCTTGCAGAGAAAAGACTGGTGCCCCTTGACGTGGCTTCCATTCCCCGTTCACTTCAACAAAGAAATGCACTTCAGAATGTTCACTATCTCGGTCTTCCACTCTACCTGCTATTACTTGCTCTCCTTCATCTTCAAAGGGAGCAGTAATGTTATAGACGTCTTTATTTCCGACACCGGAAAACGTGATTTTTTCAGGGTTCTCAGGATTTTTCTTGAATTCCTCCACGAGTACTGAACACGTTTTCACTTCCCCTTTAGTCAGTTTGATCATTGTCTTCATCCATCCTCTCTGAATAAATTAGCACTTCATAAGGTAACACGGTTTCAAGGTTCAATATCTCCCTTATTGGCCGACAGCTGGAAAACACAGGACGGTACCCCTTCATATCAATAGTTGGAAAAGAGTTGCTTCGCCGACTGAAGTTTAATACAACTAACACTGTTTCCGTGCTGCATTCTCGTTCATAAACAAGAAGACTTCCTGATTTTTTTAACGTTTTGTATGTTCCAGTTCTTAACGCCAGGTGTTGATCTCTTAAATTTATAAGTATTTTGTAAAAAGAGAGCAGTGACTTTTCATCCTGCATTTCAGCCGCAACATTCGGTTGACAATCGCGAGAAGACAACGGTAACCAAGGATCTTTCTTTGAGAAACCACCATTTAGGGAATCATCCCACTGCATTGGCGAACGAGATTTATCCCGCCCTTTGTCGTTTGCGTACTTCATTGCTTCTTCCTCTGTTTTACCTGCTTCAAGGGCCATTTCATAGGCTGTTAATCCTTGAACATCGTTCAAATCGGTTAAATGGTCAGCCTCGAAATCAGGCATTCCAATTTCGTCCCCGTAATATATGAATGGAATTCCTTTTGCTGTCAGGATAAGTGAAGCAGCCACTCTCGTTCTTTTTTGACGGTCTTCTTTTGTTTCTCCCGCACTAAACCGGCTGTTGTGCCGGGACATATCATGACTACTGAAAAACAAAGTCGGCAAGTCCTTGATGACGTACCCTTCTTCCATTGCCTGCATTTGTGAGAATATTTTATCTACATCAAACGTTTCCAAACTTCCTAAATTAAAGTTAAATATAGCATCTAATTTTTCAGGTCCAATGTATTTTTTCAGTACATTCAAATCCTCTGATCCTACTTCACCGAGTAAAAACTTCCCCTCATATTGATGAACAAATGTAGAAATTTCTTTGATAATCTGAAAAATCCCTTTTTGATCTTTATCATATTGATGGAGTTGCTCTTCTTTCGCGTCGTCATAAGGATTATCCGGAAATGCAGACTGCACAGTGAGAAAATTAATCACGTCTAAGCGAAATCCGTCTACACCCTTCTTGAGCCAAAATTCCATGACGTCAAACATTGCCCTTTTCACTTTAGGATTGGCCCAGTTCAAGTCTGCCTGTTCTTTCGCAAACGCATGGTAATAATATTGACCTGAGTTCTCATCAAGCTCCCAAGCTGTTCCACCGAAAAATGACTGCCAGTTATTCGGCGGCCCGTCATCTACAGGGTCTTTCCATATATACCAGTCTCTTTTGTCACTCGTGACGTCAGAAGCAGCTTCCTTAAACCATGCGTGTTCCGTCGATGTATGATTCAAAACAAGATCGACGATTACTTTTATTCCCATGTGGTGGGCATCTTCTATAAAACGATCGAAATCTCCCATTGATCCGTAAATTGGATCAATGTTCTCGTAATCCGCAACGTCGTAACCGTTATCAATTTTCGGTGACACATAAAAAGGAGTCAGCCAAATTGCTTTTACTCCTAGCTCCTGCAAATAGCTTAGTTTCGACCGAATGCCGTTGAAATCACCAATTCCATCGTTGTTTCCGTCACAGAAGCTCGGCATATATATTTCGTAAAACAACGCCGTCTGCCACCATTTAGGGGTTCCCATTGACTATCCCTCCCTCTATGCGTATCGTAAAGCACAACTTTATATAAGCCTTATTATCAATCATTACAAAATTTATTTTTACATGATATTAAATGACAATATACCTATAAGTAACTTTACTTGTAATGGTAACGTCATTTTTTTAGTTAGTCAATATGTTTTGAAATCTTTATTTGCCAATGTTTAATCTAAATTGATTTACTTTTTGGAAGGAATATACTATATTATAAATGTAACGTTACAAAAAATAATAACCGTACAGAACTCAAGCAACTCTTTGAGAATCTAGCTATAAAAGGTGTGAAAGTCATGGCTAAAAAAATTACGATGCAAGATATTGCTCGAGAATTAAATATTTCTAAAAATTCCGTGTCTCAGGCGCTTTCCGGAAAACCAGGTGTCAGTGAAGAAACAAGACAACTGATTAAAACCAAAGCAGAAGAATTAGGATATCAGTATTCGATTGCAAAAAAACAAAATCAGGCTAATCACTCAGGAAATATTGCCCTTATCGCTTCAGACCTTGCTTTTTCACTAAATTTCTTTGGGGATATTTATTTAACGATAGAAAAAGAGGTAAACCAAAGAGGCATGAATTTACTGATTCAATCTATTGATGATCATACTAGGGATCATTTGTCATTGCCTTCGTTTGTTCAAGACCGGTCCGTGTCAGGCATCATCATCCTGTCACACATCAGCACCGATTATATCAACCGTATCATTGATACTGGTATTCCTACCGTGTTAATCGACCATCACCATCCACTTAATCCAGCGGATGCCATCTTGATAAATAATCGGTTTGCGGCTTTTAAAGCCGTACATCACTTGATCAATCTAGGACATAAACAGATTGGATTTCTAGGGGATGTTAATCGTTCTCCAAGTTACCAAGAACGATATGAGGGTTTTTTATTAGCGTTAAAGGATAATAACGTAAAATTGAACAATAAGTTTGTTATCACTGAGGTAAAAGAATCTGGTGAAGGGGTTGGACAATCGATTGATAAACTCGATGCCCTACCCACAGCATGGTTTTGCACGAATGACGGTCTAGGTTTTTTTCTTTTAACGAATCTACAATCAAAAGGAATTAATGTACCAGCTGATGTTTCTGTGTGCAGTTTTGATAACGGCCAGTTATCACGGATATCCAACCCAAAGACAACGACAATGAACGTAGACTTGCAATTGTATGGAAAAAAAGCGATAGAGCAGCTGTTCTGGAGAATGGATCATCCAAACGACCCGATCCAAGAGATTCTTATCGACTCCAACTTAATCGTCAGAGAATCTACTACTACAGTTAAGAATGAATAGCTTTAAACTCTAAAAAATGATGTGCTATCTACTGTCCATTTATGAATAATTTAATTAAATATCTTATTTAGAAGTGACTGATCTGAAGATCATAAATAGGGAATATCATAGTCTAGAATTTGATAATAACATCCCTTCGTTCCTTGATGAATTAAACATACGTTTACTAACCAGTGCGGACTTTCCGTGCTGGTTTTTAGTGATTTAAGCTTAATAACTTCTAACTAATGTTATAAGAATTAACCTTTTAGAACCTGTTGATCGAATAAACTAACATCGGTTTTCTCCACTTATTTCTCCTTTTACCATAGTTATACCTATTCTAGGAGCATCTTTAACATTTGCTATGTTGTTAATATCGGGTCAAGAAAGCACTCGCCGAAATTTTAATGTAATAAATCTATACTCATTACATGCTAAGACCGTATTCTATGTAATTGTTTAATATCCAATTAATCACTAAATCGAATCCATCTTGTCTTTCTTTGAAGAATAGTATTCCATCTAACAAATTGAATTCCATTACGTAGCACAAAAACGATAATAGTTCGTCCCCCTTCTTCATAAACATGTAAAGAACCATTCATTCAATAGAAAGGAGGCGTTCATCTTGGAAATTCCTGCAATAATTCTTATGATTGCTTGGCTGATCATTATCGCACGATGTGGATACAAAGCTATACAATTAATCAACAGCGGAAGTAAACTATGGTTGGAAATACTCTTTTATATCTCTGTGGTTATCATTGGGTTATCCTATTTACTTTGACAATTTAAACAAAAGCACCCGAACCAGGGTGCTTTCCTTTAGTTTATCTTATAATTAGAAGGACCGCTTCTACGGTCCACCTCTAACTCTGCTATTCACTTACTCCTCCGTGAGTGATTTTAGTTGTAACGTTAACATCGACAGGAACGTCAGGATATTGCCTTGTCCACTCTTTTTCATCCCAGCCTCTCGTCCTCGTTTTCACCTGAAATCCTAGACCAATTGGATCTACGTTTAATTCTTGGAAGGTTTCGATCATCGTTGATATTTTTTTAGTTAATTCCTCTTCCAGAATTTCATTTATCGCATCGAGTTTCTTTTGATCCAACGTCTCCCCTGAATATTCATTAACATAGCCTTTGGTAAAGAGGTTGATCGTAATCTTCGGAGAGTCAGAATCTTTTTGCAATGAATATTTCGCACGAGTACTTAAGTTCATGATCGTTGCATACTCTTCGTCTTTAAGAGAAATTTCAAACGTCCCTTCCTGGAAGCTTTCAACTAACATCTTAAATATAAACGAATCTTCCCGAGATAAAATGGTACACATTTTATCTTTTTTAAATATGGCTAGACCATCTACTTGCACTTGACCGTCTGACTTTTTTAAGTAAGGAAGGAAAGGGTCCATTCCTTTTTGAAAATAGCGGTATAAAAAAACATGCATATTGCTTTTTGGAAGCTCATGATTCTTAATATTTTGTTCGATCAGTTCGGTTAAATAACGGGAGATCTCTGGTTGGAGGGACAAATTTTGCTCCAAGAGTTCTCTCGTTTGTCCTTCATAAACCGTTAAATATACACGTTGACCTACCGTTGGATCCCGGTAAAACGTGTCAACGGTGTCTATGATTCCATTATTTGCGGTCTCGTGATCAAATAACACCACAGCTAATTTACTGTTCTCAATTAAACGGGGTGATTTACTATCCATTTCGCTTCTAATATCCTTGGCCGTGTGTCCAACGCCTGTGATCGTTTCACTTGTAACGGACTGTTCTCCTGCACTGTGTCCCGAGCCCTGATGATAAACGGGAACACTGATCGTGGCCCTCATATTCTTCTCGTCTATGTAATCAAATCCAGTCGCGTGGATAAGCATGAGTTCGTCAACGATTTTCGTAGGTACGCATGCGGTAGTTAGGAGTAAGAAGATGATCATTAATTTTTTCATGTGGAACGTCCTTTCAACCGGATCGTTTGGATCAACCAAAGGATGGGAAGGTAAACGTATGTTAAATAAAATCCCGTCTCTGAAACAACCGTGTTCAACAAATCTATAGAGGCGCGCGTTTGAAGCATACTGCTCAAGCAAAATACAATGATCAGTAAGACAATTAACGTTTGATGCTGATTGAAAGAGAACAATAATCGAAAGCCCCGACTTGTAGACCATAAACCTAAACAGATATTAGGTAAAACGACGATACTCCAAACAGGAATGGCGATAAATTCAAACCTTTCTAAAAAGGGCATCTCAATAATCTGCCACATGCTAAGTAACGGCCAAATTGTTCGTTGCAATTGATCAGGGCTGAAATAAATAAAGGCTACTAAAGAAACACTTAAATACATGATCATCGTTAAGACGTTTCCACCGACGGCCCATTTCAAAGCTTTTTCTGGTTGTTTAATAAATGGATAATAAATCAAAAGCATTTTCACACCTAAATAACTGAGAACCATTGTTTTAGTTGCCTTTAAAAATTCTATAGGGGTGTGGTCGACAATAGGTAAAAGGTTTCTCATTTCCATGAATTCCAAAGGTCCAAATAAACTTACGTACGTAAGGAATGATAAAATCACACTAATGAAACAAATACCCGTTACTACCCGAAACCCTTTGACAATCGTGTAATACGCCAATGCACAAAACACTAAAGAAAGTGCCCATGTTTCCAATTGAGCAAAAACCCATATTTGAACCACTTCTATATAGGTACGTAACACAACGAGAGAAAGGGATAGAAGGTAAAGTAAGATCAGAAAAGATAAAAATCCACCTAACCATTTTCCATAAACTTTCTTATGTACTTCAATAATATCTCCGTTTCCACGCCTTAAAATGATAAAAATAAGCCAAATAGCTACTGAAGTTAAGAATCCACCAAGAATAACAGCAATCCATCCATCATAATCAACATCGATAGCAACATAACGAGGAAATCCTAACACCCCGACGCCTACTTGCATCGCATTGATAAGGAATAATACTAAAAAAGGGGATATAAGATTACGTTCGGGTATTGGGTTCGTCATCTGTAAATCCCCCTTTTCTAGCTATTCATCAATATCCTTTTTTTTCTCGGCTTCTTCCTTCTTAAATCGTTTTGAACGAGGTGTGCGCATAAGGCTTGGTCTCGTTGATTGCATACTAAAGGGTAGTCGAATGATCGAATCTTTAAAGTCCGCTACTCTTGGAGGAAAGATAGGTTCCAAATAAGGTCTACCAAGAGAAGTTAAACCTATTAAGTGAACAAGTAATACTCCTATACCTATGAAAATACCGATAAGCCCCCACAATTGTGCAACGATTAAAAATGGAAAACGAAGAACACGAATGGTATTACCTATTCTGTATATTGGTGTCGTAAATGATGCTAGGGCTGAAAGAGCGACAATAATTAACAATACATTACTTGTTAAGCCTGCTTCCACAGCCGCCGTCCCGATCACGATTCCCCCTACGATCCCGATCGTTTGACCGACTTTCGTAGGAAGACGAGCGCCTGCTTCACGAAGCAACTCGATCGTTAATTCTAAGAACAATGCCTCGATGATGGGTGGAAAAGGAATAGCTTGCCGTGATTGAATCAGTGTTGACAGAAGATCTTTTGGTATTAACTGCGAGTGATAAGTGAGGACAGCGACATAAATGGCTGTAGCAAAAATTGAAAACGCAACACTTAATAATCTAATTACTCTGACAACAGAAGAAATGTGCCAACTGGAAAAGTAATCATCAAAGGCTGAAAAAAATTCAATAAATGTTGTAGGACCAGTGATTGCAGTAGGAGAACCGTCCACTAATACGGCTACTTTCCCCTCTGATAAAGAGGCTGCCACACGATCAGGACGTTCTGTATCAATCAACTGTGGGAATGGAGACATGGAATTATCCTCAATCATTTGATTAATGTAGGAGCTGTCATCTATGTGATCAAAGTCAATATCAGAAATCCTCTGTTTCATCGTATTT
Organism: Salipaludibacillus keqinensis; assembly: GCF_003226325.1. GTDB lineage: Bacteria > Bacillota > Bacilli > Bacillales > Salisediminibacteriaceae > Salipaludibacillus > Salipaludibacillus keqinensis. The sequence goes on along the minus strand of NZ_PDOD01000001.1, from coordinate 730,378 downwards.
ACATTTTCTTCATTAGCAATGTCTTTCAAATAAATAATGGCTACTTTTGCCTTCGATAATGACCCTACCTCCAGTTCAATCATTTTCAACTCTTTTACTGGAAGACGTCTTCGTATTAACTGTATGTTCGTTTGTATATCTTCAATAAAAGCTTGTTTAGGTCCAATAACACTAAATTCAACTTCCGGTACTGTTATATCTCTTATCTTCTCTTCCTTCGCTGGTATCATCAAACACTCATCTGCACCGCTATGGTTTAGTCCTAAATATCCTCTTAAAATATTCTCCTCAATGACCGATCCATCAGTGGTTATCACTGTGTTTATAAACGGAAGTTCCCGTTGAATATCTTCTAAATCTGGTGTAAGTACCTGTCTTAAAGAAGGCAGAATATCTTTTGTAATGACAGATTGATCTGCCAAAGTCGTCATATAAAACAATTGAAAAGGCTGGCCACCAATTTTGACGGGTTGCAAGTGAAAATCATTGGATTCTTGAAATTCTTCCATTAGAGCCGGGAGTGTGATTTTATCTTTATCGCTCATCTTTCTCCCCCACCTTCTTAAAGCTTGTTAAACTATTATCTGATATAAGCCAAGAGTTTATTCGTTTAGCGTGGTGTGAAAAATATTCGCATAGGTTTCTAACTTGTATTGTATTTCCAGTTATTATTCGTTACGATTGTTATAGTCGAATATTAGGAGGTTTTACCGGCGATAAAACTCATAGGCTGGGCTGCGGTTAATCATGGTAACTAAATCCTTTTGGCGTTCAACCCACCTATAAAATCCAATGACTAGGAGTGCTAATCGATGAAAGAAAAAGTCGTTCATGCTGTTCAAGATTTTTACCCCGATGATTTTTCATGGTGTTATGGATGTGGCAGACTAAACAAAGACGGACTTCAGCTTCGAACAGGATGGGATGGCGAACGCACCATAACCATCTACCAACCTCGACCAGAACACACAGCATTACCAGGTTTCGTTTATGGCGGACTACTAGGGTCTTTGATTGATTGTCACGGCACAGGTTCCGCCTCTCTTGCCCTCCACCGTGACAACGCACACGAACTTGGGGATGGCGAAGATCCACCACGATTTGTGACAGCATCTTTACACGTAGATTTTAAGAAGCCCACCCCTCATGGAATCCCTTTAAAAGCCATTGGACACGTTGAATCGATTCACCCAAAGAAATGGAAGATTTATACTGAAGTTTTCGCAGAAGGAGAAATTTGTGCCACAGGAGAAGTAGTCGCAGTGGTCATGCCTAAGAATTTTACGAAGAGATAATAGGTATTCATATGTTTTATCTTCCTCACTACCTAATAAAAGAATGCCCGTTCAACATTTTATTTCCAAGATAGCTATAAATAAAAGCTACCTTTGCTTCGGATAAAAACCGAATCAAAGATAGCTTTTTTACGTCTCACTTTGTGAAAAACAAACTTTTAATTTTCGTCTTGTAAGGTTTTAACGATACCGAAGCACATAAAGATAATGATAAATGAGAGAGGGAATGCGCTAACTACGATCGCCGTTTGAAATGCCTGAAGTCCCCCTGACAGGAGTAAAACGGCCGTAATTGCAACAAAAATGAATCCCCACAATACTTTAATCTGTACGGGCGGATTTAGTTTCCCCCCCGTTGTTTGCATACCTAACACAAATGTGGCAGAATCGGCCGTTGTTACGAAGAAAATCGTAATAATGATGACCGTTAAAGCTGAAACAAGAGCAGTAAAGGGCAACTCTTGAAGAACAAAGAACAGAGCCGTTTCAAGTGATTCCCCTGATACTAGTAACCCTTCATATAATTCTAAATGGATCCCCGTGCCACCTAATATGGCGAACCATAAGAATGTCACAAGACTTGGAGCAAGGATGACCCCTGCAATAAATTCTCGAATCGTTCGTCCTTTTGATACTCGGGCGATAAACATCCCAACAAATGGGGTCCACGATATCCACCACGCCCAGTAGAAAACTGTCCAACCTTGTGTCCAGCCTGCTTCATCTGGATCTACTGGGCTCATACGAAGCCCCATAGGAATAAATGTTTCTACGTAATGAGCGAGACTTGATGTAAACGTGTTAAGTAAAAACAAAGTAGGCCCAGTGATAAATATAAAGATCAAAAATATTGCTGAAATAGAAATGTTAATTGAACTTAAATATTTAATCCCCCGTTGTATACCCGTCGTTGCTGAAGTGACGAAAATAATGGTAATCACGACCATAATTATCAACTGGACAGTAAAGCTGTAAGGAACATCAAATAAATAAACCAACCCCGAATTAATTTGTTGAGAGCCAAGACCAAGAGAAGCTGCTACACCAAATACCGTAGCAAAAACGGCAATCACATCCACTACATGGCCAAGTGGCCCTCTCATCCGATCTCCAAAAACAGGAGAAAGGGTAGTACTTATGAGTCCTGGCGATTTGTAACGGAACTGTTGCAAAGCTAGTGCCAGTGCCACAAGTGCATAAATCGCCCAAGCATGGAAACCCCAATGGAGCCAGGTGTAAGTTACCCCACCTACAGCTGATTCTGCAACGCCCCCCGGTCCAGATGGAGGTACGGAAAAGTGGGCTACCGGCTCAGATACACCATAGAAAAACAGGCCTATTCCAATTCCGGCTGAGAATAGCATAGCAAACCACACCGGTCGACTAAACTCTGGTTTTGAGTCCGGAGTCCCTAATTTGATATTTCCATACTTCCCTAAAGCGAGATAAATCGCGAAGAAAAGCAATAATGATACAAGAATTTGAAAATACCATCCAAAAGTTTCAAACATAAATGATTGCGTTAACTCAAGTCCTGCCTCCATTTGTTCCGGGATTATCACGCCAACCATTACAAACAGTAAGGCTAGAGCCACTGATACCTTTAGAACAATCGTCAAATTTTTCATGGTATTCCACCCTCTCTTTATTTCTAGGTTGCTAAGCATCATCCCAATTCATACTATTGGTTTATTTCGTGATGATTCATGATGGAACCCAAGACAACTTTTCATAAATTGTGCCAATTTTGACCCACACCTATAAACTCTATGATTAGCTAATAGACCCTAGTTTATTTATCTAAGCTTTCATAGGAGTGAGTTATGTAGAGACTATTTGTTTCTTTTGTACTCATGTGATTCGAACCTTCTATCGCTGCAACTCTACACTCTTTTCTCTCCTTCCACCAACCCCATTTTCGACGAAATTTGGCACACTTTCAGTTTGACAATCTCGCTTCTGTCACCATCACGATGGCAATAGAATTTTTAGCTCTTCTCCCAATTTAGCCATTGCTTAGGAGTTAATTATAGATTTGCTCACCTCTGTTGAAAAAACTACTTGTAGTTCTTTTGAATTAACTAATAGTTCGACATTTTTCGATATTATTCCTTCTTTATAGCAATTAAGTTACAAATTGTTTTAAAAATCGACGTTTATCTACTTCTGCTTACTAAACGGTGCACTATGAAAACCACCAACTTTGATTACAAAGTTAACCGTCTGTATCCATCGCTTTTAAATAGTTTATATCAAAACAATAGATTGCTATTATATAAACTAATATATATAATGTTTTTATATTGATAAACATATTGGAGGTTTGTTTATAAAATGAGTAATGAAGAGCGATTTTGGAAAGCATCCATTGATCAAATAACTGACGGCTATTTTTATGACGAAGAGACAGCCGCGTATGAATGTTTAATCTGTCATGAACGATTTGAGAACGGCGAGGTTTTTCAACAAGAAGGTCGATTCTACGAAGCGAAAAAGGCAATAGTTCATCATATTACCGACCAGCATGATTCAATGTTTGAATACCTCTTAAGCATGGACAAAAAGTACACCGGCTTATCCGAACATCAAAAGGAACTACTTGTTTTCTTTAAACAAGGTCTAAACGACAAGGAAATCGTAAAGGAATTTAACGGGGGCAGCCCCTCAACGATCAGAAGTCATCGGTTTAAATTCAAAGAAAAAGAAAAACAGGCTAAAGTTTTTCTCTCAATGATGAACTTATTGAGAGCAGATAAACAAAAGAGTTCGAATGACTTCGTACCGTTTCATAAGGGGGCTAAAATGGTTGATGAACGTTATGCTACTACAGTGAAGGAAAAAGATAAGGTATTAACCACCTATTTCAAACAAGGTCTTGATGGTCCGCTTGACTCGTTCCCTAGTAAAGAAAAACGAAAGATTATTGTGTTACAACACTTAATGAATCGCTTTGAAGGGAACAAGATTTATTCTGAAAAAGAAGTAAATGTCATTCTCAAGTCTGTTCATCCTGATTTTGCCACGATTCGTCGTTATTTAATTGAATATGGGTTTATGGAGCGAAGCAAGGATTGCAATGAGTATTGGGTAAAAAATTGAGGAGGAATGTATTGATAGAAGCGATAAACCGGTAGAAATCGTACTTGAATCATTATGATTCCTAACAAAATTAAAAAGGCTATGGTCTAAATCCGTAAAAAAACCTTTGTTTAGATAAAAGATCCTAAACAAAGGTTTTTTGAGACAACTATTTCAACGAACTTTCCCCAATTGATTCTTATTAAATTTCTTTACATACTCCAAAGTCAATTAATGCTTGTTTTAGGCTACTAACGATTTTAAACGAAGTTAAATCAATTCCTAAAGAGACGATGGTTTGGGCCATTTCCGGACGAAGTCCACTTAAAATTGGGGTAACCCCTAATATTTTCAAGGTCTTCATTAAGTCTGATAACCTGCTCGCAACGTAAGTATCTATGACAGAAACTCCTGAAAGATCTATAAAGATGTGGTCTAATTTGTGATCAATAATTTCATTCACTGTCGTTTCCATTAGTATCATTGACCGTTCTTCATCCAAATGTCCAATTAACGGCAACACGGCAATGCCTTTGGAAATGGGAACAACTGGAGCAGACATCTCTTTAATAAAATCATTTGTTTCCTTGATCTTTTTTTCATGATGTTCAATAAACGCTGCTGAAAAGGCGGTCGTTGCATCATCAATAACATTATTTAATACTAATGAGGCTTTAAAGATCGTCTCATTTAACATCTCGTTTTTGTTTCCCCACTCTTCAATTACTTCCCACATGATCTTCCGGTATTGCTTCACCACTGGCAGAATCTCAGGAAGGTTTCCCCCATGGGAAATGGCGTACAGACCTAACTTATTGGCCCACTCTTCAATCGAGTGCGTCCTAGGAGTGTCCATGAAAACACTTGCAACAAAATCTATAAATTCTGTTCTAATCTGAAACAACTCATCATCCGTTAATTCATGGTGCGAATTCTCCTGTGAACTTTCATTCATCACTGAAGTGATTGAACGAACCATCCATTCTTTATTTCTAAGTAATTCTTCTCCGACTAGGTAAAGCTCTTCCACTATCCTAGGGTTACTTTTATGAAGATATTCCATTTACACTCCATCTCCTACGTGAACAGACTTAATTAATTCTGCAAGTACTTACTTTTAAGGAGTTCACTTACATCAAACTAATTCTCTCTAATATAACACACTTTTAACGAGATATTTTTTACTATTTCTTATTTATCCCATTTATTGTTAATAGACTGAAAAATTAGACAAATAAGTGAAATAACCTTCTTCTCATACCAATGAAAGAAGAAGGTTAAGTCATCTTTTAGACTTATTTTATTTCGCTCAGTATACTTACTAATAATTTGCATCAATCACCAATTTCTTATGCTACATCATTTACTATTACCGATTGACTTCCGTCAGATAAATATCGAAATCTGTTTCCAACTCTAACTCTTCCGGAATACGTAAATAAATAATGGGTTGACTCATGGAAGAGGACGAACTTCTTCCCATAAAACTCTCTCCGTAAAACTGTGAAATAGGAAATTCTCTCTCAAATCCAGCAAAACTTAATTCCGTCTCTAAAGGTTCTTTTATATTGAGACGTCCATCAGAAATCTCTATGTCCATAGGATTTGTTTCATTGGATAAATTCATTTCATCTACTACTACTCTCGGGTAAAAATAGATTGCTTCGATTTCATTATCCAATTCTGGATCTCTTTCAACATAAACTTCAACCGACATATAATCAGACTGAAAACTTATGAATAACTCCTCCCTGTCATAATTGAACGTCCATTTATCTGATCGCTGCTCTGATAACATTTGTTCCACTTCACCATTGCTTAAAGCCTCTTCAAGAGAGCCCTCGATCTTTTCTAGCTCACTATAAGTAAGCCTCTCAATCCCATACGATTCTGTTTGAGACGAAAGAAAGACAGCCAAGGGAACGGACACGATTAATACACCTATATAAACTGCTAACACTAGTTTTGTTCCTTTTACGCCAACAATGATCCCTCTTTTTTTCCATGTTTTATTCAAGAAGAAGATGGCTGCGGTAATCAACAGCAAGATGATCATCATAGGTAACCAAATATACCCCATTAGCGAATCACCTCCATGTTTTTGGTGCTCATCACTGTAATAACATAAACAATGGAAATTGATAAAAGGATCTTCATACTATACAACAGAAATGACGATTCAAAAAAATAGAACTGAACCACCTGAGTAATGGCACCTCCGTCACCGCCATTAACAAACAACAGACCTATAATTGCGACTGGTAGGACAACTTTAAGAGATTTATGAAATTGCCCTATCATGCCTAAGAAGTAACCAATCACGCATAAAAATAAAACATTAAATGTTGTGGCAATAAACCCTATCACCCATTCTATTGGAGCTTGGGCTATGCCGTCAGCTAAAATAAAGCCTGAACCATGATATAGATAAACGATCACTCTCAATAAAAAACTGGACAGGATGGCGGTCAACCCTCCGACCACACTCATCGTCAATAAAAACAAGCCGTTGGCTAAATGACTGCTAAGGCGGTTGGTAACGAAAGAAAAATCATCGTACCTGTATGCTTTCGTAGAAATTAAAATAGCTGAAATAAATCCCCAGATCATCGTAAACATCACGACGATCGTCGCTGAATAATAATTGATGTTCACACTTAAACTTCCCATACCCGTTCCCATACTGCCTACTCCATTTAACGAGAACAGGATCGCTAAACCATGAAGAACAATCATCGTGGTGAACACACCCATATACGACTTTAATTTAAATGAATACTGTTTTTTCACTATATCAGCTAGTTTCACGGTCGCTGAAGACATCATCGATCCCTCCTTTAGAAGTGCTTGTTAAATAGACACAGACGTCACTGGATGAAACCGAAGAAAGCTCTATTCCGCTGCGCTTCATCTCTTCTAATGATTCTGCAGAAAAATCGTTTTCCAACACTACATATAATTGAGAAGGTCCTAGATTTTTGCTAGAAAGGTTGATTCGTCCTCGTGACCATTTCTTTACGAGATCAGCAGGTCCTTTCAACCCTACCGCGTAACTCTTTAGTTCTGACACTGGCATGTGTAAATAAGTCGCACCATCATTAATAAGCAATACATCTTCTAACAAATCTTCAATCTCATTTAAATGATGACTAGAAAGCAAGATCGTTCGCGGATGGGCCAAATAATCTTTCAACAACGCCCGGTAAAAGTCTTTTCGAACCGCTTCATCCATCCCTATTGTCGGTTCGTCAAAGATCGTTAACGGACATCTCGAGGCTAAACCTAGGATCGTATTAAATGTGCTTTTCTTCCCTTTCGATAGCTTATCGTGATGTTGATTAGGGTCAAAAGAGAAATAGTCAAATAATCGTTGAGCTAACGTTTCATCCCATTGCTCATAAAAGCGCGAGGCTTCCTTCAATAATTCAGATAGCGATAAGCTTGTGGGTAACATCATCGTATCGTCTACTAGAATGGACTGGGAGGATACGAATAAATTATCAAATGGATTCTCTGAAAATACACTTACTTCTCCAGAGGTCGGCTTAATAAATCCCGCTAGAATATTTAACATGGTCGTCTTCCCTGCTCCGTTACGTCCAATGATCCCCGTGATTTTATTTTCTTCTATTGAAAAAGACAGCTGTTTCAAGGCGTTCGTTTTACCATAAGATTTCGTAAGGTTATTTACTTCGATTATATTCATGTTCCTTCTTCATCCCCTTTCTGGTTTGCCTGTTCAATCATCTGGATCAGTTCTCGTTCACTTACGTCTAAGTATCTCGCCTCGAGGACTACTTCTTGTACTAGTCTTTTTAGCGTTTGTTCTTTTCGTTTTTTCACAATTTGTTGTTTCGCTTCAGGTGATACGAACATCCCCAACCCCCGTTTTTTAAACAAAATGTCTTCATCAGCTAATATATTCAACCCTTTAGCTGCCGTAGCAGGATTAATGTTAAACATTTCAGCCAGCTGGTACTGAGAATTCACTTTTTCTTCAACGGCAAAATTTCCATTTAGAATTTCCGTTTCAATCCACTCAGCAATTTGTATATAAATAGGTTTTGACCCTTCCGTATTTAAAAACAAGCCCACCCCTCCCTTCACAAGCATAGTGCATTAGTGATGTAATGTACTATTAATTATATGATAAATATGGAAATTTGACAACAAATTTTTGAGGGATTTGAAAATTAAATATTCAAAAGAAAAAACACCGTTCCTATTGGACGGTGTCTCTACATAAAAGGAATTAATTCTTAGAAGCTGATTAAGTCGCTTTCATCTGGTTTCTTAGCAAGTTCCCGAACACACTGGTTTTCTCTTTTGCTAACTGTCCGAATTCTCCTCTTTGAATCACTTCTCCTTCTTCCAATACAATCACCTGATCCGCATGGCGAATCGTTGATAATCTGTGGGCGATGACAATGATCGTCATTTTTCCTTTTAATCTCTCTAATGCTTGCTGAATCTTCTCCTCGTTCTCGGTGTCTAAAGAGCTCGTCGCTTCATCCAAAACAAGGATGGACGGGTTTCTCAAGATGACTCTCGCTAATACGAGTCGTTGGCGTTCTCCACCTGACAATCTAATGCCTCGGTCACCAATGAGTGTATCCAGTCCTTCAGGAAGTTTCCCGACAAACTCTGCTGCTGAAGAAAACACCAAAGCATCCCATATTTGTTGTTCTGTCGCATTCGGCTCTATTAATTGCATGTTCTCACGAATGGTCGCATTAAAAAGAAATGGATCTTGAGGAACATAACTGATCGCTTTCCTTAAAGAAAGGAGATTTCCCCTCGTTAGAGGCGCTCCATCAATAAGAATCTTGCCTTGCTCCGGTTGATTAAGCCCCATGAGTAAATCAATGAGTGTGCTTTTCCCCGCTCCTGATCGCCCGACAATCGCGGTCATTTGATTTGTAGGAATAAAGATGTCGATATCTTTCAAGGCGTAAGTAGGTGTGTCACGATTGTATCGGAAACTGATATTCTCACAAGTAATTCCTTGTCTAACTTGGAGAGCCTCTCGTTTCAATTCATCTCCCCCAGCAAGAATTTCTCTAGAATCTAAACACTCCCCTTGCATCTGCTTCACAGCTTTAAAAGAAGGAATAGTCGACGCAATCATTTCCATAGAACTTTGAATACCCGTTACTTTCGGCCAGAGACGTGAAAAGATAATGATAATTAACATGAGTTGCCCAGCTTGCGCGTTGTATATATTAACAGCAATAAATATAAAGGTGGCAATTAAAACAGCGGAGGCCATTTTATAATATAACTGAGACGTCGTTTTCATCTTCGTGTACTCGATTTGCTCATTCTCCATACTCTGAGTCACTTTCCGATACCATTCCATCCTTGATTGCTCTAACGTATTGCTTTTAATATCTTTAATGCCATTGATTTGATCTGTAATTCCCGCTAAGTAGGATCTTCCTAACGTGAAATTCCGATCGCCAAGGGCCAGTGATCGCTTAAGGAAGCTTCTAGAAAAGAAAATGAGAATGAGCCCGGAAAGTAACACGAACGTCGTAATGCTAGGTGACAGCCAAAAAGCTATCCCAATTTGAATCAATGTAAAAACCAACGACGAAACAAATTGCAAGAAAGAATGCGTTCCTGCACTAGCTCTCGCTATTTCAGAGGTCATAATGTTAATCAGATCAGACTTTCTATTTTTTATAAAAAAATTCCAATCGGCATGTAGAATGGCCGAATACGTTTCCACTCTCATATGACGGAAAAAACCATGCTGAATCTTTGCGTTTTTGATTGCGATAAACTTTTGTAACAAATTTTGACCAATCACGATGACCACATAAATCGCTAACACCACCGGTAAACCAATGGAAGCCGGGATTTCTTGCAGAAATTCAAACAATCCCGCAACTGGAGTACCTCCTGCGTCCAGCTGAACGATTCCTGTCATTGTGATCATCGGAATCAGTAAAAGGATCCCTATGCCTTCAAGCATACTTATACACGCCATGGCGAATAAGTTAACATAAAGCGATTTTCCAGCATAAGCATGAATTTGTTTAAGAAAATAAAAGATATGAGTCATAGTGAACCTCCCTAGGGTAACGCTCTCGTTTTCCTCCAAGCCCACAGAAAAGGACGAAAAGGGAAATATAATAGGTGTAACTGTTTTGGTAGTGGTAAAAGTTCTGCATCTTCAGGATAAGGATACAAAAAACTTAGCGTAAAAAGTGTCTTCTGGTGAAGGGACATTAATGAAAACAGGTGACGTTTATGGTACTTAGCTACGTCTTGAGGTAACGTCTCATCATGCAAGTTGATCATGTTCTCTAAGTAATAAATGGCATGACGAGCAAGCTTCATTGAGCGATTATTCATTAGCTTTCTTTGCTCATGAGCAGTTATATTGGAACCAAAAATTACCTTACTTAATACGAGAGCTTGTCCCCCTATTTGAGCACTATGATATTTCTTTAGTAATGTTCTCGTTTTGCTCCAATTGACTTCTTGTTTAGTCAGTTGATGAATATCATAGAGCCAACGAAGTCGTGACCAACCATGCCGTGCCCCATGTGCTGTTAGAAAGTAAAATAAGTCCTCATTGCCTAAAAGATAAATGGGCTGCTTTGTTAATGTACTTTGACTTCTTCTATTCCACAATTCATTGAAATCAGGCTCTGAACCAGGTCCAGGATGAAGACGCCAATGAATCTCTACTTTAATTCCTGACTTTTGGTGGTGAAAAACTGAATGGTGATGACGCCACTTCCAATCATTTAACACGGACTTGATGTAATCTTTTTCAGCAAACCCCATTTGAATCATTTGATCCTTTGCCCTTGAATAATCGTGAATATCCACCAATAAATCTATGTCATGAGATGTCCTTAAAGAGACATTCCCATACAATGCCTGAGCCACAACGGGTCCTTTTAGAAACAGTAAACGAAGATGATTTGCTGTAAACACTTTGCTGATTTTCTCCATTTCACTCGTCAAAAACAGCATCTGAAATGTATTCTTTTTATGTTCCTTGTCTAAGACGTCCAGTACAAATGAAGGAACATTTGCCCCTGTATCTACAAATTTCAATTTTGTCTTCATTATAGGAAAGACACGATGATGAAAAGATAAGTCCAAAAAATGATTCCAATCGATTCCTTCAGTCAATTTTTCAGACTGACTTATGAGTTCTTTGTCTGTTTCTTTTAATAAGGCAATGATCAATTTCATTTCTTTCGATAAATGATTGATGTTTAAAGAATGAATTTTATCCATAGGATTCTCCTTGACGATTTTCTGGATGAAATGATTTTGCATAACTAGCAATCACCGTGAACTTTTCCATTCCTTCAGATCCTGATACATAATAAGGTCCACTCCTTAACCATGCATGAGCGATCAATTTCCCATTCTCATCTTTACCTGTGCCTAAATAAAGTGTGCTTTCGATCTGACGTTTTTCCAGCATCTTCATGGCAGCAATGGCTTTGACAAGACACTGACTTTCCCATAACGTGTAGCAGCTCATTAAATGAATCGCTGAAGATATTTGTTTAATCGTCTTCACATTCGCTTCCTTCATATCTAACGAAGTTTCTTCCATGGCAGTCCCCAATGATGGAGCCACTTTAGCGAATGGAAATTTCTTCAGCACACGTGCCCATCCTAAATACAAGTAAGCTTCTAGAGCCATCCCTTTCATCTTCCGTGGCATACTCCAAAAAGTGACTATCTTTCGCATGGGCCATCATCCTTTGTCTTCATTTATTCGGTGTGATTTCTATCAAACTTTCATCTCTTAACTTGTCCAAGAAGGTAAGAACTTGGTGTTTACATTGCTCATAGTCAACGTCATATCGATTCAGTAATTCCTCTACAATTAGCTCAATAGAAATGGGCTGATGCAACATATCCCATATTTCTCCGCCCATCACACCTAAGTTATAATACTTACCATTATTAACGCTAAGCATGACCTTTTCCCCGTCCATGTCGCTGACGATATTTCCTTCTTTCTGCGAGATATAGTGGGTTAAATCAACCGCGCTTTGATTTAACATGTCTTCTCCCCCTTTGAAATCGTTGATAGAATCAGTGAGGTTAACTCATTCGCTGTAAAGCGATTAACTGGCCGTTTTAGTTGGTAAACTTTCAATTTGTTAAGTAACTTTACTGATGTTTGGAAATGCCATTTCATTAATCCCGCCTGTTCAAGAAAGAATTGACGGTACGTATGTTGATATAAGGTCGGAAATCTTTGAAGACCCTCTACTATTGTGATCTGAATCTCGTTTTCTTTCGTTGTCGTCAACTCAAATACACCAGCTAAAGGTAGGATTTCATTTGAAAACATAGATTTTACCGGTACAGCATATTTAGTCTCACGATCAATAATAGGTTTAAGGTCACTAGAATCTATTCCAAAAGAATCTAAACTTTCTTGCCAAAGCTTCTGTTGAGGGTAAGCAGGGATAACAAGAGGAATTCCATCTTCAGAAAAGATGACAGGGATGACGTCATCGCTCACCAATTTAAATCCTTTTTGTAAAAAAGCGGAGGCAAGTGTTGACTTTCCAGCACCGGATTCTCCTACTAATACATAAACTTTGCCCTCGATAACGATTGCACTTCCGTGTAATGGAAGAATCTTTCGTTGCATAAGAATTGCTCCCATGCATGTTCCAAGCAGATAGAGGCGAATTTGGTCCTCCTTTGCTCCTGTAAATGGAGAAACCCGAATGTCTTTACCATTTTCAATTAAGAAAATGGCCACATTTGGAATCATCACCATGATTGAATGTTCTTTAATAACAGCCATTTGAGTGGAAAGTGCTTGTTCTTGCCACACTTCATCTAGCTCAGATTTGTGTATTTTTACGTCTATATTTATATTTTCAGTGTTACATTGAACTAGCTCCGGTAATGAATACACACTGGATAGATTTAATCCGAAAGCTTTATAAACTGTTGTCTTTACCGTTTCAATCATCGGCTATGTTCCTTTCTAATAAAGTAACCCTTACACTCACTAAAAGCATAAGGGTTTAAAAATATCAGCTACCTAAGCAACTAGCATTTGACCGACCTTCATGTGTTTCTTGGCCTTGTCCATTTCCATCTCCAACATCAAAACAATCAGCGTTTGCATTTCCAGGACCGTTCATTGTCATACTAATATTTAAAATTTCTAAATCAGGTGTTTCCCACTTTTTTTTCATTTTCTCACCCCCTCTCAGCAGATTTTTCTAGAAAGCGATAAATAATCAAACTACGTGTTAACATTTTAAATTCATCTTCAAAGATTAAATCTGGACGAGGTTGATCATCCATCTTAGAGAGGGCTGTTTTCACTAAATCAATGTTTAACAAATCAGCCATTCTCACGTCATTGGACATCTTGCATAATTCATCTTTAAATCCTCTCCATTGTTTACTCATGCGATGGATGACGTCAGCACCTTGAATACCTCGACTTCGTTGGTTAAGTCTAACTTGATCTGGCAGAATATTTATCGTTGCTCTTCTTATAATGGAGCGCCCTAAACCTTCAGTGACATATTGTTCTTCAGGTAACGATAAGCAAAATTTAATCACCCTTAAATCATTGGATGGATCACGGTCCCACAATGAATATCGTAAAGACATTTTCGTTCCAACGACTCCACTCTTATTCCAAGCAGATAGATCTTTGAAATACTTCTTTCTATATTGTGATAAGTTACCTGAAAAATTACCTGAAATATCAATCCCATAATCGTTTAGTTTGGCAAATACATCAGTTCTTCTCGCCAATGATGTATTAACAAACTTGGGGAAGTGATAATCACTATTCGTTTGCCAGCTAAAGGACTTCATTACTCTTTTGGCGATAAATGGAACAACATCGGACTTTCCGGCCCGAAAATTTATGCAATAAGAATCTAACTCTCGAAATAATTGAACCCACATTAATTTTTTCATTAAAGATTCATAGTAACTGTAGGTTAAATTTAGTGATCCCCAAGAAATAGAATGATTGCCCCTTGCTCCATTTAACAGCATTTTTATTCCTTTTCGATTTGCTTCTTCATTAATTCCTTTTAACCAAAACGTGTTCTCAAAAAATTTATAAGGCATTTCCATGATCCCCAACATGTCGTCAACTTCAGCCAAAGGAGTTTTGCCTTCAAACCTCATATATTCAGGATCAATATTACCTACGTGCGCGATTGTCTTTTTAATTAAAGGACTTTCATCGGGCTGATAGTAACTCGGTGTCCAATCTTTAAAGTCTTCTTCCGGAACATAACTAAATGTGTGCAATGTCTTGCCTTCTTTTAATAGCTCTTTAGCAGCAAAACTAACCACTGTGCCAGAGTCCAATCCCCCGCTCAAATGGGATCCTACCTCCCCATATGTTCTGGTCCTATCAACTACAGCACGTTGAAAAACTTCTCGGAATGCTTCTTCATACTCTTCGTTTGACTTTAATTTCAATTTATCCCGAACGTCAATCGTGATATATCTCGTTAATTTCACTTTTCCATCTAAAACGGTGATCGTATGTGATGGTGGAACTTGTTCAACAGTTTTATAAACGGTCGCTTGCATATCCGCCGCTTCTACCATACTGGGAATGGCTATAAATTGGGCTAGCCAGTCTTCATTTAATTCCTTCTTTATATAAGGCAACGTAAACATAGGAGCAATCGTTGTTGAGAAAACAAATCGGTTGAAGTCATTGAAGTAATACAGTGTACGCGCCCCTGAAAAATCTCTTGCTCCGAATAGTTTCTGTTTACGCTCGTCCCAAATCATGAAGGCAAAATCACCAATAAGATGTTTAACGGATTCTTCTCCCCATTTTTCATAAGCCAGTAATATAAGTCTGGCATCGGTCATCTCTTGTTGATCTATCCGCTTAACCTGCAACATGCTAAACAGTTCTGGACGATTATCAATAATCGCATCCGCTGTAATCACATATTGTTTTTCGTAATCATAATAAGGTAACTGTTCACCAATCTGTTCCGGGGTGATCCATTGATTCAAGCAACCCATAAAAATCGACTCTTTATGCCAAGCATGAACAACATCAGAAGGATAGTGATGCAATGACAACATCATATTTTTGCTCTGAACCGTTGGAACGGGTATTTTGTTAGTATTTAGTATCCCAACGATGGCACTCATGCAATAACCCCCCACAAATTTACATAAAATCAAATATTGTACGTTATATAGAACAAATAAGGTAAAAAAATATGTGTCTAAAAAAATTAATAGCTTTAAAGGCATGAGTCTGTAAAATTCCCTTTAGCTTATTCTTAATAACGAACAACTTCTATAAAATTAATTTACCACTCTTTGAATATAGTGTCAATTAGGTAAGAAAAATATTTTTGACTAGCGTTACTCTGCCTATTTTAATCGTATGTCGAGTTCTCTCTCTAATAAAGACGCGTCACACACGAATAAAAAAATCACAAGATTGTCACCAAATATTAGTACCTGGTGATGATCTTAGTTTTTTTTCTTGGTAAAATAGATTTAATTCAACGAATTGATTGAAAGTTTTAACAGCTTCTTCCTATTCGTGAAAACTTAAAAAGGGTGAGTTAATTGAAGTTACCAGAACTTAAGATTGCACACATGAAATCGAAGTTGCCAATCATTCAAGGAGGAATGGGCGTCCGCATTTCATTAAGTAATTTAGCATCGGCCGTCTCAAATGCAGGGGGAATCGGAATTATTTCCGGTACTGGCATTCCGATTGATGAACTGAAATACCATATTCGTGAAGCAAAAGAAAAAACAAAAGGACTCGGTTATATAGGTGTCAATGTCCTTTATGCCATGACAGATTTCGCTGAAACCATGAAAGCTGCCATGGAAGAAAAGGTAGACTTTATTATTTCAGGAGCGGGAATCTCCAGGGACATGTACAATTGGGGGAAATCGTACAATGTCCCGGTCATTTCCATCGTTTCATCAGCGAAATTAGCAAAAATGTCTCAACGGTTAGGTGCATCAGCTGTTGTTGTTGAAGGAACGGAAGCTGGTGGACACCTAGGAACCGATCGACCATTGTTTGATATCCTTCCGGAAGTAGTCGAAGCTGTGGATATTCCAGTTATTGCTGCAGGGGGGATTATAGATGGTAGAGATGTTCGTAAAGCATTAGAAGCTGGTGCATCAGGTGTTCAGATGGGCACCCGGTTTGTAGCAAGTCAAGAATGCGATGCCCCTCTCTCATTTAAAGAAAAGTACCTAAGCAGTACAGAAACAGTTTTGATTAAATCTGTTGTAGGCCTAGATGGCCGAGCTGTACCCAATCGTTTTACTGATAAAATTAGTAACGACCAAAAATTAAAGATTGACCGTTGTGTTTCATGCTTGAAAAAATGTTCACATCGTTATTGTATTTTAGATTCTTTACTTAAATCTGTAGGGGGTGACGCTGAAGAGGGATTGGTTTTCAGTGGTTCTCGAGTAGGGGAAATCACTGAAATTCTCTCAGTCAAAGAAATTTTTGATCGTATAAAAAAAGAATTTAATGACCTTCCTTCTATCTCTAAAGCTTGATATGAAGGGAAAAAAAACCACTTACCACCTTTACCATCTATCTTTTTAATAATTTTTTTTGGAAAAGGGGTATCTTTCTCAAGAAAATCGTACTATACTAAAGAAAGCTTATTGACGTTCGGATATGACTGAAAGATAAAAGACTTTAGCGAGTGATTTTTCTCTGGAACGATTAAATGAAGAGCTCAACTAGTAATAAATCGTGGGCAAACCCCACAATGGAGGAATTTTTCATGACACAAGGTACAGTAAAATGGTTTAACGCAGAAAAAGGTTTCGGTTTCATCGAAGTTGAAGGACAAGACGACGTATTTGTTCACTTCTCCGCTATCCAAGGCGAAGGTTTCAAATCACTTGAAGAAGGTCAAACAGTAAACTTCGACATCGAAGAAGGACAACGCGGACCTCAAGCTGCTAACGTTCAAAAGTAATAACATTTAAAAGGCCTTTTCATTAGGGCCTTTTTTATATGTCTTTTTTAGGCATCCCTCCCTCCTACACCCTCAGTGAAATAACAACTTCATTTACCTTCCAATTGTTTTATATCCAAAGAATACCTTGAAAATAAAAGTTATCCATATCAACAAAAGCGTTTTATTCCACAATTTTTATATCGGAATACATAATGTTGATTTTTTTATTAATAATATAAATGCAGGTTAAAACTAGAGTGTTTATATACTCTTTTGTAGCCTGATGAATTCAAATATACTTCAGCGGAGGTGAAAATTTTGAATAATCATGAAAAACGCAACGAACGATACAATCAACAGCAACGTAACAGTCAAAATAACGAGTTAGATTTAGAAAACTTGAATACAGAATTCGCTCAAGAAAATGATGCTCAGAACAACAATCAAAAACAAAATAAAAAAAACAACCGTCAAAAAAGAAACAATAAATAATTTGAATCGGTCGTCTCCCCCTACAAGGAGATGACCCATTTTTTCTGTAATGACCACCTCCTTTTCCGTTCAGCGCACCTTACATATTTAGATCCTTTTAGCTATATCGTTGAGAAACCCCTTCATTTAAGCTACGATGAAGTTACTGATTAGGGAGGATGAGGAAAACTATGCTAAGTCCACGTTTGCAATTATTCCATGACACGAAATTAGAAGAGTTAACGTTGCAACAAGCAAGAGAGTACATGGATCGAGGCCTAATATCCGCTAAAGATCTTGTACTTTTGTACATGCACCGCATCGCCACGTTTGATAAAGGGCCCAATGGACTGCATTCCATATTGGAAATCAATCCAGATGCTCTGCAGACTGCAGAAGCGCTCGATCAGGAAAGAAAAGAAACCGGTTATCGCAGTGCCTTACATGGAGTGCCCGTTCTAGTTAAAGATAATTTGGCAACTGCAGATAAAATGCACACCAGTGCAGGTTCAATAGCATTGAAAGATTCTTATGCCACAAAAGATTCCTTCGTAGTTAAACAATTGCGTGAAGCTGGTGCCATAATTCTTGGAAAAACGAACATGACTGAGTGGGCAAACTTCATGTCTGATGAAATGCCAAGTGGGTATAGTTCAAGGGGCGGACAGGTCATGAACCCATACGGCTCCTCATTTGACTGCGGAGGATCTAGCAGTGGTTCCGGTGCAAGTGTAGCAGCGAATTTTGCTATGCTTGCGATCGGAACTGAAACTTCGGGGTCAATCTTAAGCCCCGCCAGTCAAAATTCGCTCGTGGGAGTAAAGCCGACAGTCGGTCTCATTAGCCGCTCAGGGATTGTTCCTATTTCAACGACTCAAGATACTGCTGGCCCTATGGCACGAACTGTCGTCGATGCTGCATTAACGATGAATTCATTGACTGCGTTTGACCCTCTTGATCCAATTACCAATACAAACATACTTAGAGATACTGATTTCACTTCCAATTTAGATACGAATGGATTAGAAGGTGCAAAGGTGGGAATCGTTCGAGAAGGCATTTTCAAGTATATGACCGACGAACAACTTCCTATTGTAGAACAAGCCATCGCTCAACTACGTGATATGGGGGCTCATATCGTTGATGAGGTGACTATTCCATCCATGCAAGCTTCTTGGACGATGGATGTGATGACTTATGAATTCAAAGTCGCATTGAATGCTCACTTGAAAGACTATCATTCAATATCCGCTCCTAAAATGTTGGCTGAAATTATTGAATTTAATCGAAGAAACCCTGACGAAAGGTTGAAATACGGTCAATCCATCTTGGAACAATCGGAACAAACAAGTGGTACTTTAACGGACGCGGCTTACTTAAATGCCTTGACCTTTGACCAGTATAAAGCGAAGGAAGAAGGAATAGATGCTGTATTACAGGAGCATCAATTAGATGCCCTTGTATTCCCGAATAACTTTGGTGCCTCTATTCCTGCAAAAGCAGGCTATCCTTCAGTTACTGTACCAGCAGGCTATACGTCCGCTGGAGAGCCTGTAGGAATAACGTTTACAGGCTCGGCGTTCTCAGAATCCACCTTATTAAAATATGCCTATGCTTTTGAACAAGCTACAAAACAACGTAAAAAGCCTCAACTGTAAAAAGTATTATGATATAGAACCTAACCAAAGGGAATTTCTCTTCGGTTAGGTTCTTCATTTTATTTCTAGTCCCGAAATAATGTGTTACAATTGTAGTGAATTTTCAAACTAGGAGGAATCAACTTATGTCAGAACATCTTATTATATTAAATAAAGACGAAGATACCATTTCCATCGTGAATCTAGAAACGAATAAAGTGGAAAAAACGATTGATACAGACCATAATCCTCATGAAGTGGTCGTCACTAAAGATGGTAAAAAGTCTTATGTAGCTTGCTCTTTAGGAAACAAGTTGAATGTCATCGATAACGATACGTTTGAAATAGTAAAGCGCATCGAACACCCTGATTTCAGTTTCCCTCACGGTGTAGGCTTAACAAAAGACGGAAAAAAACTGTATTTGGCCTCTACATATAGTGAGAAAGTATTTATTATTAACACAGAAACGGATGAGATTGAGAAAGTCATTCCTACTTACCAAAAATACTCTCATATGATCTCTTTTTCTCCTGATGGACAGACCGTCTATATCCCTAATATCGGTAGCAATAATATCACAGTCATGGATGTAAAAACTGAAAAAATTACTAACCACTTCCCTGTTGGTCCCGGACCTGAAGGCGTAGCTGTTCATCCAAACGGACAACATCTTTATGTCGCCAACCAAGATGATGATACTCTCTTTGTCATAGATACTACATCGTATGAAGTTTTATATAAGCGACGTGTTGGAAACGTGCCCGTTCGGCTTGTTTTTTCTCCAGACGGTAAATACGCTCTTATTGCTAACCGACAATCCGGTGATGTCTCAGTCATCGAAACAGAGCAACAAATCAATGGAACCGTTCGACCTTGGGAAATAAAACGACTGCCCGTAGGGGTTTGGGCTGGCGGAATCGTATTTAATCAAGATGGCTCACATGCGTATGTTGCGAATAACAAAACCAATGACCTTTCCGTCATAAAAATGAGTACCCTTAAAGAAGAAAGACGTATTGACGTAGGGATCCATCCAGATGGTATAGCTTACGTTAAACGATAATCTAATCATCTTCCTCATAGAAAAAACGTCCAAACCTGGACGTTTTTTAGGGTATCAGCTTAAATGGGCTAAGCCCAAAGCTTATTTCATTGAAGCGATCATTTATTCAACCTAAACGCTTAGCATAGACAGTGTGTTTTGTTAGATTAATCTAAAAGTGGTCCCATCCCGGTATGATAATATAAATGAAAAAAATGGGCAAAGGAGTTCTGCTACGATGAAGATTTTTATTTCTGCAGATATTGAAGGAGCAACTGGAGTAGCTACTAACCACCAACTAAGAAAAAATGATGAGTACCAACGTTTTCGAAAATTCATGACTGAAGATGTAAATGCTGCCATAGAGGGTGCTTGTGAAGCTGGTGCAACAGATATTCTTGTTGCAGATGGACACGGAAATATGTCTAATATATTTATTGAAGACTTAGACCCAAGAGCAAGATTAATTACTGGAAATAATCGAGTGATGTGTCAGATGGAAGGACTCGATGAAAGTTTTGATGGGGTCTTTTTCATTGGTTACCATGGTCGAGAAGGTGGATCTGAAAGGGCCGTTATTAACCATACCTTAGCAGGAATTTGCGTGTGGGAAATCAAGATTAATGGAAGACCTGTAGGAGAAGCAGAAATGAACGCAGGTGTCGCCGGCCACTTCAATGTCCCCATCCTCATGCTATCTGGAGATGATGCCGTTTCAGAAGAAGTGAAAAAAACACTCCCCGACATGGAAACAGCTATTGTAAAGCGTGGCATAGACCGAATAGCTGCCGATTTATTGCCTCCTGTACGATCTCATGCTCTTATTAAAGAAAAAGCTAAAAAGGCCGTTCATAACCTTGAACGTGTGGTAGTCTATAAAGCGGAGCTCCCCGCCACTTTCGATATTACATTCAAGCGGACCAGCCAAGCGTTCATGACAACCACCATCCCCGGAGTAGAACTGATAGGCCCAAAGACTATTCGCTTTACTAGTGAAGACTATCTTACTGCATATAAACAAATGTGGGCTTGTGTCATCATCGCCATGGCAGCGACCGACGGAGTGCTTGGACAGATCAATGCTTAGACCAATACTACTACCTTTTTACCCCTTTCCAAATCGTCCAACGATCCTGATCATAAATTTCTATGTTATCAGGTACTTCCTTGTCCATAAATAATATCAATTGATCCAGTTCTTTATTCGTTAATTCATGAAGAATCGATCGTCCTTTTCGTGATCGCAAATCTGCCAAAAATGCTTTTTTTGAAAAATAATGATTTTTCGTTTCCCATACTTTTGTTTCTTCAATATGACTAAATACCGCGGCAGCTAATGAAAGTTTTATCGCTTCACTTGAGTACCTTCTCTTTAACTCTATTTCTTTTAGGTGAGGAAAAAGAGTAAAGAAATAGCCTCTCAAGTGAGTGTGGCTTCCTTCTATGAAGCAGTCATCCGGTGTTCGATCTTGCACTATTAATATTCCATCTTTACGCAAAATTCTATAAGTTTCTAGAAAAGCCATGTTTAAATCATCCAAATGATGAATCAACGCCCGTTGAAGCACAAGATCAAATCGATTGTCAGCTAATCCAGTCTTATAAGCACTCCCTAACTGGAAATTCACTGACTCCTCTTCTTTGCAAAATTCTTTTGCTTCACTAAGCATCGACACGGAGTTATCGATCCCTGTAACATGACCGATGCCTATTTTTTTCAATGCCTTAGTATAAATTCCACCGCCGCAACCTATATCTACAGCATCATTAACAAATTTATTTCCCACTAATCGTTGCAACGTGTCAAGCCAACGACCGTCAACTTCTCGATTAGTATATGATTTCCGATTATTCGGGTCATGAAAATCGATCATGATCAACCCCTCACATTCGTGGTCAAAGGCAAGCTGTTCAATCGTTTAACGTCACCTTATCCCTTGTTAGTTTATCCACTCAAGCATTTCCAGTCTATTTCCAAAAGGATCATGGACATATATGCGTTTTGCACCCGGCAAATCTACATCCACTATATAAGGAATCGTGGATTTATTTAAGGTGTGCTTCAGAATCTCTAGATCCTCCACCTCAAAGGCTGGATGAGCCTTTTTTGCCGGTGAAAATGGATCTTCAATCCCTACATGAATTTGTACGATTCCATATTTAAACCAAGCCCCACCTCTTTGTTTCAACGATTCAGGCTTATCCAATTCTTCAAATCCTAACACATTCATGAAAAATTCTCGAGCCTCTTCTTCAGAGTCTTTCGGTGCAGCAAGTTGAACATGATCAATTGCTTTAAACATACGCATACCTCCCTTATTCGTCTCTTCCCCTAAAGTATAAAACGTTTAGTATAATAAGGATAATACATATATATTTCAATTCTTGATAAGTTTTACTTATACACAGGAGGGACATCGATGAAGGTAGAAGATTATAAGCTACTTGCGACAATTCGAAGAGAAGGAACCATTCGAGCTGCAGCGAATACATTACATATTTCTCAGCCTGCTATTAGTCTACGATTGAAACAAATTGAACATCTTTGGGATCAAAAGTTATTTATTCGTAGTTATAAGCGAATGATTCCCACACTAGCTGGTGAAAAAGTCATTGCCTTTGCCGAGAAAACATTGGAAGGAGAAGAGAAGTTAAGAGACGATTTGTCAAGAATCGCAGAGACTATTGGTGGACGCCTATCTCTTGGAGTGTCATCCGTTGTTGGTCAATATTCCATTCCTTCATTATTAGGTAAATATATTGAGAAGTACCCTGATGTGAAGGTGGAATTGGTCACTGGATTGAGCGAAGAGATCGTCCAATCTAAATCGGATTTCCATGTCATAATTGTGCGTGGTGACAAAGCGGGAGCACTGAATCACCAGTTGCTTTTTTCCGATCGATTGTATTTGATCGGCCGGAAATATCTATCTAATTCAAAAGATAGACCACTCATCGAATTCCAAAGCGACCTTAGTCTTCATACCAAGATAGATGAATGGTTTAGTGCCAATCGTGAATGGAGTACAGATCAGAAAATAAAAGTGGACCAAATAGAGACGTGTAAACAGTTAATGATCCATGGCGTTGGCATGGCTGTTTTACCTGAGGTAGCTACTCGTGATTTGAATGAAGCCACCTATACATTTCAATCACTAGAGCTTGATGGGAAACCTCTAACGCGAGATACATGGCTATGCTTTGACGATCCCGCCAAAGAATTACCTCAAGTTCAAGCTTTTTTAGAAATGTTCGATTGAAAAATTAGGGCTTAGAGGAAAAAGCTAAAAAAACACAATTCCCGTCACAGAATTGTGTATCTAGTAAAGGCTCAAATATTAGCGGTTCTTTTCTTCATTACCAGGTAAACCTACTTTACCTCTAATGACATAGTCTTTTTTCACAGACAGGCCTGACTTTGTTTGACTCTCTTCACTTCGAGCCACCGTTGATCGATCTTGTGTTTTCAAATCTTTAAGTAATCGCTTTACATCTTTGAATAAGTCTTTTTTGTTCATTCACTCACCTGACTTTCTAATGTTCTGATGGATGGACGAACGGACAATTATCCTTTCGATTGACTCGGCTCACCTAGATGCTTTTCTAATTGTTTAATTCGATCATGAAGCTGTTCATTTTCTTCTTGGATCTCTTGAATTCTCAATCCTTTTGAAGAATAATGAGGGTCAGTTTCCCACCAATCCATCCCTATTTCTTTCGCTTTATCAACTGAAGCGACTAGTAGGCGGATTTTAATCGTCAACAATTCTACATCAGCGATATTCACTTGAATGTCTCCTGCAATGACTACACCTTTATCAAGTACGGTTTCCAACACATCAACAAGGCTGTTGGAAGCCGTCGATTGTTTGATTGGATCTCTGTTATTCATACTATTCCTCCTTCACAGTTGTGGTACAACACAATAACATTCCTATAACAAATTACCTAAAGGTCCAAGATCAATATTCAGATCTTCATCATCTAGATCGAACACTTCCTTTAGTTCTTCCATTTTTTCTTCCAAGTTCATTAAAGCAACCCCTAATTGTTCTTCCTGTTCATCAGAAAGAGTGCCACCTTCTACACGGCGCATTGCTTGGCGCTCAACAAGCTGTCGAAGCAGCTCCATAACGGTCATAACAAGCTGTGCCAATCCTTCTTCTGCTTTTTCAGGGTCTAAAGCAATTTTTCCTGTGGGTCTGTGAGCTGGCTCCCCACCACCGACTATCATTCCATGTTTAGCATCCATTGTATCTACACTCCCCTCTCTGATTGATTCATTTTCTCTTCTAATTCCATGACGCTAGGCTTTTGCCTTGATTCCATTAATGTTTCCACGGACGTCAACAGAATGCGCAAATCAAGATAAACGAGGTCTATGTCAGCGATCGATATGGTAATATCTCCTCGGAGAACAACTCCTTTATCAAGAACTGCGTCCAGAATATCGAGAAGGGAGACATCTCTATTTTTCATTGTTTCCGTTTGCATGTATGTCACTCCCATCTAGTTTTATTGTTCTGAAGTACCACTGACTGGACTCTTGAAATTGGCAAAGTGATAGGCAGGCCAAGGACCTGTGGATTCAAAACGCAAACCTTCTTTTTCTTCATCTGAGCGGTCTTGGTAGCCTTGAATAATCTGATTGAAAGTTTCTACGTTTTCACCTGATTGAAGAAGGTACACGCAATTCCACGCCATGGCGTCTTCTCTACCTGTTACTTTCTGATCCCAGTTTTTCTTGACTTCCGCATTCTGACTTAACTTTACTAATTGGTCATGAATGCCACTGCATTTCTTTTCGATCTCAACTTGAATTTGATCCTCAATAAACTGATCCAATTTCTTTCGGGCAAAGAATTGTTTTCCTTTTGACATTTCCGAAATCTCTTGTTTTTTTGCTTCAATGTCAGCATTATCTGTTATTACTTTCTCAGAGAATACTTTATGATCTGCGAAGATCTTGAGGTTCCATTCTTCTTTACCCTTTACTTGAGATAAAATTTCCTTCATCTCTTCGTTATATTGCGTGACCATCTCAATCAGTCGATCTTCGTTCTCAAAAATCGTCCCGAATTTCAAAGGAATGATAGTGAACGTATCGTGTAAAGTGTTCATTAGTTCATGATGATGAAAGGCTCGCTGTTGCAACCATTTCATATCCTCGACGTTCCGTTTGAAGTTTTCTTCTGCAAAGTCCTCAGGGCTTACTCTGCATATTACAGCTGTCAATTCATTAGAAGTGAACAATTCTACATGTTTTTCTGGATCGATTCCTTGTATATCACCTAGGTTCTTGGTGGTTGCTTCTTTTTCTGGCAAAAAAGCATAGACATAAATGAGATCATTGTTTTCAAGTTCAGCCACTTCATATTCACTCCTTCAGTTGCAATAGGGCGATGGAGAGCCAGGAATTATCTGTCTTCTTCCAATGACTCTCTTAACTGTTGCTGTTCAATTTCTTTTGCCACTCGGTACCGTATCATTAATTCTTCATATTGATTTTCATAAGCTTCTTCAGAGATTTCTTCCATTTCCATCATCATTTCCAAATGAACCATTTTTTGTTGTATATGATCCACATCATACAATTCTTTATCCACTTCTTCTTTTACTTTTTCACCTACAAAGACAATCGTATCGATGGGCCAAGTAAACAATTTATGGATCATGAGGCGTCATCTGCCTTGATTTTCACATCGATAAAGTTGTAGGCTGGCCATGGACCAGAATATTTAAAGTCAGCCCGATCTTTCCACTCTTCGTGAATCTCATTGACCTTTTTATCAAACTCTTCTTCTTCAGAACGATCTACGAGAAAAGAGGCATTTAAAAGCATTCGTTCACCGATGACTTCGTTGCTTTTAGCTGCGTCAGCTATTTTAGCCAACGGTTGAAACGCTTCGTTTTCAAATTCAAAGTGAATCCCTTTGACAAACTTTTGGGCAGCTTCTCCTACTCGAATTTTATCATAGTAGGTGATATCCTTTTTGCTTCCTTGAATCGACTCTTTCATCTTAGCTAAGTCTTTTTGTTTGCCAGCTTGATTTGTCATCCATTCCTTTTTACCAATAATCTTTAGACCAACTTCAATTTTGTTTTCTATACGTGGAAAAATGTCGTCGAACTTACTATATAAACGCTTCAACAATACTTGAATGTCATCTTTAGATTGTAATACATTCCCGAAGCTCATTGGAATAACCGTGGTCTTGTTCATGAGTCCTGCCACCATATTTTGGTGTGCTTTTAAGTTCTCTCTACTCGGCTCATATATTTGCACTGGAGCGTCCGCCACGACCATCGCTTGATCTTCATACGTAATGGTGTATGGTTTTCGATGTTCGCCCGCTAACTTCACTTTATCTAGTTGTAATTCAGCGTCAGCTTTAACTACAGCAAATAAATACACCCCTAAATCTCCACTCACTATAACCCTCCCCTTTCTTATAAAACTTTTCATTCATTAACTTATTTCTTCTACCCATTCTTCTGCGTCTTTGATTGTTTTGCCATCCAAACATTTCACTACGTGGGAAGCAAGGATATCTTTACAGACGGTTGTAAACTGTTGATTATCTGTGGAAATAGGTATTTCAGACTTTTTACATATTGTGGCGATCATTAATGATGCGCGGAGACTAGGTCCGTTTTTATTTTCTTTCTCACATGCTTTTCTCACTTTGCCTGTGATTTTTAAAATAATGTCGGCTTCTTTCGCTAGAATGTTACAACGATTACGTAGAATTTCACGTTCTGTCTGCGTCTCATTGTTCATTTCTATCGTAATCATTCTATCTATTAAAGCATCTTGCGTGTCAAACACGCCTGCATATTCTTCTGGGTTGGATGTGAAAATGACTCGGAAATCTTTATGAACTTTTAAAAATGATTGCTTTTGCTTCGTTCCGTATAATGGAAGAACCCCTTCTTCTAGCACGGACAAAAATAAATTATTTGTTTCCGGTGATGAACGTGAAAATTCATCATAAATAAGAGTATACCCTTTTTGAATCGCTTCTACTAAACGACCCGGATGCCATTTCTCCTTGACTTCCTCTTGTTTTTTATACACTTGACGAACAAAGTTATCAATTACTTTCTCGCTGGTAAATCCTGCTATACTACCAATCAAATCCTCATTATTCATTTCATGATTGCCATGTAACAGCATCACAGGACGGTCAAACTTACTTGCTAAATGAAGGGCCAAAGCTGTTTTCCCTACGCCTGTTGGTCCAGTTAAGTGAAGAGGATAGCCTGCTTGTAAATAAGGTGTGGTTCTTGAGACAAGCTCTTTAATTCTATCCGTTTCAACGAAATCAGACCGATCCATCGGTTGACGTTTCGTTTGTTTTCTTTGATTAGGAATTTGCTTTTGTTCCGTTTTTTTATTTTCCGAAGTAGAACCTTTTTCAGATCTTTTTCGCATTCTTTCTGCTCTTGTATCCAATGTTTTCTGCGGCCTAGTTCCAGGCGCTTTTTTTCGGGAAGTACGTGCTGGTTTGTTTTTCAACTCTGTCTTTGAACTTCTTTTTTCTTTCGTTTGCTGCTGTAACTTACCTTCTGTACTAGCCAACCACTTTACCTCCCCTCTTCATCTTCACGCTTGACAGATGTTCGTTTTCTTAAACCAATGCGTTCAAAAGAAGTGACTTCAAGGTCATCATTTAATTTAGCAATATATTCACCTATGAGTTGATCACGACCATATCTTTTCATATATTCCTTTTCTTCGATCACTTCAAGCCGTACTTCCCAATATTCATCTTTTTCGTTAACTGAAGTAATTCGGTGAACTGGTCTCACGTGGTTCTCAAAAAAAGAACTAACTGTATCCATAATTTCCTCTAGTTTCATCACATTTCCCGCCTTTTCTTGAAAATAGAAGCGGGCATATGCTCATCACATATGCCGCTTTGAAATTTATTACTAGTTATTATGCGAAATTAAGCTGTTCTTGACCTCTTCCATCATCTGAGGTTTCTAAATCAATTTCCCCTTGTACTTCGTCTCTAAGAAGTCCCACTGCTTCAGCATAACGCAACCATGTGTCCACACTTGCGATAACAACTCGGGCTTCTATTGTAATTAATTCAATACCGACTAAAGATATACGAGCGTATAAATCGATCACAACACCCTTATCTAGAATTCGGTCTACTACTTCCGCTAAACTTGAGGAATCTGTACTTTTTTGAATAGCCATTTCTCATCTCTCCTTTAAGGTTTTTTTATTTGGTCAACACCTTTAATGCTGCTCGCACCTTTGATATCTCCATATCCTTTGACATCAGAATACCCTTTTAAATCACTAGCCTTTTTAATGCCATCATTCTTTGAGTCATTGGAATCATCAGGGTTCGTCAGTTCATTATCTTTTACTTCTTCTTTGGCATTTTCCGCTTGTTCCTTTATCTTACCCTTCGCTTCTTGCGCTCGCTCTTTTCCTTCTTCAGCCTTTTCTTTCAGCTGTTCACCGGCACCTTCAAGATTTTCTTTTATATCATCTTTAGCTTCTCTGACTTTTTCAAAAGTATCATAGAATTTCTTTCCAATCGCCGTGGCTGCGGCTGCGTTTTTTGTTTTAGGCATATCATCCGCAACATCTTCAGCCTCATCTTTCGCTTCGTCCTTCACTTCTTCTTTCACCGCTTTAAAAGACCTTTTCGTTTTTTGACGAATATCTTTATTGGCCATTAAAGCCGCTCCACTAGAAAGAACAGCACCACCGGCTAGCAGAGCTTTCTTAGCAGCATCACCAGTAATCAAGGAATCTTGATCGTTCTCTTCTGACATGGTTCGTTGACACCACCTCTCTTTTCAGAAAATTGAATCTATGGCGTTATTTTACAAGATGGTCTCACCATGGGCATTTCCTTTATTTCATAGATATTAAACAAGCAATCAGAAATTAGAAAACATTACATCATGGTGGCCAACTTTCAATTTAGGAAAAACTCTAATCGGCCGTTACCTTACCTAGAAAAAATCCATCTACGTCGTTTAATTTACCTCGCCACAACACTGATCCTTCTGAGGGAAGAGATTTCCCTGATTCACTAAATAATTTAGCTTCTTCTAAATGTACATAGTTAGCTGAAGGTTCTTCTTCTTCCTCTAAGGCATCCACTGCAGATTGCAATTTATCATTTATTTCTTTTTCTACTTCATCCTCTTGTGAAAATTCTTTAGATAATTTTTCCAAGTAGTCTTTCGCAGCGATGACGGTACCTGTAACAACCGTGCCTTTTACGTTAAGCGTAATGTCAAAACTATAGTTTTTTGTATTAGCTGTTTCAATCAGCAGTTGTAAGACGGTATCTACATCGGTATTCATTGGTTTATCACTCATTTCATCACCTCTTTATAAAAAGCTACACTAATAAATAATCGTAAATAAATTAGGAAGAATTCCCCTCAATGTGTCAAAACGTGAGCTCCCCCCGTTTAAATCGAAGGGGTCTCACGTCGGTCACACTTCCACATAGTTCTCAAAGAATACGCAATAAATTTCAAAAATTAAATCCTAAAGACCTACACTGTTAAAATGAACGTTTATTTAGAACTTTTTGAAGTTGAGCTTCCAGAACTCTTTGTAGTAGTTCCGCGTTTAGTTCCAGTCGTCTTTTTTGTTGTGTTTGATTTAGAAGGGCTCTTTCTACTAGTAGACTTCTGCTTGTCATCTTCAGAAGAATCTTCTTTTTCAGATGAAGACGATTTTGTTTGAACCTTCGTCTTTTTATCGTCTTCCTCCTCCGGTTCTTCACTTTCTGCTGCATCTTCTTCTTCATCTTCAGAAGAATCGTCTTTATCCTTGTCTTCTTCTTTTTCTTCTTTTTCTTCTTTTTGTTCTTCTTGTTCTTCCTTCTTATCATCTTGTTCTTCTTGTTCTTCTTGTTCTTCCTTCTTATCATCTTGTTCTTCTTCTTTGTCTTCATCATCCTCTTTGTCTTCTTCATTTGACTTAGAAGAACCTTCGACAAGTTTGCTAATGCTTTCCTCTATTTTAGTAAGTCTGTCTCCAAGTGCTTTATTTTCTTCTTTTAAATTGTTGTAATTCTCCGATGAACTCTCACCATCTTCATCATCTTCTTCAGTATCATTCTCTTCTTGAGAGTCATTGTTTGAACCTAACCATTTTTCTCTCTTCTCATTCAAAGATTCTGCAGCTAGTTTCGCTTTGTCTTTAGCTGCTTTACCCATTTCTAGTCCTTTACTTTTCCATTGTTCGCCATCAATTCTCTTTACGCTTTCTTTTATCTTATCTCGATTTTCTTGAGATACTGCATAGCCAACAGCCGCTCCAACGATTGATCCTACAACGGCTCGCTGAATAGGTTTAGCCCCTTTATCTTCATTTGTATTTTGTTCGTTACTCTCTTCCAAAGTTGAATCTTTTTCTTCTTTTGCCATGTTACATACCTCCATATATTGTTAATCTTTGTTTTAAAAAGTAATTATTTTGAGTCAGCTAATTTTGTCAGCATTTCCTCAATTTTATCTAAACGTTCATTTAGATTTTTATTTTCTTCTTTTAATTCATCATAATCTTCAGAAGATGATTCTTCATACTCTTCTTCTGTTGGTGCTGCTTCTTCTTCAGCCTCAGACGTAGTTTCTTCATCCTCGTCGTTCTCGTTCAGTCCAATTTTCTCTTCCAATTTTTCGGTTACTTTGTTAGGAATAGGAAGTGGAATTTTGTTCTCTGCTTTTTGAATGTAACTAGATATAGACTTTTTCACACTACCTACTGCTTGTTCTGTCACCATGTCTTGAACTGATTTGGTCAGTTCTGACCCGACCATTTTCATTACTTGTGAAGTAGCCACCGTTCTGAGGACTTTTTTTCCTTTATCAGAACTTGATAGTAATCCTGCCCCTGCACCAAGTGCACTTCCAATGAGGACATAATTTAATGATGATTGTTCATTTTGTTGTTCTTCTTTATTCGCCATGTATAAACATCTCCTTTAGTAATAATCTCAATTACACCATTGTGTATAATTAGCTATACCACAACATGTTTTCTTCAAACCATTACAAAAATGTTACATGGCCTATAAGGCTTTCATTTGTCCTGAATTTCTTATTATCCAGAGTTTTGAAATCGGCAAACGCGAATAAAATCCTATCCTAAAAGACCTTCAAAACAGCGTTCCGATTCCGAGAGCCTTTCATTCTATGGGCATTCTAACCCCTTTATATAGATGAATTAATTACCTTTTTTTTTCACATTTCCATTATCCTTGTTTTAAATACCTTGGGCATTAAAGAAAGCACGTTCGATCGTTTAAATCGCCTCATCTCTCTCCGCAAATGGCAGAATCCCCAAATCATATAAGTATCCCAGTCTTGAACTGTAATCGTTCGTTTTGTAACGAGACCCTTTTCAGACATATAAATCATTTCAATAGGTTGACTCCTCAACTTACACCTTTCAAACATCTTTTCCATAGTAGATCCTCCTAAAAATATGTTAAATTAAAATTATTATACGAACAAATGTTCTTTTTAGCAACTATTGATATTTCCAATGAAACTTTTAAGAGTTTATTTTGCTAACTTTTAAAGGATTTTTGTTTATGAAAGAGAATGAGTTATTTAGAAGAGGAGTGATCTATAATGGGTAATATTGTTCGTTGGGGAATTTTAAGCAGTGCTAATATTGCGAAGAAATCGATGGTCCCGGCCATTCACGAAGCGGATAATGCTGAACTAGTCGCTGTAGCCAGCGAGAGCGGAAAAGGGCAAGCTACAGCAACAGAATGGAATGCTAAAACCTACTATGATTCGTATGAAGAGCTTCTTAAAGACCCACAAGTAGATGCTGTTTATATTCCTTTGCCAAATAGTCTTCATAAGAAATGGGTGATTGAAGCTGCTAAACATCAGAAACACATTTTAGTTGAAAAGCCAGCTGGAATAACTTCTGATGAAATCCTTGAAATGGGCGGTGCTGCAAGGCAAAATTCAGTTTTATTTATGGAAGCGTTTATGTATCAGTTTCATCCACAACATCAATTTGTGAAACAACTGTTACTTGATGGCGCTATTGGAAAGGTGAGAAGAATCCGTTCTTCATTTTCTTTCCCTCTTGATTTAACAAGCGACAATATTAGGTTGAAGCAAAATTTAGGAGGCGGATGTCTCTATGATGTTGGCTGCTATAACGTCCATGTTAGTCGGTTTATTCTTGAAGAAGAACCCTTAAAAGTTTTTTCTTCCGCACGGAAATTAAATAATTCAGGAGTGGACATTTCGGCTACAAGTATTCTCACGTTTGAACATGCAGATGCAGTGATCGATTGCAGCTTTGATGAAGCAAAGGTCAACCGTTATGAAGTGATAGGTTCGAAAGGGACAATAGAAGTACCTTTCGCATTTCGGCCAGACCAGAACCCGAATGAAGGAAAAGGTGAAGTGATTCTAAAAAATATGGACGGAGAAGTGCTTGATCATCAATTTTTTGAAGCAAACCAGTTTACATTACAAGTGCAACATTTTTCCCAATGTATCCTATCCGGGGATGATCCGAAGTATACCCCTGAAAGTACGTATAACAATATGAAAGTCATCGAAGCTCTGTATAAATCTCAAGGGTAAAAAATGGGCAGGCTCTTAAATCGATAAACAATCGGTTTATAAGCTGCCCTTTTAGTTATGGATAGGTTAAAGAAAAGGTTTGTCCATATGGGTTCGTTTGGTTCTGTTTCTATTAGAAGCTTCTATATAGTATTCTAAATACAAAAACAGCTCTGAAGCAAGAGCGCTTCAGAGCCATTGAGATACAAGTATATAGGCGCCTACCAGGAGCCATAGCCATACACCAGGTCATAAACCAGGCAGTTTGAATTTCCTAGAATTTGGTCTAGTGTCGGCTTCTTTAGGGATTCCTCATTCTCCATGGGAACGACAATTTTCTCGAGAATTTTTCATAAGTACCCCTCCTCAACTATCATTATACCCACTAAGGTATAAAACGATCAACTATTGAAGTTATTTGCTAAATGACTTATTCTTTAATTAGTAAATATTTACTGTTTTTAAAGGGGGGATTATATATGGGCAACACCTATTTTTTCACAGGGTATCCTGGTTTTTTGGCGCAAGCACTCATAACTGAAACGTGTTCATCTCACCATCCGATTGATCACATTTATTTGTTAATTCTTCCTGAGATGAAAGAAAAAGCACAAAGACATGTAGCTTCACTGATTGACGAAAAAAAATTACTTCGGCCTGATCAACTAACATTGCTAGAAGGAGATATTACTAAAGCAGACTTAGGTTTGAATCCATCTACCCTACAAACTCTTTATTCGGTGGTCACTCATGTGTTTCATTTAGCAGCTATTTACGATTTATCTGTTCCTCAATCTCTTGCCGAAAAAGTCAATGTGGAAGGGACAAAGCATGTAACAGATTGGGCAAAAAACCTTAAGAGACTTGAGAGGTATGTGTATTTCAGTACCGCTTATGTATCTGGTAAGCGCGAAGGAAAAATCTACGAAGCTGAACTGGAAATGAACCAATCTTTTAAAAACCATTACGAAAAAACAAAGTATGACGCAGAAGTATATGTAAGAAATCATCGAGGGGATCTCCCGACCACCATCATTCGCCCGGGGATCGTCAGAGGTCATTCCCTTACAGGAGCAACGATTAAATTCGACGGCCCTTATTTTATCCTGCGCATCTTTGACCAATTCAAAAAAAGTCCTTGGATTCCCTATTTAGGTCAAGGGAAAGCAGAAGGGAATTTCGTACCTGTAGATTATGTTATTCGTGCCTCTATTTATTTAGCTCACCTTTCAAAGGGACAAGGGAAAACGTATCATTTAACAGATCCAGCTCCCTTTCGAATGTTCGAGGTGTATGAAATGCTCATGAAAGAATATTTGGGACGTCGTCCGAAAGGAAGAATCCCGATGAATTTGGCCGAAAAAAGCATGGCCGTTCCACAATTCCGAAAGTTCACGTCCGTTCAAAGAGAAGCCATGAGCTATTTCACATACATGTCTTCTTACGATTGTCGGCAAGCCTATCGTGATTTAGAAGGGAGCGGTATATCTTGCCCTTCATTTGACCGTACGTTAAAAACGATGGTGGAATATTATAAGGAGCATAAAGATGATTTGGACAAAAGGGTTGAGATTAGATAAATATAGGAAAAAACATATGAGGAAAAACAACTTACAAGTGAACAGTCGTTATGACTGTTCACTTGTTCGCCGAAAAAATTGATGTTCAACCACCTGGTTTCGACCATTTTCTTTAGCTTGGTACAAAGCTATATCTGCTTCATTAATAAAGGTATCAACAGTTTTCGGGCGAGAAAACTCACTCACTCCACAGCTGATTGTCACTCTTTTTACTTTCGGAAATGAAGTGGTCGCTATCGTTTCCCTCATTTTTTCCGCAATTAGTCTTGCCTCGCTTTGACGAGTATTTTCTAATACAATGATGAATTCTTCTCCACCCCACCTACCGATCGTCTGTCCCTTACGAAGTGTAGTTGATAGCTTGATACTTACTTGTTTTAATACATCATCACCCGTAGCATGACCGAATTGATCATTGACCTTTTTGAAATGATCAATGTCGCATAAAATGAGAGATAACGAATGAGTTGAAGGAGTATAGGAATCGATTTGTTTCGTCAACTTATCCATGATATGACGACGATTAAACAGACCCGTTAGGAAATCAGTGTGCGCTAACTGCTCCATTACTTTTGAGTGGACGGCTTTCTCTAAATGGGATTCTCTAACTTGATTTAACACATAATATACCACGATGCATACAAAGTTTGCTCCGAAAATGTGAATAAATAATTGAATAGCTACTGAGGCTTGATCTGTTGTGATGGCATACATCTGTTCCATATAAATTAAGTATGATACTGAGATTGCTAGGACCAGAATGTATTGCGTTGCTGCATACAAAAGTGCCCTTTTCGCTGGTAGAAATAAAAATGGCAAAACAAACAGTAATCGAAGTCAATAAATAAAGTTACCGATGCCCCCATCAAATATGCGGTGTTCAAAGAAAAATGCGTGAAATGTTTTCGCTATAAAATAGATGCAGACTAGCAAAAAGAACTAAACCAGATGTTGATTAGGTCTTTAGAATGATGTTTTCTTTTTATATTACATGGAAATCCCCTGTCTGAACAGGGTTTAATGACAAATACACTCTTATTTCAACAACAGGAGTAAAAAGTACTATCTACAGAAAGAAAACGCTCAGCTTTTAAGCTAAGCGTTTCTATCTACTTATATCTTTTACGAGGTTTTTCAATTTCATTGTTGTGAGAAATACTATGCTCTTGTTGACCATCTTCAGGTAAACTCTCTTTTGGAGTCTTATTGTTATTCATAGACGCATTTCTTTGTGGGTTTCTCTTCTTCATCCCAGGTTCCTCCTTTAAACAAAGTTACCTATAGTTTGAAGAAGAAGTTCCTTAATTATTCTTTACGTTTGACCTGCTTTTCCTCCAAAGCTGCAATTTTCTGCTCCATCTTCTTCAATTTTGTTTCCGTTTGGCCTACTAAAAGTAAGGCGAAGCTTGCGACTAATAAGGCGATCCAGACCATGAATTCCACCTCAGTTTCTCATTTGACTATTATAATTTAAACGGCTGACGTTTGCCGTAGGTTAATGTACGCCAAGCCCACTCCGCAGGACCGAATCGATATTTCTTTACCCAAAGGTTACTCAGCCAAATTTGCAACCCGAAAAGAATAGCTGCGATGATTAACCAATAGACAGGTCCTACCTCAGCAAATAACCCTAATCCGTAATTATAGAAAATCATCGTAGAAACAACTGTCTGAAACAAATAATTACTTAGAGCAAGTCGTCCAACTGCTCGTAACGGATTGAACAATTTTCTCCAGGTCTCGTGACGGGTAAGCAATATAATTGATGTCATGTAGAAAAAGCACAGGGCAGGTCCTCCAATAACCGAACCAACAAAATATGTCATCATGTAGACGGAAACCTCCGCTCCCTGTTCAAAATAGCTGAATACATACAAGCTGTTAAATGGCAGTCCGATCACCAAACTCCAAACACAAACTTTTCGAAAAAAAGGCAGGTGACTGTCTATATTTTTATACAACCCTTTTTTTGCAACATAAACGCCGAATAAAAACATGCCTAAAATGACTGGCATCATAAATAAATAATTCGTGAACATAAATGAATAATCAGCTGCTCTTTGTGTAAAGATCTCAGCGACCGTCCCGGATCCATAGACTGCAATGGACTGTTCCAACATTTGCATACCAAGGGCAGTGGATGCCGG
Source organism: Salipaludibacillus keqinensis (assembly GCF_003226325.1). Classification (GTDB taxonomy): domain Bacteria; phylum Bacillota; class Bacilli; order Bacillales; family Salisediminibacteriaceae; genus Salipaludibacillus; species Salipaludibacillus keqinensis. The sequence goes on along the minus strand of NZ_PDOD01000001.1, from coordinate 693,577 downwards.
GTCTGCCGGAATCATATCACCCGCAAGAAAGACAAGCAAAGCCATGAAAGAGATAAATGCGGCAGGAATGATAATGAGCAGGAACGCCCAAATGAGAACAGTTTTAGGTTTTCTTTTATAAAATAAAAGAAGAAATAATCCTGTAATGGCGTAAATAATTAAAATATCCCCATACCAAAGCCCAAAGGCATGAATCAAGCCAATGATTAAAAGGAAAAATAACCTTTTAAGAAATAGCTTCCGTGGAGAAGTAACTTTCTCTGTTGCTCGCTCTAAAAAAATGATGAATCCTAGACCAAATAAAAATGAAAACATGGTAAAGAATTTAGATGAAGTGAAGAAATTTATGAGAAATTCCGCAAATACGTGATAACTCTCTGACCACATCATCACGTCAGTCATCATTAAATATACAGCAGGGGAAGCAAAAAACGGCATATTAGCCACTAGAATACCTAGTAACGCAAACCCGCGAATCATATCTAATTCGTGAACACGGTTTTCGGAAGATATTGGCGTTGAATAGATAGTGTTTTTCATCACTCCGACTCCTCTTTTCCATTCATTGTTAAAACAATCATTAATCGTTTGTACTTTTTGTTAGGAACGTTAAATCTTCCTATCTTTGAAAAACACTTTCCTGTCGCACCAACTTCTCATGTAATTCTTCTAGCGTCCCTTCGTCATCAATATGAAATTCAGGTTCCTTTCGATCAATGACACACCCTTTCACGAGAAATGTCTTCATCCCAATTTGTGACGCCGCCATGTCCTCTTGCTTATCGTTACCGACCATGATGCACTCTTTTGGAGTCACGTTCAGTTTGGCACATATGTGTTCATAGTAATGGGTGTGAGGCTTCGTATAGGTACTTTCTTCGTAAACAGTGACCAATTCAAATGGAAGATCCTCAATCTCAGCCCATTTAAGACGATGATAAATCGCTGCTTTAGGAAAAACTGGATTCGTTGCCACCGCTACGCGGAAACCTTGGTTGATCGCTTCTTTAACTACTTTTCTTCCCATAGGTGTCGGTCGGCATAAATAAGAAAAAGTCGGAAAAACCTTTTCATAGAATTCATCCAACGTAGGCCATATATCTTGTCTTTCCAAACCGGACATGGATAAAAATGTCTCCTCGAAGACGTGCTCATTCGTTCGTTCGTGATCAATATTACTCATCATCGCTTTCGTTCCACCCCATAAAGCTTTAATGAATATCTCAGGTTCTATAATATGCGATACTCTTCCTGCTAATTCTTTCATGTAGGTTTCTACAAACGCTTCTGTATCCATCGGTAATAGTGTGCCATCTAAATCAAACAAAATTACTTTCATCATCGTCAACCTATCTCCGTTTCATTGTTTAATAGTTTCGCTAAGTAGTATTCATCGAGTGCTTCTCCGTTCATCATTAGGGATTGTCGTTTCAACCCCTCTACTTCGTATCCCTTCTTCTTATATAAGGCTAAAGCTGCTTCATTATGAACCATGGTCGTTAATTCGAGGCGGGTCACACCTTGCTGGACAGCCCAATCTTCAGCTTCGTCCATTAATTCAGTCCCAATCCCTCTACCTTTAAACCGTTTCAACACGCCTAAAACAAGGTAAGCTCTATGCCTCGTTTTGTTGGTTTTGTTTCCTAAAGCGATTAAATACCCGACCAATTGGTTATCTTCTTCCGCCACAAAAAAGGCAGAATGTCCTGATAAAGATTCGATCATCGTCTCTGCTTGATTTGTGGAAATCATTCTCTCACCTGCTTCATAAAGCATGAATTGAGATTCTTTATCAATCGTTTCTAAAAGAGACTTCAGTTGTTCAAGATCTGATTTGCTCACTTTTCTTATATTCATCTATGTAACTCCTTTTTTCGATCTTAAAAGATGGAGCCCATGATCAAGGCGATCAGCGGCCCTAAGATTACAAACCCTAAAAATAACGCCACGAATTTCATTGGTTCTGACAAACCACTCTTTTGTTCATTTAAAGCGTCTAGTTTATCATTCATCTTTTTTAGTTCCTCTAAAATTTGTTTATCGTCTCTTCAGACATAGAAACCTCCTTCATTCAATATGGATCCCCTTACTATTTTAGCATATTAAGGAAATGATACTTCACACAAACACGAGAAGTTCTTTGCCATTTCGCATAAATTGATCCTCTCTTCTCATATATTGAAAAGATAAATACTTTAGAGGAGCGATTTCATGGCCATCCAACGAGGAACTCATATCATTCATACTGTTATACCTGGAGAAACCATTTATAGTCTTGCCATTAGATATGAAAGCGATGTAGATACGATTGTTCGTGTAAACGGAATCTACCCTCCATTTACCGATCCATTTATCATTTTTCCAGGGCAAGTTCTTGTCATTCCAAGATTAACTGTTGATCCAACAGAAACGTTTTATGTCGTTCAACCGGGTGATAGTTTAGGCATGATTGGACAACGTTTTTCTTCCGCACTATCTGTCATTGCCGGAACGAACCCTACCGTCCAAAATCCTAACTTCATTTTCCCTCAGCAGCAATTACGCCTCCCTGTCTTCACTTATGACGTTGAATCAGGGGATTCCTTATTCGCTATTTCTCAAAAAACAGGGGTCCCTTTAGAAAATATCTTGTTAGCGAACAGCTTTAGACCAAGTATTTCGCCTGATCTTATTTACGAAGGGATCAAGCTGCTTATTCCTATCCCTGCATCTGAAAATATCGTCGTTTACCAACCACTTCCTGGCAGCACGATCCAAGATAATGCACAGTTAGAAGGTTATGCAAGAGCATTTGAAGCGAACGTCTTGTATCGTCTTGTGGACGCCAATGATACAGAGGTTGTTGCCGAGTCGTTTACAACGGCAGACTTCGCCGGCCCTAACTACGGTAGATTCCGAGACACTCTTTCATTCGAAAGAGAACCCACCGCCTCAACCGGTGAACTGCAAGTGTATACAAGAAGTGCCCAGGATGGATCCATCCAGGATTTAGTCCAACTTAACATAGTGTTTGGTTAATATACTCTTGAAAAGCATCTAGTGTAGACGCCAGATGCTTTTTTCATTCATTACTAAACTGAACTAACAGACATCAAAACTGCTAACATTTAGTCCCTGAGTTGAATTCGTATCATGATTCATTTAAGTTCATTCTATTTTAACATTTATTTGGATTAAATTTCCAAGTTCTTTCGATTAGTTTTGACTTGATTATCTGAAAATAGATGTATCTCGCTATAGAAGATTAGTTCAATCTAGCTACGACCAAATTTAACTCTTTATGTCCCGGTACTTTCTTTGACAAATCTACTAATTCGCAGTAATATATGATAGGTAATTCCGATATAAATGATAAGATTAGGAGGAGTAACACATGACTGTACAAACTCAATCAATCAATAGACAGGAAGATACCATTAAGTCTACTGCTCCAGAATTAAATAAACCTCAAATGAAATTAATTGTTGGTGGTTTAATCGTCTCTGGAGCGCTGATGGTTCATCTCATGATGACACAAGAAGCAATGCATTCATTATTATTAATCATCGGCTTATTGCTCGGGTACACATTGTTCCATTCAAGGTTCGGCTTTACTTCAGCCTTTCGTCGACTAATGTCAGTCGGTAACGGACAAGCTGTTCGCTCGCATATGTTTATGCTCGCTGTAGCGGTCACGTTGTTCGCACCAATTTTAGCTTTTGGTCTGTCTTTCTTCGGTACTGATGTCGCTGGATATGTGGCGCCTGTAGGAGTAAGTCTCGTTGTAGGGGCTTTTATTTTCGGGATTGGCATGCAACTCGGCGGAGGATGTGCATCGGGCACACTGTTTGCTGTCGGTGGAGGTCGCTCGGTTATGTTTATCACGTTAATTTTCTTTATTATAGGATCAACGATTGGTGCTTACCATCTCCCGTTTTGGACGGAAGATATGCCAGCTGCTGAACCGATTTCATTAGCCACATCAACAGGCTTTGGTTATGGTGGTGCTTGGGCTTTGTCTATTGCTTTATTTGGACTAATAGCTTGGATTACGCTTGTCGTAGAAAGAAAGAAAAATGCTCCAAAAATGGGGCCAGTCCCTAGTGAAAAAGGGTGGAAACGTATTTTCCGAGGATCATGGCCTTTACTAATAGCAGGAGTGGTTCTAGCAGTACTCAACGCTTTAACGTTGATGACTCGTGGCGAACCTTGGGGGGTTACGTCGGCATTTGCACTCTGGGGATCTAAAGTAGCTGAGGTTGTAGGATTTGACGTAGCAAGCTGGGGATATTGGCAAGGAGACGCAGCCACTGCACTCCAATCATCAATCTTTGCCGATACGACAACTGTCTTGAATTTAGGCGTCATCTTCGGTGCTTTCCTCGCCTCTGCAGCAGGTGGTTTGTTTAAGTTTTCGAAAATCACAGGAAAAAATGCCGCCGCATCAGTCATTGGCGGTCTCATGATGGGATACGGTGCGCGCCTTGCCTTCGGTTGTAATATCGGTGCTTACTTCGGAGGAATTGCATCCTTTAGTTTACATGGTTATATTTGGGGCATTCTGGCACTGGCCGGAACCTTCTTAGCCCTATTCTTACGACCGCTGTTCGGGCTTTCCGTACCAAAGCCTCGAGATACGTTTTGTTAATTTTATAGAATCAGAAAAAAACCACGACTATGGAGTCGTGGTTTTTATTACATTTAGCTAAGCTTAGAATATCATCCGAGCAGTCAAACCAGCTTTTTGCCTGAAATTGACCGTGCCACATGCACTCCTGAACTAGTTGCGCCAATGGAACCGGCACCAGGGAAGATATTGTCCCCACATAACCACAATCCGTCCACTTTTGTACGATGTTGAACAGCATTCCACAAAGCATTTTCTTTTGTTTGTGGGAATCCACCAACGCCACCACCTTGCCGTTTCACAAATCTTTCCCATGCTCGTGGTCCACCAGTAATTTCATACATAAAATGATCATCGTCTATTCCCGGCATTAATTGTTTAAGCTTCGACGTTACGCTGTTTAAGATGACCTTAGACTGCTGCTCATATTGTTCCTGTGTCTGCCACTCATTCAAATTAATATGTGTAGACACCGTCATCGTACGAAAGCCAGCGGATGCCCGTAAATGATCCCCTTTTTCTGATAAGGACATAAAAAAATGGTTCGCTCCAGATGGCTCGAGTTTAGGATTTACCATAACTTGATGAAACAAATTCATCTCCCTTGGAACGGCTTCATCTTTTATAGCTAAGTAGGTCGTAAATGTGCCCCACTGCTTCGTTGGATCCTCTTTTTTCTTGAGAGAAGGTTGAATTTCCCTATACGTTTTTTCATCCAAGAGTGTCTTTATATTCGATAAAGGCACGTTCATCACTACATGATCTGCTTTGTACTCGTTCCCGCGATGATCGCTAATCACCCAATGATCCTTCTTTTGAATAGACACGACTTCTCTAGGTTTCTTCGCTATTCCACCATTTTCTTTGATTGATGAAACAAGATCTTCTGCTACTCGAAATAAGCCACCTCTAACATAAAAGGCACCATGGTGATAAATATCAAGGGCGGTCGCTCCCATCATCAGTTCACACTTATCAGCTGTGGTCTGCATACTGTCCATGAGGACACCATTAATAAAATGAATAAACGAATGACATTCTTCCAGTCTGTGCTTCTTTACCAAAAATCCAAGCGTGCGCCCTAGATAAGGAATAAGCGTCACAGACATAGGCGAAAATCCTCTGAGTAAAGCTTGTAGTTCTTGTATGGACTTAGGTGGTAACACAGGATAATGGAGCATGTGCTTTCTTAACGATTGACCGATTCGCCACACTTCGTTGAAAAAATTCATTATTCTAAGAGCATCCACCGGCTCTTCTTTTTCCCACATTGATAAAAATCTCGATCGTTCCGTGAAATATGGAAACACTCTGTCTCCTATTCTTACATCCATAACAGTTTCTAAGGGAAGAACATCTGAATGGATCGACAAGGAATCGTTGATTTTTCTATGTAAGCCATTCTCCTCAAAGCCCATCCCAAGCGTGGCTCCAACGGGGAAAGTGAAGTTTTTCCGACGGAATTTCCCGGCACAGCCGCCCCATTCAGCCGCGGCTTCAAGTAAAGTGACTTCATATCCTTCTTTTTGCAACAATGCTCCTGCGGTTAAGCCTGCAAAACCTGAACCGACAACAACCACTTTCTCAGTCATCACGTCTCCTCCTCTATATACTTTTATTATGTAGAAACGCCGATGCTATTGCAATTATGTTGGGCTGATACTATTTTCGTTCATTCAATGACACCATCATTAAAAAGAAAAGGTACCCTTTATTTAAAAAGGGTACCTTGAAAAGATCATTTATTATCCTTCTAGTAACAATGATTCTGGATCTTCAATCAATTCTTTCACTTTCACAAGGAATCCGACAGCGTCTTTTCCGTCAATGATTCTGTGATCGTAAGATAGAGCAATGTACATCATTGGACGATTTTCAAAACGGTCTTTATCAATTGCAACAGGTCTATTTTGGATCGTATGCATACCAAGGATTCCAACCTGAGGAGCATTCAAGATCGGTGTTGACCATAATGAGCCGAACACACCACCGTTCGTAATTGTAAATGAACCACCTTGAAGATCACCAAGAGTCAATTTTTTAGCATGAGCTTTCTCTGCCAGTTGGCCTACTTCTTTTTCAATCCCTGCAAAATCAAGACGATCAGCGTCGCGAACTACAGGAACGACAAGTCCGTCTTCTGTAGATACGGCCATACCGATGTCATAGAATTGCTTTAGGACAACTTCATCGCCATCGATTTCAGCATTCACATATGGGTACTTCTTCAACGCGCCGATAACAGCTTTTGTAAAGAAAGACATGAATCCAAGTTTCACTCCATTTTCATCAAGGAATTTGTCTTTTCTTCGCTTACGTAGATCCATTAGGTTCGTCATATCTACTTCGTTAAATGTCGTTAACATCGCAGCTGTTTGCTGTGCTTCTACAAGTCTTTTAGCAATTGTCTTTCTACGACGGGACATTTTAATTCTTTCAACAGGTTTAGCAGGATTATCTTTCTTAGCTTCTTGTTTCCCGCTAGAAGCTGGTTTTTCCTGCTTAGGAGCTTGCTTCTTTGCATCGTGCTCGTCAATGTCTTCTTTACGAATTCTGCCGAGCGGATCACGAGGGCTCACATCACTTAAGCTGATTCCTTTTTCTCGGGCATATTTACGAGCAGATGGGGAAGCCAATGGACGATCGTTGTCATCGCTTGACTCCGATGCTGCTTGACTGTCTTGGTTTGGTACTTCTTTTTTCTCTGATGCAGGATCTTTCTTCTCAGGCTTGCTTTCTTTCTCCTCGGATCCATTGTCACTTTTCGCGCCTGCTTCACCGCTTGTATTCAGTTTGGCAATGACATCGCCAACCTTCACCGTATCCCCTGCTTCAAACAACGTTTCTTCCAGCGTGCCAGCCTCATCCGCTGAAATTTCTACGTTTACTTTATCTGTTTCCAGTTCAACAATGTCTTCCCCTTTTTCCACATAGTCGCCCGGTTGCTTTAACCATTCGGCTACAGTTCCTTCTGTTACTGATTCGGCTAATTCTGGTACTTTTACTTCTAACATTCGTTCTATCTCCCTTCTCAGTCTCGTGTTGTTGCTTCGGTTAGAATTCGGTTCTGCTCTTTTTTGTGTACTTTAGGGTCACCCTCTGCTGTACTGGAGCGACGTTTCCGTCCTATGAACTGAACTTGATTGTCATGGTTGCTTAATTCTTGTAAATACGGCAAGACATAGTGCCACGCACCCATGTTTTGCGGTTCTTCTTGCAACCAAATAAATTCATCAACATTTGGGTAACGGGCAATGACGTCTTTGATCTTTTTAGATGGGAATGGATAAAGTTCTTCCACTTTAACCATATGAAGCCAGTCTAGCTCATCTTTCTTTTCTTTAATGACTTCATCAAGCTCTACAGACACTTTACCTGAACAGAATACGATTCGAGTTACTTTATCTGTTTGCTTTCCTAGCTGTGGATTTTCGAGGATCGGTTCAAACTTTCCTTCGCTAAGTTCCACAGGAGACGAAGCCACATGTTCATTTCGTAACAGGCTTTTCGGCGCCATTAACACTAATGGACGAATTTCATTTTCTTTTAACAGCTTCGCTTGTCTACGAAGAAGGTGGAAATATTGGCTTGCTTTCGATAAGTTGGCTACGTGCCAGTTATTCTCAGCAGCCAATGTTAAGAAACGTTCCATTCTTCCACTAGAGTGCTCAGGGCCTTGTCCTTCATAGCCGTGAGGTAATAAAAGGACGAGTCCAGATTTTTGACCCCATTTTGCTCGACCACTTGAAATAAATTGGTCAAAAATCACTTGAGCGCCATTGGAAAAGTCCCCGTATTGCGCTTCCCAAATCGTTAACGTTTCAGGAGATTGAACATTGTAGCCGTATTCAAAACCTACACATGCCGCTTCAGATAATGGACTATTATGAATGGCAAAAGATGCTTTTGCGGACGGTAATGTGTGCAACGGTGAATAAATGTTATCAGATTCATAGTCATGTAATACAAGATGACGCTGTGAGAACGTCCCACGCTCGGAATCTTGTCCTGTCATGCGAATAGGCACGCCGTCAGATAATATCGAAGCAAAGGCCAACGTTTCTGCTAATCCCCAATCGATTCGACCATCATCCTCTAGAGAAGCTACACGACGCTTAAGGATCTTTTCTAATTTAGGAAATACATTAAACTTTTCAGGGAAGACCAACAAATCTTCATTTAATTTCCGTAAGGATTCAATTGAAATCTTCGTTTCAATTCCCTCTAAAGTACTTCTTACGTATGCAGGAGGAGCCATCGTTTCATCAATGTGCTCACGTTTATTATTTTTGATTTTTTCAAAATGTTCTTCAAGCTTGCCGTTGAATTCAGATCTCATCGATTGATAATGATCTTCCTCTACAAGCTTTTCCTCCACTAATTGCTTCCCATAAAGTTCGAAAACCGTAGGATGATCTTTGATTTTTTTGTACAAACTTGGTTGAGTAGCCAGAGGCTCGTCCATTTCATTGTGTCCGTAGCGACGATAACCAATGAGGTCTATAACTATATCTTTATGAAATTCGCAACGGTATAAATAAGCTAAATGCATCGCAGATAAACAGGCTTCTGGATCATCAGCGTTCACATGAATAATTGGAACTTCATACCCTTTCGCTAAATCACTGGCGTATTTCGTTGATCTTGAATCACCGCTTACGGTTGTAAAACCAATCATATTATTAGCAATAACATGAATTGTTCCACCAGTAGAGTAGCCTTTTAATTGACTTAAATTTAACGTCTCAGCCACAATGCCTTGCCCCGGAAAAGCTGCATCACCGTGGATAAGGATCGTTAACGCTTTATGTTTATCTTGAGTAGGAAGCCCTGGTTTAGATCGATTATCTTGAGCAGCCCTTGTAAGCCCTTCGACAACAGGATTCACAAATTCCAAGTGACTTGGATTATTAGCTAGAGTCATCGTTGCATCCGTTTGTTTCTGATGGATTTCACGATCAGCACCTAAGTGATACTTCACATCACCTGTCCAGCCATAGTTAATCCCTACGGAACCTTCTGAAGGGACTAGATCTTTATTTGGCGCGTCATGAAATTCCGAAAAGATAAGTTCATAAGGTTTACCTAAGACGTGAGCTAAAACATTTAAACGTCCTCGGTGCGCCATTCCTATAAGTATTTTTTCTGTTCCATCTTCAACGGATTCTTTGACAACTTCGTCAAGAAGAGGAACCATGGAATCCAAACCTTCAATGGAGAAACGCTTTTGGCCTTTGAAAGTTTTATGAATAAAGTGTTCAAAACCTTCAACTTGGTTTAATCGGTCTAATAAGTTTACTCTTTTATCTTTCGTTAACTCCGGCAAGTAATCACCAGATTCAACCTTTTGGAACAACCATCTTCGTTCATCAATGTCATGAACTTGATTGAATTCAAAAGCCAACCGTTTTGTATATGTCTTTTTCAAATGTTCTACTGCTTCGAAACCATTGCCAAGAGTTTCGTGATAATGAGGAGAAAGTAATTCTGATGGCACCTGCTTCAATTCATCTTCTGTTAATTGAAAGTCTTCTAAATTAAAGATGTTCTTTTTTTCTTCTAATTCAATTGGTGAAATTTCAGCCATCAGATGACCGTTTCGGCGAATAGACTCAGCAAGTTTCATGGCTTGGATCGCCGTAAAGTAACTCCCTGTCCCTGCCGACGTCTTCTGTTGAATATCGGGTGCTCCTTGATTAGTTTCTTCTTCGTAGGCTCCCCAGTGATCGAAAAACGTTTGAAGTTCTTCTTCAACTAGTGTAGGATCTACCTGAAAATCTTCATACTTTTCTAGCATGTACCCTAAATTTGGTCCGTAGAATTGCGACCAGCCTTCACTCAATCGAATCGATTGATTTGCCATGTCCTTAACCTCCATTGATTTGTAAATATGTACGACATCCTACTTTTCACTTCACATATAGGATAAAAGCGTTTCCATCGTTATTTTATCACTATATGACACTTTCCTCAAAGGTTAGTTTTCACAAATGCTCGATTATTGTCATTTGAAAGCGATATAATATCATGTTTCCCGGTTATCATAAAATGAATCGTGTTTTTTCACGGTTACGGGTTGCTTGCATTTCCAAAAAAATAAAGCTTAGCGATCAATCTCGATAAGCTTTATGATTGTTAAATTATTCTTTTCCAAAATTTCTCTAATCGGTTCAACGCCTCTTCTAATTCATCTAAATGATAGGCATATGATAACCGGACATACCCTTCTCCTAGGGAAGAAAAGGCATCTCCAGGAACAACGGCCAATTCTTCCTCTTCTAGCAATTTCAGAGCAAAATCAAAGGATGACAGTCCTGATTGTTCAATTGATGGGAAGGCATAAAAAGCTCCTGAAGGGCTCACTGTCGGCAAACCTATCTCTTCCAATCTTCTCACCATGAAATCTCGTCTTTCTTCGTACTGTATTTTCATGGAAACTGGATCCTCTTGCCCGTACTTCAAAGCTTCTAGTGCTGCATATTGGGAAACTGAACTTGCGCAGCTAACATTGTATTGGTGAACTTTAATTAAGTGTTGGCATATTCCTTCCGGTGCAAAGACAAAGCCAATTCTCCATCCAGTCATAGAATGGGATTTACTAAGACCATTAATTACTATGGTTTTGTCTCTCATCCCAGGGAACGTTGCGATAGATTGATGAACACTGTCATAATTCAATTCAGAGTAAATCTCATCGGCCAAGACAAACATTTGTTGATCTTTCAAATAAGCCGCTAATTCTGTTAATTGGCTTTCAGTTAACACCACACCGGTAGGATTAGATGGATACGGAAAAATAATCGCCTTAGTTTTGTCCGTTTGCAGGTGTTTAATTTTTTCTACGGTTACAACAAAGTCTGAATCTCTCGTATCAATAAAAACGGGAGTGGCCCCGCACAATCGAATAATCGGTTCGTAAGCAGGGTAAGCTGGTGCTGGAATGAGCACTTCATCACCTGGTTCTAAGATCGCTCTCATAGTCAAGTCAATTCCTTGAGACGCCCCAACGGTCACTAGGACTTCTTTTTCAGGATCATAGTCAAGCTTGTACTTTTCCGAAACAAACTTACTGGCGTATTGACGAAGTTCTATAAGACCAGCATTAGGCGTATAGCGAGTATGGTTATTGTCTATTGCTTTTTTGGCTGCTTCTTTAATATGAGCTGGCGTTTCAAAGTCCGGTTGACCTAAAGTTAACTGAACAGCGTTTGGATAGGCTTGTACACGATTAAAAAATTGCCGAATCCCAGATATTTGAATATCTCTCACTTTACTATTTATTCTTGTTTCCATGATTAAAAAGCCTCCGTAGTGTTATGAAATATGTGGGTGAATCAGAAGATAACTAAGTCAAAGGTTAAACTTATTTTAATAAAGATCTAATAAAAAAACTGGTTGGATCGGTAATTATTATGTCTTATGGATTAAGGGTGGAAATGGCCACGACCGTTATAATGAAATGACTAGTATAAAGCACCATAGCTAAAAGAAACACTCTCCAAAACCATTCCGAAAATGGTCGTTCAATGGACAAGAAACTTCGTAATGATTTTGATGAAAACCCTATGATGACGATGAAATACATGAATAGAAACGAGATTTCGATTAGTATATTGGAGCCTTGCAATGGCTCTGCCACAGAACCTGATAATAGCAAGAAAATGTTTGCGAGAATAGCAATCACTTTAGCAATAAATAATTGAAGAAATACGCTCATGGTTAACCACCATGACCACTTTTTTTTCAAAAATAAACCGATGGCAATTGGAACAAAAAGAAGAAACAAACTATCAGAAACTAATAGCATGAACATTCTCTCGCTAAATCCCCATAAGAGTCCGATATAGACGTAGTAACCATAGTAAATGATCACATATAGCAGCAAAAGACTCGCAAAAGTGTTGACGATTAATCCAGTTTTTCGATTCATGGTTTCGCTCCTTCTCACTTAACACCTGCGTCTAGTTGTCATTTAATAGATCAGCCCCAGACCGTCCAATTAAATATGCGGCTATGGCAAATGCTTCTGTTTGATCCCTTACTCGATCTAATCCTTGAGGTGGCTGCCGAACTTGTATTTCGTACTGGTCAGCAATTTGAAGTGTTCCTTGATTTGCTTGCCTTAAGAAACTTGATGTTTCCTGAAGACCATAACGGCCACTTTGCATCACTTCATAGAAAGAGACAAATCCATGCATCACTCCTCTATATCGCGTAGCTCTGACAGGAACACCGAATTCAGCTAATCTTTCAGCATATGCCTCCCCTTCATCCCTAAGTGGGTCAAATTCGGCTGTAATAATTAGAGTTGGTGGTAAATCGCTCAAATCTTCTGCTTGTAAAGGGGAAGAATAAGGATTTGACCACATTAATTCATCAGGAGTGTATAAATCTCTTGCGCGATACATCACTTGTCTTGATAACAAGTAATAACCGCTATCGTATATTTCTCTGGACTCTAGTGGAACATCTTGAAATGTCGTTAGTGGATAGAGAAGAACTTGTGACGTAATCTCTGGGCCGTTTCGATCTCTAGCCATCATCGCTGTAACTGTAGCAATATTGCCTCCTGCGCTATCTCCTACAACACTGATTCGTTCCACATCTCCGTGAAACGATTCTGCATGCTTGACGGCCCAATCCAACGCAGAGTAACTATCTTCAATTGCAGCTGGAAATATATACTCAGGTGCCACCCGATAACTTGGGGCAAGGACGATACTGTTTGTCCTCGATGCTAAAGAGCGAATAATATTGTCATGGGTATCAATGCTACCATATCCTTCTAAAAAGGCTCCGCCGTGATAATACATAATAATAGGAAAAGGACCTTCCCCTTGAGGTCGATACATTCGCATCGGAATTTGCACATCCCCTTGAACTGGAATAAACAAATCCTCTCTAAGGAGACTCGGTCCGCCTCCACTTCCCCCTGTGACAATTCGCGGCGGCCGAATATTTATGTCAAGATTGACTAAATTATTATTAATTGCATGTAACACGACTGCCGTTTTAGCGGGCAATCGACCTTCATCCGTTGATTGCCATAAATAAACTGAGACTGAGATGATAATTAACAAGGCAGCAATTCCTAAAGAGCTTATGAGAAACACATGTTTAAAAAACGGTTTAGCCCATCTCATGATGTCCTTGACCTCCCGGCAGCGAATAACTTCATTTCAAACGAAAATCGTTTACTACTATCGCAAATTTCTTCGTGCTAGGTCTGTTACTACGTCTCATCGTCCATGGTATTCGTTGATATACATTTATTATATTCGTATTTTAATAAACGGTGGTACTAATTTTTCATGCCTGTCTATGAAAAAATTGTAACATCTTTCTTTCATTACATAAAAGAAGACTTTTAAAGATTCCGAATATAAGTTTGTCATCGGTATCCTGCTTGAATAATAAAGGGAATAACTCTTCAAGATAATTGGAAGATTACGTTTATAAAGAACTTAGATTACATAGGAGGTTTAAGAAAAGATGGACATTCAACTTACGGCTAAGAATAGCGCCATACCTTGTGAAGTCACTATTGATGAAGAAAACGGAGTTTATACAATCCGCAAAGAAGATACGTCAGGGGAAGTGTTTGACAATTTCGCTGCGTTAAAACAATGGATTTTAGATCATTGGTCTGAGGACCAGTTTCTTGATTACAACGAGTATCAGCTCCTACTCATGAAATTGGAGCATTATGAAGAAGATAATTAATAAAGTCTTCAGTACTTAGAAGTATCCCCGTTCACTAAAAGAACCGGCTGATAATCACACATCAACCGGTTCATTCTATTTAAATTTATTTATCTTGTGCCAAAATTAGATCAAAAGCCGGATCACCTTTTAGTAACCCTACGGCAAACACTGTATAATTTTCACCTTTTTTCAATTCCACATTAGGAACATTGAAGATGGCTTTCTCTTGCCCTTCAGGTCGAATATCCAACGAATAGTTCCCCTCTGGCAAGTCTTGATAATCGGTTTGCATCTGGAACCCTACGCTTGTGAAGACGGGAGTATCTAAAGAGAAGACATCTACTTTTGGTGCATCAGGAGAAAGGTGAATCACTCTTAGTTTAGCTTCGTTATCCAACGTAGTAAGGTCGTCTTCAAATGCAGTTAAAGCTAAGTCTGCAAGCTTTCCTGTTGCAGCAAGAGTGTAGGCTTTGCCTCCCATCACTGTAACATTTTCTTCAATAACTGGATCATCTTTTTTAGGTTTGCTGCCTTCTGCAAAGATTTTAATGTCATAACTTCCTTCATCCAAGGTCATGTACTCACCTAAATCTTTGAATTTTACCCCACTCATGATTTTATCTTGATTTACATACACATCCACTGCCGGTGCATCAGGAGATGCATGTAATACACGGACTTGTGCTCCTTCCGCAGCCCCTACACTAAAAGGGAACGCAATTGCCATAACCACAAATGCAGCTAAACTTAGCAATAATACTAGTTGTCTTTTCAATTGTTTCACTCCTATCGTTGTATTTGACATGGTTATCCTGTCCATTTTTATGAGACATTATGTATGAATCCACTTGAAGAAGTTTAATTCATAAACGTTCAGGTAAACGGATAAATAGCTCGGTCAAAAAGTGAAGGGCTGCGAACAAGAAATGAGGAGAATAACATGAAAAAATTACAAGAAACATTAAAACAATTAGATGGTAAATCTTACAGAGCGTTGAAATCTATTCAAGGTACGTACGAAGGAGATACGTTTACACTCTTTATGGATTACGTTCAAGGGGACCCTTTTGCAGCCCCATCAAGGCTCCGCGTATTTATCCCTTGGAAAAACCTTGACACAGAACCAAGTCAATTCAAGTCAAACGTTCGTTCTATTGCATTCAAACATTTCTTTGCAAAAGAGTGTCAAAAACATATTTTCAAAACGAAAAATCCCGTCAAAGGCACAGGAAAAAGCGGAATGGTGTTTATTGACAGCCCAGGGCAGGAGGTATTGGATCGGACCGCTGTAAAAACGGACCATAAAGGCATGGAATTTCGTCTTTCAGTTGGGCTCCCTGCTCAAGGTAGACGGATTTCAGGTCATCAAGCGAATACATTGCTGACGCAAGTCCTTCCGGAAATCGTAAAAAAAACCGTCACCCAATATGATCGCACGCAATTAAAGGAAGCTTTGCTTCTAGCTGATGATCAGCAAAAAATACGGAATTACATCAAAGAAAACGACCTCGTAGCATTTGTTGCTAACGGAGCGATCCTTCCTCGAGAAAGTGGCGTGAGTAACAAGCCTCTAAAAGATACGAATGTAGTTCCATTCCAAACTCCAGTGAGATATGAGATTTCCATCACTCTCCCTTCTGGAAAAATTGTTAAAGGAATGGGTGTTAAAAAGGGGATTCATTTGATTATTGGCGGAGGTTATCATGGAAAGAGTACCCTCTTGCAAGCCATTGAACGGGGAGTTTATAACCATCAAAAAGGTGATGGCAGGGAGCTTGTCATCACTGATGATTCAGCTATGAAAATCCGATCGGAAGATGGACGTAGCGTCAGTCACGTTAATATTTCACCTTTTATCAATGATTTACCCTTCGGTAAAAAAACAACTGATTTTTCTTCCCAAGATGCCAGCGGAAGTACATCTCAAGCGGCAAATATCATTGAAGCACTTGAAATGCAATCGAACCTTATGCTAATTGATGAAGATACAAGTGCTACGAATTTTATGATTCGTGACGGGCGTATGCAGAAGCTTGTTAAAAAAAACAAGGAACCGATCACCCCTTTTATCGATCGCGTTCGTGATCTATATGACAAAAAAGGCGTTTCAACCATTCTTGTTTTAGGAGGTTCTGGGGATTATTTCGATGTAGCCGACCACATCATAATGATGGATGAATACGTTCCGTTAGATAAGACAGAAGAAGCAAAAGCATTGGCTTCAGAAATGAAAACGACCCGTTCCATTGAAGCAAATCTTGCAATTGATTTAGACCAATCAAGGTCAGTACATCGAAAAGATATTTATCGATTGTTTGACCGAAAAGAAAAAGTAGACGCAAAAGGGTTGCATAACATTCGTATTGGTAAAAGCAATCTTTCTTTAGCAAATGTTGAACAGTTAGTCGATACAAGCCAAACACAAGCTATTGCCCTTATGATCAAACATATCGCCAAAGATAAGCATGGTCCTCAAGAGATGAAAGAGGCTATTGATAAACTTTATGCTCAGATAGATAGAGACGGACTGGATCTTCTTTCACCTTTCCGCGGACAACACCCAGGGGACTTTGCCTTGCCTCGAAAATTTGAAGTAGCGGCTGCCTTAAACCGGATTCGATATTAATTTGAGTCTCAAAATAGCACCTTCCTTATAAGGAAAGAGGCTCCTAAGTGAGAGAACCACCTCACATAGGAGCCTATTTTTTAATCAAACAATTCTTTATATTCGCTGTATCCTTCTTTTTCTAGATCCTCTTTGGGAATGAATTTTAACGACGCAGAATTAATACAATACCGAAGTCCTGTAGGCTTAGGTCCGTCTGTAAACACATGACCTAAGTGACTATTACCTTGAGCACTTCGCACTTCTGTTCTGATCATGAAATGCGTTGTGTCTTTCTTCTCAACTACAGCCTCTTCTTTCACCGGTTTTGTAAAACTTGGCCAGCCACAGCTGGATTCAAACTTATCGTTCGATGTAAATAAAGGTTCTCCTGAAACCACATCTACATAGAGTCCGTCTTCGAAAAAATCCCAAAGAGGATTTTTAAAAGGTGGTTCCGTACCGTCTTCTTGAGTTACTTTGAACTGAATCGGTGTTAATTTCTTTTTTAATTCGTCTTTGTTCATCATTAAACACCCCACTTTTTCTTAATAAAATCTGCTCTTCCGCTTCCTTTATTATACATCTTATAGTGAAAAGGATTTTTCTTATGATAGTCTTGATGGTACTCTTCCGCAGGAAAAAATGTAGAAGCTTCTAGAAGCTTCGTAACGATTGGCGCCTGAAATTTGCCACTTTCCGCTAGTTCTTTTTTAGAGTCTTCCGCCAGCTGCTTTTGATTATCATCGTGGTAAAAAATGGCTGTTGTATAAGACTCTCCACGGTCATGAAACTGACCTCCCGGATCTGTCGGGTCTATTTGTTGCCAGAAAAGTTGCAGCAGTCTTTCGTAAGGAAACACTTCCGGATCGTAAGTAATTTGCACAGCTTCTAAATGACCCGTGGTTTCTGTACACACTTCTCTATATGTTGGATTCGCCGTATGGCCGCCCGTGTAACCTGAAACCACGCCGTGTATACCTGGCTGTTCATTAAATGGCTTCACCATACACCAGAAGCACCCTCCCGCGAATGTTGCCTTTTTCAGTCCTTGTTGTTCCATTTAGCGATACCTCCTTACTGAAATATCAAATTCATGACACCTTTTCATCTTTTAAACTCATTCATCTTAAAGATGTTTACTTTTAGACAGGAGTTTCAATTATTATAACACGGGAAATGTTGGTTTCCTTGCCAAATGCTTAGCCAAAAATGTTTAAACACTAGTCTTTTCAGTACCCGTCTTTTCGTGTATGATATGTCAGTATGTATTTATGCAGTTCGTAAATTCCTGCGTTAACAAAACTAAGGAGAGATTGTTATGCCCAATGAAATCATTTGGATCATCTTTTTGGTGGTCAATTTTAGTATGCTTCTCTTGTTTTACCGATTATTCGGGAAAACAGGATTGTTTGTTTGGATTGGTTTCTCAACTGTTGTGGCCAACTTACAAGTTATCAAGCTTGTAGAAATATTTGGCCTTGTTGCTACACTTGGAAACATTATGTATGGGACGGTCTTCCTTGCCACTGATATTCTAAACGAGAAACACGGTAAAAAAGAAGCACGAAAAGCTGTTTGGTTTGGGTTTTGTTCATTACTGGCTACGACCATCATTATGCAATTTGTCCTTGCTTTTCAGCCTCATCAAGACGATATGGCTCACGAACACCTGTCCTTTATATTTGAACTTTTACCACAAGTCGTCATCGGAAGCTTGCTAGCCTATTTAATTAGCCAATTGCTTGATGTGCAAATCTACGCTTTCTTCAAAAAAGTGTTCCACAAACCTTCTCAACTGTGGATGAGAAACAGCTTTAGTACAGCCATCAGTCAATTCGTAGATACAGTCATTTTTTGTAGCATCGCCTTTTACGGGTGGTATGAATTCGATGTGTGGCTGCAAATATTAATGACCACCTATGTCATTAAATTTATCGTAGCAGCGCTTGATACTCCATTCATTTATATCGCAAGGATGATTAAACCAAATACTGATTAACCTTTTTTCAGACTCCTCGTTACCGGTTCATTCCGAAATGGGGAGTTTTTTTATAAGGTATCTCATAACGCCACAGACACTTGCTCTTTAGAAGTCAAAATTGTTGGAAAATTCTCCAAATCCATTTATAATGAACATATAAAGTGACTGTGAGGTGGATATTCTAATAATGAAACGTGAAATAGAACAGCTATGGGCCATCAACAAGTACGAAGTGATGATGAAAGGATACTCTTTCTATAAGCAAATTCAATCTTTGTTGAAATCTGCTCATACACCAGCCCACTTCCGTCATATATATGAAACAATCCACGACTTAAAGATGCAACATTTCCATCACCAAGATGTCATAAATACACTAGAACATATCTGGGGTTATTTCAAAAGTGATGCAACTGACAAAGAAAAACAGCACTTTTTTCAGTACCTTTACAAATGCCAACAATTAACTGATCATACGTATAACGTTTTCCCTAAAGAAGTTCAACACGCTCTCGCTTTTCTTTCCACTCTATTGGATACCTATCCACATCGCTATTTACTTCAATCGAGCTTATTTTTGCCAAAAAACAAATGGAACCTGATCAATCATCCAGATTCCCCTCTCTCAGTGGATTCATTCTATTTTAAAAAGGAGGAATGTTATGGAGAACGAGAATAACTGTCCAAACTGCGGAGGCACTTTAATTGATGACATTTGGGAGACAATTAACACTAGCACCGACGGATCCTACACAGTCAACTCTTATCTAGCGAAAAAATGTCTTCTAAAATGCGGATACTTCGCTCCATTAGAAAAGGAAGAATAGGCATGACCTATTCTTCCTTTTCTGTCGTTCCCGCAGATTTTTCGAGCTCCTTATTACTTCGGCAAACAATTTAAAACATTTTTATAAGCAAATCCGCGAACCTCTTCCTCTTTGAATCGTTTCAGTAACTCTTCAATTAAAATTTGATATTTGCCACTGTGATCTAGATCTTTCACAAACGTACTCACCCCATCAAAATCTGAGCCTAAAGCAATATGCTCAACACCGCCAATTGAACATAGGTGGTCAATATGCTTAATTAAATCATCCGTTGTCGCTACTTCGGTGTTATTCACAAACGGAGGGCTGTAAACCATGCCCATTAGCCCGTTTTTCCGAAAAATCGCTTTAGCCTGTTCATCATCCAGATTACGCCTGTGAGAACAGATTGCCTTTGAATTAGAGTGACTGGCTATCGGATATTTAGCTGTCTCTAACACATCCCAAAAAGAACGAATAGAGAGGTGAGAGACATCGGTCCAAACTTTGTGTTCATTGTTCAAAGCCACCACTTCAAAACCTAGCTCAGTGAGTCCTCCTGCGCGTGGTTCTCCTAATCCGTCGGCACATAAATTCGCATTATTCCAAGTCAGACCGACAGATTTTACACCTAATTGGTATAACGTCCGTAGCTTTGTTAAGTCGTTGCCAAAAGCATCGGCCCCTTCAAGTGAGAGCATTGCGCCAATTTCATCTTCTTTCAGTTGATGAATGTCATTCCACTGACTGATCTTTTTTACTTTGTCATGTTTTCCGACTACTTCTCTGTGAAATAAATCAATTTGCTCTAGAGCGGTTTGAAATTTTTCGTCGCTGGGAATTTCTGGTTCAACGAAAATAGCAAACACTTGCAATGAAACATTGCCTTCTTTTAATCTTTCCAGATTCACATCCAAGGCTGGGTGATTCGTAAAACTCCGTTTACGATCATCATGAAGCTTTAATAGTGCGTCACAATGTAAATCAAAAACTTTCATACGGGTGTCCCTCCACTATTCAGTTGGTCGAACCATTTTTTCTAGATTAATATATTCATCAAATTGCTCTTCTGTTAAATAACCTAACTCCACAGCCGTTTCTTTTAATGTAGCATTATTTTGGAAAGCCGTTTTCGCAATGGTCGCTGCTTTTTCATAACCAATATGAGGATTTAAGGCGGTCACAAGCATTAATGAGTTTTTCACATGCTTCTCAATCACTTCTTCATTAACCTCAATTCCTACTACACACTTATCATTAAATGAATCCATGGCATCACTTAACAATCTAACTGACTGAAGAAAATTGTAAACAATTACGGGTTTAAACACATTTAGTTCAAAGTTACCCTGACTGGCTGCGAAACCAATCGTAGCATCATTTCCAAATACTTGAGATACAGCCATCGTCAACGCTTCCGATTGAGTTGGATTCACTTTCCCTGGCATGATAGAGCTTCCTGGTTCATTTGCTGGAATGGAAATTTCTCCAATACCTGAGCGCGGGCCACTGGCTAACCAGCGAACGTCATTGGCAATCTTCATTAAATCAGCCGCTAAACCTTTGATAGCACCGTGGACATAGATCATTTCATCATGACTTGTTAAAGCATGAAATTTGTTCTCAGAGGAATAGAAAGTTTCTCCTGTAATACGGCTAATCTCTTCAGCTGTTAGATCACCGAAAGATGGATGAGCATTAATTCCAGTTCCTACAGCTGTTCCACCAATGGCTAAGTGCCGAAGCTGTTCAGAAGACTGATTAATCATCTCTTCTGATTTTTTCAGCATATGAGCCCAGCCGCTTATTTCTTGTCCTAGAGTTAAAGGTGTGGCATCTTGTAAATGTGTCCGCCCAATTTTAATCACATTTTCAAATGATTTTGACTTCTGTTCCACTGTACTTCTAAGACGCTGAATAGCTGGCAATAAACGCTCTTTCACCTCTTTAAGTGCAGCAATATGCATAGCCGTAGGAAACGTATCGTTGGAGCTTTGGGAACGATTCACGTCATCATTAGGATGGATTCTTTCGTCATTGCCTACCTTTGCAAGACGTTCGTTCCCTCGAAATGCAACGACCTCGTTCATATTCATGTTTGACTGCGTGCCACTTCCTGTTTGCCATACGACTAAAGGAAAGTGTTCATATGTACCTTCCGCTCTTAATTCCTGACATACTTGTTGGATCGTTTCACTCTTAATTTGATCAAGGTTTCCCAGGCGGAGATTGGCTGCAGCCGTCGCTTCTTTTAGAACTGTGAATGCCTCTACTACTTCTTTAGGCATTTGTTCTTTCCCTATTTTAAAGTTTTCAAGACTTCTTTGTGTTTGCGCTCCCCACCATTTATCAGATGGGACCTTTACTTCACCTAATGTATCTCTCTCCACTCGATAGCTCATACTGATTCCTCCTAAGTAAGTTTTTATTTAATGGACTGTCCTAAAAATAAAACGATAACTCATAACTATAGATGAATCATATTTACTGTGACGACTTGCTGGATAATGTAGACGATCAATAAGATGACCCCTAGGGTGATAATGACTCTGAATATCGCCCCGACAATTCTTAATAGTATAATACCAACCACGATGAGAATTAAAACTGTTAATAAATCCATTCATTTCACTCCTTACGTTTTAAGGTACTTATGTTTAACGGAAAAATCAAGACAGAGCTATCCTTTCCCATTTTTTTGTATTATTAATGTGATTACCGTTTGAAATTTCAAAATATTAAGTATATGATATTCGTATAAAGAAAGATGCAATTTCTGGAGGTGGCATGAATGGAAATAATGAAACCAAAACAAGGAACCTATCAATTAACTGATTACGAAAATGCTAAAAAGTCGTTTAACTGGGATGACGTGAAAAGCGTGTTTAGCTGGTCTAAAACAGGTAATGTCAATGCAGCTTATGAATGTATTGACCGTCATGTGAACGACGGGAATGGAGATAAGACTGCACTCCTTTACTCAGATGCTGATAGAAATGAAACATACACGTTTAAACAATTACAAAAAGATACAAACCAAGCTGCACATATGTTCCGAAAGCTCGATGTTAAAAAGGGGGACCGTGTGTTTATTTTCATGCCTCGTTCACCTGAATTATATGTTGCTTTACTTGGCGCAATTAAAATGGGGGCTGTCGTTGGTCCTTTATTTGAAGCGTTCATGAAAGAAGCTGTCCGGAGCCGTCTGGAGGACAGTGAGGCGAAAGTGATTGTCACTACTCCTGAATTAGTCAATAGAATCCCTCATGAGGAGCTCCCTCATTTGGAAAAGATTATCCTGGTTGGTGAGAATGTAACGAAAGAAGGTCCATTCTTTTCATATTTTGACGAAATGAAAGCGTGTTCATCCGATGATTCAGCGACCGAATGGATGGACTTAGAAGATGGGATGATTCTTCATTATACGTCAGGCTCAACTGGAAAGCCTAAAGGGGTATACCATGTCCACAATGCTATGATTCAACATTATCAAACAGCCAAGTGGGTACTGGATCTTAAAGAAGATGATGTTTACTGGTGCACCGCAGATCCCGGTTGGGTCACAGGGACATCCTATGGTATTTTCGGGCCTTGGCTCAATGGAACAACGAACGTCATTCGTGGGGGACGTTTTTCTCCAGATGACTGGTATGAAACCATCGACAAAAACAACGTAACGATCTGGTATAGTGCCCCTACAGCCTTTCGTATGCTCATGGCAGCACCTAAAGACATTCGAGCAAAATACGACTTAAGTTCTTTACGACATATTTTAAGTGTGGGTGAACCGTTAAACCCTGAAGTTGTTCGCTGGGGATGGGACGTCTTTAACCATCGGATTCACGATACATGGTGGATGACGGAAACAGGAGCGATGCTGATTTGTAACTATTTAAGCGAACCGATTAAACCAGGGTCTATGGGGAAGCCTTTTCCTGGAATCCATGCTTCCATTATTGACAATGAGGGGAAAGAACTTCCACCTTATGAAATGGGCAACTTAGCGATAGAGGCTGGCTGGCCAGCTCAAATGCGAAAGATTTGGAAGAATGACGAAAAGTTCCAAGAATACTTTTCCATTCCAGGCTGGTATGTATCTGGTGACACAGCATACAAAGATGAAGAGGGTTACTTTTGGTTCCAAGGTAGAAATGATGATGTCATTATGACTGCAGGCGAACGAGTTGGTCCTTTTGAAATTGAAAGTAAACTCGTTGAGCACCCTGCAGTGGCCGAAGCAGGTGTCATTGGTAAGCCCGATGAAATGCGTGGGCATATTATCAAAGCCTTTATCGCATTGAAATCAGGATACGAATTCTCTGATGAATTGAAAAGCGAAATTAAACAGTTTATCAAATCTGAGTTATCAGCACATGCTGTGCCGAAGGAAATAGAGTTCAAAGATAAACTCCCTAAAACTAGAAGTGGAAAAATTATGCGTCGAGTATTAAAAGCTTGGGAATTAAACGAACCCGCGGGAGATTTATCTACCATGGACGATGCTTGATCTCCTTTAACATGCCTGACAAAGAAAAACCCCTGAGGCTGTTCCTTCAAAGCTTCAGGGGCTATTTTTATGTTTTTATCCTTTTATATTTAGTCCATGTTTTTGACTGATACTCTAAAAACTATCTCTATTTTTCACGGTATCTTGTGCACGAAGAGCAATTCTAGTAAAATTTAATAAACTGCCGGATTTTCAGCATCTATGACCATTTTCTGGCATTAAAAGAGGTGAATAAATGTTCGCAGCACATGCAGATACAAATGAGATGTTAAAAGCTATTCTAAGAAGTATTGATGAAGGCATCCATGTAATTGATAAAGATGGAAGAACAATTTATTATAACGAAATCGCGGCCGACCATGATGGCATGGAAGCAAGTGAGGTTTTGGGAAAACCATTATTAAACGTATTTCCTTCCTTATCCTCAGAAACCAGTACAATGTTAAAAGTAATCAAAACGGGTCAGCCTCTTTTTAACCACCACCAGACCTACCGAAATATCAAAGGAAAATTAATCGACACCGTCAATACGACAATACCCATCATCGCAAATGGAGACATCCACGGTGCTGTTGAAATTGCCAAAGACTACTCTAGAGTGAAAGACTTGTCAAACAAATTAATTGAATTGCAGACAAAAATGGACAAACGAGGAGAAAAACCGCAAAGTATCAGTAAATACAACACCATCTATCAGTTTAACGATATTATAACGGCTGATCCAACTATGAATAAAGTCATTCAGCAGGCGAAAAAAATCTCTAAAACAACCTCCCCTATTATGGTTTATGGCGAAACCGGCACAGGAAAAGAGCTTCTCGTTCAAGGAGTTCACCATCACTCCTCCCGTTCACACGGGCCATTTATATCACAGAACTGTGCGGCTATTCCTCCATCGTTATTGGAAAGCATGTTGTTTGGCTCTACGAAAGGTAGCTTCACCGGTGCTGAAAATAAAGAAGGATTGTTTGAATTGGCTCACGGCGGTACTTTGTTTTTGGATGAAATTCATACCCTTCCTTTTGACTTGCAAGCAAAACTCCTTAGAGTGCTAGAAGACGGAGTGGTCCGCCGGATAGGTTCTCACAAAGCCGTCCAAACCGACGTTCGAATCATAACGGCCACTAATGAACCACCTAAGCAACTGATTGAGAAAGAGTTATTGCGAAAAGACTTATATTATCGTTTGAATGTCGTTGCCTTATCGATCCCACCGCTTCGGGAGCGTCTCAGTGATCTTCCCCTCTTAACAGAGGCATTTATTCAATTATTTAATCATAGATTTCATTTAAATGTTCAAGAGATTGAACCTAAAGCAATGAAGTCTTTACATGAATATGACTGGCCAGGAAATATCCGTGAATTACGACACGCTATTGAATCAGCCATGAACATGACTGATTCTAATACCTTGCTTTTAGAGCATTTCCCTGTTTATTTAGCAGAGCATGAAACGCTCTCGAATTATCGTCACGCTTCAATCGCAACTGAGCAAGGCTTGAAAAAAGCCGTTGAAGACTTTGAAAAAAGTGTGGTCATCGATATGTTCAACAAAGAAAATCAAAATATATTACGTACTGCCAAAAAACTAAAAATACCAAGACAAACTCTGCAGTACAAGCTGCAAAAATATCAAATCCTCTAAGAGAGTGCCGAATAATCGGCACTCTCTTTTTCTATTTATTTAGAAAAGGCTGGAAACAACAGTTTTTGTCAGGTGTAAGTTTTTGGCATGCTTCTTGCATCTATTATTAGTGAGAATATTTTTCCCTAGGAGGCCTTTACTATGAAAATGGATTTATATAAACCGAAACGTCATTGGCAAGAGATTGAATTATGGAAAGACGTGACGGAAGAACAATGGAATGACTGGATTTGGCAGTTAACCAATACGATTCGAACGCTTGAAGACTTAAAGAAAGTTGTTCATTTAACTCCGGACGAAGTTGAGGGAGTGAAAATATCTACTAAGACGATTCCTTTGAATATCACCCCTTACTATGCATCTCTAATGAATCCTGATGATCCGATGTGTCCCATTAGAATGCAGTCGGTTCCAGTATCGGCAGAAATTCAAAAAACGAAATATGATTTAGAAGATCCACTTTTTGAAGACGAGGACTCCCCCGTTCCAGGCCTGACCCATCGTTATCCTGATCGGGTATTGTTCCTAGTAACTAATCAATGTTCTATGTATTGTCGCTACTGTACTAGACGGCGTTTTTCAGGCCAAATCGGCATGGGTGTTCCTAAAAAGCAGTTGGATGGAGCTATTAATTATATTCGAAATACACCAGAAGTTCGGGACGTGTTAATTTCAGGCGGAGATGGTCTGCTCATCAATGACCAAATTTTAGAGTATGTGTTGAAAAATTTGCGAGAGATCGATCACGTAGAAATTATACGGATTGGCACGAGAGCACCTGTCGTCTTTCCTCAAAGAATCACTGAAAATTTATGTAATATTTTGAAGAAGTATCATCCGGTTTGGGTCAACACGCATTTTAACACATCCCTTGAAATCACCGAAGAATCCAAAAAGGCCGTGGAAATGCTAGCGAATTCCGGTGTACCCGTTGGTAATCAAGCGGTTATTTTAGCGGGGATTAATGACAGTGTAGACATTATGAAGAAACTTTGTCACGATCTCGTTAAAATTCGCTGTCGCCCATATTACATTTATCAATGTGATCTTTCTGAAGGAATCGGCCATTTCCGTACCCCAGTTTCTAAAGGGTTGGAAATTATTGAAGGGCTTCGTGGCCATACATCAGGATATGCAGTCCCCTCTTTTGTCGTGGATGCTCCTGGAGGCGGTGGGAAAATCACGCTTCAGCCGAACTATATGATTTCTCAAAGCCCTGACAAAGTTGTTCTTAGGAACTTTGAAGGAGTCATTACCACTTATCCAGAGCCAAAGGATTACACACCTGGTACGGCCGATAACTACTTCTTTAATTATTACGAAAAGAAAGAACAAAAACGTGTAGGTGTATCTGCCCTTTTGAATGACGAGGAATTCAATCTTGTGCCTGAAGGCATCCAACGCTTGAATCGCCGCTCAACTTATGAAGGGGATGAAAGCCACGAGACGTTGAAAAACCGCCGATCTAAGCGTGATGAAATGATTGAAAAAAAATACGCGAAAGAACAGAAAAAATATGAAGAATCAGAAAAAGTATAGTTAAAGGAGGAGTTTAAGACATGCAATGCAAATGGTGCAATTCGGTCAATGCATTCGATTCTTTAGAACCGGCATATTGGGAGCTTCCTGATGGAACGAGAGCCGTAGAAATGAAAGACGTTCCCTCAATCAAATGTCCCGACTGCGACATGGTTTATATTGAAGAAGATATGATTGAAAAGATAGAGACTCACTTGATGCTTATAAATACTAAAAATTTAGGTGCAACATTCACATTCAAAGAGTTCATGGATCAACCCACCTTATTAAAGAAAAATTATTTTGCATTGAACGAAAACAGTTAATTTTGGGGGACTTGGGATTTATCGTTGCTAAGATACGAAGGACTAGAACCTTGGGGTCATGGGCCGTCCGTAAGTACCCATAAGTGCCACATCAAAATAATGATTTAATTAAATATGCTAAAACGCTAGATATCATTTTCTATCTAGCGTTTTTTCCATGCAATTGATAGGATCAATTATTTTTGCAAGCTTTTCGTCCAAATATTCATATCTTCGTAACCGGTAGAAATTATACAGTTATTAATCAATGTTCCTTCGAACGTATAGGACAAGCGTTTAATTGTCATATTCATCCCTACTGATATGGCACGAGTAATCGAAAAGACTTGGAAAATACCTTCATTAATTAGTTGCTTCTCCAGTTCAAGAATAATTCCATGAAGAATATTTTTTCCGCGAGCGTCCGGATCAACTGCGCAGTCTGTAATTTCAGCGCTCCCATATCCTGTTTTCATTGCGGAAGCGGCCCCGATAATCGATCCGTTCTCAAGAGCAAGTACAAAGATATAATCGGTATTTATTGCTTTCTTTATGTATTCAGGATTAAAAATATCAGTAGGATACACTTCAAATACTCTTTTATAAAGCTCGGCTAATTTCTTTACTTCAGATTGTTCAACAGATTTAAACGTGATATTGGACCATTGAGCCTTTGGGGCTGATTGATTATTTTCAACAATTTGCAGTACTTCACGGTTCTTTTTTTCTGTCCTTGACAGTTTACGGGTTTCTTTTGGAAAAAAAGAATAGATTTTAGCAGATTGACCTTGAAAGAATCCAGACATGTCAGCTTCATGAGTGAATCCCAGTTTCTTTAATTTAGATTCTTCTTCGCTTATTGTATAGATGATCATTTTACCGACATTTCCTTTGTTTATACATTTCTCTAAACGCTCAAGAGATTGTTTATTGATCACAGGTAAGTAAGCAACCAGTCTATCGTTTCGGGTGTCCTCATCCCACTGATTTTTCATTTCCATCACGCGTCTCCTCCTTTTAATATTCAATGAAAAGGGAGAGAAGAAAACGACTCTTCTCTCCCTTTTCAAAAGAATCAACTTAATTTAAATGATACGAGTTTCCTTTCAGTCATTTCTTCAATAGCATATTTGATTCCTTCACGCCCTGTTCCGCTATTTTTCAGTCCTCCATAAGGCATATGATCAACACGGAACGTAGGAATGTCGTTGATCATTACGCCACCAACTTCTAAATCTTCAGATGCCGTGAACGCATGGGAAAGCTTTTCAGTATAAACCCCCGCTTGCAGACCGTAATCGGAATCATTTACTCTATCAATAGCATCGCTCCAATCACTGAACGTTGAAACAGTCACAACCGGGCCAAACACTTCTTCACAGGAGACTTTCATTGTAGAGTCTACATTCTCAAGAATCGTTGGCGTGATCATCGGGCCTTTTAATTCTCCTCCTGTTACAATTTTAGCACCCTTAGTCACTGCTTCCTCAATCCATGACAGCAACCGGTCTCTTTCTTTAGGTGCAATTAACGCAGAAACGTCAGTCGCATCGTCCATAGGGTCACCGAGTATGAGCTGGTCTACTTTTTCTTTCATTTTCTTTACCAATTCCCGCTTCTTTGAGTCATGGACATAAATTCGTTGAACGGAAATACATACTTGCCCCTGATAGGTAAAAGCACCTTGAATTAAGCGGTCTACCATTTCGTCTATATGCACATCTTTATCGATAATGACCGCCGAGTTCGAACCAAGTTCTAATGTAACTTTTTTCAAGCCAGCTTTGTTCCGAATGTCCTTTCCTACTTCAGGGCTTCCCGTAAACGTAATCACGCTAACTCGGTCATCTGTCACAAGGCGTTCCCCCACGACACTGCCTGCTCCCGTCACGACATTAAGAGCCCCTTTCGGCAGCCCTGCTTTATCAAATAAATCGGCAATGTAATAAGCAGATAGCGGTGTTTGAGAAGCTGGTTTTAGGACTACCGGATTTCCACTAGCAATGGCCGGACCTAACTTGTGAGCTACAAGATTCATTGGAAAATTAAATGGCGTAATTGCAGCAACTATTCCTGATGGTTCTCGAAGGACATAAGCTGTGCGATTCTCTCCTCCTGGGGCCGCATCCATATTGACCATCTCGTTAGGCAATCTCCTTGCTTCTTCGCTTGCCAACTTATACGTCATGATCGTTCTTGCTACTTCCCCCCTGGCTGTTTGAATTGGTTTAGCTGCTTCAGTAGCAATCAGCCGAGCACATTCTTCACGGTTTTCCCCAATTAGCCGAGACACGTTATCTAATATATCAGCACGCTCGTGAGCAGGCATTTTCTTCATCAGCTTTTTCGTCTTTTCCGCTGCGGATATTGCACTGTCCACTTCTTGTATCGTTGCAAATGGAATTTCAGCAATTTTCTCTCCGTCATATGGCGAATATAAATCTTGAATATTCGTTGCTTCGATCCATTCTCCACCTATAAATAATTTTTTTCTCATTACCTTTCCCCTCACCTTCTTAACGTACATTGATTTTTCATCACCGACTCTAAGATGTCGAGACCTCGGATCAAGTCCTCATCACTAATAACCAGTGGAGAGAGAATTCGGATAACGTTCCCGTATAAACCAGAGCCCATAATGATTAATCCGTTCTGAATACTTTCTCGGATCACTTTTTGAGTCAACTCTTTAGCAGGCTCTTTCGATTGTCTATCTTCTACTAGTTCCATGGCCATCATTGCCCCTAATCCTCGGACATCACCCACTTCTTCATATTTCTCTTGAAAGGATAGAAACCTTTTTCTTACTAACTCTCCTATGTGATTGGCCCTAGCTGGTAAATCCTCCTCAATCATCATATTCATTACTTCATTAGCAGCGACACACCCTAGGGGACTACCGCCGTAAGTACCACCAATCTCTCCTACTCCTGGAGCATCCATAATCTCTGCCCTTCCTGTGACAGCACTGATCGGCAAGCCTGCAGCAATGGATTTGGACATCGTCATCAAATCTGGAATCAAGTCAAAATGCTCAGAGGCAAATAACTTTCCCGTTCGACCAAAGCCTGCTTGCACTTCGTCTGATATAAATAGAATTCCATGCTCAGTACAAATTTCCTTCACTTGTTTCACGAAATTTTTACTTGGAACGATAAATCCGCCCTCTCCTTGGACAGGTTCCATAATGACTGCAGCAGTTTCTTCAGCAGATACTTCAGAAAGAAAAAATGTGTTTAATCGTTGAATACATTCTTGATCAATCTCATCATCAGTCATCCCATCCGGTTTCCTGTAATAATAAGGGTAACTCATTTTATACGTATCAGCTACAAAAGGACCAAATTGATATTTATAAGGTTTCACTTTACTCGTAAGGGACATCGCCATATAGGTTCTTCCATGAAATCCTCTCTCAAATGAAAGGATCGCTTTTCTTCCTGTGTACTTGCGAGCAATCTTCACTGCATTTTCCACAGCTTCTGCTCCACTGTTAAGAAAGAATGTTTTTTTGTGGTGATTACCTGGTGTGTAATGATTCAGTTTCTCAGCTAATTCAATATAAGGTTCATACATCATCACATGAAAACAAGGATGAAGATAGTTTTCGATTTGTGCCTTTAATGCTTCGACCACTTTTGGAGGACAGTGCCCTGCATTCAAAGAACCGATGGCTCCTGCAAAATCTATAAACTCCTGTCCATCAACATCAGTAATTTTTGCCCCTTTTGCCTTTTCAGCGAATGTTTGCGCAGTGTTAAATGGTCCCCGTGGTACATTGTCATTTCTTCTTTTTAATAATTTCTCACTGTTTGGGCCAGGAATTTGATAAGCATTCGTTAGATTTTTATTTTTCATCCGTTCTCCTCCTCGTTACACCAATTTACCAATGTAGCTGCAATAACTTCCGCACAACGGCGAACATCAACTAATTTGATATATTCATTCGCTTGATGAGCCATTTTCGTTACTCCAGGACCAAAGACTACAGAAGGTGTTTTTCCGACGGCTGTTAATATTCCACCGTCTGTTCCCCATGGTGCCGCTTCGACAGGAGGCTGTTCTCCCATGACACGCTCATACTGTTTAGTTAATATCTTCATAAAGGGATGATCGACGTTGATTGCTCCAGGTAACCACCTAGCACCAAACCATTCCACCTCTACCGGGTGACTCTTGAACCAAGGATCTGTTTCTTCTAAAGAATGAATCGCCTCATGAAACTCAGCTTGAACTTCTTCTACTGTTTCTTCAGGTGAAATACCTACTCTTCCTTCTATTTTCACAAGATCAGGTACAGAAGAGGGCCAGCTTCCCCCTTCAATGACACCAACATTGATTGGTAAAGGGATCGGTGCTTGAGCAAAAAGGGGATCGGTCACACGAGCATTTCTAGTGTTTTCCAACTCCTCAAGTACTTCTAACACTTGCTTTGTCTTTGTAATCGCATTAACACCTTCATAACTTGTGCCACCATGAGCCGATTTACCTTTTACGTTTAGGCGAAACCACATTGAGCCTTGCTGCTTCGGGAAAATTTTCATGTTTGAAGGTTCTGGAATCAACGCTGCGTCTGCGGTGTACCCTTTTAAGATCGCCGCCAATGTTCCCGCTCCACCACTTTCTTCTTCAATCACACTATGAAAAATCACGTCCCCCTTTAATTGGATATCTAGTGCGTCTATTGCCTGGAGAGCAAATAGCATAGCCGCATTTCCGCCTTTCATATCCGTTGAACCGCGACCGTAAAGTTTCCCCTCCTTAATCATTCCAGCATAAGGGTCCTCCCGCCAATCTGTTAAATCTCCTTCTGGAACCACATCTACGTGGCCATTTAATACAATTGATTTTCCCCTTCCAGCGCCTTTTTTTACCCCAACGACATTGGGACTCCCTTTGAAATTTTCCCTTTTAGACATAAATGCTTTATGACTAAACAGCTCTGTGCCAGATGGCTCCCACATATCCACGGAAAAATCGAGATCTTCCAACCACTCAGCGATTTTCTGCTGGATCCCCCATTCATTAAGTTGAACGGATGGTTCTCGAACCATCTCTTGTAGCTGGTCAATCAATTTCTGTTCGTGTTCATCCATCCATTTCTGAATTTTCATAAAGTGCTTCTCTATTTGCTTGGTCACGATCCCTTCACCCCTTTCTGAACACAATCGATTCTGATAAACGGGGCACCAGTGTTTGCAATCACATCATTTAAAGAATAGGGTTCAAATACTTCTCGCAAAATTAACCCCTCCTGTTCTACAGCAATCACTGCCATATCAGTAATGATCAAATGGACACAACTTTCCGCCGTCAGGGGAAGCGAGCAATGGGTGACAATTTTCGGCTGTCCATCTTTGCCGATGTGGCTCATTAATATGATGACTTTTTTAGCTTTTTGAGCAAGTTCCAATGCGCCACCCATTCCAGGCACCCGTTTTCCAGGGACGATCCAGTTCGCTAAGTCACCCTTTTCACTCACTTCTAGAGCCCCCATGATCGTCATATCCAGTAGACCGCGTCTGACAATCGCAAAAGCTGTCGCACTGTCAAAATAAGATGCGCCAGGTAAAGCGGTTATTGGAAATCCTCCAGCATTGCAAAGATGAGGATTTTCCTCCCCCTCGGATGGACTAGGACCTGTACCGAGAATGCCGTTCTCCGCATGAAACATGACATGACGATCTCTCACGTAATTAGCCACCAAGGTCGGAATCCCGATTCCTAAATTTACAACCATCCCTGTCTCTATTTCTTCTGCTGCTCTTTTTGCAATCAACTGCCTCACTTCTTTTCCCATGCCCATGTCCAATCCACCCCCTCACTTCGTACAACATAATCCACAAAGACACCAGAGGTAACGACTTCTTCCGGATCAATCTCTCCATACGGAACGATTTCTTCCACTTCTGCTATTGTTATCCTTCCAGCCATGGCCACCAGTGGATTTGTATTTCGCGCACTTGTATCGTATATGAGATTTCCATATGGATCTGCCTTCTTTGCATAAACGATTGAAACATCTGCCGTTAATGCTGGTTCAATTAAGTATGTTTGCCCTGCAATGGTCGTTGTTTGTTGACCTTTCTCGACGAAAGGATTTCCTACACCGGCGTCCACTAGCACTCCCCCTAACCCCACGCCACCTGCACGTATCTTTTCAGCCAACGTGCCTTGAGGAAAAAAATGAACGATTAGCTCTTCATCTGTCATCTGTTTTCCTGCATTTGGATTCGAACCAATGTGACTGGCGTATAAAGTCGAGACTCGCTTATCTGTAATCAATTGACCTACACCAATCTCAGGAAAACCTGTATCGTTACAAATCAGAGTTAAATCCTCTATATTCATATTCAAGATCATTTTAATTAGAGATGGCGGGTTGCCTACCCCGCCAAATCCTCCTACCATTAAAGACATCCCTGAAGTAAAATATGATTTTAATTCTTCTAAAGAAATCCCCTTGTTCACTTCTTGTATATGTCGCTTCATGACACCCCACCTTTCACTGTGTGAAAATACCCTTGAACTTGTAATTCGATTTGTAATTCTTTCACCGCTTCTTCGAAAATTTTGATTAATTGCTCTAACTGCTCTTTTTCAATGACTAACGGTGGAGCTATCAGAACCGCATCTCCTCCATGCCCCTCTATTCCTGCTGAGGCAGGATACACTAGTAATCCTTTATCCATACACTTTTTTATGAGAATTTTTGACACACTCACCTCTGAAGCGAAGGGAATTTTATTGAAAATATTAGATACGAATTCCACTCCCGTAAGCAAACCTTTTCCTCTTACATCGCCAATGATAGGATATTTTTGTTTGAGATTATGAAGTTTCTCTAGGAGCAACGTTCCCATCTTTTCAGATCGTTTCACTAGTTGATGTTTTTCCATGTACTCTAAAACGGCTAAACCTACGGCTGTTGACTGAGGATTAGCGCTATACGTATGTCCGCTCATGATCAGCTTTGAGCCACTCTCGATCGGAGCCATAATCCGGTCACTGATCATGGTAGCTGCAAGGGGAGCATAGCCGCCTGTCAATCCTTTTCCAACCGCAATCATATCCGGTTGCACTTGCCAATGATTAATCGCAAAGGCCTTGCCAGTTCGACCGATTCCGGACATGACCTCATCTGCAATGAATAAAACTTCATATTTATCACAAATGTCTCTGATTCGCTGGTAATAACCTTCTGGAGGAACAATAGCCGCTCCCGATGCCCCAATAATCGGCTCAGCTATAAAAGCAGCAATATGGTCTGCTCCTATACGACGAATGGTTGTTTCCAGTTCTTCAGCACACATAAGCTGGCATTCCGGATACGTCTTATGAAATGGACACCTGTAACAGTAAGGTGGGTTTACCGACGGAAAATCTTCTAACAGCGGTGTGAATCTCGCCCTTCTCCCAACATGACCTGACATAGAAAGGGCTCCTAGCGTGATCCCATGATAACTCATCCACCGTGACAAGATTTTTATCTTAGATGGTTTTCCTTTTTCCTGCCAATATTGAATAGCCACTTTTAAAGCTGTTTCTGTAGCTTCAGAGCCACTATTGACGAAGAAACTCCAGTTCACATCTCCAGGCGCCCAATCTTTTAACTTTTCAGCCAGCTTTTCTGCCGGCTCACTAGTAAATTGTGAACGATAAACAAACGATACTTTCTTCGCCTGTTCTTTCATCACGTCTGCTATTTCCAACACTCCGTGGCCGATACTTGCCGTTACCGCTCCTGAAGAACCGTCTATATACTCCTTGCCTTCATTGTCGTATAAATATATTCCTTTTCCGTAGTCAGCTATAGGATATTCCTGATCAAGAAACGGTTTAATTAAATAACTAGCCATGTTCATCCCTCCTTATGAATGGCCCCCTTACCGAGTAGTACACTAACTTGTTACCATTCTTTGAAATCGCTTACTTTTAGTGTATTCTAAAGAAAGAAGTCTGACTATTCTCTTTTTAACCAAAAAAAAGGCCTGTTTTTTTATACACTATGTATAATCGACCTTCGTTAGGGGGCTTGAACTATGTTGACCATTCATGAAGCGATGGCATTGCCTGCTTTTGAACAAACCACTCTTATCGCCGGGGACAAAGGTGCTGATCAAACAATCAAATGGGTGACGACCATCGAAATTATCGAGGATATCTCTCGTTTTCAAGACGGAGAATTCATTATTACAACAGGCTTCGGCCTGGTGGACGATGTGATGTATCAGAAGCGTTTCATAGAGTTGATGCGCTCAAAAAAGTTAGCCGGACTTGCGGTTTACACCGGCTTTTATTTATCTGACATTCCACAAATATTTATAGACGAAGCGAACGCTCAGCAGTTACCTTTAATTGAAATCCCTTCTTCAATCAATTTTTCGACGATAACGAAAGCATTGCTTGAACAAATCGCCAACAAACAAATCCGTTTATTAGAGAACTCTTTAAGAGTCCATCAAGAAATGACGAAACTAGCGTTTAGTTTGGATGGCCTTGATCATACACTTAAGAAAATTAGTCCTCTGACTAAAGCAAGCATTTATGTATTTAATGATTCTAACCACTTTATTTCTTCAGTAAAAAAAACTGCTCATGAAATGGAGATCAATAATCAAGAGCTTGCAATCAAGGATGAAGTACTCGATTTGGATCAACTATTTTTTTCGCTAGAAGACAGTACTTGCTCTCCATTTATTATAGGAAATTATATTTGCTCTGCTTCTAAAATAGAAGCCAAAGCATTTACGTACGGTTATCTGTTAATGATTCATTTAAAAACCGATTGGTCTGAAATGGAGATGGTTATTTCAGATCACATTTCAACATTAATTGGGATCGAATTAGTGAAGCAATATGCTGTAGATGAAACGAAGGTGCGAATTCAAGGGGAATTTGTGGATGAAATCTTAAATAAAGAACATTTCCAAGTCCAAGATGCGCTTAAGCGTGGAAGACGGTTAGGCTATGATTTGTCCCTTCCCCACCAAGTTGTTTACATTAAACTCCCTGAACAAACTGAGGGGCAAACCGCTCAAGCAACTGCTGCAAGTCAGCTTCATTATTCCTTATCATTAATATTTCAAGAAGATCATCGACAAGTGATTCTATTGCCTAAAATAAACGAATGTTATGCTCTAATACAGGTTGATATGAATTCTCTCATTGACGAGAATCGTCATCTTCTCACCCAAATGGATCTAATTCAAAACAAATGGCTCCAACATCACAAAGAACCACTCCTGTTTGGGATTGGTCGTCCCTACTCAGATTTAAGGATGTTATCAGAAAGTGCTCGGCAAGCTGAAAACGCTGTTTATTATTCACATCTTTTGCTCCATCATACTCAAACGGTTTTTTTCGATGATCTAGGGTTTTACCAAGTGCTTATTCAGATGGAGAATGCCGGTGTTTCCCTACAGAATTATTATGAGCAGTATTTAGGCGAACTGGTTCATCCGAAGCATACGCGTAAAGATTACATTCTTACATTAGAAACGTACTTAGCTAATAATTGTAATCTCCAGCAAACTTCAGCCCAACTCTACATTCATCGCCATACGCTAAAATACCGCCTTAAACAAATTGAGAAAAAAACAGGGATTCAACTCAGTTCACCTGACGCCCGCTTAAATCTACATTTAGCCATTGTTGCTTATAAGTTTACAGAATGGAAAAAATAGCACCTGAGATCAGGTGCTATTTCTCTATATGTCTTTAATGGGTCACGGTTATTTGATCGTTTCCTTTTAAATAAATTTTATCACTGTGGATGACAATGTCAGAAGCGATATCTGTTTCATTCGTAATGGTTACTTCTTCTTGATCCACATGAATCATTAAGCGAGCACCGCGGAATAAAACTTTGAACGAGAATGATTTCCATTGCCCAGGAATAAACGGATTTAAAATCAGTTGATCATTGGAAATTTTCATTCCTCCGAACCCTTGAACAACAGACATCCAAGTTCCTGCCATACTCGTTGTGTGACAACCATCCTCTGTATCATTGTTGTAGTTATCCAAATCTAGACGAGCCGTACGTAAATACATCTCATACGCTTTTTCTTTATACCCTAGCTCACAAGCTAAAATGGAGTGAACGCAAGGAGATAAAGAGGATTCGTGCACAGTCATCGGCTCGTAAAAATCGAAATTCCGTTTTTTTGTCTCGATGTCAAACTCATGGTTCAAGAAGTAAAGACCTTGAAGAACATCGGCTTGTTTTATAAAACAAGAGCGCAAAATTCGATCCCAAGACCAGTTCTGATTCAATGGCAAATGCTTTGAGTCTAACTTGGATACGGGTAATAATTCTTTATCTAAGAATCCATCCTGCTGCAAAAAGACCCCTTGCTCTTTATCTTCTGGATAATACATCTTGTCAATAATATCTACCCATTTTTTCATTTCTTCTTCTTTAAGATCTAGCTTTTCAATCCACTGTGCGTATAAATCAGGATCAGTATCTTTTAAGAAATCGAGTACGTATAAAGTGTATTCTAACGTCCATGTAGCTATACGATTCGTGTACCAGTTATTATGAACATTGTTTTCATATTCATTTGGCCCTGTAACCCCCAACATCATATAAACATTTTTCTGAGGGACAAAATTCACTCGTTCTTCCCAGAACCGAGAAATTTCTGCAAGGACTTCGATTCCGTATTCGCCAAGGTACGATTTATCTCCTGTATAATTCACGTAATTATAAATACCGTAAGCAATTGCTCCATTACGGTGAATTTCTTCGAAAGTAATTTCCCACTCATTGTGGGACTCTTCTCCATTCATGGTGACCATAGGGTAAAGAGCCCCTTTTTCGAAACCTAGTTTTTTAGCGTTTTCTCGAGCTTTCTCTAGGTGGTTGTAACGATAAATCAATAAGTTTCTTGGAATTCTTTCTTCTGATGTGGCTAAATAGAAAGGCAAGCAGTATGCTTCCGTATCCCAATACGTGCTGCCACCATATTTCTCACCAGTAAATCCTTTAGGACCAATATTTAAACGGGCATCTTCTCCCGAATATGTTTGGTTTAATTGATAAATATTAAACCTGATGCCTTGCTGAGCAGAAATATCCCCTTCAATGACAATATCACTGTCGAGCCATTTTTGTTTCCAAGCTGAAGCCTGCTCTTCCTTCAGTTGTTCGAATCCTTTTTTTACCGCTCCGTCCAACGACTTACTAGAAACGGTTTCAAGCTGTTGTTCGTCGTGATCACGATTTGTAACATTTGCGGCATATTTATAAATGGTAGTTGCTTCGTTTTTGACTAAAGGGGCTTTGTATGTGATCCCGGCATATTTCACTTCTTCCGAACCCACACCATCTACGTCAAGTTTCTGATCATTTCTATACAACTGCGTTTCCATTGTAGAACAAAAGTGAAAGTTTAATTTTTTCGTTTTAACTGTAACAGAAGCTCGGTCTTTGCTAAGGGATGTTGCTACAGGATCCCAAAATTTCTCATCATAGTTGGCATCTTTATTTTTAATATCTCCATCTAAATAAGAGGTCACTTCGAGAGTGCCGTCAAAGTTTAAAGGTGTAATGTCATATTTTATCGCACCAATTTCTTTTTGGACAATGCTCACAAATCTAGTCGCTTTTACTTTGATCTCCTTTCCCTCTCTTAACTCAGCTTTGAACGTTCGTTGTAAGTAGCCTTCCCTCATATTTAACTCTCGGACAAACTCACTCACTTTCGCTTCGTTTAAATCAAGGTCTTCCCCATCGATCACAATGCGTAGCCCGATCCAGTTCGTTGAATTCAATACTTTGGCAAAATATTCAGGGTAGCCATTTTTCCACCAGCCTACCCTCGTTTTATCTGGGTAATAAACGCCGGCCATGTAACTCCCTTGTAAAGACGATCCTGTATAAGTTTCTTCAAAGTTCGCCCTTTGTCCCATGTGTCCATTGCCTATGCTAAAAATACTCTCAGATATTTCATGCTTATCCGGGTCGAATCCTTCCTCAATGATGGACCATTCATGTTCTTTTAAATAAGGTTTCATACAAATCCCTCCGTTTTCTTTAATAAAAACTACCTACAAGTGCAATCGGTTGCATTACTTAAGAAAAAAAATTACTTACTTAAACGATTCAGTGACATTTCTTCCATTGATTGAATGTAATCATTTGCACCCTTTAAAATAGCTGAATCTCCAACACCTACTACGTACATTCCTGCAGCTTTACCTGCTTCAATTCCTGATTGAGCATCTTCAAATACTACACAATCCTTTGAATTCACAGACAGAGCTTCTGCTCCTTTTAAAAAAACTTCAGGGTCTGGTTTCGCATTAGCTATTGAATTGCCATCGATAATCGCATGAAATTGATCGTATAAACCAATCTTCTTCAAAATTCTTGGGGCATTCTTACTAGCTGAACCTAACGCAAATGGAATGTGATTTTCATTTAATTCCTCTAAAAAAGATATCACTCCAGGAAGTATTTCACTTTCATCCATGGTTGAAATAGACTGGACATATCGTTCGTTTTTTCTAGCTGCCAGTTCTTCTTTCTCTGATTGACTCTTCGTCACTTGACCGATCTCAAGTAAGATATTAAGTGAATCCATTCGACTGACACCTTTTAAACGTTCGTTATCTTGTTCGGTAAAAGAAAATCCTAATTCATTAGCTAATTGTTTCCATGCTTGAAAATGATGTTTGGCAGTATCTACAATAACTCCGTCCAAGTCAAAAAGCACGGCTTTAGGTTTCGACATCTATGCTTCCTCCTCCACACTCTTTATCCAACTCTATTCTAGCTTAGCGTGCAAAAAAAGGAAAGCGTTTTTATAAAATACTTGTATATTCATAAGATTGTCAAACTTAGGTTTATTTCTTCAAATACATTTGCTTCATACAAGGCTATATTCACAAATAAACGGATCGCATATTGTGTCGAATTTTAAAATATAATTTCTATATTTGACAACAAAACGAGAATGACTACCTTTTCGTCGGATTTTGATTAATAATAGGAATATAATCTTAGTAGCATTGGAGTGTTTAGATGGTTAAAAGTATATGCATTGAATTAAAAAGACAAGAATTAATTGATTCTGTATTAAAATACGGTTTGTCCGCTGATAAGACTTTAAAAAGGTCTGAAGAGCTTGATGAGTTAATTTTCAAATATCAAACTCTTCACCAACATGATCAACATTGAATTATTGTTTTAATGCTTCTGAAGCATTTACAGTCCCATATCCGTAGTACTGGTCAAATCCTTTTTTACCGAGATCAAAGGCTGTAGAGCGAATGATATCATACACCTCACTATTCGTTAATGTTTCATCTCGAGAGAGAATTAACGCAGCTAAACCCGCAACATGCGGTGAGGCCATGGAGGTGCCACTCATCATCACAAACTGTCCTCCAACAAATGTACTTGGTATATGTTCTCCTGGTGCCGTGACGTCTGTATGTTTTCCATAATTCGAGAAAAAGCTTCTCTCCTCAAGATCATTGATCGATCCTACAGCCAAAACCTCTTCAAAAGCAGCAGGATACATCGGTGTTTCAACATTATCATTTCCAGTAGCTGCAATTAACACCACATCTCGTTCATAAGCGTATTTAATTGCTTGGTGCATGACCTCTGATCGATGCTCATCACCCAAACTTAAATTTATCACTCTTGCTCCGTTATCTGTTGCCCAGCGAATACCTTTAGCAATGGAAAACGAATTTCCGATCGCTTCATGATCTAACACCTTTACTGCTAGGATCGGATTTGACCAAGTGACACCTGCAATCCCTTCGCCATTATTCGTTACCGCACCGAAAATCCCTGCTACATGTGTTCCGTGACCATTGTCATCTACAAAGGCTTCATTATCTTCAAAGGCATTATAGCCTTTTACAATCCGTTTTTCTAAATCTGGGTGTGATGGGTCTACGCCACTATCAACTATGGCTACAGGTATATCACTTCCTATTGTTTCAGACCAAGCTCCCTCCACATGTAATTGTTTTAAATTCCATTGGTATAGGTTATAAAACTCGTCATCGGGTAATAAGTTTGTTTCTTTGGCTATCGTTTGTTTTTCAAATGTATAGTTAGGCTCCATATACACGACGGTAGGGTCCCCGTACCACTCTTCCATCATTTCTTCTGCATCCCTTGTTAAGTCCCTTACGACCGCTGAATTTCCACTATAATCTAATAAGAAGACCTCATGCTCCTTCGACCACTTTTCAGGATCGATATCATCATCTAAAACAACGACCACTTCCCCTTTTTTCAGATGGTCTTTTGACGAAAATTCCTGTTCAGAGGACAAGTAAAGCCCCCAGTCTAATTCTGGAATTTTTTTTACGACACTCAGTTCATCAACTTCCGCTTCTTCGTCAGAAAAGGATACATCCAGTTGAGAATCTCCGATAAAAAAATTACCGTTATTATCAGACAAGGACGCTAATTCTTTCACATACTTCTCAACAAAACTGATATCTACCTCTGAGACAAAGCAATGATTGTCCTTAGTTAATCCTAAAACCATTTTTTTAGACCCTTGTGAAATATAAGGTTGTGAGTATGTCCATCCGTTTATCTCTGGTTCTCCTTGAAATAGTTTATCAATAGCGTCTTCAGGTAACGATCCTTTTTCGTACAATTTTTCTTTAGACGGCATGCTAAACGCAGTAAATCCGTCAATATGAGGATGATCATTAATTTGTTCATTTAACCAATTTTCACGAAGCGCCGGATCCTCTTCCATATCCTCTTGCCATTTCGCTAAATCGAGTTTCACTTGCTGTAAAAAAAGTTCAATCGTCATAACTAAATCTTCCGCTTGTAGCTCATTAAATGCTTTCTGTTGGACGATAGAGTCATTATCTGGATGTGCAGAATGGTCCAAATGTTCACTTCGAAACCATAGAGCTAATAAAAAAATTAAAATAATACTAAAAGACAAAGCTAGCCGGTAAATTCCCTTCATAAGACGCCTCCCTTTCTAGAACATTCTAAAACTTAGGATGTGTCAAATTGATAAAAAGTATGAAGAAAAGAGTCGACGCCTTACGAAAGGAAGTGTTGATTTTTCGGAAACAGCAAATGATAACAAATCATGACAATAAAAAAGCTCTCTTAAAATAAGAGAGCTTTAATTAAATGTGTAATATGGAGAAATCATGACATAAACTAAGACGCCTGTCGCACTCACGTAGAGCCATAACGGCATCGTCCATCGTACCCACTTTCGGTGAGTACTTCGCATATCCTTGTAACCAGTAAAAAAGCTCATTAATGCTAAAGGCACGATAATCGCCGCCAAAATGATGTGCGTGATTAGGATGAAATAATAAAATCCTACCATTACTCCAGTTCCACCATATGGAGTAGACTCCGCCATAAAATGAAATGTTACGTAGGATATTAAAAACAAACTGGTCGTCGTAAAAGCCCCGTAAATAAATCTTTGGTGCAACTTGATGTTCCCTTTGATAATAGCCAGTAACGCCAATAACAAAAAAGCAAACGTAAAAGAATTTAAAGTAGCATTCAATAAAGGCAATGTACTAATCCAATTTGGCAATTTCCCCACATATCCGGGTATAAATGATAATAAAACGACTAAAAAATTTACGATGATTGTGACAATAATGACCGTTCGCACGTGATGATTTACTATTTTATTCCAGAGATCCTTGATTCGTCTCAACTCCTTTAACATTTAACCTAATCTTTATGATTTTCTTTAGGAATTAATCTAAAATGTTTCTCGCTCACCCGCTAAATAATTAATCATAATATTACACATTATACAACGAAATCAATCAAGTTAAAAGAAAGAAAGCACTCCGCATGATAACTTGCGGAGTGCTTCAAGTTCATTATATATTGAAAATAATTGATATTAGGCTAATTTTGTTTCTATGACCCGAAGCTCTTTTTCTTTTTTTACTTCTTTGATATTTTTTGTCATATATATAGAAGTTACGAAAGCACACACCAACAATCCAGCGAATATATAAAAAGTTAAATTGTAACTGTTGGTCGCTTCTCTAACAAAAGAGACAACCATTGGTCCAACTACCCCAGCCATTGACCAAGAAGTTAGTAACAAGCCATGGATCGCACCCAATTCTTTCGTCCCAAACAAATCACCAATAAAGGCAGGTAAAGATGCAAAACCTCCACCATAAATAGATATAACAATGAAAATTAACGCTTGAAATAAAAGCACATTTGAAATAGTTGGAAGAATCAAGAAGGCTACCAATTGAATACTGAAGAAGATGGTATATACTCTAGCCCGACCAATATAATCAGAGGCTGACGCCCACAATATTCTTCCTCCTCCGTTAAACAGACCCATAATACCAACCATGCTTGCTGCAGCAATCGCGGTCATGCCTACTTTTTCCTGGGCCATGGGAGATGCTACTGAGATGAGCATGATCCCCACAGATATATTAATAAACATCATTACCCACAGCATCCAAAATCGCTTGGTTTTAACTGCCTCTTTAGCTGTCAATTGAGCTAAATCTTCTTTCACAGGTTGCGTTTGCTTTTCTTCTTTTTCAAGCATTGTTTTTGGCTTCCAATCTACAGGAGGCTTAGCAATATATAGAGCGCCTGAAACCATTAAAATAAAAAATGTCGCACCAAGAATGAAAAAGGTCGAAGCGATCCCAACTGATTCGATCAATTGTGCAGCCACAGGACTTGCAATTAATGCCCCAGCTCCAAACCCAAAAACAGCCATTCCTGTTGCCAGACCCCGACGGTCAGGAAACCATTTTACCAAAGTAGACACCGGAGATATATAACCTAAACCGAGGCCCATTCCGCCCACTGCTCCATAAAATAATAAAAACAGTGCCAAAGATTCCATAGAAACAGCTACTCCTGCACCAACTAACCCAGTTGAGAAGAGAACCGCTGCAAGCAGCGCCGCCTTTCGAGGTCCCTTCTTTTCTACAAATGGACCAAAAAACGCTGCAGAGACACCTAAGAAAAAGATTGCTATGGTAAAAGCTAAAGCTACTTGTGTCGTCTCCCACCCTAATTGGCTTGCTAACGGATTTTGAAAAACGCTGTAAGCATAAGCCGATCCGATCGATAAATGGATCGCCACTGCAGATAATGCTATGAGCCATCGATTTTTCAGTTTCATCATCATTACCACCTTTTCAGATTCAATTCACTCAGTCCTTCTACTTTGACTTTAAAGCATGAATCTTCTTTAGAAAAGGAGTTTGTTATACTTTTCACAAATTCACCGAAACTTTTTAACAACTTTGTGACAAAAAGAAATCCCTGCTTCATTT
This sequence comes from Salipaludibacillus keqinensis, assembly GCF_003226325.1. GTDB lineage: Bacteria > Bacillota > Bacilli > Bacillales > Salisediminibacteriaceae > Salipaludibacillus > Salipaludibacillus keqinensis. Next base: position 648,592 of record NZ_PDOD01000001.1, on the reverse strand, counting down.
CCTAGCAGGGACTCACTTTCTTTATAATTTAGAAGGCTTTACCTCGTTCACCTTTTCATTTCTGAAACTTTGTTCTAATTTATCTAATAGTTGATCAACATCTCTTTTGTTTTCTTTAAGACCAAACATTCGACGTTTCTCTTTTTTTAAAATACGGATCAGCATCTTTTTTTCTTTGCTAGTTAGCACCATCTTTGTTCCCCCCTATACATGTGTATTTATCATTAATTGCTTATTTTTTTATGCCCGTCCTGAAGAATTTACTAAACTTCTTTTTGCAATGGTTCTTTTCTTTTTCCCTTTTAAGACAAGTAAGAGAAGCAAAGCAGCGATGAAAAATAAAAAGGAAGAAAGATAAAACACCGACGTGATGCCCCAAATACCAGCGACAACCCCTCCAGTAACAGGACCTAATACATTTCCTAAAAATCGATAACTCTGGTTGTATCCTAATACTTCTCCTTGCATAGAGATGGGAACAGCAAGTCGAATATAAGCTGTAACACATGGAATGATCCCACCGATGGCTACTCCAAACATAAACCTCAATCCAACCAGTTGCCAAATGTTCGTTACAAATGCTTGAGGAAGAAAGAAAACACCTGCTACGACTAGGCAAATAAGCAAAATTTTGTCGTGGCCAATGCGGTCTCCTTGAATACCCCAAAACCTAGTGGCAACAAGGTTTCCTAACCCCGTGACAGAAAAAGTTAATCCTGCCATGAAAGCTATATTTTCCGCTGAAAGAAGTTGTCCTACATATAAAGCGAGTTGCGGCTGAATACTGAAATTAGCTGTTTGTACGATTAACGAGATGAGCATGATCATGATTAATAACCGATCTGCTAAAATATACTGAATCACTTCTTTCATTGTTCGTTTCTTCTCTACAGTTTCTTTTTCGTCCTTGACCACCACTTCTTTAATAGCGATCATTACAAAAGTTGTAGCAATAGTTATCACAATAGCTGTGATAAAAAACGTATAAGTAAAACCAACTGCATCAGCTAGTAATCCACCTATAAGCGGACCGAATAATCCACCCGATACTGTGCCCATTTGCAAAGTCCCTAGAACTTTTCCTGCTATTTCTTTATTTGTTTGGGCCGAAATTAACGCCATGGATGTGGGAATAAACCCGGTCACAACTCCCATAAACATTCTTAAAAAAAACAAACCTGCTACTGAATCAACATAGCTCATGAAAAAAATTGAGACAGCTATTCCATATCCTGTGATTAATAATATTTTCTTGCGACCAAATTTATCACCAAATCTGCCCCATAGTGGTGACACAAAAAAAGCAACAAGAAAGGTGATTCCAAAAATAAATCCTGACCACCGTTGTACATAAGCATCGGAAAATGATCCGAACGTCTCTATGTAAATAGATAAAAAAGGAAGAACCATCGTTGCACTGGCAGCCACGAAGAAGTTTGCTATCCACATGATTAGAAGATTACGATTCGCCATATAGAATCACTTACACTTTCTGTTATATATTTCGGTACTCTAAATATAATTATAGCTTACGAGTCAAACAATTGAAAAGGGATAGCTAAAGCTACCCCTCCTCTGCAACTAACTCAACCACCTTTTCAGTAGTATGGAAAGTCCATATAATATTAACAACATTCCCACAACAATAAATACTATAATGACAAACGACTCTTCTGTCATCCACCCTAGTTGATGGAAAATCCCTTCGATCTCAAAAAAACCCGTTAATCCATAACTTCCCATCAATACCCCTAATACTAGAAATATTCCAGCAAGACTATAATCTGCTATCTTTGTCGTCCTTTCGACCGCAAACTGGTCTTTACTTGTCTCAGTGTTTGGTATAGTGTTTTTCACTTCACGATTGTTTCGTTCTCTTTGTTTAACATCTCGGCTTAGGAGAACGATGATTAATACGGCAATTGTTAGAGAGATGACTAAATAAACAAGAGACCTAGACAATAAACTAACAAATGCAAAAAATAAAACGATAATTAATATTCTATAGCTCTTCCCACGATTCATACAAACGCTCCTATCGAGACTCTCGTGTATAGCACTTAAAATTCGCATCATCACTCACGAGCCACTCTAAATGAACCCTCATCACCTCTTATATGAACAGGAAAACCCTCTTCGAAAGACCATTCAAAGAGGATTGCAGGATCACTTCTCTACCGATACGATGTGTCACGAGATCTTTCCTCTTACTATCAGAATAAATCCCCCTGAACATTGTGATATTGAATCTTCATTATGCGAACAGATTCCTGTAGCTGTCCTGAAAATATAGAAGGTGGTTATTTATTTAAAAAATCCATTAACTCATCAAACCGCGCTTTTGCCTGATCGTAACCGTGATCATAAAGGGCCTGAAGGCGGTCTTTCTTTCGTTCCAGCCGAGTGACGTTCTGTAAGTTTGCAGGTCTGAACACAAAGGCCTTTCCTTGCTTTTCCAGTTCATCCACTTGATCTAAAGCTTTATTGTAAACAACTGATCGATTTTTCACCACTTCTTGGAGACCAGGATAATTACGATATTTTCTAGTAAAGTACCACATCCCCCTTTTAGCTGGGGTTTTCAAATAACCCTTACGTTGAGTCAAGATAATAATATGTTTTTCATTGTTTTGTTTGATAGACTGTTCAATTGGAATAGGATCACTAATTCCCCCATCCAAAAGCGTTCTTTCACCGTGTTGAACCACTGGTGCTATCATTGGTAGTGAAGAGGAAGCACGTAAGATTTTATTGAAATCATCACCTAACTCTTGTTTTTCATAGTAAATTGTCTCTCCAGTATGACAATCAGTCGCGCCAACATGGAATCGTTGCGTTGATTGAAAAAACTGGTGATAATCAAATGGATTCTCTATATTTGGGATTTGATTGAAGATTAAATCCATATTAAACAATTCTCCCGATCGAATTAACCTTCTGACAGATATGTAATCTGGGTGATCCGCATAACCGATCGTAACGGCTTTATTTCTACCTGCTTGTCTGGAAATATATGATGAAGCGTTACACGCTCCGGCAGAAACACCAACAATATAAGGGAAATGAATATTTTGTTCCAAAAAATATTCCAACACGCCTCCTGTATAGACTCCCCTCATACCTCCTCCTTCTAAAACTAACCCTGTTTTTTCCAACACTTTCATCCTCCTTGTATCCTCTTTCTCTATTGTAGCGAAAGGGAAAAAATACCTCAAATGTTTAGAGTGAATTTCTTAGAAAAGTTCATAGAATCTCCACTTTGGAATAGTAAGCGCTATCATTCATTTTGATAAAATGAAAGTAAGCTATCTGAAAGGACTGATCGTTATGTCAGAACGCACACAAGTAGAGACTACTTGCGCTTATTGCGGAACCGGCTGTGGATTGATTATCGATGTAGAAGAGGACCGCATCGTTCGTGTCAGAGGAAATAAAGCCGCTCCTGTCAATCAAGGTCAAACATGTATTAAAGGAGCTTTTGGCTACCACTATATTCACTCGGAAGACCGACTCCGGACACCGCTGATCAAGAAGAACGGCAAATTTACTGAAGCTACATGGCAAGAGGCTCTAAACTATATCTCCACGAAATTGACTGCAATAAAGCAACAGTTTGGCGGAGACGCTTTCTCTATGTTTGCTTGCGCAAGGGCAACAAATGAAGTGAACTATGTTACACAAAAATTCACCCGTGCAGTAATGAATACGAATAATATTGACGGATGTAATCGAACGTGACACGCCCCATCCGTCGCCGGTCTGGCGACTGTATTTGGCAATGGTGCTCCAACAAGTTCTATTATGGATATTGATCGAGCTGATGTGCTTCTCTTAATTGGCTCAAACACGACCGATGCTCATCCTATTATTGCAAACAGAATGAAAAAAGCTGCAAAAAAAGGGTTAAAAATTGTTGTCATCGACCCTAGAAAAATCAGTATGACTAAATCATCCGTGAAGCATTTGCCATTGAGAGTTGGCTCTGATATCGCATTAATGAATGGCATAATGAATGTTATCATCGAAAACGAATGGCATAATCAACCTTTCGTGGAACAAAATTCTGCGAAATTTGAACAGCTAAAAAAACATGTAGCCTCTTATCCTTTAGACAAGGTCGAACAAATCACTGGTGTGGATAAAAAGGATATTTTTGAAGCAGCAAAACTTTATGCCCTGGCAGATCGAGCCATGATTTGCTATACACTTGGAATAACTGAACATCATTGCGGCGTAAATAATGTATTTGATATAGCTAACATGGCTCTCTTAACCGGACATATCGGACGAGTTGGAACAGGCATTATGCCCTTAAGAGGTCAAAACAACGTTCAAGGTGCAGGAGATATGGGTTGTTTACCTAATCAACTACCCGGAGGTATTTCTTTAGCGGACTCGAAATATCGGAACACATTAGAGCAAGCATGGAATGTCTCACTTAATCCCACAATCGGAAAAACCCAGACAGGTATGTTGGAAAAGATGGAAGATGGCTTAATGAAAGCTTTATATATTATTGGAGAAAATCCAATTGTTGCAGATGTGCATAAAAATCACACGACAGAACTTTTCAAAAAATTAGATTTCCTCGTTGTGCAGGATTTATTTATGACTGAGACCGCCGAACTTGCAGACGTGGTTCTTCCTGCGAAAGGGTGGGCTGAGGTTGAAGGAACTTATACGAACACTGATCGAAGAGTTCAACGGGTAAGAAAAGCTGTATCAGCACAAGGAATAGCCCTTGACGATTGGAAAATATTATCTGATTTAGCTACATTGATGGGCTACCCGATGAACTATCAGTCTTCAGAACAAATTTGGAATGAAGTCCGTCAAACTGCTCCTCACTTATATGGTGGAATGTCTTACGAGCGGTTAGAAAAAGAAATGAGCCTTCAATATCCTTGTCCTGACGAAACTCATCCAGGAACCGCCATAATTCATCAAGAACTTCATCTAAAAGGGAAAAAAGATAGATTGGCACCTTTTACCCCAGTTGATTACACTGAACCTGTGGAATTACCAGATCAAAATTATCCATTCACATTAACGACAGGACGAAGATATGAACCTTATAATACGCATACACAAACAAAGTATTATCCAGATACTTTAAAAAGAAAACAGTTTGAAGAAACCGTTGATATTCATCCAGACGATGCTGAACGATTGACCATTAAAAATGGCGAATATGTCCTTGTAAGTTCCAGACGGGGGGAAGTGAAAGTAAAGGCTAGGATTACGGAAGAAGTCCAACCAAACCTTGTATTTATGAGTTTCCATTGGCCAGAAGTGCCAACAAATGTACTCACAATTAATGAATTCGACCCCATTTCAGGCACAGCCGAATACAAAGCTTGCGCAGTAAACGTTAAAAAAATCAGTTCTTAACATCTACTACCGAAAACAGGTCACGACGGATGTCACGACCTGTTTTTATTATTCTTCAAAGTAGTACATTAAAGCCAGGGCACCTGGTCCCGTATGAGTACTTACGATCGGCGTCGTTTCGATAATGGAGATATCATCAAATCCAGAGACTTCACTCAATGTATCTTTCAATTGATTGGCTAATTCTGTTGCTTCGATTTGGGCAATGCCAATGCCTTTAACCGTTTTTCCTTTTGCCTCTTCTAAAAACGTGTTTTTCATAAATTTAATCATCTGAACGTGAGTCCTAACCTTCGTAGCTGGTGTATAGACTCCATCATCCAAGGAAGCGATCGGTTTGATCTTTAACAAGGACCCTAGAAATGCTTTTCCTCTTCCAATTCTTCCTCCTTTTACGAGATAATCAAGTGTGTCAACCATAATATACAAAGAGCTGTTTTTTCGTGTTTTGTCGAGGCGTTCGAGAATTTCTTCGATTCCTTTGCCCTCGTTTGCCAAAATGGCAGCTTCTCTAACTTGAAAGCCAAGTGCGACTGAAATAAACTTCGAATCGACGACTGTTACATGACTATCTGTCATGTCTGACGCTGTTTTTGCTGACATGTAAGTTCCACTCATGCCGCTTGACATATGTATGGATAGAATGGAACTGCCATCTTTCCCTAATTCATCATAAACTTCCAAAAAGGACCCCGTTGATGGCTGAGAACTTTGAGGGACTTCGTCGGATTTGACTAGTAGTTTGGAAAATTCAGAGGAAGTAATATCTATTCCATCCAAGTAAGATTTCCCGTCTACTGTTACAGACAACGGGACGATAGTTACCCCTAGCTCTTCCACTTCTTCCTTCGTTAAATCTAATGTTGAATCCGTGACAATCTTTACCTTCTTACTCATTTAATCACCCCTTTGAATACTATGAAATATCTTTTTATTTTACTATAGTTATAGACCCTTGTTAAGTTAAGACATCTGTTAATCCATGAACATTTGGGATCTTCTTAAGTAATGGAACAATTACTTCTCTACATGCTAATTAAAAAATTCATTTTAAACTGTTAAATGAACGAATCTTTGTGTTAAAATATACGTTGCTGTTATCAATTCGACAATTTCTTTGAAAGGAGGAATCATTAAGGTGAGCAACCAATTTGATGCTCCGTTTATTGCCATTGAAGGTCCTATAGGAGTAGGAAAAACTTCTTTAGCTACGAAACTATCTGATCATTTCCAATATCATATCTTAAAAGAAATTGTGGATGAGAACCCTTTTTTATCTAAATTTTACGAAGATATTGATGAGTGGAGCTTTCAAACAGAGATGTTTTTTTTATGTAATCGATTTAAACAACTTGAAGATACATATGAACGATATTTAAAGAAAGGCCATCCTGTGGTCAGCGATTACCATATTTTTAAAAATCATTTATTTGCTAAACAAACGTTGAAAAACCATCACTTCGATAAATACGATCGCATTTATAATATCTTAACAGATGATTTGCCTAAACCTAATATCATTATTTATCTCAATGCAAGTCTGCCTACATTATTAGAGCGCATTAAACTGCGTGGAAGAAGTATAGAGCAATCTATTGAGCCTAATTACTTAAAACAGCTTTCTGCAGACTACCAACAATTTATGAAAGATCATCATAGGGTTTATCCAGATATCCCGATTTTAAGTTTTGACGGGGATGAAATGGACTTTGTCCAGAATGAAGAGGATTTCAATCGTATTCTTGATCAAATCTACTATGCACTAAAAAACAAACGATCGCTATTTTAACTTACTGGAGTGGCTTAAATGGAGAGAATAAATCATAACTTGAATCCTCAATCGCTTATTACCTTAGCAGGTACTGTGGGCGTGGGGAAATCTACGTTAACAAATGTCCTTGCTGATTCTTTGGGCTTTAAATCGGCTTTTGAAAAAGTAGACGGTAACCCTTACTTAGAAGACTATTACAGAGATTTTAAAACATGGTCTTTTCACTTACAAATGTATTTTCTAGCTGAAAGATTTAAACAGCAAAAACGAATGCACGAAGATGGTTTAGGTTATGTTCAAGATCGTAGTATTTACGAAGATGTTGGAATCTTTGCCAAACTACAGTATGATCAAGGAAATATGACAAACCGGGATTATGAGACGTATCACTCATTATTCGAGGCGATGGTGATGTCTCCATATTTTCCAAAACCCGATGTGTTAATTTATATTGACGGATCATTTGAAAGCATTATGCAGCGAATAGAAAATCGTGGTCGCGAGATGGAAACGAATACGCCAGTTTCATTTTGGGAAGATCTATACAAACGCTATAAATTATGGATTTCTGAATTCACCGAATGTCCTTTGCTTCACTTGGATATCGATCATTATGACTGTCACGATCAAGACTCTGTAAAAGAAATTATTCAAGCATTAGAGAAAATGCAAAGAAATAACGACATTTCCTATTTGAAATTAGCTTGATGTACGGAGGGCCTGAAACTACTAAGCCATATGGATAAATTGAATTACTACTTTTTTCTAAGAGGAGGCCCAAAGTATTCACTTTTGGTCCTCCTTATAGTTTGCATGATCGCATTTTACTGTGTCTAACTTTTTTTACAGTTTCAAAGAATTGAGGACCAGAAAAAAATACTCTTCCTCTTGGTACTCACTAGGTAAATAAAACATTTGAACAAGAATAATTGTTTGAATATATATAACTAGAGTCGTTTGTATGAAAATAGGAAACCTGAACCCAAGAGGCCAATGAAAAAACAGAAGGAATGGCTGCAATGCAACCAATACAAATAAGGGGAATCCAAACCAAAATAACAACGAAGACTTAGAACCTTTCCACAATGCAAACAGCGGGATAAATGCAACGATCATCATCAATGAATAAGTTGCCATAGCCGCTCGCTCAATAGCTTGATAATTACCCTCTTGAACCAGAAAAGGTGTGCCAGAACTTAAGTAATAAGGTTCAATAAATGGAAATATCATACTATTAAGCAAATAGTAAGTTATAAATAAAAAGAACATTCCGCATGTCATTCTTATGATCCAATTCATAAGAGGTCTTCTTTTGTAATACCTACGTAATTGGTCTATATAAGATTGCCTTTTCTTTAATGAGGCTGGAAATACGACGATCATCATAGTCGAAATAATCAAAGAGGTAAAACCGGACAACCCTAGCAAAACCAGCACATTTACTTCTGTATGCATAATAATATGAATCAGCCCTTGTGCTCCTCCCGTTAAAAAGAATAAATAAAAGAACAAACTGAAGAACTTTGCCTTGATCCCTAATGAGAATTGATCAAAAAGTAAGCTAACAAAAAATATCATTAGTAAACAGCTTAAATACACGAACATAAGACCAGTGATAGAAAAAGTGTAATAAGAGTGATGAATCATATCTAAAAGACCTTTTGCCAAGAGATAGATAATCAAACAAACCACACTTATTACGCTACTTCGCAACAGTCGACCTTTATAATAAAATGAATGCCTAAAGTTCATTTGAATACCACCCCTCCTGTAAAATGATCGAAGCCTTTCTTTCATTGTCTTATAAAAACCGATCTAGCGATAAATATTAATTGACGATTTGTTGAAATTCCTATGTACTTTCTGTTCACATAAAAGTATCAAGTTTTTCAACTTTTTAACCGAAGAACCTAAAAAGCAGCACCCTCACTAAGTTCGTTCAGTGAGGGTGCTGCTTTAATAAGAGATGATTATTCATCACCTAATATTTCTTTTTGTTTCTTTAACTTCCTTCTAAACACAATCTTAGCCAAACTAATGCTAATTTCATATAAAAGTAGAAGAGGAATAATGACTAAGACATCAGAAATAAAATCAGGTGGTGAGATTAATACACTCACAACAATTAAAGCGAAGTAAGCATACTTCCGATTTTTTCTCATCCCTTCAGGAGTAATGATGCCAATACTCGTTAAGAACATGACGACTAGAGGCATTTCAAATAAAATACTGAAAGGAATGGTCATCCTCAATACAAACTGAAAATATTTATCAGCTGTAAACATCGTCTCAAACGTGCCACTTCCTAACTCAAGTAAAAAGCTTAACACGATAGGTAGAACCACGAAATAACCAAAGGCCAGTCCCCCGGCAAAGAGCAAGAACGAAGCCGGAATATATATGATCGTTGCTTTTTGTTCCTTTAAAGTTAAAGCTGGTTTTACAAACAACCAAATTTGAAAGATCAACACGGGAACTGTTAGAGCTAGTGCTAGGACAGCGGCCAAAGTGAAATAGATCATGATAATGTCTAATGGCCCCAATACAGCCAAGGTCATGTCTAAATCTTTTGTAAACCATTCATAGATCTCTCTAACAAAAACAAAAACCAATATAAAAAAGACTATAAAAGCCGCGAGAACAATCATGATTCTTTTGCGTAATTCATCTAAATGGTCTAGTACATTCATGCTTTGATCTGACATGACAGTCTCTCCTTTAACATGAAAAAAGTGTGAAATTGAAAGCACCCCACACCCTTCACCTTGCATTTATATCTCTTTATCGATCGTCCTTTTTTTGATTAGAATCTTCGTCATCATCTTTTGTTAATTCTTTAGTAGAATTCTTGAATTCTTTTAGCGTCTGCCCCATCGCTCGACCAATCTCTGGCAGTTTTTTAGGACCGAAAATAACTAATGCAATAACTAAAATCAAAATGAGCCCTGGAATCCCTATATTGGAAATCATGCTACATTACCTCCCTAAAACAAAATCTAACCTAACAAGATGCTTTCTTACATATCTCATTATAAGGGCTACAGCAAGATTTTACTATATGCATAGAAAATTCTCAAAGAAAGTTCATATTTAAGGAAGCTGATCTAATAAAACATCGATGGATACACCTTGACCATAGCCGATGGCGTCACCATTCTTCACTTCAGGAATTGTGTCAGGAACGTCCTGAAGATTCACATCCAAATCACTCTGCTCAGTTTTTTCATCTAATTGATTAACTGAAACAAAATCACCTTGCTCATTTTCACCATCATCGTCATATCTGTTCTCATTGGTGCCGTTGACAAGATCAATCCTTTCTTGACTCGGATCTATTTCTGAACTAGACAGGTTGTCTATGTCTATTACAACCATAATGAATAATCCCCATACGACCAACGTTATAACCAGTGTCCCACCTAAAGCAATCCATTTTTTCATCTTTCATCATCCTTCTTAAAAGTTGTCTACTTACTATCTCATCAACATGCTATAATAATGAAAAAATCGAATGGTTCACAATGAATGTGCTTCACTCGTGTTGTTCCATCTTTTCATTACTAAACAAGGAGTCACTCCATGTATATTATTATCGTCAATTCCAATTCCGGACGGGCAAGATACCGTCAACTAGCCAAATATCTAACTTCTTATGATCGTGTATCTTTTGTACCATACTTTACAGATGAATATCAAGAAAAAGAACTTTGGAACCAGGTCTCTACTCACATAAAGTCAACCAAAAGAACTATTGAAGGGGTGATAATTGTGGGTGGTGATGGAACCCTTCATCAAGCTATAAATCATTTACACCGTTTCCAACTGCCTTTTGGACTTATTCCCGCAGGGTCAGGAAACGATTTAGCAAAAGCTTTGAAGATTCCTACGAACGAAAAAAAAGCCTTTGCTAGGATCAAGCAAGGCCTTCCTAATACTTACGATTTAATTATGATAAACAATCAATATATACATTCAGTAGCAGGAATGGGGGTTGATGCGGAAACCGCTGTTAAATCGAACCATTCTCCCTTGAAACCTTTACTTAACAGAGCCTTTCTTGGGAAACTCACATATTTACTTACATTTTTCACTGTCATAAGAACCTTCCAACCATTTGAAGCTGAATTCACATTTGATAACGACGAAAAGGTTACATTAGACCGGGTATGGCTATTAGCTGCGGGAAACACCCCTTATTATGGAGGCGGTATACCTATTTGCCCGAAAGCGAATCCTCAAGATGGACTACTTGAAGTCATCGTAGTCAACCGCTTGTCCTTATTTGCATTGCTTCTCGTTTTACCCACAGTGTATTTCAAGCTTCATTGTAAACTTCCTTACGTTCATCGCTTTGAAACGAACAGTTTTTCTGTGAAAACAAACAGTCCTGTGTTAATTCAAGGAGACGGTGAAAAAATAGGGTACACACCACAAGAAATTTCTATTCAGCGTAAATCTATTGAGATTTTCTGAACAAATAACGCTATCAACGATAAGAATTGTATTTTTAAATATACACTGGTTTGCCTTTTACAAAGCATCAGGGAAAACCACACTGCGGAAAGTTGCTTTTCCTCTAAGCGCTTCGAGAATATTTCAAATCATCACCTTTTTTCAGGGCTTATTAAAAAGGAATACTCAATATCTTTTTTATCTGATTCATAAGTTCTTTCAATGAAAGTCACTTTTCCATTTGTGTCAACGAGAATCAACGTGCTGCTTTTTGTACCATATTTTTCTGTTAGTATGTGAATCGGTGAAAGCTGTCTTTCTAATGTCAATCCAACCCCTGTGTCTGGAAGATGAACATCAGGAAAAGGTTCTTTCAAAGATAGGAGGTGAAATAAATAGTCGGTCAGTTCATCTTTAGATAGATCTTGTATTTCCCTTAACCCTTGCTCTAATTTCATTGCTTTTGGCCAGGGTGAATTTAATGTTGCGTTACTTAATATATGAATCCCACTCGTGATCACTTGATCTTTATACGACTGATTGGTTGTATAAACTAGTTTGTGAATCGTTCCGTACAATAAATTAAAACCCGAGTAATGACTCTTCTTCTCTAAAATATGTTGGAAATATTTCCGATCATTGAAATAAGATGAGACTATTTCTCCTCTAGAAGTAGTAGAAGAAACTTCTTGTTTATCATAACTTCTTACATTCGTTAAGGCTGCAACCTCCCCATCCTCAGACAACCCAAGCCATGTTCCACCTTTCTCTAGATCTTTTCCTGCTAGTAACGAAGGGTTCTCATCCCAAAAGTGAGCCTCTTTCGTGTCTCTAGCGTAAAATTCATCTCTATTCGCACAAAGAATAAATGGAAACTGTTCATGAACTTTCATCGCTACACCTATTAAACACATGTTTATCTCTTCCTTTTCTCTACAAATTGATGTACAAACAAATATAAAATAAACGAAATTATAAACACAATAAATCCTGGTGATGATTCAGTAGGAAGTGCAAAATATAGCACCATGCCGATGAGTACTGTTATAAATGCCACATGGTTAATCCGTTTTCCTCCAGTGGCTAATAAGTCCAATGACTCTCTCGTTATCATTAACTTCTTAATAATAGAAAAATCGGCGACTATAACAGCTGATAGCGGGATAATAAATGCACCTAATAGAGAAATAAAAACTTCTGCTTCATTTACAACTCCTGGATATGCACTTAAGCCTATTCCAGCTAGGCCAAAAATGACTGCACTTCGGATTCTGCCAAGCCTTGGCAAACTATTTAACAGACTATAGCCTCCTGTATACGCATTATTCATGTTAATCGTTAACATACTGAAGATGGCTGCAATCATGATGACCATAAATAAAATGGGAGAATTTGTCCACTGACTTGTGATCAAAAATGGGTTCCAGTGATTAGCTGCCGCTGCCGTATAGGCTCCTAACAATGCCGTACATAAAAATCCGATACTATTCCCTAAATAGATTCCCCAAAAAGCATGAGTTGTTGTCTTGCTGTAGCGGGACAAATCGGCAGATGAACTAACTCCAGACACATACTGAACGAATGCTAAACTTGCATAGAAGAACATGGTCTTCCCATTCCATCCGTCTTGATTCATGGAAATGATTTGTACAAAAGAACTCCCCTCGGGATTAGAAGTAAAAAACACATAAAACATGCAGCCACCAGCAATTAATAGAAATGGCGTGAAAACTGCAGTGATTTTTTTCATTGCTTGAAAACCTACGATCGCTAAATAGACCATGCATAATGCTAATATCATTGAAAGAATCACAAAGGGTATGTGAATATTTAATGCACGCCTAAACATTTCTTGCAAGATCAATGTTCCACCAATGGTTTGAACACTAAACCAATAGAGGGAAGTCATCGTCCTGACGGGTGAAGACACCCACATAGACCCTTTATCCCCCACCATCGTACGAATCACATACTGAGAAGGCAAGCCGTATTTTGCCCCAGGAAAGGAGAGCAATGAAACAAATAAAAAAGCAATCCATGCTCCTACGACAGTGGACAGGACCGCTTGAAAAAATGATAACCCTCCCTCAATGACAGCCAAAGCCGGGACAAGCATATTCCCTGCATTGATAGAAATAGCCACTTGAATTCGAATATAGTCCCAGGCTGTCGTTGTTTTCAGGGCAGATGGAACAGGCTCTAGTCCAAGTGTTTCAAGTTTCGTTGTCGACCGTTTTTTTTGAAGGCTTTCTTCCAAGATGAGTCACTCCTAAATCCAGTCTACGGGGTCATCTAATAATAAGATTCTATCATCTCTTCGTATTTGTCTATATACTTCTTCTATAAAAGATTTTCTCGTTCTTGGATGAATTAAGACATAGGATCTCATATCTTCATATTCTTTTTCGTTTAATTTATATTGGTGGTGTAACTTCTCTAAAAAAGGAATACGAAATGAATCCAGTGCCATGAAAGCGATATTTATGTTCTCTTTATGATGGTTAACTGAAACCATCAGACCTTCATTCACAGGAAAAATGAAAGATCGATAAACTGGTTTAGCATGAAATTTATCTATATTGACATTGCATATGTCAGGGTTTTGATTAGGAAGTGAAACGAAGTAAATTAATTCTTCAAAAGAATAGTGAATATCATCTATTTGTTTTTTTAATTTTGTTAATTTCCTTTCCGATCTCCATTTAATAAGAAGTTCATAAAAAGCTTTACTACATAAAATAGTGCATAGAAAAGCAAGGAAAGTGGATAGGACCCCTAAAATCACCATGAGTTTTACACCTCTTTCTGTAATTCTTCGAAACAAATGACTCGATCTCTTCCCCTATCTTTAGCTTCATAAACGGCTTCATCAGCAATATGTAGTAATTGATCGCTTTGAGATGTAGATTCAGGATAGTTCGCAACACCAATACTTGCAGTGATTCTTCCAAATGGCTGTGACTCCATGCCCTTAAAGGAATGGTCACGAATTTTTAACCTGATGGTTTCCGCTACCTCATATCCTTTACACAAGGGTGCTTTAGGTAATAAAATCACAAATTCTTCACCACCGAATCGACATACGATCCCTTCGTCTTGAACAGCTGAGGATAATATATCCCCCATTTGAATCAGCACTTCGTTTCCAAGCAAATGCCCGTGCGTGTCATTAAAATTTTTGAAATTATCGATATCCAATACAAGAGCAGTTAAAGAAGTTTTATTTGATTCCGCTGACTCTTGTAAATGTGGAAACATCCTGTCTAGAAACCTCTTATTTTTCAATCCGGTCAGCGCATCTTCAATTGCCATACTTTCAGACCTTTCATAAAGCATCGCATTTTCAATTGCCATCGCTCCTTGAGTAGCTAGTGGCATAATGTTGTCTAAGTCTTCATGTTTTATCCTCTTTTGATCAACAATATTATCAATGACCATCAATCCGATCACTCTTCCTCTTGTCAGCAAAGGAATAATTGCAAACTGTTTCATGGAGAACGAATCTTTTATAGATTGCAGCAAAAAATCTGAATCAAGAGAATGATCGTCTACAATAATTGGTTCTTTTTTTGTTAAAACATGATGACACAACTCGTGCTTTTCATTTATTTCAAGAGTATAAGATCGGACCTTTTGGTTGAGCTCTTGATCATTTATTTCAGCTTCTCTCTGTAATTTAATGAAATCACGCAAAGTTAACTTTTGACTTACGACATTTTCCCAAATCTCATGTCCCTCTTCTACACTTAGTGGTCCTATGGCAGCTGTTCCGGTAAATTGCTGAGGATTTTCTTCATCTTGCAGTAGTATAAATGCACGGTTAAATCCTAGTCCATAACCTGCTGTAACTGCCGTCAAAAAAATATGCATAAGCTTGTCTAACTTCAAAGTACTTTGTAAAGCCAAAGATACTTCTCTTAGAACATGTAGATTTTTAGACTGTTTGTAAAAGAAATTTTTCCACCGAAATAAACGATCATTTTGAGTGTGGAAATAATAGAACATTCCTGCAAAAGAGACGGAGAATAAGATATAACCACCCGCAATCATCCATAAAACTTCAGTTGAATACAAACCATAAATATAAAATAGTGCTAGTATTAACAGAGAACCTATCAAAACACCCATCCATTCAAATGAGGCAGCTAACACAAATAAGACAAATAAACCTAACCACACTGAGTGTTGAAAGCCTAGAAGAACTCCTAGATTCAGGCTAAATAAAGATCCACTTATAGCAAATATCCATTTATTTACTTCATGTGAAAAATGAAACCGAACGACATTCATAAACAGATAAAATAACGCATTCAATATGATTAACAGGATTAGTAACATCTGTTTAAACCTCCGACATTCCATGTGTCTTATGTAAAATGTATAAAATATATGCAAGTAATTTCACTTATAAGTAATCGCTTCCAATAATCTGTTACCATTTTACCATATAATCTTTAATTAAATCATTTATTTCTTCGAGTGCCTGAATTGTTTCAATCCCTTTATACCTGTATAATTGAAGAGTAAGAGCTCGTTCATGAAACCTTTTATTTAATCATTCGTAATAAAAGAACGGTGTTTTTCGACAGGACTTGTTATTAGAGGCTGTAGTAACGGCTATCCTCAAAAACGGAGGGATTAAATATGAATAACGATCAAAATCAAAACCTTACATCTACTGATCATCAAGTGAAAGAACAAGGAAACAATAACCAGGCTTCTGAATACGTAGAAAAGTTACGTTCTCATGAAAGTCTCAATGAGATCTTAAACTCTATAGGGAAATTAGGCGCTAGAGAACAAGAGAAAGCTGGAGAGTCTTTAGAAGCGCTAAAGCGCCCGGTAAGTGATATGATGAACGATCCGAACCATGAATTACCTGATCAATTATCAAAACTAAAAGATGTCGTTTCTGAATTAGAACCAAACTACTTGCAAGAAGGAAAATTGAAACAATTTTTAACTAAAATGATCCGTAAAAGTCCTGCGGAGAAATACGCACGTAAATACCAATCAGTTGAAGCCGAAGTGGAGACGATTATTGTTGCTTTGCTTCATGGAAAAGATCGCTTACAAGAAGATACGGTAATGCTTCATCAATTAAAAGATGTTGCCAGGGAACGAATTACCGGATTGAACGAACAAATCTCTGTAGGTAAGCAATTGAATGGTATGTTAGAAGAGGAATTAAAAAAAGATGAATGGCAAGATGACCCTTCACCCATTCAAAAAGGCCAACAAAAAGTCTTATCAAGAGTGAAAAACATGCAGCAAGCGGTTTTAGTTCTTCAGCAATCTCTTGCTTCCGTTGACATCATTGTTGAGAATAATGACAAATTAGAAGAAGCGATCTTTAATGCTATTACCATGACGAAAAACATTATCACTGTCACAGCTTCTATTCAATTGTCACTCAGTAACCAAAAACGAGTTATTGACGCCGTTCACAACGTAAATAAAACAACAGAATCGATGCTGTTAAATAACGCCGAAATGCTTAAATCCAACACAGAGGAAACGCTAAAAACTCTAGAAGAACCGGCGATTGCTATGGAAACATTTAAAAAGGCTTATGAAAATGTTTATTCTGCAATTGAAATGACTGAACAATCGAATGCCAGGATTATTGAATCCAGCAAACAATTCATCACAGAAATGGAACAATTAAATGAGCAGATGGAGCAAAAGCTATTAAACTAAGTTAGAAATCGAATGAAGTTACTTTTAAGAGGTAAGTACTTGGTATATTTTATATTCAGTAGTTACCCCTTCTTGCTTTTGACTAGAACATTATAGAATGGGGTGAATCCTTTGAATTGGCGTGAGCGACTATGGGATCACAATTGGGTGATCCCACTTTTACCAAACTATATGAAACCATTAGAGGAACCCAGTTTATTAAATGAGCACACTAAAGAATTCGTTTATGAAGCTGAAGAATTTATTTCTGATCTATCTGCCCTTTCGGAGTTGCCTCGCTTAAATAAAACATTTAAACGAAGCATTCAAGGATTTGCCTATAAGATAAAAATTAAGCAAAAAAAAATACACCTTGAAATGATTGATACTAATAAATCTTCCTCCAACATTAAAAAAAGAGTTTATATTACCACTTACCGTAAAAACATTAAGATGGAAAATGGCTTCGGAAAGTTAATTGACTCTTCAATCTATTACCAATTTCAAGGGAAAACAATTGTAAGAAATGTTCGGAAGCATCCTTACTTTTTATCTGTGTTTCATCATCTCCACCGACTCGATTTATCTCTTTCAGGAGAATCCATTAAAATAGAGGACCTAGAGTCAAAAACACCAACTAACCAAGAGCAGAGCCTAGAACCCACTACGAACCATAAAGATCAAATTAAAGCCCTACTTAGCTCCGCAGAACATACTTACAAGCAGTACAGAACGATTGATATTAAAGTAGATCAATCGATGAAACATCTATTAAATGAGATCCATCGTTGTACAGAAGACTTCCATTTACTTGACTTAGAAGAAAAGCACCACATGAAGCGTATGATACAACACGATCTACCAAATTTACTAAATACTTATGACTCTCTAACAGAAGACCAAAAGAAAAACACTTATCCACAAATGATTGTATCATTATCAAATATGAGAAGTTTTTTGCAACGTCAAGCGGATGACTTACATTCGACTAGGCTTGACAGAATGAATCATTTATTAAAACTAAATGAATTGAGATACAGCCCTGAACACACTGATAAAAAGATGTAAGCGGCAATCGTTTACATCTTTTTCATATCCCTGTTCTGTCTTTATCTACAATGCTGATTTATTTTGTCTTTAACCATTATAAAAAGATGAGTTCTAGAATATTTTTTCTTTAATGAGGGCGTCCGTTTTCTTTTTTCTTTGAACTTCCAGTTTGTTTGTCATCTGATTTTTCTTTCCCTGCATGATCAGGCTTTCCTCTTTGCTTGTTTTCCGATTTTTCTTTCCCTGTATGATCGGATTTCCCACTTTGCTTGTTTTCTGGTTTTTCTTTTGCCGCATGATCAGGCTTTCCGCTTTGTTTGTTTTCTGATTTTTCTTTTCCTGTATGATCGGATTTCCCGCCTTGTTTGTTTCCTGACTCTTTCTCAGTTTGACCACCGGAGTCATTTTTTTTATCTGAATTTCCTTTCGCCTGATTATGAGGCTGTTTATCTGCATCCCCGTTTTTTTCGGCTTTAGAACGTTGGCTTTTATCTTCTCTTTTCTCACCACTGAGACCTTTTTCTTTTATAGAATTAACTTGTTTCTGAGGATGAGCCTGTTCACTTGCTAGTGTTAAATCATTTCGCTCTGATTGGTTTTGACCACTGTCCATATTTGCATTACCTGATTGATCTTCCGTTTCAAGAGAGCTATGATTCTCCCACTGGTCATTACTATTCATATCTTTATCGAAAGAGCTATTAGAAATCGTTTCTACGTCTGCCTTATCTTCTATTTCTTGACCAACCGCTTTTTCTAACTCATGTATTGGTGTATTACTTATGTCGTTTATATTCATATTATCTTGTTCCTGCGTTAATAATAGTTTCACAGGAGACAAGGACATGTCTTGGGCTTCTTTCACATCATCTTCATGAACCAATATAGAATAAATATCAAAATCATATTCATTCGTTTTATCTAAAGACCACCCTTGGAAGTCTTCCCCCCAGAGCTTGTCGCTAAAAGAAAATGCTGAACTAATATAAATTGAATGAGAGCGATGGATCATTCCTTGATTAAGCCCCTCTTCTACTAAAATATCTGTGGCTGATACAAGGGTCATACCTTCAAGTGAAGTCCCAATTTTTTCTAATAAAGTCTTGCCTTTATCGTTGTAACCTACCGTATATAGAATTTCATAATGATCGTTGACTGCTAATTCAATACTAGGGTTCATATCAAGCGATACAAATCCATGGACAGTAGATGATGGTAAAATCGTTGATCCAGGAAAAATGAGGAGGAAAGTAAGAATAAATGCTAATGGCACACTATACATCTTTCGTTCAAAAAAATGTGGAAATTGATAAACAGGAACAGGAGAATAATCAACTTCTTCACCGATATTTGCATTGACCTTTACTCTAGCCCGAATGAATTCTCCATTTTTCGTCAAGACGATCATATGTCTCTTTTCGACCTCCATGACGACACCTTTTTTCATTCCAACCACTCCCTCAAATAATCCTTCAAATATTGATAATCTTCTAACATCACGATGACCAAAGCGATGATATACTTTCTGTTTCTCTCGATTGTTTTTCGACTCATCGTTATATATTCCATAAGCTGCTTCACTGGCAATCGCTTTTTAGTCATTAAAATCTGTAACAAATGATCATGCTCCAGAATAGTTCTCGCAATTTCCACCATATTTAACCTGGCATCACAGTGCTTAGGGCATTGTGATGCCACTTCTGATAAACGAATTTCAAAGGTTGATAACCTTTCTTGAAAATGAAGAATCTCTTCCCTTCGATGTTCTCTCTCGATTTCTAAATGATAATCTTGAAAAGAAGCCGAGATTTCTGCAACATTTTCCATATTTTCTTTGTTTTCATCCTTATAATCTAATGAAAGAGATGTTTTTTTTCTTTGTTCCATTCGAATATAATCAATTACTCTTCTTCTAATAACTAAATTAGCAAAGGAAAGAAATGAACTCCCTTTATTAGAAGAATATTTATGTATTGCTTCACTAAACGCGATCATTGCAATACTAAATTCATCATCTGAAGAAGGGTTAATGTATCTTTTGCAAACACCTGAAGTGACTTTTCTTATAAAAGGTAAATATTGATGTATAAGTTCGTTTTCTGCCTGTTCGTTTCCGGCTTGAATCGATTCAATCGTTTCATTTATGTCATTATCCTGATTTGGTTTGGCTAAAAGGCGCTTTAGCACAACAAACACCTCACTATGTGTTCAATATTATGATTCGACCCGCCAAGTAAATTTAAGGGGGGCATTTAAACATCATAAACAACATTAATTTATCTGACAGGTGACCTTACTCCTAACTCTCCGTTACAATTTAATGTTAGAAGCTTTACAATAAGATGACGAGCCAGTAATTAAATGATCATCATTCACACAAATTTAAACAGAAAGTCTTACTAAAACCCAATTTTAATCCCTTCAGACTGCAAAAGGTCTGTAATAATTAAAATTTCATGTAGATAATAAGACCGGGCTTTTTGGCCTATATTGTCTTACTGATGTTTTGAACACGAAGAACGATACTACGAGAAAATGGTTTTAGAATCTTGATAACACTATTCACTTTATGTCCAAGAACAAGGCTGTTGTAAAAGAATAAATAATAGTATAATAGAAGCATATCAGATAACTTCCAATTACGTATGGAATAAATTATCATCAAAGTGGGGTTACTTATGAATCGAAATAAAGCTAATCAGCTGATTGGCCACCAAGTTGTCATTGACGAAGCTGCAGACGGCCAATATGTTGCTATTTTAGAGGAAATTATTACACAGCCGAACACACCTTGGCGGGGGATAGTACGAATTATCGGAGTCCTTTCTTATCCTGCTTATGTATTAGACCCAAATCGCGAGCATTCGATCTTATACAATGAAAATCAAAAACTTGAAACAGCCGGCAAAAACATAAAAGAGATCCAAGAACCGATGAATAAATCCTTTAAAGAATCTCTAGCCTTCTCACTTAAAACGAAATGGGATGAAGTGAGGGATATGAATGAGCGATATGATAAGACATTAGCAGCTATTCAACATGAACTAAGAAAATTGAATTCTGAACATTTAATTTTTGAAGATGCTTACGTTTATTATCAACTAGTTAAAAAAGGGAGAAAATTATTTATTTATGATGAACAGAAAAAAGAGTCGCTTTCATTAGAGGGCTGTCCCTTTGAATTTGAAGTTAACGTCAAAGGGGAGTGGAGATCATCTTTTTATGTTAAAAATTTCCTTTTTGAAACGAACCAGAAAGAACAAGTAGAATTAGACCACGGCTCTACTGTGAGACTAAATAAAGCACAGTTTGATCCTTACCGGATTTTGATGAATGAGCTAGACGAACCGTCTTTAATAGCCTTGGAAAGAGGCCTTAAGAAACTTGGAATAGGTCATGAACACTCTGTTTATTGCCATAACTCTTTGCTTATCCAACTTTTAAGCTCTTTTAATCACAAAACTTTCTCGGGTGTTAATTTCATCTCCTATTCTAACGATAAAAATCAATTTGTCGTTCAGCACCACTACGAGAGAACGATCTTAGAAGACGAGCCGGATATTACTTTTGATCGATTTGAATTCACCTCGGATTTAGGTGAGAGAGTTCTCACTACCTATGCTACACAATTTACGAATGACTAGTTATGCACAAAGCTAATATTATCTACCGAGAAAATATTCATTAAATTCAAAGAACAAAACGCAAAGCCCGAGAAGAAGGCTTTGCGTTTTTTCTGTGAAATGGTGGGGGTGGTCAATATCAAAATCACCACCAAATTTTTTTCTCAGTCTTTTTAGTAAAAGACATTCATGATCACGCTTCTTCGTCACCATTGGAAGTCTTTTCTTCTTGAAAGGCCTTTGTTGCCTCGTACGAATACCATAGTTCATTCTGTTTCATTTGCTGTTTACTTATATGGCGAAGAGAGAATGTTTTTCCAACCATTGTCGTTAAAACTGCCACATGAATTGTATACAAATCATCAAACTTTTGTAATATATTCTGTGAAGATTCCATATCTTGAATTCTCCGTCTAGGCAAGTACACTTCTGATTTAGCAATCGCTCTAGATCTTATACATAAAAAGTCATTATATTGAGTAATTCCTGCTGACCGGTATTGGACATAACCTAGTAATGCGGCAATTACTGGTAGGAACACTGAAATCCAGCCATAAGGAACAAAGTAGGTTACAACCCCTGCTACCAATAAAGAAGGAACTATTAATTTAATCATATATCGACGCAAACTCTCTTTTGGCAGCCCTTCATACTGAGGTGTAAAAGCAAATTCAGGGATAATTTCTGCTACAATCCCCTCCACTTCGTTCCGCTTACATAAAGGAGTTAAAATCGTTGACAAATCCTCTTCCTTTGTCCCGCCACCTGCACTTTCTACATAGATTGATACGTAGTCAAACAGTTGTCTGATCGGACTTTGCACGATTCTGACCGCAGTAATTCTTGTTGCATTTAATGTCAACTGTCGTTGCTCCAAAACCCCCCTAGAAATATGGATATCATCCTTCCGCTTTTTCAATGTGAAAAAACCGTATTTTAAAATAGTTCCCACTAAGGTAAATAACCAAGCTGCAAAAAGAATCGATACAAGGGTGCCGCCTATAAGCAAAATACTCGAGTGAATGAACCACCCTATGACATGATCAATAAGCCACTCCGGTAAAAATTGTGGAGCTTGAGAAACAACAGCTGCAATAAAAGTGGCTGCAATCCCTACTCCACTGGAAGTGAGCGCCGCAATCAACAATCTTCTCGATCCCAATTCCCATTTGAATTCAGGAGTCTCGTCCTCATCGATGGAGGCATTGGTTTCAGCCTTCTCTTCCCTCTCATGAGACAGGTCTTTTTCATCCCTTTGCAAGAACCAGAATGGATTTTCTTCTATAAATGTTTCACTTTCAATCTGTTCAAGAGAGAGTGGTGATTTTTTCTCATACTTTGTTAAGAGCTGTCTTTTTATTTCTTCAGCCTCTTCTCTCTTTAATGCTATTATTCGAAATTCAGGTTCACTTCCTCCGCCCGCTGTTTCGATTCGTACTTCTACTAGTCCGAATAACCTCTGCACAAGCTTAGCATTTATATCAATACTTTGAATACGATCTTTACGAATATAGCGATTTTTTCTGAAAATGAGTCCTTGCTTTATCAACAGTTCGTCTTCTTTTAAATGATAATAAAACTTCCACCAACTAATAAAACCTTGACTAATTGAAAATAGTAGAATACCGCTAAATAATATAGAATAAAATACGGGGCTCGCTGCCTGTGAAGACTGCCCAAAAATAAAGACGGCAATTAAGGTGATGATCATTTGTTTTAAATTGTTTAAAAAGCTAATAAATATTGCTGCCGGATGTTGTCTTTTCCACTCATTCATCAGGATCAGCTTCCCTTGCCAACTGAGCAATATGATCTCTCAATTTTTCTGCATTTTCCATGGTTAGCCCTGGAATTTCATGGGTTGTTGCAGCCGTTGAAACTGTCACTGTGGCTAAATTATAGTGGCGAAGAATCGGACCTTGCTTCGTATCAACATGTTGCACACGAATCATCGGTATAATGACTCTGCGAACGACAAATACACCATGCATTAACTCGATTTCATTTGCGTAAATTTTGTATCTCCATCGGTTCCATTGTAATTTTTGGATAAGAAAGACATTTAAAAGGGATCCAATAACAACCAAGGCGATAATCAGATAAAGAGGCCATGCTGGAAGGTTAAAAATCTGCATCACTCCCCAATAAGCTAAAGGGAATAGTAAATTTACTAATGAGGAAAGGGATGTGACTATTTTCCATACTTTTAATGTTTTCTCAGCTAAAGGCTGATCTGGTAGTGGTCTCATCTTTTTCTCCTTCATCTATGACTGGATCATTCGTCGTCTTCATTTACGTAAATAATATTTACACCTTGCTGTGACAAGTGATTTAGTACAGCATCATTTAACTTAGTGTCTCTTAATAACCCAAGTGAAGGAGCTAGTTCCAATTCCTCAAGGTGACCTGCCTCTGCATCCTCAATCAACTCTAAAATTTCTTTCATGTTTTTCTCTTCTAATTGTTGAATCAATTGTTCTCTAGTCATTTGCTCTCCTACCTTTCGTTATGCTAGTTGTATGCTACCATACGCACCGCTAAATTTCCATTTATTATAAGGTGAAAAATGGGCAAGTTTCATTTCAAGGGTAGACATACATAAAGAGGCGCCCCTGTACTTTAGGACACCCCTTCCTATTCATGCTTGATTCTATTAATCAGTGATTACTTATCAAAGGCTTCAGTCATTTGTTTCCAAACGGATCCTTTTGCTTCTTCGCCACCTTCAATTCTTGCTAAAGCAAGTTTTGCTTGCATACTTACTTCAAACTCAGTATCTTCTTCTGCTTTTTTCAGTGCGGGAACGGCTGATTCATCTCCTACCTCATACAGAAACATAGCCGCTCTCCAGCGAACAAGTTTACTTGCATCTTCGAGTGATCGAATCATCGCAGGAATGCCGGCCGTACTTCCGATATCTGACATGGCGTCGCCAGCAGTTCTTCGTACAGTGACTGTTTTATCTTCTAATGCCTTTTCTAAATATGGAATCACCACATCATCCTCAATCATACCGAGATAAACAGTGGCCAATCTTCTAATCGATGCTTTTTCATCGACAAGTGCTTTTTCTAAAACGGGTAAATCATCTATAGTTGGACTCATTTGTTCCAAGATCGCGAAACGTTTTTTCCAATCTTTATCATCAAGCATATCTTCAGTGACTTTTAACCACTGTTTCTTTGGTTTTTCTAGTGTTAGACTGTCATTTGTGGCGGTTGCCGCTTCCACTAACTCTTTTAACCTTGTGTCTGTAAACGTGGCCTGCAACTCTTCTGCGACTTCGTGTGCAACTTCGTTCAGCTCTCCGTATCGTGGCTTGTATTCTTTCCATTTCCTTAATAAAACGACATTGTCATCTTTATTCGTTGCTTTCGCCACTGCATCAATAAATCGTTCTGGAAGTCCTTCTCTTTTCTCAGACTCTCCGTCACTGACTTTCACTTGCATAGGAATGCCTTTGAATTCTTGGACCTGTACCTGGACTTCCCCGAAGTGCTCATTTACTGTTGAACTGGATTGTTCATTTGTCTCTTCACCAAAAACTTGTCGTACTTTAGGTAAAATCACTTTCCAGTCCACTTTTGGAGTACGTTCCACTGCAATAAAATCCGCAACATGATAAACACCTTTGACCCCATCAACTTCAAATATTTCCTTAACGAAATCCGGTGCCTCTTTTATGTTCTGAATCGTATAGTTATTCGCTTTACCTTGAGCGAGAGAAGTATTTAAGGTAAATTTCATCGTATTTGGACTAGGTGTTGGTTCAACCGAAATAATTTTCACGTTTGTTACCCCTTTCTACTATCAGTATATGGTTATCCATTATCGTACCATAAAGCAAAAAAGAACCCAAAAAGCATGCTTAGTTCACATCATTATAAGAGTTTGGTACAGTAGAATAAATGGATTATTAGGGGGATGAAGGATGAAACTAGCGATGATTTCGGATATTCATGGTAATGAACAAGCACTTCAAGCGGTTTTGGAAGACATTTCAAATATTAATGCGTCTCACATAGCAGTGTTAGGTGATCTTTCCTATCGAGGCGCTAAACCAAAACAATGTCTAGATATTATAAGAGGACTTGATGCAAAAGTAATTAAAGGAAATGCGGATGAATGGATAGTTCGCGGTGTAAGAGAAGGTGAAGTCCCAAGTAAAGCCTTGTCTATGATGCAAGCTGAACAAGGTTGGGCAAAGGGAAAATTAACAGAAGATGATCTTCTATATTTGGATCAATTACCAAAAACGCTGGAGATTCCTCTTTCAAATCAGAAGCAAATTTTTGCATGTCATGCAACACCTACCAGCATGTTTGATGTCATTTCAGATCAAGCTTCTAACGACGATTACCAGACCTATGTTCAGGCAAATGAAAGGGCGGATTATTATGTTTACGGACATATTCATCTTCCATTTATGCGCAGCTTTTCAGGAAAGAAAGTCATAAATACGGGAAGTGTGGGTTTACCTTTTGATGGAGATCCTCGTGCTTCTTATGTAGTGTTTGACCGCTCACAAAAAGACGCCCAGGTACAATTTAGGCGTGTTCAATATGACATTGAGCGAGCCTGTCATGATTTAGATGCTGAAGAGTATCCTGAACCAGCTAGAAATATTGTGAAAGAAATTTATCAATCGGCTATGAAGCCATAATCCATCGTTTAAATCATGCCATCACATTGAAATGTGATGGCATGATTTATACATATGCAAGGATGTTCGAATCAATTAGTGGGACGTGTTTATTGGGAAAGAACATTCCCAATTTCAGCTACCATCTGTTGAAACGAAGCTTTATCATTAAACCGTCCCACAATTTCATGCTCTTTATTTAACAGGAAAGTTGTTGGAACCGACATACATTGGTATTTATCATACATTTTAGTGTCCTCATCTACAACAACCGGAAAGGTAAACTCATTTTCATCATAATACTTCTTACCGGCTTCTTCATTAGACTCGCGCCCTGGAACATGAATCATTAACATCTCTAGATCATTCGTTTGCATTGATTGATATAGCTTCTGTTTATTTGTTAAGTCCCGTTGGCAATCGGGACACCAGGACACCCAGAACGTTATTAGAAGAGCTTGACCTTGAAAGTCCTCCAACGACCGCTCTTCATGAGAATCCATAACCTTTAATGAAAAATTCGGTGCAACCATTATTTTAATCCCCTTTCTTTGCGCTATTTTGATCACTTGTAAATTCAAACACTGTAGAAACTGATTCAAAGGCGTACAATTTCTTTTGTGGTTCACCACGTTCGAAATAAATGAGGCAAGGAACGCTCTGCACTTCCCATTGGAAAGCTTCATTTTTTAAAAAATTCAAATCAACTTCATGCACAAATTCATTTTCTCGCACCTGCTCTACCATTTTAATAAATGAACGTGCTATCTCACAAGTTCCGCACATAGGAGCATAAAAATAAACCCATATTTGAGGTTCCGTATTTAGCTTGTTCAATAATTGTTCACGGCTATCTATTTTTTTCATTCTGTCACCTCGCTTATAACATAGCAAGTTTATACACTTTACATTTCCTTTAACACTGCACGAACAGGAGAACCATCACCTTGTTGTATTTTCAACGGAAGAGCTATAAGTTCATAGGTTCCAGGATCCACATGGTGGAGGGCAAGACCTTCCAAAATCAATACGTCTCCTTTTCGGAAAGCATGATGGGCAGGAAGTGTCTTACTCGTTAAAGGATCAACTGAAGGCGCATCTGTGCCAATTAACTGCACACCTTTTTCACCTAATACCGTTGCTGCTTTTTCAGAGAAGACAGGATAGTCTTCATACTTATGTCCATGAATGTCAGCGGTCGTTTTAAACAGAATTTTTTTAATCCCTTTTAAATCCAATCGAAGAATATCATCCTCCTTAATGATAGGATGGTCCCTTGCATCCACTACTAGGCATTCTCCACAAACACCCTCTAAAGGAATCTCATCTATGGTCATCCCTTTTTGATCATAATGGTAAGGAGCATCTAAATGAGTTCCAGTGTGAGAGCTCATTTCAATTTTCCCTACATTCACTGTGTCTCCTTTGCTTATTGACATAGTGGATTGATATGTATATGGAGAATCACCAGGCCAAACATCCATCTTTTCTTTAAGTGTTTTCGTTATATCAATGTAAGGCATCTTATCATCCTTTCATATCACTTGCATAGGTTCAGCCCCTGCTAGTTTAACAGGGGCTGTTCCTTACTTATTTCTTTCAAACTGGATTTCAGACCATTCAAATAATTGCTTAGCCAATTCATCTACATCTACATCCATGGGATAGCCAATTTTAAATTCCTTTTTTTCGTTATCATTTAATCGATAGTAAGTATTTTTTAATTCTTGACTCATGTGCGCCACTTCTTCTAGTTTTTTACGAATCGTTTGTAATTCCATGTTTATCCCTCCTGTTAGAAAGAATACCCGCTTTAAAATAATTCAATCGTAGTTATTTTACCTCGACCCAATTTTCTACCACTTTAGCTCCTAGCGTTTTTGAAAAATGCTCTAAAGCCCAATCGTGCCCTACTGGGTTAAAACTCTCAACTGCATCCGCATGAATAACTGTGTGGAAGCCTTTGTTATAACTATCAATGGCTGTATGAAGAACGCATATGTCGGTGCAAACACCAACTAAATGAATTTCACGAATATTTCTTTCTCTCAATTTCAATTCCAAGTGCGTACCGGCGAAAGCACTATATCTGGATTTGTCCATCCAGTCAAAAGAGGTTTCCCTGTCATAAGTTAATTGATCAACATAATGCCCCAGGCTTCCGTATAGGGCTCTACCTTTAGTCCCTTTGATATTATGAGGTGGAAAAAGTTTAGATTCAGGATGATATGGATCTTCTGCTTCATGGGCATCTACTGCAAAAACTACGAAATCATCTGATTCAATAAACGACTTCGTTAAATCGGTGATTCTCTCTTCAATTGACTGACCCCGTTCACCACATGTCAATTTACCATCCTCTGCAACAAAATCATTTGTGTAGTCAACAACAATTAATGCTTTCATAAAATCCTCCTCTTTATTGATTCCTTCTATTGTACCATTTACAAATAATCAGACCAATTTTGAAAGATTATTTTTTTTCTGAAAGTTTTCGTATATAATAAAAACAATCCATGTATTGAAAGGGGAATTTTATGAAGATTAAATATAATATCATTGATAAAGAAAAAGTTCGTTACTGCAAAGAATCATTTACCGTTCGTCAAGCTGCCGAGGAGTTAGAAAATAACGGTTATCGTTGTGTTCCCGTATTGGACGACACTGGTACATATTTTAAAGGGAACATTTACGTCCAAGAAATTTACAGGGCCATTGTTAAGGAAACGGCAACTTGGGACGAATCCATAATGAACCTTGTTGAAAACAAGGACGTTTCTATTCAAGAGCAAGCATCGTTCTTCCGTATCTTCAGCAATATAAAAAAATACCCGTATTTAGCTGTGTTAAATGAAGATAACAAGTTTACGGGGATCCTAACACACGCCAATGTAATGGAAATTCTCGAAGACTCATGGGGTGTGAGAACAGGAAGTTATACACTTACGATTTCAACACACGAATATCAAGGAGCTCTAAGTACCATTGTTGCAAGTTTAAAGAAATTTACGAACATCCAAAGTCTTATGTCTTTAGATAATGAAAGTACATTCTTTAGAAGAGTTTTAGTCACGTTACCGAAAGAGACTTCTGAACCCACTCTGAAAAAAGTCATTAGCCACCTTGAAGGTGAAGGTTTCCGCGTATTTGATATTGAAAAAATTTAACATGAAAGTTAATAATAATTCAATTTCGAATGACTCTATGAAGTTATACTTCCATAAAGCTTGTTAAATAAGCTTAATATTTTAGAAAAGCTGATATAGATGAGAAATCGGACTTGAGAGATAAATATTCAAGTCCGCTCTTTTTATTAAAATTCTAACTAAGGGCCTAAAGTTAATAAGGTCCTTTCATTTTTTCCATTATGATCCATTCACTAAAATCGACCTAACTAACTTCATCCGATCGTTCAATGGCTATAATTCTGAAGCCGTTTCTACCTTCACCCAAGTAGTAGTTTCTAGCTCTCGTTTCTTCATAAATAGAATCCAATTGGTCAATTTCCACAGTTTCATTCCATCTAACTCTATATTCGTCAAACTGATTCACCTCAATTTCGATGTCGTCAGCTTCTAGAAATCGCTCAATTTTCCTTTCCCCAGTTAATTGTTGATGTTGCTTCCTTTCCATATGAAACACTTGACTGTTCCCAACAAAATACGATTCCATGATTGAATATGACTGTGTGGAGAGGCTTTCTTCCCATGCTAATTTATAGTCTTCCATTAGTTCAATGATTTCCTGTGATGTCTCATCATCATTCACATTTTCCCAATGATCTTCTTCGTCACATCCCATAGTAAACAATATCATGACCATTATAAGAATGGTTATCTTTTTCACTTTGTCTCCCCCTCTCAACCTTCCTCCATGAGTATACCGGAAAAGTTTTTTCCACACAAAGAAAAAACGCAAGCAAAATCGCTCACGTTGGGCCCTTCTCTTCTATTTAGGATCTCTTCATTCTGAAGATTACGACTGTACAACGAGAGACAACGTATACTCGATGGATTTATATCTTTCCATAAGTTTTTTATTTTTCGTATCTTTTTGGAAACAAGTGACGGATAGTATTTCGAAATTCTCTACTAGCTGATCAATTTGTTGTGGATGAAGATAGGACGGTTTTTCGTATTCTAGCCATTTTAGTACCATTGGTGTCCACGCTTCTAATTGAATCTTCACATCATCAGCAAACGGCTTCACATGACCGAAAAAATCTGCCTCTTTATCCCCTACTGAAAATTCTTTATAATTTTCGTAAGCTTTTTCATTTAATTGACGAAGGTTACTCGTTTTTTCCTTTAAAAGTTGCCACTCTTCTTGATTCATTCCTTATCACCTCAAGAAGATTGTATCAAAATCATGAACAGTTACAAACTAAAGATACCCGCTAGCCTTCTTTTTCTTAGAGGAATTTCTCCTGATTTATCTTTTGAAGCTTTTTCTTTCTTGCTTAGCTCATCTTCTAGTACCTTCAAACGTTGAGTTAATTGAGAGATCAATCCGTTCAATTCATTGATTTCTTTTCTGTGATTAAGAACTTGGTATTCAACTACTTCGTCCGCTTTCGTGTGAAGGTTCCGGTCTAACTGTTCTACTTGAATGATTAGTTTTTCAATCCTTTCGTCTAATCGTTGCGCTGGCACCATTTTTTCTTTTGGTCTTATATTTATTGAAGAGGTAGCTTCTGACAATGATATGTGTCTCATCTTTTTCCCTTCTTTTGTTTCACTGTGAATATGATGAAGCTTTTGATACGTTTCTTCCGTCAATTCGAAATGACCATGTTTATTGACTTCATAAGGTAACTGAAAATACTTAATCCACCTTTGAACCGTTGAAGGATTGACTCTTAACTCATCGGCAATGTCCTTTGTTTTCCACTTAGATATTGACATAAGCCTACCACTCCTTTTAACTATTTTCTCTCTGTATTCTCTAAGCAAATCTAAATTCCTTTGTTGGTGACAAAACTAGTTCTCATTCGGCAAAGAAAGTAGATTTCTTTCAAATTCTCTAGAATGAAGTTTCTTTATCTGCACACAATAACTGTGTAGAGGGAGGTGAGTAAGAAGTGAAACATGAAAATGAATCATCCCAACGCAATGGCTCATCAAAAAAACAACATCAACAACCCACTAAAGGTCAAGTGGATAAGAAAAATAGAGGCCCTAACCGCCCAGCAACATAAACATTGCATTCCCCATACTTTAAAGATTTTCTATGATCTGGACCATTCATTTCATTGCCATACTAAGAATCAGAACCTCATGTGTTCTGATTCTTCTTTTGTGTGCCTCTAACGTAAGAGCTAAGCTTAGCTGCAGTATGTATTTGGTGTTGTTTATGTTGGTACCAGTCGGTGATTTGATAACGACGAGGGACTTTATTCTTCCTTCTTAAAAGTAAATCAGGTTCGAACTCATCAGATAAGGACCAGTCTCTTCTTTTATTGTCGCCGTGATGAATCATTGGATAGCATATTCTCAATGGAAGGTTTATATCTTTTTCATGAGTGATTTCTGGAATATCTATCGACCGATTGCCTGTATACAATGTGTCTTGGAAGTACTCCCTGATCTCTTCTCGTACAGGCGAGTGAAACAGAAGCCATGCGAGCTTCCCTCCTAATTCCACTCTTTTTTTTACATCAGTAAAATGGTCTACAGAAATACCATAAATTTCTCCACAAATAGAAGGAAAAATCACCACACTGAAGTGCAGTCTTTCTTGCCACTCATAGCTCGGCCGATGAAAAAGGACATCTCTAAAAAAGGGGGCGCGAATAACTGGTTTTTCAATCACATGTTGTTCATTAATGATTAAGGCCTTCATTAATTGATCTTCATTTCTGTCATACCAAAATACCCACCATTGCTGCATCATCCACTTAGAGACATCAAAAAAAGATAATAAATCAAACAAGGGTTTCCCTATCTTCTGAGAAAATTGATAGATCATTAATTGTGGATAGGCATCCGAGAAAATTAACCAATTAGCCCTTTCAAGGGAAATAAATAATCTTCTCCGCCATTCTTTAGAGAGCATCTCCACTAGAGAATGTGACAATAGATCGGACATGGACCAACCTGCATTCCGAGAAACAAAACTAGCAAGATACGCCCAACGGATCTCAGGATAAGAGTCATAAAATTGCTGATAAGAATCCGTACGAGCCACGTTATCCACATTATTCTTAGCCGTTAATTTACGAACCGTTTTAAGAATTTGTCTCTTATTCAACGACCTCTTCCCTTTCTATAGATCCACTATTTATTCTACTTTCCTCGTATTATACCCTACTTATTTGGCTTCACTCCCATTAATGAGAGTAAAATCCTATTTCCTCTTCTAGAAGATATGGTAAGATATAGTGATGGTTTCTTTCCTTATAAAGAAATAATAAACAACCATGTCGAGGGAAAGGGAGATGAAGATGACCATTCGTTACCCCAACGGAAAAAAATTTCAAAATAAGCGAATCCTTTCTCATAAAAAAAACGACAAAAACAAAGACGAACGGTTTAGTAATCGTGGAATGAGTTTAGAGGAGGATATAAACGTCACAAATGAATATTATCGATCCCATCATATAGCTATCATTCATAAAAAACCCACTCCCTTGCAGATCGTTAATGTGAATTACCCTAAACGAAGTGCAGCAGTGGTAACCGAGGCCTATTTCAAAAAACCATCTACTACCGATTATAATGGTGTGTATAAAGGTCGATATATTGATTTTGAAGCTAAAGAAACAAAAAATAAAACAAGTTTCCCTTTGAAGAACTTTCATGATCACCAGATTACGCATATGAAAGAAGTGATTAGCCATCATGGTTTTGCTTTTGCCTTGTTAAGGTTTTCTTTATTAGATGAAGTATATTTACTAAAAGCTGAAGATTTGTTTAGTTTCTACGATGAACAGGACAAAAAACGGAAATCTATTCCGAAACGTGAAATAGAATCATGTGGATATCTTATTCCTATAGGATTCCATCCTAGAATTGACTACTTAAAAACGATTGATAAAATATTGTCAGTTGAGTAAAAGCAACGGCAGTATTGAAAGGAAGATGAAAAATGTCTGAAAACTATTCAAGACAAGAACGCAGAAAATCAAAAAATAAAAACCAATCTAGCAATAATAAATCAAAGAGTAAAAAAGGGACATGGAAAAAAGTACTCACAGCACTTGGAGTCATGTTATTAGTCATGATGGTTGTCGGTACCATCACTGTATTTTCTATTATGCGGGGTGCCCCTGACCTTGATCCTGAGCGACTTACCTTAGCCTTAAACCCGGAAATCATGGATATGGACGATGAGCTGATTACGACCCTTCACGCTGCTGAAAACCGACGAATGGCTAATATTGATGAGGTCCCTTCTGTATTAAAGGATGCAGTGTTATCTGTGGAAGACACTCGTTTCTATGATCATTTCGGCATCGACGTTCGGCGAATTGGTGGAGCGATCAGAGCAAATATTACGGGTGGATTTGGAAGTGAAGGAGCCAGTACGATTACTCAGCAAGTGGTCAAGAACCTTTTCTTCGAGTTTGATAAAACGATGACTAGAAAACTTCAAGAGCAATACTTGGCTGTAAAACTTGAACAACAGTACACGAAAGACCAAATTCTTGAAATGTATATGAATGCGATTTATTTTTCTGATTCAAGATATGGTGTCGTCGAAGCTGCTAACTATTATTTTAGTAAAGATTTAGATGAGCTTAATATTGAAGATGCCGCTTTGTTAGCCGGTATTCCTCAACGTCCAAATGCACACAATCCGTTTAACAATCCGGAAGCTGCAGAAAATCGACGAAATACGGTTATTAACCGTATGTTAAGTAATGAAAAGATTACTCAAGAAGAAGCAGACACGGCGATGAGCGTACCTGTTGAAGAACAGCTTCAGCGTAGCGAACGACAATCCAATGAATTTCAATCTTATATCGATCAAGTTCTTGATGAAGTAGAAGAAATTGATGGAGTTGAAGCTAGTGATATCTATACAGGTGGATTGAAAATTTACACAAACCTTGATCAAGATCTGCAAAGCCATGTAGAAAATGTCATGCAGAATGATGTGATTGACTTTCCTGATGAAATGTTTCAAGCAGGCATAACGTTAATGGAAACAAAAACAGGTGAAGTTCGAGCTATTGGTGGAATGCGCGAACCAGCTGAAGGCGTTAGGCAATGGAACTGGGCGACAAACCCACGAAGACAAGCTGGTTCTTCCATGAAACCGATTTTAGACTATGGACCAGCCATTGATGAGTTACAATGGTCTACGTACCATCAGATTGTGGATGAAGAGTATACCTATTCTGATGGAACAACACCAGTACGTAACTTCAATCGTGATAGTTACAGAGGTTCCATCTCCATGCGAGAAGCATTAAAAGATTCTCTTAATGTACCTGCCGTTAAAGCCCTTCACGAAGTTGGATTAGACGAAGCTCAGGCTTTTGGTCAGCGCTTAGGAATACCATTAGAAGAAATGCATGAATCCTATGCTTTAGGTGCCAATGAAGTCTCTTCCTATCAAATGACTGGAGCTTACGGTGCCTTTGGTAACCAAGGTGAATACAATGAACCTCATACCGTTCGAAAAGTAGAATTTCCAGACGGTAGAGTCATTGACCTTTCACCTGAACCTGAGCAAGCTATGAATGATTACACAGCGTTTATGATTTCTGACATGCTTAAAGATGTAGTTCAATCCGGAACAGGCCAAAGAGCTCAAATAGCCGGTCTAGACGTTGCAGGAAAAACCGGTTCCTCTAACTTTACTCAGGACGACCGAGATAATCATGACATCCCTGATTCAGCTATCCGTGACGGTTGGTTTGCAGGTTACACAACAGAATTAACTGCAGCTGTGTGGACGGGTTACCCATCTATTGGTGATGGTCAAATTATCATGAATAATAATGAACATCATATTTCTAGAGATATATTCAAGGAAGTCATGGAATACGCCCATCAAGGCCGTGATACATCCGATTTTGTACAACCTGATTCGGTGGTCCGCATTGGGATCGAGAAATCCACAGGCGAGCTTCCTAGTGACTTTACGCCTGATAGTGAGATTGTCCATGAATATTTCGTCCGTGGTACTGAGCCTACCGAAGTTTCTGAGGAATTTGAGATTCCAGATGCAAACTCCATCCAAGGCTTGCAGGCCAGTTATGATGAAGAAATGGATGCGATCCTAGTAGAATGGAATTACCCAGAAGAATCTCGAGATGATTTCAGCTTTAGACTGGAACTAAGCGATAGTCAAAGTAATGATTTTACCTTAATTGATATTACAAAAGACTTGTCTTATCAGATCGACTCACCTGAGTCTGGCGAAACTTATACTGTTAGAGTTACTGCGATCGCAGATGATGACGAAGATGTGCAAAGTGACCCCGCAACAGTAGAGGTTAGAATACCAGATGAAGAAGAGGACGAAGAGGAAGACATTGAAGAAGAAGAGAATGAAGAGAATGAAGAGAATGAAGAAAACGAAGAATTAAATGAAGAAGAAGAACTAAACGAAGAACCGAACGAGGAAAACGAGACAGAAAATAATAATCTAAATAATAACAATGACAATGAGTCAAACAATGAGGAAGAACCAATTAATAATGAACCAATTAATAATGAACCAAATAACAATGGAAGTAACAACAACGAGGCTGAAACTAACAATGATGAAGCTAACGATACCAGCAACGACAGTGGAAACGCGACCAACAATGAGAACAATAACACTGAAGAAGAGACTGATGTCGGTGCAAATGAAGCAGAAAATCAACAGAATGAAAACAATAATAACTAATTAAAAAAAGCTAGCTAGGGAATAACCTAGCTAGCTTTTCTTATTGAACCATTTTTTTTATGACAGTTTCGCCTAAATTACTTTTGATATAATGCCCATTTCTTTCTAGCTTCGTCATATAGCTGTGTTAACGTAATAAACGCATGGTGGTGATCAACTGTTGTTAACACAAACGCTAACCGATCTTCTACATTCATAGGCGAAAAAGGCAAATCCTTAAGAGAAGTCATGATAGATCTTAATGAGGTCACTGGTTGACCATCGATCCAATGCATCCCTTGTATAAAATAAGCGGTATATTGAATCATAACAGGTCGGGCAGCTAACCGATTTCTTTGCTGATAACAACGTGCTAAATACGGTTTCCCTTGGTTATTCCAGCGATCTACCAACTGATTTATCGCTCGCTTCGGTTCATGCCACGGTGCTTGTTCACTTTTATCTATTTGAATAACATTTAATAGATCATCATAAAAAGGAATAGAATTAGCGCTCTCATTAAAAAAATGTGCTTCGTCATTGATCGAAAAGTGAGCTCCCTCTTCGAAAAAGGGACGAAAAATAAAAGATGCTGGGACGGTTAAAATTGTTGTCATGTTACTTCAATACCTTGTTTTTTCAATCTTTTTTTCCCTTCTCGACATAATTCTAGCAACGGACATTCCATGCATTTTGGAGATTGAGACTTACAATGGTATCGCCCGAAGAAAATCAATCGATGATGAGTGACTGACCAGTCTTTTTTAGGGACTTTTCTCATAAGCGTCTTTTCAACTTCTAGAACCGAGTCTTTCCACCGGCAAATCCCTAACCTCTTACTAACTCGTTCAACATGAGTGTCTACGGCGATAGCCGGTTCGTTAAAGGCCACTGAAGCAACGACATTCGCTGTTTTACGCCCTACCCCAGCAAGCTTTATCAGTTCATCACGTTCTTTTGGAACCTCACTATTATACTGTTCGATCAGTGATTGGGAGAGTTTTTTTATATTTTTTGCTTTACTTCGAAATAATCCTATCGATTTAATATCCTGTTCTAACTCTTCTAGGGAGACTTGAACAAAATCTTCGGGAGTTTTATATTTTTCAAACAGACCTGGTGTGACTCTATTAACAAGTGCATCTGTCGCTTGTGCTGAAAGAACCACAGCAATGGTCAACTGAAAAGGATTAGAGTGAATTAACTCACATTCCGCCTCGGGGAACATCTCCCCTATCTTCTCAAGGG
The DNA here is from genome assembly GCF_003226325.1 of Salipaludibacillus keqinensis. GTDB lineage: Bacteria > Bacillota > Bacilli > Bacillales > Salisediminibacteriaceae > Salipaludibacillus > Salipaludibacillus keqinensis. Next base: position 610,914 of record NZ_PDOD01000001.1, on the reverse strand, counting down.
CTGCATTTATTTGACTATTCGTCAGCATCAGTTATCGTCTCCTTCTAACCAATTGTAACCAGGATGTCTCTTTTTTGGAACGGTTGATTCTTTACGCTGGTATCTTTGAGACGTCTGCTGATGACTCCTTACTTTTTCACCGTGAGCTTTTGCCTGTTCGATTGTTTTCACACCATTCTTTTTCCAATCGAATAAAATCCGGTCGATATAACGAAAGTTCATTCGAGATGACACAACAGCTTCCCTGAGTGCAGCTTCAATGATATGAGATTCATGCTGATCGTCATCTAGCCACATCGAGACCATCTCCATTTCCATTGGCGAAAGAGGTCTGGCAAATTCTTCTTCAAACCTTTGAAAAAGTTTCCCCTCTTCCATCTTTTGATGATCTTGACCTTTCTCTTGGCTTTGTTCATTTAAATACATATGCAATTTCTCAAAGAGAGGATCAATTGAAATAACCTCGGAGATTTTTTCGTTTGTACCCTTTACTTCTACAATTTCAATAAATCGATTCGTTAACAATTGCTTTAACTGCTGCGTACACTCTTGTTCTGTGTTTGTCATTCGGGCGATTAAATCACTCGGTGTAGGAAATTGGTTCCCTTCTTGATGGAACTGTCTGATATGAATTAAAATTAAAAATTGCATGTCTGATAGGCCCAAATCTTTGTAATGTTTAAACAGCAGTCCGGGCAAGGTTATCGGCTTCTCCATTAGTAATTGTAGGCTTAAATCTTTTTGCACTCTTTTCCACCTCCTCAATTCCTTGCTGAATCATTTTCCATTAATGAATAAAGAAAGGCCTCTAGGATAGAGGCCTTTACTTGAACACATTAAGGGTATAAGCGGTTAAGTAGGCGCGGGAATGGAATTGTTTCTCTTACATGTTCAGTTCCGCAAATCCATCCAACAGTTCGCTCTAAACCTAAACCGAAACCTGAATGAGGAACAGAACCGTATTTTCGCAGGTCCAAATACCATCGGTAAGCATCTTCCGAGAGGTTATGTTCTGCGTAACGCTGCTTCAATAGTTCCTCATCATCTATTCGTTGGCTCCCGCCAATAATCTCTCCATATCCTTCTGGTGCGATTAAATCTGCACATAAGACAACATCATCCCGTGTAGGATGAGGCTTCATATAAAAAGCCTTGATATCTTTAGGGTAATTAGTAATGAATACAGGCTTGTCATATTTTTCAGCAATCGCTGTTTCATGGGGCGCTCCAAAATCTTCTCCCCATTCAATTTCATGTCCTTCCTCTTTCAAGAATTCAATCGCATCATCATATGAAATTCTTGGGAAAGGCGCTTGAACTTGTTCTAATTTAGACGTATCTCTCTCAAGGGCCTTTAATTCTAACTTACAATTTGTTAACACAGATTGAACAACATAGCTCACATAGCTTTCCTGCACGACTAAACTCTCTTCGTGGTCCATGAAGGCCATCTCAGGTTCAATCATCCAGAATTCTATTAAATGACGTCTTGTTTTTGACTTCTCTGCTCGAAAAGTCGGGCCAAATGAGAATACTTTCCCTAAAGCCATCGCAGCTGCTTCCATGTAAAGCTGACCACTTTGAGAAAGGTATGCATCTTCTTCGAAGTATTTCGTATGGAATAAGTTAGTCGTTCCTTCTGCAGAGCTTCCTGTTAAGATTGGCGGATCTACTTTAACAAACCCATTATCATTAAAAAATTCATAGGTAGCTCGAATGATTTCATTACGAACTTTCATAATCGCGTGTTGACGCTTCGATCTGAGCCATAGGTGACGATGATCCATAAGGAATTCTGTCCCATGCTCTTTCGGTGTAATAGGGTATTCTGTTGCTTCATGAATAATTTCAAGTCCATTAACGCTTAGCTCATAGCCTGAAGGGGCTCTGTCATCTTTTCTGACGATGCCCGTCACGTAGATAGAGGACTCTTGTGTTAAGTTTTTAGCTTGTTGAAAGATTTCTTCGCCAACTTCAGCTTTAACAACAACGCCTTGAATAAAACCTGTTCCGTCTCGTAACTGAAGAAATGCAATTTTACCGCTTGACCGTTTATTAGCTAACCATGCACCGATGGTTACTTTTTGTTCCACATAATTTCCTACTTCTGTAATCGTCGTTTTCACGTTATTACCTCCAACAATCTGCTTCAATATAAAACACCCTTCTCATTATACCTTTCTCGCAAAAAAGAAGTCAATGAAAGGTGAAAACAGCCAAAACCGCCATAAACTCTCCTTCGATCACTAAATTACTAGTATTTCTCAACAAACTTTTGAATTCGCTCTAAAGCACCTTCAAACTGCTCAAGACTTGTCGCATAAGATAAACGAATATTATCAGGAGAACCGAAACCACTACCCGGCACGACAGCTACTTTTTCTTCTTCAAGTAAGGCTGTCACCCACTCATCCGTCGTTTCATATGGACTTTTTTCTACTGCTTCTTTGACGTTAGGAAACAAATAGAATGCTCCTTGTGGCTTGACACAAGAAAATCCTGGAATATCATTTAACTGAGTGTATACTTTGTTTAGTCGCTCTTCAAATGATTGCCTCATATTTTCGACTGATCCATCATCTTTTGTATACGCAGCAATGGCTCCGTATTGAGACATAACCGCAGGGTTGGATGTAGTATGACTTGCCACATTAGACATTTTTTTAATGATTTCTTTGTTGCCTGCGGTATAGCCGATTCTCCATCCAGTCATAGAATGAGACTTAGAGACACCATTAACGATTAACGTTTGTTCTTTTAACTCCGGAGATAGTTGAGCGATAGATACATGCTCTTTTCCGTCGTAAATAAGCTTTTCGTAAATTTCATCTGAAACAATTAAGATGTTATGTTTAAGACAAATTTCACCGATTTCTTTTAGTTCTTCTTTGTTATACATCACACCTGTTGGGTTACTTGGTGAGTTGATAATGAGGGCTTTCGTATTTTCAGTAATCGCTTCTTCCACTTGCTCTTTCGTCACTTTAAACTCGTATTCTTCTTTCCCTTCAACAATGACAGGTTTTCCGCCTGCTACTTTTACTTGCTCGGGATAACTAACCCAGTAAGGAGATGGAATAATAACTTCTTCCCCTTCCTCAAGAATCGTTTGAAATAACAAAGATAATGAGTGCTTCGCGCCACTCGTTACGATGATTTCATCATTCGCATAATCAATTCCTTGGTCCTGTTTAAATTTATCAGAGATTGCTTTTTTCAATTCGGGTAAACCTGCTGCTGGAGTATACTTCGTATGGCCATCAAGCATCGATTGATAGCTGGCTTCAATTATATAATTAGGAGTATTAAAGTCCGGCTCACCTGCTCCTAGACCAATGACATCATGCCCTTCAGCTTTTAACTGTTTCGCTTTGGCTGTGATAGCTAGTGTAGAAGATGGGGTAATAGATGTTACTCGAGATGAAAAATTCATGGTATATCTCTCCTTAATATTATTCAGCTTTGTTTACCTATAGATAATTATCGAAACAGAGCTGTTTTTTAAGATAAAAATTGATAGTGACGAATATAAGTACCGTCTTCAAAAGTCAAATAATAAAACGAATGCCGATCCAACTCATCAATATAATTTACTTCATATACTGGAGTCGAACCAATCATGCCAAGTTGAACGGATTTCAAACGTTCCATTGTTAATTCTTGCTGAGCAATGTCAATCACTTGTTGCTTTGATAATCCATCAGAATGTAGTCTAGTTTCTATATTTGGTTCGTCTTCATCGTCTCGTTCTTCTACCCATATGTAAACGTCGTTTCCATCTTCATCTACGGCATCAATGATTTGATAGGAACGGCGACCATGGTAATATTCTACTCCTCTAACTTCGGTGAAATCCAGCTGTTCTCCTGCTAATGAAACAGCTTGTTCTTGCCGATCGCGAATCGGCTCAGCAATGACTTGGTAAAGATAAATAGACAACCCTAACATCACTGTGAACCCAATCACAGAAATAGAGATGATCCACGCTTTCATTACTCATCCCTCACATTTCTTAAATGTTTACAATTCTTTTTGTTTCGCTCTTAAGTCGTTCCCTCACTTCGTTTTCCAGTAAAGTCTAGCCGTTTTAGTGACCTCTTCTCCTCAAAAGCTATGAAGATGGTTACTGTTTAAAAATGTTAAGGTTATGAAGATTATTTTATCACATTTTAAACTACTGGCTAGATTTAAACGAAATTTTCTAGTTTATTGTTTGCTTCATAAAGTATTTTTTCTTCATCGAGTTTTACTAAAGACTTATTCGAGTATAACGCTTTACCGCCCACAAACACATCCGTTACGTCACTTCCCTTTGCAGCGTAAACTAAATGGGAATGTACTCTATTATTTTCCCAAGGTGTAAGGTGAGGTGCAGCTGGATCTACTAATATAAAGTCCGCTTTAAACTTTGATCGAATTTTACCTAATTGAGAGATCCTTAATGCTTCAGCACCTTTAAAAGTAGCCATCTCCAACGTTTTTAGACTGTTAGTCACTGAAGGATTCTCTTGTTTGCCTTTATGAATCAAAGCAGCCATTCTCATTTCCTCAAATAAATCCAAGTTATTGTTACTAGCTGTCGAATCTGTACCAAGGCCAACGGTAATTCCTTTTGATACCATTTCAGGAATCGGAGCAATACCTGAGCCTAATTTCAAGTTACTTATTGGATTATGAGAAACGGCTACATCATTCTCTTTTAAAATGACCATTTCTTCTTCATTCACATGGACGCCATGAGCAATTAAACATGGGCTATGAAACAAGCCTAGTTCTTCTAAATGAACGATAGGACGCTTGCCATACTCCTTTACATGCTGTTCCACTTCGCCTCTAGTTTCTGAAACATGAGTGTGGATCATCATATTGTGTTTCTTCGCCTCTTCAGCCGCGCGCTTCATGAATGGAGGTGGACATGTGTAAGGGGCATGAGGTGACAAAGCTATAGAAATTTTCCCGTCACTTTCTCCATGAAAATCTTTATATAACTTCACTGACTCGGCTAACTTTTGCTCTTGTTCTTCTTCAGAACAGAGCCCGATCATGCCTCGACATAAGGTCGCTCTCATGCCGATGTCAATGACAAGTTCAGCCATATCCTCCATAAACAAATGGTACATATCTAAAAATGTTGTCGTACCTGATTTAATCATTTCTATCATAGCTAACTGGGCAGCGATCGTTACTGTTTCTTTATCGAACCTTGATTCGTTCGGCCACATGATTTGTTTTAGCCAATCCATTAATGGCATATCGTCTCCCGCTCCCCTGAGAAGGGTGCTCCCTAAATGACCATGTGTATTCACTAACCCAGGCATAAGCCATTTGCCTTGACCATCAATTACTTCATCTGCATCCGCTATTTCTTTAGAAGAGGGTGAACCTTTTCCAACTGTTTTAAACAAACCTTTTTCTACGATGACGTACCCATAAAAGATTTGATGGCTTTCCTCCATTGTCACCACCGTCACTGAGTGTATTAACAAATTCTTCACCTATATCCCCCTCCTTGATTACTTTTTTGTCCCTCGTTATTGGAACCATTTTTCAATTCGGTCTTCCATTTCACTCATAGGCTCTTCTATTAGAGGAATATCCGGCAATGATTTAGTAAAGGATTTTCCGTATCTTGTATTCACAATTCTCCGGTCTAAGACAACGACTATCCCTTTGTCTGAAGATCGTCGAATTAACCTCCCAAATCCTTGTTTAAAGCGTAGGATTGCTTGAGGAAGTGCAAGCTTCATGAACGGAGATTCTCCTTCTAGCTTTAAACGATCTGAACGGGCCTTGAACACTGGATCATTAGGAGGACTAAATGGCAGGCGAGCCATAACAATTGCACTTAAGTCACTTCCCGGAATATCTACCCCTTCCCAAAAGCTACTTGTTCCAAGTAAAATAGATTGATCGAATTGTTGGAAATTCTTCGTTAGTTTCGAGCGACTTTTCGTTTGAACACCTTGAGCGATGAGCATGAATGATTCGTCTAATAATTTTTTCAGAAGTTGATACGTTCGCCGTAACATATCATAAGAAGTGAATAGCACGAGCATCTTACCTTGAGTAACGTGAGCAATACGATAGATCTGCATCGCAGCCGCTTCAATATAGGCTTCTTCCCCTGCTTCTTGGATTAATGGCATGTCTTCAGGCACCATAAATGAAACTTGTGTCTCCCAGGAAAAAGGTGAGTCTACTTGTTTCGTCTCAACAGGAAAATCCTCAAGCCCCAACCGTTGGATCATGTAATTAAATTTATTGTTTACAGTAATGGTAGCTGACGTTAAGATAACCCGATTTTTCTTCATGAAAAACTGGTCTGCTAATTTTTCAGAGATCTCTATTGGACATCGTTGTATAGATATCGATTGTTTAGGACCTTTTGTTTCTAGTTCCAGCCAATAAACAGAGTCCTCGTCCTGATCTAAAATTAAATCATAGAAAAATTCATATTGCTGTTCCATTTGAGACAATGTCGAATCGAGCCAATCCAATTCTCGACGTTCATCAGAGGATTTCTCTTCGATCATAATTTCAGTCTCCCTCGCAATATGTCCCAAACGCTTTAAGATTCCTTTTAATAATTGATCTGAACGTTTGGCCGCCTCAGTCACTTTCGACCACGAAGGGTCTTTAAATTGAATGACTTTAGATAAACGTCCTGTTTCATTCGTTCCTGATAAACCTCTGGTAACGTACTGATTTAACAATAAAAATAAATCATTCCATTCCTGTTTAACTATTTTAGCTTGTTCTTCTAAATCTGCACATTCTGTTTTTAATGACTGTTCCATCTTTCCCCAAATTTGATTCGGGACCCATCCTTCTTTATCTCGGCTAGTTAAATCATTCAATAATTGGGTCATTGTTAAATAGTCTAATTTATCACCGAATTGACGAGTCGCAGTATCTTCAAGATGATGGGCCTCATCTACAATGAGTGTAGAATAACTTGGGATCAATTGATGGTCTGTTACTAAATCAGTGCATAACAGAGCGTGATTAGTCACAATGATATTTGCTTGTTTCGATTTTTTTCTCGCCCGTTGGTAAAAACATCGAGAGAACCAAGGGCAACTAGGACTCGAACAGGATGCTGGATCACTTGCTATCTCATGCCAAAACCGCGTATTTCCCGCAGCTAAGCTCAATTCCTCTACATCTCCAGTGATCGTTTCGGTCAACCAGACGAGAATCTGTGCTTTCGATAATGAACGATCGTATGAATCCACTGAATCACTGTTCAACACGTTCTCAAACTTTTGTAGACATAAATAGTGGTTCCTTCCTTTTAACAGAGCGGTTTGTAAAGGAAAAGGGAGAATTTTTTGTAAAACGGGAAGTTCTTTGTTAACAATTTGTTCTTGCAATTGAATCGTTTCCGTACTGATTACTACTGGTTCTTGATGTTTAATGGCATAAAGAGCTGCTGGTATTAAATAGGCTAACGTCTTACCTGTCCCAGTTCCTGCCTCTACAAGCCCAATCTTGTTATCAGAAAAGATCCCGTCAATAAATTCAATCATCTCTATTTGTCCGCTTCGTCGTTCATATTCAGGAATGAGCTGTCTCATATGCTGCTCATCATTTAACGTGGCGTTCAAAAAATCGTTTACAGTTGGGATATCTTCCATTTCAATTTGGGACGAGTGTAATGGGGTGTCTTTTTTCAAAGCGATGCCATTAAAAGCATCAATATGGTCTTCTTCAGGAGCTGCTTTCTTATTATTCACCCACACCATTAAAATTGAACCGAGATCGCTCTTTAATTTCGTTGATAGCTTCTCTAATTGTTGTAGTGTAAGCAATGGTAGTGCTGATAACGTTCTGAAAATCTCCATTAGAAGTAGAGCCGTAGCTTCTGCATCACTGTCTGCCCGGTGAGGCTCTAAATGATCCATATCAAATTTCTCCGCAAGTTGCCCTAATTTAAAACTATCTTGAGTGGGGAACGCAATACGCGAGAGTTCTACAGTGTCAATAATCGGACCAGTGAAACCCGGGTAACCTGCATCATCCAATTCAGCATTGACAAAACCTAAGTCGAAATCTGCATTATGAGCCACAAAATAAGCCCCATCTAAATCTTTTAATAGTTGAGGAGCGATTTCTGAGAACACCGGTGCGTCTTTCACATCTCCTTCTTCAATATTCGTTAACGATTGAATAAACGCGGGGATGGAACGGTCGGGATTTATGTATGTAGAATAGCGATGGACAATCTGATCGTGCTCCACCACTGAATATGCTAATTGTATTATACGATCTCCTCGGGAAAAAGCTACACCTGTAGTTTCAACGTCGAGGACGACAAAGCGATTCATCACATTACCTACTTTCTACTGAAGTCATTTATCATTGTAGCATGAGTTGAGTATACAATCATCTCAAGAAGGTAAAGGAGACTTAAATAAGAAAGCTGTAATAAATATTGTGGTTGATTTCAAAGAACGAAACAAAATGATTTCATTGTCCTTATATTACCTGCCCTTTTCAATGAAAAAGACCTTTTATCTGGTCGTATAGAACAGAAAAGGTCTTTTTTACTTTTACACTGATAGGAAGCTAATTAAGTTTTTTTCACATGATAGGTCCCAAAAAGATTGAATGAAATAGATCTCAGAATCCCCTCGGTTTACTCAAAAATTACACCTCTTATTATATAGTCAACAATTTTCTTATCTGTACGTGGCTGCTGGTTCTGTTCCCATCATCTCAATAACCTCGTTCTCATCGTTTAATATAGCCACTTTCGGTTGATGTGAATTACAATCCACTTCCTGAAGCCACTTATAAGATATAATAATAACTTTGTCTCCTGGTTGCACCAATCTCGCTGCTGCACCATTTAAACAAACCGTTTTAGACCCTCTTTTGCCTTTGATGATGTAGGTCTCCAACCTTGCCCCATTATTATTATTAACAATTTGCACTTTTTCATTTTCAAGCATTCCTACCGCATCTAGTAAATCTTCATCTATCGTTATACTGCCTACATAGTTTAAGTCTGCTTCTGTCACCGTCGCTCGATGAAGCTTTCCACTCATCATTTCACGAAACATGATTGAATTCTCCCTTCCCTATTTCCCACGTGATATTATCTATTATTCTTGCCCTATCATAAAATACAGCTACAGCTAAAATGATTTTACCTTGTAAATCAGTCAATTCCATTAAGTCTGGAAAACGAAGAACTTGGACATAATCAAGTTTGCCAGTGATTCTCTGAGCTAATTCTTTCCTCGTCCATGCTTCAAGCGCTTTTGAAGTGGAAATTCGTCCTTCAACAACTTCCACCTTGGCTTGATTTAACGTCTTAGAGAGGTGATGAGCTTCTTTCCGCTCAGATTCTGATAAATTCACATTTCGTGAACTCTTCGCTAATCCATCCTCTTCTCTAACAATGTCCACTGGCACAACGTCAACATCTAAATGAAAGTCACGAACCATATTTTGTATCACTGCTACTTGTTGAGCATCTTTCATGCCAAAGAAAGCTTTGTCAGGATCTGTTATCTGAAATAGTTTCATAACCACAGTAGCAACACCATCAAAATGCCCTGGTCTGCTGGCACCACAAAGGACGTCTACTCCATGATGTACCTTCATTGAGACACTCATTGGTCCTGGATACATTTCTTTTGCGTCAGGGTAAAATAACACGTCCACACCGTGGTCTTTTGCTAAATCTTCATCACGGTGTTTATTACGTGGATACTCTTCAAAATCTTCTCCTTCACCAAATTGCAGAGGATTGACAAATACACTCATTATCACCACATCTGACTCACTTTTGGCTTTTTTCACAAGAGATAAGTGACCCTCGTGTAGAAAACCCATCGTAGGAACAAATCCGACGGTTTGCCCTTCTTTTTTTCTCGATAGGACCCACTGTTTCATTTCTTTAATCGTATTTATTTCAATCATTGCTGCCTTTTCCTCCATAGATTTCACTAGTTAACCGATCCACTGGTTGAAAAACGTGTTTCTCTTCTGGAAATTTATTTGATTTCACTTCGTTTGTGAATTGTTGAATGGACGCTTCGATCGTTTCACCGATGGTAGAATATTGTTTTACAAATTTAGGTGTGTGTCCTGAATAATAACCAATGACATCATGGTAAACAAGTACTTGACCATCCGTATCTCTTCCTGCTCCAATACCGATTACCGGGATACTCAAACGATTAGACACTTCTCTTGCTAAACTTTCTGGGACACATTCCAAAACTAGCATTGATGCACCTACTTGCTCAACCGTTTCCGCATCGTTCAGAAGTTTCTCGGCATCGGCTGCTTCTTTTCCCTGTACCCCGTATCCGCCCATCACTCCAACCGTTTGAGGAGTTAAACCAAGATGACAAACGACAGGTACTCCGCCATGAACCAGTTTTTTAGCTTTTTCAAGAACAGATCCATTTCCTTCCATTTTAATCGCGTGAGCTCCCCCATCTTGGATTAATCGTCGAGCATTCGTAAATGTTTCTTGATCAGAGGCATGATAGCTGAGAAAAGGCATATCAGCGATTATAAAGGTGTCTCTTGCTCCTCTTTTTACTGCTTTCGTATGATGAATCATATCTTCCATTGTAACTGGCACAGTCGATTCATAGCCTAAAACGACCATTCCTAAAGAATCTCCAACGAGAATTGTGTCGACCGAAGCTTTTTCAGCTAGCTTGGCACTGGGAGCGTCGTAAGCAGTCAACATCACAATCGGTTCTTGGCTATTTTTCATTTTCTTAAAGTCGGCAGTAGTCTTCATTTTATAACTCCTCTCGTTCTCGGGATAAGAGGTTTTTCTGAACAAAAAACCCTCTTCCGCCGGGAAGAAGGTTTGAAATCGTCAGTAAAAGACGAACAGCATACGCAAATAACACCAGTCTTATTTCAGATTACAAGCAGGTGTGTGAAAATAGATGCGTGTCCTATTTTGGTTCAACCTTCTGTCCCCGTCCATAAATGGATCAAGGCAGATCTATGTTTCTAGTCATATCACTCGGTACAGTTCAATATGATACTGTCCAATTACATTATATCAAATTTCGTAAAAAGATGTTAATCTAACTTATTTCTATATCAGCCGAATAAATTTCATGTACATGGCCTGTCTCATCTTGAAGTAACAGGACCCCATTTTCATTTATTCCTAAAGCTATACCAACAAGTGAATCCTTAGCGCGTCTTGCAATAACTTTCTTACCAATCGACAAAGAATGCGCTTCCCAAAGTGGCTTTATAAGTGAAAAACCGTTTGTTAAATAGGCTTCATAAAGCCAGCTGAATTCATCTAAAATATCCGTAATCAATTCTGCCCGATCGAAGTTCTTTCCTGATTCTTTCTTTAAAGAAGTTGCAATATCCGTTATTTCTTGCGGGAAATGTTCATGGTTTACATTAACCCCTATGCCAATAATAACGGACTTGATTCGGTCTGGATCTGCTTGGAGTTCTGTTAAAATTCCACAAATTTTTTTCCCGTTTACGAGCAAATCATTCGGCCACTTGATATCAATCTGTTGACCAGATTTATTTTGCAACGCTCTTGCTAATGCCACTGCCGCAACTAATGTCAATTGAGGCGCTTGTCTAAAATCCACTAAAGGCTTTAAGATAAGGCTCATCCAAATGCCCGTTTCATGTTGAGAGTCCCACGTTCGACCGAGTCTTCCTTTTCCGGCAGTTTGCTCGTCTGCAACGACAATGGTTCCTTCTCTTGCCCCTTCGTTCACCAATTGATGAGCGATGACTTGCGTCGACGTGACCAAGGAATGATAAACGACATGATGGAACAAATTATTTTCTTTTATTCTTGACACCAAATCATGTTCGCTGAGCTGACTACCACTCTTTTTCAATTGATACCCTTTATTTTGAACGGCCACAATGTCATATCCTTCTTTTCTAAGGGAATCAATATGCTTCCAAACCGCTGTTCGACTGCAATCCAATTCATTGCTTATTTTCTCACCTGATAAAAAAGTGTCTTTGTTTTCTCTTAGTAACGTTAATACTTTAGTCTTCATTCCTTTCCTTCCTCCTAATCCAATCCAAGATCGCTTGTTGCTCGTTATGTAATTGACCACTTACTACATTTCTTTCAATGTCTTTTATTAACTGTCCAACTTCATGACCGGCGTAGGAAGGAAAATGATCCAGAATATCTCTTCCTGTGATAAGTATTTCCTTTTTCTCTTTGATTGGCAAATGATCATAGGCATTTAACAAGGTTGTCTCATCAGTTTGTTTTTGTTGGAGGTGATTAAGCAAATGGAGAGCAATCGTTAATCTCGTTTTTCCAAGTTTGTATAAATCGTAAGACGTACAATAGCCCTGCTTTAATTGACTTATACTTTGATGAATCGCTATCACATCTTTTGATAATCGATTTGACCTTTTGTAATGACTTAGCCCATTTTTAACAAGTGAAACATCCTCATCGTAGAGGGCGAAACTCCACCATGTAAGATAATCTTGGATAACAACAGGCCGTTCCTGTGCTTTAAGTGAACGTTTTAGTTCATGATTTTGAAAAAGGCTATTTAATTGTTGAAACACTGGTTGATCCAACAACCATGTCCACTGTTCACCATCTAGAGAACATGTACTTATTTTCTCTAACTCTGCAGAAATTCTCTCAATAGCCGGAGAATTCATGAGGTGTGAGAAAGAATTCATCCCTTCTTGTGTTCTTTCTTCAATATGAAAATGAAATTGCAAGGCAAATCTTAGTGCTCTTAAAAGTCGAAGAGGATCTTTCTCAAAAGGTTGGCTCGTATTCGTTACTGATCGAATGAGCCGTTTATGTAAATCTTTTTTCCCTCCTAAGGGATCAATGATGTCACCTAATCTATTTTCAGCCATAGCATTGATTGTAAAGTCTCTTTGTAGCAAATCTTCCTCTAAGGTATTTCCTTTAAACGTACTTACTTGAACTGGAAACCCTCTAATTGGAACAATAACCGTTCCATGTTGAATGCCCACTTCGATCGTTCTAAGAAACACCGACTGTATCTCTTCTACTGTTGCCTTTGTACAAATATCAACATCCATGACCACCTTACCAATCAACTTATCTCGCACCGCTCCGCCAACGATGTAAGAGTCGAAGCCCGACTCCTCTAATTGATTGAGCACTTTTTGCCCTGCTTCTGTCCAATTCATAAGCCACTCCTATTTTTCAAGGGCCGTCTCATAGATTGTTTCATACTGAGAGACGATCCGTTCTTGATGAAACGTCTTTATCGCCCTGTTTATTGCTGATTCTGACATTTCTTTCTGCAACGAGGGGTTTTGCAAGAGCTTAATAGCGTAGTCTGATATTTCGTCAATATCTCCTAGTGAACATATATAGCCATTTTTACCGTGTTGAATAACCTCAGGAATTCCTCCAATATTTGTTCCAATAACCGGTACACCGCATGCCATCGCTTCTAAGATGACTAAACCAAAACTTTCTTTTTCAGATAAGAGTAACTTTACATCGCTCATGGATAACAGCTCTGCCACTCTTTTTTGGTTCCCAAGAAAACGGACACTGTCTGTTAATCCTTTTTCTTTTACAAGATTACAAATAACAGGTAATTCAGGACCTTCACCTATCAAAAGCAATACGGCGTCCATACGTTCTTGTATTTTCTCGAACGTTTTCACCACATCTTCTACTCTCTTCACCTTACGGAAGTTTGAAATGTGGGCGACAACTTTTGTATCCTCACTAATGCCATATTGTTTTTTTAACAACTCAGTTTCTCTAGGATAGTAAATTCGATGGTCTATAAAGTTATAAACGGTTTCAATCGGCCTTTCTATCTTCAATAATTCTTTCGTTTGTCGAATAAGATCATTGGACACGGCTGTCACTACATCTGATTTTTCTATTCCAAACCGGATCATATCAGAAAGCGAAGGATCATAGCCTAAGACCGTAATGTCTGTCCCGTGAAGAGTTGTAACGATCTTCACATCCCGATCAACCATTTCCTTCGCTAAATAAGCACTAATAGAATGGGGAATAGCATAGTGAACATGTAAAATATCTAAGCCTTCTCGTTTAATAACTTCAGCCATCTTGCTTGCTAATGCTAAATCATATGGAGGATAGCGAAAGACCGAATATTGATTGACTTCGACCTCATGAAAATAGATATTTGCTGTTCCATCATTTAATCGGAAAGGAAGACTGGACGTAATAAAATGAACTTCATGTCCTTTTTCAGCTAATGCTTTCCCTAACTCCGTAGCTACAACACCAGATCCTCCTACAGTTGGGTAACAAGTAATACCAATTTTAAATGTCATTGTTTGTCTCCTAATAGATCATAAATAAGGATCGGTTTATCCGAAAAGAAGCCTTCTGCATAGTTCACTCCAACTTCATTACCTAATAACTGATCTCTCGCTTTTAATTTTTCTAAGAACCCTGAATTCAAGGGAGTTTTTACCTTTCCAACCTGAGGTGAGAATTGACTTTTAAAACACGCTAACGCAGAATATTTCACATCAATAGAGTCGGAGATATCCACAAGAAAATCAGGTGTGGTTAATCCATTAATTTGATAAAAGTAAAGGGCATGAGGACGATACGCTAATTCCGTTTCATCTTCTAGATACTTTTTAATACCAGAAGAAAAGAAAGCCTCCCTAACAATTTCTCCACAATGACCATGATCTGGATGCCGGTCTTGAAAGTAGGGAGCAAATAATAATTTAGGACGATATTGTCTAATGACAGTCACAAGGGCGGCTATGGCTTCTTCACGAACAGAGAGCAGTTGTCGATCAGGAAATTGAAATTGAACTGGGTTTGATATCCCTAACACCTTACACGCATTCTCAGCTTCAATTTGCCTTGTTTCGATCGTCCCGTTAGACGAAAGCCCCGCTTCCGTTAAGTGAACAATGACGACATTCTTTCCAGCTTGGCGATATTTAGCAATTGTCCCTCCCATACCAATCTCTACGTCGTCAGGATGAGCACCGATCGCTAACAAATCCACTTTATGACTCATTTTGATTTCCCTCTTGACGTTTGATTATTTCGCGCCATTGAAATTCTCCTCGTTTCAATCCAGATAGTAATATTTCTGCTGTAGCCATGTTCGTTGCCAGTGGGATGCTGTAAACATCACAGAGACGAATGAGCGCAGTTATGTCTGGTTCATGAGGTTGAGCTGTTAAAGGATCTTTGAAGAAGAGAACCAAATCCATACTGTTTTCTGCAACTAACGCCCCGATTTGCTGATCCCCTCCTAGAGGACCTGATTTAAATAGGTGGATATCCAATGACGTTTCTTTCATAATCCGCTGCCCAGTGGTCCCCGTTGAAAATAATTGATGATCTTTTAATACGTTCTCATAAGCCATGGTGAAACGTACTAAATCATCTTTCTTTTTATCGTGCGCAATAAACGCAATATTCATTTTATATCCCCTTTCTCCTACTATTCAATGACCTGATCTAACCCATACACCAATACATTTAACTTCATCACAGTTTCACAAGCAAGTTTTACTCCCGGCATAAACGACGTTCGGTTAAAAGAGTCATGGCGAAGCTTCAAAGACTGACCTTCTCCACCAAATAATACTTCTTGATGAGCGACCAAGCCAGGAAGACGGACACTATGTATTCTCATCCCCTGATAGTCTGCTCCTCTAGCTCCTTTCAACTGTTCACTTTCTTCTGGATGCCCTTGTGTTTTAGGTTCTCTTACTTCCGAGATCATTTGAGCAGTCTTAACTGCTGTTCCAGATGGAGCATCTAATTTACGATCATGATGCTGTTCAATAATTTCTACATCTTTCATATATTTTGCAGCCATCTGCGAGAATTTCATCAGTAAGATAGCCCCTATTGCAAAGTTAGGTGCGATAATGGCTCCTAATTTTTTTTCTTCAGCTATTTTCGATAATTCTTCAATATCCTGATCAGTGAACCCGGTCGTACCAACAACAGGTCGTACACCATGGTTAAACGCAATTAACATATGTTTTTTGCCTACTTCTGGACTGGTTAAATCGATCAGAACATCGCACGTTACTTCTTGGAAACAAATTTCCATATTTTCGTAAACGGGAACATTAAGAGGCTCCATTCCGTCAACATCTTTCATTAAAAAACCTTGATATTTACGGTCAACCACTGCTTTTAGTTGAAAATTTTCTTCTTTTTCTACCATTCTCACTGCTTCTTTTCCCATGTTTCCTCTAGGTCCTGCAATTACGATATTTATCATGTTTACTCCTCCGTTTTATCAATTCTAGTCCATCGGTCTTTATCACGCGTTTGAAATTTGTTCATCACTAAATTAAATGATTCTTCCATGTCTATATTTAATGAATTAGCTAGACAAATCATTACAAACAGGATGTCTCCTACTTCCTGTTCTAGCGTTTTTTCTTCTTCTGAATCTTTTTTTGGCTTCTCTCCGTAATAATGGTTAATTTCACGAGCCAGCTCACCAGTTTCTTCTGTAAGTCTAGCTAACATCGCTAAAGGAGAAAAGTACCCTTCTTTAAACTGAGATATGTATGAATCTACTTCCGCCTGCATTTGTTGCATGGTCTTATCATCCATCTATCCTTTCATCCCCTTCATTTACAGGATTGTACTACAAGCCTATCGTAGCGAATACGACTGATTTTGACAAATCATATATTCCCATTGAACCAACTACCTCTATCAATTATAATATAGCAGTCTGACTGAAATTCAAGGAGGTGCTGCTTGTGATCGGTAAAATTCAGTTCAAACATATCTTTTTCATTTTGTTAGGTACTGCAATTATGTCATTTGGTTTAGTGTATTTTAACATGGAGAACAACCTTGCAGATGGAGGATTTACAGGTATTACTTTGATATTATACTTTATCTTTTCGATAGACCCTGCATATTCTAATCTCGTTTTGAATATTCCTTTGTTTGTGATCGGGTGGAAAGTATTAGGACGGAATGCGTTCATCTACACGTTAATTGGGACAGTAGCCGTTTCCGTTTTTTTATGGCTATTCCAACGCTATAAATTTTTCGCTATGCCGTTAGATGATGATATGACTTTAGCGGCTCTTTTCGCTGGTGTATTTATCGGTGTTGGATTAGGAATCGTATTCCGATTCGGTGGAACAACGGGAGGTGTAGATATCATTGCAAAGCTCGGCTTCAAATACTACGGATGGAGCATGGGAAGAACGATGTTCGTATTTGATGCGATTGTCATTACGTCTTCGCTTGTTTATTTAAATTATCGAGAAGCCATGTACACGTTACTAGCTGTATTTGTAGCAGCTAAAGTGATTGACTTTATGCAACAGGGTGCGTACTCCGGGAAAGCTGCCATGATTATTTCTGAACATGCCCCTGAGATTGCATCCATTATCTTGAAAGAGATGGATAGAGGGGCTACAATCTTGAAAGGACGAGGAACTTTTACTGAAACAGACCGAGAAGTTCTCTATTGTGTCGTTGGTCGGAATGAAATGGTTCGCTTAAAGAACTTAATTGCGAAAGTAGATCCCCATGCATTCGTAACTTTAGCTGATGTGCAAGATGTCATGGGAGAAGGATTTACATTAGATGAAAACAAAAAGCCGTTAGGAATATAGTTATTCTTCTTTCTTCTGAACTTTAAAGTATGAGAAAAGCCACCGGGATCCGGTGGCTTTCTTTTACATTAGATTTAGTCGTTGCTCGCCATAAACATCATGATAAAACGAATCAACTCTGCTACAGCTACGAGTGCGGCTGCAACGTAAGTTAAAGCGGCTGCGTCTAATACTTTTTTCGTTTGTCGTTCTTCCTCATTTCGAATAACCCCTACAGAAACAACTTGTTCCATCGCACGACTTGAAGCGTTAAATTCAACTGGTAATGTGACAAGTTGAAAGAGAACAGCAAAGGACATCAGCACAATCCCTGCTAGAAATAAACCATTTAATTGAAGGAACAACCCACCTAAAATCAAGAAGATAGATGTATTGGAACCGAAATTAGCTACTGGGACAAGAGTATGTCTAAATCGCAAAAAACTGTAATCTTCCGCGTCTTGCATAGCGTGTCCCACTTCATGAGCGGCAACAGCAGCACCAGCAATGGAATTTCCGTAATAATTGTGTTCTGATAAACGGACAACTTTTTTACGAGGATCATAGTGGTCTGTAAGCTGACCTTTTACTGGTTCTACTACAACGTCAAACAACCCATTATCGTTTAATATTTTACGGGCCACTTCTGCCCCAGTCATCCCTGAAGAAGAGGCGACTTGTGAGTATTTTCGATAGGTGTTTTTCACTTTTGAATTGGCCAACATCGGGATCGCCATCAAAAGGGCAAAATAAATTAAAAAACCGCCAAATGTTTCAAACATTGTGCAAACCTCCTTTAAATCTCTTGTTTGTATAAGTTTATTTTAGTCAAAGAACGTCAATGTGTCAACGAACTTGCCTAATCGACATCAACTGCGCCCTCTATCTTTCATTCTCAATAAATCTGTTTTGTGACCTTTGTATTTTTTCCACCCTACATAACTAAGTGAGCTAAATATGGCACTACTGACCGTGATAATCAGCCAATAAAATGAGGGATCTGTCACTTCATCTTCATCTACGCCATCGAAAATGTGAAAGAGCTCTTGCTCAATTCTTTCTAAATGCTGACTCCATTCTTGTAGACTCACGTTTTGGTTTCTCATTTGAAGTAAATATTGCACTTGGGAATGAATTCGCTGAAATTGTTCTTGTGAGAGAGCTACACTCCAAGCTGGCTTCACCGTGTCATAATAAGCAATAAATTCATTTATGTCTTCATGAGACACTTCAAGATTTGATTTATCTTCTGGTTGCATTTGTTTCAGAGAAGTTAATAACGAAGTTTTCATATTATGCCACAAAGGTTCTTCACTATGAACATAAACATCTGTAAGAAGTCTAAGTTTGTAAACAAGAGAAACTCTTTGATTGTGAGTGAGAGCGGTATTGGTGACAGCATATACCGCCTCGTCGAAGGTCTCTGTTAGGATTTGAAGTTCTCTCATCGTTAACCCTAGCTCATTTGCATTCGTTTGAAGAAACTCTTGCGCAAAAGTATCTAACAAATCCGATGCTTCTTGATAATGTTGTTGCTTTACGTACTGTAAAATCGTATCACTTGTATGATTTAACTCTGTCCACCGTTCCTCACTTGCACTATTTACTGTTGATGCTGCTATAAGCAAGGCAAACAAAATCGTTACGATCAGCAGCCATCCTCGTTTTTCTTTCCCCATGCCTGTCCCTCCCCTTTATCATACTTCATCTTATGAAGCATGAGACAAGAGTAGACCGAGAAACAGTTATGAAAAAAATCGAACTAGGCTTATTGTAAATGACGTTTAAGAGATTTATTGTGCAAAATATACACTGTGAACAATGAGATAATGCTTAGCCAAAAAGTAAAATAAGCGATTTCCTGAATATACGATTGAATGGACGATGCAACTCCAGGATGCATCCCATATATATAATCAATAACGTCATTATGTAGTGTCCAGACAGCTACAATTATTAAATGCCATGGTTTAAACCGGTAGTAAGGGGAATATAGCAAACCTTGAGCAGCCATTCCAAGATGCGAAAAAATAAGCATATAGTTAAGAATACCTATAGGAGAACCTGCTGCAGCTGCTGCCAAGATCATAACTACAGCCCATATTCCATATTTCAATAATGTAACCGCAGCTAATGCTTCTATAAGAGGTATATTTTTTTTGAATAAAAAAGCAGCTAACACAATACAAAAAAACAAACTAGCCGTTGGGCTATCTGGAACGAAAATGAGGAAGTGGGCAGGTGTTCTCTCTAATTGACTTTCATACCATATAAAACCATAAATGGTACCAGGTATATTAATAACCAAAAGGGAAGCGATAAACCATCGCTGACCTATGATTGATAACAAATATGTAAACATCGGCATCTTCCTTTTCTAATATTTCAACTTATTGATTCGTCTTTGTATCCAACGCTGTTGAACTGAGTCCGTTCGCTTTTTCCGAGCAGATCGAGGAGTTCCACGAAATTAAATATCAACAATATTTATTCGATATCCTTATGAAAAAAGAGCTGACTAAATTTCCTCAGTCAGCTCACAATTTCTTCATCTAATTATTCATCATCACCATTTGGATCTTGCCCATCATTAGCAATGAATTCAGCTAGAGTTTCAAGCTCCTCATCTGATCCTTCAAACTGATCAGCAGGCATGCCATCTGCTCCGTTAATAATAATATCCATTACAGCATCTTTGTCGTAGTCGCTTTCGAAAATGTTAGGACCAGCTGCGCCACCTAACATATCTCCACCATGACAACCAATACAGGACTCCTGAGATTGATAAATTTCATACCCCTCAGCAGTTTCATCTACTTCGACGTCATCGACAATTTCACCTTGTTGAGCGGCTGCTTCCCAGTCGTGCTCATCCACAGATTCCCACGTCAGAAAAATGATTGAAGCAACACCGAGCATCATTAAACCACTTGCAATAGGACGCTTAAGAGGTCGTCTTTCTTTTCCACTGTCAAGCCATGGTACAAGTAACAAAGCTCCAAATGCCACACCTGGCATTAGAACAGCTCCAACAACTGTATACTGACCAGCAGCGAATTCATACTTTAATAGTTGGTATAAAAACAAGAAATACCAGTCTGGTAACGGTATGTAACCAGAATCAGTAGGATCGGCAATTCGTTCTAATGGTGCTGGGTGAGCCACAGTTAAAACTAAAAAGCCAATTAGAAAAACAGCCCCAACCATCCATTCCCGAAGTAAGAAGTTCGGCCAGAATGCTTCTGTTTTTCCCGGGTATTCTGAATAATCCTTAGGTATATTCGGTTTACGTTCAGCAGGGACACGTGAATCGCCTACAAACTTCATCCCTTTTCCGCGGTGCATAGCTTTCCCTCCTTATCACATCTGCTCCATCTTACAATGGACCAGAAATTCCTTGCTTACGAATCATGAAAAAGTGAGCTCCTAACAATCCTAATAAAGCTCCAGGCAAGAAGAACACATGAATCGCAAAGAATCGAGCCAGTGTTTGTGCCCCAATAATTTCTCCACCAGCAAGTAACGTTCTCGCAAATCCACCAATAACAGGTGCACTTTCAGCTATTTCAAGCCCTACAACTGTTGCAAAATAAGCTTTCATATCCCATGGAAGGAGATATCCTGTAAAACCTAGTCCTAAAATAACGAAAAACAATAGTACGCCGACAACCCAGTTTAATTCACGAGGTTTTTTATAGGAACCTGTAAAGAAAACACGAAGGGTATGAAGGAACATCATGACTATGACTAAACTGGCGCCCCAATGGTGCATCCCTCGAACAATCAATCCGTGGGTCACTTCATTTTGTAAGTAATAGACCGATTCATATGCGTGTATGATATCCGGAACATAATACATCGTTAAGAACATTCCTGATAATATTTGTATTACAACAACAAAAAATGTTAAACCTCCAAAACAATAAACAAAAGCTGAAAAATGATGAGCTGGATTTACGTGTTCCGGCACTTCATGGTCGGCAATATCACGCCATAAAGGTGTAATATCTAAACGCTCGTCCACCCAATCATATACTTTTTGTAGCATTCCTTACGCCCCCCTTTTAACTACGCTGATTGATTTGACCTAAATAAATCATCCCGTCACGGACTTCCACATCATAAACGTCCAACGGTCGCGTCGGTGGCGTTCCTGCAACGTTTGTTCCATCTCTTTCAAACCGTCCAAAATGACATGGACAAAAAAACTGTTCAGGGTAATCTTCATTAGCATCCCAATTCACCGTACAACCTAAGTGCGTACAGATTGGTGAAAGAGCAATGATTTCATCTCCATCTTTATAAATCCATGCAGACCGTGGCTGCTCTGATGTATACCATGCATCTTCAATTTCTAATTCGAAATTGACAATCTGTGGTTCTTCAGTTAGTTCATCTTCCCCTAGTCCTACAGCTACAAATTCTGAATCTCCTGTCGCTTCTAAAGCAGGATCTAACGCCATTCTTACCATTGGACTAAGCATTCCTGCAGCCATAAAGCCGCCTACACCTGTTAATGTATAAGTTAAAAATTGACGCCTCGAAACCCGGTGTTTTTTCTCGCTCACAACCTTCCCTCCTCACATCCAAAACTTTACATAAATTTCACACATCAAACATACTAAGACAGTATTATGATAGCCCAATAAAACCTGTTATGTCAATAAAATCGCGGTAATCATTTTAGAAGAATAATGTCCTATTCATCTCTAGGATTCGGTTCAGTCTGCCATTTGCCCGTAAATAAAGGCATAATCTGACTTGTTTGTTGTTCGACAGTTTTTTTCAATTGATTGGAATCCATGGTCTCACTTGAAATAGCCGGTACCCAAATCAATTCATCAGGCAGTTGTTTATCCAATGATTTCCACTCTACGTCGGATGTAATGTAAAATATGTACTTAAACCCTTGCTTGAATAAATGACGATCCCACTCTTTTAATCTTTGAATTTTTTCGAGTGCTGGTTCTGATTTTAAATAGGTGAATGGAGGCATTAAAAACACTCTGCCTGTAAACTGGTTTTCTATTCGATCTGTAATGTATTCAGTAAATTCCCCCATCGAAATGGTATCCTTCTCGTCTTTTCCCCATTGGAGGGGTATGAGCGGGATCACTGCCGTGTCAACGTACTCTTTAGCTTTGTAGTATGTATCGATTTGGTTTACTTTCCATTTCATTACTATCGTCTCCTTGTATTCGTGCAATTTTCTTCATAGCTATGATAATTGTTAGCCTGTGAAAGTGAATGGGGACTCTTAAACATCCAAAATAGGCTATAACAAAATTTTCCCCAAAAAGAAAAGCCCTTAGTCTTCAAGGGCTTTTAAAGCAGAATATTTTTTCGCTAAGTCTTGGAACGTCATTTCGTCTCCATTCACTAAAGCAAGATCTATCTCTTCTTCAAGCCTCTTCATTTTATGAGTTCTTAATGATTCATCGAGAACCATCTCGGCTAGAACTTGTTGTAAGTTTTCTTCTTCTTCGTTAACTGGTAAGAAAGGGTTCTCCTCTAAGACAGCCATATAATGAGGTGATGACTGCTTTTCTTTAAAATTTAATTGAATATAAATATCTTCGTTACGATTTAACCGGATGTCGTGAAATGATTTCTCAGCGTCCATGGTTACATGTTGATTTTTGTGGAAAGCAAACGGAACCTGTTCTACATCATTAGCTGAGATCATCAATGCCTTCGGACAATACTCTGCTTGTTCTACAAAATGAACTCTCTCCATTAAAATATCGTCACTCATTAAGAAGTTCAATAACCAAGCACACTCTCGGCGTTTCAATTGATATGATTCCAAAAACCACTTTAAAAAATCGCGCTTTTCCATGACTGGAACTGGATTATTCATCACGACCCCTCCCTTATTTCTAAAGTCTTATAGGGACAGAACTAAAGTTCTTTGAACGAAAATCACAACTGATCAATGAATATCTCTTGTATATATATTACTATTCTCTAACTATTTGAATAATCCTGCTAATGACTTGTTTTTTTTATTTCCTCATTTTTCTTAGTTGATAAGCTTGAGAATCAATCTTAAACACTTATTTCAGTTCTATTAAACGCTCTTCAATGTCATACCGGTGAGGTTGCAAGGTTAATAGCTCTTCTAGTAAGATTATTCCTTTATCTTTCCTTCCAGCTGCTAAAAACGTTAATGCTGCTTCTTCAAGAATACTTTCATCGTGTGCTAAGGATGCAATAGCTGCCTCATAGGCTTCTACAGCTCCAGCAACATCATCTTCTTCCATTAACGCTTTACCTCGAAATCGTTCATATAATGGGTCATACTCACCATAGTCATCAAGGAAGCGAATTAAGTCCAGCATTCCTTCATAATCTTCTTCATTGTCAAAATAAATGAGTAGCTCTTTCACGGCTGATACGTTCGATGGGTTTAAGGCAATGACTTTTTCAAGAAAACCTTTCCCTTCTAAATATCTTCCTTTCGAAAACTGAAGTTTGGCTAACTCCAAATACAATTCCTCATTAAATTCATCTTTTTTAATACCTTCTTCTAAAATTTCCGTAGCCTGATCCAGCATCTTTTGGGCAACGTATGCTTTAGCTAAGTATGGATATACGCTCGTGTAATCCGGGTCCATCTCAAGAAGCCTGACAAACGTCTTCACAGCTGTTTCATAATCCTCTACTTGAAGCGAAGTATATCCATATCCGAACAGACCATCAGGGTTCTCTTTATCCTCTAATCCTTCTCTATAATAGATTAATGCGTCTTCGAATTGTCCAGTAATACTAAAAGCTTCTGCAAGCTTTAACTGAGGTTGAATAGGTAAATCTTTTGGTAGGTTCCCTTGATGAATCGCTTGTTTGTAATAAGAGATTGATTGTTGATAATCCCCTCGATTCAAATAAAATTCCCCTAATCCAAACTGAAGAACAGCATTGTTTGGTTCGTTCTTAATTGCATCAAGCAATTTTTTCTCCGCTACTTCTTCCAGTCCTTGGCTTTCGTAAAGATCGGCTAATAACAGTTGAGCCTGAATGTAAGCTGGATCTCCCAGATTGATTGACGTAAGCATCTCGATCGCTTCGTCTTCTTTACCTAATTCACTGTAACACTCCGCTGCAAAAGCAAATAGCTCCCCGTGATCTGGGTATTGAAACATTAATTCCTCAACGATCATCACAGAGCGGTCGACGAGACCTAGTTCAAAATATAATTCTGCTATCGTCCTTTTTGTCTCATCGTCAGATTTTTCTTCTAACTTTTCTATCCTTTTTAACCCTTCTTCGTGATGACCTTCTTCTATAAGTTTAATGGCTTCTGCTAAATTTTCATTCATCATTATTGCTTCCTTTCTTCACATATGTCTCCTTTCCATTTTAACTAACCCATCCTATGAGTCAACTCTTGTGCACATAACTTTATAAAGATTGATCTTATGAGTTATATTGAAATACCTCTGCAATAGGAAGGAATTGCTCTGGGATAATTGATACCATCTCCTTACCCACCACTCCTCGAAGATGCCAGCTATTATTTGATTTAACGATAGTGCCTCTTAAGGCGATAATATCCGGTACAACCATGTCTGTAATCCTTATTTTATTTTGTAAATACATCATATAGTCAGCATGACTACCCGAATCAAAACTCCCCTTGTAAGGATACATCCCTAATCGCTTCAAGAAAAATAACGGAACCTCTTCTCCATAAGCAGGGAGATGAAAATAGCTGTTTAAGCGTAAATTTTTCACAGTCTGTTCCCACTCCCGTTGAACCGACTGAATGTCTCTTTTACTTCTTACAGACTGGTGTTGATCTAACAAAAACATTGTTCGAATCGGAAATGCTGCTTCAATCAGTCGAATCCAAGGAAATCGAATAATTTCTTCATGTTTATCTACAGTAAAGATGATGAGGGGGATGGACAATTGCTTTAACTTACGAACCCATGATGGAGTGAGTCTCTTTAGAGGCACTCTCACAGCATGGACATAATCTGTTGGGCAGGTCGCTAATTGGGTTCGGGATTGCTTTAATTTACTTTCTGTTAGACTTTCAAACTCAAGGTCAACCACGTGGATAAACGAAGAATACCCATGAAGTAAAAGTCGTTTAATATAAGACATCCCAACGCCTTTTGCAAATGCATAACCAACATCTTTATCCAACGTCACTTTCCCTGAATTCACTAAAATATTTTGGGTATTGACTACCACATTCTTTCTAGATTCTACACTGTTTGTGCAAAAGGAAATGGCACCATTATCAACAAGGATTTTCTTATCTTTTTTGTTATATTTATCCCATACCTCCATGACATATTTCATTTTTATCATCTCCGTCTTGTTCCTTTACTGACAAGCTATGATGATAATCAATTAGATATGTCATACTGTTTGATAGATATAGGTTCTAGCTGCTTTTGAATCGTCCCTACTCGCTTTGACCATAGGGTAACGTGAGACTTCCTCTCGTTTTTTCTGCTCTCAAACGTTCAACACTCCCAGAGAAAAACCGTTACGCCTTTGACGTAACGGTTCTACAATTATTTATCTCCTGATAATCGTTGCAAATCTTCGAAGAAACTTGGGTATGAGACAGCAATGGCCTCCGTGTCTTTAACAATCACAGCGTCAGTGGAGATCAATCCACACAATACCATGGACATGCCTATTCGATGGTCGTGGAAACTTTGAACAGTTCCCCCGTGGATGTCCGACTTACCGTGAATCACCATCCCATCTTCTGTTGCTTCAATTGAGACGCCAATTTGGGCTAATTGATGAACGACTGTATCAATTCTGTTCGTTTCTTTTACTTTTAATTCTTCAGCATCTCGAATAATCGTCGTCCCTTCGGCTTGAGAAGCTAGCACAGCAATCGCAGGAATCTCATCAATAAGTCTCGGAATAAGCTCGCCACTAATCGTTATACCCGTCAGAGAAGAATAACGAATCGTTAAATCCGTGGAAGGTTCACCTCCAAGATACCGTTCATTATGGATGGTCAAATCCGCTCCCATAGCTTGAAGAACATCAATAATACCTGTTCTCGTCGGATTCATCCCTACATTTCGAAGGGTAATCTCACTTCCGGGGACAACTGCACCAGCAACGAGCATGAAAGCAGCTGAAGAAATATCTCCAGGCACGTGTATATCTGTCGCTGTAAGCGCCTGACCTCCATGTATAGCAGCTGAGTCTGTCGTTGCTTCTACACGCACTCCGAAACTCTCTAACATTCTTTCTGTATGATCACGGGACTTATGTGGCTCTGTAATTTTCGTTTCCCCTTTTGCATAGAGGCCAGCTAATAAAATAGCTGACTTCACTTGAGCACTTGCCACCGGGGAAAGATAATGAATTCCTTTTAATTGACCTCCCCTAATATGTAAAGGAGTAAATTCTGCTACATTTCGCCCATCAATTTTCGCATCCATCATTTTTAAAGGACCCGTTACCCTTCCCATAGGCCGTTTAGCAATGGAATCATCTCCCACTAATACCGAAGAAAACGGCTGCCCAGATAACACACCTGATAGAAGTCGAATGGTTGTACCTGAATTTCCGACGTTTAATATCTCATTTGGTTCTGTGAATCCATGCAAACCTTTTCCATTTACAATGATTTCATCGTCATTCTCAGTAATATTTACACCTAATTTTTTCATACAGGAAATCGTACTGAGACAATCTTCTCCTCGAAGGAATCCTGTGATCTTAGTCTCTCCTTCAGCTAACGAAGCAAATAACACAGCTCGATGACTGATGGATTTGTCTCCAGGTATTGTTATATTCCCTTGCAATCCACTTTTAAGAGGCATTACCGTTTTATTCAATGGTTTTTCTCCCTTCTTACGGTGCTTCATACGTATCGTACATTTGGTCTATTAATTTCTCTTTAGCTAGGTTCAAGTCTTCTTCTGAACGAAAGCTTAATCGAAGAACTCCCATAATATCTTCTCTTGCCTCAATAATACGAATGTTAGTGATACTTATCTCCGCTTCTGCTAATAACGCAGTCACATCCGAGATGACCCCTGGATGGTCTGGAACATCAACAAAGAGATCGTAAAAGGGCATAAGTGCACCTTTCTTTTTTGAAGGTAGTTGATCTCTCGTATTTTTAGCTTCTGCGAAAAAAGAAAAAATCTTCTCTGAATCTTCATCAATGATCATTTGTTCTACATCGTGCATAATCTCTTTCCAATCTGCTAACATAGTTAGCAGTGTATCCCGATTATGAAGCAGAATATCTCGCCACATTGCAGGGGACGCCGAGGCAATTCTCGTGACATCCCGAAATCCTCCAGCAGCCAGTTGAGAGACGAGAGGTTCCTTTTCTCCTTGTCTCGCTACTTGGTGAACTAATCCCGAAGCAATAATATGAGGCAGGTGACTTATGAGTCCTGCGAACCGGTCATGGGTTTCAGGGTCCAACTCTATAAACTTCGCTTTTGTAGCTTTAAGAATATTTTGCAACTGAATCATCTTTGAATTTGGAACTTCTGAAGTAGGTGTTAATATGTAAAAGGCATTTTCAAACAGTCTTTCACGGGAAGCTTCTACACCGGTTTTATGAGAACCTGCCATGGGGTGGCCTCCTATGAAATAAACGCCTTTCTCAAAAAGCTGATTTCCTTTCTCGACAACCGTTTGTTTCGTGCTTCCCACATCAGTAATCAAACATCCTTGTTTAAGTGGCATCTCAGCTAATTTATCTATTATTTTTATAGAACTTTCAACAGGAGCAGATAAAATAATCACATCTGCCTGTGGTGCCTCTATGGCTAGATCTGAAACACTAGAATCGATTATCTGTAAGCTTTTCGCCAGCTTACTTGCTTGAGGATCAATATCATAGCCTATAATGGTCGTATCTGGGTATCCTTTTTTTACAGCTAAGGCAAGGGACCCGCCGATCAGCCCCAAGCCAATAATTAAAATTCGTCTCCTCACAATGATCCTCCTATACGAGCCACTTGGTTAATTCAGTAATAATTTTATCATTTTGTTCAGGTGTCCCTAAGGTAATTCGAACAGATGTGGGGAACCCAAGGGCTTCACCATTCCTAGTGATAAACCCTTTAGAGAGCAAATAATCAAATATCTCTCCACCTGGCTTGTTTAAATTCATTAAGATAAAATTTGCTTGCGATGGATAAAAAGCGAAACCATTGTTATGACAGAAATCTTCATATTTTTTCATTTCTTGCTTATTTTTATCATGGCATGCTTGAATAAATTCTTCATCATCTAATGCCGAGAGGGCAGCTGCTTGGGCCATGGAATTCGTGTTAAAAGGTTCCCGACCAGGATCAATGGCTCTAATAAGGTCTGGATGACCAACCCCATATCCAACCCTTAAAGAGGCAAGTCCATAAGCTTTTGAGAACGTGCGTAAAATGAGTAAATTAGGAAATTGTTTCAATAATGGCAAAGTATCTGGGTAGTCTTCCGCCGAGACATATTCGAAGTAAGCTTCATCACTGATGACGAGAACATCCTCTGGAACCTGTTCTATAAACGTTTCAAAAGCTTTTGCATTGACATAAGTACCAGAGGGATTATTAGGGTTACAGACGAAAACCATTTTAGTATGTTCATCTATGGCCTCCAGCATAGCATCAAGATCGTGGACACCATCAGTTAATGGTACTTCACGGACTTCAGTTCCCTCAATGACTGCATTATGACGATATTGCGGAAATGTCGGTGTGGCTGTAACTATATTATCCTCTGCTGTGAGAACAGACCTACATAGAATCAGGATCACTTCGTCTGAACCGTTACCGAATATCAGTTGATCCTCAGTGACGTCAAGCATTTCTGCGGTTTTTTCCCGCAGCGCTCTTGCATACCCGTCTGGATAAACGGCAATATCTTTAAATGCTTCTTGAATAGCTTTTTCTACTCTCGGTGAACAACCATAAGGGTTTTCGTTCGAAGCTAACTTAATGACTTCATCTAATCCCAGTTCCCGTTTTACTTCTTCTATAGGTTTGCCTGGCTGATATGGCGTTAGTCCAACCATGGATTCTTTTACTCTCAATATCGTCCCCTCCAGCTACAATAATATTTATCCTCTATACTATTACGAAATGAGTTCTTGTACAAACTCTTTTATCTCTTTAAGCGCTTCTTTGCTTTCATTTTCACTTAGTAATGCTTGTTCCCGTTCTCCGATAAAACGAACGAGAGCACTTCCGACGATAACTCCGTCGGCAATAGATTGAAAATGCCTTACTTGATCTCGTGTAGAAATCCCGAAACCGGCTAAAACTGGCACGGTGGCTGTCTTTTTCAATTCATTAATTGAATGAGAGATCTGGTCGGAGAAACTTTGACGAGTACCTGTGACACCTAGAGAAGTAACATAATACAAGAATCCGTCTCCAAGACGGCTAATTTTCTCCATACGGTGACTAGAACTTGGGGCAATTAAAGAAATCAAAGAAATACCCGCTTCATTACAAAGCTTACGAAGTTCTTCACTTTCTTCAAAAGGCAAGTCCGGAATTAAAATTCCATCAATTTCTGCCTCTTTCATCCCTTCAATAACCTTTTCAAACCCGACTGATAAAACAGGATTCACATAAGTAAATAAAACGACTGGTGCTTGGAGCCCCTGTTGTCGCGCTTCTTTCATACCTTCAAGAGCCTTTCTTAAGCTTCCCCCTGCTTTTCGTGCCCGATCTCCAGCCTGTTGAATAACAGGCCCATCAGCCAATGGATCACTGAACGGGACGCCCCATTCGATAGCGTCAACTCCTGCTTCTTGCAAAGTTAAGGCAATTTCAATCGAAGCTTCATATGTTGGGTGACAGCTCATGATATAAGGGACAAATCTGTTTTCTTTTTTTTGGAAGCGCTCTTCAGTCAGTTTGTTCATTGGTTATCTCCCCCTAGCACTTGCTGAATCGTATGAACATCCTTGTCCCCTCGGCCTGATAGACAGACGAGCAACACTTGGTCTTTTGACATGCGTTGTGCATTTTGTTTCACATAAGCTAGAGCATGTGCCGTCTCTATTGCAGGGAGAATCCCTTCAAACTGGCATAAGTCTTGTAAAGCTGCCATCGCTTCATCATCTGTAACAGCTTCATACTTCACTCGACCTATATCTCGTAAATGGGCGTGCTCTGGTCCAATACCCGGATAGTCAAGTCCAGCAGAGATTGAATAAGGTTCAATAATATTTCCATCCTCATCTTGGAGAAGATAAGACAGAGATCCATGAAGCACACCTTTCCTACCTTTTGTTAAGGTCGCTGCATGTTCAGGCGTTTCCGTTCCCTTGCCTGCTGCTTCAATACCTGTTAATTTAACATCATCGTTAATGAAAGGGTAAAACATCCCCATGGCATTGCTTCCTCCGCCAACACAAGCGACGATTTCATCTGGAAGTTTTCCAATTCGCTCGTTCATTTGTTTTTTGCTTTCCTCACCGATGATGCTCTGGAAATCTCGTACCATCATCGGGTAGGGATGAGGGCCGACTACGCTTCCAATCAAGTAAAAGGTATCATGAACATTTGCTACCCAATGACGAATAGCTTCATTTGTTGCATCCTTTAATGTTTTTCCACCTGAGTGAACTTCAATGACCTCTGCACCTAACAGTCTCATGCGAAAAACGTTCAGTTCTTGCCTGCGAATATCTTCTGCTCCCATAAATACTTTACAAGACATGCCAAACCTAGCAGCGACCGTTGCAGATGCCACACCATGCTGGCCAGCACCCGTTTCAGCTATGATCTGTGTTTTGCCCATTTTTTTGGCTAAGAGCCCTTGAGCCAGGGCATTGTTAATCTTATGAGCCCCCGTATGGTTTAAATCTTCCCGTTTCAAGTAAATCGTCGCTCCACCATAATGATCAGATAGTCTTTCCGCATGGGTTAGAGCTGTCGGTCTCCCTGAATATTCCTTCAGTTCTTTATGAAGTTGGCGAGCAAATTCTTCATCATGTCGAATCGATTCATAGGCCTTTTCTAATTCCTCTAAAGCAAACATTAATGTCTCTGGCACATATTTCCCACCGAACGGACCAAACCTTCCTAAATAGTCTGGCGCTTGGTATGTGTTATTTACTGCTTTCGTCATGGCCATCATCTTCCTTTCGTCCTTTTTCTCATCTGATTCTATCCCAGAAGAAACATCAATTCCTAAGGGGCGGTACCTTTGCAGCTTTGCAAGATTATCAACGGTGACGCCTCCAGCAATTAAACATGGGACATTTTGTCGATTAGCTTCTTCTGTGTATTTAGGAATGGCCTGCCAATCAAATGTCACACCGGTTCCTCCCCAAGCATCTTGGGTCTTCGTATCGACCACGAAACCATCGGCAATATCACGGTACTGGCGCATCTCTTCTAAAGCTCCCTCATGATGATGGATCGTTTTATAGACGAGCGCTCCGGTTCCCTTTTTCACTGCAGTTACTTCCTCGATTGTTTCTGAACCGTGGCATTGTACAATATGAAGCCCTGCTTCGATTGATTGCTGAACCATTTTATCAACGGATTCATTTACAAACACCCCTACTAACTGCTGGTGAGCCTTGTACGGCTTAGCACGTGTCCATTCAGAGACATCAGCTGCTTTCACTTGTCTTTTGCTTGGAGCGAAAATAAACCCGATCATACTGGCTTCAGTGGATACAGCCTTCTGATAATCTTCAAAAGATCTCATTCCACAGAATTTAACTATTGGATTCATTTACAATCCTCCGTACGAAAGAGTGAGTCTAAGAACGCCTTTTTATTATGGCTCTTCATGAAGCCTTCTCCAACAAGTAAACCGTCTACTTTAGCTTGTCTTAAAAAATTCACGTCTTTGTTTGAATGAATGCCACTTTCACTAATAAGCTGTACATCGTCGGGAATAAGCGCATTCAGGCGCTCAGTTGTTGCAAGGTCTGTCTCAAACGTAGACAAATCACGATTATTCACACCTATCATCGCAGGCGTCACATGAGTGAGGACCTTCTCTAACTCTTGTTCGTCATGAACTTCAACTAAAACATCGAGGCCCAGTTCAACAGCTTGTTGGTGCAACTCAGCCAATTGTGTACCGTCCAAGATGGCTGCGATTAACAATATCGCATCGGCTCCGATCCGATCAGAGTAAGTGACTTGTTTATCGTGAATAATGAAATCTTTTCGGAGGATGGGAATATTAACTTCTTTTTTTATGTCTGTTAAAAAAAGAGGGTGCCCTTGAAAAAACTCTTCATCCGTTAACACTGAAATTCCAGCTACTTGAAGCTCTTCGTACGATTTAGCAATGGACACTGGTCGAAAATCAGTTGTTAATATGCCTTTTGATGGACTGGCTTTCTTTACTTCAGCAATGACACCTAAAGGATGAACCGCTTTAGCAATTGACTCTGATAATGAAATTTTTCTCTTATCTACTTGACGCTCGCTGGGTATAAGTAAGGAGTTTAATTCTTCCTTTTTCTTCTCAACAATTCGGTCTAATATAGTCATACCGTAGTCGATGCTCCTTTCTCATTTCTTAACGCTTCAAGATGTTTTGTTACTTGAGGTCCTAATGCCTTTTGACATTGTTTTACCCCTTCTGCAATCGACGATACTCTTCCTTGAACGTATAGTCCAGCACCAGCGTTTAACAAGACCAAGTCTCTCGCCTCATCTGGTGCGTTATTAAGAAATATATCTTGAATAAGCGTCGCACTTTCTTTAGGGGTTTCTACTAATGCGCCTGTCAAGGGATGTTTAGCAAGCCCAGCATCTTCAGGTGAAAAAGAAAATTCACGAATAGATTGATTATGAACTTCAATGATTGAAGTCTTGCCTTGAACAGTAATTTCATCTAATCCGTCTTCTCCACAAACAAAAATAGCTCGTTCGATATTTAATCTTAGTGAAGCTTCTGCCATTTTTCTGGCCGATTGATGGTCGTAAACCCCTATGATCCTGTGACTGGCTCCTGCAGGATTCGTTAAAGGACCAAGCAAATTAAAGATCGTTTTCATCCCTAAAGCTTTTCTAACAGGTGCCACATGTTTCATAGCACGATGATAGTCTGGAGCAAACAGAAAAGAAAGGTGGTGTTTTTCAAGCATAGCTCTTGCTTCTTCTTGGTTCTGTTGAAAAGGAATGCCCAATTCTTCTAACACATCAGCACTCCCGGTTTTTGAAGACACGCTGCGATTTCCGTGCTTGGCAACGTTAACCTTCATAGAACTCAATAAGATGGCCACAGCCGTAGAAATATTGAACGTATTCGCACCATCTCCTCCTGTACCGCACGTATCCAATAATGGATAAGGAAGTGTAATCTGTGTACTTTTTTGTTGCATCCCTTTAGCAAAACCGGTAATTTCATCAACGGTCTCTCCACGGTATTGAAGAATGGATAAGATCGCTGCTACTTTCTCATGAGAAAGACTTCCTTCCATCATCTCCATGACCAGAACTTCTGCTTCTCTCTCTGTTAGCGTTTCATTCACCATGATTTTATCTAATTCTCGGCTCATCTCTTTGTGACCTCCTCTTGTTGATACCTCATCTCAGCTAATTTAATGGCATATATTAAAGCCTTCGCTTTATTTCTTGTCTCTTCATACTCGCTTTCCGGTACTGAATCTTGAACAATGCCTGCCCCTGCTTGCACATACGCGACTTCTTGATCTAGGACAATTGTTCGAATCGCAATACAAGAATCGATGACTTCGTTGTATCCGCAATAGGCAATCGCACCAGCATAAACTCCTCTTCTACTCTGCTCTAACTGTTGAATGATTTCTACCGCTCGAACTTTAGGTGCTCCCGACACAGTACCGGCCGGATGCGTAGAAAACAATGCTTCAAATGGGTGTGCTTTCTTCTTAAGTTGTCCTGTCACTTTTGTCGTTAAATGCATCACATGTGAAAAATATGACACATGCATCATATCTTTAACAGCTACAGAACCATACTCACTGACTCTGCCAATATCATTTCTAGCTAAATCTACCAACATCAAATGTTCTGCCCGTTCTTTTTCATCTGCCAATAGATCAGCTGCCAACGCTTGATCCTCTTTATCATCTTTGCCTCTTTTTCTTGTTCCGGCAATTGGATGAATCTCCAACTCCTTGTCTTCATCTACTTTTACAAGGCGTTCAGGTGAACTTCCGATGATTTCTTGTCCATTGCACCGAATATAATAAAGATATGGAGAAGGGTTGATTTTTCTTAATACGCGATAAAGAGATAAGCCATCTGATTGAACAGGTAGTTCGAATCTTTGTGACAATACAGCTTGAAAAATATCCCCTGCAGCAATGTATTCTTTAATTTTATTAACATCTTCCATATAAGATACTTTTGAGTAATTAGATGTGACATGTTCAAATAAGTCTTCGTCCAATGAATCACTTAATGGTGTCATCGTAACAGGATCAGCTACTTCTTGTTCAATTTTAAGTAAAATCTCATGAATTCTCTTTTTACCGATTTCATAAGCTTCATCAGGTTCTACATCTTGTAAATGAACCACTGTTAATTCTTCTTTCTCATGATGATAAGCCAAGATTGTCTCGCAAAACATAAAGAAAACATCATTATCATTAGTGTTCTGTGAGGCTACTCTAGGCTCATAAAAATGATAAGCTTCAAAACCAAGATAACCAACTGCTCCCCCAGGAAAAGGAAGATCAGGAGTCTTAGGTGAAACATTGATATAGGCTAAAGCTTTCTCCCAAGCTTGTTGGAAGATATTTTCTCTACAGATGATTTCTTTTTGTTGGTTTTTGAAGACAAAGGCTTCGTCTTCATCTTCAATAAAATATTTCGGGTTTAAACCGATGAAAGAATAATTCGACCATGGTGAAAGAGGATCTTTACTTTCCAGTAAAAAAGCGGCCTCTTCGTTAAATAAATGAAAAAGTTGTATAGGGGTTTTTGTATCCGCAAATACTTTTGCAGACATGGAAATTGTATGAAATGCTCTTGCTTCAGCGTCAAACTCTTCTCGTGACATGGTTATCATTTGCTCATCACCTCTCAGTAAAATGAGGAAGACTGAAGTATGAGGAAGAAGGGGGCAAAAAAAGGAATGGAGTCGTTGCTTCGGATAAAAGCAACCTTCATAATATTCCTTCACTAAAAAATCTAAACGTATTCTTGCAACGTCAGTAGAGATCATTAAAATTAAAACGCCTGCCCAAGGGACAGACGTATCCTAATTTTAGATACACTCTTCTCTGCTCTCCTCAACTCCAACTCTTCTCTACTCATCTTTTATTTTCAAAATTTCACGTATACTCAGCTAATGGCTCTACTCTAAACTTATTGAATATACTAACGTGACTTTTGCTCTTTTGTCAAGGATAAGTCGGGGCGAAGGTGAACCGCTCCTTTTAAATAAACATGTTGGATGTCTTTTGGCTTTTTTGATGTATTTACTGTAACCATAAGTCGTATACATTTTGCTAAACTATCTGGTACAGCAATTTCCTGAGCACACATGACAGGAACAAATTGATAACCTGGTAATTCTCTTAAAGCTCTCGCAGGAAACGTGGCATTTAAATCATCGGTCATCGTTATAATAATATGCGAGATATCATCAGGATGAAGACTATTGACCTCTTGAATTTCCTTCATCACTTCAATTGTTGCTTGAAAAATCCGCTCTTTTTCATTTTTATCAACAGTGGTGGCCCCTC
Organism: Salipaludibacillus keqinensis; assembly: GCF_003226325.1. Classification (GTDB taxonomy): domain Bacteria; phylum Bacillota; class Bacilli; order Bacillales; family Salisediminibacteriaceae; genus Salipaludibacillus; species Salipaludibacillus keqinensis. Next base: position 574,667 of record NZ_PDOD01000001.1, on the reverse strand, counting down.
TAACTCCTCTAATCATTTATTTCCCACCCCTCCGGTTAGTAATTGTAAAATTACGTGATCATCTACAGGGACAAGCTCAGGCCTTCCTAACTCCTTAAGAAGAACATAATGAACTTTTTGATTATGCGTTTTTTTATCTATTTTCATCCGATTTAATAATTCATGACTGTCGCATTGATTTGGTATCGAAAGATGATACCCAAGGCTTTCCATATAACGGATTGTATCTGCATATTGAAGGTCAATATCATAAACTTGTTCACTCAGCTTCAAAGCAAAGACCATTCCAATAGCTACCGCTTCTCCATGAGTAATCGTACCATAGCCTGATTCAGCTTCAATGCTGTGAGCTAACGTATGACCAAAATTCAGATAAGCACGAACTCCTTGTTCCCTCTCGTCTTCTTGGACAATTTTTGCTTTAACAGCTATAGATCTTTTCAATAACTCATTTATTGTATCTAAAGAGCAGGATGAAAAAGATGGTACATTCTCTTGAAGCCACTGTAAGAATGGAGGGTCAGCAATAAAACCATGCTTTACCACTTCTGCAAATCCAGAGCGCCACTCTTTCTCAGGCATCGTCATCAACATCTCCGAGTCATAAACGACTGCTGACGGTGGATGGAAAGCACCTATTAAATTTTTCCCTAACGGATGGTTAATTCCCGTTTTCCCCCCCACACTGCTGTCATGAGCCAAAAGTGTAGATGGTAGTTGGACAAATCGAATGCCACGCATGTAACTGGCTGCAACAAATCCTGCTAAATCACCTGTCACTCCGCCACCTAAAGCAATAATGACTGATTGACGATCCAACCGTGCTTCAAGAGTTTTTGTAAGAAGCTCTTCATATTTATCAAGCGATTTGGATGCTTCACCACTAGGAACTAAAGCAACTGAAGGTTTCCTATTATCAGGAAAGGACGCCAGCACGTCACGTAAATACAAGTCAGCAACCGTTTCGTCAGCAATAATCATATAAGCACTTGCTGGTTTCATTAAGGACTGCTCAATCAACTCGTATGTGCTGTGACGAAGACCTTGATGAATATAAACTGGATAAGCATGAGATTCACTTGTGATCGTTAAGCTAGGCTTCATGATTAAAACGTTCTCGCTTCTTCAAGATATGCTTCATAATGCTTTTTAATATCTTCCATCGTATCTGAACCAAATTTATCTAAAAAAGCATCGGCTATTTCCCAAGCCACCGCTGCTTCACATACAACAGCAGCTGCTGGGACCGCACAGCTATCTGATCGTTCAATGCTAGCTGTAAATGGTTCTTTAGAGTCTATATCCACACTTTGAAGTGGTTTGTACAACGTAGGGATCGGTTTCATCGCACCATGCACGACTACTGGCATCCCGTTTGTCATCCCACCTTCAAAACCACCTAGCCGGTTAGACTGTCTGTAAAAACCTCGCTCCTCATTATGAGCAATTTCGTCATGGACTTGGCTACCTTTCATTCGAGCAGCCTCAAAACCTAGACCAATTTCCACACCTTTAAATGCATTAATACTTAATACGGATTGAGCTATTTTCCCATCCAATTTACGATCATAATGTACAAAGCTTCCTAATCCTATTGGAACATTTTCAACAATCACTTCGACAATACCACCGATCGAATCTCCATTTTCTTTAGCATGATCGATCGCTTGCTTCATTTTTTCTGAAGCAGCCTTGTCAGCACATCGAACTTCTGATGATTCTGTCACCTCTTTTAAAGCTTTAATAGAATCGAAGGGTTCTTGTTCACTAACGACATCTCCTATTTCAAGGACATGCCCGCATAATTCTATGTTAAATTGTTTTAATAGCGTTTGGGCTACTGCGCCGACTGCCACTCTCACAGTCGTTTCTCTCGCGGAGGACCGCTCTAATACATTTCGCATGTCCCGGTGGCGATACTTGATCGCTCCATTTAAATCTGCGTGACCAGGGCGTGGACGAGTCAGCTTTCTTTTCACTTCTTGCTCTTCGTCTTCTGAAAGCGGTTCTGCTCCCATAATTTTGGTCCAATGAGTCCAATCTTTATTTTCTACATGTAACGTAATGGGTGCACCTGTCGTTCTTCCGTGTCGCACTCCACTTGTAATCCGAACTTGGTCTTTCTCAATTTGCATTCGGCGACCTCTTCCGTAGCCTTTTTGTCTTCTTGCTAGATGTTCGTTTATATCCTCAACCGTTAAAGGAAGTTGACTTGGAACACCTTCTATAATTGCTGTTAATTCCGGACCATGTGACTCTCCAGCTGTCAAAAATCGCATTATCTATCTACCTCAACTTTCTTTATCGCTTTTATGTGTTAAAAAGTTATTAGTTCTATTGTTGATGATTTTTGCTCATTTTTCAAGGGAAATGAGCGAATTTTTACTTTTTAATCGATATTTTTTGTTTTTCTCATTATACACTGATATATCAAACATCGAAAATTTGCTTTTCGATCAACGGTTAGCAGTATATAAAAAAGGCTAATCCTAAGGGATTAACCTTTTTACTTATTGTAGATTTATGAAAATTTGTTGTTCATTTAAAAATAAACCAAGTCATTTTTCCAAGAGGAGTCTCTTTCATTTTCCATATTATCGTGATTCATTAATTTTCTTATAGAAAAAAGTATCTTCCGTCTCAAATCCATATCTTTGTGGATTAAAGATTTGCTCTGTGCTTCCCACAAAAAGGACCCCACCCGGTTTCAAGGCATTGCTAAATTTTTGATAGAGCTCATCTTTCGCTTGTTCCGTAAAATATATCATCACATTCCGACAAATAATTAGATCGAATCCCTTATCAAACGGTTCAGCAAGCAAATTATGGCGTCTAAAAGTAATTGTTTTCTTTAATTCTTCTTTTGCACGATAGCCTACTTGTTCATTTATAAAATACTGTTTAAGCATGTTTGAGTTGACTTCTTTTAATGATCTTTCCGGATAGAACCCTTTCATAGCACGATCCAAAATTGATTGATCCAAATCAGTCGCTAATAAATCAATCTGACGAGGACTTAAATATTTCAAGAGCATCATCATTAATGAATAAGGCTCTTCTCCAGTAGAACAAGCTGCACTCCACGTCTTGATCTTGGTCTGATTGGCTAATAATCTCGGTAAAATTTTTTCTTCGAGCACACTCCACCTTTGTGGATTGCGATAAAACTCCGATACATTGATGGTCATTCTTTGTAAGAATTCTTCGAAAAGGGTCTGATCATTCGTTAGTGCTTTAAAGTAATCATCGAAATTAGAAAATCCTCGTTTTTCCCTTAAAGATGTTAACCGTCTTTTCATTTGAGCTTCTTTATACAGAAACAAATCTATCCCCGTTTTTCTTTTTACTTTATCAATAAATTGCTGATAATCTTCCATTTCCACTTATCTCCTCATTAGGATCACCACGTAATATATGTATATAATTACTTTTACCACACTTTTGTTATTTAGACTAGATGTTAAATAGAAGGCTCATATCTTAAGACATGATTTCATGCATTCTCCCATAAGCCTCAACGATTTCTTTACTTTGACTTAGTGAAAGTAAAGAAAAAGCTGCCAATCATGGCAGCTTTTTAATCATATCCATTTCGTCATTGTTTTTTCGTACGATATTAACTGATCTTCATTAAAGAATAAGTCAATCTCCCTTTTCGCACTTTCTTCTGAATCTGAGCCATGAATGATGTTCATAGAGACTTGAACTCCAAAATCTCCACGAATTGTTCCAGGATCAGCTTCTTTCGGATTCGTTTTTCCCATCATTTTCCTTGCTTCACTAATGACACCGTCACCTTCCCATACCATAGCAAATACAGGACCTGAAGTGATAAAATCCACTAAATCCCCAAAGAATGGGCGTTCTTTATGCTCGCCATAATGGGTTTCGGCTAACTCTTTAGATATGTGCATGATTTTAGCACCTGACAATGTAAACCCTTTCATTTCAAAGCGTGAAATAATCTCCCCAATTAAATTACGTTGAACTCCGTCTGGCTTTACCATTAAAAATGTACGTTGCATGCTGTTTACCCCCAAAATTATGTAGTGTAATAACAAACCTTCATTATTATAGCAAAATTTTGAACTTTTAACAAATAGAATTCCCTGAAAATAACATTGATAGCTTATCCTGTTATGTGAACATCCCCATTCACCAATATATGAGCCTAATTAAAAAACAGATTCTCCCAATATCTAAGAAAATCTGTTTCACACTTCTCTATTCTCTATTAAAATTTTCTGTCTCCGATATAATCAGCTATTTGGATAAGGGCTTTTTTAGCTTGAATATCAGGAAGTGATTCTAGTGCTCCTAAGGCTTTCTTTAAATATTGATCAGCTATTTTTTTAGAATAATCAATAGCTCCTGTTTTTTTAATTCGATCTATAATCTCGGTCATATCTTTTTGTTCTACCCTATCGTCTTTTAAGAGAGAAATAATTTCCTGTTTTAATTTAGGATCTTGATCCATTGCATATAATGCAGGTAACGTCACATTCCCTTGAGCCAAATCGCTTCCAGCCGGCTTACCTAGTTCTTTTTCCGTTCCAACAAAATCTAAAATGTCATCTGTAATTTGAAAAGCCATGCCTACATAATAACCATATCTCTTCAAATGTTCTTGTTCTCTCTTGGGTACATCTGCTATCAAAGCGCCCAATTGGCAGCTTACCGCTATTAATAGGGCTGTTTTACGCTTAATTCTTCGTAAATAAATTCTAAAGTTTTGATACCAATTATATTGATCGCGAATCTGCTCTACTTCGCCTATACACATCTCCACCATGGCATCAGACAATATTCTGTGCAGTTCAGGTTTATCACTGTATGTTGCCATTTCAATTGCCCTGGCAAAAATGTAATCCCCTGTATACATAGCTACACGATTATCCCATTTAGATTTTATCGTCTTTTTACCCCGTCTCAATTCCGCATCGTCTATCACATCGTCATGAACTAACGATCCCATATGTATTAATTCGAGCGGCACAGCCACATGTTTGATATTCTTTAGGTTGTAATCACCAAACTGTGCTGAGAGCAATACAAAAACAGGTCGAATGCGCTTTCCACCTGCTTTTAAAAGATGAGAAGAGGCTTCTTGTAAAATTGGATGATTGGCGTTAATGTTTTTTTCAATGTCTTTTTCTATTTTAATAATATCTGACCTTAAATGCCAGTAAATGTCAGTAAGTTTCATACTAGTCCACCTTGCTAAACAGAGTGAAATTGGCCGGTAGGCTTCCAGATAGATATTTCTCTCACCGGTTCATCTAACAGTTTGAGTTCATTGGCTAGGTCGTAATAATGATACAACCCTTCTAAATGTCGCTCTGTAAGCTGATAGTTTAATCCTGCAAAATATCTACTCCAAAAACGATTGGTTCCACCCAATTGATATTGTATTGATTTAATCATTTCTTGGAAGTCATTGTCAATACAACGAGCCTTACTATTTAAAAATTGACGATGAACCTCTGTTAATAACTGCTTCTCTTTTTCTAACGTCTCATTTCTAAACGCAAAAACCGCATATGTCATTGGAAGATTCGTGAATCTTGCCCAAAGCTCCCCCAAGTCATATTGGTATATATCTGCAGATTTCCCTTTGCTTGCTAAAATTGCATCATCACCTATAAGCAAACAAGCGTCATAGTGGTCCATCATATGTTCATAGTTAGGAAACGTTGTTTCAAATGAAACTCCTAATTCATAAAAACGCTGTAATATAATTTTCAACAGATTAACAGACGTAGCCGAACTTGATGTCAGAGCTATTTTGGCAGCTTCCAATTTTTCAATAGGATATTTGGAAAATAAAAAGATGGACCCTACTTGATTTGTTGAAGAGACCGATAAATCAGATAAAATTTTATACTCACTACTATGCTCTCCATACGAGAAAGAGGATATGCCTCCGACATGTACTTGTCCACTAGCCATATCCTTATTTAACTTGGATGGAATAGCCGGTACAAACTTACAACCGGACTTAATTAACTTTTCTCGATTAATATAATAAAACATTGGTAAGATATTCGTATAGGAAATCTCTCCGATTATCAGACTCATGATCAGTTTCCTCCCCACCGGGTGAACAAATCGTGCTTCACACCTACTTGATCCAGAACTTTACCGACAACAAAGTTAATTAAATCATCCATAGACTCCGGGTTATGATAAAAGCCTGGCATAGCAGGAACAATTAGGGCGCCTAAATCACTTACTCTTTTCATGTTCTCTAAATGAATCGAGCTTAACGGACTTTCTCTCGGAACGATCACTAACTTTCTCCGTTCTTTTAACATGACATCTGCTGCTCTTTCAAGCAAGTTACTCGAAATCCCATGAGAAATCTTCGCAAGCGTCCCCATGGAACAAGGAATAATAATCATTCCATCATTTTGTGCTGAGCCACTAGCGATCGGAGCAGAAAAATCTTGCTGCGAATGATAATGGAAATTTTTATGATCACCAAATAATTCATTAAGGCATTTTTTAGGGTCTTGTGTATCCATATGTAGTTCGTAATAAAGAACTTGCCAAGCTGCCCCCGTAAGAACAAAATGAACCGTATGCCCTTCTTTTAAAAGGGCTTGCACAAATCGCACACCATAAATGGCCCCGCTAGCTCCAGTGATAGCCACAGTAAGTATCTTTTTATCATCATTACTTTTCATAACAACAAATCTCCAATCGTAAAGGCAAGCATAACCATGCTAATGATTCCATTCATTGTAAAGAATGCCACGTTTACTTTAGATAGATCTTTTGGTGACACTAAAGAATGCTCGTAGACCATGATGCCACCTACAATGAAGATTCCTAGTAAGAAAATCCATCCTAAAGGAGTGATAAAAAACAAAGAAACCATAGCAGAAAAGCTAACTAAGTGGAACACTTTAGCAAACCTTAACGCATTTACGATTCCAAAATAACTTGGAATAGAATATAACTTCACTTCTTTATCATACTTAGCATCTTGAGTTGCGTAAATAACATCAAATCCTGCTGTCCAAAGGGCAACAGCTACGAACAAGACAAATGCTTCCCATGTTAACGTCCCCGTAGCTCCTACCCACCCTCCGAGCGGAGCAATACCTATCGTGACACCAAGAAACACATGACAAAGCCATGTAAACCTTTTCGTGTATGAATAGAATACCAGGAAGAAAACGGCAACAGGCAACAAATATACTGCAAGCATGTTTAGCTGGAACGCCGCAATGAATAACAAGGCAAAAGACCCAATAATAAAACTGGCAGTTTCAACTTTGGATAACAACCCTGCTGGGATCGCCCTGTCCTTCGTACGAGGATTAGCTGCATCAATCTTTGAATCAATTAATCTGTTCAGAGACATCGCTGCACTTCTTGCCCCCACCATCGCTAACGTAATCCAAATCCACTCAGATATCGTCGGCCAGTTTCCTTCAATCAATAAACTTCCTAAAACAGCGCCTAGAAAAGCAAATGGCAACGCAAATATTGTATGTTCAAACTTTATCATTTCTAATATAATTTTTATCTTTTTCATATAAAATCCCCACTCTTAACAGAAAAGCACAAGCACCTTGAAATTAACTAGGGCCTGCCGTTATAACTACGATCTTTCTGTCTTATGTCCGACTTCCAATCAAGAAATAAGGGCACCCCAAACGAATCGATAAGGGCTAAAGCTAGACAGCGTTATTAATAATAAATTTTTGATTTTCACTCTCTTCATATGTTTTCTTGTATTGGTCTCATTTATCGGTAAATGTTCTTTTCATAGTAAAAATAGATGAACTAGTAGGAGTCAAGAAGCACATGAACATTCCCTATTTATTTTCTTGCGAAATGAGAAGCGGCCACGCCACCTGAATAAGATTTATACTCAACAGAAGTAAATCCTGCTTGTAAAAAGAGATTCTTCAATTCCTTTTTCCCAGGAAAAGCTTGACTCGATTCTTGTAACCAAGAATATTCATCATAACTCTTTGCAAACAGCTTTCCGAAAAGAGGCATGATGTGTTTGAAATAAATCCAGTACACTTGTTTAAATCCAATCATAGTCGGCTGCGATGTTTCAAGACATACAACCATTCCCTCATCCTTCACAACTCGTCTCATTTCTTTAAGAACTTGCAAATAATCAGGTACATTTCGTAGACCGAAACCTATCGTGACATAATCAAATGTATTATCCTCAAATGGTAAGTCCATGGCATTTCCATGTTTCAAGTGCACATGAGAAAGTTGCTTTTCTTCCACCTTTTCATGTCCGACGGAGAGCATATTTTCACTGAAATCTAATCCGAAGACTTCACCATCAGGACCTACAGCTTCCCCTAAATGGATCGTCCAGTCTGCTGTCCCGCAACACACGTCCAATGCTGTTGCACCTTTTGGCACTGACATTTTTTTCATCGTATCTTTTCTCCAAGACAAGTGTCTTTGGAAGCTAATTATAGCATTCATTTTATCATACTGACCTGAAATAGATTGAAATACTTCGTGTACACGTTCTTCTTTTGATCGAGCCATGTATTATCCTTCCTCTACAGCACATTGTTCTTTAAGTTGGTATTCTAACATGAGGCTTTCTATTCTTAACTTAATATAAGTATCCATGCTTTGCTTATTTATTTTTAAAACATGAAGATTTTGTAGAGAATCTTCAATATATTGATTGAATGTCTCCAAGTAAACACTGTCACTTAAACTGCTCGTTTTCCCACTTTGAGCATTGTGAAAGAAATTCAACGCTTTTCCTTGTTGAGCATACTCTTGAAATAAAAATCGTTCATGAAGTAAAGCTTTCAAGAAAAGGAATTCTTCAATGACTTCTGACCATTCAGAAACATTAAATAAATGAGCAATATTAGTAACGATAGAGGCATAGATAGTTTTTAGGTCTGACACGTTTGGTTGGATTCTTTTTTTGTGATGTTTGTAGATATTCATTTTTGATTCATTAATTTCTTGAATGGATCTTGAAAGAACCCTTATTAGTGATACATCTTCTAATTTGGAAAGCACATAGTAATATAAACTGCTATAGTAATCCCCTGCTAATACAGTTAATTGACGCTTAGTCTTTAACTGTTCAGACCCTAACTCATGTATATTCACTGTTTCATGGGTATCAAGGGCAGCTTGTACGAGCAATACAGTCAGAATACAATCGTGTTTATATTTCTCTGAAAGCTCTTTTTCCTTTAACAAATAAAAAAGGATCGTCGCCTGATCTTTATCAATTACTGGATCTTCAATATATTTCATTAAATAAGGGTGCTTAACACTTCGATAGAAGCTCTCAAACACTTCGCTCAGTTCTTCATTGTAATCATAGAGTGCTGTCATTCCAAAGTCCCCCAGCATTGAAAGTTCTCAAAGTCATTTTGCTCGTGAATCCCTCTACTCATTCATGGTTCTTGAAGTTTCTTGGTTGAAATCTTTTCCTAAGCCTATTTGGAAAAAGTCACTACCTACCACTTTAATATCATAGCTTTATTTACCGCTGTATCTCTTTTTTTCGCACATGTCTAGTATATCACAATTGCTTCAAACCGATAAGCAATCCTGAAATAATTACCTCTCGACTTACAGAGTATTTATAGATTTTCGACCGCCCATTGCAAGCGTTATCAAAAAAATAAAGCAGGAACATCCTGCTTTATCCGTTATTGTTCATTTCCCCATGAGATGTTTGAAGTGTCGCCTTACCTCTGATTTTAATAGCTGACGTATGTTCTGTAAATTGTGCAATCATCATTTCATTTTTATCCAGTTTTTCTGAATGATGGAACCTTGTGTCAGTACCCCTTGTTAATCCAATGACATTTACACCGTCTTCTTCGGCTTTAATTACAATATAATCGTTAGACTCTGCCACTTTCTATCCCCCCATTTAGTAAGTATTAAATCCTGTTAACTACCCTTTACTAGACGAAATGTTCATTTCCCTAGCTGTATGCAGGACTTCAGAAATTATTCTTTGATCAATGACAGCACTTCTGCTCTTGCAGCATCATTTTTTTCAAATGCCCCTCTTACAGCGGAAGTTACAGTTTTAGATCCTGGCTTACGGACACCTCGCATTGTCATACACATGTGCTCGGCCTCAATGACTACCATAACCCCTCTTGGATCAAGGGTATCAACCATCGAATCTGCAATTGTTGAAGTAATTCTCTCTTGTAACTGGGGTCTTCGAGTGACAGCTTCCACTGCTCTAGCTAATTTGCTTAACCCTGTTACTTTTCCTCCTCTAGGAAGATACCCAATATGCGCTTTTCCGAAAAAAGGTACTAAATGATGCTCACACATAGAATAAAAAGGAATATCTTTAACAAGTACCAACTCTTCATGGTCCTCTCCGAATACGGTCTTAAAATGCTCTTTCGGGTCTTGCCTAAGTCCCTGAAAGACTTCATCGTACATTCTTGCCACCCGTTTTGGTGTGTCTAAAAGACCTTCTCTATTTGGATCTTCTCCAATTGCTTCAAGAATCATTGTTACTGCTTGTTCGATTTTTTCATGATCTACAGAACTCATTATAATCCCCTCCATTTCTATTTACTTTTTTTGTTGGGTCGTTAAAATTTTAGCATAGACAATTTATTAAAAACAAGAAATGGGATCTTCTAAATTACAATAGAATAAAAAACAATAGAAAAAGTGTCCCAAAAGCTTCGCTTATGGGACACCTCCAATTAACATATAGCCCTATATGTAATTACTTAACTGCATCTTTAAGGGCTTTACCAGGTTTGAACGCTGGTACATTGCTTGCTGGAATTTCGATTTCTTCACCTGTTTGTGGGTTACGGCCTTTACGAGCCGCACGCTCACGAACTTCAAAGTTACCAAAGCCAATTAATTGGACTTTTTCACTTTTTTGAAGTGAACCAGTGATGACTTCAAAAACTGCATCAACAGCACTCGTAGCATCCTTCTTGGAAAGTTCCGTCTTCTCAGCTACCGCATTGATAAGTTCTGTCTTATTCATACTATTCACCTCCTCCTTTACTTATAGATGTGTTATTCCCTTTCTTTCACAATTATAAGCTTTTTATACTTGCTTCCCTGTATTTCAAGGGATAACAAGGCTTATGTTAAACGAAAAACCTTAATAATTCAACATTTTTTGCTTATTTAATGGTTTTTTTATCTCTTTTTTACCTAAGATGGCAAGATAATGCTCTTTTTTAACCAATATATGTAAAAATAAAAAGCCCTCCGTGAGGAGAGCTATAAAATAATTGCGATCAATCCGCCAGAGCCTTCGTTTATGATTCTTTCCAATGTTTCCTTAAGTTTATAACGAGCATTTTCAGGCATCAATGAAAGTTTAGCTGAAATGCCTTCTCTTACGATTGAATTTAACGACCTTCCAAATATGTCTGAGTTCCATATAGAAAGTGGATTCTCTTCAAAATCTTGCATTAAATAGCGTACCAGTTCTTCACTTTGTTTTTCTGTGCCAATTATGGGAGCAAACTCAGATTCCACATCCACTTTAATCATATGAATCGAAGGTGCGACAGCTTTTAAACGAACTCCAAATCTAGATCCTTGACGAATAATCTCTGGTTCATCCAAACTCATATCCGTGATACTTGGAGCTGCAATACCATACCCTGTTTGCCGGACCATTTTCAAAGCTTCCGACACATGATCATATTCAGATTTAGCATAAGCTAGGTCTTGCATAAGTTCTAGTAAATGATCTTTCCCTCTTATTTCTACGCCAACAACTTCCATTAGTATTTGATCGTACAGATCCTCAGGAGCTTTTAAGTCGATCTCTGCTACCCCTTGCCCCATTTCAATTCCAGCTAAGGCTGCTTTGTCTATAAATTCGTAATTGAAAAATTGTCCAACTACTCGGTCTACATCTCGTAGCCGTTTAATATCTTTCACCGTTTCACGAACAGCATTCTCATAATTTTCTCTGAGCCAATGCTCTTCTTTTAAAACCATTACCCAGCTCGGCAAATTTACATTCACTTCGTGAACTGGAAATTCAAATAGTACTTCTCTCATAACGGTGTGTATATCTTGCTCAGTCATGCCCTCAATATTCATGGCAAGCACAGGCACATCATGATGATCTTCTAATCCAGCCCGAAGGTTCTCCGTTTGCGGATGAGTTGGGTGAACAGAGTTCACTAGAACAATGAACGGTTTCCCAACTTCTTTTAACTCCTCAATGACTCTTTCTTCTGATTCTACATAATCTTGCCGTGGAATTTCTCCAATAGAGCCATCTGTCGTAACAACTACACCCAATGTTGAATGCTCTTGAATCACTTTACGTGTGCCTATCTCCGCTGCTTCTTGAAAAGGAATTGCATCTTCGTACCAAGGTGTGTGAATCATTCTAGGGCCGTTCTCATCTTCATAGCCTTTGGCTCCTGGTACCGCATACCCAACGCAGTCAACAACACGTACATTCACATCTAGTCCTTCATCTACATGAATGGATACAGCTTGATTAGGAATAAATTTAGGTTCGGTCGTCATAATTTGTCTTCCAGCAGCACTCTGTGGGAGTTCATCTTGTGCCCTTGCTCGATCTGATTCCGATTCAATATTCGGGATGATCGCAAGTTCCATAAACTTTTTAATGAATGTAGATTTCCCTGTTCTGACTGAGCCTACAACACCGAGATAAATGTCACCACCCGTTCGTTCTGCAATATCCTTGAAGATATCTACCTTTTCCACACAATCGCCTCCTGCTCAGTTTCTAAGTAAACTCATTCATGCGGGCATGATTGAATTCAAGTCTTTGTCTCTATTACTCTATGATGTTGTCCACTATTTATGACAAGGATGTTTATAGCTTTCACGACATCAATCTCGTCTACTTCGATTCTTATGCCTTATCAATTTAAAATAGAACGTTAAAACTTCTCTGCATCTTTGTGGCAAGACAACAAAAAACACCAGTCACTGTCTAAAGTAACTGGTGTTAAGCGATATACTATTCATTAATAAATTTGACTTCTCCGTCTTCGATTGTTTGAGGAAGGGAATTAACTGGTAAAAAAGGAGATTCTTCTACTAATAACCAGCGCAAATCATCGCCTTCTTCGTAATTCTCCATTCCATGCTCGTCCACATAATGCTGAATGTCCAATGAATAATCAATAATGATACTACCATCCGTACCGAACAAAATTGGGAGGCGATGACTTGGATGAAAAGGACTTTCTACTGTAGGTTGCTCTTCATAATCTAATTGATCAAAATCCAGTTTTAACAATTCGTCACCAATAACTTCTTCAATCGGAGCATATTGATGTTGACTGCGGTATTGGTATAACCGTCTCTCCAAATCCTGGATAACTCTGACAGAGCGTAGGTCAATCAATTTTACCTCAGCCGTTTCCTCAGGATTTACTAATACATATTGATAGATTCCTCCATTTTCAAATGAATTTCCAGGAGGAGACTGCAAATAAGCAGGTACTAACTGAGAGAAATCAACAGGATATTTACGAAAAATAGCTGTTTCCGCTTCTCTCGTTTTTATAGGCAAAACACTTGTATTTTCCCTGAATTGGGTAACTGCTTGTTGAACTGACTGCAATTGATCTTCATAAGGCGCTTGATTTTGTCTGCGCTCTTCTTCTGGATACATGCATCCAGTCAAAATCCCAATAGAAATAACTAGACTAATTATACGGATCTTTATCATCGAAACCTCCTATCTCGTTTAATAATCGAATGACTACTCCATCACAGGACCTGAAAATACGACAAGAAAGATAATCAAACCAGAAATAATTATAAAAATAAAGCTTATTGTCAATAAAATATACCTTAATATGCCAGTGAGCTTCTCTTTAGTAATGATAGTCAGAATAACAGAAAAAAACATTAATCCCATCCCTATAAAAGAAACCCACATTTTAGCTAATGGATCATCAAACATCTTGATTCCTCCTACTATTTCTCCTTATATGTGCTAAAGTTTGTTGTTGATTCAGAAAATTTCTAATCGCTTTACAACGCTTTCTATACCTCGTGAAAATACCCATGCGAACACTTCTTCAGTTCATTTTCCAACAAAAGTCATGAAAATTTCCCAAACTAACATGATTCATTAACAAAGCTTAAAACATATTTATGAAATTAATATTGTTAACTAATTAATCCTGCATCATTATAGCATAGCGGGAGGATCCCTGCATATCATTCTACTTCATTTCTACCGCACAAAAAAAACTGAAGAAAAGGGGCCCTTTCTTCAGTCCTTCACGACTAAACACTGCCTTCAACATAATCTTGACAGCCATGCTTCTGTCCCTACTATATCTATGCCAGATTCCGATTTTTGATAAATATGAACGCCTAAATTTATTCAGGCTTTTGGAACATTTTTGAAAGGGTTCCAAAGTCCATAGGTACTTTATTCGACGTAATTGCTTTGACTAATTCATCTTCTTTTTGTTTGGAAACTGGGACATTAGCCATAAGCGCCACTTGATGAATTAACTGCCTTACGTTCTTTTCATTAGAGAGATCCGTTTGATTCACTGATTGGGCTAACTGTAGTAAATCTTTATGCTTTACATTCGTTTTTTTCTCTAATTGATCAAAAAATGGATTTTTTTTACCTTGCACACTTCATTCCTCCTCATGCTATGATGTGATCATATTTTATGCATAAGTGAGGAAATGGTGAGCAAAGTCATTATCAAGGTTCAAAATGATTTAATGGATCTTTATCTCCAAATTTAAGATCTTCTACTTCATGTTTTTTCACTCGCCCCATAAGCTCAGAAACGGCTTCTTTCGGGGACTTATCATGAAACAAAACTTGATATAGTTCTTCTGTAATCGGCATTTCAACATTCATTTCCTGTGAAACCTGAAAGGCTGCTTTTGTTGTACGGATCCCTTCTACGACCATTCCCATTTCACTTTCCACTTCATCAACAGTTTTTCCTTTTCCAAGCATGTTTCCCGCTCTCCAATTACGGCTGTGAACACTAGTACAAGTCACAATGAGATCCCCAAGACCACTTAGGCCGGCAAATGTAAGGGGATTAGCACCAAGTTTCATACCTAAACGGGCAATTTCAGCTAACCCTCGTGTCATAAGAGCCGCCTTTGCATTATCGCCAAATCCTAAACCACTAGTCATTCCAGCTCCGATAGCAATAATATTTTTCAATGCTCCCCCGATTTCAACACCAATTAAGTCGGGGTTTGTATAAACTCGAAAATGCTGATTCATAAACAAATCTTGAACTTCTTCTGCACTTTCCATTTGAAGAGAAGAACTAGTGACAGTGGTTGGCTGGCGTTTACAGACTTCTTCCGCATGGCTAGGTCCTGAAAGGACAACGACCGAACTTCTCTTCGTCTCAGGTATCACTTCTTCAATAATCTGTGAAACTCGCAAATGAGTCTCTGGTTCAATGCCTTTACTTGCATGGACGAATAACAACGGTTCTGAAATGTGTTCTCTCGCAAGCGATAGGACATCCCTCATGGCTTTTGTCGGCACAACTACTAGCACCGCATCGACAACATTTAGTGCATCAGCTATATTCGTGTATGCATGAATGTTTTCCGGCAAAGTTACATCTGGTAAATAACGAGTGTTTCTTCTATCCTCATTAATGGCATCTACTTGTTCTTTCGACCGACCCCATAGCTGAACTCGATGTCCATTATCTGCCAGTACGATACTTAATGCCGTTCCCCAGCTTCCAGAGCCTAATACTGCAATGTTCGCCATATGTATGCCTCCTATTATTTTACAGATGTTTTTTCTCCAAGTTTACTTTCTTCTCCCTTAACCAATCTCTCTATATTCGTCCGATGTTTCCAGATTGAAAGTCCACTAATGAAAAGTAAAAAATAAACAAAATAAAATGGAACGTTAAAATAATCAGAAAATAAGGCCGTAATTAACGTTGTACCTAAAATAAACAGGAGTGATCCTAATGATACAAATCTAGTAAATACAATCGCCAGTATGGCAACAATCCCTGAAATGAGCGCAGGGAAAAACACTAATGTAGCGACGACACCGATCGTCGTAGCCACACCCTTTCCACCTCTAAAACCATAATAAACTGGCCAATTATGCCCTAAAATCGACGCCAGACCGCTTGCTGCTGCAATAAGAGGATCCCCGCCAGATAGACCATATCCAATCCATACAGCTAAAATCCCTTTACCGCAATCTAGCAATAGCACGGCAACAGCAGGAGCGATGCCCATCACTCTAAGTGTATTAGTTGCTCCTGCATTCCCACTACCATGTTCGCGAATATCCAGTTTTCTAAACCGTTTACCGATTACGTAACTAAAACTAACTGCACCGATAAGGTAGGATAAAATAATTGCGAAAACCGCCGTCATAAAATTCCCCCCAACCTCTTATTCGTATTTAATGACTTTTTTTACGAGCAATAATATGAATAGGTGTACCAACAAAGTTGAATGCTTCTCGAATTTTATTCTCTAAATACCTCTTGTAAGAGAAATGAAGTAGTTCAGGATCGTTGACAAAGATGATAAATGTTGGAGGTGCCACTGAAACTTGAGTGGAGTAATTAATTCTCAATCTTCTTCCCCCATGATCCGTAGGTGTAGGATTCATCGTAACTGCATCCACAATTACATCATTTAGAACATGAGTTTGTACCCGAAGATTATGTGATTCACTAACTTGATTAACAGCCGGCAATAAATGCTGAAGTCTTCTTTTTGTTAAGGCTGATAAAAATATTATTGGAGCGTAATCAAGGAATAAAAAATGATCGCGAATTTTTTGTTCAAATTCTCTCATTGTTTTGTCATCCTTCTCCACAGCATCCCATTTGTTGACCACGATTAAAATAGCCCTACCAGCTTCATGAGCGTATCCAGCAATTTTTTTATCTTGTTCAATGATTCCTTCTTCAGCATTAATAACTACAAGAACAACATCAGACCGTTCAATCGCCTTTAATGCTCTTAACACACTGTATTTTTCTGTAGATTCGTAAACTTTACCGCGCTTTCTCATTCCAGCAGTATCAATGACTACATACTCTTGATCATCCTTCGTAAAAGGAGTATCAATAGCATCACGAGTCGTTCCTGGAATGCTACTGACAATGACTCTCTCTTCGCCTAAAATGGCATTCACTAACGACGATTTACCTACGTTAGGACGTCCAATTAAGCTCATTCGAATCGTATCTTCTCCGTATGCATCTTCCTCTACTTTCGGGAAACTTTCAACTGCATGGTCTAATAAATCCCCTATCCCTAAACCATGAGAACCAGAGATCGGATAAACTTCTCCTACACCTAGACTGTAGAATTCATAAAGTTTCTCATGCATGGAATGGTCGTCCATTTTGTTGACAGCTACTACGACCGGCTTTCTTGAACGCTGAAGAATTTGAGAAACTTCTTCATCGGCTGCTGTCAGTCCTTCACGCCCGTTAACGACGAAACAAATCACATCCGCTTCCTCAATCGCTAACTCGGCTTGAATTCTTACTTGCTCAAATAAAGGCTCGTCCCCTATTTCAATACCGCCTGTATCAATAATATAAAATTCATGTTCTAGCCATTCACCTGAACTGTAAATACGATCTCTCGTCACTCCAGGTTTATCTTCGACGATGGCTACTCGTTCTCCTACTATTCGGTTAAAAATTGTGGATTTTCCTACATTAGGTCTTCCAACAATGGCTAATACTGGTTTTGGCACAGTATGTTCCTCGCTTTCGTTTGTAAATCATACTTTGTTCATTATACGTGGAAGTTCATAGGAAAGAAACCTCCCTTTCATGAATCCACGTCAATTGAAGGTTAATAACTAATATATTATATCAGATTCCAGACCGCTCTCCCACACCTTCAATTATATAGGAATTAAGCATTCATCTTTGTATTTTGCTGGACAGAACGATAAGAAGAATGAATATAATTCTCTTTAAGACTTTTGGCTACTGTTTCTGCTTTCGTCCAACAGATGACTGAGCAAATGGATAAAGAAAGGACATCTAATACAAATAAACTTTCTATACCAGAATATCTTTCTACAGATAAACTTGGGTCGATTAGATTCATCATAGAGGTAAGAATAATACCTTGAAATACACCACCAATCAAAGAATAAATTCTCGTGTGAAAGTGGCGGAAGAAAATAACTAATGATAGGATCGTGATGCTAGATACTAACCATAAGGGGGGCCAAATTAACCACACTGGTTCAATATATGCTGCTCGATGAATAATTAGTAACCAGTTAGCAATAACAAAGCTCACAATCAATCCGAAAGCCAACTGTATTTTTTTTAACCTCATCATTGAAACTAAACAGAGGAGAATAAAAGAAAAGTAAGCAAAATTCCACTCGATGAAAAACCACGTAAAAGAAAAAGAAGAGAGAATAATTGTCACTAAACTAAAAACCAGTAATCTAGTGCGCACAAATGAAGGTTTCATAAAAAAATAGACAATAACGACTGTAACCCAAGATAACCAGTAAAAAATAAAACCATCCATTGATCCATCTTCTCCTTCTTGCTTTTAAAAGCAGTCTTACCTAAGGGCAGTAATTTCATACTCCAGTCTTTTCCTTTTTATTGTTCAATAAGACTTAGTTTTGCTAAGAGACATTGTTAGAAAAGCAAAAATAAAAAACTCAGCATAGAAATGCAGAGTTTTCTTAGTAGTAATATTTCCGATCCAAGCAGAGTCATAAATTATTCTAAATATCTCTCGTTTTTAATGGGAATACCGAGTGGCAAATGTGGAGGTATCAATGCGACGTTCAGTTAACCATTCCTTTGTTTTACCCGTTATTACAAGAGGAACATTCTTTAAAGATTTTATATCTTTTGATCCTAAAGCCGTCATGATCATCTTCAAATCAAGAAGCATATCATCGATATGCTGAATCGTCGCATCCATTCCATCTTCTTGTAACCACCTTAACACCTGTCCAGCCATACCAACTGCATTCGCTCCTAAAGCAATCGCTTTTGCTATGTCATATGCGTTTTGGATTCCTCCTGATGCAAGAAGTGTCATCTCATTAGAAACGGAGTTAGCTTCAGCTATCGACACAGACGTAGGGATCCCCCATTGGTCAAAGAAAGCCATCTGGCGGTCCCGACGTTCATTTTCAACTAGAGAAAAATTCGTACCACCAAACCCACCGATATCAACTATTTTCACACCGATATCTTGAAGTGATATAACCGTTTCACGACTCATGCCGAATCCAACTTCTTTCACTATCACAGGGACATCTAGGTGATGAACAATAGCTTCAATTCTCTTTAGTGCACCCTTAAAGTCTCTATCACCTTCTGGCATAACAAGCTCCTGGATGACATTCATATGTATTTGAAGAGCATTTGCCTCTAGCATGTCAACACAAAATCGTGCCTGCTCCACCGTTGCTTCACTCCCTACATTAGCAAAAACAATACCTCGGGGATGGTATTGTCTAACTACTTTATAAGAAGGTTGTTCTTGTTTATCTCTAATTGCAGACATTTGTGAACCAACAGCCATAGGAATGTTAAAAATGTTTGCCACTTGTGCAAGTTGACGATTAATTCCTTCGGTAGCTTTTCCTCCACCACCCGTCATGGCATTGATATAAATAGGAGAACCTGCATCCAGATTGTCTATTTTAGTATTAAGGACGACGTCATCAACACCAATATTTGGAAAGCTCTGGTGAATAAATTTCAAATCATCTAAACCTGAGGACCGTGATTGACCTGTTTTCAATGCATATTCTATATGATCTAATTTTCTTTTTGAGCGACTCAATGTATCACCTTCGTTTTCTGTGAAGTCCTTGTTTATTTATAAAATGCTGCGAGAATCAACAGGCTTGATTTTCGCAGCATAAGGTGTTCCGTGATTTAAAAGAACAGTTTTATTAAAGACTAGTTTTTATACTTTTTTAATTGGTCTCCAATGACATCTCCTAAAGAGAAACCTGCATGATCTTCTTCTTTTTGGTATTCTTTCTTTGCTGCATTATCAATCTTCTCTTGCTGTTCTTCTTCTAGCGCACGAATACTTAACGAAATTCGCTTATCTTGGACGTTTACGTCTAGAACTTTAGCAGAGACTGTTTCTCCTTCTTTTAGCACTTCTCCCGGAGTCCCAATATGACGATTAGCAATTTGAGAGATGTGAACAAGACCTTCAACTCCTGGTGCCACTTCTATAAATGCTCCAAATGAAACAAGTCTCTTAACAGTCCCTTCAACAACTTCCCCCTGCTTAATCGTACCTTCTATAAGTTCCCACGGGCCAGGAAGGGTATCTTTAATAGATAGAGAGATCCGCTCATTATCTGGATCTACTCCTAAAACTTTAACCTGAACAGAATCACCTTCGCTCACAATATCAGAAGGGGTTTCCACGTGATGATGGGCCATTTGAGAAATATGAACAAGACCGTCCACTCCCCCAATATCAACAAAGGCCCCAAAATCCGTCAATCGTTGAACCGTTCCTTGAATCACTTGCCCTTCAGTGACTTTAGATAATGTTTGCTTCTTTTTCTCTGTTACTTCTTCATCTAACACAGCTCTTTGAGACAAAATAAGCTTATTTCGTTCCTTGTCCATCTCAATTACCTTCAATCGTAACGTTTGACCACGATACTCGGAGAAGTCTTCTACATAGTGCCTTTCTACTAGAGATGCAGGGATAAAACCTCTTACTCCAACATCCACTACAAGTCCACCTTTAACAACCTCAGCAACTTCTGCTTCAAACGTTTCTTTTGTTTCAAGTCTTTCGGCCATGACCTCCCAGGCTTTCTCAGCAACTACTGCACGCTTGGAAAGCACTAGCTCGTCTTCTGAAAGTTTAATGACTTTAAACTCGTGTTCTTCCCCGACGTTCAAAACATCATTCATTTGTTCAACATGAAGGCTGGATAGCTCACTGATTGGCAAGACACCATCCATTTTATAGCCAACATTTACATAAGCTTGTTTTTCTTCTACTTTTGAGATGGTTCCTTTTGTTAAATCACCTACTGCTAAAGAGTTAAACTCGGCCATCTCATTGTTCATTTCCTCTACCATTGACAATTACCTCCCTAAATCCCGGACTTGAAACACCGGGGACATAAATGCTGATTATTTATGATCATCTCTCACAATTTGTGAAAGAGTTAACCTGAAGGATTCATATTAATGATGATTTTCGTCGAGAATACGCTGGATACCCGACATAATTTGTTCAGTCGCCTCTTCTGCTGATATTTTATTTTCTCTTGCAGATTCCATATCTACAGGAGGGCCGTATACTACTTTTAAAGTAGAAAATGGTTTATACGTTCCGATCACTGCGCATGGTACAACGGAAGCATTGGATCGTAAAGCAAAAAATCCAACACCCGTAAGACCTTTTCCTAACTTTCCTGTTTTACTTCTTGTACCTTCTGGAAACAAGCCGATCATTTCAGAGTCCTTTAGCAATTTCAAACCTGTCCTTAATGCTTGGCGATCGCTCATCCCCCTCCGAATTGGGAAAGCTCCTAATTTTGGAAGAAGCCTCTTTAAAATAGGTGCGTCAAACAGTTCAGCTTTCGCCATAAATCTTGTCTGTCTTTTCAAAAATGCACCCACAAAAGGAGGATCTAATAAATGAATGTGATTACTACAAAGAAGAATTCCTCCGTCAGACGGAATGTTCTCCTTCCCTTCCACTTTAATTCGGTAGAAAAGTCGAAAGTAAGTCCTGCAAACGAATTGTCCAACCGAATATAACTTATTACTCAATCGTCCCATTCCTTTCCACGACAATGGCATAAATATGCTCAACGACTTCTTCTATTGTCATTGATGTTGAATCAATTTCAATTGCATCAACTGCTTTTTTAAGAGGTGCAATTTCTCGCTCGGAATCCAGCTGATCCCTTTTCGCTATATCCCTTTTAAGTTGTTCGAAATCAGAGGGCATTCCTTTAGAAAGCTGTTCTTCATGGCGTCTTCTTGCCCTTTCTTCCACCGTTGCAGTTAGAAAGATTTTCACATCTGCATCCGGTAAAACAGCTGTACCTATATCTCTGCCATCCATGACGGTCCCACCTTGTTCAGCAAGCTTCTGTTGTTTAGCTACCATTTCTTTTCTTATAAGAGAATGCTTAGCTACATAAGAAACATGATTGGTAACACGGGCAGAGCGGATCGTCTCAGTCACATCTTGATCATTTAATTTAATTCCTATTACCCCTGACTGGTTAACCAATTGGATGTCCGTTTGTTTAAGTAATTCATTTAATAACTGTTCATTATTTACATCAATATTTTCATCAATCGCTTTCCAAGTTAAGGCTCGGTACATAGCTCCTGTATCGATGTAAACAAATTGTAATTTCTCTGCAAGTAATTTTGCGACTGTACTTTTCCCAGCCCCTGCAGGACCATCAATCGCAATATTGATCTGTGTCGTCATTCTATAACCCTCTCCAAAAAACTTGTTATCATATTGCCAATATACACACATATATTATCACAATTATACAGGGGTGGTCTATTTTTCAGAGCTATCTGCCTATATAATAGGTCACTTAAATGCCTTTTCTTTTTTCTTTAATGTAAGTTGCCTTTCAAAACAATACCTAACGATTTTTTGCCTTTCAATATCATCTAAATCAACAAATTCGAAGGAACCTTTTAATCTTCCACGGTCCTTAAGAATACGTATCGTTTTTGCCTTGACTTCTAAATAAATCATTTCACCTGATTGATATGGTAATGCTAACCAAGTCTTAATGACGTCTTTCTCCTCAACGGAATGTTGTTCAGGAAGAACAAGAGCCATTCCTCCCCCACTGACATCTGCTGTCACGGTTGTAAATGGCTTACATTTATTGTTAAGACAGTGGACAGCCACGTCTATTGTAGTGTCAACTCTGACATATTGCCGCCGTTGTATTCTTACGTAATCACTTACCCCTGGATCTTTCAAAACAAGCATAGGGAATTTCTTGACATCCTTACCTAATACTTCTGATTCAAATAAATATATTGCCTTGTCATTCCCCATAAACCAAACTCGAAATTGCGTCCCCTCAAGGAAGAAATGCGGTTTTTTCGTTTTTTTATCGACTGGATAGTCGATAAATATCTTGGACTCATTATAGTCCAAGATCTTACTTTTGTATCTTCTTTTTTCTTCATCAGAACTCTTCAATTCTAAATGAATCGTATTGCCTACTTTAATCAAGGGAGTCCTCCTCTCTATAACGAGCACTGTGTGTATGTATCATTCGATATATAAGTAAAAAATTCCTTCTTTTATCACAATTAAATCCTAATCTTATTATGAAAAGAACGAAGAGTCTCGTCAAGACTCTTCGTTCTTTTACAATTACTGATATACAGGTTCAGGATTAGAAAGCTTTTCGACTTTTTCTTCTCTTCCGTTTTCAGCATTTATAAATATTCTGTACGTGTCATTTCCTATCGTTCCATAAAACTCATGACACAAAACTTCTTCTTCTAATTGATTTTCTATAACAGCTACATGGTGTTCTTTCACATCAAGATTAGGATTCAATTCATTCTCTGCTTCTTCTTTAGATAAAGTTACGTCCAAATCTCGATCGTTTTTCTGAGTAGCTAAATGAGAAAAACCCTCATAGCCAATCACGTCACCTTCATCTAAGGCTACTTCTAAAACGATCCCGTCAGAATAAATACGGACATCATTTTCTAATGCAGCAAATTGAAAAACCCCGATATTATCGTATTGCTTGCTTTCCACAAGTTGCATATTTGAAAAATCATTATTCTCTAGAAAATCTTTTGCATTTTCAGACGCTTCATTTAAACTAAGAGATTCTTTTTGAACGTCTCTTTCGTTTAACATCCACACTGGATGCCCACCTTTTTTAGTAATATCCATCGTCGTTACCGTATCATGCTTCTTATCAGGAACTGTTAAAGTATAAGCTTCATATGCGAGCCCATCACCGCTTTCAGATATTTGGGCACCTTCGACAGAGTCAAGGTCCAGAAATTTTTTAGCAATTTTCAATGCTTCCTTTTCATTAATCTGATTACCGGTAAGATTTTTTTCAATTTCTTCATCGTTCGTTGAAAGACCGCTTGATTCTGCTCCAAAGTCTACCTCAGCAAATCCACCTACTTTTTCATCAATAATATTAAACCCATTCACTATCGCATTATCTAGTGGTTCATCCTCTGATGCCAGAGCTAATTCAACATCCATCCAACGCAAATGGTCATTTAATACAAGTGATTGAACTTGACGAAGATCTTTTTGGATCTCTTCTGACTGGCTATACAGAGTTTTAAGATTTTCATAATCCTCTTCAGATAGTGGGTCTTGATCTAAGTCTCTAATGGCATGGCGGTAGGAAAAATCCCCCACTTTATATAAAAATTCTTCCGTTTTACTAAATGGCATTAATACTAAAGGAAGTTGACCTAAGTCGTTCTGAGCCTCCGAAGTGATCTTCCATACTTCTGCTAGGGAAGGAGATAACCTCTCTTTAGAATTCATAGCGAGCGTAGATCCAATTTCATCGTGCAGTAAATCAACTTGATAGCTTAAATCGTGAAATGCCCGTTGATAGCTGTTTTCCGATTGTATAAGGATAGCATTTTTTTCTTGATGTTCTCTGTAACCCCATAATCCTGTCCCCACTAGAAATACAGCTAATAATCCAATAACAACATTCCTTACCATGTGCTTCACCTCCAATGAAGTTATTTACAGAAAATATGCTTTCCTATTTGTTTAATTTGAGGTCTTGTCCAGATCCAACCAGAGGTCGCAGTTTGTGGGTTAAAGTAGTAAAGGGCATACCCACTAGGATCTTGTCCATTTATCGCATCAAGTACTGCTTTTCTTGCTGTTTCATCAGGATCCATCCAGATTTGACCGTCGGCCACTGCAGTGAAAGCTCTTGGTTCAAAAATTACTCCTGATGGCGTGTTTGGGAATGTAGGACTTTGTATGCGGTTTAAAATAACTGCAGCAACAGCTACCTGACCAACATAAGGTTCTCCCCTTGCTTCTCCGTATACAGCCTGAGCCATTATACGAATATCATTATCTGAGTATCCTTCTGGAACATTGATAGCTTTCTCAATATTTACTTCATCATCTTGAGGAACAGGTTGTTCTTCTTCAGGTGATGGCGTTTCATCATTCACTTGCGGCTGTTGAACAGGGTCTGGCGGCACCTCACCAGGCTCCTGCTGAGGAGCTGGTTGAACTTCCTCTTGTTCTACTGGTCTTTTTTCTCCTCGACTCTCATCTCTACCTTCCTTTTCAGGAGAAGGTGTTCTTTGTTGTTTTCCTTCTGAAGGCTGTTGTTTACTTCCTTTACTTCCTTTACTTCCTTTTTGAAGTTGCTTATCTACTCCTCCATAGTGAGTAAATTGCCGACCTTCTCTTAACATGCGGTGAACAAATTCCTTATCATATTCAGTTGCTTTTTCAAGCATCTGTTTCATACTTTGGCCTACTAAGCCATCAACTTCTAGCCCGAAATTTTCTTGAAACTCGCGCACAGACCAATAAGTTTGCCACCCGAAAACACCATCGATGGTCCCGTCATAATATCCGTTGTACTGCATTCTTGCTTGAAGTTCTACCACGTCATCCCCCGTGGCCCCTTTTTGAATAACTTGGTCAGAGAATGCCCCAACACCACTTGCGCCCATCATGTTAATCATGAAAAGAAATGTAAACACGATGAAAAATCGTTTGTAGGCAACTCGATTATTTTGATTCATGGAAATCCTCCTCTTCTCATGATGTCTCGTCATAGAACGATGGAATAAGATTAGTTTTATCCAAACTGTTTAATTTATTCCACCTAGAAGATTCATTTATTAGAAAAAAACATAAAAAAGGTACGGAGAACAGTTGTCTCCGTACCTCTACCTGATCTTTAGTTTTATTCTGGTGACACATCCATATCGAAGTTGTTCTCATTGCCACAGACGCACCTTTTAAAGCCAGTATCGAATCCTCCTTCTTCGTTAGGGCGACCACGAAGAATATATTTCTCTTTACACTGCTTGCAACGAATAATTACTTTGTATCTTTGCTTAGTTTCTGGCATGAAAGATCACTCCTTTTCCACCTGCATATTTCTATATTCTTGAAAACAAAGGCGAATTCATACGTCTCGTTGCCTTTTACTATACAACGAATCGATAATAAGATTCAACAATTGAGGTCAATCTAACCTGTACGGTGATTATATAAGAACACTTTTTGTCTTCGATTTGCTTTTTTAACCTTTCTTAAGGCTAACATCCATAGGAAGATCATGAAAGGAATTAGCACATAAATCCACTGATTGAAAGTCAATAATATAAGATTATACAAACTATGCAACAGATAAGGAATGAATAAAGCAAGAAATAAGTAATGATATCGATGCGTTCGATTGAATTTAGCTCTGCCAAAATAATACCCCATCACCACACCAAATAATGCATGGCTAGTGACGGGAAAAACAGCTCTAAAAAAAGCAGTATCAAGTCCATTAACGAAAATATACAAAACATTCTCAACAGAAGCAAATCCAAGTGCCACCGCAGTTGCATAAACAATGCCATCATATCTCTGATTAAAATGAACATGATAAAAAACTGTAATTAATACGATAAACCATTTCATGAATTCCTCTGTTAAAGAAACTTGAATAAATGAAATAAAATACGAGGAAACAACTCCTGCTTCTTCTTGTATAGCAAATTGCACGAACATAACCGGAAACACTAGTAAAGCCCCAAATAAAAAACAACGAACAACCATGATAATTGGTTCTTGTTCGAATTCATCTTTTAAATAAAAAAAGATTAAAAGTGCTATAGCTGGAGCAAAAGCAACTGTTATAATAGAAAGCATAGTTTTTTCCTTTCCGTAGCTTCTATAATGATAAAACAATCCGAACAAACGAACAGAAGCTTCTAAATAATCACCAGCCATTTACTCAACTATTAAAAAATACGGTCCAGGAGGGATAAGATGAAAAAGATTCTGATCATACATACCGGCGGTACTATTGCTATGAGTGAAGATAAGCAAACTGGCGAAGTCAAACCAAACTTGGAAAATCCTTTACATCAATTATTAACAAATTTGGAGGATGTAGAAATTTCTATCGAAGATTTCCTTAATCTTCCCTCTCCTCATATGACAATAGATCATATGGTTTCTTTAGCAAGAAGAATTGATAAAAGGGTTTCCGACCACAAATTTGACGGAGTTGTTGTCACTCACGGAACAGATACCTTAGAAGAAACTGGCTATTTATTAGATCTAATATTAAAGCATTCATGTCCTGTAGTCATTACTGGTGCCATGCGTTCAAGTAATGAATTGGGTTCTGATGGTCCTCATAATTTACTTTCATCCATTCGCACTGCTATGAGCGAGGATGCTGGAGACAAAGGGGTTTTAGTCGTATTAAACGATGAAATTCATACTGCGAAAAATGCAACGAAAACACATACGAGTAATATAGCAACTTTTCAAAGTCCTCAATATGGACCAATCGGTATCGTAACAAAAAGGGGCGTTCACTTTCACCACTCCCCCACCGTTAACGAAACATTTAATATAGACACTTTATCAAAGAAAGTCCTTCTTATCAAAGCGGTAGCAGGTATGGAAAGAGAAATTCTTGATGCTCTGTGTCACATTCAGTTGGACGGGTTAGTTATTGAAGCACTAGGTCAGGGAAACATGCCTCCTGAAACCGTAGAACCAATAAAAAGACTAGTTAAAAAAGGCATTCCTGTCGTTCTTGTTTCAAGGTGTTTCAATGGAATCGTTCAAGATATATACGGATACGACGGTGGAGGTAAGCAATTAAAAGACTTAGGTGTGATCTTCACTAATGGTTTAAATGGTCAAAAAGCTAGAATAAAGTTAATGGTGGCTCTTGAGAAGACAACGGATCTATCTCGTTTGAAACCAATATTTCAACAGTAGCGTAAATGTTTAAAAAGAACCGGACTTTAATTAAAAATCCGGTTCTTTTTATGATTCCTTACTTAGGATGAGTCTGAGCGATCGTACAAAACAATTGGGGGTGACCCTTCTAGGACTCGCTTGCAGTTGACGATCTACCAAAACGACATGGTAATGAAAAGTCTACTTACATCTTTTGTCGAAGAGTAACAAAAAATGAAGTTTATTTATCAATATAATCAGCGATTAACTTGCCATGCCATCGGCCGTTTTCAATAAAGATTTCATTTGCATTATTCCCTGCAGCAATGACCCCAGCAATAAAAATGTTTTTCACATTTGTTTCCATTGTTTCATCATTGAAAAAGGGACGACCTGTTTCGTCATCTACCTCAACTCCCATGCCTTTAATAAATGAGTGATCTGGGTGATAACCTGTCATGGCAAAAACAAATCGGGCAGGATATGAGTGAACTTCACCTTGTTTTCTCACGATCACTTGTTTAGGAGTAATTTCTTCAATGCTTGTCTCAAAGTGCATTTGAATCGCCCCATTTCTTACTAAACCGTCGAACTCAGGCAGAATCCATGGCTTTATGCTGGAAGAATAATCCTCTCCTCGGTAATAAACGGTGACTTTAGCTCCGGCTTTATCTAATTCAAGAGCAGCATCTATGGCTGAGTTCTTTCCCCCGATGACTGCTACTTCTTGATCAAAAAACGAATGGGCTTCATGAAAATAGTGATAGACATGGGGCAAATGTTCTCCCTTTATACCCATATAATTTGGTGAATCATAATATCCAGTTGCGATAACGATATGTTTCGCTTCATAGTCAATTGGTTCATCTGGTTGCTTGACTGTATGAACATGAAAAGAATCGTTAGACAAGCTGTCAACTTGAATTACTTCTTCAAACGCCTGGATCCGTAATTGGTTTTGCTTTACTACTTGTCTGTAATAGACTAGCGCTTCATTTCTTTTAGGCTTTCTTTCTGTACTATAGAAAGGAATATTTCCGATTGAGAGTTTCTCACTAGAACTAAAAAACTGTTGATGAGTCGGGTATTTATATAAAGAATGTACAATATTTCCTCTTTCGATGATCAAAGGATCGTATCCTTTTTTTTGCAGTTCAATGGCGGCTGACAGACCGCATGGGCCAGCTCCCACAATAATAATTTCTTCCTTATGCATGCTTTCCACCTCGCTCAAAGAATCAAAAAGAACCCCTTTAAGGAAATAAAGGGATTCAAATTATATTCTTATCTTAACTCGATATTCTGATTAAATCCAGCCTCGGAACCTACTAGCCTCAGCCATTTTCCTTACACCAACCATGTAAGAAGCTAATCGCATGTCCACATTCCGTGTTGTAGCTACACGATAGACATTATCAAAGGCAGTTACCATTACTTTTTCCAGTTTCTTCTCTACTTCCTCTTCTTCCCAATAAAACCCCTGATTATTTTGTACCCATTCGAAATACGATACGGTTACTCCACCAGCACTAGCTAATACATCTGGAACTAAAAGAACGCCACGATCACTTAACATTTTAGTCGCTTCTATCGTCGTTGGGCCATTTGCTGCTTCAACAATAATCCCAGCTTTTACTTTATCGCAATTATGTTCGGTAATCTGATTTTCTATCGCCGCCGGTACGAGAATATCGCATTCTAGTTCTAGTAATTCTTCATTTGATATCGTATCTTTAAATAATTTAGATACCGTTCCAAAACTATCCCGTCGGTCGAGTAGATAGTCGATATCAAGGCCTTCTGGGTCATGTAACCCGCCATACACATCAGATATACCGACAACTTTTGCTCCAGCATCAAACATGAATTTCGCTAAGAAGCTCCCTGCATTACCGAAACCTTGGATAACAATCCTTGCTCCTTCAAGATTAATTCCTTTCTTTTTTGCTGCTTCCCGAATACAGATTGTCACGCCTTTTGCAGTAGCTGATTCTCTGCCGTGAGAACCTCCTAATACTAAAGGCTTTCCGGTAATAAATCCTGGCGAGTCAAACTCCTTCATTCGGCTATATTCGTCCATCATCCAAGCCATAATTTGTGAGTTCGTAAATACGTCCGGAGCAGGTATATCTTTTGTAGGTCCGACAATTTGGCTGATAGCCCGGACATATCCTCGGCTCAACCGTTCTATTTCAGGAAAAGACATTTCCCGAGGATCACACACAATTCCGCCTTTTCCTCCACCATAGGGAAGATCTACTATCCCTGCTTTAAGACTCATCCAAATTGATAGCGCTTTCACTTCTGTTTCTGAAACATTTGGGTGAAAACGGACTCCCCCTTTTGTGGGTCCTACAGCATCATTATGCTGAGCACGGTACCCAGTAAAAATCTTAGTCGAACCATCGTCCATCTTAACAGGAATGCGAACAGTCATCATTCTTAAAGGTTCTTTCAATAATTCGTATACCTCGTCCGAATAACCCAGCTTTCCTAATGCTTTGTGAATCACGGTTTGAGTTGATTGCAGGACATCTTGCTTCGATTTAGCTTTAGACTGGACAATATTCTTCTTAGTATCTACCTTCTCGCTACCTTCCATTGGTTTCACCCCTGGTCAAATGTCTATAGTCACTGTTAATTATTAATAGGATCCTTCTCCTTATAACTATAAAGAAGTTGATACATTTTTTCCACTGTTCTTTAGAGATTTCCAACATAATTTTATTTGTTCCTTCTCCCAATTATAACCTTAGGAATGAGGTCAATCAAAATACATGAAAAAGAAGCCAATGTGCTATCATTGACCTCTTAACAAAAGGATTCGTACATTTTCTCTATCGCGTTTGATCCAACAACCTCTTTACCATATTCTTTAATACTGAAGATTGTCTTATTTGATTTATGACCAAATTCTTTAATAATAGATACTAATGTGGTTTTTTTTAAGTGAGTGATATCTTCTTCTTCCAGATGTAAATAATATGATCCGTCATAAGCATACAGGCTTCCTCCATAAACATGCTGTCTGTGAACAGCTTTTGCCATTTGGATCACATGTTCTATATTTTCGAATTGAAATACCAATGGCTCGTTTGGAGAAGAATGAAGTTGCCATTCGAGTACAGGCTCTTCAAGATCCTCATAGTCTTCTTCCGTTTTCGTTACTATGACTACGACACCTTGAGCAGGTATGGAAAAGACCTCTACAACAACCGGTCCATCTGCATTGAAATTCAATTCCACACTTGCCTCAGCAATCATTTCTTGAAACATATCATCTATGACAGGGACATCCGTCCACGTTGTATCTGTTGAAATCCCTCTTTCTTCTAAATCATCGTAAGTTAAAAATATTTTCATCTTATCGTAAGCTAGTCTTTCGAGGCGCATGAACATTCCTCCCCTATTCGTGTCATTGAACTTATCCTTAGATATCCTCTTTCACAATGACTTAGTTAATCTAAAATATGTTTGATCCACTTAAAAGGTTCGCTAACCTGCCTAATTTCAGAAAGATTATAAATTTGATTTCAACCACTGCAGCCACTGCTCTTCCGTATGACCTATGAGATATGGTTTATAAATAGCGTGACCAGACTGAGACAAGTTATTTACAGCATGTCCGCCAATCCCAACTTTTAATTCTGAGAAGTTTTCTGTTAATTGATTTGCTACCCTGAGCGTATCTGATAAATGATCCACGATTGTACAAGAGATGACAATTAACTTAGGCATCGTTTCTTCTACTACTAGACAAATATCTTTCTCAGGAATACCAGATCCCAAATAAATCGTTTCATACCCTCTTCTTCGGAGGAAGAAAGTAAAGATGAGCAGCCCTATTTCATGTTGTTCGTTCGGACCACACACACAAACTACTTTAGGAAGGAGCGAATTCACAGGTAATTGATGAAACACCATGCCTATTTTTGTTCTGAGATAAGATGTTACATAGTGCTCGTGTGCAATTGAAATTTCATTTCTTTCCCATTTATCTCCTACATCTATAAGAATGCCACCTAAAACTGATATAACAACTTTCTCAA
Organism: Salipaludibacillus keqinensis; assembly: GCF_003226325.1. GTDB lineage: Bacteria > Bacillota > Bacilli > Bacillales > Salisediminibacteriaceae > Salipaludibacillus > Salipaludibacillus keqinensis. The sequence goes on along the minus strand of NZ_PDOD01000001.1, from coordinate 542,670 downwards.
TTGAAAACACATTAAACGCTTGATCAAGCAACCTGTTCGCTTTATGTTCATCAAACTGCAATAATGATTGGAGCAAATCTTGTTGAAAAGCTTCCAATTGAGTTTTATTTATTGCTTCATGATTCATATCCTCAAGAACGTCTTGCTTATCTAATAGTTCAACAGCTTGTCCAATCGTAAATCCTTGGTCAACTTTATCTATGATCCATTTCAGAACTTTCATTTGCTCATCTGTATATAGCCGGTGACCGGCATCATTTCTAACAGGTTCAATAATCTTATATCTTCTTTCCCATGCACGTAATGTTCCTGGGTGAATACCAAGAATATTAGATACAGCTTTAATATTATACTTCCCATTGTGATCGCTCATACCGGTACACCTACTTCTATATGTTTATAAACAGCTTACGTTCTATGAGTTTCATTTCATCCCCATTGGTAAGAACGTCACCTTATACTCTTATTATAATCGATCATAGGAATTGTGCAAATTTTATACAATAGTTGTACAAACTAGTCGTTGGAGATACCCTGAATCGTAATTATATGCATTTCAGGTTTAGCTCCGAACCTTAAAGGAAGTCTGGTTGTACCAAATCCATTACTAATTAACACCTTAATACCGTTTTTTATAGTCCAACCACCTTTTTCTGCAATCGCTAGTGGACCTAACCGAATTTGGCCCCCATGGGTATGGCCCGACAAGATTGCCTGAATATTTATATTCTTGGTGAATATTTCATAAGCAATTTCAGGGTTATGACTAACAAATATCACAGGCCCTTGAGCATTCACAAGAGCTTTATCAACATTGGCACGTTCATAACTTAAATCTTCTACTCCAACGATAGACCAGCTTTTAGCCCCTACTCCTATGATCTTAGCTTCGTTATTTAATGAAATGATCCCGTGTTTCATTAAATATTCATTTAATTCAGTTTCCCCGAACTCATAGTCATTATTTCCCCATACAAAAAACGTTTTACCCAATGACGATAGAGTGGCTAAATTTGCTTCGAGGAAAGTCGGGTTCACTCCTTTCTCACAAATGTCTCCACCAATAATGACATAATCAATCGCAGGGAGTTGATCCAGCAACGACTGGCTAATTTTTCTTTTATGTATATCTGAAATAAATAACAACATTTTTTTATCTATCTCGATTGGGAGGTTTATGGTCTCTTCTTTCACAACAAGTTCTTTTGCTTCACGACTCATAATATTTATAAGAAGTACCCCTATCAGGCATCCTAAAGTCAGCAATAATAGCAATAACATTAAAGTGGACATATGTTTCTCCTTCGAATTGTTCCAACTTTATACTAGGAAATAGTATCGTTCAGTATAACTAATTATTTCTAAAATGACAATAAAGAAACAGGGAGATAATCCCCCTGTATAGTCATAAATTATCTTTGATTTGGGTCTTTCAAATTAATTAAAATAACCCTAATGCTTTACCATTTTCATCTACATCCATCTTCATAGCTGCCGGTTCTTTAGGGAGCCCGGGCATAGTCATCACATTACCCGTCAATGCAACAATGAAACCCGCTCCAACTGAAGGCTTTAACTCTCTAACTGTAATAGTAAAATCTTCTGGTCGTCCTAATCGAGTAGGATCATCTGTTAATGAATATTGTGTTTTAGCCATACATACTGGGAAATCCCCCCAACCATTCTTTTCAAATATGGCCATTTGTTTCTTCGCTTGAGGTGAAAAATCTACTCCTTTAGCTCCATAGATGTTCTTTGCAATTCTATTTATTTTCTCTTCGATAGACGAATCTATTTCATACGTATATTGAAAGTTTCTTTCCCCATGGTCTATTTCATGAATAACTCGTTCGGCTAAAGCTTTACCCCCTTGTCCTCCTTGAGCCCAGACATCAGCAAGTTCTACGTTTATTCCTTTCTGTTCGCACCAAGACGTGAGTGTGGTAATTTCTTCTTCAGAATCGTGAATAAAACGGTTAATTGCTACAACATGTGGTAATCCGAAGTTTCGGATCGTTTCTACATGTTTTTCTAAATTAGCCAGTCCATTTTTCATCGCTTCCACGTTCTCTTCTTTCAGCTGATCTTTAGGAACACCGCCGTGCATTTTAAGAGCTCTGATCGTGGCAACAATGACGACTAAACTAGGATCAATATTCCCTGCTCTTGTCTTTATATCTAGGAACTTTTCAGCCCCTAAATCAGCACCAAAACCTGCTTCGGTAACAACAAAGTCAGCTAACTTTGAAGCCATTTTTGTAGCAATAACACTATTACAACCATGTGCTATATTTGCAAATGGACCGCCATGGATAATGGCTGGGGTATTCTCTAACGTCTGAACTAAATTTGGCTTTATTGCTTCTTTAAGCAATAAAGTTAGAGCACCTTCTGCTTTTAGATCTTTAGCGGTAATAGGTTCTTCATCAGCTGTGTAAGCAACAACCATTTTCGCTAAACGTGCTTTAAGATCTTTCAGGCTTGTTGCTAAACATAAAATCGCCATAATCTCTGATGCGACAGTGATGTCGAAGCCTGACTCACGAGGAACTCCTTGTAACGGTCCACCTAATCCCACAACTACCTGACGGAGCGCTCGGTCATTCATATCCAATACCCGTTTCCAAGTTACTCGCCTAACGTCTACTTTAAGTTCATTGCCTCGATGAACATGATTATCTAGCATGGCGGCTAATGCATTATGTGCCGTAGTTATTGCATGGATGTCTCCAGTAAAATGAAGATTAATATCTTCCATAGGTACTACTTGAGAATAGCCACCTCCTGCAGCCCCACCTTTCAATCCCATCGTTGGACCTAAAGAAGGCTCTCGTAGGGCTATCATTGCTTTTTTATTGATTTTATTCAATGCCTGTCCAAGCCCCACAGTAACTGTTGATTTCCCCTCTCCTGCCGGAGTTGGATTAATCGCTGTGACAAGAATCACTTTTCCCTCTTTCTGATTCTTAAGTCGTTCAAGCACGGATAAAGAAATTTTGGCTTTATAGTGCCCATATGGTTCCCACTCTTCCTCATGAAGTTGAAGTTTCTCTACCATATCTTTCATTTTGATCATTTCGGCCGCTTGAGCAATGTCAATGTCTGACTTGACTTTCTGATCCATCCAATCCACTCCCTCTGCTTCATTTTCACACAAATATTATTTTACCATCTTTTTAGATTTTGTAGAAGAAAGCGCTTTAATTATATGGAATTCCTTCTTTTATAGATGCCTAATTCACAGCTATCAGATGTTATTTCTTATCAACCAATACTTGAATGCTTGCATTAAGTGAAGTCTCCTTCGATGATATATATGTCTTCGTTATGAATGCCCCAGTTAATACGAGCAAATCCGATTACACATTACCCTGCCTTCTGACATCTTTATTATAATTCAATATTGAAAACGCTCTCAATATTTGTGCTAATACTTTCATAAAAAGTTCTAAATATAAATAACCTGTTATCTATCTTCTACAAGACAACGATTCATCTTTCGAGCGATAGTAACAGGTATTTTATTCATCATTGAATTTTTGGAGCATAGATAGCCATTTTTCTACAGGAACGTGATTTAATTGGCACAATAGTTTATTTATCTCTTTACTTTTAAGATTCCCTTGTAATATTACTTCTACATTTTGTTCTACATCCAACACCACCGCTCTTACCTTTAATACTTTTGTTAAAAGGGCAACAATGACTGCCAATTGTTGGGGTGTTAATGATTGGTTGTTTCCATGCTTATTGTTTTGCTGTTGGTCTCCTGCATTCATCCCTTTCTTTCCATTTTTCAATTTAACCACACCTTACTTCGACCCACTTTTTTAACCAGAAATAATGAAAGTTTCTAAAGAATCATCACTACTAACCTCACTTGACCCTATTCCAAAAACAAATGAAAGAATGATCACCAGCAAAACCACTGTTAATATAGGATCTAACTGAATATTTCCGTTGATACTCAACGTCCTCACCTCATTAATATATTCAATACAACAGTATATGTTTTTGTCTGAATACGTTGATATAACTTTCTTAAATCGTCTTCAATCTTTTATTGAAAAGGACAAGCTAGATCATATATAATTAACATATCAGAATATTCTGTCTATTGGAGGTGAAGGATCTGTTGGGGGTTATTAAAAGTAAAAAACAGTTTCTCGTCACTGATGAAGATTTCCTTAAATTTAATAAGTTTGGTTTACCAATTGAGGTTTTCTGTCCTAATCAATGTGAAACGGTAGCTTTCGGTTTTTTACAGCAGTGGGATTATAATCATGCGTTTGTCAGCGGTAGAAAGTTTGAGAGAAGTAAAGTCGTTTTCTTTGGAAAATAAACAATCGAGGTCATGAATATGACCTCGATTTATTTATGGTATAAATTAATATTATATTTCTCTTTTAGATCCCGTAATATTTCGGGTCGGTCTTTCCATCTATTGGAATCTGACCATATCTCTGAAGCTCGTTCAATCATATCTTCTTTTAATTTATCATAATCACTTTCGGCTTTCTCGTACTTAAATTTCATGTTATGCAAATGAACGTAGACTAGACCTGTTAGTAACATGAATAAAAGGACAATTGGATCCGTTGCAATGCCGGCCAAAAAAGAAGAAGATTCCGTTAATACTTTCCAATTAAAAGATAAATATAATGAAAATATTGCTATGATGCCTAACATATATAGGCCTGCTCTAAATAACCTTTTTTCTGCTTTTACTTCTTTCGTTTTAGCTTTTATGATCGCATGTATTAAATACGATTCCACACTCTCCGCACTTGCCTTTTCTTTTCCTTCCACTCTTGTCCACCTCCCTGTTAAGAGCATATGCACAGGGTGGGAATTTTAGGATAACGATTCATGTTTATCCCCAAAGCGGATATGTTGTCATAAGTGTTACTAATAACAAAAAAAGAATAAGCCATACTCTGACTAATGGAAACCTTATACGTCGTTTTCGTTTTCTTTTATCTTGTCTGGATTTTGTATTTGAGAATTTTTTGTGTCCTTCTTTTCTAGGGGGAAGACTTTGTAAACCGTTTGAATATTCATCATGCTCTATTTCATCGGCCCATTGTTTCTCATCATCTGTATTGGTATTTAATCGCTGTGACAATGGAATCACCTCTTCGTTTTCTCGCTAACCATCATGATTAGTTTACGGATATTATCTAATTTACCATTTATCTCCCCTAATCGAAATACTTTTATTTCCTCTTTCCTGAAAATAATCATTGAATAGCTATTTATTTATCCATTTAACCTGTTATTAGGAAAATAGATGCTCTTTTCCAAGGAAGAATCGTCCATCTTAATGAACAAATTTTCTCTTAACTTTACAGCATCATTTATTAACGAACCTCATTTATCTTTTGAAACCGAATGAGTAATCCCAACAGAAAATCGATGATAAAATGAGCCACAATAACGGTTAATAAATTTTCAGTCAATATGAATAACCATCCTAATGAAAAGCTTAATCCTATCGCTAAGAAGAATAAAAAAAGATTGGATAAATAACGAAAATGAATCAAAGCAAACAACAATGAGGCAATCCAAATACCGTACTGTGACTGTAAAACGCCACGAAACAATATTTCCTCACAAATAGCGACTACGAATGATAAAAAGGCAATATGAATCGGATGTCTGTTTGAAAATATCCGCTCATTGATTCCACCATCGTTAAACCACTTTTTCGGAACAAAGATGTGTAACAACCATTCCATTAAAACTACCCCTACTCCAAAAGCTAGGCCGATGAAAAGGTGGTCAACTCTAAAAGTAATATAAGTAAAAGGCTGAAAAATATTCCCTGTCAATAAACCGATGAGCAAAGCGACAGCTAGAATGATCAGTTGAGTCATATATAGATTCAGGAGCAACTCTTTATCAGATAATTCTTTAATTAGATCTCCTTGTCTACTCACCCTAGACGTCTCCATTCTTGCTTATAAGTATCTTTTTTAAGGTGTCTTTCCAATCGTATTTTTCTTCCTTATTTTTAAGGGAGCGATGTATAGAATCAATGTTCTTCTCTGCCCAGGTAATGTATTGACCTGTAGATTGACAAGAAGAACAACACCATTCAGGACGTTCAGCCATTGCATCATTGAAATATACTGTTACGTTCTTTCGGTAACAAGTATCAGTTTGAACGAAACGTTTTAGGCAATCTAACTGATATATTTTTTCTTTTCTTCTCTGATCAAAGTTGCTAATCATTTCGTTTAGTACTTCTTTTCTCCTAGTACCAAACTGAAATTCACCATTTTGAACGACGTTCTCCTTTTCCAAGTAAAAGGTTACCATTCTCCATTGAGTTTCATTTAATGGAAAATGTTGTTTTAAATCGGCGACTTTTTTTCCATCTATGGATTCGTCTGTCATTAATTGCTTAAGGAAATCGTCGTCAGGAAACTCAGTTTCTATAAAAGAAAGAGGTAAGAATAAGTCTTCATCACAATAAATAAGAAGTGCGAGACTCTGTTTACCGTCTCTTCCAGCACGACCTATCTCTTGCACATATTGCTCAATAGTAGAAGGGAGGTGCAGATGAATAACTGACCTTATGTTTGATTTGTTAATTCCCATTCCAAACGCGTTTGTACAACAGATAATGTCAATTTCGTCCCGAATAAACTGTTGCTGAACCAAAATGCGGTCTTCTTTCGTCATCCCTCCATGATAAAAGGCTACTTTCTCAATTCCGGACCTTGATAAAAGCGCTGCATAATTCATTGCCCGTTGCCTGGTTCCTGTATATACGATGGCCGGCCACTGAACCGAATGTATTTTATTTATAAAATATTCTTCTTTCTCTCGAATACTTTCCATTGATTCAACCGCCATAAAAATATTCTCTCTATTGACAGGAAAACGAACAACTACTTCCTTCTTCAATCCTAGGTGAACACAAATATCTTTTTCCACTTCTTTCGTCGCGGTAGCGGTTAAAGCTAAACAAGGAGGATTCCCCAGCTGTTTTCTTACTCCTTTTAAGCGTAAATAATCCGTACGAAATTCATGCCCCCATTGAGAAATGCAATGAGCCTCGTCAACAACGAATAAATCTACCTTTACCTTTGATAGAGTTCGTTGAATGAAAGGTAAAGAAAGCATTTCAGGTGACAAAAAAATCAAATGATAAGAGTGAAGGTTAGCAAGAACTTTTTTCTTTTCAGTATCATTAATTAAGCTACTTAAATGGGCCACTCTCTTATCACCAGAAGCTCTCATTTGGGTTACTTGATCTTCCATTAATGATACAAGTGGAGAAACCACAATTGTTAGTCCATCTAATAGTTTGGCCGGAAGATGGTAACATAAAGTCTTCCCTCGGCCTGTTGGGAGAATGGCTATCACATCAGTTCCCTGAATGACAGATTGAATAATTTCTTCCTGTCCTTCTCGGAATGCATGAAATCCAAACTGTTGTTCCAATGATTGCAGTAAAGAATTAGTCATGATTAATGCACACCTTTTCTAGAAGAGATCGCCAGACGAATCTGAAAATAAGAATATTTATCTCCAACTTTATCTTTAATTAATTTCATTTTACGAGTGTTTAACTTGTCTGCCCACTCCCTTATTTCTGTAAATTCCTGACTAGAAAGAAAAGAGTCAATACTAAAATAAGGATCGTGGATTGCCAATTCCACCATATGATCTTCAATGGTACTCGCTTTTAAGTTTCTTCGCTCTGCTATTTCATTCAATGAAAAACCTTTTTCAATGAATGTTTTTGTCACTGCTGCTGTTTTTGTAATCATGGTGTCCTCCTCTGATTTTGTAAGGAGAGACGCCAAAACCGGGAAATCAACAGGATGGCATTGGGAATGGCTAATCATCTGGTGAATAATTGAGCGAAAAACAATAGATGTATACAATGGATCGTCATGGAAAGTTGATGATAATTGTTCAAAGGTTCGACCGACTCGTTGAAATGACGTTAATTTATTGACGAACACTGCTGCCTCTTGATCAGACCTATCATTGAGTATCTTCTCTAATTCAGCGTATAACTGGCTACCCAAATTCTGATAATTCTTATTAGCACTCAAAATATCTCTCACTGCTCGCTGAACATCTTTGCTATAGCTAACAGGGATAAAAGTAGATTCCCTTTCATTCAAATAAGAAATGGTCTGGATAAGTAAAGCTAATTGCTCCCAAAAAAAAGGCGTTACATTGGTCCAGTCGTACTTTAAACCTTCGTAGGAGTTTGGAATTTGATATTTTTTTGACAAATAATCTAATTTTCTCTTTCCTTCATCGGTTAACTCCACTCCACCTGAACGATTCTCTTCAAGTGTTCTTACTTTGAAGAGAGTGTGGATGACACGATTCACTTCTAAAATGGGTATATTTTTTAATAGTGCTGCCCATTGTTCACAACTATACAACGAGATGTCTTGAATGGTTTGAGCGGATCTCTTACCTCTTAATATATGAATGATTCCATTCATTGTTCGTTCACCTTGCATCTTAGAAACTGAAAACAATATGACGTAATGAAGGCTGTTCATAGGTGATCTCCTTTATGTGTGTCTCCGTAATATTATAAGTGATAACAAGGAATCAATCCAAGTGAATCCCTTTTAAGATAAGCATTCTCAATTATTTTAACTATTGAAATGTATTGTGAGAACCTTTACAATGAAATTAGAAAGAACACCCTTCACTTTGAAGATGTTCTTGAGATTATGCCCTTTATATAGAGATAGAGAATCCTAAAGGGTTTCCATATTATATTTCATTGGGAGGTTTTTTTTATGGCAAAGTACACAATTGTAGACAAAGACACTTGCATTGCTTGTGGTGCATGCGGAGCAGCTGCTCCAGACATTTATGATTACGATGACGATGGTATCGCATGGGTAATTTTAGATGATAACCAAGGTACAAAAGAAGTTCCTGAAGAGCTTCATGAAGATATGGAGGACGCTTTAGACGGTTGTCCAACAGACTCTATTAAAATTGCTGATGAGCCATTTGATGGAGATTCATTGAAATTTGAATAGTACTTAACTTGAAAACCACCGATTACTCGGTGGTTTTTTCCTACTTCATTATGGCTGTTCTTTAAAATATTCTTCTTCCTGAATAATGATTCTGTCTTTTTTTACATCAACGATCCCATCGTGTTCCCACTTCTTCAACTGTCGACTTACCGTCTCTCTTGAAGCACCAATAATGTTTCCAAGCTCCTGATGAGTCAGTTGAATCACTTGACCTTGAACATCTTTCAAATACGAAAAGGTAGATTTAAGACGGGACTCAACATTAAGTGATAATACTTCGTTTAATTTTTTTTGTAAATAAACAATTTTCCCGTCCATTACTTGAATAATTTTAAAAGCTAAGTCGGGTTTTTCTCTGAAAAAGGCTTCAAATCCTTCAATCGGAATAGCCAATACGACTACTTCTTTTTTGGCTGTAGCTGTACCAGGATAAGGAAACTTTTGAAAAAAACCTGTGTGCGGGAAAATTTCGCCTTCACCTAGAACGTTAATGAGACTTTCATCTCCATTTTCTGTTAACTTACTTATTAATATTGTTCCTTTTCCTAGCACATAAAATGATTTTTTTTCGTCGCCTTCCCAGAATAACCTGTCTTTATCTTTTAAATATTGAACCTTACTCATATTTAACACTGGCATTAACTCTGCTTCTGTTAAACCTTCAAATAAAGGAGAGTCTTGTAAATACTGAATCCACTGATTAATAACTCTTCCTCCTTCCTTTCACACTAATACCTTTCTTGAACTATTCCTTGAACAACTCCTTTTCAACTCCAACAATATGATCTTTCATCGCTTGATACGAAGCATCAGCATCTTGATTTTTGATTAAAGTATATATTTTATAATGTTCGTGATAAAGTTGATCCATTTTCTGTGGATTTGTATAAATGAATAATTGACGAGCCTCTTTCATGGATTCTTTCATTGTATCGGAAACCGTTGTCATGAGACGGTACAACATATCGTTTTGAGTTGCACTAACAATAGCCATGTGAAAATCAATATCCGCTTTTTCTCCTAGTTCACCATCACCTTCAGTGCGCTTCATTTCTGCTAATATACGCTCAAGTTCTGCTAAATCCTTCTCCGAGCGATTTAATGCTGCTAGGAAGGCTGCGCCAGTTTCATTCAATTTCCTCACTTCGAAGAGCTCTTGTAAATCTTGTTTAACTAAAACAGATGGGATCATCTTAATAGTTAAATCCAAGTCTGTTTTCTTAACAAACGTCCCTTCACCTTGACGTATTTCGATGAATCCCATAGCTTTCAAGGCACTTAAAGCTTCTCTAATTGCTGATCGCCCGACATCAAAATCAGCAGCAAGCTGTTGTACAGAAGGTAAGCGATCACCGGCGTTAAACTCACCATTCTTGATCATTTCAGTTAATTGTTCTGCAACGATTTCATATATTTTTTTAGTTCGTACTTGTTTAATCACACCCGTTCTCTCCTTTCTGATCTCTAACCGTCATTTTAGGCTAACGAGTTGTGAAGTTGCTACAATTCATTGTTATGTAATAATTATGGTTGAACCATACCTTCACTTACATAAATTGTACCCATAATCCTAGAAAGTTTCAATAAGAGGTACGACTGGTCTCGTAATAAAAAAACAAACTGGAACGGTGTATTTCCCTTTACTAGCATATATTATTACTAAAGTGATTATGCCAGATAACACTTTATCAATTTAATGCAATAAACCAGTAGATAAATAACTGAATTTCGTGTTAATATTGAATAATTAAAAAACTAAAAGTAGGAGATGACTTATGGTACAAGTACAACAGCCTGTAAAAACAAAAAAAGAGACTTTTACGGTTCTCGTGTCAGATGCGATGGATAAAAGTGGTCTTAAGCCTGTATTAGAAAGTTCATTAGTGAACGTAGTGTTTGAGTCTGTTTTAGAAACTAAAGTTCCTCTAGACGAAGTCGATGCCCTCCTTATTCGCAGTGCAACGACGGTTACAAGAGATTTACTAGAGAAGATGACTCGCCTTAAGATTATTGGCCGAGCGGGTGTTGGTGTTGATAATGTTGATATGGACGCAGCTACTTCGCATGGGGTTGTCGTCATTAACGCTCCGGATGGAAATACCATCTCTACGGCAGAGCATACCTTTGCCATGTTAGCTTCTGTCGTAAGAAATATTCCTCAAGCGAACCAATCCATGAAAGAAGGACGCTGGGATCGAAAAGCTTATCAAGGTGCAGAACTCTTTGGTAAAACACTAGGAATTATAGGGTTTGGAAGGATTGGAGCTGAACTTGCTTCACGAGCACGTGCCTTTCGGATGAATGTTGTAGCCTTTGATCCCTTTTTAACGAAAACACGCGCAGAAAAAAACCACGTTACTCTTGCAGACTTTAATGAGTTATTAGAAAAAAGTGACTTTATTACTGTTCATACTCCTTTAACGAAAGAAACAAAAGGATTATTAAATCGGGAAACCCTTCAAAAAACAAAACAGGGTGTTTACCTTTTAAATTGCGCTCGTGGTGGGATTATTGATGAAGTCGCTTTATATGATTCGATAAAAAGTGGCCATGTGAGAGGTGCAGCGATCGATGTATTTGAAGATGAACCGGCAAAAAACCATCCTTTGACGACATTGGACCAAGTCATTACAACTCCTCATATCGCGGCCTCAACATCAGAAGCTCAAAAAAACGTCGCAGAGCAAGTTGCTATTGAAGTATTAGGTTACTTAGAAGGGAAACCCGCTCCACATGCACTAAACTTACCTTATCTTGAAGGCGAGATGTTCGAGAAATTTTCTCCAGTGACTCAATTAACGAAAACCTTAGGAGAAATGGCATCGCAACTTTTCAGAGAACCTGTGAAACAAATCGAGATCAGCTATGCTGGTGAAATCTCTCATCAAGAAACTGGTTTGTTTAACCGAAGTTACTTAGCTGGCTTCTTCAGACATCGCATCGATGGTTACGTGAATGAAGTTAATGCATCATGGATTGCAAAAGAAAGAGACGTACTAGTAGTTGAGAAGCATGAAAGTGAATCACGAGGCTATTCTAATTTCGTAAAGACAACCATACAAGGTGAAAATAACTCGATTGACATTTACGGAACGTTTAGCCAGGAAATCGGTCCTCGGATTGTGCAAATAAATGGATTCACTTTTGATTTCCAACCAGCTAAACACACATTGTATGTTCAGCACAATGATAGACCAGGGGTTATTGGTAAGGTCGGGCAACTGTTAGGAGCACACGATGTAAACATTGCAACCATGCAGGTCGGAAGAAGACAAGAAGGTGGCAAAGCAATTATGCTTCTTTCCACTGATAAAGAATGTGATCAACATGTTCTTGAAGCCTTTGCTAAAATCGATGAAATTGTTTCTGTATCAAGTATAGAGTTATAACATAAAGACAAGGCTGTAAGAGACTGACTTATCTTCCTTAACACAAGTCAGTCTCTTTCGTTTGTACACGAGTATAGATCCTAATGAAAGATTAGTACTTTAGCCACACTTTAATAGAATTAATAAATTGTAATTCATCACTCATTTGTGATAAAGTTGTACTTATGCACATAGTGAACACAGACATAGAAAGGTTGATTTAACTTATGAAGAGATTTAATCGAAAAGCACTTCTTGCTCTACCGTTATCAGCAGCACTAGTACTTGCTGCATGTGGAGACGATAACAACGAAAATGGAAATTCCAACAATGAAGAAGGGGCAGTCAACCAAGAAAACTCAGTTAACAATGACGATACAGAAACTGACAATAATACTGAAACAGACTCAAATGAGAACATTGCCATGAATGGCGAGCAAGACATGGAAAGTGATCCTGATGAAACAATTGCTACAGTAAATGGCGAAGAAATTGTTATGGCTGACATGCAAGCTCAAATGGCTCAATTTGAACAAATGATTGCTCAGTCAGGCGGAGAAATGGAAGATGAAGAAACAGCGGAAATTCTTATGCAAATGCAACAACAAGTGCTTGATAATTTAATCAACCAAGAAGTTTTGACTCAAAAGGCTGATGAGTTGGACATCAATGTAGATGAAGAAGAAATTGAAGAAGCTGTAGACGCAGAATTGGAACAAATTAAAGCTCAATTTGAAGATGAAGAACAACTTGAAGAAATTCTTGAAGCAGAAAATACTTCGATGGAAGAAATCGAAGAAGATATTCGTGAATTCTATACAGAATCCATGAAAATTGAAGAACTCCTAACTCTAAACCATGTAGACGAAGATGAATTGTCTGTATCAGAAGAAGAAGTTCGTGAAAGATATGATCAAATGGCCATGCAAAACCCTGAAATAGGCGAATTTGAAGATATGGAAGATGAATTAGAAGAAGAAGTGAAAGAACAGAAATACGTGGAACAGCTTCGTGAAGAGGCAGATATTGAAATTCTTATTTAATAAGAATTAACAACGAAGGCACCCCGAAAATGATTCGGGGTGCCTTTGGCTTAATACAGATTTTTTAAAAGGCTTTTGAAGCTTTATTCAATCTCTCATCAACCGATCATTTAAACACATCTTTCCCTCTTTCATATAAAATATCTTCTGTTCCAGCTCTGGCATTCACTGCTCTAGCTGCGGCGAAAAAATAATCAGACAACCGATTTAAGTAGGCTATAGCATGAGGAGGTGTTTCTTCTTGGTCAGTTATTTTTACTACAAGTCGCTCCGCTCTTCTTGCAATGGTCCTGCAAACGTGAAGTTGAGCTGCCCCCTGTTCTCCACCTGGTAAAATGAATGTGTGAATCGGAGGTGCTTCTTCCCAATAATTATCGATTCTTTTCTCTAACACATCAATATATTCTTTTTTGACCGCCCAGTCTTGTTTCTTTGAGACATTGGCTAAATCCCCTCCTAAATCAAACAGTTCATGCTGGATCCTTGTTAGATCTTTCAACATATCTTCATGATTACTCTTGTGTAGGAAGGTCATGGCTAGTCCTATAGAGCTGTTTAATTCATCTACCGTCCCATATGCCTCTACCCTATCATGAGTTTTCTTTACTTTCTTACCAATCAGTTGGGTGTCTCCTTGATCGCCATTCTTTGTGTATATTTTCATTTGAACCTCCTTTTTGAATCAACCGAAAATATTCTTAAGTTTCTCATTTATTATACAAACTTTAGATAATAATATCATCTTATGCTGCTTTGTTTCTAATTGATTTGTTTAACTAAACAATAATTAGTAGAATAATAATAGTAGAAGAAACGGAGGGATAACAATGAGTGTAAATGAACATAAGCATGAAGCACCTGATCAAGTAGCTTGTATGATTCTAACTGTCTCAGACACCCGGACCCTTGAAACCGATAAAAGTGGTCAGTTAATGAAAGATCTACTAGAAGATACAAATTATCGTGTGGTAGAGCATAAAATAGTTCAAGATAGTTTAACTGATATACAACAATGTATACGTTACGCTGATCACTCTAATGAGATTGAAGTTTTACTCATAAATGGTGGCACAGGAATTACCTTTAGAGATACTACATACGAAGCTGTATCGCAAATGCTTGATAAAGAACTTCCTGGTTTTGGTGAACTATTTCGGTATTTAAGTTTCGATAGAGACATTGGTTCTGCAGCAATGTTAAGCAGAGCTGTTGCTGGGGTTCGTGGTTATACAGCTATTTTCTCTACACCTGGATCCAGTGGCGCGGTGAAGCTAGCAATGGAACAGTTGATTGTTCCAGAACTTGCTCACGTAATGCGAGAGATATACAAAGATAAGCCTTAATTCTTAGCATGTTCTAGGTATAAACTTCCTTGCAAATGAAATGTCTGCTAGATTAGATACCTCACTCATCCAGCGAGTTTTTCTCGATGTGCTCCTATTACTATCTCTAAACAAGAACAAAGCAGCACCGTTTATTTGGGCTGCTTTGTTACTTGTGGAACAAGATTTTTCTTTGTTTTTTTATTCTTCTGGAGGCTCTCCATAAGGCAAAAACACTGAAAATGTCGTTCCTTCATTCATTCTGCTATGGGCAGATACTTTCCCACGGTGAGCATCGACAATATTCTTCACAATGGCTAGACCTAGTCCAGTCCCTGCCCTTCCTCTTGTTCTTGCCTTGTCTGCTTTATAGAACCGCTCAAATACAAAAGGCAAATCTTCTTCAGGAATCCCAGCTCCTGTATCTTCTACCTCTAATTTCACGCCATTATGATAAGACGCTAGACGAAGTGTCACAACCCCGCCATCTGGAGTATGTCGGATGGCATTGTCAATCAAGTTTGTTAAAATTTGTTCTACCCGATCTTGATCGGCATAAACAGATTGGCCGACCGAGGCAATATCTCCTATGAGATTCACATCATGTTCTTTAGCAACACCTTGAAACTTACGAACAATCCGATTAGAAAACTCTTCAATTTCCAAAGCTTCTATATTCAATTGAATATGGCCTGCTTCCATTCTTGCTAAATCCAGTAATTCATTTACCAGCCTGCCCATTCGTAAAGATTCGTCGTGGATAATTTGAGCCAGTTCTTTCTTTTCTTCTTCACTGCCTGCAATATCATCAACAATGGCTTCACTATATCCCTGAAGCATAGAAATAGGCGTACGTAATTCATGAGAGACATTTGCAATAAAATCTTTCCGTAACTTATCATGCAGCCTCTCTTCTGTCATATCTCTGAGAACGGCTACAGCCCCCCGAACGTGGTCTTGATCATAAAGGGGGGTCATCAAAATTACCCAACTTCTCCCTTGGACATCTACCTCACCCATTTGCTCTCTTTCTTCTGTAACCACTTGTTCAAAAAGGGATTGAAGCTTTTCAGGTAATTGCCCAGATTCTTCTGCTTCATAACCCTGTTCATAAAGCCATGCACCAATAAATTCATTAGCAGGCGGATTTGTTACCATCACCGAACCGTCTCGGTCAAGTGTGATAACCCCATCGGCCATCGAACTTAAAATTCGTGATAGCTGTTCTTTCTCTTGATTTAAAGCATTCAAGTTTGTATTTAACGCACGAGCCATACGATTAAAGGCAATACCTAACAGACCAATCTCGTCATTTGTTAAGATAGGCACTTTTGTATCAAAGTTACCCTTTGCTACTTCTAACGAAGCTTTTCTCATTTTTCTCAAAGGCGCAGTGATCCGAGTAGTAAGAAAGAAAGCGAATACGGTTGTTAAAATAATCGCAATTCCTGCTGATAAATAAATGATGTTTTTTGTTTGGTTAGATGCTTCTTCAACCACGTCATGGGATTGGTATAGAAATAAAGATCCTTCTTCTCCAGTTGCAAATACAACAGGAAGCCCTGCAATCATAACCTCTTCGCTTATCTGTTCTCCACTAATAGGAAAGGTGTAATTTCCTTGAGTGACGACGGTCTCTCCTGCCTGAATAACTTGAGATAATTGTGGATCTTCATAAAAAACGGATAAAGGAATATCATCTAAGTTCTCATCAGATGTGTACCAATATTCTTCTTCATCTAGAAGAATTAACGCTTTTGTTGAGTAGGTCTCTGAAATCATTCCACTTATAGCTAGTGCCGCCTGATCGTCCGTTTCCTCATCTTCTAACAAAGACACAATCAGGTTGGCATGGTTCAATAATTCGCTCTCAGCATGGTCTGTATGAAACCTCTCGAAATATTGTAACAATAGAACCGTTAGGATAAGCAGTACAACTGAAACGAGGAGGAGAATCGTAAACCATAATTTGCCTACGACACTTCGCCAAAACATCATTATTCTTTCACAGCCTCAAATTTATATCCGACTCCCCAAACAGTAGATATCATATTTGCTGCTTCTGGAGTTACTTTATTCAACTTTTCACGAAGTCGTTTAATATGAGTATCGACCGTCCTAAGGTCTCCAAAAAATTCATAATTCCAAACATCTTTTAACAATTGCTCTCTTGCAAAAACTTTATCGGGAGCTTGAGCAAGATAATGTAGTAACTCATATTCTTTAGGAGTTAAATTAATAAGCTTCCCATCAGCAGTGACCCGATGAGCATCATTATCAATTGTTAAGTATGGAAAGACTAGTACATCTTTCGTTGTCGTTTCAGTCTGCAGAAACTTAGTCGAAGAAGATCTTCTCAGTAACGCTTTTACACGAAGGACCACTTCTCTTGGACTAAATGGTTTAACGATATAGTCATCTGTTCCCGCCTCGAACCCCTGAACTCGGTTCGCTTCTTCCCCTTTAGCAGTAAGCATGATAATTGGCGTGGCTTTGTGTTTGCGAATTTCCTCACAGACTTCAATTCCATCAATACCTGGCATCATAAGGTCTAAAACAATTAAATCGTAATCTTCTTCCAAAGCCATCTTAAGTGCCTTTTCCCCATTTTCAGCGTCATCTACATCATATTTTTCTCTCTCTAAATACATTTTCAATAATCGTCTAATTCTTTCCTCATCATCTACTACTAAAATTTTTGCCTCATCCGACATGGCCTTTTCCCCCTTAAGACTCTTTCAAATTAATAACTTTTGACCTTTCATTTCGCTGTGTTAAAGTTCGATGCTGATATTCCAGAGTGACATCGTTCAATTCTCCATTCATCATAAACTCCTAACAGAGATTTTAATGTAAATACGTTTTTCCACACTTATTGTAACATGTTACTAGAATAGAGTGTATAGTCTTTCACGGTAGGTACTTTTGCAATACAACACATACTGTGAAGAAAGGAATCCTTAGAGGCAGAATGGCTAAAAAAAAGGGAATAGGGTATGCAGCATTAGCTAACATGGCCACTCAACTCAATAACCTAATATATTCCATATCACCATATTGAAAAGGGCTGTCTCTAAGCCGATTATTTATCGACTAAAGAGACAACCCTTTGTCATTATGCGTATGAATGCAATCCAGCTATCACTAAATTAACGAAAATTAAGTTGAACATGATTAGCGCAAACCCAATCACGCAAAGCCAAGCACTTTTTTCTCCGTGCCACCCTTTTGATAAACGTAAATGCAAATAAGCTGCATAAAATAGAAATGTAATGAGTGCCCATACTTCTTTAGGGTCCCATCCCCAAAATCTCGTCCAAGCAATTTGCGCCCAAATCATAGCAAAGATTAATCCACCTAGTGTGAAAACAGGAAATCCTATGGCAATTGCTCTATAACTGATTTCATCTACTGTTTGAGGATTTACATTTTTAAGTAGAGGTTGTATAGCTCCTCCAATAGGTTGGCGGAGTATTAATCTAAGGAGCAAAAACAATACTACTCCCCCTAACACTGCCCAAATGACTGTATTCAAATCAGCGCTTTGAATAATGGCAGGTGCATCAATGACCGGTGACATTCCTTGTTCAGAAATAAGTTCCCCTTCATTAGGTCCAATTAAAGGAGGAAATAAATAAATCATTTCTGCTGGGTTTCCTTGTTCATTCACATATTCAAATGTGGCTTCATAGTTACTCGCACCAAAACCGAATCCCATAGCCACGTAGGCTACTGTGCTCAATAATGTAAAAAGAATGAACTCGACGCCCTTCACTTTCTTGGAGCTTTCTTTGAAGTTAATCACACGAATTAAATACAAGAGTCCTCCAACAAAGCCGATAGCTAAAATTCCTTGGCCTATAACGGTTGTAATAACGTGAATCGTTAACCAATGGGATTGCAAAGCTGGTATTAAAGGTTGTACTTCACCAGGAAACATGGAAGCATAAGCAACAATTAGCATAACAATCGGCATGGTAAATAAGCCAAGATAATTGTTACGGTAAAGGGCGTAAATAATCACAAACCCTATAGAAGTAGCCATGCCCAGAGCAACCGTATATTCAAACATATTACTCACAGGTGCGTAACCTACAGCGATCCACCTAGTAGTGAAATAAGCCAACATAGACAGAACAGCTAGTAAGGCACTGATAAAACCAAACATCCCTGCTTTATTTACTTCGTTTCCTTGTTTATTTTTGAATTTTTTTCCTGTTATGGATACAGCAAAAAAAATCGTGGCCGCAAGATATAAGAAGAAAGCGGCATACATGAAATTACTGCTTAGTTGGATCATTATTTTGACTCACTCCTTCATCTTCCTTTTCAGTTTGGTCTTTAGGTGAAGGAATATGAGTGTTATCTGATATCAACTGAAAATCATTTTTCAGTGCTTGCCAATTTTTATTTGCGTGGCCAGCCAATAACAATGTTCCTTCACGATTTTGGATCCAAATACGTCTGTGGTGCCAATAAGATCCTTGTATTAGTCCTATCATAAAGATAATACCACCTATAGAGATGATCGGAAGCGTATGATCTTTTCGGATTGTTAAACCTGTGACATCAACCATTTCCACATCCAACATCCGAATCGTATGATCATTTTCCCCATTTAGAGCTTCGTTTACTTGAATGCCAATTAAACTAATCTCGCCTGACTCTTCTTCATGATTAACGTCTGGCGGAAACACTTCAAAAATGATCCTCGGATTATCCGGGATTCTATTCAATGTAGAAGGTTCCCGATTATCATCTAAAACAAAATTAGGAAAGTACTCCATGATTTCAATCCTGTAGCCGTTATCAAATTCATACAATTTTTGCGGATCGTTTAAATCAACTTGAAACTGGATCTCATCTGACAGATTTTCATCTGATTCGTTTTCAAGTGTGAATGTAAATTGAGATAATTCATTCAATTTGTAGTCTACTTGGTATAAGGAAAAACCTTCAAAAGTAAGTGGATCATTCACTCTAATATCATAATCTTTTACTTCTTCTAGTTCCGTTTCACTGCCTACTGTTCCTTCATTAGACCTCTTTAACAATGTTGCTGATGTTTGGTATGTTTTTACGACAGGTGAACCGGTTCTTTGTAATGCTTCTCGGTACTTCTCATCTTCCTCATCATATAACTCTATAAGAAATTCATTGTTGCGTAAGAAATATTCTCCATTTGTTCCGCTAATAACTTCTTGCTCCCCTTCACGTACCCAGACATGCGCGTCTAAATACATACCCGGAAAAAACCTTAGCATTCCACCAATAAGAAAAATGATTAACCCAACATGGTTTACATATGGACCCCATCTTGCGAAACGCCCTTTTTCAGCAAGGATATTACCGTTTTCTCTTCTAACATTGTAGCGTTTCTCTTTCAAGATTTCTTCTGCTTTCGCCATCTCACTATCCGGGTCAGTTATTCCAGTAGCTTCCCCAAAAATCCTCTGTCGCTTTAGAAAACCTTCATGGCGAGTAACTCTTTGAGTTTTCAATGCTCTATATAGAGGAACGACTCTGTCCAGACTAGCTATGACTAGTGAGACACCCAAAGAAGCGATTAATAGCATGTACCACCATGAGCTGTATAAGTTGTGAAAGCCAAGTTGATAATAAAGTTTTCCCGCTAAACCATATTCCTGTTCATAATATAGAGTAGGATTTTCACCAGGCGGGATATACATTTCTTGTGGAAATAATGTTCCAAGAGAAGATGTTAAAAGCAACAATACAATGATCCAAATTCCTACTTTAACAGAAGAGAAAAAGTTCCATATCTTATCTATTGGCGTTTGTTTATACGTTTGTGAACGTCTTGCTACACCTTCGTACCGCATATTGGCAACTTTGCCTTTTTCTTCTTTAAGCGGTTTCCCACATGACTCGCATAAATAAGTCCCGTATGGATTCAAATGACCGCATTCACATTTCACTTTCTCCATGTTGAACCCCCACTAACTTCCCGGAATAAGTTCGTTTAACGATTCCAGGACTTGTTCTTCTGATTTAGCCCCTATTTGTCGCTCTATCACTTGTCCGTTCTCATCAATCAGAAATGTAGCCGGTAGACTACTTACTCCATAAGCATTGCTAACAAGCATATTCCGATCAATAAATAAAGGATAGCTTAAACCTTGCCGTTGCTGATGTCTTTCCACTTGAAGAGTGGTCTCGTTCACATTAATCGATACAATCTTGACTCCTTCTTGTTCATACTCTTCATAATACTCTTGTAAATAAGCCATTTTATCTCTGCAGTACGTACAGTACGTTGCCCAAAAATTCACATAAACACCTTCACCTTGCAAATCAGCAAGCTCTAAACGATTGCCTTCCATGTCTTCTAAGACAAAGTTAGGAGCGATATCACCTTGATCTACTAAACCTCTCTCAGTAGAGAAATGGTTATAAAATGTATAGCCAATCGCTGCAAGCATCACTATTAATATAACCGACCGTATGATGAGTCTTCGTTGTTTCATATTGCTCCCCCATTACCCATTCGATTGTCTTTCCTCTCTATATTAACACTACCTAAATAGTGTTAATATATACGATCCATTGAATTTATGAACATTATGTGACAGCTAATTCTCTGAGTTGTTTCACTTCATGTGGTTTTAATTCTCGAAACTCACCAGCATTTAACCCACGTAAATGAAGGAAAGCATATTGCTCTCTCTTAAGCTTTAGTACAGGGTGCCCGATTGCTTCCAACATTCTGCGGACTTGACGGTTTTTTCCTTCATGAATCGTTATTTCGACGATCGATGTATTCTTTTTCTTATCTGATTTTGTTACTTTCACTTGTGCAGGGGCAGTTTTACCATCTTCAAGGGTAATCCCACGTTCAAGTTTCTTTACATTCTCACGTAACGGCATACCTTCAACTTTGGCAATATATGTTTTTTTAATTTTATACTTCGGATGCATCAGTAAATTTGCAAAATCACCGTCATTTGTAAGTAAGAGCAGACCAGAAGTATCATAATCTAACCGACCAATTGGATAAATTCGCTGTTCGGTCGGGATATAATCAGTCACAACTTTTCTATCGAATTCATCGGATACTGCTGAAATAACACTAGCTGGTTTATACAGCAAAAAATAGACAGGTTCTTCCTTGTTAATTGGAACCCCATCTACTACCACTTCATCGTTTGATGGATCTACTTTCGTTCCTAATTCCGTTACTTTACTTCCATTTACATAAACTTTTCCACTCGTAATTAACCCTTCTGCTTTTCTTCTTGATGTTATTCCTGCTTGCGCTATCACTTTTTGTAATCGTTCCATTACTTTCACCTCAGCCTAATCATATCATTATCTGTATTGTCGTCGACACTAAATTGATTTCAAACGTTAATTTTAGCTTTTTTTTCACGAATACACAACTTTTACCCCTTAAAGTATGCTCTTCAAGGGGGATTTCTTATAAAAATACCAGTCTCACGATGATAATAGAAGCAATGATACCGATTACATCCGCAGATAAACCGACTTTCAAAGCATCACCCATTTTTTTAATGCCAATAGCTCCAAAATAAACCGTTAATACATAGAAAGTTGTATCTGTGCTTCCCTGCATCGTGGAAGCTAGCCGACCTATAAAAGAATCTGGTCCGTAAGTAGCGATGAGGTCGCTTGTCATTCCTAATGCTCCAGTACCAGAAAGAGGTCTAATAAGTGCAAGAGGTATTATTTCTACTGGAATATAAAACATTGAAAATAATGGTCTGAATAAATCAATGAAAAATTCCAATGCCCCTGACTCACGAAAAACTTTGATTGATACAAGCATGCCAACTAAATAGGGGATAATGGAAAAGGATATTTGTACACCCTCTTTAGCCCCTTCAGTGAAAGCTTCATAGGTGGGTACTCTTTTCCAAGTAGCGGTTATTAATATGACCATGATAAAAGATGGAATAATCCAGATTGAGATCGTTGATAACCAAGTCAATAGCTACCACGTCCTTTGCTAATCCTCTTATAATAAAAGAAACGATCAATGAGAATTGCACCAATTGTTGAACAAGCTGTCGCAAGAATGGTTGTAATGACTATTTCTGTGGGGGCTATAGAATGATATTCTATCCTCAAAGCAATAACGGTGGTAGGAATGAGAGTAATGCTAGCTGTATTAATTGCAAGTAAAGTGACCATTGAACGACTGGCTTCGTCCTTATCGTTGTTCAACTTTTTTAATTCTTTCATTGCTTTGATCCCCATAGGTGTTGCAGCATTCCCGAGCCCAAACATATTCGCACTCATATTAGACACAATGTAACCAATGGCTGGATGACCTTTAGGTATGTCTGGGAAAAGTTTTGTAATTAATGGTTGCAACCATTGACTCATTTTTTTCAATATGCCTGCTAACTCTGCAATTCGCATCATTCCTAACCAAAACGTTACTACGCTGATCAAACCAATACAAATGACTACTGCTTCCTTTGCCCCGGTGAAGATTGCCTCATTAACAGCTGTCATATTCCCTTGAAAAGCGGCAAATATATAACCGATAAAAAATAAACCGGCCCAAATGAGATTAACCATGGGGGACAATCCCATTCATTTGAAACCATTGATTGATCCACCTTCTATAAAAAGGATCACGAGGTGAATCCTTCTCAATATAGCTTAAAGGAACAACACCAATAATTTCATTGTCTAACTCCAGTTGAATCGTTCCAATAGGATAAGGATACCCTTCTCTCTTCCACCTTTCATGATTGGCAGGTTGAGGTACCACAATTCTTGGCACAAGCTTTTGCTTGTCTTCTTCCGTTATTGGGTATTGAAATGAAAATTCTGCTTTTAACCGATCTTTATAATAGGGATCCTCTACTCTATTCACCTTTCCTTCTTTCACTAATGTCTTTAACTGAAAATGTTCAAATCCCCATTCAAACAAATTCATATGGTCGTACCAATCACTCGGGGCATTAATTGTGACGGCAATTAAATCCATTTCATTTTTTTCTGCCGTTGAAACGAGCGTTCGTTTCGCTCTTTTCGTGTAACCTGTTTTACCTCCGGTGGATGCAGGATAGAGTTGGGTTAATAATCGGTTTTTATTATTAAAGACTCGGATACGATTTTCCTTTGTTTCTGAGCGATAAGTCTCTGTAGCGGAGACTTCTTGATAAACAGGGTTTTTCATTGCATATTGGGTTAGCAAAGCCATATCATAAGCAGTTGAATAATGCTCTTCGTGATCATCTAAACCATGTGGGTTCGAAAAAACAGTTTGACTCATTCCAATTTCTCTAGCTTTTTCGTTCATTAAATAAATAAATCCTTCTAAACTTCCACCAACATGTTCAGCAATTGCTACGGCTGCGTCATTTCCGGAACGGAGCATCAATCCATACACCAAGTCATTTAAAGGGATTTTCTCTCCTTCAGCTAAATAAATGGAGGAACCTTCTGTACCGAAAGCTCTACTGGAAACTGTCACCGTTTCATCTAACTTTCCAGATTCTATCGCTAAGATGGCTGTCATGATCTTTGTAATACTAGCAATTCTCATTTGCGTTCGGGAATTCTTTTCGTACAAAATCCGTCCGCTTTCTTGTTCCATAAGAATAGCGCCTTCAGCTGATACGTTTTGATTAAATTCATTAGCTCCGGATGCGCCTGACAAAGTTAATACTATTACAACGCTCGCTACCACGGTAAATAATTTCTTATACATACCTGTCCTCCGATCATATCAACCCGTGTGTTGGCTTGTCTTGCCTATCTCTTATAAGTCAATTTATGCAGAGATTAATAAAGTATGTCCATCTCGTTTTACGATAAGAAGAATATCTTTCCTCTAGTTGTAAAAACTAACTTTATTCATATAAATTGAAGGGGAAGATAAGATGAACGACTCCATGATTGTGATGGAATTAGCGAAAGTCATTTTAAGGATTTTTACTATTCTTCCTTTACTACTCGTTGTAACTATGTACATGGGTAAAAGAGCAATCGGACAATTACCGTTATTTGATTTTCTAGTCATTATCACACTAGCTTCTGTAACAGGTGCTGATATTGCCGATCCTAACATTCATCATATTCATACGATTGTAGCAATTGTAATGATTGCTATATTACAAAGAATTGTCAGTTACCTCTTAATAAAGAAACGGTGGTTCGGCCATGCGATGACCTTTGAACCTACTGTTGTAATAGAAAATGGGGTATTAATCATCGCTAACCTCGAGAAAATCCGTTATTCTATAGATAACATCCTTCAAATGTTGAGAGAAAAAGACATTTTCGATCTATCTATTGTTAAATTGGCAATTGTAGAAGCTAATGGAAAATTGACAGTTTATAAAAAACCTGAGAATGCTGTTGTCACTCTAGAAGATCTCTATCTTGCTAAGCGCTCTTCTAATTTAGCTTTTCCTGTTATTATTGAGGGCCAGGTCTATCCAAATATATTAAAACATTTGAATTTGTCTATTAACTGGCTTGATGAAGAACTAAAGAAAAAGGGTGTTAGTCAATCAAAAAACGTCTTATTCGCCAGTGTAAATGAGGAAGGCGACCTTCATATATCAATAAATGACATCAAATATAAAGGTCCTCCTTTTTACCATTAATCTTCGCTGAAAATAAACTTGAGAATCTTGCTCCTTTATCAAGTTGATAGGAAAGATCTCGCTCCCCTTCCACGTAGCGTATTTAACATGACTCCCTCACCCTTTTGGTCTGAAAAGAAGAGCAGCTAAAAAGCTGAAAATAATTGCTGATGAGATACCAGCACTAGTGACTTGGAATATGCCTGTTAAAATTCCTATCCAACCGCTTTGACCAGCTTCAGTAACTGCACCATGAACAAGAGCATTTCCAAAGCTAGTAATTGGTACACTTGCTCCTGCCCCTGCAAAATCAATTAAAGGTTCATAAAGACCTAAACCATCCATAATTGCACCTACGACGACTAATGTGCTCATAGTGTGTGCGGGCGTTAATTTAGCGACATCCAAAAGAATTTGTCCTATTACACAAATAATTCCCCCGACGATAAAAGCATGAACAAATATCATTTTACATCCCTCCTTGATGTTCAATAGATACAGCGTGTGCTATGCAAGGGATTGATTCTTTTTGTTGGAAAGTTAGTGGGGATAAAAGTGCACCTGTAGCGACAATCAATACTCTCTTCAATTCACCACTTTGGATACGTTTCAAGATATGTCCATACGTAACTGCCGCAGAGCATCCAGCTCCACTAGCACCAGCTTGAATTGGTTGATCAGGTTTATAAATCAACAAACCAGCATCCTGAAAGATATCCTCTTGAATGGAAATCTTATTTTGCTGAAATAGTTCCAACGCTATCGGCCTGCCGATCTTTGCTAGATCTCCAGTCAAAATTAAATCGTAATGATCAGTTGAAAGATTTCGATCGGTTAAATGCGCTTTTATAGTATCTACAGCTGCTGGCGCCATAGCAGCACCCATGTTAAAAGGGTCTTTTAAACCTTCGTCTATCACTTTTCCAATTGTTGCAGAAGTAACAACAGCGCCTTCACCTTGAGAGGCTACAAGTCCAACGCCTGCTGCAGTCACCGTCCATTGAGCAGTAGGAGGCTTTTGAGACCCATATTCAGTGGGGTATCTAAATGTTTTTTCGATAGCAGCGTTATGACTGCACGATCCAGTTAGAACGTGTTGGGCCCCTTGGCTGTTTACAACGTAGGCTGCCAGTGCAAGAGCTTCCATAGAAGTTGCACAAGCACCGAACAGGCCGAAATAAGGAATAGACAAGGATCTACAAGCAAAACTAGTAGAGGTAATTTGGTTTAATAAATCGCCTGCAAAGATAAACTGAATATCCTCTTGCTTCAAATTGGCTTTGTTTAAAGCTTCCTGACATGCATCTTCTAACAATTTTTTTTGTGCTTGCTCATAACTTTTTTCTCCACACCATAAATCGTCATAAAAGCGGTCAAAATCGTTGGCCAATGCTCCCTGTTTTTCAAAAGGGCCACCGATAACACCTGAGCTAATAATCACTGGACGCTTTTCAAACATCCATGTTCGTTTTCCGACTAGCAATGAATTCTCCTCCTTTATAGCTCAAAGAACGCCATTTTGATTAACACCACGAAGAAAGCCGCAACTACACCGAACACAATGACTGAACCGGCAAGTTTAAACATATTTGATCCTACTCCTAATACATAACCTTCTGTTCGGTGTTCGATTGCTGCTGAAGCCATTGAATTAGCAAAACCAGTGACCGGAACTGCGGAACCTGCTCCTGCTAACTGGCCAAACCTGTCGTATACACCGAACCCAGTAAGTAGAGCTGCTAAAAAGACCAACGTAGCTACTGTAGGGTCCCCAGCAGTCTTTTCTGTGAAATCAAAGTAATGAATATACCCGTTTTGAATAAGTTGTCCAAACGTGCACACTAACCCACCGAAAATAAACGCTTTAACACAGTTTATTCCTACAGGTCTTTTCGTCTCATGTTTACTGGCGACTTGTTGATATGCTTTTTGAGCGGGCGATAACTTGGAATCTTTACCCATAAAAAGACACCTATCCTTTCATGTCTTTGTCGATTTTCTCTAATTCAGTTTTCATTTGCTCCTTAGTCATTCCCTGTTCCTTCAATTTTTCCTTAAGTTCTTTGATTTCTAATTCGATTTTCTTATCAGTAGAGACGTGAATATTCTCTTTCGAAGCTTTTGTTTCAAGGCTTTTTTCAGCTTCTTTACGAATATCTTTTAGAAAGAAACGATCAAAGCCAGTCACTGATAAATGAATATACACATCCTTATCCAATGACACCGCTGTAGCCTCTTCTACTTGCTCCAAGCTCTCTACTGTCTTCTCTGCTTGGACAGCCTCTTGTTGAGAAATGACCTCTTTCTTCATGCTTTGCCCTTGAGGAGAGCTTTGGTCAGACGTTTGACATGCAGTAAGAATGACAAAACACATGGCCAAGAGCATAATTCTTATCAACACTGCGTTCATCCTCTCTAACTTTGTACAGTTAGTATCTTAAAAGGTAAGATTTTTTATGTTGGGAAAATAAGGTGACTTTCAGCTTATAAAAGATGCTGGCATATTAGAAATCTAATCTAGCAAGAACTTGTGTCATTTATAGGTCATCTTTGATACGATACTTGTGTGAATGGAGGGTTTACCAATGCTTTTATCGATTTCTATCATGCTGTTCGCCATATTTCTTGTACAGATCATCACCCTATTTTTCATCATGAAGATGATACCTAAACACAAAAATGTAAAAAATACCCGAAAATTACATACTGAATCTGACTATACAGAAAAAGATTGGCACGAAGAAATATCACGAACGATTGAATTGCAATTATTGAAAATAAGGAATGCGGTTCAAAAACAAACTTACAGTATTCATAAAAAAGAGATTGAATTAACCCCCAATTTTCTTCTATTCGATGACGAAATATTGGCATCTATATATATTGAGGATCAACTAATCATAATAAATAAATATTTACAGACTTATAACGATTATTTACTTCGCTTTTGGTATACAAAAGAAGGTACATTAAAAACGGTTTTTTCAGGTTCAATAAATAATCCAAATACAGAAGTAGGTCAACTTGTAGCTGTATCAAACGAAATTTGCTCTCAAATGGATCAATGGCTAACTGAATTATTAAAAGCCTCATAATATTGAATGCTTAGAGAACCCTACTTAATAAACAAGTTTTCAGAAGGCAGGGTTAGATCATTGAATACAACCTTTTCATCTTTAACAATCGAATTATTAATAGGATTTATAGCTCTACTTGTGTTAACAAAAGTTTTGGGCAAGACTCAAATCACCCAATTAACACCTTTTGATTTTATTTCAGCTCTTGTATTGGGGGAGTTAGTTGGAAATGCGATCTACGATAAAGAAATTGGCATAAATTATGTTCTTTATGCGGTTTTGTTATGGGGAATCTTGATTGTGGGGATTGAAAAAGTTACTCAAAAATGGAAGGGTACGCGTAGTTTGTTAGAAGGGAAACCTTCTATCGTAATCAGAAAGGGAATCATCGATCGTGAGCAGTTGAAAAAAAATAATTTAGATCTCCACCAGTTGCAAAATTTATTAAGAAACAGGGACGTATTCTCTTTTAAAGAAGTAGAATATGCTATTCTTGAAGCGAATGGAACAGTAAATGTACTGAAGAAGAGCCCTTATCAAAGCATCACTAAAGATGACCTGTCTAAAACTCCTACTAATGTGATATTACCTATGACCATCATTAGCGATGGTGAATGGATTCTAGACAACGTAGATCAGACAGCATATTCTAAGGAATATTTCGAATTTCTTCTCGATCAACAAGGATTAAACGTGCAACACGTCATTATAGGTGAGTGGACGAAAGATACTCCTCTCTACTTACAACTAAACCGCAGTCCATTCATTAAAGAGATTCAAATACTTTAATCTTCACCTGTTATTAATGAGTCTTCCTCATTACCTGATCAAGGAACAAGTTCTTATTTTAATGCAGACTTAAAAACACTAAAAAACAGGCTGTCACCCATATCGTGGCGCAGCCTGCATGAATCTAAACTATTTGCTTTCTCTTTGCTTCACTTTTGTACGATAGTCTGTTTCATAATACTCTAATTCCTCTCGCACCTCTTGAAGAGGACCCTCAATCACTTTTACGATTTCTTTTATTTTCTGAGGAACTTCCGTTCGAAAACGAATCGCATTTTTACCAGTGTAAGCAGCACGACTATCTTCATACCATATATCAAAGTGCGGTTGGAAAAACTCTTCCACGCATTGATGAAAAATCCAGTAAAGTGTTTTCTCTGCAGCACTTTTCCGGAAGTTTTCGCTGCGAAGCAGTAAATTGCCGGATTCCCGTCCTTCATCAAAGAAGACAAGAAGTCGACGAAACTGATCAAGAATTAATTGAAAATCTTCTTCTGAGGTCTCACTTCCTTCTGCTATTAAATTAGTTAATGTTGCTTCATTTAAGAAGCTTCTCAATTCTTCTGCAGCTTGTTCCATATTATCCATCGTAAATTGAAGTTGTCGTTTTACTAAATCATTTCCCATTAGGTTGTTTCTCTCCTTCTTGAATTAAAGTCGGTTGATTAGCCATTTGCTCTTGGAATTTCTCGAAAAACAAGTCAACTTCTTCTTCCCCTTCATCTTCAGACACTTGATCAGGTAAGGGAGGAAGTTCTTTCGTTGAACGCAAACCAAACTGCTCTAAAAAGAGCTTTGTTGTTCCATATAATATCGCTCTGCCAGTACCTTCTGCCCGTCCAACTTCTTTAATAAATCCTTTGCCATTCAAAGTCCTTATCGGCCGTTCGGATTTCACGCCGCGGATATCTTCCACGTCTACCCGTGAAATGGGTTGTTTGTAAGCGATGATCGCAAGAGCTTCCAAAGCAGCTTGTGAAAGTGTGGCTGATGTAGGAGACTGCACAAGCTTTTTGAAATAAGGTGCATGTTCCTGCTTCGTAGTCAGTTGGTATCCATCTGCTACTTCCACTAACTGTAATCCACGGTGATCAGACTGATACATCTCTTTCATTTCATGGAGATAAAACTTAAGAGATTTACGATCTATTTGCAGAACGTCCATCAGCTGACTTTCGTCTATACCTTCTTCGCCAGAAACGAATAAAAGTCCTTCAATAATTGCCTTGATTTCATGACTTTTCAATCGCATGGACCTCCTTTTTATAAATAAATATATCTTCAAAGTTTGATTCTTGCTCACATCGAATCGTGTTCGATTTCATTAATTCTAAAATCGCTAGAAAGCTCACGACAATATGTTCGTCATTATCTTCTTCAAATAATTCTGAGAACCTGCTTTTACCTCCAAGATGATGCAGTTTCAACACAATCTGAGACATCTTTTGTTCTATTGGAATTTCTTGACGATGAATCTTAGAATATACGGGCTCTTTTCTTTTCTTTCTTTTCTTCATGTTTTGAAAAGCTTGCAGCATATCGTATATAGAGACGTCCACTTTCGATTGACTTGTTTCTTCTTCAGAATCAGCTAATAAAGGAGTAAGATCTGTCATTGGTTTTGAAAAAAGGTCACTGCGGGCTAATTCTCTGTCTTTTAATTCGTCAGCCGCTTCTTTGTATTTCTTGTACTCAATTAATTTTTGCATAAGGTCTTCACGAGGATCTTCTTCATCTATAAACTCTTCCTCATCCCAGACTTCCTCTTCTACTGGAAGTAGCAGCAAACTTTTCATATGTAATAACGTAGATGCCATGACTAAATATTCACTTGCCACATCTAAATGAACGACTTGCATAGCATGAATGTATGTCATATATTGCTCCGTAATCTCTTTTACAGGGATATCATAAAGATCTAAATCATTTTTTTGAATAAGATGAAGTAATAAATCTAAAGGACCCTCAAAGGAATGAAGCTTTACATTGTATTGCATGAATTCACCATTCCCTTTCTTTCATGAATGAATTATACCATATTCTTTTTCCATCATTCGGCTATGTCTCATTTTTTGTCATCTTCACTTTGAAAGGAGAATAGTTTATGATGAAGAGATAAAACTTGATTTTGTTGGAGGGGAAAATGGAAAAATATCCACAGCCTTATATAGAATATCTTGTTCATTTCCATGGATCAAGAGATTATTTCGAATGCCATGAAATCATGGAGGAATTTTGGATCGAAAATAACCATGATGTCAAATGGCTAGCGCTTATTCAAATCGCGGTTGCTGTTTATCATGAACGTCAAAAGAATATTGATGGTGGCTTACGCTTGTACCGTAAAGTATTGTCTCATTTGCGAAACGATCGAGGTTTACTAAACGATTTGAGTATTCACCAAAGTGACTTAGAACAATTAATAAAGTCGAGAATAAAGAATATGCTTTACGAAGGTCCTTATCAGCCATTGGACCTTCCTATTATAGACGAAGCATTAATAGAACAATGCAAACAGTTGGCTGCTAAAAGAGGTTGGGAATGGTCGTCTTGTGAAATAGAAGATACCACAGAATTAATTTACAGGCATAAACTGAGAGATCGATCCGAAGTGATCCAAGCAAGACAACATTCACTTATAAAAAAGAAAAAAGAAAGAGAAGAGGGATAACTCTTTTCTTTCTTTTTTATGAGGAAACTTTACATTTATCTACGAAATGTTTTGTCCTTTCTGATCCTACCACTGGAAGTGAGTTCATTACGATCAACGTTTTTACCATCGTTGTTCCATGACCCTCATTACGGTGAGATGGATCAACCGTAATATTATTCACATATACTCGCCGTCCACTTTCTTTTATTCCAATCACCCCTATGAAGCGATCTGTATCGTTTTTCCATAAATATAGTTGAGAAGTTTTAGATGTTTGGTAAAGATCGATCCATTCTCGAATGATTTTAATGCTTTTTTTACCAGGCATAAAGGACAGTAGCCCCATGGCAATTTTTTCATATTCTTTCTTGTATGGAATTAACATCGATCTCCCTCTTTGCTTGGTTTTACACATGGTATTCCCTTCTTTACTTAGTATTATTCCTCTTTTCGTAGGTTAAATAGGAAAAGCATCTGCAATATACTGCAGATGCTAAATGAATTTATTTAGAAAATGTTTTTGATAGGTTAGCCATTTCAATAGCCCCTGCTGCAGCTTCCCAGCCTTTATTTCCAGCCTTTGTGCCTGCTCGTTCTACAGCCTGCTCAATCGTATCTGTAGTTAGCACGCCAAATATGACAGGAATCCCCGAAGAAAGAGAGATAGAAGCGACTCCCTTAGACACTTCACTACATACATAATCAAAATGAGGGGTAGACCCTCGTATTACAGTACCAAGTGTCACAACCGCATCATAATTACCAGAATCCGCCATTCGCTTCGCGATTAGAGGAATTTCATATGCCCCCGGTACCCAAGCAACATCAATATCTTCTTCTGCAACGCCATGTCGCTTGAAAGCATCTTCCGCTCCACCTAAAAGTTTACTCGTAATAAATTCATTAAACCTTCCAACAACGATCCCTACTTTTAAACCTGTTCCAATTAAATGTCCTTCGAAAACTTGACCCATGATTATTCCTCCTGTGAATTAAAAGTGTAGTAAATGTCCCAACTTATCTTTTTTTACTTTTAGATACTTTTCATTCGATTTAGAATGAGGAAGCTGAAGGGCAACCCGGTCAACAACCTCTAAATCGTACCCTTTTAGACCTTTGATTTTACGCGGATTATTTGTTAACAGCTTCATTTTCCGAATGCCAAGATCTCGCAGAATTTGTGCACCGATACCGTAATCTCTTAAATCAGGAGCAAATCCTAGTTTTTCATTTGCTTCTACTGTATCGTATCCTTCTTCTTGTAGTTTATAAGCTTTCATTTTATTAAGTAAGCCAATACCTCTGCCTTCTTGACGCATATAAAGCAATACACCCGATCCAGCTTCCTCAATTTGTGCCAGTGCAGCCTGCAACTGAGGTCCACAATCACATCGCTGAGAGCCGAAGACATCACCTGTCAAACACTCTGAATGGACTCTGACGAGCGTTGGCTTCTCCCCGCCAATTTCTCCTTTAACAATGGCCACATGTTCTTTTCCATCGACGACATTTGAATAGCCAATCGCTTTGAAATCCCCAAACTCTGTGGGGAGTTTAATTTCCACTTCTTTCTTGACTAGCTTGTCTTTTCGGTTTCTGTATTGAATTAAATCTTTAATCGTCACCATTTTAAGGTCATGTTCATCCGCGATCTTGCGAAGGTCTGGTACCCTTGCCATTGTACCATCCTCTTTGATGACTTCACAAATGACACCTGCTGGTTTAGCTCCAGACATTCTTGCTAAATCTACAGCCGCCTCTGTATGTCCCGCTCTACGTAAAACGCCACCCTCTTTGGCAATCAAAGGAAAGATGTGACCAGGGCGTTGAAAGTCAGCTGGTTTCGTACTATCATCAATAAGTGCTTTTACGGTCATAGCCCGCTCTGGTGCAGAAATCCCTGTGGTAGTGTGTTTGTGATCAATACTGACAGTGAACGCTGTACCATGAGGATCAGAATTCCGGTCCACCATCGGAACTAAACCAAGTTTTTCTGCTCTATCTTCAGTAATAGGTGTGCAGACGAGTCCCCTACCATGAGTGATCATGAAATTAATAATTTCTGGTGTCGTTTTCTCAGCAATAGAAACGAAATCACCTTCGTTTTCTCTGTCTTCGTCATCACAGACGATGACAACATCTCCTTGCGCTAATGCGTATATCGCCTCTTCAATCGGATCAAAAGTACTCATGTTATTGTCTCCTTCCTTTATCTAAACCCATGTTCTTTCAAGAAACTTTCTGTCATCTTTTCAGAAGATGCTTCGTCAGCAGAAAACCGATGAGACATCAATTCTTCTATATATTTTGCGAGCATATCACATTCAATGTTTACAATATCACCTGTACCTTTACGGCCAATGATCGTTTCTTGAATGGTATGAGGAATGATAGAGATAGTAAAACTGTCCTCTGTAAGACCAAAGATCGTTAAACTTGTTCCATCGACTGAAACGCTTCCTTTCATCATCATATACTTTCTTAATGCTTTTTCAACTTGAATGGTATAGTATACAGCGTTATGTTCTGTTCTTTTGGATTGAATCACACCAACTCCATCAACATGTCCAGTGACAAAGTGACCACCAAACCTTCCTTTCGCTGCCATTGCTCGCTCTAAATTCACTTCAGAACGAACATTCAGGTCCCTTAAACTTGTTGAACGAACAGTTTCCGGCATTAAATCTACCGAGAATGAAGATTGATTAAAAGTAGTCACTGTTAAACAAACACCATTTACTGCGATACTGTCACCAAGTTGAACATCTGAAAGGATTTTGTCCGCATGGATGGTCATTCTAATCGCATCACCCGATTGGTGGATGCGGTCAATCGTTCCTTTTTCCTCAATTATTCCCGTAAACATAACTCAATCAATCCTCTCTTTGTGAAAAACTAGTTTTACGTCATCTCCTAGAGGTTCCATTGATTGTAATCGGAGTTTAGGAGCGTCAACTAATCGGCCAATTCCTTCGCCTGAAAATGAAGACTTGGCCATTTCCCCACCAATCAGCATGGGAGCCATATACTTGATTAATCGTTGAAACTGACCAGATCGAAGAAAACTGTCATTGACTCTTCCCCCACCTTCAACTAGGAGAGAGGTAATTTTCCATTCAGCCAATACTTTCAGCATGGGAGAAATTGAGATCGTTTCATCACTCATAACAAGGATCTCCACTCCTCTTTTCTCCATCTCCTTGATACGATTTAATGGCGCCGCTTCTGTAGTGACAATCCAAGTTGGTGCCTTTTGATCTGTAAGCACCTTTGATGTTAAAGGAGTACGAAGCGTTCTATCCAAAATGACTCGAATGGGGTTCTTGCCTCCCTCTTCCAACCTTGTAGTTAAAGAAGGGTTATCTTGTATGACAGTGTCTACCCCTACAAGAATCGCATCATGTTCTCGCCTTAAATAATGACCATCTCTTCTCGCTTCTTCTCCAGTAATCCACTGACTTTCACCTAATGACGTGGCAATCTTTCCATCTATACTTGTTGCTGATTTCAATGTTACATAAGGTTTTGACGTGGTCATATAATGAAAGAATATCTCATTTAAGGCATCTGCTTCTTCTTTCATGACACCTACCTCAACCTCGATTCCAGCTTGTTTCAGTTTGGAAATCCCTTGACCTGATACTTGTGGATTAGGATCTGTTGATGCAATGACAACTTTGGCTAGACCAGCTTCAACAACTGCATCAGCGCACGGAGGTGTTCGACCATAATGAGAGCAAGGTTCTAATGTGACATACATAGTCGCCTCTTTAGCTTTGTCGTCTGCCATATGAATCGCATGTCGCTCAGCATGAGGTTCACCCGCTTTTAAGTGGGCCCCTAACCCAACAATTTCACCGTTTTTGACGATGATACATCCAACAACGGGGTTCGGTGCTGTTTGTCCTATTGTCTGTTTTGCCATTTGAATAGCTAATTCCATATACTGATTCCTCATTGAACCCTCCTCTTCTAAACGGATAAACCTCTATTATACGCGGGCTCTAAAAAGACTAACAAGATCTGCAAGAGTTTTAATAGCCAAAATAAAAAGCCTGAAGGAAAACACCCTTCAGGACATAGTTGCAGAATATGATTTGTGCAGAAAAGGGTCCTTTACCTTCATGCGAGAACACAACAAACAATAGAGGTGTCTCTCGAAGAAGAAGTTGCAAAGAAAAGCATTAGAAGTGAAGACACACTTGTCCCTTTGACATTACCCTCTTCAACCGTCATATCCTTCTCCCATCCAGACTTTACTGTCGGCTTTGGAGTTTCACCAAATCCACCGTCACTTGAAATCAAGCAACGGGTCACGGACTAAGAGGCCTTGCCTCATCACCGCCGGTTGGGAATTTCACCCTACCCCGAAGGAACGGTTTATTCGTTTTGTTTATTATATCACAAGAGCTTCCAAATGCGTTTATATTTGCTCAAAAAAACCCGAAGAATAGCTCCTCGGGTAAAAGTTTTACTCTTCATATACCTTGACTTCTTGCATAATATCTCCTTGGCGAATACGGTCCACAGCATCAATGCCTTCAATAACTTTACCGAACACAGTATGAACACCATCAAGATGAGGTTGAGGTTCGAACACAAGGAAAAATTGACTTCCACCTGTGTCTTTACCAGCGTGTGCCATAGAGAGACTGCCTTTCTCATGCTTGTGAGGATTTCCTTTTGTTTCACATTTAATTGTGTAACCAGGCCCCCCCGTACCTGTTCCATTAGGGCAACCACCTTGTGCAACAAATCCAGGAATCACACGGTGAAAAGATAAACCGTTGTAAAAACCTTCATTAGCCAATTTTTCAAAGTTTGCCACTGTTCCTGGTGCTTCATCAGGATAAAATTCAATAACTACTTTTTCACCTGTCTCAAACGTAATTTCACCTTTTTTCATGTGTCATTACCTCCTAAATGTTTTTTAATATGTACACCTCACTTATTTTACACTAAGTGAGAAAAGAAGGAAACTAGGGCGCTCAATAGATAGAGTCTACTTCCCGAATCTTTGTAGTTTCAGAACAGTCTCGTTCTAACTCATCTCTAGGGGTCTAAGCTTGCTTTGTCATCCGCATAAGACTCCAAATTCATTGCCCTAATTCCTTCTAAAAACTTGATTATCCTTCACGCTTGTGTGACATTTTTTCTTGTGTTTAAACGTGAATACGAACGTTCTCTCCTTGTTAAATCTTGGAAAGATTCTCTGTCGATAACACATGTATGCTCGCCATCCTCTACAAATACAACAGCGGGACGCAAAATTCGGTTGTAATTATTAGCCATTGAGTACCCGTAGGCTCCTGTAGATGACACAGCTAGAAAATCTCCTTGCAGTGCTGGAGGCAATGAAAGATCCCATATAAGCATATCACCACTCTCACAACATTTCCCTGCAATAGAAACGACTTCTGTCTTCTTGTGATCCGCTTTATTTGCAATAATCGCCTCGTATTCTGCTTGATACAAAGCAGGACGTATATTATCTGTCATTCCACCGTCGACAGAAATATAGGTTCTTAAGTCTGGGATATCTTTTCTAGATCCAATACGATATAGAGTCGTCCCAGCTTCACCGACCAAGGCCCTTCCCGGTTCAATCCATATTTCTGGTACGGGCATATTTAATTTCGCAGATTCAGCTTTTGCTGCTAAAACCATTTTATCAATATATTCGTGTAACGGGAGGGGATGATCATTCACCCCGTATCGAATTCCGAAGCCACCGCCTAAATTCAACACTTCTGGGTAGTAATCTAATTCTTGTTTCCATTGTGCTAATGACTGATAAATAGCTTTGACCGCTTCCTCAAACCCTTCAGCTTTGAAAATCTGAGAGCCAATATGAGAATGAACGCCTTTAAGATTTAAATGAGTATGTGTCAAAATCATCGTAATTGCTTTTTTAGCTTGACCGCTATTTAAGTCAAAACCAAACTTTGAATCTTCTTGTCCTGTAGAAATGTAATCATGAGTATGTGCTTCTACACCTGGTGTGATTCGAATTAACACGTCCATATCTGTGTTCATGGATTCAGTCATATTCATAAGCCAAGATAATTCAGTGAAATTATCAACTACAATGCAACCAATATTTTCTTTTACAGCCATTTCAATTTCATCTGGGGTTTTGTTATTTCCATGAAAATGAATTCTTTCTACTGGAAACCCTGCTTGCAGAGCTGTAAACAGTTCTCCGCCAGAACACACATCCAAACTTAGTCCAAGTTCGTCAGCCAATTCAATCATAGCAATACAACTAAAAGCTTTACCTGCGTATGCTACTTGATAATTAACTTGATGATATTCAAAAGCTTGTTGAAACTCTCTCGCTTTGTTTCGGATGTCTTTCACATCGTATACGTATAAAGGTGTCCCATATTCGTTGGCAAGTGTGACCGTATCAACTCCGCCAATGGTTAAATGACCTTCATTATTAATTTTACTAGTACCATATAAACCCATTTGTTATCCACTCCTCAAAGCCATGCTTGAACGGTTCTGTGATCTTGAAAGTACAAAAGGGAAATGAATGTGAATCACACTCATTTCCCTTTTGGTCAACTTAAATCAAGTCTATCCATTAGGTTAGTGCTCCACTACAAAGTGTAGTGACAGTGAGCCGTTTTTTCAACCACTCCCCAGCAGACAAAAGTTAGGAATTCTCCAGTCGCTTCGGCAAATCGACCTTTCCAAAGTCTTCAACGCTTCCTAAGCTCAAACTTTGTACTCATTCTTTTTGCACCTCTACCTATTTTGAGTTATTAACTCATTTGAAATTGTTTTTTAAACAATACCATACTCTTTTTGATGTTGCAACTACCTTCTTTCCTTTGACTAATCCCTTGCGGATTAACTTTGTTTAATTGAATCTTCAGGGTGGACGATACTAGGTCTTTTCCGTTTGATTGGGATAGGTTGACGGATTAGAATGTCCATAAACGCTTTTGGATAAAACGGCAAGAATGGCCATAAATAAGGGGCATTCAGTGTAGTCGTTCTCACTAACATGATAAACATAATCGTGGCAGCTATCATAAATCCAGGAACGTTAAATAGCGCCACGGACAATATTAGAACGAATCGAAGCATCTTTAATGCTACAGCCATTTCATAACTAGGTGTTGCGAACATACCTATCGCACCTACCGCAACATACAAAATAACTTCTGGTACAAATAACCCTACTTCAATAGCAATTTCACCAATTAACAATGCGGCTACAAGGCCTAAAGCTGTAGCTAATGGTGATGGTGTATGAATCGCTGCCATTCTTAACAGCTCGATTCCCAATTCAGCTAATATAATCTGGATAAATATAGGGACATTAGAGTCTTCTTCTGGTCCTATAAAATCTAAATTGTCCGGCAGTAACGATGGTTCTTGTACCATGAGTAGCCATAGAGGTAAAATTAAAAGGGAAAACAGCATCCCAGAAAATCTTACCCAGCGGAAAAAAGTACCTATAATAGGGGCTTGTCTATATTCCTCAGCATGTTGCACATGATGAAAAAGAGTTGTAGGAAAGATAATCACACTTGGTGAGGCATCCACAAATAAGATGACATGCCCTTCTAATAAATGTGTTGCTGCCACATCTGGCCTTTCCGTATAACGGACCATTGGAAAAGGATTCATTCCTTGTTTTACTACAAATTCTTCGACTACTTTATCTGCCATCGTTAATCCATCAATATCAATAGTTTCAAGTTCTTTTCTTACGATTTCTACAAGCTTTGAGTCAGCTACCCCTTCTATATATGATAAGCTTATATCTGTCTTGGAGCGCCTTCCTATTTGCATAATTTCATTTCTTAAGCGCTCATCGCGAATTCTTCTTCTTGTTAATGCTGTATTTTCTATGATATTTTCTGTATATCCATCTCGGCTCCCTCTAACGACCCGTTCTGTATCAGGTTCTTCAGGACCTCTTCCAGGATAGCTTCTGACATCTACCACGATCGCTCTCGGTTCGCCTTCAATAAGAATAAAGATTAACCCAGATAACATTTGTTTAATAGCTTCATCTAAGGTATCTACTTCTTCCACCTGGACATGGGTTAGTCGGTTAACTACTTGATCTTTTAGGTTGTAACGCTTACGCTCAGTGGCATCCAAAAACATTAACTCTTTCAATAACTCAATAATATACTGAATGTCGCATAGACCATTGACAAAGTAAAACTGTATTTCCTTATCAAAAACATATATTTTCCGAACATCTACATCGAAACTTTTTCCAATACCCACGCGCTCTTTTATTATTCTTTCATTTTCATGGATATCCCTTGAAATAGGATGGTCAATCTTAGTTTCATCATTTTGGTGGCTCACGGAGACCGCTCCTTTCCAATATTACTGTTAAAGCTTTCTTTGTCACTGGTGCTCCTTTTTCTAATGCATCGTATCCTCCCATTTTTCCTACATCCCCTATTCCAATAATGATTGGAATCTCATTTATATCTAAACAATCCACCGTATCACCTCGAATTCGTCCCGTTTCCACTTCTTCAAACCCTTCTTTATCGACTCCATACTCGGTCAATTTTCCTTGACGATCCACACAAAGGTGGACTTTCGTCCAATCGTTCACATATGAATGAGCTGCTACTGCGACCACACCAATCAAAAAGATTTCTGGTGATTTCGCTACCTCAGTCATCTTTTGCTCTCCTTGACCTATCCCTGGACAACCAGCGTCATCAAATAATAATACAACTGGTTCAAGTGTCGCTTCCTTGATTTTTTTAATAAGCCCTTTAGCATCCACTGGAGATGGATTCCCTTGCGACAAGGTAAGAAAATAACACCCTAGTGTTTCTGAAGCAGCTTTTACAGCATGAGCTGCTGTTTCATCGCCATCCGTTACGAAAATGACTTTTTTCTTTCCTTTCATCATTTCACCCTTTTTTCTATCATCTCAAGCAATTGGTCATTTGTAGACGATCTTAGTATGAGTGAAAGGACTCGAAACCATACAAAAAACAACTCAACATTAATCGTTGAGTTGCTCCCTTAACTGAACTAGTATTTTCTTTTCTAGTCGAGACACTTGAACTTGTGAAATTCCTAGCCTTTCAGCTACTTGTGATTGAGTTTGGTCTTTATAGTATCGTAGATAAATAATTAACTTTTCCCGCTCGTTAAGCTTTTCAATTTCATCCCTTAAAGCGATCTTATCAAACCACTTTACGTCTTCTTGAGCAGAAATTTGATCTAATATTGTGATAGGGTCTCCATCATTTTCATAAACCGTTTCATGAATGGATGCTAACTGTCTGTTAGCCTCTTGAGCAAAAACCACTTCCTCAGGAGACAAATCCAATTTACTAGCAATCTCTTGAACCGTCGGAACTCTTCCTAACGTTTTAGATAATTCATCATTCATCTTCCGAATATGGTTTGCCGTCTCCTTAATAGACCGGCTTACTTTCACAGTTCCATCATCTCTTAGAAACCTTTGTATTTCACCAATTATCATCGGAACAGCATAGGTGGAAAATTTAACTTCATAACTTAAATCGAATTTATCTACTGATTTGATCAAACCAATGCAACCAATTTGAAATAAGTCTTCTTGATCGTATCCTCGATTCAAAAAGCGTTGCACGACAGACCAAACAAGTCTAGTATTGTGCTGAACAATTCGATCTCTAGCTTTACGGTCGCCCTTTTGTGCCAACTCTATTAGTTGCTTTACTTCATCATCATGTAAGTGTTTCTTCTTTTCTTTTCTATAATCAACCTTTGTCATCGTTCTGCCTCTTAATTGCATAATGCTTTTTGCTTCGAGAGACGTTTCACCAATGTCACAGTCGTTCCAGTCATTGGTTCCGATTCAACTTCTATGTTATCCATGAAATTCTCCATAATTGTAAAGCCCATGCCGCTTCGCTCTAATTCCGGTTTGGAAGTATAAAGGGGTTGACGTGCTTCGTCAAGGTTTACGATTCCATGCCCGTCATCTCGAATAATGAGATAGACAGTGCCGTCAATTAGCTCCACCTCAATATGAACGAATCCTTCATCTGTTTCACCATAGCCGTGAATAATCGCATTCGTTACAGCCTCACTGACAACGGTTTTAATTTCTGTTAACTCGTCCATAGTAGGGTCTAATTGAGTAACAAATGCCCCTACGGAAACTCTGGCAAAAGACTCGTTTGCGCTTACTGCTAAAAATGAAAGTTCCATTCTGTTTTTCATGAAGCCACCCCCAAACTCATAAGTGCTTCCCTTTCATTAGAGGTGAAGGTGACGATCTTAAATAATCCAGAGAGTTCAAATAAACGTTTCACTTGGGGGGAAATACAGCATATAACCATTTCTCCTCCCACAGACTGCACTTTCTTATACCTGCCTAGAACCACTCCAAGACCTGAACTATCCATAAATGTTAGTTTTTCTAAATTCATAAGCACATGTGTTAAATGATGTTCATTTAAGGCAGCATCGACACGTTCTCGTAACTTCATAGCTGTGTGATGATCTAATTCTCCGACAAGACGAACACATAATACTTCTTCCTTTTTCTCCAAGTCGATTAATAAACTCACTACGTTTCACTCCTTCTTGTAAATTCTATTCTCTCCAGTTTCCCTCTCCACGGAAAACATTGGATACGCTCAACTAATTCCTTTTGAATCATCTCTTTTCCTGCTTCAAAACAAAACTAGTGGACATTCGCCAAAAGCAGTTTATATTCGTGATTATTTTACGAGGCATCACCAAACATAATTGATCTTGTTCGCTTCATTAACTCCCATAAAGAGGCTTCTGGAACGCTTTCGGAGGCAATCAAAGCTTTGTTTATGACTTCCTTTCCATCTTTTTCCATTGTCATTGTACCCACTTGATCGCCTCGTTGCACAGGAGCTTTCACATTTCTATTTAGTGTCATCGTTTCTGTTATCCCTTCAACTTCCTCCCCTTTCTTTAGCAAAATTGAAATCGGTTCTTCAGGAATTACTTGGACGACAGGTTGACTTCCTTTATCTATTTTCACTGTTCCTAAGATATCAGACGTATGATATCGCGTATGCAATTGGTATTGACTATAAGCGTAATCAAACAATTCTGTTATTTGGCGGTTCCTCTCTTTAGGAGAGGGAGCTCCCATGATCACGGCAACCATTCTCATTCCATCTTTGTTGGCACTTGCAGTCAAACAATATTTAGCTTCGTTCGTATACCCTGTTTTCAATCCGTCTACCCCGGGATAAAATTTCACAAGTTTATTTGTATTTACAAGCCAAAAAGGTTCTTTCGTTCCTTCTCTCAAATAATCTTCGTATAGACTGGTGAACTCAGTGATCGCCTCATGACGCAATAATTCTTTCGCAATGATCGCCAAATCATAAGCAGACGAATAATGATTATCTGCTGGAAGACCATTTGAATTCACGAAATTTGTATTTTTCAAACCTAACTCTAATGCTTTTTCATTCATTAGCTTGACGAATTCATTTTCAGTTCCTGCTAAATGCTCTGCCATCGCTACAGATGCGTCGTTTCCTGAGGCAATCGCAATTCCTTTCATCATTTCTTTCACCGTCATTTCCTCTCCAGGTTCAAGAAAAATTTGAGATCCTCCCATAGAAGCAGCTCTTTCACTTGTTCTTACACTATCATCCCAAGACAGATTTCCATTTTCAATAGCTTCCATGATTAAAAGCATAGTCATGATTTTCGTCATGCTGGCTGGGGGAAGACTTTCGTTACTATTTTTTTCAAAAAGCAAAGTTCCCGTATCTCTCTCCATTAAAATAGCTGAGGTAGCTGCATCAGCAAAATCAAGGTTTTCTTCCATCGCATGTGCAACTGGTACTTGTCCTATGAAGAAAAAGCCCATTAAGCACAAAATAATTATATTTTTCATTGTTATCCCTCCCGTTAATGTCAAACTAAGTTCTCTCTATTCTCTCCAATGTATTAGCACGTTATTCTCCTCTTCCAATAATAAAAAGGACCGCTCTTCATAAACACTCGATTACGGTCCTAGCTTATTTTTCAACTTAGTCTAATACAACTGTAGCTTCTGACCCTCAGAGCTAACAACACTTCATTTTACCGCTTTTTAAGACGTTTTTTATCCGTGATTCTCCCTCTTCACCTTTTACTGAACAGATAGCCACAGAGTGCTCAATAATATTATTTAACTACAAGAAAAAAAGTTGGCCCTGCTTTGAAAGCAAGACCAACTCTTATTGTATGAATGAATCAATGTTTAAGAAATAACATCATAGACTAATGGAGGAACGTCTACTTTTTCCGATGAGATTTCGTAAGATGCTACTATCTTTTGCTTTGAAGCATCTACATCTTGATTGTTTGCATAGATGGTAACTAACGGCTCACCTTTTTG
Source organism: Salipaludibacillus keqinensis (assembly GCF_003226325.1). Lineage (GTDB taxonomy): Bacteria > Bacillota > Bacilli > Bacillales > Salisediminibacteriaceae > Salipaludibacillus > Salipaludibacillus keqinensis. Next base: position 498,430 of record NZ_PDOD01000001.1, on the reverse strand, counting down.
AACTTTATCGCCTATTTTCTTTCGTAATTCAATACCAACGGCTAAGTCAATTTCTGACGTTTTAGTCGCCCGACCGGCGCCTAGGAGCATAGCTGCAGTTCCAATTTGATCTGCAACAATACCGGAAATATAGCCTTCGCTTTCGGCTAAAACATCTACTTTGTACTTAGCTTGCGGTAACTTTTCAGGCTCATCTATTACAGAAGAGTCACCATTTTGCGATTCGATAAACACTTTAAACTGTTCTAACGCTTTACCAGAAGATATAGCTTCTTGAAGGAGCTCTCTTGCCTCAGTCAATGTACTTGCTTTATTAGCAAGAACGACCATATGGCTCCCTAACGTCATGCAAAGTTCTGTTAAGTCTTCTGGACCATGACCTTTCAATGTATCTATCGCTTCTTTTACTTCTAATGCATTCCCGATCATGAAACCAAGAGGTTGGCTCATATCCGAAATAACGGCCGATGTTTGACGTCCCAAATTATTTCCGATCCTTACCATCGCCTCAGCTAACTCTTTTGATTCTGAAAGTTCCTTCATAAATGCTCCTGCCCCTGTCTTCACATCTAACACTATGGCATCAGCACCTGAAGCAATTTTTTTACTCATAATAGAACTTGCTATAAGCGGGATAGAATTCACGGTCGCTGTAACATCTCTCAATCCATATAACTTTTTATCGGCAGGAGTTAAATTCTGAGTTTGACCGATGACCGCAGCTTTGTTTGTATTCACTAAATCAATGAATTGCTGATTACTAATCTCGACACTAAACCCCGGTATAGCTTCTAATTTATCAATTGTCCCACCTGTATGACCTAGCCCCCGTCCGCTCATTTTAGCTACAGGAACTCCTAAGCTTGCAACTAGTGGCGCGAGAACTAATGTGGTTGTATCACCAACTCCACCTGTTGAGTGTTTATCTACTTTTACTCCTTCAATAGCAGACAAGTCAATCGTATCACCAGATTGGACGATAGCATCTGTTAAGAAAGCCCGCTCTTGTTGATTCATATCTTGAAAGTAAATTGCCATTGCCCACGCACTAATTTGATAATCTGGAATGGTATCATTAGAATATCCGTCTATAATAAATTCGATTTCTTCTTTTGAATGAGATTTTCCGTTTCTTTTCTTTTCAATTAAATCGACCATTCTCATTGCTTCTTCCCCCTTTTATCTGTTCCACAGTTCGTTCCTTCCAGTTTTTAACACTTGTCGAACCAACATTTTGAATCTAGGTTTGGCTTTCGCTGCTACTTCCATTACTTCTTCATGTGTGATTCCTTCGATAGCTTCTCCAATGGCCATATCGGTAATGCAAGAGATCCCTAATATATTCATTGACATATGACTTGCTACCATCGCTTCTGGTACTGTGGACATCCCCACAACGTCACCACCCAGTTTACGAAGCATAATCAATTCTGCACCTGACATGTAAGTGGGGCCACTGATGGCAGCATAAACTCCTCGTTGCACTGTTTGCCCAACCGCTTTTGCTGCTTCTAGGGCATGTTCCCTTAACTCAGGTGTATATGTTTGACTCATATCAGGAAACCTCGGACCATAGTCATCCAAATTTTCACCAATTAGAGGGTTTGCTCCTGTGAAATTAATATGATCTTCTATAATCATTAGATCACCAGGCTGATAATTCTTGTTCATACCGCCACAAGCGTTGGTTACGATTAAACTATCACACCCCAATTCTTTCATTACACGTACTGGAAATGTGACCTCTTGCATGGAATAGCCTTCATAGTAATGGAACCTTCCTTGCATAGCCATCACGGTATGTCCTTCTAATAAACCTATGACCAATTGTCCCTTGTGGCCTGTTACAGTCGAGGACGGGAAATGAGGTATATCTTTGTAAGAAAGGCAAACGGGATTTTCTATTTCATCTGCTAAATCCCCTAACCCAGATCCTAGAATCAGTCCTACACTCGGTTGAGCCTCGATTTTATCTTCAATCCATTTGGCAGACTCTTGAATCATTTCGGCAGTAATCATTTTGAAACCTCTTTAGGCATTTTTTCAACGATTTGTTTAACAAACTGAAGGAAATCAGCTCGAACTTGCTCCGTTGTTTCCATTACTTCGTCGTGAGTTAGAGGTTGGTCTAAAATTCCAGCCGCCATATTTGAAATACACGAAATGCCCAATACGTTCATTTCGCTGTGACGTGCAACGATCACTTCAGGTACTGTGGACATTCCAACTGCATCGCCACCTAACGTGCGAAGCATTCTTATTTCAGCAGGCGTTTCATATGTAGGACCAGTATTTCCTACATATACTCCTTCTTTTACATTTAATTGAATCTCTGCGGCAACTTGTTTAGCTAAATCATTCAGGTCTTTTGTATAAGCTTGAGACATATCTGGAAATCTTACTCCTAACTGGTCATCATTAGTCCCAATTAAAGGATTTGTACCGAACATATTCAAGTGGTCTGTAATGATCATCAAATCCCCAGGTTTGTACTCTTCATTAATGCCCCCTGCGGCGTTTGTAACGATTAATTGTTCCACACCTATAGCTTTCATTACTCTTACTGGCAACGTAACCAAGTCCATGGAGTACCCTTCATAATAGTGAAAGCGTCCCTGCATGGCCACGACTGTTTTCCCTTCTAATTCACCTATCACTAACTGTCCTTTGTGACCAGCAACCGTAGATGTAGGAAAACCCGGTATTTCATTGTAAGGAAGTCGTACAGAATTTTGAATTTCATCTGCTAGGACGCCTAATCCAGATCCGAGAATAAGTCCGATCGTGGGCTTTTCTGAAATCTTCTTTTCTATAAATTGTTTTGCTTCAGTAATCATAATGTTACTAATCATGTCATCATCTCCTATTTCAATTCTTTTAAGAAACTTTTTCCAAACTCAGGAAGCTTCACATTAAAGTTGTCTGCAACAGTTGCCCCGATATCTGCGAATGTTTTTCTTGTACCTAATGACTTTCCAGGTGAGAGCTGTTTATTAAATACGAGTAGAGGAACATATTCCCTTGTATGGTCCGTTCCGGGGTGAATTGGATCATTTCCATGATCAGCTGTAATAATTAACAAATCGTCATCGTTTAAATGGTCGATTACTTCTGGCAGCCGTGCATCAAATTCTTCAAGGGCTTTTCCGTATCCAATCGGATCCCTTCTATGCCCAAATTTCGCATCAAAATCTACCAAGTTAAGAAAACTTAACCCTCTAAAATCCATTGACACCGTTTCATTCAGCTTGTCCATACCATCCATATTCGAAGTTGTTCTCAACGATTGGGTAATCCCTTCTCCATCATAAATGTCCGAGATTTTGCCGATAGCTATTGAATCAAACCCTCCGTCTTTCAACTCATTCATTACGGTTCTGCCAAATGGCTTTAAAGCATAATCATGACGATTAGGTGTTCGTTCCCAATTTCCTGGTGTTCCTACAAACGGTCTAGCAATCACACGTCCCACCATGTACTTTTCATCCAATGTTAGTTCACGAGCCATTTCACAAATATCCCAAAGTTCACTAGCTGGGATGACTTCCTCGTGAGCGGCAATTTGCAGAACGGAATCCGCTGACGTGTAAACTATCAAGTCTCCTGTTTTTACGTGTTCTTCTCCTAATTCATCCAATATTTCTGTGCCAGAGGCTGGTTTGTTCCCTAATACTTTGCGTCCAGTTTTCGCTTCAATCTCTTGAATAAGTTCTGATGGAAATCCATCTGGAAACGTTCTAAACGGTTGATCGATATGAAGACCCATAATCTCCCAATGGCCGGTCATAGTATCCTTGCCTACTGAAGCTTCTTCCATTTTTCCGAAAAAACCTTTAGGATCTTTGACTTGCTGACCGCCTTCATACTGCTTGACTTGCGTTAATCCAAGTTGATCTAAATGTGGCATTTTCAGGCCTTTCATCACTTTTGCAATATGGCCTAATGTGTCTGCCCCTTCATCATTAAATTCTTTTGCATCTGGTGCTTCTCCAATTCCGACTGAATCCATAACAATTAAAAATATACGTTTGAATTTTTCGGTGTTCATGTTCGTCCTCCTTAAATTTACATTGCATCTTTTTCATACTATACCCTAATCTAAATGAGTAACTCGAAAACCCCTTTGATGTCTGAGGTCAGACATCTATACTTGCAATAAAGTTAAGCCCTTGGATGATATTGCGAATAAACTTCTTTCATTCTTACCTTTGTAACGTGAGTATAAATCTGTGTAGTTGATATATCTGCATGTCCTAGCATCTCTTGAACAGCTCTTAAATCAGCTCCATTTTCTAATAAATGAGTAGCGAACGAATGTCTTAACGTGTGCGGAGTCACTTTTTTCTCAATTCGAGCGTCTTGAGATAATTGTTGTAAAACTTTCCAAAACCCTTGTCTGCTTAACGATCGTCCATGATGATTTACAAATAGAACATCATGTTTTTGTTTTCTCGATAAGATTGGACGGCTTTCTTGCAAATAAGTTTCCAACGCTTCTCCTGCTAATTGACCTAAAGGAATAATACGTTCTTTATTTCCTTTACCTAAACAACGAATGAATCCCATTTGCAAATGTACATCTGCAAGTTTCAAACCACAAAGCTCACTCACACGCACACCAGTTGCATAAAGCAATTCAAACATCGCTTTATTTCTTAGTCCGAGTGGGGAACTACCACTAGCTGCTTCAAGCAGCGCTTCAACTTCTGTTGTTGAAAGAATCTTAGGTAGAGTCTTATCCGGTCTTGGCATTTCTATATGTAAAGACGGATCGTGAGAAATGAACGCCTCCCGAATTAAAAACTGATGGAACGACCGAATAGACGAAAGCATTCTCGACATAGATGCACTAGCTCTACCTAAATCATTTAAGTGATGTAAAAAATGAAGGATGTTTGACTTCTTTACTTTATCAAAGTCTTCTATTCCTTCTACTTTTTCTAAGTATATGAGATAAGCTTGTAAATCTCTTTCATAAGCCTTTGTAGAATTTTGAGCTAATCCTTTTTCAACAATTAAATAATGAATAAACGCTTTCAATTCTTCTCTCAAACTTCAATTCCACCTTTCAATTCTCCCAGTAGTGCCAGTTGAATGGTTAAAACAGCATTCTATACGAACAGGCTTAGCTATTCACCCTCCACAAAAAAAAGGCGTAAACGTTCGAAAGCTTCCATTTCCTTCGGTTCTTCTACATTCGATGGAGAAATGACTTTCATCGATCTACCGTGGGGTTCATCATATCTGTGATACTCTTTGTATTCGTCGCTCACCCATAGAATACCATAATAAAAAACAAGCGTGCACCCCATGAACAAGAAAAAAAGCCATATCATTTGAAAAAATCGATAAATATTTCTCATTGCTTCCCCTCATTTACAATCTGTCCTCTAGTTAATAAAGGATATGTCCACTCTCTTAGAATCTATACATGAAATTTAAACGATCCATTAAACAAAGAAAAGCGCCTACTTAAACAAAGATACACCCCAACTGTTAGACAGCATCTAACAGTTGGGGTGTACCTTATTAATCGTAAGTGCTTTATATTTATAGAAGTTGATTAGCAACGGATCATTTACATCGATGGCAAATACCGTGAAAGGTCAACCGATGATCTTTAATAGTAAAGTTCCACCTGTGTTCCACGACCTTCTCTACATCTTCCAATAAGTCTTCTTGGATTTCGTCAACAGCACCACATTCAATACATACGAGATGATGATGGAAGTGTGCAGCACCTTCTTGTCGCAAGTCATATCTTGAAACACCATCACCAAAATTTATTTTATCAACAACTTTTAGTTCAGTTAATAGTTCAAGTGTGCGATATACTGTAGCCAACCCAATTTCAGGATATTTTTCTTTCACAAGCATATAGACATCTTCTGCACTAAGGTGATCATCTTCGTGCTCAAGGAGAACTCGAACGGTTGCTTCACGTTGAGGTGTTAATTTATAACTTTGCGAATGCAATTGCTTCTTGATACGTTCAATTCTTTGTTCCATCGTTTTCCCCCTACAACTAACTTATCGATTTCCACTGACACTCCCAAACCGAGTTTATAGAACCATTCATTCTGAGATAATGATTAAGGAAGTTGTTTTATTCTTCGTCTATTATACTCTTCGAGAAAAAAGTGTGTCAAATGAGAATTGTTACAAAGATGATTTTATAATAAATATTAAATAGTAATAATTATAATTAAATCATCTTTTCAACGACAAATTGCATAACAACTGGAGTAACGAAAGCTTCAAAGGCAGAGACAATAACTAATAATCCCCCTATTAACAATATAAATACAGTGTATGAAAGAAAATGAGGGAAAATGGGTTGATGACTTCTCCTGATCACCTGTCTCCATATAAGGATGGAAAAAGATGTGGCTGTAGAGGCTACAATAATGAACATTGGAATCAATAAAATATTCTGTGGAAAAACAGCCGAAAAAGCAAAAAGAAAACCTTCAAACCCCATTTGATCGACAAGAAATCCGACTGTAAAACCAACCATCAGTCCTTTAATAAACACAAGTATAAATACAACGGGCAAGCCTATGACTGATAGCCCGAGGATCCAAATAAAGCCTAGCATTTTACTGTAGTAAGCAAAGCTTTGCGTAAATATCTCTTTTGAATGAGCAAATTCTCCTTTTTCAACTTCATTAAAAAACAACGTTAAATAAGCGTATAGATCATTTTTTTGTGTGAAACTCATGCTATTAACAATGATTGCTCCAAAAATGACTCCTACGATTAATAAAACAGATGTAAAGATGTATCCAGCCCGATGGTCCTCTAAGTGATTAAGCAGTTTATTTCTTTTGAAATGTGGCTTGCTCATATTCACGTCCCTCATTTCTATCATCTGATTCTTTCTCTATCAGAGTCTATGAAATGAGAGTGAAAACTATGAGTAGAAAAGTGCAATTCGTTCAGATTAAATTTCCTATAACAGCCGACGTGAAATGAAACATCAGTAGCGTGTTATTGTATCTCATTTTTAGGCTTCGAATTGTTTCGACGCAAATAACTTCAGAATGAAACTAACAAAGATAGAAGCAGTAGTGTTAGAGGTTTCTGTTTCCACAAATTAGTGTGGGTAAAATGTTTTAACCCGCAGCTAACGACAAACCCATTATTATTTAATAGACTATACGATTTTTTTACTATGACACCAATCGCTAGATTAATGAAAAGCTCTTAATTGTCTTAGTTGCCAATATTGGACAGCATATATGGTTTTAGCATCATGAATTTCTCCTGTTAAAATCATTTGATTCGCTTCTTCTAACGTGACATCTACTCTTTCAACAAATTCGTCTTCGTCTGTGTTCTCTATTCCTACTTCTAATCCTTCAGCCAAATAAACATGTACGATTTCGTTAGCAAACCCAGGACTAGTATAAAAGGAATTCAATTTTGACCAGTCTCTGGCTTTCACACCGGTCTCTTCTTCCAATTCTCGTTTCGCACACTCAAGGGGATCTTCACCTTTCTCCAACTTTCCTGCAGGAATCTCAGCAATAGCTTTTTCTAAAGCTTTTCGATATTGTTTCACTAAAATTAACTTTCCTTCCGGTGTAAACGTAATTATAGCAACAGCCCCCGGGTGTTCAATGATTTCCCTTTTACTCTCTTTACCATTCGGTAACAATACTTCATGAACATCTAAATCTATGATCTTGCCCTTGAAGATTGATTTCTTTCTCGTTGTTTTTTCTTCAAATTTCTTATTCATTATACTTCCTCCAATTTTTTCGAAATAATATATTTAAAGCATCATAAAGGTTCTTTTAATATTATGTTAAACACTATCATTCCGTTTATTACCGCAGGACTCCATATTGAAACCTGTGTCTACTATTTTTTCGAAAATCATATTGTAAGAATATCTATTGCCAGTTATGGGTAAAGGAACAAGGAGGTGATTCTATGAAAAAAAATCGATTAGGTACATCTGACTTATACGTTTCAGAAATTGGCTTAGGATGTATGTCTTTATCAGATGACCATTCAGCCAATCAAGATATTATTCACGAGGCATTGGATCGTGGTGTTAATTTTTTTGATACTGCCGATTTGTATCAGTTTGGATTTAATGAAGAATCTGTAGGTAAAGCTTTGAAAGGAAAGAGAGATCAAATCCTCCTATCATCTAAAGGTGGAAATGAATGGGGAGATGGCATCGATGGATGGCAATGGAACCCAAGAAAAAAATACTTAAAAGAAGCCTTGAAAAATTCTCTACGGCGATTGAATGTGGATTATTTAGATCTCTACCAGCTACATGGTGGAACCATTGATGATCCGATTGATGAAGTTATTGAAACTTTTGAAGAGTTGAGTCAGGAAGGAACGATCCGATACTACGGCATTTCTTCGATACGACCAAATGTCATTAAACAATTTGCCGAAAAATCAAATATGGTTAGTGTGATGATGCAATACAGTTTACTAGACCGCCGTCCCGAAGAATGGTTCTCTATGTTTGATAAACATGGCCTTTCAATCATAGCACGTGGTCCTGTCGCTAAAGGCTTACTAACAGATCAATTTCAAAGAAAATTACATTCAGACGGCTATTTATCCTATTCAGAAACTGAGCTTACTCAAGTGTTACCTCAATTAAAATCTTTGGCCCTTGAACAAGGAATGACTTTGCAACAAATGGCTCTAAGGTATGTCATAGATCAACCGGCTGTAGCTACTGCCATTACTGGAGCAAGCCAGTCCTCACAATTGAAAGACAACGTACAATCTGCAAATGCCGTTCAACTCTCAGACGAATTAGTAAAGGAAATCCAGTCGATCGTTAAACTTTCAGTATATGATAAACACCGATAATACAAAAAGCTTGTATTAATCATTCATACAAACTTAGGAACAGATTGATTTGAGTGAAAAGAAATGACTTTAAATACAATTAAAGGACCGACTCAATCAACAATTGAGTCGGTCCTTGGTTTATTTAGCTTCTGTTTTCATAGTCTTGTTTAATTTCTAGGTAAGAGTCTTCTAACATATCGTAATTAATGAATCCTGGTCTTCTCATAGCAACTTTCCCATCAGGTCCAATGATTAGAGTCGTTGGCATGTGCCTGACTTCATACCCATCTAAAATCTCTCCGTCTTCGTCAAGAACGGTGTGAAATGGAATATCGAAATCATCAATAAATTGTTGTACAACATCTAGATTTCTCTCTTGGGTTGTCATATTTATACCGACTACTTCTACGCCATCATCTTTATACTCTTCATAAAAATTTATGAAGTCAGGCATTTCATCGCGACATGGTGGACACCAGGATGCCCACATATTTAACACAACATACTTGCCCTCCATGTTTGATAAAGTAAGTGTGTCATTCCCCTCTGCTTGTGGAAGATTAAAGTCTCTTGCCTGATCCCCAACTTGTACCGATGCCGTATCTAGTTCTTGTTCGATACCATCGTTCTCTAAGTATTCATCTAGCAAACGTTGATTTTCGTCGGCACTTTTTTGCTTCTGTTCTTCATATACAACATAACTCCCTAATCCAACAGCTAAAAGAAAAATAGCAATAGTTAACAGTCTTTTCCCGTTCATATAGGCCTCCCTTTATTTACAAATATAACTAGATGGAAGCGTGTTCCACGGATTATAGCATACATTAAAGGAACTTCCCAGAAAATATGATTTAACCGTCTAAATTCCTTTGCTTATCAAGGTATTCACTATAAATGATGATTAAAATATTTTTGCACCATTTAGATTAACCATTACGTATTATTATATGACATTTTTATCATGTTGATAAAGGACTTTGTTTTGTTCAAAGTTCTCCTTGATGTTTTTTCGAATAGTTTGTTGCCCTAAAAGGGATCACTTTTCTCCATGTGCTCCCAGAATACCACAACATCGCAATTGGATCTTCAAGGTAGCCCCCACAACAAATACAAGAATTGTAAATGTTTCATTCCCTCTCGAACGATGATCCTTTAGATAAATTGAGCAATTGAAGGAGATTAGTCCATGTAAGAAAAGGTATTAGTGCAATACTTAGCTACTTGTAAATAAAACATATTCTATTTCATAGAACTTTGTTAAAATGAAAAATGGTATAGATTAGTTGGTTCTGAATAGACCTTTAATAGAAAACTATTTACCATTTTACAACTATTTTGGAGAGGAAGATTACGTTGACGTTATTTGAAGCTATCATTTTTGGAATCATTCAAGGAATTACAGAATTCTTGCCTGTTTCTAGTACTGCACACATCGTTATTACGCAATTATTATTTGGATACACATTTCCTGGACTTGCTTTTGAAATATATCTTCACCTTGCTTCAGTTTTAGCAGTCATTATGTATTTTTGGAGAGACTTATGGAATGTCATTCAAGGATTCTTCAAATTTATTTTTAAGCAATCGAAAGAAGATCGAGTTCAGTTTTACTTCGGAATTTATATCCTCGTCGCCACAGCAATCACAGGTGTTTTAGGAAAATTGTTAACTGACACAATGGGAGAAGGCCTGAAAACTCCAGGTATGATTGCAGGCGCTTTAACAGTGACCGGTTTTGCCTTGATATTCATTGAAAGATTTCATAAAACTGGTGATAAAAATGAGAAATCAATGACTTTCTTGGATGCTATTATTGTAGGTCTCGGCCAGACTTTGGCTGTTATTCCGGGTATCTCTCGCTCTGGGTCAACTCTAGTAGTCTCTTTGTTAAGAGGATTAGATAGAGAAACAGCCGTTCGTTACTCATTTTTATTAGCTATCCCTGTTATCTTGGGTTCTAGTGTACTTGCGTTGGATGATTTTTCTGCTGAGATGCTTACCTACATCGGACCTTTAAATTTATTTGTTTCTTTTGTAGTTACTTTTTTCTTTTCTATCTTGGGGATTATCTGGCTCATTGATTTCTTAAAGAAGAGTAAGTTAATTTACTTTGCCATTTATTGCTTTGTTTTAGCCCTCTTAGTCTACACTATGATCGATCCTGACACTGTTATGGATGTTTAGCCACTTAAGTCAGTAGACCAAGAGTCTACTGACTTTTATTTCAACCTTATTACAACTACTAAAATTCGATTTACTAGCTGTCCCCTATTTGCTAGAATTATCGCAGCGGAATTAATTATTTTAAGCAGATAAGGTCAGGAGTAAATGATGAATAACCATAAAGGAAAACTTATCGGAAAAGATTTATTAGGTCTTGGTCTTCTCTTTTTATTTCTCATTTTGTTTTTATTTAGTGAGCAAATCAGTACAAGCAATCAAATAGAAGCCATTCCTAATGCATGGATGAATGTAAACACTATTTTCCTCAGCATTGTAATCGAGGCGATCCCATTTATTTTATTAGGTGTTTTCATTTCTGCTCTAATTCAAATGTATGTATCTGAAGAAACTATTCAACGGTTTTTACCTAAGAATGCTATCGCGGCCTTGGTACCTGCTGCCTTGCTCGGAGCTATCATTCCTTTATGTGAGTGTGCTATTGTCCCTGTCGTTCGACGATTAATAAAAAAAGGAATGCCTTTACACGTTGGAGTCGTTTTTTTAGTTGCTGCACCGATCTTGAATCCGGTCGTATTTGCTTCTACATATTTTGCATTTCGTAATAATCCAACGATCCTTTATTCTAGAATGGGCTTGGCTTTCGTTCTATCAATCATGATCGGAGCTATCCTTTACAGTATATTTAGAAAGCAACCTCATCAGCTAAGGCGTACTGCCAATTTATCTCTGGCAAGCCACCATGTCCATATTGATGGTGCAATGGATCATCAAAGCACTAAGCCAACGGTTGGTACTCGTGTAAGAGATACACTTTATCATGCTGTAGATGAATTTTTTATGATGGGGAAGTATTTAATATTAGGTGCATTCATCGCTGCGTTATTCCAAACGTTTCTTGATCGAAGTTTGCTCGAAACGATCGGGTCTAACGAATATTCATCCACTTTAGTTATGATGGTTTTTGCTTATTTATTATCTTTATGTTCTGAAGCAGATGCCTTTGTCGCCTCTTCGTTTGGAAATCAATTTACGGACTCATCACTAGTTGCCTTTCTTGTATATGGTCCCATGTTAGATTTAAAAAACACGTTTATGCTTTTTGCTTTTTTTAAAGCAAGATTTGTCATAGCTTTCATGATCACCGTAACATTTGTCGTTTTCTTCTCCGTATTAATATTGTTCGGTTTGATTTTATAACGTTTAAAGGAGTTGAACAACTTGAAAATTTATGACCAATCCTTTCACGCCTTTATTCAAGGAGTTATTCTGATTGGCTTTGCTCTTCTCATCCTTGGCTTAATTTTGTCAGGAAACATTGTTTACTATATAGCACCGACGATGATGCCTTTTATCTATTTCGCATTAGGTACCTTCTTTTTATTGGGGATTGTTCAAGTTTTTCGTAGTACGAAAAAAGAAGATGATCATGCACACACATCATGTAACTGCGAACATGAACATCAAATTAGAGGCCCTCTATGGTTGCAAATAGGTATTTACAGCATTTTCATTTTACCGGTAGTTTTAGGATTTTCTTTCCCTGATCGTGGTCTTGACAGCTCTGTAGCAGCTAATCGAGGCATTCAGTTCGGTTCAGGTATATCAACTAATTCCGAAATAGCTGAACATGGTAGTCAAAGCTCGAAAGAAAAAGCTGAAACTGAGGAGAACGAAGGAACCTCTCGTGCAGAAGCATATTTGGAAGACCCTGACGAGTACATGGAATCTTTAGGCGCCTCTTCAAACCAAAGTGATATAGAGGAAGAAGATCACTATCAAATAGAAGATCTTTATGACGAAGAGTGGTTTGACGAATACTATATCGAATTAGCTGAAGAGATGTTGGAAGAAGATCACGTTCAAGTGACAGAAAAAAACTATTTAGATGTCATGACTGTATTAGATCTTTATCTAGATGATTTTATTGGGAAAGAAATCGAAATAATGGGTTTCGCTTATCGCGAACCTGATTTTGAAGAGGATCAAGTGGTTGCTGCAAGGTTTTCAATGACATGTTGTACGGCCGATGCTTCTGTATACGGCACATTAATCGAATCTGAAGAGGCATCTCAATTTGACGATGATACTTGGATCTTAGCGAGTGGAACCATTGAAAGAGGAGACTATCATGGCCAAAGCGTTCCGAAAATAACCGATGCTTTCATTCAAGAGATAGAAGAACCTGCTAGTCCGTACGTTTACCCTAGCTATTAATTTCAGAAAAGCGCATGTGGAAATGAAAAAAGTTAACCTAAATGAATCTCCTTTCTTTCCTACAAATAAATAAAAAAGCTGCTCTTTGGCAGCTTTTTTATTTATTTACTATTTACAGTCATTACAGTTGTCTCACCAGCTGTAACCTGTTGATTCTCTTGTTTCTCAATACTACTAACCGCATCTCCGTTAGTAATGATAACTGGAGTAATGGTACTCTCAGCTTTTTCGTTGACTAAATTCATATCGAATTTGATCAACTGATCACCTTTTGCTACTTTATCTCCTTCTTTCACAAAAGCTTCGAATCCTTCACCTTGCATATTCACTGTTTCAATACCGATGTGAATAAGGATTTCAATTCCATTAACTGTTTTAATCCCCACTGCATGTTTCGTAGGAAAAAGTTGCATGATTTCACCATGAACCGGAGAAACGATCAAACCTTCAGATGGCTTAATAGCTACACCATCTCCCATCATTTTTTCAGCAAAAGTGGGGTCTGGTACTTCAGACAATGATACAACTTCTCCAGATGCAGGACTGGCTAAAATATCTTTGCCATCAGCTTCAGGCATTTCTACTTGCTTTGATTCTTTCTTATCTAGACCAAACAATTTTTTTAACATTTTCAATCACCCTTCTTTTTTTTATCTTGTATGTACATGTTCCACAACAAGAAATAGTTTAAACAAAATCAGGTGCATTGTAAACCATCTCAATCAATTGTCATAAATTTGTATCATTTCTTAGCTGACAATCGTAAAACACGCACAATATAGATCATAAAGATAATTTCATTCGGAAAACTATTGATATGTCTATTCAATATGATATAATCATGACATCTTAATCACAAATTCATACACTCGTATAACTGTGAGAATATGGCTCACGAGTCTCTACCGGACGACCTTAAATCGTTTGACTACGAGTGACAAAATATAGAAGTGTACATACCATTAGTCTGCGAAATTTCATTGATGTTATGTATAATATTCTTCCCTATTTAATTCGTCATGAAACTCGGGATTTTGTTCACTCGTCTAAAAAAGCGTGAACATGATTCTGAGTTTTTTTGTGTTTTGTGAATATCATTTAGGAGGTTTCTCATGGAACTGATAGAACAATTTATTGTGAACGAAGGAAAAGTTATAAACGAACAGGTGTTAAAGGTAGATTCATTTCTAAACCATGCAATTCATCCAAAACTAATGAAAGAGATTGGGAATGAATTTGCTGAACGGTTTAAAAATGATCATTCTACAAAGATCTTAACTTTGGAGTCTTCAGGGATAGCCCCAGCTTTAATGACTGCATTAGCCTTGAATTGTGAACTAGTATTCGCAAGAAAAAGAAAATCTATAACAATGACAGAAGATCTCTTCACAACAACCGTTCATTCATATACAAAAAATACAGATAATGAAATTTCTGTAAGTAGAAACCTTTTGAAACCTTCAGACCGGGTTTTGATTATCGATGACTTCTTAGCAAACGGTCAAGCGGCTCTCGGCTTAATTGATTTGGTTCATCAAGCTGGCGCTTCTGTTACAGGACTGGGGATTGTCATTGAAAAATCCTTTCAACCAGGGAGACAGATACTACTAGACAAAGGTTATAAAATAGAATCACTAGCGAGAATTTCTAGCCTATCAAATAAAAAAGTTACCTTTGCTAACCAATTAGAAGAAGGAGCGCCTACCAATGTCAGCAACTAACGTTCATTATCCTTGGTTTAAAAGGGAAGATATTGATGCTTTTTTTGCCTTATTTCAAAACAATTTAGCTAACTTTGTGATTATTACAGTGACCATGCTTAGCATGGGGTTTCCAGCTAGTCTCGTCTTCGGCAAGGTCATACCAGGGGCAGCTGTGGCTGTCATTTTTGGGAATCTTTATTATGCTTATATGGCTAATCGTTTAGCTCAAAAGGAAAAGAGAACGAATGTAACTGCACTCTCTTACGGTATTAGCACTCCGGTGATGTTTATTTTTTTGTTTGGAGTTCTCGTTCCTGCCAATGCATTTACTGGGGATCCCCAACTAGCATGGAAGATTGCTTTAGCGGCTGCTTTTATAAGCGGTTTGATTGAAGTAATGGCTAGTTTTACTGGTAAATGGGTTCAAAGAAATATACCAAGGGCTGCCATGCTCGGCGCCTTAGCAGGTGTTGCTCTGACATTTATTGCAGGGGAAATGCTGTTCACTTCTTTTGAAATGCCTGTTGTCGGATTGTTTGTTTTAGCTGTTATTCTTCTCGGCATTGTAGGAAAAGTTGCTTTACCCTTTAAGATCCCCGCGTCACTTTTCGCCATGATCATCGGGACGGGTTTAGCATTCTCCTTAGGTTATGCTGATACTGGAGCGATTCAGGAAGGCTTCTCACATTTAGGATTTTATCCTATTCTTCCTTCTCTCGATGTATTCGAAGGCTTTCAATATTTATTTGGAGCAATGATTGCTTTATTGGCAGTCATACTACCCATTACTATCTATAATGCCGTGGAAACGATGAACAATGTGGAAGCTATGAAAGCTGAAGGGGATGACTATGATGTTCGAGAGTGCCAAGCTGTTGACGGGATTGGAACGATGGTTGGCTCACTCTTCGGAGGCATGTTCCCAACAACTGTTTATATAGCTACAATTGGATCCAAAAAAATGGGCGCCGGGCGGGGGTACAGTATTTTAAACGCAGGTGTCTTTGCTCTAGCAGCTTCTTTTGGAATCATTGCCGCTCTTAGTGCCATCATTCCCGTGGCCGTTGTAGCTCCTATCTTAGTTTTTGTTGGTATTTCCATGGTTTCTTCTGCCTTTAGCAAAAATAAAGAAAAGTATTATCCCGCAGTAGCGATCGCCATGCTTCCATACTTTGCTAATTATTTAATGACAAGGTTCAATAACCCCGCTCCGGAAGCAATTGCTGATTTATCCCCCGGAATTGTACCCTTAGGAGAAGGTGCGATGTTTACTGCCATCATTTTGGGAGCTATGACTGTATTTATTATTGACCATCAATTCCATCGTGCTGCAGTATTTTCCTTTGCAGGGGCATTTTTAAGTTTCATAGGTTTGATGCACGCGCCTAATCTTCAAATTGCGGCAGCAGTGGATTTTGCGGTCGGATATACGATCGTTGGTTTTTTCTTAGGTGGATACTATTTGAAAGATGTCCGATCTAAACATGAACAAAAACAATTAAAAAATACGAATGCCGCCTAAAAGATAAGAGCGCCTGTTTAGTATACAACAGGCGCTCTTATCAATTTCAATTTATTATTCTTATGATTACTTTTGCAAGTGAGGAATAACAGAACGAATCGCGTGTGCAACGCCGTTATCTGTATTTTTTTTAGTGGTATGATCACAAATTCGCTTAATTTCTTGTTCTGCATTACCCATGGCTACTGAATATCCAGCTTGTTTCATCATGGATACATCGTTGAAATTATCACCAATAGCCATCGTTTCAGATAAGTTAATCCCATAATGATTAGACATGATTTCAATCCCAGAGCCTTTCGTAGCCTCATGGTGGGTAATTTCTAAATTATCTCTAGCTGAAGCACTAATAGCTACATCCAATTCTTTCTCCATTTGATGTTTCGCCCGTTCTCTACTCACTTCATCTTTAGAAAAGGCTAGTAATTTTAATAATTGAATGTGAGAATTCTCTTCTAATAGAGCTTGATAATCTTTCGCCCGATTAATAGCTCCCTCTTGAAATCTCTTCTCTGCTAACTGCATCGCTTGGTCATACGAAGAAAAATCGCCTGTCGATAATAAAAGGTCAACAATAAGATCTATTCCTTTTTGATCATCATTTGTGTAAGCGCCTTTCGTTGTATACATTTCAAAGTAAATATCTTCCTTTGTCAAAATGGCATTCATCTGTTTAAAAACATCCAAATTTAACGTCTGCTGGTGAATGATTTGACCGTCTTCCCTACGAATGTCCGCTCCGTTTACGCAAATAAGAGGGAGTTTTAACCCCGCTTCTTTTAGGGGCGTCACCGCTTCAGTATAATCTCGCCCAGTAGCTACGATGACGTTTATTCCTGCTCTTTGAGCTTCTTCAATCGCTTTAATATTTTCTTCAGATACAGATCGACCATCATTTAGTAACGTACCATCCATATCAGTTGCAATCATTTCAATCTTTTTCATGATACTAATCTCCTTATCAATCAGATAACGTTGATGGTACGATATTTGAGTGGAAATATCAATGATTGTAGATCATTTTACGTGTCATTCCGCCATCAATAACCAGATTCTCTCCGGTGATAAAGTCGTTCTCATCATTAGATAAAAACAGACAAGCACGGGCAATATCGCTTGGCTTTCCTACGCGTTTCGACCAATGCTGCTGATGGTCAATTTCTCTCAACTGGTCATAATTTTCATTTTGTATCCAGCCTGGACTTATGGCATTCACTCTTATCCCTTCAGAAGATAAACTCGCTGCCAAAGCATGTGTCAAAGCTACTAATGCCCCTTTAGACGCTGCATAAGCCTCACTACCTGGCTCAGACATTAGAGCTCTAGTAGAAGCAATATTAATGATAGAAATTCCTTGATTCTTAATATTAACTACAGATTTTGAAAAAAGCATCGCGCTTCTTACATTTGTATTTAAAACGCGGTCCCACTCTTCCACATCCAGTTCATCCAAAGAAACAAAAGAGGACACACCAGCATTATTAATCAACGTATCTATACGAATATTTTTTTCTGTTAACATCTGAAAAAAACGTTGTATTTCTTTAGGTGAAGCTACATCTAGATGCACAAACGTTGACCGCCACCCTTTTTCAGAAAAATGCGCTTCAAGTTTTCTCCCTTTCTTATCGTCTACATCGATCATCCATATATGGGCTCCTTGTAGAGCGTAATGCTCGGAAATGACCTTACCAATTCCATTTGCAGCACCAGTTACAATGACTTCTTTATCTTTTAAATTCGGCATGAAAATCCCTCCTGTATAAGTAAGAATAGCAGTTTATTGTACATTATTTCCACTGTCAGATATAATTTGAGAGAGTCATTTATTTGAAAAAGGAGCCTTGTTCATGCCTACTAAATTTGATAGTTATCTTTTTCGTTTTTTTATTATTTGGTACACGATCGGCGTGTTTTTATTGTCTTTTGATTTAGTCCCTCCTTGGCTTGAGTGGGCAAATGTGGTATTTCTTATTACTTCAGGCTTGTTAGCCATGGTTTATTTCTATCGGAGCGGATCAAAAAGAAAAAGTTTGATCGTTATCGTGGTTATTTTTTTCCTTTCAATGGCTATTGAAAGCTTTGGAGTCCATACGGGGCTTTTTTTTGGAGATTATACATATAAGACTGATTTTGGTCCAAAACTGATTGGTGTTCCAATTACGATTGGGTTTGCTTGGGTAATGGTCATGGCCACTTCTCACGTACTTGCCGCTCCAATCATCGAAGTTGTGCCACGATTTAAAGGATTTATTTATGCTTGTTACGGTGCGGTTATTGCCACTTCATTAGATTTGATTATTGATCCTGTAGCTTATGAAGTAAAACAATATTGGGTATGGAATGAACCTGGATTGTATTACAATATTCCCTTTTCCAATTTCTATGGGTGGTTTATATTATCTTTCCTCCTTCATATTGTGATATTCGGGCTATTTTACCGTGCGGGTAAATGGACAAACAATCAATCTTCTTTCTGGTCTATGCGAATGGTTTACTTATACGGAATGATGGCGGTCATGTTTATTATCGTTTCTTTAGTCAATATGATGTGGTTGGCGCCAGTTGTGTCACTCGTAACTCTTATCGTTTACTATATCGCTTATATTAAACTAATAAGGACTTTTGCCAATGATTAAAGCGGAGAGAAATAAATCTTTCGAACACTTTTTCTATTTATATAACAGAATGTTAATTAAGAGATCCTTTCATCAAGTGTCCCTGACTAAAAGCTCTTCTCTGCCTACTCAAAAACGAGGAATATATTTAATAAACCATAGTTCCTGGTGGGATTCTTTGATGCTATTTTATTTGAACCAAAAAATTCTCAAGCTAGATGCCATTGCTATGATGGCAGAAGACGGCATGAAACGCTTTCCATTCTTCAAAAAAATCGGAGCTTTCTCTGTTAATCCTGGTTCAAGAAGATCATTAATTGAATCATTGAGTTACGCAGCAGAACAGCTAAAAAATGAAAAACACCTTTTCCTGTTCCCACAAGGAAATGAAACTCATCTGGAAAAACGCCCTTTCAATTTTTTTTCTGGTGCGGGCTACTTGCACGATAAAGCGCCATCTACTCCAGTGATCCCAGTAGTGTTTTACCATGGATTGTTCCATCACCAGTTGCCTGAATGGTTTATTCACATCGGTGAGCCGATTACTTTTCCGGCCCAATCTAGCCGAAAAGAAAAAACATATTTATTCGAAAAAGCCGCAGAACATGAACTGGAGTATTTAAAAAAACTGGTCATTTTAGATGATCCTTCTAAATTCAGAGTCTTATTAAGAGGAAAAAAAGGAATTGGTCAGCACTGGGAAGGATTCAAAGGTGTATTTCAAAGGGGGAAGCACACATGATCACTTCCTACACTTTCATAATTATACTTCTGTTATTATGGACAATCTTAAACGGGTTGAGCTTACCATTACTAAAAGGTTCTTTTCAGAATGACCACATGCCTTCCTCGAAAGTTTCTGTGCTTATTCCATTAAGGAATGAACAACGAAATGTAGGGCCACTATTAGCATCTTTAAAGAAATTAACTTATGAGAATTTGGAGTTTATTCTTTTAGATGATGGATCCGTAGATAATACGAAAGAACTGCTCGTAAAAGAAATAAATGGAGATCGTCGATTTACGATTATTGAAGGAAAGCCTTTACCTGCAAAATGGATTGGTAAAGTTCATGCCTGTCATCAATTATCTAAGGAAGCTAATGGAGAATACTTTCTGTTTCTCGATGCTGATGTTAGAGTTCATCCAGATACTGTGCAAAGAAGTTTACATGCTTTTTCTAAAAACACTGGACTTATATCCGGTTTTCCCCAATACCCTTTAAGAAGTTTTCTTGGTCATTTACTAGTCCCTATGCAACATTTTGTCATATATCTTCATTTACCAGTAGTTTTAGCTAATCATACGAGATGGGCCGCTACCACAGCTGCGCATGGAGCATATATGATGTTTCGCCGAGACGCTTACGAAAGAATCGGTGGACATGAAATTGTGAAACATTCGCTAGTTGAAGATGTACATATTACTAGAGAAATAAAAAGACACGGATTTTATGTCAAACTTGTTAACAACACGAATACAATTATTTGCCACATGTATGAAACAAACAAGGAAGTGTGGGACGGTTTTTCTAAAAATCTTTTTCCTGGTCTTGGAAGAAATCCATTTTTAGTGTTCGCATTAATAATTTTCTATTTATTAATGTTTATCTTTCCTCTTCCTTTAGCTATTTACGGAGCAATCACAGGAAATTTGCTTCTAATGACTCCACTCTTTTTCACTATGTCGATTAAATTAAGCATTGACCTTATGACTAGACAGAAATGGTGGTTATTTATTCTCACTCCTTTCTCAGTCATATTCATGCTTATGCTAATGGTTTACTCCATGTACTTGGGACTGTTTAGACGAGGTTTTACTTGGAAAGGACGGACTTATCAATGAAAACACAGCGAACTGCTTTGGTAATTGGAGGAGGATTAGCTGGTTTATCTGCAGCTATTCGATTACAATTTGCAGGGATTCAGACAACTCTTTTAGAAAAAAATCATGAAGTGGGAGGAAAATTGCACGAGGTGACGTTAGGTACACATCGGTTTGATTTCGGTCCCAATACCATTACAATGCCACACGTTTTCCAATCCGTTCTTGAAAAGGTTCACGAGAATCCAGACGATTATTTTGAATTCATTAAATTAGAAACTCACACTAAAAATGTCTTTTCTGATGGCAGTCACTTGTTCTTTTCATCTAACCAACAATTAATGACAGAAGAGCTAGCTAGATTAGACCCTCAATCAGCCAAAAAATACGCTGCTTATTTAAAAGAAGTAAAAAAATTGTATCATCTCTCTAACAAGCATTTCTTACATCGGACATTTTCATCGTGGAAAGATTATTTATCTCTTCCCCTCGCAAAAGCCATGGCATCCGCCAGACCGCTGCAAAGTTTAGATCAATTCCATCGCAGTTTTTTCAAAGATGAACGGATTATTCGAGCTTTTAATCGGTATGCTACGTACATTGGTTCTTCCCCCTATACTGCTCCTGCAACGTTTGGATTAATTGGCCATTTAGAAATGGGAGATGGAGTATATTACACAAAAGGTGGGAACCATCAAATTGCTCTCGGATTTAAGAAAGCTGCAAAGAAATTGGGCGTGAGGATTGTTTGTAATGAGGAAGTGGTTAAAGGCTATTCTTCGAACAACAAATTAGATTCTGTCGAGACAAAATCGGGCGGACATTACAAAGCTGATGTATTTGTATTAAATGGAGATTTACTCACACAATATCCGAGATTAATTCAAGAATCCGATCGGCCTTCCATGTCCAACAAAAAAGTGAACCAGTTTGAACCGTCTATTTCCGCATTTGTCACCCTAGCGGCTAGCTCTAAAAGACATGACTTGCATCATCATCATGTATTTTTTGGCGATGATCCCCGTGAAGAATTTCAAGATATTTTTCAGTATGGCACTTACGGTAAAGACCCGACGATTTATGTATGCACATCATCTAAAACGGACCCTTCCATGTCACCAGATGGAGATAATTTATTTATTCTGGTAAACGCTCCTCCTTTAAAGAAAGAAGTCCAAAGAAGTATGGACCTCAAATCAATGGAGCAAAAACTCTATCAACAACTGGACAAAAAAGGGTTATCGATTCAATCAAATATAGTAGCATCTAAAATCGTTGATCCACAGATGATGCAAGACCACTATTACGCTTTTCGAGGAGCTCTTTACGGTGTCGCGTCGAACAAAAGAAAAGATACCTTTTTAAGACCTTTTAATCGTTCACAAGATTTAGGAAACCTTTATTTTGCAGGGGGGAGTACTCATCCAGGAGGAGGTTCACCTATGGTTGTCTTAAGTGGACAAAACGTAGCAGAAAAAATCGTACAAGCTTACAAACAATAAGTTCGGATAGCTTCACAATTAGTTAATGTTAAATAACAGAACCTATTCAAAAAGAGGAGTACCAGTAATAATGGGTACTCCTCTTTCATGTCATACAATTATTTTTCAATTGCACTTAAAATTTCTTTTTTTTCTTCATTTGATACAAACGCTCTTTTCTCAAAGACATCATACCTATTTGCTCTGACAGAATTTAAAATCCCTTTATAAAAATGAGCCGCCGCTTTAACAGGGATACGAGCGTTTACAGGGTACAAATACATCTTGGAAAGTCCAATGTCATAATAGTCCTCCGCCCTCTGCGCTAGATCCTCCCACAGGTCAACAAAAGAGTCGTTAACTACTCCATTTTCAAGCATTGGTATCGTATAATTATATTTATCCATCAGTTGTTTTGGTAAATAAATTCGGTCCCTCTCTAAATCCTCACCTATATCACGTAAAATATTTGTAATCTGCATGGCATAGCCTAACGCAATAGCACTTTCCTTCAATTCTTCTTGATTCTTAGGCGATAAAATTGGCAAAAGCATTAAGCCAACAGTGCTTGCAACATGATAAGAATAATGAATCATTTCTTCTACGGACTCATAACGTGTTTTCTTTAAGTCCATTTCCTGACCGGAGATCATTTCATAGAACGGTTCCAGGTCAAAGTCGAAATGAGTAAAGGCATCTTTTAGTGCGATCCAAAGAAAGGAGGGTTCTATCTGTCGGTCATTGGCGAATTCATCTAAGTGATATTTGAACAACTGAAGTTCTCTTTCTCGATCAAATCCTTCGTCAACGATATCATCCGCTTGGCGGCAGAAAGCATACACTGCCCATACTGCTTGCCGCTTCTTCTTTGGCAAATGTTGAAAAGCTTTTGCGAATGTTTTTGAATGATATTCAATCACTTCTTTACAATGGTTATATGCTTCATTTACTTGCACGTGAATTCCCCCCTTCTTCAATCTGTATTTAGTCTTAGAATATCATTTTCTCCCTTGCCTGTCTTGAACAAGCTATTGAGAACTATTTGTTTTTGCTCTATTCAGAAATTGCTCTTCTTCATCTAAATACTCAGAGAGAACTTTCGCTCCTTGCATAACAATGGGAACCCCTCCCCCAGGATGAATAGAAGCACCAACTGCATAAATATTGTCATAGGCGAATGGTTTCACTTGTGGACGGAACACTCCAGATTGAAATAACGTTGGTGCTAGACCAAAGCTTCCCCCTTCAAACAATCCGTCTCTTTTCGCTTCTTTAGGCGTTCGAATTTGTTTCCAGAGAATTTTATCCTCAATATCTGGATCTAAGCGAGCTTTTAGTTCTTTAATCATTTTATTCGCATAGGCTTCAAATTCTTCTCGAGTAATGTCACTTGATGTAGGAACTGGAATAAGAATATAGGCTACACTTTTCCCAACTGGTGCCAAGGTATCGTCAATGATGGAAGGATGGAACAAATAAAAGGATGGATCTTCAGGGAGCTTTTTCTGAGTAAAAATTTCCTCCATTTGTTTATCTAGATTTCTTCCCATAAAGAACTGGTGCACATGTTTCGTATTTAACTGTCCTTCGATTCCCAAATAGATAAGAAGACAACCTGCTGAAGGGGTGTACGAACGAGATGTCTTTTTATTCACTAATTTCTCAGCTACAGGAAAATCTCCGTTTAATATAAATCGATCGTAATAAATTTGTTTGCTATGAACTGTGAGCGACGTTGCCCTGTTTTTCTCTACTTGTATATCTTCTACTTCTGCTCCGTATTTAATATGAACGCCCCGGTTTGCCAACTCTTCTGTTAATAGCTGTGCTAGGTAAGCATAACCGCCTTTAATATACCAGATCCCGTGTTCGTGTTCACTAAAAGGTACGAGCGAATAAATTGCAGGGGTCTGCTCAGGAGAGCCACCAATATATAAGGTTTGTAAGGAAAAGGCTTCTTGTAGCTGTTTAGCCTGAAAATATTTTCTTGTCTGATTTTTAACTGTTTGATAAGCTTTTAATTTCATTAAGGTGTTCACATTTTTGCGTGACCAAAAGGAGCGTTTGCTCACAAAAGCCCGATCTAAAAACGCTTCTTTCCCTTTTTCAAATCTATGAGCCATATCTTTCATATAAGCTGCATAATGAACACTCTCTCCAGGGAAGTGATTATCAATCTCTTGTTTTTGTTTATCAGGATCACTCCACTTCATAAATGTAGTCCCGTCACGAAAATGTAGCGGATAAATCGGGTCAATCCGAACCATATCTATTTTAGACATATCAAATTGTACCTCTTTTAATATTTCACGAATCATATGAGGAAGCAGAACGATTGTTGGCCCTTCATCCACCTTGAATCCATCTTGACCGGTATATGAAAGACGGCCTCCAAGACGGTTTTCTTTCTCATAGATTGACACTTCTTCTCCTTTTAAGTTCAAATAAAGGGCGGTGATCATCCCGCCAATTCCTCCACCGATAATGGCTGTATTCATGCCTGCACCTCCTCTAGCTTATACTTTTCCGTAAGCAGATTTGCAGTAATTCTAGCTGATTCGAAAATAGTAGGAAGACCACTTCCAGGGTGTGTCCCCCCTCCTACGAGCCATAAGTGATCCAATTCATTGAATTTATTATGGGGCCTAAAGTACATCATTTGCCCTAAATTATGAGCAAGATTAAACGTAGCACCTTTATACACGTGTTTTTTATGTTCCCAGTCATATGGTGTAAGTATTTCTTCAACTTCTATCATTTTGTCTAATTCTTTCAATCCTGTTTTTTTCTCTACTTGATCTAAAATTAAGTCTCTAAAATGACCTTTTTCATTTTCCCAGTTAATTTCACTGAAATTATTAGGGACAGGTGCTAGTAAATATAACGCCGACTTTCCATTAGGCGCTAATGTTGAATCTGTTATAGAAGGATTTTGCACATAAATAGATGGATCTGCGGATAAGAGTTTCGTTTTAGTTATTTCTTCTACATTTTTCTTGTAGTCTTGCGAGAACAATATGGTGTGGTGATCTAAATTTACCTGTTGGTTCATTCCAGCATAAATCATAAATGTGGAGCATGAATATTTCTTCTTCTCAAGATGAACATTTTTAAATTTCTTTCTTTTTGAATCATCAATTAAGTCGCTCATTCCTTGAGCAAAATCAGCATTCATCACTACATCGTCTACTTCAACCAAATCTCCGTCATCTAGTTCCAATCCTGTAACAGTCCGTTTATCGTTAATAAGTAATTTCTTCACACCCGTACCAGTATGAATTTCCCCACCATGCTCCTCAATCACTTTTGCCATTGATTTTGTTAATTGGTTTAATCCGCCTATTGGATGGAAGACGCCATACTCATGTTCCATAAAGGATAAAATACTAAAAGCGCCAGGACATTCCCAAGGGGACATCCCTAAGTACTTTGATTGAAAAGTGAAAGAAAGTTTTAATCGTTCATCATCAAAATAGTTTGATAGCACATCATGTAATGATTTGCCAAGTTCTAATTGAGGCAAAGCTTTCAGACTTCTAAACCTAAGATAATCAAGCATAGACGCATGTTTATTTTGCAAAATGGGCATTAAAGCGTTCATTTTTTTCCTAGTATCATTCATAAATCTCTCATAACTTTCACCATTACCTGGAAACAATGAATCTATATTTCGCTTCATTTTTTCTCTGTCCCGTGTAGCTCTAATTGTCATGTCATCAAATGAGAGTGAGTACATTGGGTCTAGTTCTTTCAATGTAACGTAGTCGTCTAAACGGCGCCCTGAGGATTCAAATACTTCTTCTAATATATGTGGCATGCTAAAAAACGTAGGACCTAAATCAAATGTATAACCTTTTTTAGTAAACGAAGATGTCCGCCCACCTAAATAAGGCTGTTTTTCAAAAACTTGCACGTTAAACCCTCTTGCTGAAAGCATCATTGCAGCAGCTAAGCCTCCTGGACCAGCGCCAATAACAGCTATTTTTCTTCGAGCCATGTTCTCACCCCTTTAATTTCCAGGTATTATCTATTTCACTATTCCTTTATTGAAAATAACATAAACAAAGGTTATACAAATTGTATATCGTTTTCCTTTCTTTTGCAAAAGATTCGCTATCAAAAGTTCAATTAACTGATACTGAATTATTATAAAATTCAAAAGAATGAAGATTGTCAATATCGTTATTAGACGTCATAATAATAGATAGAGGTGATGATAGATGAAGGAAATTAAAGTGTTTGCAACTTTTCGGGAGATTTGTGATGGTAAGACTATTCAAGTGCCTTTTGAGCATGGTCGATTAATAGGATCCATATTAGACGATGTGATCAGTCAGTTTCCTGCGATGGAAGAAGAAATCTTTACACCTGATCGAACAGTAAAGCAACATGTTCATGTATTTATAAACGGTCGGAATATCATTCATCTCGAGGGGCTTGAAACAGCCGTTCACGATGAGGACGAACTGGCTTTGTTCCCTCCTGTGGCTGGGGGGTAACGACAATGGAGTATAAAGAAAAATTAGAAATCCGCGGTATTTCACGTGATGAATTATTTAAATATGTCCAAGAATTAGGTGGAGAACGCTTATCTAGTAATTCAGACATGATCTTATTTCAAAGCGATAAATGGTCATGTACTCTTTCTTCCGAAGAAACCTTTTATTTTATGCACTCGGATATTCCTATCGTTCATGTTTCGTTCCACTCTTCTAATGAAGATGCTTTAAGGGACATTTTGAGAAAGTTCCGGTTAAAAACATTTCGCGCTGGCGGTTAAAGAGGTTGGAAAAAAGGTGCGTTTTCTGACACCTCCATAATTAAGCTTTTATTTATTGTAAGTCTTGCTTATTATATGAAATAAAACTGAGAGACTTGTCAGATAGAACCACGAAATCAACCTTTATAAACATCAAGTTCTAGGATG
The DNA here is from genome assembly GCF_003226325.1 of Salipaludibacillus keqinensis. Classification (GTDB taxonomy): domain Bacteria; phylum Bacillota; class Bacilli; order Bacillales; family Salisediminibacteriaceae; genus Salipaludibacillus; species Salipaludibacillus keqinensis. The sequence goes on along the minus strand of NZ_PDOD01000001.1, from coordinate 471,125 downwards.
CTTATACCAGTGGTTTAAGCGTCCTCATTAACAGAATTGGGCCAACGTCTCATCTACTGATACAACAAACCTTTAAAAACAGTCAAATAAAAAAGACCCTCAGCTTGAAGGGTCTTTCTCTGTATTCTCGAGTACTTATGCTCCTACATTCGTTTCAATATTTAATTCTTTTAGCTTTTCTGCAGGTACAATGCCGTCTTTCCAGCCACGCACATCGTAGTACTCTTTGAGCATTTCTGGTAAGTGTGAGACTTCCCCTTTTGAATTTCCTCCTGCTTTCTCTTCAAGGAATCTTGCTGGTAAGCTATCGTCTTTCCCTACGAATCCTGCTTTATTATTAAAGTAGCGTTCAATGTTGTAAACCCGCTCACCAATTTTCATCACATCATCGGCATCAAGTTCGATTCCCACAACAGCCGTGTATTGCTCTGCATACAAATCAGCATTCTCTGAAAAGGCAGAGAACTTACAAATATCTAATGAATCAGAGAAGGCATGAAGATCTTGGAATATTTTCAGTAACGTTCCTTTCCCTTCTACCGCTAGTCGGTCTACCGGTTCTGGAAGCCCTGCTATTTCCGCAGACACACTGTATCCTCGTAGATGACAGGCTCCTCGGTTACTGGTTGCATATCCAAGACCGATCCCTTGAATTCCCCTTGGGTCATATGCCGGAATTCCTTGGTTTTTACTCACCATAGCTAAACTACCGTCACCAAAGGATTTAGCTGCATTCCCAGGTCCTTCCGCAAGAAGATCGCCAATTCCTTGCCTGTGAACGATTTTATCAATCCACTCAATCATTCTGTCCACATCACCCCAGTCGAGACGCTCTTGAATTAACCCTTTCTCATACGCTTCCATGGCTACAGAAAATACATGCCCCAGTTCAATCGTATCAATACCATATTCATTACAGCGGTCAATCATATATGCAACCGCTTCCTTATTGCCGGTTCCACAGTTTGGTCCAAGAGCCCAAGCAGATTCAAACTCAAAACTCTCGACCTTCACTTTATACTTTCCTTCAGTCACTTCTACTTCTTTTTTACATGCTACTGGGCAAGCGTGACAAGTAGGTTCACTAACAAGAATTTCTTCGCGAATCGTTTCACCACTGACTGCTTCCGCATGCTCTGAAACGGTGGTTTGTGAATTTCTCGTAGGAAGAGCCCCTGATTCATTTATAATGTTCATCAGCACATTTGTTCCATAAACGGAAAGACCACCTTTATTCGGAGCGGTTAATGCCCCTTCATTGATGGCTTTTAACCCCGCTTTTACAGCCGTTTTATATTTGTCCGGAAGGGCTGGTTCAGGCATATTTCCTCTTTGCGTCCCTTTAATAACAATTGCTTTCAAGTTCTTAGAACCTGCAACCGCTCCTGTGCCACCTCTGCCAGAAGCGCGGTCATCTTCATTCATCCAGCCGGCAAATCGAATAAGGTTTTCTCCCCCTTGACCGATCGCCATTACACTTGTATCTTTACTTCCATAAAGATCTTCTAAAGCTTTCACTGTTGGCCGCACACCTTTTCCCCATAAGGCAGTAGCATCTTTAAGTTCTGCTTTACCATCTTCTACATAAAGATAGACAGGTTTATCGCTTTTACCTGTGAATATCAAGTTATCAAACCCTGCCCATTTCAGCCTTGCCGCTGTCCACCCTCCCATATGAGAGTCGGTAACAGTTCCAGTTAATGGCGACCGAGTAACTGTGCAAAGTCGCCCACTCATATGGATTCTCGTTCCTGTTAAAGGGCCTGTCATCACAGCCAAAATATTATCCGGTGAAAATGCATCCACGTTGTAGACACCATGATCCACCATGTATTTGACTCCTAATCCTCTTGCACCGACATAATTCCGCAAATCCTCTTCATTCAATTGACGATACGTGATTGTACCTTTCGACAAATCGACCCAGGCTTCGTGATTCTTATAGCCTCCTAGATTCATGAAGATACCTCCCCATTCAGTATTTTGCTACAATATTATACATTCTCTGTTTTCATCTGAAATTCCTCTTTCCCTAGGGATTAATTTGTTTTTTCAGACAATTAATATTGTGAACTAAGTGATGATTTTCACATTATAATCTTTTAGCCACATATCCATTTGTAGCAAATGAGCAATAAGTTGAGGGCCTGACATTAATTGGCCAAAATAAGGAGTTTGGAAGGAATCCCCTCCCGAAGCTGCTAATTGTTGAATTTGATTGTACTCAAAAATGTCAAAGAGGGGAGAATCTTTGATATCAACGAGCTGCTTCAAAGCTGATGTGACTAGATTTTTATAAGTTGGGTGATGTGTCTTTGGATAAGGACTTTTTTTACGATAAAGTACTTCCGATGGAAGAACTCCTTCCAAAGCTTTTCTTAAAATTCCTTTTTCCCTTCCATCTAACATTTTCATTTCCCAAGGGATATTCCATACATATTCTACAAGACGGTGGTCAGCAAAGGGAACGCGTACTTCTAAACTTTTCCCCATACTCATGCGGTCTTTCCGTTCAAGTAACGTTGTCATAAACCAAATCATATTTACGTAAAACATTTTTCTTCTTTTTGCTTCAATTCCTGTCTCTCCTTGCAATAAAGGAACTTCTCGCAAGGTATCTTCATATCGGTGTCTCACGTAGTCAACTAGTTCAAGCTTTTTCCTCCATTTTGGTTGGAGAAGCTTCTCTCTTTCACTAACAGAATTCATCCAAGGAAATGTATCTCCGTTTAATTTTTCTTCGTTATGAAACCATGGATAGCCGCCAAATATTTCATCGGCACATTCCCCTGATAAACCTACAGTAACTTGATTGCGAACCGTTCCACAGAACCAAAGGAGAGAAGAATCGATATCAGCCATGCCCGGTAAATCTCGTGCTCTCATTGCTTCTTTTAAAGAACGATACAACTCTTTCTGACTGATGACCGATCTATGATGGTTCGTTTTAAATGTTTGTGACACTTTGTTCACCCAAGGAGCATCGGAATTAGGCTGAAAGTCGTTAGCTTTGAAATATTGATCGTTTTCCTCATAGTCGACTGAAAATGTCTTTAAAGGGGGTTTGCCATGTTCTTTGAAATAATCGGAAGCAAATGCAGTGATCGCGCTCGAATCCAAGCCGCCAGATAGAAAGGTACATACAGGAACATCCGCTACTAGTTGACGCTGGACAGCATCTTTCAAAAGATCTCGCACATGCTGAGCAGTTTCTTCTACAGATTCACGATGAGCAAGACTTTTAACTTGCCAATATCGCTGAATTTCAGCTTTCTTACTTGAGGCTTTCATCCAGTGTCCCGGTTTTAACTCCTCCATTCCGTTGAAAACACCGTGCCCTGGAGTACGGGAAGGGCTTAAACCTAACAGTTCTTGTAGACCTTGTTCTTTTACTTCCGCACGGACTTCAGGGTGAGCTAGGATGGCTTTGAGTTCCGAACCAAATAACCATCCGTTACGTAACGGATATATAAACAGAGGTTTCACACCTAATCGATCCCTCGCCAAAAATAGCTGTTTTCTTCCCTCATCCCATATAGCAAATGAAAAGATTCCGTTTAATTTATCTAAGCATTTATCCTGCCAATGGATATAGGCAGTCAATAAGACTTCCGTGTCCGAATGCGATCTGAATGTATAACCAAATTGTAGGAGCTCTTTTCTTAAGTCTTCCGTGTTATACAATTCTCCGTTATAACATATGGTAAAGGACTTATCATTTATCGACCTCGTCATCGGTTGACTTCCACCTGAAGGATCTACGACAATTAATCTTGTATGACCAAAAACCACGTGGTCACTTGTCCACGTGGTTGTTCGATCTGGCCCTCGGTGTGTCAAGGTATTTGCCATATTATTTACTACTGCTAGATGATGTTCATTTATAGGATGATCGAAATCAACCCATCCTGTAATTCCACACACAATACATCCCTCATTTCATGGTTGGAGCATTCTTCACAATCTCCTAAACCATGATATTCAGTGATGCTTGTCCTCTATACCTTTTTCCATAAAAATGTCTTATCCTCTGAAAGCGTCATTTCTTTTTCATAGTTACTAAATACCATCCACCTTCACGTATGAGCGGTTTAGCGTCTATTACTTTAAATCCTGCCGATTTCCCGTCTTCTTTCATTTCATCTAAGGATGGTAAAGGGAAAAGGTTCTCGTGCGCAGTCATAAATGTATTGAAAGCAGCCGTAAACGTTTGACCATATTTCGCCTTCGTTAATGGCGTAATGAAAGTAACGGTTCCTTTTTCATTCAAAACTTTGGCGATTTTCTGATACAAGTTTTTTCTTTCCTTAACAGGAAAATAATAAAGAAGGTTATGGGCCATCACCATATCTACTTTCCCTGTATAGTTCTCTATGAAATCAACCATGTCTTGATTGTAGACGGTAATCTCTCCATTTAATTTTTCTTCTGCCTTTTTAGCGACATCTTTGTTTATTTCGATGCCACTTAGTTTGATCTTAGGGTATTTATCGTGAATATTCTTTAAATATCCACCATAACCACACCCTATATCAATAACCGATTCTGGTTTCTCTTTTTTTACCGTTCGCAAAATAGGAGATACTGCTGCTTTTTCCAAGAATGAAGACGTTTCTGCAACAACATCTGCGAATTTGTCTTCTAAGTAAGTAATACGCTCGTCTGATTTTAATAATTCTGGATATTGCATCAAGGTTGGAATATGCAACTCCATCATTTCTCTTAACAGAATACCAACAGATTCAGAACTATTCGCTGAAGCGTATTTAACTAATTTCTTTTTTGCTTTAATTTTCCCTTTGTACCCTTTTTTCAAGTGTCCTACTTCTAATCCAACGTCAATCCAACGTTCTAGAAGAGGTAAGCTGAGTTCACATTCTTCCGCAGCCTGTTTAACAGATTTTGCTTTGGAAAAACAATCAAATAAATCTAGCTTATAACCTACATGGGCGTGCCACGTTGTTAAAAAATTCTCGTTACTTTTCATCCAGTTTCTCGCTGTAATAAAGCGATTTAACTCACTCACAAACTTCAGCTCCTCTCAAGCATAAAACAACATTTGTAAGTGACTTTTCCCCTGCCTATACATTGTTAAACTCTTCCCATCGTTTTTAATAAATCTATTACTATATTAATTTGAGGTGACCAGTTATCAATTTTGTATGAAAATCCATTCTTATGTAAAATCTTTTGACTACCACCTTTCACCAACGTTAATTAACTTTATTTTTAAAAATTCTCGCCCGGAGATTTTCAAATGCTTATAAAAAAACCAGTAGAGAAAATTAGAATTTTCACTGCTGGTTCACCGAAACTAAATAGATTCTTTCTCTTTAATGTATGTTAATAAGTTTGCACAACCCTTCTCTACCATTGCATAAACTTCAACAAAGTTCCCAGTAAAATAAGGGTCCGGAACATCCTTTGTTTTCAACTCAGGAACAAAATCTAATAATCGAAATAACTCTCCTGATTCACTTTGACCTTTTAACTTATGTAAGTTGCCTAAATTTGAGGCATCCATAGCTATAATGTAATCAAATGCTTTTAAATCTTTCTTTTCTACTTGTCTCGCTAACAATGCCTCATGAGAAACTTGATACTTCTCTAATATATCCACTGTTCCTTCATGTGGACGTTTGCCTATGTGCCAATTACCTGTACCTGCTGAATCAACAGATAGATAAGCATCTAGCCCCGATTTCTTCACTTTGTCTTGGAAGATCGCTTCAGCCATTGGTGAACGGCATATGTTTCCTAAACAGACAAATAGTACATTGATCAATATACACCCTCTCCTTTCGTCAGTTCATTTCCATTCCTTTATTATAGACCAGAAAAAGACAAAGAAAAACCTCTTGGATTAACCAAGAGGTAAAAGTGAGTTATCTGTTTTAAATAAATCTTTATGGTTCAAACGGATATCTGCTATGATCTCATCTATAGTCGAAAATGTATCACCAACTAAATACGTTTTAACACTTTTCAGTGATGCCGTTGATACTGGGCTCCCAACCAAAATTTGAATTTGTTCTTCCGGATCGCATTCGATTTCTTCGAATTTATCACCTTCGCAATGGCAATCAACGTTCTCAAAACGCTCATAAACCACAAACGCACGTTCACTCATTTCCTCAGTTAGTAACTCTCTCGTCTCAACTAAATCTTTTACGATCATAGTAAATTCCATCTCCCTTTGTATTGAGAATCTTTGTGAATAAATTCACCTAATTACTAAATTACAAGTTTAACTATACACCATTTTCGCTCTTTTTTTGTGAACATTTAGTGATATTCCTGTTACAAATTGATCACAAAGTTAGCTCTATAAGAAATGCAATCACTCATTTCAAACCCAGTATATTTTCTCTTATTTTTGCCGGAGTTGCTTTCCTGCTATCCTCTCTACGATTTGAGGAAATAGCTGATAAACCATCGAACCGACTCCCATCCAAAGGGGTAAATTTAGTTCCCGTCTCGGCCTAGCTATTAATTGAATCGTTTTTTTGGCCACATCATTTGCATCAAGCAAAAATTTCTCTACGCTTTTCTGATAATTCCCTGTTTTGTCTGCTGCCTCTAAAAAACCTGTACGAATCGGCCCTGGATTTACAACACTAATCGTGATGGGATCATCATGAACTTCCATTCGTAATCCATTAGCAAAACCGAGCAATGCATGTTTAGTTGCTGCATAAACGCTAGCTTTCGGTGTGGATAGTTTTGCCGCTTGAGAAGCAACGAAAATAATATGCCCCGATTTATTCTTTAGCATATGAGGGAGAATTGCTTTCGTACATGCAATTGTACCAAGTACATTCACTTGAAACATGTCCTCTGCATCTTCCATTGACGCGTTTAAGACAGAGTCAAACACAGCAAATCCTGCATTATTAATTAAAACATTAATTGTGCCGTGTTTTTCTATGATCGTATCAAAAACTTTCTTGACTTCCTTGTTATTCGACACATCCAGTATGTAATATGGGGCGATAATGTTGGTAGAAAGATATATTTGATCTGATATGGCGGCCATCTTCTCTTCAGACCTTGCTAATAAAATTGGAACCCCTCCACGGTTTGCTACTTCGATCGCCATTTCCTTTCCTATTCCACTAGATGCGCCTGTAATCACAACGAGTTCTTTTGTTAAAGCTTTACCAGTCATAAGAATTCCTCTCCTGATCAATAGGATGTGTCCATTATAGCTTTAGAACCTTTGATTCGTCTAAACATTTCAAGCACAACGTTGACAATAAGAATATGTACCTTCATACTAAGATAAATTTTAATTATTCTAAATAGAATAATTATTCTAGATGGTGTGTAAAGATCAACTATATATTCCATAAAAAGGTGGCTTAAAAATGAATTTTAATTTGACAATCATCGGTGCTGGATCTATGGCCGAAGCTCTTATCGCAGGCTGGCTAAAAAGTAATAGCATTTCACCTGAAAACATCATGGTTACAAATCGTAGTAACGACCATCGGTTAGATGAATTGACTCGTGCATATCAAGTGAAAGTCACTCGCAATCAGGAGTCCTTACTTGAGCACGGACAACTTTTTATACTAGCTTGTAAACCTAAAGACTGGAAAAATGCTTTACTTCCTTTTAAGCAAACCATGAAGCCAAATACCCCATTAATATCTGTTATGGCTGGTATAACTGTGAAAGATCTGGAAGAATACTTTCCTCATTTAAATGTTCCTGTTATTCGAGCTATACCTAATACGTCAGCTGTTGTAAATGCTTCTATGACACCTTATGCTTTAGGCGCGTGGGTTACTCAGACACAAAAAAATATTGTAGAAAAAGTTTTTACATTTGTAGGTGAAATAGCCGAAGTCCCTGAATCTCAAATGGATGCCATGACGGCATTAACAGGAACAGGACCTGCTTATATCTATTATTTAATGGAATCAATGGAAATGGCTGCAGAGAAAATTGGTATTGATAAGACTTTAGCCAGACACCTTGTCTCACAAACATTACTAGGTGCAAGCCTTAGAGTCCAGACAAAAGAGCTCTCTCCTTCCACGCTTTATCATCAAATTATGAGTCCTGGGGGAACAACTGAGGCTGGTTTTAATATTTTAAGAGAACATGAAGTCCAAGAAACAATGATTCATTGTATTGAGAAAGCTTATGGACGATCAAAAGAATTAGGCGACAGCTGTCGTGAGATTTTAACTGATGACGTACACAAATGATCATCAATCCAACTTGGTTTATCTCCAGTTTATTCCACTAAATCACGTAGCGGTCTCATCATATCGATGACCGCTTCAATCTTCTCTTTTAAACCTCACCATTGTAAGATATAATTATTTACAAAATGACTATAGATATTTTCATTATGAATTATTGATCTAACGGGATTTCCATATACTTTGGGGGGTAACATTCATGAGAAAAAGCCGATACGATGCCGTGATTGTAGGAGGTGGTTTGGCAGGATTATCCACAGCTGCATATTTAGCGCACCAAGGAAAAAAAGTAGCTCTTCTAGAGCGAGGTAAATTAGGTGGACGCGCAATGACCATCCAACTAAAAGGCTACCAGTTCAATTTTGGTGCCCATGCGATTTATGCACGAGACACATCTTACTTGACGAAAATTGAAAACGACTTAGGACTCCGTATTCAATGGGAGGACTTTACACAACTGAAGGCTAAGTATGATATGGGCGAAGATACTAGCGTTATTCCTTCAAATATTGGTGGGCTTCTCCAAACCAAACTTCTTAAAGGGATGGATAAATTCCGATTTGCTTATCATATGCTTTTCACCACACTGGGGTTTGAAAAAGGCGATCCGAATTTATCCATTCAAGAATGGATTGATCTTCGGAAAATTAGTCCAGCAGTGAAAGAAATGATGCTAAATTTAGCTACTACAAACTTCTTTTCTGGAGATCCAGACAGCATACCATCTGATGTCTTTTTTAGTTATTATAGAAGACTTTTTAAAACCAATATTCCTGTAAGTTTCATCCAAGGAGGATGGAAAGTATTAATCGAAGAGTTTAAGCGTGTCATCAAACAAAACGGCGGAGAAATTCACGAAAAAACGAAAATCACTCATATTAACAGTAATCAAGATTTCGTAACTGAAGTGCAAACGAAAAGACATTCTTATTCGGCTGAAGACTTTATTTTTGCCATTCCTCCGGAAGAATTGCAAAAACTGTTTCAAGAAACACCCATTCAAAGCGACTTAGAACGTTATACCGATTACGAACCAACTTATGTCATGTTTTACGATGTCGGTTTAAAGAAACGAATTGAATCTGATTATACGTATATTTTTGATAAAGACCGTCAGATTTTCATTACTGATATTTCTTACTACGATATGGAAGCTGCTCCTCCAGGAGGACAACTACTTCAAGCAGTAGGGTATTTGAATCAACATGAAATAAACGACACGGGTGCCCACGAAGAAATGATTCAACGAATGGAACAATTCTACGATAAACATTTCGAAGGCTGGCGAAAACAATTAGCCATACCGAGAGCTTCAAAGAAACCCGTCCTTCAAGCTATAAGATGGGCGATGAATCAACGAGGGTTGCCTACTCATTTTTCTAAACTCCAGAATGCCCACTTTGCGGGTGATTGGTGCCAAGGCGTGGGACAGCTGTCTGAACTTTCTTTTTCAAGTGCTTATCAAGTTTCTCAAAGAATCCTTGCTAAAAAAGGAGCAATAAAAGGAGCATAATTTACTAGAGCTGTCCAATTTTCAACGGGCAGCTCTTTCTAATGTCTGCAATTTTTAGTAGACTAATAGAGTATTTGTCACAGATCCTTGTGAAACTTAAGCGCAACTTAGGACAACGTTGGAGGACTTTATCATGAAAACAACGAGGAAACCACGAAAATGGAAACGTCAATTAAGCAACCTTGTAGAAAATAAATGGTTCACCACTTCGATCATCAGTTTAATTATGATTAATGCAATTATCGTCGGGATGGAAACTTATCCTTCCCTTTACAATGAATACCGGTCTGCATTTTGGACTGCCGATCGAGTATTATTATGGATCTTCACGATTGAAATTATCCTTCGTATCGCTGCCGCAAAAAACTTGAAACATTTCTTTAAAGATAGTTGGAACTGGTTTGACTTTATCATAGTGGCAGCAGGTCACATATTCGTAGGTGCTCACTTCGTGACTGTCTTACGTATTTTACGAGTACTCCGTGTCTTCAGAGCAATATCCGTGATTCCATCTTTAAGAAGGCTGGTAGACGCATTGTTGATGACGATTCCAGCTTTGGGTAATATCATGCTATTGATGGGCATTGTCTTTTATATCTTTGCTGTCATCGGTACAATGTTATTCCAACAAGTTTCACCTGAATATTTTGGAAATTTACAATTGTCATTGCTAACTCTTTTCCAAGTTGTCACGCTTGAATCTTGGGCAAGTGAAGTGATGCGGCCAATCTTTCAGGAGTTGCCATGGGCTTGGATTTATTTCGTCTCTTTTGTATTAGTAGGCACGTTCGTTGTCTTTAATTTGTTTATAGGGGTCATTGTCAACAACGTAGAAAAAGCCGATACAGCAGACGAAGAAATAGAAAATACGCACGAAGAAGTCGTTGAGCTTCGTAAAGAGGTCCATGAATTGAAGCAACTTATCAAAGATGAAGTAATTAAGAAATAATGATTGTACACTCAATAAACGTCTATGATGGTCTCCATAGTAGATGATCGACCGAAATCCCGATCCATGTAAGATAATCTCACAAAAATTCCAACGTGGCTTCTTTTCCGTGATATAGTATGTAAAAAGCGAAAAAGATTGAGAAGGAAGGGGTTTCGTTTGTCATCTACTTACAAAGATAAAAAAGTCATTAGCATAGGTATTACAAGCGAGCTAACAGGGTTATCTGAACGTCAGATCCGTTATTATGAGGAAAGAAAATTAATTTTTCCTGAACGGAGTAAAGGTGGAACACGCAAGTATTCATTCGCTGACGTAGAAAGGCTAGTGGATATTGCAAATAAAATGGAAGATGGAATGCAAACCTTTGAGATTCGGAAAGAAGAAATGAAAAAATCAGACGTTCGTGACAAAATGCTACGTGGTCAGTTGAATGCTGCTTTTAAAATGAGAAAATAAAAAGGAAAGCCATCAAGGAGTAATGAACCGTTAAGTTATACTAAACACTCCATACAAAGCCACTAAATTAAAAAATCCACCGGAAATTTTCCGGTGGATTTTTCATTTATTGATCAATTTGTCGCATACTAAGACAATAAGTCATTTGACGAAAAGGATGGTTTTCATTGACAAAGAGTAAATTCTTTTCAATCAGAATTCTTTATTTAACAGTTGCTCTCTCCCTCTTTATTTCTCCTTGTTCAGAAGTAAGTGCGTATTCCAAAATGGAAAATACGGAAAGCAAAGCGGCAATCATTATCGATGACTTTGGAGGGATCGGAAAAGGAACGGATGAATTTTTAAAGGGGAGCCTACCAATTACTGTCGCCATCATGCCCTTTATGGAAAATTCAACAGCCATTGCTGAAGAAGCACATGAGCAAGGGTTTGAAATTATGATTCATATGCCAATGGAACCGAAAAAAGGAAAGCGGTCATGGCTTGGACCTCAGCCAATCACTTCAGATCTCAGTTTAGAAGAGGTTCGCTTCAGGGTGGAACAAGCAATTGAGAATGTCCCTCATGCAAAAGGGTTAAATCAGCATATGGGATCAAAAATTGTTGAGAACAAGTCAATGATTTATACCATATTGAAAGTGGCTAAAGAACATGATTTGTATGTGATCGATAGTGGAACCAATCCTGCTTCTTGCATAGGTACTCTAGCAGAAAAAATGAAGATCCCTTATGCAGAGCGACATTTATTTCTCGATGACACCCACTCTTCACAAGATTATGTCTATAACATGACACGGAGACTTGTTGACTTAGCAGACGAAAATGGACAAGCGATTGGAATTGGCCACGTAGGCATTAAAGGGGTAGAAACCTATAAGGCTATAGAACGAGCTGAAGCATATTTTAGAGAAAAAGACGTTGAGCTCGTTCCAGCCTCTTATTTATTAGAAACAGACATTGATCAAGACCCCGTGCATTTTTGGGAACAGATAGAGTAATGTTAACTTATAGCTCTGAACGGAGTGGTTTATACTACCTAAACCTTCTCCTCTCCTTAACTTAACTCATAGTGAAAAAGAATAAGGATTTTTTCCCTTACTCTTTTTCAATCTAGCTAAAAACTTCTTGTATTCCCTGCTTCATCAATTTAGGTAGTTTATCAAACGATTTTGTCACATTCAAACGTTCCGTCCAGCTATGGGGGTCTTTTCCTACGGGCCCAAAATTAAAGATGGGCATAGTCAATTTGTCCATGGATGATAAAGGAAGATCGTAGCCTTTTCCCCAGATAGGCATATTCTCTATCATCCCTTGTAATCTCGATGCTGGTTCTTCTAATGCCGTGTAACTTAGATCTGATAGACCTGGAAAATAGTTGACAATTTCTAAGCTCATATCGCCCTCTTCCTTACCTTTTTTCAATATCGATTCAGACAAACTCTGCACTAACGTGTTTTCTGAAGATGACACTGGCGGATAATAAGGAGGTGCATAGAATAATACGATCATAGGAGTTAAATCTTTACATAATGTGGCTATTTCATTCACTGTTAAGATTGTTTTTTCTCGATCATCCCCTTTTAATTCGTGAGCATGAATAAACGAGATTCTTCGTTCAACCTCTTCCTTGCCTACCAATTTAACTGCATGACGACAAAGGTCTATAAACGTCATCACTCGAATCTCTCTATGTTGAGGCTCATAATCAAGAGAAGAAGAGAAGGTTTTTTCTCTTTCTTGATAAATCGATGAGATCTTTTTTGCGGCAGCTCTTGCCGTTTTAAGCAAATCTTCCGTCACTTGGTCAACTGACTTTTTCATTGTTAATAAATTATAAATGGCTACGGCAGTGTGAGGAATTTGCACTGAATAATCCAATTTTAAGTCTTTTTGTATGAGTGTGCTAGGCGGAGGTGTCCTTTCACCTGACACATTCTCTGAGAAAATAGGATTCAATTCAATCATCTCTGTTAGTACAGAAGTCATAAGATTCCCATTTAACCCTGAAAATGGTTCAGCGACGTGAGCTTCTTCTCCATAACAATAAAATCCAGGAAGCATTTTCCCTACTGACCCTTGATATATATATAGATTGTTGTCTCTTGGGTATTTAGCAAACATGGGCTCTGTATTCCAACAAAGCTGGTAATCCAGGCCATGCTTTTCTTGAAACTCCACTAAAACAGGCGTAGCTGTACGCATTCCCAGAGAATCTACCTCTTCATCAGGAACTCCAAGAAAGAGGAGGTTGCCGTCAAATTCATTGTTAGTTGCCGCTTCGATCATTGACATACATAACGCTATTCCTGCCTTCATATCCATAACCCCACGTCCGAAAAGCCACTCATCATTCTTGATATCTTCCTTAACGTCATTAGGTAAATGATTTTGTTGCCTCACCATTTGTTCTGTTAGCTCTTTCGGTCTAAAAGCAAGGTGTTTCCATTCTCCGTAATCATCTACATCTACAACATCTAAGTGACCCATAATAATGATTGTTTTAGCAGTGGGTTTCTTGCTTTTTACCAACGCAGTCACAAACTTTCTTCCATCGTTTGTAAAGTGATTATGTAAGTATTCGGGATTTTCCTTGAAATACGGCAGCAAAGAAAGTTCATACTCAACAAATTCCATTATACCTATCTCTTCTTCACTGCCCGTAACACTTGCATACTCTACCAAAGATATTGTTAAATCTCTGAGTTGATCCATCGTTTGCCATTTGCTCATTATAACCCCTCACTTCTATGGATATCACCATTATTCCCTCGTGGTCTTAATAATGATTTCGACGATTAATGACAAACTCCTTCTAATATCATTCATCTTTATTTGTTTACGAAGCTTTCCTAAGTATTCATTGTTTCACCCTTTTGCAAAGGGGATCACTAACGCAGGACTTTGCTTGATTTTTTCAATTTTACACTTGTATCCTTGTTTTTTTCGCATCCAGAAAGTTTTCTCTGTGATTGGACGCTCTGCTCCCCAGTATAATGAATCCAGATCTTCCCATGAGTCGAACGCAATAATTTCCTGTTTGAAGTAATAACAATTTCCAGATAAATATTTCTTACAGATATAACGAACCGTTTGTTTACTATGCATACCCTTTGCCTCCTTTTTTTCATTATGGCTTTTCTATTGCTAACTTAAACAAAATCCAGACACTATAAAAGAAGAAATGACATAACATGGAATGAAAGCGTTTTCATTTTAGTTGACTTTTTACTTATAACTAGCTACCATTAATAGTAAGGTATATGTTGGTTTGATTTGTTGTGAAAAGTGGTATTTGAATAAAGTTAAAATCTAAAACAGAAAGTGTGCATAATAATGCTTAAATTAAAAGATGACGATGTGTTGAATCGTTCTATTACTTCTTTTATTATTCCATCCGATGAAGTGGCTCACGTTCAACCTGATAACAACTTAGAACACGCGTTACTTGTCTTAGTTAAGTCAGGATATACAGCTATTCCCGTGCTTGATCACTCCTATAAACTTCAGGGATTAATCAGTAAAGCGCAAATTCTTGACTCCATTCTAGGAATTGAACGGATCGAACCAGAGAAACTTAGTCATTGGCAAGTTAAAGAAGTCATGACTAATGACATCGCCTGTGTAAGCGATGAAATCCCCTTCGAAAAAGTAATTTCTTTATCTATTAATCATCCCTTTGTTTGTGTACAAGATAATCGAGGAGCATTTCTTGGAATTATTCCTAGAAGTAAGATCCTTGCTTATTTAAATGGTTTTTTACATGAGCAAAGAAAACAGGATCGTTCTTAATTTCATAACTAACTTGAACGTCGGTTAAAACTGACGTTCTTTTTATTGATCAATTTAGAGCTACGCCTTCCTTTCTGACAAATGATCTTTCATGTGATAGAGTAATAAAGAAATTGTCAAAACATTTTAGTTTAAAGGGGTCCTTAATATGACAGCAATGCTATTTTCACCATATAAAGTAAAAGGTGTAACGATTAAAAATCGGATTACTATGTCTCCTATGTGCATGTATTCTGCAGAAAATGAAGACGGTAAAGTTCACGACTGGCATTATACTCACTACATTAGCCGAGCGGTCGGGCAAGTAGGTCTCATCATGCTAGAGGCTACGACAGTTACAAAACAAGGTCAAATTTCTCCAAAAGATTTAGGCATATGGAGTGATGATCATGTGACGGGATTGAAGAAACTCGTTGATGGTATCAAAGTGCATGGGGCAAAGACGGCAATACAATTGGGACACGCTGGCCGAAAAGCCATTTATGATGGAGAAATTATTGCTCCTTCCCCTGTCCCTTTCGACCGTGAAATGAAAGTCCCGAAAGAAATGACTGACATAAGTATTAGGGAAACGATCAAAGCCTTTAAAGATGGAGCTAGCCGTGCGAAGGAAGCTGGATTTGATATTATCGAAATTCATGGTGCTCATGGATATTTAATCAGCCAATTTTTGTCTCCATTATCTAATAAGCGAACAGATTCCTATGGAGGAACTAAAGAGAACCGTTTTCGTTTCTTACAGGAAGTTTTAGAAGCCGTAGGAGAAGAATGGGATGGCCCGATCTTCGTGAGGATTTCTGCTGATGAATACTCTCCTGAGGGCAATCAAATGGAGGATTTCGTTTATTATGCTAAAGAAATGAAGAAGCTGGGTGTCCAATTAATTGATTGCAGTACGGGGGGAATTATTCGGACGCCCATTCAAGTTTATCCTGGTTACCAGCTAACCCATGCTGAAACGATCAAGCGTGAAGCTGACATTGATACTGGCGCAGTTGGGATGATCACTTCCGGGTTACAGGCCGAAGAAATCCTGCAAAACAATCGTGCCGACTTGATATTCGTAGCAAGAGAGTTGCTTCGAGATCCCTACTGGGCAAGAACAGCCGCTAAAGAATTAGGCGAAGACATTGAACCACCCGTTCAGTACGACCGATCATGGTAGCAGTGTTCTATTGAAAGCCACGTGAAAAATGAACATCCAGTCTTGAAACAACCCCGGCTAATCATATATTAGCCGGGGTTCTAAGTTATGCAAATTTTTTCTTTAATTGCCTTTTTCGATCCGTAAACATCCCTTTAAGCATGATGTTAATTAAAAAAGGAGGAAAAAAAGATTCATATTCGACCTTATCGATCATTCTTGTCTCATTGTCATTTATTTTTTTGAACGCATGAACATGCTCCCATGACTTAAATGGAAATGGAAGTTTCACTCCTTTATCAATGAAATACGCCTCATGAACTACTTTTGTAATTTCCCCTTGCCACGTTAATTTTATAATGAAAAAATTTAATTTCAAATGCACGTTCGATCCTTCAAACACATCTTTATCACCTAAAATTTCTATTTTAGGAAATCCTGTAATTTTAGCCAAATTCTCATTCGTTTGAAAAAAAGACCAAACCGTTTCCATCGTCTGGGGGAGTTGAGTTTTGTAATAAAACGTTCCTCTGAACATAGTACATCACCCTTTCCATCTAATTCCTTCTATTTTAGAATGAAGGGAGTCATCTTACAATAAATGAAGCTTACAATAATGATAAATGAGGGATAATGAATGAGTTTTCGCTTTCAAAAAAGGGTAAGAATTGCTCCAGGTGTCCGAATTAACTTTAGTAAACGAGGAGTAAGTACTTCAGTAGGACCTCAAGGTGCCTCTCTTACAGCCGGCAAGAGAGGCTTATACGGAAACACTGGAATTCCTGGAACCGGTTTATCATATCGAACGAAATTGAATAAAAAGGGTGATCGTTCCACAAATCGTTCAACTCCGACTAATAAAGACATGCAGCAAAATGTGGAAGTTATTTGGGATGACAGTCTTCAAGATGTAAGGTTTGAAAAGAACGGTGGACATGCACTTACAGAGCATGAAGAAAAACAAGTGCGCAAACACTATAAGAACGATCTATCTAATATCTATCGGGAAAAAGCTTCTGAAATCAATTCAAAAACAGACAGGCTTTTAGTCCTTCACCACCACCTTTTCAAACCTAGTACGTCTTTAGCTAAAGCAGCTGAAGATATTCAGCAAGTGGCTATTGAAAAACCAGATAAGGAGAGAATCTATCTCCGTCTTCAGCAAAATTACAAAGCAAATCTGTCTCTTTTAGAAAAATTAAAGCTATGGTTACCTAAAAATAGAAAGAATTTTAATCAAACAGTCGAATCGAAATCTAACGAACAGTTTAATGAGGAAAACGTCCTTTACAATGAAGAAATACAGGCTCTCCTAGAAGAAACAGAATACCGTAAACAACTGGCACTCCAAGTTAAAGACGGTAATACCGACGCAATGGAGAAATGGATCAGTCTCTTCTTAGAAGAATTGGATTTCCCTTTGGAAACAGATTTGGACTTTAAGTTTCAGTCTGAAACCAATTTGTATGTAGATCTAGATCTCCCAAAGCCAGAGGAAGTACCCATAACAAAAGCCACCCTGTTGAAATCAGGCAGGTTAAAAATTGTAAACAAAACGCAACGGGACCACCGGGAACACTATGCTTTGATGGTTGGGGGCAGTGCTCTTTATTTAGCTAGTTTCTTCTTTTGTTATTTACCGACCCTGCAATCCGTTACTCTTTCCGGCTACAACCAAGTAGTCAATCGTTCTACAGGACACGAAGAAGATCAGTATATATATAGTGTAATGATTGATCGTGAAACGTTGTATTCACTAAATATGAAGAATGTTCATCCTATAGAAGCTTTTCATCATTTTCAACCCAATATAAATGTGACGAAAACCTATATTTTTAAAGAAATCATTCCTTATCATTAAGTTGTCTGTCGTTTAACTAAGCTAACAGGAAAAATGGTTTCCTTTGAAATCTCTTTCTCTTTCACTTGGTCAATAATTAGCTCCACTGACTTTTGTGCCAACAGTGAAATCGGCTGCCGAACGGTGGTTAGCTCTGGTGTGACTATGCTACTCATATTCACATCATCATACCCTATAATTTTCACATGGTTAGGAACGAGTTTATTCAGACGATGACACTCTTTCAAAATGAAGGCGGCAATGAGGTCACTGCTGGCAAAAACACCATCAATTTCTGAATAAGTAGAAAATAGATTTTCGGCTAATTGCTTATATTCATTAAGGTCAAATCCATTTGTGTTCGTCTGCATACATGTATGCCAGACATCTTTTTTTGCAAGAACATCGCGAAAGCCGTCATACCTTTTTTTGGCAAGAAGATCCAACTCTGTATTTCCTCCAATATAAGCAAGGCGTAGGCACCCTTTCTCGACTAGTTCATTAGCAGCCAATCCTCCTCCAAGATAATTGTCCGAACAAATGTATGGAATATCATCTGAGATTTTCCGATCGATTGTAACGAGAGGTTGTTTTACTAGAAGGTATTCCTTCACATCCATGGTATGGCTGCCCATAATTATTCCATCCACTTGGCTTGCTCTAAGCATATGGAGATACTCTATTTCTTTCGCCGAATCGAGCTTTGAATTGCATACTAGTAATTTATATCCTTGGCTAAATGCATACGTTTCAATCGCTGCAGTCAACTCTCCAAAAAAAGGGTGCGCCACATCAGGAACAATTAGTCCAATAATTTGAGATTGTTTTTTTTGCAGCGAACGTGCTACTTCATTTGGTTGATAATTCAGTTCTTCCATAGCTTGAAAAACTTTACTCTTTAGCTCTTCACTTAAATACCCTCGGTTATTTAACACTCTCGAAACACTTGTCACCGATGTTCCTGCTATTTTAGCTATATCTTTTATCGTCGGCACAACATTTCCCTCTCTTCATCTCTTACTTTATTCATCCGCTCTAGAAAACGCACCTGCCTTTATGGTAAAGGAGGTGCGAGTTTTCATTACTTTGATATGTTTTCTAAGTTTCTCATTTCACCTGTTTCTAGATCTTTATAAATGATTTCGTAGGCATACGTTTTAAGGTTGGCTGTTAAAACCGCCTGATAGTTCCCATGGGTCCTGATAATTTCCATAACAGAGGAATTTTCATTCTCGATCACTTCGATCTCCCCATCAAAAGCGGGATAGTTATTTCTAAACCTCATCAAATTCGAAAGATGTGTCATAATTGGTCGTGTCATATTTTCATCGATTTCCTCTTTTGTATAATAATGACGATTAATGTTACGTCCTACTTTCGTCTTCTCAAGAAGCTCAATATCATTTTCTCCAGCTAGGAGACCGACATAATATACTTGAGGAATACCTGGAGTGAAAAATTGGATCGCCCGAGCCAAAATATAAGCATCATCTCTGTTCCCTAGAGCTGAATAGTACGTACAGTTTAATTGATAAATATCTAAATTGTTATATTCCATCGTATTGTAAACGCGTTTTACGTTCGCACCTTTTGTAAAAAGATCATCTCGTGTTTCTTCCATTTCTTCGCTGCTCAGTAGATCAACCACATCGACTACACCAATGCCATCGTGAGTATCAAGAGTTGTAAACTGCTTTTTTGGGCAAGTTTTCAACCAGTGGGATAGTCGGTCAGATCGTCCACTGTATAGAGCATGGAGCACAAGCATTGGTAAAGCAAAATCATATACCCAATATCCACGCTCAGCAAGCTTTAACTGAATCGAATAATGCTCATGAATCTCAGGGAGAATCTCTACACCGTGTGGGTCTAATATCTCTTTGATTTCATCAAGCATTTCCCACGTATCAGGTTCAATAAAGAAGCAATTGGTCCCAGGTTGTTTCGTAGCGTATGCGAAAGCATCTAATCGGATAATAGAGGCTCCTTTTTTGGATAAATACTGCAAATTATCTTGGATGAACCGCTTCGTTCGTTCATGATAAACATTCAGATCTATTTGTTCTTCATCAAACGTACACCAAATTTTTTCTTTCGATCCATCGTTAAATGTCACATCAATATAGGGCGCTCTCGGCTTTCTTTTATAAATTTTATCTATATCTTCTTGAGTTGGCTCCCCGTTCGGCCAAAAGTCTTTATATTGAATAAATAACTTAGCATAATCTGATTCATCTTTCTTTTCAACGAAATCTTGAAAGTATTCTGAGCTTTTTGATATATGATTCACCATAAAATCGAACATAAGATAGAAGTTGTTTGATAACGCCTGAATATCCTCCCACGTTCCAAATGGTTCATCAACTTCCTTGTAAGTCATTGGTGCAAATCCGCGATCGGCAGACGATGGATAGAAAGGCAAAAGGTGAACCCCACCAATCGTATCTCGAAAGTGTTTCGTCAGAACATCGTTTAACTCTTGTAAATTCTTCCCCATGCTATCAGCATATGTAATCAGCATAACTTGATTTTTAATAGTCATATAGTAATTTCCCCCTCATTTATTGAAACTATCTAGTTATGATAACGTTCTCATAATATGACATAAGTATAAGATGTGTTTTATTTTATGTCAATCGTTTAACATATAATTTTTTCCAGTCTTTTTATTTCTTAAATCTGCAATCATACTAAAAACCCCACAAGGCAAATTACCCTGTGAGGTCGATCATGCATAAATATTGACGAGCAATCCGCGAATTTCCCCAACCATATTGAGAATATCCAACCCTTTCTTTTGCTCTTTAAGTACTGCATCTGTTAAATCTAAAAGTTTCCGATCCACTTCATGGACAATTTTATATACTTTCGTTCGTCCACGCCGGTTAAATCCTTTTCTTTCTTCAAGGCTTAGTCCAAGTTTAACCGCGTCATCCATGAACTCTTTGACAAGTTCTTTGTATCTGCGAAGTTCATCTACCGTACGTGATTCAGATAAAGTCTTTCCTTGATCATCAATCTTTTGCAACAACTGGCCAAGCTTTTCGTATTGAGAGTTATCCCTTCCCCGTTGCATGATTTCCTGGAATGACACTTTAGCTTCGGTACCAGTTTGTTTTTTCTGATTTAAATTATTTAACCCAGCTCTACCAACTTTATGAACGTCCATAGTCATTTCCCCTTTTCTTACCAATCCTCTATTCATTATAGTGAAATTACCTTTGGAATGAAAGGTAAGAAATTCTTTTTTATTCTCAACCGATCATAAGAAAAAGCCGCTTAAAGCGGCTTCTCTGCTTTTATTGAAGGAGCTGAAGAACTCCTTGCGGAAGCTGGTTTGCCTGAGCAAGCATCGCTGTTGCTGACTGATTTAAAATGTTATTTCGGGTAAATTCAGTCATCTCAAGGGCCATATCAGCATCACGAATTCGAGACTCCGCACTCGTTAAGTTTTCGTGCGTTACTTGAAGATTGTTGATCGTATGTTCCATGCGGTTTTGCATAGCTCCTAATTCTGAACGAGCGTCAGATACTTTTTTAATCGCTTCATCAAGACTTGTTATTGCATTATTCGCACCTGCCTGAGTTTCTACATCTATATCATTTATTCCTAACTCGTCAGTATCCATTTCCGGAATATCTACTTTAACATTTTGTTCTGCATTGGCACCAATTTGAAAGGAGAAGCCGTCATCATTCTCACCATTTAATAGTTTCTTCGTGTTAAATTCCGTTCGTTCTGCAATTTGATCGATCTCCTCTATTAACGCATCGATCTCTTTTTGAACTTGTTGTCGATCCTCTTCTGTATTTGTATCATTAGAAGCCTGTACAGCTAACTCACGCATTCTTTGCAACATAGAATGTACTTCTGTAAGGGCACCTTCTGCAGTTTGAATAAGTGATATTCCGTCCATTGCGTTTCGTTCCGCCTGCTTAAGTCCACGGATTTGTGACCTCATTTTTTCTGAGATAGCAAGTCCCGCTGCATCGTCCGCAGCACGGTTAATCCGTAGTCCAGAAGATAATTTTTCTAGATTTTTTGAGGTTTGAAATTGATTTTGATTTAAATTACGGTAAGCATTTAACGCTTGAATGTTGTTATTGATCTTCAAGTTATAGCACCCCTTTTAATGTTCGAACATTTGATTTTTTTCGTACGCATTCTTTTTTAATTTCAACATTTTTTGCTCTTGATCCACGTTTTTCTTCATAGCGTCCGACCACGCAGCATAAATGATACTTATATGGTTCACGACTTCATCGATGATCGCTGGGTCTTTTTTGTAATTAGCCTGCACAATTCGGTCAGCTAAATAATTATATAGCGAATCGAGCTGGTCAGCGACGATCCCTGCCTCATAATTTAACCCCGCACCTAATCGGTATAATATATCACTGGATTTTTGGAGTTTTTCATTAGCTACAGTGTGATTAAGTTCATTGATGGCCATTTTAGCCTCTTCTAGATGATCGAGACAAGCTTCATATAAAAGTGCTGTAATTTCTTGAGCAGTTTTTTTATGTAGCGCTTCATTTGAGATCATTTCTTCCACCTCCAGTGAAAACATGTCATATTCCTTAATGTTTTCATATTACATTGTTGTTTCTACTTGTTTTATCGGCAATCAGGCTGGAGATGTTAATAACTTCTTTCCATTTCCTCAATTAATAACAACATTTCGGCAATAACAGCGTACAGTTGTGGAGGAATATCATCTCCTAGATCCATATCTAACAGATTCTCAAGTAATCCAGCATCCTCTTCCATATGAATGTTATTTTCTTTCGCTAACTCTAGGATCTTTTCGGCGACATAACCCTTCCCTTGGGCCACAACTTTAGGTTCTTCTCCGGTTGTGTCATCGTAACGAATAACAGCCGCTGAAGGTCCATTTATTTTCCGTCTGTTCATTTGATTAAAATGTTTAGAAATCATCATATTTTATAGTCAAACCCTTCATCTGTCATGATCGGAACAATTGATTCTACTGCTTTTGAATCAGGGTTCTCGTTCGCTATCGGTTTTTCTGAAGGTGTCATCGGCGCAATTTGTATTCCCCTGATATTAAATCCTACTTCGTTTAGATTATCCAAGTATTTTTCTGTTAAAGGCTCTATTTTGTTTGAAAATTGAGGAGTGTCATTTTTCAATGTGACACTTAAGGATCGTTCAACTACATTTAACGCGATCCCTAATGGGCCTAATTTTTTAGTGTCGATATAGAAGTATAAATTGCAATTTTCCCAATCAATTTGCTGTCCTTCGTTTCTAGAACTTAGATATACCTGTAAATTCTCCGTTTCACCTTTTAACATCACAGGAATTTGAAATTGCATCATTTGCTGGTTTTGCTGAGGTTCTGTCCGGCTAAGGAGTTGTTGACCGGTTAAATTTTGAAGTGCTTGTTGAGCTTGTTGCTGTTGCCTGTTTCCCTCATCATCGCCGCCTCGAGCTAGGTTCATGAGAATAGACTTTATATTTCTTTGCTGTTGCTCTTGCTGACTTAGGTCTTTCCCGGAGGCAATCATCTGAGCCAATTCTGATTCTCGTGTTAGTCCCATTCCTCTTATTCCTTCAAAAACTTGACGGGGAGAACCTTCATGATTCACCATCGATCGGGCTGTGTGATCAAATTGATGGGACAGCCTATGAACCTGGGGTTTCGGTTGTCTCCACTCCTGTTCCTGCGATAGGAAGTGTTGCACCCTTTGATTAGATGGCTTGAATTGAATCCGGTCTATCGTCTGTTGTACTTCTCTAACGATTTGACGGGCTTCCTGATATTTTCCATTGTCTAATAATTTTTTTGCCTCAGCCAATTGACTACTGGCTCCTAACATCTTTCGCTCTGTTTTCATATCTGCAAATAACATCCAATTACTCTTCATAATTATTCTATCCATTTGTTTGATGACATTCTCAAGCATTGGCTTTGTTTGCTGTACTGCCTGATTACGAAACTGCTGAATCATTGTATCTATGCGAGTTAATTGTTTTGATGTCTCTCGTTGAAATGATTTGAATTGATCAGTTGCCTGGGCTAGTCTTTCAGTAACCTCTGTGATGAGAACATTTTTTGCAGACATCCCTGAAGTTTGAATGACTTCATTTCTCACGTACTGCTGCATTTCACTTCTTGATTCCAGAAGTGGAGTCGCCAGCTGATCTCTCGATACCACTTGTTCTAGCTGACTAAAAGCGTTTAGCAACACTTGTCTTGCTTTTAATTCTCTTCCTGTGTCCAAACGGTTCAATGACTCCTCTATCCGTTCGTTTAACTGCTGAATCACACCATTCTTCAGATTCAATTGAGAAAGTTCAGTACGAATAGTATCAATTGAAGAGGAGAGATTTGGTTCATTTTGCACCATGTTTGACCAATTAGACAGAACTGTGGCCGAAAGTCCAGATGCCTGTTGTCCCCTTTGTGCCACATTAGTATCATTAGTAGAGACGAATGAAGATTTTATTGTGGAGTTACTTTGTTGATGGAATTGCTGTGTCATATGCATTAATTTTTCAGCTGCAGCCACTCTTCCATGACTTGCTTGCGTTTGTATCATTTCTCTTAACGCTTGATTCACTTGTTGGCGAAGAGTTTCATCGCCACTTCTTTGGGCTACTTGTTGCAACTGCTCTATAGACCGCCTGACATTTTGACCAGATTGCAGACTATGACGGACTTGATCGATGGCACGAATGATTTCTGAACGGACATCTTGTCTTGAATGATGATTATTATTTGAAACGGAAGCTGATCTTGAAAGATTGGTTATTTCTTTTATTTGGTCGCTTGTTCCACGCCCATGCAATGCTTCATGCACCGCTCTTAGTTGTACTGAACTTGGCTCTAATCGTTTTTGCGCCATCATTTGAACTGTCTGAGCCCGCTGACGTTCTGTTCCTCTTCCAGACTCTATATACCGATTTAAGTCGTTAGCCGTTTCTCTTGTTAATGGCACCCCTCTATCGATCATTCGTTGCGAATGTTGAATAAGTTCCCGGCTTGGCTCTCGATGGCCTAGCTCACGTAGTACCCGTTCTGCTGAGTGAGAATTTCTCCCGGTAGTTTCGCTACCCCTCTGTTGAGATTGTTGGTTGTCGCCTTTAACTTCACGGACGCGAATTCCATCTCCTTTCCGTTCCTGCACTTCGATTTGGATCCGTTCTCTGTCAGGAACTTTCCCATCAAATTTCGCTTTGACTTCTTGTCCGCGAATGGAAAGAATTACTTCTCGATCAGATATTCTGGATTCAACTTTTGCTTTATATACTTCGCCCTCTCTTAATTGTAAATGACGATCATTGGATCTGTTTTGTACGTTCAATTGCTGTCCTTGGATCTCCATGGGTAAAGTCTCCTCCCATTGTTACGTTCATGTTCTTTATCGGCATCATGAGACGCATTGTTGAGAGATTTAACTTACTTCTTTATATACAAATAAAAAAAGCAGCCTCTGCTACTTTTTTCTAAATAATTCATCTCTAAGAAAATCTTTCTCCAGACTGGTGCCTCGTCTCTGCTTGTCCCTTAGTTCATCACTTCGATCTGAGTTCCCTGCCTGTGTTCCTTTAAGTAAAGCATTCTCGCCATACTTATTACGCAAATCGTCAACAACGCCACTTAATCGGTGTTCTTTGTCATCTTTTTCATAAGCGAATAAATCAAGTTGCTTATAAGCCGTCCCTTTTTCAACTAAATCCATGCCGGTGACTCCCAGTAAGCGAACAGGGTCTCCATTCCAATACTTTTCCCATAGCCGCCAAGCTGCTGCTAAGATATCTTCATGAGTAAATACAGGATGAGACAATTTGCTTGATCTAGTCACTGTCTTTCGATCATGATATCGGATAGTCAACTGGATATTACCTGCATACACATCTTTGCGCCGAAGTCTTCGTCCAACTGAATCGCTTAAGTTGGTGATTATTTTACGAACTTTCACTGCATCGGTTGTATCCTCAGGCAATGTTGTGGAGTTTCCAATACTTTTAAATTCGTTAACAGCATCAGGGTCTACCATGCGTAAATCAATCCCGTTTGCCCGCTCATGAATTTTCAGTCCTCCTACACCCAGTTTACGGTGTAATAAATCTTTCGATGCGTTTGCTACATCACCGATTGTTTTGATGCCCATTTTTTCAAGTTTATCTGCAGTTTTTCCGCCGATCCCGTGCATTTCTATCGAATTCATTGGCCAAAGTTTATCAGCTATTTCTCTTTTCCTTAAGACAGTAATCCCCATCGGCTTTTTCATATCACTGGCCATTTTAGCCAAGAATTTATTTGGTGCGATTCCGATACTCGAGGGGAGGTTCAGCTCTCTTTTAATTCGTTTTTGAATCTCACGGGCCATCTCTATAGGCGACATCTGTGAAGTGGCATCTGTCACATCCATATATCCTTCATCTATAGAAACAGGCTCAACTAAAGGGGTGTATTCATACAATAGTTGAAACATTTGCGTAGAAGCTAAACGGTACCTGTCAAAATTAGGCTGACGAACCACTAACTCGGGGCAGGCTTTCATTGCTTCCCACAATGGCATAGGTGGTTTAACTCCTCTTGCCCGTGCTTCATAGCTAGCAGTCACAACGATTCCTCGTCTCTCTTTTGCATTTCCAGCAATAGCAAGGGGCTTCCCTTGAAGCTCAGGTTCATAGGCTGCCTCAACCGATGCATAAAAACTGTTCATGTCTACATGAAATAATATTCGGGCTTTCCCCATGATTTGACACCCTTTACGAAAAACTCTTTCTATTAATAATGACTGTTTCTATCTTGAAAATCAATGAAAGTTACATAACGACAAAAAACCATCTTATAAAGGGGAATTAAACAAAAATTCACAATTTTTCACAGCGTGAATAAAACATAATAATTTTGAATATGTTATAATATACTGTAATCAAGTTGAAAGGTGGTCGAAATAATGACGCAATTAGTCCGAGAAGAAGAGAACCACCATTTTATTTTATTTTTAGTTGAGGAAGTTTTAACAGTCCATGCAAAAAACGAATGGCCTTCACCTACGATTAAGCAAATTTCATATAAAATTGGTTGTTCTGAAGAATCGATCCTTGAATCATTAGAATTTGGAACCTTTGAACCTGTAACCTTGCTACAATAAGCGGGGAACAGGTTCTTTTTTTATATCTATCCTACAAATAAAAAATGATCGCTTTGATAATTAATTTTGATCAAGTTGAGATGACCACTGAAACTTAATATCAAAAATGAGCGACGTATTTCCATGCCACTATGACCGCTTTACAGTATTTAACCATATATTCTGCGGTTTCTTTTGAATTGGATACTAATAGAAAACACCCTGCCTAAGGCAAGGTGTGAGAATGTCTATTTATATTATGATTTGGCTGCTTGTTTGATAATAGATACGACCAGTTCTGCTGTCTTTGTTAATTCTTCTACAGGAATCTTTTCGTTTGTAGTGTGAATATTTTCGTAACCTACTCCTAAGTTGATCGAAGGTATTCCATGACCTGCGATGATGTTAGCGTCACTACCTCCGCCACTCTGTTTAAGAGTAACCTCACGTCCAATCGCTTTGACAGCTTCTTTCGCTACTTCAACAAGATGATCCCCATCTTCATGCTTAAATCCAGGGTACGCTACTTGAATATCCACCTCGACAGATCCACCCATTTCTGTTGCGGCAGACTCAAATGCTTCTTTCATAGCTTTTGTCTGTGCTTCCATCTTTTCAGGAATAAGCGAGCGAGCTTCTGCTAAAATATCAACCCGATCGCAAACAATGTTCGTTTGACTGCCTCCCTCAAAACGACCAATATTAGCTGTCGTTTCTTCATCAATTCGTCCTAAAGGCATGTTTGCAACCGCTTTTGAGGCAATGGTTATGGCGGAGACTCCTTTTTCAGGTGCTACACCTGCGTGGGCGGTTTTACCGTACACAGTCGCTCTAACTTTGGATTGATTAGGAGCAGCTACAATAATATTTCCTACTTTTCCGTCACTATCGAGGGCAAATCCATACTTAGCTTTGATATCTTTTGGATCGAGCGATTTTGCTCCTACCAGGCCTGACTCTTCCCCCGCTGTGATGACAAATTGAATCGTTCCATGTTCAATTTTTTGCTCCTTTAAAACCTTTATGCCTTCAAACATTGCGGCTAAACCCGCTTTATCGTCTGCACCTAAAATCGTAGATCCATCCGTTTTTATGTATCCCCCTTCTATAAAAGGGCTTACTCCTTTACCAGGAACAACGGTATCCATATGAGAAGTAAAGTAAATCGGGTCTGTTTTAGATGTTCCTTGGAGAGTACAGATTAAGTTACCCGCTCCATGGCCAGTCACTTTGGCACTCTCGTCTTCTTTTACTTCAACACCTAATTCCTTAAATTTCTTCGTTAATACATCTGCGATCGTTCGTTCATAACGTGTTTCTGAATCTACTCTCGCTAATTCCATAAACTCATCAATAAGTCGTTGTTGATTTATCATGTGGACGGTTCCTCCATTGCAATTTTTCATACTTCATCATTGTAGCAAACAATTACTCCTTGTCCCAGTCAGACCTATTTTGAAATGTTTACATTATAACGGAATGTTGCCGTGTTTTTTAGCGGGACGATGTTCCTCTTTCTTTGAGAGCATATGCAAGCTTTGAATCAATTTTATTCTTGTCTCCCTTGGATCAATCACATCATCAACCATTCCATTTGCAGCTGCTATATAAGGATTGGCAAATTTCTCACGGTACAACTCAATTTTCTCCTGCCTAGTTTCTTCTGGGTGTTCACTTTCGTTTATTTCTCTAGCAAATATGACATTGGCTGCACCATGAGGACCCATCACAGCAATTTCAGCATTAGGCCATGCGAAAACAAGATCGGCTCCAATTGCCTTACTATTTAAGGCGACATAAGCACCGCCGTATGCTTTTCGAGTTATCACGGTAATTTTGGGCACAGTCGCCTCTGAATAAGCATATAAGATCTTCGCACCGTGTCGAATAATTCCTCCATGTTCTTGTTGAACACCAGGTAAAAACCCTGTTACATCTTCAAATGTAATTAAGGGAATGTTGAAGCTGTCACAGAACCTTATAAAGCGGGATATTTTATCAGAAGAATCAATGTCTAATCCTCCAGCCATCACCTTGGGCTGATTCGCAATAATCCCGACAGAATAACCATCGATCCTTGCGAAACCAACGACAGCATTTTTTGCGAACTTCTTATGAACTTCCATAAAGCTTCCCTCATCAGACACTTGCTGAATTACTTTTCGAACATCATAAGGCCTAGTTGGATCTACGGGAATATGATCTAATAAATTGTAAAGAAAATCATCTTGTTTTTCTACAGGGTGCCTCGGCGGCGTCTCCTCTTGATGTTGCGGTAAATAACTCAGTAAGTGCCTAACTTGCTCAAGAGCTTCCTCTTCAGATTCACATGAGAAATGAGCATTCCCACTCTTTGCACTATGTATGGAAGCACCTCCAAGCTGTTCAGATGATATAGATTCGCCTGTAACTGTTTCTATTACTTTCGGTCCAGTAATAAACATTTGGCTTGTTTTCTCAACCATGAAGACAAAGTCAGTAATAGCTGGCGAATAAACTGCACCACCGGCACAAGGTCCCATAATCACCGATATTTGAGGAATCACCCCTGAATAAATGGCGTTACGATAAAATACATGGCCGTATCCGTCTAGAGATAACACTCCTTCTTGAATTCTAGCTCCCCCTGAATCGTTTAACCCGACGAAAGGCGCTTTGTTTTTCACAGCTAAGTCCATTGCGTAGGAGATTTTTTTTGCATGCATTTCTCCAAGCGCCCCTCCGTAAACCGTGAAATCTTGCGCAAACAGAAAAATAGTTTTTCCATTCACTTTTCCATACCCTGTTACGACTCCTTCACCAGGGGCAGATCCTTTCGTCATACCCGGTTCATCAAACCTATGTTCTATAAAGGCATTTAATTCAACAAACGTTCCTTCATCTACTAAAATATCAATCCTTTCTCTCGCTGTTAACTTCCCTTTATCGTGTTGTTTATCTATTCGGTGATCTCCGCCACCCATTTCTATTTTTCTTCTACGATCATAGAGCTCATTAATCTTATCGTACATATCCACGTTTACTGACCTCCCTTATCATTATTGGTATGATCTAATTCCTCGCATAGTTCAAGCAACGTGCCGTGCGTACTTTTTGGATGCAAAAAGGCTATTGGATTTCCGTTAGCACCTTGCTTTGGCTGTTCGTCAATCAATCTAATACCTTCCGTTTTGAGCTGGTCCAATCTTTGTTGGACATTATCCACTTCAAAGGCTAAATGATGAAGCCCTTCTCCACGCTTCTTTATAAATGAATGAATTGAACTGGACTCATCTATCGCTTCTAGTAATTCAATTTTACAATTTCCTAGCGGCAAGAAAGCAACTCGAACCCCTTGATCAGGAACTTCAGCTATTTTCTCTACATTAATATGGAAATGGTTTGCATAAAAAGCGGCTGTTTTTTCAATGGACTCTACAGCGATACCAATATGATCTACTTTTTTAGGCGGATGAAGAAGATTCATTTTTTCTCCGCGATGTTCAGCTACTGCCTGCTTAATATAAGAAGAAACCACTTTCGTAGGTGTACCTGGAGTAAAGATTTTTAATATTCCTTTGGATTCCAATTCTTTAATGTCTACTAAAGGAATAACCCCTCCACCGAACACCAATATATCGCCTGCACCTTTTTCATTTAATTCATTTAATACTGCTGGGAAAAGCACATTATGAGCACCTGATAAACTTGATAAACCGATGACATCTACATCTTCTTGTATTGCCGCTCTAACGATTTGTTTAGGTGATTGACGTAGTCCTGTATAAATGACTTCCATTCCAGCATCTCTTAATGCTTGAGAAATAACCAGTGCTCCACGATCGTGCCCATCTAATCCTGGTTTTGCTATTAATACTCGTATTTTATCCATTTTTAGCACCCCGCCTGTTCACTATTCTAATATTCTCCGTAAACATCTCTTAACGCGTGACATATTTCTCCTACCGTAGCGTATTGTTTCACTGCTTCGATAATGAGATACATGAGATTATCGGTCCCTTTCGCTGCTGTCTTCAGTTGAGTGAGAATGTAGTCTACCTTTTCGTTATCCCTATGTTCTCGAATTTGCTGTAGTCTTTCAATTTGTGATTCAACAAATGCTTCATCCACTTTTAATAGGTCTGGCTGTTGTTCTTCTCCTACTTGGAACTTATTTACCCCAACCACGATGTCATCTTTATTTTCCAAGCGCTTCTGGGCATCATAAGCTGCTCGATGAATTTCCCGCTGCATGTATTGTTTCTCTACAGCCGATACTGCCCCACCCATTTCGTCAATCTGATTCATGTATTTCAATGCTTCTTCTTCTAATTGATCCGTTAACGTTTCAATATAATATGAACCACCGAGTGGATCCACTGTATCTGAAACCCCTGTTTCGTGAGCAATGATTTGTTGGGTGCGTAAAGCAATCCTCGCAGAGTCTTCAGTTGGTAGTGACAGTGCTTCATCTTTAGCATTCGTATGAAGACTTTGAGTTCCTCCTAAAACAGCCGCAAGGGCTTGTAAAGCAACTCTAACGACATTATTTTCAGGCTGTTGCGCAGTTAACGTAGATCCAGCTACTTGAGTATGGAAGCGAAGTTGCCAGCTTTTTGGATTTTTCGCATCGAATCGTTCCTTCATAATGTTTGCCCACATGCGCCTAGCAGCACGGAATTTAGCAATTTCTTCAAAAAATTCATTATGACCGTTGAAAAAGAAAGCCAATCTCGGAGCAAAGCTGTCTATATCCAACCCAGCTGCTAAGGCTGCTTCTACATATGCAACAGCGTTAGACATCGTAAAAGCCAATTCTTGGACTGCGGTGGATCCCGCCTCACGAATATGATAACCACTAATACTAATTGTATTGAAAGAAGGAACATGGTCTGAACAGTAGGCGAAAATATCAGTAATCAGTCTCATAGATGGCTTTGGAGGATAAATATAAGTGCCTCTTGCAATATATTCCTTCAGGATGTCATTTTGTATCGTCCCACGTATGTCTTCTTTCGCTACTCCTTGCTTTTCAGCTACGGCTATGTACATAGCAAGCAGGACTGCCGCTGGAGCATTAATGGTCATGGAAGTACTAACCTGATTAAGAGAAATCTGATCGAATAAAATTTCCATGTCTTCTAACGAATCAATCGCTACTCCTACTTTACCAACTTCTCCTAAAGCCATGGGATCGTCAGAGTCATAACCAATTTGAGTTGGTAAATCAAAGGCAACAGATAATCCTGTCTGTCCTTGATCTAATAAATAGCGAAAACGCTCATTGGTTTCTTGAGCCGAACCAAACCCTGCATATTGCCGCATCGTCCAATATTTTCCTCTGTACATCGTTCCTCTAATCCCTCTTGTGTATGGATACTCTCCCGGGAACCCTAAAGAGTCGATGTAAGCGTTGTCAATTTTGTCCGGAAAATATGTTCGCTCAATGGGAATA
The DNA here is from genome assembly GCF_003226325.1 of Salipaludibacillus keqinensis. Taxonomy (GTDB): domain Bacteria; phylum Bacillota; class Bacilli; order Bacillales; family Salisediminibacteriaceae; genus Salipaludibacillus; species Salipaludibacillus keqinensis. Next base: position 438,670 of record NZ_PDOD01000001.1, on the reverse strand, counting down.
CTCGAAGAAGTTTGAAATTCTTCTTTTCTCTCTGGACGTTTCTTAATTTGTTCTTTTATTTGTTCTTGCCATTTCAGGAAATCTTGCTTAAATTCATCCATGACTTTACCCCTTTCTTTTATCTATTCAAAAGAAATGATTTAGAATATAACCAAACAAAATATAAATAAATTACAATTTGCTCTTAATATAATATAACACATTCATGAATTAATCAGGGGTTTTGCCTTTTGTTTACGTACTTTTAACGTTCACTTATTCGATGCCTCTTGAAATGAACCCAATAACCTATTAAAATAGATATTAGTATTGTAAGAGGAGGGAAATCAAGTGCCCCGTAAATTTCGTAAAGCTATTGTTTATATGATGATCGTTGTCATGTTTTTAGGTACCGTATTAGCTGGTGTATCATATTTCTAGAATGTAAAATAAATTAAAGAAGCAGTCACTAAGCATTAGTGACTGCTTCTTTTTATACTATAGCTTTCTCTACTTAATTGCCCCATAATTTTTTCCTAACTCCTCAAACGTCTCCTCGCTGGATGTAACGAGCACTTTCGTTCCTAAAGGGACTTCATCAAACAAAATTTCTACGTCTGAATTTTTGAGGCGGATGCACCCATTTGATACACTATAGCCAATAGAAGAAGGTCGGTTCGTACCGTGAAGGCCATAAACGCGACCATCTGTGTTCTCAGCATCAAAGCCTATCCACCTTGTACCTAATGGATTCTTTACATCTCCACCTTGAATGTCTAGCTTTCGATAATAGGGATTCACCGCTTTTACAACAATCGTAAATTCACCTTCTGGAGTCTCATGGCCTCGTTTGCCTGTAGCCACTTGATACTGCTGTTTCACTTCCCCATCTTGGATATAAGCCACTTCATGAGTTGACAAATTGACAATTACATATGGATCTCCAATTAGAGGGTTCTCGCCTAAAGGCCAAATAGGGGAAATGACAGATAAAATAGATAGCAAAATCGCAATCATGGATGACCACTCCGTCTCTTTTCCCCTATCATGTGTCAGCTACCCGTTGCTTATTCAACGAAAAATTTTATATTCCTTTGTTGGTTTAAACTGTTGCTTAATCATTAAATATTGCTCTAACTCCCTAACTAAATGAGCTAAAGATGCTCTCGCTTCAAATTCTTCTCTCGTCTCAGGTAAAGGCATGTTCTTGTATGAAGTTTGTAATTCCTCCAATTTGTCGATATAAATGTAGGCTGTGTTTTTCGGATGAACCCCTTCGCTTAACTCATCCATGAAATCAGCCAACATATCTGCTTGCTCCACATGATGATCAATCGATGTTAACAATGGCATCATTCGTTCAATAATATCCAATTGTTTCTCACGCATTTTAAAATAATGATAATAAACATCTTCATACCTTAAAATATGATTTTCTAAATTTTGCAATGAATGGTTTTTAGCGTGTTGAAGAAGTTCAGTGGCTTCACTAATCTCTATACCATCCCAGTTATTGTCACCATAGCGAACGTAATAGGCGAATTCACTGAAAATTTTAGCAAAATATTGTTCGATCTCCTGTTGCATATTATCTAGTTGACTCTCATGACTAGGCATATAAATATTCATTAACAGAGCTATCCCAATTCCTATCGTAATGAGCGCAAGTTCATTCACTAATAAAGGAATGGTCAAATCTGCCACAGTATAAATATGAAAGATGATCACTGTACTTGTAACAATCCCTGATTGAAGTTTCAGTACTAATGTTGTGGGAATGAAAAGTAATAACAATATCCCGATGGAAATGGGATGATAACCGATTGTTTCGAACAAGACGATGGCATAAACAATTCCAATGATACAAGCTAAAAAGCGTACCCAAGAACTATGAAATGATTTTTTTCGAGTCTTTTGGACGCACAGGACAGTTAATATTCCTGCTGATGCAAAGAAATCTAATTGAAGGGCCTGAGCAATAGCCACTGCTAACGTTGCACCAACTGCTGTTTTTAGCGTTCTGTAACCTATTTTAAACAATGCTGTTCACCTTATTTCATTTTCTTGTATTTGAGACCCTTGTTACCCTGAAAAAAACATATAATTGCTTGTTTTTTGTGCAGCTTAAGACTTAAGATTATTATATTTTATCACATCTTGTGAAGAGTTGATCAACTCTGTAAAAATTATTGGACGCAATTTAAGTCCTTTTTATCTATAGCAGAAGAGAAGGTTTGTAAGAATACAAAAAACCTCCAAGAAAATTGGAGGTTAAATTATGTATATTGGCGCGCCTGCCAGGATTCGAACCCGGAACGCGAGAGCCGAAATCTCGTATGATATCCATTTCACTACAGGCGCAAAGAAATGCGGAATGCTGCTGTCATCCGCACTATCGTAGTATAACAACCCTACTAATATAAATCAAGACTTTCTTTTGAAATTTTGTTGTTAATTAACTTCGTCTTCAAACATCTTTTCAAATCGTTCATTCATTTGATCTTTGTTATAGCCCATTTCGCCAAGACGACTAGCAAAATTTTGCGCCCACAATGTAAGTCGTGCTGACATTTTCCCGTATTTTTTTGCTTTAGTACCCTTTTCCTCTTTAGAACGACCTTCAGCATTAGACATCACATTCTCAGAAATGAATAAGGCTTTCCATAAATCATCCTCTTCAAACTTGTCAGCTTGATCATTGAAATAGGCAATGACTTTTTTATAATATTTTTCAAATTCATCAAATGGGATTTCTTCTTCCATGTTTAAATAAACATGAATTTGTTTATAAAGTTCATTCACTTTCCAACACTCCTTTTCATCTATGTATATAAAAATAAGACCTTGAAAATTATAGCATAAAGAAGAGAAGGCTTCCACCTTCTCTTCATCTTCTTCGTTAAATACTAAGATCTTGATTTACTTGAAGTAAGTATCCACACCTTTTTCAAGCTTTTGAACAACTTCAATAGGCTCATGACCTTCAATTTCATGACGTTCTAACATCATTTTAATTTCCCCATCTTTTAACAAGGCAAAAGACGGTGAAGAAGGAGCATAACCTTTAAAGTACGATCTAGCCTTTTCAGTGGCTTCTTTGTCTTGTCCAGCAAACACCGTCAAATAGTTATCGGCTTGAACTTCGTAATTTTTCATATACGCTGCCGACGGGCGGGCGATTCCTCCAGCACAACCGCATACAGAGTTTATTAAAACAAGAGAAGATCCTGGCTTACTAAATACTTCTTCTACTTCTTCTGGAGTTGTTAATTGCTGATATCCAGCTTCAACCATATCGTTACGAGCAGCTTGCACCACATCATTCATAAACATTTGAAATTCCACTAACAGACACCCTTTCTACTTAGACTGTAGTTCTATTTTACATCTTAAGCACCATGTTTACCAACATAAAGATTAATAAGAGCACTTATTCCACAGAATAAGTGCTCAAAAGCTTTTTATTGAAGGGCTTCTTCTAACGTTTCTATATTTTGTCTCATTAGACTAAAGTAATCTTCTTCATTTTCTACATCATCTTCAGTTAATGCTTCAAGGTTGTGGATCCACAATTCTTCTGCACCAGCTTCTTCACGAACTGTCTCTGCTATATTTGTAGGTATATTTTGTTCGAACATAACGTAATTAATTTCATTCTCTTCCATATGACTAATCACTTCTTGAATTTGCTGGATCGATGGCTCATTAGTAGGGGACAAGCCAGCAATTCCGATTTGATGAATATTGTAACGGTCTTCCCAGTAACCGTAACCTGCATGGGAAACAATAATTGTATCCTTTACTTTTTCATCGGCCATATTTTGGAATTCTTCATCTAATTCTTCCAGTTCTGATTTTAACTGTTCAAAATTACTATTGAATTCTTCTTCAGCTTCTGGACGCACATCAATTAATGCATTTTTAATATTTTCTGCATATTCAATAGAGCGGATAGGGTCTAACCAAACGTGCGGGTCATAGTCCCCGTGATCATGATCGTGATTGTTCTCATCGTTATGATCATGGTTGTGGTTATTGTCATCATGATTGTGCTCATTGTTATGATCATTGTCTTCGTGGTTATGCTCGTCGTTATGATCATGGTTTTGCTCATTGTCTTCGTGGTTATGCTCGTCGTTATGATCATGGTTGTGCTCATTGTCTTCGTGGCTATGCTCGTCGTTATGATCATGGTTGTGCTCATTGTCTTCGTGGCTATGCTCGTCGTTATGATCATGGTTGTGCTCATACTCTAGAAGGTCTAATCCTTCTGTTGCTTCTAGCGTTTGGACATCGTGATCTGAAACCGCATCTTTCACGCTATCGGCAAATCCTTCAAAGTCCGCACCATTATAAATAAATAAGTCCGCATCTGCTACTTCGATCATTTGATTAGCTGTAGGCTCGAATGTGTGAGCATCCGCTCCTACTGGAACCATATTCTCTACGTTTACGTGTTCTCCACCAATTCGATTAGCAAAATCTTCGATAGGGAAAAGAGTGGTCATGATATTTACCTTTTCAATATCTTCAATTGCCTCTGAGTTACCATTATTATTTTCGTTTTCAGCTGAGTTAAGGTCTTCATTGTTATTCTCATTACCACAAGCTGCTAAAAAAGTGCTGAATGCCAATATGACAGCAAAGGTAATGGATGATTTTTTATACATATAGCTTCCCCTTTCGTAATCATTACGTTTTATTTTTGTTACAAAAGGGATTATATCGTAAAAGTGACTTTTTGTAAATCATAATCATTACGATTGTACATTTTTTTGTCTCATTTTTTATAAATGGAGTGGTTATCTGAGATAAAAGGTTTCTAATCTAGATATTTGCATCAACTTTAGGCACTTCCGAAATTGCTTTGCTTTGCTCTACTCCTTTGAAAAAGGAGCAAATCCATTTTAAAATGATTAAAATTCAGATAACCTTATTGATCAGATAAAACAATCACTCTTTTAATGCTTCCTTCATTTCAATATTCCAGCTTTTTTTCAACGACAATAGATGTGATAAACTTATTTTAATTTTTTCTGATTCCCGCTCTTTCACTGCGCTCAAAAATTGCTGTTGGACGATGGCATGCTTTGTATACCAGTTATTTGAAATACCCTCATAGACATCATCTCTTTTTTCTTTGTTGTATTCTCTAATCTTTTTATCAATCGCTTCTCTGTCTCTATCTACTTGTTTCCATTCTTCTAACAAATCAGGTCGGTGTTTTTCGATAATCAGTTCATGATAATACTTAAAGTGTGGTTGTAATTGCGCTGTATTATCCAGTTCTTCTAAGCAATACATACTTTCTATCGCCAAGTCTTTATCAATATTATTTACTTCTTCAGCATAAATTGGCGAGGCGATGATCTGAACTCCTACTAGAATTGATAAAATCATTTTCATACTGAAATTCTCCTCCTTTTAAAATTAGTATGCACAAATTATGTTAGCTCATGAGCATCATTTGCCGGTTTTAATCTTTTGTCTAAACTAAAAAAACCGATTCAACGAGATCCCCTTTTCAGGAAATAGTTGAATCGGCTTTGCAATTAGTAAACTGATATAGTCTTTTCATTCATATTCTCTAATGACTCTTTAATTTGCGCCATGAATTTGCCGCAAATTAAACCGTCTAATACACGGTGATCAAGTGACATACATAGGTTTACCATGTGGCGAACAGCTATAGCATCATTTTCAAGGACAACAGGACGCTTCACAATCGATTCTACAGACAATATTGCTGCCTGTGGCGTATTGATGATTGGTTGCGATTGAATCGATCCGAATGAACCCGTATTGTTTAATGTAAATGTGCCGCCTTGCATATCCTCTTGCTTCAATGAATTAGATCGAACTTTTTTTGAAATATCTTGAAGCTCTCGAGCTAGACCTTTAATGTTCTTTTCATCTGCGTTTTTGATAACAGGTACAAACAACTCTTTTTCCGTAGCCACGGCCATAGACAAATGAACGTCTTTGTGACGAATAATTTTATCTCCAGCCCACTTCGCATTCACTTCAGGGTACTTCTTTAATGCATCGATAGTTGCTTTCATAAAAAACGGAAGAAACGTCAATTTTAGTCCTTCTTTTTCTAGGAAGTCATTTTTTATTTTCTCCCGATAGTTGACGAGATCCGTCACATCCACTTCAATCATCATCCATGCATGAGGGGCTTCGTGCTTAGATTTAACCATATTTTGAGCAATTGCTCTTCTTACACCACTAACTGGGATTTGTTCCGTTCGATCATCAGAAGTAACTTCGTCTGAGCTCCCCTCATCATTTCGAGAAGGTTGTTTAGAAGCCGCTGGTTTCGCTTCTTGAGAAGGCGCTTTAGGAACTTCATTACCTGTTGCTTTAGGTAGGTTTCCTCCATCTATCATAGACTGTAAATCTTTTCTCGTAATTCGACCACCACGACCAGAACCTTCTACTTGATTAAGGTCAATATCATTTTCTTGAGCAAGTCGTAATACTGCTGGAGAATAGCGCTTTTTGTTTGATGTATCAGAAGAATTTGTAGCAGCATCACTTTTTTCTTCTTTTACATCATCCTTCGTGCCTTGGGTTTGCTCTGATTGATCGCTAGATTCTTGAGACTCTTCCCCTTCAACCTCTATTACACAAATCACTTTACCAACCTCAATCGTTTCATCAACCTCAGCAACGAGTTCTTTAATCGTTCCTGCAAATGAGGAGGGGACTTCAGCGTTAACCTTATCTGTCATCACTTCTGCAAGTGGATCATATTTATTTACTTGGTCACCAGGTTTCACGAGCCAGTTCGTAATCGTTCCTTCTGTGACACTTTCGCCTAATTGAGGCATGGTAATTTCGGTCGCCATTCATTAAACCTCCTTTATGATTAATACTCTGCTAACTCACGCATAGCATCTTCAACTTTATCTGGGTTTACCATGAAATTTTTCTCCATTGGTTGTGCGTAAGGCATAGCTGGGATATCTGGACCTGCTAAACGCTTTACTGGAGCATCTAAATCAAATAAACAATGCTCAGCGATGATTGCTGATACTTCACTAATAATGCTTCCTTCTAAATTATCTTCTGTCAGTAATAGGACCTTCCCTGTTTTCTTGGCAGCTTCGATAATGGATTCTTTATCTAATGGGTAAACAGTACGCAAATCTAGAACATGAGCTTGATACCCATCTTTCGCTAAGTTTTCTGCCGCTTGGAGAGCGAAATGGACACATAATCCGTAGGTGATGACTGTAATATCCTCTCCTTCTCGCTTCACTTCCGCTTTACCGATAGGAAGTGTGTAATCCTCATCAGGTACTTCACCTTTAATGAGTCGGTAAGCCCGTTTATGTTCAAAGAATAACACTGGATCATCTGATCGAATCGCCGCTTTCAACAACCCTTTAGCATCGTATGGTGTGGATGGCATCACAATTTTCAACCCTGGAACATTGGCAAATAAAGCTTCCACAGACTGAGAGTGGTAAAGTGCACCGTGAACACCGCCTCCATATGGTGCTCTGAAAGTAATTGGACAGATCCAATCATTATTAGACCTATAGCGTATCTTAGCCGCTTCTGAAACAATTTGATTCACAGCAGGCATGATGAAGTCTGCAAATTGCATTTCTGCAATTGGACGCATACCATACATCGCAGCCCCGATTCCAACCCCTGCAATAGCTGATTCCGCAAGAGGTGTGTCAATCACTCGATCTTCACCAAATTGATCATATAAGCCATTCGTAGCTCGGAACACCCCTCCACGTTTTCCAACATCTTCACCTAGAACAAATACATTATCGTCTCGTTCCATTTCTTCTTTCATAGCACGAGTAATAGATTCAATATAAGACATTACTGGCATAAGATCACTCCTCTCCGTATACGTGATTCATCATAGATTCTGGTTCTGCATATGGCGCTTTTTCTGCATAATCAGTCGCCTCGTCAATCTCACGGCGGAGTTTCGCACGGATTTCTTCTTCTTTTTCCTCAGATAAAATCCCGGTTTCCTTTAAATAAGAACCAAACGTATGAATAGAATCAATTTTCTTTGCTGCTTCTACTTCTTCTCTTGCTCTGTATGTGCTGTCGTCGTCGTCACTAGAGTGCGGAGTTAAACGATATGATACTGTCTCTATGAGAGATGGACCTTCCCCAATACGAGCTCGCTCTCTTGCATGAGAAATGGCTTCGTAAACTGCTAGAGGATCATTTCCATCAACAGAGTCTCCATAAATACCATACCCGACTGCTCGATCAGAAACTTTTTCGATATTCAACTGTTTATCGAGCGGAACAGAGATGGCATATTTATTGTTTTCACACATGAAAATAACCGGTAAATCATGAACGCTTGCAAAGTTAATTCCTTCATGAAAATCTCCTTGATTAGAAGACCCTTCTCCGAAAGTAGTGAAAGCGACGAAATCTTCATTTTTCATTTTTGCAGCAAGTCCAAATCCAACTGCATGAGGGACTTGTGTCGTCACAGGGGAAGACCCTGTGACAATTCTGTTTTTCTTTTGACCGAAATGCCCTGGCATTTGTCGACCACCGGAATTAGGATCTTCCGCTTTAGCAAAAGCTGAAAGCATAATATCTTTGGCTGTCATGCCAAAATGAAGAACAACCCCAAGATCACGATAATAAGGCAATACGTAATCTATCTCGTTATTCAAGGCCATAGCAGCACCAACTTGGGCCGCTTCCTGACCTTGACATGAAATTACAAACGGGATTTTCCCTGCTCGATTTAATAACCACATTCTTTCATCAATCATTCGTGCCATCAGCATAGTTTCATACATGCTCAGTACATCTTCATCTTTCAATCCTATCTTGTGATGACGAAGTTCACTCATTAATAAGCCTCCTTAATTCCTGATCATTCTTTGACCTGCTATATTTTTTATCCGTGGATTTCTTGACCATCAACAGCTAATGCTGCTTCACCAATGGCTTCTGATAGACTTGGATGAGGATGAATCGTTTGTGCCACTTCCCAATGGGTTGCGTCTAATACTTTCGCTAGAGCTGCTTCTGAGATCATATCGGTGACATGGGGACCGATCATATGAACACCTAGTAAATCGTCTGTGTCTGCGTCTGATACGAACTTAACAAATCCTGATGTATCACCGTAAACCAGTGCTTTACCAATCGCTTTGAACGGGAATTTTCCTGTCCTAACTTTGTAACCTTTTTCTTTCGCTGCCTTTTCAGTCAATCCAACGCTCGCTACTTCAGGAGAAGAATAGGTACACTTTGCAACCATTTCTTCTTCTACAGGGTGAGGATTATTTCCTTTAATATGTTCTACAGCAGCAATGCCTTCATGAGATGCAACATGTGCCAACTGAAGTCCGCCGATTACATCCCCAATTGCGTAAATGTGGGATTCTTTTGTTTGATAATATTCATTAACGGAAATGGTGTTGTTCTTCACTTGAATATCAGTGTTTTCAATTCCAATGTCCTGAACATTTGCTGCTCTTCCAACAGAAACTAATGCTTTACTTGTGACAGATTGTTTCGTTTCACCTTTATGTTCATAAGAAACGACCACTTGTCCATTTTCTTTTTTAACTGACTCTGCGAGAACCTTTGCGCTGGTGACCACTTTCACACCTTTTTTCTTTAATTCACGCTGAATTTCCTTTGATATTTCTTCGTCCTCTAAAGGTAAAATACGATCCAAGTACTCTAATACCGTTACATCTACTCCAAAATCAGCAAACATAGAGGCCCATTCAATACCAATCACTCCGCCACCAATGATGGTGATAGAATCCGGTAATTCTTCTAAATCGAGAGCTCCTTCTGATGAAAGAATCATTTCTTCATCAAGATCCAACCCTGGCAAGGACTTAGGACGACTTCCTGTTGCAATAATGACGTTTTTAGGAACAAGCATCTCATTGTCTGTGCCATCCAAATTCTCAACTGAAATCGTTCCAGAAGTAGGCGAAAATATAGAAGGGCCTAAAATTCGACCAAACCCTTTGTAAACATCGATTTTGCCTTTTTTCATTAAGTGCTGAACGCCTTTATATAGTTGGTCAACAATCCCGTTTTTTCTCTCTTGAACTTTCGTAAAGTTTAATGATGCTTTTTCTATACCAACGCCGAATTGATCTGCTTGGTTGACTGTCTTATATACTTCGGCACTTCGTAGAAACGCTTTGCTAGGAATACACCCTTTATGTAGACAAGTTCCCCCAAGCTTTTCCTTCTCCACGACCGCTACTTTTAAACCAAGCTGTGAAGCACGGATCGCTGCAACGTATCCTCCTGTACCAGCTCCTAATATGACCAGATCATACTCTGTAGCCATAAAACACCCTCCTGTCTGCTTGTATCCGTAATTCGTTAGCTATTAGCCATCTCATTTACATGATACAACTTCGCTTTTTCTTCTCCCCGTAATACACGTAAAGCTCCTTCAGATAAAGCCTGCATTTCATTTTCACCAGGTTTAATAATTACTTTTGATATCCATTTTACACGAGAAACGATTTTATTAACAAATTCTTTTCCGTAAGCTAAACCGCCTGTTAAAACAATCGCGTCAATCTCACCTGCTAATACAGCAGCATTGCTGCCAATTTCTTTAGCAATTTGATAAGCCATCGCTTCATATACTAGTTCTGCTTGGTCATCACCTTTAGAAATTCGATTCTCAACTTCAACCGCATCATTCGTTCCTAAATATCCAACTAGCCCGCCTTGACCGACAATCTTTTTCATAATATCACTAGCGTAATGTTCACCTGAAAAGCACATGGATACAAGATCACCAGCAGGAACAGTTCCGGCTCGTTCAGGTGAAAAAGGTCCTTCTCCGTGAAGACCATTATTCACGTCAATAACTTTCCCATTTTTATGGGCGCCAACGGTCACACCTCCACCCATATGAACGACGATAAGCTTTAACTGCTCGTAAGGTTTGCCTAACTCAACCGAAACCTTTCTAGCCACTGCTTTTTGATTTAACGCATGAAAGATACTTTTTCTTTCAAAATCCGCAAAGCCTGAAATCTTTGCAATTGGGTCTAACTCATCTACCACAACAGGATCAACAATGTAAGCATCTATGTTTAATTGACCTGCAATTTCATTAGCAATAATTCCACCTAAATTAGAAGCATGCTGACCAGAATAACCAGTGCGTAAATCTTCCAACATTTGATCGTTTACTTTGTAGGTACCACCTTCAATAGGTCTTAGCAAACCACCTCTCCCTACAACAGCAGATAACTTAGACAAATTAATTCCGCTTTCATCCAACGTCTTTAGAATCATTTCTTTACGGAAAACATATTGATCTATAATTGAATCAAACTTGCTAATCGTCTCACGATCATGTCGAATCGTTTGCTCTAAGACTTCACGCTCATTATCGAATACCCCAATTTTAGTTGAGGTTGATCCAGGGTTAATTGATAAAATTCGAAATACTTGGTGTTCCACTTTATTCCCTCCAAATTAAAGGAAATCACTTAACTAAAGTTGGTCCCCTTTTCTGCCAAATCCGCTCTCTAAAGCTTAAGTAATAGATAAAGGGACCTGGATATTAATCCACTGGTTAAGATCTTCCACGACTTAAAATATTCATTCCATTTGATAAAAATTGTCTTCTTGATTTTCTCATTGTGGCAATTCTTTCTTCAGCCATCCTATTAGCAGCAACATACGTAGGGATTTGATCTCTCTTTGAAATTTCAAATATTTTAGAAATGCTATCGTAAATCGTTTCTACTTTTTTCATAGCACGATCTCGGTTATAACCAATGAGTTCATCAGCTACGTTGATAACTCCACCTGAATTTATTACGTAATCAGGTGCATAAACGATTTCCTTCTCTTGAATAATATCTCCGTGTGTTGTTTCTTTTAATTGGTTATTCGCAGCACCAGCAATCACTTTCGCTTTCAATTGCGGAATTGTCTCATCATTAATAATGGCCCCTAAAGCACATGGAGAAAAGATGTCACATTCAACAGAATAGATATCATTAATGTCTACTGCTTTTGCCCCAAATTCTTCAACCGCTCTTCGGACTGTATCTTTATTAATATCTGTCACAATTAACTTTGCTCCTTCTTCATGAAGATGACGACACATTTGATAGGCCACATTCCCAATGCCTTGCACCGCAACAGTTTTTCCAGCTAGAGAATCATCACCAAATGCTTCTTTAGCTGCGGCCTTCATACCTACATAAACTCCATAAGCTGTAACAGGAGAAGGGTTTCCTGAAGAACCAAATGCTGGCGAAATCCCCGTAACAAACTCTGTTTCAGAATAAACTAAATCCATATCTTCAACTGTTGTTCCAACATCTTCAGCTGTAATATAGCGACCATTCAGTCCTTGAATAAATCTTCCAAACGCTCTGAACATTGCTTCGTTTTTATCTTTACGAGGATCACCAATAATAACGGTTTTTCCTCCACCTAAGTTCAATCCTGCGGCAGCATTTTTATAAGTCATCCCTTTCGCCAAACGTAAGGCATCTTCAAAAGCTGCTTCTTCTGTATCATACGTCCACATTCTTGTTCCACCTAAAGCAGGACCTAGTGTTGTATCATGAATCGCAATGATCGCTTTTAGACCTGACTCTTTGTCTTGACAAACTACCGTTTGCTCATAATCATACATTTCCATATACTTGAATAATTCCATCTCGCATTCCCCCTAATGTTTTTGTAATCATCTATATTCATTATTTAGTTGAACTTAAAGCCATCGCCATCGAGAATAACTTACTTTCAACTGAATCTGAACGTGAAGTTAAGACTATCGGTGCCTTTGCCCCTACGATCATACCCCCAACCGTCGCTTGACCAAAATAAGTTAATGATTTGTAAAGAACATTCCCGGTTTCAATAGCCGGTACCATAAGAATGTCAGCATGACCCGCCACATTTGATTTGATACCTTTTTGATCTGCTGCTTCTATGGATATTGCATTATCAAAACCTAACGGACCATCCACTTCGCAGTGAGATAATTGGTTTCTTCGATTCATTTGAGTCAATACAGCTGCATCCAAGGTTGCTTGCATCGCCGGATTCACGGTTTCAACTGCGGCAAGTACCGCTACTTTTGGAAGTGTTATTCCCATTTTTTGAACTGCTTTAGCGGCGTTCTCGATAATTTGCACCTTTTCTTTTAGTTCCGGTGAAATATTCATAGCTGCATCAGTTACAAATAATAAAGAAGAGCGCCCTGGGAAAGAAAAACCTGCTAAATGAGAAAGAATGTTGCCAGTTCTTAAGCCATATTCTTTATTCAAAACAGCTTTTAAGAGAGAAGAAGTTTCAATCATCCCTTTCATTAATACTTCTGCCTTCCCATCTTTAACTAGCTTTACAGCCAGACGAGCGGAGTCTACTTCATTTAATGTATAAAACCAATCTACGCGGTTGTCCAGATCAAAAGAAAATGAAGCTTTTTGTTTCGCTTCGATCATGGCAGCTTCTGGTCCAATGAAAATAAAAGATGCTAAATTTTGTTGCAGCGCTTTTTCTGCCGATTTAAACACTGAAGGATCGGTAGCGTGAGCAATCGCAATCGTTTGTTGTTCTCGTTGTTGTTGGATTTTCTCTAACAGAGTATCTAGATTCATGCTGTTCCACCTTTCCTAGTTCCACAGTGGGTCTCACGTTAAAATAGATGCAATAAACATGCCAACTTTTTTATTTCCGATAACGCTTCCATCAAAGGGATATCATTTGTATGAGTCTGCAAAAAACTTCATATCGCGCAATATTTTGCATGCAATTTTATTCTGGTATTTGTCTGTACTTCAAAAATTAACTGGCCCTTCTTTCTTAACCAAAGTTGAAAAGTTAGAAAGATGGAAGAATAAACTCTAATAAGGCCTAGCTCTTAAAGTCCGTACTTATCAAGTTTGTAGTATAGATTTCTAACAGAAACACTTAGCATTTGAGCCGTTTTCGTTTTATTGCCTTTATTTTGCTCTAAGGCTTGAGTTAATATTTTCTTTTCTTGATCTTCCATCATTTCTTGTAACGTTTTTTCTGTTAGCTGATGCTCAGTTTGTGGCAAAACGGTTTTATTAGCTACCTCTTTATCTGACAATAATGGAAGGTGGGTGGTCTTGATTACTTTATCAGTGTAATTCATATGTATCATCGCTCGACCTAAAATGTTTTCAAGCTCTCTAACGTTTCCTGGCCAATCATATTTCACAAGTTTGGATAACGCGTCATTAGCGACACCTTCAACATTTCGTCCATAGTCTTGATTTAATTTACTAATAAGATGTAGCGATAAATCTAATAGGTCTTCCTTTCTTTCACGCAAAGAAGGTATGTAGATAGGCATTCGATTCAATCGGTAATAAAGGTCAGACCGGAATTCTTTTTCAGCTATTCTATTCTCCATATCCACATTCGTGGCTGCAATGACTCTAACATCTATCTCTACAGGTTTCGCTCCCCCTACTCGGACAATCTCATGTTCTTGCAACACTCTCAGGAGTTTCGCCTGCATATTGGGTGATAGTTCACCAATTTCATCTAAGAAAATACTACCGTTATTCGCTTCTTCAAAAAATCCTTTCTTTCCACCTCGTTTCGCTCCAGAAAAGGCCCCTTCTTCGTAGCCAAATAGTTCACTTTCTAACAAGGTCTCTGAAATCGCCGCACAATTTACTCGAATAAACTTATTGTACTTTCGGTTGCTTTCATTATGTATAGCGTGAGCAAAAAGTTCTTTTCCAGTACCTGATTCTCCTCTAAGGAAAATAGAGGCGGGCGTCCCTGCAGCAACTTTAGCTTGTTGAATAGCGAACGTTAATTCTGTAGATCCACCGATAATATCTTCAAAATGATATTTGGCTTCTAGGGTCCGGATGATTTGTTTCGCTCGTTCTAATTCATGCGTCAACTCTTCCATCTCAGACATATCGTGAATGACGCCAACGCTCCCCTTCAACGTATCATCAACAATGACCGGAGCCACATTCACAATAACGTCCTTCCGATAGGGGCCTACTTTCATTTTAGCTCCTCGCACAGCTCTCTTAGTCTGGAGTACTTGCATATGCATACTCTCGCCTTCAGAAATATCTGTCGTGGCTGGCTTACCGATCACTTGATCTTCCGTTAATCCCGTAATTCTTGTATAAGCTGGATTAATTAATAACCCTATCCCCTTCTCATCTACGACAGATATGGCATCATCTGATGAATAGATGATTGCTTCTAACATCGTTTGAATACTTTTTAAGTTGGTTACTTCCTCTGCCATCTTAACAATTTCAGTGATATCCCTGAAAACTCCCAATGCACCAATAAGCTGACCATTGCTAAACATCGGAACGCGGGTTGTTATGATCGCCCGGTTGGAGGATAGGGTCTGCTTTCGATTCCGTTCAATCGTTTTTGTTCGTAACACTCTCGGTAATTTACTCGTAGCCATGACATCCCTGATCTTTTGGCCAATCACGTCTTTGGCGGAAAGAGAGGTCATTTCTTCCGCCCTCTTATTAATTAGGGTAATTTTCTCATCTCCATCGATAGCTATCATTCCATCATGAGTAGAGTTTAAAATATTATTCATTTTATCGTTATGGTTTTTTACTTCCTCAATTAGAATTTCTTTCTCTTCCATCAAATAAAACATGATAGAAGCAATTGAACTAGGAATGACAGTGATAGGATCGTTTTTTAAATAGTGTCTTAAATCATCGTAGACCTGTTGATCTCCAGTAACTTCAATAATGACATCTATAGGAGCCAACTTATTGACCGCCGTATGCCAGTCTTTATATAAGGGAATATTTAATTCGATACATTTCAATTTCCCCACACTATTAGGATCTTTGTCTACTACTCCCAATACCTCTAGCTGGTCGGTTTCTGAAAGAACCTCTAATAAAGCAGAACCGCCTTCACCTGCCCCGATAATGATTACTCTCTTCAATGGACAACCCCCTATACATTAAAAAAACATGCAATTTTTTTCACACTTCTAGTTTTACTATACACTTTTTTTCAAGGATTCAAAAGAGTTCACAAAATCTCTACCTCGACTTCATATTTCATATAGTATAGAATAGGGTTGCAGATTAACGAGAGAGGAATGGAAGTATGACTGTTCAACGTTTCATCGCTCTAGTCATTTTACTTATCCCTGTATTTATTGCGGGATATGGAATTAAGTTGATGAGAGACACGCTATTTCAAATATTAAATTGGCCTTACGGTTCACACTATTTTCAATTTCTTGCTGGGATTATTTGTCTTGTCGTCGGCGTATGGTTTGTTGGAGGATTTATTTTGCACCGGGATCGTAAAAACAATAAAGTGGCCCCTCGCTTTCAAAAATAAATTGTAAAGCTTAAAAAGCTATCATTGTTTGGAGCCCCCTCAACTATTTGTTAGACAGAGAACCATAAAAAAGATTGGACTTGAAAAGAGTATTCAAGGACAATCCTTTTTTTGATATATTGACCTACGGTGTCTGAACGATGTAATAAATCCCCCCATTCTGAGAAAACCACAATCACCTTTTATATTTTATCTTTTAAAAAAGAACCTGACTTTGAGCACGTTCATCAAGTCAGGTTCTTTTTATTTAGCTTACTTTATGTTCTATTCGTAATTTATCGGCGACCATCGCAATAAACTCTGAGTTTGTCGGTTTAGCCTTTGAAACGTTGACTGTGTATCCAAACATTTTTGAGATGGATTCAATATTTCCTCTGCTCCATGCGACTTCAATGGCATGACGAATCGCTCTTTCCACTCGGCTTGCAGTCGTGTTAAATTTCTTCGCAATATCTGGGTACAACACTTTAGTAATCGACCCTAGAAGCTCGATATCATTATAAACCATAGTAATTGCTTCCCTTAAGTACATGTAACCTTTAATATGAGCAGGAACCCCAATTTCATGGATGATACTAGTAATACTAGCATCAAGGTTCATCGGCTTGTTTTCCCGTCTAATTTCAGCAGCTGACATAGCTGGTCGGCGAGTATATGCAACACCTTGGCCTGCTACATCCCTAATTTTATTCATGAGCGTATCCATATCGAACGGTTTTAACACATAATAAGCCGCACCTAAATCCACAGCTTTTTTAGTCACATCTTCTTGACCAAATGCAGTTAGCATAATGATATTAGGACGCTTTTCCAGCTGAATGTCGTTTAATTTTTCCAAGACTGCTAAGCCATCTAAATGCGGCATAATAATATCTAGTATCAATACATCCGGCAGTACCTCTTCAACTACGTTCAAACATTCCTGACCGTTGTAGGCTTTAGCTACCACTTCCATATCTTCTTGAGAATGAATATAATCCTCTAACAAATGAACTAATTCTCGGTTATCGTCAGCTACACATACTTTTAATTTTTCCACGCTTCGTTCCTCCCCAATGTTATGTTAAATACTATCTTAACCTTCTTATTCGACATAGCCTATTGTAATCCTTCTATTTTTTGGATTTTTTATAAATAATCTAATGTTTCCTCTTGTTTATTCACTCATACTCGTTAATTCGACTTCATTCGATTAATAATGCAGGGATCGTGTGTATTTGTCGAATAATCTTTATGTATAAGTATAGCATAGAAATAACTATCATTCACACAAGTTCTTTGCACATACGTAGTTCAGCACCTGTAAAAATTCCACAGGTGCTGATCGTCATAAGTTTTATTAACCGGTTTTTTTCCACTCTTCGTTTTCTATATTTATACCTGCATCTTGCAACATCCATTCAATATGGCATCCATATCCTGATGATGGGTCGTTAACAAACACATGAGTGACCGCACCGATAAGACGACCATTCTGAATAATAGGGCTTCCGCTCATCCCTTGAACAATTCCTCCTGTTTTATCAAGTAACTCTTCATCTGTTACCTTGATAACCATTCCTTTTGTTGCTGGAAACTTCTGTGGAGTACTACTGACAATTTCAATATCAAACCGCTTGACCTCTTCTCCTTCAACAACGGTTAAAATTTCAGCAGGGCCTTCTTTTATTTGATGGGCCAAACCAATTTCCATAGGCTCCATCGATTCATCTACATCAATTCCTTTGTTCATTTTTCCAAAAATGCCAAAGTCGGTATTTTTCGTAATATTTCCTAGTACTGTTCGATCATTGGAAAAACGAGCTAATTTTTCGCCTGGCTCTCCTGTCAATCCCTTTTCAATAGAGGTGACATCAGATTTAATGATTTCACCATTGCCAACCTCAATTGGTTCTTTCGTTTCCATATCAGAAATGACATGTCCTAAAGCTCCGTATTTTCTTGATTGAGGTTCATAAAACGTTAAAGTACCAACTCCTGCGGCTGAATCACGTATATATAACCCTAAATGAAATCGGTGATCATTTTTAGCCTTCACTGGGGTTAACTCTTTATGGTACGTTTTTCCACGACGTCTTATTTCAATTTTTATAGGTGTCTCATTCTCTCCTGCTTCTTGCACTAGCGGCTGAATTTCACTCATTTCTCGAATGTTAATTCCGTTCATTTCAACGATCATATCTCCAACTTGAATATCCGAAACTTCTCCGGGAGATACTTTACCTGCACCTGTATCCATCAAATGATGACCTACTACTAATACTCCATCTGTTTGAACGCGCACTCCTATTGATTGGCCCCCAGGGATTACCTTTAGTTCGGGATGAATGGTTACATCAACCGCTCGAATAGGAAATCCTTTTATACCCATTACAATAGAGCTTTTCGATTGATTTATTCCCGTCAAGTTGTTGTTCAAATCTGTATCAGAATCCAATTCAACGGCCGATTCATCGTAGTTGAGAACTGATACAGTTTCTGGGAACTGAAAAGTTTGCCCTTCAAATATTGCAATTTCATGAGGAATTTGGAAATACTTTTGTATAGGTGGATAAAATGCAGCTGAGAACAGAATAACAAGGAGTAGTAATCCTATTGCTTTATGAACGCGTCTATCTCTCACTATTTCACTCTCCTCGTGTTTAACCTTCACCTCCACCATGGCTGTAATACTAATTTTGCCTTGAAGCAGATCATTTATAACCTTAACTCAAGAAAAAAACTAACCTCATTTGGTTAGTTTTTTCAAGAGAAACGACGATTAATTTTTCATTTGTTGGGCTTGCTCTAATAATTCGGTCGCATGTTGCCTTGTTAAATCAGTAATTTCTACTCCAGAAATCATTCGGCTAATTTCTTCGGCTTTCTCATCTACTGTTAAAGGTCTAACCTTCGTTCTTGTTCTTCCTTTTTTTTCATCTTTTGAAATAAACAAGTGAGTATCTGCCATGGCAGCCACTTGCGGTAAATGAGTAATGCATAATACTTGTGAGCCAACAGAAATATGTTGGATTTTTTCTGCAATCGCTTGGGCTACACGACCACTGACACCGGTATCTACTTCGTCAAATATCAACGATGTCACACCTTCATGGCGAGCCAAAATAGATTTCAAGGCCAAGATCATCCGGGAAATTTCACCACCTGAGGCAACTTTAGCTAACGGTTTTAATGGTTCCCCTTTATTTGTAGCCACCATAAAGGATACATGATCTATTCCTGAACGACGAAATGGAGATGTCTTCATTAGTTGATTGGCGGAAAAATCTGAGACTGTCTTGGAATCAAATTCAACATCAAATACGGTATCTTTCATATATAAATCATTTAACTGTTTTTGAATAGACGTAATTAATTTTTTTGCTTGATCTTTCCGTAATTTTGTTAAATGATTTGCTTCTACAAACAAATCATTAGCCACAGCTTCTAACTCTTGTTCCCACTGAACAAGCCTTTGTTCACGATTTTTCAGCATATCCATTTCTTCTTGGATAGAAGAAGCATATTCTAAAATATCATTCACTGATTCGCCATATTTTCTCTTTAATTGACTGATTTCACTTAAACGGGCTTCAATCGTGTTTAACCTTTCTGGATCAAATTCAATGCTTTCGTAATAATCCCTTAAAGAAAAAGACGACTCTTCTAGAAGGTAATAACAATTAGCAATGGTTTCTTGAAGCTTATGTAAATCTTGGTCCATGGATGCCGCCTCTTCTATTTGATTCATGGCAGCCATAACCCATTCTAAGCCTTTTCCATCTCCATATAGTGATTCATATGTCCCATGTACAGTCCGATAAAGACCTTCACTATTCGCAAGTTTTTTTCTTTCTTCATACAATTCTTCATCTTCATTTGGCTGCAATTCAGCTTCTTCAAGTTCTTTGAATTGGTATTGAATAAGATCCAGACGCTGGGCCATTTGTTGCTCACTTTCACTTAATTGCATCAGTTGTTCGCGTTTTTTTAAAAATTGCTGATACAATTTATCGTATTCGTTTCTGGTCTTTAAAAGGGAAGATTCCGCAAACCTGTCCAAAAACAACAAATGTTTGTCTGTTTGTAATAATTTTTGATGCTCATGTTGACCGTGTATATCCACGAGCAATTGACCTACCTCACGTAAAACGGCTAATGTGGTTAACTTTTCATTAACACGGCAAATGCTTTTCCCTTGCGTAGTTATGTCTCTTCTCAGAACAATTGTTTCTTCTTCATCTAAAGAGATGCCTAAATCTTCTAATAGGCGAATCAACTCTTTTGACATGTTAGGGTCTATCGAAAATAGCCCTTGAATTTCAGCTCGTTTACTTCCATGTCTAACATAGTCCACAGAACCCCGCCCACCAATAAGCAGTCCAATGGCATCAATGATAATCGACTTTCCAGCTCCGGTTTCGCCAGTTAACACAGTTAGTCCCTCTTCAAAAGAGACCGAAACTTCGTCTATGATCGCAAAATTGCGAATGGTTAATTCCATTAACAAACGTCGCACCCCCTATGATCATTATCAACTCAGCTCAATTGTTATAGCATATTTAAAAACCGTTCACTTATCGTGTTAGTATCTTCTTCGCTCCGACAAATAATAAGAATTGTATCATCTCCACAAATGTTCCCCATAATCTCTGACCAATCTAAATTATCTATCAACGCTCCAACGGCATTTGCATTACCTGGGAAGGTCTTCATAACAATCATGTTTCCCGTTTGATCAATAGAAACGAAACTGTCCATTAAAGCCCTTTTGAGCTTTTGAAGTGGGTTAAATCGTTGATCTGATGGCAAGCTATATTTATAACGACCATCCATCATCGGTACTTTTACTAAATGTAATTCTTTGATGTCCCGACTAACCGTCGCTTGAGTCACATTAAACCCTGCTCCTCTTAGCTGATCGACTAAATCGTCTTGTGTTTCAATTTCCTGATTTGCAATAATATCTCTTATTTTTATATGTCTTTGGCCTTTATTCATGTCATTTCCTCCAATAATCTCGAATAGTAACTTCTATATATTATAAACGATGACTTATAATTATACAATTCATGAATAAATTCTGTTGCTAAGGCCAATTAGATGTCTAGGGCAACACCTCTTTCAAACATCATTTTCCCTAACTTTATACAAATGAAAAAGAAAAAAGAGACATTTTCTAGAAATGTCTCTTAAGTAGTTATAGATGGTGAGCTTGGTCTACCGTTTTAATCATGTCCTCTAACGAATAAGGAGCGGATTCTTCAGGCTTTATTTGAAGATGAAGAAGAAATTCAATATTCCCTTCACCACCCCGGATTGGGGAGGGAGCAAGCCCATGAACAGTGTAGCCTAACTGTTCACTAAATTGTATAATTGTTTTTACAACTTTTAAATGAATTTTCTTGTCCCTAATAATCCCTTTCTTTCCTACTTCTTCTCGTCCCGCTTCAAATTGCGGTTTGATTAAGGCTGAAACATTGCCACCTTCAGTTAAAATTGTTTTTAAAACTGGAAGAATTAACTTTAAGGAAATAAATGAAACATCAATCGTTGCAAAATCAGGCTGTCCCTGAGTAAAGTCTTCTTTTGAACAATACCTAAAATTCACTCTTTCCATTACCACAACTCTGTCGTCTTGCCTTAATTTCCAAGCTAATTGATTGTATCCTACATCTAGAGCATAAACGAGTTTCGCTCCTTCTTGAAGGGCACAATCAGTGAATCCTCCAGTGGACGAACCGATATCTAATACGATCTTATTTTGTAAATCGAATTGGAAAACATCGATTGCCCGCTTTAATTTCAAGCCACCTCTGCTGACGTAAGGGGATATGTGACCCTTTAAAGATAAGTCTGAATCTACAGCAATTTTTTGCCCAGGCTTGTCCACCCGTTCTCCATTTGCAAGAACTAGCCCGGCCATAATGGTCCTTTTGGCCTTTTCTCTTGTTTCAATCAGCCCTTGTTCAACTAGTAATATATCTACGCGTTCTTTTTTCATCCTTTACGCTCGTTTCCTCTTTCTAGGTATGATTTGCTCCACTTGCGCCGCCACATTTTGGGAAGTAAGCCCAATTTCCTCTAACAATTCAGGTACACTGCCATGTTCAATATAACGGTCAGGAATTCCCATTCTTTCTATGACCACTGAATGATAGTGATTCTCATGGAAGAATTCCAGAACAGCGCTTCCGAAGCCACCTAACAGCGCTGTTTCTTCTAAAGTTAGTATCGGCCGCTGATTTTCCGCCAAGTCCACTAATTTATCTTGATCTAACGGTTTAATTGATCTAGCGTTCACTACTTCTACATGTATTCCTCTTTTTCCCAATTCTTCCGCAGCTTCCATAGCTACAGGAATCATTGTACCAAACGTCAATATAGTAAAATCAGATCCTTGCTTTAATACGTCCCACTCTCCAAGGGGAATTTGTTTCAAATCTTCGTCCATTTTAATACCGTACCCACCGCCTCTAGGATACCTAACCGCAATCGGCCCATCATCATGACATGTTGCCGTATAAATCATATGCTGAAGTTCGTTTTCATCTTTTGGATTAAGAATCTTCATGTTTGGTAAATGACGTAAGTAAGAGATATCAAATACTCCTTGGTGTGTTTCACCGTCTGCACCTACTAAACCTGCACGGTCAATCGCGAAAAAAACATTTAGGTTTTGCCTGCAAACATCGTGGACCAGCTGGTCATACCCTCGTTGCAAAAAGGTCGAATATACCGCAAAGACAGGTTTCATTCCTTGCGTAGCTAACCCTGCAGACATCGTTGTCGCATGTTGTTCAGCAATACCAACATCAAACATACGGTCAGGGAATTCTTTAGCAAACTTGTCAAGTCCTGTGCCACCAGGCATCGCTGCTGTTATCGCTACGATCCGTTCATCTTGCCTTGCAATTCGTTTCAGCGTCTCTGCAAATACACCGCTGTAGCTAGGAGGTCCTGGCTTTTTAACAACTTCACCTGATTCAATCTTATAAGGTCCTAATCCATGCCAAGTGCCTTTAGCATCATTCTCGGCTGGAGCATAACCCTTTCCTTTTTTCGTAATAACATGGACAAGTACAGGGCCTTTCGTCTTCTTTGCATAGTTCATATTCTTTTTTAAATCTTCTAAATCATGACCATCCACAGGACCTAAATACGTAAAGCCCATTTCCTCGAAGAACATTCCTGAAACTAGAAGATACTTTAAGCTGTCTTTAACACGCTCAGCGGTTGCAGCCAATCTCCCTCCGAAAGCGGGAATCTTTTTAATAAGCATTTCCAGTTCGTCTTTTGCTTTTTGGTATTTACCTGCTGTTCTCATTCGACCGAGCATTGAATGAAGAGCCCCTACATTCGGCGCAATCGACATTTCATTGTCGTTTAACACAACAATAACATCCGTTTGCTCATGGCCAATATGGTTAAGCGCTTCCAAAGCCATTCCTCCCGTAAGTGCACCATCACCTATCACAGGAATAACTGAATTGCTTCCACCTTTAATATCGCGAGCTAAGGCCATACCCATCGCGGCAGATAACGAGGTAGAACTATGTCCTGTTTCCCAAACATCATGTTTACTTTCGGAACGCTTCGGAAATCCACATAATCCTTTATATTGTCGAAGTTGATCAAATTGATCTGCTCTACCTGTTAAAATTTTATGGACATAAGCTTGATGACCTACATCCCATAAAAATTTATCTTTTGGGCTTTCAAAAAGCTGGTGTAGGACAAGGGTTAACTCTACTACCCCTAAATTAGGACCTAAATGTCCTCCCGTAACGGATAAGTTTTCAATTAGAAATTCTCTTATGTCTTTAGCAAGGTCTTCTAGATCTTTGTTGCTGAATCCTTTTAAAAACGTAGGTTCTTTTATGCTCTGCAAATCCAAGAAAAACCCTCACTTTCTTTTTAAATTCTTGTTGTTCTTCTTTTTACGTTTATTATCTTTGAATATGGTTATTTTTAATTTTACCTCTAATAAGTAAAATAATCTACCTACATGGTAAATGATCTCAGTAGAATACTGAATCGCCACCGTTTTTCCGACAGATTTCCCACCAACGGTGAGTGCTGCAACTATACTTGTAAATAGAACAGAAATTGCAAATTGAACCGTTGTCCCCTCAGAATACCCCATTTGAACTGCCAGTTGCAAGACGACATAGGCAGATGCAGTCCCACTAATAACACCGGCAATGTCTCCAATCACGTCGTTAGTAAAATTGGAAAAGCGGTCTGCATTCCTGGTTATTAAAACGGCATGTTTAGCGCCTGGTAATTTCTCAGCAGCCATCGCATTAAACGGTTTTTCATTTGCGGCCGTTGCAGCAACACCGATTGTATCGGATATGACCCCTAATAACACAATCAGTAAGACAATGACCATGCCAATTCCCCAAGAAACACCGCTTAATATAGCCGTTGATACAATGGAAAAAATGGCGGCCAGAACTAGAGTGATCACGGCCACGATCATGCTCCAATTTAATGATTTTTTCATGGAGTTCTTCATCTATTGATCACCTTCTTTTAAACAGATAGTAGCACCTACATACATTCCGTAGGTGCTACTTCTTGTTCTACTCATAAACTATAAATTTAATATGTAAGTGGCGAGTGGTCATTAAAAGAGTAAAAACTGCGTCTTAGGTCCAGTAGGTTTTCCCAAGTGAGTACCTCAGCGTCGCCGCTGTGACGGTTTCCCTTTAAACTCACCTTGACGCTGTCACCATACGTCAGACTGGATTGCCACTTAGAACGCACTATAATCCTCTTAAAATGTCCTGTGGAACAGTCTAGGGGTTTTCCCCAACAGTTCCTATCCATTCTCTATCCTCTTTTGCAGAGAAGATTTCATATGGAAGAGTGCTTTCACAACCTAGCATCCATAATCCCCTCTATCTCCACTCAAGGCAGGCTACGCTGCTCACAAATTCCCAAATTTGCAAAAACAGGTTCATACCCTTACACGTAATAACCGCTGGTTAACGGAACCACATGCAAGGGCCTCCGCGGCTGGAGGGTCATCGCCCACATGCCATTGTGGATCGCCCCCCAACCTTTACTCCCAGTAACGACCCAAGGCTGGGCGCCTCAAGCCATTACTAGGAACTTCATCGATGTGCCCTTTAGCGGATTTTTAGGCCCGCTTTCGAAAATGGAGAACCGACTAGAATACTGCACCACTCACCTTGACTATTATACCATGTATGAAATACGTCAGACAACATACAACGACTTGTAATTTCACCATGAATTACTAAATGACAGTGCCTTTATTCTTTAAATAAGATTTCTTTACTCAAGAGGAAGCTCATGAATTGTCGGAGAAAAAGATTTGTTGATCTTGCAAGTCTACTTATTTTCAAAGTAGCTTAACTAATTTGTTCTAGATCCGATGTAGTCTGCTAGGGACAACAGCAATTCTCGATCAATCTCTACATTATTCAAGTCGGCTTTCGCTTGTTCTAGATGAAAATCTAACTTTTCTTTTGCTTGATCTAATCCAAGAATTCTTGGATAGGTATTTTTATCATTTGATACATCGCTGCCGATTGGTTTACCTATAAGATCCTGATCTCCTTCTACATCTAAAAGATCATCCTTTATTTGAAACGCAATGCCAATATGTTTACCAAAGGACCTAAGATCCCAGATTTCCTGTGGAGATGCTGAGGATAAAATCGCACCGCACTCTAATGCCACTGACAGTAAATCTCCAGTTTTCCGATGATGAATATGCTGTAATTGTTCCACTTCTAAGCGTTTGCCTTCAGCTTCCATATCTTCTACTTGTCCTGCGACCATTCCTTCAGGCCCTGCTGCTTCAGCTATTTTACTAATCAAGGCTACTTTTACTTCTGCTGATAAATAATTCAATGAAGCAATTACCTGGAAGCTATGGGTTAACAATCCGTCTCCAGCTAAGATAGCAAGTGCTTCTCCATAGACTTTATGATTTGTAGGCTTTCCTCGACGAAGGTCATCGTCATCCATCGCTGGTAGATCATCGTGTATGAGTGAATAAGTATGAATCATTTCCAAAGCACAGGCCACATCATACCCTAATGTAAGCGGCTTGCTAAAACCTTTTAGCGTAGCTAAAAGGAGGATAGGACGTATTCTCTTTCCACCTGCTTCTAAAGAATAGATCATCGCTTCTTTTAATGTATCCGGGGCATACATTTGCTTAATACGTGATGGAAGCAAGTCATCAAGTTTATGTTTCTGCTCATTGATAAATTCATTTAATGTCGGCTGGACATCCACTATTACTGCTCCTCTTCGACCTGGAAAGAACTAATCTCTCCATCTTCAGATAGAACTTCCGTCATCTGCTTTTCTACTTTTTGTAATCGATCCTGGCATTCTTTTGAAAGCTTCATACCTTCTTGAAACATGGATATTGCTTCTTCTAAAGGAACATCCCCTTGTTCTAACTTCTCTACAAGTGTTTCTAAACTTTTCATGGATTCTTCAAATGTTTCTGATTGATTTTCTTTAGTCATTTCCATTCCTCCATCATGATTATTCTGATCTCTCAACATGTTCTTTCACTTCACAATGAAGCTGCCCATTTTGCAATTGTACGGAAATCATTGATTGAACGGGCGCCTGATGGGTTTGCTTTATCAAATTGTTATCTTTATCATAGACAAGACTATAACCACGATCCATCATTTTTAATGGGCTTAACAGGTCCAATTTGGACATTTGCAATGATAGGTGGTGCCGCTGATCTTTCACTAACTGAGTCATCGCTCTTTTTAACGCCATTTCATTTTGATTTGACCGCGTCGCTTCTTGGCTTATTCTCTCTTTAGGGTGCAGGCTATGTAATCTTTGTTTCATTGTATGCAAATGATCTTTTTTCCTGTCAACCAAACGTGCTGTCTCTTTTAAAAGACGTTCATGCAGACGATCTAGATCCTGCTCTTTTTGTTCTACAAGTTGCTTTGGGTATCTGAAAGCATAGGACTTTACTAAAAAAGCTAATCGTTCTTGCTCTTGGGCTAATTTTGTCTCTGTCGCCCTTGTAAGACGAGCTTTCCTCTCATAAACAGCAGTTAACAAGTCTGCAGTATTTGGAACAGCTAGTTCTGCAGCTGCCGTTGGAGTTGGTGCTCTAAGATCAGCAATAAAGTCGCTAATTGTCACATCTGTTTCATGTCCAACAGCCGAAATGATTGGCACCTCTGATCGAAAAATCGCTTCTGCGACGATTTCTTCATTAAAAGCCCATAACTCTTCCAAAGAGCCTCCACCCCTGCCTGAGATAATAACATCAAACCTATTAGCCTCATTTGCTTGTTTGATCGCTCTCGAAATGGAGTGAGGGGCATCTGGTCCTTGGACTAACACTGGCAAGAGTGTGACTTTCGCTAAAGGATATCGCCGTGTGATCGTCGTGATAATATCACGCACTGCCGCACCTGTTGGAGAAGTAATAACCGCAATTTGTTGAGGCATGACTGGAATTTGTTTTTTTCTGTCTTGGGAGAAATAGCCGGCGATTTCAAGCTTCTTTTTAAGGTTTTCGAAAGCTAAGTATAAATTCCCAATCCCGTCAGGTTGCATTTCTTTCACGTAGAATTGATACGCTCCGTATGGTTCATAAACGGAAATATCCCCTCTAACAAGAACTCTCATTCCGTCTTCAGGTAAAAACTTTAAAGAACGGTTATTTCCAGCAAACATGACAGACTGAACTCTTGATTTTGGATCTTTGAGTGTAAAATACATATGACCCCGGCTATGCTTTTTAAAATTAGATATTTCCGCCCTCATCCATACGTTTTGCAAATGGGAATCTCGGTCTAATAACTGTTTAATTTGCTTAGTCAGGTCGCTGACTGTTAGAAACTGTTGATTCATAGGATAAACTCCTTACTCTCTGCTTCTTTTGGCCGCTGACACCACTGTATTATGTAAAAGCATTGTTATTGTCATCGGACCCACGCCTCCGGGTACTGGTGTAATATACGATGCGACTTCTTTTGCTCGATCGTAAACGACATCGCCAATTAACTTTCCTTCATCATTGCGGTTTACACCTACATCAATAACAACTGCCCCGTCTTTAATATGAGTTTCATCTATAAAATGAGGTTTTCCAACAGCAACGACAAGAATATCCGCCGATCTTGTGTATTCAGCCATGTTTTTTGTTCTTGAATGACAATAAGTCACTGTCGCGTTCTCATTTAACAAAAGTTGTCCCACTGGTTTACCGACAATGTTACTTCTACCTACAATCACCACATGTTTTCCTTCTATATCTATGTTTTTTGATTTAATCATTTCAACAATTCCAAATGGTGTACAAGGTAAAAAAGCCTCTTGACCAGTCATCATCCTGCCAATATTAATTGGGTGGAAGCCGTCCACGTCTTTGTCTGGATCAATTGTTTCGATGACTTTTTTTTCAGAAATATGCTCAGGCAAAGGTAACTGAACAAGGATTCCATGAATATGATCCGATTTATTTAACTTGATGATCTTATCAAGCAGCTCTTTTTCGGATATGGATGAGGGTACTTCGTCTAAATCTGAATGGATACCCGTTTCTTCACAAGCTCTTTTCTTTGCTCGTACATACGATTGAGAAGCTGGATCCTCCCCCACAAGAATGACTGCAAGACCAGGTGTCACTCCTTTTTGTTTGAGGATATCCACCTGTTGTTTCATCTTTAATCTTTTTTCTTTAGCGAGCTCTTTTCCAGAAATGACTATCGCTGACATAAAAAAATCCCCCTTGAAATCTTCTCGTAATTACTTAAAAGAACACAGATTAATGATCTATTTTCTTAGCCAACTTTGATAGGACGCCGTTCGCAAACTTACCAGGTTCTTCTTCGCCAGTAAAACCTTTTGCCAAATCAATGGCTTCATTAATACTGACCGTGACGGGAATATCTTTAACGTACTTCATCTCATATACGGCCATGCGTAAAATTGCTCGGTCTACTCTTGAAATTCGTGCCAAAGACCAATGTTCAAGGACCGCTTCGATCAGTGAGTCAATTTCGTTTATATGGTCTAGCGTTCCGTTTACCAACAATTCCAAAAAGGAATCGATCACTTCCCCTTCTTCCAAAACTGAACGGATCGCCTCAATAGGTTCAACTTCAGTCATTTCAATTTGATATAATGCTTGTACAGTTTTAATTCTTGCTAATCTGCGGTTCATGATTAAATCTCCTTATTTTGTACTGGCAAAAAATTTATCTTAATTAAGGAAAGTTGTGAAATCTCAAGTTCTTTCTAATTTGAAAGCCTTTTGTTCCTCCATCTTTTAAACTCTCCCTATAAATGATAGCATATCTTTCCTACTGAATATACTTTCATATCTGCTAAAAAAAAGCCAAAGAAATTCTTTGGCTTAGACTTCTTGATCTTTTTTTGTAGAGTCTGATTCATTTTTCTCTTCAAAATGAACCCCTACTACATGAACATCAACTGACAATACATGAATAGCTGTCATGTTTTTCAACGTTTGCACGATGTTTTCTTGAATTTTCTTACATACCTCCGGGATAGCTACGCCATAATTCGTAATCACATACACTTCAATTTTCAGGCCGTTATCTCCTAGATCTACTTTGACACCTTTTCCATGAGAACTCTTTCGGCCTAAACGTTCTGCTACTCCAGACGCAAAATTTCCTCTAAGCATTCCTACACCATCGATTTCAGATGCAGCGATCCCAGCGATAATCTCGATCACCTCAGGGGATATTTCGACTTTCCCAAATTGACTATGATCTTCAAACATTTGGACGGAGTTATTTTCTGACATGTTCTTCCTCCTTTGATTCAATTTAATCCTGTTCAGGAAGTAACGAATACGTTTCTAAAAATTTCGTATTAAAATCGCCACCTACAAATACCTCATGGTTAAATAACCTTAAATGAAATGGAATAGTAGTATGAACGCCTTCAATCACAAATTCATCTAGAGCCCGTTTCATTTTGGCCATCGCTTCTTCTCGGTCTTTGCCGTACGTAATGACTTTTGCAATCATGGAGTCGTAATAAGGTGTAATCGTGTAACCTGGAAAGGCTGCACTATCGATACGAACTCCGTATCCTCCAGGAGGCAAGTACATCTCAATTTTCCCTGGAGATGGCATGAAATTCTTATCAGGATTTTCAGCATTAATCCGACATTCAATTGCCCATCCAGTAAAGGTGACTTCATCTTGAGTATAAGTAAGCTTTTCCCCTGAAGCAACTAAAAGTTGTTCTTTTATTAAGTCAATACCTGTTACCATCTCAGTGACTGGATGTTCCACTTGGATCCTCGTATTCATTTCCATAAAGTAAAACTTTTTTTGATTGTGGTCATAAATAAATTCAATGGTTCCTGCACCAGTATAATCTACTGCTTCTGCTGCTTTAACAGCTGCTTGGCCCATTTCTTCTCTAATGGAACTGTCTAAGGCAGGAGAAGGGGATTCCTCTACTAATTTTTGCAACCTCCGCTGAATTGTACAGTCTCTTTCCCCGAGATGTATTACATTTCCATAGTTATCTGCAAGAACTTGAATTTCTACGTGGCGGAAATCTTCAATGTATTTTTCTAAATATACACCTGGGTTTCCAAAGTTAGCTTGAGCTTCTTTTTGTGTAATCGAAATTCCTTTTCGAAGTTCACTTTCACTATGAGCCACGCGAATTCCTTTACCTCCACCACCAGCAGTAGCTTTGATAATGACAGGGTATCCTATTCCTTCAGCAATCTCTACCCCTTCTTCCACTGTCTCAATAACTCCTTTAGAACCTGGAACAACAGGCACGCCTGCCTTTTCCATGGTGGTACGGGCCACATCTTTTGTTCCCATTTGACTGATTGCCCATGGACTAGGTCCAATAAATGCAATATTACAAGCATCACATATTTCTGCAAAGTCAGCATTTTCAGCTAAGAAACCATATCCAGGATGGATACCGTCAACTTCTGTTAATGTAGCTACGCTCATAATATTTGTGAAATTTAAATAGCTTTCACGGGATGAAACCGGCCCAATACAATAAGCTTCATCTGCCAAACGTACATGTAAGGCATCAGAATCTGCCTCGGAGTATATCGCTACAGTTTCAATGTTTAATTCTTTACATGCCCGAATAATTCGAACGGCAATTTCACCTCTGTTTGCAACAAGAACTTTTTTTAACATTGACGTCATCTCCTACTCTGGCTTCACTAAGAAAAGTTCCTGACCATATTCTACTAGCTGTCCATTTTCAACAAGGACTTCAACTACTTCACCTTTGATCTCAGCTTCAATCTCATTCATAAGCTTCATCGCTTCGACGATGCAAACGACACTATCTTGCTTCACTTCATCACCTTTTTTCACATAAGGTGGAGAGTCTGGGGATGGAGATTCGTAATATGTTCCAACCATTGGTGAAGTTATTGTATGTAAATCTTCATCTCTTTTATCTATTTTTTGCTCTAGGTTCGATACATTTTTCACTTGTTCAGTCTCATTTTTTTCTTCTGCCGGTTGAGAAAATGCCGGTTCTGAAGTGCCTTGCACCGAATGAGTCGTTTTTTCAGCTGTATCAACTTTTGTAGTTGACTGATCAGATTGTTTTTTCATTGTTACTTTTGATCCATTTTGTTCGAACTTGAATTCATCAATACTTGATTCATCGATTAATTTGATTAGTTCACGAATTTCTTGAATTTTCAACATACCCGTCACTCCATTCATAGTTTCATCATAGATTATTCATCCATATGTTCAGAACCGATATACTTCTTTTCACTTACCTATTCTGAAAAAAAGGATTAAGAGAGATTACTAATTTTAAGCACATTTTATGACGTAGTCCTAAAAATATGCTACCTTATATTAGCTCAAATAGAAACCTTTTTTTAAAGGAAAAAGGAGAATTTTTCTCGATATTATGATAAAAGCCTTCCCAAAGAGTCGGACTCGTATAAGGAAGGCTGCGAATTTTATTCTTCTTTATTTTTATATTCTCTAAACACTGGAAACTCTGACAAGTTGTCAGGAATTTTACCTTTATCTAACAAGATAATTTTTACTACGTTTTTATTCCGGGCCATGTGATACTTTTCGTCGTATTCATTTTCTTCAGTGAATTTCTTCAGGCTAGTATAGTCCTCTTCTTGGATTGATACAGGCTCACCTTCTCCTGCTTCTTCAGCCGTTTGTTCAAAGCCGACTTCAAACTCCACAATCTGGATTTTATCATTTTTAATATTTCTCGTCTGTTCTAAAACGGCTTTCGCGCCTTCTGTTAATTCTGACCATTCCATTGATTATCGCTCCCTTAATGAAACATATAGTGCTTCTAATGTGAAAAAAGCTTTTCCAATAGGGTATTATACCACCAAACAATATAAAAATCATTGTTTACAATCGTTTTATATTGAGTATAACTCGTTTTCTCATAAATTGGGGAAGATGTATGTAAAAACTTTAAATAATTATTATATGTTAATGACAAAAGATCCTCCAGATCTGACGTAATCACCTCAATTACTGTCTATCATAGAAAACAAAAAAGAGGCCTATGGCCCCTTCCTTTATTCTGTACCGGCTTGATAACCAACTCGAATATTTTCAATTCCTAAATGTTCATATGCTAGTTGGTTCAGCTCCACGGCTTGTTCTTTCGTTAAATCACTTGCTTTCACATAGATATTCACTTGATTATTATCTGACATCACTAGAGCGTCTTCATATCCTTTAGAACGAATGATAGTTTCAATCATCTCCTCTTTTTGGGAAACAACTTGAAGAGATTCGATTTTTTCTAAAGCGTCAACTTGAATTTCGGGATCTGTTTCCGTAGAAGCTATGACGCTCTTGTATTCTTCATTTAATCTTCCGCGGGCATCTTGCCTTTGTAAACGAATCGTTTCAAACATTTCTTCGGCATCTACTTGTGATGAAAAGGCTACATCTCCTAATACTTCTTCTACATTTTCAAGCTCGACAAATGTAATATCTTCTCCCTCAATCCATTCAAATTCTACATCCTCGTCTAATGATGCCTCCTCACCCATATCAGAACCAGCTGTTTGCTGATCTTGGAACCGATCCATCGTCATGTAATAAACGGAAAGTACTACAATTAAACTCAGCATTGTTAACAACCAAACAGTTTGTCTTTTTAAAATCATGATGCATCCTCCTTTAATTTTCTTGGCATAACTGAAACACGGTGAGTTGGAATATCTAATACACGGCTTACAGCTTCAACAACCCAAGTTTTCACTTGAATATTGTCCACCCCGTTAGCAACAACCAACACCCCACTAATATCCGGTTTTTGAGAATGAATAACTAACGGCTCTTCTTTTTCTCCACTTCTTATAATAACCACTTGCTCATCTTTCGACGTATCCGAAACGTTGCGAGTACCTCCTTCACGGTCCGTTTCTTCCGTTTGCTGCTCTTTCATCTGTACATTTTTTTCATATATGTTCTTTTCGGTCCCTGCTACATTCACCATGACTGTCACATTTGAAACCCCCACCATTTGCTCTAACGCT
This sequence comes from Salipaludibacillus keqinensis, assembly GCF_003226325.1. GTDB lineage: Bacteria > Bacillota > Bacilli > Bacillales > Salisediminibacteriaceae > Salipaludibacillus > Salipaludibacillus keqinensis. Next base: position 404,808 of record NZ_PDOD01000001.1, on the reverse strand, counting down.
TGTTTTAATTGCGTTTCATAATAGTATTCATAGTTATCTGTTAACTCTGTTTCCTTTTCCTTTGTTTCTGATTTGAACACGGTTGCTTCCTCTTCATCCTCCTTTTCCTCCGTTGTTAAAGTCATAGCCGGTTCAGGAATTTCATCTTCTTTCAGAATATTTCCTATCAGCATTAGACTCACTCCAACTACTACCAATATAAGAATATAGCTCAATCTAACCTTTTTCCCTTTGCTTTTTAATGAAAAGGAGTGAAACAACGACTGGTATTTCCGCTCATTATTCACTTGTCCCCCCTCCTTCTTCTCTTATAAATATCACTTCTTCAGGTACTTCCCATAGTTCTGATAAGCGACTTCTCATAAGACTATTACCCTCCGTATTCTCCTCCTGGCTACCAGGCGTTGTATTTGTCTCTATAACGATAGGCTCGATGTGAATTTCTTCCTCAGGTGGATCTGTCTCATTTCTCTGCAAAGAAGCGTCAGAAATGATTACCTCAATGCTATCTAAATTATCAAGGTCGTCTTGTTCATGAAGCGAGAGAAAAGACACAGTTAAGTCTGTTATTTCTTTTTCAAATTCATTGATAAGAACAGTTTGAGCTTTTCCTCTTAGTTGGACAGCCACTTGTTCAGAAATATATGCAAGGGATTCCGATTCTATATCTGTTTTTTCAAGTTCATTTATATTCATCTCAGTTTCATACGAATCTCCGCCCCAGGAATCCATTTGTTTTAATAACTCCTCTGGATCTTCCTGGAAAATCGATAAAACTGGTTGAAGCATCGCAACTAAAAGCATAAGGCCTACAACAAGTTTGACATACCGGTGGGTAGACGAATTGGGGAGAATGAGTTCAAGAATCGTTGCGAATAAAATAAGTAAAATAATGTTTGTTATCCAACTGCTTACGATTCCCACTATCATTCACTCCTCTTGGTCTGCTTATCTAAGCATGAGAGATAAATTACCTGAGATTACAATAATCGTTATTGATAGAAAAAACATGAGTGATACTGCTGCTAACGCAGCAAATATAAACAAAATGTTTTTACCAATAATAGATAAACACTCAATAATCGGTCCGCCGCCTAGTGGTTGAAGAACAGCGGAAGCAAAAGAGTAAATGACCGAAATTGCCAACACTTTCAAAGCTGGGAATGTGCATATAAGAAGTAAAATGAACAGTCCGAGCACGCCAATTGTGTTTTTTAACAACAATGAAGCACCCATGACAGTATCAGCCGCATCAGTGAACATTCTTCCAACAACAGGAATGAAATTACCTGTTACAAATTTAGCAGTTTTAATAGCTATACCATCCGCAACAGCGGCTGTTGCACCTTGAACAGATAGAACTCCTAAGAAAACAGTTAGAAACACCCCGAGACTACCAACAGCTATATTCCTCAATAAACTAGCTAATTTCGATACTTTGTAATGTTCTGTCATCGTACTTACAATAGATAGCAACGTGGACAATAGTAAGAGAGGAAGGATAAAATATTGAACAAATAGTCCGCTCGTATGTACGATAAACATGACCATTGGATGAAAAAGAGCTACAGATGTCAAACTTCCAACGGAAGCCATCAATACAAGCAGGAGCGGTACTAACGCTACCATAAAGTGATTCATGATCTGGATCGTCGACTCAGCTAATTGCATGGCGACGTAGAAACTATTCAAGGCAATAATAATCAAAACCATATACGTAATTGCGTAAGCTACTTTACTTACTTGATGTTTTTCAAATGCCTGTTGAAGATGAACCAACACCATGCTGAAAACAGTTAATAATATCAATGTTCCAAGGAGTTTTCCTTGTGCGAAAATTTCATGAAAAAAAAATTTCAGGAAACCTAAACCGATACTCTTGAAAGAGAACTCTTGTTCATTTTTCAATAAATCCATGAAATTATCTCTCTGCATTTCAGGTAAAAATCCATCATAGTCGTGGCGGATTCGATCCCAGAATTGCGAGATTTCATCTATATTCAATTGGTTTATCTGCCTACTCATTAGTTCTTCTTCAGTCTCAACAGGTGGATCTTCTGCCCATACGATGCTCGTCCCATCTAAACTCATGAACATTGCAAACAGAAAAATAACAATGAACTTTTTCATGATAGATCTCCCATCGCAGCTGGAATCAACGTTAAGATCGTTTCGATAATAACAGAAATGATAGGGATCGCCATGATCATAATTAATACTTTACCTGCCAATTCAATTTTTGTTGCGATGGCCCCTTGACCAGCATCACGAGCTATTTGCGCACCGAACTCAGCAATGTACGCAATTCCAATAATTTTAAAAATTGTCTGAACATAAATCAGATTGACATTTGCGTTGATCGCTAGCTCTTCAATCATTTCGATCATGATCGCGATTTTGTCTATCAGAAACAAAAATATGATGACACCAGTAAAGACCGTCAATAAAAAAGCAAAAATAGGTTTATGCTCTTTTACTACTAATGCCAGGAAGGTGGCAATCATTCCTAAACCGACAATTTGAATGATTTCCATGCGACACCCCTCCCTTTAGCTTTGAAATAGAAATACGCTTCTTATTTTTTGAAATAAATCGTCTACTACAGTAGCTACCATATATAGAACTACGACAAAAGCGATTAACGTCACCCAATTAGCGATTTCCTCTTTACCCATCTGTTTTAATACGGTATGAATCATGGCAACGACGATGCCAACTCCTGCTATTTGAAAAATCAAACTCACATCATAATTCAATTGGTCTCCTCCTTACGTCACACTTGAATTAAAGCAACATAATAACAAGCAGTATACCTCCTAATAATCCGAGACTTCGATACATTGATTGATATTTTTTCTGAGCATCGATGGCCGTTTTTTCCATGTGATCTAAATAAGATTGAGTAAGTTTTATTTGTTTTCTTTGCCCTTGTATATCCTGTTTACCGAGCGTTTGCCCGAATTGTCTTAATATTTCAATGTCTTTCTCCTCTAAATCCACATCTTCCATCCATTTAACCAATACCTCTTCCCATGCTTGAAAAGCTGACGTTTCTTCGTTTTTCAATTTCAAAGCTACTTCATAAAAAAATTCTCTTACAGGTGGAGGAAGTTGTCTCGACACTTGATCAAAAGCTTCAGCTAAGGGCATCATAGCGAATGCAATTTCAGTATCCAAGGTCTCTAAAGCAACCTTGATGTGTCTCAATAAATTTGTTCTTCGTTCAAGCCGTTTAGCAAACTCCATGCCACTAAAAGCAGAAGCAAAAATAATGAAAGAAGCTCCTAGCCAAATCATAACCGTATCCCCTGATTGGTTTTTAACGAAGATGGTAATAAGTTTTTGCATTTCCCTTTTTTTGCTACCTCTGTTAATTCAATGACAAGATGAAATGCGCAATGATCAATTAATTGTCTTATCATTGGTCTTTGCTTTACTTCACTGAGAGATGTACCATGAACCGTGGCGATCACAGCTACTCCAGCATATACCGCTTCCATCAATGCTTTCCCATCATCCTCCCGTCCAATTTCATCTACAACAAGAACATCAGGACTCATAGAACGGATCATCATCATCATTCCTTCAGCTTTAGGACAAGCATCTAAGACGTCTACTTTCATTCCGAATTGATGCTGTGGAACTCCATGTATGCATCCGGCAATTTCAGACCTTTCATCCACTATGGCAACATTTTGAGCAGCTATATTTTTTTCCAGTACTCCTTCGCTAATGTGACGCGCTACATCTCGTAATAAAGTGGTTTTCCCTGTTTTAGGAGGACCAACGATGAGCGTATTTAACCATTTTCCATTTTTATAGATTTCTTTAATATAAGGAGCACAGACACCCTTTTTTTCTTTAGCCACTCGGATATTAAATGAGCCGATCTCTCGAAGTCCTTTTACCTCACCATGCTCAACAACGACACGACCGGCTATTCCGACACGGTGTCCTCCTGCAATGGTGATATAGCCTCGTCTTAACTCTTCTTCAAGTCTGTACAAAGAGTGCTGACTCAAAAGCCCCATCATGAGCGATGCATCGTTTTTTGAAAACACGGGTGGCTGTATTCGCTTAGCAAGCTGGTTTCGGCCAGTTCGTACAATTTCTACAGGTCGACCAACTCTTAATCGTATTTCCTCAATACTAGTTGTTTCGTTGATACAATCCCTTTCTACAAATTCTCGAATTGATTTAGGCACGATGCGGAGAATTTCATCCATTGCGAGTAACCTCTTTTCGTCTTGAGACTTGATTAACAAAGGTTGTCTACAAAAAATATATGTGATCATGTCCTATTTATGACTAAAGAGCTTACAATAAGATTAGGACAGAACGGCTGAGCTTAATAAAAGCATAAAAAATCCGCCAGATCGATTCCTTCACCGATCTGGCGGATTTTTTAGTGGCTTTCCTTATTTAGTTTACCAAGACACACTCGTCATACAGTTCAAGATTTCAGCTGTGATTTAATCACTTCCGTAAGTTGTTGATCATCTTCCATCCATTCTTCAAAAGAAGACCTGTCTGCACAAAAAGAACCGATCTCCTTCCCTTGATCAAAAACTTCTACACAATAAAAATCTTCCCAATGCTTATGATACTTGATTTGCAACCCATTTTCTAAATGCTGTTCATAATCATTAGCATGGCTTTGAGAATTTTCTACTTGGACAATGTGGGTCTTTACAAGTTGGATAACTTCATCTTCGTCCCACTCCTCGAACTGCCTGAGATCTGAACAGAATGAACCTAAAGATTGATTTTTCTTCGTTACTTCTACACAAACAACATACTCGGAAAAGTTATAGTAACTGGCCGACACATCTTCAGAAATGGTTATCTGCTTCTTTTCCAACCAAACCACCCTTTCGCTTGTTGTTATCCATTACTTTACAGGAATTTAGAAAATTGCGAAAGTTTTATGCCTAAAGATTTAGCTTTTCTTATTATTCATTCACTTTAGATTATGAATGAATAAATTCATATAGGGGCCACCCTGAAAATAAAAGTTGATTTTCTTTTGCCAACTAAAAACACACGCATAGATGATGATCTATACGTGTGTTTCCAATAATTTATCCTCTTGACACATATTTTCCTTCGCGAGTATCAATAATTAATACATCACCTTCGTTTACAAAGAACGGGACTTGTACTGTAAGACCTGTTTCAACCGTTGCTGGCTTTGTACCACCAGAAGCTGTATCCCCTTTTATTCCAGGCTCAGTTTCTGTTACGGTTAATTTTACTGATTGAGGAACTTCCACTCCCAAAATCTCATCTTGATACTGCAACACTTGAACTTCCATATTTTCTTTTAAATACTTTAGTTGATCACGAATCTGATCACCAGTTAATTCCAATTGTTCATAAGAGCTTGTATCCATAAAAGAGTGGACATCGCCGCTTGAAAATAAGTAAGTCATTTTACTATTTTCCATATGGGCTTTTTCTACTTTTTCACCGGCACGGAAAGTTTTTTCCTGTATGTTAGAATTTCGCATATTCCTTAATTTAGTTCGAACAAAAGCCGCTCCCTTGCCTGGCTTTACGTGTTGGAAATCAATAACCTGGTAAATATCGTTGTCTACTTTCACCGTTAAACCTGTCTTTAAATCGTTAACAGAAATCATGTTTTTTCCTCCTTGTTTTTCAAATCAAATTCTTATTTTTCGCCGAGAATTAACAACTCTTTTGTCGATTTGGACATAATTCTATTTCCATCTTGAGTAATAACGATATCGTCTTCTATTCTAGTACCACCAACACCTGCCACATAAATGCCTGGTTCTACAGTGACCACCATTCCAGGCTCTAGTTTTCGGTCAGATTTATACGACAATCCTGGTCCTTCATGAACTTCTAGTCCCATTCCGTGTCCAGTGGAATGACCAAAATACTTGCCATACCCTTTATCAGTAATGTAGTCTCTCGTCAAAGCATCAGCCTCTTTTCCAGTCATTCCGGGTTTAATCCCTTCAACGCCTTTCAACTGAGCTTCTAATACTGTATTGTAGATAGCTTTTAATTCTTCGTTTGGAACGCCTACTGCAACCGTTCTAGTAATATCAGAACAATACCCTTTGTAGTATGCTCCGAAATCTAAAGTCACCAATTCTCCACTTTCAATCACTTTATCAGTAGCTACCCCATGAGGTAGGGCAGATCGGTAACCAGAAGCGACGATGATATCAAATGATGATGAAACAGCTCCTTGTTTTCTCATGAAGAATTCAAGTTCATTAGAAACATCTATCTCTTTCACTCCTGGGCGTATGTAAGACTGGATATGGTGGAATGCTGCATCTGCAATATCCACTGCCTCTTGAATAATCGTAAGTTCCTCAGAAGTCTTAATCAGACGCATATTTTCCACCAATCCACTGACAGGAATCAAAGCGCCTTCTAAAACTTTATTATATGTATCATATTGGCCATAAGTCATATGATCTTTTTCAAATCCTAGACGCTTAATGCCCATTTCTATAGCTTGTTTTGCCACTTCTTCATGGATCGGTGCGGTATGCTGAATGATATCAAAGCCTTCCGTTTCAGTCTGAGCTTGATCGACGTAACGAAAGTCTGTAATAAATTTCGCTTCCTTAGCGGACACGAGAGCAACACCTGCTGTTCCAGTAAATCCTGTTAAATATCTGCGATTATAATTACTAGTAATTAACATTCCATCAATACCGTTTGTTTCAAATTGCTCTGTTAATTTGGTTAGACGATTCATGATTTATGCCTCCTCAAAAAATAATCAATGGCCATTTCATAACCTGAAAAGCCGAAACCGCTAATTTGTCCTTTGCATACAGGAGCTATCACTGAAGTTTTTCGAAAGTCCTCACGAGCATGAACGTTGGAAATATGAACTTCAATAACCGGAATATCAATACTTGCAACCGCGTCCCTTATTGCATAACTATAATGAGTAAAGGCTCCAGGGTTTATCACGATGCCATCTGCTTTTTTTTCCGCCTCGTGCAGCCAATCAATGATCTGACCTTCCCAATTTGATTGTTTACTTTCTATTGTCACACCATGTTGGTTTCCGAATGTTTTCAAACCTTTTTCAAGATCTGTCAAAGTATTTGAACCATAGACATCTGGCTCTCTTTGGCCTAAACGGTTCAAATTGGGTCCATTTAGTATAAGAATGTTCAATTTTTTCTCCTCCTTTTCTTTCCCAAAGAAAACGTTAAGCAACTTCGTCTTCTTTTTGAGCAAAAAAAGAGAATGCTCCATAGAACATTCTACCACATGACCCTAATCTTGAATAGTTTCCCCTTCATGAACCGTTCTTTCGTGGTATTCATACGATACAGAATACCCTATAAATAACCCGTAAATAATGTATAGTGACAGCGTGGTTACGAGTGAATTCAAGTCTAAACGCAAAATAGGTTCCATCTCTTCAAACAGAGGGTGCAAGAATCCAAATACAATCAACCATAAGGCGATTCCGAAAAGAATTCCTGGCCAAACTTGATTTACTTTCGCAAAAATCAGTCGATACATAAAAGCGATCCCGATCGACAATATTCCGATAACTAATATTCCAATCCATTGTCCCAGTAGATCGTGTTTCCAATCTCCTAACGCCCAAGGCATTAAAATAATGGAAGGTCCGAACTTCGTAAAGCTGAAATAATATGCAAGATATCCTATAAAACTCCATAAGGTCCCACCAACAAACCCTATTAATGCTACAGTTGATTGAAACGACACACTCTCTTCTTTTTGGTCCTGTTCTAAATTCCCCATGTTAATCACCTCGGATGTTATTTTTACCATAATCCAAGTTTTTATGACTCATTCTTCTATGATTGTTATGTGTAAACTCATGTTAAATAGGGAATATTAATAGCATAAATCTATGGACATATAGAGGGAATGCTACTATTCGTGTAGAATAGTATACACATAGAAGCATTTTCTGGGAGTAAAAGTTTATGTAACAGTGTAGAGAGATTCTTTATATTAACTTTTAGCTGGAATACCTTTCATTTCAATTATAGAAAGTTAGAATCCGACGCCGAATTTCGAATAGGATATAGAAAAGCTTCACGAAACCTTTTTCAGATACATGTTTTATGAGATGATCCTACTTATTAGATTAACTAAAACTAAGAATGGAGGTGTGTAAACATGTTTCGTCATTCTTTTCACCCTGTTGTCGTGACTCTCCTTAGTTTGGCAGTCATTGGAATTGGTTATCAATTATTCTCAAACCCCGTTGGTTTTGCCACTCAAATTTTGGTCACAATCGGAGTTGTTGCAGTCATCCTTCTCGCATTTAAGCATTTTATTATGCCAAGGTTGATGCGTAATCAAACATCTTACCCGCCACAAAAAGGTGTTTACGCGCAAAAAGCTTCTCCTAAAAGAAAAAAGCCCGCCTCCTTCTCATCTAAACAAAAAGAAAAAAAGAAACACACTACAAGACCTTTAGTTAAACGACAGTCTGATGTGAAACTGACAGTGATCGAAGGAAAAAAGAACAAGAAAAAGAGCCGAGCATTATTTTAAACGCTTGGTTTTTTTCTTTATCTTCAGGAAATCTTCTCATTTTTTATACTTTCAGGTGACAACGAATATTCTAATTCAAACTAGTCGGTTGATCCTTATTACTGGAGAGGAGTGAGAGAATTGAACGACATACAGAATCCTTATTTAACACATGGTATTTGGTCAGAGTGGTTATTGCTCAGTTTTTTAATCATTGCTGGAATGATCTATTGGACCATTAGTAAGCGCATTGGTTTCCAAATTCTCTATTTAACTATTCTCTCTCTTTCCTTCGGCTTTGTTATAACCATGTATTTTCCTTACTTGAATACAGAAGATCAACTTCTACCGTTAACCCATCCGCATATTCAAGCATCCATGACATTATTTTCTTTTTTCATTCCACTAGTCCAGCGAAAGAGAGAAGTGGTTCTTTGTTTATTTCCACCAATGGTTATTAGTATAAGTTATTTATTTATCCAAGGGAGTCCCGTTTTTTCGATTGTAGGAGGTATTTTAATCGGCGGATTTATTAGCTATATGTTCTACCGAAGTTTGGATTGGATGGGGGCTATGCCTGAACCTTATTTATTTACTTTTGCCATCATATTACCTTTGTTTATTGCAGGATTAATATTTCCGGATACAGCTTTCCTTGTACTCCCAGGGATCTTACTAGGTGTTGGTATTGGGGTGACAAGTGAACAGTTCAAGGTCAGGTTAAGTATCAAGGGCAGTTCAGTCACAACCAAATTATTGTCTTTAATGGTTGGAGCTTTTGGGTTAATTATGGGCTACTTGATCTTTATCATGCTCTCAATCTCTTTTCCGTTCATGTTTCTAATCATAGGTACTCTTGCAGGTTTATGGATCTCCTTCATTGTCCCTGCATTGCTCGTGTTCATGAAAATAGCAGATCAACAAGGAAAGAGTCGCGAAATTTTTTAACGACTTCGTATATTGTTAATAAGTCCATTTAGCTAAAAAAGATTCTGTGGAAGCTCTTCCTAACTGGATAAGCTTCTCTTTTTCTTTTTTGGACATATGAAATTCTGTGGCACCTAAACCTTCGACAGGGATAAATATAATATTTTTCGCGTGAATTTTTGCCACATAACGCTGATCATGGGCAGAGCTCATCGTGTGGAACATCGATTGTAGAAACGATAATCCATTTTTTATCTCTCTAGGTGGGATTTTGTCGTATTCCGGAGACAGACGCAATCCTAAGACAGGCCTCTGCCTTTTTAATTGACCTTTTCTCATAAAGAGCCATATAGGGAAGTTACTTAATACACCCCCGTCAACAATAAGTGATACTTGCCCTTGTTGATTTTTTAACTTTACCGGTTCAAAGAAGAATGGCAAACTGGCACTCATTCGCACCGCCTTAGCAACAGAGAAAGACCGCTGCTCTATACCGTAACGAGAAAGATCATCAGGTAGTACGATTAACCTTCCATTTGTAATATCTGATGCGACCATTTTCAAACTTCCTTCTGGCAAATCACCGAATGTTTGAATCCCTTTTTTCTTTAATGCATTCTTTAACCAGCTTTCAAACGCATCACCTCTATAAAGACCCATACGCCTATATAAAGCCATCCATTTCAAAAAAGGAAATACGTCAACAATAGCTCTTGGATCTAGAAATTGTTTTAAGTCTGTGTCGTTGAATAACTGAAAGATTTCATCTGCACGATACCCTGCTTTGAGAAATGCCGCTGTTACTGCTCCTGCGCTCGTACCAGCCAGTCTTTCAAGTTCGATATTTCGCTCATTTAATGCTTGCAAGGCTCCTAAGAAAGCGAGAGCCTTCACTCCTCCTCCAGCAAAAACTGCGTCTACTTTCATCAAATGATTCCCCCTCTTCGTTCATGTTTATTTAACAACAGCTTATTTCATACCCACAGTACTACTGAATTTAAGTAGGTGAAGAATGATACGTCGGGGATTCAGATCATTACGAAATATCATGTGAAAGAGGTTTAGAAAGAAGTTCCTTTTGAATATGCTCCCATTAAAACAAAAGGGTGGATTGGATTTAAAAACCCAATTCACCCTTTTTACTGATTTATATCATCGTTTCGTTTTTGAACTTGTTTTAGATCTTTTACCCGTTTAGGATTTTCTTCAAAGTACTGAACAAGATCGCCAATTCTATCAATCGCATCCCAACTTAAATGATGCTCAATTCCTTCAACATCTTGATAAATACCGTCTTCGTTCACTCCAATAATTCTCATGAATTCCTCTAAAAGATCATGACGGTAAACTAATCGTTTACCTATCTTCTTTCCTTTCGCCGTCAAGATTAATCCACGATATTTTTCATAAACTAAATATTCTTGGGTATCTAATTTTTGAACCATTTTTGTCACAGATGATGGATGGACCTCGAGTGCATCGGCAATATCAGAAACTCTAGCATAACCTTTTTCTTCAATGAGTATATATATTCGTTCTAAATAGTCTTCCATGCTTGGTGTCGGCATTAGGGTCCCCTCCAAATTTGTTTCAACTGTCTGCTCGTTTTGGGAATATAATTCAAATTATACTATAAAAACAAAAGACACTCTACAGGCTGACATAAAAAAACCTTAAGCATTGAACTGCTTAAGGCTTTCTTCATTTTGGATAATTATAATCCACACTTTAGTTGGGCGCTGCAATTCGTGCATGTATTACATCCACCAATATCTTCAACTGTTCCTTTTCGACAAACAGGACACGTATCGCCCACTTCACTTCCATATGTTACGGAAGTAGAACGAAGATCTGCAATTGTGTCTATAAGAACCACTTGCTTCTTCTGTTCGTCTTTAGCTTCTCCACCAGTAAGGTCAACGGTATATTCGTCGTTGTCTTCGGCTTTCAGTGTTAATACTTGAGAATCTCGACTACCATCCACATAGACGGTACCACCTTTGGCACCACCTTTATAGAGGCGTTCATACACGCTCTTGACTTGATCCACCGTATAACCTTTAGGAGCATTAACGGTCTTACTTAAAGAACTGTCTACCCATCTCTGAATCACACATTGAACATCTGCATGGGCTTCTGGAGCGAGATCCATACTGGAAATAAACCATTCTGGTAAGACATTAGGATCAACTTCAGGATGCTTGTCCAAATATTCCTGAAGAATTTGTGCTTTTACTTCGATAAACTTTCCTAAGCGGCCACTACGATAATATGAAAAGGAAAAATAGGGCTCAAGACCAGTGGAAACTCCTACCATCGTGCCAGTAGACCCTGTAGGTGCTACTGTTAATAGGTGAGAGTTTCGAACGCCGTAATCTTTAACGCCTTCAATAATATCTTCTGGCATTTTCTTCATATAACCTGTTTCAACGAACTTTTCCCGAAGATGTTCTGTTTCTTTCTCATTGGCCCCCACTAGATAGGGAAAGCTTCCTTTTTCTTTAGCTAATTCGATACTTGTGCGATAAGCAGTCGTTGCGATAGTTTCAAATACTTTGTCCACAAGGTCATTGCCTTCCTCAGAACCATAGACGGTTTCTGTATAAATAAGCAAGTCATGAAGTCCCATGACACCAAGCCCTACACGACGCTCACCTTTAGCCTGCTTCGTATTATCCTCTAAGAAATACGGAGTGGCATCTATGACGTTGTCTTGCATACGGACACCTGTTGCGACAGTTTGCTTCAGCTTTTCGAAATCGACGACTTTATTCTCTTTATTGGCCATTTCGGCTAAATTTACCGCTGCTAAATTACAGACACTATATGGTGCAAGTGGTTGCTCGCCACATGGATTTGTCGCTACGACTTTTTGACCATAAGCTGAAGCATTGGTCATTTCATTAGCATTATCAATAAAGAAGATTCCAGGTTCAGCAGAGTATGTTGCACAAATATTAATCAGATTCCATAATTCTTGAGCTTTGATCTTCCGGTACGTTCTAATGCCGAAACCTAATGCTTCCCATTGTCGAACATCTCCATACTTTTGCCAATCACGGTTATAAGCTTCCATTTCTTCTTTCGTATAGTTCTCAACATCTGGGAATCTCAATGTATAATCAGCATCATTTTCAACAGCTTCCATGAATTCTTTTGTGATGCAAACTGAAATGTTTGCCCCTGTTAAGAACTCAGAATTATTGACAGAGTATGTGCCGCCAGTTCTTAATTTCTCCTGTGCTTCAGCGATAATCTTCGGATCAAATCCACCTTGACCTTCGATACTCTTGTAATTGACGATGCTTTGATACATCGCTTCTTCAAGTTCAGTTAAAGGTGTGAATTTTAATTTTTCTTGAATTAATCGCTTGATTTGGGGGTCTTCACTGTTTTCAGATAAGTACCGCAGAATTCTTGGGTTCTGCATTTTAGAAATGATGAATTCGAGTATATCTGGATGCCAGTCCGCTAACATGATCATTTGGGCTCCTCTTCTAGAGCCGCCTTGTTCTACTAAATGCGTCAATTTAGCAATATCATCAAGCCAAGAAACCGATCCCGACGATTTTCCGTTAACCCCTCGAGCCAAAGTGTTACGAGGACGTAAAGTAGAACCGTTCGTTCCTACGCCACCTCCGCGACTCATAATTTCCATCACCTGCTTACGGTGTTCGGAAATTCCTTCTCTTGAATCTTCAATATAAGGCATAACATAACAGTTGAAGTAGGTTACATCCGTTTCAGCCCCCGCTCCGTAGAGAACTCTTCCTGCAGGAACAAAATTCATATTCACTAATTCGTGATAGAACTTCTCAAACGACTCTTCTCGTTTAACCGGATCTGTTTCAACTTCTGCCAACCCTCGGGCATTACGTTTGGCAATTTGTTCGTAGTACACTTCTAAAGGCTTGTCTATCGTATCCAGTGAACGTTCTACAATTCCTGTTTTCTTTTCTTCAGGATCATCTAAAACTCCAAGGAATTCATCCTCTACAGCAATCTTGGCACGGCTTTCATCCTTATTTAGCTCAACGACATAGCCATATCCTCTCGCTGGAAATTTAGGATCTGCTTTTACTGTAAGAACGACAAAATCTCCTACTTTTAGCGTCTTTTTTTCAGTGTCTTTAAAAGTGTATCGGTCTAGCATAACTAAACGGGACACACCGCTTTGCTTCCGATTCATGTCTGGTGTTATTGGAAATACTTGTGAGAACTGCTCAATATCGCTATTAAGCTGATCCACATTAATCCCCTTTTCGGACATAAATGTTGTCACAGGCTTTCGCTCCTTTATATAAATTTCCTATGATGAACGACATCTAGTTGTCAAATGACTCAAAGAACGAAGCTTTACATCTTGCCGTAAAGCTTCGTTCTGTGCTTGCTTCAATATATCACAGCTATCTATTTTTATCAATATATAGTGTAGTAGTTTATGAATGTAGTACTATATATTGATTTTCAGTCAAAAATAAAGAAATTTGTCAACTCCAAAAGAGGCTGAGAATCAAAGAAAAAATGAGTTATAAGGATAAAGATTATCATTATTCACAGAAGACGACTATTTTTGTCACTTGCCTCTTTTTTAGCGGTGAATAGTTGAAACTGTGGGCTTTCTTGAACTTAAATAATTATCGACAAAACTCGCCAAACCTACCCGTCAATAATAATCTACCAAGAAGAAATAATACCACAAAAGGAGGCATCTTGGAACGGAAGTGAATATAGAGATCGTAACGTTATCTTTCTACCATTTATAATTCCAGCGATCCTGTCCATATTTTTCTTGTACCAACTGTTGAACTTGAGCTTCTTGGGTATCTGTAAGCGTATAATTTTGCAGTTCAATGTTTAAACCTGATTCGAACCCTTTTTTAAATGCTTCCTTTACCTCGTTCATTGAGACTGTTTCAGTTAAAAGCTCATTGATTGCTACTGCTTTCTTATGAAAACCTTGTTGCATTCGTCTCCTTACTTTTTCGCTAGGAAAAACAAAGAGATCAAATAGTTTTTCTTCATCTATTGATAGAATAATTGATCCATGCTGTAGAATAATTCCTTTTTGTCTCGTTTGGGCACTACCTGATACTTTCCGGCCTTCTACGACCATCTCATACCAAGATGGTGCATCAAAACATACCGAAGATCTAGGGTTCTTTAATCGCTGCTTCTCCTCCACTGATCTTGGAATAGAAAACTCTGCGTGTAAGTTTAGATGGCGAAACCCTTGTAACAAGCCTTCTGAAATCACTCTGTACGCTTCTGTGACCGTCTCAGGCATTGCTGAGTGATCTTCTGAGACAATGACGCTATAGGTTAGTTCATCGTCATGTAAGACACCTCTCCCACCTGTCGGCCTTCGCACGAATCCCAAATCATAGGACTTCACTGCATTTAAATTCACTTCTTTTTCAACATGTTGGAAGTAACCAACAGACAGTGTAGCTGGATCCCATCCGTAAAACCGGATAACCGGAGGAATTTCTCCATTTCGATGCCATTCCATTAACTTTTCATCTAATGCCATATTGTAAGCTGGATGCTGTTCTTTAGAATCAATAAAATACCACGTTTCCATTAGACTTCCCCCCTGCTTTGTTATTCCATTTACATATCATAACGAAATCACTAGTTAAATACAAAATGATTTTTTTCAACCGTTGCCAATTATCAATTTTACGTTTATCATTTATAGAGGATGGACAAGACTTAGCGAACAGCTGAGTGAATACTCATTAATATATTAGAGAGATAAAGGAGTGACATCATGGAGATTTGGCTGTTAATTGTTGTAACTGTTGCGCTTGTTGCCATTCTTCTTTTAAGGATGAAGAAACCAAAATACTTGAAATCCTTGGATCAAGAAGAATTTAAACAAAATTACCGAAAAGCGCAGCTGATTGACGTAAGAGAAGAGAAGGAATTTAAAACGGGACATATTTTAGGGGCAAGAAATATTCCTTTATCGCAGTTAAGACAGCGGCAATCAGAAATTCGCCCTGATAAACCCATTTACCTTTATTGTCAAAATGGTTCCAGAACTGTTCAAGCTGCAAGAATCTTGCGTAAAAAAAGAGGCGCAGAAGACTTGAATCAACTTAAGGGTGGATTCCGTAAATGGTCAGGAAAAATTAAAAAGTAACCTTTTTTACCTAAATAATCATAAATCATAAAACCTGCGTACTCACCTTGATCAAGGTAAGTACGCAGGTTTTTTAAATTCCACAAATCATGTTACTTTATATTGTAGAGGAAGAAGCAGGGGAGCGAAGTCTTTCTCTTCTTCTATAATAATGGATCATCACACGCTTCATTTTCAGTCATTATGGTTGCATGACTAAACGAAAAGAGCTCTCATAATGATTTACGACTCTTTCTGATAGCGCAATACCGGTTTACGAGCAGCAGTCGTTTCGTCTAGACGGTCAATGACGGTATTATGTGGTGCTTCTTGAACCACTTCTGGCGTTTCTTCCACTTCTTTCGCAATTTGAATCATCGCATCGCAAAATTCGTCTAGTGTTTCTTTCGATTCCGTTTCTGTTGGCTCAATCATCATGCACTCTTCTACATTAATTGGGAAATATATTGTAGGCGGATGATAGCCGAAGTCTAATAACCTCTTTGCCATATCCAGTGTTCTCACACCCAATTTCTTTTGACGCTTTCCAGATAGAACAAATTCGTGCTTACAATGTTGCTTGTATGGAGCATCGAAGTATGGTTCCAGTCTCCTTAGCATATAGTTCGCGTTCAATACTGCAAATTGTGAGACCATTCTTAAGCCAACTGGCCCCATGGTTCTGATATACGTATAAGCTCGAACATTAATACCAAAGTTTCCATAGTAAGGCTTAACTCTTCCAATTGACTCAGGAATATCATAATCCAAGCGGTAAGTATCTCCGTCTTTTTGCACCAATGGTGCCGGTAGATAAGGAACTAAATCTTGCTTTACACCAACAGGTCCGGAACCGGGTCCTCCACCGCCATGAGGTGTTGTAAACGTCTTATGGAGATTTAAATGAACCACGTCAAACCCCATATCACCTGGTCTGGTAATACCTAATATGGCATTGGAGTTGGCACCGTCGTAATATAGCTTTCCGCCAGCCTCATGAATAATTTCAGCCATCTCAACAATTTGTTCTTCAAATAAACCAAGAGTATTTGGATTAGTTAACATAAGGGCTGCAGTATCATTGCCTACAAGCTCGCGAAGGTGGTCTAAATCAACCAACCCTTGTTCGTTCGATTTTACAGTTACTGATTCAAAGCCAGCAACAACGGCCGAAGCTGGGTTCGTGCCATGGGCTGAGTCAGGTACTATGACTTTCGTTCGTTGATGATCGCCATTAGCTTCATGATAAGCTCGAATCAGCATGAGACCAGTCCATTCTCCATGAGCACCAGCAGCTGGTTGCAGTGTCACTTGATCCATACCAGTAATTTCTTCAAGAGATCTTTGCAGCTTATACATTAATTCTAATGCACCTTGAATTGTCGTTTCATCTTGGTAAGGATGCAAATGGGCAAAACCAGGATATCGGGCAACGTCTTCATTTATTTTAGGATTATATTTCATCGTGCAAGAACCTAATGGATAAAAGCCTGAGTCCACGCCGTGGTTTCTTCGGGATAAAGCAGTATAGTGTCGAACAATTTGCAATTCGGATACTTCGGGCAGTTCTGGATTTTCTTTCCGTTGGAACTGAGTTGGAATCAAGTCGTTTATATCCATTTCTTCAATGTCCATCTCTGGCAAACTATGACCAATTCGCCCTTCTTTACTTAATTCAAAAATCAATGCCTGGTTGTTTTCACTCATTTTATTCCCCCCAATACTAAAGCAAATTGATCGATTTCTTCTTTCGTGCGAAGTTCTGTAACTGCAACGAGCATTAAATGTTGTTTATCATCATAAAACCTCGCAAGATCTAATCCGCCAATAATCCCTTGCTCTAGAAGTTCTTTGTTCACTTCTTTCACAGATTTAGGTAGACGTATGACGAATTCATTGAAGAATGGCTGTTTAGACACGACTTCAATACCTTGTTGTTCTAATTGTTTTTTTGCATAATGAGATTTTTGCACATTTTGAGTCGCCATCTCTTTTAATCCTTGCTTTCCAATGGAACTCATAGCGATCGATGCTCCAAGGGCATTTAATGCTTGGTTCGAACAGATGTTACTTGTCGCCTTGTCTCGGCGAATATGCTGTTCCCTAGCTTGCAACGTTAGGACAAACCCACGTTGACCGTGATCGTCGGTTGTTTGTCCTACCAGCCGTCCTGGCACTTTTCTCATCAGTTTCTTGGTGACAGCGAAATATCCGCAGTGAGGTCCACCTAGCTGAGTTGGAATACCAAATGGTTGTGCATCTCCTACAACAACATCTGCCCCGTATACACCTGGGGGCTGCAACACTCCTAAACTTAATGGATTTGACGATACAACAAACAATGATTTCCCTTGGTGTGCAATTTTTTCAATTGCCTCCAAGTCCTCAATATGGCCGAAAAAATTAGGATATTGGACGATCACGCTAGCTGTGTCATCGTTGTATTCTGTTTCTAAGTGAGACAAATCGGTCATACCGTCTTTTTCATCTATTTCTACAACGGTTAAATTTTGTCCCTTAGCACTAGATTTCAATACTTGACGTGCTTCAGGATGAACAGTTTTAGATACAAGAATTGTTTTCTTCTTCGTTTGCCCAGCACTCATCATTGCCGCTTCTGCTAATGCAGTTGGTCCGTCATACATAGATGAATTAGCTAAATCCATCCCTGTTAACTCGCAGATCATCGTTTGGAATTCGAAAATCCCCTGTAATTCTCCTTGAGAAATTTCAGGTTGATAGGGAGTATAGGCTGTAAAAAACTCTGATCGAAGTAACATATGGTTTACGACAGAGGGAATGTAGTGTTCATACACACCAGCGCCTAAAAATGAAGGATAATCTTTCACATTGCGATTTTTATTCGCTAATCTAGTCATTTCCTTTACAAGCTTTGTTTCATCTAGCGCTTCTTCAATGTTTAAATCTCCTTGAAATCGAACGTCCTTCGGAATATCTTGAAATAAATCTTCTAATTGATCTACACCAATTTGTTCTAGCATGTCTTGCTGGTCTTTCTCCGTCATAGGTAAATATCGGAATTTTTCCATACTACTTCCCCCTTAGCTTTCTGCTATCCTCTTTTGTAAAACGGTGTTTTTACTACTTTCGCTTTTAATCGTCGTTTTCGCACTTGAACTTCCACTTCCGTATCTAACTCTTTATATTTTGCATCAATAAGGGCTAGGCCAACATTTTTTTGTAGAGTAGGAGATTGCGTCCCTGTCGTTACAAATCCAATTTTATCGCCTTCTTTAAATACTTCGTAATCTGTTCGTGGAATACCCTTGTCAATCATTTCTAATCCGACCAATTTCCTGCTTGGCCCTTCTTCTCGTTGCTCTTTTAACACTTTTTTTCCTATGAAATCTTCTGACTTATCCGTTTTAACCGCAAATCCAATCCCCGCTTCAATGGGAGAGATATCTTTAGAGAGCTCTTGACCATAAAGGCAAAGCTTTGCTTCAAAACGAAGCGTATCGCGCGCACCAAGGCCACACGGCTTTAAACCTTCAGCAGCGCCCTCTTTTAAAAGTGTTTGCCATAATTGAACCGCGTGCTCTGGTTGACAATAAATTTCGAAACCATCTTCACCTGTGTATCCAGTTCTAGAGATCAGTACTGGTTTATCAGCAAATGTAACGCCTTCTTTGAATTTAAAGAAAGTAATTTCAGATAAGTCCACTGTCGTTAGTCGCTGAGCAATTTGTTCTGCTAATGGGCCTTGAAGAGCAATTTGTGCATATGAATTAGATACATTCGTTACGACTGTATCCTCTCCAGCATGCTGTTGAAGCCACTGATAATCTTTATCAATATTAGAAGCATTCACAACTAGTAAGAAGTCTTCCTCTGAACGCTTATAAAGAACTAAGTCATCGATCGTTCCACCATCTTCATAACACATAGCAGTATATTGACAAGCTCCTGACTTAGCTTTGGAGACATCATTCGTCAATACTTTCTGCAAAAAAGCAAGGGCCCCGCTCCCTTTAACTTCGATTTCTCCCATATGAGAAACATCGAATAGGCCAGCTTTTGTTCGAACCACTTCATGTTCTTCTTTAATCCCTGTGAATTGAACAGGAAGATCCCATCCTCCGAAGTCAATCGTTTTTCCGCCTGATTCTTTATAAACAGGAAATAATGGCGTTCTTTGTCCTGACAATACTTCCACCTCCATTTAATTTGAACCTTTTTTAACTCAAAGCCTTCAGAAAGATTCCGTTAAACCCATCTACCTCTCACAGATACTAGAACCGATGAAGTTCTCACTTTTGATTTTATAATACCTAGAAACACTAGACAGCTGAAAATCGGAACCTAAAAAAAGACAGAGACATGCCTGTATATAGGCGTGTCTCTGTCTTGAGTACCTGAGAGTTTCCTCTAATAAAATGGTTTATTGATCATTTGGACAGCCACTTTATTAAAGTTTCCCCATGGGTGTTCTGCAACATGCAGATGCTTTCCAGAGCTGCGTCCAATAAGAGTCTATTTTGCCTGAGAGATTCACGAACTGGTCGTTTGCTCCTTCGGCGATGGGCACAATCTTTCTTTCAATTAAGATAACCCATTCTCTCCCCTTATTGTCATTCGCATCTTATTGGGATATCCATTCATTCATGAAAACTTATGAATTTGCTCATACTAAAGAGCAGACATCCTTCATTACTCTTATGTTACCACTTTTCTTTTTTTCAAAGCAATATTGAGTTTTCATTTTTGCTACTTTACTGAAAATTTTTTAACTTAAAGCTTTATCAGAGCGAAGGAATATGAATAAAAGGATGATAATAGAAAGTAATGGAAATTAATCAGCTATAGGTACATTTATTCGTCAGGCCGGATGACCGTTATTCAATACACAAGTTTAAAGATTAGAAAGGAAGAGTTCGATGCTACCTAAAATTCAGATTGATCAACAATGGGAAAGGGATTTTTTACAAACTTTGGAACAACCGCTTTCTTGCTCCACATGGCAACAGTATTGTATGGCTGTTCGAATTGGCCGAGAGAATATCATTTCTGAATTTCAAGGTCTGGAATCTCCTAACCACCTTCCGAATTTGACCTTTCACTCTTACCAATATGAAACTGCCCAGAAAGCCATTGAAGAAATGAACGGAAAAGCGATTTTAGCAGATGAAGTAGGTCTCGGGAAAACAATTGAAGCAGGACTCATTTTGAAAGAGTATATGATTCGCGGTCTCGTTCAGAAAGTATTAATCCTAGCTCCTGCTTCATTAGTCACTCAATGGTGTATGGAGTTAAATGAAAAATTTTATATTCCCGCCATTGAACAGCGTAAAAATCCGCAATGGGAAGCGATCGATGTCATGGTTACCTCCATTGATACCGCAAAAAGAGAAAACCATTCTGAAGTTATTAAGCAGATTAATTACGATATGGTCATTATTGATGAAGCCCACCGATTAAAAAATAAAAAGACGAAAAATTATCAATTCGTTCGAGATATTAAAAGAAAATTTTGTCTACTTCTCACCGCCACACCTGTTCAAAATAAACTATCTGAATTGTTTCATCTTATTTCTTTATTGAAACCTGGTTACTTAGGCGATGAAGAAACATTTTCACGATATTATGGCGAGGTGGAGAAACATGAAGAATTAAAAGAACTCATTCAAAAAGTGATGATCCGAAATCGCCGCCACGAAACAAAAATGAAATGGCCAAAAAGGATAGTGGAAACCATTCCCGTCCGTTTCAAAGAAGACCAGAAAAAAGTCTACGAGAACATTTGTTTATTAAAAGAACAGCTTAAACATGATTCTTCATCCATGCAAGCAGGCTTTCTCGTCCTTACTCTCCAACGGGAAATGTGTTCAAGCAGAGAAGCTGTATTTGTAACGCTGAAAAACACGTTAGAAAAACAATCAATTGCTTCTACCGATTTGTCTCAGGAGATCTCACAAATCGTCTCATCACTTAACGACCTATCTTCTCACCCTAAAGCTGAAAAAGTACTTGAACTTATTCAACAGTGGAAGGAAGATGAAAAAGTAGTGATTTTCACAGAATACAGGGCTACTCAGCTTTACTTACAGTGGTTTTTAGCACAAAATGGCATTCGATCGGTGCCATTTCGAGGTGGATTTAAACGAAGTAAAAAAGACTGGATGAAGCAACTCTTCAAAAACCAGGTTCAAGTATTAATAGCGACGGAAGCAGGCGGTGAAGGTATTAATCTACAATTCTGCCACCGGATCATTAATTACGATTTACCGTGGAATCCTATGCGGATTGAACAACGAATCGGGAGAATTCATCGCCTTGGTCAAGAGAGCGATGTATATATTTATCACCTTGCTGTGGAAGATACAATTGAAGATCATATCATTCAATTGCTCTATAAGAAGATCGGTCTGTTTGAAGGGGTTGTAGGGGAGCTAGACCAAATTTTAGAAAAATTTGGAGACCGCAGTATCCAAGAACACATCTCCTCTATTTTTTCACAATCAGATTCCAAAGGAGAAATGAAAGTAAAGATGGATCACTTAACTTCAATTATGTTTGATCAAGAAAAGGATGGATCATCCCATGCAGCAAACTGACATTCATCAATTCTTAAATGAATTCTTCACGGAATATCAATGTCCAGTAACAAATATATCGGCTACATCGATGGTTGTCCAATTAACACCCGAAATGGATAAAGCATTAATGAACCGCCCATTTTATTGGCACTATATTGAAAAAATGGGTGGTTTACCTTCACCCATGCAACTAACATTTGAAACATCATTTGAAGAAACTCAAAAATCCAAAACATCAGAAATGGTTCATTATGGATCTCCCAGACTTCATCAATTATTTTCCTTTGCTTTAAAACAGGGAAAGTTTGGTCACTATTATGAGGACATTCATTTGAAAACGGGGGCCATTCCTTTAAAGCCATGGATATGTCTCAATGGTAAATTAACCTACCAATGTCATAGAAAAAAAGAGCATTTCTTTTCTATAGCTCTAAGTCTCATTACTGGAGAAATGCTTAATAACTTTCACTCTCTCGTCGAACATTGGCCTATGAAACAAACCATTTCAAGTCTTTGCTTTCCGTTAAGTCCTTTAATAAAGCCTGCATCTGGCATCCAGAGAATTAAGAATCATCTCTTAACAACCCTTCACCAAGAAAACCACTCGTGGGCTGAAGAAGCAAACTTGAAAATAAAAGAAGAAATACGCCTCTTGGAACAATTTTATATAGATGTAGATCCTAAGCCTGATTCTTATGAAAGAGAAAAAGAGGCTATTCAGACGCAATATGATCCTGTTATTCAGTTGAATATCATTAATGGCGGATTATTCTATTTAAACAGCCACCCTTTAAACACCAACGAAAAAACGCCATGACATCATTCATGGCGTTTTCTATTCCACATTAATCTTAAGGCAAAAGGGATCATACCAAAAAGTCGAAACGACATTGGTTGTCTATGCTCTTTCTTTTCTTCTCTCTTAGCTTGTTTTACCTCTTTAGGCTGGTCAACATACGTAACAAATTGTTCTGTCATAAATTTCACATAATCATTTGTTTTCACTCATCATCACCCTCACTAAGGTTCGTTATTCCTTAGTTTAGACGCATTTACAAATTTCTATCCTTTGTTAGTAATTTAAAAATCTCAACCACCACTTCGTCTACACTTTTTCCATCAGTGTCGATGATCACTTCTGCTTGAGTGTACATGGACTTTCGATTTTCAAACCGAAGTGAAAGTGCTTCTCTCCCTTGATTGGATAGAGGACGATTGCGATCATCTTGAATTCGTTTATACATCACTTCAAATGGAGCTTTCAAATAAATGGATGTGCCATTTTCATTCATCCAAGACAAGACTCCTTCATTTTCAACTACTCCTCCTCCCGTGGCTATAACACAATGGGGTTCATTTAATTCTTTTAACATTTTCTTTTCAATTTTCCTGAAACCCGCTTCTCCAACATTTTCAAAAATAGCAGGTATGGTTATGCCCGTGTTCTTGACTATTTCTTGATCTAAATCTTTAAAAGAGTACCCAAGCTCTTCCGACAATTGTAATCCAACAGTTGTCTTTCCCGATCCCATAAAACCTATTAAATAAATACATTGATTGTTTAATTCCATATCATCATTTCTCTCCAATTCTCCATTTTTTTCGTCTCCCTATTATACGAGAATGTAGCTCGTTTCGCATAATTATCATCCGTTTCTCCTTCTAATGCCACGACATCAGCTTGCTCTGAGGAGGTAACAAAATAAAAGACTACTCCGTCATCATAAACGAGTTCACCTGAAGTTATATTATGGTCTTCATCTAATTTCAATAGATGGATGACTTCATCTTTCCCGTTTACGATTAGCCAATCTAGTTTTTGCATGCTTTTTTCTAGCCCTAAGAACTCTTTTTCTTGCTGATAAAGGACGAGGGTATGTAACGTTAACATGGACATCATAGCTAAAATAACTAACACAAGCAACAAAGCCATTCCCTTCTCATTCAACCTCCCAACCTCCCCTGCCTATCAGATGAAGAATATTCTGTTGAAGTTGAAGGATGATGAATAGACCAGTTAAGTGTTCCCTTAGGGTAGGTCAATTCAATTTCAATACCATAAGACCTTTCATAGACGCGGAAGTTTGTGACCCTCTGCATAAAAACTTCGTGGCCCACTCCTCTAACTTGCCTTCGTATTTTATCTTGATAATGTTCAAAATGTACAAGGTACTCGTCATCTGACCTCACCATGTAGAGCTTATCGTTTTTTTCACTCACCCAATAGTCGTCACTTTTTCTGAATTCCGTTTGAAGTTGCATGAGAAACAGGCTATATTCTTCATAAGTAAACTGATCCATATCGGGAGAAGAATAAGTCCAATGAAGAAGCATCGGAGGAAAGATGGTAACAATAATTAAAAGTGTAGAGAATCCAACTAAAACTTCTAATAAGCTCATTCCTTTCTGATTAAGGATTGTAACTGGATAAACACCAGGATTGGTCACGACCATTTCTCCCTTCCCATAAGAGACAATGACGAGTCTGATCATCTTGATTCTTTGTTATATACCTATAAGAATTCATTCGTCCGTTAACGATTTCTTCTTCAACCGTCATTTTTGGATCATGGGTTAATACCTTTGTTTGTATCATTGACATGGCTTCTCTCTCTTCTCTAATGCTCACTCTTTCATACTGGATTTGAACAAGAATGGGAAATAACGTGATCAAGATAATGGTTAAGAGAAGAAGGGCTAACATCCCTTCATAGAAAAGGAAGCCTCTGTTACAACTCAGCAAAATAAAACCTCCCCCTGACTAAATGAAAAATAAGCTGATAATTCTCGTCTTTAGTATAAATTTCTATTTTCCCTGCTTTTTGGACTCCTCCAGTCCCAAGGAATCTTAATTCATTTAAACTAAGGGTAGATCGACTAAACCTAATTCCGTCCGGCCCTTCTTTATGATGAATCGTTCGTACTCCTTCTACTACGGTATACCTAGGACTCGTTGCTGAAAAAACAAAGCGAACACTTCGCCCGTTACTCATTGCATACATTTGATAATAATAAAGATCATGCTCTAATTCTTTTAGAAAATAAGCTGTCTCCATTTTTGTCATTTGATGGTTCACTGATGGGATCGCAATCAATAAAATGATAGAAATGAGAAATAACACAATGACTAATTCAATCAAGGAAAAACCCTCACTAGTTCGGAGAGATTTTAGTTCTATCATACTTAATCGGCCTTTTTCACTTCAGATCCTGCTAAAATTAATTTAGATCCGTCTGGACATGTTGTCGATTGAACATAGTCGCCTTCTAGTTCGCTAATGGAAGAAGGGAGCTTATTATGTTCAATTTGATAAGCTACTACTTGTGTTTTTATTAATTCGATTGTGGCTTCACAGCCCTTATCACTAGCTAATTCTTGGTTTTTTGTTAAGTTCGGCACGACAATTAATAGTAATATTGAAATAATAACTAACACAATCATCATTTCAATAAGAGTAAACCCCTTTGATGATCGAATTATTTTTTTTATATTTTTCACTAGTCTTCACTCCTAGTTAATTTGGTTTATATACGACAAGCAGCAAAATTTTCTGTTATATTTATTGTTCATCCGTTATAATTTAGCATAGGGTTAATCCAATCCACACTCTGTCTGGGAGGTATCATATTGTCTTCTTTGATTACATGCTTATCAGAATCCCGTAAAAAAGAGATTAGTCTTGAATTAGGAAGAATATTAACCAAAAATGAAAAAGATCTCATTCAATGGTTAAGTAAACATCAGGCTTTTGAATTAACTAAAAAATAACCTCACTTAGCTTATTTTCTTTTATTGTTTCACTTACTTTTACCATCCATCTAGCATTGAAAAAATAGGAAGCATCATGGATAAAAATAACACGAGAATAAAAAATCCAATGATACAGAAGAAAACTGGTTGAAACAACTGGATAGTCCGGTACGTTTTCTCATACATTTGTTCAAATAGGAAAGTGGAAAACCTGTCCAGTTCAGCTCCTAGATTTCCTTTTCTTTCACCTAACATAATAATGGAGGATAACTGGGGTAAGTAATACTTTCTCTTTTTGATTAATTCTGTTAATGATTCACCTTCCTGTAAACTATAAGAAAGACTTTGTGCATCGTTTTGGAAAAAAGAAAGTAATGAATCTTTTTCTATCATCTTGAATGTATCGTATAAGGAAAATCCAGTTTTAAGTAACGGGGCTAGTTGTGCTGTGAAATAATACGTGAGTAAGTTTCTGAGGTAGTTCTTTACAAGAGGAACTCTTAATAATAAATGTACCTGTTCTAAAATTGGTTTACGTTTGAACCAAAAGATACTTACGGTGATCAGAAAGATGGAACTGAGGAATATTGGCAGTTGAAACCACCTGGTAAATGCTAACATCCCCTTTGTAATCATAGGGAGTTCTTGATCCATCGATTGAAAAAAATGTTCAAACTGCGGTAATACTCCTTCAATCATCACTGATCCTATGACTAACAAACCTAAAAATAGAAACAGAGGATATTGTACGATTTTTCTAATTTTTTGTTTTAATTCGTTACGTTTATTTAATATAACTGAGGCTTGAAGTAACCCTTCTTGAAAGTCTCCAAACCTTTCAACAAACGATAAATAACTAATTAATTCCTTAGGATAACCTCCAGATATGAGCTGTTCAGAAAAAAGTTCTCCTTCGAGTAAATCTTCATAAATGGTTTCCAACCAGTTTCTTTTTTTTCCTTCTGTAAACTCTATATAAAGTTGAAGCGCTTCTGAAAAAGTATATCCTTCTTTTAGAAGTGATGACAATTGAAATAGAAAATCACTGCGTGAACGATCATCTCGAAATAAACGCCCCAACTTTTAGAATCCCCCTTTCCCAAACCTTGTCCATTCTTTTTCTGAAATATAACCTAAAGCGATTCCTTTTTTAACCCAATCATTTAATTTCTTAGAAGGGTACGAAACATCGGCAATTCCCTCTAAGTTCTTGATACATTCTCTTAATTCAATTCCTGATAAAATTTCATATACAGCACCTCTTCTTCTTGACCTTCTTTTTCTGCAATGTAAGGAACATGTTTCACCGCAATATGGACAATAGAGATCCACAAGTTTTTGAGCTACTACTCCTTCCACAACTTCTTCTAGGTCTACCGTCGACACTCCTAAATCAACTAATCGTTTAAGAGCCCCCTTACTAGAGCTACTATGCAATGTAGTGAGGACAATGTGCCCCGTTAAAGCAGCCCTAACAGCCATTTGGGCCGTTTCTGCATCGCGCACCTCTCCTAACATAATTAAATCTGGGTCGTGACGGAGTAAACTTTTAAGCCCGGCTGCATAAGTAACTCCAGCTCTTTCGTTAATCTCCATTTGTAAGAACCCGGACTGTCTTTGTTCGACCGGATCTTCTAGAGTAATAATATTTTCATTTATTTCTTCTGCTCGTTTTTGTAATAGAGAATATAGGGTGGTTGTTTTCCCGGCTCCAGTTGGTCCGCATATAATAATTAATCCGTGGGGTTTTCGTATAAGCTTAAGAAGTTCTGAGGTTTGATATGGGAATAAAGAAAGTTGGTCTAAACTTTTGGAGCGATCTTGTGGGAATAATCTGATTACGAGGGTTTCAATTGAAGATGAAGGAAAAGTGGATAATCTCATGAAAACACGTTGATGATGAATGATCATTTCTAACCCTCGGTTTTGAGGTCTTCTTCGATCACCAATATCCATACCTGAAACAAATTTCAAATGGGCTAACAGTTTTTTGATCAACGGAAAGGACAACCTTTCAACGTCCAGTAATTTCCCGTCCACTCTAAACCGAACCAGAGAATCTTTTTCTCGAGGAATAAAATGAACGTCTGAAGCTCCCAACTCAATGGCTTCAGTTAGTATTAATTTTGTCTTCCGTTCGATGTCCATGTTCATAGACCACCACCTATAGAAGTATTTTAACTCTTTCAGAACATACATTCGACATATCTTCCTAAATACCTTCTTTTTTTTAAAAAAAATTTGATTTTTTTTATAGTCAACAAATTTCATTTCAAATCTGAAATGACTTCTCTTCATTTTACTGGCTAACTTTACTTTTATAATGCAAAAAAACTAGCCGGAGCGGCTAGTTTTTGTATTATTTTTCTTGTTTTTCTTTTAGTTCTTCAACGTCCTCATTTAAACGTTGCTTCGTTTCTTCAATCTCTTTGACGACTTGCTTTGCTAGTTTTTTTCCTTCTGCTTTTTCGCCTTCCATGACTTCCTTCACATCAGAAGCAAGCTCTTCACCCATTTCAGATGCTTTGTTAGTCACACTGGCAGTCTTATCAGCTACACGCCCCCATTGATCTTTAGCAATCTGGGACCATTCATCAGATTTTTCTTTTGCCAGTTGGGAGTATTCAGTTCCCTTTTCTTTAGCTGCAGTAGTTATTTCTACCGTTTTATCTTTCGCTTCTGTTGCTCTTTCATTGATGTCAGAGCGAAGTTCTCTCCCTGATTTTGGAGCTAATAGCATTGCAGATGAAGCACCTACAATTCCACCGACAACTGCACCTATAATAAAGTCTTTAGTATCCATTTTACTCATATTAAACATCCTCCTCTATTTTGTGTATATGTATTCATTCTAAGGCTATTCTACTTATTCCTCCTTTTTAATTAATTTAAACATAAAATAATAAATTTAGTACTTTGGCAGGTGAAATTCACAGAAGCGTAAATCACAATATACGTTTGTTTTATTGAAAATGGCAGTCTTTTATCTGACTAGTCTTTAGATTTTACTAGTTTAGTCACATTATTATATTGAAAAGACATTTAATTAAAAAATGATCTGTAATATAATAAAGATAGCCTGAAATTGGGAGTGAATTGCCATGGAACAGCAAACATTAAAAATAACTGGAGTTTTATCTGATCCTACCCGTTTTTCTATTTATCAATATGTTGGACGTCAGCATCGTGATGTCACCGTTCAGGAAATTGCTGATACATTTAAAATTCATGCAAATGTAGCCCGGCTCCATTTAACAAAATTAGAAGATGTTAACATGCTCGTTTCAGATACGAAAAAAACAGGCAAAGGAGGCAGACCTAGCCGTTTTTATCGATTATCAGACGAAGTTGTCAGTTTGCAATTTCCTTATCGTGACTACCAACGTCTTTCTGAAATCGCTATTGAAACATTAAGCTCGTTAGGGGAAGCTGGTGAAGAAGCTCTAATCAAAACAGGCGACCGTTTTGGCTACGAGTCAGCCAAAGCATTTGTTCAATCATTAAATCAAGACCCCAGTGAAATGGTAACCGCAGAAAAAGTGAAGTTCATCGAAAAAATCGCCCTAAATCAAGGGCTAAATCCTGAGATTCATTACAACGAAGAGCAAAAAGAAATATTATTCCGGATTTATAATTGCACATTTAAGGAAGTAGCACCAACAAGTACAGGAATCTGTCATATGCATCATGCCCTTATTAATGGAATCTTCCGGTATTTTTTTGATGAAGTCGTACTAAAAGAACAGACAAATATGTTTCAAAAAAATGAACTAGCTTGCACGTATACAACCGTAGCATTGAATCAATAATACAACTATAATTTCAAGTAAGTATAGCTAGCTGATAAATAACCATTGTTTACAAAGTAAGAAGTTAGATTTATAATAAGGTGAACTAGCTTTCATAACATGGGTTTTATAATGAACCATGTCTATTTTCATGTTACATATAAAGGAGGGGTGAGTCGTGGATCGCATGTTTCGAGTATTAGGTTTCTGGACTGGAATTTTCGCTGTATTGTTTATGGTTGGGGATATGCATGCAGCAGCCATCTTGTTCTTCGGACAAACGGGGATGTTTATTGCACTTAGTTACTTAAAACTTTCAGAACGAGTTTATGTATATATTTTCGGAGCATATTTAACTCTGTTCTTTGTTGGATTTACGTACTACACAACATTTATTATGGTTCCTGAAATTGGGGGACATTAAAAACCTTGACTTTACCGTCAAGGTTTTTTTATTTAGCTTGCTTTATTCATTGTTATGGATAATTTTATTGTTTAAGTACCATAGGAATTCATTTGAAATCGAGCTTGACCTGGCTAAGTACCTTTTCCGAGGGATTATACGCTTCAACGAAATTCTTCGTCACTAGATAATACTCGCTTAATCAATTTCCGGTTTTAGTTTCAGAGGTACTTATTTGATAAGGGTCTTCATGAAAAAAAATGTATTCATTCGTTTTATTCAATCCTTTTCCGTGAATATTCACTTGGAAAGATGTACTTATTCCACCAGGTTGAACAAATGATTGGATTGCCCTATTTTTCTTGAATTCTTCAGAGAAAGGATTCATATTAACTGCTGGTTGCAAAAAAGTGAAAAGCCCCGCTTTCAGAAGAAATTGATCTTGGCGTTCTCGACAGACCATTTCTAGCCCTTCATTCATGGCAAGCTGATTATATGCATCCCACTGGATATGAGAAGTAAGATCCATTTCCCCTGGATAACATAAAGGATTTTTCACCATTTTATGGTTCCGGTATCCTCGAATGGACCCTTCTTTTCTTTCAGGAAGAATCAATTCTTCATTGGTATAACCATAATCAACGGTAACGAGCATTCCTTTTTTAAGCCATGAAGAGACCTTAGTCAACCAATTTTTCATCTCCAAGTTCACTTCCATGCGGTGCCCCTCTGGCAACTGAGGTCCAAACTGTTCCATCCAGCGTTTTATTTCCTTGTTTTCACAAAACTTCACTGTTTCAATTAACTTCTTACCTGACTCTTCAATGAGAACTTCTTTCAAGCCATCTTTATGTTGTTCCACTACGTGAACTGGAAAAGCATCAAGTAGTTCGTTGGAAAAAAGAATGCCTTGATAATCAGGAAAATCCTCTTTCAATTCTTCAAAGCAATCATATATCTTCACTTGATGCTTGAACTCAGCTAAATGATCGCGAAGAACAGCTCGGTGATGCGGGCTTGCTTCAACAATGAGATACGTCAGATTTAAAGCTATTGTCGAATCCTGTCTTCTCAAATAAGACAGAGTGTGATAGGCAAAAGTTCCATCTCCTGCCCCCCATTCACAAAGGAAAGGTGGTAACTGCTCCTTCTCTAACACATCCGTGAAGAATCGGGCAAACGTTTCTGCGAAGACAGCGTGGACGTGGTTGCTTGTATAAAAATCGCCTTCCGTTCCTAGTTTCTGTCGTTCATTCGTATAATAGCCTATTTCAGAGTCGTAAAGGGCCGTTTCCATATAGGATGAAAAATCCCACGGAGGGTTAGATTTCTTGTTTAATTTATCAATAATGTTAGACATTTATGTCGCTCCCAGGAAAAATTTTAACACTGTTGACATAGTGTTAATGTCGAATTATAATGAAAATGTCAGTAGAACAATGAATTAGGGAGTTCCCCCTCCCCCTCAAAGTTCATTGATACTTGATTAACTCCCCAAACGACCTTCTATGTTCCCCATGGAAGGTCATTTTTTTTACTCTTTTTCATTCCTCAAGCACTAAGGCGAATATTTACCAGCCAAATCCATTTATAAAGGGATTCGTTTCTTTCTCTTCCCCAATGGTTGTTTCTGGACCGTGGCCATTAGCCACAATTGTATCGTCGGGCAGACTAAGCATTTTATCATGAATTGTATTCATGAGTGTATCTTGGTCCCCTCCAGGTAGATCTGTCCTTCCAACACCACCACGAAATAGCACATCTCCAGAAAAGATCACTTTTTCGGTTGGGAAATAAAATGAGACACTCCCTGGTGAATGCCCTGGTGTCTCGTATAATTCACACTCAAACCCACCTAGAACAACCTTTCCTTCCTTATCATAAAAATGATCAGCTTGATTTCCTTTTATTGGTTGAATACCTTGAAATAGCCCTGATCCATTAAGATTAGGATCTGTTAGCCAAGTACTTTCATTTTTATGTACATACACAGGACATTGATATTTATTTCTAACTGCTTCAACCGCACCGATATGATCAAAATGGGCATGTGTTAGAATAACAGCCGAAAGAGTTAATTGTTCCTGATTTAACCAATCAAAAAGTTTTTCTTCCTCCCCTCCTGGATCAATCATTAATGCTTCCTTGTTCTTGTTATAGATAATAAATCCATTCGTTTGTAAAGGTCCTAAAGAAATTCTTTTCCATTCCATTTAATATTCCCTCCTTGAAATAAGCACTCCTCCATATTGTACTATGGAAATCGTTGCTTTTTCAAAGACAGTTCAACTGAGACTAAAGTAATTCTTACATTTACTCGACAAATCTGAAAAAAAAAAGTAAAATAAATGATGAACTTATGATCAATGAAACGGGCATCATACATGATTGTTAATCTGTTTCAAAACTACATAGACGAAGTCATGTTTATTATGTAAAGGAGGAAGAAAGATGGTATTCGGGATTATCACTCTTTTAGTAGCAATTTTATCTTTATTAGGAGGACTCGTAGAACTTAAGCGTAAAAACTTCTTTGGCGTTGGCTTTGCTGCCATTTCTGTCCTTTTATTCGGATGGTTTTCTATTCGAACACTTATTTCAATTATTTTCATGGGTGGCGGAGGAACCGTTTAATCACTCAATAAAATAAATTATTAAAGAAGGCTTTCTCTCGTTAGTTGCGAGAGAAAGCCTTCTTTAATTTTTATTCTTTTTCAACTTTACTTGCCATTTTCTTATGGACTGAGTCTACCTTACCTTTTATAGAAGAGGGACGATCCCTTCGGTCATCAATTCGGATATTGGTTGCCACTCTCATATGGCCCATCTTAAAAGGAACCTCTTGGATCTCCTGTAAAATCTTATAAAGGTCTGTTATTTGTCCTTCAATAATTGTACTCATGGATGTGAGTTCATATTGGATGGGCAATGTTGTTTGATCTAACATGTGATGAATCTCAGCTACCACCTCAGAAACGCTCGTAGAATCTGAGCCTAGAGGCATAATAGTCACATCGGCTATAGCCATGAATGTCTCCTCCTTCTTTTTTCTTGTCTTTATCACTCTACTTGGGAATTCTTTTAAAGCTAATTTCCTGAATGATCGAATCGCGATCTTCATATGAAGTTCTTCTGGCTCCGATGTAGTGATATGTCGTTGAAGCCAATAAGATAAGTTTAGCAACACTTTATGGACTTTGGTCGGTTTCATTCGATTAAGCCAGAAAACTGTTACAGGCCATAGAACCAAAGAGATATAAGTAGCTCTTTCGAGTAAGTAAACAAATGGTCTATCAATAAACGAGAAGAACATAAATGTTGTCAAAATTAGTAATAAAAAATACACCATCACAGCATTCGTTGAACAATATCGATTCGTAATGTCTGCTTCTTTGATTGCTGTTCGATTTCTTGCTGAGATCAGGCCTTTGTAACTGAACACTTTGTGTTCCGCTCCATGATATTTTTTTAATTCTTTCGGAAACCAGAAATGAGTACCAAAGAAAAAATAGATAATCGAAAATATAGGAAGACCGCTAAAACCTTCTATCCCTGCAAACAAAAAGAAATATGGAACGATAATTAGAAGTAACCAACCTATCAGGAATAAATGAAACCATAACGGCATAGAGAGGAAGACAAGTTTTCCAGCCATGACCATCGTTTTCGGTGTGATCGGTTTTAACCAAGTTTTCATTCTGCCGTCTTCATGATAAGAGCACGCTATGTGTTTTCGGCCGAGAAACATAACCCCTTTTTGAAAAGACAAACCTTTCACCATAGACGACTCACCTTTCTAATCCTGTGAATCTACCAACCAATAGCTTTGTATATGAGCGTTAGTCAATGCAGAGTCTATATCGATCCCAGACTCTAGAGATACCGGGTGCTCTGCCCAAGTATGAAAGTAGCGAATAAAAATTTCATTTTCTTCAAGAACAGGCTCAGAGAGATGTAGCGTAACCTCTCCTCTAGGACCGACTATTTTATCATCCTGAACCTCATTAGGAAAAGCAACTGCAATTCCCCCACTGTTTGTAATAGCTGCTTCGTTGCTCTCATAGACAACTTCATTTCCTTGAGTAAGAATTGTCTTCACTTCAACCGTTTCTGCTCCACCTTCACTCCCTGTCCATGCTGGCAGTGTTATTTCGATAAAATCGTCACCACGGATTCCATCTTCCGGGAACTCTCCCCATTCCCATTCGATTTGCATGGTGTACTCATCCTTCAACTCTTCTTGAATCATCAGTGCTCCAGCAAGATCTTCATTTGAGGTCTCTTCTGTTTGCGTTAAACTGATATAACCAAAAAAGAATAGACCGATCATGACGACTGCTGGCAATAATAGGACAATGGCATTTCCTTTCATGATAAAAACTCCTTTAACTTTCTTTCATTTGAATCATTTGTTGATTTTTATTAAAAAAGAACCGGTAAAAAATGACAGTCACAAGCATCGCGCTTAATGAAACTGAAGCGAATATACTTAATGAAATGACAATTTGATAGCGAATGGCTTCAATGGGGGCTACGCCACCAAGAATTAATCCTGTCATCATTCCAGGCAACTGAACAAGACCTATCGTTTTTAATCCATCTACGTTCGGAATCATTGATGCCTTTACAATTTTCCTTACTAGTATTTTAGATGCTTGTTCTGGTTTAGCCCCTAAAGCGAGGGCTGCAATGATCTTACCTTTTCCTTCTTTAAACTCGCTTTTCATTCTTTCTAAAGCTAACCCAATAGCTACCATGCTATTCCCTATAACCATTCCACTCATAGGAATAACCTGATCTGGCTGAAAGCTGATCATATCAAATCCTAGCCACATAACTAATACGAAAATTTCGATGAGAACGATGACCAAAAATGTGATGCTACGCACAAAGGGAATTCCTTGTCCTTTTTTGCTGGCATGCAAGGCTGCTACAACAATCATTACCGTTAACATGATTGAAATACCAGTTAGGGGCTCTAGAGAAAACAAATAGGTTAGCACATAACCAATAAGAAATAGCTGTGTCACACCTCTGAACGAAGACCAAAAGATTGATTTACTTAATCCTAATGCGTAAAAATAAGACAGAGACACAGGGATCAGTACAAAGAATACTAGAAAAAACATGGAAACATTTGATATTTCAGGTGCCATGATTGATCACTCCTTTAAGAAAGCTTGTAGCGTGTTTGTTTTTGGAGCTTCAAGCACCTGGCTTGTCCTACCTTGTTCTACAATCTCTTCATTATTCATGAAAAACGTTCGATTCCCAAGTCGCTTTGCCTGTTCTATATCATGGGTGACCATCATCATTGCTTTTACTTGATTTGGAACGATTTCTTTTAAGAATCGTTCAATTAATTCTACATTCTTCACATCTAATGCACTAGTGACTTCATCTAAAAGCAGAATTTCTGGTTTATTTGCTAACGTTCTAGCAAAAGCAATGCGCTGCTGTTCCCCACCAGATAACTCTTCTACATTTTTATCAAGATATTCCTTAGGTAATTGTACAACCTCAAGCAATTCTTTGCCTCTTTCCGGTTTCCACTCGTCAAATAAGGACGGACCGAACTTCAAATTATCCTCTACCGATCCTTCAAATAATGATGAAGATTGAAACACCATACCTATTCGTTTTCTTAGTTGCTCCAAAGGATATTCATTAATATCCTTTCCTAAGTAATGAATGGTTCCTTCATTGGGGTCTTCTAACCTGTTCAGCAGCATAAGAAGACTGCTTTTTCCAGCTCCAGAAGGACCAATTAAGGTAATAATTTCACCTTCATGCAAAGTGAAATTTATGTTTTTTAATCGATCTGACTGAATATTTTTCGCTTCTAATATGACTTTTTCAATACTCATGCTGTCTCCTCCAACGAGATTTAAATACCGGAAATCCAAGCCTGCTTCTAGTTGATTAGTCTGTGAGCCATGTTTCTTGGATTTCTTTACAATGACTTGTTAGTTTCAATCAATCCTTTGATAAGTATAAATCAACAATATGGAGGATTGAAGTGTCACTTCAATCCCCCCACGCGAATAATCATACTGATGTTCTTTTTTGTTTTGCTAACCAGGCTGCTCCAATGACTCCCGCATCATTTTCCAACGTTGCAATATTAAGTATCGTTTCTTTTGCAATCTTCGGTATTGCGAAGCGGTTAAACGATTCTCTTATGTAATCAACTAAAAATGGCCCTGCTTTTGAAACTCCCCCACCTATAACGATAATTTCTGGATTTAAAGCATTCGCTAAATTAGCCAAGGCGAATCCTAAGTGCTCAGAAGATTCTTTCACAACCTCAATTGCAATTGGATCTCCTGTTTTGGCACCGTCAAATATATCTTTTGCAGATACCACCCCAAACTCATCTAACACTCTTTTAAGGTATCCATCAGGATTTCGCTGGACTGCTTCTAATCCTAAACGAGCAATTCCTGTGGCAGAAGCGACTGTCTCTAAACAACCAAATTTACCACAATTGCAAGGAGCTCCGCCAGATTTAACTGAAGTGATATGGCCAATTTCGCCTGCTAATCCTGCTTGTCCGTGAATAATTTCTCCGCCAGCAATGATTCCTCCACCAACACCAGTACCTAGAGTGACAGCCAGAAGGTTAGCTGCACCTTCTCCAGCCCCCTTCCACTTTTCACCTCCAGCAGCTAAGTTAGCATCATTATCCACAACTACGGGGATGTTCAAAAGATTTTCAAGCTCGTCCTGAATAGAATAATCCTTCCACCCTAAATTTACAGCTTCGACAATAATACCGTTTTCCACATCTATGTATCCTGGTGCACCGACGCCCGCTGCCACCACTTGACTCATTGGTATATTTAACTCTGCTGTTTTAAGAACAATAGCTTTAGCTACATCTCGCATAATAAACTTACCCTGTTCTTCACGATTTGTTACGATCTCCCATTTTTCTTGCAGAACACCCTCTTCCGTTACGAGGGCTAGTTTTACTGTTGTCCCACCTACATCAATTCCTACATACAAAGGTTTATTCATCGTATCATCCTTCACTTACTTTTTTTCTATGATCTATATTGTAACATGGCTTCAAGACATGCTAATAATGGAACTTGAACAATTCGTTAATTTTTGTCACTAAGCACTTGTCTTTCTTTTATAATGGTAAGTTTGGCATCACGAAAAAAACGAACGTCTATCATACCTAATCGAAATAGTTCTTGAATTTCTTCTTCCATTAAGTCCAAATCAGCTTCTCGGTTCCCTGTGTAAATATACGTTTGAAATGTCTTCATAAATTGGCTTAACTCAAAATACGTCATCATTATTAATCTCCTTGAAAAGCTTCTCATTTACCAAATACCCACAATGTTCATTCATATTATATCAGTTTTAAGATCCCTACGAATAAAAAAAGTCCGATCGGAACAAAATGAATCACAGATAAATATCTAAAATAGATAATCATACGAGTCATAAATATAAATCCTAACAATAACCCTACCACACTAATGGGAATCACTAGCAGTAAGAACCAAGCTGAGAAGCCGTAGCTAGCAAACTCTATCCCTAATAAGAAAAAGAAAAATGAAAGAATAAACAAATACCCTTTGCTATTATGAGGAATATAGCCATAAGAAGGGTGGTACAATTGCAAGAAATAGGCAACCATAAACAAAGATAAAATAAACAAAGCTACCTTGAACAAAAATGCAGGCAGCCAAAATAGAAATGCTGCACCTAGAACGATTCCAACAATCACCGGGACAACGGACACCAACGCAAAATAAATGAGAATGAATGGAAATGGATACCTTCCTTTCAGAGCAGGCATGGTTCCTACAGCAGTACTAGCTAGAAAAATAATAAAAATGACACCGATAAAGTTGAACATTTATCCTTCCCCCCCTCACTTAATCTATGTAGGAAAAGATAAATTAAGGACAAACAATTTATTTGTTAGAAAAGGCTTTCAATTGATATACTTGTCCATAATACGAAGCTGTACAGCTTGAAAAGAGGGAAAAAATGTCTAAACAGAAATTAGAGGATATCTTAAAACAAGGGATTTACGGGAAACCAGAAATCCGCCCAGAAGAGCGTAAGTTATTTCTGAGCACTATAGCAGAAAGGGTTTATCTCTGCTTAACGGATTCACAAGTGAGACACCGTGGGATTTACCCTGAGATGGAAAAGGCTATGAAAGAGAGAAAAAGTGCTCACCTTTATATAGATGGCAACTTGAATTATCCTGCATACAGCAATTATATCAAGGCTGCAAATAAATATTCCATCCCCTTCACCATTGTAAATGATGGTCAAGACTCACCTATCGGTATTGTTCTCGCAGCAGATACTGCTGTGAATATGGAATCTCACATGTTTGTTAAAGACGAATTATATGAAGACGATATGGCTTAAGAAAACATTTGGGTTATTATAACCCGAGCTTGCTATCAGCTAAAAGTGAGACGACTTCCTCAGAACGAAGTCGTCTCACCTTTTTTATCTATCAGGATCTGCGGGATGGATCGCCCGTGGTCTACGATTTTTCAATGGCATAGGAGCACGCAACAGAACATCTCTAGCTCCTCTCCAATTAAATGGTATAAACGGCCAAAAGTAGGGAGTTTCGTACACTTTCATGGAAGATAGTAAGATGATTAACACTAATAAACCAATCATATAGCCTGGGACATGAAATACGGAAACAGTAATCAGAAATAAAACACGTATAAAACGATTCGCTAAACTCATTTCATAACTAGGTGTAGCAAATGACCCCACCGCAGCTATAGCCAAATATAAAACGACTTCATGTGAGAACAAACCAACCTCAATAGCCACTTCACCGATAAGAATGGCGGCCACTAATCCTAATGCGGTAGCTAAAGCAGAAGGAGTATGAATTGCCGCCATTCTAAGCATTTCTATTCCCGCCTCCGCCAACAAAAATTGACCGAGTAAAGGGACACTTCCTGATTCATTAGGGCCGATGTATTCCAATGTTTCAGGAAGCAGCGCTTGATTTTCAGCAAATAAAAACCAGAGAGGGAGAAGAAAAATAGACATCCAAACAGCTAAAAATCTTACCAGCCTCAAGCCACTACCAATGATCGGTTTTTGTCTGTATTCTTCAGCGTGTTGCAGGTGATGCCAAAACGTAGTTGGAGTAATAATCACACTAGGAGAGCCATCAACTAACAAAAGAATATGTCCTTCAAACAAATGACTGGCTGCCACATCTGGCCTTTCAGTATACCTTACCAAAGGGTAAGGATTATAATGCTGTCCAAAAAGGAACTCCTCAATGGTTTTATCTCCCATTGGTAATCCATCTGTATCGATTTTTTTCAAGGATGATCGAATGTGATTTACTAGCTTTTCATCCGCAATGTCTTCTAAATAGGTTATACACATGTCTGTGTAAGAACGTTTACCTACTCTTAAGTATTCATTACGTAAAGTACGATCACGTACACGTCTCCGAATGAGTCCGGCATTGAATACGAGAGTTTCAACGAAACCGTCTTTTGCCCCCCGCACCACTTGTTCTGTATCTGGCTCTTCTGGGCCACGGACAGGATA
The DNA here is from genome assembly GCF_003226325.1 of Salipaludibacillus keqinensis. GTDB lineage: Bacteria > Bacillota > Bacilli > Bacillales > Salisediminibacteriaceae > Salipaludibacillus > Salipaludibacillus keqinensis. The sequence continues at coordinate 365,168 of NZ_PDOD01000001.1, read as the reverse complement.
TTCTCTTGAATCAATAAGAATGATTTCATCATATCCATCTACCAGTAAAGCTGCAGGTCCCGATAAGATTTGAATAACTACTTCTTCTAAATCTTTCTCCTTTTCTAATTCTACATAAGGTATCCGCGATTGGACCAATCCATTTATAAGATTTTCATTTACATCCTCAGGAGTTAAATGATCCAATTCCCTCTGAATTTGCGTTAGTGCATCGTCTTTCGCAAAGGCATCAACAACAAATAATGCCATCTCAACACCATGATATACAAGATCTAATTGAATTAAATCAAAGCTTTTGTCCACAGCCAGTTGATCTTTCAAAAATGCTATATTCGTTGCTAAGTTCTTAGAAGCAGGTCGCTCAACTAAATCTTTCATGATGTACTCCTCCTCATAGAATAGCTTTTTCTTTTCATCAAAGAAACATACATCACCTCTACATATTAAAGAGGAGAACTCAAAGAAATATTTTATTTCCGTGGTATATATCCTCGTTTTAAAACATAAGAAAAAATAGACCGGCTTGTCTGAATGGAGGAGCATAAATGCTTAGATTAATTAATGACCATTTTTTTAAAATAGCTATAACTGCCTTGGCATTAGCTATTATTCTTTCTTTCACTTCCTTGTCTTCTTGGAAATCAATGGATGAAGTATTCATTTTTTTCCCAGAAGATGAGCATATCTTTTTCAGAGAAGCAAAAACTAATTTGGACTTATTAAGTAAAAAAGATAATGATGAGTATATTCTCCAATGGTCTTTTGCGTCAGAAACGAATGAACCAGCTTTTTTACGAAGCGATTTGTCTATTATGTTTGAAAATGGAGCGTTTGCCGCTGCTAAAAAGCAGTCTTTAAAAGACCAACTGTTTATTGAAGGAGTAGAGTCATACGATGGGGAAGATAGTGGAAGGTTTGACGTTATTACTTTCCATCATGCGGAAACTCATTATGAGGAGGACATTTACAGAAGTAAACATGCATGGAGCCAAGATCAGCTTTATGTCGTGGATTCACCTTTTAGTCAACTTCATGCTTTTAAAGAACCTTCTTCAGATGACGAAAGCCGGAGTAAACAAGTGTTAGATTCCATTATTGATCAACAGCTGTCATATGAGCTAGATGAATTAGTAGAGGAGTTTCAAATCGATGTGGATGAATATCACTTATTTACATTATTGGACTTACCTCAATACATGCATCTACCGTTACCTGGTATGACTGAAAAAGAATCCTTTGCTACTGTAGGGCAACTTTGGGAAGGGTTTTACCGATATTATGTACTTGGAATTAATACTTTCACTGAGGAGACTTACTCTCCACGTGGGAACAGTATCCCTCATATTCTGCTTCATAAAGATGGAACCCATCTTCTACTTCTTTACAAAACAAAAGACGGGTCCAAACAACAACTTTTCCAAATGATTAATAAAGATGAGGATATGACTTATCAAGACTCAATCAATTGATGAATCTCGTCACGTAGAGCTTGATAATCTTCATTTCCAGCATCAATTTCCAGTGCACTCTCAACCAGCTCTAATGCCTCGTGCAGTTCTTGATTTTCATAATAGATTAACGCCAAGTTATAATAAGCTTGATGAAAGGAAGGAGATATTTCAATAGTTATCAGGAGGTTTTCCTCTGCTTCTTCAAGTTCCTCTAAGCTCATTTGAGTATATGAAAGAAGAAAATAGGCGTTAGACAGCAATTCATCACTCAACTGTTCAGAACTGTCTATGACGTTTGCTAAATAAGTCTTTGCATCATCAAATTCTTCTTCTTCAATAGACTCGCGAGCCAACTGATAATAAATGGTACTAATTTGTTCACTATCGCTGTCCTGATCATATCCAAACCATAGAAGGATCCCTGCAATCAACACGGCAAGTGTGAGGGCTATTAATTTTAGTACGCTACCTTTTTGTTTCGGAAGGCCGACAATGGCTGAGGCCACAAACCCACCTAGTAAACCTCCTATATGGGCGCCATTATCAACCATGGGTACAATGAATCCGAACGAAAGATTTATCACGAGAATCACGATGACATTCATCCCCATCGTCCGAAAAAATAACCGACGATGAATCATACCAAAATATAAAAGAGCACCAAAACAACCAAAAATAGCTCCACTGGCGCCAGCGGATACATTATCATTAAATACAAAACTTGAAACGGAACCAAAAAAACCTGCAATAAAATAAATTAGAACGAATCGGCTCGTACCGAATATTCTTTCTACTGCTCCACCTAAATAAAAGAGGGCAAGTGAGTTCATAAATAAATGCAAAAATCCAATGTGAAGAAACATCGCACTGAAAAAACGCCACCACTCACCTTGTAATATAAGTGGATCAAATTTTGCTCCAAATTCAATGAGCGTTAATGTACTGGTAGTAGATCCTTCCATTTCTACCAAAGCGAAAATGGACAAAACCATACCTAAAAGGATGAGCGTGAAATATGGCTTACCGTAAAGGAAAATTTTCCGCTCTTTTTCCTGGCGATTTCTCATAGAGCGATTTACGTTCTTTTTTAATGTCTGAAGAAATTGTTCTTCTTGACCACTCTCTTCTAAATAGGACTCTGATAAAAATGGCGGCATTTCAGTTAATTTCCATTCAGTAGCTAAAGGAAATAACTTTTTTTTCATATCTTCTAGCGGAATAATGATCGTTCGAAAATGATTTTTTCCTCCTGCAGTAAAAGGCAGAGCTTGGGATGTTAACCGTTCATAATCATCCACGGGCATAAAGGCTGATAATATGACGCTTGTAACATTGGCTTTCTTTAAACCTAATTTTTTTCGGATTTTCTTAGCTTGATCATAATGTTGATCGATGTCTTTCTTTAATTGATTACTCCAATCATAATTTTTGTGAGCGAGACGGATAATTTGATTGGAATCTCTCCGATCATCTTCAATCCAAGCCACTTCTTCTCGTTCATTCAGATGAACAAGTCGCATTCCTTCCCGATTCACTAAGTGATCTAAAGTCTCCCAAAATCGGATAGATTCCGTGAATGCATTCATGATTAACTCCCTTCTATCATTAAGTTGATTATTTCCTTTTTCATGTCTTGAAAATGGGTGTATTCACATACAGGTTGATGAGAAGATGACCTATCTTCACGACGTGAATTAAGAAATGCTGCATCCCATCCTGCTTCAATCGCTCCTATAACATCATGCTTCCAAGAATCACCTATAAACAAGATATCTTTACTAGTGACACCTAAGGCCCGTTCTGCTGCTAAAAATATTTCTTTCCTTGGCTTGGCAAAGCCTACTTCTTCAGATACCAATATAGCGCTCCGTTCAATCCATTTGTCCACTCCGATTTTTTCAACTTTTTTATATTGAGTATCCACTGTTCCATTTGTTATTATTGCCATTTTTACATGGTGGTCATTAACCGTTTGTAACAATTCATGTACTCCTTCAAACGGTACACTAAATTCATCTACTACTCTATAATAGTGACTGTGAAAACGATCAGCCATTTCATTATTGTAAGGTAAATTTAATTCCTTCATCGTTTCATTAAAGCGCATACGGCGGTATTCATTCCCTGTCACTTCGCCATGCTCAAATTTGTCCCAAAAATAATCACTATAATATTTAAATACTGAAAAAAATTTCTGGTCATCTATTTGTTTATTTTCTGGCACATGTTTTTGCTGATATGTATGAAAACATTCTTTTATTGCCTTTTTAAACGCTTTTTCATGACTAAATAGCGTATTATCTAGATCAAATACAATCGCTTTCCACTTTGTCATATGATTATTCCCCCCGAAATTAAGTATACCAAATGAACGGTTGTTACCTCTATGTAAACCCAATTCCCTAATCATTGCATAACAAACAAAAGACCCTGATTCTGGGCCTATTTGAACGTTTCATACATCATCTTTTCTCTAACAGACGGGATTCTCATGACAAAAGAAACTGTAAGCCTCCTCATCCATTTTACAGATAGGATTTTGTTTATTACTCTGTAACGCTTTTTATAAATCATTGTAATCAGAATCATGATTGTAGCATAGATCATCCACTTCAACATGTCATCACTCTCCTTTATTTATTAGAGTGAGACAAAATGCGATTTCTTATCCTATAAGAAAAACTTGACTTATTGCAAAAACCTAAAGTAGATAGCCCCATTTAAGTAAAAATAAAGTCATTTAAAGCTATTGGAAAGAAACATTTTTAAAGTGCTCGATATAAAAAAAGAGCTGTATTGTTCAGTATACAGCCCTTGGTCGTCCGTTTATTTTATTTGACTTCAAATATTGGTTTCATAGCCTCTTTCAACACGTCCGCTGAATGATGGAGCTTGTCCATTTCTACATCAGTTAAGTCAATTTCCACTGATTTTTCTACCCCGTGCTGGCTAACAATGGCCGGAACTCCGATATATAGATCATCTAGACCATATTCACCTTTCATCAAAGTAGAAACGGTTAAAATAGAATGCTCATTACGAAGAATCGCTTTCGTTAAACGTGCTAGCCCCATAGCGATCGCATAATGTGTCGCTCCTTTACGTTCTATAATATGATAGGCTGCATCCCGAACATTAATGAAAATGTTATCCAAATCTTCTTGCTTTCCTTCTTTTTTATACTTAGACATGTAGCGATCAATCGGTTCAGAACCAATCCGTGTCTGACTCCAGACAGGAAGTTCTGTGTCTCCGTGTTCCCCCATAATATAACCGTGTATATTCCTGACATCAATGTCAAAGTACTCACTTAAAAGAAAACGAAAACGAGCTGTGTCCAAAATTGTTCCTGATCCAATGACCCGTTCCATTGGTAATCCTGAGAATTTCCACGTTGCATAGGAAAGGACATCAACAGGATTCGTAGCCACAATGAAAATACCGTTAAATCCACTTTCCATCACTGACCCGACAATTCCTTTGAAAATCTTGACATTCTTTTCGATTAAATCTAACCTCGTCTCACCTGGTTTCTGATTTGCACCTGCCGTAATAACGACAATATCTGCATCTTTACAGTCAGAATACTCTCCTGCCCAAATTTTTGTTGGTGCTCCGAAAGGAATTCCATGGTTTAAATCCATTGCGTCCCCTTCCGTCTTTTCTTTATTTAGATCAATGAGGACCATTTCGTCCGTGATATTTTGATTGATGAGAGAGAAAGCATAACTTGATCCAACATTTCCTGTTCCAATGACTACTACTCTAGAAGTTTTTGTTCCGTACATATTAATTTCCACCTTTCAAGTGATAATTTGAGGCATTTATTTACATGAATACCGTCTTCCTAATTACATTGTACATCATTTCACAATTGTTTAAAGTCATGAAAGCGATTACGAAATGTCTATTTTGTTACATTGTCACAGTATTTACATTCCAATATATTTAGAAAACAATGATTTAGCCCTTGAAACATCTTCTGTTCCTTGAATCAACGTGCGCCCGTCGGGGAACATGACAATTTTTTCTCCTTCATGTAAATACACTCTTAATAAAAAAGGAGTTCTTTTTACAGCTCTAACAATTGGGTTTAGCTTGCTTTCCCACACCACTAAATCAAATTCATTTGGTCCTACTATCTGAACCGTGTCTCGTCCACACAAGGTAGTGACATCGTTTTGTGTTGATTGAGTTAGTGAAGGAAACTCTTTTAATTGACACGTAGGACAAGCTTCATGAGCCTTGCCTAATTTCATGGAGAAATGATGATTGTTCCATACATCAAAAGTTGATAGCTCAGGAGAAATCTCATCCTCATTCCCCGATAATAGCTTCAAGCAAGCAAGAGCCTCAAGACTGGCTACAATATCAACTACAGGTGAAAGAACGCCAATCGTATCGCACGTCTGTCCTGTGGAGTCGTGCGTGGGAAAAAGACACCGCAAGCAGGACGTTTTTCCTGGAATGAATACAGCTTCCATTCCTCTTGAACTGACCGCTCCACCATAGATGAAAGGAACCTCGTATTTATACGCCACATCATTTAATAAATACCGTGTTTGGAAATTATCCGTCCCATCAATGATAACGTCGACCCCGTTCATGAATTCTTCCACATTTTCGGATGTAATATCAGTTACATGCCCCTCAATGTTAATACTACTATTTAACTTTCGGAGCTTTTGTTCAGCTGCCACCGCCTTAGGCAGGAAGCGAGCTACATCATCTTCATCAAAAAGGGTTTGCCTCTGTAAATTACTCATTTCAACGTAGTCACGATCGCAAAAAACGAGATTTCCCACTCCTGCTCTAGCAAGATGGTTAGCCACTACTGTACCTAACGCGCCCATTCCGACAATAAGCACCTTTCCATTTAGTAGATGTTCTTGTCCTTCTTTGCCAATGGGATGAAATAGCATTTGTCTAGAATAACGTCCCCAAAGTTCCTCCATCTTAAATCTTCCTCTCTAGATGTTGAAATAAACACCAATCATTGCACCTAAAATAAAGCCAAAAACTGTACACAAATGGTTAACGAAGTCATTATCCATCCACATTCTTCCTTTTACTATGGTGGTCGACTTTTTGCAATGGATATTTCTCTCTGTAAAGCGCCCACATTTGTTACATTGATACAAAGCTTGTAGAAAATCGCCACTTAAAGCATCAATCCATTGGGATATAAAACCGACCATAATTATGAGGCACCAAACAAACCAAGGAACAGGAACAGAACCAAAATCTTGCATGTTAATAAGTAAGTATCCAATGAGAACGACGAACGCGCTCCCCATTAGGGCCCCTAAATTTCCAAGCCTCGTCGTCCCGCCGGACTGTCCAACGGGAACGACTTCTTTCGTTAACAGTCTGCGAGGAGGAGAATGGCTCTGCTTTCCAATTGCAGAGGCCCAAGTGTCGCTATTAGCCGAGGCTAGAGATGAAATAAAGGCGAGGAGCCAAATCATGTCATCCGTCAGGATAAATAACAACGAAGCTGCAGCTGCCCAACCGCCGTTTGCCAACACTTGTTTCGCATCTCTCTTTTCTCCTTTTTCTTCAAAGGTCTCGTGTCTCCCTTGAGTACCATCTAACTTCCTTCCTAATATACTTGAGGAAAGAAAAAAAGAGGCTAATATTAGCAGTCCATATAGTGAAAAAGCAAAAGTGATGATTCCTCCTATAACAATACTTGCCGCCATTCCCGTTTTCGTTAATGCTTCTTTTTTGAATGAAATATATGCTATTAATACAACGCCAACTAATAATACGTATTCATTTGTAAGTAGTGTCATTGTTATAGCTCTTTCCCTATTGAAACCTATTGTTTTCAGATTTCTTACGCGATTCGATCCATTTATCAGATGTAATGATGACTCCAACTGGTATATCGTGTCTTTCATGAGGTAGATTTTCTACAAGCTGCATCTCGAAACAGAGTGCAGCTGTTAGTAAATCATTTTCTTTTGATAAGAAGCGATCATAGTACCCGCCACCATGACCAACTCGATAACCTGAGTGATCAAACACAAGGCCCGGCACAAGGAGTAAATCCATATCAGAAACATGTATTTTTTCGCAAAGGTCAGGGTTAGGTTCCTTCAGCCCAAAATAATGACTTTCCAGTTGATCATCATCGTTGAATTGATAAAAAGACAAACTCTTATTTATCGGATTACATTTAGGTATAGCAACGACTTTCCCTTCTTTCCATGCTTGCTCAATGATTGGTCGCGTATCAATTTCATTCCCAATTGAAACTGTCACACCAATGATTTGGCTACTCGTCCAATATTCATGGGAAAATAACTTGTCATACATCTGATGTAACCATTCATTCCTTTTTTCTTCACTCAATGAAGAAAGTCTTCGTTTCCATTCTTTCCGGAGAGCATCTTTATCCATACAACTCCACCCTTTCAACTCTACTATAATTTTACCATTTTTTATAAATCCTCTGTTGGAGAATACTGTCGATTTTAACAATTCTTCATTGCTATTCCAAACAAATGGAGCAATAATCTTTTTCTTAACAAGATCTTATAACAAGCTATTCAACTTTTATGTGCTAGATGATCATTCAGATAAGGATGAATAATTTAGATAAATGAGAAGGTAAACTATGTAGTTCGTAAAAAAAGACAAAAAAAAGCAGAAGAAAAATCTTCTGCTTACTTTGTCTCACGGTGTAACGTGTGACGGCCTAGACGCGGGCTGAATTTCTTAAGCTCCATACGATCTGGGTTCGTACGTTTATTTTTTGTCGTAATGTAGTTACGGTCGCCTGTCTCAGTGCAAGCTAAAGTGACTTGTACACGCATGTTTTTCCCCTCCAAACTCTATACTTACTCATACTTTAAAAATAATAGCAGAGTTTGTTGAGACATTCAAGTGAAACAACGAGATCTTCTAAGATCTTTTTAAAAGCTTTACTCGTTTAGGCACTTTATTTCCTAATAATTCCTTGTATTGTTCATGAATCGTTTCCAGTTTGTATAATTGTTCATGAGCGATTTCCCAATCGTACAAGTGAGCAATGCTATTAGGTTCAATCAACACATCATAAACCATTCCCCATGCAGAACTTTCTTGAGAAAGGGGTTGATACATAGAACGATTAGAGTCAGTGGTTGAACTAGATGCAAGATCTATTTCATTCGTTTGATATTGAGTTGGCCCTCCTAGAGGACCAAGCCCCCCTATTAAATAATACATGCTACTGTTACATACCATGATTGCTTCGTTGTTAGGAGAATAGTACACAAATGGGATAGAACGTTTGGAATTCACTCTGTAATGAATCAATAACTGCAGTTGTACCGATGTTTGAGTATTATTCTCAATCATTAATTTATTTAATGTTGTAAATTCATTATCGCTAGGGAGGTTTATCCACTTCATGTTCAGATTCCCAGTAGAACTTTCCATATAATGCATATTCTCTGTTAATCTCATAAATGGAATAACGGTATTTTTCATTTTTATTAGATATTCTTTATAGAATTGACTTACTTCATTTTTAGGTTTTTTCATTATTGTATTCTCTCCTTTAGTGTTCACCTTTGTAAACTCATCGTACCGAGGTTTGTCCATTTCAACAAGGAGGTATTTTTGTCATTTTGTGTCATTGTCTACTACTCACTAATCTATCAACACTATTTTTCATTTTAATATTGCTTGCGTGAAAAACACGTAGAAATTCCGTCACCAATCTTTTAAATCCGTCAATTCCTGCCTGTCATCTCTTAATATTTGAAAGTTTGGATAAAACTCCCCTCCAAACACTCGCTATTTCTGATATTATTAGAAAGATGAACAGCTAATTTTTGTAAGGAGGTTTGAAAATGGAATGGATATTGATCGGTTTATTTAGTCTATCTGCCATTTTATTGTTATTATCATTTTTCCAAAAAAATCCTCATCAAGATGTAGAAAAACAGCTTGAAAATCTCTCCATTCAGATGATGCAGGAAATTTATTATTTAAAAAAGAAAGTAACCATTCTCGAAGAAGAGTATGTCATTGGAGATGCCGGGCTGTCTTCTGATACCCGATCAACACTCACTCGAGACGACGTACTTGCTATGCACGAAGACGGTCATTCTGTTGAAGAAATTGCTTCAATAACGGAAAACTCTATAGAGAAGATCGAACAGCTATTAGCTCAATAGCACCTTTTAAAGGAATTTGTGAAGACTATCTTGTTTTAGTTAAGGAGGGCACCTATGAGTGCGAAAGATTCATTTCGTGGGGCTGCTGCAGGCCTGTTCTTAGCCGGTACAGTTTTAGCTGCTACATATTACATGCAACCTGAAGTACTTAGTTATGATGAAACAGCCGTCTTAGAAGAACAAAGTGAAACCACCTTGTCAAAAGGTGAATATGAACAGCTAGAGCAATTAGAAGTTGAAAACGAAGCATTACGGAAACAATTAGAGGGAGTGGAAGATTCCTCTCAAGAAAATGATGATTCAGAAGAACCAGAAACAAACACCGAAGAGAGCGATCCCGTTTATTTCAGCATACTATCAATTGAACCAGGGATGACATCACAAGATATTTCAGAAAAACTTGTAAGACTTAATATTATTCATGATAGTGAGTCCTTAGCGCAAGAGCTTGCAGCCCAAGGTGTTGAAGATCGTATTCAGCTTGGTGAATACACTCTGAATAGTGACATGTCTGTAGAGGAAATTGTAACTATTATTACATCGTAAATGTAGACCTTCTTTACTGGCTTGAGGGAAGAAAACCAAACTTAAAAAAAGGCGTATGAAAGGGAAACCTCTCATACGCCTTTTGAATATATCAATACGGTTATTCCGAAATTTCGTTTTCAACTTCCTCTACTTCTGGTCCATCGTCTGGCATCTGAGGACCATTTCGCTCTTCTTTCAATTCAAAGTATGCGTCTAGGGACCCTTCTACGATACGATTGGCCACCCCTGCGCTGTCTTCATTGGCTGTTCCCGGAACGATGACCGCAATCGAAACTTCCGGTTCATCGTAAGGAGCAAAACCAGCAAATGTTTGGTTGTTTGCATCTTCTCCATTTATCCTCACCTGAGATGTCCCGGTTTTTCCAGCTGGATTGTAGTCTCTATCTTCAAAATAGGTCCGAGCTGTCCCCTCTGGCCCGTGAATCACCCGGTGAAAGCCTTCCTTAATTCTATCGAGGTGATACTCATCTACGTCAAGGTAATTCAAAATTTTCGGTTCAAGCTGCTGGGATAGAGCTCCCAATTCACCTTTAGTCGTACTAGGTTCACGGATCTCTTTTACTACTCTCGGTGCAATTCTATAGCCGTCATTTGCAATTGTTGACGCATATTGAGCTAACTGCATAGTTGTATACGTATCAAATTGTCCGAAACTGAAGAAGAGAAGACTCCCTTGAGATCCAGGACCTGTAGGATTTCCTCCACTGACACCTGCGAATTCTCCTGGCAAATCTATACCTGTTTCTACACCTAAACCAAACTGGTTGTAGTATGAACGAAGTGTATCAAATCCAGGATTGATATCTGGCCAATTTGTTCCAGAAACGCCATACATATATCCAACCATCCTCATAGCGATTTCTACCATATAAATGTTTGATGAACGCTCTAAGGCAGTCAAATCATTCACATATCCTAAATTTCTAATAGAGGAGATGTCAGGTGAACCACTGAATTTTAAAGTGCGATCGTAAACCCCATCGCCAGGAGAAATCGCCCCTGTATCAAATCCGGCTAAGACTGTCGCACCTTTCATTGATGACCCTACTTCGTATCCTTGAGTGAACGTGCCTAGGTCACTATCGTGTCCAGCCATAGCTAGCACTTCACCAGTGTGAGGGTCCATCATGACAACATAGGCGTCCTCTTCCTCGACAAACCTAGCTGATGAACTGGTCACTTCCTCCTCTATCACTTCTTTCACTCGTTGTTGCAGTTCCATGTCAAAGGTTAAAACAAGGTCATTTCCTCTGCTACCTAATCTTTGTTCAGGGTTATTCAAGAAATTCCCATTAGGGTCCATATAGTTTTCAAGCTCCCCTTGTCTTCCTTTTAAGACAGATTCATACTGAGCTTCCAAGTAGCTTCGACCCACTTCTTCGTTTCTTTCATAGCCTTTGGCTAAAAATGAGTTCAAATCATTTCTCGGAATAGAACCTACTCTTCCAAAAATCGAACTTAGCGTGTCGCCGTAAGTATATCTCCTTGCCGAATCCCGAATAATGTCTACTCCAGGCAAATATTCCATGTGCTCCATGATTTTCGCTGCTTCTTCGTATTCAATCGGACGCTTTACTTTATGAGGAAGGTTGTTATAACCCGTATTAAATTCTCTCCAAATAAGAAAGATTTCTAATTCCTCATCAGTTAGTTGATTAAGCTCTTCTTCTGAGATTAAGTCTAGTCTTTCTAGGTGAGCTTCACTATCTGATAGGTTTTGCTCATTTGCTTCTTGGACAGAAAGTTTTTCTAAGTACTCTTCTTCATTAATTAAAGCCCAAAATTCTTTTCGATCTCGCTCAAAGCGGTCTTCAATTCCTTCAATGTCCATAGTAATGAATTCATTTAGCCGAGTAGCTGTTTCAATCATTTCGTCTTGTGATGTATTTCTATTCGTATAAGTAACCGTAAATAGTAGCTCATTATCCACTAACACATTTCCGTGGCGGTCATACATTAACCCTCGGGGGGCTTCAACCGGCTGGCTAATATTGACCGTTCGCTCCAATTCCTCCTGATACCCTTCCCCTTGTACAATTTGAACGACCCCTAATCGTAAAATGAGGGCAGAAAAAAGTAAAAATACGACAAAAAACAGAATATTTAAACGAATCGGTATGTGAGGCTTGAGTTGTTTTTTTTCACTCATTACATCGTCCCTTTCTATATGTAAAGACATCTCAACTATGTAAATTTATTTTCAGTCAAAATAGACACCTTATGTTCATAAGGTGTCTAAAAGCAAGCCCGCATGTGCGGTTATCTTCCAGATTTCACGAACCCGCCCTAGGCAGGTGGGTGCCCGCAAAAACACTTTCAGCTTCCTGAATAAATCAGGCATGCTGTCGGCGTTTTAATATAAAGCTCCCAATGTGAATTGGTGTTCGGTTCGAATTAAACTCGAAGTTCACCAACACCGCAGGCAAAATGATTGTAAGGAAATTATATCACAAATGATACGATTTTCAATAGGAGTCTATTGATACAGAATCATTTTTTACTTCTTAAAATTTCTCTTTGTCTACATTTAAAGGTAAGTGAATAGACCTAATCCATCCATATATACATAAATGACCAGCCCCTAAGACAATTAAAGCAAGAGGTATACCTTTTTCTTCGCCTAATTGATAAATAGCAAAGAGTAAAACAAGGATAGATACGATTCTCCCAGCATTTAAATAGAGTTCTCGGATGACAATATATTCTATTCGCATTTCACGTGCTTTCCACGCACTCCCTATCACGTCATATGTTAATGAAAGATAAGGAACTAATAAAAGAGGATAAGCAACCGATATAACCACCCCATATGTAATGAGACGGGCAAAACTCAGTTCAAATACAATCAAAAATACAGCTGCATAAAGGATAGCCCCTCCGATGAGGATCGCTTTTTTTCGATATTTCTTGGATAAGAACCTCCCTACAATATAATAAGTAATAAAAGAAGTAGTTGAAGCAATTAGTCCAAACGTTCCTAGAGCTAATTCACTTCCCGTTGTTACGAAAACCCAGACGACAATGACAAATATAAAGCTTCCTTCTCTCAAACCTTGAAAGAAATTGGCCCATAAAATACTTTTCCATGGGAGATAGTCTTTCTTAACTTGAAACACATCGTACAAATGATAGTCCCCTTGTGCAGATCGCCGTTTAAGAAAAAAACTTAACACCACCGCTACAACAAACAGGACAAGTGAAAATGAAAATATCACTTTGTATCCTGTTAGTTTCTCCATATAGGTGATGACCACGCCTGCAAAGATCGGCCCAACCATTCCTGCTAAAGACGTTAGAAGCCCTAAAAAACCATTGAAAAAATCCCGCGTTTCAGGTTCAGTGATTTCGAATGTAAGGACATTGAATGATAGCCAGTAAAATCCATACCCTATCCCTAGTAATACACCTAACACCACTATGTATTTCCCGGCATTTTCTCCTAACATTAAGACAGTCGTAAAGAACACTGACAGGAATATCACCCCAAGGCGAAGGACAATCACCCTGTCTATTTTTTTGGCCCAACGACCTGCCAAAATAAATGTTAAAGGTTGCATGATGACAACAAACAAATTGTAAACCGCAAGATTCATAAAATCTTCTGACTGCTTCCAAAGGTAAACATTTACAAATGTGTTAGACAGGGCAATACTTAAGGCGTATAACCCACCGATGATTAAAAGTAATTCAATGTCTCTGTTTAACTCTATATCGCCTACCATTGTTTTAACCCATTTTTTCATCTGACAACGCTCCTTTTCACCTCACACAACTTAGTTTGTCACGAGGATAAAAGGATATTCCATGAAATTACGCTTTAGGTGAGAAGTCACAACATAGGAAAGGTATACATCAAAGAAATAAAGGAATTTAGATAGTTTTGACCACTAAAAAAACCGCAAAACCAAATGGCTTTGCGGTAACTGACGTAAATTTATTTAGCAGCTGCGTAACGCTTTGCTACTTCATTCCAGTTAATAACATTGAAGAAAGCATCAACGTAATCTGGACGTTTGTTTTGATATTTCAAATAGTATGCATGCTCCCAAACATCTACACCTAAAATTCCAGTTTTACCTTCCATAATAGGTGTATCTTGATTTGGAGTGCTAGTTACTTCAAGCTCACCGTTATTCACAGCTAGCCAAGCCCAACCTGAACCAAAACGAGTCAATGCTGCATTTTTGAATTCCTCTTTGAATTTGTCAAAGCTGCCAAACTTCTTATCAATCGCCTCGGCAAGTTCGCCTGTTGGAGTTCCGCCACCTTCAGGTGACATAATTTCCCAAAATAGAGTGTGATTAAAATGTCCTCCACCGTTGTTTCGGACAGCACCTCGTACGCTTTCAGGAAGCGCATCAAGATTCGTAAGCAAGTCTTCTAAGCTTTTACCCTCAAGATCGCTATGACCTTCAAGAGCACCGTTTAGCTTTGTTACATACGTGTTATGGTGCTTACCGTGGTGAATTTTCATTGTCTCTTCATCAATGTGTGGTGTTAATGCGTCGTGTGCGTATGGTAGTTCTGGTAAAGAAAATGACATTCTATCTCCTCCTTAGTAAATTGTATGTAGGAAAAAAATTTTCTAAGTGAAAATCCTCCCACACAGATAACGCCTTTTTCAAAAATTGAAGAGGTTTCATCTGTTCAATTTTTACATTAACAAATATACCCTTTGCTTTCAAACAATAAACCTTCACATTTTTCAAAAAAATCATTCAGGTCATCATATTGCCGACGGTTTGAAAGTCATCCTTGGATTTAACATTTCATTTAGACTTTTTAATTGAAACATATTCGCCCCATCAGAAAAATCTATTTTCAAGTTGTTGTCGTAGATCCACTCTACTCTTTTTTTTATAGCTACTCGAAAAGGAGCAGGCGTTGTTTCTATGATTAAATCTTGATCAGTAAGTTCTATTTCCGGTAATTCAACAAGTTGACTTACACCATTTACGACACAACCACAGCCATCAGTCTCATATTCTAATAGTAAAATATTCTTTTCGCTTTTCAAACCTAACTCATTTAACATGTCTTTCGCTTTATTCGTAATTTGAATGTTCATTGTAAGTTATCCCACCTTTTTATAAACCTTAAGTGACTTCCCTTTATTATGAAGGATGCAGCTCATCCCCACAAGAAATCTTCATCCATCATGGTCTTTAAAAATTAAAAAACTCATTAGCTTTAGACTAATGAGTGTGTGTTAATAAATGGAGGAGGAAGAGGGATTCGAACCCCCGCGGGCTTTGACACCCCTGTCGGTTTTCAAGACCGATCCCTTCAGCCAGACTTGGGTATTCCTCCGTACAAAAAATATGGTGGACCCTGTAGGACTCGAACCTACGACCGGACGGTTATGAGCCGTCTGCTCTAACCAACTGAGCTAAGGGTCCTAAAGAAATGATACTAATATGTATATTATGGTAGCGGCGGAGGGGATCGAACCCCCGACCTCACGGGTATGAACCGTACGCTCTAGCCAGCTGAGCTACACCGCCATTACAATTTATCTTTAATCAAAGACAAGTAACATCATACCATGATCTTAAAGTTACAGTCAATACTCTTTTTTATTTTTCTCGAAAAATATATTTGCGCCGAGGAGACTATTCAGTTTCCTCGACGCTTTGGATAAGAGAATTAGGATCCTACATCACTACAGAAAGTTTATTTACTTCAGTTTACAATAAACTGAAACGCTACTATTCTTCGTCAAGAACTGCCTCTGCAATATTAACTGAATGGTCGCCTATACGTTCTAAGTTACTAATCATATCAACAAATACGATTCCAGCAGAGCCATCACAGCTGCCTTCATTGAGACGGATAATATGCTTTTTACGAAGTTGACGTTCCATTTTGTCAATCTGCTCTTCTTTAAGGACAACGGATCTTGCTGCTAGGAAATCATCATCTTCCAATGCTTTGATTGCCTCGTTAAGTGTATCTATTGTTAAACTAAACATCTCTCTCAAATCTTCCATAGCTAGATCAGACATTTTTACTTTATTCGTAATTTGATATTCGGTCAATTCAACAATATTCTCCATATGATCGCCTACCCGTTCAATATCTCGAACCGTGTCCATCAACATGGAGTGAAGACGTGAATCTGCTGAGGTAAGGGAATTAGTTGAAATTTTCACGAGATAATCCGTGATTTTTCGATCCAAGTTATTTACTGCATCTTCGAACTGATAAGTTAGTTCTGCATGCCTTTTATGCTTTGTTTCTGTAAACGCTGACGCTTCAACAAGACCTTGTTTAGAAAGTTCTGCCATGCGCAACGTTTCTTTCTTAGCTTGTCCTAAGGCAATCGATGAGGACTGTGAGATCAACACCGGATCTAAATGTTGAGCTTTGTATTCAATAACTGTTTCTTTACCAGGAATGATCTTCGTAACAATTAATGCTAGTACCGCGACAAATGGAAGCTGAATGAGTACATTCGAGAAGTTAAAAATCCCGTGTGCCACCGCAATCGTCATCTCTGGATTTAAAGAGAACGCTTGTTGTAAGTAAGCAACCATTGCAATATAAGGCTGAATAATGATTAATACAAGTATTGTACCTACTACATTAAATATTACGTGTGTTAAAGCAGCTCTCTTCGCTGCGATCGACGCACCTAATGCTGCTAAAACTGCTGTAATTGTAGTTCCTATATTATCTCCAAATAATACCGGTAGAGCTGCATCTAAATCCATGGCACCTTGAGCAAATAATTGCTGTAATAGTCCTATAGCTGCAGAGGAACTTTGCACACTCACAGTGAAAATTGTACCTATAAGTACTCCTAATAAAGGGTTTTGACTCATACTAACGGTTAATTCTGCGAAAGCCTCTAATTCTCTTAACGGTCGTAAACCATCTCCCATTAAGTTAAGTCCATAGAATAAGGCACCAAAACCGAAAAATACTTGACCGATATTATTCGCCTTTTTATTTTTCAGGAAAAAAATCAAAAACGTTCCGATCGCAATAATCGGCAATGCGTAATCAGATATTTTCAGTCCGATAATGAACGCTGTTATAGTGGTACCTATGTTCGCTCC
Organism: Salipaludibacillus keqinensis; assembly: GCF_003226325.1. Taxonomy (GTDB): domain Bacteria; phylum Bacillota; class Bacilli; order Bacillales; family Salisediminibacteriaceae; genus Salipaludibacillus; species Salipaludibacillus keqinensis. The sequence continues at coordinate 347,936 of NZ_PDOD01000001.1, read as the reverse complement.
CATAATAACACCAATTGACTGTCGTAACGTCATAAATCCTGCATTTACCAGTCCAATCGCCAATACGGTTGTACCTGTACTCGTTTGTAACAACACCGTTACTACGACACCTGCTATGACGCCCATGACTGGATTACTCGTAAATTTATCTAAAATATCTCTTAGTTTATCTCCAGCAACTTTTTGCAACCCGTCTCCCATGTACTTAATACCAAATAGAAAGATCGCCAGTCCACCGAAAAACATGAACAATAAATCCCTTAATTCCAGTTCCAAATCCTCATCCCCTTGAATTCGTTTTGTTTCGACGTTTTTATCTTTCAACGTTTCTCATCGTACGCTTCTTTTGTAAATTGTTTATTAACGAATTGTAAAGATTATATTAAGTTTCTCAATCTTCGTTCATAAAGAGGATAAATCAAGGAGATCTAAGAAGATTTATTTCATTTTCCTGTTCATTTTCTGCTAAAAATGTCATAGTATTCATAAGAGTGATCCCTAATCTTATTTATATAAGGAGTGAAGAAATGAATATTATTCAACAGTTTATTAAAAGTTTATATTCTCCTGAAACGATAGCAAAATTCCGTTTTCAAAAAATAGGAAAAACGATCCTATATGTTTTTTTCCTAATGTTTATTGTATCCATTCCTATGGCGGTGTTGCTAGGGAGTAGCATCAACAATCTTTATAATGATGTAGAAGTTCATATGGACGAGTCTTTCCCCGATTTTTCGATTGAAAATGGTGTCCTGCAATCTGATTTAGAAGAACCTTACATATCCGAAGATGGTGACACTACCGTTATTTTCGATCCGACTGGAGAATATACTGCAAATGATGTGGCTGAGTTTGACAATGCCTTCGCTCTTTTAGAAAGAGAAGCAGCTATCAGTACTGATGGGATGCCACAAACGATTGGCTACCAAGAGTTTGGTATAAATATCGCTAAGGACGAACTTCTTGATTTAGTCAATAGTGTAGGAGATTTATTACCATTAATCATTTCAATCTTTATTTTGTTTATGTACTTATTTACAACCGCAATGAAGTTTCTTGGGATCTTTATGCTATCAGTTATTACCCTGCTACTTAAGAGAAAAGTAGCCGATCAAGTGTCTTATCGACAAGGATGGGTATTGTCTGCTTATGCTGTCACCCTTCCAACGGTGATATTCGCTGTGTTTGACACAATTGGTCTCCATATTCCATTTTCACTAGCTATTTATTGGGTGATTGCTATTGTCATTATGAACCTCGTTCTTAGAAACATTCCTTCACCTAAACAAGAAGAACCGAGAGAAATTAAATAATAAATATAATCAATACTAACCCTTAATCAACCTAAAAAACGGCATTCTTTTAACAAAAAATGTCGTTTTTTTATTATTTTTTCTAAAATAATATTGTATTGAAAGCTATATATAAAAAAATATGATATATTAATCTTATCATTTATATAACGAACAAAAAAATTAAAATCCAACAATATAACAAACAACAATATTTTTAGATCAAGGAGGGTGTCCATGGTTGGCGAACGCGTACAGAAATTCAGAAAGGAAGCCGGGATGTCTTTGACCGAACTGGCCGAAAGAGCTGGAGTTGCTAAATCTTATCTAAGTGCTCTAGAAAGAAATATTCAAACGAACCCATCTATACAATTTCTGGAAAAAATTGCTGATGTGTTAAAAGTTAATATAAATCAATTATTAAAGGATAATACGGAAGAAGAAAGTGAATTGTATACTAATCTAGACAACGAATGGCAAAGTCTTGTTAAAGAAGCAATGAATTCCGGAGTTTCAAAGGAAGAATTCAAAGAATTTCTAGAATTTAATAAGTGGAAAATCAAGCAAAAATAAAAAGAGGCGGGGTAACTCGCCTCTTTTTATTTTTGACGCTTCACGCCAAGTTAATTACTAACCTAAACCACCGTTATTTTTCCCCTCAATGACATCCTCCTCAACGAAATATTTATCTTTTGCATACGCTATTAAGAATATCCTTTTGAAGTGGAGACGATATTACTAGATAGTGAAAAGTTTCAAATATCAGCAATACACCCAATAAAAAAACTCATATCGTTCTTTATATCGTACTATCTTTCATTTACTCTCGTTTTCATTTTTTACAAAATAAATTTGTGCGTTATAATGAACATAATCAGTTTATTTTTGTTATGAAGGGAGAGTGTCTATGATTGGAGATATGATTCGTTATAGAAGGAAAGAAAAAGGGCTCACGTTGTCTGAGTTATCTAGACAAACTGGAGTTTCAAAATCTTATTTAAGTTACTTAGAGAGGAATATGAAACGCAATCCATCTATTGAAATTGTAAAACGGATCTTTTTAATACTGGATCTTCCATTGTCCTCTTTAATGACTCAAGATCGAGTCATCAATCATGTTCAATTTAAGCACAAACAAAATTCACATTAAACATTATTAAACAAAGGTATGAGGATCTTGCTAGTTAAGATCCTTTTTATCATTTTAATCTTCCTGATTACTTTCAAGGGTTGTTCTCGAATATATATCTTTCTTCAAAAGTAAAAAGGAACCCAAAAGTTTATCCAGGATTCCTTTCTTCTTGTATCAAACTTCATTCACCGCACTTTTTTTCACAAGAAATTTTCGAACCTGCTCAACCGTCAACCCCAATGCTTTCGCCTCTTCCATTAGTTTTCCCCATTCTTTGTGCTCGCTCTCATCATAATGACTTACATTCATCTCTCATGATCCCCCTCCCACACAAACCGTCAAAACTCACTAGGCAGCCCAGCCATCATAGGATTTTATCTGAAAAATCATATGTACATTCCCTTAGACCTGAAACTTTGCGACTCCATTTTTCAATAGATTTGCCTTTGACTAGAAGAAGACATAGGTTCGAAAATAATTATTTTATTTTCCTAGGACAATTTGATTATAAACAATCTCTATCTTGAATTTGTGGAGAAACTTGTCGTATATGGAAAATTAATTCCATCGACCTATGTTTTTTAGTATCTTCGACAAATTCTATCAAAGATAAGAGCCCTAATTACCATCTGGGATGGATTAACCTTGGAAAAGTGAGGTTAAAGATAAGCTAAAAAACAGCCTGCTACACTGCAGGCTGTTAAATGTTTAATTTTCAGGGACGATGACTATTCTCGTTCCATCCACCGATATGATCTTCACTTTCTCTTCTTCTTTGATCCACTGATTGTCTGACGTTGCGCTGTATAATTTTCCTTCAATTTCAATCGTTCCAGTAGGTCGAAACGGTGTCTTCGTGATACCAGTCTTTCCAACGAGATCAACATAATCTTCATTCATGGAATTATAACCATGCTCTGAGGACAATTGATCCTTCAAAGTCATTTTCTCCCACATATTTCGCTTCGGGAAAACTTTCGTGAATAGATAAGATGATGGAGCTGCAATGACAAAGGCCATTCCCACAAGGATGCCATAAGTAAGACCTGGGGCCGGCAATGCTAAACCAAGAATCATAAATAGGATTCCAATACCGGCAATCGTTCCATCCGTCGTCACTTTCCCATCAAAAATAATTAAGGACAATCCTATCAAATACAAAATCACGACCCAAAAGCTGTCTCCAGTAGTTAAGTGATAAGAAAAATAAATGGCCATAATCACGATGCCGATCACGCCGAATAAGCCCTTCGTACGAACCATCACCTCACCAAAAATAAACAACGTCGCTATAAACACGACCATAAAGCCAAAGACTGCTTGATCCAAAAATTCCATGAGATTTCCTCTCCTCTCAACACCTGCTATTCCATTAAATTCATTGTACCAAATTTGAGCTAATAAGTTCTAATACGAACTTGCTGCCAGAAAAGTTTCAGAAAAAAACGCCTTAGAAAATTCTAAGACGTCTGGTTCATTTCGGGAGATGAGGAATCAGAAGTGCTAAACCAACCTCTAACTGCGTCAATTAAACTGCTAAAGAAATCGAGTATAGACTGGATGAAACTTTGACCTTGCTCACTTTCAAGGAAATCACCTATATTGTCCCTGATATGATTAATTTGATTTTGAACCTGATCCCAATCAATATTTAAATTTTTCATTCTTTCAAACAATGATACAAGACCATTTAATTCTTCGTCGGTTAAAGTCATTCCTAATTCATTAGCAACACGCTGAATTAAGTTTCTCAAATCTTCTTCCGTTTCCACGTCTTCTTCTGCCAACGCCTCTTTTATTCGCGTCATTAACTCCGTTGCCTGCTCTACACCATATTCCTCACCTAGTTCGGCCGTCTTTACTAATTCCTCATTCGCTACTTCTTTTTGCTCCTCAGGAATGACTTCGTCCGTTGATGCTTCATATGCTTTAATCAGTCCAGTTAAAGCTCCTGTACCTGAAACATCAAACGGGGCAGTCACATAAATATCTGCATCCTTGACCCCTGCAGTAATTAGAGCATTGGCATACATTCCTTCAGAGACCCAAGTTATCCTGTTCGCTTCCACATCAATTCCTTCACCTTCTTCTAAAATTGTTATTTTAGAAGAAGAAAGAGCGTTACTGCCTATGATCGAAGCGCTAATATGTTCACCTAAATATTGATGCTCTTCTTCATTTGTAACAGTTACAACCATTACATCATCTTCATTTACACCCATTTCATTTATTAAGTCTTCACGTTGCTGTGGACTTAAGTCTTCTCCTAATGTGATAATTTCATCTCCTGGAGCTGCATCTGCAAAACTCACTGAAGTAAGAAGCATCCACACAGCCAGTGTCGAAATCATCCATTTGTATCCCTTTTTCATGTTTCATTCCCCTTTTCGTCTAATCCATATCGTACCATATTTTTATTCAATTAAAATAAAAACAGTCCATGACAACACCTTTATCCGTCCGTTGCTGTGACCACGTGAATACAGGTAGCTAACTTATTTATATGATAATACCCCCATACAGCTATTAAGAGCAATAGAGAGAAGCTAAACATCAAAGCTTCTTCGTACATCCACAAACTATATAACGGAGGGCCACAAGCTACACCGACAAAACGAGTCATACTATAAAAAGACATTATCGTGGTCCTGTCTTCTAATAAGACGTTTCTAGTCAATAAAAGGTTACAACAAACGAGAGATATTCCTGCTGAAATGGCAAAAAAACTCATGATAAATACAATAGAAATGAACGTATTTAATAAGATCCCTAGAATAAACACACCAGCCATTATACTAAAGCTTATATACAACAATTGATGCGACTTCAATGTATTTCGTTTTAAATATTTTCCGGTCCACCATGAGGAGAGTGTCATCAATAAAAGGGGTACAGTGAAGTACAGAGCCTTTTCTATCCCCGTTTTTCCTAACATCCATTCTAATTCATACGAAAAATACGTCAAATAGCCAAATAAAAGTAACATTGTCATTCCACTCATAAGTAAAATGTGGAAGATTCCTTTTACATTTGATTTTATATTCTTTCTATAGTAAGTAAGATAACTACTAAGAGAAGTTGTCGGATCAACATCCTTGGTTCTTGTGATTTGCCGCTGAGTGAGAAACAGAGAAAGCAAACTAACAAAGATATAAGCAACAAATAACCACTCCCCACCTAACGTGATGGCATAAATACCAATAAAAGGACTGGTCACTTTCCCTATACCATTAAAAACCTCTACCATACTTAGAGCGACGGGTTGATCGTTTTTGGCAAATAACTCTCCTGCAAAAATGTAAGGAAGCGGGGATAAAATTCCTGCACCTAACCCCTGACATGCCCTTCCTAACATAAGAACGAGAAATGAAATACTTGTTGAATGTATACTAAGAGACGACAATGCAATGACACATCCTATGATAACCGCTAACAAAGCCAAGGATGTTAGAATTTTCTTTTCGAATCTTAATGCTAAGTACCCTACTAATGGAATCATGACTGCTGCTACGAACGAAAAGATACTTAACGTTAATCCAGCTTGAGTTGAAGTCATGCTCCATTCTTGTTCCATATGTGGCAACACCGGGATAAACATGGAATTTCCTATAATCATGACGACCGTCATTGAACCTATTGTCCATATTTTTCGTTGGTCCTGACTATTCAAAAAAACTCTCCTCCTATTATTAATGAACTGGTATTGATCATATTTTTACTAGACGTTCATATAGTGTAGTAGAAGCCGATAGAGATGGAGGGGTTATGATGCGACCAATTATTTTATTAATCATTTTAGGTATTGTCCTGTTTAGTATCCGTATAGATTTAACTTCAGGAACTATTCCTTCTAATCAAATGGAAGAGCCTTTTAATCAACAAATCCACATCGAAGACAATGAGGAAGAATCGCTTGCAAATTCGTTAAATTATCAGGAAGTGATTGTCGAACCAGGACAAACTGTCTATGGCATTGTCCAACAGTTGCATGAGTCACAATCTTTTAACGTTTCCCTTCATGATGTTTTATATGATTTTGAAAAATTAAATCCAGAAGTTTCTGCCCACTATTTAATTGCCGGAGAAGCTTATAAGTTTCCAATTTACGTGATGCCCTCAACGGAGTGATCGTTTGCTCTTGCCACAATTGTCCCCTCATTGTTACAATGTAATACGATAGGTGATAATATATTTATAGCGCAAATAAAAGGGGCGATGAAGAGTGACCCAAAGAACTCATAGAAAAGATACAAGACCTGTTAAAGTAGGACCACTGACAATCGGAGGGAATAATGAGGTCATTATGCAAAGCATGACCATGTCAAAAACCCACGATGTAGATGCAACGGTAGCTGAAATAAATCGGCTTGAAGAAGCTGGATGCCAAATAGTGCGAGTAGCGTGTCCTGAAATGAAAGATGCCGAAGCTATTGCTGAAATAAAAAAAAGAATTAACATTCCACTCGTTGTGGATATTCACTTTGATTACAAACTCGCTTTAAAGGCCATTGAAGGCGGGGCTGATAAAATACGAATTAACCCCGGAAATATCGGACGCCGTCATAAGGTTGAAGCCGTGGTTAATGCAGCTAAAGAGAAAGGAATTCCGATTCGTATCGGAGTAAATGCGGGATCATTGGAAAAGCGAATTCTCGATAAGTATGGTTACCCTACTGCAGAGGGAATGGTAGAAAGCGCATTACACCATATTAAAATATTAGAGGATCTTGATTTTTACGATATTATTGTCTCTATGAAGGCTTCTGATGTTGGTCTTGCTGTCGAAGCATATGAGAAAGCAGCGGAAGCATTTGATTATCCTTTGCATTTAGGAATTACTGAGTCTGGAACCTTGTTTGCAGGTACAATTAAAAGTTCTGCTGGTTTAGGCATATTGTTAGATAAAGGTATTGGGAATACGATGCGGATTTCACTAAGTGCAGATCCTGTGGAGGAAATAAAAGTTTCAAAAGAACTTCTTAAAACATTCGGCTTAGCGGCGAATGCTGCTACACTCATTTCTTGTCCTACATGTGGAAGAATTGAAATTGATTTAATTAGTATTGCAAACGAAGTAGAAGAATATCTCCAAAATATCCATGCTCCTATCAAAGTCTCTGTCCTCGGCTGTGCAGTTAACGGCCCTGGTGAAGCAAAAGAAGCAGACATTGGTATTGCAGGTGCTAGAGGAGAAGGACTTCTCTTCAGAAAAGGAAAGACCATTAGGAAAGTACCTGAGGAAATCATGGTAGAAGAATTAAAGAAAGAAATCGACATATTAGCTAAAGAACATGAGGAAAAACAAAAGAAACAACATATTTAATCAATAGGTTCATGCTTGTTTTAGCCATTTAAAAACGAAGGGGTTGCTCCCTTCGTTTTCTTTATGTTCAACCAAGAAACTGGTTCCCATAATTTAGCATTCTCACATTTATATAACAAATGGTGCAAAGAAAAAACTCATGACAATAGAGAAAGCACTAATAGAAATGGCTGTATAACCTAAAGCCCTTTGCTCGTTCTTGATTGCAATAGCTCCTAAGACGATTCCTGCAACTGCAAAAATAACCGGCAAGAAAAACAATGATATAAAAGAAAAAGCAATACCTAAAGCACCAGATCCTTTCCCTGTGGTGTCTTCTCGTTCCCGGTCTGTTTCTCTCGTTTTATCAGAGGAGATCTCAATAGGGCCTCTTCCTCCAACTAAACCAGGATTAGGTGTATATTCAGAAGCTGTTTCTTCATCATATTCCTTTGAAAGAAGCCTTTCATCGCTTTCGTGAGGAGCAAGATGCTGATTTTCTATTTTTTCGTAATCACTATTTTCTGGCGTATGTCTATGTTCACTCATGACTAATCGTTCCTCCTTAATATCAAGGCTGTACAAATAGTATGAGTATGAGACAATAAAAAGATAAGAGGAAACTTTAAACATTGTTAAGGAGAAGGTGAAGGATATGTCAAAATACCGTTTGGGAATCGATATCGATGGAACAGTAACTGATCCAGCAACATTTATTCCTTATTTAAATGAGCATTTCAAGAAAAATTTAACAATAGATGATATTATCGAGTATGATCTCACTGTTGCGCTAGGTATCAGCCAAGAAGAATTTTGGAAATGGATGCAAGTGCACGAACCATCCATCTATAAACAAGCCATTTTAGCAGATAACGCTAAAGACATTTTGCTAGAATGGAAAAAGCAATATGAACTTTTTTATATTAGTGCAAGACCAAAGCATACTCATGATGTGACCGTTGATTGGTTTCATCGCTTAACTGTGCCGTACGACCATATTGAATTACTTGGTCAACATGATAAATTAGACGCGGTCAAAAAACACAAATTAGATGTATTTTTTGAAGACAAACACGATAATGCGTGTAATATAGCTGAAGAATGTAACATCCCTGTAGTTCTTATGGATACTCCTTACAATCAATCACCTGTGCCCAACAACGTTTACCGGGCAGCCCATTGGAACGAAGCAAAAAAAATTGTCGACAGGCTCCTATAAATAACCACAAAAAAGCTATCCTGTATCGATTTAGGATAGCTTTTCATATTCATTCAATTTTCTTTTTGTCTCACCGCACTTCTCACAGTACCCGTAGACTTCAAACTTATGACCAACGACTTGGAACCCTTCATCAGAAATTGGAGAAGTAACCATTGGACATTCGTCGATATGCTTTGTCTTTCCACAGTCAAGACAAATTAAATGATGATGATGGTGATCGGTAGAACAAGAAAACCGAAATTTTTTTTCACCATCTAATTCAGTCGTCTCCAGTATACCTAATTGAGAAAATAAAGATAAATTACGGTAGATCGTATCAAAACTTAACCCTTTATATTTATCTTGTAATGATTCTAATACATCTTTAGCAGCTATATATCGGCTTTCGTCAGAGAACAATTGCAGCATATCCAACCGCTTATCGGTGTGCTTATAACCTTCCTCTTTCAGTTTATTCATTGCTTCCTCAACATTCATTTAGAGACCTCCTTTTAGAACAAGCTCAGCTCATTACGAAGGATTGATGTTCGTCTTCAGCTGTTTAATTAATACAGCAACAATCATCAATACCACGCCTGTAACAACAACCATCCCTCCAGTAGCAATATTAAAGAAGTAAGATAACATAATTCCTCCAATAATTGCTGTTTCCCCAAAAAGAATTCCCCCAACGACTACTTGACGAAAACTCTTGGCGAATTGCATACTAGCTGCTACCGGCAAAGTTACCATCGCTCCCACGAGAAGGATCCCTATAACTTTCATAGACATGGAAATGACGAGAGCAATTAATACTGCAAAAAGAAAATTCATCTTCTTTACAGAGATTCCCGACGTTGATGCGAATTCCTGATCAAAAGAAATAGACAGTAACTCTTTATAGAACGCTGCAATAAGAAGCATAGCCACAATTCCAGTAATTAAAATAAATAACAAATCATTTAATGAAACAGTAACAATACTTCCAAATAAATAATTATACCATTCTGTATAGCTACTAGAAGATAAACTGATAATAATTGCACTTAAACCAATCCCAGATGAGAGGATAATCGGGATCGCCAGCTCTTGAAAATGCTTATAGATCTGCCTTAGTTTTTCAACTAGTAAAGAGCCTACTAATGAAAAAATTAATCCTGTATACAATGGGTTGATAAACCCCAAAAAAGCGGTGCTTTGACTCATAAAAACACCAGCCGCAATTCCTGTCAAAGTAATATGAGAAAGACCTTCAGATATAATTGTCATTCTTCGAACAAGAAGGAAAGCCCCTACGACTGGACAAATAAAGCCAATAATCAGTCCAGCTAAAATACCTCGTTCAAGAAAAGTCAGTTGTTGCAATAAATCCATCATCTTCATTCACCTTATTCTTCTATTATAAAGAACGCTTTCTTGTTAATGCAATAGATCCAATTAATAAAAACACATTGGCCATCACAATCGTTCCCCCTGGAGCTAAATCCAAATGAAAAGCACTAAATAAACCTATCACAATCGAGACCTCTCCAAATATGACTGCATAGAGAAACATTTGTTTAAATCCTTTTGCCCATTTCATTGCAGAAGCAACGGGAAGCGTCATTAAAGCTGAGACCAGCAAAATTCCTACGATCTGCATGGATATTCCTATCACCAAAGCGACTAGCACCATAAATAATACATGTAATGATCGCTTAGGTATCCCGGAAATAACCGCTTGCTCTTCATCAAAACTGAGAAAAAATAATTCTTTGTAGAACAAAAATAAAAGAGCTGTTACAACAATCGTCAGCGTGACGACTACTTGGAAATCTGATTGACTAATTGCTACAACGCTGCCAAATAAATAATTAAACAAATCATTGTTAAAGCCATCGGCCAAAGAGATAAATACAACTCCAACTCCAATGCCAGCTGATAAAATAATTGGAATGGCTAACTCTTTATAATAGCGATACACATGTCTTAACCTTTCGATTAATAAAGATCCAGTGATTGAAAATGCCATTCCCATATAGACCGGATTTAACCCCGCAAACATGGTGATATGTCTCCCAAGTAACAAACTGAAGGCTATACCTGTGAGTGTAATATGTGAGAGTGCATCAGCCATCAAGGACAAACGGCGCACAACAAGAAACACGCCTAATATTGGGGCTAAAAAGCCAATCATTAAGCCTGTATAGAGTGAGTACCTTAAAAAGTCGAATTGAAAAAAAACCTCGATCATCCTTCTTCTCTCCTCACACCATCTTGATCGTCGTGATCATGGTGATGATGATGGTGGTCATGATCGTGATTGTGCTCGAGCAAGTTGACCTCGTGGCCATACATAGCTGTCATCATTTCTTCTTTATTCTCTTCAAAAGTATTCGTGTTTCCATGGAAGTGCAAACATTTATTCAAACAAGCCACATCGGTAACATATTCAGACATCGCTCCGATATCGTGGGTAACCAAAATTAATGTGATTCCTTGTTCATCGTTCAGCTTTTTTAACATCGTATAGAAATTTTTGACTGATTTTGCATCCACACCCACTGTAGGTTCATCTAGAATAAGCAAACTTGGATTACTGACTAACGCTCTGGCGATAAATACTCGTTGTTGTTGACCGCCTGAAAGTTGCCCAATATTATCATCGATATAATCTTCCATTCCCACTTGCTCAATGGCTTCTCTCACCTGTTGTTTATGCTTTTTCTTTAAGAAGCGGAATAATCCGATCTTCCCATACAACCCCATAGAGACGACTTCAAAAACAGTGGCTGGAAAACCACTGTTAAAGCTGTTTGCCTTTTGTGAAACAAATCCGATATCACTCCATCGATTAAATTTTTTCACATCAACTCCAAAAAGTTGTACTGACCCTGCATTAGGAGAGAGAAGTCCAAGCAAACATTTAACTAGCGTGGATTTGCCTGATCCATTTGGCCCTACTAGGCCTAAAAATGAGCCCTTAGGAATTTGCATATTGATATCTTCTAATACATTTTGATTATGATACGAAAATGAAAGGTGTTGAATATTCAATGCTAATGGTTGCTTTTTAATGTCCATCTCGATCCCTCTTTACATTCATAAGAATCATTCCGATTTATTTCCTCATCGTAGTATACATGAGCTCTTATCGTTTGTAAATGAATTGAGTTGGCCTCTTCTCGCATCTTATTGCCTTTGACTATATAATAAGGGTAAGGACAAAAGGAGGCTAATTATGGAAGCACAACAAATTGCCATCATAGATATGGGTTCCAACTCCATTCGGTTTGTTATTTACGACGTGAACGAACACGCTTGCTTTAAGGAAATTCAAAATTTAAAAGTAGTAGCGAGGTTAAGTACATATATTTCAGATGAGGGGAAGATGACGAGAGAAGGTATTGAAGTGATTTTAAGTACACTTCGAAAGTTCGAGACGGTCATGAATGATTATCTAATTACGGAAATTCGTGGAGTGGCTACCGCTGCCATTCGAAATGCAACAAACCAAGTTGAAATCTTAGAGGCCATACAAAAAGAATCTTGTTTTGATATCACTGTTTTAAATGAGGAAGAAGAGGCATATTATGGCTATTTAGCGATTACGAACTCAACAAATATTTCTGAAGGTGTTACCATCGACATTGGTGGTGGCAGCACGGAAGTTACCTTTTACGAAAATCGGATTTTAAAGCATTCACACAGTTTTCCATTCGGAGCTATCACGTTGAAGAAACGCTTCGTTAAAAACGATAACCCAACGAAACAGGAATGGAAGAACCTTCGCCAGTTCCTTAAAGATCAATTTGTCAGCCTTCCTTGGCTAAAAGAAAAAAATGTTCCAGTAATCGGTATTGGAGGTACCGCCAGAAACATCGCCTTAGTCCATCAAAATCATATTTCCTACCCTCTTTCAGGCCTGCACCAATATGAAATGAGCGGGATTGCTGTTTCAACCATTCTAGAGAAATTAGCGTCTGTTTCATTAGCGAGAAGAGAGAAAATAGATGGCCTTTCTAAAGATCGTGCAGATATCATCGTACCGGCGGTTGCTGCCATTGAAGAGCTCATTCAGGAAGTGGGAACGAATCAATTTATCGTCAGCAATAAAGGCCTTCGTGATGGGTTATTTTATGAAATGTTTTTGAAATCTATCGAAGTGACACATTTTCCTCACGTGACTCATGAAAGTTTTTATCAACTAGCCGAAAATTTCGGTTTAAATCAAGAACATCAGAAGAAAATATCTGTCTTGTCATCTTTCCTTGCACAAGAATTAATTCATTGTAATGAAATAGAATTAACAAAAGCAGATTTAAAGCAACTTCATTGGGGAGCGAATGTATTTTATATTGGTCACGCCATCCATCCTGAATCCCAAAGTCAACATTCTTTCTACCTTTTAACGAATCAATCCATCGATGGATTATCTCATATGGATCGTCTCGCTATCGCCTTTTTATCATCATTTAAGTCCCGTTCACAATTGAAACAATATGCCTCTCCTTTCAGACATTGGATCACGAAAGAGGAATTAAAAAAATACGAACTTTTAGGAGCTATTTTAAAATTGTGTTACGGGTTAGACGCATCTAACCGAAACGTAGTTACAGAAATAAAAATAAGCAAATGTTTGAAAAAATCTTTGGAAATATCCGTATTATACAATGGAGAACCTTATTTCGAATCCTTTCATGCCACAAAATATAAAAAGCACTTAGAACGAGCATTAAAAAAAGAAATTACACTCTCATTTATCAAAGACCAACCTTGAATCTTTACATGAATTTAACATTCATCTGCTACTCTAGAGAAGAAGATCTCACATCTTTCATCAAAGATCATCTTCATAAATATATAGAGATGGAGGGTTAGCTTTTGACAAACGATTCCACCTACAACGAGATTGATTTAAATAATCCTGAATTTTATAACAATCGTGAGTTAAGCTGGTTAAGTTTTAATGAGAGGGTTTTACAAGAGGCCTTAGACAAAAGAAATCCATTGCTTGAGAGATTGAAGTTTATTGCCATCTTTAGTTCAAATCTCGACGAATTTTTTATGGTCCGCGTAGCCGGCTTGAAAGATCAAGTAAAAGCGGGGTTTAACAAGCCGGAAAACAAAGCCGGTCTCACTCCAAAACAACAATTAAAAAAAATTGCTGATGAGAGTCATCGGTTAATTAAGTTACAAGACCAGTTGTATAATTTCACTTTACTTCCTTCTTTAAAAGAAAAAGGAATTACCTTTGTACCTGTTGATGAATTGACAAAGGAACAAAAAGAGGAACTTTCCCTCCATTTTAAGAATTATATATTGCCTGTCTTAACACCGATGGCAATCGATGCTTATCGTCCCTTTCCTATGTTATTAAATAAAAGTCTGAATTTAGCTGCAGTGCTAAACGATGATAAAGATGATGGGACACATAAATTAGCCATCGTTCAAGTTCCCGCTGTATTAAAACGTTACCTGCCTATTCCTATTTCTAAAGGTGAGCACTCGTCCACTTTTGTCTTATTAGAAGATGTCATCAGCCACTTTATAAATCATCTTTTTACTGGAAATAAAGTTAGGTCTGTTTCTCCTTTTCGGATTACAAGAAATGCAGATTTAACGATTCATGAAGAAGGAGCCCGTGATTTACTTAGAGAGATTGAGAAGGAGCTAAAAAAACGAAAATGGGGAGCCGCTGTTCGATTAGAAATGCAAAAAGGGAAAATGGATGAAAAAGTGATTTCATTCTTGACGAATGTTCTCGAATTACAAGAAGAAGATTTGTTTGAAGTATCTGGGCCTATTGATTTGTCGTTTTTATCTTCTTTTTACGGGGATCTTGCTCCTGATTATGACTCTCTCGTCCATGAAGCTGTGATCCCACAACCTCCTGTTGATTTATCAGAAGAAGAAGACTTATTTCAAGTTGCCCTTGAAAAAGATATTTTTTTCCATCATCCTTACGAATCATTTCAGCCTATTGTCGATTTCATTGCGAAAGCTGCCGAAGATCCAGATGTACTAGCTATTAAACAAACTCTATATCGTGTCAGCGGGGATTCTCCAATCATAGAAGCGTTATCCACAGCAGCTGAAATGGGCAAACAAGTGACCGTTCTCGTCGAATTAAAAGCAAGGTTTGATGAGGAGAAAAATATTCAGTGGGCAAAAAAATTAGAAAAATCCGGGGTACATGTGATTTATGGGATTACTGGTTTAAAAACTCACAGTAAAATTACACTGGTTATCCGACATCACAAAGAAAAAATACAACGCTTTGTACATTTAGGCACAGGAAATTATAATGATTCAACCGCTAAGCTTTATACAGATATGGGAATTTTAACGACGAAAGACTCCTTCGGAAAAGATGCGACGAATTTCTTTAATCATTTAAGTGGTTTCAGTCAAAAACCTAAATGGAAAGAACTTTCTACTTCTCCGTTCGATATGAGAGAAACATTCCTCCAATTAATTGAAGAAGAGATACGTTACCAGAAAAAATATAAAGACGGTCACATTATGGCTAAGATGAATTCATTAACCGATAAGCCGATTATCCTAAAACTATATGAAGCGAGTCGAGCCGGTGTGAAAATAGATTTAATCGTCAGGGGGATTTGCTGTTTAAGGCCAGGAATTCCCCATGTCAGTGAAAACATTTCCGTAAGAAGTATTGTTGATCGCTTCTTGGAGCACAGCAGAATCTTTTATTTTCACCACCATGGTGCTGAAAAATTGTACTTATCTTCTGCAGATTGGATGACACGCAATATGGAAAAAAGAATCGAAATTTTATTTCCAGTGTATTCTGCAGAAATTAAAAAAAGAATTAAAGACGTACTCCATATTACTTTAGAAGATAACGTGAAAGCTCGCGTTCAATATCGTGATGGCAATTATCATTATGTCTTACGGTCTGCCGATACGCCAACTATTCAAAGTCAAAAAATCTTTTATGAACAAGCAGCAATGTTCTTTGAAGATAATTAAGATCTACTTAAGGAAAAAACTGGACTTGAGTACTCTAGTCCAGTTTTTTTATAATCTATTCGCTCGCTTGAAATTAAATAATTCCTGACATCTCAGGTTAGATCGTCTCTCATAATGGTGTCGCTCAATCAATGGTGATTGAAAATGAATGTGCACTAGTCCTTATATTTAGTAGAAGGAGATTTATTTTATGAGGTTTATTATATAAAAAAAGAATGAAAAGAAACCTTGTGGCCTCTCTTCATCCTTTCAAGCTAAGGAGTTTATCTTATTATAACTAATGAAAAAGCTTGCTAAACACATTATTGATCATAGGCAACTAAACCAGTTGTTTCAGCATTTTCCTGAATTTCAACCGCATACCAGCTTTTCGCGTCCCCGTTATCTTCAATATACTGTTCAAGTCCATATATCCCTCTATGGTAAGCAGTTAATGCATAATCCCAATCCTCGTATTGTTGATAAAGAAAGTCCAAATAAACAACAGATAATTGAATAGAATAGTGCGGGTCAAATAACATTTCATCATCATACGGAAGATCAGCCATTTCTGCTATCCACGGTCCTGTATTCTTCATAAACTGAGCCATACCATAAGCATGTCCATATTGAGTTTCGGGTCCGACCAATTCCGGATCAAATTTACCTCCGGTTTCTACCTTTAACAATTCATAAACTAGAAAGGGATCAATTTCCCGTTTCTGTGCCTCAAGGGTTAAAAATAACCCCCAGTCTTTTTTAAATAGCCCATCACTTTCTTCATACAAGTGATTTGATACTTGCTTAGCTTCTTGCCATCCGACGTATCCTGTTCCTTCATAATCATCCGGCAAATGATCAATATATCCTTTCATCCGTTCAATTTCCAAATCTATTTCCTGTTGAGCTCTTTGTTCTTGTTTGGCAATTTCTAACTTCTCTATTTTTTCTTGCGTTTGAGCATATTCATTACCTAAAACAAATGAGACTCCTACTAGGACAGCAATGACGACAATCATTATGAGCGTTTGTATACGCATAAGTCGCTCCTCCTTATCCAAATTGTGAACCTTATTTGTCTACAAGATAGCATAATAACTGTTCTTGATAAAAATTGCAACTTTAGACATATGAAACAAATTCAAAAGGCACTTGCACACTTTATGCAAGTACCCTAATTTATTCATCGCTAAACGACAAAATTCAATATTATGTTTTTACAGCTCTATGATGCGTCATCATTTTCATTTCTAAGAAATTTTAGACTCTCTTTTTGGTGTTCTAAGCCACTTGAATACTAACCCTTGTTTCGGAGCAAAAAAGAAGAAGAAAATGAAAATAGCAGAGGCCACTAACACGATACTTGCACCTGATGATACATCGTAAATGACAGACCAAAAAAGACCGGATACTGCAGAAATGATGCCGAACAAGGCTGAAAGAAATAGCATGACTGAAAATCTTTCGGTCAATAAGTAAGCCGTAGCGCCAGGAGTTATTAACATAGCTACCACTAAAATGATCCCTACGGTTTGAAGAGAAGCTACTGTTACAAATGAAAGTAAAAGCATAAGCATGTAGTGAATCCACTTAACAGGCAAGCCCGTAGCTTTAGCCATCGTCTCATCAAATGAACTTAATAAAAGAGGTCTATAGAAAACGAAGATGGTAAGTAAAACAAATATTCCGATACCCATAGTAATATACAAGTCTGTCTGAGAAACAGCCAATACATTTCCGAAGAGGATATGCCATAAATCTACACTAGTCCCTTGCAAGGCGGTAATCATTACGACCCCTAATGCAAACATAGCAGTAAACATGATTCCGATAGCAGAGTCCTCTTTGATACGACTGTTTTGGGAAATAAACCCGATCGCAAGAGCTGTAAGAACTCCTGTTATCACAGCACCAATAAAGAAGCTAGCTCCTACCATATAAGCGATAACAACCCCTGGAAGAACTGCGTGAGAGATTGCATCACCCATTAATGCCATTCCCCTTAAGATAATAAAACAGCCAATCACACCACAGATGATCCCGACTAGTATGGCTGCCAATAAAGCATTTTGTAGATAAGGATAATTCATTAATTGAAAAATAAACGATTCAATGTTTGCTATCACGGCCCTACCACCACCATCTCATTACCCTCTTTGAGAATAGCTGCATTTCCTTGATAGGCTTCTTTTAAGAAACTCGGTTGATAAACATCTTCTACTGCGCCTGCTTGAATCAGAACTTGATTTAAAAGGACAAGTTGATCAAAGTACTTTTCTACCTTGCTTAAGTCATGGTGGATGATGAACATCGTTTTCCCTTCATTTCGAAGCTGATGCAGAATATTCACAATGATTTCCTCAGATCTTACATCAATTCCTACAAAAGGTTCATCAAGAAAAAATAAATCAGCATCTTGAGCCAGTGCCCTAGCTAAAAACACCCGTTGCTGTTGGCCACCTGACAGCTCTCCAATTTGACGATTTGAATAACTTTCCATACCAACTTTTACTAAAGCCGCCTTCGCTCGTTCTCGGTCTTTTTTGCTCGCTCTTTTATACCAAGGGATATGCATAAACCTCCCCATCAATACTACATCGTCTACCCGAACAGGAAAATCCCAATCAATTGAATTTCTCTGGGGAACATAAGCAATTTTTTTTCTCATATTATTGATGTTATTCCCAAAAAAAGAAACGCGTCCTCCGAATTTCTCCAGTCCGAGCATGGCCTTCATTAAAGTTGACTTACCTGCTCCGTTGGGACCAATTACCCCTACAATTGTTCCTTTCTTCATACTAAACGATATATCCCGAATGGCTGTTTGGCCATAATAATGAACAGATAAATTATCTACGTTAACAAATTGTTCTGCCATTTCTAGAACACCCCTTCCTTTTCTAGATTGTACTTCCATCACTTATTCGTGCTGTATCATATGCGCCTGCACAATGATTGTGCTCACACTATAAAAAGTTGTATTATATTCAAAAAGTTTACTTAGGGAAACTTTTTATTTCACTTATTATTATAATGCATCTGTTTCAAACTTTCAATCATTAGAAAGTCCATTCATAAGTGTAAATAACTAAAAAAAAAGCCCATGAGTTCATGGACTTTTGATTACAATGGAGGCTTATTTTCCAGCGGCAATTGGATTGAAATAAGTGTGCCTTTTCCGTAAGTACTATCAATGATAAATTTGCCTTTATGCTCTTCTATAATTTGCCTTGCTAATGGAATTCCTATACCCGTTCCTTTCTCCTTGGTGGTAAAGAAAGGCTCATTTATTTTTTCGAACAATTCCGGTGCAATTCCAGGACCATTATCTTTTAATTGAATGACATAAAATCCATCTTCAATAAACGTCTGCAGATTAAAGGTTCGATTTCGTTTCTGACCTTCATAAGCTTCAATTGAATTTCGCATGATATTTATTAATACTTGCTTTAGCATTTGCTCGTTTACATATAAATAACCTTCGCAATTGCCTAGCTTATAAATAAATTCAACGTCATGAAGAATACACTCCGACCGAAAAATAACCAACATTGATTCAACCAATTCAGCTGGATGAATGTAGCGTTTGTCTATTTTTTTCCTTGATATTGATAGAAAATCTTCAATAATCTTATTCATCCTGTCGATTTCAGAATAAATTGTATCATAGTATTTATCTAGGTTGTTTGAATACTTCGAAAGTTGAACAAATCCCTTGATCACTGATAAAGGATTTCTTAATTCATGGGCAACGCCTGCCGCAATTTGAGAGACAGCTTGCATTTGTTGCTGATAAGACAATAGTTGCTCAAATCTTCTTTGAAAGCTTTCATCTTTCATCATGATTACATAATGATTCCCGTCAACGACCCCTTGTAATTTTAGTCGAACCTCTTCAGTCCGATACTCTCTAGTTACGGTTTGTTTGCTTTCAAGTAATTGTTGGAATACGTGAAAATATTCTTTGAAAACAGGGTGACTCCACTGGGAGGTAACTAACGGATCCAATAAATTCTCGGGAATATCAAGTCGTGAATGTAGATTTTGCAGATGACTATTAAATTTTACAATCTTGCCGTCTATGTCGATTAACATAGCAGGGATGGGCAAGTTATCAAGGATACCGTCTCTTTTTTGGATAACTGAAGCACACTTTTTTCCTAATATTACGATCTTATCTTCAACTTTTTTGCCTTTACATTGGTATGAATTGTGCTTCTCAATAGTGAAGATTTGTTTAGTTGTTGATATCGAATTCTTTACGATTGAATAAATAAAATTTTCAAACGCTGGATTAGGAGCAAACGATTGAAATGGATGTTCAAGTGCCATTCTTAATTGTTGATCTTCAGTGATGACTTCCTCGATCTCTAAATCTTCATTTAGAACCATACAGAAGTCAGATGATAAGTAAATCATTTCTAGATAAATTGGCCATTCGTTTACTTTCTTCATATGAAAGGTCTCCTTAATCATCTTCAAATTTCGTTTAGAAATGAATCACCTAGTCCATCCATTAGTATACACTACATTGACACATTTTTCATAATTTCACATATATTAAAACATCGTTGAAAGGAGGAAAAAAATGAATCCGGTCATACGAGAACTTATTAACCAAAAAGTTCGCCAACTCACGTTGAAAGAACTAATTAAACTAAGTCATAAAGAAGGCATGTCCTTGACCGTTAAAGAAGCTCGGCATATTCTATCGATTATCCAAGAGAAGCCTTTTGACATTGCTGATAAAAAAAGAGTAACCGAAATAAAAAAACAATTAGAATTAGAGTTTCCGTCTCATTATGATAAAGCTTTTCAGTTATTAAAACCGTACGAATCTTATTTAGAATAATCGAATAGATATACCTTGAGTAAGAATGAGTGAATCAAGACAAGGTCCTCCAAGTCGATTTTGTCGACTAAGCTTGAGGATTCATTAGCATGAATGGAGAGAAAGTCTTCCTTATTACTCGATCAAGGAACAAGCTATCAACGTTTTTTGGGGGTAGCCATCACATAATAAAAAGGGCTGCCCATAAGTCGATTCTTTATCGACTTATGAGACAGCCCCTATCAATTAATATTGATCACTTAAAAGCTCGTCTTTTAGTGACTCATTGAAAACTCGCTTCTTAAGCATAGCAATCTCTTTTCCATAAGGTGGTTTTTTATTTTTCTTATCTGTTCCAACATAAGGTGTCTCTAAAATTTTAGGTATTTTTGAAAAGGTTTCATGATATAAGATCCGATCGATCGCTTCAAATCCAATGTGACCGAAGCCGATATTTTCATGCCGATCTTTTTTTGCCCCACATTCATTCTTGCTGTCATTGACGTGTAGAACTTTAATTTTATCTAAACCAACAATTTTATCAAACTCTTCCAATACATCATCTAGCTTTTCCACAATGTCATACCCTGAATCATGAACGTGACACGTATCAAAACAAACCGACAATTTTTGGTTATGTTTCACCCCTGAAATAATCTCAGCTAACTCTTCAAAAGAACGTCCACATTCAGAACCTTTACCTGCCATTGTTTCCAAAGCAATTTGAACGTCCTGACTGGGATCGATTACTTCATTTAGCCCTTCTACAATTTTGGCAATCCCTTTTTCAACACCCGCTCCTACATGAGCGCCTGGGTGTAGGACAATCTGTTTAGCACCAAGGGCTTCTGTCCGATCGATTTCACTTTTCAGGAAATCCACCCCTAATTGGAAAGTTTCTGGTTTTGTCGTATTAGCAATATTGATGATATATGGTGCATGTACCACAACATTAGAAATGTTATTCGACACCATATGCGATTGCCCATCGGTGATATTTAAATCTTCAATCGCTTTTCGTCTAGTGTTTTGCGGAGCACCCGTGTAAATCATAAATGTAGTTGCCCCGTATGATGCCGCTTCTTCACTAGCTGCTAATAACATCTTTTTTCCACTCATTGAGACATGGGACCCTAATAACATGAATCGTTCCTCCCCCTATTTCTTCTTTAGCAGATCTACCCTTTTCTTTTATTTAACCTTCGTTGGCGGGTAGCTTTTTGTTCCATTTCTCTCTTAGCTTTCTTTTTATAACCAGGCTTGACCTTTTTAGGTTTTTTTGTTTTATTAGTCATACCTTCTGGCAACTGGTTTGTTTTAAATGATTGGGAAGTGCGCTTATCAATCGTCACCCAATCTCCTTTTTTCAGCTCTTTATATTGAAAGGAAACCCCTTGCTTTTCCAATTTTTCAATACTTTGCTGATCAGAACGGCCATAAAGGGTCATCGCTATTCCATCCCAGCCTGCACGGGCTGTCCGTCCAACCCGGTGAATATAATACTCTAATTCTCTTGGTATCTCGAAATTAATGATGTGACTGATCCCTTTCACATCAATTCCCCGGGCAACTAAATCTGTTGCAACTAAATACTGGAGCTCTGCCTCTTGAAGTTTTTTCAAGACTTTTTTCCGATGTCGCGGAGACATCCCGCCATGAATACAGTCTACATTTAATCCTTCTTCTTGTAACACTCGAAACACTTCATCAGCTGATTCTTTCGTGTTTGTGAAGACAATCGCTAAGAAAGGATTCAGCACTTTTGTCATGTTTACAAGGATGTCTTTTCGATTCCGATCCCGGTCAGGAATAAGCCAATGGTGCATATTTTTCGGTGAGGCCCCTTTAGCTTCAACTTCTACTTGTTTAGGGTTCTTCATGTACTTGCGTAAAAAAGGTTTTAATTTCTCTGGGATTGTAGCTGAGAAAACAAGCATTTGCAAGTCATCATTCATCCTTGCAGCAATCTTATCTACTTCTTCAAGAAATCCCATATCAAGCATTTGATCCGCTTCATCCACTACAAACGCTTCTACTGAAGCAGGCTTTAACGCCTGTTGGTTTAACATGTCTAAAATTCTACCAGGTGTTCCAATAATAATATTCGGTTGATGCTGAACTCTCTCAATCATTCTTAACCGATCGGTTCCGCCCGTAACTAACTGAGCCGTGATGGCATCTTCACCTTCGTGATGAACGATGTATGATTTACATACTTCAAAAAGTTGTGAGGCTAGTTCCCTTGTAGGTGCTGTAATTATAAATTGTGTCGCTTTACGCTCAGGTTCTACTCGATTAAGTATGGGAAGCAAGAATGCTAGCGTTTTTCCCGTTCCAGTTTGAGATCGGCCAATCACATCTTGTCCATTTTTAATAGCTGGTATTAACCTTTCTTGAATATCCGTAGGTAATGAGATTCCTTCTTTTGTTAATGAATCAATTAAAAAGGGTTTTAATTGAAATCGATCGAAATTATGCTTCATATTTTTTCCTTCTTTCTGTTAGACGAATCATTGGACTCTAATGTTATATTTTATCATGAATGTAGAAGCCAACGCTAGTTGATCTTAATATTCCCTGCAATTATCGTAAAAACCACTCATAAGCCCATACACCTTCCATATTGCTTGCATATAATTAATGAGAAGATCATGTATGAAAGGATGATCACACTATGTTCGGACCACGCCCTTTCCCATCACATTATCCACCTCCTCCAGCGAATAGCTATTTTCACGGTGTCCCACCTACAACTCAGATGGCCCAGTCTTTTCAGTCACCAGGAGGGCAAGGTGTTGGATTTCTGTCTAGATTATTTGGTGGTAATGCAGCTGTTGCAAATACTGCAAATTCCATGAGTTCGATCGCTTCCGGACAGGGGCTTAACATGGGCCAAGTATTCGGAATGGTCCAAAATGCGCAGAAAGTTATCCAAACGGTGCAAACAGTCGGTCCAATTGTTCAACAATACGGACCATTATTAAAATCACTTCCGCAAATTCTTCAGATTTTAAAAACCTCTTCTGCTAATGAGGAGGAAGAAGAAAAGACTGTCACAGAGCAACCTCCTGAAAAACAAACAGAGCAACCCAAGACTAAAACTAGTCCTGCGCCCTCTGTTAAAAAGAAATCGGCTCAACCTCAAAAAAAGCGTATCAAAAAGAAAAACATTCCAAATACTGTTCCTAAACCGAAATTATATATATAGTCCATTAAAACCTCTAATAATAAAGAGGTTTTCTCTTATTTCCATTGACTATTCACTCATAACATAGTAAAATTTTAAATTTATTTACATTTGTGTTATACTAGAGATACTATTGCATTGGAGGAATGTCTATGTTTAATGTGGGAGACAGTGTCGTTTACCCTTATCATGGGGCTGGAACAATTAAAGATATGGAAGAAAAGGATATATTGGGAGAAAAACTTATCTATTATGTCGTTTACTTTCCGCTAAACCACGTCACACTTATGCTTCCTGAAAACAGGATCAAAGAGTCTGGGTTACGAAAGATTATAGAAAGTAACCAGCTTGAAGAGGTAGCCAATGCACTTAAAACAAGTGAAGTTCCTGAGAAAAAAGAAGCAGCTCGACCTTACTCCAAAGAGAACGAGACATTACTTAAATCAGGTTGTATCTTGGACGCAGCCAGTGTTATTGCCAATTTAACTTCAAAACAAGGCGAACGGAATAATGGACTGCATATGGAAGACAGAAAAAATTTAGATAGAGCTAAACAGTTTATTATCAGTGAACTTGTTCTCGTTAACGAAATGAGTGAAGAGGAAGCGATGAGCTTTATTGAAGAAAACGCTCACGGAGCATAAATATTTCTTACGGCGGGTTCCTAACACAGGAATCCGCCTTTCTGTATGGGTCATGTGCAAATTCTTTTATGACTATCTCCTTTGATTGTCATTCCGTTCCACAACCTTTATAATAAATTTGTATTCATATTTCTGTATTAATGATTTTTTAGCGTGCAAGGTTTAATAAGAATGTGTTATTCGTTAGGAGGATCACAATGGAAGTAATTAAAATATCCCCAAGAGGTTATTGTTACGGGGTGGTTGATGCGATGGTACTAGCCAAGCAGGCAGCGGCTAACTTGGAACTGCCTCGCCCTATATATATACTTGGCATGATTGTTCATAATAAACATGTTACCGAAGCTTTTGAAGAAGATGGTATTATCACCCTAGATGGACCTAACCGCTTGGAAATATTGAAACAAGTCGATAAAGGAACGGTTATTTTCACTGCTCACGGAGTTTCACCGGAAGTAAGAAATTTAGCAAAGCAAAAAGGGCTGACAACTGTAGATGCTACATGTCCCGATGTAACCGTCACCCACGATCTTATTCGTGATAAGAAAGACGAAGGTTATGAGTTTATCTATATAGGAAAAAAAGGGCATCCGGAACCTGAAGGAGCGATTGGAGTAGCCCCTGACGTTGTTCATCTTGTAGAGTCGGAGAAAGATGTAGCAGCACTTACCTTACAAAGCGACAAAATTCTGATCACGAACCAAACAACAATGAGTCAGTGGGATGTTTCCACGATTATTAATAAAGCATTGAAAAAATACCCACAAGCAGAAGTTCATAATGAAATTTGCATGGCTACACAAGTGCGTCAAGAAGCTGTAGCTGAACAAGCAGGGAAAGCTGATCTCCTTATAGTGGTGGGTGATCCTAAAAGTAATAACTCGAACCGTCTAACACAAGTATCCCAAGAAATTGCAGGAACACCATCTTACAGAATTAGTAATGTAAATGAACTAAATTTAGAATGGCTCAAAGGTATTACTAAAGTTGCCGTCACCTCTGGAGCTAGTACGCCAACACCTATAACAAAAGAAGTGATCGCCTTTTTAGATAAATTTGATGAAGACGATCCTCATAGTTGGGATACGACGAGCACAGTAAAGCTAACAAAGATTCTTCCTAAAATCAACAAGAAAAAAACGATCAAGACCTAAGTAAAAGAACAACCTTTGACTAGAGCAAAGAGGGCCCTGATTTTATAAAATCAGGGCCCTCTTTTTTTAACTTATGATCCATTTCTACAAGAACCTAAACGGATCCGTGTGAACTTCAGAAACAATCACTTCTGTCGAATATTTTTTATCCTCGACAAAGGATTTCATTTTCCGTCGAACTCCTTCTTTCATAATCTTTTCAACATTGTGTCCAGGGTCAATCATGGACAATCCTTCCATCATGGCATCATGGGCTACGTGATAGTAGAGATCTCCTGTCACATAAACGTCAGCTCCTTTATGAAGCGCAGTAAATGCATATTTATTCCCATCCCCACCAAGTAGCGCTACTTTTCTGATTATACGTTTCCCGTCCCCTACGACACGTACACCTTTTACGTCGAAAGCTTGTTTCACTTTGTTCGCAAATTGGTCCAAGGTCAGTTCTTCTTTAACATAACCAATTCTACCGAGACCAAAAGGCTTTCCTGATGATGCCATCTCATATAAATCATAAGCCACTTCTTCATATGGATGAGCATCCATCATAGCACGAATCACTTGCTTTTCTATTGATTCATGAAACACCGTTTCAACTTTCACTTCATCTACGTATTCCATTTCACCTTGCTTTCCAATAAACGGATCTGTTCCTTCTTCAGGTTTGAATGCTCCCATCCCTTGTGAAGTAAAGCTACAATGGCTGTAATTCCCTATGAATCCCGCACCAACAGAACCAATTGCTTCTCTCACATCACTGGCCTGTTCTTCCGGCACAAAAACCACGAGCTTTTTCAAAGGATCTTGTCCCGTTTCTACTAATATGTCTACTTCTTCTAATTCAAGTGCTTCTGCCATCATGTCGTTCACTCCACCAGAGGCTACATCTAAATTTGTATGAGCAGCATAAACAGTAATATCGTGTTTAATTAATTTTTCAATCGTTCTCCCATAGGTTTGATCTGTTCGAAGGGCTTTGATCGGTTTGAAAATAATCGGGTGGTGAGCAATAATCAAGTCCACACCTTTTTCAATCGCCTCATCTACTACGGGCTCCAATACGTCTAAGGCAATCATTACTTTGTTGATTTTTTTGTTTAGCGTACCAACCTGTAAACCTACTTTATCACCTTCTACTGCCAAAGACTTTGGAGAAAATTGTTCAAAAGCTTGAATAATCGCTTGTCCGTTTGCCTGTTTCAAGATAGTTCCTCCTTAAGCCAAGATAACTTTTGCTGAATGTCCTTTGTTTTTTTTGAAAGCTTCTTTTGATCGTTTGCTTGCTTTAATTGGTCATATACTTTCTCTAATTGATTCCATTCCCTATTCCATTTTTTATTAAAAGCCGAATTTTTGTTTCTTAATAAGTGAGGTCCCATCCAAAGTTCTTTCTCAAGATCATCGCTATAGCTTTCCTTTGCATCGCCACTTTCAGCAACGAGGATTTCATAGACATGATCCCCTTCGTCAAGAATAGCTTCATCAATCAACGACCAGCCATTATTAAATAACCAACGTCTGACATGATCTGCCGCAACATTAGGTTGTAAAATTAGTCGCTCTACTCCTTCGAGTTGAGGTTTTCCATTTTCTAAAATGTCGGCAATGAGTGGACCACCCATCCCTGCAATGACGACGGTATTTACACTTTCATCTTGTATTACAGCTAAACCATTACCAAGTTTGGCTGTTATCACATGATTTAAGTCATTGTATTTAATTTGTTCTTTAGCAGATGAAAGAGGACCTTCATTTACTTCACCAGCAATAGCACGGGGGACTATTCCCTTCTTAACTAAATAGATCGGTAAATAAGCATGGTCCGATCCGATATCCGCCACTACAGATCCACTTCTAACAAATGTTGCAACTTTTTCTAATCTCATAGATAATTTTTCATCATTCATTTCGTTCACCTATATTTCTTTTCTATATTAGAAAAAGAAGGATACATAGATCCTTCTCTCACTTAAGTTTATTCATTTTCTGCTAAAATAAATTCAGCGACAGCTTCTGCTTCTTCTCCACTGACTAACCCTGCAGGCATATTTCCAGGACCTTCTGAAATAGCCGTTAAAATGTCTTCTTCAGAATAATTGCCGCCATCTAAAGCCGGGCCAGAACCGCCATCTAAGTCGCCTCCGTGACAAGATGCACATTGTCCTTCATAAATGTGCTCACCAAGTTCAATTGGATCGTCAAATTCTTGCTCTTCGCCATTTTCTTCACCGTTTTCTGATGCTGAATCAGGACCAATATTGATCCCAACAAAGGATAAAACGATAATTAAGCCAATCCCCAAGATGGCTGTCAGAGCAAAAGGGTAAAGGGGTTTCCCTCTCATAAATATGTACCTCCCTTATTGTTTCTCTAAGATAATAAATCCCCAACGCTTTCACATTGCAAAGCTCTATTATATTGTATATTAAAATGATTCAATAGAAAAGTATTAATATGCTATAACCGCCTTTAAAATGTTAAGAAGAACGGAAAGTGTCCGTCATTAAACGTGGATCATTTGTAATGATCGAGTCTACGTTTAAACGTTCGCATGTCTTTGCATCTCTTATTCGATGAACACGGTAAACCCGAACAGGTACACCTTCCTTGCTCCATTTGCGATAGTATCTTGTCGCTTGAAAACTATGCCTAATATGGATCCCATCTGCTTGAACTTTATTTGCATATTTTGTGCCCCTAAACATAGGCGTCTTAGTAAGCAAAGCGGTTTTTATTGCAGAGTTTTGTCTCTTAATTTCCGAAATGTATGGATGATAAAATGTTGATATAACAATTCGATCTGCTAAACCATGCTTCTCTATCTCATATAGACAGCTTTCCACAAACAAGGAGGCTTGATTCATTTGCTGCTTTAATTCCACGTGAAGATCCAAGTTTAATGGTTTAGCCCAATGAAGAACTTCAGAAAAGGATGGAATCTTTTCCCCTCTAAAAGAAGGATCAAATGAACTGCCGGCATCAAATTGTTTAAGTTCTTGTAATGTAAACGAACTTACCTTTCCCCGGCCATTCGTCGTTCTGTCAATTGTTGGGTCATGGATGACCACAGGAATCTGATCCTTTGTCCATTGTAAATCAAACTCAATCCCATCTATAGGGTAAGTCGCTGCTGACATAAACGCAGCCATCGTGTTCTCCGGAGTATAACGTTTGTTTCCTCTATGAGCAATAATATTCACCAGTATATCTCCTTTCTTAATAGCTACCTCGAAAATAAACGTTGATAGCCTGTTAGTTTATCTTGTTTTTTAAGAGAGCTAATAATAAAATAATATTCGATCAACCAAGAATAGTCCGATGAAAAGAAGAATCCCCGTTCCCCCTGCAATATATAAATAATGATACCGATATCGCCAACCACTGACAATCCAACTCAAGCATAACAGAACAATGGCCACAGCTAAATAAGAGCTTTCATCGGGAAAAAACAGATCGGCTGCTGCAATCGTAATGATAAATGAGATAAAGGATGACAAAATGACATAGACATGAGCGAAAGGAGACTTATGACGGTTATAATAAAATGCTGCAATAAGACTTATTCCTAGAAAGCCCACTAGCACTCCAACCTGTGAAGCTGGTGAGAACTGTGTAAAATATATAACAAATAAAATGGTAATAAACAGGATCAAAATCATAGCAAAACTTACTATTGCTTTTTTTATGTGAGGAGAATATGAATTCCCTTTGAAGTTTTCTCCTCTTCCTTCATTATTTCCTTCTGAATATAAGCTCAGCAGAAATTGACAGTATGTTTCAGGCAGTAATTTGTTTTTCTGCCATTTCTTTATCTCATTAACGATGATCCTCTTACGCTCGTCCATAAAATCACCTTTCATGATAAAATCATTTCCTAGTACAGATTTATTAACCAAAACCTTTCTTATTATATCGTACATACCTTATACATTGTGAAGTCTCTCTTTTATTAAGGCTTAAAAATATACCTGCAAAAACAAATAAAAAGCCATAAAGATAGGAGATGTGACTTTTCTCCCTTCTTTATGGCTTCTTGCAAACTTCTTTATTCAAGGAAGTCTTTCAGACGTTTACTTCGGCTTGGGTGACGCAACTTGCGTAATGCCTTTGCCTCAATCTGACGAATTCTTTCTCTTGTTACTCCGAACACTTTCCCTACTTCTTCTAATGTCCGTGTTCGACCATCATCTAATCCAAAGCGAAGACGTAATACATTTTCTTCACGGTCAGTTAACGTATCCAATACGTCTTCAAGCTGCTCTTTTAAAAGTTCATAAGCGGCAGCATCTGAAGGCGCTAATGCTTCTTGGTCTTCGATAAAGTCACCTAAATGAGAGTCATCTTCTTCACCGATTGGCGTTTCCAACGATACTGGCTCTTGAGCAATCTTCAAGATTTCTCTTACTTTGTCAGGTGTGAGCTCCATCTCTTTCGACACTTCTTCAGGTGTCGGTTCTCGACCAAGGTCTTGTAATAGTTGGCGCTGAACACGGATTAATTTATTTATCGTTTCAACCATATGAACCGGAATACGAATCGTTCTTGCTTGGTCAGCAATGGCACGAGTGATCGCTTGGCGAATCCACCATGTGGCGTAGGTGCTGAATTTATATCCTTTGTTGTAATCAAATTTCTCAACGGCTTTAATTAGACCCATATTTCCTTCTTGAATCAAGTCAAGAAATAGCATACCGCGTCCTACATAGCGTTTCGCAATACTTACAACTAGTCGAAGATTGGCTTCAGCTAAACGACGTTTAGCTTCTTCGTCTCCATCTTCGATCTTTTTAGCAAGATCTATCTCTTCTGTAGCA
Source organism: Salipaludibacillus keqinensis (assembly GCF_003226325.1). Lineage (GTDB taxonomy): Bacteria > Bacillota > Bacilli > Bacillales > Salisediminibacteriaceae > Salipaludibacillus > Salipaludibacillus keqinensis. Next base: position 317,425 of record NZ_PDOD01000001.1, on the reverse strand, counting down.
GAAAGTAAAGGGACACGACCGATCTCTTTAAGATACATCCGAACAGGGTCATTGATCTTAATACCTGGAGGTACACTTAAATCATTGAGATCGAACGAAGATTCCTTTTCCACTTGTTGAATGCTAGGAACAGCCTCATTATCATTTAATATTTCTACACCTTGTTCACCAAGATATTCAAAGAACTCATCCATTTGATCGGAGTCTTGATCGAACGCACCTAACCTCTCTGTAATTTCTGCATAGGTTAATGTGCCTCTTTTCTTCCCCGCCTCAACTAACTGTTCTTTCACCTGATCGATGGTTAAATCACCTTCCGCCATTGGGCGAATTGGTTTCTCAGCCATACGACCCCTCCTTCCTATAGTTCACAACAATATCCGAATCGTTGGTTTTACTGTTTTTTCAACTCTAGGTTCAACTTAAGTACAAGCTTTGCAATTTTCGCTGCCTCATTAAAATCAGAAGCTTCTTCTGCTTGTTTTTGCTTTATCTTCAATTGCTCAATTTCTTTTCTTTTCGGAAATTGACGTATTTGTTTTAAATAGTCGTTCAACACTTGCTCAGAAAGGTCTGAATTCACCTTCTTCATTGCAAGCTCAGTAGCTTTCTTTCTAAGTTGACTATCATCAATCCGTTCAATAAAATGAGAAGGATTAGGCTCAAACCCTTCTCCATAAAAACTATAGATAAGTGCCGCTATCGCCTGGTAATCATCATAATGAAAGTCACCGCCAAGTTCCTTTTGAACTTGTTCTGCCACTTGCCTAGATTGTAGCATCAGAGCAATCAGTTCTCTTTCTGCATTCTCGTGGGCTGTAAGCATCTTTTTTGTTTCTTTCAACGTTTTTGCTTGAACCGCTTGATGGATTTGACGCTTTTGCTTTTTTTGTTGTGCTTGCAGTAGAGTGGACTGTTCTTGCTTCAATGCTTCTAATGATAATGAAAACTCTTCAGCTAATTGTCTAAGATAGTAGTCTCTTTCAATGGCTCTATTTAACTGACTTATTTCCTTAAGTATTTGGTCGATATAATTTAATCGATCCCCTTCGTGTTGAAGATTTTTACCTCTTCGAAAATAATCAAACTTGAAAGCCATGAAAGTAATATGTTGTGAAATCACTTCATGGACAAATTGATCTGCTCCATGTCGTTGAATATAATCATGAGGGTCGTCACCTTCAGGAAGTTTTCCAATGACAACTTGCGCACCGATGCTCTCTAGAATTTGAGCATTTTTATACGTTGCATTGAGACCTGCATTATCTGAGTCGTAACATAAAATAATCTTATCAGCATTTCTTCGAATCATTTTGGCTTGCGATTCGGTTAAGGCAGTACCTAAACTAGCCACTCCGTTCTCTATACCCGCTCGCCACGCTGATATAACATCTACATAACCTTCAAAGAGAACAGCTTCATTTTTCTTTCTCATTACTGACCTTGCTTTGTGAAAAAAATACAACACATCGCTCTTATTAAAAACTTCTGATTCCGGACTATTTAAATATTTAGGGTGGCCATCACTTATCACTCGCCCTCCAAATGCAATCATATTTCCCCGTCGATCCCATATAGGAAACATAATCCGACCACGAAAGCGGTCATAGGGCTTGTTGTCGAAGTCACGCAATCCTAATAATCCACATTCAGACATTTCTTCAGCAGAGAAAGATCTTTTATCTAAGAAACTGGATAAGAAATCCCAGGAATTTGGTGCATATCCAATTTGGAATTTATCGATCATTTCTTTCGTGAATCCTCTTTTACGCAGGTACTCCCTTGCCTCTCTACCTTCATCGGAAACAGTGAGCACATGATGATAAAGTTTCGCTGCCAACTCATGGCCTTGAAACCAACGCTTCATTTGATCACTAACTTCAGGTTTTCCGTTAGCTTTGGAATCTAATTCAGGTAATGAGACATTGGTTCTTTCGGCTAACTTCTCAACCGATTCGATAAAACTAATACCTTCTGATTCCATGACGAAAGAAAACACATTGCCGCCTGCTCCACAACCAAAACAATGGTAAAGTTGTTTGTCAGGCGAAACTGAGAAAGAGGGTGTTTTCTCTCCATGAAATGGACACAAGCCAACGAAATTCCTTCCTTGCTTTTTCAATTGAACATATTCGCTTATCACGTCAACAATGTCTAGTGCTTGTCTAACCTTTTCAATTGTTTCTTCGGGAATACGTTGACTCAAGCCTCTCACCAACCTTTTTCCCTCTATCTAAAGGATCGTGGCATCTTTCCTTTAAATCACTAATTAATAAGACAAAACCTTTTCAAGTTGTTCGAAAAATAGCAGCTCCGTCGACAAAAATCCTGTTATTTTTAATTTGCATATGTTGTTTATTCTACATCCTTTTGAAGAATCCTTTTTTTTCTTCATATTTTGTTCGTTTCCATAGTATTTTAGGAAGAAATACGAAAGTGACAAATGAACTCTTACTATCTTTACCAAAAAAACGAGAAAAAACCTTGACATTTGTATTTTATTTGTTCTAACTGTGTTTATGCATGAATTTATTGAAATAATTCAAGTCACAATATTTCATTATAAAGGATAATCACCATTTCCGCTATATATTTACCTCATAAATTAAAAAAGATTCAAAAGACTTGTTGAAAGCCTTTTGAATCACTTGTATTAGATAAGTTACCCTTTGTTCCCTTTAACCATTTGGAATATCAAATTCGCCGTTTCTTCTACTGCTTTCGTAGAAACATCTATGACGTTGCAGCCAATCCGTTCCATTACTTTTTCAGAGTAAATTAATTCTTCTTCAATCCGGTCCAACTTTGCGTAATTCGCTTCTTCTTTTAAACCGAGCGCTTTTAGTCGTTCAGCTCGAATACCGTTCAGTTTCTCCGGACTAATTTTCAATCCAATAACCTTCTCTGGAGGAACAGAAAATAATTCTTCCGGCGGATCAACTTCCGGAACAAGGGGGACGTTTGCTACTTTCAAACTTTTATGAGCTAAGTATTGTGACAGCGGAGTCTTAGATGTTCTTGAAACACCCACAAGAACAACATCTGCTCGCAATACTCCCCGTGGATCTCGGCCATCATCATACTTTACTGCAAATTCTATTGCTTCAACTTTACGAAAATACTCTTCATCTAACGTATGCATTAATCCTGATTCATTTCTTGATGCAACATTCAAACGGTCTTCCATAATAGAAATGAGTGGAGTTAAAATATCATAGACAGGAATGTTATTTGTACGAGCTTCCTGTAGTAAGTAATTCTTAACCTTAGGCAGCACAACAGTAAACGCAATAATTCCATTATTCTCTTTCGCTTGAACAATCACATCATCCACCGTCTCTGTATCATCTACATATGGAACGCGGCGAATAATTGTTTTGTCTTCATCGAATTGACTTAGCGCAGCTTTAACGACTAATTCCGCCGTTTCCCCTACGGAATCTGAAAGGACATATACAATTGAAAAATTTTTTGAGGCCATTATCCAATCCTCCTATTATTTGTGCATATCATCGTTTGCTAAATAAACAAATGCTTTTGTGATGTTTGTCTTTGTTAGTCGGCCAATCACTTCATGATAAACCGCTCCATTTTCCTCTACTTCTTTCACAACGGGTAGCCCATCAATTTGTTTTGTTATCAGTTTATTAGCCACTTCTAACATGGAATCACTTGGACTGCATGTCGTCACATTAGGCATTCTCGTCATAATAATGCTAATAGGAACACTTTCAAGGTCTTGTTTCCCCATACTCGCCCGTAATAAATCTTTCCTAGATAAAATGCCTACTAAGTGAGCTTGTTTGTTGACGACAAACAACGTCCCAACATCCTCTAGGAACATAGTGCAGATTGCATCATAAACAGATGCTGATTCATTTACTACGACTGGGATGGATTGAAATTCTTTTACTGTCAACTTTTTCATACGTTCGTTGAATAGCTGACCTCCCGTTTTCCCTGTGTAATAGTAGCCAACTCGCGGCCTGGCATCTAGAAACCCGGACATGGTTAAGATCGCCAAGTCCGGGCGAAGGGTTGCTCTTGTTAATGAGAGTTTTTCTGCTATTTGCTCACCAGTAATGGGACCGCTCTCTTTGACTATTTCGATGATTCGTTCCTGTCTTACATTCAGTTCCATGTCTTCACCCTCCGTACTTCAGCCTCAAACTATATCTATTATGTTCACTCTTCTAATCGTTCCTGTAAAATCAACAATAGACTTTAACACAATCTTGCACATAACCTTACGGATAAGCTACAAGTTGCCTCAACGAATACCGGTTTAAAACCTGAGTGGCAGAGGAAGAGACAAAAGGTTTTTAAGATTTGGCACCAAATACCATTGAACTCTAAAAGAGCTATTTAATGATCCCTATTATACATTAAAAATCATTCTCGAAACGGATCTATCCCTAGGAATGGAATACAATAGTCTGAAAATCAGCAAACGAAGTGATCGTTTTAGCGACCAATACCATTTGGGATAATCGATTTTGCTTAACCTTAGGATCATCAGCCATAACCATAACATGATCAAAATAATCATGGATCGCTGGTTCTAAACTTTTCAATTCATCGTAAGCTTCTTCAATACGACTTTCATTTAGTAACGTAAGTAGCTTGTCCTGTTTTTCCTCCGCAAGAGTTTGCAATTCCTTCTCTTGCTTTTCTTGGAACAGGCCTTTATCAACCATCGCTTTCTTATCTTCAGCTTTCTTTGCAATATTTGTCACTCGGCTGAATGCTTCTACATCATTTTTAAACGAAGGTGTTGAGAGCTGTTCCATTAGGAACTTCCCTTTTCTCACTACGATTGTTACACGCCCTAATTGTGTCTTTAATATTGCGTCAACAACATCATAACGAATTCCTTGATCTTGCAATATGCTCTTATAACGCAGTTTTACAAAATCAGTTAAATCACGGATGATTTCTTGTTTGCTTCTTTTCAAAAGATCTCGTTCTGCCGCTAGGTCGATTGCTTCTTCTATGCATGTGAACAAATCAAAACTCCAAGCTTCAGATAAAAATATTTGCAGAATACCTGCTGTTTGTCGACGCAGTCCGTGAGGATCTTGGGAACCTGTAGGAATGTTTCCAATCCCAAAACTGGTGACAAGTGTATCAAGCTTATCGGCAACCGCTACATAAGCACTAATAGATGATTGAGGTAAAGGATCACCTGACTGTTTAGGTAAATAATGCTCACGAATCGCTTGGGCAACGTTCACATGTTCACCTGCTTTGAGAGCATACTCTTCGCCCATTCGACCTTCTAGCTCTGGAAACTCATTTACCATGTGCGTAACAAGATCTACTTTAGAGAGCCTAGCCGCTCTTTCCGTCTGCTGTTTCTCCACTTCCGTTGCGCCTGCTTTATCAGCTAATTTCACAGCCAAGTCTTTGACGCGCCTGACTTTATCCGCAACAGAGCCCAATTCTTCGTGATAAACAATCGCCTCTAACCGGTCAAAAAGAGATGCAAAATTCTTCCGTAAATCTTCTTGATAGAAAAACTCTGAGTCAGCTAAACGTGCTCGTAACACTTTCTCATTTCCTTTTTGGACATTCTCCAAATGGCGGTGATCTCCATTTCTTACTGTTACGAAATAGGGCAATAATTCTCCTGCACCGTTTTTAACAGGAAAGTAACGTTGATGCTCGCGCATTGAAGTAATCAGCACGTCGTCAGGGACAGTTAAAAAACGCTCATCGAAACTTCCGTAAAGTGCTGTAGGATATTCTACTAAATTATTCACTTCTTCTAACAAATCTTCATCAATAAAAATAGACCAATTCTCTTCTTCAGCCATTCGCTCTATTTGCGTACGAATCGCTTTCTTTCTTTCTAGGGGATCAACAATGACAAACTCTTTTAATAGTGTTTGAACATAATGATCCGCTTCTTTTACTTCAACTTTTGACCCAAGGAAACGATGACCGTAAGTCACTCGATTCGTATGGATACCAGCTATATCAAATGGAACAACTTCTTCTCCAAATAATGCTACAATCCACTTTACAGGTCTTACAAAACGAAGGTCATTTGTACCCCACTTCATGTTTTTTGGAAAAGGGATACTTAAAATTACTTCCTTCAATTCCGGAAGCAAAGATTGAACAGCTTCACCTGAGGTATGCTTTTTTAGAAATACATATTCTTCGCCTTTTAATTCTTTGAAATAAAGGTCATTGACTGTGGCACCTTGCCCTCTTGCGAACCCCTGAGCTGCCTTGGACCACTCACCAGCGTCATCAATAGCAATTTTCTTAGAAGGCCCTTTCGCTTCTTCTTCCATATCCTCTTGTTTTTCTACTAGACCATCAACAACGACGGCTAGTCTACGAGGTGTAGAATAAGCTTCTACTTTCGAATAAGATAATCGGTGACTTTCAAACCACTTCTCGACTCTTTGCTTCAACTGATTCATGGCATTTGTCACAAATCTTGCCGGCATTTCTTCTAATCCTATTTCTAATAAAAGCGTACGATTACTCATGATTCGTATCCTCCTTCACCTTTAACATCGGAAACCCTAGCTCTTCTCTAATGTGATAATACTGTTTAGCACAACCTCGGGCAAGGTTTCTCACCCGGCTAATGTAGCCTGCTCTTTCTGTCACAGAAATGGCCCCTTGGGCATCTAATAAGTTAAATACGTGAGAACATTTTAATACGTAGTCATACGATGGAATGACAAGATTCTCTTTCAAGGCTCTACCCGCTTCCTTCTCATACGTAGCGAATAAATCAAATAACATTTTAGGATCCGCAACTTCAAATGCATATTTAGATTGCTCATACTCATTTTGCAAAAACACGTCGCCATACGTAAATCCATTTACCCATTCAAGATCATATACATTTTCTTTGTCTTGAATATATGAAGCTAACCTCTCAATTCCATAGGTAATCTCTACAGAAACTGGGCTTGCATCCAATCCCCCCACTTGTTGGAAATAAGTGAACTGAGTAATTTCCATTCCGTCAAGCCATACTTCCCAACCTAGACCCCAAGCTGCGAGAGTCGGAGCTTCCCAGTTATCTTCTACAAATCGAATATCATGTTCTTCCGGTTTAATTCCTAACTCCTGTAAACTTTTCAAATACAATTCTTGAATGTTGTCTGGAGAAGGTTTCATTACTACTTGGAACTGATGATGCTGATACAGCCGGTTAGGATTTTCACCATATCGTCCATCTGACGGTCTTCTAGAAGGTTCAACATAAGCTACATTCCAAGGTTCTGGACCTATGCTTCGCAAGAACGTCATAGGATTCATCGTCCCCGCTCCTTTTTCCACATCATACGGTTGTAAAATCAAACAATTTTGTTCTCCCCAAAACTTCTGTAAAGTTAAGATCATTTCTTGAACATTCATTCTTATCCCTCCATTTATTTTCTATGTAGCTATGACCTTTTACAATGCATTGAATAGTACCTCAGTAACGTAAACGACGATGTAAAAGTAAGAAAATGGATAACAAATAAAAAACTCTCGTCTCTATGTCCATTTCCTTGGACATAGGGACGAGAGTTACCCGCGGTTCCACCCTACTTGCACAGCTAATACAATGCCGTACCTCTTTAATAATGATGCTCCAGAACGCCTTCCTTACCGTAAATACACTTAGCTTCCACCACCCTAAGCTCGCTCTACTGTATTAAGAGGATAAGTACTACTTTCCTTCTACGCATTATACATTAATAACATTTACTTATTTTCAAATATTACTTAAAAACTAGGAACATGTCAATGGATCGTCATAGATATTTATCCATTTGATCTAAAAACCGTTTAGATTTCAAATAAACACCTACATGTTCTTGATAATAAGTTTCCAAAACTTCCTTCAATTGCGCTTTTGTTTCTTTCTTAACAGAGATCTGGCCAATACGAGTAGGATTTAATTGTTGGAAAAGACGCAATAACTTCATCACTGCGGGTGAGACCTTCAGATGGTAGGTGTCTTCTACTAAACACCTTCGACAGATTGCACCACCAAATTTCAAGGAAAAATTAAACGGTAACTCTGTACTTCCACATCTAGCACATTGGTGAAGTGTAGGGGCCGAACCTGAGAACGTCAACATTTTTGTCTCCATGATTCTAAGTAAGATTTCTCCGTCCTCTCCTTCATTTAAATGATGAAGAAGTTGGTACAGCAATTCAAATAAATAAGGGTTGCTTGACCTATCTTCCGTTAGTTTATCAAGCAATTCTACTATATAAGCAGCGTAAGCCGTTAACATAAGATCGCTTCTAACTTCTCTAAAAGAATCAATAATGTCTGCTTGATTCAGCGTACCTATACCGCTCGACTTTTGGTAGACGAACGTGCCAAAAATAAACAGTTGAGAACTGGAAGCAAAGCGGCTTTTTGGTCGCCTTGCTCCTCTAGCCATTAAAGCTATTTTTCCATGTTCTCGAGAATAAATGGTTAATACTTTATTTGTTTCAGCGTAGTTCGTCGTGCGTATAATTATTCCTTCAAATTTCTCTAACAACTCATCACCCGCATTCTAAGGTGATCTAGAGGTCATTAATGAACGATTGAATCGTGGTCTTTAAGAGGATTTTCTTCCTCCTCTTCGGAAGCTTCATCCACTCGATCACGATCTAGTTCTTTAAATAACAAATAAGATTCAACATTGCCTGTCATGGAGAATACTTGCCAAGATAACTGCCGCATCCCGTTACTCCACCTTTCCTTAAACAGACGTAATTACTTAATTCATTATCTGTTATGATGACCTCGATCAGCATTTTCATGTCAAGGAAAAATTGACATTTATGAGCATATTTTAATACTCGTCTTTATCGTAACCAAGTTCACGTAAATATTTTGGTTTGTTACGCCAGTCCTTCTCTACTTTTACCCATATCTCCAAGAAAATTTTTGAACCGAGAATTTTTTGGATGTCTTCACGAGCCAATTTGCCAATTTCTTTTAGCATCTTGCCTTGTTTCCCAATAATAATTCCTTTTTGGGAATTACGCTCCACCACAACAACTGCCCCGACATAAACCGTATCCGTATGATCACGACGTTTAATTTGCTCAATTTCTACAGCAATCGAATGAGGTACTTCTTCATGTGTTAAATGGAGCACCTTCTCCCGGATCATCTCAGACATTAAAAAACGTTCAGGATGATCAGTTACTTGGTCCTCTGGATAAAATTGCGGTCCTTCTTCTAAATATTTATAAACCTGTTCCAATAACGTAGGTACATTATTTCCTTGCAAAGCTGATAAAGGAATGACTTCAGTAAAAGATAATAATTTACTGTATTGTTCAATAAGTGGTAACAGTTGATCTGGATGAACTTCGTCAATTTTATTTAAAATAAGAAAGACTGGAGTATTAATGTTTTTTAGCCGTTCAATGATAAATTCATCGCCTCGTCCTTTTCCTTCTTTAGCATCAACAACAAATAAAATGACATCCACTTCTCTTAATGTTGTTTGGGCAATACTGGTCATAAAATCACCAAGCCGGTGCTTAGGTTTATGAATACCAGGTGTATCAATAAAAACAACTTGCCCTCGTTCTTCTGTATAAACCCCTTGAATTCGATTTCTTGTTGTTTGTGGCTTATCACTCATAATTGCAATTTTTTGTCCCAAGATTTGATTTAATAACGTAGATTTCCCTACGTTTGGCCGACCAATCAATGCAACAAACCCCGACTTCTTTAACTGATCATTATTCATGTAAATCCTCCGGTGAAAAAGCTCCCGGGAGCAACTCAGCTACCGTCCACTCTGAAATATCTCCCTTAAGGTTGGTTAAATAAACTTTTGTTTCAGGTTGTAAGAGCTCTGACATCACTTGTCTGCATGCACCACATGGCGAAACAGGACCCTCTGTATCAGCAACAACACCGATCGCACTAAATTCACGAACCCCTTCTGAAACAGCTTTGAAAATTGCCGTTCTTTCAGCACAATTACACATACTGTAAGCGGCATTTTCAATATTGCAACCTTGGTACACAGTCCCATCAGTTGATAATAAAGCCGCACCTACTTGAAATTTCGAATAAGGTACATAAGCTTTTTGTCTGGCTTCTTTTGCTTGGTCTAATAGTTCTTCCATTTTCATGTTTCATCATCCTTATCAAAGATAAACTTTTGTTTTATAAAAATATTTCTAGTACTCTCGGGATAAAAATCATGCTTCCTACTAAAACAGCAGTCAATGCAAATACAAACACTGCTCCTGCTGCAGCATCTTTTATTATTTTTGCTCGTTCATCATACGTTTGAACGACTAAATCAACCATGTGTTCTAGCGCTGTATTAATTAATTCCATCCCAATTACCGCACCAATAACAACAGCCAAAATAGCTTGTTCAACAATGGGCACCTGAAGGATCTGAGCAGCAATAAATACGAAGAAAGCTACAACGATGTGAATACGAAAGTTTTGTTCAGATCTCCACGTGTGGTAAATTCCTTTTGATGCATAGTAAAAGCTCTTTTTCAAGCGGGTCCACGAGACAAAGGGACTTTTACTTTTCAAGTCCATGTTTAGTTAAAATTTCCTCTTGTTTTGTAAACATAGCTGTTTCGTTTTTTTCAGATTCGTGATCATAGCCTATTAAATGAAGAAATCCGTGGACCGCTAGAAAGCATAGTTCCCTCTTGAAATCATGTCCATAGTCCTTAGCTTGTTCCTTCGCTCGTGGAATGGAAATGACAATGTCTCCGATGAGATTAGGCATACCCTCATTTAGTATTTCTCCCTCATCCTCATTTAACGCAAACGATAATACGTCTGTCGGTTGATCTTTATCCCTATAATCCCTATTAAGTTCTCTAATTCGCTCGTCACTTACAAACGTTACGCTAAGTTCAGATTCTTCTCTCACTTTTTCTTCAACAAGAGCCGATTCCAAAACAGTGGACACTAATGTTTTTTCCTCCGCTGATAGGGCTTCCGTCTCGTCTATAATATCAATTGTATAGTTACTCATTTTGTTTCCTCCTTCACTTTAGGTAGGTCGTCTTCAGGATACTCAATTCGAGAATGAAACGTCCCTTGCAACGTTTCACACATAGACGTTGAAATCATATTAAGTTCTTTCAATGTTAAATCACATTCATCAAACTGGCCATCCTCTAATCGGTCTGTAACAATCTTACGCACGAGCATTTCTATTTTCTCATTTGTCGGATGCTGCATAGACCTTACTGCCGCTTCTACACAATCAGCAATTCCTACAATTGCTGATTCTTTGTTTGTTGCTTTTGGTCCAGGATATCTGAAATCCTTCTCTGAAATAACCTCATCAGATTCTTGCTTTGCTTTGTGATAAAAATACTTCAATAACGTAGTACCATGATGTTGTTCCGCTATATCAATTAGTTCTTTTGGGATTTTATAGGATTTTAACATTTCTGCACCATCGTAAGGATGGGCAATAATGATTGTTTTGCTTAATTTAGGCGAAATAGTGTCGTGAGGATTCTCTATTTTCATTTGATTTTCAATGAAGAAATGAGGCCGCCTCGTTTTACCTATATCATGGTAATAGGCTCCCACTCTCGCTAATAATCCATTCGCTCCAACGGATTCACATGCCGCTTCAGCTAAATTAGCTACGATCACACTATGATGATACGTGCCTGGTGCCTCTAATAATATTTTTCTTAAAAGAGGATGATTAGGATTGGATAATTCAATTAATTTCGTTGTGGACAATATGCCAAAGCCGGCTTCAAAAAATGGCAAAAGTCCGACCGTTAACACAACAGCTATAAACCCTGCTATAGCTGCGAAAGCTAAGTTCAATCCAATTTCAATCCAGCCAAACTGAGCATTTTTCAATAAGATGATCGCCAATACAACTAAGACATTAATGAGCGATACAAACATTCCTGTTTGTAGCATTCTTATTATACGGTGGGATTTATTTAAAAAGAAAACCCCGGCAACACCACTGAAAAATACATAAATCCCATGAGAATAGTCTACTACACCAGGAGCTTGATTATTAAACATTATACTAGCCACGATGGCAAACACCATACTTGTAAATAAAGCGACTCTGGACTGAAGCAGCGTTGTGATCAAAATTGTTCCCATAGCAACAGGTGCTATATAAGTAATCCCGTCAACATCGATCACGTGCATCATACTAACCAACTTTAACAATACCAACGTAACGGAGTAAATCACTCCATACATTAATAAATGTGTATTATTAGTCTGAAGCGTCGTTTTAGCATCATTTAAATAATAGCTTAGCATCCCCATTAATAACATAACTATAATCGCTAACCCAAGGTAAGGATAGACGACATTAATATCTTCAGTTAAGCCTACTAAAGCTAGCTGCTGATATACATCCGATGTGATAACTTGTCCTTCTTCAACAATAAGGTGTCCTTCACGGAGCATGACCGGCTCAACCATTTCAACTGCTTGCTCTCTTGCTTCCACTGTAGCTTCTTCATCGATCATATAGTTTGCCATAATACCAAATCTTGAAATTTCCTTCATCGCTCTAGTCAATGTTGGACTTACCGACTGTATGTCCACTTGTCGTTCGACTTCATCTTTAGCTTGATCCACTTGTGCCATTTCAATTTCTTCAGTCATCACATCATAGACAGCACTAGTCGTCGTTTCCTGAGCTATTTGTAAATCCTCAGGAGACACTCTTAATAACGTTTCCAACGTTTCATCCGCTAGGTGATCATTTGTTTGTTCCGTTAACAACTCGCGCGTTCGATCGATTTTTTCTTCGAGAGTGAATTCTTCGATTAATTCTTCTTGATTGTTCGTTTCCTCTTCCTCTTCGCTTCCTTCTGTTATCGTATCAATTTCTTCTTCACGTTCCGCCACTTCAGCACGAACTTGTTTAATTGAATGAAAGATATCTTGAATTCGTTCAATTTGATTTTGGGAATAGCGGGATCTCATCGAATATACCGGTTCCACTGCATCAAAAGCTTCTTGCTCTAATCGCTCCGTTTCAGCTTTATTTTCAATCGTTAATGGCGAACGTATATCATTATCTGAAACGGTTCCCTGTTCCACTTCTAGAGTATCAGGGATAATATTTGAAACTAACAAGCTGTATGTAATGATTCCTAATAATAAAAAGAAAAACAACCGAATATATCGATGATTTTGCAGTTTCTTCCACCACGACTGATGATCAATCGATGACCGCTTTGCCACCATTCCCCCACCTCATTAAATTTCTTATCTGTCCTATGAAGAATAAAAAAAGTGTCTCGATCTTAAAGAAGATGAAGTTATTTACCTTGACTGTCTTCAACCTCATAAGCATCAATAATACGTTGAACAAGAGTATGGCGCACCACATCGGCTGATTCAAGGTGGATAAAAGCCATCCCCTCCACTTTATTAAGAATATTCAAAGCGACTTTCAATCCGGACATCTTCCCCCGTGGTAAGTCTATTTGGGTCAAGTCGCCTGTAACAACCATTTTCGAACCAAATCCCAGCCTCGTTAGAAACATTTTTATCTGTTCAGATGTGGTATTTTGTGCTTCGTCTAATATAACAAACGAATCATCAAGAGTCCTTCCGCGCATATAAGCTAGCGGTGCAATTTCAATCGTCCCTCGTTCCATCAAACGTGCAGTATGCTCTACACCTAATACATCATGAAGGGCATCGTAAAGGGGACGTAAATAAGGGTCAACCTTTTCCTTTAAATCGCCTGGCAAAAATCCTAAACTCTCACCGGCCTCAACGGCAGGTCTAGTAAGAACAATTCGTTTTACTTGGCCTTCTTTTAGAGCATGTACTGCTAGAACTACCGCTAAATAAGTCTTACCAGTACCCGCAGGACCTATCCCAAAAACAATATCATTTTTTCTGATAGCAGAAACATAGTGTCTTTGCCCTAAAGTTTTAGCGAGTATTGGTTTACCCTTAGCAGTAACCGTAATTTTATCTTCATATAAATCAGTCATCTCATCCAATAATCCACGATTAGCAAGTTGGGCAGCATAAAGAACATCTCTTTCTTTTACTGAAATTCCATTTCGAATAAGTTTCAAAAGCATTTCTAAGATATCTCGAATTTTGTGGTTCGTCTCATCTTCACCGAAAATCGTTATTTCCTCACCTCTAGTCAGGATTTTCGTAGAAAATGTTTCTTCAAGTCTTTGTAAATGTTTATCATTTGGACCAAATAATGCTTGTACTTCATTAGACCCTTGAATTGGTAACGCAATCGTTAATTTATTTTCTATCAATCGTCTCAGTCTCCTTGGATAATCGGTTGTTTTAACGCGATTTCATCAATAATCCGTAAGTGTAAGGATACCTTTACTTTACCACCGTCTACGATCTGGTGCAAAACTTTTTCGTCTACAACTTCAGCGCTGCTGGAAAATTGTTGTAGTAGCCTTTTTTCGCTTTCTTTTACAGCTATGGAAACTGCCTCCTCTTTCATTCTTTCTTCCTTTACTGCATTCATTTCATATTCATTTACATAGCGATAGCCAAATGGAAGAGCAAAGCCGAAGGGCACCCACCTCTTTGTGAATGTTTCTTCCACTATATGTTCTGATTCAATGCCGTTGAGTCCCCATATTGGAACAAACAGTTTTCCAATCATAATCCCGTGCTTCCGATTCACTTCCCCTGTAAGGGTTTCAATGATAACGTTTAGTGGGACGTCCATGTTCACTTCATACCAAAATTCTCCTACGACACTTCCCTCCGCCGATATTTGCCTAGCGTTGTCTTCTTTACCAATTAAACCAGAGACCAGAATATCTCCTTTCTCAACAACCTGATTTGGGGTAACCATAGGCTTTCCTTTTTCAACAAATAAATCGTGGATCACAGCTTTTCTTGCGGCTACTAAATGTCCTGATATGTTTGAAGGCTTTTCCTCGACAATTTCCTTCTCAACAATTTGAAAGTGATAGGCAGATCCCTGTTTCGTTACTCCCACCCATGTGATTTCATCTATTTCATTGGTCAATTTTTGCTGTATCTCTTCAGGAGAAGGAAGGAAATATTGCAGTTTCCCTTTGGTAATTCCCATCTCATGAATGGCATTCGTTAAGTCATGTTCCAAGGCAGGCGAGGCTCCTTCTATTTCAATATCCCAAACCATGTGAGATAGAACAAATAAAAACAACAAAAACGCTGCAAAACCTGTAATCATTCCCTTCCGGCGAGATAATTTATTTAGTACAAAGGGAATTCCTCTTTTTTCAATAAACACGATACGGCAAGGGAGGTGCTTGGCCATTTTCTTAAGTTTTGAAAGGTCGGTTAATAATATATGAGCAGTGAACATTTTCTCTTCTTCGTAAGTAATTCCCCAAACAACTACACCTCTTTTGGCGCAGTCATTTATAAAATCTTCAGCCGAAGCTTCTGTCACTCGTATTTTCACATGCCCTGTTGATCTTTGTAACCATTGATTTTTCATAAGTAATTCTCACCATCCCTGTTTATTTCAACTCTTTATTGTTTTCATCGTAATAGGATATGTGTCTAATCATTCCCTCAAGAAGAATTTCCTCAGGTAAAATGGTTTTGAGTATGAAATCTTCTCCCTTGATAACTAACTGACCTTCTCTTAATGAAAGCCTAAGCTCTTCGTTAGTAAAACGGAGGACCCCTTGGTGATTTTCAATGTATAAGTGAAATTGTCCGATCATTGTTAACCTAGGTAAATCCATGACCACATCTGCCGGCAGGTCCATATGATCTACCATCCATTTCTTCATCCATGCTTGGACTCGTTTCATATCGAACCCCCTCTCCACTCATATGTATGAATGATTTCGGAAAGCTATCACTGGAAAAAAAACTTCAGGCTCGCGAATTACTGTAATGTAGCTACATGATCCATCTTCTTCCACCTTTTCGGCTAAGCAAATAAAAAAAGACATGCACTGAGTCCAGTGCATGTCTGTAAAATAGTATTATTTTCTGCGTGATTTAGGCTTCCCGAGAATCTCAGACCAAATCACACCTTTAACCGCTTCATCCCTGGATATATTACTAAAGTCCAGGCGGATTTTAGGTTTTCTTTGCATAGTTAGATCTTTTTGAGCAATTGGAGATCCAGCTATTTCTCCAGATAAATCCATTGCTTGTTTCTTACGTTCTTGGATCCGCTCATATCGTTCGTGAAGCTCACGATTAGATTTATTGAGCTCTTTTTCAGCATCTCTCGGAAGTGATTCAACAGCAGCCTCTGCCTTTTCTCTTGCTTCTTCAGAACGCTCTGTTCTGTATACCGTAGGTTGGGGCTGCGTCGGACGTTCTTCCTGACGAAAAATATCTCTCCAGTCCACCTCTTGCTCTCGGTCTTGATCTGTCCTGCTTCTTTGTTGAGGCTGTCTCTGCTGAGAAGGTCTGCCTTGATTGCTAGGTTTCCCTGACTGTTTTTCCTGGTCGTCTCCACCACGGCTTCGAACGAAACTCAAAATGGCAGCGATGATGAAAAAGATAAGGAGCGGAGATTCAATTAACAAGTTGAATAAACCTTCCATTACAGGTCGCTCCTTTCTTTAGATGGAACAGGTTCATGTTCCAGTCTTATCTCTTATCGACGAGATCCGCCTGGGTTCGTCCCATCATCTTCACCGTCATCTGTTGCTTTTCCAATGGAATCGCGCATATCCGTATCTGCTTTTACATTGTTAAAGTTCATGTAATCCATAACACCCAAGTTCCCTGAACGCAATGCTTCAGACATAGCCATTGGAACTTCCGCTTCGGCTTCAACAACTTTCGCACGCATCTCTTCTACTCTTGCCTTCATTTCTTGCTCTTGAGCTACGGCCATTGCACGACGTTCTTCGGCTTTTGCTTGTGCAATTTTCTTATCTGCTTCCGCTTGATCTGTTTGAAGTCCAGCACCGATGTTCTTACCAATATCAATATCGGCAATATCGATAGATAAGATTTCAAATGCCGTTCCTGCATCTAATCCTTTTTTCAAAACAGTTTGAGAAATCATATCAGGATTTTCTAATACTTCTGCGTGATTTTTAGCAGAACCAATCGTTGATACAATCCCTTCACCTACACGAGCGATGATTGTTTCTTCACCTGCACCACCGACTAAACGGTCAATGTTAGCACGAACAGTAATTCTAGCTTTCGCTTTCACTTCAATACCATCCATGGCAACACCTGCAATAAAAGGTGTTTCAATTACTTTAGGGTTTACACTCATTTGAACAGCTTCAAGTACGTCACGACCAGCTAAGTCAATGGCTGCACAACGTTCAAATGTTAAATCAATGTTAGCTCGTTGAGCGGCGATTAACGCGTTAACCACACGGTCTACGTTACCACCTGCTAAGTAATGCCCTTCAAGTTTGTTCGTATTCAGTTCAAGACCTGCTTTTACTGCTTTAATTAACGGGTTAACGACACGATGTGGAATTACCCGACGAAGTCTCATCCCTACTAATTGGAAAATCCCTACTTTTACTCCTGCAGCCCATGCTGAAATCCATAATGCTACGGGAACAAATGTGAATAGTACTGCTACTGCTACAATGATAAGTCCTATGACTATCAGTAACCCAATTTCTTCTGTAATCATTCGTTTTCCTCCTTCTTCTGATTCAACTGGTCTTCTGCCTCTTTCAATTCACGAACGACAATTCGTGAACCTGCGACAGAAATAACCTTAACTTTCCTTCCTTGTTCAATATATCCTCCCTCAGACACAACGTCAAGTCGTTCGTTGTTTAAAATCGCTGTTCCTGAAGGTCTAAGGATCGTTAATGATTCCCCAATTTGTCCAATAAATTCGCTTCTGTTAGCGTTAGAAACGTATCCTTGCTCCGTTTTCGTCTGATCTGTTAAGATTACTCGTTTCAAGGGCCCTGAGTAACCAATATATTTAAAAAATAATACAGAAGCTACCGCTGTTACAAGCGCTGCTATCAAAACAGATACTAAAATATTCACTGTTGAGTATGAACTCATCACCAAGCTTCCCACCATCGCCCCGATCCCAATGATACCAAAGACGCCAAAACTTGGTGAGAAGACCTCTACCAGAAGCAGAATCGCTCCTACTCCAAACAAGATCATTGTTTCCCATCCAGCAAACCCCGCAACTAAATGGCCAAAAAAGTATAAAAATAACGCTGAGGCTCCCATGATTCCCGGAATACCAAAGCCTGGGGAATACAATTCAAGCACTAGTCCTAAACTTCCAATAGAAAGAAGAATCGGTATGACTATAGGATGGGTGACAAAACGCGCAATTTGTTCTGCAAAACTTACTTCCATCTCTCTTTCTGTCGCGTTTTCTAAGTTTAGGAATTCAAGCAATTCTGCTCGGTTATCCACAACCGCTTCGGCATAGCCTACTTCAAGAGCTTCAGAACTAGTCAAAGTTAATAAAGACCCTTGACCCGCTCCGTATTCAGGAAGATCGATCCTTTCATCCGCCATAGCTAGAGCATATTGAGGATCTCTGTCATTTAGATTAGCAGCACTTCTCAAACTTGCTAACCAAGCAGACTGCGCTTTGTCTTCCGCAGCATTTCCCGACCCATCGATGACTGCCGCAGACCCCATTTCAGTCCCAGGCGTCATAACGATCTGATTAGCGTTCAATGCTATATAGGCCCCTGCTGATAAGGCATCGCCTACTATAAATGCCGTTGTAGGTACCTCAGCGTCTCTCACAAGCTTAGCAATGTTTCCAGCGGCATCTACAAAACCGCCTGGTGTATTTACTTCAAGAACAATGTGATCTGCGCCCTCTTCTTCTGCCGCCTCAATCGACCTTGCTAAAAACGCTTCTAATCCTCTCTCCACTGCCTGCTCAACAGGAATATAATAGACGAGTTCACCTGAACCATCACTGTTGGCCTGTTGTGGTGGCATGGAAATAAATAATATAAATGCCAAGGCAAGTAAAGAAGAGTAAAGCATTATCCGAATGTTTTTCTTCAAACCCGCGACCCCCTTTCAAGATGCATTCAACATTTGCTGTAATTAGATTACGATTCAATAAAAGCAAAGTTTCATTTTTAATAATAAAATTATCTTGTATGATTATTTTACCTTTAATTTCTATTAAAAAACAGTAAAAAGAGCTCCCCTTAATAACATGGGGTAGCTCTTTCAATTATTATTCCTGTTCTCTCATATCATCGAAGTACTTTTTAGTTTTTTCTGTGCCCAACTCATAAATGAGTTGAAACAATTCACTCACTTCACCTTTTAACTGTTCTTTATCCATATCATCAGCCGTCTCGTCAAAAGGACGAACGAAAATGTGTTCTTGCATCACATCTTTTTTATTTACAGCTAAAATTAAATGTTCCAGTTTGTGTTGTTCTTTTTCATCAACTTCTACTTCATACTGAATTGTTCTTGAATCTACGTTTACTGGCATTAATTCAAGTTCGCTCCCTGTTTTCCAGGTTACATAAAATAATTTTTTATCCATTGTTTTCCTCCTTTTAACTTCATACACCTTCCCTTACCCTTTGTATAAACATTTTATTCTTCGATGTCACACACAATGGAAATTAACTGTATAATTCCCAATTGAATATCCTTATTTCCCTGCATACATTAGAAATGCCTTCAAAAGACAACAATAAAAACGCCTTGTCTAGGACAAGGCGTTCAATTGATTAAGATAATGACTGATGGACAAGCTGTTTTACTTCTGATCCATCGGCGCGACCTTTAACCTTAGGCATGATCGCTCCCATCACTTTCCCCATATCTGACTTGGATTGTGCTCCCACTTGTTCAATCGTTTCATGCACGATTTGCCGGAGTTCTTCATCAGATAGTTGTGATGGCATATATTCAGACAATACCTGAATTTCTGCATTAGTTTTTATAACAAGGTCTTGGCGATCTGCTTGTTCAAATTCATGGAGGGATTCTTTACGCTGTTTCATCTCACGGTTTAATACCGTCAAGATTTCATCATCGGTAAGCTCCTGACCCTTATTGATCGATTCATTCTGCAATGAAGACTTCACTGATCGAATGACCGAGAGGCGTTGCTTATCTCTGCTACGCATTGCATCCTTCATATCTTGATTAAGTTGATCAAGAATGTTCAAGGAATTTCCACCCTCTCAATTAGAACTTACGCTTACGAGCCGCTTCTGACTTCTTCTTACGCTTAATGCTAGGTTTCTCATAATGCTTCCGCTTCTTAACTTCTGCTATCGTACCTTCTTTAGACATAGTTTTCTTGAAGCGACGAAGAGCAGCATCGATGGATTCATTTTTACGTACACGTGTTTCTGCCATTCTGTATCCCTCCCTCCGAACAACCAATCAAAACATGCTAAACAAGACTTTGGTCTTTCTAAACATAAAAAGTTCTCAAAGTACAAAAAGCATGTCTTTATTGATTATATATGAATGGGAGGTTATGGTCAACTTTTCTTTTGAAATTAATGAATTTGTCATCCTTGTCCCACTCTCTCCATATAGTGTTTATAGGGGGGAGCATATGAGCGATTGGATGACGTTATTTGCTATATATCTGGCTTTGTTTTTATTTGGGATGACAGTGATGAGACATGGGTTGCTTATTCGTGTCCATACTTCTATGCCTCAACTTATTACTAGATTGGTAGATCGGCCATGGAAAGGATTATTAATAGGGACTTTCGCAGCTACTTTGCTTCAGAGTAGTTCAGCAGTCATGGTTATTACCGTCGGTTTAGTATCTGTAAAACTGATTCCTTTTTATTCATCCGTCGGTATTATGCTTGGGGCTAACATTGGAACTGTAGCGACGTTAGAAATACTGGCTTTTGATTTATCTTCATTTATTCTTCCTTTCTTGGTCTTAGGGGTCCTTTTTCTCTTTTCAAAAAAAGAAAAGGCTTTTTCTGTAGGTTGTCTTTTATTTGGATTAGCGATGATGATCTTAGCTATGCATGGGTTTGAAATGTTAGCTTATCCTCTCTCATCAATACCAACGGTTTATGACTGGTTTACGTTTACAAATGATAGCAATATGGTTGGTATTGGTGTAGGAATCATACTTACTAGTATCATTCAATCTAGCTCAGCGGTATCAGCGATGACTATGAGCTTTATGAACGAAAATATGTTCACATTACAAGCTGCTATTTCGATTATCCTTGGGGCTAACATTGGAACATGTATTACAGCTTGGATTGCTAGTTTCGGCGGTTCAAGTGAAGCTAAACTTACTGCTTATGCTCACATTTGGCTAAATATAGCTGGGGTCCTCTTACTGTATCCTTTTATCCCACAGTTTTCAGAATTTATTTCTGCAACGAGTACGACTCCAGCCCAGCAATTAGCACATGCTGCTTTACTATTTAACATCTTATGCTCTATTATCGTCCTCCCGTTCGCACGACCTTTCGCTCATTTTATTGAAAAAATTCATAAAAAAACAGAGTAGCGCCTACTAGGTGCTACTCTGTCGCTGATTATTCGTGAACCAGTTGACGTTTTTGATCCGTTACTACTTTAACAAACGATCCTCTATTATAAGGATATCCAGCCTGATCAATTTTCACTTTAACAATCTCACCGATCATGGATGAATTCAAACGAACTTTAACTTTCATATAATTATCAGTATATCCAATCAACTGTTCCCTATCTTCTTGATCTTCTTCTTCAGGAATCATTTCTAACACTTCTCCTTCAAATAGAGAAGCATATTCTTTCGCTTGTTGATTTGAAAGCTCAATCAATCGGTGTACTCGCTCATTTTTCAAGGAATCATCCACCTGATCTTCCATTCGAGCGGCAGGTGTGCCTGTTCGTTTCGAAAAGGGAAATACATGTAATTCTGAAAAGCCGATCTCACGAATGAAGTCAAAGGTTTCTTGGAATTCTTCATTTGTCTCCCCAGGAAAGCCAACAATGACGTCAGAGGTAACCGCAAGGCCCGATAAAGTTTGTTTCAATCGATCGACTCTCTCTTTATAGAAATCTGTCGTGTACTTACGTCTCATTCGCTTTAAAACCGTATCAGAACCTGATTGTAAAGGAACATGCAAATGACGGACAACCTTCTCAGACTGATTGATGGCATCGATCACTTCATCGGTAATTTGGCTTGCTTCAATGGAAGAAATGCGAATCCTTTTCAACCCATCAATTTTTTCCAAGTCTATTAAGAGATCTGCCAAACTGTAGTCTTTCATATCTTCACCGTATCCACCTGTGTGAATGCCAGTTAAAACGATTTCCTTATACCCTGCTTCGACCAGTTGATCTGCTTGCTGTAATACATCAGAAGGTTTTCTGGATCGCATTAATCCTCTGGCCCAAGGGATAATACAGAACGTACAGAAATTATTACATCCTTCTTGAATCTTCAACGACGCCCTCGTCCGATCTGTGAATGAAGGAACATCTAATTCTTCATACACTCGTGCTTTCATGATGTTTCCTACACCATTTATAGGTTCTCTTTCTTTCTGAAATTCTTCAATAAAAGGCAATAATTTATGACGATCTTGAGTCCCAACTACGATATCAACTCCCGGGATGGCCATTACTTCTGCAGGAGAAGTCTGGGCATAACATCCTGTTACACATACAACCGCCTCAGGATTTTTACGAATCGCTCTGCGAATCACTTGGCGGCTTTTTTTATCTCCTGTGTTTGTTACTGTACATGTATTAATGACATAGACATCTGAGATCTGATCGTAATCTGTTTTTTCATAACCTTCCTGTTGAAACAACTGCCAAATAGCTTCTGTTTCGTAATGGTTAACTTTACATCCTAACGTATGAAAAGCGACCGTTGGCATTATTCTCACCCCAACAATTCAAAATGATATGATATAGCTGCTAACGCATATAGTGGAGCCGTTTCACTCCTCAAAATTCTAGGTCCTAGCGCGCAACTGATTGCTCCTGCCTTAACCATCATTTCCACTTCCCGATCAGAAAAACCTCCTTCAGGCCCTACTAAAATAAGGAGAGTATCGCTTTCCTTCATTTGTGAAAGAGTTTGATGAAACCGACTTTTCTCATCATTCTTCGCATCCTCTTCATAGGCAAGGATGACATAAGAATAGGAGTGGAAATGTTGTATCAACTGTTTTATCGTCTGGGCTCCATAAACACGAGGTACATAATGACGATGTGATTGTTCACTTGCTTCTTTAGAAATTTTATTCCATCGATCCAATTTTTTCTTTTCTTTTTTCGTATCCCATTTGACAATCGAACGTTCCGCTTGAAATGGAATAAATGAAGCGGCACCTAGTTCAGTTCCTTTTTGAATGACAAGTTCAAACTTATCTCCTTTTGGTAAACCGTGAGCAATCGTAACCTGAATAGGGAGTTCCGAATCTTTATCTAACGACTTAACTACCTTCGCTTCCACAGAATCAGTCAACACATTACGAATTTCACAGAGATAACAAGCTGTCTCATTATCACAACATATGATGTGGTCTCCAGTGCTCATTCTCATCACACGGGTAATATGCTTTGAATCCTCACCTTCAATTATTACATCATTATCTTTGAAACTTTCTTTACTCAAAAAATATCGCTGCATGATTTCGACTACTCCGGTTTCGTGGCTACGACGGCTAACCAGTCTTCCATCTCAACCACTTCTGTAATCATAAAACCTGCCGAGAGCAAAGCTTCCTTGACCATCTCTCTCTTCGTTTGAATAATACCAGATGTAATAATCTTGCCCCCTGGCTTCAACGAATGAAAAGCATCTTCTGTCATCTGAATGATAACTTCAGCTAAGATATTTGCTACAATTAAATCTGGCGAACCATCAAGGTTCTCCAACAGATTATTTTCACGAACCGTCACTACGTCTTGAACTTTGTTTAGCTTCACATTCAATTTCGCAGAATTAACTGCGACTTCGTCCAAGTCTAATGCATCAACTTGAGAGGCCCCCAATTTGGCGGCAGCAATACTTAGTACGCCAGACCCCGTCCCAACATCTACAACGGTTTTACCTTTTTCTAAATGGCGCTCTAATGATTGAATACATAGAACAGTGGTGGGGTGTGTACCTGTACCAAAAGCCATTCCTGGGTCAAGCTCAATGATCATTTCCCCTTCTTGCACTGCTTCATATTCTTCCCACGTTGGTGTAATTGTAATATGATCGGAAACCTTTACTGGCTTGTAGTATTTCTTCCAAGCTGTCGCCCATTCTTCTTCGTTTACTTCACTTACCGTTACTTGATTATGACCGATATCAATATTATAAACAAGGAGTTGGTTAATGGCCTCTTTCACTTCTTCAACCGCTTCACCTAAGAAACTGTTCACAGGAAGGTACGCCTTTAATAAGACACCTTCATCAGGATAATCGTCTGGAGAAAGATCATAAATTTCACCGAATTTCGTTTCCCAATCGCGATGCAAATCGTCTGGATCTTCAATGACAACCCCGCTAGCTCCTGCTTCGTGCAAAATATGACTGACAGGTTCTACCGCTTCCTGTGTTGTATGAATACAAATTTCCGACCATTTCATATAACCAACTCCTCATCTCTCATTGATTAACCAAAACTTTTAAAGGCTCTTTTCACTTTTTCAAAAAAGTTATCGCTTTGCTCATCAGGAGCTTCGTTTCCGCTTATATCAGCGAATTCGCGCAATAGCTCTTTTTGACGCTCAGATAAGTTTTTAGGTGTGATGACTTTCATTTGGATATGCTGATCACCTTGACCCATTCCACGAACATTTGGTACCCCTTTTCCACGAAGACGGAAATGAGTTCCTGTCTGAGTTCCTGCAGGTACTTTCAGCTTCACTTTACCTTCTAAGGTCGGCACTTCAATTTCATCACCTAATGCAGACTGGACAAAAGTAATCGGCATCTCACAAAAGATATCGTCGCCATCTCGTTTAAAGAATTCATGAGAGGCCACGTTAAACACAACAAACAAGTCTCCAGAAGGACCGCCGTTCACACCTGGTTCACCTTGACCTGCAACGCGAATTTGCTGTCCTGTATCAACACCTGCTGGAATTTTGATATGAATTTTTTTGCGCTTTTTCACTTTTCCTTGGCCGCCACATGTTCGACACTTATTCTTAATATACTGTCCGGTACCGTCACAATGGTGACAGACTCGACGGTTTACTACGCGACCAAACGGAGTATTTTGCTCTACATTCAGTTGCCCAGCACCGCCACAATGTTGACAAGTCTCTGCATGAGTCCCTTTTTTAGCTCCAGAACCATCACACGTGTCGCACGTTTCTTCTCTTGGAATTTCAATGTCTGTCTCTTTTCCAAAAACAGCTTCTTTGAATTCAAGAGTCATTGTGTATTGCATATCTGAACCTTGACGTGGAGCATTCGGATCTCGTCTACCACCACCGCCAAAGAACATATCAAAGATATCACTAAAGCCACCGAAATCACCGGCACCTTGACCGCCAAAGCCTTGGTTTGGATCTGCATGGCCAAATTGATCATAGTGAGCACGCTTCTGTGAATCACTTAACGTGTCATACGCTTCTTTAACTTCTTTGAATTTAGACTCTGCATCCGCCTCTTTATTGACGTCCGGATGATATTTACGAGCCAGTTTACGGTAAGCTTTTTTTATTTCAGGTTCAGATGCACCTTTTTCTACACCAAGTACATCGTAAAAGTCTCTCTTGCTCATTTTTTCTCACTCCCGAGTTTAATCCATAACGAATATCTTATCATTCACAAGTCAAACAGGCAAGATAAGAGAAGTGATTCTCTCTTACCTGTATCGACCTGAAAAAAGTCAAAGCCAAGAAAATCCTGACTTTGACTTTTCAGTTACGCGATTAGTTTATTGTTGCTTTTTATCGTCATCATTCACTTCTTCATATTCAGCATCTACCACATCGTCGTCTTGATTACCTTCTTCACCTTGCTCACCTTGAGCAGCTTGCGCTTGCTGAGCCGCCTGCTCGTAAAGTTTTGTAGAAAGTTGAGTTACTACTTCTTGAAGCTCATCTTTTGCCGTGCGAATCGCTTCGATATCTTCCCCTTCAAGAGCAGTTTTCACTTTTTCTTTTGCAGTTTCTGCTTTTTCTTTATCTTCAGCATCAACGTTATCTTCACCTAAGTCTTTTAGAGTCTTTTCAGTAGTAAAGACAAGTTGGTCAGCTTCGTTACGAAGATCTACTTCTTCACGGCGCTTCTTGTCTGCCTCAGCATTTTCTTCAGCATCTTTCACCATTTGTTCTACTTCTTCGTCAGAAAGACCAGATGAGGAAGTAATTGTAATTGACTGCTCCTTATTTGTGCCTAAATCTTTCGCACGGACATTTACAATCCCGTTAGCATCTAAATCAAACGTTACTTCAATTTGCGGTACCCCTCGTGGTGCTGGAGGAATATCTGTTAATTGGAAACGACCTAATGTTTTGTTGTTAGCAGCCATTTCCCGCTCACCTTGAAGAACATGAATATCTACAGACGGTTGATTATCCGCTGCTGTGGAAAACGTTTGTGACTTGCTTGTTGGAATTGTTGTATTTCGCTCAATGAGCTTAGTGAATACGCCGCCCATTGTTTCAATACCTAAAGAAAGTGGCGTTACGTCAAGTAATACAACGTCTTTCACATCACCAGTTAAGACACCAGCTTGAATCGCAGCACCTAAAGCAACCACTTCATCTGGATTAACCCCTTTATGAGGGTCTTTCCCTGCAACTTTCTTAATTGCTTCTTGTACAGCTGGAATACGCGTAGATCCACCAACTAATACAACTTTATCTACTTCACCTGCTGATAAACCAGCATCTTGTAAAGCACGACGAGTAGGTCCCATTGTTCTTTCAACAAGTTGAGATGAAAGATCTTCGAATTTAGCTCTTGATAAAGTTAATTCCAAGTGCTTAGGACCTGATTGATCTGCTGTAATAAATGGCAGGCTGATTTGTGTTTGTGATACCCCAGATAAGTCTTTCTTCGCTTTTTCTGCTGCATCCTTCAAACGTTGCAATGCCATTTTGTCTTGAGAAAGATCAATCCCGTTATCTTTTTTGAACTGGTCAACAAGGTGGTCGATAATTACTTGGTCAAAGTCGTCTCCACCTAATTTGTTATCCCCAGAAGTCGCTTTAACTTCAAAGAATCCATCTCCAAGTTCAAGGATAGAAACGTCAAACGTTCCACCACCAAGGTCATAAACAAGAATTGTCTGATCTTCTTCTTTATCTAATCCATAGGCTAATGCAGCTGCAGTTGGTTCGTTTACGATACGTTCAACTTCTAACCCTGCAATTTTCCCAGCATCTTTTGTTGCTTGACGTTGAGAGTCATTAAAGTATGCTGGGACTGTGATGACAGCCTTGGATACTGATTCACCTAAGTAAGACTCAGCATCTGCTTTTAATTTTTGCAAAATGATTGCAGAAATTTCTTGAGGTGTGTACTCTTTACCTTCTGCTTCTACTTTGTAATCTGTACCCATATGGCGCTTGATGGACGTGATTGTATTTGGATTTGTAATCATTTGACGCTTGGCTACTTCCCCAACTTGTCGCTCTCCATCCTTAAATGAAACGACAGATGGTGAAGTTCTTGCCCCTTCTGCGTTAGCAATAACTGTAGCTTCTCCGCCTTCCATTACGGCAACACAAGAATTTGTTGTTCCTAAATCGATTCCAATAACTTTACTCATGAAAAATTCCTCCTATTCATTGCATATGTAGTTATGCATTAACTTTAACCATTGCTGGGCGAATCACACGATCTTTTAATTGGTACCCTTTTTGCATTTCTTCAACCACAATGTTTGCATCGTATTCTTCTGATTCAACTTGCATCACCGCTTGATGAACGTGTGGATCAAAAGGTTGCCCTACTGACTCAATCGGTTCAATACCTTCGTTAGCCAAAGCTTCCTTCAATTGACGATAAACCATCTCCATACCTTGTAACAAGCTCTTCGTTTCATCGCTTTGAGCATCAATCATCATGGCTCTTTCAAAGTTATCTAAAGCAGGTATCAAACTTTCTGCTAAGCTTTGGGATCTATATTTAGCCGCTGACTCTTTCTCTTGCTTTGAACGGCGTCGGAAATTATCATAATCTGCTTGAAGTCGCAGCATTCGGTTCGTTGTTTCTTCAAGCTTAGTTTCTAGCTCTTTTAACTGGTCGGAAGTTGCATCGTTTGAACCATCTGTTGCTTCTTCCTCTTCCCCTGCTTCTGTAGATTGCTTCACTTCTTCAACCTCTTCAAGAGAACTTTCGTCTGTTACAATTTCTTCGTTTTTCTTCGTTTCATTTTTCACGTTTCTCACCTCCTTAAAAAAATCAAAAATCATTTTCTTTAAACTTTTTAAGCTTCAGCTCTGTCCGATGTCATCATGCTTTCCTGATATCATCTGTGAACTTATTTTCCTCAACATTGCAAAAAAACAGAGCCTTGTTTTTAACTGTTCTTTTGGTGCCATGCTGTTAATATCTTCGTCATATCTTTAGATAAATAATCCATGATACTAATCACACGGGGGTATTCCATTCGCGTTGGACCTAATATCCCTACGGTTCCCATATGATTCCCGTCAAGAGAATAAGTGGCAGTGATGATTGTACAATCATCAAACGGTTCAAAGCGATTTTCTTCACCAATTTTAATTGTTAAGCCATTACCTTCAGATCTAAAAAGCTTAGAAACGAGTGTGTCTTCTTCAAAAATATTTAAAATGTTACGAACTCGTTCCACATTATTAAATTCAGGCTGAGCTAAAATGTTTGTCTTACCACCGTAAAACACTTTTTCGTTTTGGTGAGTTTGAAACACTTCTCCTAGCATTTTCAGCATTGATTCGTATTGATTCACATACTGTTTCAGCAAAGTAGAGATCTCAACCGACAGTTTATCCTGTAGTCTAGCCAATGGAACTCCTCGTAAACGATCATTTAAAATGTTCACGACTTTTTCAAGCTCGGCCCCTTCTAAATCTCCTGGAAATTGAACCGTCTGACTCTCTACATGCCCGGTGTCCGTAACAATAATCACAACCGCTTGGCTAGATGATATTGGTATTAGTTGAATTTGCCTTAATGTAGATTCGAATACTTCCGGCCCAAGTACGATAGACGTATAACTTGTTAAACTGGAAAGAACTTTTGCTGATTGTTTAATCAATTGTTCAAATTCATTAAAACGATGATCCAACACCGACTCTATATCTGATACTTCACCTTTCGTTAGTTTCGTGGGCGAGAGCAAATGATCCACGTAATAACGATAACCTTTTTGTGAAGGAATTCTTCCTGCAGAACTATGAGGCTTCTCTAAAAACCCTAGCTCTTCAAGGTCAGACATCTCATTTCGGATAGTCGCAGGACTGTAACTTACTTCATCTCTCTTTGAAACACTCCTTGAGCCTACGGGTTCCGCATTCGTAATATAATCATCTACGATCGCTTTTAGGATCAATAACTGACGCTCTGTCAACATGTAAATCCCCCCTGTTAGCACTCTCGATCTGCGAGTGCTAAATCTATATAATAAGTTACCAAAGAAGGATTCCAGTTGTCAACGGACAGAATTGATCTTCTGAAAAAAAATTTGTTTTTAATCTCCGATCAAGAACTTTTCGAACACTTCGTTCCCTAGTAAAAGGCCTTTTTCCGACAGTTTCACACGATCTTCTGCCTCTATTAATAATTGCTCGTTTTTCAAGTTTTCAATCACTTGAGGAAACACTGTATAAACACTTTTCCCAAATCTTTCTTCAAATTTGGAAAGAGAAATGCCATTAAGTTTACGAAGCCCCATAAACATTTGTTCTTCCATTTTTTCCTTTAAAGTGACCTCATGCTCTTCAAAGTAAGGTAATTGATTATTTTTCAATGCCTTCATATACTTGGGCAATGGACCATGATTTGCGCGACGAACGCCTTGGATATAACTGTGTGCACCTGCACCAATTCCATAGTACTCCTCATTATCCCAATACGTCAGGTTATGCCGACTTTCGAAACCGCTTTTAGCAAAATTACTAATTTCATAGTGATGAAATCCCTTTAGGTTTAACTCTTTAAGCATATATTCATACATTCTTGCTTCATCTTCTTGATCCGGCAAAGGAAGTTTACCCTTTCTAAGTAGCTGATAAAACACCGTTTTTTCTTCCACTTTAAGCGAATAGGCACTAATATGTTGAATCGGTAGGTTACAGACGGCTTTTAATGAGTCTTTCCACTGTGCCATCGTTTGTCTCGGCAGACCGAACATCATGTCAACTGAAAGGTTTGTAATTCCTGCCTGGCGACTTAGCTGTACCGTTCTTTCCACATCTTCAGGATGATGATCACGGTTGATCGCTTTTAACAACTTTTCATCAAACGTTTGTGCCCCAATACTCAACCGATTGACTCCCATTTCAAATAACATAGACATCTTTTCTTCTTCTGCACTTCCTGGATTTACTTCTACTGTAAATTCTACATCGTGGTTGATTTGGAAGTTTCGCTTAATATCCTTTAACAGTCTCTCCAATTGTCGTGTAGATAGAGACGTTGGTGTCCCTCCACCAACATAAATTGTTGACACTTTTTCATTTGCTGGAAAGGATTCAATAGTTTTTTTCATCTCTTCGTTGCAAAGATCGATATATTCATCCACAGGTTGGTTTTGCAGAAAGAATTTATTGAAATCGCAATAATGACATATTTGTTCACAAAAAGGAACATGAACATAAAGGGATTTTGTCACGTTAGCACTCTCCTTCTAAACAGTGAAAGACCGCAGGAATCCTGCGGTCTGACTGTAATTTACTTACTCTCATCCATACTAAGTACGGACATAAATGCTTCTTGAGGAACTTCAACATTCCCAACATTCTTCATACGTTTCTTACCTTCTTTTTGTTTCTCTAATAGTTTTCGTTTGCGTGAGATATCTCCACCGTAACACTTTGCCAGTACATTTTTTCGCATCGCTTTGATTGTCGATCTGGAAATAATCTTCTGACCGATACTTGCTTGAACTGGAACTTCGAATTGTTGCCGAGGAATAAGCTTTTTCAGTTTTTCTACGATAACTTTTCCTCTTTCATATGCCGTATCACGATGAACGACGACAGAAAGAGCATCTATTCTTTCTCCGTTTAAAAGAATGTCCATTTTTACTAATCGGCTCTCTTTGTAATCGATTAATTCATAATCAAACGAGGCGTACCCTTTCGTCGTCGATTTCAATGTATCAAAGAAGTCATAAACAATTTCTGACAATGGTAGTTCATATATAATATTTACCCTGTTCTCGTCAAAGTATTTCATGTCGATGTAGTCGCCACGTTTTTTCTGACAAAGTTCCATAACAGGGCCGACATAATCGTTTGGCACCATGACTTCTGCTTTTACATATGGTTCCTGAACATATTCAATACTTTGTGCGTCTGGCATATCAGATGGATTATCGATTCTTACAATTTCACCGTCTGTCTTTTTAACTTCGTAAATAACACTTGGTGCTGTCGTTATAAGGTCAATATTAAATTCCCGTTCAATACGTTCTTGAATAATTTCCATATGGAGCAAACCTAAAAATCCACAGCGGAAACCAAATCCTAGTGCTTGCGATGTTTCTGCTTCAAATTGTAAAGCAGCATCGTTTAATTCAAGCTTCTCCAATGCTTCTCTTAAGTCATTATAGTCATTTGTATCGACAGGATACAGGCCACAAAAGACCATTGGATTCAACTTTCTGTAACCTGGGAGCGCCTCTGAAGTCGGTTTGTTAGCATGAGTAACTGTGTCTCCTACTCGGCTGTCAGCGACGTTTTTGATTGAGGCGATCATGAATCCTACATCACCAACAGTCAATTCTTTTTGAGCGACCGGTTTAGGTGTAAATACGCCTACTTCTTGAACTTCAAATTCTTTTTCAGTAGCCATCATTTTCACTTTTTCTCCTGGCTTGACGGTCCCTTCCATCACTCTTATATAAACAATGACTCCTCGATACGGATCAAAAAGAGAATCGAAAATCATTGCTTTCAGAGGTGCTTCTGGGTCCCCTGCTGGTGCTGGGACATTTTTCACTACTGACTCTAATATTTCTTCAATTCCAATTCCATTTTTAGCTGACGCTAATAAACAATCATCCATTGGAAGTCCGATGACATCTTCTACTTCTTGCTTAACCCTGTCAGGTTCAGCACTAGGTAAGTCAATTTTGTTAATAACTGGAAGTATTTCCAGGTCATTATCCAAAGCTAAGTATACATTTGCCAATGTCTGCGCTTCTATTCCTTGTGCAGCATCAACAATCAATAACGCCCCTTCACAAGCAGCCAAGCTTCGAGAAACTTCATAAGCGAAGTCGACGTGTCCTGGTGTGTCAATAAGATGGAAAATATATTCCTCCCCATCATTTGCTTTGTAAGTCAGTTGAACAGCATTTAATTTAATCGTAATACCCCGCTCGCGCTCTAAGTCCATCGCATCAAGCATCTGATCTTTCATTTCCCGCTGAGACAGCGCACTCGTTTTCTCTAAAATCCGATCTGCTAAAGTAGATTTACCATGGTCGATATGGGCTATAATCGAAAAGTTTCTAATTTTATCTCGTCTTGTAATACGTTCCTCAGGTTTCATTACACTATCACTCCTACAGACTCCGTTAAATACACTATGAATCATTATAGCAAGAATAACAGCGAACGTTCAAACATTAGTTTTATTTAAAAGAGTTGTCTCTGATCAATTGCCGTCTAAGACTGAGAACATTTTCTGAAAAACATGCTCAAACGCCCCTGCTGTTTTCAATCCCAATTCTGAAAAAAGAGGGCTTGCTTCCTCATTGGTCAATGGTTCTGCTTTTTCAACGAAAGAAGGCAATTCTTCTTGAAGGGAATCGTGAAGTTCACCTTTTCCTTCTTCATAAACCACGATGCCATCTTCCCCCATTTTAATTTCATTCGTATCCAGATCTTTTAATTCGTATTTAGGTAATGCTTGATCATTAGTGGATTCTTCTTTCACATGAAACTTAGAATTGGTAAAATCAAATTCTTGATCTGAGTATATTATCCCTAGAATAAATCCGAACATCAGAACTGAAATGAGTGCTCCTGCTCGTAATAACAACTGCCCCATCTGATGATCCCCCTTTACATTTCATCTTCCCGATATTCCCAGTAATACTCACTAAATACTTCTGCAAACAATTCTACCGATCGATAAACTTCTTCTAAACTATTTTCAACTCCTCCAAATTCCACAAGAAGTGAATTATAGGATAAATCCTGATTATACACCCCGTTGCGGCCGCTACCTGTGACAGGAGGCGCAAAAATCCCGCGGCTCAACCCATAATAATGCTCATCCATGCGCTGGTGAAGTTCTCTAGCCAATGCCTCGTTCTCGTTGTAATTAGGATTATTCTCTCCAATAACAAACAAAGTTTGAGCATACTTTACTCCGTTTATCTCAACGGTTGTCATTTCTCTTGGCTGAGAATCACGGTGAAGATCAAAAAAGAATTCAATGTCAGCATTTTCTTCTGCAGCGTCTTTGACTATTTCCCGGGACATATCATATGACTGGCTGTACTGCCAGTTTCTTTCATTTAATTTCGAACCGATATCCGTAGTGTCAACATCAGCACGAATGCCGTGCTTTGCTAACTCTAATCCTAATTTCTCACCAGCTAAAGTGATATTCACTGTATCGTGGAATGCTTCAGTTGTATTTTGCAATTCAGGTAGAAACGATTCTCTGTTATGAGTATGCACAATATGAACTGTGACAGGTAAATCGTCAATGTTTTCATTTTCAGAGAAAGATTGTTTTAGTTCATCAAGCTCATCTAACCTTTCAGTTGATGCCTCTCTTTCTGCTAAGAGGACTTCCATCGGTGGTGCTGATTCCATTGGCATATTAGTATAATCGGCTCCTTCTCCAGCCGTTATAATCCTCCCATCAAATAAAGAGAATCCAGGCAACTCCCTCCCTAAAAGGCTTCTGGGATCGTCTGGATTTATATTTGTTGTTAATTCAAAAGCTAACGGTGTTAAAGAAGGCGGCTCATGCCCAGAAGGTAAAGATTGCTGAAAGTAACGATTCTCATTACCTAATATGTAAACAAGGGACTCAACGGTCAACTGATCACTTAGATTATGAACTGAAGCTGAAGTAAGACTGTAACCAGGTCCAAAAGCTGTTAATGTAGCTGTAAAGAAAAAAATAAGCATGACACCCATCACTAATGACATCACTTTCATATGAAGGCTTGTCCTTTTTTTCCTCCCATAATTAGGCCTTTTTCCAAATGTACGATTAGGTATCATCTGTTCTACATCCTCTCTTTAGCTTTTCCATACTTTATCTGTATGCATAAAAAGAGGATATAGAACCTGTCTAATGAGTATAAGCCCCAACATTGTCTTGATTAATTTTCGAATGCAGCGCCGCATTCAAACCTTGAGCTAATATAGTAGCCATATCTTCAATAAAATCATCGACCTCTTTTGGAGTAACCATTAAATTATGGCCAAGTGGAGCTAACACTTCTTGAATTAACTGTCGCTTTTCCATCTCTTCTAGATTACCAACGATCCCCATGTAAAGTTCCCGCTCTTTTTCAGCAGGCATATCGTCCTCTGTTAATTTACGCTTTTCACCAAAAGTCATTCCTGCTGGTGTCAGTGCTCGCTTTGGCTCTTGACCTGTTCTTGTTTCTCTTCCGAAATGTTTTAGTAAGTAATCTATCGTATCACTTACAATTGAAACGGCATCCACGACCGTAGGCACACCAATTGCGATAACAGGAATACCAAGAACTTCCTGAGATAATTCTTTCCGTTTATTTCCAACTCCTGATCCAGGATGAATACCCGTGTTTGAGATTTGAATCGTCGTATTCACTCGTTCTACTGACCTTGCTGCCAAAGCATCTATGGCGATAATAAAGTCTGGCTTTATTTTTTCTACTACTCCTAATATAATGTCACTTGTCTCAATCCCCGTTAACCCCATGACCCCAGGTGTGATCGCACTTACAGGACGAAATCCTTCGCTCACATTCTCAGGTTGAAGTTCAAAAAGGTGTTTCGTGATCATCAAGTTATCTGTCACTAATGGACCTAAGGAGTCTGGCGTGACATTCCAGTTACCCAATCCTACAACTAAACATGTTTGATCAGGTTGAATACCTAACGATACTAAAAATTGCTGAAATTCCTTAGCGAAGGTTTTTTCAGCTTTTATTTGCAATTCAGTATCTTTTTGTCTAATTCCGTCGATTTGCAACGTCAAATATTTACCAGGTTTCTTGCCAAGCTGTTCTGCTGCCTTGCCTTCAATAGAGACATGAGTGATCGTGATGCCCTCCTGATCTGTTTCTTTTACATCCACCCCTTCTATAGTATTTTTAGTCTCGCTTGCGTCAAGCTTATCTTTTTTTTCTTGTGCCATGGCATGTGCTTCAATAGCTAAATCAGTTCTTACCTCGTATTTACTTAAATCTAAATTACTCATGAACGAATCCCTCCATTTTTCATGAAAATCTCTACGACTGTTGTTGGAAAATGTTATTGCATTTTAAATATCATTTTGGTACAATCCTTATTGTTGCACGCAAAACCAAACGTTATTACGGTTGCATCGAGGAGGTGAATCAGGTGGCAAACATTAAATCTGCTATCAAACGTGGTCGAACTATTGAAAAGCGTCGCGCTCAGAATGCTTCATTTAAATCCGACCTTCGTAGATCAATCAAAGTTTTTAACACAAAAGCTGAAGAAAAGGATGTAGAGGGTGCTAAAGAAGCATTCCTTATAGCTACCAAGAAATTGGACAAAGCAGCTAACAGAGGTATTTTCCATAAAAACGCAGCTAATCGTCAAAAGTCTCGCTTACAAAAGCGCTTAAACGAAGTATCTGCATAATTCAAAAAGGCATTCACTTTTTATCAGTGAAATGCCTTTTTAATTTGTTACAAATCGTATGTATTTATTCCCTCTTTAATTTACCTTCTTACGATGAAGCAAAAATAGCTCTACTCCTAACTCATCACCTATCTTCCCCGTTTTTATACGGTAGTCCAAATCAGCCAATTGATCAATTAAACTTAGCAGCTCTTCATCACGAAAATTCCTTACTTGCCTTGCAGCAAGCTTCACCACATATGGGTGGAGCTTTAATTGAGAAGCAATCATTTTTTCGCCATATCCCAACTGTGTAAGCTGCTTCACTTGGAATAGTATTCGAAATTGCCGAACCATTAGTGCAATGATTTTAATCGGTGCT
Source organism: Salipaludibacillus keqinensis (assembly GCF_003226325.1). GTDB lineage: Bacteria > Bacillota > Bacilli > Bacillales > Salisediminibacteriaceae > Salipaludibacillus > Salipaludibacillus keqinensis. The sequence goes on along the minus strand of NZ_PDOD01000001.1, from coordinate 281,207 downwards.
TCTTTTTGTTTTAATAAATCTTTATATATTTTCAATGCTTGATGAACATTCGCTTTCACCACTCCATCCACTAAAGCGAAAATATCTTGCTCTAGTGATCTAGCAACGAGATCATCTACATGTTGTTCCGTGATTTCATTGTCTTCACCTACGTGTACTGCCAACTTATTCAGTTCAGAAGCCATAATCATCAGATCTGCCCCCGTTAAGGATAGCAGACGTTCTTGAGCTAAAGGAGCTACACGAACGCCAAATTCCGCCGCTTTCTCATTTATCCATCTTTTTATTTCTTTTTCTTCCAAAGGTTTTGCTTCTAATACTGTAGCTTGTTTTTTCATGCCTTTGACTAATTTTTTCCTTTCGTCCAATTTTTCATAAGGAGCATGAACGATAAAGATGGTCTCTTGAGCAGGGTTATCTATGTATGCCATTAATTTACTTAGATCGTGTTCTACTTTACTTGAGTCTTTCTGAGATGAAAGGAAATAAACGTCTTTAAGAAACACGACTCGACGTCCTCCCATAAATGGAAAGGTGTAAGCTTCCTCTACTGCCAACTCTACTGGATGCTCATTCATGTCAAATTTGGACAAGTTAAATTCTTGTTCATCTTCCGTTAAAGCCAAGGCCATAATTCGTTGAATAATATCTTCAATCAAATATGTTTCCGAGCCATATAATAAATACAAAGGTGACAATTTCTCCTGTTTTAGTTCTTTTAAAACATTTATGTAGGACAAGGTTCTCTCTCCTTCAAACGTGGTCTATGTATTTTACCATATGTATAATTATAAAGGAAAAAGGGAAATGGCATAATACCACTCCCCATTTATGATAAACGTCTCCAGTTAAGTACCTAGGATCTTACCCGGTGACGATAATCAAATAAGAATCAGTTTGTATTGATATCTTATCCTATGCACCTGCTTTCTATAGGTGACAACTAAAGGAAATACTTCAATATCAAATGTGGATTTTTTTTTAGGAATGTCTTATACTAATAATGTGACAGGAGGGATATAAAATGAACGAATTTGAAAAAGAGGTTCAAACAAAACGAAACGACTTTATTGACAGCGCCGTAGGGTTCGTTGTTGTATTTGGCTTTTTTGCAACGATATTCACTATCGCCCAAGTGATTGATCTTTTAATTTAATTTTTCCGCACCAACAGAATTATAAACTTCAACGAGCACGCTTTCTCATTATAGATTGCGTGTTTTTACTAATGTTATTTTTGTGTCTTTACGACTATATCACCACTTTTCTTCACTTCTATCGTTACCGCCCCTTGCTCATCCGTTCTGAACACCTCTATTTCCATGTTCTCTAATTTCTGAAGAGTTTCCATATGAGGGTGACCAAACCGATTATTTTCGCCTGCAGAAATCAAGCCAATTGCAGGAGTGACTTGACCAATAAAAGGATCATGAGTCGATGTATTACTCCCATGATGGGCAACCTTCAATACGTCTACTTTCAAGTTAGGGAAGTTGTTTAACACCTTCTTTTCCCCCGCTTCTTCAAGATCCCCGGTAAATAAGAAAGTAACTTCATTCAAAGAAGCAAGCAAAACAATGGACTGATCATTTTCTTTATCTTCTTGACCTTCAGGGTGGAGCACATAAAACCAATCATCGCCTTCTTGCCATGACATCCCTTTTTCAGAAAAAACCAAAGGAACACCGTCATTTATAAGGCATTGAATCCTTGACTTCGCCTCATCAGGATACATTTCTCCTTTAGGATAGAGAGCTTTTTTTATACGAAATTTGGAAGATATATAACACGTCTCTCCAATATGGTCGATGTGCCCGTGAGACAAAATTAATCGATCAATGGACCGAATTCCTTTTCCTTTCAAAAAAGGTTCGAGGACATTCTTCCCTGGTCCTGTCGATTCTCTGATGTCTTGCTCGAATCTTTCACCCCATTGAATAACCCCTCCAGTATCAATGACATAAACTCCTCTCCTGTATGGTAACTCAATCACGTGCGCATCCCCTTGTCCCACATCAAGCATCGTAACCGTTGCGTTTTCGTTGAGATACGGGGAAAGCCACTGGAGGGAAAAGACTAACGAAATCAATAGGCCAGATTGTAATTTTCGTTTTTTTTCAAATAAAATCATACTAGCTATCACTGAACCAACCATTAGCATCATCATTCTGCTCGATGGTTGTCCAAATGTTAACACACTCCAAGAAGGGCTCGATGCCAATGATAATAGCTCTCCAACTAATACTAAACTCTTCGAAGCGATCCAATAAGTCAAATTAGATAACATAGGAGGAAGAAGAACAGTTAAGAAAGCTAACGGGAGGATCCAAAAAGAGATAAAAGGGATAAAGAACAGATTCATTGGTAAGGTGAATAAAGAGAGTTCATAAAAATGATACAGGGTAAGAGGCAATGTTACGAATTGAGCAATGCCAGTTACAGTCAATATCACTTGTATGGCGGACACTCGTTGAAACAAGGAGCTTGATAATAAAAGGGCAAAACTTGTTAGAAAAGAAAGTTGAAATCCGAGGTGATAAAGATAAAGAGGGTTAACAAGTAGTAAAAATAGTGCAATGGCTGCGACCACATCGACCGCCCTTACTTTCCATTTGAATCGGACGACTAAAAGGAAAATCATACACATAAATGATGCACGTATTACGGAAGGAGCACCACCGGCAATGATCATATATACAGGCAACAGACAAAATACAATGAGGCTTGAGATCTCTCTCGTAAAACCAATTCGGTACAACAGAGCAAAACAAGCAGCAGTAATCAACCCTACATGTAATCCTGAGACCGCTAGCAAGTGAAGGATACCTAATTGTTGATATTGATCCACTCTCTCTTCGTTCATAAAAGATCGATCTCCAAACACAAGGGCTGTCATTAATGCAGATGTTTCAGGATCGTTTTTTTGAGCGAGTTTATCCATTCCCTGCTCTCGTAAGCTGGTTATTTTTACTAATAAAGAATCATTAGCCTGTTCACAATATAAAAATCCAGGGGGGATTCGAGCTATCCAATGGATGTTTTGTGTAGATAAGTAGTGTTTATAATCAAAAGAATAAGGGTTTTTAGAAGAAGGAGGTTGGTCTAAAGAGGCTTTGAAGTGGCACGTATCAAAAAGATTTACGGGTTGATCTGTTACTTTATCATATGGGTAAAAGACTTGAATTTTCTCGCCTTTATCTAATAATAATTGGAATGACCAATCCCTTTGAGAAGCAGTTAATTTAGGAAGAGTTTCTACACTCCCTTGAAACGTTGTTTCTGATCCAGTTAACATTGTTTGATGCTGTTGGATAAAGTAACTTCCAAACAGAAAAAATAAGAATCCTATAAGTACGTGAGAAAGCATATTTATCCATGATTTGTGATAAATGAGACTTTTAATATGAGGGAATAACCCTACGACAAGAAATAGTAGAGGCCATATCCACTCATGATTGAAAGCAAATAACAAACCACTTATCGCTAGAAAAGCAGCGCAATATAACCTTGATCCCATGAATACCTCCTTTAAAATATGTATAAGCTTTTTCTAGTTTTAAACGGACCATGATTCACTAAACCTTACTAAAGATGAAGTTGATGAGAGAACATTAAAGGGAGAAGAAAGATCATGGCTCCCTTGCTATTATGAAGTCGCGGTATAAAGTCGATTTGCTTTTTCTTTTAATTGTTCAATTTCAGTTCCTTCCAAGCCTTGTGCTTCTAATTTAGATAACAATTGAGCTGTAAACATTAGTTTTTCTTTGTTATTAGTGTCTAAAATCATCTCTTCTAACTCTACTTGTTTTACTTCTACTCCGGCCTGTTGGAACAAATCAATAGCAAACTCATGATTTTTATAATCTTGGGCATAAAATACTTTCTTCAAGCCCGCTTGAATTAGTGATTTACAGCAATTCAAACACGGAAAATGGGTAACATAAATCTCAGCTCCTTCCGTTGGCACACCGAACTTCGCACATTGCAAAAGCGCATTGATCTCAGCATGTACTGTTCTTACGCAGTGGTCGTCAATTAAATAGCACCCATCATCTATACAATGCTTTCCTCCTGAGATAGAGCCGTTATAACCACCTGCAATGATTCGTTTATCCCTTACAATTGTCGCACCCACCATCAGTCTAGTACACGTACTTCTTAAGGCGAGCAAATGACTTTGTGCCATGAAATATTGGTGCCATGATATTCTTTCCATGATATGTAGTACCTCCTAGTAATTTAGCTTCTTTTACCTTTCTCTTTCTTCCTCTGTTCATTTTGACAACTTCGCTTCTGTTCGTCAACGAGCAATTTGAATCAAAGAGGACTCACTTTCTAATTACAAGATGGTCCCGAATGGATTCTAACGTCTTTTCACCAATCCCAGGTACGTTAGTGAGATCTTCTAACGTTTGAAACGGTCCATTTTCTTCTCTAAAAGAGATGATTGCGTCCGCTTTCGCCGGTCCTATGCCTGGAAGGGTAGTTAATTCATTAGCATCAGCTTGGTTGATTAAAATTCCCTCATGTTTTGCTCCACTAGCTATGACATCATAACCCGAGGGGGCATCTTCATCCCCTTCAGATGGGACGAAAATAACCATCTCATCAAAACATCTTTCAGCTAAATTAATAGCCGACTGATTGGCTTCAGAATTGAATCCACCTGCTTTTTCAATCACATCAATAACTCTCTCGCCTTCCATAACATGATAAACGCCTGGGTTGAACACTTCGCCTTTAATATCAACCATGAGTATGATCTCTGATTCTTTTTCTTCTTCATGGCTGATCCTATCCGTTAGTTGCTCATTCTCCCATGGTAAAACAGTTGCATCTGCCTCTTCAACTTCTCCCGTATGCTGCCAGAAAAAAATCACTGAAATTAAACAAACTCCCCCTATTATAGAGAGAAATAATCCTTTTTCTTGGACATATTCTTTCATGAATTGCATAAGATCATCTCCTTAAAAAACATGAATTCCATTTCATTTCATACATATATAAAGTGAACTTTTGAATGACAAAAGGTATTTTAAGCTCAGGAAAAAAGGAGTGAAGATATGAAAAAATTAGGTTTTATCGGTACTGGTAGCATGGGGGGTTTGATTATAGAAGCTTTTATTAAAGGGGGACAAATCAAGGCTGAGCATATTCATATGACAAACCGAACTTTGGAGAAAGCGAAACAGCTTCAGCTAAGGCATAAAAAAACAGTGGTCCATCATGACATCTATTCGGTTATTAATCATGCCGACTGGATTTTCATTTGTACCAAACCGATGGAAATGGTTCATGTCCTTAAAGACATATCCAACCTTCTAAGACCTGATCAAGTGGTCATAACTATTACAAGCCCCCTTCAGGTGGAAGAGTCTGAACAAATCTTAAATAAACAAGCCGTAGTACGTTTTATTCCGAGCATTGTTAACCTTAGTCTCGAAGGCCCTTCATTAATAACATACAGCAATCGGTGCTCCTCGGATCTAAGAGATGAATTAACGAGCCTATTTTCAAGTATATCTAACCCCGTTACGATTGATCCATCAATCACAAGGGTAGCCTCGGATATTGCAAGCTGTGGCCCTGCATTCATTAGTTTTCTAATTGAAAGAATGATTAAAGGGGCTGTAGATGAAACGAAAATTGACGAAAAAACAGCCACAATTATAGCTGAATCAATGCTAATTGGGTTTGGGGAGTTGTTAAAGCAAAAGCATTTTGACTTAGCAACCCTGCGCAAAAGGGTAACCGTGCCCGGAGGAGTTACAGGGGTTGGACTAAAAGTGCTTCAAAATGAAACTGGGTGGATGTTTCACGAACTGTTTAGAGAAACAGAAAAGAAATATGTGGAGGATCGCCAGGGGATATCAAAGCAACTAAATAATAAAGGAAGCTAGGTTCACTAGCTTCCTTTATTATACAAGAGCTTTCATAGATAGAAAACTATTTTTTTACCGCTTTGAAAAAAATTCTATCGTCCTCTTCTTCCAATTCTTTGTTTCCGAAGTCAGCCGATATAGAAATACGATGAAATCCTGCTTCTTCTAGCCATTGGTGATACGTACTAGGAAGAAACGTTCGTTGAAACTGTTCTTCATCCATCCTTTCATAGAGGTCTTCGTCTTTTTTTATGAAAAACGTCAACGAATGATGAACACTCAGTGATTCCTTATTAGGTTCACAAAACCACATGTATGAGAGCGATTCACTGTTTTCTCCATAAAGTTGGTGATCAAAGATATGTTCCATTTTAAAAGGGGAATGAACATCAAACAGCAAAACACCACCAGGTTTAAGAGATGAAGCAATCCGTCGGAAGGTTTGAATTACCTCTTCCTCTTTTGTGAGGTAATTCAAACCATCGCAAAAAATAGTGACCCCGTCTAATTGGTTAAACCCCTCCAACTCACGCATATCTTGTAAAATAAAACGAACGTCGGCATTCGACTTTCTAGCCTTTCGCTCTGCTACTGTCAGCATATCTTGAGAAACATCTACTCCTGTCACTTCATAGCCTCGATTAGCGAGCATCATCGTCAAGGTACCTGTACCACAAGCTAAGTCCAAAATACTCCCTTCCTTATGAACATACTTTTCAGCATATTCCAACCATGAGTCGTACGGAGCATCTTCCATAAGTACGTCATATAGGGAAGCAAAGTGATCATGGGTCATATTATCACTCTCTTTCTATGCTTGTAAAATCTCTTCTACATCTAACGTTGGCGCATCGCCCCAAAGCTTTTCTAAGTTATAGTAGTTTCGGTCATCTTTATGAAACACGTGGACAATGACATCATTAAGGTCGATTAGCACCCAGCGAGAATGTTCAATTCCTTCCAATCTCTTTAAATCTAAACCTGCAAGAGAAGCTCTGTCTTTCACTTCTCTTGCAATCGCCTCTACTTGTGTCTCTGAATTACCATGACAAATAACAAAATAATCGGCAACCAATGAGACACCTCTCATATCTAGTGTAGTTATTTGGTGAGCATTCTTATCATCAGCAGCACGAACTGCTAAGTCCAACTTTTCTTTAGGTTCCATGTTTTACATTTCCTCCAATTAATTTTCATTTATTAACGAAATCATTATAAGCTTCAAATGTATCTGGATAAATCGCCAGGGATTTATTACTTAAATGAATGATCGTGTTCTTTAGTGATGCTAAACATGCAAGGTCAAGATCATCTTCTGCCAATTTGCGGGCTTCAGCAGCTTCTGGAAACGTTCGACCCGGTTCAATATAATCGGCTAAAAAGACAATTTTTTCTTCCAATGTCATGCCGGCCCTTCCTGTCGTGTGGTAGCGAATTGCAGATAATATGACTTCATCTTTTATGTCTAATTCTTCCTTTACGTATACTGCACCTACGAAAGAATGTAATAACTCGTCTCCATAATCTAAAAGCCGCATAGGAAGGGTTGAATTTTTCATTACTTTTTGTCTCATTTCCTCCGTCGGTCGGTATTTTGCATAATCGTGTAAAATGGCTGCCATGCGAATTTTTTTAAAATCACCGCCATATTTCTCAGCCAGCTTCGTTGCTTGTTCCACGACTCTCTCCGTGTGCTCAAATCGACGGGGTTTCAAAGAATGGCGAACCGTTTCAAAAGCTTTTTTTTCATTCATATAAACGATTCTCCCTTATATACTCATAAACCTCTTTTATTAATAAAAACTGATTTAAAGAATTGTTCTTCACTTTTTCCCTGATATAACTGGAGGATAATTCCAAGCTGATTTCATCTAATATTGTTAAATCGAGAAATTTAGTAGCTTCAGGGATAGCAAAACCTGGACGAATGAGTACTATAAATGGCAGCATCTTTTGCAATTCGTCACTTCTGTCCCACATTGAAAAATGTTTTAAGCTATCTCCACCCATGATAAAAGAAAATTGTACATCAGGGTGGTCATTTTGTAACTTTTTTATTGTATCTACCGTATATGAGGGCCCGGATCGTTCCATTTCTACCTTGCTGAGCTTATAAGATGGATGTAAATCAACCATTTTCGAAACAAGAGTGACCCTTTGGTTTTCAGTAGTATTTGAAGAAAGTTGCTTATGTGGTGGGATGCGATTGGGCATCCACCAGATTTCATCTAACTCTGTTTTTAGCCTAGCCTCCTCAGCCATCATTAAATGGCCTAAATGAGGAGGATCAAATGTTCCACCTAGTAACCCTACTTTTTTCATTTGTAACGCCTCACATTTGATTGTTCCAGTTTTAAGGAAGTTCGATTTTCTTGTTTTCTTTTGATTCTTTATAGAAAATGATCGTTTTACCAATAACCTGCACAACTTCGGCTTTTGCACCTTTTGCTACTCTCAAAGCCACATCTTCTCGATCTTCATCACAATTTTGCAAGATACTTACTTTGATGAGCTCTCTTGCTTCAAGTGCTTCAGCTACTTGCTTGACTAGATTTTCATTAACTCCAGCTTTTCCTACTTGGAAAATAGGTTTAATATGATGTGCCTCTCCTCGCAAGAAACGCTTTTGTTTATTTGTTAACATTTTTATCCTCCTAAATTTTCAACAACCGTTTTTTTCATTAGTTCTCTCGGTGCATCTTGACCGGTCCACTTTTCAAATGCTAAAGCACCTTGGTTAATAAACATGCCAAGACCATTTTGAATCGTCGCTCCTTTACGCTCTGCTTCTCTAAGCCATCTTGTTTTAGATGGCGTGTAGATTAAGTCACTAACTACGACTCCTCTAGCAATCATCTCAAGTGAAAGAGGCATCTGATCAACATGGGGAGTCATGCCGATCGACGTCGTATTAACGATTAAATCAAATTCAGTTAATCGGGCCTGAGCCAATTGAATGGATATGGCAGCTGCATTTGTTAAAGACGAGCATTCTTCAGCTAATTGCTCAGCTCTTTGAATGGTTCGATTAGCGATGTATAGTTCTTTTGCTCCGGTCATTCCCAACGTCATGGCTACGCCTTTAGCCGCTCCACCCGCTCCTAAAATGAGAACTCTCATCTTATTTAACGTCTTCGGCAATACCGGTAACAAGGCTTGAATATATCCTTCACCGTCAGTATTATATCCAGTCAACTTCCCGTCACGATTCACGACCGTGTTAACCGCTCCGATTCGTTGTGCCAAAGGATCTATGTTATCTAAATATTCCATCACGTTAACTTTGTGTGGGATTGTTACATTCAGACCACTGATGCCTAGTCCCCTAACTCCGTCCATGGCTTCCTTTAACCGATTTTCATGAACGTCAAAAGCTAAATAAGAAGCGTCAATATTCAATTCATTAAACGCAGCTTGATGCATCAATGGAGAAAGACTATGACTAATAGGATGACCAATGACTCCATAAACTTGCTTCATGATCTTCTCCCTCCTTAGTATAGATATTTAAGCTTCCCTAAAAATAATAAAGTGGTAACAGCGCTGCAGTTTGGCTTAAGCCTTACAGGTAATTTGGCGACCGGTTTTCCCGAGATGTACAGGGTGATCTTAAAGAGTTGTAAATTAAAAAATAGATGGCCTGACACTCACATGCACGCCTTTAGGTGCATAGGTACGAATGACGCCTCCATCTCCACTAATCGTTACCCATCCTAATCCGGAGAATACTAAGTCCGTTTTACCAGGTTGTATTTTCCAATCTTTTTCAATAAGCTTCGGAAAAGATTCTTGATTTTCTTTATTTGGTGGCGACAGCATCTCACCTAAGTGCTGCTCATACAACGTGTCTGCTTTCTCTGTTTTCGTCCGATGAATAGTTAATTCATTAGACAAATACACTACGAAAGATTGGGGATCTCCACTGATAAAATCCAACCTCGATAATCCTCCAAAAAACAACGTCTGTTCTTGATTAAGTTGAAATACTTTCGGTTTAATTTCTTTTTTCGGTGTAATCATTTTTAATTCATTCTTATCTAGTAAATGGGCCATTTGATGGTGATTAATAATTCCTGGCGTATCATACAGAACAGACCCGTCATCTAATGGTACATCAATCATATCCAAGGTCGTTCCCGGTATATTAGATGTGGTGATGAGCATGTCATCTTCTGCTCCAAATTCCTTCAATAGCCTATTGATAAACGTAGATTTTCCAACATTGGTACATCCGACAACATAGACATCTTTGCCATTACGCAAATTTTCAATGAGATTAGCCGCTTCCATGATCGCTTCTCCTGACTGAGCACTCATTAAATGAACGTCAGTTGGTTTTAGACCATATTCCTTGGCTGCTTTTTTCATCCATTGAATAACTTTTGGACGCTTAACAGATTTAGGTAATAAATCCACTTTATTTCCTATTAATAATACCGGATTCTTACCAATAAAACGGTGAAGTCCTGGAAGCCAACTACCATCAAAGTCGAAAATGTCGACGATCTTAACAATGAGGGCCTCTTTATTTCCTAACTCATTTAGTATTTTCAGGAAGTCATCATCTGTTAAGGAGACGTCTTGAACTTCGTTGTAATGCTTTAGTCTAAAACACCTCTGACAAATAATCACTTCTCTTTTCAGAGCCGATGGTGGCGTATACCCTAACTGATCTTTGTGTTCCGTTTGGATTTTAACTCCACAGCCTGAACATACTACTTGTTGTCTTTCGATTTCTCCCATTCAATTAACCCCTTTCGTTTCATTGCTCGGAAAACACGTTGTTCGATACGACGATTGAATTTAGTCAAAATCCCGTCCGTTTTCGTAACTGGTACAACTAAAATTGTTTGAAATCCCCCGCGGTTTCCTCCGAGAATATCTGTCAATAATTGATCGCCAATGACAACTGTTTCTTCCCTCTTCAAGTTCATCAAGTCACACGCTGTTTTGAAAGCACGGCTCAGTGGTTTCCTAGCACTATGAATAAATGTAATCTTATGGGGATCAGCGAAATGTTTGACTCTTTTTTCGTTATTATTTGATACAATCACAATTTGAAAGCCACTATCTCTCAATTTTTCAAACCAGGCAACTAACTCTTCTGTCGCATCGGCCCGGTCCCACTCAACCAATGTATTATCAAGGTCTGTTATGACACCTTTTATACCTTGCTCTTTCAGTTCTTCAATCGATAAGTCGAATATTGATTGAACGTACTGATCTGGGATAAATTTTTTTAACACTTATTTCCTCCATTTCTTCATACCACAAACTTCTTCAAGCGAAGCTAGGGTACTAGCAAATATTTCTGTCATCACCGCATGAACATTTATAAGCTACTCACCTATAATACCTATATTTTAGCAGTGATTTCAAACGGAACAAACATATTCATGAATAAATCGTCGATTTCCTAAAAATTTTTCGACATCATTTTACAAATAGAGAAATCTGTGGATAAGTTTTCACACAAGCTACCCCATTCTTGCCCAACCAATTATAAAAGATACAAACAGGCTATCCACACATCTATCCACCGAAAATGTGGATAACCCCCTGTTTGAGCAACTTTACATTTCATGGTAATATCAACTCAACCAAACGAACGGACGACTGCGTGAGTACAAAATTAATAATGAATGGACAAGCTTATACGACTATCTAAGCGAGAAAAATATGTTATTTCATTTCTTTATACGAAGTTATAAAATGGGGAGGGCCTTAAATGAAAAAGCAGGGGGCATTGCGTGACATATCAGACGAGTTGTTGCTGGAAACATACAAGAAAGCGATAGAACTAGATTTATCCGAGGATTTTTTACTATTAATTTTAGATGAGATCGATCGCCGTTCTAATTTCACAAGAAAGATTGATCTTTAATACGTTTAATACGCTGATCATCAGTTACCTTCCTTTTGTTTTTTCTCTGGAATGACTTTTATATATTGTCGCGGTTGAAACCTATGGAATTCTGTAAATGAACCGTCCAATTGAAAGCCTCCATAGTTTTGTTGGTCGTGCTCAGCTTCAATTATTGATTTGGTCAAGGCCACATGTCCAAAAGCCCCAGCTGTAAAAATAACTAAAAAGATAATAAGGGAAATCACGTATTTGATTTGATTGCTCATCCGTACCGCCTCCTTACTGACAGGTTGGTACGGTTTTTCTATTTTTATACAATCTAAAAAGTAGAATATCAAAATCGCAGCTGAAATCAGCGCACGACATATTCCAACAAAATTTTTTTCGGAGTTTTTTTTTGAGTTTCTTCATATTTAAGTAAAAAGGGAAAACACTTTACTATGCAGTTGAAAAGGATGCAACAGGCTTCGTTTTATATTATAATTTTATTTGCGCTGTTACATAGGACTAGCTGAATAATTTGCCAGTCATAAAAAATTACAATGATTATTCTAAAAAAAACGTATGAAAAGGGAGGTTAATCACTTGTCAACGCTTCATTTTGTAGCTCTAGCACCGTTTATCATGGCGATCTTTGTTCCTTTCCTCTATCACAAATTTCGTCATATTCATACAGGGTGGTTTATTTTACCTATCCCATTACTGTTATTTATTTACTTGATTCAATACCTACCTCTAGGCGGCGCTGCCATGGAAACAGTCGAGCGCTCTGTGCCTTGGGTACCATCATTAAACATTCATTTCACCGTGTTTTTAGATGGATTGAGTCTTTTATTTGCTCTATTAATTACCGGGATCGGTACATTAGTTGTTCTTTATTCTATTTACTACATTGCAAATAAAAAAGAAGAACCTTTAAATAATTTTTATGTGTACTTGATGATGTTTATGGGGGCAATGTTAGGAGTTGTCTTATCTGATAACTTAATTGTCATTTATGTCTTTTGGGAATTAACAAGTCTTGCTTCTTCTCTTTTAATTGCTTATTGGTTTCATAAAGAGAAGTCCCGATATGGCGCACAAAAATCGATGCTTATTACCGTTACAGGCGGTTTCGCCATGCTTGCTGGTTTCACATTGTTATACATGATGACTGGTACATTTAGCATTAGGGAAATCATTTCCTATGGTGATGTGATTGTTTCAAGTCCGCTATTTTTACCAGCAATGATCTTGATTTTACTTGGGGCATTCACGAAATCAGCCCAATTCCCCTTCCATATCTGGTTGCCAGATGCAATGGAAGCTCCGACGCCTGTAAGTGCCTATTTACATTCAGCAACAATGGTTAAAGCAGGTATTTACTTAGTAGCTCGCTTTACTCCTGTCTTTGGTGGACAGCCGGAGTGGTTCTGGATCATTACCAGTTTTGGTTTATTTACTTTACTGTGGGGCTCTGTTTCTGCTGTAAGGCAAAAAGATTTAAAAGGGATCTTAGCTTTCTCTACAATCAGTCAACTTGGTTTAATTATGAGTCTTTTAGGCTTAGGTTCTGCTGCTTTTCATTACGAAGTGGTGGACGGCCAGTCTCTTTATACTGTAGCAGTGCTGGCAGCTGTTCTCCACCTCATTAATCACGCTACCTTTAAAGGCAGTTTATTTATGGTGGTAGGGATTATTGATCACGAGACAGGCACAAGAGATATAAGAAAGTTAGGCGGTCTCATGACCATTATGCCGATTACGTTCACTATTTCTTTAATTGGTGTTGCTTCAATGGCTGGTTTGCCACCATTCAATGGCTTTCTTAGTAAAGAGATGTTCTTTACAGGAACGTTGAACAGCGCCACCCTTGACGTGTTTAACGTTCAGACGATCGGATTTATTTTCCCAATCGTAGCATGGATCGCAAGCATCTTTACCTTTGTGTATTGTATGATCATGTTGTTTCGCACATTTACTGGGAATCATCAACCAGAAAAACTTGAAAAAGAAGCTCATGAAGCACCAATGGGAATGCTTATTTCTCCGATTGTGCTCGCTTCATTAGTGATTGTTTTCGGTTTCTTCCCTAACTTGCTAGCTTATACAATCATAGCTCCAACTATGCAATCCATTTTACCTGGTCTTCTCGAGCCTGGTGAACAATTTTATGTAAATGTTTATCACTGGCATGGGTTAAATACAGAACTATTTATGACGATGGGTGTTGTTTTCTTTGGAGCAATGATTTTCCTAAATGCTCGCAAATGGCAAGAAACAGCCTTTTATTTGAAAGAAAGAGATCCTCTCAACTGGTTTTATGACAATGGTCTTGTTGGATTAATTAAAGGTTCAACTGCTGTGAACAATGTTCAAATGACAGGTAAACTTCGAGATTATTTCTCATTTATGTTCATCTTTCTCGTGGTTGTCACAGGATATATGCTTTGGCAAAGAGATGCCATAGCTATTGATTTTGCTAATACGGCGGAAATTTCACCCTATATGTATCTCATTTCATTATCATTGATTCTCTCAACACTTGTCGTGCCATTTCTTTCAAAAAGGATTTCGGCAATAATCGTTGTGGGTGTCATTGGATTTCTTGTTGCTTTGCTATTTGTAGTATTTAGAGCACCTGACTTAGCTCTTACTCAATTACTAGTTGAAACTGTGATGGTTGTTCTGTTTTTACTTGTGTTTTACCATTTACCCGAATTGAGGAAGGAAAGCTTCAAACCTGCATTTAAAATATCTAACTTAATTATTTCAATAGGTGTCGGCCTTGTTGTCACTTTAACAGCACTTAGCGCTCACGCTTTCAGTGCGGCAAACCCAATTAGTCCTATTTCAGATTATTTCGTTGAGAATGCTTACGCTCTTGCTGGTGGAAATAACATCGTAAACGTGATTTTAGTTGATTTCCGTGGCCTTGACACGTTGCTTGAAGTTTTAGTATTAGGAATTGTTGGTTTAGCCGTGGTTGTTCTAATTAAGTTCAAGTCGCAAAAGGGGGAAGACGTATGAGAAATACTCCGGTTCAGCTTCATGTCATTACAAGAATCGTGGCGTTTATCATTCTTGCCTTCTCCGTGTTCTTATTCTTTGCCGGGCACAACAACCCCGGCGGAGGATTTATTGGAGGATTAATGTCCGCTTCGGCCTTAGTATTACTTTATTTGAGCTTTGATTTAAAAACGATTAAACGGGTGATCCCTTTCAATTATGCAAAGGTTATTGCTTCTGGTTTATTGCTAGCAATACTTACAGGAATTGTTGGTATGTTTTTCGGGTTCCCGTTTTTGACACAATTTTTTGATTATTTCCCATTACCTATTTTAGGAGAAACCGAGTTGACGACTGCTTTGCCATTTGATTTAGGTATCTATTTAGTCGTTGTCGGGTTTACTCTTCTCGTCATACTAACTGTAGCGGAGGATGATAACTGATGGAAATCTTAATGATACTAACCGTTGGCGTCCTCGTTACTGTCGCAACGTATATGATTCTGACAAAAAGTTTGCTTCGTGTAATTTTAGGGGTCGTTCTTCTTTCTCATGGAGCTCATTTACTATTCTTAACCATGGCTAATTTAAAGCAAGGTTCTCCTCCGTTATTAGGAGAAGAAGCTTCATCTTATGCCGATCCATTGCCTCAGGCACTCATATTGACTGCCATCGTTATCGGCTTTGGGATCACCGCTTTTATGCTCGTATTGGCCTACCGCACATATAAAGCGCACGGAACAGATAACTTCGACGAATTAAGGGGAACTGAAGATGAATAACTTAATCATTCTGCCAATATTAATACCAATGCTTATGGGTGTCATCTTAATCTTCTTCAAGGACTCCAAGACCATCCAGCGTGTTGTCAGTGTGATCAGCGTTGGACTTATGCTATTATTGTCCGTATACCTCAGCTACATTGTATATGTAGATGGGATTCAGACAATTGAACTGGGAGACTGGCCAGCTCCGTTTGGAATTGTTCTTGTTGCAGATTTACTTTCTAGTTCACTCGTTGCCTTATCCAGTTTGCTAGCTCTTGTATGCTTGTTCTTTGCCTTTCAGACTTTTTCTGCTGAAAGAGAGAGAAACTATTTTCACCCGTTCTTTTTATTTTTAATGGTCGGGGTGAACGGATCGTTTTTAACGGGTGATATATTTAATTTATTCGTATTTTTTGAAGTGATGTTAATTTCATCCTTTATATTAATATCAATGGGAAGTAAGAAATATCAGCTACGGGAATCACTGAAATACGTCATTATCAACACTGTATCTTCAATGTTTTTCATCATCGCAATAGCTTATTTGTACGGTGTTACTGGAACACTAAATATGGCTGATCTTTCTGTTAAAATCTCTGAGCTCGAACAGACAGGTGTTATTTCAGTCATCGCCGTCGTATTCTTGTTCGTATTCGGAACAAAAAGTGCGATATTCCCACTTTATTATTGGTTACCTCATTCGTACTATGCACCTCCAGCAGCGATCGCTGCATTGTTTGGTGGATTGTTGACTAAAGTTGGGGTTTATACGCTCATGAGAACATACACATTGATTTTCCCTCATGACCCACTGGTTTTTCAAATCCTGTTAATTGTCGGTGGATTAACGATGTTTATTGGAGTTCTGGGAGCCGTTTCACAATTTGATTTCAAACGAATCTTAGCCGTTCATATCGTCAGCCAGGTAGGTTATATGATCATGGGGATAGGGATCTTTACTCCTTTAGCCATTGCCGGAACCTTTTTCTTCTTGGCCCATAACATCATCGTAAAGTCAGCTTTATTCCTTTTCGCAGGGGTTGCTGAGAAAATTACAGGTACCTCTCATTTAAAAGAGATGAGCGGTTTATTGAAAACACATCCGTACTTTGCTTGGCTTTTCTTTATTGCAGCTATTTCATTAGCAGGTATTCCTCCTCTAAGTGGTTTCTTTGGAAAATTTGCTCTTGTTGTTGCCGGTTTCGAAGCTGGAAATTACTTCGTTATTGCCGTAAGTTTAGCTACCGGAGTACTGACACTCTTTTCTATGATGAAGATCTTTATGACGTCGTTCTGGGGTGAAGTGAAATTTCCAGATCCTCAGGCGAAGGACAAAAAAGTTGGAAAACTGTTAATTCCGATTTTGCCATTAGTCGCTTTAACAATCCTATTAGGGGTAGCGGCTGAACCGTTTATGCAGTTCTCTCTAGAACTTGCTGAGCAGCTCATGGATCCTTCCGAATATATAAATTCTGTCCTTAAGGAGTAGTTGCCATGGCTTTTCAAATTTTACTTAATATTGGTTTAGCATTCATTTGGATGTTGCTCAGAAATGAGTACACGATGATTGAGTTTGCTCTTGGATATATAGTAGGGCTTGCTCTACTATATGTATTGAGAAGATTTTTACATTTTGACTTTTATTTCCGTCGTGTCATAGCTGTATTTAAACTGTTAATTTTGTTTTTATACAAACTCATCTTGTCTAACGTTGATATGATTAAGATTGTATTAAGTCCAAAAATGGACATACAACCTGGAATTATTGCTGTCCCAACAAAACTGAGAACGGATTGGGAAGTAACCTTGTTAGCTAATTTAATCTCGTTAACTCCAGGTACGTTAACAATGAATTTCTCTGAAAATGGCCGAACACTTTATGTTCATTCGATTCATGTTCCAGATAAAGAAGAAGCCATAAAAGAAATTCACGACTCTTTTGAAAAGGCGATTATGGAGGTGACGCATTAATGTTATCGACTGTAGCGACGATTGTTCTCATATTAATGTCTCTCTCTGTTCTAGTCTGTACTATTCGAGCCATCATAGGTCCAAGTATGTCTGACCGTTTAGTTGCCCTTGATACGATAGGTATTAACCTAATTGGCTTTACAGCGATCTTGCTACTTATTCAAGATACCCTTGCCTACGCTGAAGTTGTCCTAGTCCTAGCCATCCTTGCGTTTATTGGCTCCGTTGCCATCGCTAAATTTATTGAAGGGGGTGTGGTCCTTGATAGAGATCGTCATTAGTATTCTCTTGCTTATGGGTGGTGGTTTAAGCGTATTAGGTTCCATCGGTATTGTTCGTTTTCCCGATGTCTATGGAAGACTTCATGCTGCCACTAAAAGTGCCACACTAGGAGTAATCAGTGTTATTTTAGGAGTATTCATTTATTTCTTGACTACCCATGGAATGTTTGTCGGGAAGCTTCTTTTAACAATCGTCTTTGTATTTTTGACTGCTCCTGTAGCTGCATTTATGATTGCTCGTTCCGCTTATAACGTCAACGTTAAAATGTGGGATAAAAGTATTCAAGATGACTTAGCTGAAGCTGTTAAAAAGCATGAATCTCAAAATAAATAAGATGTTTGTGAGAAACCTCAAGGTATTAGAAAACTCAAAAATTTGATATTTCCTCTAATAAAAAAGCTACTGGCATTTTTCATTTGCCGGTAGCTTTTTGAATAAGTTAAAGAATGTATTAGACGGTCTGTTTCTCTTCTTCTTTTTTTCTCACAGCTTCTGCTAAAAGATCTACGATGTGGACGGCCCTCATGTTGTCTTTCTTTCCTTCTCTTTCGATCCCTAACTTCATCTGCAACAAACATCCCGGGTTAGCGGTAACAATCGTTGCCGCTTTTGTTGACTCAACATTTCTCATTTTATGATCCAAAATCTGCATAGACATTTCTTGTTCAATAATATTGTACGTACCTGCGGACCCACAACATTGATCTGCATCCTTCATCTCCATATATGATACACCTTTAATTAATTGTAATAATTTTCTAGGTGCAGCTGCAGTTCTCATCACGTTTCGCAAGTGACACGAATCCTGATAGGTGACTATTTGAGAATTAAGCTCCATGTCAGGCAATCCTACTTCATAAAGTATTTCTGTAATATCACGCACTTTGTTAGAGAATGCTTGGGCCCTTTCTTTCCACTCGGACTCATCTTTTAGTAAGTGATCATACTCCACGAGCAAAGCTCCGCATCCACCAGCGTTTGAAATAATATAATCGAACTCTCCATCTTCGAATGCTTCAATGTTCTTCTTTGCTAATTCCTTGGCCGTGTCTTTCTCTCCACTGTGAGCATGTAAGGCACCACAGCAGTTTTGTGTTTGTGGAATAACTACTTCACAGTTTGCTTTTTTTAGTAAATACAACGTGGCGTCATTTGTTTGCATGAACATCGTATCCATTAAACACCCTGAGAAAAAGGCTACTTTCTTTTTCACGGCTCCTTCTGCTTTTACAAAAGAGGGCCGATTTTTCAATCTAGCAGGTGATGGAATAGGTGGTAATACCTTCTCCATCGTACTCATATTCTTTCCAGCTATTTTCGTCATGTTCGTTGCTCTAGCTACTTTTTGAATCCCGCTCTTTTGGTAAAACCACATGAGTCCACTTAGTTTTCTCATCCGGTTTTGATGAGGAAACAATTGGTCAAAGACAACTCTTCTCAATAGTTTCACTGGAGGAGAATGTTTCTTCTTTGATTCTAAAATATCTCTTGCTTCCTCTAATAGATGGCCATATTTTACTCCTGATGGACAGGCCGGTTCACATGCCCGGCAACCTAAGCACAAACTTAACTGATCTTCAAAATCTTTGTCTGGCTCCATTTTACCATCCACAACAGCTTTCATCAGGGCAATCCGTCCCCTAGGAGAAGCTGCTTCATTTCCATCTGTCTCAATATACGTTGGACAAGATGGCAGGCAAAAACCACATCTCATGCAGTTTAACAATTCATCATAGTCCATTTTCGTTTGGAAATCGTTTACGATTTGCTTTTTTCTCTTCCGATTCATCACAGTCATTGTTGAACCACCACCCGTTTACGTGTATCTTTAGCAAAAATCTTCCCTGGATTCATGATGTTGTTGGGGTCAAATGCCTGCTTAATTCCATACATAGCATCTACTCCCGCCTCGCCCACTTTCCAAGACAGATAAGGGGATTTCATTACTCCAACTCCGTGTTCACCAGTAATAGTACCGCCTAGTTCTATAGCTTTCGCAAAGATCTCTTCAAAAGCCGTTTCCACACGATGCATCTCTTCTTTATCTCTAGCATCTGTCATACAAGTAGGATGTAAATTTCCGTCTCCAGCATGTCCAAATGTACAAATGCGAACGTTGTTTCTCTCTGCAATTGTTTCAATTTCTCTTACCATCTCAGCAATTTTAGACCTAGGAACGGTGGCATCTTCTAATATGGTAGTCGGTTTCAGACGGGCCAGAGCAGATAATGCTGAACGCCGGGCTGAAGTTAACGACTCTCCCTCTTCAGGTGTTGCGGCGACTTGCACAGAAAGGGCTCCCGTTTCGTTGCAAATCTCCGCCATTCGTTCGATATCCCTTTCAACTACTTCAGCAGGACCATCTTGTTCGATCAATAGAATAGCACCGGCTTCAGTAGGCAGACCAATTTTTGCGAAATCTTCAACAACTTGAATTGTTGGTTGATCAAGAAACTCAAGCGTAGCAGGAATAATCCGATTAGAGATTATCTTTGAAACTGTGTTTCCAGCTGCTTCTAAGCTATCGTATAATGCAAGCATTGTTTTTTTGGTCTCCGGAATAGGAATAAGTTTTAACGTTGCTTCAGTGATGATTCCAAGGGTTCCTTCTGAGCCAACCATTAATCTCGTCAAATCATAACCTGCTACATCTTTCGCTAGTTTCCCTCCAGTCTTGACAACGTCACCGTTTGGCATAACAAACTCCAATCCAATGACATAATCACGAGTTACGCCGTACTTCAGACCTCTCAAGCCTCCGGAGCACTCATTAATATTTCCTGCTATCGTTGAAATCTTCATTGATGAAGGGTCGGGTGGATAGAAAAGACCTTTTTCTTCAACGGCTTTGATCATATCTAATGTAATCAATCCAGGCTGAACAGTGACCGTTAAGTTTTCTTCGTCAATTTCCAAGATATCTTTCATATGGTTAAATACCATGACTAACCCGCCCTCCAGCGGAGTTGTACCTGCGCAAAGATTTGTTGCTGAGCCTCTAGGAACAATAGGCACTTTGTATTCATTACAGACTTTTACAATCTCTGAAACATCTTGTGTATCTTTTGGTTTTATGACCGCATCAGGAATAGCTTGATAATCAGGAGTGGCATCGTATGAATAAACGATCAGATCTTGTTGAGAATCAAGAAAATTCTCAGATCCGACAATTTTTTCTAGTTTTTTCTTCACTTTTTTCTTTAACATATCTTTATCCCCCTTGAACGTCGCTTTAGCTACATTTGAAATATGATAGTTTCATTATAAATAAAAAAAGCACCTCCCATCTATGTATAGACATACAAATTAAATAGATGAAAGCGCTTAATTATTGTGGGATTATCTAAATTCATACCAAAAGGACAGGGCTATAAAAAAAGAAACTAATTGTTCTGTATCTTTTAGCGATCGTCCAGTAAGCTCACTAATCCTTTTTAAACGATAATGAAGAGTATTGATATGTATATGAAGTGCTTTTGCTGTCTCTTTTAAACTTAATTGACACTGCATGTAAGTTTGTAACGTGTGTAATAATTCTTTGTCGTGCAACATGCCGCCTAAAATACTTTGAATCAATTCTTTTCTTGTTTGGTCAGTAATTTCAGCTAAGGCAATATTCAATGACAAATCTTCATAATACATAATTTGATGTTGCTTTTTAGATGCTCTTAACGCTTTCTTTGCGTCTGAGTAAGACTTGTTTAATGCGTGAGGACGACCAGCTAATTTTCCTACCCCTATAAATAATTCCAAATTTTGTTCACGAGCCACCTCAGTTTGGCACAAGACTAGTTTTCTTTTTAGTAGTTTTATATGGTCCTCTTTGTCTATTCGTTTTAATAACACGAATCTCCCGTTTCCCCATCGGACAATCAAATCTTCGGGGTCATCTTCAAACTGGCTGCGAATTTGATCTATGATTTCTTTTTCAATAAGCCTGTCTTTACCGGCGTCGAGGTCTGAAGGCTTAATTTCAAACAAAACACACATTCTAGGAAGAGCCATGGATATCCCAAGAATTCCTCCTCGTTCAATCACATCCTGGTCCAATTCCGTGGAATGAATCCACTCATAAACAAACGTTTCAAGTCCTCGATATCGCGATTCCAGTCTTTCGCTCGTATAAGCTTCTTGAATAATTAATTCTGTCATCCGCTGGATTAATTGACCAAACTGAACAACTTGGTCTGGTTCTCCTGTGATCCCAATAACCCCGATCACATTTTTGTTAATCATGATTGGTAAATTGAGTCCTGGTTTTACCCCTTTAAGTCTTTCTATATCTTCTTTTTTAATAACAAATTTCTCTTTATTATTTATGGAAATATACGCACCTTCATGAAAATTTCCCATTCGACCTGCATCACTTGCCGCTATGATCACACCTTGATCATCAACAACGATCACTTCTTCATTAACAATGTGGGTGACTTCCTTTACAATACGCTGAGCTAGTGACGAAAGTAATTTCATTCATAATCACTCCATCCATGTCCCAATTGTCTCTCCTTGTTTTACTGTGAGCTCGCCTTGCAAGACACGCTCGTGAAAGCGGACAGAATTTCGTTCAAACACTAATACGACCGTAGACCCAAATGAGAAGTATGCCATGTCGTCCCCTTTATCTATGCTTTCTTCTACGTGGACAGGGTGAACACTGTTCACGTTTAATGCGCCTACTTTAACTAAAGCCACGTGTTTCTCATCGTGTTTCAGCTCCGTAATTAAGCGATAATTTGTTGCTAATGGCTCTTTCCCAAACCGAAATCCAAGAGCATTCACAGGGTGTGAATATTTACCTAATGCCCAGCGTCCTGTTATTTTCCCCTTACAAGGGCTATGAATTCTATGATAATCTTTAGGAGATAAGTACAATACGCAATAGTCTCCCTCCGCAAAACGTTTTACTGAAGTATCCAGACCTAACATCGTTTTCAATGAATGACGATGCCCTTTAACGAAGAAGCTTTTATCTTTCGTTATTTTCCCTGCTTCCGTGAGCACCCCATCTACAGGACTTACGATATCTCTTGCTGATTCAGAAATTTCGCGACTTCCTTCTTTTAATTTCCGACTGAAAAAGTCACTTAGCGATTCGAATTGGGAAACGTGTTTTTCAATCTCTTCCTCATTTATATTAAACGCTTTTGAAAAGGATGGAATCACCCTTCGGCTTAGTTTCCCTTGTGAAAAACGTTTAAGCAAAACTGTATATAAGGGATTGTGTGTTAATTCTAACATGAGTCTGTACAAAGATTTTTTCATTTGACTTCTCCTTCTTTTTCATTCGTTTAAACTAAGTAGTTCCAGCGTACTAATTATGGTATAATTAACATTTATTATGAACTTTTTATTTTATATTATGGGGAGTGGTGTGATTGATCTTATTTCAACACCTCGTCGACAATACTGTTAAGCGCTTTCGCAGCCAAATTGCTAACCTTCTAACGATTATGAACCTCAGTTTAGGTGGATTTGCCATCCTTTCTGTGTTACAAGGGCAATTAGGTATAACTGTTGCTCTGATATCTGCGGCTGCTATTTTTGATAGCCTGGACGGCAAAATCGCCAGAAGTTTGAACATTGAATCAGAGCTAGGAAAACAACTGGACTCTTTATGTGATATCATTTCCTTTGGTGTAGCCCCCGCTTTACTTATTTATCAATCAACTATTCAACATTTCGGCATTGCAGGGTCGTTGACTGTGATCCTTTTTATTGCTTGCGGAGCCATACGACTGGCAAGGTTTAATGTAACAGAATCAGAAGGTTTCTTTATTGGCCTTCCTATTACAGCAGCAGGTTGTATATTAACAGCTAGTCACCTTTTTAATGAAATCATTCCACTCCCAGCATTTATGTTTCTTATTTTAACACTTTCTTTTCTCATGATCAGTCATTTTCAAATAAGAAAAATGTGACCTTGTTCTTCGTCTTCCTCTTTGGGAGACGTTTTTTACACTTATACTTTACCATTTTTCCTTAACAACCCTAAATCATGTTAAGAAAATTCATTCATAATCGGAGGCATGGAATACGATGCAAATTATTTTATCACACACGAATTTAGATTTTGACGGTTTGGCTTCAATGATCGCCGCGAAAAAAATCTTTCCCCAAGCTGTTGTGGTTTTACCTTCGAAACTGTCTCCTGAAGTGAATCACTTCCTTGCTATCTACAAAGATACATTCCCATTTCAAAGAAAAAAAACGGTGCAGTGGCATCATGTAGAAGAAGTGATATTAGTTGATACAAATACTCCAGATAGAATAGGCGATATAAAAGAATTGTTAACTGAAGAGGTGCGATACATCGTCTATGATCACCATCCTTTAACAGAAGATACCGTTCCATTTGTGGAAGGGAACATGGAAAATGTCGGTGCTACGATCACGTTGCTTTCAGAAAGGTTACAAGCTGATAATATTCCAGTTACTCCCTTTGAAGCAACCGTTTTTTCGTTAGGCCTATACTCAGATACTGGAGCTTTTACCTACCAACATACTACAGCGAGAGATTTAGAAGCTGGTGCATTCTTTCTAAAACAAGGGGCTAACTTGCGAGTTGTTGATCAATTCAGAGAACCCCCCCTTGATGATGATCAGCAACAGCTATTTCAACAACTATTAGAGAATAGCGAATTGATTTCACTGGACGGAGTCGACATTCTCCTTGCTAGTCATCAGCAATCTCACTATACAGGACATTTAGCACAAATTACGCGTAAACTTCTTCAAGTGACAGGAGCAGATAGTGCCTTTTCCATCGCTGAAATGGGAAAGAAAACGTTCATTACTGCAAGGGCAACTTCAGATAGAATCAATGTGCTTCCACTCATCCGTTCTCTTGATGGAGGAGGACATGAAAAGGCTGCCTCTGCCATGGTTAAAAATAGTACTGCCAAGCATGTTCTTTTAACAGTGAAAGACAATCTATCCTCGATTGTCAGCCCATCTCTTACTGCAAAGGATATGATGTCCAGTCCTGTCAGAGTCATTGCACCGCAAACGACCATTGAAACCGCCTCGAAAATGCTTTATCGCTACGGTCATACTGGTTTCCCGGTTGTAGAAAACGAGCAATTGATCGGTGTCATTTCCAGAAGAGATGTTGACAAAGCCCTTCATCACAAACTTGGACATGCTCCTGTGAAAGGCTTTATGAGTCACAAACCTATCACTGTCGGTCTTTATGAAAAAATAGAACAAATTCGGGAGTTGATGATTGAGGATCACGTAGGAAGGTTACCTGTTTTGCATCACGATCAATTAGTCGGCATTGTTTCTAGAACAGATGTCATTCAAGCCATGCATGGAAAAAAAGGGGTTAATATCTCTTATTCTCCTTCATCTGCCGCTCCATTAAAACGTCAATTGACAGAAACGATGAGAAAACACCTTTCACCAACTATCTTTCAACTGTTAGCCATGATAGGCGAAGAGGCCGGTCAATTATCTATGCGAGCCTATCTTATAGGCGGGATGGTTCGAGATTTGTTATTAGAGAAGGAAAACGAGGATATGGATATCGTAGTTGAAGGGGATGGTATCTCTCTTGCGCTGCGATTACAAGAGAAATATGGAGGAAAAGTGCGCCGGCACGATGAGTTTCGCACGGCTACCTGGACCCATCCCTCTGAATTTAAAATCGATTTAACCAGTGCCAGAACCGAGTATTATGATTTCCCTGCTGCCTTACCTAAAGTAGAGTTGTCAACAATTAAAGAAGATTTATTCCGTCGAGATTTTACACTAAATGCGATGGGAATCAGCCTTCATATTGATGAATTCGGTGAATTACTGGATTATTTCCATGGTTTTGAAGATTTACGAAAAGGCAAACTTCGGATCTTATATAATTTAAGCTTCGTAGAAGATCCTACAAGGATCCTTCGAGCGATCCGATTTGAAAGTCGCTTGAACTTCGAGATGGATTCTCAAACGGAACGATTAGCCATTCAATCGGCCAACAACCTTTTATCTGTTTCGAAACCTCGTCTGGCAAGCGAACTAGTTAAATTATTTTATGAAGAAAATCCTTGTATCGGATTGAAAAAACTTCAAAAACTCTCTCTCACTCCATTTATTATCGACACACCTGCTGAAGAGCTTCTGGCAGAGAAGAGATTCGATCTCCTTTATCAATGGCAACAAGATTTAAATAAGGACGATATAACAACTCACCGAAGCATTTGGTTATGTTATATGTTTTTATTAACCACAGGAAGGGTAAAAGACTTATCGAGTCTTGACGCATATACTCTAACGAAACAAGATAAAGAAGTATTAAGCGACTTGTCTAGTCTTTTATTCAGTGAGGCATCACTAAATTTAAGCAATTCTTTGTCTCAAACTGACATGCACATCAAGTTTGCTTCTTATCAAATAGAGCCACTGCTCGGGTTTTTCACCCTGATTAAGGTAGGAAATAAGAATTCCCTTTTTCAATATTTATTAAAACGCTCCAAATTAAAACGAAAGCTTGATGGCAAAGATTTAAAAGAATTAGGATTAAGTCCAAGTCCTATATTTAGAAAGATTCTTTTCTACACTGAAACATGTCAGTTGGAGTCTCCATCTCTTACAAAAACAGAGCTGATAGAAAAAGTTAAAATGAAATTCTCACTTAATTGAAAATAGTAAGGGCATAATGATAATTTTGCTGTGTTTGTAACAAGCAAATCAGTTGATGTCTCGTTTTCCATTGATTATAATACAATGTAGGCTCAGAAATTCACATAAAGCCTAATGAGATGATTCTCAAGACTTTTTCATTAGTAAAACCTTGTTTCACATAATGTTCAAACATTTTTCATTAAGTAGTTAGAGCGAAAGTCTTTTTCTTGACATCTCATTTTCATAATGTAAAATGTAAATAGTATTAGATGATAATTATTATTAATAAAGAGGAGAGATTTTTGCATGTCTGAAAAACGAATGGTAGCAAAACAAGCACCAAGATTTGAAATGGACGCAGTAATGCCTAACAAAGATTTTAATAAGGTTTCTTTAGAAGAAAATATGAAAAATGATAAATGGACGGTCCTTTATTTCTATCCAATGGATTTCACATTTGTTTGTCCAACTGAGATTACTTCTTTAAGTGACAGATACGATGAGTTTGAGGATTTAGATGCAGAAGTGATTGGTGTCTCTACAGATACAATTCACACTCATCTTGCTTGGATTAACACGAATCGAGACGACAATGGACTGGGACAATTAAATTATCCTCTCGCAGCAGATACTAACCACCAAGTGGCACGTGATTACGGTGTACTCATTGAAGATGAAGGTGTCGCTCTACGGGGACTATTTATCATCAGCCCTGAAGGTGAATTAATGTACTCTGTCGTCAATCATAATAACATTGGACGAGATGTAGAAGAGACATTACGTGTCTTGCAAGCTCTTCAAACTGGTGGACTTTGCCCTGCAAACTGGAAACCAGGACAAGCAACACTTTAAATGGTACTATCATGGTTGAATTAACTCTATCATGAGAATTCAATCTGTATAATATAGCGAATGAAGAATCAAAATAGAATGGAAAGAAGATAAGGAGTGTCTATAATAAATGAAACTTCGTGAACAAATGCCTGAATTAACTGGTGCTACAGCATGGTTAAATGATGAAGTATCAAAAGAAGAATTAACCGGAGACAAACCCACACTTATTCATTTCTGGTCTGTTAGTTGTGGTTTATGCAAAGATGCTATGCCAGAAGTCAATGAGTTTAGAGATGAGTACTCAGACGAATTGAACGTTATTGCTGTTCATATGCCTCGCTCAGAGAAAGATTTAGATATGAGCGTCATTGAAGCAACTGCACAAGGCCATGACATTACTCAACCAATCTTCGTAGATAGTGAACATAAACTAACTGATGCATTCGAAAATCAATATGTGCCTGCTTACTATGTTTTTGACGAAGAAGGTCAACTGCGTCATTTCCAAGCTGGTGGAGGCGGTATGAAAATGCTTCGTAAACGTGTAAACCGCGTTTTAGGAATTGAGACAAAAAAATAATACTAAATAAGTGAAGAGACCGGACTTGATCGTCCGGTCTCTTTTCCCCATTAAATAATCTCTTAACGATTCAATCATACTTATTTCTTTCTTTGCTCAGAAAACTAAATGATTGGCCGTTAACAAAACTTCCTTAATTTGAATTTGGCGGTCTTTCCTTAAATCAACAAATTGGTCTGATATTTTTATTAGTGGACGGTAAATTTCTTCTATATACAATTGAACAATGACCCCTCTTCTTCCATCAGTCAACATAACTTCTTTTCCTATGTAACCATCTAAAATGTGTTTAACAAAAGGAAAAACAATTTCCCCGTTTAACTTTCCTCTATAAACGTCTTTGATTAGTTCATTAAGAGCCTCAAACGGAGAGAATTTATCACGGTATACACGCTCAGAAGATATGGCATCATAAGTGTCAGCTACTGAAAGTATTTGCACAAAAAATGGAATCTGTTCTTTGACCAATTTCAAAGGATAGCCAGAGCCATCCAATCTTTCATGATGCAAAAGTGCTCCCTCAATAATTTTCTGATCCGCTCTTTGCATATCCTCCAACATTTGTTTACCGTAAATGGTATGATTCTTTACTTCTTCAAACTCTTTAATCGATAAACTCTCTTGTTTATTAAGAATTTGCAATGAAATCTTCATCTTCCCAATATCATGAAGAAATCCTATTTCCCCTAGTTTGATTGTATTCTCATGAGTAAAATGTAGTATTTTCCCAATTGTAGCAGCCATTAACCCCACATTAATACTGTGGCGATACGTATATTCATCATGTCCTTTTATGTGACGGAGCTCTAGAAAAATATTGGGTCCCTTTAAAACTTTATGGAGTAAAGGACTAAAGGGTTTCATGAATTGTTGAAGTGTGGGTACCTCTCTTGAGATCGCTTCGTGAAACATTTTTTTAATTTCTATTAAACTTTCTTGGTAGCTCTCTAAAATATCCCTTTTATTAGAAAAGATCTTTTCCAATTGCTTATGAACAGGAGCTTCCATTTTTTCTTCTATTAAAACCTCTTCTATTAAATGGTTTTCTAATATTGGAAAATGCCAATGAGTTAAAATAACTCCTTTCCTTAATAGAATATATCCCGAGGAAGATATGATATCGTCAGCTAGGATTCTCCCTACAATAGATTGTCCCCAATTCTTTCTCTCTACCAGTTCCATTTTACCGCCCCATTTTACTCTTATACATGTCATTTATTTCTATATATAGTTAATATATCATAACTAAGGACGCATTTAACAGCTTATTGGAACTATAATAATTAGTCCTAGTTCTATTGTCTGCACATTGCTCGAACCGCTTTGATCATGGAACATTTACTAACAACTTTTGCTTTCCTTTTGCATCTGCACAACCTGTATGGTACGTTTAAATTGATGCTATTTATTCGAAAGGATGATCATGATGAGCGTACATATTGGAGCAAAACAAGGGGATATTGCAGAATCAATTTTATTACCAGGGGATCCACTGCGCGCAAAGTATATTGCGGAGAATTTTTTAGAAGACGTAACTTGTTACAATGAAGTGCGAGGCATGCTTGGATTTACAGGTACTTATAAAGGAAAGCGAGTTTCTGTTCAAGGAACAGGGATGGGAGTCCCTTCCATTTCAATTTATGTGCATGAGTTGATTAACAGTTATGACGTAAAGAACTTGATTCGAGTTGGAACATGCGGAGCGATTCAGAAGGATGTAAAAGTTCGAGATGTCATCCTCGCAATGAGCGCCACGACGAATTCAGGTGTAAACAAACATCATTTTAAAGGAATGGATTTTGCTCCTACTGCAAATTTTGACTTGTTGAAAAAAGCTTATGATGGTGCTAAAGAACATAACCTAAGTGTTAATGTTGGAAGTGTATTTACGAGCGACGTTTTCTATAACGATGATAAAGAAATTATTCCATTGCTTGCTGACCATCAAGTTCTTGCTGTAGAGATGGAAACATCAGCCCTATATACAATTGCTGCCCGTTTTGGTGTGAATGCTTTATCTGTGCTAACAGTAAGTGATCATATTCTAACTGGTGAAGAAACAAGCTCTCAAGAACGCCAGGAAACGTTTAACGAGATGGTAGAAGTAGCTTTAGCTGCAGCGATTGCGGACTAAAAATTAAAGACTCATACGAAAAGCCGTCCCCTTTCGTAAAAAAGAGGACGGCTTTTTGATTTGAGTGCTTTCGTTTCAGTAAATTAATTCAATAAATCCTTCACGGGAAATTCTTCCGAAATAATAAGTCATATCTAAGTCAGATAATGCCACATGAATCGCATTTTTTTCGTACATCGTTCCTACAAGCATTTCCTCAACTTCTGACACATCTCCAACTCCAAAGAAGTCACCAAAAATTTTGCATTCAGTTATTTTCCCTTTAGACACATTAAGTCGAACGTCAATCGTTCCCGCATCAAACCGTTTAGTTCTTTGTAAATCGAATCTAGGAGACTTCCCAAAGTTCCATTCCCATTTTTTATATCTGTTTTGCGAAATTTCTTCGATCCCTTTCCAATCTTCTTCGGTTAGTTTGTACGTCTCCACTTCTCCATTGGAAAAAATAAAATCTAGCAGGACTTTTTTCAATTCGTCTACGGTTAATTTTTGCTCTAAAAACTCATTGATGTTCGCAACCCTGCTTCGAATGGATTTAATACCTTTGGAGCGGATTTTTTCTTCATTCACATTCAAAGCATCTACTACATTTTCTATATTTAAATCTAACATCAACGTCCCGTGACTAAACATACGGCCTTTTGTCGTGTATTGGGCGTTCCCTGAAATTTTCCTCTCACCCACGTGAATGTCATTTCGACCACTCAATTTTGCTTCTACTCCAAGCTTTGCCAGTGCTCGGATTACTGGCTCAGTGAATTTTTGATAATTAGAGAAGCTGTTTCCGTCATCTTTTGTAATAAAGCTGAAGCTTAAGTTACCTAAGTCTTGGTACACCGCTCCTCCGCCAGACAGTCGGCGAACAACATTTACTCCGTTCTTATCTACAAAATCTTTGTTGATTTCTTCATGCGTATTTTGATTCTTTCCAATAATAATTGATGGTTTATTTACATAAAAAAGCAAGTACGTGTCATCAATTGGAAGATTTTTCAATGCGTATTCCTCAATAGCTAAATTAATGGTTGGATCTGTAATATTTTCGTTATCAATAAATTTCATCAGATATCCTCCTTTTCCTCGTTCATTCGTCACTATTTTATCATACCTTGCTATTAAAAATTAAATGCTATCCCATCAAGTGATGAATAAATCTCTCTTAAAACACAGACATTATAGATACTTTAGGATAAGGAGGAAGAAAAATGAAATTCATGCAGCTATTTAATAAGAAAAAAAGACAAAAAAATTATGAAGAACCGAATCCTACTATAGCTGATTATGAAATCCCTCCTAAGCCAACTAATTCCGTCCTTAACACAAATCGAGTTTTTATAAAAGAAACGTTAAACTACACCGAAGATTTAACAGAAAATGAGTTACAGATCAATCAAGATACTGATTGCCTGTTAATGTTTATAGAATCTTTATCAGACGAAGAGAAGTTAGAAAAAAATTTCTATAGCAAATGGGAGAATGTTTATTCCACATGGGATTTAGAAAAGGTTCTTAAAAATATGGATGCCATAAAATTATTGCATGTATCTGATGCGATTCCTCATCTTCTTGAAGGGAAAAGCATTCTTTTTATTGATGGATTTGAATATTGCTATAGCTTGAATTCTACCAAAGTCATTCAAAGGGAAATTGGTCAACCTGACAATGAACAAGTCATCCGCGGGGGACATCAAGGTTTCGTCGAAAAAATGATCGTGAATATTTATCTGTTGCGCCAATTGGTTCATCACCCACAATTAACTGTCCGTTATGAGCATATAGGAGAAAAAAAGAACACGAAATTATCCCTTTTATTCATTGAAGGAATTGCCGATAAAGAGCAGATTAACGAAATAGGACGAAGGCTGGCTAAAATAAAAACAAATAAATTAATAAGTTCAGGACTGATCGAAGAATATTTAGAAGATTCTCCCTACTCACCTTTTCCACAATATATGAGTACAGAAAGACCCGATCGCTGTGCGCTAAATTTATTAGATGGTAAAATCATCATATTTATAGATGGTGAATCTACTGCTTTGATCTTACCAATCACCTTTTTTTCTTTCTATCAGTCTAATGATGACTATAACAGTCGATGGTACGCTGGATCTTTTTACCGGTTACTTCGCTTATTTAGTTTCATCACTGCCGTCACATTACCAGGGGTCTATATTGCGATTATTAGCTTCCATTTCGAAA
Organism: Salipaludibacillus keqinensis; assembly: GCF_003226325.1. Classification (GTDB taxonomy): domain Bacteria; phylum Bacillota; class Bacilli; order Bacillales; family Salisediminibacteriaceae; genus Salipaludibacillus; species Salipaludibacillus keqinensis. The sequence goes on along the minus strand of NZ_PDOD01000001.1, from coordinate 249,090 downwards.
TTATCCCTTATGGAATGACCTATGTCATTAAAGATGCCGTAGAACTTATTCCATATCCTCCTATTATTGAGGCATTCTTTATGGAGCTAACGTTAGAACTGATTCGAGAAGCAGGGATTCGGTTACCGAGTCCTATTGGACAAACGATAGGTATCGTTGGAGGACTTGTTATTGGAGATGCCGTGGTCAATGCAGGATTTGTTTCAAGTATTATGATTATTGTCGTAGCATTGACTGCAATTTCATCTTTTGTTGTGCCCGCAAATGAAATGAATATGTCTATCAGGCTTCTCCGATTCCCGATTATGATTATGGCGTCTTTGCTCGGCTTTGTCGGGATCATCTTTTGTTTGAATTTATACTTGATTCATTTATGTAAATTAACTAGCTTGGGACAACCTTATTTTTACCCCCTTGCCCCATTTAGTTTCAAAGGTTTACTAAAGGATATTGTTCGTATTCCACACACGAAGATGAACATGCTCGAAGCAAACAAAAAGAGTAAAAACAAAGAAAGTTGAGGAAACTGTCTTATGGAAACGTCTCTCAACAATCGTATTTCCACAACTCAAGTATTCTTTGTCATCGTTCAGACCCAAATTGGCATCTCTATATTAACCTTACCTAGAGATGTTTACGGGGCTGTAGAATGGGAAGGTTGGATTTCAATTGCCATAGCTGGTGCAGTGATTCAACTTGTTTTACTAATTTATGTCCCCTTGGTCTTTCGATTTAAACATCATACATTCTTTACATTGACTAAAATCACTTTAGGTACGCCAATTTCTGTCTTCATTAATCTCGGATATTTTTTTTACTTTATTTCGGTGTCCATTCTTATTTTGATCTTATACTACCGGACGATCGCTGCTTGGCTACTCCCGGTGACGCCGAAGTGGATGATCATGCTTCTTATTATCAGCGCGGCTGTTTATCTAGTTAGAGAAGATATTCACATCATTGGTCGCTTTTATGCCCTAGTATCCGGTTTGCTCGTTATCGTAATAGCTGTTCAATTTACAGGCTACACTTCAGCGAATCCCCTGTATTTGTTACCGATAGGTCATGTAGGTATTAAAGATTATATTGAGGGGGCACAATCCTCTTTGCAAGCGATGTTAGGCTTCGAGGTTCTCTTATTCATTTATCCTTTCATACAAGGAGCAAAGAAGAAAGTTATCCAATCAGTTTCGCTAGCGATATGGTTCACGGTAAGTTTATATATTTTTACAACCGTCTCTGTCTTTTTATTTTTCAGTCCGGACGAAATAGAATTAGTACCTCACCCTGTTCTGTATATGTTAAAAGCCTATTCTTCTCCATTTATTGACAGATTGGACCTGATCTTTATTTCAATATGGATTGTATCTGTAACGACATCTTTAATCATGTATTTATACTTGGTCTCTCTATTTACTCAAGTCATTCTACCAATAAAAAAAAGAAAGACGGGTGTGCTTTTTGGCGGGACACTTATTTTCGCAATTTCCATGTTTTTCGAATCGAATGAGTCGATCGATGCTTTTGGAGAGTTTGTTAGCAAGATTAGCTACTCTTTCATCTTTTATATACCTGCTGTTTTACTCATCGTAGCGCTAATCAGGAAGAAACCTGAAAGGGGGAAGGAGTAATTGAATGAAGATTATGCTCGTTTTTCTTATTATATTCACAGCAATCTTTTGTTCTGGATGCTGGGATGCGCGACAACTTCGTGATTTAACTGTTTTAAAATCCGTCGGTGTGGATCTTACCGAAGATGATAAAATTGAATTGACTGTGTCTTCTCCCATCTCTGAAAAACACCGAACAGCAGCTAGATCGCAAATTTTCTCGACTATTGGAGACACTCCGAGAAATGCTCGAATTAATTTGGAATCTGAAGTGTCTGAGTCGATTGATGCTTCTAAACTAAGAGCAGTACTAATCAATGAAGAAATCGCTAAAGAAGATATTTATCCACCTCTAGACGTCTTTTATCGTGACCCTCGGTCCGCTCTAGCAGCCAAATTACTAATCTCGAAAGTCAATGCTAAAGAAATTGTTCAACTAACTCCAGAGGATCGAGAAAGAACAAGTGAAATTCTTGGAGATATTATTCAGGCAGCTGAGAATCAAACGATGGTACCGATTACCAACATTCAGTTAATTTGCCCAGATCTATTCGATCTTGGAAAAGATGCAGTGATTCCTTACGTCACCATAAAGGAGGACGCCCCTAAATTGGTAGGTGTTGCATTATTTAATAACCTGAAGATGACTGGAACGTTATCTTTAAAAGAATCGAGCGCCCTTCTCCTCATGCAGAATCAATTAAACAAAAAAGCATCATTAACAGAGCAAGTTCATTCAGATGAAGATATACAAATGGAAAACTTCATTAGTTTTAATATTGAGGAAGTAAAACGAGATATGGAAGTTATCGTGAACAAACACACGGGAACCGTTGATGTACCTTTGAACCTTCAAATAGAAGTGAACGTCTTGGAATATCCTTTAGACGATCTAGATACTCAAGAAAAATTGAATGCATTAAATGACAAACTGTCCGCTCGTTTAACAGAACAGTTTGGCAATGTCATAAATAAACTTCAAGAGAGTAATTGTGATGCACTAGGGATCGGTAGAAGAGTTCATGCTTTTGAATACTCCTTTTGGAAAGAGCACGATTGGCAAGAAATCTATCCTAAAGTCAACTTTCAGATATCCGTTGAAGTAGAAATTGTTCGGCACGGAATTTTGTTTTAAAGCAGGTTAACATAGCCTTACCTCTGTGTAATTCCATTAACTATATGTAAATATAAGTATTTATGCTCAAAACTTATTAAAAGAAAAAAGGAGAAAACGAACTTCGTTTCTCCTTTGGCTTTATTTGTCGTTATCCGGTTTAAGAGCCGCTTTCTGGTTACGGTAAAATTCATGAAACAATTTCATTAATGCTCTTTTCTCGATGCGGGAAACGTAACTTCTAGAAATACCTAGGTCTTTTGCAATTTCTCTCTGTGTTTTTTCTTTTTGCATATCAAGACCAAAGCGCCCTACGATCACTTCTTTTTCACGATTATTCAAGACATGAATGTATTGATAAATTTGTTTTTTCTCCATTTTCAGCTGAATTTGATCTACCAGGTCTTCTGTTTCTGCTTGAAGGACATCAATGAGGCTGATTTCATTGCCTTCTTTATCTTGACCAATTGGATCATGGAGCGAGATATCTTTGCGTACTTTTTTAAGCGCTCTTAGGTGCATAAGGATTTCATTCTCAATACATCTAGCTGCGTATGTGGCAAGCTTCGTTCCTTTCCCGGATGAATAACTTTCGATTGCTTTAATGAGCCCGATCGTTCCAATGGAAATAAGATCTTCCGTGTCTTCTCTCGTATTTTCAAATTTCTTGACGATGTGTGCTACCAGTCGAAGGTTATGTTCAATTAGTAAATGCCGAGCCTCTTCGTCACCTTCTTTCATTCGTTCGATGTATTTCTTTTCATCTTGTTGACTAAGCGGCTGGGGAAACGCATTGTTTCTAACGAACGAAACAAACACGAGGAGTTCTTTAACAAAATGAGTGACTGCTAGGAGAATACTGGACATAAGACCACACCTCTCTTTTAAACCTCGTGGTCTATGTATATGCCTACTTAATGATCTTTGTGTCTGTCTCATGTGTTGAAAAATAAATATGAAAAACCTCTCTAAATCAGAGAGGCTCATCGTTTTTTATTTGATTTTGAATCTGCTCACCACTTGTTCTAACTCCTTCATCGTAAATTCAAGATTCTCAGATAATGCACCTAATTCTTCCGCTGCTGAATGTTGCTCTTGAGTGGTAGCAGTAACTTGTTCTGTGGCAGCGGACGTAACTTCCGTAATGCCCGCCATATCAGAAATGGCTTTCTCCACTTGGCTCTTCAGCTGATCCATTTGACTCATAGAAGACTCCATGGATGTAATAGCGTTAAATATGGCATCCGTATCGTTTAAAATATGAAGATGATATTTGATAACCCACATCTTGACTTAGATCCTGAACTTTTTGCTCCAATGTATCTTTGGACACATTATAAACCAGCAGAGCAATGAGCGTAGCTGGAAGGACGCTTAGAAGAATAAATGCCGTGATCAACTTTGCTTTTATTGTCACATTTCCTGCTCCTGCATGCCCCGCACCTTTTTTCCTGAAATGCATCCTCCTAAAAATACTTCCCGTTTTTTTACCATTTACTTTTTTCATGCCCTGTCCCCCGCCTCTCCCCATCATTCCTTCTCATTACTTACGTTGCTTCTAAATAGTAAAATCACTAAAACTAAAGAATCAAATTTGTAGATAAATATGTTAATTTAGTATTAATAAAATGATAACGCCATTGTTTTATAAAATTTTTAGTAATAAGAGACTAGTATATTAGACACCCTTTTCAATAGTTTACCAAAGAAACTTTTTTATGTATATGTGAATTTTATTCAAACGAAAGTTGGCTAAAAAGCTAATGCGTTCCTTATTAAGCCACTGCAAAGTGCTTATTATTGGATGAGTTGATTTTTATTATAAAAACACAGTCTCGCTTGCTCTAATCTCATCATCACAAAAGAGTATTTCACTTCATTTTCTCATGCCGTGTGCTATACTTTTCTTGTACACAATCATATTAAACAGGAGTGATTCGATGAATTTTGTTACACTCAATAACGGTCTGAAAATGCCTCAGCTTGGCTTTGGAGTTTGGCAAGTTGAAGACGAGAAAGCAACACCTGCAGTGATTAAAGCACTTGAAACCGGCTATCGTTCGATTGATACGGCGATGATTTATAAAAACGAGCGAGGTGTAGGAGAAGCTATTCGTCAAAGTGATGTTTCTCGCGAAGAAATGTTCATCACGACGAAAGTTTGGAACACGGATCAAGGATATGAAAATACAATCAAAGCATTTGAAGACAGTTTAGAAAGATTAGGACTGGATTACGTAGATTTATACTTGATTCACTGGCCAACGCCTGAATTTGATGACTATGTAGATACATACAAAGCGATGGAGAAGTTATACAAAGACGGTCGTGTGAAAGCGATTGGTGTCTGTAACTTCGATATGGATCATTTGCAGCGTTTATTAGATGAGTGCGAGGTGAAACCTGTATTAAATCAAGTAGAATGTCATCCGTTCTTAGCTCAAAATGAATTAAAAACGTTTTGCAAAAAGCATGATATTTTTGTAGAAGCTTGGAGCCCTCTAATGCAAGGTGGAGAAGTACTGAACCATCCTTTAGTTCAAGGAATTGCCCGCGACCATAATAAAACAGGTGCTCAAGTCATTATCCGTTGGCACTTGCAAAATGACTCCATTGTCATTCCAAAGTCCGTAACACCTTCAAGAATCGAAGAAAACTTTGATGTATTTACCTTTGAATTATCAGACGATGAAATGGAACTGATTAACAATTTAGACCGTGGCGAACGTAAAGGACCGAAACCGAGCGAAATGAACGTAAGATAACGTATAAAAAGAGCCAAGCGCTGTGCTTGGCTCTTTCTCTATAATCACTAATGAACGTTCTAAATTTGTTGACTACTTATAATCCCGGCTTTTTGAAGAGCTTGTTGCACGTTTGAGGTGATGTTCACTTTGTCGAAGTGTATTTCCTGTTGAATGACTGTTAATGCAATGTTTGATCGTACCCCAGTGAGGGTAATATTAACACCAATAAGAGCTAATGACTGGATCACAGAATTCAAATAAGAGGCAACGATATTGTCGATCGTAGGAACACCTGACATATCGAAAATTAGCTGAGTAATTTTGCGGTCTCTACATTGATGAAGGGTGTGATTCATTAAATGCTGACCTCTGCGCTCATCAATTTTTCCAATAATCGGACAAATAGCCGTTTTTTCTGTAATATTTATAATTGGGACTGATATTTCATCTAACTTCTCATGAAACTGATCCTCACGCCGATTTGTCGCCTCAACATGTGCAGATAAGACTTCTTTAATTCCTTGTTTAATTTCTTTATTCAATAAATCATGAACGTGCAATAATTCATCTGAAGTCAGGTTGAAACGGTCTTGAACTTCTTGTTGAAACATTGTCCAGATCGTCTTTGACATTTCATAGAGGCCGTCTATGATGGCCGTGACTGAGACACTTTGAGCTAATTCTGCTCGGTCGGTGTCAGAATCAATCAGTGGCATATTTTTATGTTCTATCATGGAGTCCGATACTAAGTGGGCTTGAAATCGTTGAATAAACCGAAAGAATATCTCTCGAAGATCATGAGTGTCATGATGATGAGACATTTCATCGTGCCTCATTACTTTATTAACAAGTTCTTCTTCGTTATCTACGACGTAATTTACAATGGTTTTGGAAATTTCTTTCATACTTCGTGTCATGAACTGATTGGTCTCCTTTAAAGTTGGGTCATGAACTCATTTTTCTTAATATTATTGTGTCACAGTATTGGAGAATATGTAAGAAGTATATTTTAATGTACCTAGGAGGAGAGAAGATGAAAGTCAAGCAAATCAGAGCGATCAAAGCAACTCTTGATATTGTTTGCGGGAAGTGGAAAGCGGCAATTTTGTTGGTTTTAGTAGGGAAAACACTGAGGTTTAGTGAAATCAAAGCAAGTCTCCCTAAGATTAATCATCAGACTTTAATTAAACAATTAAAAGAGCTTGAGAGGGATGGGTTACTTGAGCGTACATCCTATGATGAAGCCCCGCCAAGAGTAGAGTATACTTTAACCGAATACGGAGAAGATCTAGAAGAACTACTTACCCATATGATGAGCTGGGGGGAAAAACACCTCGAGTTAAAAAAACAACCTCTGGAGGAAGATGAAGTTATTATAGATAATTTTGAGGAAGAAAGAGTAACCTCTCAATAAAGACCATGAAAAAGAAGCGGTTTCCTAACCGCTTCTTTTGTTAATATTAAGCCATTTCTTTAGCAGCTTGAGCTAATTTATCATATAACGCTATTTCTTCTTCAAATACCGTCTGATCAACCATCTCTGCTTGGTCTGGGTTAGAGAAATCTAACGTTATCGTCGCCTCAAACTCATACGTTGCATTACCTCGCAGGGCTATACTGTATCGATCATGGTCATCTTTTTCAACCAAGCATTGAACCATACCACCTGGGTTCAGAACGAGGATCTTTTCATGAAATGTATTCATTCCTAACAAACAAGAGACGAGACTAGAGGCAGACATCGCCGTTCCACATGCATTAGTTAACCCCACTCCACGTTCAAACGTTTGAACAAAAATCCGACCGTCGTCCACTTGTCTTAAAAAACTTACATTTACTCCATTTGGAAAAGTCATCTTTAACTGATTCGCTTTTTCTCCTATCTGTCTCATTTCGTCTTCATCTACGTTATCTACAACTGTCACAATGTGAGGGTTAGGTACACTTAATGCGGTAAATTTCATTGTAGGGTGAAGTGCCTTTATCACTTGATCAATATGCTCAGGTTGCTCAGAAATGAGCGGAAGAGACTCAGTACGTAGTGAGACAGGTTTAATAGCTACTTCAAACGTTGGAATCTCTTCGTAAATCTCTTGAACTTGAGCTACTTTCAGATTGGCTTTCATCGTTTCGATGATCACTTGTTCTTCACCAAGCCGTTCTATTACATATCGCGCTACACACCTTAACCCATTTCCGCACATTTCTGCTTCAGTTCCATCTGTGTTGAACATACGCATCTTTGCATGGGCCTGATGACTATCTTGAATAAATAGAATGCCGTCTGATCCGATTGTTTTATCTCGACCTGCAAGCTGTTTAGACAGAATTACACGCTCTTCTTCTGTGAATGAGTATCTACCATTCATTTCATCAATAATAATAAAATCATTTCCAGAACCATGACATTTTAATATATCAATTTTCATTTTATACTCTCCTATAACTATTTTTATTATATCCCTTTATCTTAAGAGGTTCTTCTCTAGATGACAAATGATTTAACTAATTTAAATAACAATGAATTGAAAACTCCATTTCAAATCAAATGCTAAAAAACAACTTTTCACTAGAAAAGTTGTTTTTTAGCTAACTTATATTAACAGCAATCACTTTCGTTACCCGTCATGACTAAACCGCCGCCATCTTGCGTTTCCTGATAATCCAAGGCCATGTCGTTTGTCTGACCGTGAATCGCTTTATCAAAGGCGACTTGAATGCCGTTTACTTCTTCTACAACATCATTATCTGTTGGCTCATCCAGAGCCAATCCCAATTGGGGTCCGCCTCAACCCATGCCTGCGATAAAGATTTTGATGTTCTTCACACCATGTTCGTTCATCACTTCTTGAATATAACCTTTAGCTTTGTCTGTAATATTCATTATTTCACCTCAATTAATTTTACGATCAATCGTATTTTAACAAGACCAGAGGTGAATTTCAATGAGCTTGCTCAATTTGTACCGCTTAGTCCGTTTACAAATGTCTCAGCATTGTGCTTAATCATATCTATATAAGTTTCTGCACCAGATCCTTCTTCACCTACTGCATCTGTAAAGACTTCTCCAGCAATATCAACCCCTGAATTGTCAGAAACTGTTTCCATGTACCTTTGATCTACTGTCGATTCAACGAAAAGTGCAGGAAGGTCTTTCTCTTGAATAATATCAATCAAACGATTGATTTGCCCTGATGTCCCTTCTTCATGAGAATTAATTTCCCATATCCCTTCTGTTTCAAAACCGTAGTCTTCCCCAAAGTATTTGAAGGCATTCTCACTTATGACGATTGTTCTTTTATCTTCCGGTACATCCTGAACTTTTTCCTCAATCCACTGGTCTAATTCTTTAATTTCCTCAAGGTATGCTTCTGCATTTGCTCGATATTCATCTTCACCATCAGGATCACGTTCGGATAGGTCAGTGACAATATTCTCAATATAATAAGATGCATTTTTCGGGCTAAGCCATGCATGAGGATCCGGTGCCTCTTCTCCCTCAAGTGGAATTTCTGTAATTCCTTCAGATACAGTAACGACTGGTGTGTCTGAAGCGTTATCGACCACTTTTTCAAGCCACTCTTCCAGTCCCATCCCATTTACATAAAATACGTCTGAATCGCTCACATTTCTAAAGTCGCTAGGTACTGGTTCATATTCATGTGGTTCTTCACCGATTGGAACGATATAGTCAACCTGTCCTCGGTCACCTACAACTTGCTCAATCATATCACCTAAAATAGAGAAGCTAGTGGTAACATGTACTCCTTCACTTTCCTCTTCATTACCCTGTTCATTACCTTCTCCACATCCGCTTATTAGAAGAGCAACACATATTCCCGCTAGTGTAATAAAATTTCTTTTAAATGTTTTCATCTTTTAACAACTCCCTATAAATTAATAATTATTTCATTGACCATAACATATGATCCAAAACTTAAGTTGTGCACTAAACAAATTAAGTTTACAAAGTTTTAATATTTTAGTTATAGCTATAAAAGTTGCACTAAGGAAACTTTTTCATTATAAGCTGAATTATACATTTTCTTTTTTCATCTGTAAAGAAAAATGTATAAAGTGTTCTGAGAAATTAGATTGTAAGAATGTTGTTGAATAAAGGACCGTTTAAGGGAGACATTACACATCAAAAAACCTTCCTTGGAGGGACTGCATCCAAGGAAGGTTTAATCTCGTTATTGTTTATTTGTTGTAATGAAACCAAAGCTCACGTTCCCTCTCGTCTGTTAAATCAATCTTAGAAAGGTATTCAGGAGCACTTTCGATTTGTTCTCGAGTAACATCAATATTGATTTGAGCTTTGCCCCAATCAATGGCCTCCACCCATTCTGGCGAAATCAATACTTTCTTACCCCCTGGGAGCCATTTCTTTGTATCAGCCACAAAATATTTAATTCTAAATGAAGACTCATCCAGAAGCATGTCTTCGATTTTTCCGAACGTATCATCTTTGACGGAAAGTTCATAACCAGTCACAAGCTTGGCTTGGTGAACATGTGACTGGTTATCTTCCAATTCTTCTGCTCGGACAGGAACTTCTTCATAAACCATCTCTCTAGCAGAAGCTGCATTACCCCACACACCAGTTCCTAACCAGTAAGGGCTCATTCTGTAATAGTGACTAAAATCCTTTTCATACTTTCTCGTTACCGCTTCCTCTCCAGGGTCGGGAGCTTTTTGAGCTTCATCTTGTGTGATTCCTACTCGAATGACTTCTTCATTAATATCCATTTTCTCAATCGATACTGGAGAGATAAATACCTTTTCTGAAAGAAATGTCTTCCCCGTTTTCGCAACGATATAACGGATCGTCCACATATTTTCATCAAAGTAAACATCATCTACTTTCCCAATTTCTCCATCATTCCCAAAAACGGTATAAGATTGTAACCAGTTATAATGCAATAACATTTGAATTCACCTTTCCTTTTAGAATGGCTTTATTGATTTCATTTCCCATCTTTTTAACAGTAAAAACATTTGATTGATCATTTCCCATTTAATAATGTCAGAATCATCGATTGCTGTTGGTTTGCCTGCATCATCATGGACACGGACACTTGTTGCAACAACTGATGTTTCACAAGTCCCATCATCTCCCTAGCCATGTCTACATCTCGAATTCTCGATTCTGAAGATGTCAGTTGAACTCGATAGTTCGTCAAATGATTATACGTATGTTCTAACCGATTCTCGTAAGCACCAAGTCTAGAACGGTGTGAAGAAATTGATTGGATTGCTCCATCCACTAGCTCAAGGGCACCACTCGCCCCCTCCCTTGTTGAGATGTCGAGACCGTCGATCGCTAGCTTGGACAATTCCGTATCTGGAAGATTAATCGTCATGAATTGACCTGCATTGGCTCCTGTTTGAAGACGAAGTTCCCCACCTTGATAAAGGGGATTGTTGTTGAACATCGTATTGTTTCTAACTTGAATCATTTCTTGTAATATTTGATCAACTTCTTGTTGAAGGAACGCTCTATCTTCTGAAGAATAAATATCATTTGCCGATTGAACACTCAATTCACGTACACGTTGCAGCATGGAGTGTTGTTCGCTCAATCCACCTTCTGCTGTCCTAATTAAAGAAACTCCATCTAGCACATTTCGTTTCGCTTGTTCAATTCCACGGATTTGCGCTCTCATTCGTTCAGAAATAGCTAAGCCTGCAGGATCATCCGCTGCCCGATTGATTCGTTGGCCTGAAGATAATCGTTCCATATGCTTCATCATTTGTTTTTGGTGAAGTCCAGCATGCCTTAATGCAAATTGCTGTACCATTCCGATGTTACGTAGCATAAGCTCTCGCCCTTTCCATTTATCTACTCTTTATATCGGTAAGTTGTGAGAGAAATCGGACTGTTTCTTTAAAAATATTTAAATTCCCCATTTTTTTCAGAGTATAAAGAAAGAGCTCAGGATTCGCTTCCTGAGCTCCTAAAAACTAATTTTTAAAATGATATACTCTCGTTTCATAGGGCTTTAACGTGATTTCATTACTTTTCAAGTCTTCAACCTCGTAATTAGAAATGAACAGGTGGCGGTCCCGATCTCGATAATCCCTGAGGATTTCCACGGTAGGGGTTCTATCATAAAAATTACAATAGACAACCAGCGTCTCATCTCCTAATTCACGTTTATAAGCAAACACTTCTTCGTGATCATTCAATATCACATCAAAGCTGCCATACACTACTATATCGTACTGGTGTCTTAATTGAATCAGTTGCTGATAGTAATAGAAAATGGATTTTCCGTCTTCTAAAGCTTGTTTCGCATTAATCTGCATATAATTCGGATTCAAGCGGATCCATGGAGTACCTGAAGTGAACCCTGCATGGTCTGAGTCGTCCCATTGTACAGGTGTTCTCGCATTATCTCGTCCTTTAACATAAATTCGTTTCATTAACTCATCGTGAGCAATGCCTTCTGCACGTTTCTCGTTGTACATATTTAATGTCTCAATATCTTTATAATCATCGATATTCTCAAATTTCACGTTTGTCATCCCTAATTCTTCACCTTGATAAATGTAAGGAGTCCCCCTCATCATATGAAGAAGCGTAGCCAACATTTTTGCCGACTCTTCCCGGTACTTACCGTCATTAGCAAACCGTGAAACCATCCGAGGTTGGTCGTGATTATTCATATACAAACTATTCCAGCCGTCTTTCTCTAAAGCTTTTTGCCATTTCACTAAATTATCCCGAAGGGCACTTAACTTTAACGGTCGAAGATCCCACTTTCCTTCTGGACCAGAGTCAAGATCAACGTGCTCGAATTGAAAGACCATGTTTACTTCTTCTCGGTCTTCTTGTGTGTAGCGAACAGCTTCTTGAGGACCTACGCCAGGCATTTCCCCAACTGTCATCATATCGTAATCTTTCATTACTTCATTATGCATTTCATGTAAAAATTCATGAATACGAGGACCGTTCATAAAGTAATCTCCGCCGGGAACGTATTTTTTCCCTTGAGGATTTGGTGCATCAGGTAACCCTGGAACCTTAGAAATGAAATTAATCACATCCATGCGAAAACCATCAATGCCTTTATCCAACCACCAACGCATCATATCGTAAACCTCGCGACGCACCGAAGGGTTTTCCCAATTTAGATCAGGTTGTTTTTTAGAGAACAAGTGTAAAAAATACTCTTCAGTCGCCTCATCATATTCCCAAGCTGAACCACTAAATGCCGATTCCCAATTGTTAGGCTCAGATCCATCTTCTTTACCAGGACGCCATATGTAATAATCACGATAAGGATGATCTTTTGACTTTCGTGATTCGGCAAACCAGGCGTGTTCATCAGAAGAATGATTCACAACTAGGTCCATGATTAATCTTAAGCCTCTACTATGCGCTTCCTTTAATAACTCATCCCAATCATCCATCGTCCCAAACTCATCCATAATCTCTTGATAGTCACTGATATCATACCCATTATCGTCGTTAGGAGATTTATAAACTGGCGATAACCATATCACGTCTACTCCAAGTTTCTTTAAATAATCAAGTTTTTCAATAATTCCTTTAATATCTCCTATTCCATCTCCATTACTGTCGTTGAAACTACGAGGGTAAATTTGGTATACAACGCTTTCTTTCCACCATTTTTTTGTTTGTTGCATAAGATTTTTCCTCCCTTTAATAAAATAACCCTTTTGTATTTTTCCGAAGTAGCACCGTTTTTCTTTCTACAATTTCATGTTCCGCTTCAATATTTGAAATTGCTTTTCCTCTGTTTTCACGTATCGTTAATAATAATGTTACAGCTTGTTTTCCCATATCATCTAGCGGTTGAGCTATAGTCGTCAAAGGTGGGATCGCCATTTCCGCTGCCATCGTATTATCGTAGCCTAGGACTGCTAAATCCTTAGGAACAGAAATCCCTTTATCGTAAGCTTCTGATAGCACCCCGACAGCCATTTCATCACTGCTTGCAAAGACGGCACTAAATGGAGTTTTGGCTGCTAATAACTGACGCAACCCTTTTTTTCCAGATTGGAATCGGAAATCTCCATAAACCATTAGAGCCTCATTAATGGGCATCCCGTGATCTTTCATAGCCTGTCGGAATCCTTTATCTCTTGGTTTACCTGCGATCAAATCATCCTGTTCTCCTCCTATGAAGGCAATTTGTTCGTGACCTTTAGTTAATAAATAACTTGTTCCATCATAGGCTGCCTGATAGTCATCAACTTTCACATAAGGAAACGGATGAGTTAAAGATTGAGTTGATACAAACACAATTGGACAAGTCATGGCTTCTAATAATTGGCCTTGAGCCAATGATAATTGATCACTAGCGTAGATCATGCCATCCACTTGTTTTTCTTTAAGCACTTGAAGGTCCTGAATAGATCGATCTTCTTTCGAGTCTGTGTGACATACGAAAACACTATACCCTTCTTTTCGCGCCGTCGTTTCAATACCTTCTAATAATTTTGACGCAAATAAACCTGACACTTTCGGAAGTAATACACCGATCGTTCTTGTTTCCCTTCCTACAAGTCCCCGAGCAATCGCATTGGGTGTGTAGCCTAGTTCTTCAATACTTTTTAGAACCTTTTCTTTCGTTTTCTTTCCAAAGCCTGGTTGGTTGTTCACAATTCTCGAAACCGTAGCAATAGACACGCCTGCATGCTTAGCTACATCTTTAATTGTAATACTCACTATGCTAACCCCATTTACGTAAACGTTTACTCACTAAATTTACCATAGGACGGAAGCGTTTTCAAATAGAAAGTTATTTCGGAATCCGAATTTTTTTGTTAAAATTGAAAGAAGATTCAGATGAAAGGGGATTTACTATGTCTAAGCAACCTATCACGTCGCAAGATTTACGGAAGTTGAATGTATTAAATGATCCGCAACTATCTCCGGATGGAGGTACATGTGCATTTGTTCGTCAATATATAACAGACGAAGATGAATACACTTCCCACCTTTTTCTACAAAAAATTCAAGACGACACGCCAGAACAATGGACTTTTGGAGAAGGAACCGTCTCGTCTCCCCGATTTTCACCTGATGGGCAATGGCTCACCTTCGTTTCTAAAAGAGGGACTCAAAAGACACCACAACTCTATTTACTTTCTTTAAATGGGGGAGAAGCTAAGTCCGTTACACATTTAGAAAACGGAGCTGGACAGCCAATTTGGTCTCCTGATTCGTCTAGAATATTATTTACTACATCGTTTGAGAAAGGGGATCTGCCTTCCACATCAATTGATGATAAAAAGGAAAAACAAACGGAGAAATCTCAACCATTGATTGTGGAAAGATTAAAGTATAAGTCTGATGCGGCAGGATTCTTAGATCAAAAAAATAAGCAGTTAGCTATTTACCATGTAGACAATGAAACGACCGAGTTTATCACTGACGAGGAGTTTGATCATGAACCTTCTTCTTGGTCTCCGGATGGTGAAAAGGTTTGTTATTTTTCTAACAAACAAGGTGACGACAAACTCGTTTCTGACATCTACCTTCTGGATGTGCATTCGAAAAAGGACAAACAGTTAACAAATGGGAAAGGAATGTTTTCACATGGAACTTTCTCTCCTGACGGGAAAACGGTTGCTTGCTTAGGACACATGAAAGAGTTTGCCGGCGCCACCCATAGTAAAATTTGGACGATTGATTTATCCACTAACGAGACCTCTTGTATTACAGAGGGTTGGGATATGAATGTTAGCGATTCATGTATTGGTGATATTCGCTCAGGTCAAGCAAACCCTGGCCCAGTATGGACTGAAGATAGTACTTCAATCTTTGCGTTAGCAAGTGCCTGGGGGAATACAGAGCTCTATCAAGTTCATTTAAATGGAGAAGTCCAGCCGATGACTAACGGACAACATCATGTTTTTGGATTTAGCATTCATGAAGAGACGAAGACTGCGATCATAGGTGTTAGTTCACCTACTAATCCTGGTGAACTTTACGCTCTCTCTTTAGAAACGAAGAAGTCTAAACAACTTACATTCATGAATGAACAGCTACTAAAGGACGTTCAATTACAAGAACCAGAAGAAATTCTCTTTAAGGGAAAAGATGGTCTAGAGATCCAAGGCTGGATTCTAAAGCCCGTTGGATTTAAAGAAGGAGAATCTTATCCTGGTATACTTGAAATACACGGTGGTCCTCATGCCATGTATGGAAATACATTTTTCCACGAGCTTCAGTTATTTGCCGCAAACGGTTATGCTGTTTTCTATTCAAATCCTAGGGGAAGCCATGGATACGGACAATCCTTTGTAGATGCTTGTCGCGGTGATTACGGAGGCATGGATTATGAGGATATTCTTTCATTTACAGATGCTGTCCTTGACCATTGTCCTTGGATTGATGAAAAGCGCTTAGGTGTGACAGGAGGCAGTTATGGAGGATTCATGACAAATTGGATTATTGGTCATACAAACCGGTTCAAGGCCGCAGCAACGTTACGTTGTATATCCAATTGGATAAGTTTTTACGGTGTCAGTGACATCGGATACTTCTTTACAGAATGGGAAGTTGGAACGGATTTGTTAAAAGATCCAGACAAACTTTGGAATCACTCCCCATTAAAATATGTAAATAAAATGGAAACTCCTTTGCTTATCATGCACGGAGAAAAAGATTACCGTTGCCCAGTTGAGCAAGCTGAACAATTATATGTAGCTTTACACCAACGTGGCCAAGAACCTAGATTCGTCAGGTTTCCCGACTCCAACCACGAGCTTTCGAGAAGCGGAGCCCCACATTTACGCCAAGCTAGGTTAAAAGAACTAACAGACTGGTTTGAAAAACATCTTCAAAATTAACCTTTGTCAACAGCCGAATTTTTTACTTTCGGCTGTTTTTCTGTCGCAACCAAATATTTGAATCGTGAACATAAAGAGCTTTAAAAAGAGTCTGCTACCTTTCCCTAAAGGAGGTCCAGACTCTTTTGAGTTATTTGATTTCGAATAATCCTGCTTCTACGATGGCATTAATAAATTCTTTGTCTGGCTCACCTTCAAAGTCCAGTTCAACGTCCTGGCCTGGCTGTAAAGATAATGCAAGTAGTCCTAATAAGCTCTTAGCGTCGATTACCCAATGGTCTTTCTTAATTAAAATCTTTCCTGGATATTCACTTGCACGGTTTACAAACATACTCGCTGATTCCGCGAATATAGGTTTCTTTACAGTGAGTTTCATCCCTACACCTCCGACTAAGTTATTCCATCATTATAACTAATTATTCCTTATCCGCCAAGCGATGTTTATGATTTATAGTTTAAGAAGCTTTTAATGATATTAACTATTTAAAAACAAGGCTTGTCGAGACTATTCATATTCCACCTTTAAACCTGCTTTTATGTCTAGATTTTTGGAATCGTTTAAAGCAAAAAAACCGTATTTAGTCTTTACATTTGATATTATAATAAAAAGATAGATAATGGAGGATGACTGCAAATGGATAAAATGACTGACGAAATGATACAGTATTTTAAACACAAAAAAGCGAAGGTGCTTGATTACGACAAGTACACACGTTTTGCTATTTTTGTGCCGCTTATTGAAAAAGACGGCGAGCTTCATATTATTTTTCAAATCCGATCTCGACACGTTCGTCAGCCAGGAGAAATTTGCTTTCCTGGAGGTAAAGTAGAGAAGTCTGACCCTTCTTTTGAATTTGCTGCCATTCGTGAATTAAGTGAGGAATTAGGCGTGTCTTCAGAAGAAGTGGAACTCTTAGGGGAACTTGATTATATGGTGACCCCTTTTCGATTTATGTTGTTCCCATTTATAGGAACTCTTCCAAAGAACACAAACTTTCAATTAAACCATGGTGAAGTGGAAGACATATTCTTTGCACCTCTTTCTAAATTGGTGAAAATGACACCAAAAGAGCATCAAGTTTATCTAGAAATGGAACCTGAGAAAAACTTCCCTTACCACCTTATTCCAAATGGTGAAGATTACCATTGGCGAACTGGCTTAGTCAACGAACAGTTTTACGAATACAATGGCTATGTGATTTGGGGACTAACTGCAAGAATATTGACTCACGTACTAGATGAAATCCAATCTGTGTCTCCTCTTTCATCTACCAAAGATTCAAACTAAAAAAATACCGCGTCCTCTAGGGGATGCGGTATCGTTATATACGTTCCTATTCGTCGTCTTGATATAGTACTTTTTCTGTTTTAATAGAACTTGCATGTAATGAAACGGCCGCCACTACAAGGACCCCTGTCATTACGATTAATAACGTATAGTCACT
The DNA here is from genome assembly GCF_003226325.1 of Salipaludibacillus keqinensis. Classification (GTDB taxonomy): domain Bacteria; phylum Bacillota; class Bacilli; order Bacillales; family Salisediminibacteriaceae; genus Salipaludibacillus; species Salipaludibacillus keqinensis. The sequence continues at coordinate 231,347 of NZ_PDOD01000001.1, read as the reverse complement.
TGCCTGCACCGTTTCATTTGGTAATACCATACCTAATAGTAAGAAACCAGACAGGGCTAACAAGATAAAAGCAAAACGACGATAGTCTTCTATTTTATGTTTTAATTTCGTTTCTTTTTGTTCCGTCATAAGAATCACCTCGCAGAAGTACTGATCAATGAAACTATGAACAGTATAACATGAGGTTCCCGGTCGTTGAGCTAGCAATTTCTTCCCATTTATCCATCGATCCATTTACTTTTGTTTACGAATTTCCTCTAACATTAGCATCACCATTTTGGCAGAATGGACAGAGGCTGTTTCCAAAAATTGATCGTATGAAATTTTGGCATCTGTCCCTGCAATGTCTGATAGCGAACGAATAATTACAAAAGGTGTCTGAAATTGATGACAAACTTGTGCAATGGCTCCCGCTTCCATTTCGGAACAAGAAGGATCGTTAAATCTTCTACGTATATCAGAAACTCTGTCATGATCACTCATAAAGGAGTCACCTGATATGACCAATCCTTTTACAGCTCGCACACCTACCTCAGTCGCACATTCCTCAGCTAGACTTATCAACATGCTGTTAGGACTATAGAAAGCTGGCATTCTAGGTACCTGTCCAAATTCGTAGCCGAAAACTGTTGCGTCAACATCATTATAACGAACTTCGGTAGAGATAACGATGTCTCCTACTGCGAGATCGTGATGAAACCCTCCGGCAGACCCTGTATTAATAATAAAATCAGGAAAATATAACTGATTCATCAGTGTTGTACTTATTGCAGCATTTACTTTGCCTATACCTGATTTGGACAATATCACGTCCACTCCGTTTAATCGACCGAGAAAAAACTCACAACCCGCAATAATCGCTTCCTCAGAAACCTCCATTTCAGACTTTAATAATTCTACTTCTTCTTCCATAGCTCCAATAACACCAATCCGCATAATAACATCCTTTCTATCGCATTTTCACTCTCTCTATCATAGCGAATCTCAGTTGGTGGAACAACAACGATTTTCTTCCAAAGAGATTGTGACAAATATTCTTTTCCGGTAAAATAGAATCGAAATGGAGTGATTTTAAAAATGATTATCCAGCCAGACAAACTTAAAGACAAAGTTGAGATGTTCGAAGCTTCTAGTTTAGCGGAACTTGAAGAAAGAATAAGCAGAAAGATTGAGGATAACCAAGCGATTTTGCTTGAAGTTTATCATGTGTCTCACCAGCTAACGATTGACCAAAACACCGGTAGGAAATATTACACAGCGGTCGTACATTTTAAAAAAATGTAAACAGTTGAAGTGAATGTGCACGATAATTATATGACATGGTCTTTGGGTAAGGGAAGTGCGACGATTTCTTCGTCTAGTGACAGACATTATTGACACGACCTTGCTAATCACTTGATAAGAAATAGGCTAACGAATTTTTCACCTTCAAATTTATCATGTGTGTTTACAGAGTATAGAAAAGGTCAGGAACGATTGAACGTCCTGACCTTCATCACAAAGGGAGCTGGAGTTCACGATGGCTCAGTTAGTCTCCTAGCTACTTTATTAATTAATGACTCACGTACGGGTTAGAAGATAACCTTTCTACGCTTACTGGCATCCACCCTTCATTCTCTACCCATTCAATCCTTACTTTGTACGGTTCAAAGCGGTCCTCGTGCGTACTGACGGTCCCGACCGCCGACTCTTGATCTCCACCATTTCTGATTTGCCATACGACCATTTCATCTGCACTCAATCCAGTTGCATATTGCAGAGCTCGGTCCATTTCTTCACGATTAACGGTACCATCGCCGTAATCAGGTGAGAAACGCTCCCCTTGTTCTGTTCCAATTGGTCCCCACTCGCCATCTTCTGATTCCGGAAACTCTTCGTTTCCTTCATTTTCCTCGTTTGCTTCGTTTCCTTCATTTGATTCGTTGTTGTCGTTGTTCTCGTTGTTCTCGTTGTTTTCGTTGTTTTCGTTGTTTTCGTTGTTTTCGTTGTTTTCGTTGTTTTCGTTGTTTTCGTTGTTTTCGTTGTTTTCGTTTTCTTCATTGGTCTCATTGTTATTTTCTTGCTCTTCATTATTCTCGTTATTGTTATTATTCACTTCATTAAGGTCTTCCTCAGATTCCAAAGAATTCGTATTGGATTCATTCTCATTTTCGGATTGAGAACTGTCAATAGAGATATCTCCAGCTTCCCCGTTGGTATTATTATTCGAGTCGTTACCAGTTCCATTATTCCCAGATGTCTCATTTATCTCAGCCTCATTCGTCGTAGCGGTATCATCTGAACTTCCTCCGAAAATAAGCGTACCACCAATAAAGACAATAAGTAGTGCTACAACACCTATGGATAGATTTAATATGGTGTTTAACTTTTTCTTCTTTCTCATATCTGTGCGTTGAGGGGGGTAATTCCCATAATTACTCATGAATTGTACTTCCTCCTTTTTCCTGCTGATCATTACTAATATTATAATCCATTTAAGATAGATTTTCGATATAAGTGGACCATCTTTGACCGTATTTGAGAATTCAACCATTTTTCAGGTATGCCAATGACTTAATGCATGAAGATCCTCATAAACCAAGAATATCTTCAAAAAATCGGTGAGTAAACTTACACCATGACCTTGTCCCACATTTAAATACTTATCTTCAAAATAAATAAAAAACACCCTGGTTCATTCAAGCAAGACCAGGGTGAAGACTAGCTATTGAACTTGAGTAATTTCTACTTTCATATCTCCACCTGGCGTAGAGACCACGACTTGTTCACCAATCCCTTTACCAAAAAGGCTTTGTGCCATTGGCGAGTCGTTAGAAATTTTCCCTTCAATTGGATCCGCTTCTGCACGTCCAACTATTGTGTACACTTCTTCATCTCCATCGGGCAATTCTTTGAAAGTAACCGTTTTTCCTAATGAAACAACAGAGCTATCAGAATCCTCTTCAATAATTTCAGAATTTCTGATCATGCCTTCGATTTGTTGGATTCGTCCCTCAACGAAAGCTTGTTCTTCTTTAGCTGAATCATATTCGGAGTTCTCAGAAAGATCCCCAAAGCTTCGTGCTACTTTAATTCGCTCAACAACTTCTTTACGTTTTTCCGTTTTTAAATATTCAAGTTCTTTCGTTAATTTTTCTTTACCTTCTAATGTCATATAGTGTTTTTCTTCTGTCATTATTTCCACTCCTTAAAATATAAATCAGTAGTTAGTGAACGCTTACATCATTCATTAATGATCAAATTTTCATCTATTTTCTAAAACGGTTTGATTTACCATATGAAGTTCATAAAAAAAAATGAACAAGATTTGACTATTCATGGTGGCAAGATCACAAAAATAATTACAGTCTCATCTATATCGAAACTTCCTTTGACTCTAATGTCCCGGTTATAGTGATCATGTGTGTTATAAATAAACCGTCAGCGCCCAACCCGTTCAATACAAACACTTCTTCGAACAAGTCAGGGCGCTGGGGAGGCTCTATTATATGTTTTATCCGTTTCTAGAAATCTTTTCCTGCGTTCCTGTGTGTTATTATAAACAAAAGTTAGCTTTTAGCCAAGGGTTTATCCATAAAAGTTAACAATAATTCTTTTTTATGACAATATTTCTCTTAAATCATCGCTTTTTCTTCAAGAATGGTTTTTATTTTAGTCACCATTAAATCTATAGCTACATGATTGTGACCACCTTCAGGTACAATAATGTCTGCGTATCGTTTAGTAGGTTCAATAAACTGGAGATGCATCGGTCTCACAACTGACGTATATTGATCGATAACAGAGTCAATCGTACGACCTCTCTCTTGAATATCCCTCATAAGCCGACGAATAATACGTAAGTCTGAATCAGTATCGACAAATAATTTAATATCCATTAAATCACGAAGTCGCTCGTCTTCAAGTATAAGAATCCCCTCTAAAATAATGACATCTCTTGGCTCTACATGAATAACGTCTTCAGATCTCGTGTGATTTGCATAATCATAAACCGGCTTTTCAATCGCTTTTCTTTCAAGTAACTTCGTTAAATGATCGATAATTAAATCATTATCAAAGGCTAGAGGATGATCGTAATTTGTTTTTAATCTCTCTTCCATTGGTAAATGGGATTGATTTTTGTAGTATGCATCTTGTTCTAACATCAATATAGAGTGTGCTGGAAATTGGCTGTACACTTCATTTGCTACGGTTGTTTTACCAGACCCAGACCCTCCGGCTACACCAATGATGACAGGTTTTCTATTCATTATGTTAATTCCTTTCTCATCATATTATGAGGGTTTACCGGTTTTTCAACCTTAAACCTTACAATTTGCAGGGGGTGGCGAGCTGCATCAAGCTCTTTGCCATCTTCATCCCATATTTTACCTACTCTTTGATTGAAATTCATTATTTCAGGACCAAAAAACTCAATCTGATCTCCAGGTTTAAAGTAATTTCTTTGTTGAAGAGTGACTATTCCTGAGCCTTCATCATAATCTAACACAACTCCAGCAAAATCAAAAGTCGTTTTCTGACTATGATTACGAAACAATTGTTCTTCATGCCCTGGCGTATTTTCAAAAAATGCCGGGGCTGTAGGTCTGTTCGCACATTTAGCTAACTCGTTCACCCATTCAGGATTAATCTTGAAGTTGTCTGGGTCTGCACAGTACGCATCAATCACTTTGCGATAAACACTCACAACAGTTGCGACATAATGTATGGATTTCATTCGCCCTTCAACCTTCAAGCTGTCAATGCCCGCTTCTACCAGTTTAGGGATCGCTTCAATTAAATTTAGATCCTTCGGTGACATGGCAAATGGCGCATCTTCTTCATCGAACAAGGCATTTTCTTCAACGTTTTTCCCATCATTAGACTTTTCTTCATATAAGAAATAATCCCAACGGCATGATTGGCAGCACCCACCTCGATTAGAGTCTCGAGCAGTCATGTGATTACTTAACACGCACCTACCTGAATAGGAGATACACATAGCACCGTGAATAAACGTTTCGATTTCTATGTCTACATTTCTCTTCATTTCTAACATTTCTTGAAGACCGACTTCTCGAGCCAATACGACCCGATCCAACCCTTCTTCTTTCCAAAACTTCACCGCCTGCCAGTTAGAAAGAGATTGCTGAGTTGACAAGTGAACTTCGAGCTTAGGGGCTGCTTGTTTACATGTTTCAATAATCATTGGATCAGCCACAATGATTCCTTTTACACCAACACGTTCTAAATCAGCAAGATATTCTTCTAAACCGTCCATGTTTTCATTATGAGCAAAGATATTCGTTGTTACATAAATATGTGCTCCGTAATTGTTAGCAAATTGTACGCCCTCAGCCATTTCTTCAGTTGAGAAATTATCGGCATTAGACCGTAATCCAAAATCCCGTCCACCAATAAATACAGCATCTGCACCGTACCGTACAGCTATCTTTAGTTTTTCTAAATTCCCTGCAGGTGCTAACAGTTCAGGCTTTTTGGTGATGACGCGTTTACCATCAGAGCGAGATTGTATTGTTTGTTCTACCATTTGCGATCACTCCTTCAATCATCATTGGCTTCTAGCCAAAGAACGCTCTCAATTAATAAACTGTCTCTTTGAAAAAGAATCCAGTATCTAGTTCTCGGTTTGACGGCTGAATTGATTTTACTTTTTCAAAAAATTGATCTTTCTTCTCCTGATATAACTCTGGATTTTCAACATATAAATCAATGGCTTCTCGGTAGAGTCCTGTAATTTCAGTTAAATACTGAATATCTTTTTGGATTCCTTCGATTTTAAACGAATCGACGCCTGTATCGATCATTTCTTCTAACTCATCAATAATGCACATATCTTTAGGACTCATGATATGAGTACCATTTTTATCCTCCCAAATAGGATACTTAGCATTCCTCTCAGGATCATGAAGGATCAACGTCCGGTCTTTTCTTTTCCCCTGAACCTTCAAGTCTTTTCCTTGAAAAGCCATGTAGTTTCCGATCAGCATCCGTTTAGATTGAAACATGCACGTCATTCCGTGAACCTGGACTTCGATTTCAACTTCTGCTGCTTCTTTAATCTCAACGATGGCATCCATATTCAACTCACGAGCTAATACCGCCCTTGTAGCACCTTTTCTTCCCCAATAATTAGCTGTATACCAATTTGTTGCAGTCGTTTCTGTATTCCAGTGTAAGGACATGTTCGGAGCGTGTTCTTTTACATTCAGTAACACTGCCGGATCACCAAAGACAATGGCGTCCACACTAATTTGTTTTAAAAATTTAATGTAATCAGGCAACAAAGGAAGCGTGTCGTTATGAAACAATGCATTCATAGCTACATAAACCTTTGCCCCTCTCTCATGGGCTAGAGCTGTTGCTTTCTCTACGTCTTCACGGTTAAATTCACCAGCAAGCCTCAATCCATACGTTTCTTCCCCAATCATAATCGCTGTAGCACCAGCATCCAGAAGAGGTGAAACATCTGAAACGCTAGTCGGAGTGACTAATAATTCAGGTTTATTCATCATTGATTCACCTTCCTAATTAACAATCTTCACTTTATTTTTCTGCTTACCAAAATCCCATCACCGATTGGGAGCAGTATTGAATGGAATCGTTGATCGGACATGAGTTTTTCATTGTACTTCGTTAATTTATTTACCATTGCTTTGACCCCACGGCTTTCTGGTTTTCTCTCAGAGGCCACCATCCCTTTGAAAAGGACATTATCGGAAAAGATCAACCCATTTTCTTTTACCATAGGCTCGTACAAAGCAAAGAAACGTTCATACTGTCCTTTTGCTGCATCGATAAATAAGGCATCAAAAGGTCCATTCGTTTGAACTATTTCTGAAACTTCCAAAGCATCCCCTTCAATGATTTGAAACCTGTTGTTTACTTTAGCCTTCAACCCATTTTCTTTTGCCAACGCAGCTCGCTGTATATCTCTTTCAATAGATGTGACTTGAGCTTGTGGCAAGGTTAGTAACATTCTAATGGCAGAATAACCGATAGCCGTCCCAATTTCCAATATGTGGTCAGGTTGTTGAATGCGCAAGAACTGCAATAAGGTTTCCATACCATCTAGCTCCATGATTGGAACCTGGTGTTCTTCCGCATAAGCTTCCATCTCTTTAATTAACGGAGACCTTTCTTGAATGAGCGATCGTATATATTCATCTGTTTTCCCAACTGTTTCCATAAAAAAAGCGCCTCCTTTAGGTGCTTTTTACTTACTTATTATTTTTGACACTATCTTTGACCGATATATTTTAACATAAATAGAAAGAGAATGCGACAAGAACATCCTCTTTCTATTTCAATCATTCTATTCACGATATTGTTGAACAACTTCATTATGACCAGAAAGATTTTCGTTAAAGAAAACTTCCCCGTCTGGAGAATGGAAAAAATACAGGTAATTATGTGATTCTGGTTCCATCGCCGCAACAATCGATGCTTCCCCTGGATTATTTATAGGGCCTATAGGAAGACCATTACGATTATACGTATTATATGGCGACTCAATTTCCAAATGTTCGTTCAAAGTTCTAGATAAATGTTCCCCGTGAGCATAAGCAATGGTCGGATCCATTTGCAAAGGCATGGAGATATTCAACCGATTATCAATAACCCCTGAAATCGTTGGACGTTCTTCATCTGTTCTTGATTCGCCTTCTATTATAGAAGCTTTTGTCAGTAATTCATGGAATGTATCATCAGCGCTTTCTGCACCAATTCTTTCCATAACTTCTGCTGTACGATCCAACATAGATTCGATCACTTGTTCAGCTGTCAATTCTTCATCAACGAAGTCATATCTTGCTGGGAACATATATCCCTCAAGTGGCTCACGGATTTCTTCATCCATGATCTCATCTTCAAGCATGTCATATTCACCAATTAATTCTTCTAAGTATTCTTCATCTCGAGCGAGCTCTTGTAACTCTTCCGCCTCTAAATTGGTCCCTTCTGCAATTCTTTCAAAGATATCTTCGAGCCATAAACCTTCTGGAACGGTAAAAGAATTTGCGTAATCCTCATACACACGTCCTTCTTTAAGCTCTTCAATAATTTCGTCCATACTCATTGCAGGTGATAGACGATAATCTCCCGCTTGAAATCCTGCTTCATTTTGAAAGCGTATGTAATATCGGAACATCGTAGAGCTATTTATAACACCTTCTTCTTCAAGAATCTCTCCAATAGAAGTTGGCGTTGAACCTATAGGAATCGTTACTTCTACATCTTCATTGTTTTCCTCATCAACTGGTCCTAATGCACCGGTAACATATCGAAATGTCCCAAAACCTACCGCTAAGACAATCACGATAATCGCTATTAAGAAAAAGAAGACAATTTTTCGTACAATACTAGCTTCCTTTTTCTTTTCTTCTATTTTCTGATGATGCTTTTCTTTTAATTCACGTTTTGAATCTTTGTTTACCTCGTCTGACACAACCGCCACTCCTTTCACCTTCCCTATTATACTACACCTTTTCGAAAATTCGATGGTTAGTTAATAAAAACTTAGTCAATCATTGTACGGCGTATACATCGCTCCTCATCTCCATACTTGATAAGTTAAATGAGCCGCTTAGGTACCTTTGTATAAATACGTTGATATAACCTAAAATACCCCGTCAGCACATTCCGCGCTGACAGGGTATCATGTCATTTTGATTAATTTTCTTCTTCCATCTCTTCATCTGAAAAGGTATTTAATAATTCTTCAACCATCGCCCACTCTTCTTCCGTTTCAATAGCGAAAAGAGATAACTCTTCTCCTTCAGGCTCTTCAAAGCGAAAAGCGTGAACTTCAATTTCATCGTCATCCGTTTCACTTGATCCTTCTGGCGCTAACACCATGTAGGAATTGCCGGTTGAATCTACATCAAATGTAAATAACACTTGGAACAAATGTTCATCTCCATTTTCATCTGGAATGACGATGCGATCATCTTCACTTGAATGATTAATTTTTAAGTCTGACATTCTGCTTCCTCCTTCTTTATGACTGTCGATCGAGATATCCTTGCAAGATCAAGACAGCTGCCATTTTATCAATGACTTTTTTTCTTTTCTTACGGCTGACATCAGCCGACACAAGCATCCGCTCCGCTGCGACGGTTGTCAGTCTTTCATCCCACAAATCAATGGTAAGACTTGTCCTGTCTTCTAGTTCTTTAGCAAAAGACTGGCAAGCTTCTCCACTAGGACCAATGGTTCCATTCATATTTTTTGGTAACCCTACAACAATTTTTGATACATCATTTTCTTTTATTAATTTATCGATTCTTTCTAAATCTTCTTCTGGATTATTGGGATTTCTTTTAATTGTTTCAATCCCTTGAGCTGTCCAGCCTAAGGCGTCGCTCAAAGCGACACCGATTGTTTTAGTTCCTACATCTAAACCTAGAACTTTCATGAATTCTCCTTTTGATGCTGAGCTAAATATGAGCGAACTAACTCTTCAATCAGCTCATCTCGTTCGATTCTTCTAATGAGGGAGCGTGCATCATTATGACGGGGGATATAAGCAGGATCCCCTGACAAAAGATAGCCGACAATTTGATTAATTGGGTTGTATCCTTTGTCTTCAAGGGAAGAGTAAACCTTTAGCAGGACATCTTTTACGTCCTCATCCATTGAATCGTCGTCTAAATTAAACTTCATTGTATTGTCCATCGAACTCATAATACCCACACCTCTCTTCTACTTTGAAAGAAAAGGTTCTCAGACCGTTCCAATTTCAATTTCATACTTGTCTACTATTGTACACGATTCTCGGTCAATTAGACATTTCTTTTTAGTAATTCAGGAACAACTTTTAGAGCTTCATCCACTTGACCCGGGTTCTTTCCACCAGCCTGAGCCATATCTGGACGACCTCCCCCTCCGCCACCACATATTGAGGCGACTTCTTTTACAATGTTACCGGCATGATGCCCTGCTTGTACTAAATCTTTTGAAACACTTGCTACAATGCTTACTTTTTCGCCATTTACAGAGGCTAACACAAGAATACCTGAGTCTTGCTTCTCTTTTAATGAATCAACCATCTTACGAAGAGCATTCATATCGGAAGCGTTCACTTTTTTCACGAGTAATTTAACCCCGTCTACTTCTTGAACATCATCAAGTAAATTGCCAGCTTGCAATTGACTTAATTTAGCAGATAGTGATTCGTTTTCCTTTTCCGACTCTTTCAGTTGTTTCTGAAGTTGTTCTGCTCGATAAGGAACGTCAGTCAGGTTTGTCTTCAAGAGCGTAGCCGCTTCACGAAGTTTATCCACTTGGCCATTCATAAATTCATATGCTTTTTTACCTGTCACAGCTTCTATTCGACGAATCCCTGCACCAATTCCTGCTTCTGAGACAATTTTAAACAGTCCGATTTCCGCTGTGTTTTGAACGTGACAACCTCCACAAAGCTCTAAACTGTAATCAGATACTTTCACCACGCGAACATCGTCACCATACTTCTCACCGAATAAAGCCATAGCTCCCATTTCTTTCGCTTCTGTTAGAGATTTATTCATCGTTTGAACGGCAATTCCGGCCCAGATTTTTTCATTTACAATTTCTTCAATTTGCTCCGTTTCATCTTCAGACAATTGGCCGAAGTGGGAGAAGTCAAATCGAAGACGATCTTGTTGAACTAAAGATCCAGCCTGGTTCACGTGGTCACCTAGAACATCTTTTAATGCTTGATGCAACAAATGTGTAGCGGTGTGATTTTTAACAATAGCTGTTCGAGCGATATTTTCTACTTTGGCATGAAGGACGGCCTCCAATTTCAATGCCCCCGACACCACTTTTGCTGTATGAAGATTTTGCCCGTTTGGTGCTTTTTTTACATCGGATACTTCTAGAACAACTTCTTCATTCGATAACTGTCCTTTATCGGCAACCTGTCCTCCGCTTTCAGCATAAAAAGGTGTATAGTCTAACACGATTTGGACGTCATCCCCGGCAATTGCCTGATTCACAAGAGATTTATCTTTTACAATAGCTTTGACAGTTGCCTCCGATTCAAGTTGATTGTAACCGACGAAATGACTTTCCTCTTGAATGCTTCCTAACACTTCATCTTGTAATTGCATAGACCCTGAATCTTGTCTCGCTGCTCTAGCTCTATCTCGTTGCTTTCCCATCTCTGTTTCGAACGCTTTCCTGTCTAGTTTTAATCCTGCTTCTTCCACATACTCTTCCGTTAAATCAACCGGAAATCCGTAAGTATCGTATAAACGGAAACTGTCTGCACCAGATATTGTCTCTTCACGGTTCGTTTTCGCTTTTTCAATGAGTTTGTTCAACATTGTTAAACCGTCATTTAACGTTTCGTGGAATCGTTCTTCTTCTGTACGAACAACTTTTTGGATGAATTCTTGCTTTTCAACCACTTCAGGATAGAAATCTTTCATGATTGTTCCCACAACAGAAACAAGTTTATACATAAACGGTTCATGGATATCCAAGTGTTTAGCATAACGGACGGCTCTGCGCAGCAAACGACGCAAAACATACCCTCGACCTTCATTGGATGGAAGAGCACCATCTGACACCGCAAACGTCACCGTTCGAATATGATCTGCTACGACTTTAAATGCCGTATCTTGTTCAGCGGACTTACCATAAGACTTTCCTGAAATTTCTTCTGTTAAACCAATAATGGGTGTAAATAAATCTGTATCAAAATTAGTCTTCGCATCTTGAATGACAGAAACCATTCGCTCAAGCCCCATACCTGTATCAATGTTTTTCTTAGGTAGAGGAGTATAACTTCCATCAGGGTTATGATTAAATTGAGAAAAAACAAGGTTCCAAATTTCTAAATGGCGTTCGTTTTCTCCCCCAGGAAACATTTCCGGATCATCTGGATCATTTCCGTACGCTTCTCCGCGATCATAGAAGATTTCTGTATTAGGTCCACAAGGGCCTTCGCCGATGTCCCAGAAGTTTTCTTCCAATCGGATGATGCGATCTTCAGGTAAACCAATTTCTTCATGCCAAATGTTGAACGCTTCATCATCATTTGGATAGATCGTTACAGCTAATTTTTCAGGATCGAACCCTATCCACTTCTCACTTGTAAGAAACTCCCACGCCCAATGAATCGCTTCTTTCTTGAAGTACTCACCGATCGAAAAATTTCCCAGCATCTCAAAAAAAGTATGGTGTCTTGCCGTCTTTCCTACGTTTTCAATGTCATTCGTACGAATGGATTTCTGAGCGTTTGCGATTCTCGGATTTGACGGAATGACACGACCGTCAAAGTATTTTTTTAGCGTTGCAACCCCACTGTTAATCCACAGTAATGAAGGATCTTCATGTGGAACAAGGGGAGCACTCGGTTCTATGCTATGTCCTTTTTCCTTGAAAAAATCAAGAAACATTTGCCGTACTTCTGCTGAATTTAATGCTTTCATCTTTCTTCCTCCTCTTTATTTTTAGCATAAAAAAACTCCTCCCTCAGAAAAAGGGACGAGAATGTATTCACGCGTTACCACCCTAGTTACAAGATAAAATATACTATCTTGTCACCTCAATCACGAATAACGATCGCGCAACCGGCAGATTTTAGTCTGCTTTCAGGAGTAGCAAATAATCCCTCTTCATTCTGAATTTCTTTCAGCCTAGGAAATTCTTCTCTGCAGCCAAGTCTTTCCATTAAAAGGAGGTAAACTTCACTTGAATGGGCTTTGATTATTCTTCTCCGTCATCAAATTCACATATGTATATCAGTTATTATAGAAATCTGTCTTGAATTTGTCAATCATAGATCCCTTTACGGTTTCGGATCACTTTCCTCCAATGAAGTGCAAAAACTTTTATCACTGCCAAAATAGGGACAGCAAGAATGAGCCCTATAACCCCGGCCATTTCGTTTCCTATTATTAATGCAAAGATAATTAATAGTGGATGTGTATGAATACTTTTTCCCACTATAACAGGAGCTAAAACATTCCCCTCAATGATTTGAACAACAAAAACGACGACCAATCCTAGAATTAAAAGTTGGAAAGATTCTGTAAGTGATAATAAGATCACAGGAACAGACCCTATAATTGGTCCAAAATAAGGGATAATATTAGTCAGGCCAATCAGAATTGCAAGCAATGCTCCATAAGGCATGTCAATAATCCAAAAACCAATCCATGATAACAGACCTACAATGACACAAATTAAAATTTGTCCTCGAATATATGCACCTAGCGCCTGATCTAATTCTTTTGCTAATTCCTTTCCTTGTTTTCTCATTCGTTTCGGTGTTAAATACCATGATGCCTTCTTAAGAAGAGGAAAGTCTTTCAATCCGTAAAAAACGATGAACGGAATCACAATTAATAAAAGGGTCCAATCCACTAATTTCATAAGAAAAGAACCCATCTCTTCAATAGCCTCAGCAATCCATGCTTCTCCACGATGTACCCACTGATCCAGTTGTTGTTGAAAAGCTTCAGGGAGAAAGGTTACACGTTGATAGACGGTTTCGATGAATTCTCGGTATGTTTTGGCCATCATGGGCAACTGATCTAAGAATGATTCTACTTCTTCCACTACATATGGTGTTCCTTTTAATATAACTACAATAAACAAGACAAGAAAAATTGAAAAGAACAATAGAATTGACAGAGGTCTAGGGACTTTTTTTGATTCTAGCGTTTCCACCAATGGATGGAATAAGTATACAATGAAGGCAGAGATAATAAAAGGACTTAACACTTTAAATACAGGCTTTAACAAAGGAAGTATATATTGAACAAGTAAAATTAGGGCAACAATGATCAAGCCAGTTAAAAGGATGAGAATCATACCATATATCCAACGCTTTAACTGTTCTGAGTTACTGTTTTCCACTGAATTCCCTCCTTCATCGTGCGCTTCCAAAGCCATAGCCTCTTTTGCACTGGTATATCGCTACTGAAAAATCATAAACACAACCAAGAAATAAAAGACAGACGTATTCTTTCCCGTCTGCCTCTCCGCAGTTAAACTATCAAGAAAAAGCCTTGTTCATTTGTTTTCTCATTCGTTTCATTGTTCGTTTTTCAGGCATTAAATCTTCGAACATGGACAAATCCACTGAGGAAATTCTTTTTTTCCAGCGTTTTTTTGTTTTACGATCCATTGAAGCTGTGAATGCATAGGCACCAGCTCCAATTGCAACTATGGATGCCAGGGTTCTCATGGCGATCACCCCCGATCTTTTCACAATTTACAAATCAACTTGACGTTCGTCTTCGGCAAATAAATCGTCAAGGGAGCTTAACGATCCATCCGGTTCCACTTGGTGGAGGTGGAATTGGCCATCAGAAATGGACAGTTCAATAAAGCACGTCCAACAATAGTATTGATTTGTTCCAATCTTGCCAATATCTTTGCCGAGACAATTCGGGCACCTCATGTGACACCACTCCCAGGATAGAATTGATCTGCTGTGAAAGACCTTGACTTGCAGATAGTTAAGACAGAACTAACGCCTGATCTTTGTGATCAATGGAAAAATGTTCAGTCTTTACTACCTTAATTCCAAGTTTAACGTCTTCGAACAAACCTTCTGTTAGTTCATACCCTAAGATTTTGCCCGAATCTGGCAAAAAATATACGTCCTCAACGATTCCAATCATCCCCCCATCATGCTGCCTCACTGATCGACCAATGAGTCTGTTCTTACCATGAAGGAATCGTTTCTCTGAAGACCTTATTGGTAAAAGAGGATCAACATTTCCAACAAAATAGCTTTGTTTCTCCTCTATTGACAAGTTTGAAATTGGCAGAACATGTTTTTTCGACCACCATTTATGATTTTCAATCCAATAGCCTGTAATTTTTCCCTCCAACATACAATATGTCAGATCGGCTATTGTCCCGATGAATCGATGATTTTTCCAATGAAAAATGGGTGCTCCCTTGACCTTTTCAAATGTTCTCAAGGACCTCTCCCCCTTCGAACATTCTTAGTCTTTGGTAGCACCCTTTGATTCATTCATGTATTCCATTTCCAATCGTGAATCTTTAATTTTTTCTTGCAAGGTTGTATTTCGCCTCAAATCGCGATTTGCTTCTACAGCTAGCTCAAGAGCTTTCCAATCACCACACAGTAAGAGGAATTCCTTTGCTCTTGTAATGCCTGTGTAAATTAACTTTTTCCTTAACATGCGATAATATCCTTTAACTACGGGCATGATTACAATGGGGAATTCACTCCCTTGCGACTTATGAATAGAACAGCAATAAGCATGAGTAATTTGAGTTAAGTCAGGCTTTGTATATACGACCTCTTCCCCGTCAAAAGAAATAACAATTTGCAATTGCTTTTCAACATTTTCTTTTTCAGTAAAGATCGAAACAATTTCTCCTCTATCACCGTTATACACGTTATCTTCAGGGTTATTCACCAGTTGCAATACCATATCGCCTACGCGATACACTACCTCTCCAAAAGGGACTTCTCTTCTTTGATCAGTTTTAGGATTAAAAAGAGTCTGCAGCATATCATTTAAGTTTTCAACACCTGCCACCCCCCGATACATTGGGGCAAGAACTTGAATATCCTTTGCTCTAAATCCTTTTGCAACAGCTCGTTCACATATTTGCTTAATAGCCTCAGGAACTTTTTCTTGATCGCACGGAAAAAACCGTAGATCTTTACTATTTTGATCAATATTTTCTGGTAATTCTCCATGTTTAATTTGGTGAGAGAACTCGATTATTTTAGATCCTTCTGACTGGCGATAAATATCAACTAGCTGTACTGATGGGATCAAACCAGAGTCTAATAAGTCTGCTAATACTTGGCCCGGTCCTACTGAAGGCAATTGGTCTTCGTCTCCCACGAAAATGACTTGCATATCATTTGGCACTGCTTTTAATAATTGATTAGCTAACCAAGTATCCACCATAGACATCTCATCTAAAATGAGCAATTCCCCTTCTAGTTGATCCTCTTCATCTTTTTCAAAGTATTCCCCATCGACTCCTTTGTAGCCAAGCATTCGATGAATCGTCGAAGCAGGGAGCCCCGTTGACTCTGTCATTCTTTTTGCTGCCCGGCCAGTCGGGGCGGCCATGAGGATTGGAAATGTTTTTTTCTTATCACGATATTCGGTAGGATCTACTGAGATCCCCTTTAACTGACCGATTACTTCAATCAGCCCTTTTATCACCGTGGTTTTACCTGTACCAGGCCCACCAGTCAAAATCATCAAAGGTGAATGCAACGCTTGTTGTATCCCTTCCTTTTGAGAAGGTGCATAGCTGATACCCAGATCTTCTTCAACTTTACCAAGTTCTTTTAGAAACTCTGACTCAGGAAATTCATCCATTTCTTTTTTATTTGAAAGTAACCGTTGCAGATTTGATGCAATCCCCTTTTCGGCAAAATAAAGCGACGGCATATACATGCGATTGTCTTCCACAATAATTTTACTTTCTTCTCCTAAAGCAATCACTTGTTCGGCAATATCAGCTGGTGATATGTTGTCGTAAGAACCTTTTTCCAACAAATCTTTTGCTTCTTGCACAATCGTTTCATTCAGAGCATACACATGTCCTTCGCTAAGGGATTGATCTTGAAGAACAAACAGAATCGCCGCTTTTAAACGGTCTGGATGACTCCCTGTTAACCCTTGTTTTCGACCAATCAGATCCGCTTTAGTAAATCCAATCCCTTGGACATCCTCTACCATTCGATACGGATTGGCCTGAATGATTTTCAATGCTTCAATTTGGTAAGCTTGATAAACTTTCATGGCAAGTTGAACACCAAAACCGAATTCATATAGTTTTAATAAGACTTGTTCAATTCCTTGATCTTCAAGTAATGTTTCGTATATTTCTGTAGCTTTCTCAGGCTTTATTTTTTCAACTGTGTCTAAAACAGACGGATTTTCTAGAATCATTGAAATGCAATGGACGCCCAAGCTTCCTACGATAGCTTCAGCTGTTTTCCGACCGATTCCTGGAAAACGGTCACTAGACAAGTACAAAATAATACCCTGTTTCGTTTCAGGCATCACTTTTTGGAATTGATCGAACTTGTACTGACGTCCAAAACGGGGATGATCGGTAAATGTACCGTGAAATAAATAGGTGAGATCTCTCTCAGGTTCAGACATCATCCCAACCACTGTCACTTCTTTATCATCAAGCTTGACAGCCGCTTCATTTACACGCATTTTAGCTACAGTATAGAGAGTATCCTCGTTATGAAAAATCAAATGAAGAAGCTCTCCTTTTATATAATCTTTGTTTTCTTCATTCGATTGATCCATCTCTTCCCTACTTTCATGATTCTTCGCTAAGGATTCCTTGCATTTGTTTTTTTCCGTTGGCAGCTAAGGCATGGTCTGGTTGAATAGCCAAAGCCTTTTCAAACATAGCTAATGCTGTAACTGCATCATCTTTGAATGCGTAGCCTACACCTAGATTAAAGACACAGTCGGCATGCTGATCATCCTGTTCGATCA
Source organism: Salipaludibacillus keqinensis (assembly GCF_003226325.1). Taxonomy (GTDB): domain Bacteria; phylum Bacillota; class Bacilli; order Bacillales; family Salisediminibacteriaceae; genus Salipaludibacillus; species Salipaludibacillus keqinensis. The sequence continues at coordinate 213,885 of NZ_PDOD01000001.1, read as the reverse complement.
CTTTTTCAAATTGAATGATCGCCTCTTCTACTTGTTCCATTTGAGCTAAACTCATCCCATAATGAAACCGGGCATCGATATCTTCTTCGTTCAGTTCTACCGCGCGGCTCAAACTAGGAAGAGCTCTTAAGAAATCTCCCAGCTGGTAAAAACTCATACCAAGCATGTAATAAACATCACCCTCATGTAGACCGTGGTTAATTCCTTCCTGATACAAATCAATCGCATCTTTATACTTTTCTTGATTAAAATAAACATTTCCCTTGCCATAATAGGCAGCAGCCAGTTCCTCATTTAATTCAATCGCTTTTTCATAAAAAACAATCGACCGATCTTCTTCCCCGACAGCCGATAATAAATTCCCAAAGTTAGTATAGGCAATAGCATCTGTTGGATTTTCTTCTATCGCTTCATTCAACAATTTCGCTGCTTCTTCGATATTTCCTTCTTGCATTTCTTTTACGGCTTGTTCATTTTTATCCATATCGTCCTCACTCCTCCATTCGATTCTCAAAAAATCATTTGTTTAGGTGACACAGAAAAGGACTGACCCACTGTCTCATCAGTCCTTGATTACTACATCAATCGTTCCACCGCCTAAACAAATATCTCCATCATAAAATACAACAGACTGCCCAGGTGTGACAGCACGTTCAGGTTCATCAAACCAAACTTTCACATGACCACTTTCTAATGGCTCAACTTTCACACCGTGATCTTGTTGGCGATAACGGAATTTCGCTGTGCATGTAAATGACTCCTTTGGCGCATTTCCGGAAACCCAGTTAAGTCCTTCAGCCACTAGCCCTTCGGAGTATAATGCTGGGTGATGAAATCCTTGACCAACAAGAAGGACATTTTTCTTTAAGTCTTTTCCAACTACAAACCAAGGTTCTCCAGCTCCGCCGATGCCAAGACCTTGTCTTTGTCCAAGGGTATAGTACATCAAACCATCGTGCTTTCCTTTTACTTCGCCATCGAGTGTTTCCATATTACCTGGCTGCGCTGGTAAGTACTGGCTTAGAAACTCTTTAAAATTTCGTTCTCCAATGAAACAAATTCCCGTGCTATCCTTTTTTGTTGCGGTTGCAAGTTCTGCTTCTCGAGCAATTTCTCTCACTCTTGGCTTTTCTATTTCACCTAATGGAAACAATACGTGCTGCAACTGATCTTGACTGAGAGCATTTAAGAAATACGTTTGATCTTTGTTTTGATCGATTCCTCTTAATAATTCGACCTTTTCGCCGGTACGTCTTACCCTTGCGTAATGTCCCGTAGCCACATAATCAGCACCTAAAGACATCGCATGATCTAAGAAAGCTTTGAACTTGATTTCTTTGTTACACATCACGTCAGGATTTGGTGTTCGCCCCGATTTATATTCATCTAAAAAGTACGTAAATACTTTATCCCAATACTGCTTTTCAAAATTTACCGCATAATAAGGAATGTCCAACTGATTACACACGCGAATAACGTCATTGTAATCTTCTGTAGCCGTACATACACCATTTTCATCTGTATCATCCCAATTTTTCATGAAGATGCCAATGACTTGGTATCCTTCCTCTTTTAATAAATGTGCGGTGACCGAGGAATCTACTCCTCCTGACATACCGACAATAATGCGAGTGTCTTTTTTTTCTTTCTGATTCATGTGAGTGTCCATATCACTCACCTCCTAAATGTATCATCATAGCCTTGCCAACCTGCGAATAACTTTTGCAGTCGTTGTGGCGGCTTTCTTCACTTGTTCATCGTCATTTCCATAACCAAAGCTAAATCTGACAGCAGAATGACTTCTGTTCACGTCATCAAACATAGCCGTTAAAACGTGGGAAGGATCAATGGAACCGGCTGTGCAGGCAGAACCACTTGAAACAGCAATTCCTTCTAAATCAAGGTTCATCAGAATAGATTCAATATTGATTCCTGGGAAACTCACATTTAAAATATGAGATAAACCATTCTCATCCGCCCCATTAACATGATAATCGATCTTTTCTTCGTTAAAAACAGAAAGGATGATCTGTTTATAATGTCGGTATTGTTCTTTCCGCTGGTCTCTCTCATTGATAGTTATCTCAAGGGCTTTTCTCATCCCAGCGATCGCAGGAACATTTTCAGTACCAGCGCGACGCTTTCTTTCTTGTTCTCCTCCGTACAGAAGAGGCGACAGGGTCATACCTTGTCTCGCGTATAGGAATCCCATACCGTTTGGCCCATTCAATTTATGACTTGAAGCTGCCATGAGATCAATACCCTGAGATTTTACGTCGATGTCTTCCATACCCACCGCCTGAACAGCGTCGCTATGAAAAACAGCTTGGTGGTTTTTTAATGCTTGGCCTATTTTTGCTACTGGTTGAATGGTTCCCACTTCGTTGTTGCCAAACATGACAGAAACGAGAATTGTCTCTTCTCTAAGAGTTGCCAACAAATCATTGACTGCAACTTCCCCTTTATCGTTAACATCTAAATAGGAGACCGTAAAACCTTGTTTCTCAAGATACTCAAAGGCATGGAGAACGCCATGGTGTTCTACTTTTGTCGTGATTAGGTGCTTTCCTTTATGTTGATTAGCTTTTGAATAGCCAATAATCGCCAGGTTATCTGCTTCAGTTCCGCCACTTGTGAAAATGATTTCATCAAAAGAAGCGTTTATCGCACGTGCAATAAACTCTCTTGCTTCATCCAGCCCTCGTCTTGATTCTCTTCCGTAATGATGGATACTAGACGGGTTACCAAAAAACGTCTCAAAATATGGCTGCATACTTTTTAATACTTCTGGATGGATCGGCGATGTAGCCGCATGATCCAAATAAATTCTTTCCATTTTGCTTCACACCTTTAGATCTTAAATATAAAACATGTAATTTTCTTGACCCGCATCACCTTTATAGTTCGCTAAATCGTCCAATGTTGTGGAATCTAGAACGTCCTTTACAGCATCACGTATTTTAATCCACAAATCTCGCTTTGCCGGCTCTTCGTCATCAATAATTTCAACTGGTGTAATCGGTCCTTCTAACACACGTATGATATCACCCGCTGTAATCTCTTCTGGATTCTTAGACAGCATATAGCCACCATAGGCTCCACGCACACTTTTAACTAACGTAGCATTTCGAAGAGGCGCAATAAGTTGCTCTAAATAATGCTCTGATAAGTTATGGTCTTGGGCAATCGACTTCAATGAGGTAGGCCCTTCTCCGTGTTTTTTAGCTAGTGCAATCATAATTGTTAATCCATATCGACCTTTAGTTGATATTTTCAACATTCATCCCTCTTTCCATTCTTCTATCTATCCAATGCTGACAAAAGTTCAAGGATATTCCTGTAATGTGACCAATCAATAAACTAAATAAGATCGTGCCAATAAATACTGGCCCTCCTAAAGTCCATCCGAGGGCTAATACAAGTATCTCCATAAAAATTCTTACTTTTGCTACTGATGCTCCTGTTTTATGGGAAATGGCAAGCATCACACTGTCTCTAGGCCCAGCTCCACACCTCGGCGAAATATACACTCCGATACCAAAGCCCATTATGATAATGCCTAGAATCAGCATAAATCCTTTTGCCATGAGAGACGGAGGAGTTTGCAATAAAATTAAAAATATGTCAACAAACATCCCAACGAAAATCATATTTAAATAAGCGCCTAACTTTGGCCACTCTTTTGAGATAAATGTAGAAAGCAACAGGAGTAAAGATCCCATAATCACCGTCCAAGTTCCGATCGTCAATCCGAAATGATTGGTCAGACCGATGTGTAAAACATCCCAAGGTGCGCTACCTAATTCAGCAGTAATCATTAAAGCAATTCCGAAGCTCATAATAATAATACCAATGAGAAAAACGCCCCACCGAAACCAAGGCGTTTCTGAGTTAAAATAATCATTTATTAAAGACACGAAGCGTCAATCCTCTCGCAAATCTATTCAATGTAAGAACGTAAATCTTGTTCATATCTAAATTTCATTATAGCATAGAAATAGAAATTCTGTTCCATATAGAACCGAGTGATACCAAGGAAAGACGCATAAGCAATTGCATTTTACCGATGATGAACGAAAATTGCAAACAACTTATACAACTTCACAATAAAAAGGTGGTCATTACGTGGATTTATTTAATTACTCGAGCAATCAGCAACCAAAAGGACCTTTAGCTTCTCGGATGAGACCGCGAACATTAGAAGAAGTCATCGGTCAAGAACACATTATTGGCCAAGGTACACTATTAAGACGAGCTATTGAAGCAGATCGGCTGACACCGATGATTTTCCATGGTCCTCCAGGCACTGGGAAAACAACGCTAGCCCGCGTAATCGCAAACACCACGTCAGCTCGGTTTGATCAACTAAACGCAGTCACAGCTGGGATCAAAGATGTGAGAGAAATCGTTCAAAAAGCAAAAGACCGATTAAAGTTTGATCAAGAAAAAACCGTGTTGTTTATTGACGAGATTCACCGATTTAACAAAGGTCAACAAGATGCCTTGTTGCCTTACGTAGAAGATGGGACAGTCGTCTTAATTGGAGCAACGACAGAGAATCCGATGTTTGAGGTAAATCCTGCCTTGATCTCCCGCTCCCGACTTTTTCGTTTACAGTCACTCACAGACAATGAAGTTATTCGCGTGATCAAACAAGCCATAGCTGACAAAGATCGAGGGTTCGGCGATTACTCCATTCAAATTACGGATGAGGCATATGATCATATTGTTAACATTTCAAATGGCGATGCAAGAACGGCATTAAATGCTATTGAGTTGGCTGTTTTAACGACAGACCCTGATGATCATGATGTGATTCACATCGACTTAGAGACAGCCGAGGCTTCTATCCAAAAGAGAATGATTCGTTACGACAAAGCAGGTGATAATCATTATGATACGATCTCAGCTTTTATTAAAAGTATTCGCGGCTCAGACCCGGACGCGACCCTATACTGGCTTGCTAAAATGATTTATGCAGGAGAAGATGCACGATTTATAGCCAGAAGGCTATACGTTCACGCTGCAGAAGATGTAGGTTTGGCAGACCCAAATGCCCTTCTGATCGCTCAGGCGGCTTTCCAAGCAGTGGAATTTATTGGAATGCCTGAAGCCCGAATTCCGTTAGCGGAAGCCGCTCTTTATTTGGCCACTGCCCCTAAAAGCAATGCCGTGATTAAAGGTATTGACGAAGCTTTGCAAACCGTAGAAAAAGAGAAATCAGGTGAGGTTCCTGTTCACCTTCGAGATGCTCATTACAAAGGGGCTTCCAAACTTGGTCACGGAGAAGGATATTTATATCCTCACCACTATGAGAACCATTACGTTGTTCAACAATACCTTCCTGACCATTTAAAGAGGAGGACGTTCTATCATCCTTCTGGAAGTGGTTATGAAAAGACTGTCCAAAAACGTTTGGATTATTTTTCTGATAGGAAAACGAAGGATAAACACTAGTTTTTTCGGCTACGCAGGTTAGTTTAGTATATTTTCTAGATTCTTTGTCCATCTTAATAGAAACGATACAGATTAAGATTAGTATGAAAGGAATGGACAAAATGAAAGTGAGACAAGATGCATGGTCGCATGAAGACGACCTGTTACTAGCCGAAACGGTGTTACGTCATATTCGCGAAGGAAGTACGCAGTTAAATGCTTTCGATGAGGTAGGAGATGCTTTGAATCGCACGTCAGCTGCATGTGGCTTTCGTTGGAATGCTGTTGTGAGAGATAAATATGATGAAGCAATCAAACTAGCAAAGAAACATAGGAAACAAAGGAAGCGACAGCAAGCACATGATTCTAAACCGCAAATGTACCAGCCACCATTATCGAAAGTTGAACCGACTTCATTTATGGAAGATTCACCAGTTTTCGTTTCAACTCAGGCTACGACCAAGCCAAATCAAGAGCTTACGTTGGACGAAGTGATTTCGTTCTTGAAATCCATGCAAGGAACTGGGTCGAAAGCAAGTCTATTGGAGCAGGAAAATAATGAATTAAAGCAAAAATTGGCTGATTTGAAAGATTCCTACTCTCATTTAAAACAACAGTATCAGGGAATAGAAGAGGATTACCAATCAATCATTCAAATCATGGATCGTGCTAGAAGAATGACCATTTTAGAAGAAGACCCAGATAGTAGACAAGCAGCAGCTTTCAGAATGGATAAAAACGGAAACTTAGAGAAAGTTGCCAAATAACAGAAGGTTTCAACAATCCTTCAATAGACAAAGTGCACGCCTCAAGGCATGCACTTTTTTTAGTATCCTACTAGATATTACCTATCATCCACTACAATATACGTTGCTTTAACAGGCCCATGAACTCCAACAACCAAACGCAATTCAATGTCTGCAGAGTTACTTGGTCCAGAAATAAAATTGATGCAAGAAGGCATTCTTCCATTCTCTTTTGCTATATCATGGATTTTATCTGTCGCTTGCGTCATCCGTGGAACAAGCGTACTTTTAGGAATAATCGCTAAATATTTCTCTGGTAGAAGACTGACAGACCTACCTTTTCCATTATCACTATGCAATACCACTGTTCCCGACTCAGCTAAGGTCACATCTGAAAAAGTAATGCCAATGTTCGCTTGTTCAGCTTTGTCGATATTACGCTGGCCAAGATCAGGATTCCACTCATAAATCGAGCATCCTTCTTCTTTTTCTTTATTTAGAGCCTCTAGCAATCCATATTCTTGAAACCTGGGATCTTTCCAATGAACAATAGATTTACCGCCTAAATCTTCAATCACTTCGGGAAAAATTTTCCCTAACTCTTCGAAAGAGGTTACGACTACGTTTGTATGAATACTATCACATTGCAACACAAATTGAGCGAGAAGTTCATCTTGTGATAACCCGTCAAACACTTCATATTGAGGAAGTTTACTCCACTTTGGAAGTTCTACTCCTTCCTTTCTTCTTTTACGGCCAAGGCGATTAGCTACATTATTAAGAAATTTATCTTTATTATGAATGGATCCTGTGGTCATGATTGATCCCTCTCTTTCTCGCGATTCGCGTACCATTTCCTGAACGTCTCTCCGGTAGGTTCAGGTAAATCACGAATATCCGTCCACATTTTCACCGGTCCAGGTCCTTTTCCATGACCATCTTTTCCTTTAGCTACAGAGCTAATAAAAGAGGGTGCTGAACTGGAACCAACTTTATAAACGCCAGGGTTACTCGCTGCAAAGGCATACCCTTTCATAGCTAGCTTTTCTCCAAAACTGGACTTGCCTGATTGCTCCACAATGACTTTCCGATGTTCTACAAGCAATTCATGCAATGGGATTTTCACTGGACATGCCTCTGTACATGCCGCGCATAAAGTAGAAGCATAAGGCAACTCTTTATGGTCATCGTATCCTTCTAATAGTGGTGTAAGAACCGCTCCAATGGGCCCTGGATAAATTGACCCGTAAGAATGCCCACCTACATGTCGATACACAGGACACACATTAATACACGCAGCACAGCGGATACATTGTAATGCTGACTGAAATTTCGTACCTAAAATTTTCGAGCGTCCATTATCTACAATCACTACATGAAATTCTTCAGGGCCATCAATATCTCCTTCTTCTTTTGAAGCAGTAAGTCCAGTAATATAACTGGTTAGTTTCTGACCAACAGCACTTCGACATAGCATACTCACTAGGATATCAAGCTCTTTCCATGTAGGCACGATTCTTTCCATCCCCATCACGGTAATTTGTGTTTTAGGTAAAGTTGTGGCCATTCGCGCATTTCCTTCATTCGTGACTAAGGAAACTGTACCTGACTCTGCTACAGCGAAGTTACAGCCTGTAATGCCCACTTCTGCTGACAAGAAGTCTTTTCTTAACTCTTTACGAGCAAACTGCGCTAGTTCATTCGGGTCAGAAGATTTATCATATTTTCTTTTCTCTTGAAAAGTATCTCTAATTTGCTCTTTGTTTTTGTGCAATGCAGGTACGACGATATGAGAAGGTGGATCGTGGTCGTCTAATTGTAAAATCCATTCTCCTAAGTCAGACTCCACAACATTACATCCAAGTTCTTCTAATGCTTCGTTCATCCCTATTTCTTCTGTGACCATCGATTTTGACTTGATGATATTCTTAGCTTCCTTCTTTTTTACAATTGATGTAATATAATCATTGGCTTCCGCCGCATCTTCTGCGAAAAACACATGACCACCCTGCTTTGCCACATTTTCTACAAACTGATCTAAATAATAATCAAGATTTTCCAAAGTGTGTTGCCGAATTTCTTCAGAGAGATCGCGCCAGTCTTCCCAGTTCCCCATCTCTTCAGTCGTTTGAGTTTTTCTTCCTTCTAAACGAGATTGCGCTTCTACCACTGCTTTGCGCATAAATTTATCGTTAATTCCTTTATCTACCCGCTCAAAGAATTTATCATTCCCTATTTTTATTCCCATGTTTTCACCTCCGCTCGGCTATTTAATACTTCTGCAATATGCATCACTTTAACTGGTTTTCCTTGACGTTCAATTCTTCCACCTATGTTCATCAAACACCCTAAATCAGAGCCAATTAATATGTCTGCATCTGTTTCTTCTATATGTTGAACCTTCTCATTTACCATCTGTTCAGAAATGGGTACCATCTTCACACTGAATGTACCGCCGAAACCACAACATTGTTGTTTATTCGGTAATTCAGTGAAATGTAATCCCTTCACATTTTCCAATAGTTTCATTGGAGCTTCCTTCACACCAAGTAAACGGGTCATATGACAGGATGTGTGATACGTCACATTTGCATTCAATTCTGCTCCTACATCCTCTACTTTTAGAACATCAACGATGAATTGTGTTAATTCAAATGATTTGTTTGCTAATTCCTCTGCTCGATCCTGCCAGTCAGTATCATCTTCAAATAAATGAGGGTACTCTTTTAACATAGCTACACATGAGCCTGAAGGGGAAACGACATATTCTGCTTCTTCAAAAGTTTTAATCATATGTTTTGCTACATCTCGAGATTCCCGGTGAAAGCCACTGTTAAATGCCGGTTGCCCACAACACGTCTGCTTTTTAGGAAAATCCACCTCGCAACCAAGTCGTTCAAGGATTTCTACAGTACTCTTCCCTACGGCCGCTGGATAAACTACATCAGCCAAACACGTTAAAAACAATGAAACGTTCATTTTATATCCTCCTTACACCTAAGTGGTACGGTCATCTGATGACTTAGGCGAAATAAAATACTTTATTTGCTATTTTATATCAAAAATTACTAGGAACATAGTCAAATTCCTAAATTACTGAACCCATGAAGGTTAGTTGTGGTAATGTCCATATAAAATAGTGGACACTGTTCAAATCTATTAAAGAAAGGGGAACCTGTTCTCCAATAACACAGTAGTTCCCTCAGTGCTCTCACCTCATTACATCAACCAAATCATGATCATTCCTGCGATCCCAACTAACGCCCCATAGAGAAGAGCTGGTCCTAATGTCTTACGTATGATATCTCCCTCTTTTCCAACTAATCCTACTACCGCTGATGCTGCAACAACATTGTGGACACAGATCATATTTCCAGCGGCAGCTCCAGCTACTTGCTGAGCTAGAATAACGTCACTATATAACCCTGTCTCCATTGCCACATTATACTGAATCGGCGCAAATGTCAGTGTTGAAACAGTCGCACTTCCTGTTATAAATGATCCGAGAATCCCTAAATACGGTGCTACAAACACCCACACTCCTCCAAGCGTAGAAGCCATCGATAAAGCTATGTATTCCGGCATAGCTACTAAGTCGTTTGTATTAATTCCTGAGTTTGTAAATACTTGAACGAGAGCAAGTGTTGGAATTAAAGCTAAAGCGGCGCCTTTAATCGAACTTAACGATTCCTTGGACGCTTTCACAAAACTGCTCAGTGATTTCTTCTGTGTAAATACTGAGATTAATGCTGCAAGCACCAATACAGCCCCTGGTGAGTACAATACTTGCCAGGCCGAACTTACACCTTCAAATCCGAGAATGTTGTTCCAACTTAAATCAATAGCCGTTTGAGCAAACTCTTGCACAGCAGGAACGATTCTCGTTAATAGAAGCAAGGCAACAACAATAAAGTATGGGCTCCATGCAGATACTAGACTCATTTCAGATTTCTTTTCTTCTGGCTTGAACCCTTTTGCGAGGGCATCTTGCCAAGGTACTTTAGGAAGTAAGAAACTCTTTTTTGCCGTACCAGTTGCTACTGCCATTGCTGTAATTGAAGCAAGAATGGCTACAAATTCTGGTCCAAATAAAGCCGCATACAACGCCGCTGAACCACTGTAGACCGCTCCAACAAGTAAAGCCCATGGAAGCAATGTTAACGCACTGCTTAAACCTTTTTTCTTTCCGAACGCAATGGTTAAAACGAGAATAATAATAAATGGCATTAATGTTCCAACTAACAAATCCATTAATGTAATTCTAATTCCAATTTCTTTAAAAAATTCGATCCCCGCTCCTTCAATGTTACTTAATCCAACAACAATAGGTGTCCCAACCGCCCCAAAAGAAACAGCCGTACTATCTGCAACTAAAGCAGTCGTGGCTGCAGCTAAAGGCGTAAAACCTAATGCTACAAGCAATGGTCCCGTAACAGCAGCAGGAGTCCCAAATCCAGCAGCCCCTTCAATTAAGCTTCCAAATAAAAATGCAACAATCACTACTTGAACACGCATGTCAGGGGATATGTTTCGGAAACCTTCGTTAATTCTATCCACAGCTCCTGTGTGCTTTAACGTGTTTAATAAAACGATGGCCCCAAACAGAATAAACAGAATAGTTATGGCTCTATGTGACCCTTGCAAGATAGATGCTGATAAAATGTCAACTTCCAAACCCCAAACCGTGAAAGCTAGTAAAATCACAATCAATGCACTGTAAAGCATCCCTTTCTTTGCAGGCATTCGTAACAGGACTAAAAAAATAAAAGGTGCGATAATGGCGCTAAATGCCGTTAATAATTGCATAAACTTTTCCTCCAAACTCTTCTTGATTAATCTAGTACTAAACGATTCACACAACGGATGACCTTTCAAAAACCTCCATTTCTCTACACAGATCTTGTCAACAGGTCATCAGATGACCTTATGTAAGTGCTTTCATTATAAAAAAAGCTCGTGATTTATTCAATATATTTCGTTAATATAATTAAAAATAAATATTTGTACATACAAGTTTGACGGCATGTCCCAAATGATTGCTCATTTTATTAAAACACTAAATCTATAATGTTAATTCATTCACATGTTAATTTTGATTAGGCTGACTCTTTTGCTCAATGATGAACAAAAAAAGTGTGTTTATGCCCTCAGCGCTGATCTTATTCTAAGCTACAATTACCTCCAAACCGGCTACCAACCTTCTCAAACCAGCCACCATTCTTCATGCGGGCTACAACTCCTCTTAAACCAGCGCAAAAAAAAGAGCGAGGAAATTTACCCGCTCTTTAAATCCGTCGCTCTATGTGAATACCTTCTAATAAATTCGTTACGACGTGTCCTGCCATAATAAGTCCAGATACAGATGGGACAAAGGCGTTTGAAGATGGTGGCATTTTAGCTTTTCGAATCGATCCACTTTGCTGCTTCTCAGACACGATCTCTTGTCGAATTTCTTCTCGAATTTGAATCGGAGCCTCTTCTGAAAAAACAACGTCAATTCCCTTGTAGATTCCTTCTTTTCTAAGGTTTCTTCGAATCACTTTCGCCAATGGATCATACTTCGTTTTAGAAATATCAGCTATTTTTAATTGTGTTGGATCCATTTTATTTGCAACACCCATACTTGAAATTACTGGAATTCCTCTGTTCAAACATTCTTTCATTAAATGAATTTTATAACTTACTGTATCAGAGGCATCCACGACAAAATCTAAATCATATTCAAAAAACATTTCATAAGTCTCTTCTGTATAGAACATTTTTAATGCTACTACTTCACAATCTGGATTAATATCTGCAATCCGCTCTTTCATAAGATCAACTTTCGGCTGACCAACTGTTGATACTAATGCGTGAATTTGACGATTCACGTTTGTAATATCAACATCATCTTTATCGACTAAAACTATTTTGCCAACACCCGTTCTTGCCAAAGCTTCTGCGGAAAAGGAACCGACTCCTCCAATACCTAGAATAGCTACAGTACTATCTTTTAATTTCTTTACTCCATCTTTACCAATGGCTAATTCGTTTCTAGAAAATTGATGTAACATCATTTTGAACTCCTTTATCTAAAGTAACAAGTAGAAACTATATCATTATTTTCGAAGGAATACCAGTCCACATCTTATGCTTAAACAGAATAGGTGTTGAAATCTTTCTGTTCAGAATTGAATGTGTTTACTAGTGAACCTTGAACGATCTTCACACTAAAAAAACACCCACTTAGGTGTTTTTGTACTATAATAATATTAAGAGTCCCGTGTATGCCGTTGATGTACCTTTGCTTTGAACCTGCCATGGCAGGTGGGTGCTCAGTCCAACCATCCTAACTTCCCTAATTATCTTACTAGGGCATGTTAATCAGATTGAAACAGGTAGCTCCCAATGTTGAAGTGTTGGCTCAAAACGTTAAGTTATGACGTGCATCATAGGACCCTTAAATGTGTAATCGTACTATACCTATATACTACTAAAAAACTTATTAAAATGCAACCGTTAATTTATCTGAAATTTTCGTCTATTTAAGTTTTTACCCTTATTTTTCCTTCTATTCATGTCTACCCTGAGTTATAAAAGCTTAAACATGGATTTATAATATTCCGATTATTATTCTTTACTTATATTCAAAGAGAACAAATTTAATACTTTTTCTTTTAAGTTCGTATAAAAAACATGACTATAAGTAGAAACAAGCTGTTTACCATTTCCTTCTCAAATTCGTTGGGTCAGACAGTTCAAAAAACTATTCAATTACAAAGCAGCAATCAAAAACGCGGTAAATAGGGGATCACCTATCTACCGCGTTTAATTTAATTTGTTTTTTCTTTTTCTTTAGGCTTAATAGAGAGATTCAGATCATTAAGCTGGGCTTCACTTACCCCACTTGGAGCATTTGTTAACAAGCAGCTGGCGCTTGCTGTCTTTGGAAAAGCAATCGTTTCTCGTAGGTTGTTTCTTCCTGCAAGAATCATTACGAGGCGATCCAACCCAAGAGCAATTCCACCATGAGGAGGTGTACCATATTCAAAAGCATCTAAGAGAAAACCAAATTGACTCTTCGCTTCTTCCTCTGTAAATCCTAAAGCTGAAAACATTTTCTCTTGGAGCTCCCGTTCATAAATACGCTGAGAACCTCCACCGAGTTCATAGCCGTTCAATACAAGGTCATAGGCTTCTGCTCGAATGTTTTCTGGAGCTGTTTCTAGAAGTTCTTCATCCTCTGCTACAGGACGTGTGAACGGATGATGTTCAGCGACATATCGGTCTGCATCTTCATCGTAGGATAAGAGCGGGAATTCAGTCACCCATAAGAAATTAAATTCCTCATGATTGACAAGCTCTAAATCTTTAGCAAACTTAATACGTAACGCTCCAAGTGCATCCCATGCTACACGCTGTTTGTCAGCAACGAAAAAGAGAATATCTCCCGCTTCCGCTCCAAAGCTATCAATCAACTCAGCTGCTTTCGCTTCATCGAAAAATTTCGCTATAGGACCTTTTAACGCTTTGTCTTTTTCAACTTTAAGCCACGCTAAACCTTTGGCACCATAGATTTCCACAACCGAACCAAGTCCATCTAAATCCTTGCGTGAATATTGGTCAGCCACGCCTTTTACACAAATTCCTTTAACTACTCCACCGTTTTTAACCGTATTGGCGAATACTTTGAAATCGCTCGTTTGAACTTGTTCAGAAACGTCTACTAGCTCCATGCCATATCGCGTATCTGGTTTATCAGAACCAAACCGGTTCATTGCTTCATAATAAGTTAATCTTGGAAACGGCTTTGTAATCTCAATACCTTTAAGTTCTCTCATAATTCTTGCCATCATATCTTCCATCATCGCTAACAAGTTTTCTTTCCCCATGAAAGAGGCTTCAATGTCAACTTGCGTAAATTCAGGCTGTCGGTCTGCTCGCAAATCTTCGTCACGGAAACAGCGGGCAATTTGGTAGTAACGTTCAAAGCCTGAAACCATTAATAGCTGTTTAAATAGCTGTGGTGACTGTGGTAACGCATAGAATTCACCATGGTGCACACGAGAAGGGACGAGATAATCACGCGCTCCTTCTGGTGTACTTTTCGTAAGCATTGGTGTTTCCACTTCCATGAATTGCTCTTCATCTAGAATGTCTCGAATGAGTTTCGTTGTCCGATGACGAAGATACATAGAGTCGTACATTTTTGGCCTGCGTAAATCCAAGTAGCGATACTTTAGACGAACATCTTCTGACACTTCTACATCATCTTCAATCATAAATGGTAAGCCTTTAGATGCGTTTAAAATCGTCAATTCTTCGACCATGACTTCTACTTTACCGGTGGGAATAAGCTCGTTAAAATTTTCTTCGTCTCGTGCCACGACTTGACCCGTAATTTCGATGACATATTCATTTCTTACTTTCTCTGCTAGTTCAAGAGCTTGTGGTACCTTTTCTCCATTACATACCACTTGAACATGACCTGAACGATCTCGTAAGTCGATAAAAATCACTTGCCCTAGGTCACGTCGTTTCTTAACCCATCCTTGTAAAGTTACTTTTTCACCTATATATTTTTCTAATATCTCACCACAAACATGTGTACGTTGTTTCACAGTATAACCCCTTCCTTTTCTCCTCGTGACTATTTGCCGATCTTTTCCATAATTTCATTCAATTTGATCAATTCTTGTTCTCCTGTAGCCATGGTCTTTACCATCACGCTGTTCTGAGCCAGCTCATCTTCTCCTAAAATCAGGACATATTCAGCTTGTTGGCGATCGGCCGCTTTCATTTGACCCTTCATTTTCCTACCTAAATAATCACCATCTACAGTCAATCCCTTTTTACGAAGCTGATGAAGAAGTTTCGGAGCCGCTTCTTTCGCTTGATCACCCATCGTTACGAGATAGGCATCCAGACCTTGTTCCACTGGAAGCTCGACACCTTGAGTATCTAATGCCATCAGAAGTCGTTCAAGGCTTAAAGCAAACCCGATTCCTGGTGTTGTCGGTCCACCAATTTCTTCTACTAAGCCATTATAACGGCCTCCGCCAGTTAACGTTGTGATCGCTCCAAATCCTTCGCCATCTATCATTATTTCAAAAGCTGTATTGTTGTAGTAATCGAGACCACGGACAAGAGTGGCATCCACTTCATATGGTATCTCCATATCATTTAAAAATTGTTGAACTTTCTTAAAGTAATCCAATGATTCTTCGTTTAAATAATCGAGAATGGAAGGCGCGCTACTCATTAATTCGTGATCACGATCCACTTTACAATCTAAAATGCGCAATGGATTTTTTTCCAGCCTAGACTGACAGTCCCCGCAAAACTCAGATATTCGCGGTTTGAAGTGGTCAATTAATGCATTTCGGTGGTTATTTCTACTTTCTTTATCACCTAGACTATTAACCACCAACTTCAAATTCTTCAAACCTAATTCTCGATAAAAATCCATCGCCAACCCAATCACCTCTGCATCAATCGCAGGATCAGCACTTCCCATTGCTTCTACACCTAATTGAACAAATTGACGCATTCGTCCTGATTGCGGTCTCTCATATCGAAACATCGGCCCGATATAATAAAGTTTGACTGGTTGATCGGCCCAACCGTGCATTTTATTTTCTACAAATGCCCGAACGGTTGATGCGGTACCCTCAGGCCTAAGGGTGAGACTTCGTCCTCCACGGTCTTCAAATGTATACATTTCCTTTTGAACAATATCGGTTGTGTCTCCAACCCCTCTAGCAAACAATTCTGTTTGTTCGAACATAGGCGTTCGGATTTCTTGATAATTGTATCTTTTACATAAATCATGAGCCTTTTGCTCAATATACTGCCATTTCTTTGATTGAGCCGGCAAGATATCTTGAGTTCCTCTTGGTATTTTATACTTCATACAAACTCCTCCTTGCATCTACACGATATATTTTCCCTATCTACTAAACGAACAGACAATAGGTAGCTTACGCATTTTACTTTAGTGCTTTAGCGCGATCAATTATTAAGAAATATAAAAAACCCCCACCCCTGAACTTGTCAGGGACGAGAGTTTATTCCCGTGGTACCACCCTAGTTGAAGCAAGATCTGCTTCCTCTTAAATCAGTTAACGCCTGATAGACGACTTTTCCTAATGCGGAAGATCCTTTTCAGAAAAATACCTAAGGAGTGTTCATTCATAAAGGTTCAAATAGAAATGCTTCCAGCCAATGACATTTCTTCTCTGGTTTTGAAGATTCTTTATTACTCTGCTCCCTCAAAGGTGTTGTAAGTATTAACGTGAATTTTAGTCTATCATACGAATTGTTCCTAGTTGTGTCAACCTTTAATTAAGAAAAAAACTAATTTCGTTCTACTTGTCTTTTAAGACTACGTACTTCACGCGTAGACAAACCTATTTCCGGACTAGATCCGTAAGTGCTTCTTTCTGCTTCTACAAAACGGTGTAGATCAGGTTGTAACAAAGGGTTACCTGAAAGACCTTTCTGTTCATGATTATATCCAGCTCTCATTGGTTATCTGCCGCCTTTTAGCTTCAGTGTAACCAACAAATGAACGTTTTACACAAGTTGATCTGGACTATTTGCTTTCAACGATGAGCGTAACAGGACCCTGGTTGGTAAATGATACGTCCATCATCTCTCCAAATGCTCCTGTTTCTACCGTAATGCCATGACTCTTACTTAAAATGTCATTAAACTGATCATATAGCTTGCCTGCTTGATCAGGCTTCGCTGCAGCCATGAAATTAGGCCGTCTGCCTTTTCGACAATCCCCATAGAGAGTGAATTGCGATATAGATAGAATTTGCCCTTTGACATCTTGAACAGATAAGTTCAGTTTTTCTTGATCATCTTCAAACATACGAAGATTGGCGATTTTGTCTGCCACATATTTCACATCTTCTTCTGTATCTTCATGAGTAATCCCCACAAGAAGCACAAGACCATGATCTATTTTTCCTTCAACTTTATCATTCACTGTTACTTTTGCTTCCAATGAACGTTGAACAACAACGCGCATAGTTTATCTTCCTTTCTCGCTTTAATGCATAATCCTCCGTACGGAATAAATATCAGAAATTCGTTTGATCCGTTCCACTACCCGCTGCAAATGCGAGATATTTTGAATGGATATACTCATATTAATCGTAGCCATCTTATTTTTATCCGATTTGCCAGAAACAGCATTGATATTTGTTTTCGTTTCAGCCACAGCTTGTAAAACATCGTTTAATAAAGCTCTGCGATCATAACCTGAGATTTCAATATCTACATTGTAGTTTTTAGGCTTTTGGTGATTTCCTTCCCATTCAACAGGAAGCAAGCGCGTGTTCGACTCATCGTTATCGATGTTCGGACAGTCCTTACGATGAATCGAGACCCCTCGCCCCTTCGTAATATAACCCACAATATTATCTCCAGGAACAGGATTACAGCATCGAGATAGACGAATCAATAAATTATCTACTCCTTTTACACTAACTCCTGTACTTGTTTTTGACACAGACTTTTCCTGTGGCTTGAGTTCTTCAACAGCTTCTGAAATCGTTAGCGACTCTTGTTCTTCATCTTGCTTTTTTCGAAGATCATCCGTTAACCTTGTGACAATTTGAGCTGCAGTAATACCACTGTAACCAACAGCAGCGTACATATCTTCATCTGTTGTGAAACTGAATTTATCAGCTACACGATCAATGTTTTCATTCGTTAAAACTTCTTTTGTAGTAAAGCCTTTTCGTTCTATTTCTTTCTCAACCATTTCCCGGCCTTTTTCCACATTTTCTTCACGTCGTTCTTTTTTAAACCACTGGCGAATTTTGTTTTTCGCGTGCGAACTTTGAGTAATCTTTATCCAGTCTTGACTTGGTCCATAAGAATGTTTGGATGTGAGAACTTCAATGATATCTCCCGTTTTCAGCTGATGATCCAATGGAACCATTTTGCCGTTAACTTTAGCGCCAATACAGCGATTACCCACTTCTGTGTGGATACGATAAGCAAAATCAAGCGGTACGGAACCTTTAGGAAGCTCAATCACATCTCCCTTTGGCGTAAAGACAAACACCATATCAGAGAATAAATCAATTTTCAGTGATTCCATAAACTCTTGTGCATCATTTGCATCATTCTGCCATTCGAGAATTTCCCTGAACCATGACATTTTAGTTTCAAGCGATTCAGAGTCATTCACTGTTTTTCCTTCTTTATATGCCCAGTGAGCAGCAACACCGAATTCGGCTACTTTATGCATATCCTCAGAGCGAATTTGTACTTCTAAAGGATCTCCTTTAGGCCCTATAACCGTCGTATGAAGCGACTGATACATATTCGCTTTAGGCATGGCAATATAATCTTTGAATCTTCCGGGCATTGGCTTCCAATGGGTGTGAATCGTCCCTAAGACGGCATAGCAGTCTTTGATGCTGCTGACAATAATTCGGACTGCTAAAAGGTCATAAATTTCATTAAATTGTTTGTTTTGCAAGACCATTTTACGGTAAATGCTGTAAATATGTTTCGCACGTCCATTGATTTCTGCGTGTACATTCATATTGGCCAAGCGTTCTTGAATTTGATCTGTCACTTCTTGAACATAATCTTCTCTCTCTGCTCGTTTCTTCTTCATCAAATTAACTATTCGGTAATATTGCTGAGGATTCAAATATCGCAGGGCTGTATCTTCCAACTCCCATTTGATGGCGGATATCCCTAATCGATGAGCAAGAGGTGCAAATATTTCCAATGTTTCATTTGCTATTCTCCGCTGTTTCTCAGGCGGTAAGTGCTTTAATGTGCGCATATTGTGGAGTCTGTCGGCCAATTTGATTAGAATGACCCGAATATCTCTTGCCATCGCAACGAACATTTTTCGATGATTCTCCGCTTGCTGTTCTTCTTTTGACTTATATTTTATCTTTCCGAGCTTTGTGACACCATCAACAAGCATGGCCACTTCATCACCAAAATCTTTGGCCAATTCTTCTAAAGTGACATTCGTATCCTCTACAACATCATGAAGAAAAGCTGCTGCAATAGTATTAGGATCCATTCCTAATTCTACAAGGATGCCTGCTACTTGGACAGGGTGCCAAATGTACGGCTCGCCTGATTTACGATATTGCTCTCTGTGAGCATACTCCGCCATTTCATAGGCTTTTCGTAACAGAGCTACATCCTTTTCAGGTAAATATTCACTTGCTTTTTGAAGAACTTGTTCGCTTGTCATGGGATCACCTTGAATTTCTTTGGATTAGTAGAGAACCATCGATCTGTTTGTTGTTGCTATGTCAACACTTGCGCTCTCTATGTTGGGACACTTTTCATTGACGTGTCGGTGTAAATTATGTATTAACAAATGATTAATTAATGAGAAAGTTAGAACATTTTCTCACCTTGCTACTGCTAGCCTTCCATTTAATTATTTATAAAAAAAGCGTCTCTTCCGCGGAAAAGACTTGCAATCATCATAACATAATTATTAGACAAATAGCATGTAATAATGAGGTATTTCACCTAGCCCCTTCATCATGTTCTAAAAAAGGGAAGACAAGGAGTGCCAATTGACACCCCGAGTCTTGTTGCCTTTAATAAGTCATTAATGTAAAAACATCATATTTACCAAGTTTACTGCGACCATCTAAGTAGCTCAATTCGATCATAAAAGCAATTCCAGCTACAACCCCACCAAGCTCTTCTACCATTTGAATGGTTGCTTCAATTGTTCCTCCAGTAGCTAAAAGATCATCTGTTATCAGTACTCTTTGGCCAGGTTTGATTGAGTCCTTATGGATATTCAATGAATCTTTCCCGTATTCTAATCCGTAGTCCACCCCAAGAACTTCTCTTGGTAATTTACCTGATTTTCTTACAGGAACAAACCCAAGCCCAAGACAATAAGAAATAGGGCATCCTACGACAAAACCTCTTGCTTCAGGTCCTACAACCACATCTACATCTTTATCCTTTGCAAATTCGGCCATTTCATCAATTGCTTTTTTGTAAGCTTCGCCGTTCTCCATTAATGTAGTAATATCCTTGAACCGAATACCTTCTTTCGGAAAATTCTCTACAACCGTAATGTACTGCTTGAAATCCATTGATTCTTCCTCCTAGTTTTCCTTTGGCCCTTTAAAGCCTTTCTAATCATCCAGTCTCTCTTAAGTCCAAAACCCTTTAAAGCTTAACTCTACAATTAGCTAAACAGAAGTTAATTGTTTGTCCTTCATGCCTTTATCCATCCAGTGTTTCAATGCTCGGTAAGAAGAATAGAATAGTTCATTCTCAATGTCACTCTGTTCAATATGTTTTTGGTACGTAAAAGATTCAGCAAGATCTTTTTTAACTGGTTGGTTCTGTATTTGTACCACACCGTTATTTATTTTAACAAATTCAAGCTCAAAAAACACCTTACACATAAATTGAATAGATGTTTCTTGCCAGCCTTTGTGCTTGGCCAACTCTTTCGAATTTTTTTGAGCATCAAATTGCTGACGTTTTAATAAAAACGCATAAAACCATTTGAACTGATCTCTTGAAGGAATCGCTTTGAAAAAGTGATCTTCTTCAATTAAAAACAATGCATAGATTCTATGAACATCTTGACACGTGTGAAGAAGCTCTTTCATTTGACCCATCGTGGCAGGTAGATCCAATAGCAACAGGTTCTTTGCTTCGCTCAACTGCCTTCTATTTGAAGAAGTATCAAACATCTCTATCGTTTTCCACTGAGTCGGCAAACTATTTAGCCATTTCCTCGATTCTTGATGAAACAAAACAACCGAGCACTCTTCTACACCCATCAGCTGCTTATTTTGAAGCCATCTCTTGTCTCCCCTAAGGTCAAATAACTGCCATTCGTTTACTTTCAAGTCTTCAATCACAAATTGAGGTTTGCTTTGCCCATTCCACTCGTTAACAGAAAGTTTACCAACTGTAGATATTTTTGAAAGGGGGGAGATATGTTGATGCGATTCTCCCATTCGAAAAGCAATCCCGTCTAACTCTGTGCTATTCTCCTTATCAGTAAAAGTCATCTTCAAATGGTCTTCGTTTGCTCCGATTTTTTTGATCATACGAAGATTTACATCTTCCAATAATACCTTTGGAGCTGGATTCCCCATACCAAATGGCGCCATTTGCTGAAGATCGTAGATGGCCTGTAACGTCACTTCATTTAAAGACACTGGTAAATCTACGGAAAGGGATTTTTTCCAATCTGATTCTTTTAACGTGTCTAAAGCAATTGCTGTTAGTTTTTCACGTAACTGATCTATATGCTCCATCTTCATTGTGAGCCCTGCAGCCATAGGATGCCCACCAAAATGTGGCAACCAATCTCTGCATTGAGATAATGATTGAAACATATCAAATCCTTGAATGCTTCGAGCGGAGCCTTTTGCAAGTCCAGTATCTTCATCAAAACTCAATACAATTGTAGGTCGATAATATTTCTCAACTAGGCGACTAGCAACAATACCAATGACACCAGCATTCCAGCCGTAATTACCGACAATAATGACAGGAGGAATACCCGCTTTTTCAACTTGGTCTTCCGCTTCTTTGGCAATCTCTTTGACGATTGTTTGACGTTCTTTATTTAAATCATCAATCATTTGCGCTAATTCATCAGCTTCCATTTGATCTTCAGTGATGAGTAACTCAATAGCTGGATCTGCTGAATCAAGCCTGCCTGCCGCATTTAATCTCGGTCCGATTAAAAAGCCAATTTGCTCCTCAGTCAATTCTTGTACATTAGAACCTGATCTTTCAATAAGAGCTTTCAACCCAGGTCTTTGAATTCTAGACAGGGATTGCACTCCTTTAATAGCTAGAAAACGGTTCTCTCCTTGTAATGACACTAAGTCTGCAATGGTTCCAATTGCAACTAAATCATAGTATTCTTCAGGAATTCTTTCTAATAACGCTTGTGAAACTTTGAAAGCCACTCCCACACCAGCTAAATGTTTGTTAGGATACTCACACATTGCCTGCTTCGGATTAATTACTGCATAACCTTCAGGGATCGTTGGCGGCGGTTCATGATGATCGGTAATAATTAAATCGATATTCAATTCTTTAGCTACTTCAGCTTCGTGAACTGCGGAAATTCCCGTATCCACTGTGATAATTAAAGAAACATCTTCTTCTGCAGCATGTCGAAAGGCTTTTTCATTTGGCCCATAGCCTTCGGTGAATCGATTAGGAACATAAAAACCGACATTAGCGCCTAATTGTTTTAGTGTCATATACATAAGTGAGGTACTTGTGACACCATCTGCGTCATAATCACCAAATATTAGAATTCGTTCACTCGTGCGAATTGCTTCATGTATGCGGTTCACCGCTTTTTCCATATCTTTCAACTGAAATGGATCATGGAGTGAACTCTCGTCCATATGTAAAAAAGCATCTACTTCTTCTTTTGTCTTCATTCCTCTTTGCACTAAAAAACGCGTGGCAATTTTCGATAAACCTATTTCTTCTGAAAGTTGTTGAACCATCGATTCTTCAATTTCAGTCACTTTCCATTCCGATTTCGAGTAAAGCATAAAAACCACCCCTGACCTGTTTATTATACATAAGGTCAAGGGTGGTATCAATGAATCTATTAGGTTACTGCTATCCCTTTTTTCTTGCTTTTCTAGTTGTTCGAATTTGTTGATCAGGATAGTCATCGTCATGTACTAGTTCCTCATCTGAATCTGAAACTTCTGGAATCTGATTGCGTAATTGTTTCACTTGTTGTTGTAAACGATAAATTTTGTACATCCCTACACTTCCAACAATCAGTCCCCCCATCAACACAGAACCAATAATGACTAAAACAAGTGGCCAGTCACTTTGACCGAATAAATAATTAACCTCTACAGGATCAACATTAATGACGGCAAAAATGGAAATGACTAAAACGATAATAAGTCCTGTTATTAACCCCCATTGTCCTTTCATGTTCCTTCAATCTCCTCTCTAGAATATGGATTAATATGGACACGGACATCTTGAACATACCCGTCTTCCATAAGAATTCTTTTAACACTTTTTCCAATTGAGTGACCTTCTTCTACAGAGATATCAGGATTGACGGAGATTTTAAGATCAACAATGACATAATGTCCATGCTCCCTTGCAAGAAATTCATCCACCTTCAACACTCCTTCGACTGCTTTCACTTTGCGAAGCATGTCTTCAGTATCTTCTTCGTGGAGGACATGGTCTAAAGTATTATGTATCGCTTCTCCACCTAGTTTCCAGCTCATTTTCATAATTAAGAGCGAAACGAAGATTCCTGCTGCTGGATCCATATAGACAAGCCAGTCAATGTTCATCGCCCCACCAAAAATTGAAGCACCAATCCCTACTAAGGCTGCGAGAGATGAAAAGACATCGGAGCGATGGTGCCATGCATCCGTGACTAAAGCATCACTCCTATACTTTTTACCCAAAAAGATTTTATATCGAAACATCATTTCTTTAATAATGATTGAAAAAATCACTGCGTAGATCGCAATCATACCTGGGACAGCAATAGGCTCAAAAAACGAACGAACGGCACCAATAGCGATTTCAACACCTACAATAAACAACAATACAGCTACGATAATTGCTGTCACTGTTTCAGCCTTCCCATGTCCGTATGGATGATCCCGATCAGGAGGTAGCTTGGCAGCTCTTATACCGATTAAAACGGCTACAGAACCTACCACATCAGAAGCGGAATGAACTGCATCAGCAACTAAAGCACGACTGTCTGCAATCACACCAATAACCCCCTTCAACACGGCTAGAACGATATTACCAATAATGCCTATCCAAGCTCCGAAACGAACTTTTTTATATCTTATATCTTGCTCTTGTGAAGTCATGCTTGACACTTCCTTCATGATAACCAGTATTTAACTACATGATTGGTATTATCATACCTTTTTTATACGTATTCGCCAAATTATACTACTTCTTGTCTGCGGTCTACAGAGCAGGTGGAACTGACTACAAGAAGGGGCAAAACATCTACAACTTATCTCAAACTAACTACAAAATGGTCTGCGGGATACAAAAGAAGCTAACTCAATATTTTTATTTTTCAGGATAGATAAAATAAAAAAGTGGCGCACAAGGCACCACTTTTTTATTATGCTTCTGGCTGTTCCGTCTGCACTTTACGTGAGCGAACCTTTTTCAACTGACGGGATTTTAGTACTAGCCATACTTGAGCGGCAATAAATAAAGAAGAATATGTCCCTGCAACTAGTCCTATGACGAGGGCGAACGAAAATGTACGTAATCCTTCACCACCAAGAATAAACAATGCCCCCGCTGCAAAGACCACGGTAAGAACAGTATTTATTGACCTAGCTAGCGTTTGTACTAAACTTTTATTTACTACACGAGCCACATCTTCAAAATCTTTCACTTTCTTCTCAAATTTCATATTCTCACGTATCCGGTCAAAGGTGACGATCGTATCATTGATCGAATAACCCACGATAGTGAGAACAGCAGCTATGAAAGGAATGTTTACTTCCATTTGAACGATACTAAATACGACTAAAATAAATAACGCATCATGGAATAATGCAACGATTGCGGATATTCCATATAGAAATTCAAAACGAACTGTCACATATAAGATAATTCCTACAGCAGCGATTAGAACTGATATAATCGCATTTTTCGCTAGTTCTTCACCAACAATTGGCGTCACCGTACTGACCGCTGGAGTATTTCCATATGCTTCTTCAAAGTGACTTTGAACCTCTAACGTTTCTTCTTGAGTTAGACCCCCTATAAAAGACGCTCGCCCTATTTCATTATTGTCCCCTGCTAAGGTGAGATCGTCAGGACTATAACCTATTTCCTCAAACTCTCCAATGACCTCATCAGCTGTTACAGTCTCATCTGCTAACACATCAATGGTCGTCCCGCTACGGAAGTCAATTCCTAAGTTTAAACCTAATGTAGCTAAAAGAATTACCCCTACAATAAGGAATATTCCAGAGATTGCGAAAAATTTATTCCGGTGTTTAACAAAATCCAACTTAGTTTCTTCGTGTTCAAAGTTCACTTATTTCACGCTCCTTCACACCGAACATTCGAGGCTTTTTATTTAAGACCCGACTGTTCACCCATAAACCGAGTAACAACCTTGCCCCGAACACTGCTGTGATAAAGCTTGTTAAAATGCTAACGATCAGCATGACAGCAAAGCCTTGTACGGCACTTGTTCCATATACATACATTACAGAAGCTGCGAGAATCGTCGTGATATTGGCATCTAATATCGTTGAAAGTGAACGGCGACTCCCTGCCCGGAAAGAACTCATTGTTGTCTTTCCAGAGCGCAATTCATCTTTAATCCGTTCAAAGGTTATAATATTGGCGTCTACAGCCATACCCACACCAAGAATTAAGGCTGCGATTCCAGGTAATGTTAATACCGCATTCATCCAATTAAATACGACAAGAACCATGTATATATAAGCAGTCAGGGTCAATACAGCGATAACACCCATGAAACGGTAATAGACAAGCATGTATCCAAAAATAAGAGCAACCCCGACTATTCCAGCGTTAATCGCCATCTCCATTGAACGTTCACCTAAAGAGGCTCCAACAGAGTTAGAATAAATTTCATCTAGTTCCACTGGCAACGCACCAGCGTTTAAAATACCAGCTAACTCTTGCGCCGATTGAACTGTGAAATTACCTGATATAACTACGTCACGAGATGGGATCGTCTCCCAAACTCTTGGATCGGAAATGATTTTTGATTCGGCTTCAGGCTTTAAAATCTCCTCTTCATACGAATCTCCTTCATCAAAATCGAGCCAAATGGCTAAGATGTTCTCACCCGTAGGTTGACGTTCGCTAATTTCTCTCGAGATTTCTTCAAATAATGTGGGATCATCTACGGTAACTTGGACAATTGGTTCATTTGTATCAGGATCGAAATTTTGTCTCGCTCCACCTTGAACAAGATCGGACCCATCCATCATCACAACATCATTTGTATCACGGAAGGACAGTCTTGCTTCTGTAGAGAGCAGTTCTCTTGCTGACTGTTGATCTGTAACTCCTGCTAACTGCACCCGGATCCTGTCCTCACCTTCAATTGTAATATTCGGCTCTGACACTCCGAGAACATCTATCCGAGCATTTAAAGCACTAACTGTATCGGTGAGCAACTCCCGATTCACTTCACTGTCACCATCAACAGGTTCAACTTCGTACAGTACTTCAAAGCCACCTTGCAAATCCAATCCCAAACTAATATCATTTGCGTGGTCTGAGACATTCATTGTAATCAATGCCCCTACAGCAATAACAATGGCAAAGAAAACAACAATAAGACTCTTTTTGACCCCTTTTCTCTTCTTCATGAACGAATGATCCTCCTTCGTAAATCCACATGACGAGACGACCCTAAACATCAACGCAGGGTCGTATTTTATATGTAAAACAAATAACTTTACAAACCAATAGTACTATTATAGCGAGATTAAAAAACCCGTGTCAATACGAGGAATGACAACTTACTGGTTTTTATCATCAAACGAGTTTAAGCGAAAGTCAATCGGGTCTTCATTGTTAAACCAACCCGGTCCTTTGTAAGCTTCTATTGTAAGACTCGTCATATAATCATTCGCTTTCAGACGGAAGAGTTCAGCAACCATCCAATGAGAACGAATCTTTTCAGGCCGCTCTTTGTTCTTTTCCAACTTAACAATGAAACATTCCCAAATATCTTTTGCAGTCGCTGTGTCATATCCTAATATGTGAAATTCCTCAACCTTGCTTTGAATCACTGGCTCCAACTTCAATCTCCAATAGCTCCATTGTTCCTTGGTCACCCGCTTCCCCTCCCATTTATTCGTTCCTTTTTATTATACGTTAGTGTTTCTTGCACCTAACAAGATCGCCGTAGCAGTACCAGCAATAAATGTGATAATACTTGGAAAGATCGCTGCCGGCCCTGCAGAAAATCCAGGATAAACAATAATGAGCGATCCAAGTAAAAGTCCGATAATAGCAGCGTATGTCATGTAGGGAAAGTGATTCAACAAATACTTGATAAATTTACTACTGACAACGAACCCTACAACGACTCCTGCCCCAATAACGGAGATGACTGCAAAATCCAATGTGGAGATAGCACTCATCGCTGTGTAATAAACACCGAACAGAATCAAAACAAGCGCTCCACTTATGCCTGGCAATAATAATGACATGCTGGCAATCCATCCAGCAACAAAAAACCAGACCCCGTTCAATAACGTAAGTTCGTGAACGACAGCGGCTGCATCAGGATTCATAAATCCAAGAAAACCAATCAATATACCAGTTACACCCAGAACACTATAGTGAGCAATAGTAAATTTCTCTTTCATGTCTGATTGTTTAAACAGTAAAGGGATCACCCCAATGATTAAACCTAAGAAAAAAAACTGTGTAGGTTGTTCATGATTAGTCAAGAGCCAAGTGATCAGTCCACCAAATGCCACAATGGCTCCCACTATCCCAATCCCAAGAGGAACAAGAAAGCCTAAAGTTTGACGCCATTTAGCGCTAAAAAAATCACTAATTGAAACAATCAATTGATCATAGATCCCCAATACTAAAGCGATTGTCCCTGCACTTACTCCAGGGATGATATTACTTACTCCCATTAAAACTCCCCTGTAAATATTTCGCCATTCCAAAACGTTCCACTTCTCCTTTATTTCATCCATTTTCTCTATTTCTATTGCCCATATTTAATTTAATTTTGAAATTTTGTCATGCTTGGCCACTTATACAGCATATACATCTTTAGCGAAAAAATCTATGATTTTTCAAAGAAAGTAGGGGCCTAAATGACGAAACAAACTTTTCTAAAAGGTGCTGCGATTCTCATTATAGCCGGATTCATTACGAGAATACTAGGCTTCATCAATAAAATCGTCGTAGCAAGAATCATGGGAGCAGAAGGTGTCGGGCTCTATATGATGGCCGTTCCTACGCTTTTATTAGTAATAACTTTAACCCAACTCGGGTTACCTGTGGCCATTTCCAAGCTTGTTGCTGAAGCTGATGCAGAAGGTGACCGAACACGCATTAAACGTATACTAATCGTGTCCATGACGATCACAGGTTTACTCAGCATCATTTTCACTACCTTAATGGTGTTATTTGCTCCTATCGTCTCAGCTACTTTTTTAACAGATGGACGTGCCTTTTATCCTCTCATTGCCATATCACCCATTGTTCCCATCGTCGCTTTATCCTCTGTGATCAGAGGATATTTCCAAGGGTTGCAAAACATGAAACCAACTGCTTATTCCCAAGTGATTGAACAATTAGTCCGGATTACTTTTGTTGCAGCGTTAACGTCGATGTTTCTCCCTTACGGAATTGAGTACGCTGCCGCAGGCGCAATGGCCTCTGTTGTTCTTGGGGAACTAGCTTCACTAGTCTTTATGGTGACCATGTTCAAACGAAGAAAAACTTTTCGGATTCGCAAGCAATTTGTCAATCATGTGAAAGAGGGGAAAAGGACCTTTAACGACTTAATGACCATCGCTCTTCCAACGACCGGCAGTCGCCTCATCGGTTCTTTATCATTTTTCTTCGAACCGATTGTGGTGGCTCAAAGTCTCGCAGTCGCAGGCGTAGCTACAGTAATGGCTACTACTCAATATGGTGAACTTGCGGGATATGTCATTCCCATGCTACTACTACCTACGTTTATTACTTATTCTTTATCAGTATCTCTTGTTCCTGCTATAAGTGAGGCTGCAATCGTAAAAAATTATCAGATGATTCATCACCGGCTTGGTCAGGCCCTTCGATTTGCCCTTTTATCGGGCGGTGGTGCAGTAGTCATTTTATATGTATTTGCAATTCCAATTATGGAGCTGGTATATAACGCCCCTACGGTCGCTAGCTACTTGAAGATCATGGCCCCGTTTAGTCTAATGCTCTATTTACAAGGCCCTCTCCAAGCCACACTTCAAGCCTTGAATTTAGCAAAAGCTGCTATGATCAATAGTATGATCGGAGCCATTGTCAAAACAGCTGCCATTTTCATTTTAGCATCGAGACCTGAATTAGGCATTATGGGGGCCGCTCTAGCCATTGTCATCGGCTTTATCCTTGTGACTCTTTTACATTTTGCAACACTTGTGAAGACAATCAGTTTCACCATTCATATAAGGGATTTTATTAAAATCATTGTCGCCATGTTTGTAAGCGGCTTCGTAGGAACTGCAGTGTGGAATTCTCTGAGTTCTGACTATCCCCTATTATGGCAGACTCTAATTAGTATCTTGTTTACAACAATTGTTTATTGCATCCTTGTTCTTGCCATGAAACTGGTCTATGCGAACGAGCTAAAGAGATTACCTTTCTTTCGCAAATGGTTTAGTTAGTCAAAACTAATGTTACTGTTTGATTATAAAATTCGACTCGAACAAAAAACTGGGGGAAATCCCCCAGTTTTTTAGTCGTCTTTTAAATCTACAAACAAAGTTTGATCCCTATTAAGGGAACAAAATGATATTTTCTTTACTTCCATGTACCCTAATTTCCTTAGTTCTGCCCTTAACCATCGTTCATCTTGTCCTATATCATTTAAATGATCTCTCTGAATTTTCCCGTCTAAAATCAGTGGTAAAGGCAAAAAAGATGGTTTTCCACTTATAGCCGGATCAGAGTCTTTACGAATGACAGATAAATCACCTGATGGTTCTAGAATAGCAAATTCTACATCAGACATATACTGGACATCCTTTTGTCTCAATTGAAGCATCAGATCATCAAAATTATACCGTTGTTTACTCATTTCTTTCTCATCAATCTTCCCTTGGCGAATAATTACTGATGGCTTTCCGTCAATTAATTTTCTCAGCTCCTGACTTTTCAAAGATATGTAAGCAAGTGAGATTTGAATAGTCATTAACAGAAACATAGGAACAAGCTGATGAGAGATTGGTACTTGAACATTTTCAACAGTCATGACAGCTAACTCTGCAATCATCAGAGAAATGACAAAGTCTACAATAGACAGCTGGCCAATTTCTCGTTTTCCCATTAATCGAAAAACAACTAAAATGACAAAATAAATAACCAATGTTCGAATACTGATTGTATATAATTCCATGGTTAACTCCCTCAATGTCAAGTGTCTGTTTAGTTTTACCAATATTACCTTAGTCATTCTTGACAGTATGGAGTGGAGTTAGCCATTAATGGAAATTAATTAAGTAACGAAAGTACAAATAAAAACTAGAAATAATAAATGATATCAATGCAGTAGGAACGCCGACTTTAAGAAAATCAACATACGTAAAAGGCTGCTTTGCTTTCATTGCAAGACCTGCAACAATGACATTTGAGCTTGCTCCTATGATCGTACCATTCCCACCTAAACAAGCCCCTAAAGCTAGAGCCCACCATAATGGATCCAGATTAGTCATGCCGTATTCCTGAAACTCTAAAATCACCGGAATCATTGCCGCTACAAACGGAATATTATCCACAAACCCTGAGATAATTCCTGAAGTCCAGAGGATAAGCAGGGAAGTTTTTGGGACGTCTCCTTCCGTGTAATAAATAATTGATTTTGCAATTTCATCAATAAGTCCTACTTCCTTAAGACCTCCTACTAGCATAAATAACCCAACGAAAAAGAAAATCGTTACCCATTCTATCGTTTGAAATACTTCCTCTGTTGCATCATGATCATTTGTAAGCAACATTAATAGAACTGCTCCCGCCATAGCAATACTCGTTAATTCTACATGTAACAGGGGCTGGAGAACGAAACCTAACGTAGTTAAGATCAAAACAGTGCAGGACTTAAATAACAATGATTTTCTCGTTAAGTACCGAGAAGGATTTACTTTCATCAGGTTTATTCTTTCATGATCTTCAACTCTCAACCTTTTACGATACAGCATCGAGACTCCCGTGATAACAATGACATAAATGAAAATAACAACTGGTCCTAAATGAATTAAAAAAGCATTGAAATTCAAATGGGACACCGCTTGACCAATCATTAAATTAGGCGGATCCCCAATAAGCGTAGCTGTTCCTCCTATATTAGAAGCGAGAATAACTGAGAGCAAATAAGGGATGGCCGTAATTTTAAGCATGTTCGTTAGCGTAAGTACTATCGGTACAATTAGCAAGACTGTTGTAACATTATTCAACATCGCTGATCCAACAGCGGTCAATGTAGATATCACAATCAATAGTGGAATAGGCCTTCCTTTGACCAATTTAGCTAAAGAAATGGCAATGTATTCAAACAATCCACTTTTACTTGTAATCGATACAAGAATCATCATTGATAAAAGCAATACGATTGTATGCCAATCGATGTGACGAAGAAAGGCATTATCTAAATTCAATACGCCGGTTAACAACATTAGTGTTCCACCGAGACAGGCGACTAGTGCCCGATTGATTTTTTCCGTGATAATCAACACATAACTCACAACGAAAATAACCAGTGCTAACATCCATTCCATTCTACGATGCCCCTCCCCGTTTCATCGATACATTGTATGAAAAAAGGTGGACAATCATGTCTCAGAAATAGGGAGATTTAGATTCGTTTCTTTTAAGAAAGCTCGTCTATTTCTTCTATTCATAGAATAGATATAAATAAATGAAACAGAAAGGGGGATTAGAGATGGCATCACATCGGTTAATAAGCAGTGTGTTATACGGAGTTTTGACTATATTTATTCTAGTTATCGCAGCCAGTTTCCTTAGTTCACTCGTTCTTCGATTTACAAATGTAACAGAAGCAACATTTCTGTGGATTCTCATTGGATTTTCGTTCGTAGCTCTGTTTATAGGAGGATTTATTTCTGGTGGGCGTTCTGGAGAAAAAGGTTGGTTTGCTGGCACTCTTACCGCTCTTTTGTATTCACTTGTTGTTTTTTTGACTCAATACTTAAGTTTTAATCAAGGATTTGATATGCAACAAATTCTCATGCATGGAGGTTATTTATTAGCTGCTATTCTAGGAGGGATGGTTGGAGTAAACGTTAGAGGGGATTCCTTAAGAGAAAGTTAACGATGATCTTCTCTATCAGGACAAAGGCTTGCTGTCATAATGACAGCAAGCCTTTGAGCATGGTTATTAGTCTTGATTGATGACCTCACGAATTGCTTGACGGTCGAACGTTAACTTGTTGCTTCCGTCCACATCAATGACGATACGGTTCTCATCAATAGCGTCAATTGTCCCGTGAAGACCGCCTATTGTAATTACTTTATCTCCTTTTTGAAGGGAGGAATGCATCTGTTGAACTTTCTTTTGACGTTTTTGTTGCGGACGAATCAAAAGGAAGTAGAAGATTGCAAACATAAGTAGTAGCGGTATTAAAGCTCCAAATAAATCCATTCATTTCACCCCTTTCAGTGATCAACACTGTTGCCCTCACCATTTATCAACGTTGCTTAATAGCCATTTATTAAACAACCCTTTTATTGGAAAAAGCATGTTTATTCATTCGTTTTCCTCGAATGGCACAAAATAACTCTCCCGTACTATTGTAGACAAACTTCTCTTTAAAAATCAATGGAAATCAATCTAAAACTCGTTTTTCATTAAAAGTTTTTAGCGTTGGGCTTATTGAACCCATATGCCTCAAAAAATTCTTCTCTGAAATCCAGTAATCGATCTTCCCGAATTGCTTGCCTAACATTTTCCATTAACGTCAATAAGAAATACAAATTATGGTATGAACACAGTCTGAGTCCTAGTGTTTCATTACATTTAATGAGATGACGAATATAAGCTCTTGAGTAGTTTTTACAAACGTTACAATCACAATTTTCATCCAATGGTTTGAAATCTCTGGCGTACTTAGCATTCCGAACAACAAGACGTCCTGAGCTTGTCATGATTGTTCCATTACGAGCAATTCGAGTTGGTAATACACAATCAAACATATCCACTCCGCGAATCGCGCCATCAATCAATGAGTCTGCAGAGCCCACTCCCATAAGATAGCGGGGCTTGTCATGAGGAAGTAGCGGAGTCGTATAATCGAGTACCTTATTCATCACGTCTTTTGGTTCCCCTACCGACAACCCACCAATGGCATAACCTGGAAAGTCTAAGGAGACTAGATCTTTTGCACTTTGACGGCGCAAGTCTTCATACTCTCCACCTTGAATGATTCCAAACAAACCTTGATCATTCTTACGACTATGTGCTTCAAGACACCTTTCAGCCCAGCGACTCGTTCTCTCCACAGAAGCTTTCATATACTTATGTTCTGCAGGGTAAGGTGGACATTCATCAAAAGCCATCATGATATCAGGTCCCAATGCATTTTGAACTTGCATAGACTTTTCAGGAGTTAAGAATAACTTTTCTCCGCTTAAATGATTGCGAAAATGCACTCCTTCTTCAGTGATATTACGAAGATCACTGAGACTGAACACTTGGAATCCCCCTGAATCCGTTAAAATCGGTCGGTCCCAGTTCATAAATTTGTGCAGACCACCAGCTTCTTCGATGATGTCTTCTCCAGGCCGAAGCCAAAGGTGATAAGTATTACTTAAAATGATTTGGGCATTCATGCTTTTTAAATCCTCTGGACTCATAGTCTTAACTGTAGCTAATGTCCCAACAGGCATGAAAATAGGTGTTTCAAAGGAACCGTGGGGCGTGTGGACGATGCCGAGCCTGGCTCCTGATTGCTTACAAGTCTTGATATGTTCATACGAAATGGCCGTCATTTTCTCATCCTTCTTTCATTACATTTCCTTAAATTTCTCCCCGCTCATTTAATGGTACAACCCGTTAAATGAGCAGCATCGCATCTCCAAAACTAAAAAATCGATATTTCTTGCTTACAGCTTCTTTGTATGCTGAAAGAATCGCTTCTTTACCAGCGAAAGCGCTGACCAACATGACAAGTGTTGATTTAGGTAAATGAAAATTCGTTAATAGACCATCGATGGCTCGGAACGTGTACCCTGGATAAATAAATATATCCGTCCATCCACTAGCAGATACAAATTGCCCGTGGTGATCTCGGGCAATAGTTTCTAATGTTCGCGCAGACGTGGTTCCGACAGCAACAATGCGCCCTCCTTGTCTCTTCGTTTCATTCAACAATTTGGCCGTTATTTCATCAAGCTGATAATATTCTGAATGCATGGTATGTTCTTGAACATTTTCAACGGCCACAGGACGGAATGTCCCAAGCCCTACATGCAACGTCACATAAGCCAATCGAATCCCTCTGTTTGTTACCTCTTTAAGCATGTCTTCAGTGAAATGAAGACCTGCTGTAGGAGCTGCTGCAGAACCACGATGCTCTGCGTAAACGGTTTGATAACGATCTTTCTCCTCAAGTTGTTCTTGAATATAAGGGGGTAACGGCATTTCACCTAATTGGTCAAGAATCTCATGAAAAATTCCGCTGAATGAAAACTTAATT
This sequence comes from Salipaludibacillus keqinensis, assembly GCF_003226325.1. Taxonomy (GTDB): domain Bacteria; phylum Bacillota; class Bacilli; order Bacillales; family Salisediminibacteriaceae; genus Salipaludibacillus; species Salipaludibacillus keqinensis. The sequence goes on along the minus strand of NZ_PDOD01000001.1, from coordinate 179,261 downwards.
TTCCTGCGACCTTCAGCTAGCTCTTCTTCACATACGCCTGTGAGCAAACCTTCTCCAAAATCTATTTCTGTTCCAACCTTTATTCGTTTTGCAGGTTTAACTAAAGCTTCCCAAGTATGATTTCCATTTTCTTTTAATAACAATAATTCAATTTTTGCTCCGGTTTCTTTTTTCATACCGAAGAGACGGGCTGGGATCACTTTTGTGTTATTCAGAACTAACGTGTCTCCTGACTTTAAATATTCAAGCAAGGCAGGAAATTGTTTGTGCTGGATTTCTCCTGAGTGTCTGTCCATCACTAATAATTTCGACGAATCTCTGTTCTTCAAAGGAGTTTGCGCGATTAATTCTTCTGGTAACTCATAATCAAATTGTGATACATCCATTTACCTTTTCCTTTCTTTGTTAACGAAATCGACCGACTAAATAAAAAATAACAGATAAAACAATACTAATGACAATGGAAGTCATAAGAGGAAAATAAAAAGTTGAGTTTTCCCGCCTTATCAAAATATCTCCCGGTAATCTTCCTAGAGAGAGAAATCTACCACCCACTTGCCAAACCAAACCTGCAATAATCAGGATCACGCCTAATGAGATAAGCAGCTTAGGAATCTGACTCAACGTTTAGGCACCTCCATATTAAAATGTTCATACACTAGCGGAGTGACCATTCTTCCTCTTGGGGTCCGCTGAAGAAACCCAATTTGAAGCAGATAAGGTTCATAAACATCCTCAATTGTGTGCGATTCTTCCCCGATTGTTGCAGCGATCGTATCTAATCCTACCGGACCTCCACGAAATTTATCAATGATATTCCTCAACAACGTATGATCTATATGATCAAGTCCAAGTTGATCTACCTGCAAAAGGTTCAAAGCTTCTTTTGTAATCGATAAATCAATTGTGCCATCTCCTCTGACTTGAGCAAAGTCCCTCACTCTTCGCAAAATCCGATTAGCAATTCGCGGCGTCCCCCGCGATCGCCTTGAAATTTCTTCAGCAGCCTTCTTTTCTGCTGATATTTCCATCACATCTGCTGTTCGTTCTACAATTTCTTGCAGTTCATCATGTGTATAATATTCTAACCGACTGACTACTCCAAATCGATCTCTTAACGGCGCCGATAACATCCCTGCTCTCGTTGTTGCGCCCACTAAGGTGAACGGAGGAAGGTCAAGTCGGACAGATCTTGCCGAAGGACCTTTCCCTATGACAATATCAAGAAAATAATCTTCCATAGCTGGGTATAATACTTCTTCCACTGATCGGTTTAAGCGGTGAATTTCATCAATAAACAATACATCACCAGGTTCTAAACCACTTAAAACAGCTGCCAAATCTCCTGGACGTTCGATCGCAGGTCCTGATGTCGTTCTTAAATTCACACCCATCTCATTGGCAATAATCATGGATAATGTCGTCTTACCAAGTCCAGGAGGACCATATAATAACACATGATCCAAACATTCTTCTCTCATTTTTGCCGCTTGAATAAAGACAGTGAGATTTTCTTTGACCGCCTTTTGTCCAATATATTGTGACAGAGTTTGTGGACGAAGACTTCTCTCTTCCCACTCTTCATGGCTCTGTGATTCTCCACTAACAATACGTTCGTCCATGGTATCTTCCTCCGATAATCTCACATTCTAGGCCCTGTTAAGCATTTCTTTGAGAGCTAATTTAATATATTGATCCGTCGTTAATTCGTCTTTTCTTAAGGTAGGAAGGACCTTCTTTATTTCTCGTTCAACGTAACCAAGAGCTTTCAAAGCTTCCACAGCCTCTTCTAATTCGCCATTTTCAGAAGGATGCTGAGGCAAAAGTGTTGTTGAATTTGTTGGAACTTGAATTAAGTTCGGCACGAGTTCTTGAACTTTACCTTTTAAATCAAGGATCATTTGACGAGCAGTCTTTTTACCTACACCAGGAAACTTAACTAAAAACTTTTCATCCTCATTCTCAATAGCTTCAACGACAAGTTGCGGTTGCTCTGAAGCAACAATAGCTAACGCCCCTTTAGGCCCGATTCCTGATACTTGAAGTAATTTTTCGAATAAACGTCTTTCTTCTCGATATAGAAACCCATACAGCCGAATGGCATCTTCCCGAACATGTTGATATGTATAAACAGTTACAGTTTCGTTTAACCACTCTTCATATCGATATGGGTTCCCACAATACACAAGATAACCTACTTGGTGAACATCTATAACAATCGTTTCAGGTTCAATATTTATCACAGTTCCTTTTAAACATTCAATCAAAGTCTTTCCCCCGCTCACTAATTTACTTATACGAACACATATTTCTATTTTATCATAGTTCAAAGTGTTTTTGATTATGAATCAATTTCATTCTTTCTTTATCTCTGCGAATGGCAACATACAAAATTCGATATTAGGATGGTAGTCCCTTTTGTTGGTTTTAAAGCCTTGTATTACTTGATGATTGAATCGGCATAATTAACAGAAAAAAAGCCGCCATTTGGCAGCTATTCACTCAAAAACCTACAATCCATTAATGGCATACTTTTGATAAATTTTCAATACCTCTAAATATTCATCCTTCGTAGAAACAGGTATACCTTCTAGTAATGACTCGTGCAAATGACTCTTTAATTGTTTCGTATTAATTTGAAAAAAAGACTGAATAACCTCGTTTTCCGTTGGTTTGCCATTGTATATGCTTAATGTGCCATCATCTTCAATCCCAAAATATCCGTGCATTTTCATTAACGGGGAAATATCATTAATCTCTTTTCGAAAAACAATTTGATCCTTGTTTTGATCTACCAATTCCCATTCATCATAATATGACCAAAAGTCTTCCATCGACCAAATCGTTTCCTCTAGCTCTTCTTCACTCATTTCTCCATCTAAGTACTGCCTCTGCAATAATACTTCTACTTCATGGGGCTGATCAGATACCAGTGATTCAGATGCAGATACTTTCATTTTCCCAATTAAAACTGGACTTGTAAACATGATTAAGAAAATAATGAGAGTACATGCACACAACGTCATCCTCTTATAAGAAAGTAACTGTGGCTTTAATTTATTACTTTGCATTTCATTTATCACGGCTGTCGCCTCCTATAGTAAATGAATGGACTCACGACATTCATAATTAGGTTAGCCAAGGAAGAGGGAAATCATTCCTTTTGTTGACAATTTTGAAGTTATTTTCTATCCTCCATACAGTCGACTAATATTTATATAAAATTATGTATTCGTTTTCTTCAAAATAATACTCTGTAAAAATGTGCTAGTTAACATCCGAAAATTAGAAAAAGCAGCACCATTAATGGCACTGCTCCTAACCTAATTCCAATGAAATGAGCTACCTGCTTCTTTCAAATGGTCTTTGTAAAGCATCTCCTAAATCATCCAACATCTCATTGAATGTTGCCCCAACTTCTTCAAATGGTGCTCCATCGCGAAGCTGATTTTCCATTCCATTGATTCGATCCATACCTGATTGATCCGTTACGATATGAACTTGCTTATTGTCGTCTAGTTTAGAGGCAAGTGAGCGAACTTTACGTTCAACTCGATCTTCATTTCCGCTTGCGTCTATACCAATAACAACGTCGTCTCCATTAATCAGCACGTCACAATCACGAACTCCATCAATGTTTTCAATTCGATTCTCAAGTTTTCGGGCAGTTTGTCCATCCTTACTGTCATAATAACCTGTTACGTTACTCCCTTGCTTGTTACCGGTATTTGACGTTCCTCTGAACATGCCATCGCCCATACCCCTGTTAAGATTATTATCTGTCTGATTACGATTAGAAGCACGCAATCGTCCATTTAATAACCCATTTTCGTCAACCATTCCTTGTCTGTCATTCCCAGTGATCCCTCTTGTGAACCCTCTAGGCCTTCCTTGACCTGTTTGATAACCAGTCATTCGGTCGCGCCCAGCTTGGTTCCGATTACCATAGCGTTCTGTTTCTCTTCCCATCATCCCACGCTGACCATAATTAGAACTACCCATGCCTGTTCCATCTATACGGTCATTGCCATAGCCTGTTTGATCACGTTGTTGATATGAATAACCTTGACCTTCTGTATTATTAGGCTCCATATCCCCACACGCAACACCTGAAAGTAATATTGTTACTACTGATAAACCTAATGCAATTTTTTTCATTAATCCTCCTCCTTTCAACATTAGGGTGATCGAAAAAGGATTAAATAATGCTGTTAAATAACGGAAAACTCCACTGTTTTTTGATCAACAGTGGAGCTTTATATAAGGCATTATATAAAGAAACAAATGGGAATAACTCCTTAGCTAAAAAAATGATTTGATCGAGATTAATCTTTTTCTTCTTTTTTATTGTTAGGCTTGGATTGATAATACTCTTGCGTCATAGGATATGTCCATGGCATCATGCCGTAAAATGCGTCGTGATGACTTTGTACGGCCAGGTTCTGAGCTTCATGCAGCCTTGCCTGGTTCATTGTTAGATCGCCAAATTGGTTGTGATCAGTTTGCTCATCAAGAGCATTCAAGTTGTCTTCTTCACTACGTTCATACTTGCTCTCTTCATCATTGCTTCTCTGGTTAGAACTTACTGGATAACCTAGTGGATAGGTCCTATTACCACCTTGAGAAAATTGTGGCATATGATTAACATAGTGTTGTTGAGGATAAGCCATGTGGTTCATGGGCATTAAAGGCTGATGATGGTGATGAGCCATCGGGACATATCCCTTTTGACAATAGCAAGGTTGCATAACTGGCATATGTGCCTGTGGATACATATGACCTGGTTGCATGTGCATATAAGGATACGCACACAGTGCAGCCATTGACAAACACCCTTCACTTACATGGCCCTGATATTTTGGGAATTCTGGCTGCATTGGCTTCTTTTGAACCGGCATAGGAGCAGGCATTTTTTTCGAAGGTAATTTCTCAACAGGTTTTGGCTTTGCCATAGCCTTTGGCTTTGGCTTAGGTGCTGGTTTAGGTGGGGCCTTTGGTGCTTCTTTCGGTTGTTCTTTGACCTCTTTCACAGGTGGTTTAGGAGCTTTTGGTGCTGGCGGTGGTGTTGGCATCTTAGGATAACTTGGCTGTTTATAAACATTTACATTCACCTTAGCCTGTTGCACATGATATGAAGGTTTAGGTTGTGGCGGCGGAACAGGCGCAGGGGCCGGCACTTCCTTCTTTACTTCTTTTTTCACAGGCATCTTTGGTTTCGGCGCTTCTTTTACTGGAGTTTCCTTCTTGATCGGATATTCTTTCTTAACGACTTCTTTTTTCTTCACTCCCCCTGAAGAGGGAATATTAATCTTCATTCCCGGCATAATTAAATCAGGATTAGCTAATTGTGTATTAGCCGACTTTAATTTTTCGAAATCTACACCGTATTTTTTTGATAACTTCCAAAGAGTGTCTCCTTTTTGGACAATATGAATTTTCACTTTGTGGATCCCTCCCATACAATATCACTTTATCTTATGCACTTTTGGGCGAACTGTCACAAATATATAAAACGCTGTTCTTCACAAAAATATATGTAAGAGTAATCTAATTCATTCTTCTTTCATTAAGAGAGCAACCACATTTTAGCCAAAATGAAAAAAGCACCTATGCAAGATGCTTTTTTCACAGTTAACTTTAAATTTATTTTTCTTGAACCTCAGTTAAACAATCATGTGATTTTCTGAAATGTATTGCGGAGTTGCACGTCACCCAGCACACGTCAGAACGGCTATTAATTCCACACGTATTTATTCTCAAAGTGTGTAGTTTCAAAAATAATTTAAGTAGTTTCTTCTTCGACTACTTCTAATTTGGGATCTGTTAACTCCTCCCAAGAGAAGCAAGGATAGCTTCCTAGCACTTGGACTCCACAACCTAAGGCTTTCAATTCTTCACAAACTGCCGGAACTAAAATATCATCTTTTTTCATGGCCACATCAATAATAAAGAAATAATTCCCCAGACCTGTTTTGGTTGGACGAGACTCTATTTTAGACAAATTAATTTTTCTCCAGGCAAAGGCTGAGAGCACTTGATGCAGAGCACCAGAATAGTCTGAAGACAAAGTAATCATCATAGTCGTTTTATAGTCAGTTGAAGGTGTTATTACTTTGTTTTCAAAAGATGCGTCACTATTTGTCAAAAGTAAAAACCTGGTTCTGTTGTTTTCATAATCGTTGATTTTTTTCTGAGCTATTTCAAGTCCATACGCTTCTGCTGCAATATCATTGGCGATGGCCGCAGCGTTCTCTGATTCATTTTCTTGAATATGCTTAGCCGCAGCAGCCGTTGAATTCACGTATGAAATTTCCGCATCAGGCAGATATTTACGTAGAAAATGGTGACACTGGGCAATAGCATGAGGATGCGAATAGACCGTTTCTACTTGATCCCAAGATGAAATTCTAGAAGGTGGAACAAGCAAGTGTTGTTCAATTGGTGCAACAATTTCAGCCGACATATTCATGCGCTGATGGTGAATGAAATAATCTAACGTGATGTTAACTGATCCTTCAATAGCATTTTCCATTGGTACAACTGCTTTATTTACAAGTCCTTCTTTTACAGCATCCATCGTATCTGGTATAGAACGAAACGGAACACGCTCATCTTTCGGGACAAGTGCTTTCGCTGCCGCTTCTGTAAATGATCCTTTAGGACCTAGGTATCCTACTTTCTCCACGTCCCTTTCACTCCTTCATATAGACTAAACTCGCATGACTTATCTTATGATTAGGCACCAGAACCAATAAGCTCAACTTTCACTACCGAATCCATGCTTTCTATTTTATTTAATAATACGGTGACATCTGAATTCATTGCTGCTGTTTCAATCGTCAATGTAATCGTTGCTCTCCCTTGAAGTGGGATTGTCTGATTAATCGTTAAGACGTTAGCACCTGTTTGAGCAACCATAGACAGAAGCTTAGATAAAGTACCTGATTGATCCTCTAAATGAATTGATAATGTAATAATTTTCTCTTTAACCATCGTATGAAATGGAAAAATCCCATCTTTATATTTATAGAAAGCACTGCGGCTGAGATCCACTTTTTGAACCACTTCATTAATTTTGTATGCTTTCCCACTATCAAGAAGTTTTTTAGCCTCAACTGTTTTCAACATTGCGTCAGGTAACATATCCTCCCTGACCAAATAAAACTGATCTGTTCTTTTTTTCAATACTTTCACCACCTGATAATCAACCTATTTCATCATTATAAAGATCGTACTCGAAATTGACAACTTTGTTTTTTATTTTTTTCTGAATTTTCGAACCTATCAATAAACCAAGTTCTTGAAAAATGTCCATGACGGTCCTTTTTATGAGTTGTTCAGAATCAAAACGCCAAGAGGATCAACCTATGATATCTAAAAAATAGTCCAGAACAGATATCTGTTCTGGACTGAACGGTTTACTCAATAAATTCAAATTCGTAATTTAATATACGGACCGTATCACCGTGCTCTGCACCTAAATCACGCAATGCTTGATCGATACCCATCCTACGCATCTTCCTTGAGAAACGTTGAACCGAATCATGGCGGTTGAAATCCGTCATCTTAAAGAGTGTTTCAATTTCATGCCCTTCGATTGTATATCCACCATCATCGTCTTTGTGTACTTTAAATGGATCTTCCTTCTTCGTATACTTATAAATAACACGTTGATCCAACTCTTCTTCCTCGTATAGAGGAAATTCAGGAGTAGAATCCACTTTATCAGCCACACTACGCAACAATCCTGTTAACCCATGCTTCGTTACAGCGGATATTGGGTGAATTTCAACCTCTTCTCCTACCTTTTCTCTGAAAGTAGCGAGGTTCTCTTCCGCTCCTGGCAAATCCATTTTGTTCGCAACGACTACTTGTGGCCGTTCCGTTAATCGTAAATTATATTGTTTTAACTCTTCGTTAATCGTTTCATAATCTTCGTAAGGGTCTCTTCCTTCAATCCCACTCATATCAATAACGTGAACAATGACTCTCGTTCGTTCAATATGACGTAAAAATTGATGTCCTAAGCCAACTCCTGAATGAGCTCCTTCAATCAACCCTGGTAAGTCAGCCATGACGAAGCTTCTATGGTCTTCTGTTTCAACCATCCCTAAATTCGGAGCCAAAGTCGTAAAGTGATAATCGGCAATTTTAGGTTTCGCTGCTGAAACAATAGAAAGAAGCGTTGATTTCCCCACACTCGGAAAGCCTACAAGACCTACATCTGCAAGAAGCTTTAATTCCAACACAAGATCTTTATCTTGACCTGGCTCCCCATTTTCAGCGATCTCTGGAGCAGGGTTCGAAGGAGTAGCAAATCGGGAGTTCCCTCTTCCGCCACGCCCTCCACGTACGACTGTCGCTCTTTGACCGTGCTCTGTTAAGTCAGCAACAATCTCACCTGTTTCTTCAACAGTAACCGTAGTGCCAGGTGGAACCTTGACTACCATAGCATCTCTGCTTTTTCCGTGTTGATTTTTAGGTCGGCCATTTTCTCCACGAGGAGCTTTAAAATGGCGCTGATATCGGAAGTCCATCAACGTTCTTAGACCTTCTTCTACTTCAAATACCACATCTGCCCCTTTCCCACCGTCTCCGCCAGCGGGACCGCCATCTGGAATATACTTCTCACGACGATAAGCGACGACTCCGTTTCCTCCGTCACCAGCTTTTACATATATCTTTACTTTATCTACAAACATGTTCTTCACTCCATTCATCCATTGCTAGGTCATCGTTATATGCTCATCTTCAATATCAGCAACGAATTTCACATAGCATTCGGATTCATTCCATTCTATTTGATCAATATGGTTTCCATATCGGCGTTCTATACGCTTTATATTTTCAATCCATTCCTTATTTATTCGGAGCGACCCTTGAAAATCAATCTCCACTGTGATGCTTTCAATATCATTCATCATTAATACCGCTTGTTGCTCTTCTCCATATTTCGTAGACAGATCTAGTATTTTCATGAACTCCCTAAAAAACGAAAGAAGCAATTCTTCCCAATTCGACCAGTCTTTCGATTCTGATATGACTTCGAAGTTCAACGAAAAAGAATGGCCATTCCAATTAAACGTAAGAATTTCTTCTGCTAGTTGATTCATATTTAAATTTGATAAATGGCTTTCATTTTTTGCCTGATTTACGATATCATCAATTAAGGTTTCTACTTTTTCAGTTCGTCCCATTGCAATATACCCATTAATCAACTGCATATGATTCAGCCAATCATGACGATAATGACGCAAAGCATTTAGGACGTCCCATTCTTTTGCCATATTAACACTCCTAGAAAACAAACAGCACGACAAATTCATTCTGCATTCATTAGCATATTTTTACGTTCAATTAATCATAACCTTTATCATATCATAACTTTAACAGAAAACGAAGCCATTATTTATGGTCATCGTCAGTAAGCTGTTTTATCGGAAACCGCAGCTTAAATATCGTCCACTCTTCACTTGTTACATAATCAATGTCGCCTTTGTGTTTATTCATCAGCTGCTTTGAAACTGCTAATCCTAAACCTTTTCCTAATTCTTTCGTTCCTACGAAAGGCTCAAACATCGAGTGTCTAATGAGTCTCGGAACTGGAGGTCCATTGTTCGCAAAAGTAATGATCGCATCTGTCTGATCTTTCTTAAGACATATTTTTAATTTTCTTCCGTTCTCTTTTAACATTAATGCATCATGAGCATTTTGCATTAACTTATATAGGACTAGTTTTATCTGGTCTTGAAGACCCCATGTGCTAACGTTTTCACACAAGTGTAAATGCACACAAATATTTCCTTGAGAAATGATCGGTTGGAAAGAGTCAACTACTTCATAGAGTAATTCTTTCAACGAAATGGCAGTGACACACAAATCCTGATGATTCTTTTCCGTTGATAACATTAGAAATTGGTTCACTTGCTGTTCTAGTTCTTCCATATCTTGATAAATGAAGTGAAAGTATTTTTCTTCCTCTTTTTCGCTTACTAACCTTTTTTCAAGTAATTGCACAAATCCTTTAATTGATGTGAGTGGATTTCTAATCTCATGAGCGAAACTAGTAGACAGCTTAGAGAGTATTTCTGCTCGATCTTTCTTTAATTGAGATAATTGTACTTCTTTTGTTAATAATTGATTATTTATTTGCTTTTCCGTCTCAATATAAGCTTCTTTTTGAAGCTCTAAAAAAAACTTATTTAGCTGAGCAATTGTCTCATTCTTTTCAGTATCTACTGTTGGAATTCTTGCAATACTTTTTTCCATCGTTAATCGAACTTGTTCAAATTTATACAAAAATTCCTCGAGACTGATTTCCTTGCGATTCCTGTATCCTTCCACTACTTGTCCAAACATCTCCATATGTAATCGTTCATTTGTTGAAATGTTTAGCAAAAACAGGTCAAATAACGTTTCTAATGTTTGAAAAAACTTCTCAACATCACCTTTTTCTTTCAACGTCTCTTGGAAGACTTCTATCATATTAATTAATATTTCTCTTTTATTTAGTTTCAAATGTTCAATGATCTCTTTCTTTTCATATGTATATACCATTTGAATCGAGCCTCCTATTTTCTTTCCCTATTTAGTATAAATCACATTTACCATAAAAAGGTTAAGAATCTTTAGACACTTTCCTTAACAAAATTTTTTATTTCGACTAATTTCGCGCAATTCATTAAATTATTTTATTAATCACTTGTTTATTCAATAACTATCGACATTTTTTTATTAAGCGTCTCCCCACATAATAAAATTTGTTGTATAGTCCATATTCTACCTAGTTTTGAGTAAGATGACGTCTAAAGAAAGAATGAGGTTGCAAACCGTCTGCACAGCAACATTAAATTGTTTATGGAAAAATGAAGAAGGGAATTAATAAGAAATGTTGACCAATTCATTCGAGGAGGCTAAAGAGATGTCAAATTCATTTATTTATGGAAATACCCCTTGTTTTTTAGGAGCTGAGAATTTAGTTAAAAACCCTGATAAAGAAAAAGATGTGGATGTAACCGTATATGGAGTACCATGGGAAGGGGCTGTCACCTGGGGGGATTATACAGGGTGTGAACTAGGTCCTAAAGTCATCCGGTTAAGCTCTGGAAGGTACAGTGGATATCTCCCTGAATTAAATCATCTTGATGTGTTTGAACACTTAACATTAGGGGATAAAGGAGATGTTGCTGTAACTCCTGCCGAGCCGGAAGATACAATGAAAAAGATTCGGGAGTTCTCCAAAGATATTTGGCAGAAAAAAACGTTCCCCATTGCTTTCGGTGGCGACCACGGCATCACTTATCCAATAATAGAAGGACTGATTGAAGCATCAACTAAAAAAGTTGGCATTATCCACTTAGACGCACATTACGATAACAATGAGCATTCCAATGGAGACCCTTATGGTCGCGGTGCTCCGTTTGCCCGTCTCTATGAAACAGAAGGGGTCGTTAATGAAGCCATGGTTCACTTAGGTATACATGGACCAAGAAACAAACCGGAAAATGGCCGACTAGCACAAAAAGTTGGCGCAACAACGTTAACGATCGAAGACATTCGTCAAGCTGATCATGTAAGAGATATTGCCAAAAAATCTTATGAAATCGCTTCTAAGAATACAGATGTCGTTTATTTAAGTATTTGTAGTGATGTGTTGGATCATGCTTTTAATCCTGGGGGACCCGTTGATGGAAATGGACTGAATTCACATGAGCTCCTTAGTATCGTCCATGAAGTATGTAAACTAGGGGTCGTAGGGATGGATTACGTGGAAGTTTATCCTCAACAGGATGGAAATGACTTTAGTTCTCACTTTGCCTCTTTTGTTGCATTGTATGCACTGGCAGGAGAAATCGAGCACAGAAAACAGAAAGAAAACTAACCATAATTTGTTGTCTCTAAACCAATTCCAGAGAACGATCTAGCCAGTACGGAAAAAGAGTCAAAATTTTTTATTTATTTTGAAAAATAGGTTTAAACTATTTAGATGGTGGTATCTATAATTATATAACTCCCCCACTTTCTCATATTTCCTCTCCCTGTGGAAGCCGTGCGCAAAAGCGTACGGTTATTTTTTTAAAAAATCAGGAAACCATTTGCAAGGGGAGGCTAACTTGAATCAAAAAAAGAGTGTGGAAGACATTCGCACAGCCAGTTAGTATCATTGAGCTTTCATTTTAAACCTGGCATGGACTGAAGTACCTTTCCATGCCAGGTTTAAAATTTACGACTCATTCATTAACTAATTCTTTCACTGCTGTTTTAGCTTGATCAATACAATCTGGTAATCCAATCCCATTGTAGCTAGCTCCTACTAACCTCACGCCAGGGTATTTAGATGCTAAGTTTTGTCTAACAACTTTTAGTCTCTCTAAATGGCCTACTTCATACTGTGGCATGGATTCTTTCCATCGTTTAATCCGATAGAACAAGGGATCTCCATCAATTTTCATGATATGATCCAAATCCTGCTTCACCTTATCTAAGATTACTTCGTCAGGCTCGCCTACAATCTTATCGTCCCCTGCTTTCCCAATATACGCCCTCAATAAAGCGTAACCTTCCGGGGCAGAGTGCTTCCACTTTTTATGAGTCCATGTGCAAGCTGTAATCGAATAATTTGTTTTTTTCGATACAACGAATCCCGTTCCGTCGATATCTTTCTTTATCGCTTCTTTCGGATAAGCAAGAGCCACAGTTGCAACAGAGGTTGCAGGAATTTCTTTTATAGGTTTCATAAAGGTTTCAGACTGAAAAACTGAACTAGCATGTTGGTGCGGGGTCGTTAAGAGGACTCGGTCTACCAAATCCTCTGACCCATCCTCGAAAAACAGACGATAACGCTCAGACTCTTTTTCAATTTTTATCAGCGCCATATTCTTTTTCACACTATCATCATCTAACTTCTCTTCTACTCGGTCAACCATCGTTTGCAAGCCGCCTTGAAAAGTAAGGAACATGCCTTTCTTTTTCCCTTTAGGTTCTTTGGAAGAAGCCTGACCCCCTTGGTTTTTAGCCATGGAAGTCTTCATCCCGAGAATAAGACTTCGGTATTTAGCTTCCATTTGCTGAAACTGTGGAAAAGTAGCTTGCAAGCTTAACCGATCAATGTTCCCAGCATAAATTCCAGACAGAAGGGGCTCAATTAAATGATCCACCACTTCATTACCTAAACGATTTCTGAAGAAATGGCCCAGAGACAAGTCTACGCCTTCTTCTGTTGTTTTCGGCAAAACGAGGTCAAACGCAGCTCTCGCCTTGCCTTTAGGAGAAAACAACCCTGTTTTAATGAAAGGCAACCATTGAGTAGGTATTCCCATTACGGCGCCTTCTGGCATAGGGAAAAGTTTATTTTGATGAAGGATAAAAGCTCCTGATGCATTGTCTACTAACTCATCGGCCATTCCTATATCTTTAGCTAATTCGGTCATGCTTGTTTTTCTAGCTAAGAATGAATCGGGTCCTTGCTCAATAATAAACCCATCCGTGTAGTCGGTTTGAATACGACCACCTAAACGGTCGTTCGCTTCGTACAAAACATATTCGGCATCTATTCGCTGCGCTTTAATCTCTTCTTGGAGATAAAAAGCAGCAGAAATCCCTGTCATTCCGCCACCTATGACGGCTATTCTTTGTTTAGGCATCCGTTATACATCCTTTAATGTTTTTTGAATAACAGTCGCTAACGTATCGATGAACTCACTTTTAGCATTTGGCATCTCGGGCCGATAATACCCTGCACCTACTTCATCAGTTACCACTTTGCACTCATAGTCATTGTCGTACAATACTTCTAAGTGATCAGCGACAAATCCTACCGGGCAGTACATATAAGCTTTGTATTCTAGCTTTTCGTGTAAATCTCTCGTTAAATCTTGAACATCGGGACCGATCCATGGATCTGGTGTATTCCCCTCACTTTGCCAGCCGATTTCATAATTTTTAACTTCCGCTTTTTCAGCAATCAACTTGGCTGTTTCCTTCAATTGATCCGGATAAGGATCACCGTTCTGAAGAATTTTTTCCGGTAAACTATGAGCAGAAAAAATCACTACATGATGATCTTTTTCTTCTTCAGTCATCGTTTCTCTCGTGATTCGGATTTGCTTCGCCCAATAATCAATAAATCCTGGCTCATCATACCAGCTTTCAACACTTGTTAGCGTAGGACCTTGTATAGATTCGGACTCTTCTTTAGCTCGTCCATTATAGGCTTTTACGCTAAATGTAGAATAATGAGGAGCTAATACAATGCTCACGGCTTCTTCTATACCATCTTCTTTCATTTTATGGATGGCATCTTCAATAAAAGGATCTATATGCTTCAATCCTTGATATGCTATGAATTCTTTATCTGTATAGCGACGATTTAACTCATCCTGTAAATGAGTAGCTTGATCCGTTGTGATCTTAGCAAGAGGAGAGATTCCACCTATCGCCTCATATCGTTCTGTTAAATCATCTAACTGTTCTTGTGAAGGTTTTCTTCCTCGGCGGATATGAGTATAAAATGGCTCAATCTCATCCATCGTTCGGGGAGTTCCATAAGCCATGACTAATAATCCTACTTTCTTTTTCACATTGATCATCCTTTATCGGTTAATTTGAGCAAGTTTTTCGGCTGAATATTCATGAACAAACGCTGTAAGCCTTTTTAAAGTTGCCGGATCTACTTCTGGAAAGACACCGTGACCTAAATTAAAGATAAAACCTGGCTGCGCCATTCCTTGATCCAGAATGTCTTTCGTTTTTGCTTCAATTACCGGCCAAGGGGCCATTAAAACACAAGGATCTAAATTCCCTTGAACAGTCTTTGTAATTCCTTCTGCTCTAGCTTCTTTAATCGGATAGCGCCAGTCAAGACCTACCACATCTAATGGTAGTTCATGCCAATCTAACGTTAAATGACGACCACCGACACCAAACATGATTAGGGGAACTCCTTCACCCTTCAATTCAGAAAAGATTCGGTTCATCACAGGTTTGACAAACGTTTGATAATCTTGCTGATTTAAAGCGCCTACCCAAGAGTCAAAAATTTGAATAGCTTGAGACCCTGCTCGGATTTGAGATTTGACATATGTAACCACCATATCGCCTAGTTTTTCCATTAATAAGTTCCAAGCTTCAGGTTGGGAGTACATCATGCCTTTCGTTTTATTGTAATTCTTTGAAGGGCCGCCTTCAATCATATAGCTCGCTAACGTAAATGGAGCACCACTAAAGCTAATAAGAGGCACAGTTAACTGGCTACGTAAGATTTTGATGGTTTCTAACACAAAATCCACGTCTTTTTCAGGGTTTAACTGACCTAAACGTTCTACATCTTTCAAAGATTGAATCGGATTAGAAATAACTGGTCCAATCCCTTTTTTAATCTCAACGTCTACACCCATTGCTGGTAATGGGGTCATAATATCTTTATATAATATCGCTGCGTCGTTATTGTATTGATCCACTGGAAGTTTAGTCACCCACGCACACGTCTCTGGACGGTGAGTGATTTCTTCTAGACTGTATTTTTTCTTTAACTCTCTGTATTCAGGCTGTGATCTTCCTGCCTGTCTCATATACCATACCGGCACATGACTGATTGGTTCCTGTCTACATGCTTTCAAAAATTGATCGTTAAACTTTCCTGTCAATGTCTACACCCCAAATCTAATATATATGATTCTTTATATAGATCGAACCATAAAACGTACTAAAATAAATTATACTCTTTTTCATTCAGATTTTACACCACTAGGGTCTCAAGAGATAGTCGTTCACATTATGTTCACATTTAAGTTCTTATTAAGGGGTTTTTAACTTCGTACTTTATCATGATTACAACATGCTGATAGAACGTTGGTTTTCGCTGATAGAGGCATTGTTTTCGCCAATAGACCACTGTTTTTCCCAATCCACACCTATAAAAGCCCCTAAAAAACACCTGCTTCATAAAAAGCAGGTGTTCCAAGTAATTAAGAAGCATCCCCATGAGAGAATAGCTGGAACTTCGCTTCTACCATATTAGAAGTGTTTCCTTCCCGGTCAATTTGCGGATTATAAGGTGTAACTACATAGTTCGTTGATGAAAATAAGCTAGCACCTTTTACTAAATACTCACTTTCCCCTACGACCTCGTCAATGAATTCTAATTCTTCTCCTTTTTTCTGATAAACACGATAGTGTAAACGGTCATCTTCACTAGCAGTCCAATCTAATTGAACTTGGGCTCCGGTGAAACCAAAAGTAACTTCTGCGGATAAATCACTAATGTCTACAAAATGAATAGGTTCTTGTAGCTCATCAACACCACTAGGCTTTTCAAAAGCATAGAGTCGGTCCGCTTCATTCTGATTCACATCAGTTAAGACTGACTTGAAGGCCCGCGTAGGAACTGCACTTGATTCTGTCAAAGTATGGTTCAAATCATTCCTATCATAGCCCATCCAAATCGCCCCGGATACTTCAGGAGTAAACCCTGCAAACCATAAGTCTCTTGATCCTCCATGTTGTCCATCAAGGGAAGTTGTCCCCGTTTTTCCTGCGAGAGGACCGTTGTATTCCCCGCTTCTCCCTGTCCCATCTTCCACTACACCCTCTAGCATTCGCGTCATATACCAAGCCGTTTGAGAAGAAACCACTTCTGTCTGTTCAACGCTTCTTTCCGATACCAGTTCTCCATTTCGATCATAGATTCCTTCTATGAAATAAGGTTCTGAATACATCCCTTCATTTGCAAACGTCCGATAGGAAGCAGCGATTTGTAAGGGTGAAACTCCGTGGTCTAATCCTCCTAAAGCGATCCCTAGACCTTCGTCATCGAAATAAATATTTTGTTTTTGCAAATAACTCTTTGAGGTCTCTACTCCCAGTTGCTCGAGCGTCCATACAGCCGGTACATTTACAGAATCTCTCAATGCGTCATACATCGTTATTTCCCCTGAATACTGTTGAGACAAGTTTTGCGGTATATAACCGTCAAAATCAGTTTCTTCATCCGTTAGTAACGAGTAAGGATGGAATAACCCTTCTTCCATTGCCGGTGCATAAACAGCTGTAGGCTTAAATACTGATCCTGGCTGCCTCATTGCGTTAGCTCGATTGAATCCTTTTCTTACGTAATCGCGTCCTCCTTGCACAGCGACTACTCCTCCGGTCTCGTTATCTAATAAGACAATACTCCCTTCGACCTTGTCCTCTCCGGTGGAACTTGGGAATGTTTCGCTTTTTTGGAAATGATCATATGTTGTTTGTTGCATGGCAGGATCCATAGCCACAACAATTTCATACCCACCTCTAAGAATTTCTTCTTCACTGATCTGATGTTTCTCTTCTGCTTCAAGTAACAAGAGATCGACATATGAAAGATAAGCTGGATTTTCTGTTATTTTCATTTGTTCCGTTGGTAACGTCCTACCCTGAAGAGGTACGACCTCCTCTGCTGTCAAATAGCCTCGTCGCTGCATCATACTTAATACTAAATTACGCCTCTCCTTGCTTCTCTCATAATCTAAAAATGGAGAATAATGGCTAGGTGCCTTTGGTAAGGCGGCAAGCAAAGCTCCCTCTTCCACAGATAGTTCTGAAGTGCTTTTATCAAAATACAGTTTTGAAGCCGCTTCAATACCATGAGCTCCATGTCCAAAGTAAATTTGGTTTAAATACATCTCTAAAATTTCATCTTTTGAATATCTTCTCTCTAAATTAATTGAAATAAGAACCTCTTTCGTCTTACGCATCCATGATTTCTCATGGGTCAAAAAAGCATTTTTAGCTAACTGTTGAGTAATCGTGCTGCCACCTTCTGCCTTTGAACGGGTAGCGATATCGCGATAAATCGCTCTACCTATGGCTCTGAAATCAATTCCTGTATGTTGAAAAAAACGGTGGTCTTCTATGGATATAAATGCATCCTGCACATGCTCAGGTACTTCCTCTATTGTTATCATTTCTCGATTTTCCTCGAATAGTTTTGTAATCGTTTGACCGTTTTGATCTACAACGGTCGATGTTTCATTCATTACTAGATCTGTTTCATCAATTGTATAATTACCGAATAATATAATGGCTAAATATCCAAGAACTCCAACAATAGAAATGGAAAGGATAAAGATTATCATAAATAAAATTTTTCTTAAAAACATGATTTTCACCTCCATGAAAACTATTATACTTCAGGTCAAAAAAATTGACGAACAAACTTTTCTCATTCTATCAATACGATAAATACTTGATTAAGTTTCAATAAGTGTAAAGAATGATTCAAATCCATTCTAACTTAAAAGAATTTCGTGTATATTAATAGGGGACATGGAAGTTTGAACGATTTGGAGGAGTTTTAATGGAATTAATGAGTGTGTTTGTTATAAACGAAGTAACGTTTTTGTCCTTATGGATTGCCCTATTTGCCGGGGTTGTGTCTTTCTTGTCTCCCTGTGTCTTTCCGCTAGTTCCTGCTTATATTGCACAATTGACGGGTAGCGGAATTTCAGACAATGCTGTCGCTGCCGACCGAAAACTAATCTTCACAAGAAGTATTGGTTTCATCTTGGGGTTCACTTCCATTTTTTTAATTTTAGGTGCTTCATCTTCCTTTATTGGAGGCTTCTTTTTTCAAAATCAAGCCCTGCTAGAACAGTTAGGTGGCATCATCATTGTTTTGTTCGGTTTACAATTAATCGGTATTTTCAATCTTAATTTCTTGATGAGTGAAAAAAGACTGATGAAACCATCTAAATCAACGAGCTTTGGACGTTCTGTTTTATTCGGCCTTGTGTTTGCGGCAGGTTGGTCACCTTGTATTGGATTAGTATTAGGATCGATTCTTACCTTAGCTGCTCAAAATACAAATCCATACGGAGCGATGTTACTATTGTTTTTCTATTCTATTGGGATCGGGATTCCTTTTTTAATAGTGGCAATGGTTTATTCAAAATCTATCAACAAAGTGCGTAACTTGAATCGTTACCTGCCTATAATCCAAAAAACAAGCGGTGGGATCATGATCGTATTAGGTGTGATGCTTTTCACCGGGATTTTTTCCAGAATGGCCGCTTACTTGTCTCAGTACATTCCATTTAGTATTTAACACTTTTCTCTTCCCACAATTACATGGGAAGAGATTTTTTATATAGTGAAAATTTATAGTGACCAATAAATAATATTAGAGGATTTCAGATTTTTTTCTAGAAGGTTTAGTCTAAGAACGGGGATAAAGAATTCACATCAAGGAGAGATAAACTTATGATAAAACAACTGCATGAAAAATTAACGGAGTATTTCGATGAAATGGTCGACATTCGACGCTATTTACACCAACACCCAGAGCTGTCTTTCCACGAGGTGAAAACGCCAGCTTATATAGCAGACTACCACAAACAACTTGGTCACGATGTCCGTGAAAAAGTAGGTGGCAGAGGCGTCGTCGCAAAATTAATCGGCGGCCAGTCAGGACCTACAGTGGCATTAAGAGCAGATTTCGACGCCCTACCTATTCAAGATATGAAAGATGTTCCGTATAAATCAACAGTGCCTGGAGTAATGCATGCTTGTGGACATGATGGCCATACCTCACTTCTCCTCGTGTTAGCTAAAGTATTAAATGAGATGAAAGACCACCTTAAAGGAAATGTCGTATTTATTCATCAATTCGCAGAAGAACTGGCACCAGGTGGAGCGAAACCAATGATTGAAGATGGCTGCTTAGACGGCGTGGATGTTATCTATGGCACCCATTTATGGGCAACCACTCCATTAGGAAAAGTAGATTATAACGAAGGTCCATTAATGGCAGCGGCTGACCGGTTTAAGATTACAGTTCAAGGAAAAGGCGGACACGGGGCCCAACCTCACCTTACGAAGGACGCTGTTTTGATTGGTTCCCAAATTGTTCAATCGTTACAAAACATAGTAAGCAGAAGAGTTGATCCAATGGAGTCTGCCGTAATTAGTATAGGGTCCTTCAAAGCTTTAAATGCTTTCAACGTCATTTCGGATTCAGCAGAATTAGAAGGTACAGTAAGAACATTTAATGAAGAAGTGCAAGATCAAATTCAAAAGGATATGGTTGAAGTAGTTCAAGGTGTAGCTTCAAGCTTTGGAGCGAAGGCTGACTTTGAGTTTTTCAAAGGATATCCTGCATTGATTAACCATAAAGTAGAAGCTGAGTTCCTAAGAGAGGTAGCCGAGAATACACCGGGAGTAAAGGTAGTTGAGCATGCCAAACCACAAATGGGCGGAGAAGATTTCAGTTACTATCTTCGAAACTTAAAAGGCGCGTTCTTTTTTACTGGAGCTATGAATCCTGAATGGGAGACTGTCTATCCCCATCATCATCCTCACTTTGATATTGACGAACGGGCCATGCTTCATGGAGCGACAATTCTGGGGAACTTAGTCCTCAGCACCTTCGATTCTTCTAAAAAATAGAAGACTATTGAAAATACGGTAGACGAAATATAATAAAACGAGTATTAAGGTTGTGTCCAATTTTCTCCACTGGATCACAACCTTTTTTTATATTGTTATACATAATTATCCAACAGATAGCTCATGCTACTTGTTGAATGCAACTATCAATCAAGGAGATGAGAAGATGAAGAAAAAAAAGGTTATGCTAAGGATTGTTACTGTACTATTTGTCCTTTTCACGTTCACACGCTTCGTTCAGGCAGATGGGCAGGAGGATGCGATGGTAAGACTGCTTCACGCTTCACCTGATGCACCTCAAGTGGATATTGCGGTAGATGGTGATCTCGTTGTTGAAAGCTTTGATTTCAAAGAAGCTACTGACTACTTGTACCTTGCTCCTGGTGAGTATACGGTAGAAATTTTCCCTGCCGGTGATCAGAATAGTGCTGTATTATCACAAAATTTGACAGTTGATTCAGGACAGGCGTATACAGTGGCCGCCATTAATAAATTAGAAAACCTTGATCTAAAAGTCATTGAAGACGCTTCGTCTACTACTGAAGGAAAGGCTTGGGTTCGAGTGGGACACCTCTCACCTGATGCTCCAAATGTAGATGTTGCAGCCAATGGTGACATTGTATTTAGCGACGCACCCTATCCCGCGGTAACAGATTATGAAGAATTCGATCCAACCACAGTGGATCTCGATGTGAGAGTAGCTGGAACTGAAGACGTCGTCCTTACTCTTCCAGATACGGAACTACAGGCAGATACTCTTTATACAGTTATCGCTGTAGGATTAGTCGAAGGAGATCCAGAACTTGACGCCATCGTGTTAGCAGATCCGTCCATGGATCAGATGCCTTCTGAAATGCCTGCAACAGGTATGGGAGGCGCTTCTCCCTCCACTTCTGACTTTACCACAGCAGGGGGAATCTTAATGATCCTCATTTCTCTTGGTGCCATTTTCTTTCTGTTTCAAAACCAACCTTGGAATCGCCAGTCTGAAAATTAGTTTCGTCGTTTTAACTGTATGCTCTCTCTTCATCAATGGAGAAGTTATTGCAAGTGATATTAACGGGGCTAAAACTGTGTCCATCCAGTCTGGATTCATTCCAACTGCGATCCACATTCCCAGCCTTGATATTTCAACGTCGGTACTACCTAGTGGAATAAGTAACGAAGGCGAATTTGAAGTTCCATCCACGGGAGACACGACTGTTTGGTTTACGAACAGTTTTAAACCCGGTGCCAACGGAAATGCAGTTATTGCCGGGCACGTAGATGACTTTACAGGGCCTGCTATTTTCTTCACACTAAAACATGCTTCTATCGGTGATCTCGTTATTGTGGAAGGTGAAAAAAACGAGTCATTCACATTTCAAGTCGTTTCAATTGAATCCTATCCGCGACGTTCAGCTCCTATTCAACAAATTTTCGGGTATTCAAGCAAGCCGAAACTAAATTTGATTACTTGTCACGGTGCATACAATCGTAACAAGAGAACTCATGAAGAACGCCTTGTCATTTATACTGAGCTAGTCGAGTAAAAAAACTGCCCTTCAGTCAGAACTGAAAGGCAGTTTTTCTTTCGTTAACGCACAAAGCGGTGACGATAACTATTTTTCGCATGGTAGGCTAAGATGTCCAAGTAATGATAATTCGCTGTAGCCCCCACAATCGCTCCAAAGCCAGGTATGAGCTGCATCGTCTTTGGTAAATCAATGAAATCACGATACTCTAGCTGAAACGCTTTCCAATCCAACTGGTTTAAATGAACGGTCTTTCCTTCCCATTCCTTCTTCGTATTCTCCCAATCAGTGACTCGGTGGAATACCTCTTTTTTTCTTTCTTCTTTAGAGAAAGCCAATTGAAAGATATGCAGTAAAAATAATCTTTCTTCCATATCGTCAGAATCAAATCCGTAAATTTTTGCTGTCTCAAACAGAAACTTCATCTTTATATTCAGTAACAATGGAAAATCAGCTATACCTAAAAAAATACCTCCAAAGCCTGTACCTGCTCCTTCAATGGCTGCCGTCCGTTTGTACAAATGGACTCGCTTCTCAAACAGCGTTTCCCGTTCTTCCAATGTTTGGTCAGTAATAATCTCTTGATCAGAAAGGTAATCACTACTAGCTAAAGTTCCTCTGACCATCTGCTTCACACTCGCTGTTATTACACGGTGAACCTTTTCAGGGATTTTATCATTCACTTTTTTTTGCCACCGTCTACTTACTTTCGCAGGCATAGATGGGGAACGATTCGTCTTATACTCCCAGCGTTCAAGTTCCCGTTCCACTTTAGACAAGAAGTCACTCATGAGTCCGTTCCTCCCTTCTCTATATCCTACGGCATGATTAGGTGGAGGTTTCGTATTTTTTCTTTAATCTTAGTTGAACATGATAAAGATAGGTTGCCATCGCCAAGATAAATACAACGAGCGCCCCTGATATCCCATAAGAAATAAAAGCTGTAATCGAGAAAATAAATGCTTGGATCGTACCTAACACCGCCATCCAAAATTGGTGTCCAGCCCGTTTACTATCTAGTCCTACAGGATACAATTCAATCATTTGACTCGTATCATAATGGTTTTTCAACGTTTCAATTTGAATGGCAGTCATATACGCAAATAAGACGGTAACGAACCAGCGTCCCCATTCAATATTCACAATCGAAATAAAAAGTGCGCCGAGAAAGGTCAATCGGATGAAAATTCCGAAATAATCATTCGCCCTCATAAAAGACCTGGCAAACAAATAATGGTAAACCTTCTTTCGTTCAAACTTAACAAGTCCATAAAGTGGGTTGAGCCAACGTCTAAATTTCACTTTTGACTTCAGGCTCGGTACATCTGTAAAGCTATTGGCAATTCGATAAAAGGTCATCACTGTTTGATTTTCAATGTCTACAAGTCGCTCCCATTTTAAACTATAAGACCGAGCAAGTCGGCGATAGTAACCAACATAAAAAACTGTTAAAGCTACCGAAATTAATCCGATAACCCATAAAGGCTGTTGGGTAAACAATCCATAGATGGCAACACCATTTAAGCCTGTCCTCAACAATGTATGGACTAAATAGTGATTTTTATCTAAAATTCGTTGCTCTTCAAACCCTGAAAGTAAATTCCAAAGTTTCAAACCGCTCAATAATAAGAATACTGAGATTAACGTACTCCCTGCCCCATCAATTCGATCAAAAAACAAAGGAGCCAACACTAAGATGCTCAACAAAAGCCAGAACGTCTCCATGATCCAACTATAAATAATGGATGAACGTATGTAAGAGCTCATTTTCCCTTCTAGAGGGGTCAAGAAAATCAAATCGCCTTGCTTCATAAATGTCCTGACTCGCCCTCTTGTGATAAACCACGTAAATACAACTGTAAAGAATACTACTGCCGGGAACGTTTCAGGTAACCATTGGAGAAATTGTCCGTAATAATAACTTCCGAAAACGAACAGCAAATAGATCGTAAACAAGAAGCCACTGTTACCAATTAATCGTAAATACTTCACAGCCATCGTCCAGTAATCTGCTCGACGTTTTTGCCATAGTTCAGTTACATTAGTCATGGCGATCTTCCTTTGTCATTTCAACGTAAATATCATCCAAATCTGAACCTGGCATATTCGCTTGCTCTTGCAATTCCTTAAGAGTACCTTTCAAGATAATTTTACCTTGATGAAGAAATAAAAAACGATCGCAATACTTTTCCGCTGTAGCTAAAATATGTGTAGACATTAATATACCGCAGCCTTCTGAACGGAGAATGAGCATACGATCGAGAAAAGATTTTATTCCAATAGGATCAAGACCAACGAATGGTTCGTCTGCAATATAAAGAGACGGTTTAATTAAGAAAGCACTCATGATCATGACTTTTTGTCGCATCCCTTTTGAGAAATGACTCGGAAACCATTTTGCCATCTTTGTCATTCTAAATTCTTTTAAAAGAGCATTTGCTCTTTCTTCAAACTGACTCTTAGAAAGACCATAAGCCATAGCTGTTAGTTCTAAGTGCTCCCATAAGGTCATTTCTTCATAAAGTAGCGGTGTTTCAGGGATGTAAGCCAAGTTCTGTCGATATCCGTCTTTATCATCTGCCATCGTTCGACCATTGAGAAGTACTTCACCGTTATGAGGTTCCATTAAACCAAGGATATGTTTGATCGTTGTACTTTTTCCTGCTCCATTTAAACCAATCAAGCCTACCATTTCTCCGGGATGAACGGTAAAGGATACGTCGTGTAAAACGGGCTTGCTTTTTTGGTAACCCCCTGTAATTTTGCACACTTCTAATAATTCGCTCATGATTTACTTCCCTCCACAATTCAAGCTATTCCATTCTTTACTATATCGAAAAGTCGTATACTTGAAAAGCAAGGACATATGAAATGTGGTAAGATATTAAAAAGGATTTTCTCTATACGTACATATGATTCGAAAGACCATTCAAACTAATGAGGTGATATGAATGAATCGAAAAGAAGATTGTATCTTTTGTAAGATTGTCAATGGTGAGATCCCTGTATCAAAAGTGTATGAAAATGAACACGTATTAGCCTTTCTCGATTTAAGCCAAGTCACTAAAGGGCACACATTAGTCATTCCTAAAAACCACGAAGAAAACATTTTCGAACTCTCAGAAACAACGATTGAACATGTCTTTAAAGCTGTTCCAAAAGTCGCTAATGCGATCAATTCAGCTTTCGATCCTGTTGGTTTAAATATGCTAAATAACAACGGTGAAGCTGCTGGACAATCTGTCTTTCATTATCATGTCCATTTGATCCCCCGTTACGGTAAAGGTGACGGATTCGGTGCCGTTTGGCATGATCATAGCAGCGAATATTCTACTGACGATTTGCAACTAGTTGCTGAACAAATTCAATCTAAGCTTTAAAATCAAGTAATTTCTATTGATTGTGCGGGATTTTTCTCGTACAATTTTATTTTTAAACACTCTTTTCTGAAATTTTAGAGAATTTTCCACTATTCTTCCCAGGAGGTTTTGTAAGATGACAACTGTTTACAACTTCAATGCTGGACCAAGTCCAATTCCGGCTCCAGTATTGGAAAAAGCGAAAGAAGAAATGTTCAATTTTGAACAATCTAACATGGCAGTGATGGAGATGAGCCATCGCAGTCCACTCTATGAAAAAATCCATTTTCATGCGATGGATCAGCTAAGAGAGATCTTCCACATACCTGAAGATTTTGACATTCTATTCTTACAAGGAGGGGCTTCTCTTCAATTCTCTATGGTTCCTCTCAATTTCTTAACAGAAGGTAAGTCTGCGAGCTACGTGTTAACTGGTTCATGGTCAGAAAAAGCTCAGAAAGAAGCCGCTGCTCTCGGAAATGTTCATACTTTAGCCAGTTCAAAAGATCAAGATTATAAATGGATCCCTCACGTTGATTATACTGAGTTACCAGAGAATTCTGCTTACGTCCATATCACTTCAAATAACACGATATACGGAACACAATGGCCTGATTTCCCAAATAATGTTAATATCCCAGTCATTGCAGATATGTCTAGTGATATTTTAAGCAGAGAGATCCCTTGGGAAAAGTTAGATATGGTGTATGCAGGCGCACAAAAAAATGCAGGTATGTCTGGAGTAACCATCGTTATCATGAGAAAGTCTCTTTTGGAGTCAGCAAATAGCAAAGTTCCACCTTCATTATCTTATAAACAACATGCAAGTAAGGACTCTTTATATAACACCCCCCCGACTGCAGCGATCTATATTACAGGATTAGTGGCAGATTGGATAAACGAACAAGGCGGAGTCGAAGAAATGGAGCGACTAGCTAAGGAAAAAGCGAAGTTAGTTTATGACATTATCGATGATTCTAATGGCTTCTATACTGGGCATGCAGCAGTATCCTCTCGTTCTCTTATGAACATCACTTTCCGTCTCCAAACAGAGGAACTTGAAAAAGCATTTCTAACTGAAGCAAAAGAAGCTGGATTTGTAGGTTTAAATGGTCATCGATCTGTAGGCGGGTGCAGGGTATCGAATTACAATGCAGTGCCCATTGAACATGTGGAAGTTCTTCGTGACTTTATGATATCGTTTATGAAAAGAAATAAATAATTATTTGGTATATCGCTTTAACGCTTTAACTTAACTTTAGTCCTCTATAATATTGATACTCTCCATTCATAAAATTAAAAGAACTTTACTCTGTTTCAGACCTAGGTATCTAAGCTATATGAGCTACCTAGGTTTGTTTAATTTGAGTTATTAATTCCTTTGTTACTATTATTACTAGCGTCCTCCTCCCTTTCCAAAAATTCAATCATGAGTTTTCAGAAAATACAGAAAGGATATTGAGATTCATTCATTTACTATGTTATGATGTTAATATCATTTTTCTAATAAAATAATGAATTTTCTAAAAAATCAATTTCGAGTCTCTATGGCATCTGTTCAAAAAACGAATGACTTCGTTTCTAGAACATAACCTTTCTACTAAAATATGAATGGAGGGAAAATATGAATCAACAGCCTATACAGTCTTTGAAACAATCCATCATGTTTAGTCATAAAATTGCTCAATTAAGCAAAGCATTATGGAAATCGATTGAAAAAGATTGGCAAACGTGGATTAAACCTTTTGATTTAAATATTAATGAACATCACATTCTTTGGATTGCTTATCACTTAGAAGGGGCATCCATCTCTGATATTGCTAAATTTGGCGTAATGCACGTCTCAACCGCTTTCAACTTTTCTAAAAAACTAGAAGAACGAGAATTATTAACTTTTTCGAAACGTCAAACGGATAAACGGAATACGTATGTGTATTTGACTCCTAAAGGAGAGAAACTTCTCCTTGAAACATTCGAATGTTATAACCCAAACACATATGGTGTCTATAGTGGGTCTCTTCCGATTAAAGATTTATACGGGAAATTTCCTGAATTCTCTGAGTTAATTAGCATTGTTAAGCATGTGTACGGTCCTGATTTTATATCTATATTTGAGACATCATTGTCTAAATTCGAAGAGGACTTTACTGAAGAAGACGGAAAGCTTATTCCAGTTTCAAAAAACAAGGAAGCAACAAGCACGAATATAGACAAACAAGAAATATAAAATTAATTCTATAAACCAGTTCATGTTCATTCTGAACTGGTTTATTTTTTTACGTTCAATTGTCTGTTCATTTAACTATCGTTTGAACAATTCACTTATTATTTGGACATCGACGCCTATAAAAGTTCAAAAAAGAAAAAGTGGCTATAAATCGAGTAATTAAGAGATATATCGAGATATTTGATTCTAAGATCTTTTCAATCCCGCAGTAAAAAAAATTTTATATTTTTTTTGCTCAAAACCATTGATTTATTCGCCGATTCATCGTAAGTTACTATAGTGCTTGATTGATTGAAGTTCTTAGAAAAAAATTAACTATCATCATAGAAGCAACAACTCAAGGAGGTGGAAGCAGATGAACTGCTTAAAAACGATTTCAGTAGAAAGTCAATTTGGAAAAGTGCGTCTTTGGTTTTTATCGTCTATCATCATGATCGGATATTTCTTAGTATTCTTCATGGTTTTCAGAACCTTTTTGCCTAAAGCACCACTTGTAGATTTTGGGGCAGGGTTTCTGCTTCTATCTTTAGCGATGGTTCTACCTATACATTTAATGTTACACTGCTTACCCATTTGGCTCGTCGGAAAAAAAGCGACGTTCGGTATCAGAAAAAAACAATGGCCATATTTTTATTACTCAACGAAACAGCCTTTATCAAAACATTTAAGTTTATTATCTACTAGTTCTCCTGCTTTCTTATTAACTGGCGTTTCAGTGGTGACAGCATTAATGCTGCCACAATTCGTCCATTATATTGCGATGATGTCAGCTCTAAATGTAGGAATCTGCGTATATGACTTTATGAACTTCAAACAAATAAAAACAGCTCCGAAAGAGTGTTTAATTGAAGAAAATCGTGATGGATTTTATGTCCTTTATCCTGCATTGAAAAAAGAACCCTTTTAGAGGGTTCTTTTTTGTAGATAATCTTATTTCTAAATAGTGTCATTACCTATTTTAGTCGAGAAATGTGATCTGAAATTCAATGTCGTCATTTTCTAAGTCAAATGATTGAACTCTTACATCGATGTCCTCAGAAACGCCTTCTCTAACATTAACATAAAATTTTCTATCTTCTGCTAAGACATAAATCCATTCTGGTAAATCAACATTAGCAGCGATCATTTGAAATACACGTTCTGATGGTAAATTGATATTCGATACTTGGAAATATTCCTCTTCTAGCTCTATATTACCTTCTTCTGTTACATGAGGAGTTAGCTTCATTTCTAATGGTACTTCAAATCCAAATGCTGATAATCTCGTTTCTAAATAAACTGCGTCGTCAATATACATATCATACATATCTGATTCTTCCTCTTCTTCCAATTCTTGCTGCAACCACAAGTTCAGATCTTCTCGACTAGTTGAAATGGAAAAAGAAGGTCTTTCTTGTTCTCCTGTTTCCCTAATGGAAAAATCCTCATTTTGCGGTTCTGGAAATGTCTGATAAAACCAAATGAATCCTGACATGATCACAATCCCTATTACAGCTAATAATATGAAAAATGCAACTTTCCATTTGTTCACTTCTCTATTGGCCATAGCAACCCCCTACATGTTTCTTGTATCTTTCTATAAATAAAAATTCTTCGTTTGTTAATTATTCTTTTTAAGAGGAAGATGAACGCTCCCTTTCGGCAATTGCCCAGTAGTCTTGCCCTCTGAAAGAGAATATGTTCAGAGATCATCATCAACCTTTTGATACAATGAATCTCACCATTAAATATCATTCTACTAAATCTTAAGATTACTGTATATCACATTCTCACCCAACATCGTGCGGGGTGTCCATCCTGAAGATAAAAACGTGTTATACTAATAGCAAGCGACGACGAATGATCATCTTTTTTAGCAGTTGAGCTTCGAGCAAACGATGTGATAGAGACTCCTTTTCATTTTTTAATCCAGTAATCAAAGTCGTTCATTTCACGCAGAGAGAAATCTTTGTTACAATATAAGGAGTATTATTGGCAACCGAAATTAAAAACTTGCAAGTATATCTGTTTTATTCATGTTCCCTTCTTCTAATTCTTAAAAACTTTGATCTCACCTTATCTTTGATAAAGTTAAGATAAGAGTCTACCTTACTGGAGGTTACTAGATGTTGTATTTACCTTTTTTGCTTTTTGCAACACTCTACTTGTTTATAATTAATTCTATGACCAATTCATTATGTATACAGAAAGAAATCCCTGAAGAGCGACAAGCGAAGGTTTTTCGCACCATTAATGTACTGATTACCATTCTCATTACGTCATCTTTCTTCAGAATCTTTTTAACTTGATTTTCAATCAGAACTTCTTATCTGTCATTTAAATGAAAAAACTAAGAACAAGCAGGTTATTCTGCTTGTTCTTTTTAATGGATTTATTCTGGCTCTCAAATGTCTATCTTACACCTCTTTATCTTTCTACAGACTTATAAGTGACACGGAAGGATCCCTTAGATCATCAATTGCCGTGAGCTGGTACCTCAGTCCTACTTAAAGACCCTTAGTATCCCCAAGATGCACCGATGATCACTAATAAAATAAATAACACTACGAGTAAAGCAAAACCAGATTGGTATGAGTGAGACATGTTTACATTCCTCCTTGTTTTAACGTTCATTACATCTTATTAGAATGAAAAAGAATTGTATGGACGTTTGTCACGGTTCCGGTAATTGAACTAAGCCCAAAATCACTTTGTCATAATTGATTCCAAACATTCCATGATTATGCTATAGTAATACGAAGTTATAAACACTATTAGGAAACGAATATGCGGGAGTGGAAAAATTGAAAAAACTTATACTCATCTTATCTTTAACAAGTTCAGTTGCATTAACAGCATGCACAAACGACTCTGAAGCAAATAATAATCAAAATGAAAATGAGCTTCAAAATAATGATAATAATCATTCTGAAAATGTGATTGTAGAAACAAGTGTTGGAGATATTACTGAAGAAGAATTTATTCAAACCCTCAAAGATCAATATGGGGAACAAGTACTTATAGAACTTGTACAAAATAAAGTTATTGTTGCAGAAGCAGAAGAAATAGGAATTGAAGAAACAGAAATACAAGAAGAAATCGAATTTTTGATGGAGAATCTCGGCGTTTCAAATGAAGAACAATTCTATGAATTAATGCAAAGACAAGGAATTTCAGGCGAAGAAGATTTACGTGAACGAGTTATTAATCACCTCGTTATGCAGCACCGTATTGGCCAGGTAGGCGAAGTGACTGAAACGGAACTTTTAGAAGAATACGAAATGGGAGAGGAAGTTGAAGCGAGACACATTCTTGTAAGTGATGAAGACACTGCTCTTGAAGTACTTAACCAGCTTAACGAAGGTGAGGAGTTTTCAGAACTTGCTAAAGAATATTCTAGTGATCCTGGTTCTAAAGATGACGGAGGTGAACTAGGTACTTTCAGGAGAGGAACGATGGCACCGCCATTTGAGGAAGCGGCATTTAGCTTGGAAATTGGTGAGCTAAGTGATCCTGTCCACAGTCAATTTGGATACCATATTATCGAAGTTACAGACCGCACTCATTTTGAAGATGATTTTGAAGAAGTCATGGAACAGTTACGATCAGCTTATAATGACCGAAAAATTTCTAAAATGAACTCAGAACAAGAAAAAATGATGAATAATATAGATATTAATGTACTTGACGAAGATTTTAGTCACCTATTTGAATAAGCAGGATACAATGAAGAGGGTGCCCCAAAAGTAAAAACCTTTTGGGGCACCTTCTAATGTAGCAATTTTATTTCCTCTGGATTCCTCTCATTTTCGTCCTGATCTGTCGGGTCTTGCTAAGTAGCTGCTACGCATCTCAACCGCAAGAACCGTCCCCCTGATCTCACCCCCTGATCTCATTTCCATGTTCGCCTATGAACGGATACACTCTTTTGAACATAACTTAAATACGGGACGTCTTCCCAACATCGACAATAGAAAGGGTGAAATATCATGTCAGGTTATACACCGTCTTCTAATTGCAACGGATTTACTCTCATCGTTGTGTTGTTTATTCTATTAATTATTGTAGGTTCCGCTTACGTTTGTTAATGTCTACCGAAAGATTTTGGCTCCCAAAGAAATTGACTTTGGCGAGCCATTTTCTTGTTGTTTATCTTTAATCCAGTGTATGGCTGTAAAGAAACCACTAGCCACTATGCCTATCATAACAAGATATACCCACCATGGGTGGCTGTGTACATATTCACTAATACTCGTTAAAGAGAGTAGCCTTATCACAAAAGCTAAAAAAACAGCTCCTATTAATGTTAGCACGACAGTTACAGCATTCATTCACTCACTCCTCGTTATAATTCATTTACTAGTAATATATGAAAAAGCTATTAAAATATGATAGATGTTTGAAATGGGTGATAGAGGGAAAAGAAGTATCAAATTACTAAAATTGGTGGTGCTTTCATGAAAGATTTACGTTTAAACGAAATGACGTACGGTGAATTCCAACAAAAACTTGTTCAACATGTTATGGAGAGACTAGATAAAAACACAGCAACTTCTTCGCTTGTATATTTTCCCATTGTTCACGAGAGAGTAGAGACATTTTTACTAGCTCATTGGCAGTCAGCATGGCAAGACTGCGAGTCACTTACTTTTAACGAATGGCTTACTTCAAGTTGCAACGAAGTATTTGAAAGTGAAGTGGTTATGGATTTATTAATTTTGAGTAGAGATGGAGGAATAACTGAATCCGAAGAGCAAATCAAACCAGTATAATAATGATAAGCAAAATGTTTCAGGAGTTGGATGGACTCGATGAAAATAAAGGGCACTTCTAATACGAACTATGGCCACAAATAAACAAACACATCTCCATGTGAATGTTTATTTGTGGCTTTAGCTATGCATCAAAAGCACCCTACGATGAATTTATAAATCTATCGGCTTTTCATGAAACGTCGGTTTGTAAAAAGATCGATTATCCATTGCAAAGACACGTTCTGAAAATTCTCCTGGAAGAACACGGTCCAATGTACGATCCAACATATTCATTTTTGCATCAATATTATCTATCATATGTAACATCTCCGCTTCTCTAATTAACGGTGGCTTTGGACTACCCCACTCTCCTTTGGAATGGTGTGAAAGAACAAGATGTTGCAAAACTAACACTTCTTCACCTTCAATCCCCAGTTCATTAGCCGCTTCTTCAATTTCATTTACCATGATGGTAATATGTCCAAGAAGCTTCCCCTCAATCGTATACTGCGTAGCCATAGGCCCTGAAAGTTCTTTCACTTTCGCCATGTCATGTAAAATGACACCAGCATACAAGAGATCTTTATCTAGGGTAGGATACAACGAAGAAATGTTTTTAGCTAATTGCAACATAGAAACCACATGATAAAGGAGGCCAGAAACAAATTCATGATGGTTTTTCGTCGCAGCAGGTGAAACAGAAAAAGCTTTTTGATGTTTTTTAAATAAATGTCTAGTAATTCGTTGTATTTTAGCATTCTGCATATCGAAAATGTATTGAGTTACTTCTTCTAACATTTCATCTTTATTTCTTGGAGCGGACGGCAAGAAGTCATCCGGTTTCACTTGATCCATACTTGAAGTAGGACGGATTGCTTTGATCTTAAGTTGCCTCATGCCTCGAAAGTCTTGGACTTCTCCTTGAATATGAGAAACCGTGCCACTTAAAAAAGTTGCTTCATCTTCAGGAGAGATTCCCCAAAGCTTTGCTTCTATTTCTCCCGTTTTATCAGAAAGATGCAATGTTAGGAATGGTTTTCCATTGCTTGCTATTCCTCTTTTGGCATTTTTAATTAGCAAATACGTGTCCACGCCTTCTCCAATTTGATGATGGTGTATCCCTTTCTTCATACAATTTATACCTCCCCAAGCTTTTCTGGTTATTATTATATCATAATCTTACCTTTTGAAAGTGAATAGGAGAACAGCTCGAACTCCCTTATAGAGAAGATTTCGAGCTGTTCTTTGCTTGTTTATTCACTTTAGGGATCATCATTGTAAAGGTAACACCCGTCTCCGTATTTTTCACTTTCGGATAGCCTCCGTGAAGCTCACAAATTCTTTTTACAATGGCTAAGCCCAAACCAAACTGACCCTTGTTCCCTTTTCTAAACGGAATAAATAAATGATCCAGTTCATCTTCAGGTATATTTTCGCCATCATTCTTAACATGCAGGCAAACGTAGTCCCCCTCTATCTCTTCTGCTTCCATATCAATCGTGTGGATAGCGTATCTTAAAGCATTTTCCACTAAATTCTCTAAAAGGACACTCATTTGTTCTTTATCACCATAGAACATCGTTTGATCTCCTTTAACAGAGATCTTCACATCGTCTCTAGCTAAACGGAATCGTTCTTCAACGTGGTAAGCAATGGAACCAAAAGGAAAATCAACCATATCCATCGGTGTCTCTTTGAGTGAATCAAGTTTCGTATAATAGAGCATGTCTTTTACTCTTTTTTCCATCCGATTAGATTCTTCAATAATGACATCCATCGTTTGCTCCATATTATCTTTTGGAAGGATTCCATCTTTCACTGATTGAGCATAGCTTTTCACGACCATAATCGGTGTTTTCAGCTCATGAGAAGCATGTTGAATAAACGTTTTT
Organism: Salipaludibacillus keqinensis; assembly: GCF_003226325.1. GTDB lineage: Bacteria > Bacillota > Bacilli > Bacillales > Salisediminibacteriaceae > Salipaludibacillus > Salipaludibacillus keqinensis. The sequence continues at coordinate 145,118 of NZ_PDOD01000001.1, read as the reverse complement.
TGAGCCGAATCAAATTTAATAAGGTTTTGCCTCATCGATTCAAATTGGTTTGAAAGCTTCTCGAAGTCCTCATCGCCTTCCCAATGGAATGGTTCTTGCCAGTTCCGCTCAGCAATTTGCTCAAAGTGGTTACCTAAACTTGTCAAAGGTTGTTTCAAGTAATGCTTTAACCAAAAAGCCGGGACTAAACTCATTAAACTGGCAAACAGCATGATGTAACTTAATCTCCCCCAAAGTCTGTTAACCATTTGGTCACGATAAGTATCCCACATATATGAAATATGATAAGCTTCTCCCCCCGTCGTATATACCTTATACACAACATAAAACAAAGTAGCCTCATTGTATGTTAACTCGTAACGTCCTCGACGGGTCATTTGCTCTTGCGCTCTGTCCCCCATCTCTCTTAATACTTCACTGGGAACAGGGTCACCTTCAATCGTCCCGAACTGGTTCATTAAAAACACATTTCCTACGGAACGCTCAGCTTCACGTCTTTCAATAAAATCAAGTTCAGAATGTGGCGGAATTAAATACTCTCCGTAGGGATTGGTATGACGATTTTGTTCCTGTTCTATAATTCGGTAAGTTTCTTCCGTAAGAGTCCCTTTAAGCGATATGGGATAGATTACCCCAATTAAAAGAGCCACCATTAACAGGATTGATATAAACGAGAACCAGATTCGTTGCGTTAAATTCAGTCGAATCATGAAGAGAGAATCCTGTACCCGTAACCATATAAAGTTTCTACATGAATACGTGATAATTTCTTCCTCACCCTTCGCACCACATCATCAACCGCTCGTTCAGAACCAAAATAGTCACTGCCCCATACATATTCAATAATGGTTTCTCGGGAAAGGGCCTTCCCTAAGTTTGAGGCTAAGAGAATAATTAAGTCCATTTCTTTTGTCGTTAATTCGATTGGCGTATTTTCATCTTGAACCGTTCTTGATTTTGGATCAATAATATAACCGTTTAATTCGATCGTTTCTTCATCCTGTACTTCTGGTGGATAAACACGGTTTAACAGCTTCTTCGCACGAATTAGCAATTCCTCCGGTAAAAACGGCTTCGCTAAATAATCATCACTACCCAATTCAAGTCCTAACACACGATCTAAGTCTTTGTCCCGTGCAGAAATAAATATAACAGGCGTATCAGCTTCACTTTTAATTGATTTCAACAATTGATAGCCGTCCATTCCTGGCAGCATTATATCAAGAATCCATAAATGAGGCGGCTCTTGAATGTTTTCATGAGCATCTTTTCCATCAGTGAAATGCTTTACTTTCCAACCCTCTTTTTCCATATAGGCCTTGATGACTTGTCCTAAATTTTCTTCATCTTCAACTAAGTACACTTGAAATTCACTCATGGTCATCATCCTTTGTTTAACCTTATTATTTGTAATTATCGTGTTTTATCTGAGGTATTCCCTAACTATGTTGTTAGTAAAAGTATACTTGAACAAGAGCCCTTCATTCAAAGATGTTAGTTTGTACCTCTTTAACAATCAAAGTTTATCAAATTTAGTTTAATACAAAATCATTAAAATTTGAAATACAACAACACTTTTACATAAATTTAAGAAAAGACAAGACCGCTCCTATGGAGTGATTACATGAGTGATGACTCCTAGTTTTGTTCGATCCACTTCATCTTTTATATGATCATGACACGTGAAGAAGAGGATTTGTCTTTTTCTCGATACTTCATGTAAATAGTCAAGCACCGCTCCTCTTCTTTGTTTATCCATATTTACCAATGTTTCATCCATAAATAATGGAAAGTTCCATTTAGTAGAATCTTCAATAGCTAAGGAGAGGCGAATGGATAAATAGAGCAGTTCACAGGTCCCTCTGCTTAATTTATTAGGCTCAAACCGTTGTCCATCATTTCTTTCGACTAAAAATCGTTCTTCTCCAAGAGGAGCAAACAAGTAAGGATATTTAGCTTCAGTTAATTTAGAAAATATCTCTTGTGCTTTCTTCATCACTTTTGGTTGTCGCTCTTTTTCGTAGATCGCTTTTACTTTCTGGATCATATATTCACTTGTTTTAAATACAGCCCATTGTTTCACCAAGTTATTCAATTTTTCTTTCCGCGTCATAAACCGTTGGAGCTGTTCTTCATAGGTTCCTTCTTCTTCAAGCTGCTTTAGCTCTAATTTCTCGTGAGAAAGGCTGGTCAAAAGCTCATTTTTTTGTTGCTCTATCTGATTGAGCCTTTCGTTTAATTGATCCTGTTCCAATTCTTCATCCATTTCACGGGAGAAGATTTCTTGAATCATTTTGTCTCGTTCCATCTTATCTGGAATAATAGCCATCATTTGAAGATCCCATTCCCGCAAACGCCCAGTCATTCTTTGTTGCTCAGCAAATTGCTCAGCTTTACTTCGAAAAGTCTCTTCATGCTCAACTTCAGCATACGCAAGAAGTTCTTGTTTCTGTCTTTTGATTTGTTTAAGCTCTTGTTCTGTTTGCAACAGTACATCCTCACTTAAAGCCACCTGATCATTCAAACGACGTTTTTCCTCTTCCATTTCCATTTTTGACTTCATAAGCTGCTTTAATGCTCTCACCTGTTCTTCAACAGTCGCCTCAATCGGAACATTTACTTGGCACTTAGTTGATAAGGAATAAACACTGTTTTCGTATTCGGTCATCTTTTTCTGTAATGCACTTCGTTTTTCAATAATAGTAAGGCACTCTCGATTTATTTGCTTCCATTCTTTAATTGACGATAAAAATCGCCCATAAAACATCACTTCTTTATCAGAAGGTAATGAAGCTTCTTCCGTCCATGCAGCCATGTGATCATGAAATGACGTCCATTCTTTTAGTAATTGATTCCTATCTTCTTCCCATTGTGCCATTTGCTGCCGAATAGAAGTGATTTTTTGAGTTTTCACGTCTACTTGTATTTTTCTTTCCTGATTTTGTCTTAATATTTGTTCCAATTGAACTACATTTACGGTACCAGCTTCCTCCATGCTAAACTCTCTTATTCGATCTTTTTTTTCTTTATCTTCTGCCTCCAACTTTTCTGTTTCTCGTTTGTGATCTACCCTAGTTTTTCTTATGAAAAAAAGAAGAATAACACTGGAAATAAAAAGAAATATTAGAAGAGCATAATCAGAAACTAAGATCTGGTAAACAGCAAGCATAGCAATCACGAGCATGAAACTATATAAACCGTTCATTTTAGATTTTATACTAGACTCTAATCGTTCCTTGTCTTTTTTTATCCAAGCCTGTTGTTCAATCAGCATCTCTTTTTCTTTTTTTATGATTTTTTCATTTCCATGGTGCAAAAGGCTCTGTTCATACTCTCGTTCATCTTCCGCAGACAAGAGATGTTCTTTCTCATATTCAAGTTGTTGTTCTATCACTGTTTTTTCTCGATTGTACCGATTTTTCTCTTCAGTTAAGCTCTCTTCTTGTCTGCAGAGTAGCTGCCACTTTTCTTTTAACTGTTCATATTTATCAATAATAAAACCATGAATATTTGCTTTATGAAACTCATTCTTCGTATATGGAACCCATTCTTCTTCAATAAATTTTTGCTGTTTTACGAGTTCACCCTCTTTGAAGGAAAGTTGAATCTCTTCATCCTGCCAATTTTTATATAAAGGTAACTGTTCAACTGTCATATTGAGATTCATTGCTGTTTGTTCATCCAAGAATTCGGTCACCAAAAGTTCTAACTCATTATACTTTTCTTGAATCTTTTCTTTCTCGTGTAATCTTTTAGCTCCTTTTTCTGCTAATAATTCATTTAGTTGGTCTAATCGGTCCACACCGTTCAATGGAAAGCGTTCTATATTTTCTTGAGAATCTATCTGTTGCTTTAAAGCATTCCAATCATTAGCAACTTTTGATAAAGACATTCGCTTATCCAGTTTTCGTAGCTGTTGTTGAATCTTTTTTTGCTCGTGATTCATATGTACCAATGTCTGTTCTATTTCTCTTACAGACGCTTGAATCTCCCCATAATTGTTTAACTGATCTTCCCATTTTTGCAAACTTTGCTTTAATTCATTTAATTGATTAGCCAAGTCATTAATTTCTGTCTTTTTTCCTCTCGGTTTAAATAATCGGTCACTCATTTGCTCAATACTTTTTTCTAGTGAAGCCAATTTACTGGCTCCGGTCATACCGGCGTCGTATAAATACCGATTCAATTCTTTAGGTGTCATCCCTTTCATCTCTTGAAGGCCATCTAAGTCAAAATGGAAGATCCCCTTGAATGTGTTTACATCCAATCCCTTCAATAGGGTGTGGAGATCTTGTTCATCTCCTGTCCGACCATCTGGGTAATGAATGGTAACATGTCCTTTTTGTCTTCTACCACCAACTCGTTGAATAGATAAATTCTCATAAGGATAAAGATCGATGATTAAGGTACCTCCATACTTGTTTGAGTCTCTAGGTAAATATTGATTTTCCCTCTTGGAAGGGAAACCAAAGAAGATGGCATGTATAAAGGCCATTAACGTCGATTTCCCTGATTCATTATGTCCAACAAAGAGAGATAATGGCTCTTCACTTAAATCCCAAGACTGATCTATCCATTTCCCAAATCCATATATTTGTATCTTTTTCAGCTTCAACCTTCATCTCTCCCTTCATCTAGTAAAGACGTGAGAATCATACCTTCCGCCGATTCTATTACTTGTTTCCACTCCTCTTCGTCCATCTCATTTATATACTTACGGATTTTCCTGTGTTCAAACAAAGGTGATACCACTTCTTTTAACATTCCATCAGCTTCCAGTTCATCACGCAGTCGCACCACATCCCCTAAGAGGTGGTCTTGGATCCTCCAAGCATCTCTGTCTAGTTCGGGTTGAGTATGGATCTCCATGCGATCAATCCAAAGATGTTCGCCACCTATGTCTTCTTCCATTAAATGGAATAATTCATCCAATACTTTTTTATCGGCAAGTTTTTCATGAAGAATACCTTGTCCTTTTATTGTTAACATCACGATCCAGTTATAACTCGGGCTCATCATTTCTATTTGCTCGTGATATTCGTCAAGAAGTTCATCGATTGTATGTAATTCAGAAATTGATATGCTCACCTGCTCCCAGCGAACTGGTGCTGTTTCGATAAATTGTAAGCGAACTTCAGAATGGGTTAATTCTACGAAATAAGCTCCTTTACCCCCAGTTTCTTTCCGGTGGCAGCCTTGTATGTTGCCAGGATAAACAATAGGAGGGTTTTCTTTTAACAGTTGTCGTTTATGGATATGACCTAATGCCCAATAATCAAACTCCTTTTCTTCGAGTGAGGACAGGGTAAAAGGTGCATAAGGGTCATGTCCTACTTGTCCTTTCTCTTGGCCATGAAGAAGAGCGATATGAAAAGCCAATTCATCTTTTACTTTATGATAAGCGGGTACTGGATTTTCTGTATAGGCTGACTGAGGATAACTAAATCCATAAAGAATTACTTTCTCTCCTTGCAAGGTTTTTAGTTCTTTATGAGTAACTTCAGTCGGAAAAATATGAACATTTTCAGGCATGTCAATCAGGTCATGTCCACCTACTTCTGGATCGTGGTTGCCATGAATAATAAACAAAGGTATATGATGGTTTAATAATTTTTCTGCTTGCTTTTTTACAAACCATTGTGCTCTAACAGAGCGTTTCTTCTGATCATACACGTCACCGCTTATGACCACGAAGTCTACGTTTCTAGAAATGGCTTCTTGGATAATTGCTTCGAAGGATCGATAAGAAGACTGCACAGCTTGGTGAATAAAAGCTTCACTCATGTCTGCTGATGTTTGAAAAGTACGGCCTAAATGTAAATCTGCGCAATGAATAAATCGAATCATGTTCATTCCCCTTTCTATTAAAATTATACCACACAAGCGAATAGACGTTCGTAGAATGACGAAATCGTAACAAAAAAAACGACCCATACCGCTGGGTCGATGTCGTTCTATTTAAAAGTAAGGTAAAGTAGACAAGGCAACTAACGCTGCTAGTGGTAACACTAGCCGTTGGAAACGCCGAGGCCGGTAGTACGGATATGGTGGATATAGCGGATATGGTGGATAGTATGAATAAGGTTGATAGCCATAATAAGGATTGAACTGCCTCTGCTCAAATTCATTATTATATCCATAGCCAAAGCCTCCATTCGTAGATGTTGGCATCATGGTTTCCTGCATCATATGCCCGCCTAAAGGTACTGCAAATGAAACATTCTCATCATCCACGCTCTCAAGAATCGCATCAAATTGCTGTTGATCTTTCGTAGTGACAAGAACATACCTATGCATATGTTCCTCGCAATGTTTTTTCATTTCTTGTTTGTTCATCTTATCTCCTCCCTTTCTGCCCAGTCTATTCAAACGTATGCCTACTTGTTCGTGAAACATTAAATTAAGACTATACGTTTTTAAGCGAGTAAGAAGGGAATAGGATAACTAGTACAAATTTCTATAAAGGTGGCGATTTTCATGGCGAAATATTATTTAACAGCATTCAGTAAAGCTGGAGAGAACCTTTTAAACGAAGTGATCGAAGCAGGGGATGATAAAGAAGCTTCTGAAAAAGGAGTGGAGAGATTGCAAGCTGAAAATCTAATGGATTACCCTAGTCGGGTCACTAAATCTTCGGGAGGACTTGTCCACTTCCATCCGTAACTAACAACTTTCAATAAAGGATTCATCGACCAAAAAGAGGTTTCTTCAACGGCTTTTAGTTGAAGGAACCTTTTTCTGTATCGTTTATTTAAATCGTGTAAAACGTTCCCGTAACTTTACTTAAGAGTTGATTCTGTTCATCATGAATCATACACTCTACGAATTGGACTTGTTTCCCTTTTTTAATGAAATAAGCTTTTGCTTTAAGTTCTCCTGTCTTTGCTGTCTTGATAAATTGCGTCTTCAATTCCAAAGACACTGAAGGACGTTCACCAAAAGCCGCGCACAAATGCCCCATTGCTGTATCAGCCATATATGTAATGATTCCTCCATGTATAAACCCGACAGGATTATACATCACTTCAGATATTGGAGCGCTCAACTCAACTATTTCTTCTTCTTCAAGGTAATCGAAAGAAAAATCCATTAAAGAATATAAAAATAGTTGAGGTGTTCCATCTTTATGGTCCTTTAAAGCTTGTTCAAAACGTTTCGTTAATTTTTGTTCGTCCATCTGATCCTCTCCTTCCACTACTGTACTCTTATTATAACTGCTCTTTCGTATATTAGCACAATTGTCTTACGAGCTTATTAAACAGAAGTCGCGCTGTTGTTTTTTATGAGATTTATTTGATGTGAAGAGTGAAATCAATCTCATTATCCTAATTAATAATTGAATTTTAGCTGATACACGAATTAGGACACTACTAATAAAAGTAAGCTGTCTGCTTAAAAGCAGACAGCTTACTTTTATACTTGCTCCACCTCAATACGAAGCTGTTTTCTAAAGCCTTCTTTTATCATATAAGCAACCCCGCTTTGATCATTGGAACGTGTCACCCAGTCGGCTATTTTTTTCACTGAGGCAGGTGCATGCCCCATAGCAACTCCTAATCCCGCAAATGCGATCATATCTTGATCACGTTCATCTGCTCCGATCGCAACACATTCTTCAGCCTTTATTCCTAATCGGTCAGCCAAACTCTGAAGAGCAATCGCTTTGGAAGTACTTTCATGAGTGATATGAATTTCTCCGTCGATACTAGAAAATAGTCTTACACCTGTCAAAGCTTCCTGAAGTTCTTCCAAAGCATCCGTTTGCTCACGTTTATTCCAAAATTGAACTCGAATATTCAATACGCTTAGTGGTTGATCAATCAAGCGATTGCTAACAGATTCTACATAATGCGTTGGATAAAACAGCGGATCTGTCATTTGCAAATTCACCCTTGAAATCAACTGGCTTTTTTGTTTAGTTTTATTGGCTATGACGTATTTTTCGTGGAAGAGTCGAAAGTGACAATGATAATTCTCAAGAATATCTACCACTTGATAAACCTTTTCTGCATTCAATCTCCTTTCAAAAACGGGAGAACTAACATCTTCAGCCAAAAACGTTCCATCGTGGGTGATTAAAAATGGTGAAGAAAGCTTCAATGATTTAGCTACTTTTCTTGCTGAAAAAAATGACCTTCCAGTTGCTAAAGTAATGTAAACACCTTTATCCTTTACATAATCAATGGCTTCTTTTGTCTCCTTTGTTAACCGATGATTCGATTTTAAAAGGGTTCCATCGATGTCTAAGGCGAGTAAGCGATATGCCATAGTTGTTCCTCCCCCTCAATTACAATGATTGATACTATATATGAGTAAGGACAAAGTATTAGAACAAAAAAGGGCCAGGAACCAACAGGCTCCTGACCATTTCTAATCCTATATTAACCTTCTTGTTGTTGGTCAACTCCGTAGAGTTCTTCAAGAGGCTCAGTGATAATTTTATTTAATTCGCCAACTAATTGGCTCATGCGTTGCTCTTCTTCCATAAGCTTTGAAATCACTTCGTGCTGTTGAACAAGTTCAAATTGCTTCTGTGCATTTTGAATTTCTTCTTCAGTGATTTGTTCACCTTGCATTTGCTTTTGTTGAAGTTCCATTTGCACTTGGCGGAAATTGTCCAGCATGCGCTTTGCTACTTCATCTCCATTTACTTCGTTGTGAAGATCACGTAACTTCGTGAATTCTTCACTTTCTTTTACTTCTTTTGCTAGTTCGTGTGCCTTATCGTATGGGTTTGCCATTACAATTGTCCTCCTTCAATTTTATACGTACGTTTGAGTCAAGTAATCAGTTTTACAAATCTAAATTCGCACGTATGTGGACTCTTAAACGACTATAACATGAATTAAATATGAATTCATCCCGTACAGACTTATTAAATGAAAAAAAGTATCACAATACCTTGAAAAAAGCCTACGAGAGCTCCTATCAACGCTCCTAAAAAAGCAATCATCTTTAATTCTCTCTTAGCAATCATCAATAACATGTACTCCAAACGAGCGAGAGGAAATTGGTTCACTTCCGCAACGACGATTTCACGAATACCAATCTTTCGTATCATAGATTTTATATAACGCGACAAAATCGTTGATGCGGATGCCATGATTGATGGTAAAATCGTTTCTTGTATCACCTTTTCATATTTTATACTCCACGCTCGCATAGGTTGCCCCCATTCGCCTACAAACGGAGCTTGACCTACTATTGCCATCGTCAGTTTGTGCACTTTCTCTTCCATCCATTGGTCTTCTATAAATTGCGAAGGCGATTTCTCAACTACCGCTTCCCATTCGTTGATCAATAATTTGGTTAAAAGTTGTTTCGTATGACGCTCATTTAAAAATCGAATGATTTCTCTGGAAATTGTTGAAGATAATGAGAAACGGTTAGCCATTCTGCCAAACATACTTGTCACGCTACCTTTTGATTGAAAGAAGCGTGCGACCATCTCATCCATTTGCCTTTTTCCGTCTTCAGACTGAAGATAATCTTCTGCCTTTTTTAAAATGTTGTTAGAAACATCCGGAATTTTCGTTTTTATTTGCTCTTGTAACGTGAGAGGCATCCATTCCTTTAATGGACGGACTTTATAATCTGCAAACACCGACATTAATTTCGCTTCTATCCCTTTTTCAACCGAGGCTCTTAGCTGAACCATTCGATCTTTTTTCTCTAAATGATGATCTAACCATTCATCTAACGTACGTTCATCTTGTAAGAGATCATGAACAGCTAAAGATAGTCGCTCTTCTATTTCTTTTAGTAACACACCATCATTAAGTTTTTCCTGGATCCCTTCAGGTGTAACTAAATGATCTTCCACTGTTTTACCTAAACTTTCTGCTATTTCTCCTCTTCTTTTTGGAATCAATCCAGGTGTAAATGGGAGACGGAAAGATCCTATCATTATAGGCTGATAAGGTCTGAAAAGCATACGAATGGCGATCACATTCGTTCCGCCACCAATAATAGCTCCGATTATCATAAGCATGAAAAGTATCATTAGTTCATTTAACATGTCATACCCTCTCTTTTTACAACTGTTGTTCATTATCATTTAGAAGTAACTATCTTGTTTCATTTTATGGTGTATCATATTTCCCATTCCCAAATTAAATCATAATCAATCCTTGCTTTTCAAATCAATGACTAGCGTGTTTATTTCTCCCTACTGAACTTTTCTTTTAACTATATCTCCTTCATGGTACGATAAAAATATTCCTACAATTACGATACCCCTTAGGAGGATAAACGATGATTACTCATTTTCAATTAAAAGAAATTAAAAACAATATGATCAATCAAGAGTGGGAATTTTCATTCTATTACCAGCGGTCATTATTTCGGGGAAAGTACTATAAAGATGGTCAAATTAACTGGCTCTCTCCACCTTCTATCGAAGAAAAAGATAAAGACTTTTTAGCTTCTTGTGTTCATGACTTAATGCTGTATCACGTATATGAAGACCATTAGACCGTGGTTCAACTATTATTTTCAGAAAGGAAGTACCACCCATGTATGATCGATTACAACGGTATTATGCCCACGCAATTTCAGATAATCATTTACACGATGCTAACCGTTTATCGTTGCATCTCTCAGAGAATCGTGAGTTAATTCTTGATAAAACAAAGCTCACTGAGGAGGAAATTGTCTTACTGAAAACCTTGTTTGATGGGAAAGAAATTCAGTTGGTACCAGAAGACAGTCAAGACCGACTTATTTATGAATGGCTGATCGATGAGAAACAAATCGATATTGGTGAAATAGAGAAAATTATCTCAACACCTGTCCGGTTCATTCATCTACATATTAATGGAGAATTACCTGAAAGAGAAGAGTTTGCTGAAGCAGTGCAAGGACTTTTTCCATCAGCAAAGACTCTTCTATGGAAAACCATTAAAGAGGCTGTAATCATACAACAGATTAATTCTGAGTTCGATGAAGATCTTTCGGTGCAGTCAATTATTGATACGATTACGGCTGACTTTTTTGTTAAAGTATCGTTATATATTGGTTCACCTATTCTAGCCTGCGCTGATATTTTCGAAAGGTATGAATGGGAAACCACTTTATTTTCAAATGTCATTAAAAGTTTTCCGAGAAAGTCTTTCTTTATCGAACAAGATATTACCAATTATTTTTTGTTGCACAATTTACCACCGTCCAGTTTGCAAATGATGAATAAAATGATTAAGCCTGTAATGAATGACAAGACGTTGTTAGAATCAGTGAAAACGTATTTGGAGTGCAATATGAATGCTTCGCTAGCTGCCAAAAAATTGTACATGCATCGAAACACCTTACAATACAGAGTAGATAAATTCATTGAGAAGACTTCGATTGATATCAAACAGTTCCCTAATGCTGTTGCAGTTTACCTGATGCTCGTCTCATTTGAGTCATAATTCATGCATATCTCGTCCACCATTGAAATCGTTTGCACATTGCACAAAAACGGTTTCTTTTTTTTGTGCACTTCGTCAATAGATTTGAAAGCCCTTTCAATATACACTGTAATCAGTGCTTAACTAATAAGTTAAATGACTCAGGAGGTTTTTTTCATGGCAGATATTAAGTTTGAAAATCTTTACAAAATTTATGACGGTGATGTACAAGCAGTAACAGACTTCAACCTTGACATTGAAGACAAAGAATTTATCGTATTCGTTGGTCCGTCTGGTTGCGGGAAATCAACGACACTTCGAATGGTAGCAGGTCTTGAAGATATTTCTAAAGGGTCTTTATATATCGGAGAAAACAAAGTAAATGATGTAGCGCCAAAAGATCGTGACATCGCAATGGTATTCCAAAACTATGCTCTTTATCCTCATATGAACGTTTATGAGAACATGGCCTTTGGATTAAAACTTCGCAAATTCAAAAAGGAAGATATTGACAAGCGTGTTCGAGATGCAGCCCGAATTTTAGGCTTAACTGAAATGCTTGATCGTAAACCAAAAGCTATGTCTGGTGGTCAACGTCAACGTGTGGCACTAGGCCGAGCAATTGTGCGTAATCCAAAAGTATTCTTAATGGATGAGCCATTATCTAACTTGGATGCAAAGCTTCGTGTAGCCATGCGTGCTGAAATTATTAAACTTCACCATCGTTTACAAACAACGACTATTTACGTAACGCATGACCAAACAGAAGCGATGACAATGGCATCACGAATTGTTGTTATGAAAGACGGATTCATTCAGCAAGTTGGCGCGCCAAAAGACATTTATGATTTCCCTGAGAACGTATTCGTGGGTGGATTTATCGGATCTCCAGCGATGAACTTCTTAAATGGAACGTTAAAAGATGGCAATTTCTACTTAGGCGAATTCCCAGTGAAAGTTCCTCAAGGAAAAATGAAAATGCTTGAAAAATATAACAATAAAGAACTTATTTTAGGTATTCGTCCAGAAGATATTCATGATGAACCCGTATTCTTAGATGCATCTGAGAATTCTAAGTTTGAAGCCACAATCGACGTAGCTGAACTTATGGGTGCAGAATCTTACCTTTACTCTAAAGTAGAGGATCAAGATTTCATTGCTCGTGTAGATTCACGTACAGACGTAACGAGCGGCAATAAATTAGAATTAGCTTTTGACATGAACAAATGCCACTTCTTCGATCCAGAAGATGAGCAGCGTATTCGTTAATTAAGATTTAACTCTGTGTTCTTTCATTACCAAAGCCCCTTTCCACGAGGGGCCTTTTTTATTTGTAATCCTTTTTAAACATAGTAAAAAGGAATGGATTTCTCCATTCCTTACAGCCATGTATTCAGTTGTGTTATTTTTGTTGACCGTTGAATTGCTGTTCAGCCATTTGTACTAAACGCTTTGTGATTTCTCCTCCAACAGACCCGTTAGAGCGAGCAGTTGAGTCAGGACCTAGTTGTACTCCAAATTCTTGAGCAATCTCATACTTCATTTGGTCCAATGCTTGTTGTACTCCAGGTACAACTAATTGATTTGAACTGTTGTTGTTCGCCATGTTTCTCACCTCCTGTCGTAAGCATAGTTTGTATCATTCGACAGGAGCTATGTACAAGAACTTCTAGTAATATTTAGTAGCGGGATGAAAAGCTGATAATCGAACCTTGGTACTAAAGGGTTTTAGTACAAACAAAGCCCAAATTACCAATAAGATCTTCATTATACTTAAAAAGGAATAAACAATGCAGTGGTGTACTTATCAGGCGTCTCTTGCAGTTTCATTTAATTTTTCAGCAGACGAGGCCACCTTGCTTGAAGCTTCTCCAATTTCTTTTATAACAGACACAAGTGAATGAAACTCCTCTTCTACTTGATTTACTACTTGGATGCTCTCTTGCAGGGAATCTGATATGCTTTCAAACGATTCACTCATTTGCTCACTTTCCTCCACACCCACTTCTACGAGGCTGCTCACATCACCAATAGACTCATTGGCTTGTACAATATAGGAGGATGAAGTTTTCACTAAAGATTCGATTGTTTCTACAGACTGTTTGGTTTGTTCGGACAACTTTCGAACTTCATTTGCCACCACGGCAAAGCCTCGACCATGCTCGCCAGCTCTAGCTGCTTCAATCGCTGAGTTCAACGCTAATAAATTTGTCTGATCTGCAATATTTTTAACAATTCCAATAACTCGCTCAATTTCCCCAGAGGATTCTGTTAGCTTTATTGTCAATAATCCCATAGTTGAAGAGCTCTCTCGTAATTTTGATATTTGCTTAGAAAATCGGTCCATTTTTTCTTGACCTTTGATTGCTTCTAGTTTCGTTTGTTTCGATTTGGTTGAACTTTCCGCCACTATACCGCTCACTTCTGTACTGTTAAATATAAGTTCTCCTACAGACGCTGTAGTTTGTTGAGATAAAGCTGCTAATTCTTCTGTTACTTCCGTGATTTTATTTTTTAACTCATTTTTAATTTGATCATGACTCTTTTCTTTATCTTTTAACGTTTCTTGATCATAACTTTCCAAGACTAACTGTTGTTCAAAATTCAATATACGAGTGACCACTTCAATAGCTCTTAGCTGATCCTCATCATGCGGATAAATTTCTTTTATCATTTTAATTAATGATATAAGCAAGCTTTGAAAGGAGCCCATATACCATTTGGAGGTTAACCCTATATAAAAATGCATTTTCGCAATTTTTTCTCGTTTCAAGAAAAAATCCGCATCCATCTTCCCGGTAAACATTTCTATAATGTGCACACTCAATGTTTGTTTTAAACGTTCTGTGGAACTATAAGTATGAATTTTCTCTTTTAATGAGGGGATATTTAACACGTAGGAATAAAAATCTTCTACAAGGTCATTAATACGTTCTTCCACATGCGGGTGTAATTGTTGGGCAACAATTAAATCACCTTTTGTGAGATTAATTAAACTTAGTTGTTGTCGAATTGTTTCATTCGGTGGGCTTAATTCTACATTTGCCTCTTCTGAAGATGGTATAATTTTTCGACCATTCTTACTTTCCCCTGATTTCTTTTGAAACATAGATAAAAACGTTGTCATAATGCTTTCCTCCTACGCCATTAATATCATTTATTATACTTCTAATAAAAATATAAGTCGATAAAAATCGACATAAATAAACGCAGTTTTACAATTTCCTTTTCAAAAAAATAAAAAAGAACCTATTCATGAGGTTCTTTTAAGATTGGTTACTTAAAAACGTTGACGTTGGATAGCACCCGTTTTCTATCTAGTTGAGAGAAAGACACATTCTCCCTTTATGGCCTTTAAAGTAAGGAAGTAAAGCCCCGCGAAAGGAAGTTTTCGCAGAGCCCATTAATCTCAATATAAAGTGAACCTGATAATTAAATAATTAAAGGGCATTTTCTAATGTCGCGCCCGTGATGGATTGGATGTCTTCGAATGAACTGCCATCTAAAATTTCTACTAAGGCTAACCCCTTCTTCGTTACATCTATGACTGCCCTATCCGTGATAATCCGATCAACGACTTGCTTTCCTGTGAGAGGGAGTTGACATTCTTTCAATATTTTCGGCTCCCCTGCGCGATTGACGTGTTCCATGATGATCACAACTTTTTTTGCGCCATGAACAAGATCCATCGCTCCACCCATCCCTTTTATCATCTTTCCGGGTATCATCCAATTCGCTAAGTCTCCATTTTCTGCTACTTCCATGGCCCCAAGGATAGCCACATCAATATGCCCCCCGCGGATCATAGCGAATGATTCTGCACTGCTGAAGTATGCTGAGCCGTCAATGGCTGTAACAGTTTCTTTCCCAGCGTTGATTAGATCAGCATCCAAATCAGCTTCCTTTGGATAAGGACCAATCCCGAGTAACCCATTTTCTGATTGAAGCATCACTTGTTTATTATCGGTAATATAGTTTGCTACCATGGTAGGCATACCAATCCCTAAATTTACATAATCTCCATCATGAATTTCTTTTTCAGCTCGCATTGCAATTTTTTCACGCATCGCTGTTCGATCGACACTCATGGAGTTCACCCCTCCTTTAGTTTTGCTTGACCGTTTTTCGTTCAATCCTGTTTTCTTGATCACCTTGAATAAGCTTATTGACATAAATACTAGGCGTATGAACTTGTTCCGGATTCAACTGGCCTGGGTTAACTAAGTGCTCTACTTCAGCAATGGTTATTTTACCTGCCGCAGCGATCATTGGGTTGAAGTTCTGTGCTGTCTTCCGATAAATTAAATTGCCATAACTATCACCTTTGTGGGCTCGAACAAGACTAAAGTCTCCTTTAATCGCCTTTTCCAACACGTATTCTTTACCATCGAATACTCTTGTTTCTTTTCCCTCAGCAATTTTCGTTCCCACTCCTGCTGGAGTGTAGAATGCAGGAATGCCTGCGCCTCCAGCGCGAAGCCGTTCAGCCAATGTTCCTTGAGGAATTAATTCAACTTCTAATTCACCAGCCAACACTTGCCTTTCGAATTCTTTATTTTCGCCAACGTACGAAGCATATATTTTATCAATTTGTTTATTTTTCAGTAAAAGACCGAGTCCCCAGTCATCTACTCCACAATTGTTTGATACAATCGTTAAATTTTTAACGTCTTTTTTTCTAAGTGCTTTAATTAAGTTTTCAGGAATGCCGCATAACCCAAATCCTCCTACTAATAGGGTAGCTCCGTCATGAATTTCCTCTACTGCATCTTCAAACGATTCATACACTTGTTTCAATGTGCTTCCCCCTTCTAAACAGGATAAACAGGATGTTTTCCATCAGAAAAGATCTGTTTTTTGGAACCGTACATATCAAATCGATTTACTAATTCTTCTCTTAATTCATCAGCTGGCACGATTGCATCAACAATTAACTCCGAAGCTAAACGATAGATATCAATATTTTCCTGATACTCCTTTCGTTTTTCTTGAATAAATGCCGGACGTTCTTCTTCTGGAAGGGATTGAATTTTATTTGCATACACTGCATTTACTGCAGCTTCAGGTCCCATAACAGCAATTTGGGCGGACGGAAGCGCAATACAGCAGTCTGGTTCAAAAGCTGGACCTGCCATAGCATAAAGTCCGGCACCATAAGCTTTTCTAACAACGACAGAAATTTTAGGTACAGTCGCTTCAGACATGGCCGATATCATTTTGGCT
This sequence comes from Salipaludibacillus keqinensis, assembly GCF_003226325.1. Classification (GTDB taxonomy): domain Bacteria; phylum Bacillota; class Bacilli; order Bacillales; family Salisediminibacteriaceae; genus Salipaludibacillus; species Salipaludibacillus keqinensis. Next base: position 128,508 of record NZ_PDOD01000001.1, on the reverse strand, counting down.
CCGTGTCTTATAATACCTGCTTTTTCCACCCTTGTTCCGATCATGAAACCAGGGACATCTGCTAAGAATAATAGTGGAATATGGTAAGCATCACACAAGGTGATGAATCTCGCTGCTTTATCAGCTGAATCATGAAATAATACGCCACCTTTTTGTTTCGGCTGATTAGCGATGATTCCTACTGGCTTTCCATCGATTCTTGCAAATCCAGTGATGAGTTCCTTTGCGAATAATGCTTTCATTTCAAAGAAACTGTTCTCATCAATTAACCCTTTTATAAACTGGTGCATATCAAAAGGTGCATTTTGATTTTCGGGGATTAAGTCACTTAGAGACTTTTCAAGCACCATAGGTTCACGGGAGTCTTGATTATCGGTTTTTTGTTCAAAATTAGACGGAAAATAAGAAATGTATTTTTTGGCCTGCTCAATGGCTTCTTCTTCTGATTTTACCAGAACGTCGCCACACCCAGAAATGGAACAATGCATTTTAGCACCACCCATTTCTTCTAATGAAACTTTTTCACCAATAACCATCTCTGCCATTCGTGGAGAACCTAAGTACATGGACGCGTTTCCGTCTACCATCATTACCACATCGCAAAAAGCTGGGATATAAGCTCCTCCTGCAGCGGAAGGTCCGAATAACAAACAAATTTGTGGGATCATCCCTGACAGTTTGACTTGATTATAAAATATTTTCCCAGCCCCTCGCCGTCCTGGAAACATCTCAATCTGGTCTGTAATTCTAGCACCAGCAGAATCCACTAAATAAAACAGAGGCACTTTTAATTTTTCCGCTGTCTCTTGGATCCGGATAATCTTTTCGACCGTTTTTGCTCCCCAAGATCCTGCTTTAACGGTGGAGTCATTTGCCATCACGCACGCGGTTTTCCCTTGAATCTTTCCAATAGCTGTGATGACTCCATCTGCAGGTAGTCCTTCCGCATCGCCATTTGCAAATTTCCCGTCCTCTCGCCACTCTCCGTGATCAAAGAGCAAAGCTAATCGATTTCTAACAAAAAGCTTCCCTTTTGCTTCATTCGCTTCATGATATTTATCTGGTCCTCCTTTTTCAATCGTATTTACCCGTTCTTCCCAGCTCCGGTTTAAAATCATTTATGTCACTCCTTCATCGAATAGCTCAAACTACTCACCTGTAAATTTAGGCGATCTCTTTTCTTTGAAAGCTGCTAACCCTTCTAACCGATCTTTCGTTGGAATGATTTTTTCGTAAGCTTCTGCTTCTATTTCCATCCCATGTTCTAAATCCGTCTCTATTCCTTGGTTAATAGCCTGCTTCGCCAAGCTATTAGCTAGAGGAGCCCTCTGACTAACATCATAAGCCAAGTCCATTCCCACATCCTGCAATTCTTTTCGATAAGTGACTTTTAAGAGAAGACCTTCTTGTAATGCTTCTGTTGCTGTTAAACGCCTGCCAGTATAAATCATTTCTTTCGCTTTATGCACCCCAATTAGCCGTGGTAACCTTTGAGTTCCTCCAGCACCAGGTATGATTCCAAGACCTGTTTCTGATAGAGCAAAACTGGCATTTTCAGAGGCGATTCTTAAGTCACAGGCTAACGCCAATTCTAAACCTCCACCAATAGCTGCTCCATTAATCGCACAAATGACAGGTTTAGGAAATTCATGCACACTTTGAACCACTTTACGAATAAGGCCCACTGCTTCACGGACTTCATCTTCATTCATGTTTGCTCTTTCTTTCAGATCGGCTCCTGCTGAAAAGACCTTTTCACCTGCCCCTGTTAAAAGAAGCACACGTATATCCCGCTCATTTTTCCATTCTTGTAAATGGTTCATAAGTTCGCGAAGCATCTCAAGGGAAAAGGCATTTGCTGCTTCAGGACGATTTAAAGTCAGCTTTCCTACATGATCTTCAACGTGGCTTAACACGACTGCCATAGTTAAGACATCCCCTCTGCTATTTTTAATTGATGACTTGGGAGAGTTTTCTGTAATACGTCTTCAATGAATGTAGCCGCTTTCAAAAATGATTTTGCATCGACACCTGTTTCGATCCCCATCTCATGGAGCATAAATAATAAATCTTCACTAGCAACATTCCCACTGGCCCCTTTTGCATAGGGACAGCCCCCCAGACCGCCAATGGACCCATCAAATATCTTCACTCCTAATTGAAGGCCCACTAAAGTATTCGCCAATGCCATGCCCCGCGTGTCATGAAAGTGAAGAGCGAACCGGTCTACACCGAACTCTTTTTTTACTTCCTTGATCACTTCTTCTACTTGTTGAGGATTTGCAACACCAATGGTATCTCCTAAAGAGATCTCATAAACCCCGATAGAAAAGAGTTTATCGCAGATTTTCTTCACTTCTTCTAAAGATACGTGACCGTCGTAGGGACAGCCAAATACCGTCGAGACATATCCTCTAACGTTCTTTCTAGCTGATTTCCCTTCATTCGCCACTTCTTTTAATACTGAATAAGTGTCTTCAATCGACTTATTAATGTTCTTTCGATTATGAGTTTCACTAGCAGACATGAAGACAGCAAACTCGTCTACTCCTACTTGAAGTGCCCGCTCTGCTCCTTTAATATTTGGAATGAGCGCTGAATAGGTCACACCTGAATGACGATGAATTTGCTGGAATACTTGCTCAGCATCAGATAAAGCTGGAATCCATTTTGGATGAACAAACGAACTAACTTCAATGTGCGAGAGGCCACTTTCACTCAATTGATTGATCCATTCCACTTTTTGTTCTGTGGTGACAAATTTTTTTTCATTTTGTAATCCGTCTCTCGGGCCTACTTCTTTTAATGTCACTCGTTTAGGAAGATTCATCTGGACCACTCTCAATCATTTTAAAGTTAATAAAACATCCTCTTCATTAACAAAGGTTCCTTCTTCCACAATGATTTCATCTACAATTCCTTCTTCTTCGGCTGAAATAGGAATTTCCATTTTCATTGATTCTAAAATGACGACCTCATCTCCCATTTTAACTTCATCACCTACAGAAACTTGAATTTTCCAAACGTTCCCTGCCATTGTTGTTTGTACTTTCTTCATTGTTAATCTCTCCTCCATTGATATCATCTACAGTTGTTGTACAAAGTGAGTTGTCACATTACCTTCTTTAAATCGGTGGTCTTCCAATGACTTCAACAGCATTGGTATATTCGTTTTAATTCCTTCTACAGTAGCATTGGATAAGCATTTATTCATAAGTTCGATACAGGCACCACGAGATCCTGCATAAGCAATGACTTTTCCAATCATAGGATCGTAATATGGTGTAACGACAGTTCCGGAGCGCACACCGAAATCATATCTTATCCCTTCCATTTCAGGGAAGATCCATTCACTAATTGTTCCTGGTGACGGAAAAAATGTTTTCGGATCTTCAGCATAGATCCTTACTTCTATAGCATGTACAGCTTTCGATTCTCTTCGATTTAAAGTCGATATCATTTGCTTTTCTGATAATCTTATTTGCCACTCAACCAAGTCAATCCCTGTCGTTTCCTCTGTTACCGGATGCTCTACTTGTAATCTTGTGTTCATTTCAAGAAAATAAATATTCTCTTTATCATCTACTAAAAATTCAACAGTACCTACATTTGTATATCCTAAAGCCTCACCAGCTTTCACTGCTTCATTCAGTAATTGATGATTAGCCTGTTCGGAAAAATGCGGGGCAGGAGCTTCTTCAATAATCTTTTGGTGTCTTCGCTGAATCGAACAATCACGGCTCCCTAAAGAGATAATATTTCCATGGTCATCTCCGGCAATTTGCGCTTCAATATGTCGTGGCTTCTCTATATATTTTTCAAGAAAAATTTGTGACGATCCAAAGAAAGTCTCTGATTTCTTCACCACTGATTGGACCGCTCGCATCACTTCATCCTCATGATCCACTTTTTGCATTCCTATTCCTCCACCACCAGAAGCGGCTTTGACCATAATGGGAAACCCGATTTCTCGGCATGCTTTTATGACCGTATTCTCTTCTATATCAGTCAGGGTAACACCAGGAACAACCGGCACGTTGGCTTGTTTCATCACTTCTCGTGATTGAACTTTATCACCCATTTGCTCAATCGCTTCAGGAGTTGGCCCGATAAAGACCATTCCCTCTTCAATCACTCTTCTTGCAAACCCTGCATGTTCAGATAAAAACCCATAACCAGGATGAATAGCGTCAGCCCCTGATTTTTTTGCAATATTCAAAATGTTATCTTGGTTCAAGTAGCTTTCATTCACTCGGGCTCCCCCGACTAAATAACTTTCAGATGCCAGTTCTACATGCATGCTATACTGATCTGCTTCTGAATAAATGGCCACAGATTGAATGCCTAGTTTTTCACACGTTTTAATAATTCGACAGGCAATCTCGCCCCGATTAGCTATAAGTATTTTCTTGATCATACAAAACCTCCTCAAATAATTATAAGCAATAACTTAGCTGAGACTAATTTCTAGGACAACCTATTTCCCGGGCAATCACTAAACGTTGAATTTCCGAGGTACCTTCACCTATTTCCATCAGCTTCGCATCACGTAAATAGCGCTCAATGTGATACTCTCGCATATATCCGTATCCCCCGTGTATTTGCAAAGATTGATTACACGCTCTAGTGGCTGTCTCGGAAGCGAATAACTTAGCCATAGCCGCTTCTTTTTTAAAAGGTTTGTTGTGATCTTTTAACCAAGCAGCTTTATAGATCATATTGCTTGCTAGTTCCAGCTCCATTGCCATATCTGCCAGTTTGAATTGGATTGCTTGAAAGCTGCCTATCAGCTTTCCAAATTGTTTTCGCTCTTTACTATATTTTAAAGCTGAATCATAAGCTGCCCTTCCAATACCTAAAGCGAGGGCTGCAATAGAGATTCTACCTCCGTCTAACGTATAAAGAAATTGATGAAACCCTTTGTTAGGGTCTCCTAAAATATTTTCTTCAGGGACTTCCACATCCTCCAGTACTAATTCGGTCGTATTTGATCCTCTGACTCCCATTTTTTCGTATTCACTTCGAATAGTCAGGCCCCGCGCATCTGTAGGGACGATAAATGCAGAAATCTTCTTCTTACCTCTATCGTCCACTCCATTTATAGCAGTGACAATAACTGTGCGGGCAAAACTGGCATTAGTAATCCAACATTTCTCTCCATTAATCACATACCTGTCACCTTTCAATACTGCTTTCGTTCTCGTTCCTCCAGCATCTGATCCTGCATTAGGCTCTGTAAGACCAAAGGCACCAAGACTCTCTCCTTTAGCTAAAGGAACGAGGTGCTCCCGTTTTTGCTCTTCCGTTCCAAAGGCGTAAATAGGTGACGCACCGAGCGATACCGCTGCGGCATAGCTCAAACCTGTACTTCCACAGGCTTTTCCTATTTCTTCTACTGCTAAAATATAAGAAGTTGTATCGCCACCCGATCCGCCATATTCTTCAGGAAAAGGTATGCCTAAAAGACCTAACTCTCCCATTTTTTTAAAATTTTCTACCGGAAATCGTTCCGTTCGATCTACTTCCTCTGCAATAGGGGCAATTTCTTTTTGGGCGAAATCACGCACCATATCCCGAATCATCGTTTGCTCTTTCGTCAATGTAAAATCCATCTCTCCACTCCTCTAATTAAATGTAAGGGCTTACACAAATGAGCAAAAATAAAACCTGACTGAGCAATCGTTCAGATTTTAATCAGACTAACTAAGTTAATTATAAGGAATAGATTTTGAATTGTAAATATATTTATAATATTATAAAATTTGTGAAGACATGCACAACAGGATGCTGTGCATGTCTGTTCTTATACACCCAGCATTCGATCAATCGCCAGCTTAGCATGTTTCGCTATAGATTCTTCTACTTTAATTTGATTTGTTAATCTGCCAGCAAAGATTTCATCCAAAGCCCAAACAAAGTGAGGTAAGTCAATTCGATTCATCGTTAAACACGGACACATTTCAGGATTTAGTGATGTAATTGATTGTTCCGGGTGATTTGATTGTAATCTTTTCACTAAATTCATTTCTGTTCCAATAGACCATTTGGAACCTATTGCTGCCTTTTCTACTTGCTCAATAATAAATCTGGTTGAACCGGCTAAATCAGCGGCTTGGGTCACTTCCCAAGTGCACTCGGGGTGCACAAGAATTTTCCTGTCTGGTTCGTTTTCGCGAAGGTGTCTAATATGATCTATCCTGAAGTTTTCGTGTACTGAGCAGTGTCCTTTCCATAAAATCATCTTTACTTGGTTTAGGTCCGCCCCTTGTTCTATTCGGTCATGAATAGGATCCCACACAACCATTTCTTCTAGAGAAATACCTAAATCATATGCTGTATTTCTGCCTAGGTGCTGATCTGGTAAAAATAAGATTCTTTTTTTCTGTGCAAAGGCCCACTGAAGCATTTTTTTGGCATTAGAAGAAGTGACCGTTGCGCCTCCGTGCCGACCTACAAAGGCTTTAATTTCTGCTGATGAATTTACATAAGTAAGCGGGATGATCGTATCACCAAAGAGATCAATCAGGTGATTCCAAGCTCGTTCAGTCTGGTCTTTGTCAGCCATGTCTGCCATGGAACAACCTGCACGCATATCAGGTAAAATCACAGATTGGTGGGGACTAGTGAGGATATCTGCCGTTTCAGCCATGAAGTGAACGCCACAAAATACAATGAAAGGAGCTCGTTGATTGTTAGCCGATACTTGAGCCAATTGAAGAGAATCTCCTGTTTCATCAGCAAATCGTATTACATCATCCTTTTGATAATGGTGTCCAGGGACAAAAAGGTCTTCTCCTAATAAATGCTTTCTTTCGTAGGCTCGAGAAATAAGTTCTTCATCACTTGCTCTTTTATAAGAATCTGGTAACTGAGGTTGTACTGACTGAAATAAATCTGTATTAAACATGGCTGGCTCCTTCCTTGACAAGTATGTCTAAACTAATATCCATGGCTTTAGCTGAATGAGTTAATCCCCCCATGGAAATGATATGAACTCCTGAATTGGCATAGTTATTAAGCTGATCGACCGTAATTCCTCCTGAAATTTCTACTAAGACATGTGGTGGAATCATCTTGCACCACTCCGCTGTTTGCTCTACAGAACAATTATCTAGCATAATGACGTCAGGAGTCTCTTTAATTGCTTCCATTAATTGATCGAACGTTTCCACTTCAATCTCTACTTTCATCATATGTCCAACTTTTTTTCTGACTTTTCGAATGGCAGCAGTCACTGAACCTGCTTGAGCAATGTGATTATCTTTGATTAAGATCGCGTCATCTAGTCTCAATCGATGATTTGATCCTCCACCGCACTGAACCGCATATTTTTCTAGCATCCGAAGTCCAGGCGTCGTTTTTCTTGTATCGCTGATCTTCACTCCCGTTCCTTTAACTTCATGCACTGCCTCTGCTGTCAGAGTTGCTATTCCTGACAAGCGTTGAATGAGGTTCAAGGTCACTCTCTCACCACTTAACAGATCGGTCACAGGCCCTGATACCTTAGCAATCACATCACCGACCTCTACCGATTCACCATCTCGCTTGAAGATATCTACCAAGATGTCTTGAGAAAAAAGATGATACGCTGTTGAAATAATCTGTTCGCCACAAAAGATACCCGGTGCTTTCGCAACGAATACCGCTTCTCCTAACTCATTATCAAATATAGCTTGTGACGTCATATCTCCAAAACCTAAATCTTCTTGAAAAAAATTAGCCAACTGTTGTTTCAGCAAAAGTTTGTTCATCATTGTTCGTCCCCTTTACTTCTTCTATATAATGAGCACCACAGCTCTGTTTATTTGATAGTGCAGATTGTGCAGTTAAATAAGCCGTAATCATCATATTCTCCGTTTCTATATCTTCCCTGTTTCTAGCCGATCGAGTTTGGTCAATCCATTTGCATACGCCATATTTATTTAACCAGGTGATGAATCCGGTTAATTTCTGTTCGTTCCTCACGACACCCAATGCATCCGAGACACGTTGGCGGATTTCTTCTTTAAGTGGCAGTTGCATTGGGTGAGCATAAGATGAGTGCAGTCGTTTTAAGCTTCTAAAATTATTAGGATGAAGTTCATTTCTCAAAATGGACTCCCCTGCTCGTTCCCCAAATACAATCGCTTCCAAAAGTGAATTACTCGCTAGTCGGTTTGCCCCGTGAACACCATTACATGCGGCTTCACCAACAGCAAATAATCCTGGCACTTTTGTTTGACCGTGTTCATTGGTCTCAATCCCCCCCATATGAAAGTGAGCACCTGGACAAATAGGAATCCTTCCGTTCTTCCAATCGATTCCGCCTTGCTTACATAAAGCAGTGATCTGGGGGAAACGTCTAGAGAAAAGATCAACAGGAGTAATATCAAGGTACAATCGTTCTCCTTCTTGAATCCGCTTGTAAAGAGTTCTGGCCACAATATCCCTTGGAGCCAAATCACCTAGTGGATGAATACCCTTCATCACTGGTAAACCCTCTTGATTAACTATCACCGCCCCTTCTCCACGTAATGCTTCTGAAGCTAAACCAACAGTTCTCCCTTGTGAAAAAATGAGCGTAGGATGAAATTGGATATACTCTAAATGACGAACGTTTGCCCCTGCACGATATGCCATAGCTATCCCATCACCTACAAGATCACATTCATTACTTGTTTCAAGAAAAAGGCCCCCTATTCCACCTGTAGCTAACACTGTCTGTTGAGCATATATCGTGGTTATTTCTCCTTTATCATTCATAAAGGAAGCCCCTATACAAGAATTATGATCGGTAATAAGATCCACTGCTGTCAGATTCTCAATCAATTCTACTCGATTATTCAAAGCGTTCATGAAGAATTCCATCGTCTTTTTTCCCGTTTGGTCTCCCCCAGCATGAATAATTCTTCTTTTAGTATGAGCTCCTTCTTGTCCAAAAATCATTTTACCTGTCTGGTCTCTGTCAAAAGATAGTCCTTTACGCATCCAATGATGAAGTCTTTCAGGACCTTCCTGCACAAGGATATGAACTATTTTTCGGTTATTTATGTAACACCCCGCTTGAAGAGTATCCATTTCGTGAAGATCAGACGAATCATTTCGATTCAGGGCAGCCGCAATGCCTCCTTGGGCTTTCCAAGAGTTGCCTGACTCTTTAACACCTTTCGTAATTATTGTCACTTTCTTATCTTCTACCAGTTTCAAGGCCGTCATAAGCGCAGCAAGGCCTCCGCCAATAATTAATACGTCTGTTGTATGCATTTAAATTCTCATATCCTTTACATCTGTCTTGACACCTATATTTACATATATTTAAAATAAAGACAAGACATTTATGAAAGTAGGTATTTCATGATATATTTGGATCATGCCGCAACCACTCCTATCTCATCTTCTGCAATGAAAACGTGGATTAAAGCAAATGAAGATTACTTCGCAAATGCTAGTAGTCTTCATGAAGCTGGTGAACAAGCTTCACAGCTGTTCATCACTTGTAAAAAACAACTGGCTAAGTTTGTAGGGATGGACTATGGAGACGTCTTTTTTACAAGTGGCGGATCAGAGTCAAATGATCTCGCATTACAAAGTCTTTATTTATCTCATAAACATCGTGGAAATCACGTAATAACATCATCTATCGAACATCCCACTGTCCATTCTTTTTTTCGGACATTAGAAGAAAACGGAGTAGAAGTTACTTATTTGCCTGTTAATACGAATGGGCTTGTATCATTAGAAGATATAAAAAGCGCCACTCGTCCCGATACTTTTTTAGCTTCTATTCAACACGTCAATTCTGAAATTGGAGTTATACAGCCCCTTGCCAGTTTTGGTGAATGGTTTATAGAGAACGGAATCGTTTTCCATAGTGATTGTGTGCAGTCATTTGGAAAGATTCCCATTCATATGGGAAACTCTTACTTAGATGCTTTGTCTATTTCTAGTCATAAAATTCGTGGTCCAAAAGGAGTTGGTGCGGTGGTTATGTCTAAGAATGTGGACTGGTCTCCCGTTCACCCTTTAACCTCTCATCAAGAAGGGTTCCGACCAGGGACATTAAATGTACCGGGGATTGCCGCCTTTACTCAAGCAGCTATTGATATGTATGAACACCTTGAAGAAAAAAGAGCTAATGCGTGGCAGCTCCGAAAGAACTTTATTGATTCGTTAACACCTATTCGTGACCGGTTACATATCGAAGGGCTTTCTGATGATTCTATGCAACTTCCCAATATTCTTGGGTTATCTATCAAAGGAGTCCAAGGACAATATATGTTACTCTCATTAGACCGATTTCAAATTTGCATATCAACTGGAAGTGCTTGCCAATCAAATAAATTAGATTCTTCATCTGCTATGAATGCGATTTACTCTACTGAACAAGAGCGATTACGTTTTTTCCGGATATCTTTTGGTTATGATACTACGTCAGAGGAGCTAGCATATGTCGCGGAAAAAATAATAGACATTGCGAAAGAATAGGAGGACGTTACATGAGGAACAAAAAGAAATGGTTTGGCGATGAACGACGAAGCGAAATTATCTTGCTCCTGACTAACCACGAAGAACCCCTCACAGGAGGACAATTAGCTGAACATTTAAATGTAAGCCGCCAAGTCATCGTTCAAGACATCTCATTGTTAAAAGCTAAAAACATTCCTATTATGGCAACAAGCCAAGGTTACGTGATGAAGGACGCAAATCCACTAAATGAACCATTCTCGCGAATTGTCGCCTGTCACCATAAGCCTGAACAAACGGAAGAAGAACTATTAATATTAGTAGATCAAGGCGTGCGGGTTAAAGACGTGAAAGTAGAGCATCCTATTTACGGGGATATTACTGCCAGTATTATGGTAAATAATAGAAAGGAAGTATTTCAATTTATTCGAAAAGTACAACAAACAAAGGCCAGCTACTTATCTGAGCTGACCGATGGGGTTCATTTACACACAATAGAAGCCTTGTCTGAACGTGATTTAGATGATGCTGTTCAGGCATTGCATGAGGCTGGTTTCCTATTAACAGACGAAACAAGACATTAATTTACCAAAACGTGAGAATATCCATTATGCCAAGAAAGATCATGAATATCCCCGCGGTTCTTTGCACATACAGACCGAGCCGCCGGCCTTTTTTCATCACTTTGCCACCTAAACCTAAATACCAAATAACAAAAATAACAAACAAAAACGGGACAGAGGTTCCTATAGCAAATACACTAGGTAAGACTGCACCATATCCTGTGGCTAAGGTTAAAGGCATGAGTAACACAAAAAAGAGAATAAACATTGTAGGACAAAATCCAAGGGAAAAGCTGAAGCCAAGCATGAATGCACCCCATTTACCACGACGGGTGTTCTTTTTTGCTGGCTTCCAAAGATGAAGATTCCATCTCATAGAGAACAGGCCAAGCATATATATACCAATGATAATAAGGATCGGACCGAGTACCTTTCTCATAGGCTCGAAGAATAACGGAAGCTGCCTCTGAAATTCTTGACCTAAGAGGAATACAATGAATCCTAGACTTGAAAAAGCGACGACTTTCCCTAGCACGTAGAATACAGTATCCGTCCAAGAGATTCCTTTTTTTAATGAGTTCGTTCCATAAAGGGTGATCGCGCTTATATTTCCAGAAAACTGGCACGGCGCTAGAGCCCCGACTAATCCTAGTAGAAAGGCAAACAATAAAGGGATCGACTCTACACTGTTTGCTGCGTTCATAAATGGTTCCCTTAGGAATTGACTAACAGCTTCAACATATTCAAACATAGCAAAATCTCCTTTACATTATACAGTGATTTTAGCATATCCCTTCAATTATATCAGGTTAATGATCCCACATTCAGGGAAAGAAAAGCGTAAATATCTACGACGTCAGACTATAAAATATATCATTTTATTAGAACTGAAATAAATCCATTTATTTTTGAGGTAAATCTACGTGAAAGGAGAAACATCTATGAAAATTCTCTTGTTTGGTGCTACAGGGCGCGTCGGAAAAGAAGTCTTAGCACTTGCTTTAAATGACGGGCATGAAGTAACAGCCTTTGTTCGGTCTCCAGAAAAACTACCGCCATCCATCAAGAGTCATAAGAAATTACAAATATTCACTGGCAATATATTAAATCACCAAAACGTTCAGAACGTAATATCTAATGATTTTGACCTTATTTTCAGTGCACTGTCTACGGATAAAAACAACACCCTCTCCAAAGGTATTCCGATCATTATACAAGCGATGGAAAAAGCAAATGTGGATAGGATTGTGTCTATCGGAACAGCCGGAATATTGCAAGCTCGTTCCCAACCTGATGTTTATCGCTTCCTGTCCAATGAATCGCGTCGAAAAAGCACGACAGCAGCGGAAGACCATCTGTCAGCTTATTTATCTTTGAAAAAAAGCCAGCTAAACTGGACGATATTCTGTCCTACCTATTTACCAGATGGAATAGCCACAGAAAAAGTAGTTTACGACTTGAATATGCTCCCAGAAAACACATCAAAAATTACGGTAGGAAATACAGCTTGGTTTACGTATAATGAGTTGTTCAATGAAAAGTTTTTTAAATACCGTGTTGGGATTGGAGAATATGAATAGTCAAATGCGATAGAAACATAGTTTTAAACAAAGGGCACCCCGTCTTCTATCAGGGTGCCCAATAATTTTGATTTAAGATTAACTAGCTGGATCTCTCATGGCTCCTTTTTGAAGCTGATACATATGGTAATAACGTCCTTGAACATCCATCAATTGCTGATGATCTCCTTGCTCAGCAATTTCTCCACGGTTAAGGACAAGAATTTGATCGGCTTCACGGATGGTCGATAATCTATGAGCAATGATGAATGTTGTCCGACCTTCTTTTACAACTTCCAGCGCTCGTTGGATGACTTCTTCTGTCTCCGTATCGATATTCGCTGTTGCTTCATCTAATATCAAGATAGGTGGGTTAAAGACAAGTGCACGGGCAAACGAGATTAATTGCCTTTGACCTGACGACAACGTGCTTCCTTTTTCATTCACCTCTTCATCGATACCATTAGGCAGTGTCCTAAGCAAATCGGATGCTCCTACTTTTTCAAGTGCCTCGATGATTTGCTGTCTGCTTATTTTAGGATCATTCATACTCACATTACTGGCAATCGTACCTGTGAATAGAAAAGGATCTTGCAGAACAATGGCCATATGCTCTCTTAATTCCTGCTTGGTCATCGTGTGAATGTCTATTCCGTCCACAGTTATTTTTCCAGTTTGATGATCATAGAAACGAAAGAGAATATTCATAATCGAGCTTTTTCCTGAACCTGTATGGCCGACGAAAGCCACTGTCTCTCCTTTTTTCGCAGAAAACGTAATATGTTTCAGTACAAGCTGATCTTCTTCATATGCAAATGACACGTCCTCAAACGCTACATCTCCGTGAAAACGGGAGCGTTGGCCTCCAGTTAACGGAATCCCAGGTTCATCCATTAATGTAAAAACACGCTCACCCGCAATTCTCGCTTCCTCTAATTGTGCTAGCTGGTTTACGATTCCATTTACCGGTTCAAACAACCGGTTCAAATAATCCACAAAGGCGTACACAACACCTAAGCTAAATACCATTCCAACGCCAATTGACCCTCCTCCAAAATACCAAATCAATGCAACGAAGCCGATGTTTCTGAACAAGTTAAGCAAATTAAACGAGGTCATAGCATTGAGGGTAAGCAATTTATTATTATACTTGAAGTGCTCTTGATTTAGCTGTTCAAATTCTTCGCTGACTTCTTTTTCTCGTCCAAATGCCTGAACAATCGACATACCTTGAATATTTTCATTAATACGTCCATTAATGTCACTTAATTTCTCACGAATAATTCGATTGTATTTTCCTGCAAACTTTCGATATACGATCATCCAAATAATTAATATTGGTACTAAAATTAACGTCGCCAAGGCAAGTCTTGAATCCAAAAAGAATAATGCAGTGAAGATCCCTATCATATAAATGATACTGGTGAAAAAGGTCGCCAAAACTCGTACGTAAAGCTCTCTTATCGCCTCTGTATCATTTGTAATTTTTGAAACGATCTTTCCGGTGGGCTGTCCGTCAAAATATTGAATAGGCAATTCATGAATCTTTGCAAACACATCTTCTCGCATTTTTTTGATGATACGGTTCGCGGATGTTTGCAGCCAAAAGCTTTGATAATAATGAAAAATAGCTGAGATGATGATTAGAATGAAGTACCCACCCATAAGCATAAGAAGAAATGGGATTTCCTGTTGGAAAAATTGATAAATCTCTGTCTGAGACATGGGGACAGCAGGATAAATGGCTTCTTCTTCGCCTCTGGTAATCGTTAACTCTCCATCTTCGAAAGATCTTTCACCATCAAATGCCACCGCTCCTTCAATAAAGTAATACGTGAGACCAATTTGCAAGAGATTGACTTCTTCCTCATCCGACCACTCTCCATCCATACGATCAGCGCGTACATATTCCCTTCCTCCGTAAGAAACGTCGCCATCCTCTTGCTCTATCCATGGCTGTTCAATACCGATAATGTGGTTATCGATCATCGTTTTCGCTATAAATGGTCCTGTTAGTTCTGCCGCTGCAGCGATCGTTAGAAAAAACAGTGATAATAAGATCGTCCGTTTAAACTGCGTAGCATATTGGTAAAGTCGTTTCCCTACATCGTTCATGAGGTATGCACCTCCTTGGTCTCTTCTGTCCCTTTTTCTAATTGCTGCTTCGTATATTGTTCACTGTACCAACCCTGCTGGTTCATTAATTGTTCGTGCGTTCCTGCTTCTGTAACATTCCCCTCATCCATTACCAAGATCAGATCAGCATGTCGAACAGCAGACATTCGATGAGCGGCTATGAAAGTCGTTTTTCCAGCTCGTTCTTGTCGAATATTCTTCACGATCGTCGATTCTGTTTTTGCATCTACGGCTGATAACGCATCATCTAACAACATGATTTCTGGTTTTTTAATTAGTGCTCTGGCAATGGCTATTCGCTGTTTTTGGCCCCCAGATAGTGAAACACCTTTTTCTCCTACCATCGTTTCCATTCCATGAGCGAAGGTTTCAATATCGGCAGTAATAGATGCCTGATCCATGACTCGTTGAAGAGCATGTTCATCCGCATTTGGCCTTCCAAACAGAATATTTTCCCGGATCGTTTTCGAGAACAAGAACTGATCTTGTGGAACATAACCAATCCACTGTTTAAGCTCGCTCAATGTTATTTGTTCAATTGGAATATTTGATATGAGTAACCGATTTTTTTCGATCGGGTACTCTCTTAATAACTGTTTAAATAACGTGGTCTTTCCGCTTCCTGTCTTTCCAACTACCCCTACATTAAATCCTTTTGGAATAGCTACACTGACATTCTTTAAGGCCTGGTCATTTGCTGACGGGTATTGAAATGACAAGTTCCTAATCTCAATTGTCTCCGGGAGAAAATCACTGTACGCATTTAGCTCACTCTGAACATCTTCTTCATAGTCAAAAGTTTGATTTAGGCGATCCATCGAGGCGTTTCCACGCTGCATCACATTCATCAACTCACCGAAAGCAAACATCGGCCAAATTAACATCCCTAAATAAATGTTAAAGGAGACTAATTGACCGAGCGTGATTTCATTACGAAAAACAAGAAATGCTCCATATCCAAGACCGATCATATAACTCATACCGACTAAAATTTTGATTGTCGGCTCAAATAAGGCATCAATTTTCGCCACTTGAATGTTCTTATCAAGAACGTTTTGTGTGATTGAATTAAAACGTGACTGATCATCGTTTTCTTTGACGAAGGCCCGAATCACTCTCACACCTGATATTGACTCAAGAACTTGATCATTGAGGTCTCCAAAGGCATTTTGTGCATTCATGAACCGTTCATGAATGATTTTTCCGTACTTTTTCATTAACCAGGCCATGATTGGTAAAGGGAGAAAGGCGGCTAGTGTCAGTTTCCAACTCACGAGAAATCCCATCATAAATAAAATAATAATTAAAAACACTGTTGCATCTACAAGTGTTAATACACCAAATCCCGTAGTAAGAGAAATCGCTTTTAGATCGTTGGTTGCCTTTGCCATTAAGTCCCCTGTTTTGTTTTTTTCATAAAATGTGGGCGTCATTTTCATTAAATGAGTCATGTATTTAGATCTCAACGTGCGTTCGATGATAAAGGCCCCACCAAACAGCTGTCTCATCCAAACATAGGTAATTAAATAAATGGCTACCATGAGACCAAAAAACAATAAAATATAGTTTGCTAACATGTCCTCAGTCAGTCTTCCTTGATGCACATCATCTATAACAATTCCAAGTAATCTTGGAGGAAGCACCTCTAAGAAACTAGCAACAATTAATAAACTGATGGCGATCATATATCGTTTCTTATGCTCCTTAAAAAACCATGTTAATTTTTTTAAAACTGAAAACATTTTTCTTCACTTCCTATTCGATTTTATCTACACTACCCGCTCCCTGGCGTCTCTCCCTCCATCTTTCTCATGCTTCTAAAATATTTCATACGTAACATGTTCATCCCTCCAAAAAAGAATTTATGTGAACGGAGTTAGTCCGCAAACAATAAAAGAAGCGCATGAGTTCGATACTCATGCGCAACATCAAAAGTAATTTTTTTCCATTTATAGATAAATGAAAACACATGGTATATAGATCCATGTGTGTTGAGTGATTTATTGTTGTCAATCGACGGTCGTCACCTAAGGAGATGTGATAAACACAGCATGAATAAAAGGTCCATATTCGGTTGTTTGGGTAAGCTTGTGTTTCTTTTCCATGCTGTTCTCCTCCTTTCAAAATGTTTTGACAACTTCCATTTTTTATCATACCATCAACTCTTTCAAAGCGTCAACACTAATTTATTGAGCTAAGAAATACCGTCAAATGACTCCTAGACGCTTTCCCCACTCGAACCATTCATGATTTTTTCTGATGTTTAATTTTTTTCGAATGTTTCGCCGATGATTTTCCACCGTCTTTGGAGAAATATTTAATAATCTAGCTGTATCCACCACAGAATACCCTCTTACCTTCATATTGAATATTTCTTCTTCTCGCTTGGATAAGTCGTTAGGGATTATCTCTACATTTTCTTTATCTCCATACATGCGTAAGATTGCTCTCTCGCCTTGAATGACTTTTTGAAAAAAGACCATTAAGTCGTTTAATGGTGCATGCTCATAAAAAAGGCCATCGACTATATTGTCATCAATCAACTTTTCTAATTCCCGAACCGGATGACTAAACATGAAAACCTTCTTACTTGGCTGATTTTCTAATAAAGAGAGAATGTTCGTTAACCCTCCTGCTTTAATTAAACGATCATCGATGACGATGAAATCAAATTGATATTTTTTCAATGCGTGGACAAGCTCTTCTACAGTCTGGGTCATCACCATCGATTCAATCAAATGAACATCTTTGATTAATTGAATTAATCCGTATCGAAGAAGTTCATGTCCCACTCCTGTTAATACCCTCATTGTTTATTCTCCTTTGAAAATAGGTTCTTAATTCAGATAAAATAATCTAAAAAGACAACAGGGCCATAATTTAAAATTGATAGGCTATTCTGAAACAAAACAAAGAGAAAGATACTTACTTTGTTCTCACACCTTAATCAAAACGTGAACGTACCTAAACTGGCAAGTTAGTCTGAATTTCAAGAGTGAAGGACACTTGTATAATAGCATCCAAGCTATTTCATCTATGTCGATTCCTTGTTAGGATAATGTAGCATCTTCGCCACATAGAATCAATTTTCAGCTTTTTTCACCAATTCTTCACATTAAAATTACCTTCGTTCAAAAAATGCTCACAAATTCACAATAATATAAGGGAAAACCCCTATCAACCTTTTTCGAATTATTAATTACTATATAAACAGTGTTAACTATTGAGCAAGTTAAGAATGAACGATGAAATTTATGGGTAAAGAAATGAAGTAGATATTTAATACTCACTTTGAAATGATTTAAAGAAGGGAATGTGTCCTATGTTTGAATACGATCCGGTCATGTACAGCCGTATCTTAACTTATGTTACATTGGGATTCCATGTGATTTTTGCCACTATTGGCGTTGGGATCCCGTTAATGATTGCCATCGCAGAATGGATGGGCATTAAACGAAATGACCCCCATTATACCTTGTTAGCTAGACGTTGGGCTCGTGGATTTGTCATCACCGTTGCTGTTGGTGTTGTTACAGGCACTGCGATTGGTCTGCAGCTTAGCTTATTATGGCCTAATTTCATGCAAGCAGCTGGTCATACGATCGGGTTGCCTATGTTTATGGAAGTATTTGCGTTTTTCTTCGAGGCTATCTTTCTAGGAATCTACCTTTATACGTGGGACCGCTTCAAAAGTAAAATGAAACACTTTCTACTTATTATTCCAGTTGTTATTGGGGCTACTGCTAGTGCGTTTTTCATTACATCCGTCAATGCTTTTATGAATGTGCCTCAAGGATTTGACTTGGTAGACGGTGTACTACAAGACGTTAACCCGTTAGCAGCGATGTTTAATCCAGCAACACCGACTAAAATTTCTCACGTAATCATCACTTGTTATTTAACGTCAGCATTTGTTTTAGGAGCCATTGCAGCATTCAATATTTTAAAAGGGAACAAGCATGTTTATCATAAGAAAGCTCTTCACCTTACCATGGTAGCAGGTGCTATATTCGCTATAGGAACAGCTGTGATTGGAGATTTTTCAGGAAAGTATTTACACGAATATCAGCCGGAAAAATTAGCAGCTGCCGAATGGCACTTTGAAACAGAGTCAGAAGCTCCACTTATTCTCGGAGGTATACTAACTGAAGACAATGAAGTGAAATATGCATTAGAAATCCCTTATGCTTTAAGTATTTTAGCTGGAGGGTCACCGGATACAGAAGTGATAGGATTAAATGAATACGATCCAGACTTACTTCCACCTTTATGGGTCCATTACTTTTTTGATTTAATGGTGTTTATCGGAATGTTTTTAGCCGCTGTATCAGTCTTGTTTGTGTTTATGAGTTGGAAAAAAGGTTGGAATCCATTTAACAGACCGTTAGCATGGATGATTGTTGCAGGCGGACCACTTGCCATGTTAGCTATTCAATCAGGATGGATCTTTGCAGAGGTAGGAAGGCAGCCGTGGATCTTGAATGGGGTCATGCTCACTGAAGAAGGAGCAACCACTTCTCCTCATGTTGACCTTATGTTGATTCTGTTTTCCATTTTATATGCCGTTTTAGGGATCACATGTGTGACTGTATTGAGAAAAATGTTTAAATCAAACCCTGTAGAACACGAATTAGAGGAGCGGGGATTGAGCCACAAAACTGCGCAATAACAAGGAAGGTGTGAGAGGATGACTTATGAAGTCATAGGCATTACGGTGCTATGGTTCTTCTTATACGGCTATTTGATCGTGGCGTCGGTTGATTTCGGCGCCGGGTTCTTTAGTTACTATACGAAACGGACAAATAAAAATCATATGATTCACAAAATTATTCAACGTTATTTATCTCCAGTCTGGGAAGTAACAAACGTCTTTCTCGTCTTCTTTTTCATCGGGATTGTCGGCTTCTTTCCATCTACAGCTTATTATTACGGAACTGCGCTTTTGATTCCCGGAAGTGTAGCCATTGTTCTACTTGCTCTTAGGGGCTCTTATTATGCCTTTGCTACTTATGGGGCGGAAGACAGTAAGTTTTATTCTTTTTTATATGGTGCAACAGGATTGCTCATTCCTGCATCATTAACGACAGTGCTGACCATTTCTGAAGGTGGATACATCTTAAACGAAAACGGGAATGTTCAACTTCTTTATGGCGAACTGTTCGGAAGTCTATATTCTTGGGGTGTAGTCATATTAGCAATAGTGAGTGTGTTGTTTATTTCAGCCAGCTTTTTAACTTACTACGCCTCTAGAGCTAAAGACGCGAAGGCATTGGAACTATTAAGAAAATACGCTCTCACTTGGGCGATCCCAGCTATAGGAATGGGAATTATTGTATTCTTTTTATTAAGTCAACGAAATGCAGAGCATTTTCATAACATGCTCGATATTTGGTGGGTATTCGGTTTATCTTTCGTAAGTTTTGCAGCGGCAACTTTCCTGATTTGGAAACGAAAAAATTATGGTCTAGCTTTCGTTTTTGTGATGATACAATACTTCACAGCGTTCTTTGGCTATGGTGCTGCTCATCTACCTTATTTATTGTATCCTTACTTAACGATTTATGATGGATTTACAAATGAAACCATGGCTATCTCGTTAATTGTCGCATTTATTGCGGGATTATTAATGCTTATCCCATCATTATATTTGTTAATGAAACTATTTTTATTTGATGCAGATTATGTAGAAGGTAAAAGATAACCTTGTCATATAAGGAGGTATAAAAAGATGGATTTAACATGGTTTTTAATCATGGTGGCTTCTCCTATTGTGGTCATCGCAAGTGTTCTAGGATTTTTCGTATGGGGTGCAAAAGCAAAACCACCATCCTTTGTACTAGAGGATCAAGAGAATAATAACAAATGATATAATGAAAAAGGGAGTCCCTAACGATTAGGACTCCCTTTACATTTTTAATTATCTGTTTCTACGGATTGTTTTGGTGGTTTGGCTGGACAGACTCTTTGTTTGGCTGAAAGCACCTGTAACTTGCTGAACAAAAACAATGTGTGGCTCATCACCTATATTGCAAATTCTAATAGGTTAATTTGTACACTCTTGCTTCATAGGGTCGAAGCTTCACTTTTAAAATAGCTTCATTATCATTTACCTCATAGTTACTAATCAGTAGGGACTTCTCAGCAAATGTGATCCCTTCTGGAAGTTCAAATACCGGCTCACCAGCAAAAAAGTTCAATATGACTAATATCTTTTCCTCGTTCAATGTTCTTGTGTACACATAGAGCTCTTCATGATCAGCAAGATATAAATCGTATTTTCCATACACAATGACATCTTCTTGTTTTCGCAGCTCGATCAACTCTTTATAATAGTTGAATATAGAGTCAGGATCCTTTAATTGTTGCTTTGCATTGATCTGTTTGTAATTAGGATTTACCTTGATCCATGGAGTTCCCTCTGTAAAGCCACCATGGACTGTATCATCCCATTGCACAGGTGTTCTAGCGTTGTCCCGTCCAGTTGTCCATATTTTTCTCATAACTTCTTCTACTGAATATCCCCGTTCTTCAGTGAATTCTTTGTACATATTGTGAATTTCCACGTCTCTATAATCATTAATAGATGGAAATTGAACGTTTGTCATCCCCAATTCTTCCCCTTGGTAAATATAAGGCGTTCCTTTCATCGTATGGAGATACGTAGCTAATAGTTTTGCAGATTGTTTATGAAATTCTTTATCATTTCCAAACCGTGACACTTGGCGGGGCTGATCGTGGTTATTGAAGTATAAACTGTTCCAGCCAACACCTTCCATTTCTTTGTCCCATTTCGTCATGATTTGTTTCAATTCTGGCAACTCCCACTGTCTCGTTTCCCATTTACCTGCGTGAGTTCCCGGTTTTGCATCCACAGCCATATGCTCAAATTGAAACACCATGTTTAGATAGCCATTTTCCTCATCCGTCATATTTCTAGCAGCTTCAATTGGTAAAAAAGCCGTTTCTCCTACGGTGATTGTGTCGTAATGATTTAGAACTTTCTCTTTCATTTCACTTAAGAATTCCATCAGTCTCGGTCCGTTAGCAAAATGCTCAGCTGCAAATTGATAGGGAGATTGAGGGTCCTTGATAGAGGCATCAGGTAACCCAGGTGTTTTTGAAATGTTATTAATCACGTCCATTCTAAATCCGTCCACACCTCGATCAAGCCACCAAGTCATCAGATTAAACACTTCTTCTCTCACATCTGGATTTTCCCAATTCAGGTCAGGCTGACGTTTCGTAAACAAATGCAAGAAGTATTGCTCTGTCTTTTCATCATACTCCCAAGCCGACCCGCTAAAAAAAGATACCCAATTGTTTGGTTCACTTCCGTCGGCCTTTGGATCTTGCCATATATAGTAATCACGATAAGGATTGTCTTTCGATTGACGGGACTCTATGAACCATGAATGCTCGTCCGAGGTATGGTTCACTACGAGATCCATCATTAGTTTTATTCCACGGTCATGAAGAGCATCCAGTAACTCGTCCCAATCTTCCATTGTCCCAAATTCGTCCATGATGGCTCTATAATCGCTAATGTCATAGCCATTATCATCGTTAGGAGATTTGTACACTGGTGAAAGCCAAATGACGTCAATACCTAATTCCTGTAAATAATCTGCTTTTTCAATAATACCTTGAAGATCACCAATTCCATCACCATTGGAATCGTTGAAACTGCGGGGATATATTTGATAAACTACTGCTTCTTTCCACCATTGCCTTTTCATAAACCCACCTCCGTCATCATTAATTTAAGTAAAACTATGTATAAAGTTTTGCTACTTACATTTTCCCACAGTCCTTCTTTTTCGTAAAGTAAGCGTTTACGTCTGTAAATAAGAAAAACACTCCTATCTATAGATAAGAGTGAAGTAAATTATTTCATCCATTTTCTTCTTTCAGAATCTCACAGATCAATGGCTCAAACCATTCAGATAATCTTTTAAACTTGTAACCATGGGCTTCTGCTAATGTAACATCCTGATAAGCTGATACAGGGAAATTAATTGGTGAACGCCCTGTCTCTTCACTTGCCGGACCCACAATCGCTTTTTTCTTCGAATTTTTTTCAATGATTTCGATCATGCCACCGAGGCTTATTTGATCTGGCGACGATGCGTTAATTGGACCTGTAAAATCTTGAAATCCCGTCCAGAATAAAAACTCCGCTAAATCATCTGAATCTACGAAGGAAACATTTGCCTCTGGATGATCTATTCCAATCGTTTCACCATTTACTACTTTACGAACATGATAATGAAGGCGCTCCGTGTAGTCATCTATCCCAAAAACCACTGGAGGTCTTGGGGCAATAACGGGAAAACGAGCTTTCTGGAAAAATACTGCTTCTGCTAATCGCTTCCCTTCGCCGTAGTCAAATTGCTCTTTGCGGCCCCACGCTAATTCTTTAGTGTACGGATCATAATCCTTTTCTATCTTCTCTGATTTGTCGTTAAATTCATAAACAGACAGAGTCGATGTAAATATATACTTGCCTACTCTCCCCTCAAAAATTTCACAAGCATCCATTGCATCATCTGGGGAAAAACAAATTTGGTCATAGATCACGTCCCATTCCCCATCTTGAAAGGTCTTTTCCATTGAACCTCGGTCAAACCGGTCTAATTTTAAGTGATGAACTTTTTGCCCGAAAGAGACGGCCGTTTCTCCACGAGTAGCCACTGTAACTTCATCTCCGTTTGCCAATAATTTATTCACAAGTCTCTTCCCAAAAAATCTCGTTCCGCCTAATACAAGAACTTTTCTCATCTAACCCCTCCATACCTATTTTTTTCTAACATTCTGTCATTTCTTATTGCTTCATTCTAGTATATATTTAACTTAAAAGACAGTATCAAGTGAATTCACAATCTTTTGCTGGTTACTTTCCATTTTACAAATGATAGCACTTTTGCAAATATTATGAGAAAATTATACAAAGTTCTTATCGTAATAAGGTCTAAAGACATCTTTGATTCTATGGTAAAAGAGGGATCTTCTAATGTTTAAATCGCTCATATTCATCTTAACTCTTTTTTCTTTAACAGCCTGTATATTTGAAACACGCAGTTCTGAAGCGATTCCGCAACCTAGTCAACAGTTAATACTCGCTACAACGACAAGCACTTATGACAGTGGTCTATTAGATGAACTAATCCCCCTTTATCAAGACGAAACCGGTATAGAAGTGAAAATCATCTCTGTAGGTTCCGGTCAAGCTCTAGCTATGGCTGAGAGTGGTGAAGCGGATGTTCTCCTTGTTCATGCTCCCTCTGAAGAAGAAAACCTTGAGAAGGAAGGCATAGTGATTAATCGACATCGAGTAATGCATAATGATTATGTTCTATTAGGACCTACTACCGACCCTGCCGAAACGAAAGATTCGTCCATAGAAGACGCCCTAATCTCCATCATTGAGTCAGATGCACCTTTTTACTCGAGAGCAGATGATTCAGGTACCCATTTAAAAGAATTAGAGTTGTGGAAGGACACGGGGATAACAACTTTTCCTGATGCGTATCAGGAAACAGGCCAAGGCATGGGAAACACACTTAGAATAACTGCCGAGAAGAATGGCTACACCTTAACAGATCGTGGAACTTTCCTCTATTTACAAGACAGTTTAGATCCTCTGGGCATCCTTGTACAAGGTGATGAATCCCTTGAGAATATTTATCACGTGATGCAAGTCCATCCAGACCAATCTGACCAGATAAATACTGAAGCTGCCGAAACATTTATCAATTTTTTTATAAGAAAAGACATTCAACTTCTAATAAAATCATACGGTTTTGAAGAATGGGGCGAACCATTGTTTTTCCCTTATTTGGTCGATTAGTTCGCTGGAGGTGCTGAAATGGAATTAATTTGGACAGGTTTATTGGAAGCCTTACGTATGATAATATCTGCAGATTCAGAAGTCTTTCAAATTACTTGGCTCACTGTCCAAGTTTGTATCTTCTCTACTTTTATCAGTACAGTCCTCGGTGTACCGATTGGTATGTTACTTGCCTTCAAACATTTCGCCGGAAAAAAAATTATATTACTTGTGAGTCATGCAGGAATGGGGCTTCCTCCGGTAGTTGCCGGATTATGGGTCACAATGTTCTTATGGAGGTCAGGTCCCTTTGGAGAATGGCAATGGCTATTTACTGTCAATGCTATTGTAATCGCGCAAATTATAGTATCATTACCCATTCTCATTTCCCTATCCTACTCAGCTTTTAAGAAGATAGACGACGGAACCAGACTCCAAATTAAAGCACTGGCCCCAACTAAACCACAAAGTCTCTTACTTTATTTAAAACAGGCACAATTTGGTCTCTGTGCAGCAATTATGGCCGGGTTAGGCAGAGTGCTCGCTGAAGTAGGTGCGGCCATGATGGTCGGTGGAAACTTACAAGGTCAAACAAGAATCTTAACAACAGCTATGGTCATGGAAGTCTCTCGTGGTAATTTCCACATAGCTCTTGCTCTTTCGTTCATCCTCATGGCGATTGCGTTTATGCTTACTTTTATTCTTCTTAGGTTTCAACAAAAGGATGTGACAACATGACGAATTGGATGGAATTTCATCATTTCACATGCAAGAAGTCTGTGACAACTATTGTCACTCTTGACCACCTCTCTATCAGTAAAGGACAAATCATTGGCATTATGGGTGAAAACGGTACAGGAAAATCAACGCTGTTAAAAGCCATGAGCCTTCTTGAGCCTCCAGCAGCTGGAACAATGATTTACAAAGGAAAATCTATTAATATAACCACACCTCCTTTAAGTATAAGGCGGGAGTGGGCGTGTGTCTTTCAACATTCTTATAGATTTGTCGGCACAGTTTTCGAAAACGTTGAAATCGGTCTTAAGATTAGAAAGGTCCGAAAAAAAGATCGATATAAGCGCGTTATGATGTGGCTCGACAAATTTAAAATACCTCACTTAGCCAACGTGCAAGCTCATAAGCTATCCGGGGGCGAAGCTCAACGTATGAACCTGGCTAGAGCGTTTGTTCTTGAACCGAGTGTCTTATTTTTAGATGAACCTTTCTCAGCTCTCGATTTCCCCATCAAAATGGTATTACTTGAAGAGCTCCAGCAAGTCCTAACAGAAACTTGTACAACAACTTTTTTAATTAGTCACGATTTAACGGATATCGAGTTCCTTGCCAGTCATCTTCTATATTTATATAATGGAAAAGTCACAGATAAAGGAAGAATCCACGATGTCCTTCTATCGCCATCGCCTCAGTTGAAATCGTTTCTTCACCCGTGGCATAAAGCCCGTTCAAGTCAATCCCTTATACCTTCATCACAATCCCTAAGCTCAGAGTTCTAAAGCTTAGGGATTGTTGACGTTCCAGTCAAACCCATATACACTAAAAGTGTACTAATACATGTAATACAAATAAGACAATCAATGATTAAACGAGCAACAATCGTTCAATTTTCAAAGGCGGTGAACCCATGTACTTTCAAATTGATCCGAAGAAAAACATTCCATTGTATGAACAAGTGATTCATCAAGTGAAGGAAATGTGTGCTAAAGGAATATTGAAGCCAAATGAAAAACTTCCCTCTGTCCGTGAGCTCTCATCCCAAATGGTGATAAACCCGAACACCGTCAGTAAAGCCTATCAGGAACTAGAGCGTCAAGGAGTTATTGTTACACTGAGAGGCAAAGGTACATTTATTTCAGAAGCTTTAACCCAATCGTTCGATCCAAAAAAAGTAGAAAGTTTAAAGCATTCTTTTAACCAAGTAATTATCGACAGCTATTATGCTGGTTTATCTAAAAATGAACTTCTCCAGTGGTTAAATGACGCTTATGATGACATGGGGGGACACAGCGATGAAAGTTAACCATATATCAAAATTGATTCACGGCAAACAAATTTTATCAGATATCGACTTTCAGGTAAAAACAGGTAGTATCGTCGGAATCGTTGGACGAAATGGCGCAGGAAAAACGACTTTACTCCGCACGATGGTCGGTATTTTAGATCCAACTCAAGGGGATGTTCTTATAGATGAACATAGTGTTTTTAAACACCCTCAATTAAAAGAACAAGTCATCTTTGTTCCAGATTCTTCGGAAGCGCTGAAGAATTACAGTACAAAGGAAATGCTTACTTTATATAAAAGTATTTATCCGAAATTTGATGAAGACTATTTTCATAAATTAATGAGGCGATTCTCATTATCACCCATAAATAAAATCGGTAATTATTCGAAAGGTATGAAAGCACTCTTCTCACTCGTTGTGGCATTCTCAACGAAAGCGAAATATATTCTCTTGGATGAGCCGACCGATGGCCTTGATGTGATCGTAAAGAAACAAATCTTAAAAATACTTGTAGAAGAAGTTTCAACCAATGAAGTATCTGTCATTATTTCCTCTCACCGACTCGATGAGCTTGAATTCATGGCCAATGATATTATTATGATCAAAGATGGAAAAGTAGATAGTCACTATGAATTGGATGAAATGAAGGAAATGTACAGAAAAGTTCAAATTGTTTTCAATGGAGACATGCCCGATTACATTTCTCAACACGTGGATATATTAAGTCAAACAGGCAGGGTTTACACAATCATGATCGACCAACAAGATAAAGATATTTATCAGAAACTGCAAGAGGCTTCTCCCCTTCTTTACGAAGAACTTCCTTTGTCTTTAGAAGATTTATTTGTGGCTAAATTAGGTGGTGATGAAGATGTTTCGTAAAGCTCTTTGGTATCAGAATTACAAACAAACGAGAATGATCATTTGGATGATTCTTGCTTTATTTGTTCTTCACATGCCTTTTCAATCTATTCTTTCTTTAGAAACATGGCAAGAACGAGAAGAACAAGCACAGCAAATAGAAGACTATGTTTATGAAGTCCAAGCATGGGATGTACTGCAGATCTTTTCCCAAGGCCTGTTACCTCTCATATTATCTATTTCTATCATTACATTAGCTTGTTTGCTCATCGGCCTTGAACGGAATACGAGAAGAAACGACTTTACATTCTCATTGCCTTTTACGAGAAAGCATCTGTTTTTAGCTAAGTGGTGCTACGGGGTTGTAGCAATCTCTCTTTTCCATTTAATTAATTTTTTCATTGCTTATTTTATCATTTACCAATCAGAGTATCGTTCATCATTATACCTTGTTTCATGGATAGAATTGCTGTGGGGACCTTTACTTGGATTTATCATGTTCTTTACCTTTGCATTATTGATCGGAACCTTTTCCGGAGAAATGATTTCTCAAGTAGTACTCACGATTAGTTTAGGGATACTACCTTTAGGCGTATTTTTATTAATACAAGAAATGATTAATGTCCATTTCCGAGTACATCTTAGTTCTCACATTTGGATCGAATATTTAACACCGTTTATGTATGTATTTAGCATCACAACAAGTGTTCAAGCCATTCTAATGCCTATTATATTAACTGGACTATTTTTATGGTTAGCTGTTTATTTGTATGAACGTAACAAAATCGAACATAATGGTGATTTTTTAATCTTCAAAGTATTGAATCCGATTTTTTTAGTGATCATTACCTTTTGTTTTTCGTTATTAGGCGGGATGATTGTCTCTTCCTTGGCTCCGTGGAATGCAGATGCATTAAGAATACTTTCCTATTGGATCGGTTTTACAACTTTCTTATTATTTTCTCTCCTCCTTGCCAACAAACTTCTTTCTATGAATATCATGTTCAAAGGAAAAGCTTAGTTTACCCGTAAACGCCTGAAAATTTTCAGGCGTTTTTATATTCACTTTATAAACCATCTTCTAGACAAGGTTTAGAAACAATTAGTAAGGGCTATTTGTAAGGTATATGTTTTTAAAACGTAGACCTACCTAGCCACACTTCAATAATTTCCGGGCTCCCCTTCACCTAAATTCGGTATAAAAATTTCTATTTCAAATTAATAGGTTGTGTTTTTGTAAATAATCTTCCCTTTGTGAACCAATTGAAAAGAGACTACAAAGATGAGTTTCTAGGAAAAATTAGGATTGTTATCAGGATGCAAGCGG
This sequence comes from Salipaludibacillus keqinensis, assembly GCF_003226325.1. GTDB lineage: Bacteria > Bacillota > Bacilli > Bacillales > Salisediminibacteriaceae > Salipaludibacillus > Salipaludibacillus keqinensis. The sequence continues at coordinate 99,772 of NZ_PDOD01000001.1, read as the reverse complement.
TTAAACGAAACAAATATTCGTCGACCACAGTCTCGTAAAAATAATAAAATAAAACGGTTGCATAACCTGTATATACAAATTATAATATGGTTATTGACTTGTTTGTATGTATATACAAGTAGAAATGTAAACGATTTATTTAGGAGGTAATCCAATGCCAAAATATGAACAACAAGTTCGTGATATTTTAGAGGCACTGGGTGGAGAAGAAAACATCGAAAAAGCCACTCACTGTGTGACTCGTCTTAGATTGGCACTAAAAGACGAATCGAAAGTAGATTCAGAAAAATTAGAAGCGGTTGATATCGTCAAAGGTTCTTTTTCAACCAATGGTCAATTTCAAGTCATTATTGGACAAGGAACGGTCGATCAAGTTTTTCGTGACATGATGGAAATGACAGACATTGGAGAGGCATCGAAACAAGATGTGAAAGATGCTGGATCGCAGAAATTAAATCCATTCCAAAGAGCTGTCAAAACGTTAGCGGACATTTTTATTCCTATCCTGCCAGCGATCGTTACTGCCGGGTTACTATTAGGTTTAAATAACATTCTAACCGGCGAAGGAATTTTCTTTGATGAAGCGCTCATAGAGGTTTATCCACAATGGGCAGATTTAGCTGAAATTATTAATATTATTGCCAGTGCTGCCTTTACCTTTTTACCTGCGCTCATAGGTTGGTCCGCTGTCCGAAGATTCGGTGGTAGTGACTTACTAGGTATAGTACTTGGTTTGATCATGGTTCATCCTGATTTATTAAATGCTTGGGCATATGCCGACGCTCAAGAAGCAGGCGAAGTTCCAATTTGGAATTTACTCGGTTTAGAAGTAGAAGCCATTGGTTACCAAGGTCAAGTCTTGCCTGTATTATTTGCTTCTTACCTCTTATCCAAAATTGAGTTAGGTTTGAGAAAAGTGGTTCCCGATTCGATTCAATTATTAATTGTTGCACCTGTCGCTCTTTTAGTTACAGGATTCATTACATTTATTGCAATTGGACCAATTACCTTTGCATTAGGTAATGGAATTACCGGTTTATTCATATGGTTATTCGATGTAGTACCAGCAGTAGGTGGATTTGTTTATGGTGTCCTTTATGCGCCTCTTGTTGTCACAGGGATGCACCATGCGTTCTTAGCAGTTGACTTACAACTAACAGGTAGCGGGGATGGAACATTCTTATGGCCGATCCTTGCCTTATCAAATATTGCTCAAGGTTCTGCTGCTTTAGCAATGATTTTCGTTACACGGAACGAAAACTTAAAAGGTCTTTCAGGGACATCAGCTGTTTCTGCTTATTTAGGTGTAACAGAACCAGCTATGTTCGGGGTAAATATCCGGTACAAATTCCCATTCGTTTGTGCCATTATTGGCTCAGCCATCGCTGGGACATTTATTTCAATCAATGCTGTTCTCGCTTCTGCCATTGGCGTCGGGGGTATCCCAGCATTCTTATCAATCTTCCCACAAGATTGGGTGCCGTTCATTATCGGGATGATCATTAGTATCGTCGTTCCATTCACATTAACTTTCCTTTACGGGAAATTTGTTTCAAAAGAAAAGATATAATTATTAAGCCGTCCTTTTAGTGTAAAGGACGGCTTTTTTAATCATCGATGAACTGAATAATAGCTCTAATCATAATTGCTGACATACAATTGTTTTGTAACGGGTATAAGAAATGGTATAAAATTGTTTAAACACCATACATATGGATCTGTTGACTGACAGGAGGATCATTGTGAAGAACTTCTCATTATATCGAATCATTGTGATCGTAACAATGTTTGTTAAATTTGTGTTCCAACTTTATTATTTTAATAAGCGGAACAAAACATGGGATGCCAATACTCATGAAAAATGGGAGGCTATGTTAAAAAAACAAGCTTCAGAATATAGAGAAAAGGCGATAAAGCTCGAGGGTTTAATGATTAAAGTGGGTCAGTTTTTAAGTACGAGAGCTGATATCATGCCCGAAGTATTTCTTAGAGAACTTGCTGATCTCATTGACCAGGTACCCCCTGTTCCTTCTCACATTTCAAAAAAAATATTGGAAGAAGAATGGGGACAAGATATTCATAACAACTTATCAGAAATTAGCGATAAGCCTGTCGCATCTGCTTCCATTGGAGAAGTGTATAAGGGAAAACTTCATAACGGTCAAGAAGTCGCTATTAAAATACAACGGCATAATATTGATAAAATAATTGACACAGACTTCAAGGCGTTAAGAATCGTTCTATGGATTACTCGAGTATTTACGAAGTTCGGAAAAGAAACAGATACAAAAGCTCTCTATAAAGAAGTCGTATCTATAATCGGAAATGAATTAAACTATCAAAAAGAGTTAAAAAATGGACAATACTTCCAAAAACGATTCCATGATAGTGAGCATTATTATATCCCACAGTTCTATGAAGAATATTGCACGCGACGAGTACTGTGTATGGAATGGATAGAAGGAAGAAAGGTAACCGATTTATCGTATTTAAAAAAACATCATATCGATCGTAAAGATGCGGCACAGAGGCTATTTCAGTTTTTCGTAGACCAGTTATTAGATTATGGGATGTTTCATGCTGACCCACATCAGGGTAATATCTTAATTACAAAAGAAGGTATGATCGTCATTCTCGATTTTGGCATGGTCGGCGAGATATCTAGGCAAGAAGCATCCAAAATTAGAAGAATGATTCAAGGATTTGTATTAGACGATTATCAACTGGCTGTGGACCAATTACAGGAACTTGGGTTTCTATTACCTCACGCTAATAAATATAAGTTACAGTCATTATTAAAGACATATGTGGATATGTACTTAGATAAAGGAATAAACAAACTGGATCAAGAAGTGGTAGAAGAAATCTTTTATGATCTTCAAGAAATTGTTCATGAACAACCGATTCAGTTACCTGCAGAATTTGCCTTCTTAGGACGTGCCGCTTCCATTGGACTTGGTGTCTTGACAATTATTGACCCTGATATCGATTTTATCGCATTAGGAAAACCAGTCGTTACGGAGTGGCTAGAAGAGAATGAAGATGATGCAGCCAGCATTAAAATGCAAGTTTTAAAAGATACTGCGAAACCTTTATTGTCCATTCCACGTAATCTAAATGAGTGGCTAGAAGCACCTGCTTATCAACGAAGATCAGAAGAACGAAAACAGTGGAGACAATTTGATCATCATCGGTATGTACTCATGATGATCAGTACATCTATCGCTTTTTTCTTTTCACTAAGTTTTCTATTTGTTTCCGTTTTAATGGAACATTTCATTTTACAAGTGGGAAGTCTAAGTCTAACGATATTCACTCTAATTGTTAGTCTAGTCACGTATAGGCTTCATAAGCGGTGGGTAGATCAATATAGACAATAAATCTACACAGGAGGAATTTCACATGAGTAATATTTTAAAAACAGGATTTCTATTAGGGCTAGGAGCAGCAGTAACAAGCAAGGAGAAAGTAGACAAATATATTGATGATTTATTGGCAAAAGGCAAGGTTACACCGAAGGAAGCTGACGAGTTGTACCAAACTTTTCTTAAAAAAGGAGAAGAGACCGAAGAACAGTGGAACCAACGTACGAAAGAAAAAATGAGGACCACGATGGAAGACTTAAATATCGTATCTAGAGAAGAGTTTTTAAACCTTCATCTTAAAGTGGAGGAACTTGAAAGGAAAATAGCTGAACTTGAAAATAAAGAAACAAATCGTGAAGACCAAGAGTTGTAATTATTTATTAAAGCGGCAGTCCATGCGACTGCTGCTTTTTTTTGTATAGAGATTATACACGACTGTATCTTGCTCCAATCGTGTTTACTTCTATAAATAAAAATTACCATGCATAGCTTGATCGCTTACGTGATAATCCTAACATTATAAGCTCTAAGATGTACCTAAACGATCGATGGTTTGTGCACTAATATAGATTAAAAGGAGGAGAAAAATGTACTCAAAAGAATTACACGCAGGCGATCAAGTTTACATCATTCAGCGTAATCCCCATACCCAGTCTGTTGCCCACATCCAAGAAGCATCTATTGTTGAAAATCCATATCACCCAGGAGAATTATCTCTTTTCTTTATGGAAGAATATTATCCACTAACTGATGATTTTGCCCTGTATACAAGTTACCAAGAGGCTGAAGATGAATATACTTCTTCCTTTTCATCTGATAGTAGTGACGACACTGTTCATCATAATCCTATTCAAGAGGCTTACGAATGATGATAAAACCGTTTTTTCCTCAATTAGTTTATATAGAGCCCGGGGCTTTAGATTACCCTTTAGGTGAAAAATTAAAGAAGAAGTTTACCGATTTAGGTGTAGAAATCAGACAAACAACTTCTCACAACCAAGTAAGAAATATACCAGGAGAAAATCATCTGCAAAAATATCGCAATGCAAAATCCACTCTTGTTGTCGGTGTTAGAAAAACGTTGAAATTTGATACTTCAAAACCATCAGCAGAATATGCCATTCCATTAGCTACAGGCTGTATGGGACATTGCCAATACTGTTACTTACAAACCACTATGGGAAGCAAACCGTATATTCGAACCTATGTAAACGTCGAGGAAATATTGAACGCCGCTGAATCATATATGAAAGAGCGCGCCCCTGAATTAACAAGATTTGAAGCTGCTTGTACATCTGACATTGTTGGCATTGACCATTTAACCCACTCTCTTAAGCATGCCATAGAATATTTCGGTAAATCTGACTATGGAAAACTACGTTTTGTCACAAAATACCACCATGTTGATCATTTATTGGATGCAGACCATCAAGGAAAAACCAGGTTTCGTTTTAGCATCAACGCTGATTATGTGATTCGAAACTTCGAACATGGTACTTCGCCACTCAAGGAGAGGATCAAAGCTGCAACAAAAGTGGCTGAGGCCGGTTATCCGATTGGTTTTATCATTGCACCCATTTATCTACACGAAGGCTGGAAAGAAGGTTATTTAAACATGTTTCACTTGCTTGATGAATATTTACCCCCCTCTCTCCGTGATGACATTACTTTCGAGTTGATTCAGCATCGATTTACAAAGCCCGCAAAAAGAGTCATTCAGAAAAATTACCCCATGACGAAGTTGGAATTAGATGAAGAAAAAAGAAAATATAAATGGGGGAAATATGGAATAGGAAAATACGTTTATCAAAAAGATGAACAAGAAGATATTCAAACCACGCTCCACCATTATCAAGAACAATTCTTCCCAGAAGCTAAGGTCGAATATTTCACTTAAGAAAGCAACTCTGAACACATTTCGTTCTGAGAGCCCAAAGAGGGAACCTCAATTTCTGACAATGGAGGTTCCCTCTTCTATGTTACTTTTGAGTTTTTCGTTTGTTTTTCTGTGCATCTTTTTGTTGTTTCTTTCGTTCTTCTTCCTCTCTCTTCTTCTCAGTAGTATGTACTTGATACCAAATGAACCCCCAGTAAGCTCCTATAGCGAAGAATACGAGAAGGTACAGCGCACTACGAATAAGCTCACCAGGAGTTAAAAACATAGAAAAATCGAATCGATACGTAATAATAAATGTTACAAGCATATACAATAACCAAAGTTTTAAACCAAAATGATACAAGCCTTCTTTAAGAATAAAAGCTGTTCTTCCTTCTTCAATTCCAGCTCTCATCCGTTCTTTTCTTTTAGACAATGATGTTGTCACTCCTTTTTTAACTATTCCTTTTATAAACGAGCCCAATAATCAGTTGTAAAAAGAGCTGAGAGATCTCGTTCAATTTGACCACAAGGCTTGTTAATCGAATGAATATGAATAAAAGACCAGAAGTAATTATAACATAGCCTACGAACAAAGCCACGCTGGTGTTTTCGGATACGAAGTCCACAATAAAGTCTGACGTCGCAATCCATAAAACCCTTAAAAAAAGATAGAAAATAATAATTTTGAAAGCTGCCTGAATATTTATTTTACAGAAAAAAACATTCACCTTAGAAGGTGAATGTCATACATAGTGAAAGCGATATTCAACTGCATCTCCTACAGGTTCATAACCGATGCTCATATAAATCGAATTTGACGTAGGATTTTCAGCGTTCGTGTTTAAGCTACAAAACTTAAAGCCTTCATTTAACAATCTTTCGCTTAATGCTCCTACACAAGTCGTAGCATAGCCTTTCCGTTGATACTCATCTGGAGTGTAAACGAAATTGACAACCACTCCGTTTTTCAACTCTCGAGCTCGCTTAGCCATGGATACAGGTGTACAATCTGTGTCTCTCCAAAAAAATACGCGATTATTGCGTATTTCTTGTAATACATCTCTTTCCAACGTTGGATGCTCTGTTAATCCTAATGCCTCTTTCTCAAATTCTTCAGTCCATGACATGACCAAAGCAATATCATCTTCTGTGGCATAGGTTAACTTCCCAGGATTCCTCTGAAATTGACGGAGTTTTTCTAGTTGGTAAATATTTTGTTTCATCGTAGCTTCGGTTTTACAAGTTGTCACCTTCGACCATTCATCAGCAAAAGCTTTTGCTGTATCTGTGCATCCAACTACACCAGGAAGTTGGACACCCTTCTTATTTAACCAATGGGCTGCTTTTTTCACAGCAGAAAGGTGACCGCAAATAATGAGATTCCTAGATGCCGTTCTTATTAGTACAACTTCCACTTCGTTTTGTTCATTTTCTCCTATTGCCAAGAAAAGATCCTCTGCCATAGCATAATTTGATTTTTCATCTTTTGCTTTTTGCTTTAAAATCCCAAGTGGGAGGTTGTGCCTTGCTTCTTTTCTCATTAAGAAATGTTCCACTTTTTCCAGCATCTCCGAGGCTGATTCGTAACAAGTGAAATGCATGATCATTCCCCCTCAAATATCTATTGGCTCATACATGTCTAAGAATCCACCTATTGCAATAACATCGTACAACTGTTCAGCTACTTAATTCCTTTTCCATCCGGATAAAACTGTATTCATCTCCATTTGTTTCTTGCAAAAATTCGACCGTTTTCTTGAACCCATTTTTTTCATAGACCTTAATAGCTCTTGCATTAAACTTGGCCACATTAACAATTAGTTTCTTTGGTTCATACCACTTGTCTGCTAATTCCATTGCGTATGCAGTAAAAGCCTTTCCTTTACCTCTGCCAATTAAATCAGGATGCAATCCTAAACCGATTTCAACTTCCTCCAAATTCAACGGATCAAAAGTGAAGTAACCAACCAATTTTTCATTCTCATAGACAGCAGCATAGTGATTCCACTTAAACGGATTTAAGAATTCATCCAAATCATCCATATCATTTTGAATATTATAGAAGGAAAACTCATCAGGATATTCCCATTCTACGATTTCAAGAGCAGCCTCGTTCGTCATAAATTCCCACGTAAACATAGAATCCTCCCACCAGTAATCCGATTCCATTTCTTAATCTCATTATACCTTTTTATCATAGACGTATCATCACTTTTTATCTCAATATTTAACATTCCACGAGAGAAAAATAGTTTTGATAAGAGAACTCACGTCCGGACTATCCAATCAAAATGTATCTTATCCACAAACAAAAAACCGATTCTATAAAATCAGAACCGGTTCATCTATGATTATTTACTTATAAACATTTGTGTCCAGTAGTGTCTGTAAGAACCACCTTCAACATGACCTACACCTATGTGTGTATAATGACTATTTAATATATTTTCTCGGTGTCCTTGAGAATTCATCCAACCTTGAACAACTTGAGCAGGGGTAGACTGTCCAGCCGCAATGTTTTCGCCGGCTCTTTGATATGACACTCCTTCACTTCTTAACATATCAAATGGACTACCGTACCTTGGGCTTTGGTGAGAGAAGTACCCTTGATCAGCCATATCTTGAGACTTCAGTCTCGCAACCTGTGAAACTTGTTCATCAAGTTGTAATGGGGACAACCCACGACTTTGTCTTTCTACATTTGTTAGTCTGACAACTTCTCGCTCAAATTGTGACACTTGACTCTGACTCACTTGTTGCTCTGTGTTACCTTGAGATGAAGAACTTTGACCACCGCTAGAAGGAATCGTTATCTGTTGTCCTGGATAAATCAATGCAGGGTTTGCAATACTTCCATTTGCATTTAACAAATCTCTGAATGATACACCATTCTCAACAGAAATAAGCCATAGTGTATCGCCACGTTCAACTTGATAAGTAGTATTGGCATGTCCAGAAGATATGAATAAAGGAAAAGCCATACCTATAACAAAGATTGATGCTAAGATTTTTTTCAACATCATGAAACACCTCCATGCCGACCATTATGCCATAAAAAAAACCCCTTTGGAGGAAGGGGAAATTATTACCAGTGAACAATATATGGACTCTTTAGAAATATTTTCAATAATCAAACATTCATTCATTTACTTCAATCACAAGTCCGGTCATTTTCAATGCCTGGTCTAAACTTCTTACAACTTTCATTTGATCAAAAGTAATACCAAGGTTCACAATGGTCTGGGCAAGTTCAGGTCTTAATCCAGAAAATATAGCTGTGACACCGATCACACGTAAAGCATCATTCAACTGGAAAAGGTTGTGAGCGATCGCTGTGTCAATCATATGAACACCAGAAAGATCCACAATAAGATATGATAATTCCAATTCTCTTCCTCTGTTAAGAGATTGATCGAGCATCTCCTTTGACCGATAAGTGTCTATAGTTCCAATGATTGGTAAGATTGCCACTTCTTTTGTTAGAGGCACAACGGGAACGGACAACTCCATTAATTCACTTTTTGCTTGTCGAAAAGTCTCAGCATTGTACTCAACGTAAGCTTGAGTAAATGCATAAACCGTTTGATCGATGAAAGGATTAACTGTATCTGCCACTTTGAAATAATCATCAAAAGTAGCCGAGCTGTTTCTGAAGTGAGAACGAATAAATTCAAATAATACTTTTCGTAAATAAGGGAGAGCACGCATCGTCCGATCTGCAGGAATACCAGATTCAACTGAAATTTTTCCGAATTGTTTGCCCCATTGAACCATCGATTTTAGGTCGTTCTGATGTTCCTCTACTAATGATTGTCCTATCTTATGTATAAATTCAACAGTGTACCGGTCTGATTCTTCTTCCGAGAGGCCTTGGCCTTGTGCGTGGCTCGGATTCTCCGCATAATATAATTCTTTAATCTCGTTTGCTAACTTATGTTTATTTTTAATTAGGCTTTCACCAATAGTAATGAGATAATCCATTTTTTACCCTCCAAAATCATTAATTATATTTTCACGTTCTCATACCACGAATCCCTCATTGGTAAACCTACTTTTTATAAAAATATGAATTATTTTTGATACACTTGCAAATGTACTTATCGAGGTGAAGGAAAATATATTCTTATATTGCGAAAAACCATCCTTCTTTATAAGTAAAAGGATGGTTCATTTTAGTTATTTTATCTATCGGCACTGAAAGGAACGAATCGTACTCGTATCAATGCCCATATACACCCATCTGAATTGCCGTGGTCTCCAGCGATAGCCTGCTACGGATGTGCGCCCAATAAAAGTAGGCCAGAACCAAAAACGACGGCCATCGTTTAATCGAACATACGTATAACGATATAAACACCCTCTAAAAGCCCCAGGATCTACAGCAAATGTACCTATACCTTCCGGGCCGCCATAGGCCGAAAGAGGGGGCGAACTAGGTGGTGGTCCCGGTGGCGGACCTTGTTGGCCTCCTGGGGGTCCTCCAGGTGGCCCTCCGGGTGGTCCGAATCCTCCTGGGCCAGATCCTGGAGGAAATCCAGGTTGACCAGGTGGCCCTGGTGGCGGACCACCTGGGCCAGGTCCAGGACCAAAACCGAATAATGATCCAAACCCTCCATAACCTTGTGGTGGCTGATTAGGTTGTGAAGGAAGTAACCAGTTTAGTATTCGTTGATTATCATGCACAACGTTCTCTCCTTTCTACTCTTCTCTCTACAGCCTATGATTGTCTAAAAACCATGGTGCTTGCCTATTTTAGAAACCGGTGTTTTTTCGATCTTCCATCTTTATTACAACCGATTTATTAAAGCGGTGTTTCATGAATGGAAACAAAAAAACACCCTATAATTAGGGTGTTTTTGAGCCTATGCTAAAGATCTAAAAGGCCTTCTTGATTTTGATCTGTTGTGATAATTGGTTTCCCTTTTGTAATAACAAGCGTGTGTTCATATTGACTGGAAATGGAGCCATCTTGTGTGCGAGCCGTCCAGCCATTGTCATCCATTTTAGATTGCCACACTCCTAAATTGATCATGGGTTCGATCGTAATGACCATGCCTTCTTTTAGACGCTGCCCTTTTCCTGCTTTTCCAAAATGGGGAATATTTGGTTCTTCATGTATGGTCGGTCCAATTCCATGACCAGCAAAATCACGAACAATCCCATATCCGTAAGGTTCAACAAAGGATTGAATGGCTGCACCAATGTCTCCCACTCTGTTACCAGCGACTGCTTGCTCAATCCCCTTGTATAGAGATTGTTCTGTAACAGTGTTTAATTCCTTAATGTCTTCAGATATTTCTCCTACAGCGTAAGTCCAGGCTGAATCCGCTAAACCACCGTTTAAATCCACGACGAAATCCATCGTCACAAGATCTCCTTCTTTTAACGGTTCTTTTCGGGGAAAGCCGTGGCATATCTCATCATTAATGGATGCGCACGTAGCAAAGGCATAGCCATGGTAGCCTTTTTGAGCAGGTTTTGCTCCATGCTTTTTAAGCGTTTTTTCTACAAAGTCATTAAGTTCCTGCGTGGTCACTCCCGGTTTTACCATTGATGCTAATTTTCGGTGAATGCTGGCAACCAACTTACCTGCTTCTTTCATTAGCTCAATTTCTCGTTCAGATTTTCGTTGAATCATATTGCAGTCTCCTTTTTATTAGGCTTTATCGTTAATATGGTGATTTTAAAAAAGTCCGTTCACGACTTTCAGCCTCTTTTTATAGCTGCACTCAATTTTATTCACAGGCTATCTTTTCTACAAGCTCGTGATGGTTTTTCTCTGAAAACATAAACAATCGATGCAAAGCCCTTGTCATTGAAACGTATAGTAACTTCACATCTATTTCGTTAAATGTATATTCTTCCACTATCATTGCGATGAATACAACATCAAACTCTAGCCCTTTCAATAAATGGAACAATCACTAAGCGGGACTCATATACTGCATCTGCATCACTTAACCTTTGAACAAATAACCCCGTTTCCTTCAACAGTTCTTTCTCAAATGATCCAGTTCCTCTATATTATCTCAAATTGGTAATCTTGATGCAATTTTGCATCCACAAACTACCACGAAAATGTCCTATAACAAGAATGATCATATCAATATTTCCTTCCACTGTTCAACTGTTGGAAGGTGTGAATCAATCTTTTCTACATAATAATTGTTAAAAGAGTATCCCTATTAGAAATCGATAATCTTCTATATTGTCTCTCAATTCTTGGATCGCCTGTCTAGCACGATTAATCCCGCTAATCCTAAAAAGCTCACGAGATAAAACCATAGCGAACCATAGCCAGCCCCTCTCGCAACAGGTCCTGCGAAGATAAGTAAAAAACAAATAGTGCTTAATACAATTCTTCCCTTTATTTTCATTTATACCTCCTCTTTCTTTATTCAGTCTCTGTCTGCTTACTTTAGTTCCTACTATGTAATCATTCGTTTATAATCGTAGTATACTACGATGTTATGAAAGATAGAAAAAAGTACTCAAATTAGAAACAGCATTTGTTTACTACGAATGAATACGAGGTGTGGTCATGATCCAACTTATCCCTTTTACAAAAGAACAATTTCCTATACTTAAAAAATGGTTAAACCAAACGTCTCCCGTCTTTTTAATGAAATGGGGCGGAGTGACATTCGAATATCCATTAACAGATAAGCAGTTAGAAAAATACATACTTGGAGCCAACCGTAAAGACAGTGAGTCGTATATTTTTACAGTTATAGAATCGAACAGCAAACGTCCTATAGGTCATGTCGCTTTAAGAAAAGTAGATTACAACCACCGTTCTGCCAGATTGGGGAAATTATTGATTGGGGAAGAGAGAGACAGGGGAAAGAGATTAACCCCTCTCATCATTAATCAAGTTCTCCAATATGCGTTTGAAACACTTCACTTACATCGTGTTACATTAGGTGTCTTTGATAATAACACTCATGCTAAACAGATTTATGAGACTTATGGATTTAAAGAAGAAGGGTATTTCAGAGACTTCAGACGTGTAGATGCCCACTATTGGGGAATGTATGAAATGAGTATCCTTGAACATGAATGGCGTAACATTCAAAATACAACAGATGAGCCCAATCATGAAAGAATCTCTAATAAATTACAAAAAGATTTCAGATAATGACAATCTCTTTTCCTAACATTAAATAAAATCTAAATGGTTGATCCTTTGTGTTTTGGTTGATACGATTGGTCACGTTGAACTAAGGAATCACAAAGGAGGTTTTCATTTTATGAAAACAAACAAATCAAACAGATCGCTTCAGCGATTCGGTGTATCAGCAATTGTTGCAGGTGCTATTTTATTTTCAGGCTCACAAGTAGGTGCGGCAGAAAAAGACAAAGAATTTGGTGAGAAGCTACTATATAATGGAAAAACAGATCAACACGTCGTCGAGCTTAAGGAATTATTAGAAGAAAATGATTTCCTTAGTCAAGAAGCTGGCGAGTGGAGCCAAGAGTATGATCAAGCAACAACTGATGCCGTGACTGAGTTCCAAGAAGAGTACGACTTATTAGTTGATGGACTTGCCGGAATTCAAACTGTTGGAGCTTTAACAGGACTTGAAAGAGGAGATGAAAGTGAACTAGTGTTAGCTCTTCAAGAAGATCTAGCTGAGCTAGGCTATTATAATTACGACCTAGACAGCAAATTTGGTCCTATAACGGAAGAAGCGTTAATCAACTTCCAAAACGACGAATCCGTTGAAGACGAAGAAGGGGTTGCCGGACCACATACTTACTCTGCTTTACATGATATGACAAGCAGATACAACCCAAATATTTCAGCTCCAGAAGCTCAAGTAGAATCTTCTACTGAACAAGCTAGTGAACCAGCTGAAGAATCAAATGAGTCTACTGACAGCTCTGAACCAGCTGAAGAATCAAGCAGTTCAGAACCAGCTGAAGAATCAAGCAGTTCAGAACCAGCCGAAGAATCTAGTGAAGCAGATCAATCAGCTGAAGAGTCATCTCAAGAAGAATCTTCTTCAAGCGAGAGCAATGAAACTGAAGAACAAGCTTCCTCTTCCAGTAATGATGCAGAAACTACAATGACTTTAGAAGCGACTGCTTATACAGCTTATTGTGACGGTTGTTCTGGAATCACTTATACAGGAATTGACCTAAGAAATAACCCTAACAAGAAAGTTGTTGCTGTTGACCCAGATGTTATTCCTTTAGGATCTATCGTTGAAGTTGAAGGATACGGACGTGCTATTGCAGGAGACATCGGTGGCGCTATTCAAGGAAACCGTATTGACTTGCACGTTGCTACAAAAGACGAAGCATTTGAATTTGGTCGAAAAGATGTAGAGGTAACAGTAGTAGAAACACCATAATTAAGCAAACAAGGTATCTCATGGGATGAGATACCTTGTTTTTATTGATTGTTAAGCAAGATTTTTTTCATATACTTTTAGATGATGATATATTAACTTTAATAAAGGAGTCTCCACTCCTGATTTTTCTGCTAATCGTATTAAATATCCTTGCAAATGATCCACTTCAATTCGATCACCCTTTTCAATATCACGGAGCATGGAAGATTTCATTTGAAAATCTGATCGTTCTATTAGCTCCATCTGTTTTTCAACTATGCCTGCACCAATTGGAGCCCCCGCCTGAACCATAGTTAATCTTACTTCTTCAAATAATTGCTGTATATACGTTCTCCCTTCTAACGTGTCTCTAATAGGACCAATAGATGATCGCATTAGCGAAGTGATCCCTGATAACGTAGTGATGAACAAATATTTGTGCCACATATCTTGTTGAATTTGACCACTAAGCCGAAACGTCGCTTTCGTCCCTGATAAACATTCTTTTAACTGGTTCATTCTGTTTGTATCTTTCCCTGCCCACTCACCATACACTAGTTCATGAGTTGGACTCGTTTGAATAATATCACCGTGTTCATTCAATGTTGATTCAATAAAACATAGGCCACCAATTACTTGCTCTTTTGAAAAGTAAGAATACAATTGTTCTATATGTTCCATTCCGTTTAATATAGGGATTACTAAAGTATAGTCACGAACGTAAGGTAACACTGTTTCCATCGCCTCTGTGAGATGATAGGATTTCGTTGCGATAAACACGACATCAAAAGGATCATCTTCTCCCCTGCCTGCTCTTAACGTTTTAGGATTTAAGGTTACATCCCCATGAACACTTTTAATGATAAGTCCGCGCTTCTTTAGCTGTTGCTCACGTTTTTCCCGAACGAGAAACGTCACATCTTCTCCCTTTTCCAATAGCCTTCCTCCAAAGTATCCTCCTGTGGCACCAGCACCTAACACTAACATTCTCATACCATGAATCCTCCTTTAGGTTCGTACGTATGATTAGTTCAACAAAAAAGGGAAAACTCCTTTAATAAAGTTTTCCCTTTCTTCAAGTAAAACTATGATTCTTGCTTAATTTTAGGTTCTTGTAAAGAACTAACTCTTAACTTGTGCGCGTTGAGAACCATAAATAAGACAAACAACATGGAAACTCCAAAGGCGATATAGAACAATTGTCCACCTTGAAGATCATAAAGAAAAGCAAATATAAGCGGCCCTAAAATCCTTCCCATACTGTCTGCTGAAAATTGCAATCCAGATGCGTACCCAGATCGATTACCACTGGCACGTGTTATTAAAGAAAGAGATAACGTACGAATGACCGCATTACCTACCACGAACAAGATAATATACAGCGTCGCTAAAGCAAGATTAAATATAATTGCCATAAACAAGAAAGCAAGACCTGATGCTATTTGACCTACAATAATCCAACGATATTCCGTCCCAGTCTTGACTTTTCTCAGCAATCCTCCTTGAACAAGCGCTAAAATAATCCCGCTAATGAAGAAGAGTGTTCCCATTTCAGTTGGTGTCATATTAATCGTATCGATTCCGTATATTTGAAAGACACTCTCAAGCCCCGCTAGTAAAAATGAAGCACTAAAACTCATAACGAGTAATATTTTCAAAGTGCTTCCTGAAGGAATGGACAGAGAAGGAAACCAACGTCGATGGGGGTCTGCTTCTACCCTCACCCAGTGATGATCATCTAAATTTTTCCAAGCAAAAGGTACAAGAGCTAGCATTATCCCACCAGCCAAAAAGAATGGTACTTCGTATCCGAACACACTTAGAAGACCACCAGAAGCTGGACCGAAAATGAAACCAACACCTATTGCCATTCCTACCAAACCTAAATTACGATTTCTAGTTTTATCATCAGATATATCTGAAATCGTTGACATGGCGGCTGCATATAAAGCGCCAGCAAACACACCACTCAAAGCTCTTGATATGTACATCATCGTTAATGAATCTAAATAAATTCCGAATAAAATAAAACCAATTGCATATCCAAATAACCCAAACATAAGGATCTTACGTCTTCCATAGCGATCTGCCCAATGTCCCCAAGTAGGGGAAGTTAAGAAAGAAACCAATGAATAAATAGCAAGTAAGCCTCCGATATGCCCGGCGCGGCCACTTACATCTGTTACCACTTCAGGCAAAACAGGTATAACCATTCCGAACCCTGCATATACAAGAAATTGAATAATTAATATAATGATTAATGTTTTTTTCATGTTCTTTCTCCATTTCCTCCTTACATTTCTACCATTAACATAGTTGAATCATACCATAGTCTCGGCTATGCACATACCCATTATTGTTCGACGTTTTTATAAGATTGTATTATGATTATAGAAGACTTGTACGAATCCAAGGAGGATGACAATGACAACATTCTATGAAGAAAAATTAGATTTCCAAAACCCTTCATCTATTGAAGAAGCTTTTAAAAGTTTACTTAATGAAGAACTCACGTCTGTTACTCAACTTGAAGACTGGTTAAAGCGTGAATCTGAATTATTTGATGCAATTGAAGAAGGTTTGACAGGACATTACATAGACTTCCAATGTCAGAGCGATTCACTATCTGCGAAACAAGCTTTTGAACATGATCAGCAAGTGATTGAACCTTTGGTGAAGCGATACGAAGCTCTATTAGATGAAAAATTTCTAGCTACACCTATGAAAGACTCCTTAGACTATAATTATTACGAACGATTTATCATAAGCAAAATAAATTCAAAAGAATTATTTCGAGATGAAAATATCAAGCTTGAAATAGAAGAAGATCGACTGTCTACAAATTATTTTGAACATACAGGTAGCCTTACAGTAGATTGGAATGGAGAAGAAAAAACATTAAGTGAAATTTCATCGTATATGCAAGATTCTGAGCGAGACACGAGAAAAAAAGCGATGCAACTTTCTGCGGAAGCTTTCTTATCAAAAGAAACCGAGTTACAGGAAATTATGGATGAACTCATTCAACTTCGCCAAAAGAAAGCCCGTAACGCCAATTTAGAGAACTATCGCGATTACATGTTCAAAAAATATGAACGATTCGACTATACTCCTGAAGATTGCAAACGGTTAGCTGAGTCGATTCGTAAGCATGTTACCCCGTTAAAAGAGAAAATTCAACAAGAGCATCAAAAAGAGTTGGGTGTAAAATCGTACCGACCTTGGGATACGAAAGGTGTCGCAAAAGGCTTAAAACCATTAAAGCCTTTTAGTGAAAGAGATCAGCTAGTGGAACGGTCAGCGACCATCTTTTCCAGTCTCGATCACCGTTTTGAGGAGTTACTGACAACAATGGATCAACGTGCAATGCTCGATTTAACGACTCGAAAGGGAAAAGCTCCTGGGGGATTCTGTGCGCCATTACCTGTTTCAGGACTGTCGTTTATCTTTATGAATGCGTCCAAAACACACGACGACATGATTACATTGCTTCATGAGATGGGGCATTGTATCCATAATGATTTCAAAAAAGATATTCCCCTAAGTAAATATCGTGATACACCGATGGAATCTTCTGAACTTGCGAGCATGTCAATGGAGTTGCTAACGATGGACCAATGGGATGTCTTCTATGAAACTAAAGAAGATCTCATTCGAGCGAAACAGGATCAATTGAAAGGCATCATTGAATTTTTACCTATGGGCATGGTTGTCGACCAGTTTCAACATTGGATGTACGAAAATCCTAACCATACAGCTGAAGAGCGCAATAAAAAATTCAGTGAGTTGCAACAACAATTAAATTCTTCTGTGGTTGATTGGAGTGAATATGAGAAGTGGTCAGAAACTTCTTGGTTACGTATTCTTCATATTTTTGAAGTACCATTTTATTTTATTGAATACGTGATTGCACAACTTGGTGCAGTTCAAATGTATAAGCACTACCGTGAAAACTCCGAGAAAGCTCTATCAAACTATAAAAAAGCTCTTTCTCTAGGTGCTTCGAAATCTTTAACAGAAGTGTATGAAGCTGCGGGGATTAAATTTGATTTCTCTGAGGGAATGATCAAAGACCTGATGACGTTTGTGGAGAAAGAACTTGACGCGTTAAAATAAACGTTGAATTGAAAGAATAAAATAAAAATCCGGTTCCTTGCTTTCAGTTAGCAAGAGGAACCGGATTTTTAATTAATACGCTCCACGAATATGGTCATGGACTTCCTCATCATAAAAAGCCTTTAAACAATTCAGTTCTTTTTGACTGAACTTCTTTACTTCAATAGCTTTAAGATTATCTTTGATTTGTTTTACATTTCTAAATCCAGGAATAACAGAAGAAATAGCATCATGCTGGAGTATCCACTTCAATGCCCCCTGAGACATTTTTCCTCTTCCCTCTGCAATCCAAGAAACTTCATTACTTAATTCAACACCCTTTTCAAATGGAAGACCCCCAAAAGTTTCACCGACATTGAACTGCTGTCCGTCACTGTTAAACTTTCGGTGATCATCATCTTCAAATGTATGAGTTTTTGCAAATTTACCTGTTAATAATCCACTTGCTAACGGGACTCTTGCCAAAATCCCAACGCCTCTATCAATCGCCGCCGGAAAAAGTTCAGCTTCAGGCTTTTGCCGAAACAAATTAAAAATGACCTGAAGCGCTCGGACATTTTCATTCTCCATACTTAGCAGTCCTTCTTCAACGGTTTCTACGCTTACACCATAATAGCGGATCTTTCCTTCTGCTTGCATCTTATCCAACACTTCAAAAACTTTCCCATCTTTTAATATTTCAATAGGGGGACAATGAATTTGGTATAAGTCTAGTCTTTCACGGTTCAACCTGCGTAGGGTAGACTCCAGGTATTCTCTCACTGATTCTTCAGAGTAGGTATTTGGGTCGTGAATATCTCCTGCTCTGCAAAACTTACTAGCAAGATAGATATCGTCTTCTTTACCTTTTGTCGCTTTTGCTAGTAATTCCTCACTATGACCATCACCATAAACATCTGCAGTATCAAAAAAATTCACTCCATGATCTATTGCATGTTCTAAACCTGCCAGAGCGTCTTTGTCGTTCGTTTTTCCCCACGAACCCCCAATAGCCCATGTGCCAAAACTCACTTCACTGATTTTCAGATCGGTATTACCTAGTCTTCGGTAATTCATGAGAACCTCCCTTTTGCTCTTGTTATGATTAACTATAATTGATAGTTGCCCATCCTTTCAAATGATTTACTTTGATTGAGTAAACCACAAGTTCTTCTAGGCATAAACATGGTCTATTACATTCCTTGTTCCAGCAGCAATCCAGGGTGATTACAACTTGTCTTATCATACTCTCGATCTCTTTTGATCAAATCGCCTCATCCTAAATTTGGGCTTTTAACACGCCTACTCTTTTTCTTGAAGAATCTTTTGTTCCAACTCTTTGAATGCGTCAATAAATTCACAAGGGTCTGACTTTACCATGTAAGAGAAAACTCCCTGGCTTGTATGAACAAATAAGAGGCCTTCTCCACTACTCATTTCTCTAAATGACATATCGAAAACTTTATCTGATGGAAATTCCCGATATTTAGTCTTTAATTTATCTTTATATAAATAAAGAGTTCGCTCGTATTCAATATCTTTTTGCTCGATACTGTTAACTTCCCGCTGTACTTTGAAATAAGTCTGCGTTGCCAAGGGTTTCATGAGCAATCTCCCTTCTTCTATTTAGAAATGATCAATACATACTATACGAACAACAATTGTATACGTTTCAGCACATTAAATCCATCCATTTTTTTCTGCAAAAATTATCGAAAGTTTTTCGGAAAACCTCTTCACACACTTCGTTATATGGTTTAAAATTGCGATATAATTAGATAAACAACGTTATACACCATCTAATTAGATGATAAACAACTATATGAGCTCTATTTTCATTATAACGCTTTTTTAGACCTATTTATCCTTACAAGGAGGAGTTAACCATGAAAAAAACAATGTTCGGACTCAGTCTCGTATTTCTTTTTGCAATCATCGGCCATTATATCGCATAATTAGTTTCATTTATGATATTCACTTTTTAGCACTCCTTTAAACGAGTGCTTTTTTTGATTTTATGTAGCAATGATCTAGTTGTCTTTAATGAAAGTCCAATGCTATCAAAAAATAAGCGTACGTAATAAATGTCCACATAAATTTTTCTTACGGAAATCGAAATATCTGTTAAAATAAACTTTAGAGAATTCTATACATACTGAAAGGATCTAACAATGACTAACAAAAATGATAATCATGCTAAGCCATCAATTTTCTACGGTTGGTATATCGTATTAATTGGTGCTATGAGCTTATTCTTCTCCGGTCCTGGTCAAACCTATTCCAATGCTGTATTTATCGATTATTATATTTTAGACTTTAATTGGGAACGATCCCTTGTTTCTGGAATCTATTCAGCTGCCACACTCGCTGCAGGATTTTTACTTTACCTTGTGGGATCTAGTATTGACCGGTTTGGTCAAAGAAAAGTTTCTCTCACAGTAAGTATTCTATTAGCCATTGCTTGTTTCTGGAATAGTATCGTTATGAATCCATTTATGCTTTTCGTAGGTTTCTTTCTCATTCGTTTGCTCGGTCAAGGTTCAATGACCCTCGTACCTAATACACTTATTCCTCAGTGGTTCATTGAAAAACGGGGACGAGCCTTTAGTTTAATGATGATTGGCGGGTTTATTAGCTCCACTCTCTTTCCACCTTTTAACGCATGGCTTATATCTAATTTTGGATGGGAGAATGCTTGGCGAGTATTAGGACTAATCATTCTTGTATTTTTTGTTCCTATCGTCTATTTCTTCATGAAAAACAAACCTGAAGATATGGGGCTTTTACCAGACAATAAGAAACACCAAGATCTAGAAGATGATGAGCACTCTTCTAAATTACCTAAAGATATCTCTTGGACACTAAAAGAGGCCATGGGAACACGTCAGTTTTGGCTATTACTACTTTGTGTTGGTATTCCTTCTATGATTAACACCGGTTTGACTTTCCATCTCGTTTCAATCTTAAGTGGGAGCGGGTTGAGCATTGGTGCCGCTGCCTTTATTTTAAGTTTAATGGCTATGGTCGGGTTTCCTGTCACATTGCTAGCAGGCTTCCTCCTTGAGAAAGTAAAAGTCCATTATATGTTTGCCTTCGTATTTTTAGGACAATTTGTATTTATCATGACACTGTACTTTACTGATTCATTTATGTGGGCTATCGCCTTTGGATTAATTTGGGGTTTTGTTGGTGGTTTAGAAAGGATTGTCATTTCAATGGTTTTTCCTGATTACTTTGGCCGACGCCACATAGGGAGCATTAAAGGTGTTGCTACGACGATAACTGTAGCCGGTTCAGCGTTTGGCCCTTTGCCATTTGGAATTGCTTATGATTTATTTGGAGGGTATCAAGAAATATTGCTATTCATGATGCTTTTCCCTGCGCTAGGTATTACCGCAAGCCTTTTGTCTCCTAAACCAATAAAGCAACAATAATTCTCTGAATCCTGTTTCAAGAACTTTTGCTGAAAAATTGGTATAATGAAACTTACTGAAACAATCTAGCGAAAGGCTGTGAAACAACATGGATATTTTCACGGTACCCGATCCGTCTGACAGCGGGATGGGCTACGCCTATATTATTATGATTTTTGTTTTCCTCGCTGCATCATTTACTGTCTATAAGCTGAAAAAATCAAATAAACAAGTCAAACAAAAAGAAACACCGAAAGCATACGAAATGTATGATCCAAACGATAACAAAAGATCCTAACGTGAAAGGGCCTCAATAAAAGAGGCTCTTTTTTCGACAATCTTTTCTATAACTGTCATAGTTTAAATGTATACGATCTATTAGAATATTTATAATGGAGGGACGACCGATGCAAGAACCATTTATTAAAGAAACCACTTCTACTTTATTACTTAATAACTGGGCAGATCAGACGAATCGACTAGTGGCTGGATTCACAACAAAAAATGGCGGTACGAGCCAAGCCCCTTATCAAACAAATAACTTAGGTCTGCATGTAAAGGATGATCCAAGAAAAGTCGTAACGAACCGTATGAGTCTTGCAAATCACTTAGGTTTTCCTACTACTAACTGGGCTTGCGCTGACCAAGTTCACGCAGATCAAATTGTAAAAATCTCAAAACCACTGGCAGGTTCAGGAGCTGTAGACTATCAAGATAGCATTAAAGGGACGGACGGACTCTATACACAAGAGAAAGATCTATTACTAGCTTTGTGTTATGCCGATTGTGTCCCAGTTTATTTTTTTGCACCAGACCACCAAATGATTGGCGTAGCCCATGCAGGGTGGAAAGGAACGGTGAAAAACATTTCTGGTAAAATGATCGAACTGTGGGATTTGATGGAAAATATTCCTCCTAAAGATATTCATGCTGCTATCGGTCCTTCTATTGATTCTTGCTGTTATGTCGTGGATGATCATGTAATTAATGAGGTCAATGACGTGCTAAAATCTATCTCTTCTGACTACGCCCCATACAAAGAAATAAGTGAAGGTCAGTATCAACTGGATTTAAAAATGTTAAACAAACTACTTCTCCTACATGCTGGAGTTGAAGAAAAAAATATTCTTGTGTCAAATTATTGTACTAGTTGCCAAGATGACTTGTTCTTTTCTCACCGAAGAGATGAAGGAAAAACGGGCAGAATGCTTAGTTTTATCGGAATGAAAAAGGAATAGCAAAAAAACAAGAGTGCCGCTGCTCTTGTTTTTTGTTTATTCATATTTAATGTTGACTCTTTTATCTGAAAATCGAAACGTATTTATTCATTAGAGTGGAGAGTTTACTACCGAATAACCTCTCTCTCCAATATAAATCACCAGCATGTTTAACTATCTCTCCACGAGATGGATATGGATAGACACTGTTGGATATTTTCTTTACTGAATCACCATTGGTCTTCATATATACGAGTTGCTGCATCCAATCACCGGCAGAATTACCGACACCGTGTGCTCCTAGAATGATCCCTTTATTGTCAGTAATGATTTTGATAAGGGAACTTTTATCATTTTCTGCAATCATTCGATCAACACTTTTACTATCCATACGGTACACCTTGTAATCTTCATTATGTTGGTAGCGAACTTCTTCTTCCGTCATACCTAAATGAAATATTTCCGGATCGGTATAAAACGCCCAAGGAACATGATCATAAGACACTTTTCGCCGCAAACCAAAGACAGCATTAGCTACAACTACCTTGCCTTCATGTCCCGCCCCATGAGTAAAAGGAAATTGTCCATTCACATCGCCTACTGCATAGATATGAGGTTGAGAAGTTTGAAGCGTCTCTTTGACTATAATCGCTCCTTTATCGTCTACTTTTACTTCGGCTTTGTCCAATCGAAGCTTGTCCGTATTAGGCTTCCTGCCTGAAGCGAAGAACAGAGCGTCTGCTACTACTTCTTGACTATGATTTCCTTTCAATGTTACGAAAGTCTTATTATCTCTCTTCGTCACCTTTTCAACAGTGGTAGAAGGAAAAAAAGTGATTTCTTTCTCAATCTGTTTTCTTACCACTTCTGCAATGTCTTCATCTTCTTTTTGGAGAAGTCGATCTCCAGAGTCCACTACAATCACCTCAGCTCCTAAACGACTTAAAGCTTGGGATAACTCTAGTCCAACTGGGCCTCCTCCAATCATGACAATTCGCTTCGGTAATTCATCCATGCTAAAAACCGTTTCATTGGTAAGTTGAGTAATCTGTTCCGCCCCTTCTACAGGAGGAACAATAGGACTTGATCCTGTTGCAATTACAATTCTTTTCCCTTTTATCGTCGTACCTGATGATAGTTTGATGGAATGTTCATCTTGGAATGTTGCACTGGCAAATATGACATCCACCCCTAAATCTCGAAATCGTTGGGCTCCATCATGATCTTGAATAGTTCCTACCGCCTGCTCGACTCGCCGCTTTGCGTCTTGCCATTTAAGTGTACCTGACACAGATAGACCAAACGCTTGTGCCGATTGATGAAGGTGATAAACTTCTTTAGCGACAGCTATCAACGATTTAGAAGGCACACATCCAAAGTGAAGACAGTCTCCACCTAACTCGTTTCTCTTCTCAACCAAAGCTACTTTTGCTCCGAATTGTGCGGCCCCTGCTGCAACGGTCAATCCTCCTGAACCCCCGCCAATAACAATAACATCATATGTTTTCAATTATTTTCCTCCTTTGATAAATCAATTTCATCTTTTGTTTATTTAACTCTCACTTCTCAATCTTCTTGTTTAGTCTTTTTCTAAATAGAAAAGGTACGGTACTAACAAGAATAAATATGGAAACAGCGGTAAGAATTAAAAAAGCATCCCCCTCAACAAAGCTCGCTCCCAAAAAGCTATAAGCAAATGAACCCGGGATCATTCCAACTACTGTACCTACCATAAAGTGACGAAACTTTACTTTAGATATGCCTGATAAATAACTGATCATATCAAAATTAAATAGTGGTATAAGCCTAAGCGTCAACACATAGAAAAAACCGTTTTCTTCTAACTGACTTTGAATTTTTTCTCCCTTGCCTGTCCACTTTTTAGCGGCAATATTTTTGCCTAGCTTTCTTGCAACCCAAAAAGAAAGAATCGCTCCACTAGATGCCCCTACCACAATCGCTACGGTTCCGAGAATTGGACCGAACAACAAGCCTCCTGCCAGTGACAAAATAGACGCTGGAAAAAGTACTAATGGACGAATCGTATAAATGAGCACATAAATGAGCGGAGCGAGCCAGCCAAATGGAAGAATCGCTTCTCGTATATCTTCCGGAGTTAGCTGAACATACTGTATATTTATCCATAAAAGAAAACCAACAATAAAAAGAACAATCGCTCCTTTCATAAGTGTCTTCTTTCCGATTTTATCCAATGAAAATCATCCTCTCATATTAAGTATCAAGTTTAGCGTAAAGGAAGACGAAGATCACGTGATACCAACTCTTCTTCATAGTAATCTTAGCTTATAACATCTTAAGTAAAAGTAATGCTACTTACGAAGAACAAAAACGTATACATCATTTCAACCATTTTAAAGAGCGCCTAGTCTATGCTAGACGCTCTCAATTTTCGATTTAAACATATCTTTTATTAATTTTTCTTCCGTCGTAACAAAACACAATCTTTCTATCTGCAAGCATCGTTTCCATATGAACGGGCCTTCCCCATAATTGATGCAAGTATGGCAATGTTTTCTCTAAGTATGATGTGTCTAATTCGACATCTTCATACTCATGCGTAATATAAAGCTCTCCTGCTTTTAAATAGTCGCCATTTTTCACTCTTAAAAATGGAAATCCTCCATTGACTCGACTAATAATAATTTGATCCCGAACATTCTCCCATTCTTTATCAATGATCTTGTAATCACGGCCATGTTTTTGGAACAAGTACATATCTTCTTTTAAGATCAATTCTTTCGTTAAATAGTTTCTTATAAATGAAATATCTGATTCTATCTCACGAACTTCGAAGATTTTTTCCCTTCCACTGTTTGCTTTGATTCCCTGCTGGTTCTTCATCTCATCGGTCGGATGGTCGTAGCGTGCTTCAATATCTTCAAAAATCTTTAACCCTAAATAATAAGGGTTTATTTGTGTTTTTGAAGGTTGAACCACTCCTGCATTTAATTTAGCAAACTCTATGGCCTCCCCTGACGTCAAATCCATCTCTCGAATAATTTTCTGATGCCAGTAACTAGCCCATCCCTCATTCATAATCTTCGTTTCTAACTGTGGCCAGAAATAGAGCATCTCTTCACGCATCATGGTCAAAATGTCTCGTTGCCAATCTTCGAGCTCTTTACTGTACTGTTCAATAAATAGCAGTAAATCTTTCTCAGGCTCAGGAGGAAATATTTTTTTCTTTTTTCCAGGCAACGTTTCTTTCTTCTTGTTGCCATCTAATCCCCATAGATCATCATAAGGACTTGATTTCGTTTCATTCTCTTCTTCCTCATCTATCCAAACATCATTCATAGACCAGCTTAATTTAGGTCGTTGAAGACTTGGGTCAATATGCTCCTGAATAGCAAGAACTGCATCAAGGAACTTTTCCACTTCCCTCCTGCCATGGACCATTTCATAATGATTAATTCTTTCTGCCGTTGCCGTCATACTTTCTACCATATCTCGTCTAGTATTAGAGAAACGAGCATTATTTTTGAAAAAATCGCAGTGTGCTAACACGTGAGCAATAATTAACTTATTCTGAATTAACGAATTCGTATCTAACAAAAAGGCATAACATGGATTTGAATTAATAACTAATTCATAAATCTTGCTTAATCCTAGATCATATTGCAGCTTCATCTTATGAAATTGCTTTCCAAAACTCCAGTGGTTAAAACGTGTGGGCATACCATAAGCTCCAAAAGTATAAATAATATCTGCGGGACAGACTTCATAGCGCATAGGGTAAAAGTCCAAGCCGAATCCTTCTGCAATCTCCGTAATTTCTTTTATAGCATATGATAATTTTTGGTCTTCAGAGTTCATGTCATTTCCTCCTTGTACTCTCTCTTACTTCAATTTATGAGTGGACCTAGAAAATGATGAACAAGGATTTATGATGAGTTGCTTGATCACCCTTATGTAGAACATAAATAGCGCGCATTAATTAATAAAGTTGAAGATATCTTTTTCCTCAGAATCAAAATGAAAACTCGTCCCCACGATATATGTAAACGCTTTAAAAAAATTTACAATTTATCAGAAAATTTAATTTATTCCCTTTCACTATGCCCATGTAAGCGTTTTCTTATTATCGGATTGTTTTGAAATGTTAGAATTTTTAACAAATAGATGTTGACCTTCCCTGTTTAAGGCTGTATTATTGGCGTCAATATCATATTTGTTAGTTATTAAATTAATTTTTCAGTCAATTGAATAAATTGACTACTTAAGAGCCTCTAATCATTGTTGTTTAGAGAAAGAAGACGCTCTCCAAACTAAATGAAAATGACGTGAGGTTATTGTTTGATCTAAGCATTTTAATACAATACAGCGTCTAAACTTCAAAGAAAGGAGTGGATCGGTATGAGCAGCCAGTGGATTTTTCTGGGAGGCGAATTCGTTAAGAAAGAAGATGCCGTCGTTTCTGTTTATGATCATGGTTTTTTATATGGTGACGGGGTGTTTGAAGGAATTCGCGTTTACAGTGGTAATGTCTTTAAATTAGAAGAACACTTGAATCGTCTCTATGAATCCGCACAGTCTATTATGTTACACATCCCATACGACAAGGAGGAAATGGAACGAATTATTGTGGACACTGTACGTAAGAATAAACTGGACACTGCTTATATTCGAGTTGTTGTCTCCCGAGGACCCGGTAACTTAGGATTAGATCCAACATTCTGTTCCCAACCTAAAGTTATTGTTATTGCAGAGACACTCGCTCTTTTCCCAAAGGAATTGTATCAAAGGGGGTTACGTTTAGGATCGGTCTCAACCAGACGTAATCGGCCGGATGTATTAAGTCCTCAAGTAAAGTCGCTGAATTATTTAAATAATATACTTGTAAAATTAGAAGCAAACCAAGCTGGTGTGGACGAAGCCCTGATGCTCAACGATCAAGGCTATGTCACAGAAGGTTCAGCAGATAATATCTTTATTGTAAAAAACAACACCATCTATACTCCACCGGTTTATTTAGGAGCTTTAGAAGGAATTACCCGCAATGCCATCATTGATTTAGCAAAGAAACATGGTTATACCATGAAGGAAACTCCTTTTACTAGACATGATGTGTATGTTGCAGATGAAGTATTCTTGACAGGAACTGCTGTAGAGGTCATTGCAGTTGTTGAAGTTGATGGTCGCAAAATTAATGGAGGGAACCCTGGTAAAGTTACATCACACCTGTTAACTGAATTTAGGAAAGTGGTTCGAACAGATGGAGTCGCTTGCTATGAGTCCTCTCCTACAACTAAAGCAATTGTCAGTTAATTTTTTGAAATTTAATAACAACTTCATATCACTAAAACGATGAAGGGAAAAAAGGTTTAAGGGTCTGTATTTACAGAGAGCCGGGGTTGCTGGAAGCCCGGAAATACAGCTTAATCCGACATCCTCCCTGAGTGTTATGCTGAAACGCTAAGGTTAGTAGGCATACACAGGTGTTGGTTAACACCTGTTATCAAAAAAGAAGCGTACTCTATTTATTTGAGGAAGCTTCACGAGGCAATATTCGTAAGAGTATTGTAAATCCGGGTGGTACCGTGAAAAGCAAAGGCCTTTTCTCCCCGCTGAACTTATCGAGCTACATTTTTTTCATGTGGCCACATATGTTCATGGGAAGAAACAGGTCTTTTTATTTTTCCACCAATCGTTGGTCGACGGAAAATCAATCGTTTATAGTAATGAACACCATTCTAGGAGGGATGAGAAGGTGAAACTTGAAACACAACAAACAAAGCCTGTTACAACAACAAAGACCGGAGCGGATGTTCTTGTACAATCACTGATAGAACAAAATGTTAAAACGATGTTCGGCTATCCTGGAGGTGCCGTACTCCCCATTTACGACGCGCTGTACAGATCAGACGGGGATTTCGATCATATCCTAACGCGTCACGAACAAGGAGCGATTCATGCAGCTGAAGGATACGCTCGTGTATCTGGAAAG
This sequence comes from Salipaludibacillus keqinensis, assembly GCF_003226325.1. GTDB lineage: Bacteria > Bacillota > Bacilli > Bacillales > Salisediminibacteriaceae > Salipaludibacillus > Salipaludibacillus keqinensis. Next base: position 71,499 of record NZ_PDOD01000001.1, on the reverse strand, counting down.
CCTGGAGTTGTCATTGCAACCTCTGGTCCAGGTGCCACGAACCTTGTAACAGGAATTGCCGATGCGATGATGGATTCCCTACCTCTTGTCATTATTACAGGACAAGTGGCAACGGCCGTAACTGGTACAGATGCTTTTCAAGAAGCTGACGTCATGGGAATTACCACACCGATTACTAAACACAATTATCAAATACAATCAAGCTATGAAATTCCGAAAATCATTAAAGAGGCTTTCCATATAGCTTCTACAGGTCGACCTGGACCAGTCGTGGTTGATATTCCGAAAGATATCTCAGCAAATCCATGTTTGGAAACTGATGAGTCTGATTTCTATTTACCAGGATATCAGCCAACCATTAAACCGAATCCATTGCAAATTAAAAAGTTAACAGAAGCTTTGAGAAAATCTCAGAAACCATTAATTTTAACAGGAGCTGGTGTCCTTCATGGCAAGGCATCTGAAACACTTTTATCTATAGCAGAGGAATATCAAATCCCTGTCACATCCACGTTACTAGGGCTTGGAGCCTTTCCTGGTGATCACGAACTATTCCTTGGAATGGCAGGAATGCACGGGACGTATACGTCGAATATCGCTATTACTGAATGTGATTTACTAATAAACGTTGGAGCTAGGTTTGATGATCGACTAACAGGAAATCTTCAGCATTTTGCACCAAATGCAACGGTCGCTCATATTGACATCGATCCTGCTGAAATTGGTAAAAATGTGCCTACTCATATTCCCATTGTATCTGATTCGAACGCAGCCCTTAAAGAACTTGCCAAACAACTGACGACAGGGCCAGATCATGGAGAGTGGATGAACAAACTTAATGAAAATAAAAGAAACTTTCCATATTGGTACAACAATCCACCTACGGAAATGATTCCGCAGTGGCTCATAAAATCCATTCACGATATTACTAATGGAAGAGCAATAGTGACTACAGATGTGGGTCAACACCAAATGTGGGCTGCCCAGTACTATCCTTTTTCCAAGCCAGACAAATGGGTGACATCTGGTGGATTGGGAACTATGGGCTTTGGTTTCCCAGCAGCGATTGGCGCTCAATTAGCTAAACCTGAAGAACCAGTTATAGCCGTTGTTGGTGACGGAGGATTTCAAATGACTCTGCAAGAATTATCAGTTCTTCAAGAACGAGGCCTCCCGGTTAAAATTGTCATCGTAAATAATGGCGCACTTGGAATGGTTAGACAATGGCAAGAAGCTTTCTATGACAAACGCTACTCTGAATCGATTATAGGTGTTCAACCTGATTTTGTGAAACTTGCAGAGAGCTATAGTATTCGCGGGATAAAAGTCGAAACGCAACAAGAGTTTCTTGATATCATGCCTGAGGTGATGGCTTATGATGGTCCAGTCCTGATGGATTGCCGCGTGCTTCAGCAGGAGAACGTTTATCCGATGGTCGCTCCCGGAAAGGGAATTGACGACATGGTAGGGGTGAAACCATGAAAAGAATAATTACAGCAGTCGTTCAAAATAGAAGTGGTGTATTAAACCGTGTCACAGGGTTGATGCATAAGCGACAGTTTAACATTGAGAGCATTTCAGTCGGTCGCACGGAAACAGAAGGTATTTCGAAAATGACCTTTGTCGTGGATGTGGCAGACCACCAGAAGCTTGAACAATTAACGAAACAATTAAACAAACAAATTGATGTATTAAAAGTGACTGACTTATCCGATAAAGCCATCGTAGCTAGAGAGCTAGCTTTAATCAAAGTGGTGAGTAATGCCCAACTAAGAAATGAAATTCAAGGGATTATCGAGCCATTCAGAGCTTCAATTATTGACGTAAGTAAAGATAGCCTTTCCGTTCAAGTAACGGGTAAGCCGGATAAAATTGAAGCATTAATTGACCTATTGCGTCCCTATGGAATTAAAGACATTGCAAGAACAGGACTCACTGCCTTTTCCAGAGGCCATCAACCGCAAGTCGCTGAGCTTACCTCTTATTCATTATTAAAATAATGATTTAAGTCAATAAAAACTAAAACTAAAATTCGAAAGGATGTATTCAAATGACAAAAGTACTTTACAATCACAATATTCAAGACGAGGTATTAAAAACTAAGAAAATCGCCGTGATCGGATATGGTTCACAAGGTCATGCACATGCTCTAAACCTGAAAGAAAGCGGATTTGACGTCGTCGTCGGCCTTAGAAAAGGAAAATCCTGGGATAAGGCAGTAGAAGATGGTGTTCAAGTAGAATCGGTTGCTGATGCAACCAAACAGGCGGATGTTGTTATGGTTCTTCTTCCAGATGAGCTACAACCTAAAATTTATGAAGAGAGCATTAAACCGAACCTTGAAGCTGGAAATGCTTTAGCTTTTGCTCATGGATTTAATATTCACTTCAGTCAAGTTGTTCCTCCTGAAGATGTTGATGTCTTCTTGGTTGCTCCAAAAGGACCTGGTCACCTCGTTCGCAGAACGTTCGAGGACGGCGCAGGGGTTCCAGCTCTATACGGCATCTATCAAGACCCTACAGGTCAAGCTGTAGACATTGCTCTTGCCTATGCAAAAGGTGTCGGTGCAGGACGTGCCGGTATTCTTGAAACTTCTTTCCAAGAAGAGACAGAAACGGATCTATTTGGTGAGCAAGCCGTCCTTTGTGGAGGCATCACAAGCTTGATCAAAGCTGGGTTTGAAACTCTTACAGAAGCTGGTTATCAGCCGGAAGTTGCCTATTTCGAATGTTTACACGAAACTAAATTAATTGTTGACCTTCTTTATGAAGGAGGACTTGCGGGTATGCGCTACTCTATCTCAGACACTGCACAATGGGGAGATTTTGTATCAGGACCACGTGTTGTTGATGCAGATACAAAAGCACGTATGAAAGATATTCTAACTGATATTCAAACAGGAAAGTTTGCTAAAGAATGGATCTTAGAGAATCAAGCAAATCGTCCTCAGTTTAATGCAATTAATGCGAAAGAAAACCAACATCAAATTGAGAAGGTTGGTGCAGAACTTCGTGAGTTGATGCCATTTGTTAAACAGCATCAAAAGAAAAAGGATGTGGTCTCTCATGGCTCGCGTTAACGTCTTTGACACCACCCTTCGAGACGGTGAACAGTCCCCAGGCGTAAACTTAAATCAATTAGAAAAGTTAGAAATCGCAAAACAACTGGAACGTTTTGGCGTCGATGTGATGGAAGCAGGCTTCCCTGCTTCCTCACAAGGCGACTTTGAAGGTGTTAGAGAAATCGCTCGTAAAGTTCGTGGTGTGTCAGTTACCGGACTAGCCAGAGCCAAGAAATCAGACATTGATGTAGCGTGGGAAGCTTTGAAAGAAGGAGCTGATCCTAGACTTCATATCTTCTTAGCCACTTCCCCCATTCACATGACATACAAATTAAAGAAAACTCCTGAAGAAGTCATTCAAACCGCAGTTGAAATGGTTCGTTACGCTAGAGAAAAATTCCCTAAAGTAGAATGGTCTGCCGAAGATGCCTCAAGATCCGACCCGGATTTCCTAGTGAAAATCATTGAAAAAGTCATTGATGCAGGTGCAACTGTCATAAATCTGCCGGACACTGTTGGATACACAACTCCCGCCGAATATGGTCAGCTATTCAAGTACATTAGCGAAAATGTAAGCAACATCGATAAGGCTATTTTATCAGCTCACTGCCACGACGATTTAGGCATGGCAGTAGCCAATTCCATTGCAGCCATTGAAAACGGGGCAACACAGATTGAAGGCACCATAAATGGCATCGGAGAACGAGCAGGAAATGCGGCTCTCGAAGAACTTGCCGTCGCTTTAAATATTCGGAAAGATTTTTATCCTTATGAAACCAATCTCGTATTGAAAGAAATTAAACGGACCAGCGATCTAGTTAGTAACTTAACTGGGATGGCAGTCCCAAGAAATAAAGCTGTAGTAGGTCAGAATGCCTTTGCCCATGAATCAGGCATTCACCAGGATGGCGTCTTAAAAAATGCTTCAACGTATGAAATTATTACACCTGAATTAGTTGGTGTTCAATCCAACAGCCTCGTTATGGGGAAACATTCAGGAAAACATGCATTTAAAGACAAAGTAAAGCAATTAGGTTATGAACTTTCTGAAGAGAAATTACTAGAAGCTTTCACCGCTTTTAAACAATTAACTGATCGCAAAAAAGAAGTTACAGATGAAGACTTATTCACGATTTTGATGGAAATTCAAACAGATTCGGATGACGTAAAGAAATACGTATTAAAAGCCTTTCAAGTTCAATACGGTTCGTCCAATCTTCCAACAGCAACCGTCGCTCTTATCGCCCCGGATGGAACGAAGTTAGAAACGGCCTCAACAGGTCAAGGAAGTGTTGAAGCTCTTTATAATACACTCGACTCCATGATTAAAGAAAAAATTCATTTGTCCGATTTTCAATTAAGTTCGATTGGACGGGGGCGTGACGCATTGGCTCAAGCAAATGTCGAGATGACCGTTAACGGAGTTTTTGTCAGTGGACGGGGATCATCACAGGATGTTCTTGAAGCATCAGCGAAAGCCTTTTTAAACGCCGTGAACCGTGCATTCTATCATAGAGAACCCGTGAAAGATAAAGTAATTCATGCTCAATCGAATTAAGGAGGCTTAAGATGAAGAAGAACATTGTACTATTACCAGGAGATGGAATTGGTCAAGAGGTCATTCAGTCAGCCAAACAAGTGTTAGAAGCTCTTTCAGAAGAGTATCAACATACTTTCACCTATGAAACCCATTCAATTGGAGGATCGGCCATTGATGAACATGGTACTCCCCTACCAGAAGAAACAATAAGTGCCTGTCATAAAGCAGATGCGGTATTACTAGGGGCTGTCGGTGGACCTAAATGGGATCAAAACCCTTCCCATCTCCGTCCTGAAAAAGGATTGCTAGGCATTCGAAAGTCCCTTGGATTGTTCGCTAACTTACGCCCAGTCCAAGGTTTCGATAACTTACTTCATGCGTCCCCTTTAAAGGAGGAAGTCGTGAAAGATAGTGATTTGCTCATCGTTCGTGAACTCACGGGAGGATTATATTTCGGGACTCCAAGTGAACGAAGCGAAGACGGTGAATCCGTTGTAGACACTCTCGCTTATGAACGCTCTGAAATCGAACGCATTGTCGAGAAAGCTTTTCAAGCAGCCAACATCCGTCGCAAGCACCTTACTTCAGTAGATAAAGCAAATGTACTCGAGTCTAGTAAATTATGGCGTGAAGTCGTTGAAGAGAAAAAAGCCGATTATCCTGAAGTAACCGTTGAACATATGCTCGTTGATGCCACCGCAATGAAGCTTATTACAAACCCTACCTATTTCGATGTGATAGTCACAGAAAATATGTTTGGCGACATTTTAAGTGATGAAGCTTCTGTTTTAACTGGTTCACTTGGCATGCTCCCTTCAGCAAGTGTGAGAGAAGACAGTTTCGGGTTATACGAACCCGTCCATGGCTCAGCTCCTGACATCGCAGGGAAAGGTGTGGCTAACCCTCTAGCTATGATTCTATCAGCAGCATTGTTGCTTCGTCACTCCTTCCACTTGGAAAGCGAAGCCTGTTTAATAGAGTCAGCTGTTCAACATGTTCTTGACGAAGGCTATCACACAGCAGACCTAAATATAAAAGACGGACAACAAGTAGGCACAGAAAAAATGACGAACCTGGTCATTGACTATATCAAGTCAAATAGTGCTACCAACAGTATAATGAGTTGCTACGCATAAACTTTTAGCACAATCCATTATCGAAAGTGAATCAAGGAGTGAAAAGCATGGGAAAGCCAAAAACAATTATTGAAAAGATTTGGGATCGACACGTGGTCCACCAAGAACCAAACAAACCAGATTTAATTTATATTGATTTACAACTGGTCCATGAGGTCACTTCTCCACAAGCTTTTGAAGGACTTCGCATGAAAGGACGCAGTGTACGAAGGCCAGACCGGACGTTTGCCACGATGGATCATAACGTCCCCACAATTGCCAGGCATATTATTAATGACCCTGTTTCTAAGAAGCAGATGGAAACTTTGAAAGAAAATTGTAAAGAATTCAATGTTCCTTTAGCAGATATTGATCACCCGGATCAAGGAATCGTCCACGTTATTGGTCCTGAATTAGGATTGACTCAACCTGGAAAGACAATTGTTTGCGGCGATAGTCATACATCAACCCATGGCGCTTTCGGAGCTCTCGCTTTTGGCATCGGTACGAGTGAAGTAGAACACGTCTTAGCAACACAAACATTATGGCAAGCTCCTCCAAAGACAATGAACGTGCAAGTAACGGGTAAATTAAGCCCCGCCGTTACCGCAAAAGATTTAATTCTAGCGATTATTGCGAAGTTCGGTGTTCGTTTCGGCACTGGTTACGTCATTGAATATACTGGCGAGGCCATTCGTAATCTATCCATGGAAGAACGTATGACTGTTTGTAATATGTCTATCGAGGCTGGAGCTCGCGCAGGGTTAATCAGTCCTGATCAGACCACCTTTGATTACTTGGAAAACCGTAGGCACGTCCCTAAAGGAGAAGCCTTCGATAAAGTAGTAAAAGATTGGTCTTCCCTTGCAACAGATGATGGAGCTCATTACGACGCTACAGTAGAAATTGACGCTGATGAAGTGGAACCACAAGTCACTTGGGGCACAAACCCAAGCATGTGTATTCCCGTAAGCGGTCAGATTCCAGCACCAGAATCCGCTAAATCAGAGGCTGCAAAAGAAGAGATTGAGAGAGCGTTGGAATACATGGGTCTTGAAGCAAATCAACCTATCTCTTCTGTAAACATTGACCACGTCTTTATTGGCTCTTGCACGAACTCAAGAATCAGCGATTTAAGACGAGCAGCCAAAGTAGTTGAAGGAAAAACTGTACATTCAGCCGTTCATGCTATGGTTGTCCCTGGCTCTCAAACAGTGAAACTGGCTGCTGAAGCTGAGGGGCTTGATAAAATATTTACAGCTGCAGGGTTTGAATGGCGAGAAGCTGGGTGTAGCATGTGTCTTGCTATGAATGACGATATTGTGCCACCTGGCGAGCGGTGCGCCTCTACATCTAACCGTAACTTTGAAGGACGACAAGGAAATGGTGCTAGAACACATCTAGTTAGCCCTGAAATGGCCGCAGCTGCTGCCGTTGAAGGACGTTTTGTTGATGTGAGAAACTATTTAGCAACACCTGTATAAACATCTAGTCAAAGGAGAGAGAAGTAATGGAGCCGATCCGCAAACATTCCGGTCTTGTGTACCCAATTAATCGATCCAACATCGATACGGACCAAATCATTCCAAAGCAATTCCTAAAGCGAATTGAACGGCAAGGCTTTGGACAATTTTTATTTTACAACTGGCGCTTTGACAATGAAGGAAATAAACGTAAAGATTTTTCATTAAATGACGCTAAATATGATGGAGCATCCATTCTTGTAGCTGGCGAAAACTTTGGCTGCGGTTCTTCTAGAGAACATGCTCCGTGGGCTCTTCAAGATTTTGGGTTCAAAGTCATTATCGCATCAAGTTTTGCGGATATTTTTTATAATAATTGTGTTAAAAATGGGATCTTACCCGTTCAATTGTCTGAACAGCAAACAAAAGAATTAGTTGAAAAATCAGAAGGTAAATCTTATACACTCTCTGTCGATTTAGAAAAACAAATCGTATTTGACAGTGAAGGATTCAAAGCTGACTTTGAACTAAAAAACTACTTGAGAGAAATGCTGTTAAACGGATGGGATGAAATTGCTGTTACATTAACCCATGAAGATAGAATTGACGCATATGAAAAAGCAAATGCCTAATTTTTTCAATTTAATTAAATAACAACCAGCGCTTTATTGAAAAGCGTTGGTTTTTTCATGTTTTTTATACTTTCTATAAAAGAAAATACTCATCTACTTGGATTTTATCTTACAAAGGGTGCTTCTTGTATCATTTTTGTTTATAATAGAATATTGGAACCTATCATTTCATGCCAATGCGTTTAATTTATTTTTTATATAGAAAGGGTTATGTATATGCCTAATGAAACACCGAGACGAACGTTTGCAATTATATCCCACCCCGATGCAGGTAAGACGACACTTACAGAAAAAGTTCTCCTTCTAGGCGGAGGAATTCGCAGCGCCGGAACAGTAAAAGGGAAAAAATCAGGGAAATACGCTACTTCTGACTGGATGGAAATTGAGAAACAGCGTGGAATCTCTGTAACATCCAGTGTCATGCAGTTACTCTACAAGGATATTCAAATTAATATCCTCGACACTCCTGGTCACCAAGACTTCAGTGAAGATACTTACCGGACACTAACAGCAGTCGACACCGCTGTCATGGTCATTGATAGTGTAAAGGGTATTGAAGCTCAGACACTGAAGCTGTTTAAAGTATGTCGAATGCGTGGAATACCAATTTTAACTTTCATTAACAAATTAGACCGCGAAGGAAAAGAACCTTTAGACCTTCTTTCTGAAATTGAAGAAACATTAGAGATGGATACTTTCCCGATGAACTGGCCTATTGGCACAGGTAAACGATTAAAAGGAATTTACAGTATTCCAGATGATACGGTTGAATTTTATAATGAATCTCACGAACGAGAAATCCTCCCTTACAAAGAAGTAACGAAGCTAGAAGATTACGAACAAGAAGCATTAGAAGAAGAAATAATGCTTCTTGAAGAGGCGGGAAATGACTTCACCATGGAGAAGGTTCTTAATGGAACCCTTACTCCTGTATTTTTCGGTAGCGCGTTGTCAAACTTCGGAGTTCAGTCCTTTCTTGATCAATTCGTTAAGTTAGCAGCAGAACCCCAAGCAAGAAAAGCCTCTGGAGAATTAGTGCCACCAACGAGCCCTGACTTTTCAGGATTTATCTTTAAAATCCAAGCGAACATGAATCCAAATCATCGTGACAGAATTGCCTTCTTACGAGTTTGTTCCGGGTCTTTTGAAAGGGGTATGGAAGTGACCCTCTCACGATCCGGAAAAAAAATGAAGCTAAATCAATCTCACTCTTTCTTTGCCTCTGACAGAGAAACTGTGGAAAAAGCTTATCCTGGCGATATCGTCGGTTTATATGATTCAGGGAATTTCCAAGTGGGAGATACCATTGTAGGTGGAAACACACGAATTCAATACGAGGAGATGCCTCAGTTCCCTCCAGAGAAATTTGCGAAGGTGACCGCTAAAAATGCATTGAAGCATAAGCAGTATCATAAAGGCATTGAACAGCTCGTCCAAGAAGGAACAATCCAATTATACAAAACTCCTTATTTTGAGGATTACATTATTGGTGCAGTTGGTGAACTTCAGTTCCAAGTATTTGAGTATCGTATGAAAAATGAATACAAAGTGGATATTGAATTTAATCACATGACCCATGAACTCGCTCGATGGGTGACTAAAGGTAAAGTGACTGAAGATATGACTGACAGCAGAAAAATGCTTGTTAATGATCAACAAGGTCGATCCGTCCTATTATTTCAAAACGAATTCGCCCTTCGGTGGTTCCAGGACAAGCACCCTGATATGGAATTATCCACAGGTTGGGAGATATTAGAGTAAATATAAAATATTAGTCAAGCCTTGGAATGGATTTTTCTCATTCCGAGGCTTTTTCTGTGCTGTAATGTGGCAGAGCCAAAATCATCAAGCCGCAAGCTGCTACTGCAACCCCTCAAGTTAGCGACGTTGAGACGCCCCCTTCTCTGTTCGTCGCCAACCTCTCAAGTGAGGACGTCCCTTCTCATTCTAACAAATCATAAATTAATCAATAAAACAAAAAATCCGCACCTCTTATTTAAGGGCACGAATCAAACTACTTTCTTTTTAACATATTTTTTCTTTCCTTCTCCATTGCAATAGCGACAATAAACTTTGGTAGTCACAAACCAGATCTTCCTGTCTACACGCCCAGCTCCTCTGCACTGCTTACAAATGTACACAATGGCCATGTGATCACCACTCTCTTCAGCTATTAAGCATAAATTATAAGTTAATTATAATCTATATTATTTAAATATTCAAACAATTATTCTTTGTGCGTAAAATTAACTATTTTAGGGTAAAGGAATTATAGCAATGAATGTCCAAATCATATGTAAATCAATTATTAAACAGACAGGGGGAAGAAAATGAGAGATATTATTGATCAATTAAAAGAAGTTGTTATGGCCATTCTTCCTATGGCTGTATTAATAATCATTCTCCAATATACGGTGATTGGATTACCACCGGAAACATTTTTTCGATTTCTTGCAGGGGTTGTTATGGTTGGGCTCGGCTTATTTTTATTTTTAGTGGGAGTACATATTGGTTTGTTACCTATTGGGGAACTAATCGGTTCGAGCCTACCCAAAACGAAAAAGCCTTGGTTAATTATCGGAGTTGGATTTATATTAGGGGTCGTAGTGACCATCGCAGAACCGGATGTCCGCGTACTCGCTTCGCAAATCGATCAGGTTTCTGAAGGAGAGATATCAAATTTAATGCTCATTTATTCTGTAGCTATTGGCGTTGGCTTTTTTGTAGCTGTAGCTATGGTTCGAACGATTTTTAATATCCCATTAAAATATATATTAATGGTTGGATACGGTGCGGTATTTACATTAGCGATGTTTACACCGGAATCATACGTCCCTATCTCCTTTGATGCTGGAGGTGTGACAACAGGGCCTATGACAGTTCCATTTATACTCGCTCTTGGCGTTGGGGTTGCCTCTGTATTAAGAGGTAAATCTTCTACCAGTGACGGTTTTGGGCTAGTTGCCTTAGCATCTATCGGACCGATCTTATCTGTAATGGTGCTAGGGGTGATTTTTGGATGATAATGGCATTATTCGAAGGAATTGATCACGTTGTATTAGAAGTAACAATGGCTATTGTGCCTTTACTCATTTTCTTTTTAGTATTTCAGTTCATATTTCTAAAACTAGACAAGGAAAAAATTAAAAATATTATTGTCGGATTATTATTTACTTTTGCTGGACTCGTCTTGTTTTTACAAGGTGTCGAAGTTGGTTTCTTTCCAGCAGGCGAAGCTATCGGTGAATTACTTGGAGAAAGAGAGAACACAATGCTGCTTCTCCCTGCTTTAGGATTTTTGTTCGGGCTTGTCGCCACATTTGCTGAGCCTGCCATTCGCATATTAAATTACGAAGTTGAAAAGGTAACAGCAGGTTCCATCTCAAAGAATGTCATGCTAATTACATTATCCCTAGGTGTCGGAGTCTCCATTGCTTTATCGATGTTTCGAATTTTAGCAGGGATTCCACTTTGGTGGTTCATTGCGCCTGGCTATGGCCTCGTTATGATCTTAGTATTCATTTCTAAAGACAGGTTTATCTCTATTGCTTTCGATGCGGGAGGCGTTGCTACAGGTCCTATGACGGTTACATTTATCATGGCTATCGCTGTGGGTGTTGCTTCTGTCACAGAAGGAAGAGATCCGTTAATGGATGGTTTTGGTATGATTGCTCTAGTAGCCTTGACACCTATCCTCTCAGTGCTCATACTAGGATTGATTTATAAACAGAAGGAGCGGATGGAACAATGACTAAATTACGTAGAGACCATAAGCTCTTAGTCACCATTGTCAAAAAAGGAAAAGCAAAAAAAGTAATGAAAGCAGCTAAGCAAGCTGGGTCAGAGGGCGGAACTATTCTCTTTGGATCTGGCCGAGGTATACATGAGAAAAAGAAAGTCTTTGGTATTGATGCTCTGTACGAGAAAGAACTAGTGTTAAACCTTGTTCCAGAAGATATTATGCCCTCAATGTTAGAAGCAGTCATAGAGGAAGCGCAGCTGAACAGAGAAGGAAAAGGTATCGGATTTATCATTGACATAAAAAAAACGATCGGTATTGCTCATATGGATTACGAGGAAGAAGAAAAGGAGGAGCTTGAAGAAATGACTGATGATATCAAACACAAAGGCTTCGATTTGATCATGACCATCGTGAATAAGGGAGAAGCAGGTAAAGTCATTGATGCTTCCAACCGCGGTGGCGCTGAAGGTGGTACGGTGATAAATGGCCGTGGAAGCGGCATACATGAAAAAGCGAAACTGTTCTCTATTGCTATTGAACCTGAAAAAGACATCGTCTTAACTTTGATTAAAAAAGATCTTACTAAAGGGGTTCTTAAGGCGATCGAAGAGGACGTCAAAATTAACGAACCGGGTAGAGGAATCTCATTTGTGTTACCTGTAGAGCAAACAGTTGGCATTCATCACTTGATGCATGAAACCAAAAATGATCAATAATTAATTAGATATCTCTAAAGGAGCTCATTAAAATTGAGCTCCTTTTTCATCTGGTCCCCCTCTCTATTTTTCTATGTTATACTGGCTTAATTGGAAGGAGATCAACGCACATGCATCCATATATTTTATTAACGATGGCCATGCTTTTTTTCTCTGGTAACTTCATCGTTGGAAAATCGTTTGAAGGAACTATTCCTCCTTTTACATTAGCTTTTTTCCGTTTTGCTTCAGGCGCTCTCATTCTTTTACCATTATGTTATAAAACGTTGTATCAGCAGCGTCTACTCTGGAAAAAGGAATGGAAGCCCTTATTAGGTCTATCAATATCTGGAATCGTTCTATTTAATGCTAGCCTTTACTTAGCAGTCAACTACACTAGTTCCATCAATGCATCCATAGTTGATGCATTGACTCCAGCTGTGGCAGCTGTACTAGGATTTCTCATATTACGTGAATCTTTAACAAAAATTCAACTGTTCGGGATCGTTTTATCTTTCAGCGGAATTTTATGGATCATATCTAAAGGTTCTTGGCAGGTTTTCGCATCCTTGTCCTTTAATATTGGAGATATAATTATGCTATTTGGAATTATTTGCTGGGCTGTGTACTCCATTATTATTAAACGTCATAGTTTTAAGTTTCCTCCGATTGCGGGCCTTGTCGTAACGATGGTCATCGGAACAACGATACTAGTACCTGTAGCTATAATCGAAACCATCTATTTAGGAATTCCTCATCTATTCCAATGGAAGGTATTGCTTGGTATCGCTTACATTGGGATTTTCCCTTCAGCTATTTCCTTGCTGCTATGGTATCGAGGAGTCGGAGAAATTGGCCCTGCAAAAGCTTCTGTTTTTTTTAATCTAGTACCGATATTTACTACGATCATGGCCATCACTTTATTAGGTGAAACTTTTACATATCATCAGTTACTTGGTGGGGTTATCGTTATATTTGGGGTCTATTTATCAACTAAAGCACCAGTAAAAATAAAAGAAGTACCCTCATGATTGACTTGCCATGAGAGTACTTTATGCACGTCAATTATCGTAGAAAGAAGATCAGTTCTCAGCTGCAATAATTTAATTCATACAGCTGACATCATTGACGGAAACTGTATGGTCTTCACCAGATTGAGCAACTTGACGATATACATTCATTAGTTGATCCAACTCTTGACTGTAACGAATCGTTTCTGAAGAAGTCAATCCATATTTATTTGCAGAAACAATCATTAACTGTCTCTTAGCTTCCATTTGCACTTTTAGTTTATTTTTTAAGCCCATTGTTTATAACCGCCTCACCTTAAACAACTTTCGTATCTTATTACAATCACTAGTTTGAAATTAAATAGGCTATGTTAAAGTTTGATGCAGATTCCAACCATAATTACTTACCGTAGTTCATGGCTTAAGCTTCCTCTAAAAGATCTCCTGCCCAAAGGTATGATCTTCCAAAATTCCTTTTCCCACGAAAGCCTCATGAATTTCTAAAATCTGCATAATTCTTTAACAAAACTAGAAAATGAAACATTAAAACTTCTTTTGTTCAAATACAACTAAATTCAATATGTTTTCTTTATTTTATCATAGCCACCCTGTGCATTTCTATAAATTAAAACCTTTTTATGTAAAATACACAAAATTTTTTAATATTTATGTTCATTAATGTCATTTTAGATATAAACTTTTGCAAATAGCTGCTTTTTCGTCTCATATTAGTACATATTTTTCTATATTATCTAATGTTTACCATTTTTAACGAAAAAGTGCAGACCTGTTTTTATACTGGTCTGCACTTTTGCTCTAAAAATTAAATAGATTCAATTTTTTCTACGACTTCTCTTTTAATTAGCTCTAACTTTTGTGTAGCTTTTTCATCTGATTGTTCTTTCACGCCGATGTAACATTTTACTTTCGGTTCTGTTCCGGAAGGTCTCAAGCAGTACCATGAGCCATCCTTTAAAAATATTTTTAACACATTTGATGTCGGTAAATCTATTTTTTCTACTCGCTTCTCATGAATAAGGTGGCGTTCTCCCGTTTGATAATCTTCAACATACTGAACATCTTCGGCAACTTTTCCTTGTGAGATTTCATCTCGGAAAGAAGTCATAATACGTTGAATTTTTTCTGCCCCTTCTTTCCCTTTGAAAACAAACGAAGCTAAATCTTCGAAATAATAGCTATACTTTTCATAAATGTTCGATAAGCCTTCGTATAATGTCATTCCTTGATTATTATAATAGGCACACATTTCAGCCGCTAGAAGTCCTGCCTGAATGGCATCTTTATCTCGCACAAAAGGTTTAATTAAATAACCAAAGCTCTCTTCATATCCAAATAGAAACGTTTTTTCATTTGTTGTTTCGAATTGGCCAATTTTCTCTCCAATAAATTTGAAACCAGTCAATACATCCAGCGTTTCCAAGCCATAGGAACTGGATATAGCTCTTCCTAATTCAGATGTAACTATGGTTTTAATCACGACCCCGTTGGCTGGCAGTCCTTCTTTCTCTTTTTTCTTCTTTAATAGATAGTCCAATAAAAGAGCACCTGTTTGATTTCCTGATAAAACTTGGTACTTACCGTCAGAATTTTTGGCGGCAAGACCAACACGATCACCATCTGGATCCGTGGCAATTAATACATCTGCGTTGGTTTCTTCCCCTAGTTTAATTGATAACTCAAATGCATCATTTTCTTCTGGATTAGGAGAACGTACAGTTGAGAATTCTGTGTCAGGCTCCGCCTGTTCCTTCACAATGTTCACATTCGTAAAGCCAGCTTGATCAAATGCTCTCATCATTGGCACAGTAGCCGCTCCATGAAGTGGTGAAAAGACAATGGATAAATCACTACCTACTTCATTTATGAGTTCGTGATCTAATATGACTCCCTGCAATTCTTTTTCATAGGCGGCATCAAGGTCTTCTAAAATCCATTCGAGTAATCCTGCCTGCACTAGTTTATCCTCATTCTCAGTCTTTACATCTAATTCATTCTCAACAGCGTCAACCATTGTAATTAATCGATCGGCATCGGCTGGAACGAGTTGTCCCCCATCATCACCATATACTTTAAACCCATTGTACTCCGGTGGGTTATGGCTGGCTGTGATCATGATACCAGAATAAGTCTGTAATTTTCTTACGGCGAAGGATAACTCCGGTGTTGGGCGGAGCTCTTTAAACAAATATGTTTTAATTCCATTTGCACCAAAAGTACAAGCGGCCTCCAGAGCAAATTCTTTAGACATCCTTCTATTATCATAGGCAATAACGACACCTTTTTTAATGGCATCTTCTCCAGCTTGCTTGATAAATTGAGATAGCCCTTGAGCCGCTTTACGAATGGTGTATATATTCATCCGATTCGTACCGGGTCCGATTTCCCCGCGCATCCCGCCAGTTCCGAATTCTAAATTTTTGTAAAAACTATCTTCTAAATATTTTTCGTCATTCTCAAATTCAATTAACTGATTTTTAACATCTTGATTTAAACCAACTTTTGATTTCCATTTTTCAAATTGACTTTTCCAATCCATATAACATCCTCCTTAAAATAGGCACTCATCCTTACCTTTAGTTATACTCATTTTAACACCTATAGTAAAGAGGTTTCATATTAATTTTTCTCTCGTGTTTCAATAGGATTCGTCGCATAGTAAAGTTCCTGTTCCAACACTTCAATATGCTTATTCAATTCCTCTTCAGACCAATGAAAGCGTTCAGACATATACTTCAACACACCTGTTTTCCATTCCCGCACATAGTCAATATCAAAGAACAAGGCACTTGTTCGGCGGTTAAAGAAGTCGATTGGTGCTACGACCATTTCTTCTTCTATGCCATATACAAGAGAACCGAATACACTAGCCGGTAATCCATAAAATTTACTTTCATCTCCTACCGTTTCAATGATTTCGTATACTCTTTTGACATTTGAACCGTACAGAGTAGAAAGCCTTTTAGCTTCACCTTCTGATAGGCCTAATTGCTTTCCTTTTTTAGTCCATTCTTTAATAAAAGATTCTAATTGATCCGATCCGCCTACATCCCCACCCGAGAGAGTGATTTTTTCCGTGGTACATTTCTTTTTAACACCTAAGTCTTTGCCAACCATATCGACAATTCGTTCTGCCATTTTCCTATATCCAGTTAATTTTCCACCGGCAATCGATAGTAATCCACTATCAGAAAGAAAAATTTCATCTTTTCTAGAGATTTCCGAAGCACTCTTTCCTTCCTCATGAATAAGTGGACGAAGCCCCGCCCAACTAGATTCTACGTCGTTGCGAGTGAGGTTCACTGATGGAAACATATAATTAGCTGCATCAATTAAATAGCTCATATCTTTTTCTGTCATTTGAGGGGAAGCGATATCCTCTAAATAATGAGTATCTGTCGTACCTATATAAGCTTTGTTTCCTCTTGGAATAGCAAAAATCATTCTACCGTCGCCTTCTGTGTCAAAATAAACGGCTTGTTTTAATGGGAAGCGCGATTGGTCAATGACAATATGAACACCCTTAGTCAAATGTAAGTATTTACCTTTTTTAGAGTGATCTTTTTCTCTTAATTCATCCACCCAAGGACCTGCAGCATTTATGACTTTTTTTGCTTTTATTTGATAAGTTTCTCCAGAAATGAGGTCAGTGACATGGACACCTGCAACTTTCCCATTTTCATATATAAGCGATTCTGCTTTTGTGTAATTCACTGCAGAAGTTCCTCGATGAACCGCTTCTTTCAATATTTCTAACGTAAGTCTAGCATCGTCTGTTTTATATTCAACATAGACACCGCCTCCTTTTAGACCATCCTGACGAAGAAGTGGTTCTTTTTGAAGAGTTTCTTTTCTACTAAGCATGTTTCTTCTTTCATGGCGTTTTACACCAGCTAAAAAATCATATACTTTCAATCCTAATGAAGTTGCATACTTGCCAAAAGTGCCCCCTTGAATAATAGGTAACATCATCCATTCTGGATTTGTTACATGAGGTGCGTTTTCATAAACAATCGCTCTTTCTTTTCCTACTTCAGCGACAATTTTAAATTCGAATTGTTTTAAATAGCGTAATCCTCCGTGCACTAATTTAGTTGATCGACTCGAAGTCCCAGCAGCAAAGTCTTGCATCTCAACAAGTCCATTGCTTATTCCTCTTGTGGAAGCATCTAAAGCAATCCCTGCTCCTGTAATTCCTCCACCTATAACGAGTAAGTCAAGCTCCTGCTCACTCATTTGTTTTAAATATGATTTACGTTGTACAGCTGAAAATGGTTTTACCATAGTAAACATCCTCTCTAATCTAAATGTGATTTTTTTGTTCTATTATTATTAGATTACCCTGAAAATAAACTTGATAGCTTGTTTCTTAAATCAAAGCTCTGAAAATACTCCTGATCTCTTATTGCAAGCCTTACTTCGCATCAGTCTCATAGGTTTCTACTAATCTTAAAAAATAAAATTTGTAATAAAGTGCTGATCTTATAAACTTAAATTAAAGGGCTTAGAGAACTATGAAAGAGCAAAAAAGAGACCACAACAACTCTCACATAAAAAATATCTTTTATGCTCAAGTGCTGTGGTCTCTCCATATCTCCAGACCTAAACTATTAATTTAAACTCATTATATCATATATTCTATGAAATGAATATATGATGAGTTTATCAATTACTTTTTCTTGAACTTCATCGTTGCCTCAATGGCTGTTTTCCAACCGTCGTACAATTCCTCTCTAGTGTCTTTGCTCATTTCCGGTTTAAAGGTGCGGTCAATATGCCATTGAGAAGCAATCTCTTCTTTATTATCCCAAAAGCCAACTGCTAATCCTGCTAAATAAGCTGCACCTAAAGCCGTCGTCTCTTGAACTTCAGGACGATCGACAGGAACATTCAGAATGTCACTTTGGAATTGCATCAAGAAATCGTTAGCTACCGCTCCTCCGTCGACTCGAAGCGTTTTCACGTCAATTCCTGAGTCGGTCACCATTGCTTCTAAGACGTCTCTTGTTTGATAAGCTAAAGATTCTAGAGTTGCTCGAACAAAATGTTCTTTTTCTGTTCCGCGAGTCAATCCGAACATTGCTCCCCGAACATTACTGTCCCAATAAGGAGTACCTAAACCGACAAAAGCAGGAACCATATAGACACCGTCTGTTGATTCCACTCTCTCCGCATAAGCTTGGCTGTCTGACGCCGACTTAAGCATCCTTAATCCATCCCTAAGCCATTGAATTGCAGACCCTGCTACAAAGATACTTCCTTCAAGTGCATATTCTACCTTGCCATCTATGCCCCAAGCTATCGTTGTTAATAGTCCATGATCAGACTTCACAGCTTCTTCTCCTGTATTCATTAGCATGAAGCAACCTGTACCGTAAGTATTCTTAGCCATTCCTTTCTCAAAGCATGCTTGACCAAATAAGGCAGCTTGCTGATCTCCGGCTGCGCCAGCAATAGGCACCTCTTGACCAAAGAAATGGTAATCAACCGTCTTTGCATATTCTCCTGATGAAGGCTTTACTTCAGGAAGCATGGATTTAGGAACTCCTAAAATATCTAGTAACTCTTCATCCCATTTTAATTCGTGGATATTGTACATCAATGTTCTAGAAGCATTTGTGTAATCGGTGACGTGAGCTTTCCCGCCTGATAGCTTCCAAATGAGCCAAGTGTCAATGGTTCCAAACAACAATTTACCTTCTTCTGCTTTTTCACGAGCACCTTCGACATTATCAAGTAACCATTTTACTTTTGTACCAGAAAAATACGCATCGATCAGCAATCCGGTTTTATCTCTAAAAACATCATTAAGTCCCTTTTCTTTTAATTCTTCACATATCGGGTCTGTTTGTCGAGATTGCCAAACTAGCGCATTGTAGATTGGTCTTCCGGTTTCCTTGTCCCAAACGACAGTTGTTTCCCGTTGGTTGGTAATCCCAATAGAGGCAATTTCTTTCGGTGAAACATCTTGACTGCTTAATACGTCTGCTATGACTCCTAGAATAGACGACCATATTTCATTTGCATTATGCTCTACCCAGCCCGGTTTCGGGAAAATTTGTCTAAATTCTTTCTGGGCTACATCAACAATCTTTCCCTCTTTGTTAAATAAAATCGCTCTTGAACTAGTTGTTCCTTGGTCTAATGCTAATACATACTTCTTTTCCATGTTAATCTCCCCTTTAAGCTTGTTTTTCTTTCGGATTATGATAAACATTTTTGTTACCTATCATTTTAAGGTCTTTCTTGTGAATTTGAAAGGAAATAAACAGCACGACAATAAATAAAGCGATGAATACCCAAAGAGCAATATACACTACCCCTTCAAACAATGCTGCATAGGTCAATGCACCTAAACCACCTCCAATAATCGGTCCTACAACAGGAATCCAAGAATAACCCCAGTTAGACTTCCCTTTTCCTGGTATCGGTAAAACAGCATGGGCGATTCGGGGACCTAAATCTCTCGCTGGGTTAATCGCATATCCTGTTGTTCCACCGAGTGATAGGCCTATTGCTACGATAAGAAATCCAACGATAAGTGGATTCAGTCCTTCAGTAAACTCATTTGCTCCTATGAATAACAATCCTATCACTAAAACAAACGTACCGAGAACTTCACTAAAATAATTCGATGGGGTGTGCTTTATTGCTGGATCAGTGCTAAAGACAGCCAGTTTCGGTCCTTGCTCTTCCGTCTTTTTAAAATGTGCATAGTATTGGAAGAATACTAAACTTGAACCTATAAATGCACCTATTAATTGAGCTACTATATAGAGAGGGACATCGTTCCAAGGAAAATCTCCTATGAGAGCAAATCCAACGGTTACTGCCGGATTCAAATGCGCTCCACTTATTTCTCCAACTGCATACACACCTAAAGCTACACCAAGGCCCCATGCCAGTGATATAACGATCCAACCTCCTCCTTCAGATTTTGTACCCTTTAAAGCGACTCCAGCAACAACCCCTGCACCAAAAATAATTAAGATCATCGTTCCAAAAACTTCCCCCAAAAACGGTGTCATGTTCATTTTCCCCCTTTTAAAATGTTGAAGATCAAAAAAGACCAACGGAAATACACCTAATGCTTCAGCACTAATAGGTGAATTTCCGTTGGTCTCCATGGTCTCCATCGAAAAGTGTATTAACTTGTTTACAATTAAAACATGCATTGAAAGCGTTGTCAATAACACCCAGATAATTAAAATATTTAATTATCTATTTTGTTTCCTTTTGCCATAGTTGTTTATTTGATGTCGTCACTGCTGAAGCACCTGCTTCTAGAGCCGCACGGACTTCTTCGTCCGAGCGAATCAATCCACCAGCAATAATAGGAATCTTCGTCTTCTCATAAATTTCTTTTATAATATGAGGAATAATACCAGGAAGAACTTCAATACAATCTGGTTGAGTTGTTTCTATCATATTATAACTGGATTCAAGTGCAATGGAATCTAATAGAAACAAGCGTTGAACGGTTAATAAATTAGCTTTCTTAGCAGTCAATAACACGTTTTTCCTAGTTGAAATTAGCCCTTCAGGACGAATATCCCTGCATAAAAACTGAGCAGCATATTCATCACTTTTCAATCCTTGAACGAGGTCTGCATGAAGTAAGACTTTCTTATCGTGTTCCTTTAACATTTTGACTAAGCTTTTTAACTGACCAATATGCGTATTTAATAGAACAATATATTCGTAATCAGATTTAGCTACTTTATCGAGATCTTTTAAATCACGAATCGCTGGTAAAATCTTTGAGTTAGATAAATCCATCTTTTTCCTCTCCTTAATTAAGATCAAGTACAGCAAATAATTGCTTTTTAGACTTTTCGGAAAATGTCTAACTCTTTCTTAGCCATCATTCGTCTCCTTAATATTAGATCCTCTGGTTTATTTTCAAGACAGCTTAATAAAAAGAAAAAATCGTTTGCTTTTGATAAATGGCACCTGCGTCCACCAAATAACTTTCCGTTTCATTTGGTGGCATTTGCGTTTCTATACATATTCCATCATACTTTTCTGCTGTCCCTCCATTTAGGGCTGGCTGTTCTTTGATTTGATTCCCTGAATAAATAACAACTGCCGGGTCATCCGTCTTAACCCCTAAAGACCTACCTGAAGTGGGATCTGATAAGACAATCTTTTCCTGTTGAGAGTCGTCTAGTAAAAACGGGTGATCTATTCCCCCGCCTACTATTTTTATTTGTTCATAATCGTTCGAAACAACCTCGCTTAATGTTTTTGAATGTCTAAAATCAAATACGGGCTTTTCATCAGCAAGTTTCTTTGACAATGGAATCGACTCAGCATTTAATTCATAGAAGGTTGAACTATTGATTTTCAATCGGTGTCCTAGAACATCTCTTTTCTTATCGCCAGTTAAATTGAAATAAGAATGGTTAGTCAAGTTAATCGGTGTTCTTTTATTTGGTTTTGCCCAATAGTGAATAATCAATTGATTCTGATCTGAAAGATGATAACTGACTTTGAACTGGACTTCTCCTGGGTAACCATCTTCTCCATCAGGGCTTATATAAGTAAACGTTAGCGTTCCATCTTCTTGTGTCACATCCCATATACTTTTAGCTAGACCTTTTTTACCTCCGTGTAGATGGTTATTTCCATCATTCTTTTCTAACTGGTACGTCTCTTGCCCAATATTTAACACACCGTCTTCTGTCCTGCCAGCCGTTCGTCCTACGATCACACCCAAATAGTGTGGGTTCTCTTCATAAAACGATACATCATCATAACGAATCACAACATTTTCACTCTTGCCTTGATTATTGGGAACATTGAGTTCGGTGATTGCTGCCCCATAGGTCAATGCCGTTAATGACATTCCCGAATTATTAGAGATCGTATAAGAATAAATATCTTGTCCACCAAAAGTTGCTACTTTTTTCATAAAAATCCTTCCTTTCTTGTCTTTTATTGTTATTTCACAACATACGCCTAGCATGAAGGACCTCAGCGTCAGCTGAAGCCCTTATTTCTTCTACCTAGAAATCAACAATCATATTGGACTTTGTATAAATCCTTGCGTCGATCGCGCCATTGTGTCACGTTTCCAGACTTTCGGTGTCTTCTTAATAATTCTAAGTCAACATCACCTACAACGACTGTTTCAATATTAGGGTGACACTCCCCAACGATCCCATCACGTGGGAAAGCAAAGTCAGATGGGGTGAATATCCCTGACTGAGCATATTGGATATCCATATTCTCAACGTGGGTTAAGTTCCCAACTGTTCCTGCGATCATCGTGTAGACTTGATTTTCCACGGCTCTCGCTTGTGCACAGTAACGAACTCGAAGATAGCCTTGCCTTTCATCCGTACAGAAAGGAGTGAAAATAATGTTGGCCCCTTTTTCAGTGGCGATGCGAGCAAGTTCAGGAAACTCAATATCATAACAAATTTGGATCGCTATTTTTCCGCAATCTGTATCAAATACTTCTACTTTATCTCCACCATGGATCCCCCAATATCTTCGTTCATTAGGAGTGATATGAATTTTATATTGCTTTTCCGTTGTCCCGTCTCTTCTAAACAAATAGGCAATATTAAATATCTTTCCGTCTTCTTCAACAAAATGAGAACCACCGATTATGTTGATATTGTATTTTATAGCAAGGTCAATGAATAAATTAAGGTAGTCTTCTGTAAAATCTGTTAGGCGTCGAATCGCTTGACTAGGACTTTTCTCTTCAATGAAGGATAAAAGCTGAGTTGTAAATATTTCTGGGAACACAACAAAGTCAGATGTATAGCTCGCACCAACGTCCGCATAGTATTCACACTGTTGAGCGAACTCTTCAAAAGAATTGATTTTCTTCATCATATATTGGATCGCACATATTCTAACTGGAAAGGATGTTTTAAAATGACGTTTCGTTGTTGGGCGATAATCCACGTTGTTCCATTCCATTAGGGTAGCGTAACGCATGGACGCTTGGTCATCCTCGAGATAATTTCTATTCACTCGTTTTAAAGTAAAACCATTCATCACCTGAAAAGTAAGGACAGGATCAAAAAGATTGTGATTCATCACTTCATCCACATATTGTCTTGGGGTTAATTCCGCTGCATATTTCCGGTAGTTAGGAATGCGCCCTCCTATAATGATACTTTTCAAATTCATTTCTCTCGCTAGTTCTTTTCTTGCTTCATATAACCGACGGCCTATTTTCATCCGGCGATAGTCAGGATGGACAGCGACTTCTATGCCGTAAAGGTTGTACCCTTCTGAATCATGATTTGTAATATACCCTTCATCAGTAATTTCATCCCACGTATGCTGGTCATCATATTCATCGAAATTAATGATTAGGCTTGCGCATGACCCGATGATTTCTCCATCTACCTCAACACAAAATTGTCCCTCAGGAAACAATTCTAGATGACTCATTAAGTGAGAACGTCTCCATGGATCCATATTTGGAAAGCAGACTTTCGATAGTTCTATTATATTTTCAATATCTTCATGACGGATGTTTCGGATAATGACTTTTTTCTCAAATTTAGACATATCTAGCGGGCTCATTTTATTCATCCTTCCTCAGCACGATGCCTAGCATCATGATCAACAGTACACTTTCTTCATTTAATCTAATTGAAATGTGTCTAAAAAGCAAACGAAAATCTCTTATTTAGTCACAGAATAGCAAAAAAAAAAGATAGGGAGTTCCCCCACCTCATCTTTTGTCTTTTAGTAAACTCAAAATCAGCTGGCTTTTTCACTTAAAGAAATATGGATACCGATCTCCCCTAATGTTGTGTCCATGGGCACTGAAATAAACATTTTAGAAGACCTAAACTTCGACATCCCGTCATTGACTACAGGAGGTGTCACATCAATTGTACAGTCCTCTTTTGAAAGCTCTGTAGCAGTAGACCCTGCTACCCAGTTTCCAAATTCCTGAATTGCGCTCCAGCTCATTTCATCCAATTGTTCGATAATCATTCCACCCATCATCGTACCAACTAGCTTTTTAGCTGTGTCTGTATTCAGAGTACAGATAATCTGCCCTGATAATTGTCCATTTACTCCTAAGACAACCGACACATCATTTGAAGGAACAACTCCCTGACCAGAACTCGGTTTATTTGGAACAACCTCCACACCAAAGTGATTATTCATAATTGATTTTGTTGCTCTACAAACGGCATTTATATGTATAACATTCATATGCTCCATCTCCCTCTTTAACAATAACTTAAATAAAACAACGTACGCAGAATGAAATTAATAGAACGAAAGAAATGATTCTTTTATCCCGTAAAATACTTATACCTTACTAATAAGTCATCATTAGTATAATTTACCTCGACTAAAGAAGGAAGAAAAAGATGTCTAAACATATTCAATCAGTATAATAGTCCTACTATAACGAATGTTTTCCACCTCACTTTATGATCCTATTTCGAAGAGATTTTGCTCAATAAGCTTTGTAAAAAAAGAGGGAAAGTTTATCAAAAAAAGATTGTCCCCCAACATACTAAAGGGACAATCTTTTTTCGCTTACTATAGATAGTATTAACGACTGCCTTTTTCGTAAGGCTGATTCAAAGCTTTTGGTGGCTCTGCTTTACCAACAAACCCTGCTAAAGCTAATATTGTTAACACGTATGGCAAAATCAACATATACACTTGCGGCACATTAGCTAACCCCGGGATCTGTTGTGCGGAAATACTTAATGCTTGCGCAAATCCGAAGAAGACCGCTGCACCCATGGCTCCAAATGGGTGCCATTTCCCGAATATGAGGGCAGCTAATGCCATAAATCCTTGACCTACGATCGTTCCACCAGCGAAGTTTCCTGCCGTTGTAATAGCATATACAGCACCACCACTACCTGCGAACGCTCCACTAAGCATCACACCAATATAACGCATGCGGTTAACTTTAATCCCCATCGTATCTGCTGCCATCGGATGTTCACCAACAGAGCGAAGACGAAGTCCAAATGGAGTTTTAAATACGACATACCAAACTAAAACAGCTAACGCAAATGCAACATAGGTAGTGACATAAATTCTCGAGAAAAACATGGGACCGAGAATAGGAATATCGCTTAAAAACGGGACATTGATTCTAAAGAGACGCGCCCCAGAAGAAATGGTGTCTGTCTGCCCTCTTTCAAAAACTTCACGAACGATAAAGACAGTTAAACCAACCGCTAAAAAGTTCAGGGCCACACCACTTACAATCTGGTCTGCTTTTAACGTGATTGACGCTACAGCATGAAATAAAGAGAACAAGGCGCCTAATACGATGGCAACTAATATTCCCATCCACGCTGACGCAGCGCCAAACCCTAACGAATCAAAATAAAGTGTACCGACAATACCGCCAAAAGCACCCATAACCATGAGTCCTTCTAAACCGATGTTTACAACACCTGATCGTTCAGAAAACAAACCGCCCATAGCAGTTAGAAGTAAAGGGGTTGCTGCGATGAGCGCAGCCGGTACAATAGTGTAAAGGATTGGTAATAGCAAATCCATTTATTTCCCCTCCTTCTTGCTTTGCAAACGGCTATAGATCCAACGAATCAAATAGCTTGATGCTACAAAGAAAATAATTAATGCAATGATAATTTCAACAAGCTCAGGTGCTACACCTGCTTGACTTTGCATATTGTTTGCCCCTTCTTTTAACCCACCAAATAAGAAGGCGGATAAGAAGATACCTATCGATGTGCTTGAACCTAATAGAGCTACGGCAATCCCATCAAATCCTAGGTTCGTAAATGATGGTAAGATGTTAGCGTAATTATACGTCCCTAAACCAACCATTGCTCCACCGATACCAGCAAAAGCACCTGAAACGGACATGGAGAGAATAATATTCATATTCACATTCATACCTGCATAGGAAGATGCGTGCTTATTATAACCAACAGACCGAAGTTCAAAGCCTTTCTTCGTTTTCCAAAGAATAAACCACATAACAAAACATGCAGCTACAGCTATCAAGAACCCCCAGTGAAGCCTTGAAAAATCAGTTATCGATGTTAAAAAATCCGAAGATAAAGACGCACTATCATTAATAAAAGCAGTTCTTTGACCAGATTCTAGCATGAAGTTTCGAATAAAGTGATTGACCACATGCATGGCTATGTAGTTCATCATAATGGTTACAATAACTTCATGTACTTGAAACTTCGCTTTTAGAATACCTGGGACAAATCCCCATAATGCTCCAGCTAAGGCTCCAGCCAGAATAGCTAATGGAAGATGTATGATCATCGGAGCTTCAATAACGATTCCAACAAAAACTGATACAAACCAGCCAACAATAAGCTGACCTTCCACACCAATGTTTAACAGGCCGGTTCTAAAAGCAAAGGCTACTGCGAGGCCCGAGAAAATAAGCGGGGTCATTCTCTGTAAAGTTTCACCAAAGTAATAAACCTCTCCAAAGACCCCTTGCATAAGAGCAACATAACCATCAATTGGATTGTTTCCGCTCAAAAGCATGATTACCCCACCGGCTAGGAATCCGAAGCCGATGGCAATAAGTGGGACGACAAGTCCAAACAATTTATCTTTAAAAATGTTTCCCATCACTTAGTCTCACCTACTCCCTTTTTACCGCCAGCCATAAGGAGACCTAACTCTTTCTCGTTTGTATCTTTTGCATCGACCAATGCAACGATCTTACCTTCGTAAATGACAGCAATTTTGTCACTAACATTCAAAACCTCATCTAGCTCTAATGAAACGAGAAGAACGGCACGTCCTTTATCCCTTTCTTCAACAAGCTTTCTATGAATAAATTCAATTGCCCCAACGTCAAGACCTCTTGTTGGTTGAGCGGCAATAAGTAAATCAGGTGAACGATCAACTTCACGAGCAATAATTGCTTTTTGTTGATTACCTCCGGATAAGGAACGAGCAAGTGTTTTCTCATTCGGAGTGCGAACATCATATTCTTCAATTAATTGGCGAGCTTTTTCATACATTTTAGGATAATTAAGTACACCATTTTTAGTGAAGGGCTTCTGATAATATGTTTGCAAGAGGATATTTTCTCCTACTGTAAATTCTAGCACCAAACCATGTTTATGACGGTCCTGAGGAATGTGTCCTACGCCAGCTTCTGTTACTTTTCTAGGTTTGTAACTAGTGATATCTTGACCTGACACATGAATTGTTCCGCCTTTGGGTTGTCTCAAGCCCGTAATCGCTTCTATTAACTCCGTTTGACCATTTCCATCGACACCTGCCACCCCGATAATCTCACCGGCTCGAACATCAAGATTTAATCCATCTACTACCTCTATACCTCTTGCATCCTCAACGATTAAATCTTTAATAGAGAGAACTTGGTCTTTAGGAATGGCTGCCGTTTTCTCCACTTCGAAGCTTACTTCTCGTCCTACCATCATTTCAGCCAAACTGTTTTCTGTAGAATCAGCTACATTGACTGTTCCGATACCTTTTCCTCGACGAATGACCGTACAGCGATCACACACTTGCATAATTTCTTTTAACTTATGTGTGATTAAGATGATTGACTTGCCCTCGCTTATTAAATTTTTCATAATTTGGATAAGTTCTTTAATCTCTTGAGGGGTCAAAGCTGCTGTTGGTTCGTCAAAAATAAGAATCTCAGCACCACGATAAAGAGTTTTTAATATTTCTACTCTCTGTTGCATCCCTACAGAAATATCCTCAATCTTAGCAGTTGGATCAACACGCAAGCCGTATTGATCTGAGATATCGGCTACATCTTTAGCCGCTTTCCGCAGGTCAATAGAACCCCTCTTCGTAGGTTCACTACCTAAAATAATGTTTTCAGTTACTGAGAAATTTTGTACTAGCATAAAGTGCTGATGAACCATGCCAATTCCTAATTTACTTGCAACATTAGGATCTGTTACATCGACTTTTTCGCCTCGAACTTTAATCTCACCTTTTTCAGGTTGATACAAGCCGAACAAGACGTTCATCAATGTTGATTTCCCCGCTCCATTTTCACCTAATAACGCATGAATTTCGCCTTGTTTGACTTGCAGCGTAATATTGTCATTGGCAACGATACCGGGAAATTCTTTTCTTATATTGTTCATCTCGATTACGTATTCCAATGTAAACACTCCTATCGGACTCATTAGAAAAACTTTGCATACCGCCTGCACAAGGAATGTGTTTCAGAACGTTTTATCATGTGAAAGGATAATACTTCTGACACCTGAAAAGCGGCTCTAAACTTCTCTAATTTGAATACCTTGCATGTTTTTAGGTATAAACAAAGGCTAGTACAAGACTAGCCTCTTTTTTAACTTATTATTAAAGAATGTGATCTGTAAAATTAAAGAGAACTTTCAAATTCTTCATATTCGTCATCTGTTTGCGGCACTTCAATTTCACCGTTTAAAATCATAGCTTCATACTCTTCAACAGCTTCAATAGCTTCGTCAGAAACATTATCTCTAGTTTCTGCAATACCAACGCCATCGTCCTCAAGACCAAATTCAAGAACTTCTCCACCAGGGAAGTTGCCGTTCATTGTATCTTCAGAAACTTGATAAACCGCTTGGTCCACGCGTTTTACCATAGAAGTTAAGATAACATTTCCTTCGTCCCACTCACCTTCAGTTAATGCTTGGTCTTGGTCTACTCCAATGGCCCAAACATTTTCACCGTTACGAGCACGGTCAATAGCTTCAGTAAATAATCCGTTTCCAGTCCCACCTGCAGCGTGATAAATAATATCTACGCCATTACCATACATTGTATCTGCAATTTGCTGTCCACGAGAAGCATCATTAAAGTCTTGTGCGTATTGAACAGTAACTTCCATGTCAGGGTCTACATATTTCACACCAGCTTTAAATCCACTCTCAAACTTTTTAATAAGATCGCTTTCGACACCACCGATAAATCCAACATGGTCCGTTTCACTGTGCATAGCTGCAACTGCACCTACTAAGAAAGAACCTTCATGCTCAGCAAAAGTGATATTAGCAATATTTGAAATCGTTTCATCGTCTTCCATTACAACTGTGTCAACAATTGCAAAGTTTTGATCTTCGTTTTGTTGAGCTACTGTACGAATGTCATCTTCCATTAAGAATCCAATGGCAAAAGTAATATCCGTACCGTCACGTGCTAAACGATTTAAGTTCGGTGCATAATCAGATGCATCATTTGATTGGATATATTCAACTTCTGCTTCTGGATAATCGTCACCAAACATTTGTAATCCAGCCCAAGCAGATTCGTTAAATGATCGATCATCTACGCCACCAGTATCTGTTACCATTTTAGAAGAAAAGCCTTCTCCGTCACCAGTAGCTTCGTTGTTACCATCGTTGTTGTTATTCTCTTCATTTTCTGTAATTTCATTCCCGCCGTTTGCATCATTGTTTACTGGAGTTGTGTCCTCATTGTTTCCTTCTCCACATGCGGCAAGCAATGTACCTGCTGCTACTACTGAAGAAACAAGCATCATAAAACGCTTTTTCATCTTGTAAATCCCCCTTGGTAAAATGTTTTTTTGTGCTATAACCTTGTAAATTGTTACATGGTGACAGCTATGCCACTATTATGACATATAATAATGAAAAATATAATCTTTAAAACGTTTGCAAAAAAGAACTTTTTACATGTACGATGTCTGACATCTTATATTCGCAAAACGCTCTCCTTGAAATCGTTCTCTGATTCGAATTAACTATACCACTAATTGAAAAGATTAGAAACAATTTTTTTAAGAAAAATAGAAATTTATAAACCGTTTACATTTTGTCGAAAAAACATTAATTAAGTATATTTTCCAAAAATAACGGGTTATTTACAATAATCAAAATATTCCTTGTCTAAATTATGGTAAAATAAGAGAGACTCTTAGAGGGGAATGAATGGAGGGGGAAGTATTGAGAGATCTGTCAGTCCTTGTTTGCGATGATTCTGAACTCGTTCGAACACAATTAAAAGAAACCTTGACGACCATTGGAGTGGAGGAAATCATCGAAGCGAAAGATGGTGAGGAAGCTGTAGCAGTTTGCTTGGAAAAACAACCAGATTTAGTGTTTATGGACATTATAATGCCAAAAAAAGATGGCATTGCTGCACTTAAAGAAATCAACCAGCAAGATCCAATGATTAAAGTGATTATGGCATCTTCTTCTTCAGGACAATCTCATTTAAGAAACTCATTGTTATTAGGAGCCTATAAATTCATACAAAAGCCGATAAGTGAAATTGTGATAAGGGATATTTTATACAATTTCCTTGATGAACACCCTGCTCGAAAATCAAAAGTATAAAGTTGAAAACAGCCGCTGAAATACAATACTTCAGCGGCTGTTTTTTTTACAATTCCTCATGTTAAAAGCAGTATGTAACAGAGACAAATGATTGAGGACTAGAAAGGAAAAATTTGTTTCTATTTTTTAAAATCGGGAATGCATATCATATAGTAAAGATCATATTTATTCGCAAGGGGGCTAAACCATGGCAAATAAAAATCACTCATTTAAATATTACTGGCACCAATTTTGGATCATGTGGCACGAAACAAAGGCTCATTATTACGGGAGTTCTTGGCATGAAAAAAGAAAGACGAAACATGAAGATAAAATTCAGTACTTATTATCAAACGCTGACAATAAAATAAGTTCCACTACTGATAAAACTGAAACTGCTACTACCTCATCCCCAAGCGATTCCCAGCGTTCTTTAGACAAATTAACTGAGACGCCTTCTGCCAAGTAATCGTTTGGAATATAAATACGCCAAAACAACAGATAGGACACCTGCCGTCAATTTTCCGGCCATCATTGGCATGACCATTTGGGGTTCTAAAGCTGCAGTAAAACCTAAATGTCCTCCTAATACAAACGCTCCACTCACAGAGAAGGCAATGTTCATTAATTTGCTTTGTTCATCCATCTGATTGAGATTTTTATACATGGGGATGCTATGGGCTAGGGAGGAAATAAACCCTACCCAAGCCACATCCGTTATCCCGCTCTTTCTAATAATTGGACTCATGAGAGGGAGAATTTTTTCTTTTAAGAAATACACTAATGGGAAAGCGCCAGTCAATGCTAAGACAATAAGTCCTACAATTTCCATCGATTCACTGAAAGGTGTTAATCCCTGCACAACTTCAAAAGGAGTTAGCTCATTGATTGCCACGATCCCTATAACAAGACAGACCAATGCCATTATTCCTTTTCCTATAAAAGTAAAAACCTTAATTAACCACTGGTCCATCCAAATAAGTCCACAAATAATAACGCCCACAAATAACAAGACAGGGAACAATTGACGCAAGAGAAAATCTATAGGAAACCCTGCAATCATTCCAGCAAGCATAGCGCCCAATGGAATAGGAATAAGACCTATCATAATACCTTTTGCTAAAACAGGGTAATCGTTCTTGTTAATGAATCCTAATGCAACAGGAACTGTGAACACGAAAGTAGGTCCAAGCAACGTTGATAAAATGATCCCTGAAAACAAGGCAGCTTCAGTGCTTTCAGATAACTCAATGGCAAGTGGATAGCCTCCCATATCAATAGCCAAAAGCATCCCAGGAAACATCGAAGGATCGGCTCCTAAGAAGATGAAAAAAGGAGTAATGACAGGTCTTAATACGTTCGCAATAACTGGTGCCACTGAAATCATGCCAATCATCACGAGAGCAAGCGGTCCCATTGCTTGAAATCCTTCCTCAAATGCCTTCCCATATCCTCTTCGATTCCCCATGATTTTATCAACAATGCCCACAAACATAAATAATATTAATACGAAAATAATCATTGTATGAATCCACATATAGTCCACCACCACTTTATCCATTGCTGAGATTGGCTCTGTCTATTTTAAGTGATCTTAAAACACCTTTCCCACAGGTTTTTTATAAAATACAGAAAAACCACCAGTTCTTAATGAACTGTGGCTTGTTTAGAGCTAAAAATTAATTTCTGATAAACCAATAATCATTAGTGCTTCGATTTCTTCTGGTGTTAAACGCTCCATGACCTTCGTTTCCAAATCTAATTGTTCTTCTTTCGAAAGACCACGAGATGCTTTTGATGAAATTTCTCTGATTTCTGTTATTGAAAACTTACTTACTACGAGCTTTGTTGCTTCTTCCTTTGTCTTAAATGGTAAAGATTCTCTTGAAACTTCAGCAGTTGATAAAGATTTGTCACTTTGATAACTTTCAATGAGAGAAGCCACCTGTGGGTCATCTAAAAGTTGGTGCATAGCGTCATCTGTAAAAACTTCATTAGCTACTTGACCTACTAATTGATCTGAAGCATAGCCTAAAATAAATTGGTACCCTCCGTAAATTAAACCAATCATAATAATGAGCGAGACGATTGCTTTTTTCATGGTTCTATTCCTTTCTAATAAGAGAAAATCGTAATAAATTTGCATGATTCCTCTTCATTATAAGGCGAAAGGGAGTAATAGCAAGGGTCCATTGACTGATTATTAATTTCCTTTTTTATCCAATTACAAGGGAATCTTTACAGTAAATCGAGTTCCTACTCCTTCTTTGCTTTCTACTTCAATCTCCCCGCCATGATCTTCTATTATTTGATAGGATACCATTAGCCCAAGTCCCGTTCCTTTTTCTTTCGTTGTGAAGAAAGGTTCTCCAACTCTTGCTAACATAGATTCTGGAATCCCACAGCCCTCATCAATAACCTCTACAATTGCATAAGTATCATCTTTATTTACATTTACGATGATTTCACCGCAATCCATTGCTTCTATTGCATTCTTAATAAAGTTCATGAAAACTTGTTTAATTTGATTGCTAATACAACTCACATATACATCCTTTGATTTTTCATGTTTTTGGATATAGATATTTTTTATGATGGCTTGAGTATTGAGAAGTGTCACAATATGATCTAATAGAGAATTGAGGGAGCAAACCTCTTTTTCTAATGTTTGAGGTTTCGATAATATCAAAAGTTCATTTAGGATTTGCTCTATTCTACCAAATTCAGATTTCATAATTTCAAAATATTCCGGCTTCCCCTCTCCACTCATTTCAATTAATTGAAGGAATCCTTTAAGCGATGTAAGAGGGTTTCGGATCTCGTGAGCAATTCCTGCTGCTAATTGACCGACTGCTGACAATTTCTCTGATTGGTATAAAAGCTCTTCAGATTTCTTCTTTTCGGTAATATCTCTAAAAGTAAATACTTTACCTACAATCTTTTCAGGGAGAACCATAGGCGTCATAATGAATTCGATAAGGATTGGTTTCCCGTCTTTTCGAATAAACGATACGGCATTTTTACGAACAATTGATTCTTTTACTTTATCTGGACTTAAGGGGATGTCTACTTTACTGTCAGTTTCAGAAGATGGCAATTCGCCTTTAAACATCTCACTAATCAATTCCGGCGTTAATTCTTCTTTCTTGTATCCTGTCATTTTCTCGGCTGCACGATTCCACATAACAACGTCATATTCATTATTAAATCCTGCGATACCATCTTCTACAGAATCCAATATTAACTCGTTTCTGCGAGATATTTCCAAGTATTTTTTTAGACTATCACGTTCAGTAGAAATATCTTTGATGATTCCGTATACACCAATAATATTTGATTGGACAATGATCGGTAATGCCGTAATTAATAAATAATGAGACTGATTGATATCTTTCGTTAAATCCACTTCAAGTGCTTGTGGATTGCCATTTTTAGCATATTTAAATAGTTCATCTAATACGTCTTTCTTTGATTTAGGAACAAACTCTGAATAATGGCTTCCTAAAAACAATTTTTCATCCATAGGAAATAACGTCTTAAATGCTTTATTGACTGCTAAGAAATTCCCATCAAGATCTAGAGAGCAAACAGCGTCCGGATGCTTTTGAAACAGAGTTCGATAACTTTCCTCAATAACCTCCATTGCCACATGTTTTTCAGTTATATCTTGCATTATTACTAACAGGCCTGTTTGTTTAGGGTAAGCTTTGACGTGGAACCACGTATCTAAATTAGAATCGTATTCATCAAATTCAAGAGGCGTATTTTTCATGAGGGCATGATAATAAGCTTCGTAAAATAATGTTCTGACCAAATAAGGATATTCACTCCATATTTGCTTACCAATGAGCTCTAAACGATCGTTGCGCAGCATGGTTTCTGCCGATTCATTTATGTACTCAAATTCCCAATTCCTATTTAAAAACAGAACACCATCAGAAAGAAGATCCATTGTAGAGTAAAATGAGTCAACCAACGTTTCATCAGTCTCGTTTTTTCCTACAATTGAACGTATATTGTTTTTTATATGATTTGTTTTCCCCATTTTCATTATGTTCACCTCTACATCTATTAAGCAGTTGGCAACTTAACCTTATCTTACCAAAAAAACAATCAATTTTCGGAACTTTTTCAAACTTCTGTAGTTTTTTTATCTTCTTCCCTCCTCAAATTTCGCTAAAAAACACGACCATTCGTTCATGGTCGTGTCATTTTTTGTAGAATTATAACCCAGCCGACCTTTGAAGCCTTTTCGCTATTTCTTTGAAATCCTCCTCTGAAACACCCGGTGCAAACTCTTCTGGAATTTCTTCCAAGTCAGGAATTGGTCCTCCTTGAGGCGTTCCCTGAATCACTTCAAGTTGACCTCCATCCATTGGATGCTCTCCTTTCCAGATTTGACTAATTTGTTTATAGTCTTCTGGACTAAACGTGTAGAGTTTTCTCTGTGATCCTTGAGCTTCAAATTTTCTCGTCGTCTCAAATTTACTATTATCTAAGTCCGGGATAGGGAGCATTTTTTTCATATCGACGCCTGTCATAATTTCAAGCGCTTTCGCGTAAGCGAGAACATGAACTCCCCCTCTGACTAAGAGATAACCTATCATTTCTCTGGCTACTGGATTATCTGTCATTTCGTAAACGCGCATCTTATGGGTCCTCGCCCCACACTCGAGGAAGAAATTGTGCAGTAAATCAAGGACGAGGTTCCCGCTGTTAAATACATTGTCTCCCGTCCATGCTCTCCCCATAGAATCTGCGGGAAGAGCCGTTTGTGCCGTTTGGATGAAGTGATGCGTATTTCTTTTGTCTTTAGCATTTTGCATCGGAGTAATGTCTGGATCACCCGGAAACGTCGTCCCTCTGATCATCAAATTAATTGTGTTTGAAACGAGTTCAACATGACCGAACTCTTCTGCAGTAATGCTTGCAATGAGTTCATAGAAAGGTCGAAACTTCTTTTTTTGCCTGAAATTAAACGACTGAAACATGTAATTATTCAAAGTGGACATCTCACCATATTTTCCACCTAATAATTCTTGCACAGCTGCTGCTGCATTTGCGTCGGGACTTTTAGGCATGGGTAATTCTATTTGGAGCTTATCGATTCTCATGAACAATAGGAATCCCTCCTGATTTTCTAGATGATCTCTAGCTTTTAATCATTCAATAACTACATATCATCTATATGACAGGTGAGACTTGACCTATCACCTTGAAAACAAGGAAAGCCTCATAATAAATTATTTGCACTATGCATAATGAAAATATAAAGGATCATTCCATAATTAGAGGAACAGAGGATCTACCAGTTTCGCTCCTCTGGGTAGATAGATTTTTTTAAGACGCTTAAGATCTAGTCTATACACACAGGAATCTCATCTAGCAACCGAATACCCTTTAGCGTCACTTCTGAGCGGCAGGCTATAATCTTCACTCCTGCTATTGAAGCTTCTTTCAATGCCTTTGCAAACTTTGGGTCTATGTGACTCGCTGGTCGTATTTCTGTTAAATCCTCTCTTTGAGCAACAAAGAGCAATGCCGACCTCCATTTTGGTTCCTTATTAATTTCAATGAGTTCCAGGACGTGTTTTGTCCCCCTTGATGTCACAGCATCTGGGAAAAAACCCTTCTGGTTTTCGTCAGCCAAAGTTACTCCTTTTACTTCCACTATCATTTTTTCATCCTTTGTCTTTAGTAAATGATCCCAACGAGAATGTCCTTTTGTAAATTCGGCCCGTTCGTAGTCCCATGACCGAAATGATGGGAGTAAATAGTGAGTAAACGCTAATTGAGCCAATTTATTAGGGATTTGTGAGTTAATTGAGACCCATCCGAGACCATCAGGGCGTTCAACACATACTGCAGAAAATTTTGTTTTTCTATTTGGATTGGCATTAGGTAATAAATAAAGTTCTTTTCCTGAAATAAGAAGCTCTTTCAATCTTCCGGAATCAGGCAGGTGGGCCTCTACTTCCTCTCCATCTCTTACAAGTTTACAGGAAATCATAAATCGATTGAGCCTGTTAACAAACCTTGCAGGTACAAGTGAGTCAGAATATTTAATAGCTGCTTCTAACATCCGTTCAACCCCTCATTAGAGTTTAATTCATGACTTCAATAACGAGTGAAGTAATATAATTATGATTTTGGGATTCCTCTTCAATATTTGTATGGAAATTTGTTCTTAACTCAATTTCATACTCTCCTGGTGGAAAGCCATCATCATCAATAAAAGCATTTTGAAAATCCATATGATTATTATGTTCAATGAATGTTGATTTACCTTTCTCGTATTGCTCTTCATACCATTCATTTTGTTTGAGAACGGTAGTTGCCCCAATTTCTTGTAACGAATATGATAGTTCTGCTCCACTGTTTACTTCTATCATTTCAAAATAAAAAGGGCTTTCGGAGTGTGTAAGTTCTATTTCTTCCTTTCCACCAATGTATTTTATTTTCCCTGTGATCAGGACTTCTTCACCTGACTCATACATTTCTTTCTCTGAAACTAGGCGTAAAACGAAATCACCTGAGTCTGTTTCCGATGCGATTTTCTCACTTTTCTGCTCTTCTTCAGGAGCACTGTTTTCTAGCTCATCATTCTCCTGATTATTGCATGCACTCATGAGGAATAAAATACATAATACCATCGTGAACAATAGGTGTTTCATAGTTCTCCTCCTTCCATTAATAACAATTTAATTTTCATATTTTAACTTCGTTATGGTAGAAACGGTTGTTCATTCATAATAAATTAATGAAAAGAGTCCCTTGCCTTTATTCTAGTCTTCCTTTCCCTTTTTACAACATTTATAGTCTATACTAATACAGAAAAAACTCTTAAAATCACTCTTCAAGTAGGTTTAGCTTCTATATATAGTCTAATTCTTTAACTTTAACGGCCGCACTGTAGATGGTCCAGACTAAAGTACAGATAAGATGCATCAGCCATTGACTTATCGCATCAATCCACGTATTCCAATTCTCAGCTTTATATGGATTACTTTTATATTAATTCATATTTCTCCATTATGTTTAACCTATTTTGATATTGGGAATTGATGACTATCGAAAGGAGAGATTTAAATGAAAGTGTTAATTATTGGAGCAAACGGCCAAATAGGTAAACATACAGTGCGAATGCTAGGCTTAAGTACTGAACATGAAGTGCGTGCTATGATCCGAACCGAAGAGCAACGTTCGACGATGGAAGAGTTAGGTGCAGACGAGATTGTCATAGGCAATCTTGAGGAAGATTTTTCTCATGCATTTTCAGATGTTGATGCCGTCATTTTCACTGCAGGTTCTGGAGCCCATACCGGTAAGGATAAAACAGAATCAATAGATAAAGACGGAGCGATTAAATCTGTTCAAGAGGCTGAGAAAGCCAATGTCTCTCGATTTGTGTTAATTAGTTCTATCCGTGCCGATAAACCTGAAAGTGGACCTGAGCAAATTCAACATTACTTAAGAGCAAAAGGTGCTGCTGATGAAGCGTTACAAAATAGTTCTCTCACTTATACTGTTTTAAGACCTGGGAGCTTATCTAATGATCCAGGTAAAGGGACGATTACTGCTAAAATATCATTAGATGATCTCAATTCCAACATCCCACGTGAAGATGTAGCAAACGTAGCAGTGAATGCTTTGACGATTGAAGAAACCTTTAATAGCACTATAGAGTTATTGACAGGAGATACGGCCATTGGGGAAGCGTTGAAAACATTCAAGTAATATTTGCGCAAGTCATTGGCTACAAAATAGAACAAATAAAACAAAGGAACCCTTGTGCATAACGTTATGCCGAAGGGTTCCTTTAAAATGAACTTTAATGATTTTCTATCCCAAATTGCACAGTTCTTTCTTTGCATATATAATAAAGAAAGAATCAAGCAATAAGGAGGAAATTTTATGGTAGCCTTAAAAGAAATATCCAAACAAGATAAACTGCAATTTATTATTATTAGTTCTATTATAAGCGTATCAATTTTAAGTGGGATCTTCGTCGGGTTAAATGAAGATTGGTTTATTTCTAGAAACTTTACAGCAGGGTACATGGCTGGTTCACTTATGACAGTCATTGTTTTATTTAGTATATACCGTTCCATTGCTTTTTTCTTTGAGAAGAAAAATAACCACAATGAACAGTAACTTTTACCTTTTGAAGGACTCTAATTGAAGTCCTTTTTTATTTTGAATGAATTCAAATCAACTTATTATTTTTTCCCACGTTTTCGGCCCAACGATCCCGTCCATTTTCAAATGGTGATCCCGTTGAAATTTTTTCACCGCTCTCTCCGTTTCAGCCCCAAATATTCCATCCGCTCCAAAACGATGCAGTGAATATCCTTTTAGAGCGAGCGCATTTTGTAAATTCATTACGTCTTGTCCTCTTGCTCCTTTTCTTACAGTTTTAGGAATGGCCGTTGAGGGTGTTAATTGTGTTAGGCTATGGAACAATAATGAGTCAATCTCCTTTCTAAATTGATCTAAGTTCATCGCAGGACACAAGGTCTTCTGACTTGGGTGTTCGCGATGTCCTAAGATTTTTGATGAGGAAAGTTGATAGTGAATGCTGAGTGCATAGACGAGATTCTTCAAAGCATTCCTTTGCCTCTTGGTAAACAAGCCTTCTCCCACCATACAAACACCTATGTTCCTTGTGTTTCGTCCACTCGTATGATAACACCTTACTCGTAAATCATGGCACCACTGAATCGTTCCATTTCGAAGTACCACAAAGTGATACCCAATGCCCGGCCAATCCATTTTACTCACGTGATAGTTAGCAAATGTCTGAGCATGTCCTGTTTCTGTTCCACTATGATGAAGTGTAATAAATTGGGGATTCAACTCTTTTTCCTCCACGTACTTCTTCGTAGGATGAACTTGCAGACTTCCACGAACATCCTCTATTCTTGTCATTAACAATTTTCTCCACATTATTATCTCCTCCTTTACTTGATACTTAATAAGTACACTTATATGGATAAAAAAGAGGAGACTCCATTTAAAAAAAAGAAAGTGTCCCAAAAGTAAGACTTTTGGTGACACCCTCTCTCATTTGTTACCTTTCACTTTTTAATGCACTTTCTATTAAGCTGATCTTTCTAAAATATCATTAATCTCGTTTTTGTAGAGATCTGATTTACCACCGAAT
This sequence comes from Salipaludibacillus keqinensis, assembly GCF_003226325.1. Lineage (GTDB taxonomy): Bacteria > Bacillota > Bacilli > Bacillales > Salisediminibacteriaceae > Salipaludibacillus > Salipaludibacillus keqinensis. The sequence goes on along the minus strand of NZ_PDOD01000001.1, from coordinate 31,793 downwards.
ACGGCTTGAATATTTTTATCATATTTCATCACACCTGCTGCACCTAAAGCTTTTAACTGAGGTTCATCTATTTGCTTAGCGTCTTTTACCGTTACTCTAAGTCTCGTAAAGCATGCGTCCACATATTCAATATTCTCTTTTCCACCTAATGCTTCTAATATATCTTTCGCTGTTTCACGATAGGCATCTTTAGATTTCTTGCCTTTCTTTGTTGTTGCTGATGCGGTATTCTCTTGACTAGTTTCCTCTTCTTTTTTAGCGTTATAATCTTTTCTTGTATAAAGTTTAGCTTCTTGACCTGCTCGTCCAGGTGTCGCTAAGTCCCATTTTTTAATGGCAAATGAGAACACAAAATAATAGATGACGAAGAAAGCTGCGCCCATAACTAGATTCATCCACCAATTATTTGTACCCGGCAATGCATTCACTAGAATGAAATCTATCAAACCAGAACCGCCAGCCCAGCCTAGTTGAACGTCCATCATAAAGGCTAAAGCGAAGCTAATCCCCGCTAAAATAGCATGAATCACAAACAAGACAGGAGCTACAAATAAGAACGTGAACTCAATAGGCTCAGTGATTCCAGTAAGGAAAGCAGTCCCTGCTGCGGCAATCAACATCCCTTTAACAACGGGACGATTCTTCTTATCCGCTTGACGGTACATAGCTAAAGCAGCACCTAAAAGACCAAACATAATTACTGGGAATTTCCCAGCCATAAAGCGTCCTGCTGTTACGTCTACACCTTCAGCAATTTGCGCGAGGAAGATGTATTGGTCTCCGGAAACCATTTGTCCGCCAACTTCTGTGGTTCCCCCTAAAGAAGTCCATAGAAATGGTGCATACCAAATATGGTGCAAACCAGTTGGAATAAGGACTCTCTCTAAAAATCCATAAAGACCAATATAAAGTGGATTCGTTGCGTCTGAAGCAATCACATTTGCAACGGCATCAATCCCTGATTGAATTGGTGGCCATACGAACATGACGGCGAATGCGAGAAAGATTGAAGTAAATACCATAACAATTCCTACAGAACGATCTCCCGCAAAGAATCCTAAGACTTCGGGAGGTTGGAACCTCTTGAAACGATTGTATACCCAAACTGCCAGAAGTCCGACTACTATTCCACCCAAAACTCCTGTTTCTAGAGTGGGTATCCCTAGAGCCATTCCATACTCTCCTGCTTCTTCAGCCATCTCAGGGGTAATCCCCAAAGCTAAAGAAATGGTCGTATTCATAATGATGTAACCTAACAAGGCACCTAATGCAGCGATACCTGAGCCTCCAGTTAAACCAATGGCTACCCCAAGGGCGAAAATAATCGGTAAGTTCTCAAAGATACTCAGGCCAATCGTGGTCATTCCTGAACTAAAGGCTTCAACAGAATCATTTTGTAAAAAAGTCATATAGTCTGCAAGTGGCCCTGTCAATGCTGCCCCTATCCCTAGTAAAATACCAGCAGCAGGCAATAAAGCAACAGGAACCATCAATGACTTCCCAAACTTTTGTAAGCTTGCAAAATTTAACACATTATTCATCCTCTCGTTATCGCGACGTAATTATTAATTTAAGCGTTATCATTTTTTTAATAATCGAAGGGAGCTTTCAGCCTCTATTTATGGCTTTGCTCCCTCTTTTTATTGAACATGAAATTATCCTTGAACAGGTTGAAGCTGTTTCAGTTCTGGCCAATAATCTTTATTTACTTCGATAAGGTCATCGAGAATTTGTCTAGCTTTCGGTGCGTCCACAACGGCTCGATTTAACGTTAATGCTTGAAGAAGTTTATTGTAATCTCTTTCATACCAAGCATCTACAACTAATTTTTCAAAAGCAAGTTGACCTTCAATAAGTCCTTTTTGAAAAGTTGGAATTTCTCCAACAGCATAAGGCTTAGGTCCTCTGCTTGTTAAGGCAGCTGGAACTTCCACCATTGCATCACTTTGTAAGTTGGAAATTAGACCGTTATTTTCTACAATCACGATAAATGTATCTCCATTGTTGTAAGCAAGGGAAGCCGCCACTCGAATCATGTAACAGCCGTGGATATCTACTTCTAATTCTACATTTTCCGTGGATTGATCTTTAATAATTTGATCGCTCATCGTGTGAACGCGCTTTTCTCGTCCATTAATCACTTGACGAGCTCTTGTATTCGTCATCTCTTCTTTTGCTACCATATCTGACGGGTATAAATAGTATTGAAGATACGTATTTGGTAAATAGTCAGGAAAATCATTCAACATCGTCTCCACTTGTTTGAATGTTTTTATCCATGATGGATCATTGACGATTTCCGAATCCTCAGGGATAAATCCATTATCTGTAATGGCTCGTTTAATATCATCTGTTAAACGATTTCCTTGTTTATCATAAATATTTGTGAACCAGCCAAAGTGATTTAAACCAAAGTATTCCGGCACCAGATCCCAAATTTCTTTACCTAATATTTTTGCATAACTAACCATGATGGCTGCAGGCATGTCACAAATATTTAAAATTTTATCATCATGTGGAAATTCACGACGCAAGGCTTCTGCTACAATTGCTGCGGGGTTTGTATAGTTTAAAATCCAAGCATTTGGAGCATATTCACGAATATCATTGACGACATTGATCATATCCCCTATTGAGCGAAGGCCATAAGCCATGCCTCCCGGACCACACGTCTCTTGTCCAACTGCATCATATTTCAAAGGAATCTGCTCATCTTTTTCACGCATTTGCAAGCCGCCTGTCCGGATTTGGACAAAGGCAAAATCAGCATTTGTATAAGCTTCTTTTTTATCAGTAGTATAGTGAAAAGAATCGAGCTCAGGGTACTTCTCTCTTAAAATCACTTCGGTCGCCTTGGCAATTTTTTCTTGACGTTCTTCATTTATATCGTAAAAAGTAATCGATTTAAGAGGGAAATTCTTCTTTTCTTCGATTAGGCTCATGATCATTCCTAAGGTATACGTACTTCCGCCACCGACAACAACTAAATTTTGACGTTTCATTTAGCATTCCTCCAATAAGTTAATATGTATTATATTTGTATTGTTGTTTGCAATACAAATATAATACATATTAATGAAAGCGTCAACAAATAATTTTATTGCATCCCTAAAAAATGTTCTATATGCTAAAAGAAAGATAAAATGATGGTTAAGAATGTTGTAGTGAGGTGAAAAGATGAGAAATGGATCTCCTTTATATAGGCAAATCGCCAATCAAATGAAAGAAGAAATTACGACAGAAAGATGGACAAAAGGGGAAACCATCCCTACAGAAGCTAAATTATCAGAGTTGTTTAACGCCAGTCGCGTGACCATAAGGCAGGCGATCAAACTTCTCGTTCAAGAAGGGTTGTTATATAAGATTCAAGGAAGCGGTACATATGTCAGTGAGAATAAATTTGAACACAATATTTATTCTTTAAAGGGATTTACTGAAGAAATGCACGCTTTAAATAAGACGACAAAGAATAAAATATTAACTTTTTCGATTATTGAACCAGATGAAAGAATTCAAACTATTTTAGGTTTAGGAGTGGAAGAAAAAGTTTTTTTTGTACGAAGACAACGATGGGTTGAAAATACCCCTTTGGTAGTGGAAGACACCTATTTACCACTGAAGCTTTTTCCAGACTTGTCGTACAAAACGATGGAAGGATCGAAGTACGATTACATCGAACGAGAAAAAGGAATGAAAATTAAAGAAAGCTTTCAAGAAGTGATTCCTCTTCTTCCTGATCGGGAAATCCAATCCTTGTTACAATTGACAGAAGCGATACCTATTATTAAAGTACAGTTATTTTCTCATTTAATGGACGATACTACTTTTGAGTATACTGAGATTTATTTTAAAAGTGACGAATATAAATTTACGATTGTTGCCAGTCGACATTCTTGAATGAGCACTGATAGCTCTTTTATTCATAAAAGTAGACAAAAAACGTACTCAGCATATGAGTACGTTTTTTTCATACTTTCTTAATACATCTGGATTCTACTTGTCTGCGGTAAACGCAAGCCCTTTGAGGAAATAAGTATTAAAGAAAATGTAGAGAAGCAGAACAGGCAAGGTGAATACCATCGATGCGGCCATAATGTAATTCCAATAAGTCGCATAATCTGATTGGAAGGCATTCAAACCAACTGGTAATGTATACATCGAAGCGTCTGTCATGATAATTAAGGGAGCCATGAAATTGTTCCAGAATCCCATAAATACAAAGATTGCCATGGCACCTATGGCTGGTTTCGCCATCGGCATTACAATCCTAAAGAATGTTCCAATTCGACTCAAACCATCGATTGCTGCGGCCTCTTCTACCTCCTTAGGAAAGTTGACGAAGAACTGACGCATCATAAAGATAAATGTTGCATTGATCATCCCAGGGACGATCAAGCCTTGGTAACTGTTTAACCACCCTAATTCTTTCAAAATCAAGAAGTTTGGTACCATCGTTACTTGAGCTGGAATCATTAATACGGCAAGTACGATAATAAACCAAGCCGTTCTTCCTGGAAAACTCACCCTCGCAAGGGCATACCCTGCCATCGAGTTAAATACGATGTTTAACGCCGTACCAACTACTGCAACAATCACACTATTTAACAACCAACGGGGAAACAATTCCTGTTCAGTAAAAATTGTGACATAGTTATCAAACGTAAACGTCTCCGGGAAGATGTTTAAACCAGCAGATAAGATTTCGTTCAAAGGCTTAAATGAAGCTGACAGTGCCCACAAAAACGGAAGTAGTGTAATCACCGCGTAGCTAATTAGAAATATATACAAAAAGGCTTTTAATATATTTGGTTTCTTTTTCTTCATATTATTCTCCTCCTTCCATCACGATTAAAGCTGTTCATCTTTTTGAAGTTTTCGTTGAATGAATGTGGCAACGAGAATAATCAGTGCCAGGGAAACAGCAAGTGCAGCTGCATAGCCCATTTGATTATTAGAGAATGCATACTGGTAAATCAGGAGAACGACGGTTAATGTAGAGTTATTCGGTCCACCAGAACCGCCTGAGAACATGTAAGATTGATCAAATAACTGGAACGTGCCTATCACGCCTATGATTACGACAAATCCAGTGACAGGTCGGAGTAAAGGTACAGTTACATACCAAAACTTTTGGATCGCGCTTGCACCATCAAGATCAGCTGCTTCATACAACGAATCAGAAATCCCTTGAAGGGCTGCTAGATAAATAACCATAAACATCGGAGCTGTCGCCCAAATATTCATAATCATAATTGAAATCAGAGCTACACTTGGATCATTCATCCAGTTGTAAGTTGGAAGGCCGACAGAGCTTAAAATCGTATTAATCAACCCATCAGGACGATACATCCACATGAAAATCATAACTAAAACTGCAGACGAGGTTAATGTAGGGATAAAGTAGATGACTCTAAACCATTTCTCTCCCTTCATTCCTGCGTTCAGTGTAGCAGCAAGAACCAAGGCAAGGATCGTCTGAGTCGGCACAACAATCACAACATAAAAAGCCGTATTTTGTAAGGCAATAATTGCCCGTTCGTCAGAAGCCATTCTCGTAAAATTATCAAACCAAACAAATTCGAAACTCGTTTGGCCAAGCAAATTCACATTATTAAAAGCCAGATATAATGCAAAAAGAATAGGACCAATTAAAAAAACCAAGATTGTGAAAATCGTAGGGGACATAAATAAGTATCCTTGACCTGCATCTCTTAACTGGCTTTTCGTTAATTTCCATTTAGCCATGCTGTTTAAACCCCTTTCCTAACTTGCCTATAAATATGTATGGGAACTTAAAAAGGAGGCGAAGCTCCTTTTTAAGACCCCTATTATTCATTTGTTTAGTCTTGAATCTCGTTATTAGCCACTCGTTCCGCTTCTTCCATCGCTTCTTCAAGCGTCTGATCGCCTAAAAAGGCACTTGAAAATTGGTTCTCAAAGTTAGAATTAATGATTGGTAGATTCGTGTCGTCTGCCCATACAGTTGCATAGCTTGCCCCTTCAATGAATGGTTCATATATAGCATCATCAGCATAATCCATGTTTTCAGCCACAGACTGACGAGAAGGAAGAGCTAAGCCACTTGATGTCCAAATTTCCATTCCTTCTTTTCCTGTTAGGAACTCAACTAGCTTCCATGCTTCATCTTTTTGCTCAGATTGCGCATTCATAGAGTAAGAGACTGTATAAGCCATCGTTTGTCGCTCATCCTCAATCATAGGAATTTCAACTACTCCATAATTAACATCTGGGAAAGCATCTTCCATAAACTCAATCATCCAGTTTCCTTCAATAATCATCGAAGCTCTCTCTGTTCCGAACATGTCGCCGCCCCATTCAGCACCAACATCTGCAGGTGAAGCACCGATTTCCTTCTCATTTCTCATGTCAACGATTGGCTGTAAAGCTTCAATAACAGCTGGATCGGTAAAATTCGCTTGGTTATCAACAACTACGTCACCACCTCGTGACTCTGCGATTGAATAAAGTCTCGCCAAGTCCGTGACAATTCCAAATCCGTAACGATTATCATCCGTTAACGTCTCTGCATATTCTTCCATCTCTTCCCAAGTTTCTGGGGGTGATTCAATTCCGGCCTCTTCAAAGTGATCTTTGTTGTAAAACAACGCTAAGGTTGACGTATCTTTTGGAAGCCCCCATAATTGGCCATCTCTTCTGAATGCATCAATAAGCGGATCTTCAAAATCATCTACATCAAATTCATCCGTAATATAATCATCCATAGGTTCAAGCACACCCGCTTCAATCAATCCCGGTGCTTCAAAGGCATCTAAGAAAAATACATCTGCCGCTTCTCCACCGATTAATCGGGTACGTAAAACATCCATGTATTGATCGGCAATTGTATCTAGTTCAACATTGATATGAGGATACTCCTCTTCAAAAGCCGCAATCGTTTCTTCAAAATAACGTTGTTCTGTAGGTGAAGACTGCCATCCAGTTAACCGGACTGTCACTTCTTCTTGACCCTCATTTTGATTAGCATTGTTCTCAGTTTCATTTGTCCCTGTATCATTTCCATTTGTCGCTTCATCTGTATTGTTATTTCCATCGTCCCCACACGCTGTTAACACCGTTCCTGCCATTACAACGGACATGAAACCTAATCCTTTGATCCATTTTGCTCTTTCCATTTTATAAAACCCCTTTCTAATTTTATTGACAAGGGTCTATGCCCTTAACAATCGTTTAAATTAAGCAATATCGAAACCGGTTGTGTTTTCAAGAACTTCTAGTTCATGATTTCCTTCTGATTTTTTTACACTTAGACTAATCGTCCCTTCACCAATGCGCATGTTTTCGATCTTTATTTCGTTTACACCATTTGGCAGAAAAGGATTGATTGTAATTGTTTTCTCCAACGCATTCGGGAATAATCCGAGCATGGCCTGAACAAATAAAAGGGGAGTACCCGCAGCCCAAGCTTGTGGTGAACACGCGACTGGATAGTTCACTGCTTTCCCTTTTGCTTCATAGCCACAAAACAATTCTGGAAGTCGATCATATTCAAATGAATCTGCTGAGCGGATCAAGCCTTCCATCGCTTTTGCTGCCTGTTCCTGGTTCTTTGTCTTACTCATTCCTAAAATAATGACACTGTTATCATGTGGCCAAACTGTACCGTTGTGGTAACTCATTGGGTTATAACCTGCTTCACCCTCGCCCATCGTTCGGATTCCATAGCCCGAATACATTTTATCCGAGACGAGCATGTCACTTACCGATTTTGCTCTATCCAAGTCAAGCATCCCTGATAATAGTACATGGCCTGGATTCGATGTCACCGTACCAACTTGATTCTTTTCTTTATCAAGGGCCAGTGCGTAAAATTGTTGTTCTTCCATCCAATACGATTCTTCAAACTGAGCCTTTAAGGTTTTAGTATCCGCTGTTAATTGACTAGCTTTATCTCTGTTACCCAGTAATTCATATACTTCCGCCATACTTTTCTTGGCATGATATACATACCCTTGTACCTCTGAAAGGGCAATCGGAGTTTCTCCTAACTCTCCGTTTCGGTGTACAATCGAATCTCCTGAATCTTTCCATCCTTGATTGGCAATTCCTTTCGATGCTTCTTGATGGTATTCTACAAATCCATCCCCATCACGATCTCCATACTCGTCTATCCAATTGAGAGCTGCTTCCACATTTTCTTCAAGCTCGTTAAAAAGAGCTAAGTCACCTGTCCACTTCATGTATTCACTTAATAGCACTAAGAACAGAGGCGTTGCATCGATTGTTCCGTAATAAGGTGTAAAAGGAATTTGCCCCGTATTGGCTAATTCTCCGAATCGAATTTCGTGCATAATCTTTCCTGGTTCTTCATCACGCCAACTGTCTTTCTTCGTTCCTTGTTTACTAGCCATTGTCTTAAGCGTTCCTTTTGCAACTTCTGAATTGAAGGGAAGCATTTGCAATGCAGCTATGAGACTATCTCTTCCAAAAGGAACACCAAACCAAGGTAGACCTGCAACTGGAAATTTACCATATCCCAAATCTGTCAACAGTACCCTAAGGTCACCTAATCCTCGGTCAATTAGTCTTTGTAGTTGTGGATGATTTGTCGTTACCTTTGTAGTTGATTCAGCCCACTCTTTGTATGAGGTCATTAATTGTCTTAATGCATCTTCGTGTTTCAACACTTTTGTTGATTCTTCACCCACAGTAGGGACCATTGTCAATGAGATCGTTTGCTCTTCCTCATGATCAAGAGAACATGCAAAGTATATATCGCCCTTATCAGTCGTCCGGATCGGTGTTAAGTTCCACTTTACGTCTAGGGTTCTATTCACATCGTCTGCCCCTATATAGCGAATCGCCATTCCATTTTCATTCACCGTTGACTCTTCTCTCTTTCCGACCGTTCCATTCTGAAACCCACGTACGATAAACATGTCTTTGAAATCTGCATCAAGATGAATACTAACTTCAAAGCTCGTCTGTTTAGGGTTATAGTTCTTTACAGTAATTTCTTCATAGAGAGCACCATCAAAAATAAAGCGCTTACGTTTCATTTCAACCGACTCTCGCCAAAGTTTCACTTTACCTTCTGCTTCCATATGAGGATTCGTCAGGATCATCTCTGCATAATAACTTTCATCGGCATTCGATGATAAAAGAATCGGTTCCTCGTCGTTAATCTTTAAATCAAATTTACTTAAAAATCGAGTATCTTTTGAATAAAGTCCAGGTCCATAAGGGTGGTCTTCCGGAATATTTCCTTTCTCATCAGTCAGAAAAAATACGTCGTCTTCTTTAATCACTCGATAGTTCATGTCATACCTCCAGAAATTAGTCGTTCATTTATGTAATTAACTCGTACCCGAAACGTTTCGGATTTTATGAAAAAAAGAGGCTCCTATTTTCTCGGTGGAGCAGTCGTTTCTCTTACAATTAAGCGATTATCTAGCACACACATTTTTTGATTAGGGTCGTCATTTTTTAATATTGATGTTAATAGCTTAGCAGCCTCGTATCCCATCTGGTATTTGTCTTGTCCAACTGTTGTCAAAGGAGGGCTTGTATATTCTGATAAGACAATATCATCAAAACCGACAATGGATAAATCTTCCGGAATCCTTAAACCTAAGCGCTTTGCAGCTCTCATAACACCAAGAGCCATTAAGTCACTAGCACAGAACACCGCCGTCACTTCTGGATGTGCCTGTAGAAATGGGAATGCTGCCGCTTCAGCCATTGGTTCTAAAAATTCACCGTTTAAAATATAGGTATCACGAACAGGTAATCCTGCATCGGTCAACTCACGTTCATATCCTTTTCGTCTTTTCGCACTAACATGAGCTTGATCGTGTCCATTCACCATAGCTATTTCAGTATGCCCAAGATTAATTAAATGCTTGACTGCCATTTGTGCACCGAAAACATTGTCCGTTGTCACGTAACCAACATCTTTGCCTTCGACCTCAACATCCACAAAAACACAAGGAATATTACTATCAATAACTTCTTTAATATAAGGATCATCCATTTTTATGCCCTGCATAATCACTCCCTCTACCTGTCTTTCCCTACATAGTTGAGTGTAGCTCTTTTGCTTTTGCATGACCGAATTTGTACTGAATAGTATCAAGTCATATCCTACATCCGAAGCTGAATCATTAATTCCACACATGACTTCGTATGTAAACATGTCTTTCGCACCTGAGCGGTTTAGTTCCGAAACTAGAAGACCAATCGTCTGCGATTTATTCATAACTAAGCTCCGAGCCAATGTATTTGGGCTGTAATTCAACTGCTTTGCTGTATCTTCAATCAACTTTCTCGTTTTATCGTTAACATCTGAATATCCATTTAAAGCTCGAGACACGGTCGTTACCGACACTCCAGCCGACTTGGCAATATCTTTAATCGTCGCCATGATTCACCTCCCGAAACGTTTCGGTTTTTTCGATAGCTTTACTATACAACATCATGAAAGGGTTTGCAAATCTTTTTTTATAGTTATTGCAGCTAAGAATCTTAGAGAAGATCATAAAGCTAAAAAACTCTAACCTACTTCATTTTCAAAAAAAAACTCAACCAAGTAGGTTAAATTTTTCTATACATTATGTTTTCTTTCATCTAAAAAACTCCGAATTTCTTCTGGGGTCATACCTTGTTCTAACGCTGTTTTAATCAATGAGATCCATTCTTGGTCCAATCTTTCTTCTTTTTTCAAAGTGAGCATGAGGTTGTCCTCCTTATGCCACTTCATTGAGGCAACTATGCAATCATAGGATATGTTTTATTTGTATTCCCTTAGATCCATAGCTTTGCGTCCCTATCTTTCAATAGGTTTGCCTTTTCTAATGAGTAGTCTTGTTTTTTATTCATTTATACACTGAGAAAGAAACGACCACCCGTTCAAGATAAAGAACAAAACACCTTTGATATCAACAATTCTTTAAAGGATATGGTTCCGAAAAAAATCCCTCTCCCTCATAAGTCCTCCTTTCCAAATTGTTCTATATTACGAATATTATAGATAAATCATAATATTTATCCTCTTTCAAGTAAATAGATATAAAGACCTAAGTTATCTGAATATTTTATGTGTTTTATAATAATTTTCAGATGACTTCTTTATTGAATGAAAAATAGGAAATACTTTGTTACCAGATTTTAGATTATTAACCTCTATCGAAAGTCCTCCCTAATAAAAAAGATGACCTTCCTTATAAAGGTCATCTTTAGACACGATCTATTGATAGCGATGAGAGATGCTGATCGGTCTTTCTCAGCGAGTGAACAATTCTTGTTCTTTTTGGAAGAACCACTTTAATGAGCGATAAACATCCCCTTTTTCTCGTAAAACGTAGTGTCGGAATTTCGGATTTTGAATATTTTTATACACGCCCATTAGTGTCGATGGTCGATTATACTGATTTACTTCACCATAGCCGAATAGACTGGACATTTCCATGAGTTCTTGCACGTATTTTACACATCGTTGATTATCAGATGTAAGGTTATCACCATCAGAAAAATGGAAGGGATAAATGTTATATCTAGATGGAGGATAATCTTTATCAATCACTTCTAAAGCTTTCCTATATGCGGAAGAACAAATTGTTCCTCCACTTTCTCCTTTCATAAAAAAGTCATCTTCAGTGACTTGTTTAGCTTCTGTGTGATGCGCAATAAACACAATATCAACAGTTTCGTATTTTGTTCGTAAAAACCTCGTCATCCAAAAGAAAAAACTGCGAGCCATATACTTTTCAAATCTTCCCATACTACCTGAAGTATCCATCATTGCAAGCACAACAGCTTTTGATTCGGGTTTTATTTTTTCTTCCCACGTTTTAAATCGCAAATCATCGTTATAAATAGGTGCTACTGCAGCTTTCCCTTTCATTGCGTTTCGTTTCAATGCTTCAATGATCGTTCTTCGTTTATCAACGTTACCCATTAAACCTTTTTTACGAATATCATTGAATTCCACATTTTCAACCACAATTTGATCTTCTTCTTTTTGTTGCAAATTTGGAAGAGCTAATTCGTTAAATAACATACTTTCCAACTCTGTAATAGAAACCTCTGCTTCATAATAATCTTCACCAGCCTGGTCTCCTGCTCCTTCACCTTTTCCTGGAGCTTTTTGAGCATTTCCGTCTCTGGCAACTACGTCACCTACTTTACTTTCACCATCTCCTTGCCCTACATGTTTGTTTTTATCATAATTGAATCGAATCTTATATTCATCTAGGGATCGAATCGGTATTTTAATCACATCGCGACCGTTGGACATCACAATACTTTCTTCACTAACTAAGTCAGGCAAGTTTTTTTGGATGGCATCTTGAACTTTTTCTTGGTGACGTTGCTGATCCTGATAGCCTTTCCGGTGGAGGGACCAATTTTCCTGAGAGACAACATAATTTTTCCCTGATCGGTTTATCATCTGTCTTCCCTCCTTCTTTTTAAAAAGTCGAGTGAACTCCATGTTTTTTAACTTACTCTATCCTATGCAAAGTGGACAGTTAGTTGACAAAAATTCTGAATAATGGACAAGCATTAATCCAAATTTTAAATAAGGATGTACTGAAAAGGCCTAGGCATCCACATATCTGTGACTCCACTAACTACTAATTTTTATCTAGAGGTGATCAATAATATCTAAAGTGATCCTGAGAATAAAACTTGATAGCTTGATTCTTTATCTTGTTTTAAAAAAAACTTCCACTCTTTTTCCGGTTAAAAAAGGAGGGAAGTCATAATCAAATCCCTCAGAATTCAAGGAGGATCGCGGTTCATCCAGAATCCGAGTGCGGTTAAAGTAAATCAACGCCTAACCTACTATCACAATTCAGGACTATTTTTTACGTTTTTTGTGTAAAAAGTATGAATTAAAATAGCTAATTATGAAAAAAAATGTCGATATTTTTGAAAAACACCGTTTTTATTCCGGTGTTAAGGGTATGGGTTTATGTACTTCAACTAAATAGGAGGTTAAACTTGTGAAAAAATTAACGATTGTATTTTGGTCAGCACTAGTTATCTTATTATTGATTGTAGGGTTTGGAGTTATTGCACCTCAAGTTTTTGAGAATGCAACATTCGCCCTTCAGCAAGTGATATCCTCTTCTCTAGGATGGTATTATTTATTAATCGTCACTTCTTTTGTCCTTGTTTGTTTATTTTTTATCGTTAGTCCTTATGGAAAAATCAAATTGGGAAAGCCTGATGATAAACCGGACTTCAATGTCGCTACGTGGTTTGCTATGCTGTTTAGTGCAGGAATGGGAATCGGTCTAGTATTTTGGGGGGCCGCTGAGCCAATCTCTCATTACATGATTGATGCTCCTATAGCTGAAACAGGAACTGATGCAGCTATTTTAGAGTCTATGAGATTCACCTTTTTCCACTGGGGCATCCATGCTTGGGGGATTTACGCGGTGGTCGCCTTATCTTTAGCCTATTTCAAATTTCGTAAAGATGCTCCTGGTTTAATTAGTGCAACATTGACCCCTGTTCTAGGGCGTTATGCAAAAGGGCCCGCTGGTCATACCGTTGATATCATTGGAGTCACAGCTACAGTTATCGGGGTAGCTAGTACATTAGGATTTGGTGCTGTACAAATAAATGGTGGATTAGATTTCTTATTTGGAATCGGAAATAATTTTATTATGCAATTTACCATTATTGCTATTGTAACCGTCCTGTTTATGTTCTCTGCTTGGACAGGCTTAAATAAAGGGATTAAAATATTAAGTAATGTAAATATGATCCTAGCTCTCTTATTATTTACATTTATGTTTGTATTCGGCCCCACACTTTACTCATTAAACCTTTTTACGAATACACTTGGTTCTTATCTCCAGACATTACCTAGTATGAGTTTCCGCATCGCTCCCCTTAATCCTGAGGAACGAGAATGGATCAATGGCTGGACAATTTTCTACTGGGCTTGGTGGATAGCTTGGGCCCCATTCGTCGGTTCATTTATTGCTCGTGTTTCGAAAGGGAGAACGTTAAGAGAATTTGTATTAGGGGTGTTGTTCGTTCCTTCTGTCATTGGCTTCCTTTGGTTTTCTGTTTTTGGAGGATCGGCCATCTTTGTAGAAGAACAAGGAGCAGCAGCTATTTCAGAATTGGCCCCAGAAGAAGCATTATTCGGGGTGTTTGCGCAATTCCCTATGGGAGGAATCATGTCTATTATTGCTATAGTTTTGATTTCAACCTTCTTTATTACATCCGCTGATTCTGGAACATTTATCTTAGGTATGCAGACAACAAATGGTTCATTAACTCCTCCAAGAAATGTAAAACTTATTTGGGGTATTATGTTATCTGCAACATCTTCTATTCTTCTTTATACTGGTGGCCTTCAAGCTATTGAGAACGCATTAATTATTGCCGCTTTACCTTTTTCGATTATTATGATTCTTATGACGGTCTCGTTATTTAAAGCACTTCGAGCCGAAAAAGATTCATTATATAAATAGGCTAACGTCATACGATAAAACTAAAAATAAAGGGCTGTCTCAATAATGATACTTTGAGACAGCCCTTTTATAATTGATTCATTTTATTTAAAAAACCTGATGTTTTTTGGCGGCCAAAAAGCCATGTTCGCTTGTCCCACAATTTCTTCTACAGGAACAAATCCAATATGTCTGCTATCGACACTGTTCTGGCGGTTATCACCAAGAACGAATACATATCCTTCAGGTACAGTCGTTTCTCCTGTCATTTCTTCTAAATTAAAGTTCTCTGTGAACAATCCATGGTCATGGTCCTCTTTATGAACTTTTAAGAAGTGCTCATCATGAGCTTCATCGTTAATGTAAAGTGTATCGTCATCATAGTAAATTTCATCTCCAGGAAGTCCAATGACTCGTTTAATATAATCTGAATCTTCCGTTGCATGAAAGATAATCAGGTCAAATCGATTCGGTTCAGTAATTTCATATCCAATCTTATTAACTATAATTCTTTCTCCGTCGTGGATCGTCGGCATCATAGACTGGCCATAGACAATATAATTCGTAAAAAGAAATCCTCGAACGAGAAAAGAAACAACAAGGACGACTGCGACAAGTTTAGTGAAAACCCACATGTTCTTTTTCCAAAGCGATTTCTTCTTAGGATTGTCTAATTGCGACGTTTCTTGCGTATTCATTTTTTTGTCTCCTCCAATTACATTTTGTAAATAATCTATCACTATAAATATAGCCAATCGACTATTGTTTTAAACTATTATAATTAGAGAATGAAAATTGTTAACAAGCTGTAATAAACAAGACAATATTTGGGGTATCATATTTTCAGTGTTTCCCAGGTATGACTATATATGAAAAAAACCAAACTGATCCATTTAAGAATCAGTCCGGTTCTCAACTATCAACATTTAATTGATAAAATTAATGTAGGAATTATCGATTTAATAAGCTCCCAACATATTTTAATAAATCGTTAGCAGACGTACTGTTATAACCGTGTTCATCTATTAATCTGGCAATGACTTCGTTTACCTTCTTCAGTTGATTTTCATCAGGTGTTTTCGTTGACGTAGTAATTTTGACGACATCTTTTAAATCTGCAAATAATTTCTTTTGAATGGCTTCTCTTAATCTGTCATGTGAATGGTAATCAAACTTTTTACCTTTTCTAGCATACGCGGAGATCCGGATTAAAATTTCTTCTCTGAAAGCCTTCTTCGCATTTTCAGAAATACCAATTTGTTCTTCGATAGAACGCATCAGTTTCTCATCAGGATTCATTTCTTCACCTGTTAGTTGATCTCGTAACTTATTCTTATTACAGTAAGCCTCTACGTTGTCGAGATAATTATCCATCAATGTTTTTGCTGACTCTTCATATGAGTACACGAAGGCTTTCTGGACTTCTTTCTTTGCCATTTCATCATATTCCTTACGAGCTATGGAAATGTAATTCAAATACCGCTCCCGGTCATCTTTGGAAATCGATGCATGTTGATCTAATCCATCTTTGATGGAACGTAACACATCAAGGGCGTTAATGGACGTTAGCTCTTTTCTAATAATGGCAGATGAGATTCGATTGATTACATATCGAGGGTCTATTCCGTTCATCCCTTCATCTGCATATTCTTTTTTTAATTCAATTACGTCTTGTGAATTGAACCCTTCTACATTTTGTCCGTCGTACAATTTCATTTTTTTCAACACATCAACATCGTTTTTCTGAGAATCTTTCAGTCTCGTTAAGATTGTGAACGTTGCAGCAATCTTCAACGCATGAGGGGCGATATGAACGTTTGCGATATCTGATTCTTGAATCATTTTCCGGTAAATTCTTTCTTCTTCGCTTACTTTTAAATTATAAGGTATGGGCATCACGATAATTCTTGAATGTAAGGCCTCATTCTTTTTATTAGAAATAAACGATTTGTACTCGGCTTCATTCGTGTGCGCTATGATCATCTCATCAGCTGAAATGAGGGCGAATCTTCCCGCTTTAAAGTTTCCTTCTTGTGTGAGTGAGAGTAAATGCCATAAGAATTTCTCATCGCATTTAAGCATTTCCTGAAACTCCATCAGCCCACGATTCGCCTTGTTTAATTCACCGTCAAAACGATATGCACGAGGATCGGATTCAGAGCCAAATTCCGCAATTGTCGAGAAATCAATACTTCCCGTTAGATCAGCAATATCTTGAGATTTCGGATCTGAAGGACTGAATGTCCCTACTCCCACCCGACGATCTTCAGATAAAAAGATTCTTTCGACTTTTACATCTTCAATTCTTCCTTCATATTCTTGTTCAAGCCGCATCATATTAAGTGGTGACAGGTTCCCTTCTACTCGAATACCAAATTCATGATGGAAATCTTTTCTCATATGTTGCGGAATCAGATGTAAAGGATCTTCATGCATTGGACAGCCTTTGATTGCGTAAACGGCTCCACGGTCCGTTCGGCTGTATCTTTCAAGACCTCTTTTCAACATCGTAACAATCGTGGACTTCCCTCCACTAACTGGCCCCATTAATAATAATATTCTTTTTTTCACATCCAGCCTCTTCGCTGCTGAGTGGAAGTACTCTTCAACTAACCGTTCCACTGCTTCTTCCAATCCAAAAATTTGATCCTCAAAAAACAAGTACCTCTTTTTGTCTCCTTCTTCAATGACCCCCGCATCTTTAACCATGTTATAAATACGGGAGTGAGCTGTTTGAGCCACCTCTGGACGTTCCCGTAGTATTTCCAAATAATCTGCGAACGTGCCTTCCCATTTCAGACGCTCTTCTTCCTCCCGGTGTCGTTGAATTTTATAAATAATATCCATAATATCCTCCTCTCAACACCTGTCCCTGTTTTTTCAAGGGATCTATGATTCATCTTATGCGTTCACCTAGAAAACGATGTTAAAAGGAGCGTAAAAGATATGTCGAATGAGATAATCATTGGTGAGGTTTCCTAGTTATTCATTCTTTTCTAAAACTTGCTTCAATTGACTTCCAAGCTATACCAATCAAAGGTAAAATAGAATAGCTAACATGTTTATTTCGTTCATATTTCATTCGATCATGGACGATCCCATAAATTATTTAAACATCCTTTGTTATGAAAGAGTTGTGACTTCAATGAGAATTTTAACTGGAAATTTATTTATTCTAATTTTTATTAGCATTTTTACATTCCTATTTATACAAACCACGAAAGAGTTGTCTTCAGCACAATCTCTACATAACGTGTTAGATGAAGCGATTGAATTAGATGAAGTAACGTTGACAAATAATAGTACTATATTAGATCGAGAAGGGCATATCATATCTGATGTTTATGCAGGTGAGAACCGGATTCAATTACCATTTTCAGAAATTCCTACTTATGTGATCGAGGCGTTTATCGCAGCAGAGGATCATTCTTTTTACGAACATCCTGGGTTTGACATGTCAGGCATTGCCAGAGCTCTTTTTATCAACATACAAAGCAGTTCCGTTGAGCAGGGGGGCAGTACTGTTACGCAACAACTGGCACGCAATCTGTACTTGAACCATTCACAAACATACGAGCGAAAATTGACAGAATTACTTTATTCTTATCACTTGGAACGAGTTCTATCTAAACAAGAAATCATGGAAATGTATGTGAATTCAATCTATTTTGCTAATGGTGTTTACGGCATTGAAGCGGCAAGTCAATTTTACTTCAGCAAATCCACATCTGAACTTTCCTTAGCTCAAATAGCCTTTCTAAGTTCAATTCCCAATAGTCCCACTCTCTATAATCCTCTTATGAATGAGGAGCAAACTCATGAGCGGAAGGAATGGATGTTAACGAAGATGCATGAACAACGTTTCATCAATGAAAAACAATTTAATGCAGCCATGTCAGAAAAGATCAGTCTGAAAGTAGTTGAGAAACACGATCAATTTCCAGATTACGTTACATATGTGTTTCATGAATTAGAACAGCTCGTAGCAAAACAAGAAGGATATGCTCAGAGATTACGGGCTGCTACTTCAAACGAGGAAAGAATTGTCATTCATGATAACCTAAAAAAACGAGTGAATGAACTTCTAACCGGGGGGTTGATCATTGAAACAGCCTTGAACCCCCATATTCAACAGCATGCAGTAACAACAATTAACGCCTCCCTAGGAGATGCTCAAATTCAAGGCGCGGCTTCCATCATCGATCATGACCAAGCTGAAATTGTCGCCATTACAGGTGGGACAGATTACCAAAAATTTGATTTCCATCGGGGTTACCAAGCTTTTCGTCAACCAGGTTCAGCCTTTAAACCTCTGCTTGTTTACGGTCCTTTATTTGAAGAAACTAACTTGAGTAACAGCTCGGTCATTGACGCGGGACCAATTAAAAGAGGAAATTATGAACCAGAAAACTTTGGAAATGCCGTTTACGAAAAAGTATCTATTGAGGAGGCTTTTAAAAATTCTTACAATACAGCTGCAGTGAGAATTCTTGATATGGTAGGGATAGAGCCTGCCTTTTCTTATCTTAATCAGTTTGACTTCACTCAAATTAGTGCAGAAGATCATATCCTCCCGGCCGCTTTAGGAGGACTGTCTCATGGAGTGAGTGTGAATGAATTAACTCAGGCTTACTCCGTGTTTTCTACAAGAGGAATTTACAGGTCACCAAGAGCAATCAGGGAAGTATCCGATTTAAATGGGAATGTCTTATATGCTTGGGGAAGCGAAAATAAGGAAATATGGAGTCAGACTACGGTTGATCAGATGAAGAGTTTGCTATCATCTGTAGTATCTGATGGAACAGGGCAACCGGCCAACATTGCGGGGAGTAGTTATGTTGGTGGAAAAACGGGTACAACGAATGATTTTAATGATTTATGGTTTGTCGGTTCGACGGAACGCTATACCTCAGGGATTTGGCTTGGAAGGGATGAACCGTCTTCTATATATGAGTACAGTCAAAGGAATCTTCATACCCATCTGTGGAGAGAGATTATGACAGGCTTGGAATGATTGAAAGGGTGTCCACTTGGAGACACCCTTTACAAAGGCAAACTGGCAATCAAGCTATTATATAGTTTCACTAAGGCATAAGCCACGGCAATACCAAATGCAAACCAAAAGAATAAATGGAAGAAAATCAATCCAATTAATGCTGAAGAAGAAAGAGAATCACTCACCTTATAGATAAAAAAAATAAAGTATGTAAAACAGGAGATTACAAACACTCCAAGCAA
This sequence comes from Salipaludibacillus keqinensis, assembly GCF_003226325.1. Lineage (GTDB taxonomy): Bacteria > Bacillota > Bacilli > Bacillales > Salisediminibacteriaceae > Salipaludibacillus > Salipaludibacillus keqinensis. The sequence continues at coordinate 12,105 of NZ_PDOD01000001.1, read as the reverse complement.
TACTATAATTTCAACAGATGCAACAACTGCTATGATTCCACTTATTAAAAAAATCCATGCCCCTCTTCTTATATTTCGTAAATCCGCTCCTTCTTCATCTTTCGAAAAAAATAACAAAGAAAGTTCATTTACCGTATTGGCTATTAATTTCAATGCAGCAAAAAGCATGAAAAAGAACAACCACAGGACAAATAATAACGTAAGATGAATCCCTCTCTCCGAAAAAAATTCAATCATCCCACTATACAATCCAATGTTTTCTAAATAATAGATAATCATTCTCTCTGAATAGATGGAAAAAGCTAAACTAAATAACATAATCGATATTAGCGGGAAATGACTTGTTAAATATGTATTTTTCATCACTTGATCTCCTGAATTTGAAGACAAATTGTGTTAATTAGATGGGATTAACTCTAAAATTTACCGAACCAAGTAAGCGCACTCGATTCGGTAAATTTACGCATGTTTTTATAAATGATGACGTGCATGATATTCGTAAATTTTATTTCCTGATGTTGGACTTTTATCAAGGTTTTCTCTTCTTTTCTTGTGTGCATGTTTAAAAGAGTCACTATTTACCCACGCTTCATAATCTTCTTTAGACTCCCACTTGGTTAGTACAATTTGGAAATTATCATCTTCTTCAGGGTTTAAAAACATAAAATCCAAACATCCTGGAACGTGCTTCATCTTTTCGCTACTTTCAGCAAAACGATTTGCTACGTTTTCACGCCCCTCCACGGGTACATGCAATTCATTCATTACAACGTACATCTTTGAAAACCTCCTTTAACTCTTCTTAGTATACGATATAATACACCGTTTTCAAAGATTTCCTTACTCACTGTCCACGCAAAGGTTTTCTTTCTTTCGTATTAGAAAGATGGTATATTTGAGGATAGATATCATCAAAGGGGGCATCGTAATGGGACTACTTTTAATTTTAGGTGTTTGTGTAGCCTTTCTTGTAGCCATTTTCACCGCTGGATATAATTCAAACCCAAATAAGAATTAATCCTAACCGAAATAACGCTACTTAGCTTGAAAAATCTAAATGACTTAAATAGGCAAAAAACGTTTTCCATAAATCGGAAAACGTTTTTTGAGTTAATCTATCGGAGTAAACATTTGCTGTCTTAACGCTTCATAAACAACGATGGCTGCTGTGTTGGAAAGATTTAAAGAACGGATTTTGTCTGTTTGTGGTATCCGGAAACAACGATCTTGAAATTTATCCGTTAAACTTTCAGGCAAACCTTTCGTTTCTTTCCCGAAAACGAAAAAAAACTCTTTATCGTTATCACTATAATCAAATTCATGGTAGTTTTTTGTCCCTATCGTTTCAATAAAGAAATAATCCCCATCGGGAAATTGCTCAAAAAGTTCTTCAATAGATTGGTAATGATTCACTTTCACATTTGGCCAGTAATCACAGCCTGCTCGCTTAAGCATTCTGTCATCCGTTGAAAACCCTAGGGGATGTATCAGATGTAAAGAAGTATTTGTTCCTGCACAAGTACGAGCAATATTTCCTGTATTAGCCGGAATTTCCGGTTCATGTAAAACAATGTGTATTCCCACTCGCTAATCACCTCGATCTTATCTCTAAATGTCCAATCGTTATCTTATCATGTCCCTTTGCGAAAAGAAAGAAGTCACTACATTTAAGTAATGACTTCCAACGTATAAATAAATTTTCGGAGTTCTTCTGTAGAAACTTCCTTTCCAATTAATTGATAATAAGGAATATTACCGTTCACATCAGCGAACAAATCATTCTTAGAGACAAATGTAAATTGGACGGTAGGGATAGGTTCCATGAAGTAAGCCAATTCACCAACATAATCATTGACTTCCATAATTTCTTGTATTTTTGTAAATTCAGTATTGGGAGTGTCATTGGATAACACATAATTTCTAAGTTGTTCTACATCCAACCCTTGAATGTTCTGATCTTGAACAAGCTCAATCCGACCTTCTTCACTATTCTTGAAGGTGGTTACAAGCAATCGATCTTCATAAATGGTTTCTTCAATGGCCCAATCTTCTAACACATTTTCAGGGAATATAACTGGAAAAGGCAGTTCACGCTTTGCCTGAGACAACGTAGCATCCGCTTGTGTACAGGAAACAGTCATAATAAGTAAACTACAAAAAACAGTGAACATTTTTATTAGATATAATTTATTCATACTTCAGCACCGTATCTTTCAAAAATTATTAACATATGCAATTTTTTAATATTGTAAAAAACTATGGAGAATTCTCAAATATTTACTTATACTATATCATATTGTATTTAATCTTTTCAGTGTCTAAAGAATGAGGTTTCATTCATCCGAAGTCCCATCTATGATATGAAAAAACTTATATTTAATGTCTGGTGTCCAAGCTGAGGAGTCCTCATAAGTCCAATATCGCATTCGACTATTCGTTGTATGAGCATTTACTAAAGGCATGTGGTTTGCATCCTTATCTACTACGACAGTTGTATGCTGCCAACGCCCATCTCCATTAAAATCATAACAAATGACATCTCCTCTCATTAAGTTTTCCGCAGAGGAAACTTCTCTTGCTCTTAACCCTTTCCTCGACCCACTTAAAAACCACCTGAGAGAGTGGGCTACCGACCAACTGAAACTCCATTGATGTCCTTTGTACCACCAGCCTTGTTTACGATTAGATGCTCCCTGCATAGGAGCCCCACCTGCCCGTAAACATTGAGAAATAAAATTCGTACAATCATTATCAAACCGCTTATAGTCAGGATTATAGTCATCCCACCAACGCTCAGCATACTTGACTGTGGACATTCGGTCATAATAATAGTTTATTCTTTCAGAGGTGACATCATTATTCACTTTATTCATTAAGTCACTATCCAAATCAACTTCGTTCATCCCCAACTTGTCATATCGTCCATCGGGGTCAATTAAATAATCATCAATTAACTTGCCATGTTCAAAGACAGCTTTACGTCGTTGATATTGAGTTTCCAAGTACACTTTTGTTCTTTGCTTTATTAATTGTTCAATCATTATCATGTAATTTAAAGTTGATCTTGAAGAGAATTGTTCGTGATTAATTATTAATACTTCTACGTTATTTTTTACTACTTTAGCTTCGCGATGATCAAGCTCCTCAACCTTTCGATGAAATGCATTTATATCTTCTTCTCGTATAAATACTGAACACTCCCCTTCGTATACCGACTCGACAAGATAGCCTTCACCATTCGCCAACCAGTAACTTTTTAGCTCGTTTAATTGATCAGTCATGCCGTCCATCCCCCTATCTATTCGTTTTAGTTTATTCATGAATAGAGGCCTTTCATGATAATAAAAACTCAACTATTAGAATAATATCTCTGGGGCTGACATTACCGATAATTAAGAAATAGCACAAAAAATTCCTCCTTTACCAAGGCAAAGGAGGATTTCTATTTGCTATAACTTAAGAAGTCATTTTTTCAAATGAGCCTTCTAATCTCAATAATATTTCTTTTTTATCTAACCCTCCACCGTAACCTACCATCGAACCATTTGATCCAATTACGCGATGACAAGGAATAATGATTGGAACTGGGTTTTTATTATTAGATCCTCCTATCGCTCGAACAGCTTTAGGTGCCCCAATTTCTCGGGCAATTTGTTTATATGATTTTGTAACTCCATAAGGTATTCTGGACACCTGGTCCCAGACCAACTGCTGAAATTTCGTTCCTATTAAATCCAGAGGTAGATCAAACTCCTCTCTCTCCCCTGAAAAATATTCTGTTAATTGATGCTTTGCTTGTTGTAGCGGCTCCTCATCTTCTTTCAATTCGCCCTTGATTTGTAACTTATTCATCTTCATTTTCATGGACGAACAAGTGCTCTTTACTGAACCAAATTCGATAAAGCAAATCCCATAATCTGATGCAGCTAAGGTAATAGCACCAATTGGACTTTCCATTTCTGTGTAGTAAATAAACGGCCGCTTTGACAATTAAAGCCCCTCCTTCAGCGCAGTCACATATAATCTTTCTAAACTAAACCTGATTGAACCTTTAACTTTTGCAAGGATTTATTTATTTCTTCTCTAACTTCTGGTGATCTTTCTCTTTCTTTAGCAGTCATAAGATGCTTTAATACTTCTTCTTCTTGTGATATCTCCGCCACAGCCCAAGCGGCTGTCCCTCGAATTACTGGTCTTGGATCTTCATGCAAGAGGTTGAACAACGTTGGTAGTGACTCGATTTCTTTGTAATGAGCAAGGGCAATAATTGCGTTTCGTTGAATCGGTTTTTTCCCTCTCCATGATCCCGATATTTGTCCAAAGGTTTCTTTGAAATCCCGATTACTCATAGTTAATATCGGTAGAAGTCTAGGTTTTACAACTTCAGGATCTGGCTCCATTTCAGGATGGTGATGGGTATCTTTCCCTTTATTTTCAGGACATACTACTTGACACGTATCACAACCGTATAAACGGTTTCCTAGTTTTTTCCTGTATTTATCCGGTAGTATCTCTTTTGTTTGCGTTAAAAAGGCGATACATTTGTTAGAATCAAGTTGCCCTCCTTGAATGAGAGCTCCTGTAGGACAGGCATCTACACATTTATTGCAAGTCCCGCATTGATCAAACATCGGCTGATCTTCAGGTAAATCTATTGTAGTAATCATTTCACCCAAATAAACATAAGAACCAAATTCGGGAGTAATGATCGCACAGTTTTTACCGCTCCAACCAATACCCGCTCTCTCCGCAACAGCCCGATCAGCCAACTCTCCCGTATCGACCATGCTTTTAGAACGAGCAGTAGGCTCTGCTTGTTGCAAGTATTCTTCTAATAATTTTAATTTTCTTTTTAATATATGGTGATAATCCTCTCCCCAAGATGCTCGACAAAAAATCCCCCGTCGGTCGCCTTTAACTGACTTAGGTGGATTCTTCATTTTCGATGGATAAGCAAGGGCAATAGAAATAATCGTTTTTGCTTCAGGTAACAAATGATCAGGCTCTGTTCGTTCTGTCAACGTCCCCTTCTCGAAACCTGATTGATAAGCAAGCTTTTGCTGATCTTTTAAGCGTGACTTCAAAGTCACAAAAGGATCTGCCGTAGCAAAGCCGATTTTGTCGATGCCTATAAGCTTACTATATGCAATCAAATCTTTTTTCAATTGGGTATTTGCCACGGTTTTTCACTTCTTTCCAAGATTTCTTCTAGCTTCATCTATAAATATGAATAAACAACGAAAAAGTAGCGTTCCTAGTGACAGAAACACTACTTTATTATGAGAAGTTAAGACTGGAATTATGAAAAAATGGAGCGGGTGATGGGAATCGAACCCACATCATCAGCTTGGAAGGCTGAGGTTTTACCACTAAACTACACCCGCACTTTTAAAAATTTTCTTTCAAACTTTGTTCTGTCATGCTTCTTCCTCTACCAGCATCGCTCTGTAGTTCTGTCCGTCGAAGCAACTCACAGCTTATTCGATGATGCTCTGTTCGTGGCTGAGGTTTTACCACTAAACTACACCCGCATTTTTAAAAATTTTCTTTCAAACTTTGTTCTGTCATGCTTCTTCCTCTACTAGCAACGCTCTGTAGTTCTGTCCGTCGAAGCAACTCACAGCTTATTCGATGATGCTCTGTTCGTGGCTGAGGTTTTACCACTAAACTACACCCGCATGTTTCTATCTGCTTACTAGACCCTCTATTTTGATTTTACAGGACGTATATTTTAACCTGTTTTGTATTTTACTACTCCTCTCTTTGAAAGTCAATGCAGTTATATTACCAGCCTCTCTCTGAAGCTGACTGTGTCGATGTAAATTAAAATCTATTCGTGAATTTTGGAAAAGATGTTATTTATTAAGCAATTACGGTAATACATATACCGTAGAGGCTATATAAAAATTGGAGGGATTTACATGAGTTTTGATTACACAGTTGAAAGCAAGAAAACCCCTAATGAATTGATTGAGTCACTGGAAAAAGAGTTAAAAGAAGAAGGTTTCGGAGTATTGTGGTCTTTTAATGTGAAAGATAAGTTAGATGAAAAAGGCTTAGACTATAGTGACAATTTTCATATCCTTGAAGTGTGTAACCCTCACGATGCAAAAGAAATTCTTAGTATGTCAAAACTTGCCGGTTACTTCTTACCCTGCAAAGTCGTTGTTTATGAAGATGATGGCAAAACGTTTGCAGGTATGCCACAACCATCGACTTTGATGGATTTCATTGATGATTCAAAAGTGCATGAAGTAGCAAATAAAGTAGAAAAACAAATGATTTCTTGTTTAGAGAAAGCAAAATAGAAATCAATATTAAATTTTAGATTGAGGTGTAAATGTGAAGTTCTCTGATGTTAGTCAAACACAAAAAAATGGACAACCTGAACAAATGCAACAACGCCAGCCAGGTTTCGAAAGCGAAATGAACCCAGAACCTCTTTATGATGACCCAAATTACGTTGGAACCGGTAAATTAAAAGATAAAGTTGTTTTATTGACTGGAGGAGACAGTGGTATTGGACGAGCTGCTGCAATTGCTTTAGCTAAAGAAGGGGCTAAATTAAGCCTTGTATATCTGGATGAGCATGAAGATGCACAAAAGACCAAATCTATCGTTGAAAGCTACGGAAGTGATTGTCTTCTCCTATCCGGAGATGTTGGCGAAGAAGATTTTTGTTTCAGTGCAGTGAAACAAACAGTCGAACGTTTCGGTGGGTTAAACTGTTTAATTAATAATGCTGCTGAACAGCACTTTCAAGAAAATATTGAAGATATCTCTCTTGAACAGTTGGATCGCACTTTCAAAACAAACATATACTCCGCCTTCCATTTTGTTAAAGCAGCTAAGCCACACCTTAAATCTGGAGACACTATAATAAATACAGTATCCATTGTAGCTTATCAAGGTATGCCTGTTCTGATGGATTATTCAGCAACGAAAGGGGCTTTAGTCGCTCTCACCCGATCGTTATCAGAGAATCTCGTATCTAAAGGCATTCGAGTGAACGCTGTAGCTCCAGGCCCTATTTGGACTCCATTAATTCCTGCTTCATTTCCAGCAAGCAAGGTAGCTAAATTTGGAACGTCCAGTCCTATGGGAAGACCTGGTCAGCCGGCTGAGCTAGCTCCATCGTATGTATATTTAGCGTCTGATGACTCATCTTATATTTCTGGACAAGTCATTCATATTAATGGAGGAACGATTGTAAACGGATAATAAAGGCTTTATATGGAGATGAACGAACAGATCAGATATTTAATATAAGCAATGCACAATCCTAAAATTCCCATAAATTTATTACAAGAGTTTAACACTCCGGAAAAACCAAGAAGCTTCATTTACTTCTTGGTTTTTTTATCATTTACTCTTCCTTGTCTAATTATTTCCATCAATATTTCTGAGGAATTAACATAACCCTAAGGCATATTGTAATGTGAAGGAGAGTATAAAATGATTAAAAAAATGATTTTCTTTACGCTGATTTGCTTCATAGCGATTACAGCCATCGCCTGTAATAATCAGCAAGCTTTAGACAAGAATTTTAATGGAGTAAATGATCAAACCAATAACATGACCTATTTATCCAGTGAGTTCACAGATATTTCAAGTAACAATTTCCCGCACACTAAGCCTTTCCAAGTTCAAGAGGCCAAATTCGAATTTGAAATTGATCCCTCTCAAATCCATGCTGATGAACTTTATAATTTGGATCAATTAGACTTGAACAACATTCAGGACCTATTAAGAAACAATACTCAAACGGAGGAGCCACCGCAACAGCCGGCCAATGAACCTGACCCTCAACAACAGGCGCCCGAGCCAGAACAAAGGGCTACTCCGCAACAAGAAGAACAACCTCAAGAACAACAACAGTCTGCAGGTATAAGGCAAGAAGAGCAACGGGTTATTGAATTAACCAATAATCACCGTCGACAAGCAGGTCTATCTGATTTACAAGCTGATGCTGAATTAAGCGGAGTTGCAAGGAAAAAATCGACGGACATGCAACAGAATAATTATTTTTCACATACAAGCCCTACTTACGGCTCTCCCTTTGATATGATTCGTGATCACGGTATATCCTATAATGCAGCCGGTGAAAATATAGCTCAAGGACAAACTACTCCAGAGCAAGTTGTTCAAGCTTGGATGGACAGTCCAGGCCATCGTGAGAATATACTGAATGGAAACTTTACGCACATCGGTGTGGGATACGATCCAAACGGTCACCATTGGACACAAATGTTTATTAGCCGTTAAGAAAAATTCAAAAGTTACCTTTGACAAAGATTCAGTTAATAACAATAGCAAAAAAAGCACGTGTATCAGTTAATATACACGTGCTTTTCATTATGAGGACCTAGCTTTGTTATCTTTATAGAACCATTTCTTATTACTTATATCACCTTTTACTTCCAAACCTTTAATCAGGCCAGTTGCTTCAATATCTTTTAACAAACGATGAACTAAATTCATATCCTCTTTTCCTCGAAAAACATGTTCGCATAATTCTTCCGTAGTCACTTTTTCGTTTTTGGCCGTCTCTCTAAGATAAAGAAGTAATTTCACTCGTTTCTTTTGTTTAGCTTCTTCTTTATAACCACCGGTAAATAATTTCTTCATAGGATCTGCAGCGATCACACCTATGAAGATTCCTACAGCGACTAAGAAGAAATCATATAAAATCATCTCCATTATACAACCTCCATTAACCACGATTACAATATTACTCCCGAAAAATAATGAATACTTACAAACATCGTTTTTCACCTTTAATTTTAAATGAATTGTCCTTTTTTGCAAATGATAGTTCATTTTAGACCACCGGTAATAAACAAGCAGATGATTGGCAATTCTCCGCAATCATTCACTATAATGAAGGGAGATTCATAAGGAGGGTCTGTATGACAACCATGGAACAAATCATTTTAACTAAAAGACCACAAGGAGCACCTACATTAGAAAATTTCGAGTTCAGAAAAACAAACATTCCTGAACCTTCACACAAAGAAGTTCTTGTTGAAACACACTATGTTTCTGTTGATCCATACATGAGAGGTCGTATGGAAGATACTAAATCTTATGTAGAACCTTTTAAATTGAATGAAGTACTTAATGGAGGGGTTGTAGGAAAAGTCATCGAGTCTAATAGTGACCTATTTAATGAAGGTGATTTTGTTATTGGTCATTTAGGATGGCAAGAATACTCTGTTGCAAAAGAAAATGAATTAAGAAAAGTAGATGAAAACATTGCACCTCTTTCTTCCTACTTAGGTGTTTTAGGAATGCCTGGCTTAACGGCCTATTTTGGTATGAGAGAAATAGGAAAGCCCCAAAAAGGGGAAACTGTTCTCGTCTCAGGCGCCGCCGGAGCTGTCGGTATGATTGCTGGCCAGATTGCCAAACTACAAGGAGCTAAAGTAATTGGTATCGCAGGCTCTGATAAAAAAATCGACTACTTAATAAACAAAGCAGGATTTGATCATGCTATTAACTACAAAACGACTAAAGATATAAATCAATCTTTACTTGAATTATGTCCTGAAGGAATCGATGTATATTTTGATAACGTTGGTGGTCCTATTTCTGAAGCTGTTTATCCTTTATTAAACACCTTTGCTAGAATACCTCAGTGTGGTGCCATTTCTTCTTACAATAAACAAGAAGACGATATTGGCCCACGTATTCATACGTATCTAATCAAGTCCCGAGTCCTTATTCAAGGATTTATCGTTGGTGACTATGCTCCTAAGTTTCAAGAAGCTTCTCAAGAGCTTGGTCGTATGCTTCAAGACGGTCAATTAATTTATGAAGAAACGGTTACTGATGGATTCAAGAAAATTCCAGAGGCTTTTCTGGGCTTATTTAAAGGGGAGAACTTAGGAAAACAATTGATTCGAGTAAAACGATAACAGGATTATTTTATTTCAGAAGATATTGTTTCTATAACAAGCCTAGTTCAGATATTTCTGAATTAGGCTTGAACTTTCTAAAATCATTTAACCACCATTAAAATTATTTTTTTGTGTTCACTCCGCAAAAACGCTCTGATAAGGGCATCCACAACATTTAGTATAAAGCCTTATTTATGCAAAAATCCCGTCAACGTTAATTTTTTAACGTTGACGGGATTAATAATAGTCTGTTTAAATAGTGTCAAAACTTAAGTGGTACCGGTGGCCGGAGTCGAACCGGCACGGGACGAACCCACAGCATTTTGAGTGCTGCGTGTCTACCAATTCCACCACACCGGCAAAATGGTACAAAAATATGGATATATGTTGGTGCCGAAGGCCGGACTTGAACCGGCACGGTAATTACTTACCGCAGGATTTTAAGTCCTGTGCGTCTGCCAATTCCGCCACTCCGGCAATACAAGAACATTAATTTATATTTTTTTGGAGGCGGCAACCGGATTTGAACCGGTGATAGAGGTTTTGCAGACCTCTGCCTTACCACTTGGCTATGCCGCCATATGGAGCGGAAAACGGGATTCGAACCCGCGACCCCCACCTTGGCAAGGTGGTGCTCTACCACTGAGCTATTTCCGCACTTAATATGGTTTGTATTATGAATAATTAATTTAAACATATGATAAAAAAATGGCAGGGCTAGCAGGATTCGAACCTGCGGGTCACGGAATCAAAATCCGATGCCTTACCGCTTGGCTATAGCCCTTTAATACGTAAAAATGGGGCGGCTGATGGGAATTGAACCCACGAGTGCCGGAATCACAATCCGGTGCGTTAACCACTTCGCCACAACCGCCATAATTATTCTATTGGCAGGGGCAGCAGGAATCGAACCCGCATCAAAGGTTTTGGAGACCTTCGTTTTACCATTAAACTATGCCCCTAAGTATAGTTTAATATTAGTAAAAGACATAAATGGTGGAGGGGGGCAGATTCGAACTGCCGAACCCGAAGGAGCGGATTTACAGTCCGCCGCGTTTAGCCACTTCGCTACCCCTCCATAAAAGAGACAATTACTATAATACAAAAAAAAATTTCATTAGTCAATAAGAAAATTCAATGGTGCTGGCCAGAGGACTTGAACCCCCAACCTACTGATTACAAGTCAGTTGCTCTACCAATTGAGCTAGGCCAGCACTAAAAAAATGGTGGCTCGGGACGGAATCGAACCGCCGACACACGGATTTTCAGTCCGTTGCTCTACCGACTGAGCTACCGAGCCATGTTATAAAATTGCGATAATATGTAGAATTAATAAAAGTGGCGGTCCCGACGGGAATCGAACCCGCGATCTCCTGCGTGACAGGCAGGCATGTTAACCGCTACACCACGGGACCTAATTGATAAATAGTTTGCTTAGAAAGAAATGATACTTCGAGGAAAAATTTGGTTGCGGGGGGCGGATTTGAACCACCGACCTTTGGGTTATGAGCCCAACGAGCTACCAGACTGCTCCACCCCGCGATAATATAAACTATATAATGGTGGAGGATGACGGGCTCGAACCGCCGACCCCCTGCTTGTAAGGCAGATGCTCTCCCAACTGAGCTAATCCTCCATTAAAATATCTATTTTAAATATTTATTTTCTATATAGCATTTTGCTATGTATGATAATGGTGACCCGTACGGGATTCGAACCCGTGTTACCGCCGTGAAAGGGCGGTGTCTTAACCACTTGACCAACGGGCCATATATATCTGGCGGAGAGCGAGGGATTCGAACCCTCGAGACGGGTTTAAACCGCCTACACGATTTCCAATCGTGCTCCTTCGACCTCTCGGACAGCTCTCCAAAATATGGCTCCACAGGTAGGATTCGAACCTACGACCGATCGGTTAACAGCCGATAGCTCTACCACTGAGCTACTGTGGAATATTAATAATTGCCCAGCGACGTCCTACTTTCACAGGGGGAGATCCCCCAACTATCATCGGCGCTGGAGAGCTTAACTTCCGTGTTCGGCATGGGAACGGGTGTGACCTCTCCGCGATCGTCACTGGACATATGAAATTGACAGGTCGTTGACCTCTCAAAACTGGATAACGCTTGAATGAATGAATCGTATCTTAAAAGTACCATTGGTTAAGCCCTCGATCGATTAGTATCTCTCAGCTCCGCATGTCGCC